>NZ_JALJZF010000001.1:0-2542500 GCF_024171085.1 Bradyrhizobium sp. USDA 4541
CCGGAACGGCAGCGCGCCGCGCCGGTCCTCGCCGATCCCTTCGTAATAGTCGTTCCAGACCTTCGGATCGACGTTGCGCGTCGACTCCGCGCAAAGATCGAGCAGCGTCTTGCCGTCCCTGCCCGGCTTGTCCATGTCGGCGAAGTGGTTGCTTTCGTCGGTGTGCCGGGTGAAGCGCCAGACCAGGTCGGCGACATCGGCCAGCGGCGAGAATGTGCCTCGCTGATGCGGCTTGAGGTCGACGAGCAGCTTGTCGTCGAGGCCGATATTGTCGGAATTGGCGTCCATCATGGTGGCGAGCTTGGGTAACTTCGCATCGATCAGACCGGTCGCGTAGGCGCCGATCTTGACGTGGCCCCATTCGCCCCAATACTCGGTATGGCCCGCGTTCCAGTCGCCGATCAGTTCGACATCGAGCTCACGGCACAGCGTCGACATGCAGATCCCGAGCGCGACCTGCATCGGGACCTTGCCGCTCGATCCGAACAATTCCTGGCCGCCCCATTCGAGCGCCAGGGGACTGAGGATCCGCGCGCCGCTGGCGTTCTTCTTGGCGTCCGGATCGTCGACAAACCAGACCGTGCCGGAGTCGCCCGGATAATTGTTGAGCGGCGTGTCGCCGTCGCGCGGGCCGATCACGAAATCGCTGACATATTCCACGCCGCCGACGGTCTTGTAGCGATAGAACAGGCCGAGGATCTTGCCCTTCATCAATCCGCTGGTCGCACCGAAGGCGATCAGCGGCTGGTTGATGATGTCGAGACGGAAGGTGCCGACATTGAGGTCGACGACGTCGCCGACCTGGCCGACGCCGTAGACCTGTGCGGTCCAGCCCTTGACGTCATCGACGCGGATCAGGCCGGCATCGAGATTGGCCACCACGCGCGAGCCGGGCCAGCCGGGATAGACCTCGCTGAAGGCGCGCTTGCCGAGTTGCAGCGCATCGCTGACGCCGAGGCGGCGGTCGGTGTTCTTGAAGCCGGCGAAGATCTCGCGGCCGGCGGCGCCGACCACGTGACGGTTGGACAGCGCAAACACCGTCTCGCCATTGGTGACGAGACAGCCGATCGAGCCGCGGTGGATCTTGCCCTGGATCATGGTCTGCACCGGAAAGCCGCCGCCGACCAGATCGCTCTTGAACACCGGCGGATCGACGGTGCCGGGGCTGCCCTCGTTCGGATCGACCTTGACGACGCAGGTGGGCACGACGCGACCATCCGGCAGATAGAGGAATGGAGGCACCAGCTGGTCCTGCTTCTCGGGATGGTTCTTCAGCTCGGAGCGCTTCATCCAGTCGCGGACGAAGACGAGGATGCAGGGCCACGACCAGTCCTTGACCGACGAGTTGAACAGCGTGCGCGGTCCGAGCGCCTGCGGCTTGGAGTGCGCCTTTCTTTCCGTCGCGTTGCGGTCGTTGTCCCGGATCAGATAGCGGCCGATCGCCGTGGCGTAGACCGATTGCAGATGGGCCAGATGCACGTGATAGGCCTCGCGGGCATCGAGCAGATCCTTCACCGACAATGACGTGAAGTCATGCTTGGTCAGATCAATCATCTGGTTCCTCCGAAAATGCGCTTTGCGGCAACACCGGTGCAGGACGCAGAAATAGACGATCGCGGCAGCCCTCGATCGTGGGTTAGTTCACATAAGCAATACAATTTAAAAGGGATGACACGAATGTGACGGGGCGGGCCGGATGTCCCTCCACCGCTCCGCGTGCGGATTTCTATTTCCGCTGCGCACGCCCTTTGGCGAAATGCTTCGCCAGGAAATCCGCCAGCACCTCGACGCGCGCGGGCCGCGGGCCGCCGGGCGGGGTGACGAGATGCACGGCGCCCTCGGGCTGCTTCCAGCCTTTCAGGATCACCTCGACCTCGCCCCGCGCGATCGCGTCGCCGACGATGAAGTCGGGCAGATCGGCGATGCCGAGACCGGCGAGCAGCGCGGGCATCACAGCCTCGCCATTGTTGACCCGGAGCTGGCCGGCGGGACGCACGCTCGCCTGCTCGCCCGACGCGTTGGTGTAGTGCCAGACGCCCTGAGTCGAGAGATAGGCGTAGCCGAAGCATTTGTGCTCGGCGAGATGCATCGGATGGGTCGGCCGGCCGTGGCGCTTTAGATAGGACGGCGCGGCCACCGTGTAGCGCGGCATGCCGCACAGCCGCCGCGCGATCAGCGAGGAATCCGGCAACCGCGCGATGCGCAGGCCAGCATCAAAGCCCTCGCCGATCAGGTCGACCGTGGCATCGCTCAAGTGCAGGTCGATCGAAACCTCCGGATAGGCCTCCATGAATTCCGGCAGCAGCGGCGCCACCGTCTTGATGCCGAAGCTCATCGGCACCGCGAGCCGCACCAGGCCGCGCGGCGTGGTCGATTGCGCCAGCGCCTCATTCTCAGCCGCCTCGCCGTCGGCGAGCAGCCGCGCGGCGCGCTCCGACAATTTCTGGCCGGCATCAGTCAGCGCCAGCCGCCGCGAGGTGCGGTTGAACAGCCGGGCGCCGAGCCGCTCCTCCAGCCGGCTGACCGCCTTGGACACCGTCGCCTTGGACAGCGAGAGCTCGGTCGCGGCCGCCGCAAACGACCGTAATTCCACGACTTTTGCGAAGATCGCGAGCGCCTCGAAGTCCGGCAGTTTCGACATGGGCCGCTGTCCTGATTGCTCAATACTGGAAACAATGAGTTTCAATAGTTTCTATTTCTATACCACAGCCGGAGGCATATCCAAGTGCCATCAAATTCAACCGATGGAGAAATCCAATGACAAAGAA
This sequence comes from Bradyrhizobium sp. USDA 4541, assembly GCF_024171085.1. NCBI lineage: Bacteria > Pseudomonadati > Pseudomonadota > Alphaproteobacteria > Hyphomicrobiales > Nitrobacteraceae > Bradyrhizobium > Bradyrhizobium sp. USDA 4541. The sequence goes on from NZ_JALJZF010000001.1 coordinate 2,769, forward strand.
GCTCTCAGGCAAGGTTGCCCTCGTCACCGGCGGCTCGCGCGGCATCGGCGCGGCCAGCGCCCGTGCACTCGCCGCAGAAGGTGCGAGCGTCGCGATCAGCTACGTCGCCTCTCCCGAGAAGGCCGAGGCCGTGGTCGCCGAATTGAAGGGCAAGGGCGTCAACGCCCGCGCCTACAAGGCTGACCAGGCCTCGTCATCCGATGTCGATCAGCTGGTGAAGACCGTCGCCAAGGATTTTGGCCGGCTCGACATCCTGGTCAACAATGCCGGTGTCGCATCGGGCGGCGCGGTCGACGACCCCAAGGCCGACACCGCGACGCTCGCCCGCCAGGAGGCGATCAACATCAACGGCGTGATCACCGCGATCCGCGCCGCCTCCAAGCTGATGGGCGAAGGCGGCCGCATCGTCACCGTCGGCTCCATGCTGGCGGACCGCGCCTCGTTCCCGGGCCTTGCCGACTACGTCGCTACCAAGGCGGCCGTCGTCGGCTACACCAAGGGCGCGGCGCGCGACCTCGGACCGCGCGGCATCACGGTGAACGTGGTGCAGCCCGGCTCGATCGACACCGACATGAACCCGAAGGACGGTGGCGAGTTTGCCGAGACGCAACGCTTGCAGCACGCGCTGCAACGCTTCGGCCGCCCGGAGGAAGTCGCAGCGGGCGTCGTGTTCCTGGCAAGCCCGGAAGCCTCGTTCGTGACCGGCACCGTGCTCAACGTCGACGGCGGCTTCGGCGCCTGATCGCAAAATTTTCTGGAGACGCCGGGCGCGGTGCGCCCGGCCTGCTCCTCAACATCGACATCAAGGGGAATGACCATGATCGAACTCAGACCATTCGCAAAGCTTGGCGGCGCCGACCACGGCTGGTTGAAGGCCAAGCACCACTTCTCGTTCGCGAGCTACTACGATCCCGATAATGTCAGCCACGGCGCGCTGCGCGTCTGGAACGACGATGAGATCGCGCCCAACTCCGGCTTCCCGGCACATCCGCACGCCAACATGGAGATCATCACCTATGTTCGCGAGGGCGCAATCACGCACCAGGACTCGCTCGGCAATAAGGGACGCACCGAAGCCGGCGACGTGCAGGTGATGAGCGCCGGCAGCGGCATCCGTCACTCCGAGTACAATCTGGAGCCGGCGAAGACCAAGATCTTCCAGATCTGGATCGAGCCGACGACGAAGGGCGGCCACCCGACCTGGGGCTCGAAGCCGTTCCCGAAGGCGGACCGTTCGGGCAAGCTCGTCACCATCGCCTCGGGTATCGACGGCGACAATGACGCGCTGCCGATCCGCGCCGATGCGCGGGTGCTCGCCACCACGCTGAAGGCCGGCGAGAGTGCGGAATACGCCGCCGACAAGGCCCGTCACCTCTATCTGGTGCCGGCGGCCGGCAGCATCGAGGTCAACGGCGTGCGCGTCAATGCCCGCGACGGCGCCGCGATCCGCGACGAGGCCAAGCTGAAGATCACCGCGCTCGAGGATGCTGAGCTCGTGCTCGTCGACGCGGCCTGATCACCACATCCACACTCGTCATGCCCGGGCTTGACCCGGGCATCCATCGGGCTTCGCAAGAGTTCTCCGTTTGATGGATTGCCGGGTCAAGCCCGGCAATGACGGGGTTCCTTAACCTCACCCTACTGCCAAACCACAAGGAGGCCATCATGGCCAAGGTTCTCGTTCTCTATTACTCCGCCTACGGTCACATCGAAGCGATGGCGAATGCCGTCGCGGAAGGCGCGCGCGAAGCCGGCGCCATCGTCGACGTCAAGCGCGTCCCCGAGCTGGTGCCGGCCGAAGTCGCCAAGGCCTCGTACTACAAGCTCGACCAGGCCGCGCCGATCGCCAAGATCGACGATCTCGCCAACTACGATGCGATCATCGTCGGCACCGGCACCCGGTTCGGCCGCATGGCCTCGCAGATGGCCAACTTCCTCGACCAGGCCGGCGGCCTCTGGGCCAAGGGCGCGCTGCACGGCAAGGTCGGCGGCGCCTTCACCTCGAGCGCGACCCAGCATGGCGGCCAGGAGACCACGCTGTTCTCGATCATCACCAACCTCCTGCATTTCGGCATGACGGTGGTCGGCCTGAACTATGGCTTTGCCGGACAGATGAAGCTCGACGAGGTCACCGGCGGCGCGCCCTACGGCGCAACCACGATCACCGGCGGCGACGGCAGCCGCCAGCCGAGCGAGAACGAACTCGCCGGCGCCCGCTATCAGGGCCGCGCGATCGCGGAAACCGCGAGAAAACTTCACGGCTGATGCGATGGGGGCGGCATTCTCGTTCACGATTGCCGCCCCTGCCTAAGTCGCGACGTCGTTCCCGGACAACGGCGCAAGAGCGATCGCTGCTGGAACGCCAACAGACGCCAAGAAAGGCCGATAATCGACGTAATAGGCGTCCATGCCCAAGATTGCCTGACAATTGGCCGCGAATTGAGCCCTTGAGCGGCGACAAGCCGCGTGTCATCGTGCCCGTCAATATCCAGGCCGGAGCAACATGACGGTTCCCTGTCGCGTCCTAATGATCTATCCGAAGTTCGTTCAGGACTCCTTCTGGAACTATACGGAAGCTTGTGAACTCGTCGATGCGAAGTATCCGGCGGCGCCGCTCGGACTGATCACCGTCGCCGCCATGCTGCCGAAGCATTGGGATATTCGCCTCATCAACCGTAACACCGAGCCCTTGACGGACGCCGATCTCGACTCGGCCGATCTTGTCATGATCGGCGGCATGCTCAACCAGCAGCCTGATTTTCTCCACCTGATCGATCTCGCACACCGGCACGGCAAGCCGGTATGTGTCGGCGGACCTGACGTCTCCTCCAGCCCGCATCTTTACGCCGACGCGGACTTCCAGGTGATCGGTGAGGCAGAGCAAATCATTCAGCAATTTGTCGCCGCCTGGGAAAGTGGAGAGCGCAAGGGCGTGTTCATCGCCGAGAAATTCAAGATCGACGTCACGCTAAGCCCGATGCCCCGCTATGACCTGATCAAGTTCGAGCACTATCTCTTCATTGGCGTGCAATATTCGCGTGGCTGCCCGTTCACCTGCGAGTTCTGCGATATTATCGAGCTGTATGGTCGTGTGCCGCGCACCAAGACCCCCGATCAAATTCTCGCTGAGTTGCAAGCGCTCTACGATCACGGTTATCGCGGACATGTCGATTTCGTCGACGATAACTTCATCGGGAACAAGAAAAACCTCCGCATCCTGCTGCCGCAGCTCAAAGCCTGGCTGGAGGAGCGAGATTATCCGTTCGAGTTTTCGACGGAAGCCTCGATCAATATCGCTGACGACAGCGAGCTGTTGCAGGCGATGAAGGACGCGAACTTCTTCGGGATTTTCGTCGGCATTGAGAGCCCGGATCCGGAGACCCTCGTGCAGATGAAGAAGAAGCAGAACACCCGGCGCGACATCGCCGAATGCATTCACAAGATCTATGGCTACGGCATGTTCGTCACCGCGGGTTTCATCGTCGGGTTCGATACCGAGAAAGCCTCGATGGGGCACGCGATGATCGACTTCATCGAGGAGGCGAGCATTCCAGTCTGCATGGTTGGACTGCTCTATGCACTGCCGGGCACACAGCTGACGCGGCGGCTGGCGAAGGAAGGCCGCCTGCACGAAGGCCACGATCTCATGAAAGTCGAGCAGGCGGGCGACCAATGCACGCTCGGCTGCAATTTCGACACCATACGTCCGCTGCGTGACATCCTTGAGGACTACAAGGCCGTGATCGGGCACGTGTTCGACCCGACGGCTTATGCAGGACGGCTGTCGCGGCTCGCCGCCATGCTCGACCGGTCCGACCGGCGTCGCGACCTGCCGGATGGCGACATACGCAAGAGGCTTGGCGGCATCGAGGGCGTGCACACGATCATGCGTGCCCTGCCGGAGGTCCGCGAACCGTTCTGGAAGACCTTCGTCGAGGTCGCCAAGTCCAATCCGGGCGCGCTTCGCTACATCGTGATGTTGATGGCGCTGTATTTGCATTTCGGGCCATTCTCGAAACACGTGATCCGTGAGATTGACCGCCGGATTGCCGCCCTCGACGATATGCCGCCGGTGAGGGCCACGGAGCTTGGGCCGCGAACTAACCTACGTGCGGTTTGACGGCAAAGCGCGTTCGTGCGCTTCGCCGACCAGAGCACGTCGCGCGGAACGAGAGGATCGGTTCCCCCGAGGTCATCGCGACCAATTCGTAATAGCCGAAACACTGTACGTTCGCGCAGCCCAGAGGTTTGTCATGACCAACACACAGAAGACCCGCTGGCCGGAACTGCCGACCGCGGCGTGGCGCGACAGCTGTGCCACGCTCCAGCTCTTCACCCAGATCGCCGGCAAGATCCGGCTGGCGAAGTCGCCCTGGCTCAATCACTCCTGGCACGTCACGCTCTATGTCACGGCGCGCGGGCTGACGACCTCGCCGATCCCCGACGGCGATTGCACGTTCCAGATCGACTTCGATTTCATCGATCACGTGCTCCGCATCTCGACCAGCGACGGCACCGAACGGCAATTCGCGCTGGCCGGTCAATCGGTCGCAAGCTTCTACTTGGCGGTCATGAGCAATCTGAAGGACCTCGGCATCGACGTCGCCATTGACGAGATACCGAACGAAGTCGCCGATCCGATCCGCTTTTCGCAGGATACGCAGCATGCGTCGTACGACGCGGATGCCGTGCGCCGGTTTCACCAGATCCTCGTGAACTGCGATCGCGTGTTCAAGCAATTCCGGACCGGCTTCCTCAGCAAGGCGAGCCCGGTGCATTTCTTCTGGGGCAGCTTCGATCTCGCGGTGACGCGGTTTTCCGGCAGAACCGCGCCGCGGCATCCCGGCGGCGTGCCCCATTTGCCCGACGAGGTGGCACACGAGGCCTATTCGCACGAGGTCAGCAGCGCCGGCTTCTGGCCGGGCGGCGGCGCGATCGATTATCCTGCGTTCTATTCCTACGCCTATCCGGAACCCGCGGGCTATCGCAGCACGCCGGTGCGACCCGATGCTGCGTTCTTCAGCGAAGCGCTTGGCGAATTCATCCTGCCCTACGACGCCGTGCGGACGGCTGCCGACCCGGACAAGGCGCTGCTCGAATTCCTGCAATCGAGCTATGAGGCCGCGGCCATCAACGCGAACTGGGACCGTGCTGCGCTGGAATGCGCACCGGGCCAGCCGGGCGTGGTCCGAGGGGTCTAGCGGCGCGCCGCACCGGCGGCTCAATCCTCTTCGCGACGGGTCGCCTTGGACAGTCGACGAAGGCGCATGGGTTAAATTTCGTGTTACGTCTTTACCGCATCGTTGCTTGGCCGAGCTATCTTTCGGACGACGCCCCGCGACCCCGGCCGGCTCGAACACAACAGGCAGTATATTCGTGAGCGCCCCGCAACCCGTCACGATCCCGCGACAACCACCGCACGCTGATCGGTCATGACGCGGCCATCGATCCTTGCCCTCGCGGTCAGCGCGTCGATTCTGCTGTCGGTCGCCGCGCGGGCTTGCCCCGCCTTGATCGAAGGCGTCCCGGCCGACCGGCTCAAGGCGCTGTCACGCGGCGTCAATGCCGACGGCTGGGTGGCCGATCCGCGGTCGGCGCCATCCCGCGCCCTGCTGCGCGAGCTGCGCAAGGCCGGCATGACCCACATCCGGCTGCCGGTGCCCGCCGACTTCGTCATGCCGCGCTTCGCCGCGAAAGCGGAGATCGACAGCCGCCTGCGCACCGTCGATGCGGCGCTCAAGACCCTGCTCGCGCTCGGCTATGCGGTGTCGATCGACCTGCATTCCGGCGAGCGCTTCAACGCGCTGCACAAGGACGATCCCACCAGTGCGATGATCGAAATGAAGCGCGCCTGGACCGAGCTCGCACGGCTCATGCAGCGCTATCCGTCCGACCGTGTGTTTGCGGAACTGTTGAATGAGCCGGATGTCGAGGCCGCGCAATGGCAGGGCGAAGTCCGGGAGCTGGCCGGTTTCATTCGCGGCCTGCTGCCGCAGACCACGCTGGTCACCGGTCCGGTCAACTGGCAGCGCGCGGATTCGCTGCCGGATTTCACTCCGCTCGACGATCCGAATGTCGTCTATGCCATCCACTTCTATGATCCGATGGTGTTCACCCATCAGGCCCATTGGGATCCGGGTGAGCCGCTGCATGATGTCACCGGATTGCCCTATCCGGTCCGCGCCGACGATCCCGGGGTTAAACAGCTGCGGGAGCAGCTCACCGCGCTGGACAAGCGCAAGGCGCTCGCGATGGTGGACCGCGCCATTCCCGACCGCGGCATCGACAAATGGCTCGAGCCTGCCGCCGCCTGGCAACGGCAATATTCGCGGCCGATCATCATCAATGAATTCGGTGTGCTCAAGGCCGGAGCGCCGCGCGACAGCCGGCTGCGCTGGCTCGCCGGCGTGACCGCCTACGCCCGGCAACAATGCTGGGGCTGGACTCATTGGGAGCTGTCGCAAGGCTTCGGCCTCGCCGACCCGGTCACTGGCAAGGTCGACCGCGAGGCGCTGAGGGCCTTGCTCGGGACCCGCTGACCCATCTGGTTAACCAGTTCTTACACAATGCGCGGCTAGATCGACGATGCGGTGTGGCACGCCCACACGTCCGGTCACGCTAGGTCAGAGCCTGTGCGAGCAGAGATAGCCCCGCGGCCGCTGTTGGCCGGCGATCTGATTCCTGCACTCGGCATCGCCGTGGCATCGATCGCATTCGCGCCGATCATGCAGACGGCCAACGCCGGGCTCGCGATCGTCGTCGAAAGCCTGATCGGCTGCGCCATCGTGCTCGCGGTGCCGGCCTACGCGCCGTCGATCGCCATCTTCATCATCTTCTTCCAGAACCTCTTCGTCTCGATCCTGTCGTCCTACATGACGACCGAGCAGGAGATGGATTTCGTCAAGGGCTACAATTTCCTGGTCATCGCGGTGATGTGGCTGGTCACGCTGGCGCTCTACGCGCTGCACGAGCGGAAACATTCCGCCGAGATCGACCAGATCATGAAATGGGGGTCGTTCACCCTCGCAACCGTGACGGCGTATTTCCTGCTCGGCGCCACGCAGGATTCGCACGCGGCCCTCGTCTATCTGCGCAACATTGCGCTGCCGCTGTTTCTGTTTCAGCTATCGCTGCTGACGGCCGCAACCTTCGAGATCCGCATCACGCCGTTCCTGGTGACGGTTGCGGCGCTGCTGATCGTCTGCGGATATGTCGAACTGCTGTTCCGCGATTTCTGGCTCTCCATCACCAACGGCTACACGTTCTGGCATTTCGACGAGCTGAAGGCGACCCGTTCCGGATCCTGGGAAGCCGAGATGCGCGCAACCGGCAGGGTGCCGGTGGATCTGATCGATCGCTTCCGTTTCAGCTTTCTCAACAGCCCGTTGTTCGAAGACCTCGGCCTCTCGTCGTTGCTGCGTATCTTCGGACCGAATATGAGCCCGATCAGCTTCGGTTACGGAATCGCCTTCTCCATCCTGTTCCTGTTCGCGGTCGGATATCGCTGGCTGGCGCTGGCTGCGATCCCGCTGCTGATTTGCTGTAGCGTAAAAGGCGCGCTCATCCTGGTCATCTTCGTCGCCTTGGGCTGGACGGCAACCTGGCTGCTTGGCGCAACCGTCACCCTTGCCGTCGCGCTGGTCGGGCTCGTGCTGTACGCTATCGCCGCGATCTATATCGGACTCCAGATCGGCGACTTCCACGTGATCGGCTTCATGGGCGGGTGGGACGGCTTTCGGCAGAATCCGATCGGCCGCGGACTTGGCGTCGGCGGCAACCTTTCCGAAGGTTATTTCTCGATCGACTGGAACGCCGCGCAGGCGGCCGGCACGATGGACGGCGCGGTGGAAAGCGCCGTCGGCGTGCTGCTCTACCAGATGGGGATCGGCTCACTGGTGCCGCTTGGCTACTTCCTGGCGATGGCGCTGAAGGCCTGGCGGCTCTACGCCTCGTCGGGAATTCTCATCCAGGGGCTCGCCGCTTTCGGCACGATGGTCGTGCTGGTGAACGGCATCTTCCAGGAAGAGGCGCTGTTTGCGCCGCCGGCACTTGGGCTGTTGCTGTGCCTGACCGGGCTCGTGATCGGCCATCATCTGCGCACGCAGAGTGACGATCGGAAGGTCTCTGCGACCGACAGTGCTCCTCAATGAGGAGGGGCCTCGTCGCAGTGCGACCGAGGCCCCGCTCAACCTGCGCCGTCAGAGCGGCTTGATCTGCACCTTGCGGAACTTGACCACGCCCGAACCATACTGGAGCGCGATATAGCCGTTGGCGTGCTTGGAATCCTGGGCGTCGACGGTCTTCTGGCCGTTCAGCGTCACGACGAAATGCGGCCCCTGCGCCGTGATCTCGTAGACGTTCCATTTGCCGGCCGCCTTCGGCATCGGATCGACCTTGCCGACGTCGACAATCGCGCCGGTGCCGTAGGTCGGGTCCGGCCGCTTGTCGAAGATGTTGACCTCGTAGCAGACCTTGGAGTCGATCACCTTGTTGCCTTCGCAGCGGATGAAGATGCCGCTGTTGGCATCCTCGTCGGTCCAGAACTCTGCCCTGATCTGGAAATCCTTGTATTGGGTCTTGCTGACGAGATAGGAGAGATCCTTGCCGTCGAGCTTGTCGGCGACCAGCGCGCCGTCCTTCATCGCCCAATTGGCCTTGCCGACCTCGTCCCAGTCACCCTTCTTGGAGCTGTCGAGCAGCGTGACCCAGCCGTCGTCCCCCGAGGCGGCGGTGGAAAATTGCAGCGCGGCCGCACCGATCACAAGTCCCGCCGCCAGTATCGACAGATGCTTCTTCAAGGTTATCCTCCCGTCTTTTGGTTGGCGCGCAACCTATCATCGTCTGCGGCGGCGTAAATGCTTTTTCATATTGCAACTGCGTTGTGTCACGGATCGTTGTCGCAATCCTGAGGTCAGACATGCACGGCCGCGTCTTGCCGGGCGGAAGCGAGGACGACTAACATCGCGCGGTATACGAGCGCGGCAGTCGCTCGAGAAATCCGATCTGGGAGCATACCGATGACGGCATCGAACCGGTCCTGGCGATATCTGACGATGCCGTTGGCCCTCGCCGCGACGCTGAGCGTCAGCTCCGCGGCCGAGCTCAATCCGGCCGCCGTGACCTACAAGCTGCCTGATCAGATTCCCTGGAGCCCGGCTGACGCGCGCGGCGCGCAGAATGCGGTCGTGGTCGGCGATCCCTCGAAGCCCGGCTTCTACATGGTCTACACCAAATGGACCAAGGGCAATCACTTCAGCCGTCCGCATTTCCATCCCAACGACCGCTACATCGTGGTGCTCAAGGGCACCTGGTGGGTGGGCTCGGGTCCGAAATTCGATCCCGATCACGGCACCGTCGCGATGCCGGCCGGCAGCTTCGTCACCCATTTCGGCAAGCAGGTGCACTGGGACGGCGCCAAGGACGAGGACGCCGTGCTGCTGATCATGGGCGAAGGCCCGGCCACCGCGACCGAGGTCGAGCAGAAGTAGCCGGAACCGGCTAGCAACCTTTGCATCCAGGCGGCGTTTCATCCCCTCATCATCATGACGAGGAGATGACGCATGGCAAACGCTGCCGACATTCGGGAACATATGGATGTGATCTCGTCGGACAAGAAAACGGTCGGCAAGGTCGACCACATGGAAGGCACCGACCAGATCAAGCTGACCAAGCAAAGCTCACCTGACGGTCAGCACCATCACTTCATTCCGCTGTCCTGGGTCGACCATGTCGACCAGCACGTCCACCTCAACAAATCGGGCTCCGACGTGACGGCGCATTGGCAGCACGGCCGCCAATAGCCGCGTTGCGCGAGGTGGGAGCGATGCTATCATCCCGGCCCAAGGAAGGGCCTTCGATGCATCCCGCCGCCAAGCTGCAATTTGCCCGCATCGTCGACGAGTTCGCGCGCTGGCGCGCCATTGCGGAACCGGAACGGCCGCCCGCGCCGGCCTGGTGGTGGGGGCCGGCATTCGAGATGCGCGATGCCGCCGAACCGCTGCCATCCGCCTGGAGCCGCCAGCTCCGCCTTGCCGACGGCGCGAGCTTTGCGGAGGCTGCCGTTGTGTTGCGCCAGACGTTGGCCGGCCAGGACATCCTGCCGTGGCCCTATGATTTTTCGCGCAAGGTCGAATCAACCGATTCCGACGTTCGCGACCTGCCCGTGCAGCCGTCAGACGACAGCGCGTTTCCGCCCTAGATCCGGCCCGGCCACGCTGGTCGCCTCGCCATCCAGCGACGGCTGCAACGGCGGCGACGCCTCTGCCTGCGACGGCTTCAACAATTCGGCGAGATCGCGCGGCGGCAGCGGCCGGCTGAACAGGAAGCCCTGCATCTCGTCGCAGGCATGGGCGCGCAGGAACTCCTGCTGCTCGGAGGTCTCGACGCCCTCGGCGACGATGGTCATGCCAAGCGCCTTGCCCATCGAGATGATCGCCTGCGCGATCGCGACGTCCTCGGAATCATTGGGCAGGTCGCGCACGAAAGAGCGGTCGATCTTGATGGTGTCGATCGGGAACTGCTTCATCAGCGACATCGATGAATAGCCGGTGCCGAAATCGTCGATCGCCAGCCTAATGCCGCGATTCTGGATCGCGTCGAGCACGCGCACCGCACGCGTCACGTTGCGCATCACCATGCTCTCGGTGACCTCGAGCTGGAGCAACGCCGGCGACATGCCGCTCTCCTCCAGCGCCGCGTCGATGTCGTCGAGCAAGTTCGGATCGCCGAACTGCCGCGGTGAAAGGTTGACCGCCATCGTCACGGCCCTGAGGCCGCAGCGCTGCCACGCCATGTTCTGCCCGCAGGCTTCCTTCAACACCCAGCGGCCGATCGGCACGATCAGGCCGGTTTCCTCGGCAAGCGGGATGAACTGCCCCGGCGATACCTTGCCAAGCTCGGGATGGGTCCAGCGCAGCAGCGCCTCGACGCCGCTGATCTGCCCGCTCGCCATGTCCACCTTGGGCTGATAGTCGAGCGAGAATTGCTTGCGCTCGAGTGCGCGGCGCAATGCGCTCTCCATCGTCAAGCGCTCGATCGACTGCGCCCTGATCTCGTTGGAGAAGAAGCGGAAGCCATTCTTGCCGTCTTCCTTGGCGAGATACATCGCCATGTCGGCATTCTTGGTCAGCGTCTGTACGTCCGAGCCATCGGCCGGATACATCGCGATGCCGATCGAGGCCGTGGTGTGGCACTCATGCCCGCTGAGCTGCAGCGGCTGGCTGAGCGAAACCAGAAGATCGCCGGCGATGCGCTCGACGTCGTCGCGTTCGGCGGTTTCCTCGAGGATGACCACGAACTCGTCGCCGCCGAGCCGCGCCACCACGTCGCTCGCGCGCAACGATCCACGCAGCCGCTCGGCGATCGCCACCAGCAGCATATCGCCGGCGTCGTGGCCGAGCGAGTCGTTGATCACCTTGAAGCGGTCGAGATCGATGAACAGCACCGCGAGCTGCCGGCGATGGCGATCCGCCGCCGAGATCGCGTGATGCAGCATCTCGTTGAACGTCTCGCGGTTCGGCAGATTGGTCAGGCTGTCGTGCGAGGCAAGATATTCGATGCGCTCGTCGGCCTTGTGTTTCTCATCGGCGCGATCGAAGCTCTCGAGCGCGAACGCCAGATTGTCGGCAAGGCGCTGCAGCAATTCGGCGAACTCCGGCGTGAACGTGTCCTTGTCGATCGCGACGAAGATCATGACCCCGACCACCTGCCCGCTGACAACAAGCGGAAACGAGGCGCTGGACTGCGTTCCATCGAGCCGCGCGCGCTCATGGAAAGCGGCGGTCTCGGGATCGGCAAAATAGTCGTTGATGATGCACGCCTTGCCGGAGCGGAACGCCCGACCGCAGGCGCCGCGCCCCTCGGGGTGCGCCTCGCTGGTCGAGAGCGTCACCTGGAGCGCGCCCTCCGCCGCCGGCCCCGCAATCGCGACGATCCGCAGATAGTCGCTTCCGGTCTGCGCCAGCGCGATCGTAGTCGAGGTGAACTTGCCGCCGGTCGCCGCCGCCGCGCAGACCAGTCGATACAATTCTGCGCGGGACTTCGCCCGCATGATCGCCTCATTGGTCGCGCTCAGCGCCGCGAACATCCGCGACAGCCGCTCCTTCAGCTCGTCGTCCCGCGCCTTCTCGTCGGCGCGATCGAAATTGGCAAGCGCGAACGACACGTTCTCGGCAAGCCGCTGCAACAGCGCCATCATCTCCGGGCTGAAGGTGCCGAACTCGCTGGAGAGAAACACCAGCGCGCCGATCGCCTCGCCGTTCTTGAGCAGCGGCAGGGCTGCGCCCGATTTGCTGCCGCTGTCGCGCACGGCCGGATAGACGTGCGATTCGGGGCCGAAATCGCTGAGATAGTCGTTGCTGATGCAGGGCCTGCGCGTGCGGATCGCAACGCCGGTCAGCGTCTGTCCCTCCGGACGCGTCGCGTCGGCCGACAGCTGAACCTCTCGGGCCCGCACCCGGTCCGGGCCCGAGGCGGCCACATTGTCCAGGAAGACCTCGCCCGGCCGCACCAGCCTGATCGTGGCCGAGACGAACTGGCCGCCGACCGCCGCGGCATCGCAGACCAGATCGAACAGTTCGCTGCGGGATTTCGCCCGCATGATCGCCTCGTTGGTCGCGCTCAGCGCCGCGAACATCCGCCGCAGCCGCTCCTTCTGCTCCTCGGTCCGCGCCTTCTCGTCGGCACGGTCGAAGCTGCCGAGCGCATAGGAGACGTTGTCGGCGAGCCGCTGCAGCAGCTCGGCGAATTCAGCCGAGAAGGTGTTGCGCTTGGCGGAGATGAACAGCATCACGCCGACCGGCTCGTCGTCGACGATCAACGGGAACGCCGCGCCCGATCGCGCATCCTCGCGGTCGATGACGTCGCGGAACGGATTGCTGGCGACGTCGCCCAGAAAATCGTTGTTGATGCAGGCGCGCCGCGAGCGGAACGCCCGGCCGCAGACGCCGCGCCCTTCGGGGCGAGCCTCGCTGCGCGAGACGTTGAGGCGGCGCGCATTTGCCGCGGTAGGCCCCGCGACCGCCATCATCTCCAGGAAATCGTCGCCGGGCTTCGCGATCAGGATGCTGGTGGAGTTGAATCCGCCGCCATGCGCCGCCGCCGCGCAGACCAGCTCGAACATCTCGAGCCGCGACCTCGCGCGCATGATCGCCTCGTTGGTCGCGCTCAGCGCCGCGAACATCCGCGACAGCCGCTCGCGCTCGGCGTCGGCCTTGGCCTTTTCGGTGGCACGGCCGAAATTGTCGAGCGCGACCGAGACATTCTCGGCGATCCCCGCGAGCAGCGCGATGATCTCCTCGTCACGCGCCCAGGAATTGCCGGTGAAGAAAATCAGGACGCCGACGCTCTTGCCGAACCGGGTGAGCGGCAGCGCCACGCAGGCCATCAGGCCGCTGCCGCCGATCGGCATATGCGACGGGCCCATCGATATCGGGATGTCGTGCTCGACGCAGGGCCGCTGGGTCCGGAACGCCTCGCCGCAAATCCCCTTGCCGTAGACGTTGTCCGGATCGGTCGAGAAGCGCGTCTGGGTGATCAGGTCGAGCGCCTCGCCGGTGCCGGCGACAGGCTCGAACCAGTGCGTGTCGGGTTCGGCCAGCAGCACCACCGTCGCGAAGGACTTTCCGCTGAACACCGCGGCATCGCAGACCCGCTGATAGAGATCGTGCTCGGTCTTGGCGCGAAGGATCGCCTCGTTGGTTGCGCTGATCGCACCGAACATGCGGTTGAGCCGACGCATCGCCCGCTCGCCGCTCTTGCGCGAGGCCTCGTGGTCGAAATTATCGAGCGCGAAGGACACGTTCGCGGCCATGCGCTCCAGCAGCGAAACGGCCTCGTCGTTGAGCGAATTGATCTCGCGCCGCGTCACCATGAAGACGCCGACGCTGCGCCGGTTGCAAACCAGCGGCACCGCGGCGGCCGCCCCGACGCCTGCCGCTGCCGCGCCGCTGCGCCAAGCCGCCGAAACAGCGTCGTTGACATAGTCGTTGCGGACGCAGGCCTTCTGGTCGCGGAACGCGCGGCCGGCCACGCCTTCGCCCTCCGGGGTGTTGGCGATCGCGGAAATGGTGATGCTGCATAGTCGCGCGACATCGTCGCCGTAGCCAGCCGCGAACCTCAAGAGACCGGTATCCGGCTCCAGCAAAAACACGGTCGCGGCCAGGAAGCTCCCGCTCGAGAACGCGGCTTCGCAGACCTTGCCGTACAATTCTTCTGGTGATTTCGCGTACAGGATCGCTTCGTTGGTGGCACTCAACGCCGCGAAGGTACGCCCGATGCTCGACTGCACGATTCCTGAAGGCCCGGGGGCCAACCCCTCCAATCTGGCAGGGAACATTGCCCGCGAGAGGCCTAAGTGGTGGTTAGCGTATCCGGCAAGTTGCACGACAAAGTAAACGGCTGACGAACGCCGGCGGCGGTTTTCCGGGATATTACGGACACCGGTGTGCCAGCCTGAGGCGGAGGGTGGCGAGGCGCGGATGGACGTCCTGCTCGCGCCGCCCGAGCAGCCAAATTCCGCATCGCGACCGCGCCTGTTCCACTCGGTGAAAACATCGCCGGGAGCACCCTGCTGGCGGTATGGCCGCCCGGATTTTTCTGCCCTTGCTCGCCCCTCGGCGCTTTGAGAGCATGACGTCGACAACAGCAAGCACGACCCGCGCATCACGCGGGCAGACCGTGAGGAAAATCCCATGCCGATCGTCCAGGCCGACCGTCTCACGCGCATCGGCGCGGCACTCCTCAAGGGTGCCGGCGCATCGGAGGAGGAAGCCAGCGCAGTCGCCTCCGGCTGCGTCAACGCCAACCTCGCCGGCCACGACTCCCACGGCGTGATCGCAATCCCGACCTATATCGACCGCATCAAGGCCGGCCACATCGTGCCCGGCGCGAAATGGACCATCGTGCAGGAGACACCGACCACGACCGTGATCGACGGTCATTGGGGCTTCGGCTTCCACGTCAACGCCAAGGCGATGGAGATGACCATCAACAAGGCGAAGACCGCCAATGTCGCGGCCTGCACCGTGTTCCGGCAGAGCCATGTCGGACGCCTCGCGCATTACCCGATGATGGCGATGCGCGAAGGCATGATCGGGATTGCGGCCGCCGATTCCGGCCGCTCGCCGAAACACGTGGCGCCGTTCGGCGGCCGCGAGGCCCGGCTCGGCACCAACCCGCTCTCGATCGCGGTGCCCTCCGACCTCGAGGCGCCATTCTATCTCGATATGGCGACCTCGGCAGTCGCCGCCGGCAAGATCCAGCTCGCGGTGGCGCGCGGCGAGAGCATCCCGAAGGGCTGGATCATCGATGCCGAGGGGCGCGACACCACTGACCCAAAGGACTACCGCAAGGGCGGCGCGCTGCTGCCGCTCGGCGGCAGCGAGGGCTACAAGGGCTCGGGCCTTGCCGCGATGGTCGAGGTGCTGTGCGGCCTCCTGACCGGGCTCGGCTTCGGCGTCGAGCCGATCGGCCGACACAACGACGGCTGCTTCATGGCGGTGTTCAACGTCGCCGCATTCCGTCCGCTCAAGGACTTCAGGAAGGAAGTCGCCGACTTCGCCCGCTATTTGAAATCGACGCCGCCCTCGGAAGGGAGCCGCGGCGTGTTCTATCCCGGCGAGATCGAATATCTGCGCGAGCAGCAGCGGCGCAAGGACGGCATCGAGATCGAGGATGCGACCTGGGACAAGCTCAAGGCGCTCGCCGCCGATTACAAGCTCACCGATGAGCTCGACCTTCGCTGATAGTTGCGGACACAGGAGAACGACATGACACGGCAAATGGCGCTGGTTGGCTTTTTGCAGGCGCAGAACTGCACCAACCTGCCGAGCTCCTGGCGTCACCCGGAATCGCGCGACGATTCGATGTCGGCGGACTACTATCAGGAGATCGCGCGCATCCTGGAGCGCGGCAAGTTCCACATGGCGTTCTTCGACGATCGCCTCGCAATGCCCGATCGTTACGGCAACGATCACGCCCACACCGTCGAATACGGCATCCGCTGCGTGAAGATGGACCCGATCGTGGTGCTGACCACGATGGGCATGGTCACCACCAAGCTCGGCCTCGCCTCGACCGCCTCCACCACCTATTTCGAGCCGTTCGACGTCGCCCGCCGTTTCGCCACGCTCGACCTGATGACGGGTGGCCGCGCCGCCTGGAACGTGGTGACGTCGGTCAATGACGGCGAAGCGCTCAACATGGGCCGCGAGCAGCATCTCGAGCACGACCATCGCTATGACCGCGCCGACGAGTTCATGGAGGTGGTGCTCGGCCACTGGGACGCCTGGGAAGACGGTTCGCTGCTGATCGACAAGAAGAGCGGCCGCTTCGCCGATCCGACCAAGGTGAAGCGGCTCGACCACAAGGGCACATTCTTCACCTCGCGCGGCCCGTTCACGGTGCCGCGCTCGCCGCAGGGCCATCCCGTCGTGATCCAGGCCGGCGCCTCCGGCCGCGGCCAGCGCTTTGCCGGGCGTTGGGGTGAGGTGATCTTCACCGCGGCGCGCAACCTCGCCAATGCCAGGCAGGGCTATGACGCGATCCGGGGCGAAGCCGCCAAGGCCGGGCGCGATCCCGACCAGATGTTCCTCTGCAATCTGATCACGCCGGTCACCGGCGCGACCAAGGCCGAGGCCGAGGACCGGATGGCGGTGATCCAGAAGCTGCCGCTCGAGATCGACGCGTTGTCGCTGCTCGCCGAAGGCCTCAACTTCGATTTCGGCGCCAAACCGATCGACGAGCCGCTAACCACCGAGGAGTTGCAGGGCATGCAAGGCATGCTCGGCATCCGCGACGGCGTGCTGCGCACCTCCGGCAAGACCAATCCCTCGACCCGCGACTTCATCACCTTCTCCGGCCGCGGCCAGGTGCAGGACGCGATGGTCGGCGGCCCGAAGGAGATCGCCGACCGGCTGGAGGAGATGTTTGTCAATCGCGGCTGCGATGGCTTCGTCGTCGCGGCGAGCTACGTGCCGGGCTCCTATGCCGACTTCGTCAACCACGTGGTGCCCGAACTGCAGAAGCGCGGGCTGTTCCACAAGGATTACGCCGGCACGACGCTGCGCGAGAATCTCGGACTGAAGCGCCCGGCCGCGGGCGCCTGGAAGACCCGCGCGCAGGCCGCGGAATAGAGGGACATCATCATGCGCTGGCTGAAATTTACTGCCGCAGGCACTACGTCTTGGGGCCTCGTCGAGGGCGACGCCGTCACCACCGTCAATGGCGATCCCTTCGGTGAATGGAGCAAGACGTCGAAGACGCATGCGTTGAAGGACGTCAAGATCGAGCTGCCGCTGATCCCGCGCACCTTCTACTGCGTCGGGCTGAATTATTTGAAACACCTCAAAGAAGCCGCCGACAAGGCCGGCACGGTGCCGAACGTTCCCGATCGTCCCGAGATCGGCTACCGCGCGCAGAACGCGCTGATCGCCCATGACGAGAACGTCGTGATCCCCGCGAGCGCGACCGAGAAGATCCATTACGAGGGCGAGCTCGTCGTCGTGATCGGCAAGACCGCCAAGCACCTGACCGAGGCCAACGCGATGGACTGCGTGTTCGGCTACACCATCGGCAACGACGTCTCCGAACGCAGCTGGCAGAAGGCCGATCGCGGACTGTGGCGTGCCAAGAACGCCGATACCTTCAAGCCGATGGGTCCGTGGATCGAGACCGATGTCGACCTCGACCGCATGGAGACCGCGATCCGCGTCAACGGCAAGGAAACCGGCCGCTTCCACACCAACGAGATGATCTTCGGCATCGTCCCGTTCCTCGTCGAACTGACCAAATATTTCACGCTGTCGCCCGGCGACGTGATCTGGATGGGCACCGACGGCGCCTCGCCGGACCTGAAGGACGGCGACGTGGTCGAGATCGACATCACCGGCATCGGCACGCTGCGGAACAGGTTCGTGAGGGAGAAGGTGTGAGGCGGCTTGCACCACTTTAGAGCCGTCATCCTGAGGTGCTCGCGAAGCGAGCCTCGAAGGATGCACGGCCGCCGCTCCATCCTTGCGTCGAGAGCCGGGCCGTCGTGCTTCGAGGCTCGCTGCGCTCGCACCTCAGCATGACGGTGATGGACCGGGTCGCTTCTCTCTCCATTTGTCGTCCCGGCTTTCGCCGGCACGACGGCGAGTTTGTGGCGCCGCTGGTGGATCACACACTCGCATTCTCGCGACATCATTTGCCCGACGGGCCATCGTGACGTGATCACATAGCCGTTCGCATCGTGACAACACAGGGCGAAGCGCAATAAGGTCCGCGCGCACTCATCAGACAAGTCAGCCATGCCACTTTCACGCCGAACGTTGCTTCAGGGCTCCCTGCTATCGGCCGCAGGGATCGTTTGCGGGCCGTCGACCGCCCTTGCCGAGCAGCCCGCGGAGCTTCCGACGTCGGAGCAACGCAAGCAGATGGCTGACCTGGCCGCCGACTTCATGAAGGACTACGATGTACCGGGTCTTTCGATCGCGATCGCAATCAAGGGAAAGCCGGCTTATGTCGAGGCGTTCGGGGTTGCGGATCGGGAGACCGGCGAAGCATTGACCCCGCAACACCGCTTCCGGATCGCGAGCATATCGAAGCCTGTGACCTCGACCGGGATCTTCACCCTGATCGAGGCCGGCAAATTGCGGCTCGGCGACTATGTGTTCGGCGCAAGCTCCATTCTCGGCAAGGACTATCCGACGACACCCACGCTGCCAAGCTTGATGCCACCCGGCTCGTCTCGCTCCCATGTCGAGCAGATCACGGTCGAGCATCTCTTGACCCACACCACCGGGACCTGGGGAAACCAGTCTCGCGATCCGATGTTCATGAACCAGAACCTGAAGCATCGCGAACTGATCGGCTGGACGCTGGAGCATATGCCGCTCACCAGTCCGCCAGGCGAAGCCTATGCCTATTCGAACTTCGGCTATTGCATCATCGGCCGCGTGATCGAAAAGCTGAGCGGCCAGAGCTACGAGCAATACATCAAGGACGCCGTCCTGAAGCGATGCGGCATCACCGACATGCAGATTGCCGGCAATACGCTGGGCGAGCGCGCAAGCAACGAAGTGAAATACTACAGCCAGACCGGCGATCCGTACCGGATGAACGTCGCCCGGATGGATTCGCACGGCGGCTGGATTGCGACGCCGGGCGATTTGACGACGCTGTTCGTCCATATCGACGGCTTCAAGGACACTGAGCAGCTGCTGACCGACGACAGCCTCCGCGTCATGAGCACCCCCAGCGCCATCAACCCCCGCTACGCCAAGGGCCTGTTCGTCACCGCGAACAATAATTGGTGGCACAGCGGCCTCCTGGACGGAACGACGACGATCTCGGTGCGAACCAGCGGCGATTTCTGCTGGTCGGCGTTCACCAATACCAGGTCGCGGGAAGGCATGACCCGCGCCCTCGACCTGCTGGTCTGGCACATGGTCAAGACGGTGCCTGACTGGCATCCTCAGAAGCGCGCCTAGACCCTCCCGTCATTCCGAGATGACGTGAACGAGCAATGCAAATCCGGGCTCTCCTCACCGCGCGGCCCGCGGCCTGCTCTTCACGTGATCGATGAAGGCGCGCAGCTTCGGCATGATCTGGCGATGGCCGGGATAGTAGAGGAACACGCCCGGCGTCGTCGGCGCGAATGGCTCCAGCACGCGGACGAGCTTCTTCTCCTTGACGGCGCCTGATATCAGCGGTGCGGGGACTTGCGCGAGGCCCACGCCTTCGATGGCGGCGCCGACCAGCGTCGGAAAATCATGGCCGATGAAGGATCCCGACACGGCAAGCTCGATCGAACGGCCATTGTCGTTCAGCGACCACGGCGCGAGCCCTCCGTTCGACCGCCGGAGCCGCAGGCACGCGTGCGCGCGCAGATCGTCCGGACGCTTGGGGCGGCCGCGGCGCGCGAGATAGTCCGGGCTGCCGACGATGGCGAACGGGAACGGCTTGGTCAGGCGCACCGCGACCATGTCCGGATTGATGAACTGGCCCATCCGGATGCCCGCATCGAAGCCGCCGGCGGCGAGGTCGACCAATTCCTCGCTGGCGGCGAGCTCGACCTCGATCTCGGGATAGGCCTTGCAGAACGACGCGATCAGCGGCTCCAGCAGGATCGGCACCACCGAGCGCGGCACGGTGAGACGCAACAGCCCGGCGGGCTTCTGCCCGAGCTCCCGCGCCGCCCCGCTCGCCGCGACCAACTCCTCGAATGCCGGTCTTGCGCGCGCCAGAAACCGTTCGCCGGCGTCGGTCAGTCCGACGCTGCGGGTGGTGCGGATGAACAGCACCGCGCCGAGGCGCGCCTCGAGGGCGCGCACCGCCTGGCTGATCGCCGATGGCGTGACGCCGAGCTCGGCCGCCGCGCGGCGAAAACTGCGGTGCTGGGCGACGGCCAGGAATGCCTCGACACCGTCGAGCGCGCCCTGCCGGACTGTGAAGTTCTGCTTCATGGCCCGTGAACATTATCGCGAATAGTCGCTCACGGAAAGCTGCCTTACATCGGAGCCACAAGCAGCAGCAAAGCGACGCGCGCTGCTCACGCGACATCACGACATCCGTCGTGAACGGAGACATGCGACCGATGCAAGCAATCCGTCACACAATCCTGGCTCTCACCCTCACTCTGACAGGCGCCACCATCATGACCGCTCCCTCCCCTGCTCAAGCCCAAGTACAGGCACAAGCCGCCTCCACCATCACCACAGGCGTGATGGTCATCCTCACTGCGAAAGCCGGCGTCACCCGCGATCAGGTGACGGTCGTGATGCCGGACGAAATCCGGCAGACCGTGCAGCTCTATCTCAACGGCAAGATTCGCGAATGGTATTCGCGCTCCGACGGGCGCGGCGTGGTCTTTCTGCTCGACGCCAAGGATGCATCCGAGGCGCACGCGATCATGGAAGGGCTGCCGTTGTCCAAGCTCGATCTGATGGATCACGAGTACATCGGGGTCGGCCCGCTGCTGCCGCTCCGCCTGCTCGTCGCCAAGCCCTGAGCGTCAAGGTCCTGAACGCAAGCCAACCGAACCGATCGACAACAAGGGAATCCGCCGATGCCCCCGGGCTTCAATCTTCCATTCGTCCTCAGCGTCGCCGGCGGGTTTCTGACAAGTGCCGTCGTGGCCGTCACCTACGTCTGGCCGGCGCTCCGCGCGATGCCACGTGACAACGCGCTCCGACTGCTCGCAGCCTTCCATGCGTTCAGGTTCCTGGGCATGAACTTCATGGTGGCCGGGTTCGTGTCGCCGCAATTGAGCGCGGATTTCGCCAGCGAGGTCGGATGGGGCGATCTCGTCGCCGCCGTTCTCGCGCTGCTTGCGATGGCGGCGCTGTCCTGGCGGTGGGCGATCGCGATTCCGATCGTCTGGGTCTTCAACATCTGGGGCACGCTGGATCTGCTCAATGCCTATTACAACGGCGTGAAGATCGGCGATCCCGGCCTGTTCGGCGCCGGCATCTACATTCCGGCGCTCTATGTGCCGCTGCTGCTGGTCAGCCATGTCATGGTGTTCATGATTCTGTTGAAAACCAAGTCGACAGAACAGGCAGCATGACCCGTATCCTCGTAGGATGGGTAGTAGAGCGCAGCGAAACCCATCAAGTCCAACCCGCGGTACCATGATGGGTTTCGCTGCGCTCTACCCATCCTACCGACTACTTCGACCGTCATCCCCGCGCAAAGGCTTCGCCTTTGTCGCTGGAGGCGCGAGCCTTGCGGCGCACTTGCGCCGCTGGGCGAGCCTCGAAGGATGCACGGCCGGGCTGGAGGCCGTTCGCCCTTCGAGACGGCCGCTACGCGGCCTCCTCAGGGTGACGGGACAGAAAATTGAGCGCGCGGCCCCATCATCGTCGTCAGACACATCACTTCAAAACGGCAACGCCACGCCGGTCTTGATCTCCTTCAGGATCACGTTGGTACGGACGTGGCGGATGCCTGGGATGCGGAACATGAACTCGTCGAGGAATTTGTTGTAGGCGTCCATGTCGCGCACCACGACGCGCAGGTGATAATCGGCGTCGCCGGTGGTCGCGAAGCATTCCAGCACTTCGCGGCGCTTCATCACCCGCGCGACGAACTCGTCGACGAATTTGACGTCGTGGCGCTCGAGCGAAACGTGCAGGATCGCCGAGGTCGCAAAGCCTGCGCGCTCGCGCGCGACCAGCGCCGAATAGCCCGAGATGACACCGGACTCTTCCAGCGCACGGACCCGGCGCCAGCACGCCGAGGTCGACATCCCGACGGTTTCCGCAAGCTGCTGGTTGGTGGCGCGGCCGTCCTTCTGCAGTTCGGCGAGGATTTTCTCGTCCTGCTCTTCGACCATTGCGAGGCCCTCGATTTGGTAGATCCTACCGAACTACATCGTTCTCAGCAATATCCTGCCGATTTTTCCGCGACAAATGAATGGATAGGTAAGACCTACCACGCCCACAGGCATAGCCTTGTCGGATCAGACATCGCGAATCCCGGAGAGGTAAGTCATGGGCCAGATGCCGTTGCTCGACGCCTATCAGCTGTCCGAGCGCTACAGCCGCGAGCGCGGCCGCGTCTTCCTCACCGGCACGCAAGCGATCGTCCGCATCGTGCTCGACCAGGCGCGGCGCGACCGCGCTGCCGGCCTCAACACCGCGGGCTTCATCTCCGGCTATCGCGGCTCGCCGCTCGGCGGCGTCGATCTCGAACTGTGGAAGATCGGCGAGCAGCTCAAGGACAGCCGCATCGAATTCCTGCCCGCGGTGAATGAGGACCTCGCGGCGACCGCCGTACTCGGCTCGCAGCAGGTCGAGACGCAAAGAGATCGCGAGGTCGATGGCGTGTTCGCCCTGTGGTACGGCAAGGGCCCCGGCGTCGATCGCTCCGGCGATGCGCTGAAGCACGGCAATGCCTATGGCTCCTCGCCGCGTGGCGGCGTGCTCGTCGTCGCGGGCGACGACCATGGCTGCGTGTCGTCCTCGATGCCTCATCAGTCCGACGTCGCCTTCATGAGCTGGTTCATGCCGACGCTGCATCCGGCCGATATCGGCGAATATCTCGCATTCGGCGAGTATGGGTACGCGCTGAGCCGGTTCTCCGGCATGTGGGTCGGCTTCAAGGCGATCTCGGAGATCGTGGAGTCCGGCGCCTCGGTCGAGCTGCGGCCGCCGCGCCGTTTCGTGCAACCGGATTTCGTGCCGCCGCCCGGCGGCCTGCATTATCGCTGGCCGGATCTGCCGGGCCCGCAGATCGAGGAACGGCTGGAGGCGAAGAAGCACGCGGTCTACGCCTTCGCGAAAGCCAATCCGATCGATCGCCGCATCTACGACGTCAAGGATGCGAGCTACGGCATCGTCACCACGGGCAAGGCGCATCTCGATCTGATGGAGGCGCTGCGGCTGGTCGGGCTGGATGAAGCCGCGTGCCGCCGCTTCGGCATCGACATCTACAAGGTCGGCATGGTGTGGCCGCTGGCGCTGCATGATGCGATGGAGTTCGTGAAGGGCAAGCGCGAGATCCTCGTGGTCGAGGAGAAGCGCGGCATCATCGAGAGCCAGTTCAAGGAGTATTTCTACGACTATCCCGGCGCCAAGCCGGACCGGATGGTCGGCAAGCATGACGAGAGCGGCGCGCGGCTGATCTCCTGGACCGGCGAATTGTCGCCGCGGATGCTCGCCGACGTGCTGGCGCGCCGGCTCGACCCGATGTTTCCGGAATTGCAACTCGCTCGCCGCGTTGCCGCGCTGGTGCCCGAACAGGACCGCGTGATCGCGGTGCCGGGCGCGACCCGTACGCCGTATTTCTGCTCGGGCTGCCCGCATAACACCTCGACGAAAGTGCCCGAGGGCTCCAAGGCGCTGGCCGGCATCGGCTGCCATTTCATGGCAAGCTGGATGGACCGCGAGACCTCGTCGCTGATCCAGATGGGCGGCGAAGGCGTCAACTGGGCGGCGTCATCGAAATTCACCGGCAACAGCCACGTGTTCCAGAATCTCGGCGAAGGCACCTACTATCACTCCGGCTCGATGGCGATCCGGCAGGCGATCGCCGCGAAAGCCAACATCACCTACAAGATCCTGTTCAATGACGCGGTGGCGATGACCGGCGGCCAGCCGGTCGACGGCCCGGTCAGCGTGCAGGCGATCGCGCACTCTGTCCGCGCCGAGGGCGTCGCGCGGATCGCGCTGGTGTCGGACGATCCCGCGCATTTCTCGCCGGCGGATCTGCCCGCCGGCGTCACCATCCATCCGCGCGAGGCGATGGATGCCGTGCAGCGCGAGCTGCGCGCAATTCCCGGCGTCACCGTGCTGATCTATCAGCAGACCTGCGCCACCGAGAAGCGGCGGCGGCGCAAGCGCGGCACGATCGAGGATCCCGCGCGCTTCGCCTACATCAACGACCTCGTCTGCGAGGGCTGCGGCGACTGCTCGGTGGAATCCAACTGCCTCAGCGTCGAGCCGAAGGAAACGCCGTTCGGCCGCAGGCGCCGGATCAACCTCTCAACCTGCAACAAGGACTTTTCCTGTCTCAACGGCTTCTGCCCGAGCTTCGTCACCATCGAGGGCGGCAAGCGGCGGGCGAAGAGCGCGAGCGCGATCGATCCGCTGGCGCGCGCAGCCGCGCTGCCGGTACCGGAGCTTGCGGGACTGGAGCGGCCCTATGATCTCCTTGTCACCGGCGTCGGCGGCACCGGCGTCATTACAGTCGGCGCATTGATCGCGATGGCCGCGCATCTCGAGGGCCGCGGCGTCTCGGTGCTCGACTTCACCGGTTTTGCGCAGAAGTTCGGCCCCGTGCTGAGCTACCTGCGGCTGGCGGTTACGCCCGACGCGCTGCATCAGGTGCGGATCGACCAGGGCGCGGCTGACGCGCTGATCGGTTGCGACCTCGTGGTGAGCTCGTCGGCAAAAGCATCCGGCACCTATCGCAAGGGAATGCGCGCCGCGGTCAATATCGCCGAGATGCCGACCGGCGACGTGGTGCGCTTCCGCGATGCCGACCTCGCCTCGCCGGTTCGCTTGCGCGCGATCGAGCGGGTGATCGGGTCGGGCAACCTCACCATGATCGACGCCAACGCGCTGGCCGAGCGGCTGCTCGGCGACAGCGTCTTTGCCAACATCATGATGCTCGGCTTCGCCTGGCAGCAGGGCCTGGTGCCGGTCTCGCTGGAGGCGCTGACGCGCGCGATCGAATTGAACGGCGTCGCCATCGAGCGCAACAGGCAGGCGCTGGCCTGGGGCCGGATCGCTTTCGCCGATCCGGAGTTCTTGCCGAAGGCCGACGGTGCTGCGGCCGATGTACCGGAGACGCTGGAGCAGGTGATCGCGCGCCGCGCGGATTTCCTTCGTGACTATCAGGACGAGGCCTATGCCGCGCGCTATCGGGCGACAATCGACCGCGTGCGTCGCGCCGAGGCCGCGCTGGGCAGCGAGACCTTGACCGACGCCGTGGCGCGGTCGCTGTTCAAGCTGATGGCGTATAAGGACGAATACGAAGTGGCGCGGCTGCATATGCAGAGCGGCTTCCTCGACGAGCTCAGCCAGGAATTCGACGGCGACTTCACGGTGCAATATCACCTTGCGCCGCCGTTCCTGCCAGCGCGGCGCGATGCACGGGGACGGCCGAGGAAGCGCGCGTTCGGACAGTGGATCCAGACGCCGCTGCGGTTGCTCGCGAGCCTGAAAGGGCTGCGCGGCACACCCTTCGACCTGTTCGGCTACTCCGCGGAGCGCCGCACCGAGCGCGAGCTGATTACCTGGTATGAGGCGCTGATCGAGACCATGCTCGGCAAGCTCGACAAGGCACGGCTGCCCGATCTCGTCGCGCTGGCAAAGGCGCCGATGGAGATCCGCGGCTATGGGTCGGTGAAAGACGCCGCGATCGAAAAGACCAGGGCGGAGGTTGCGCGGCTCACCGCGCGACTTGCCTCCGCCCCGTCAGACCAAGGCGACGGCTCAGGCCGCCGCGCGGCGCTTGGCGGGTGATATCAGGCCGACCACGACAGTCGCGAGCACCGCTACGACGATGTTGAGCAGCAACGCGCCGAGGCCGACATAGAAGCTGTAGCTGGCATCGCCGAGCGAGATGCTGGCGAGCGGCTTCAGCCCGTTGCTCCACGCCGTATACGTGCCCCAGCCGATGCCGACCGCCCAGCCGAGCAGCAGCCCTTCGGCGCGGAACCAGACGGTGAACAGCCCGAACACCAGCGCCGGCAGCGTCTGCACGATCCAGAGGCCGCCAAGCAGTTGCAGGTCGAGCGCATATTGCGTCGGCAGGAACAAGATGAAGGCGAGCGCACCGACCTTGACCACCAGCGATGTGATCTTCGCCACCGACGCCTCACCGGCGTGCGAGATGTCCGGGTTGACGTAGGACTTCCAGACATTGCGCGTGAACAGGTTGGCGGCGCCGATGCTCATCACCGCCGCCGGCACCAGCGCGCCGATCGCGATCGCCGAGAACGCAAAGCCCGCGAACCATTCCGGGAACAGCGTCTTGAACAGCATCGGCACCACGTCGTTCGGCGAAGTCACCTTGATGCCGGCGGCATAGGCCATGTAGCCGAGCAGCGCGATCAGGCCGAGCAAGAGCGTATAGGCCGGCAGCAGGATCGCATTCTTGCGGATGGTATCCGCCGACTTCGAGGCGAAGATGCCGGTCAGCGTGTGCGGGTACATGAAGGCGGCGAGCGCCGAGCCCAGCGCCAGCGTCGCATAGGGCAGGTACTGTCCGGGCTTCAACGTCAGGCCGGTGGCGCCGCCCTTCGCCGTGAAGGCGTCGTTGGCGGCCGAGAACACCGCGCCGTAGCCGCCGAGCTTCGCGGGCACCACGACCACGGCGGCCAGCACCACGATGTAGATCATGATGTCCTTGACGAAGGCGATCAGCGCCGGCGCGCGCAGGCCGGAGCTATAGGTATAGAGCGCGAGGATCACGAAGGCGGCGATGATCGGCAGTTCGCCGGATAGCCCCATCGCCTTGATCACGACCTCCATGCCGATCAGCTGCAACGCGATGTAGGGCATGGTCGCGACCAGGCCGGTCAGCGCCACCGCGAGCTCGAGCGCGCGCGAGCCATAGGCGCCGTGGACGACATCGGCGGCGGTGACGTAGCCGTTCGCATGCGCCTTCTTCCACAGCACCGGCATGACAGCGAACACGAAGGGATAGACGATGATGGTGTAGGGCAGCGCGAAGAAGCCGTAGGCACCGACCGCGTAGACCAGCGCCGGCACCGCGATCACGGTGTAGGCGGTGTAGAAATCGCCGCCGACCAGGAACCAGGTGATCCAGGTGCCGAACTGGCGACCGCCGAGGCCCCATTCGTCGAGATGCTCGCTGACCGGGCCGGATTTCCAGCGCGCCGCGAAGAAGCCCATCACGGTGACGAGCGCGAAAAAGAAGATGAAGACGGAGAGCGCCACCCAGGCGATGTGATCGGTCATGGCTGTCCCCTCACCGCGGCTCGTCGGTATCGGGCCGGCGGCTGCGATAGACCAGCCAGATCAAGAGCGAGGAGATCGGCACCCAGGCGAGCTGGTACCAGTAGAAGAAGGGAAAGCCGAACAGCGACGGCTCGACGAAATTATAGAACGGCACCCACAGCAAGCCGATGAACGGCAGCAGCAACAAAATCCACATGGCCTACTCTTTGACGCAAGACACAGCTCAAGGCGGGAGGTTCCGCTGATCATGGCAACGATCCAGGAACCGGTCCGTTGCGTCTAGAATCACGGTTACGGCAATGCGACGCAAAAAGATGTGATCGTCACCTGGCGCATGCCGCCTATTCGGCCTTGATGCCGGCGTCCTTTATCACCTTGCGCCAGCGCGCCTCCTCGCCGGCAAAGTAGCGGTCGAGCTCGGCCGGAGGAGAGGCCACCATCACGAGGCCCTCACACGCTGAGCTTCTTGAAGGCCTCCGCCTGCACGGCCTTGGCCGCCGATCTGTTGAGGCGGTCGATGATGTCGGTCGGCGTATTCGCCGGCACAGTAGAGGCCGTACCAGGATTCGGCGACATAGCCGGAGGCGCCGGCTTCCGAGACCGTCGGCAATTGCGGGAACGCAGGCGAGCGTTCGGCCGACGTCACTCCGATCGCGCGCAGCTGCCCGGCCTCGACCAGCGAGGCGCAGCTTGCCACCGTGGTGAACATTACCTGGATCTGGCCACCCAAGAGGTCGGTGATGGCAGGCGCCGCGCCCTTGTAGGGAACGGTGGTGAGATTGACCCCGGTCATGTGCTTGAACAGTTCGCCGGCGAGATGCGCCGAGGTGCCGGTGCCATAGGTGCCGTAGGACAGCTTTTCCGGATCGGCCTTCGCGGCCGCGATCAGATCGGCAATCGACTTGATCGGCGAAGCGGGATTGACCACAACGACGTTGAAGGAGCGCGCCACCAGCGCCACGGGCGCAAAATCCTTGTGCGCATCATAAGGCAGCTTGCTGTAAAGGCTCGGATTGACCGCGTTGGCGAAGGTCGCCATCAGCAGCGTGTAGCCGTCGGATGGGCTCGCCGCGACGCTCTGCGTGCCGATGATGGTGCCGGCGCCCGGCTTGTTCTCGATGATGACGGTGACGCCGAGATCCTTCTGCATCTCCTGCGCCAGCGTCCGCGCCACGACATCGGTGCCGCCGCCCGGTGCGAACGGCACCACGATCTTGACGATGTGGTCGGGATAGGCGGCGCGCGCCGGCAGTTGCAGCAGCAGGTTTGCTGCGAGCGCGAACAGGAGTGATGCGAGGAGACGAAACGGCATGACGGACCCCGGCAGGTGAGGCGATCTTCATACACGCAACGGCTGCCGGGTGGTCATGACGCGGAAGGAACGTCGCACTATTAGTCCCGTCATCCCCGCGCAAAGGCTTCGCCTTTGTCGCTGGAGGTGCGAGCGGAGCGAGCCTCGAAGGATGAACGGCCAGCAGCCGGGCCGTGCATCCTTCGGGACGCCGCTGCGCGGCTCCTCAGGATGACGGGGTGAATCTAAGTGCGAGCTCCTTCGCTCACGAATACGGATTGATCAGCTTCTGCTGCTCGGTGGCGTGATGGACCAGCAGGTCGATGAAGGTGCGGACCTTCGCCGAGAGATGATGGCGATGCGGATAGACAGCATTCATGGTGAGCTCGACCGGCCGGTATTCGGGCAGCAGGCGGACCAGTTGTCCCGACTCCAGCTCGTCGCGAACCAGGAAGCCGGCCGCGAGGAAGACGCCGACGCCGGCCAGCGCCGCGAGCTTCAGGGTTTCGCCGCTGTTGGAGATCAGATTTCCGGAGACGCGCACTGCGGCCGGCGTGCCCTTGCGGTCGGCGAAGCGCCACTCGTCGCCATAGGGATAGTTGGCGTGGCGCATGCAGTTGCGCGCGGAGAGGTCGGCCAGCAGCGTTGGCTTGCCGTGCTGTTCGATATAGCGGTGCGAGCAGCACAGCACGTGGCGCCAGGTCGCGATGGTGCGCACGATCAGGCTGGAGTCCGGCGGCGGCACCATGCGCACGGCGAGATCGTAGTTCTCGTCGATCAGATCGGCATTGCGCTCGCCGATCGTGAGATCGACCTTGACCTCGGGATAGGTGGCGAGGAACTCGGCCACCGCGGGCGACAGGAACTGGACGAGATGGGTGTTGGTGAAGATGCGCAGGGTGCCGCGCGGCACCGATTGCTGGGCGCCCGCGATGTCGTCGGCCTGCTCGATGTCGGCGAGGATCTGGACGCAGCGGTCGTAATAGGCCTGGCCGACCTCGGTGAGGCTGACCTTGCGCGTGGTGCGGTTGAGCAGCCGGGCGCCGAGCCGGTCCTCCAGCGACTGCACGTGGTTGCTCACCATGGTGGTGGACATGTTGAGCTTGCGGCCGGCCGCGGAAAAGCCGCCGGTGTCCACGACCCGGACGAAGGCGGTCAGGCTGGTCAGGCGATCCATGCGGCAAGGTCCGGATTATCAGCGCTGGGTTGATAATGCTTCCAGTTTTATCGGGATTATCACAGCGGGGAGGACATTGCATCTAAGGGCGTACTGGGCGCCCTTTCTGGAAGGACGCGAATGTTCGACCCGGAGGATGCCATGTCGACCACCACTTATGTCCCTGAACAAGCAACAAAAATCGGCCTCCGCCCGTCGCGGAAAGCTGTCAAGCGGGTGGCGCTCGGGCTCGCCGCGATCATCGGCGTCGCCGTGGCAGCCGACTTTGGCTACGACTACGTCACCACCGGCCGCTACCTCGAAACCACTGACGACGCCTACGTGAAGGCGGACTCCACGATCATCGCCCCGAAGGTCTCGGGCTACATCGCCAAAGTGCTGGTCACCGACAACCAGCCGGTGAAGGCCGGCCAGTTGCTGGCCGAGATCGACGACCGCGATTACCGCACCGCGCTCGGCCAGGCCAAGGCCGATGTCGACGCCGCCAGCGCCTCGGTACGCAACCTCGATGCCCAGCTCGAGCTGCAGCAGCCGATCATCGACCAGAGCACGGCCGACGTCACCGCCGCCGAGGCAAACCTGAAATTCGCGCAGGAAGAGCAGACCCGCTACGACGGGCTGATGAAGTCCGGCTCCGGCACCATTCAGCGTGCGCAACAGACCGACGCGGCGCTGCGCGCCAACACCGCGCAATTGCAGCACGCGAAGTCGGCGCTGTCGGCGGCCCAGCGCAAGGTCGACGTGCTGACCACGCAGCGCGCCCAGGCCGCAGCGCAGGTGGACCGCGCTCGCGCGGTCGAGCAGCAGGCCGAGCTCAACCTGTCCTACGCCCGGATCACCGCGCCGGTCGACGGCACGGTCGGCGCCCGCACGCTGCGCGTCGGGCAATATGTGCAGGCCGGCACCCAGCTGATGGCGGTGGTGCCGCTGGACGCGGTCTATGTGATCGCCAATTTCAAGGAGACGCAGCTGACCCATGTGCGCAACGGCCAGCCGGTCGAGCTCACGGTCGACAGTTTTCGCGGCACCACGCTGAAGGGTCATGTCGACAGCCTGTCGCCGGCCAGCGGCCTCGAATTCGCGCTGCTGCCGCCCGACAACGCCACCGGCAATTTCACCAAGATCGTACAGCGCGTGCCGGTGAAGATCGTGCTCGACGATCACAGCCTAACCGGCCTCTTGCGCCCCGGCATGTCGGCGATCCCGACCGTCAACACCAAGGCAACGGTGCTGGCCGAGCGCGAGGAGAAGCGACGGCTGGCATCGGCGACGCGGCAGCACGGCGGATAGGACCAAACGCTTCTTCGGCTGGCTCCGCGCGATCGATCACCCATCGGTGGTCGATCGCGTTTTGCTGTCTACGCCCTCTTCGCCTCTCCCGCTTGCGGGTGGGGGCTCTCTCCGCGAGTCATCTTGTGGAGAGAGCCCCCACCCCACCCTCCCCCGCAAGCGGGAGAGGGAGCTTGAGAGGCGTGCTCACCTCACTAGTCGACGGCACGCAGGCCAAACGCAGCCGTCGTGCCGTGGCCATAACCGCAGTCGCTCTCTCAGCCGCAGCCGTTGATTATCAACCTCTACCGGACAATCCTTCCAGTCTTTCTCGGATTATCGAAACCGGCCGCCTAATACATCTTGTGTGGGTAGCAAGGACGACCTCGATGACCGCACTTCAGCCCACAGCCGACGCAGCGAACGCCGCCGCGCTCCCCGCCCCCGCAGCGCCGGCGGCGCCGGCGATCCCCACGAAAACCTGGATCGCGGTGATCGGGGCGACGCTCGGCGCGTTCATGGCGGTGCTGAACATCCAGATCGTCAACGCCTCGCTCGCCGATGTGCAGGGCGCGATCGGCGCCGGGATCGACGACGGCGGCTGGATCTCGACCTCCTATCTGATCGCCGAGATCGTGGTGATCCCGCTCTCCGGCTGGCTCGCGCAGGTGTTCTCGGTGCGCATCTATCTGCTCACCAACGCCGCGCTGTTCCTGGTGTTCTCGGCGGCATGCGCGCTGGCGCAGGACCTGCCGCAGATGATCGCGCTGCGCGCCGTGCAAGGCTTCACCGGCGGCGTGCTGATCCCGATGGCGTTCACGCTGATCATCACGTTGCTGCCGAAGGCCAAGCAGCCGATCGGGCTCGCGCTGTTCGCGCTGTCGGCGACGTTCGCGCCGGCGATCGGCCCGACCATCGGCGGCTATCTGACCGAGAACTGTGGCTGGCAGTACATTTTCTATGTCAACCTGGTGCCCGGCGCCGTGATGATCGCGATGCTGTACGTCTCGCTCGATCCGAGCCCGATGAAGCTATCGCTGATCCGCCAGGGCGACTGGCTCGGCATCATCACCATGGCGATCGGCCTCGCCGCGCTGCAGACCGTGCTGGAGGAAGGCAACAAGGACGACTGGTTCGGCTCGCCCTTCATCGTCCGCCTGTCTGTCATCGCGGCGGTCGCGCTGGTCGCCTTCCTGATCGTCGAATTCACCGTCGAGAAGCCGCTGCTCAATCTGCGCCTGCTCGCCCGCCGCAATTTCGGCTTCGGCATGCTGGCCAACTTCCTGCTTGGCATCGCGCTGTACGGCTCGGTGTTCATCCTGCCGCAGTACCTCGCGCGCATCCAGGGCTACAATGCCGAGCAGATCGGCATGGTGCTGGCCTGGACCGGGCTGCCGCAGCTCGCGCTGATCCCGCTGGTACCGCGGCTGATGCAGCGCTTCGACCCGCGCCTCATCATCGGCGTCGGCTTCGCGCTGTTCGCCGGCTCCAACTTCATGAACATCTTCATGACCAACGACTACGCCACCGACCAGCTGTTCTGGCCCAACATCGTCCGCGCCATCGGCCAGGCGCTGGTGATGGCGCCGCTGTCGGCGGTTGCGACCGCGGGCATCGAGCTGGAGAATGCGGGCTCGGCCTCCGCGCTGTTCAACATGATGCGCAACCTCGGCGGTGCGGTCGGCATCGCCGTGCTGCAGACGCTGCTGACCAAGCGCGAGCAATATCACTCCAACGTGCTGATGCAGTCGGTCTCGCTGCTGGAACAGGCCACGCGGAGCCGGATTGAGCAGCTGACGCAGTATTTCATGAACCACGGCGTCGCCGACCAGGCCGCGGCCGCCCACCGCGCAATCGCGGCGATCGGCAAGGTCGTGCAGAAGCAGGCCTACATCCTCGCCTTCAGTGATACCTTCTACCTGCTCGGCGTCGCGCTGATCATCGCACTCGCGGCGACACTCTTCCTGAAGAAGCCGGGCCAGCTCGCTGGCGGCGGTGCGCACTAACCCAAGCCACAACCACGGAGAACGACCATGAAGCCCCGCATGAACTTCTACCAGGCCGCACCCGAGACCATCAGAGCGCTGGTCGCGGTCGAAAACCAGATTGCTGCGAGCGGCCTCGAGCAATCGCTGATCGAGCTGGTCAAGACCCGCGCCTCGCAGATCAACGGCTGTGCCTACTGCATCAACATGCACACCGAGGACGCCCGCAAGCATGGCGAGACCGAGCAGCGGCTCTATCTGCTCAACGCCTGGCGCGAGTCCCCGCTCTACAGCGAGCGCGAGCGCGCGGCGCTAGCCTGGACCGAAGCGCTGACGCTGGTGTCCGAGACGCATGCGCCCGACGCCGACTATGAAGCCGTGCGCGCCCAGTTCTCGGACAGCGAGCTGGTCAACCTGACCACGCTGATCGGCGCGATCAACGCCTGGAACCGGATCGCCATCGGCTTCCGCGCGGTGCATCCGGTGAAGGCGAAGGCGGCGGCGTGAGGGCAGACAAACGATGATCTGTCCCAGTCATCCTGAGGTGCGAGCCTCTTCGGCGAGCCTCGAAGGATGTACGGCCACGGTCGGGCCGTCGACCCTTCGAGAGCCGCTAAAGGAGCGGCCACCTCAGGGTGACGATAAAAAAAGTCGCTCCGGGTAGTCAGACCGCCGTCGCCTTGGCGAACTCGACATAGATCTCGCGCAGGCGGTCGGTGATCGGACCGACCTTGCCGCCTCCGACCTTCTTGCCGTCGATCGCGACCACCCCCTGCACGAACACGGAAGCGCTGGTGATGAAGGCTTCCTTGGCGGCGAGCGCTTCCTCGATCGTGAAGGCGCGCTCCTCGATGCGCAGCTGGCGTTCCTCGGCGAGCTTGACCACCGCCTTGCGGGTGCAGCCGGGCAGGATCTCGTTGCCGTTCTGCCGGGTCACGATGACATCGTCCTGGGTGACGATGAAGGACGAGGACGAGCCGCCCTCGGTGACCTTGCCGTCCTCGATCATCCAGGCTTCGCCGGCGCCGGCCGCGGCCGCCGCCTGCTTGGCCAGCACCTGCGCCAGCAGCGCCACGCTCTTGATGTCGCGCCGTTCCCAGCGGATGTCGGGCACCGTGATGACGTTGATGCCGGTCTTGGCCGAGGGCGCGTTGATGATGTCCTTTTCCGAGGTGAACATCACGAGCGTCGGCTTGACGTCGGCCTTCGGGAAGGCGAAGTCGCGACCCTTGTCGGCGCCGCGGGTGACCTCGAGATAGACCATGCCGTTGACGAGGTCGTTGCGCGCAACCAGCTCCTTCTGGATCTCCTCGATCCGCTCCAGCGTCTCCGGCAGCGCGAGCTGGATCTCGCCGACCGAACGCTTGAGCCGCGCCAGGTGTGAGGCGTTGTCGATCAGCTTGCCCTCGAGCACCGCCGCCACCTCGTAGATGCCGTCGGCGAACAGGAATCCGCGGTCGAACACCGAGACCTTGGCCTCCGAATGCGGCACGAACGAGCCGTTGACGTAAGCGATCTTTTCCACGCGAGTTCTCCTGCGGACGAAGGGGGGTTCAGGCCTTCGTATACGCAAATTGTTAACGGGGGAAAACCCTGTAGCAGCCGTCATTCCGGGGCGATGCGCAGCATCGAACCCTCAGGTGCGCCTCTTTCGAGGCGCCCCGGAATGACAGGGGGAGAGGCTCCCTAAGCTCAGTGCTGCAGGATCTTCGACAGGAACTTCTGCGCGCGGTCGCTGCGCGGCGTGCCGAAGAAGTCGGCCTTCTTGGCGTCCTCGACGATCTCGCCGCGGTCCATGAAGATGACGCGGTCGGCGACCTTGTTGGCAAAGCCCATTTCGTGGGTCACGACCATCATGGTCATGCCCTCGCGGGCGAGGTCGACCATCACGTCGAGCACTTCGCTGATCATCTCCGGGTCGAGCGCCGAGGTCGGCTCGTCGAACAGCATGGCGATCGGGTCCATCGCCAGCGCGCGGGCGATCGCGACGCGCTGCTGCTGGCCACCGGACAACTCCGCCGGAAACTTTTTGGCATGATCCTTCAGCCCGACGCGCTCCAGAAGCTTCATGCCCTTGGCGGTGGCGTCCTCAGACTTGCGGCCGAGCACCTTCTCCTGCGCGAGGCGGAGATTGTCGATGATGCGCAGATGCGGAAACAGCTCGAAATGCTGGAACACCATGCCGACGCGCGAACGCAGCTTCGGCAGGTCGGTCTTGGGATCGTTGACCTTGACGCCGTCGAGCGTGATGTCGCCGCCCTGGATCGGCTCCAGCGCATTGACGCATTTGATCAGGGTCGACTTGCCCGAGCCGGACGGGCCGCAGACCACCACCACCTCGCCCTTGGCGACGCTGGTGGTGCAGTCCTTCAGCACCTGGAAGCTCGGCCCGTACCATTTGTTGACGTGGTTGATCTCGATCATGCGTGACTCAGGCGTTGCAGCGAGCGCGCTTCCACCTCTCCCATCGGGAGAGGTCGGCGCGCAGCGCCGGGTGAGGGATTGCGGTCTATCGATGGAGCAAAACCCCTCACCCGGATCGCTGACGCGATCCGACCTCTCCCGATGGGAGAGGTGAAGGGGGCCGTGTCTTGAATGTTCGAAAGCATGACTGGCTACCGGACAATCGCGATGCGCGACTGCAGGCGGCGAACGCCATAGGACGCGACACAGGAAATGACGAAGTAGACCAGCGCGGCGAACAGGTACATTTCGACCAGGCGGCCGTCGCGCTGCGCGACCTTGCTGGCGGCGCCGAGGAAATCCGGGATCGACAGCACGTAGACCAGCGAGGTGTCCTGGAACAGCACGATGGTCTGCGTCAGCAGCACCGGCAGCATGTTGCGAAACGCCTGCGGCAGCACGACGTAGCGCATCGACTGCGCGTAGGTCAGGCCGAGCGCGCTGGCCGCGGCCGGCTGGCCCTTCGAGATCGACTGGATGCCGGCGCGCATGATCTCGGAGAAATACGCCGCCTCGAACGCGATGAAGGTGATCAGCGAGGAGGCGAAGGCGCCGACCGTGATCGGCCGCGACGCGCCGGTCAGCCACTGCCCGATATACGGCACCAGGAAGTAGAACCAGAAGATCACCAGCACCAGCGGCAGCGAGCGGATGAAGTCGACATAGAAGCCCGCGATGCGCCCGAGCACCTTGTAGCTCGACAGCCGCATCAGGGCGATCAGGGTGCCGAACACCAGGCCGCCGAACGCTGCGAGCGCGGTCAAGGTCAGCGTGAAGCGCATGCCCTCCAGGAACAGGTAGGGCAGCGAGCGGCGGATGACGTCGAAATCGAAACTGCCGATCATCGTCATTTGCCCGTGATGTAGCCGGGGATCGCGACATAGCGCTCGAGGAAGCGCATCGCGGTCACCACGACGAAATTGAGGAGCAGGTAGAGCACGGTTGCCGCCGTGAACGCCTCGAACACCTGGAACGAGAACTCCTGCATCGAGCGGGCCTGGCCGGTCAGTTCGATCAGGCCGATGGTGATGGCGACCGCGCTGTTCTTGATGGTGTTGAGGAATTCGGAGGTCAGCGGCGGCAGGATGATGCGGAATGCCATCGGCAGCAGCACGTAGCGATAGGTCTGCACCGTGGTGAGGCCGAGCGCGGTCGAGGCCTGCTTCTGCCCGCGCGGCAGCGAGGTGATGCCGGCCTGCAATTGCACGGCGACGCGCGCCGACATGAAGAAGCCGACGCCGATCGCGGCGGTCCAGAACGGCGCATTCGGCAGTTGCTTCAGCCACAGCCCGGCCGACCGCGGCAACAATTCGGGCAGCACGAAGAACCACAGGAACAGCTGCACCAAGAGCGGCATGTTGCGGAAGAACTCGACCCAGCAGAAGCCGATCCACGACGCGGTCCGCGACGGCAGCGTGCGCAGCACGCCGATCACCGAGCCGGACACCAGCGCGATGATCCAGGCCAGCACCGACACCTTGACGGTGACCACCAGCCCCGACAGCAACAGGTCGAGATAGGTGCCGGTCCCCATCGGGTTCGGCTCAAGGAAGATGTGCCAGTTCCAATTGTAGTTCACAGGTCCCCCACGCGGCCGTGCCGGTCACGGCATTACGCCGGCATCGCGCGCGGCGTCTATGCAAATGTCCGGCCATTCTCCTCCAAAAATGGCCGGACATGCTAACTTTCAGGACCCGCTCCCAAAAGGGACGACGGGTCATACACAGCGGTCAGTTGACTAGATAGGCATCCGGATCCGGAGAGTCCGACGGCTTCGCAAACTGCTTCTTCATCTCCGGTCCAGCCGGCGAGTTGAGATTAAGGCCCTTCGGCGGGATCTTTTGGGTGAACCACTTGTCATAGATCTTCTGGCCCTCGCCGCTGGTGTAGAGCGCGGCGGTTGCGGCGTCGACGACCTTCTTGAACGGCGCGTCGTCCTTGCGCAGCATGATGCCGTAGGGCTCGGGCTTGGAGAACGCGTCCTTGGAGATCACGTAGTCATCCGGCGACTTCGAGCCGGCGACGAGGCTCGCGAGCAGGATGTCGTCCATTACGAAGGCGACCGCGCGATCGGTCTCGACCATCAGGAAGGCCTCGGCATGGTCCTTGGCCGGGATGATATTGACGCTCAGCCCGCGCGCGAGGTTGGCCTCGGTCAGCTGCTTGATGTTGGTGGTGCCGGCGGTCGAGACCACCGTCTTGCCCTTCAGATCGTCGATCGAATTGATCTTGCTCGCCTTCTTGGTGACGTAGCGGCTGGCGGTCAGGAAGTGGCTGTTGGTGAAGGAGACCTGCTTCTGGCGCTCGGCATTGTTGGTGGTCGAGCCGCATTCGAGGTCGACGGTGCCGTTGGCCATCAGCGGAATACGCGTCGCCGAGGTCACCGGGTTGAGCTTGACCTCGAGCTTGTCGAGCTTCAGCTCCTTCTTCACGGCATCGACGATCTTGTAGCAGATGTCCATGGCGTAGCCGACCGGCTTCTGGTTGTCGTCGAGATAGGAGAACGGGATCGAGGAGTCGCGGTAGCCGAGCGTGATCGCGCCGGTGTCCTTGATGTTCTTCAGCGTGCCGGTCGGCTCCTGGGCTTGCGCCTGGCTCGCGCCCAGCGCGGCGGCGAGCGCGAAGCCGATCAGATAGTTGCGTGTCATACGTCTACTCCTTGCGTGGAAACGGTCGTTCTAGTGCGTGAGAATATCAGCGAGGACGGGTGCGATATAGCGGCGAAACAGTTCCGGATTCTCGCTCATCGGAAAATGACCGAGCTGCTCCATGATCGTGACGCTGGCGCCCCCTATTGCCGCTGCGGTCCGCCTCGTATCCTCGGGCGTGCAGGAGAAATCATACTCGCCCGTAAGCAGATAGAGGTTGCATACTTTAGTCTCGATTGACGCGACCCGGCCGCGCAGGTCGCCGTCGACACGGTAGAAATACAGGTCGCCCTTGAACACGCCGGGGCCGCCCTGCTTGTAGGCCCACAGCGTTTCCATCCGCGCAGGCTCCGGGCTTTGCGGGGCGATCAGCCCGGACACCAGCGCGGCGCAGACTTCGCCGCCGTGAACATCCGGCCGGTTCAGCCAGTTCGTGTCATACCACGGCGCCTGGAAATCGGCAGCCTCGAGCCCGATCAGCGCGCGGAACTCGGCGGCATATTCGATCGCAAGGTTAAGCACGATGCGGCCGCCGATCGAGCAGCCCATCACGACAGGCTTCTCCAGCCCCAGCGCCCGACAGAAAGCGCGGATGGTCTCGGTGTAGCGCGCAGTGGTGAGCTGGTATTCATCGCCGGTCCAGCTCATCGGCGGATTCGACTTGCCATGCCAGGGCATATCGAAGGCAATGATGCGGAAATTTTCGGCAAATTGCGTATCCGCGAGCAGATGGCGCCACTGCCGTGCATCCGATCCCGCGGTGTGCAGGCAGACCAGCGGAATGCCCGTGCCGTTCTCCTCGAAATAGATCCGGTGCAGCTCGCCGCCGATCTCGACGTGAACGTAGCGGCCGACCATCGGCTCGATGTGGCCGTCCATGATCTTGCCGCTCATGATACGGCCGCCGCGAAATGCTGCCGCGGCAGCGCCAGCAGGTCCTTGAAGTATTGCAGATGCGCCATGAAGGGATGCAGGTCGCCTTCCAGCACGGCCTCGCCGCGCTTGGTCAACGCCAGCAGATCGTGCCAGCCGGGCTTCGGCTCGGCCTGCCAATAGGCGGCCCAGGCCTGCGGCGTCGCGCGATAGGAAAAGCGCCAGGAGCGCATCAGGACCGGTGAAGGCGCAAACTCGACGATGCGCCCGCTGCGGATCGCGGCATGAAACGGCCGCGTCATCGGGCCGATCAGGCAGTCGCAATCAAGCAGCCGCCCGCGCGCAAGCAGCCGAGGGGCCTCGTCGAGCAACGCGGGAAGGCCGGCAAACGCCCTCGTCACAGCGTCGTCGGTGGCGTCAGGCGATGGCGTCATCTGTCGGGCGGCGTTCCTGCAGCGGGCGGCGCCATGATGACGGCAAGCGCGCAATCCCGCAAGGCGCCGATGCCTTTGGGTTCCCTTGATTATTCGCTTGACCAAACCCGGCTTGCCGGTCAGGCGCGCACACCCCGCGCCCTCCCGGCACAGTGCCAGGAACGGCCAATCCGTCCGACCAAAGGCCGATTGAATTCCGCGGCTCGGCAGGTCGCGCCAAATCGCGGCAGACCAATTGTCGCAGCCGGCGCTTCGAGCGCAATTCGCGCTTCCGTTGCCCGCCCCGTTCTGTCCAATGCGCTCGGTCCCAGCATGACAGGGACGATCATTGCCAACACCGAACAAGACGCGGCCGCGATCGAACGCGGTCATAAGGGAGAGATCGAGATGTCGCACCGCAATCGCTTGATGGTCCTGCTCGCCGCCGGCATGCTGGTGTCAACAGCGGCGCTCGCGCAGGACTATCCGACCAAGCCGATCACGCTGATCGTGCCATGGCCGGCGGGCGGCTCGACCGATATCTCGATGCGCGCGATCGCCGAGAGCGCCTCGAAGGTGCTGGGCCAACCGATCGCGGTCGACAACAAGGCGGGCGGCGGCGGCACCGTGGGCCCCGCGACGATGGCCGCCGGCGCCAAGCCCGACGGCTACACCATCGCCCAGATCCCGATCACAGTGTTCCGCCTGCCCTTGATGCAGGAGGTGTCCTGGGATCCGGCGAAGGATTTCTCCTACATCATTCACCTCACCGGCTACACCTTCGGCGTCACCACCAACGCGGAGTCGCAGTTCAAGACTTGGCAGGACGTAGTCGATTTCGCCAAGAAGAACCCGGGCAAGGTGACCTATGCGACGCCCGGCACCGGCACCTCGCTGCATGTCGGCATGGAGCAGATCGCCCTGATGGCCGGGATCAAGCTGACCCAGGTGCCGTTCAAGGGCGGCGCCGAGACCAATGCGGCCGTGCTCGGCCAGCACACCATGCTGCAGGCGGATTCCACCGGCTGGCGGCCGCTGGTCGATGCCGGCAAGCTCCGCCTGTTGATGGTGTGGACCGGCGCGCGCTCGCCGAACTATCCGGACGTACCGACGCTGAAGGAGCTCGGCTACCCCATGGTCTATGACTCGCCGTTCGGCATCGCCGGCCCCAAGGGCATGGACCCCAAGATCGTCGCCAAGCTGCACGATGCCTTCAAGAAGGCGATCGAGGACCCGGCGGTGATCGCAACGCTGGCCAAATACGACATGGTGCCGAACTACAAGAACACCGAGGACTACAAGAAGTTCGTGGGGGAGGTCACCGAGTCCGAGCGCAAGGTGATCGACACGCTGGGGCTGGCGAAGAAGTAAGGACTGGCCGCGAAGTCTCCGTCCGTCATTGCGAGGAGCGAAGCGACGAAGCAATCCATCCCTCCGCACATGCGGTGAAATGGATTGCTTCGCTTCTCTCGCAATGACGGGGATAGGTCGATGCCCCACCTTGCGACTTGACGAGAGCA
The DNA here is from genome assembly GCF_024171085.1 of Bradyrhizobium sp. USDA 4541. NCBI lineage: Bacteria > Pseudomonadati > Pseudomonadota > Alphaproteobacteria > Hyphomicrobiales > Nitrobacteraceae > Bradyrhizobium > Bradyrhizobium sp. USDA 4541. The sequence goes on from NZ_JALJZF010000001.1 coordinate 43,818, forward strand.
CATCCCATGACAGACCAAACCAACGTCAAATTCCGCCTCAACAACTCCGAGCTCTGGGGCGGGCTGATCGGGCTCGGGCTCGGCGCCTTCGTGATCTGGTCGGGCCTCAAGCTGAAGCTCGGCACCATCAACGATCCCGGCTCCGGCTACGTGCTGTTCTACACCGGCATCCTGATGTGCGTGTTCGCGGCCTCGATCATGATCGCGGCGGTCACCGAGGGCGGCCCGACCTTCGCCTCGCGCTGGGAGAATGCGCGCTGGGGCAAGCCGGTGCTGGTCATCGTCTGCCTCACGGCGTTCGCCTTTGCGCTGGAGCCGCTCGGCTTCCTGCTGTCGGCGATTCCGCTGATGCTGTTGCTGCTCCGCGTGATCGATCCGGTGCGCTGGTCGCTGGCGATCCCGCTGTCCATCCTTGCCCCGCTCGGGATGTGGTGGGTGCTGAAGCACCTGCTCGCGATCCAGCTGCCGAGCGGCATGTTCGAGATCGGTTGAGCGCCCATGGATACTCTCGTCAACGTCGCCCACGGCCTCGGCGTCGCGCTGCTGCCGATCAACCTGCTCTACTGCTTCATCGGCGTGTTCATCGGCACGCTGGTCGGCGTGCTGCCCGGCATCGGCCCGATCTCGGCGATGTCGCTGCTGCTGCCGGTGACGCTGTCCGGCACGCCGGAATCCGGCATCATCATGATGGCCGGCATCTATTACGGCTCGATGTATGGCGGATCGACCACCTCGATCCTGGTCAATATCCCCGGCGAAGCGGCTTCCGTCGTCACCTGCATCGACGGCCACCAGATGGCCAAGCAGGGCCGCGCCGGCCCCGCGCTCGGCATCTCCGCCTTCGGCTCGTTCATCGCCGGCACCTTCGCGCTGATCGCCCTGATGCTGGTGGCGCCGTCGCTCGCCAGCGTCGCGATCGCGTTCGGGCCGGCCGAATATTTCAGCCTGATGGTGCTCGGCCTCGTGGTGCTGACCTTCCTCACCCAGGGCTCGATGGCCAAGGCGCTGTTGATGGCCTGCATCGGCGTCGTGCTCGGCCTGGTCGGGCTCGACAGCATCACGGCGCAGCCGCGGCTGACCTTCGGCCGCCTCGAGCTGATCGACGGCATCGGCCTTGTGCCGGTCGTGATGGGCCTGTTCGGCGTCGCCGAGGTGCTGCTCAACACCGAGCAGGCGATCAAGCGCGACATCATCAAGACCAGGATCAACCAGTTGCTGCCGAGCAAGGAGGACTGGAAGGCCAGCGCCGGACCGGTGGCGCGCGGCACGGTGCTCGGCTTCTTCCTCGGCATCCTGCCCGGCGGCGGCGCCGTGGTGGCGTCGTTCGCCTCCTACGCGCTGGAGAAGCGGCTCTCGAAGCATCCGGAGCGCTTCGGCCACGGCGCGATCGAGGGCGTCGCGGGGCCGGAATCGGCCAACAATTCCGCGGCCGGCGGCGCCTTCATTCCGCTGATGACGCTCGGCATCCCGCCGAACGTGGTGATGGCGCTGCTGCTCGGCGCCTTCGTGATCCACGGCCTGCAGCCGGGGCCGCTGATGATCTCGCAAAACCCGACGCTGTTCTGGGGCATCGTCGCCAGCATGTATATCGGCAATTTGATGCTCTTGGTGCTCAACCTGCCGATGATCGGCATGTGGGTGCAGCTGCTGCGGCTGCCCTACAACGTGCTGTTCCCGCTGATCATCCTGTTCACGATCATCGGCGTCTACTGCTCCAGCAACAACGTGTTCGACGTCCACGTCATGATCGCGTTCGGCGTGATCGGCTATTTCATGCGCAAGCTCGGCTACGAGCCGGCGCCGCTGGTGCTCGCCTTCGTGCTCGGGCCGATGCTGGAGAACAATCTGCGCAAGTCGCTGATCCTCTCGCAGGGCGACCTCATGACCTTCGTGGAGCGGCCGATCTCGGCGATCTGCCTCGCCTTCGCGCTGGTGCTGCTGGTCGGCCCGCTGCTGCCCTCGCTGCGCAAGAAGCGCGAGCTGGTGGCGCTGGATGAGGGGGCGTAGGAGAGCGAGCCCGACTTCAGCCGCGCCGGCAGCGCGCCCCCTCGCCCCGTTCTTACGGGGAGAGGGTTGGGGTGAGGGGCTGCCTCCGCAAGCACGGTGATAGCAGTATCCGCGGAGGCCCCCCTCACCCGCACGCGGGGAGAGGCGAAGCGGCAGCTCAACCGACCTTCGCCGCACGCCCGTTCTTCGGCGCCTGGGCCAGCGCGCGGGCCAGCACCTGGGCTTCCTTCTTCAGCATGTCGGCGAGCTCGCCTTCGCGGCGACGGATGCGGTCGGACGCGGCGCCGATCGAGAGCGCGGCGACCACCTCGCCGGCATCGTCGCGCACCGGCACGCCGACGCCGCCCATGCCGGGGAACGCGGCGTCGATCAACACGGTGTGGCCGGCCTTGCGCGCCATGGCGATCCGCTCGCGCAGGAACTTTGGCGTGATGCGCGGCGATTTCGCCAGCCGCGGCACGATCACCTCGATCACAGCCTCGATCTCGGCATCCGGCAGCCAGACCAGCAGCGCCAGCGCGCCGGCGCCGACGCCGAGCGGACGGCGGCTGCCGATCTGCAAATAGTTCGGTTGCAGCGGATGGTTGCCGACCGAGCGCGCCAGATAAAGCGCCTCGACGCCGGATCGCACCGACAGCAGCGCGGTATCGGCCGAGCGCTCCGACAGCCGGAGCAGGCTCGGCTGCGCCAGCTCGGCGATGTCGACCGAACGGCGCGCGCCGACCGCCATCACCCGCGCCTCCTGGCCGAGCTCATAGGTCTTGGCGCCGGCGACGCGGCTGACGAAGCCTTCCTCAATCAGCGAGTTGAGAATGCGCAGCGCCGTCGCCTTGTTCAGCGAGGTGGAGTCGGCGATGTCGGTGAGCCGCAACGGCGAGCGCTGCGCCAGCACGCGCAGGATCGCGCAGACCTTCTGGATCGCGTTGAACTTGTCGGGTTGGCCCGGTTCCGGCAGTGGCCTCTTGCGGCTGGTCCGTGCGGTCGCAGTCGTGGAGGCGTTCATGCCCTGGCCTTCCTTGCCGTCAATTCCAAATCCTGAACCGGGCAGGACGAAGATGCGCGCCCGGCCGACATCATCCTAGGACGGATGACGTGCGCCGGACACCGTATACTTTCGTCAGATGAAACTTTGATTTCGACTATCTACGCTGCTGTGCAACAATGAGGATATTTGAATTTCGCATCACGAAATCTGATGCGGTTAGCATGATCCTTTCGAAAAACCGCTTCGCACTTTTTCGGATCATGCGCTACGCCAGCCGCAGCCTGCGGATCGTGAACAGCGCGCAGAGGCTGAGGATGCAGACGGCGGTGAGATAGTAACCCGGCGCTAGCTCGCCGATCGTCGCGAAGCCGCCCATCCAGGTCATGATCGCCGGCCCCATGCCGCCGAACAAGGTGACGCCGATATTGTAGCTGAGACCGAGCCCGGTCGCACGCGTCGCCGCCGGAAACAGTTCCGACATCAGCGCGGCGAGCGGCCCGTAATACAGCGACTTGAGGACGCCGAGCCAGAGCACGCCGATCAGGATGATCATCGGCGTCGGCTTGCCGGTGAGCAGGAGGAAGGCCGGGAAGATCGACACCAGCAACAGCAGCGCGAACAGGATCATGTGGGTGGTGCGTCCGATCTTGTCGGAGACCATGCCTGCGATCGGCGCCAGCAGCGCAACCGCGGTCTGCGCGGCGAACGAGGCGATGAAGCCGACCGATGGCGCGAGGTTGAGCGTCTTCACCACATAGGTCGGCATGTAGACGATCAAATAGTTGACCGCGGTCGACACCGCGAGCGCGCCGATCGCGAGCATCGTGGCGAGCTTCTGCCGCGCGAACACTTCCCTGACCGGCGATTCCTTCTTCGCCGCCGGCGGCGGGGTCGCATCGTCGACGTGGTTGCGGATGTAGATGCCGACCGGGCCGATCAGGACGCCGAACAGGAACGGCAGCCGCCAGCCCCAGTACTGCAAATCCTCCGGGCTCATCAGCGAGGTCAGCAGTGCACCGAAGCCCGCGCCCAGCAGCCCGCTGACGCCCTGGCTCGCGAACTGCCAGCTCGCCACGAAGCCGCGCCGCTCCGGCATGTGCTCGACCAGGAACGCAGTCGAGGAGCCGAACTCGCCGCCGGCGGAAAAGCCCTGCACCAGCCGTGCCAGCAGCACCGCGATCGGCGCCAGGATGCCGATGGTCTGATAGGTCGGCATCAGCGCCAGCACCAGCGTGCCCAGCGTCATCAGCACGATCGACAGCATCAGCGAGGCCTTGCGGCCGTGCCGGTCGGCATAGGCGCCGAGCACGACGCCGCCGATCGGGCGGATCAGAAACGACAGGCCGAAGCTGCCGAAGGTCAGGAGCAGCGAGGTGGTCGGATCATTGGCCGGGAAGAACGCCTTGGAGAGATACACCGCGAAATAGGCATAGACCGAGATGTCGTACCATTCGAGCGCATTGCCGACCGAAGTCGCGACGATCAGGCGGGTGATGTTTTTCTTGTCGACCGCTGTTGCGCGCTGAGCGTCCGCCGAAGTTGATAGTGTCATTACATTTTCCTTGCCGGTGAAGGCACCAGCTTTTCAACTCGAAATGGCCGGCTTGACCCGGCCATCCACGTCTTCCCCGTCATCCGCGCGCAAAGGCTTCGCCTTTGTCGCTGGAGGTGCGAGCTCTTGCGAGCCTCGAAGGATGCACGGCCCCACTGGTGGCCGTCGATCCTTCGAGGGCCGCTGAAGAAGCGGCCACCTCAGAATGACGGGGAACAAGCGAGCCCAGCTCCTTATCCCTTGTGCTTTGCCTCGCCGAGGTCCCAGAACAGGCCGGCCATGATGGTCAGCGCCTCCTCGGTCACCGGCAGCAGGATGTGCTCGTCGGGGGCGTGCTGCGAGCAGCCCGGATAGGAATGCGGCACCCAGATCGTCGGCAGGCCGAGGCCTTCGGAGAACACGTCGTTCGGCAGCGAGCCGCCGAAATTCGGCAGCACCGCCGGCGCCTTGCCGGTGGTGGCGCGGATCGAGTTCGCCGCCCAGTCGATCCACGGGCTATCCATGTCGGTGCGCGAGGCGGCAAAGCGCTGCGTGCCCGAGACCTCGACCATCGGGAAACCGTTGTTGTGCAGATAGTCCCGCACCGCGTCGATCACCTCGAGATGCCGGGTGCCGACGACGAAGCGGAGCTGCAGCACGGCGTTGGCCTTGCCGGGAATCGCGTTGGCGGGCTTTTCGATATTGCCCGACGACATCGCCAGCACCTCCAGCGTGTTCCAGGCGTAGAGCCGCTCCGCCGCGGTCAGGCCCTCCTCGCCCCAATCTTCCGCCAGCGCCGGTTCGTCCGCCGTCGGCTTGATCTCGACGTCGGCGAGCGCGGCGCGGACGCGGTTCGAGATCGGCGGCGGTTTCAGGATCTCGAGCTTCATGCGGCCCTTGCCGTCGACCAGGCTCGCGATCGCGCTCGCCAGGATCGTGGCGGGGTTGGCGAGCACGCCGCCCCAATTGCCGGAATGGTTGCCGCCCTCGCGCAGATTGACGTCGAGATGGATGCGGTTGCCGCCGCGGCAGCCGAGGAAGATGGTCGGCCGCTCCGCCGACAGCCGCGGCCCGTCGGAGGCAATGAACAGGTCGGCCTTCAGCTCCTCGCGATGCGCCTCGCAGACCTCGCGCAGATCGGGCGAGCCGATCTCCTCGCCGGTCTCGATGATGAATTTGGCATTGAAGCCGAGCTTGCCGCCGCGCGCCTGCTTCACCGCGCGCAGCGCCGCCATGTTGATCGAATGCTGGCCCTTGTTGTCGGCGGTGCCGCGGCCATAGACGCGCTCGCCCTTGACCGTGGTCTGCCAGGGATTGAGCCCGTCGCGCCATTCGCCGACCATGCCGTCGACGACGTCGCCATGGCCGTAGGTCAGCACGGTCGGCCGCGAAGCGTCTTCCTGGTAGTCGGCAATCAGATAGGGCCCACGGCCGGTCGGCGACTCGATCAGGTGGGTCTTGAAATCGAGCTCGGCGAAGGCCGGTTGCAGATTCTCCACCAGATAGGCGCGCAGCGCATCGGCCTTGTCGGCATTCAGGCTCTCGGTCTGGTAGCCGACCCTGCGGTCCAGTTCCTTCAAGAACTCTCCCGATTGAAAATGCTCTCGCACCTTTGCGATTGCGTCGGCCCGTGTCGCCATGATTGTTCCTTCGTCCGGTCGCGTCTTGGCATGATCGCACCGGAACGCCATGCTTTGCGTCCCGATCATGCTTCTGGAGGGGCGCAACCTATCGGGATCGGCTCGCGACCGGAAGGGCGCGAAATGCGAATGGGCCTTGCCAAAACGTGGGAAGTCGCAACAAGTTGAAGTGGGATGCCCGGCATCGACCGGGCAGCATTCGAAGCGGCGCGCAAGATTTCGACCAAGGTTTTCGACAATGACAAAACAAATCCGGCTCAACGCCTTTGCCATGAACTGCGTGGCGCATCAGTCGCCGGGGCTGTGGACCCATCCGCGCGACCGCACCAAGGACTACAACAAGCTGTCCTACTGGATCGATCTGGCGAAGACGCTGGAGCGCGGCCGGTTCGACGGGCTGTTCCTCGCCGACGTGCTCGGCGTCTACGACGTCTATGCCGGCAATCCGGATGCGGCGCTGCGCAACGCGGCGCAGACCCCGGCCAATGAACCGTTGATGCTGATCCCGGCGATGGCCGCGGTGACCGAAAATCTCGGCTTCGGCGTCACCAGCAATCTGTCCTTCGAGCCGCCCTACCCGTTCGCGCGGCGGATGTCGACGCTCGACCATCTGACCGGCGGCCGGGTCGGTTGGAACGTGGTGACCGGCTATCTCGATTCCGCCGCGCGCGGCGCCGGCAAGGACAAGCAGACCGCGCATGACGACCGCTACGAACTCGCCGACGAATATATGGAGCTGGTCTACAAGCTCTGGGAAGGCAGCTGGGAGGACGACGCCGCGATCCGCGACGTCGCGCGCGGCATCTTCACCGATCCGAGCAAGGTGCATCCGGTACGCCATGACGGCAACAACTACCGGCTCAACGCGATCCACCTGTCGGAGCCGTCGCCGCAGCGCACGCCGGTGCTCTACCAGGCCGGCACTTCGCCGCGCGGCCGGCAGTTCGCCGCCGAGCACGCCGAATGCGTGTTCATGTCGGGACCGTCGGCGAAGGTGATCGGTCCGCGGGTGTCGGCGATCCGCGAGCTCGCCGCCGCGAAGGGCCGCAACCCGGCCGAGATCCTGATGTTCTCGATGATGTGCGTCGTGGTGGCGCCGACCGAGGCGGAGGCGAAAGCGAAGTACGCCGAGTATCGCAGCCATATCAGCCATGAAGGCGCACTGGCGCTGATGTCGGGCTGGACCGGAGTCGACTTCTCGACCTATTCGCTCGACCAGGAGGTCCGCCACGTGCAGAACGACGCCGGCCGCTCCGCGATGGACAACGTCACCCGCGCCGATCCCGACCGGGTCTGGACCGTGCGCGAGGTCGCCGAGCATGTCGGCATCGGCGGCGCCGGCCCCGTGGTGGTCGGCTCGCCGGAGCAGGTCGCCGACAAGATCGAGCAATGGTTCGAGGACACCGACGTCGACGGCCTCAACGTCGCGTTCGCGATCTCGCCCGGCGATTTCGAGGACATCGCCGACATGCTGGTGCCGGAGCTCGTCAAGCGCGGCCGCTACAAGCGCGAGTATGCGAAGGGCACCTTGCGGGAGAAGCTGTTCGGCGCAGGGCGTGCGAGGCTCGACGCGACGCATCCGGCGAGTCGGTATCGGGTGAAGAAGACGACGACGTAGCCAGCCCCGTCATTGCGAGCCACCCGGTCGGCGCGAAGCGCCGCCGGATGACAGGCTCAGCGAAGCAATCCATAGCTCCGCATATGCGGGATCATGGATTGCTTTGTCGCTTCGCGCCTCGCAATGACGCGGCACACACGTCTGCCCATCCCGTCATCGAGGAGCGCGCTCTTGCGCGCGTCTCGAAGGATCGACGGCCACCAGGCGGGCCGTACATCCTTCGAGGCTCGCTTCGCTCGCACCTCAGGATGACGGGGAGGCAGCAAGCGCGCGGCTTGCTCAATTCACCGAATTGCTCACCACCACCTCGATCAGCTTCGCGCCCGGGCAGCTGAACGCCGACTTCATCACACCCTTCAGCTCCTGCGGATCGGTGACCTTGATCGCCTCGAGCCCAAGCGAGCGCGCGACGCCGGTGAAATCGACCGGCGGGTCGATGAAATCCATGCCGACATAGTTGTCGTCGCCGTGGAAGGCGAGCAGGCGCTGCTTGATGATGCGGTAGCCGCCATTGTTGACGATGACGAAGGTCAGCGGCAGCTTGTGATTGGCGGCGGTCCACAGCGACTGGATCGAATACATCGACGAGCCGTCGCCGGAATAGCACACCACCGGCCGCTCTGGATTGGCGAGGCTGACGCCGACCGCGGCCGGCAGGCCCCAGCCGATGCCGCCGGATGCCAGCGCGTGATAGCCGTAGCGGTCGCGATGCGGCCTCAAGCCAATGATCTGGCGCGACGAGGTCAGGCCCTCGTCAACCAGGATCGCGTTGTCGGGCATCGCCTCCACGACCTGCAACGCCAGCCAGTCCGGATCGATCGGCGAGGTCTGGCTCGCCTTCGAGATCTGCTCGACCAGCGCCTTGCGCTTCGCCGCCCAGTTCTTCGTCGACAAGGCCGCGAGTCCCCGCTTGGCGCGCGTCTCCAGCGCGCCGCCGCCGGCCTCCTTCAACGCCGGCACCAGCGCGCGCAGCGTTTCCTTGACGTCCGCCTTCACCGCGATCTCGGCGCCATAGTTCCTGGCGAGGTCGCTGTCGACCAGGCCGACCTGCACGATCGAGAGCCCGTCCGGCAACGGATCGACCTCGCTGTAAACGGACATCCGCAGCGGATCGCCGCCGAGCGCGATCAACAGATCATGCGGTGCCAGCACGTCGCGCGCGACCTTCTGCAGCCGCGCGATCGCGCCCATGAAGCTCGGGCTTTCGGAGAGGAAGTGCGAACCATAAGGAGTCGGCGATTGCCAGGCCGGGCAGCCCAGCGTCTCGGCGAGATCGGCCGCCTCGCGCAGCGCATCGCTTTTCACGATCTCGTCGCCGACGACGATCACCGGTCGCTCCGCCTTCAGGATGCGCGCGGCCAGCGCTTTGAGCGATTCTTCCGACGGCCGGACCCGCGTGTCGATCCGGGTGGAGCGGCCGAGCTCGATGCCGGCTTCGGAATTGAGAATGTCGCCGGGCAGCGAGATGAACACCGGCCCGGTCGGCGGCGTGGTCGCGATCTTGGCGGCGCGGCGCACGATGCGCGGCAGGTCTTCGAGCCGCGTCACCTCGACCGCCCATTTCACCAGCGGCGTCGCCATCTGCACCAGCGGACCGTAGAGCACCGGTTCGGTCAGGCCGTGGCCCTGTTCCTGCTGCCCGGCGGTCAGGATCAGCGGCGTGCCGGTGAAGCTGGCATTGTAGAGCGAGCCCATCGCGTTGCCGAGGCCCGGCGCAACATGAACATTGCAGGCGACCAGCTTGCCGGAGGCGCGGCTGAAGCCGTCGGCCATCGCGACCACCAGGCTCTCCTGCATCGCCATCACATAGGTGAGATCGGGATGGTCCTTCAGCGCGTGCATGATCGGCAGTTCGGTGGTGCCGGGATTGCCGAACAGATGGGTGACGCCCTCATCCTTCAGCAGCGCCAGAAATGCCGAGCGGCCGGTAATGCGATTTTTCATGTTCCCTCCAGGCCTGTCGGCGCGTTGGCCGACGGGGATCAAGGGAGATGACCAAACTTGCGCGCGAGGGGCAATCGAGCGAGCGGTCATGGCCGCATTCCGCAGGCGCGCGCCTGAGGTGAAGCGCTCGCTAGAACATCCCCTCGCGCGCGCTGCGCTTCCTCTTTTTCGAGCGCTGCCAGACCACGCCGGGATAGCCCTTCAGCGGCACCAGCGGCTCGCCGGTGTAGGCCCATTCCTGCAGTTCCTCGATCGCGATGTGATAGAGCGGCTGCCGGCCGGTGCGCCCCGAGAACAGCGCGCGCGGGATGTTGACCATGTGCGGCGACCGCGCGCGTTCGTAGATGATGGGCGTGCCGCAATTGGCGCAGAAGCTGCGCGCGGTCTTGCTTTTCGCGTCCTCGTAGCGCGACAGCTCGCTTTCGCCTTGCGTAATGCGGAAGCGTTTCTTCCAGCTGCCGACATAGGTCGCATAAACCGCACCATGGGCGCGGCGGCTGGCGGCGCTGTGATCATGCCAGGCCCAGCGCGCCGGCACGTCGATCTCGAACCGCACCTTGCCGCACAGGCATTGGCCGGCCGCGGGCTTCGCCAGCGCCACCGGCTTTGGCTTCTTGGTCGGCTCGAACTCGTCGTCCGGAAACATCGCGGTCTCCCATCAAGGCGTTGTTGCCCGGACGAGCGAAGCGATATCCGGGCTACGAAGAGTTACGCCTGCGCCAGTTCGTCGTGCACGGGATAATCCGTGTAGCCCTTCTCCTCGCCGGCATAGAAGGTGGCGCGGTTGTACTTGGTCAAGGGATAGCCGCGCTGCAGACGGCGCGGCAGATCCGGGTTGGAGATGAAGTAGCGGCCGAACGCGATCGCATCGGCATGACCTTCGGCGACCGCGCTCTGCGCGGTTTCGCCGACGAAATTGCCGGCGGTGATCAGCACGCCGCTCCACATCGGGCGGTACAGCACCATCGCCGACGGCACGTTCTGCCAGTCGACCTCGGCACGCCCGGTGCCCGAGGCGCGCGGCTCGATGAAATGCAGATAGGCGAGCCCGAGCTTGTCCAGCGCCTTGATGGCGTGGCTGTAGAGCGGCATCGGGTCGGCCTCGCCGCTGCCATTGGCGATGCCGTAGGGCGAGAGCCGGACGCCGACGCGGCTCGCGCCCCACACCTCGGTCACCGCCTGCGTCACCTCGATCAGGAAGCGGACGCGGTTCTCGATCGAGCCGCCATACCGGTCGGTGCGCAGGTTGCTGCGCGACTGCAGGAACTGCTCGATCAGATAGCCATTGGCACCGTGAACCTCGACGCCGTCGAAGCCGGCGGCGAGCGCGTTCTTCGCGCCCTGCCGGTAGGCCTCGACCATCAGGGCGACCTCGTCGGTCTCGAGCGCGCGCGGCGTCTCGTAATCGACCACCTTGCCGTCCGCCGTCATGCACTTGAACTCGGAGGGGATCGCGACCGCCGACGGCGCCACCGGCAGCGCGCCGCCCGGCTGGAACGAGGAATGCGAGACGCGGCCGACGTGCCAGAGCTGCAGGAAGATCAAGCCGCCCTTGGCGTGCACGGCATCCACCACCTCGCGCCAGCCCGCGATCTGGGCCTCGCTGTAGATGCCGGGAACACCGGGATTGCCGAAGCCGGTCGCGACCACCGGCGAGGCCTCCGCGATCAGCAAGCCGCCCGGGGTGGCGCGCTGCGCGTAGTATTCCGCGTTGATCGGCCGCGGCGCGAGGCTCGGCCGCGCCGCCCGCATCCGCGTCAGCGGCGCCATCACGACGCGATGTTCGAGCTGGTAGGGACCGATCTTGAGCGGAGAGAACAGCGACGGAGGATTCATGCCTGCCCCAATTAATCTTGTGTCATTTCCCGTTGTAGTCCGGGCATGATCCGCCCGGAAAACCGGTACCCACTTTTCCGGATCATGCCCGTTATCTAACGGGTTCATCTTGTTCATGAAAGCGGGTAGTGGCAATCTGTTGCCACGAGAACGGGTCTCCCATGTCGAAATCGAGCGCCTCATCGCTCCCCTCCCTCAGCGTCCGCATCGACCTCGATGCCGAGGACCGGATCGGGCCGGGCAAGATCCTGCTGCTTGAGCGGATCAAGGAATGCGGCTCGATCTCCGCCGCCGGCCGCGCCATGGACATGAGCTACAAGCGCGCCTGGGACCTGGTCGACGAGATCAACCGCATCTGCCGGCAGGCGGCGGTGGAACGGCAGACCGGCGGCAAGAATGGCGGCGGCGCGGTGCTGACCCCGTTCGGCCTCTCCTTGGTGGCGCGCTACCGCAAGATCGAGCGCGACGCGGCAAGCGCCGTACGCAAGGATCTCGAGGCGCTGCGCAGCGACATTGGCAAGCCGAAGAAGGCCGCGGGGCGGTGAACGCAGGAACCGGCGGCTGTCGCTGGGGCGCTTACGAAAATATCGAAAACAACCCCATGCAAAGGAGCCGGCGACGGCCGGCGTTCGACAACCCAACTTGACGCGTCGGGCAAATCAGGGGTATTATTCTAATATTCCGAAATCATGCGGGGCGTTGGAGCGGAGAGCTCCCCTCGGCGAACACGCCGAGCGTTGAGACCTGTACCCCTCACCCGGATTGCATCTGGCGATGCAATCCGACCTCTCCCCGCAAGCGTGTTCGGTCCCGTGTGATTGGCGAGGGCCTGGATTGGCGCCAGGTAGCCGAGGCATTTGAGGCGGGTCCGATTGTAGTCGTGGACGAACTTGGCGATGAAGGTGTCGCGGTCGGCGTGGTTGACAAAGGTACGGCGCGCGCTGCCCCGTTTGTGTTCGCGGCCAATGGCTTCGGCGATGCGCCGGTTGAAGCGTTCGACGAGGCCGTTGGTTTGCGGGTGGTAGGGCTTGGTCAGGCGATGCTGGATTGCGCGCTGCTTGCAGAGCCGATCAAAGGGATGGTCGCCGGAAGGCTTCCCGACCGGTTTGTTCTTCTTGTCGACGGCGAAGCGGTCGGTGAACTCGGCTCCGTTGTCGGTCAGGATGGTGTGAACACCGTGCGGAAAGTCGGCCAGGAAGCGTTCGAGGAAGCCGGTCGCGGTCGTTCCGTCTCGCCTGGAATGGATCTCGACGAAGACGTATCGGGTGGCGCGATCGATCGCGACAAAGGCATAACTGGTGCGGCGTTGCAGCGCGGGCAGATACTTCACGTCGATATGAATGAAGCCGATGCTGGCGCTTTCGAAGACGCCGGCCCTGGGCTTGTCAGGCTTGGCAAGCCGGCTGATGCCGTTGCGCTGCAGGCAGCGGTGGATCGCGCTGCGGGACAGCTTGGCATTGATGCACCGCTGCATCACCTCGACGATATCGTCCAGCGGCAGCTGCAGCGATGTCCGCAGCTCACACACTGCCCGTTCCTCAAGGGCGGACAGGCTGGTCGTGAGGTGCTTCGGCCGATGCGAGCGATCCTCGACCGTGCTGCGACCGCGCCAGCGATAGATTGTGGTCTCGCTGACCCCCAGCTCGGCCGCCAATTGGGCGACCGACTTCCTGCTGCGCTGGATGTAGGCACGCGTCTTCGGTGTCGTCGTGGCGTTCGCATGCAGGCTCAGTTCCATGACGCGAAGCGCTCCATGATAAAAGCCACGCCTCGTTCTACACCGATTCCATCCAACCAATCAGCAGGGACCAAACACAAGCGCAGGGGTGTCCGGGGAATGATTCACTGTGTCGCGGTGCATGCTCGGCAGGACCGAGGCAAATCGGTCTTTTCTGGTTGTCGAGACACAGAGGGCCGAGCATGCGATATCGCGGTAGCATTTTTGGAAGGCTGCTTGAACCGATCAATCGACGGCAGTTTCAGACGGTTGTGGATCGTCTGGACGGGGATGCCTACGACAAGTCGTTCAGGAGCTGGGATCATCTGGTGGCGCTGATCTATGCCCAGCTTAGCGGCAACAGCAGTCTGCGCGGGGTGGTGACTGGCTTCAACGCCAACTCGCAGCATCACTATCACTTGGGAACCGGCAAGCTGTCGCGCTCGACGTTGTCCGATGCCAATGCCCGCCGTCCGATCGGCATTTTCGCGCAAACCTTTGCGGCGCTGTCGGCGATGGCGCGTCGCCAGCTGCGGAGTGAAGGCATGGAGATGGTGCGTCTGATCGACGCCAGTCCGATCCCGCTCGGCAAGGTCTGCAGTTGGGCGACGTGGAACGGCCGCATCCGCGGCATGAAGCTGCATGTCGTCTACGACCCAAGGAGCGATGTCCCGACCTGCGTCGAGATGACGGCCGCGAACGTCAATGACATCGAGATCGGCCGACAGACCCCAATCCAGCCCGCCACCACCTATGTGTTTGACAAGGGCTATTGCCGTTTCGACTGGTGGCAGAAGATCAATGATAGCAAGGCTTTGTTCGTTACCCGGGCGAAGACGAGCATCCGTCTTCGCTCGCTCAGGCATCGCGCCATCCGCAAGCGTAACGGGGATGGCTTCGAAATCCTTGCCGATGACGAGGTGAAGCTCACCAGCAAGGGCGATTCGCGCCTTCCAATCCCGCTCCGCCGCATCAAGATCAGACGCGAGAAAGGCGGCAAGATCACACTCCTGACCAACGACCTTGCCCGTAGCGCCGTCGAGATCGCCGCCCTCTACAAGAGCCGATGGCAAATCGAGCTGCTGTTCCGCTGGATCAAGCAGCATCTCGATATTCGCAAGTTCCTCGGCGCCAACGACAACGCGATCCGCCTTCAGGTGCTCGCTGCGATGATTGCCTACCTGCTGCTGCGCATCGCCGCTCACACCAACTGCATCAAAATGCTCCCGCTCAGGTTCGCCGAACTCGTCGGCCAGCTCCTGCTCACGCGTCGATCCCTCGCTGCCATCGACAAACCTCCGCCCATCAACCCCAGCCGTCGGAAATCAACCATCTCACCTGACCAGATGGAGCTCCGCTATGCCTGAATTTCCCCGGACACCCCTGCCGCACGCGGGGCGAGGTAAGAAGCGGCCCTAGCCCGTCTTGATCCAGACCGCCTTGACGTTGAGATATTCCTCGACGTGTTGCTTGCCGGACTCGCGGCCATAGCCGCTCATCTTGTAGCCGCCGAACGGCACCGCCGGATCCATCGCCTGGTAGCAATTGACCCAGACCGAGCCGGCGCGCAGCGCCTTGGCGACCTGGTGCGCCTTGCTGACATTGGTGGTCCAGACGCCCGAGCCGAGGCCGAAGGTGGTGGCGTTGGCGCGCTTGATCAGTTCGTCCGGATCCCTAAACGAGATCGCCGAGATCACCGGGCCGAAGATCTCCTCCTGCGCGATACGCATGTTGTCCTGCACGTTGGCGAACACGGTCGGCTGCACGAAATAGCCCTTCGACAGCGCGCCCTCGGTGAGGCGGCCGCCGCCGGCAAGCGCCTTGGCGCCCTCCTTCTGGCCGATGTCGAGATAGCCCGACACGCGGTCCATCTGCTGCTGCGACACCAAAGGGCCGATCTGGGTGTTGGGATCGAGGCCGTTGCCGACCTGCAGCTTCCTGCCGAACTCGGCGACGCGGCCGACGAATTCGTCATAGACCTTCTGCTCGACGAACAGCCGCGTGCCGGCGCTGCAGATCTGGCCGGAATTGGCGAACACCGCCATCGCCGCACCGGGCACCGCGGCGTCGAGATCGGCGTCGGCGAACACGATGTCCGGCGACTTGCCGCCGAGTTCGAGCGAGACGCGCTTGAGGTTGCCGGCCGAGGCGCGGATGATCGACTGGCCCGTGACGTGCGATCCGGTGAAGGCGACCTTGTCGACATCCGGATGCGAGGCAAGCGCGGCGCCCGCGGTCTCGCCATAGCCCGGCACGACGTTGACGACGCCGGGCGGAATGCCGGCCTCCATGCAGAGTTCGCCGATGCGCAGCGAGGTCAGCGGCGATTCCTCGGCCGGCTTCAGCACCACGGTGCAGCCGGTCGCGATCGCCGGGCCGATCTTCCAGATCGAGGCGGTCAGCGGCCCGTTCCAGGGGATGATCGCGCCGACCACGCCGATCGGCTCCTTCAGCGTGTAGGAGAAGATCTCACCGGGCAGCGAGTTCTCGATGGTCTCGCCGTGGATCGCGGTCGCCTGGCCGGCATAGTAGCGCAGCATGCCGAGCGCGCGCAGGCGGTTGCCGCGGGTCCGGCTGATCGGTGCGCCCATGTCGAGCGTGTCGAGCTGAGACAGTTCCTCGAAATTGGCTTCGACCAGTTCGGCCAGCTTGAGCAGCATGTTCTGCCGCTCGAACGGCTTCACCTTGCTCCAGGGCCCTTCGAACGCGCGGCGCGCCGCCGCGACCGCACGGTTGATGTCCTCGGCATCGCCCTCGGCGACCGACGCGAGCAATTCACCGGTCGCGGGATTGTGCGTCTCGAACTTCTTGCCGGAGGCGGCGTCGACCCATTTGCCGTCGATCAGCATCTTCTTGTAGGAGCCATCGGCATAAGGATGGCGCGTGATCGGAACAGCCTGCGAAACAGCGATGTTTGCACTCCCTGTAAAATGTCGGCTGAGGTCTTTTGGAAGCGTTATATCCCGAATTCTACAGCGCGAACGCGAAACCGTAAAGCCGAGCCGGCGTTGATCAGGGCGGCACGCACGAAAACCTCCCATGCGCGTGCGTGCATGGTACGATAGCGACCGCACCTCAGCCACACATGTGTCCGGAGACCGCAGATGCCCCACCCCGTGATATCAGCCAATCATGTTGCCGTGATCACCGGCGGCGCCTCCGGCATCGGACTTGCCGCCGCATTGCGGTTCGCGCAGGCCGGCATGAAGGTCTGCATCGCCGACCTCGACGACGACCGGCTAAAGGATGCTGCGACAAAGCTGTCATCTGCGGCGCCGGGCGGCGCTGATGACATTATGACGGCGGCTGTCGACGTCAGCCGCGCCGACGCGGTCGCAAGCCTGGAGGCCGCGGTCGCGAAAAAGTTCGGCGGCACCGACATCCTGATGAACAATGCCGGCATCCAGCCCGGCAGTGCGATGTTCGGGCCCGCGGACAATTGGCAGCGCATCCTTGGCGTCAATCTGTGGGGCGTGATCAACGGCACCCAGGCGTTCGCGCCCAACATGATCAAGCGCGGCCGGCCGGGATTGATCATCAACACCGGATCCAAGCAGGGCATCACCACGCCGCCGGGCGATCCCGCCTACAACGTTTCCAAGGCCGGCGTGAAGGCATTCACCGAAGCGCTGCAGCACGAGCTGCGCAACACCGTCGGCTGCAAGATATCGGCGCATCTCTTGATCCCCGGCTTCGTCTTTACCGGGCTGACCGCGCGCGGCCGCACCGAGAAGCCGGCCGGCGCCTGGACAGCGGAGCAGACCATAGACTTCATGATCGAACGCCTCGATGCCGGCGATTTCTATATCCTCTGCCCCGACAACGACGTGCCGCGCGCACTCGACGAACGCCGCATCCTGTGGGCCGCCGGCGACATCGTCGAGAACCGCCCGCCGCTGTCGCGCTGGCATCCGGATTACGGCGATGCTTTCGCCGCGTTCGTGAAGGGGAGGTAGGGCCACCCGTCATTGCGAGGAGTTCGCGACAAAATTGCAAAGCAATTTTGCGCTGAAGCGACGAAGCAATCCATGGCACCGCATACGCGGAAGGATGGATTGCTTCGCGGAAGCCCGTCATCCGGCGGCGCTTCGCGCCGACCGGGTGGCTCGCAATGACGTGGAAGCATCGTCGAGAATTGTAGCGAGCGGCCTCCGCACGCCGTCGTCCTGGCGAAAGCCAGGACGACGCTGAATACATTCACATTCTGTCAGGATGACGGGAGCGCGGCCCCGCTCACAGCGTTTCCTGCTTGTGGTCGCAGTTCTTGCAGGTGAACTTGACGCGGGACTGGCCCTTTTCCGCCTGCACCCGGTTCGGCGCACCGCATTTGCCGCAAACGGCCTCGATCCGGGTCGTGCCCTGCTTGATGACCAAGTTCCGCTTTTCCATGGTCTCGCGGATGAGGCGTTCGGCCTCCTCGCGCAGCGATTGCTTCGACATCATCTCCACCGGTCGTTGGTTAGCGGGCGGCGTCATAGCACGACCGCGTGAAGTTTTGACAGCGGGGATTGCAGCTTAATTTTCAGACAATGAGCCGGTCAACCGGCAACCGGAAATGCCGCGGTTTGATCGGTTTTGACGGCCGGCCGATGCGGAACACATTGACGAGGCGCAGATCGGCGCCAATTTTGCCGAGCTTTCGCAGCCGGTCGTTGAAGTCAGGATGATCTGATAGCGCCGAAATCGGGCACGCCGCGAAACCGGCGCGATCGATCTCCAGCCAGGCGCGGTAGAAATGGCGTCCGGTCGTGAGTGGATCCTCACCGATCGGGACGGCAAAACAGCACGATCGCCGATGCCGACGCGGTCTTGGCGCCGTCGGCAAGCAACGACGCGGCGAGGCCGAGACGATCGAGCGGCTTGAACAGGCTGCCGAGCACGTAACGCGCGGCGGTGGCCTCGACCACATTCATGGCCAGCGCATCACGGTTGAGGCCATCGAGCAGATAGTGCGGATGGCCGGGCGACAGCCGCATCCATGCGAGCAGCTCGGCCCGGTAGTCGTCACCGCGGACAAAGGAGAATTCGGCCCGATCGGCCCAGCCGGCGATATCGGCAATCGCCCGGCGATCGCCAATGCAGATCACATCGTCGCGCGCGGCAACCAGCTGCGCCAGCGCCGCCGCATCATCAAGCGACGCCGCGAACTTGCCGCGCCACGACATGCGGCGCGCCACGAGGTCCGCCAGCAGATCGGGCTCGGCTCCTTGCTTGATCGCAAAGGAGCAGAGCACGGTAAGTTGCGGCGACAGCGGCTGCTCGAGCGTGGTGATGCCCGTGATTGCGAAGCCACGGCGGTTAAGCGCGAGACTCATACCCTCCAGCGCCGCGCCGTGCGACACCAGAACATCATGCCCCGCGGGATCGGCGACCGGGGCGCGGACGCGGGTCGCATCGACCAGCGCCAGCCGCCCGTCGCCGAGCAGGCGCCAGCGGGTCGGCTGGATGTTGTGGACGCTCGGCGCCAGCCGCGCCTCCGCGACCAGCTCGCGCAGCAGATCCGGCGTCAGCGCGCTCATGCTGCGGCCAGCCGCTTGGTGAACAGATGCAGCCGGTGCAGCGGCCTTGCGCCGACCTTCTCGACCTGGCGCAGCGACGGACCGTTGATATCGGCGATCCAGGTGCCGCCCAGCGTGCGGTAGCCCGCCTCCTGCAACGCCAGCGCGGTGCGGTAGAGCATCGCGCCGTTGAGGCCGCGATTGTGCAGGTCGCGGCAGACCGACTGATAGATCAGCACCGCGCGCCTGTTCATCACGCGGTGCTGCACGAATTTGAACGGCGCTGACAGCCCGACCCGGCCATCGATCGCCTTGATCAGCGGATTGAGGTCAGGGATCGCGATGATCGCGCCGGCGGGCCTGCCGCGGTGATAAACCACGGTCGAAATCCGGTTGTCGATGATCCACATCATGTCGCCGGCCTGGAACAGATATTCGGCGGCGGTCGGCGGCACGAACATCGGATTGTCGGCAAAGCCGTCATTGAGGATCAGCCGCGCATCCTCCAGCCGCACCTTGAAGGCGGAACGCTTGATCGGCTGCCAGACGAAATCCGGGTCAGCGAGCACGGCGCGCTGCTTGTCGCCGAGCAGTTGCTCCGGCTTGCCGCCGTCGAGCGCGATCTCGAACGTCGTCATCGGGAAGGTCGCGGCGTAGCCGGCGCGTTCGAGATGCTGTGCAATGTGCGGCGGCGACCACATCATGTCGGTGAAAGGCGCATGGTCGAACCCGTCGGTCATCACGCCGATCTGCTGCATCGCCGTGAGGTTGAAGTTGCCGGTGACGCGGCTCATGCCGCGCGCCGACAGCCATTGCTCGGCGGCGCGCAGCAGCGCATCGGCCACTTCGTCATCGTCGATGCAATCGAAGAAGCCGAATGCACCGTGGCGGGTGCCGTGCTTGCGGTTGGACGCGTCGTGGATCGAGGCGGCGATGCGGCCGACCGGCCGCCCATCGCGATGCGCGGAGAACAGCGCATAGCGGCCGTGGCCTTCGGTGACGAACGGGTTCTTCGCCGGATCGAACATCCGGTCGAAATCGCTCCACAGCGGCGGCACGTAAAGGCTGTCGGGCCCATAGGCGTTGAGCGCGGCGTCGAATGCCGCCCTGCGGTCGCCCTCGCGGATCTCTGATGTCATTTGGCCTCCGGGGTCAACGCCAGCAGCCGGCGCACCAGCGCCAGCGCGGTCTCAGTGGCGGGGTCGGCCGCGGTGACGGGCACCGCGAGCACGATCAGGTCGAGCGGATCGTGTCCGAGCACGATGACATGGGAGGCGTTGTTGGCTGCGATCAGCGACACGATGCGCTCGGCCGCGGGATCGGTCGGCGCCAGTCCCCACGGCGCGTCGGACCGCCGCAGCACACGCCGTGTCGACAGGAAGTCGTGCAGCAGCGGCGGATCGTAGAGCGCAAGCTCGTTCTCGCGGAAGCGCCGCGCGCTTTCGAAGATCGGGTGCCGCGCCAGCTCGGCGATCAACTGCTCCCTTGTCTGCGCCGGCGATGCCGCGACTGAGTTGAGCACGCCCGGCTCCTGCGATTCGAACAGCGCCCGCAGCGCGTCCGTCATCAACCCGATGGTCAGGACGCCGGCGATCGCAACCGCGACGAAACGGATCATCTGCGCGGCGTCGACGTCGGGCGCCATGAAGGCAGCGGCGAGGCCTAGCAGGCCCGACGAGATCAGCCGCAGCGCCATCATCGCAAGGCCGTGCCGGCGCGTCTCGGCGCCGCCGCCGGCGATCAGCATCACGGTCACGGTGAGCAGCGCGCCCAGCGCGCCGAGCCGCACGGGGATATCGGGAAACAGCGTGCGGAAATCGGTCAGGATGAACGGGATCACGACCAGCGCGCCAACCGCCATGCGGCCGATGCTGCGGTTCTCCGCAGCCATCAGCGAGGCGCGATCGCGCGTTGCCAACAGCAGCGCGCAGGTGGCGAAACCCAGCAGCTGGAACAGCGCCAGCGCGATCGCGTAAGGCATCGCCAGCCGTTGCAGTCCGAACAGGCCGCCGAGACCGAGCAGGATGGCGCCCGCGAGCGCCGCGATCTTGACCGCGCGCGGCGCGTGGCGCCGCAGGATGCCTTCGGTGACGATCAGGGCGCCGAGCGGGACCAGCGAGGCCGGGATCACCGAGAGGCGGTCGAGCAGGCGGCTTCCGGTCCACCAGGCAAGACCGCGGTCGAGGAACAGAATCGCGATCACGCCGAGCGCGAGCAGCAGGCGGCGCGTCAACGGGCTCCTCGGATCGCGCCGGTAGAACGTCATCATCGCCACGGCGAGCCCGATGGCGCCGCACAGATTTACGATGGAATCGGCGATCACCCCGGAGGTCATTTGCCGCCCGTCAGTTCATCGATGGCCCGCCGCACCAGCGGACGCATCAAGGCGGCGACCAGCGCATTGCGCGGCTTCTCGATCGCGGGCCGGTGCGGGTTGAGAAACCAGCCGCGACAATCGGTGCCGGAGGTGCGGCCGAGGATCAGCGCGACCGCCTCATAGGCCATCAGCATGCCGGTCGAGATCACCATCGGCGCAAACGACATCCGGCTGCGGCGGCCGGCGGCGACTTCGCCGGCGATGGCGAGGTCGACATAGTTGCGCGACGAGGAGTGCAGCATCACGTGCTCGATCTCGGCGCGCATCGCGGCGCGGCGGTCGTCCTCGGTGATTTCGGTCCAGTCCTTGCCAAGCGTCGGAAAGCCGAGGCGCTGCTCGGGCCGCGGATCGTGCGGGCGCACCACGATCACCGACGGCAGCGGCGACATATAGGCGTCGATCACCGTTGCATCGGCGCGCTTCGCGGTCCGGTACAGATGCACGCCGGCGGCGATATCGTCCATGCCGTTGACGATGACCGGGCACTGCGCGGCGATCCCGGCCAGCTCGCTGGTCCAGTTCTCGCCAAGCACCTCGATCTCGATGGTCGGATTGATCCGTTTTGCGGCTTCGGCGGCAACCGCCGCCTTCTCGCGCCCGACCTCGTCGGCGAAGGCGAACACCTGGCGGTTGAGGTTGGAGACCTCGAAGCGGTCGATGTCGGCGATCACGAATTTGCCGACGCCGGCGCGCGCCAGCGCCATGAAGGCCGCGCCGCCCATGCCGCCGACGCCGCAGACGAACACCCGCGCCTGACGCAGCAGCTGCTGCTCGTGCTCGTCGATGAAGCCGATATTGCGGCCGGTGAAGGAATAGTAGTCGAAATTCATCGCGCGGCCCCGTTATCCTGCTTGCGCGGACGCAGCGTGCCGAAGGCGCGGCTGTCGTCCATCCAGTAGACCACCGGCAGCACCAGCCGCTGCAGCGCCAGCATCGCGGACGCCGCGAGCAGCGACGGCAGCGAGCCCGAGGGCACCTCGCTCATGAGATAGCGGCGTGCGCCGGCAAGATCGACACGGCCGAGCTGCAGCACGTCGTCGCCGCGGCCGTAATCCAGCTCGCGTGCGCAGAACTCGTTGTAGATTGTGTTGCGATGTTTCGGGGCGATCTCGAAGGTCTTCTTCAGCGCGTCCGAGCCGCCGGTATAGGCGTTGGTGATGACCGAGCGCGCCTCGTCGAAGCCGGCCTCGTCGCCGACGCCGAACACCGCGCGATGCCTTGCCATGATGCCGCGCGCCAATTGGAGATGCGCAAAGCTCTGTCGCGCGCCCGGCAGCGGCGACGGGTAGACGTCCGAGAATGTATCACTGACCATGCCGACCACCGCCGGCACCTGGGTGACGCTGGAGATCCATTTCGGCCGCAGCCCGTCGCGGGCGAACAGCACCAGCGCGGTCAGGCCGTAGAGCACCCAGGACAGCCCCTGCCCGCGCACATCGGGATCGACCATGACGAGGCCGAGATGGGTGACCTCGGCCGGCTCGCCGTCGAGCGGCACGTCCATCACCGACAGCGCGTTGAAGGCGATCGGCCGCCCGGTGTCTTCCTCCGAGATCAGCGTGACGACGGCGCGCGACAGCCGCTCGGGTTCACCGGAGAAGATGCCGTAGGTCAGGCTCTCCTCGGGCAGCGTCTTGGCGGCGACGATGCGCAGCTGCTCGACCAGCGCGTCGAGCTCGTCCCTCGGCAGCGACAGACCGGGCGATTCGACGATGCGGGTGCGCTGGCCGGCCTGGGTACGCAAGCTGAGATCGATGGTCGGCTGCGACAGCGCCTTCAGCCAGAAGCCGCCATGGCTGCGCAGACCGTCAAAGGCGGCGCGCGCCTTGCCGAGACTCTTGGCAAGGCTCTTGCTGCCGCGCGAAGCCGGCGTGGGATTGTCCGTGGACGCCATTTCTCTGTCCCTCGGGCGCGATCTCTGCACTCGCCCCTGTTAAGGAGCCATGAGCGCAACCTGACGCTGTTTGCCGCACGGTAAACAAGGCCTTCCGGAAACGGAACAAGTTGGCCGTAAGCGGTCGGCGGCCTATCCACACCGTCATTGCGAGGAGCGATAGCGACGAAGCAATCCATCGCTCGGCATACGCGGAAGAATGGATTGCTTCGCTGCGCTCGCAATGACGGCGGGGTCGGCCAAGTCCCCGGAACGACAAAAGCGGCGGGTGAGAAACCACCCGCCGCTTCGACTTGACTTCGGCTCACCCGGCCTTGGAGACCTCCATCAGCAGGCGCTCCGCCTTGGCGTCCTCGATGCGGTTCACGAACTTGCTGCTCTCGTAATTGTCGCGCACCGTCTTGGTCAGCGTGACGCAGGTCTGGATCAGCATCACGATGCCCATCGTGAGATAGCCCTTCATCCAGAGGTCGATCGGCAGGAAGAACACGCCGACGGCGACGAGGAAGGCGGAAGCCGCGAAGGACGCGTAAGTGAAGGTAACCCAGCTGCCGCTGTGGGGTTGGATGGTCTGGTTCATGGTGGTCTCCTTGATGATAGATGGTTTGAAATTGGCTTGGTTTCAGACTTGAAGTTCAGGCTTGAGGTTTCAGGCTTGGGATTTCAGGCTGCTGGCGGGCGCTTGGCTTTCAGCCGCGCCAGCACGTCGTCGGCGGTCGATTTCATGCGCGGGCCAAAGCCCTGCTCGGCGAGCTTCTCGGCGGTGGCTGATGGTCCCGAGGCGGCGTCGATCTCGACCAACGCCTCGTCGGCGGCCTGGATCTCCATCTGTCGCTCGCGCAGCCGCTTCAGCGTCGCCTCCGCTTCCGGCAGCGTCGACTCGTAGGGGCGCGCCGCCTCGATGCCGCTCCGGCGCAGCGAACGCACCGCTTCCGATGCGCGGGCGAGGCGCCGGCCGCGGTCGAGCTCGGCGATGCGCGCCTCGGCGTTGCCGACATGGCGCTTCAGCCGTGTGATCTCGGAGGCGAACAACGCGCGTGCGGTCATCGCGGCATCGCGCTCGGCTTCGAGATTGGCGATCGCCTGCGCGGCTTCGCGGGCGAGGTCTTCCCGGCCGCCCTCGAGTGCCGCCGACGCGCGCACCTCGAGATCGGCGATCCGGGCGTTGGTGGCGTCGAGCCGCCGGCCCTCCTGCTGGTCGCCGGCGATCGCCAGCGCCAGGGTCCGCTTCGAGCGGTCGACGGCGGCGGCGGCATCGCGCATCTGCTGGTCGAGGATGACCAGCGCGGCGCGGTCTTGAAGTTCCTCTTCGGCCACCGCAACGGTGCCGCGGAAAAGAGTGAAAACAGTTTTGAACATTTCATCGCTCCCTGTTATGAGCATCGCTCATGAATCTCTTGTACCACATACTGAGCATTGCTCAAGAATTATTTGAGCGACGCTCAAGATGAGGGTTAACGAAGGATCAAAGATGTCCAAGGCATTGGAACGACGTGCAAAATTGCGAGAAGCGCTGATCGAGGCGGCGGAACGGGCGATTGCGGCAAAGGGTCTCGGCGGCCTGAAAACCCGAGAACTGGCCCAGGAAATCGGCGTCGCCAATGGCGGCGTCTACAATCTGGTCGAGGATGTCGACGAGCTGATCCTGCGCGTCGGCTCGCGCACGCTGGCGCGGCTCGATGCGTCGCTGTCGCTGGCCGAGATCGGCGGGGCGGCGGCGCCGCGCGAGATGCTGGTGCGGATCGCGGTCGCCTATTGCGATTTCGCCGCCGACAATCTCGAACTGTGGCGCGCGCTGTTCGAGCACCGCATGCAGCCCGGCAAGCCGGTGCCGGAATGGGCGATCACCGAGCAGATGGAATTGTTCCGCCACATCTACAAGCCGCTCGCCGCGCTGTTTCCGCAGCGTTCGCCGGCGCAGCTCGGCGTCACCGCGCGCAGCCTGTTCTCCGCCGTGCACGGCATGGTCGCGCTCGGGCTGGAGCACAAGCTGATCGCGGTGCCGATCGGCGCGCTGCGGAGCGAGATCGCAACGTTGACGCGCGCGATGGTCGACGGACTGACGGCGAAGAAGGATTAAGCCGCGTGGCCCCAAACCGCACGATGTCCCCGCCATCCGGTCAAGCAAAGTTGCCGCAGAGCACCGTGAATTGCAGCCGTTGCCCCAGGGGACGCAGCGGTCGAGGTCAGAAAGGGGAGAAAGCCACTTGCGGAATGACCGAACCGTAGCTATCTACCGCTGATCGAATTTCGGCCGAACGACTTGGCCTCGCCGCTGATAGCGTGCCTGACTGACGACCCTCACCCCCTGAACTTCGAATTCGCCCGCTGCACTCGTGAGTGCGGCTCCAAACACGTATCTATAGGACGATTTTCCATGAGCATGGGAACTGTGAAGTGGTTCAACAGCCAGAAGGGTTTCGGCTTCATTCAGCCGGACCAGGGCGGCCAGGACGTTTTCGTTCATATCAGCGCAGTCGAACGCGCCGGCATGAGCACCCTCAACGAGGGACAGAAGGTCTCTTTTGAGATCGTTGCAGACCGCCGGACCGGCAAATCTGCTGCGGACAATCTGCGCGCGGTGTAAGCTGCGACAATTGGCCATGCTGCTTTGACCACGGATGAACTGGCAAAGCCTCTGGTTACGCGACCCCGCGACCGGTCACCCGGCCGCGGGGTTCTCTTTGTCAACACCGCGCGCAATGCCCGCCAGGACCAGGACTTGAACCGTCTGCCGGCGAAACGGCCCGCGCATCGAAGCAGCTGAGGTCGCGAGCGTGTCCACCAATATTGATCCAGCTCGGCAGCACGACGACATCATGTACCCGCAGGTCCTCCCGTTTCTGCTGGTCCACGCAGGGTGTCTGGCGGCGATCTGGACGGGCGTCTCATGGCAAGCGACCGCAATTTGCGTCGCTCTGTATTGGCTGCGCATGTTTGCGATCACCGCCGGCTATCATCGGTACTTCTCGCATCGGGCTTATTCAACAAGCCGGGCCTTTCAATTCATCCTCGCATTCCTCGCCCAAAGCAGCGCTCAGAAAAGCGTCCTTTGGTGGGCCGCGAAACATCGACATCACCATCTTCATTCGGATACCGAGCAAGATGTGCATTCGCCGGGGCATAAAGGCTTCGTGCACAGTCATCTCGGGTGGATTTTTTATCGACAGCACGATGCAACTGATCTGACGAAAGTTGCGGATTTTGCCTCGTATCCGGAATTGATGTGGCTTCACAGATTGGAGGTCTTGCCGGCGATCGTGGTCGCAGGTCTGTGCTTCCTCATCGCCGGATGGCCCGGGCTCGTGGTCGGTTTCTTCTGGAGCACCGTGCTGCTGTATCACGCCACGTTTTGCATCAACTCCCTCGCGCATGTTCACGGGCGCAAGCGGTACGTTACGGGCGATGACTCCCGCAACAATTGGCTGCTGGCTCTGTTTACGATGGGTGAGGGTTGGCACAACAATCATCACGCCTACCAAAGCAGTGCGCGGCAAGGCTTCCGGTGGTGGGAGATTGATGTGACCTATTATGTTTTGGTGACTTTGTCCTTGCTCGGTATTGTCTGGGATCTGAAGGCGCCGCCCACGCTGGTTCTCCGCAACGAGCAGCGCTTGGGATCGCGTGTGATAAAGCGAACGGCTGAACAACTCGCTGGTCGCTTCAATCCCGAGTACATCGCGCAGGCCATCAAATCGTCGGTCCACGAAACCGGATTGTCGGTGCGGGAAGCGCTTGTTCTGTTACAGCATCGCGCCGACTTGCATCTGCCCAGCATACCAACGCGCGACCGGTTGTTGGCTGAAGCCCAGGCCATGTTCGCAAAGACAAGTTCGTTGGACGACATTGTCGACCGTGCGCATGAACTCCTGGTGGAGTCGGTTTGCCTCCTGCTCGCCGTTCCACCTCGGATGGCCGGCGCAAGCCCGAAACCTCAGGTGAGCCAACCGTAACATTTTGCCTTGGCCTTTTCCCGACCTCACGGCTCCATCGCGTAGGCGCGCCCGGGCTCGAGCGCGTAGATCGTCAGGAAGCGCAGCGGCCGTTCCGGATCGCAATTGCGAAACAGCGTGTGCGGAACGTCAGGGCGATCCTGCAAGGTCTCGCCCGCCCGATACTGGCGCGGCGCCTCATCGTCATACGCGGACTCGGCAACGCCTTCGACGATGAAGACCACGCCGCCAACGGGATGCCGATGCAGCGGGGCGACCCCGCCGGGCGGATAGGTCACCTCGGCAACGACAAGCTCGCGATCATCGCCGGGCAAAGCGAGACGCTCAAGGGTCTTGCGGGTGACGCCGGCGAATCCGGCTTGTTGAGCTTTTGCCTGACCGTCGCTGCCTTCAGCCATTGGAACCCTTCCCTGTCACGCGCGCCTTTGCCCCATTCAGATCAAGGCTGCGGTGACTATGGGGGCGCTTCAACGACGCAACAAGCGCCCAAGCATTTCAACACATGTCGCGCGGGCGAGGCGAAGCCCTTGCCACCCCTGCTCCCACGTTGCAGGATTCCTGCGAGAACCTTCAGCAGTGGGCCTTGCATGAAAACGAGTATCGTCACGACGCGGGCGTCGGGGATCGCCGCCCTGGCGCTCATCTTTGCATTAAATGTCACGCCGGCATCTTCGGCGCAGCCCGTGCCGGAATGTTCGATGTCGATGACATTGGCGGATTGGGGCGAGAATTCGAGCGGCGATATCGACGTCGCCTCGGGCCAAAGCTGCCAGATCCCGATCGGGATCCGCGGCACGGTGACGGACTCCGCGATCTCGCAGAAGCCGGCCTACGGCAAGCTGAAGAAGATCAACGCATCGACCTTCGAATACAGGGCGAAGGCCAAGTACAAGGGCAGCGACACCTTTGCCATCAAGGCAACGGGCCAGGGGCCGAAGGCATCCGGCACCTCGGTCATCACCGTGCACGCGACGATCAAGTAGTCCCTCGGTCGCGCGCCGCCTAAACGCGACGCGCGAGCATTACATCGGTATCAGGCCGGCCGCGCGCCGGTGCGGATGATCGATCCCGACATGCTGGCCACGCAGCGCCGCCGCGAGCCGGCCGGGAACGAGGCCGTTCACGACCTGCACCGGCTCGATATGCCGCGCATTGGCCATCACCTCGAGCAGCGCGGGATCGAACGGCAGCGTGCCCTTCAGCTTCGCAAGGTCGGCGAGGCTGGCCTCGCGCAGCAGCTGCGCCTTCTTCCCCTCGGGACCATTCGGATCGTCGGTGTAGACGCCGTCGACATCCTCGACGATCGTCAGGCCGGCGGCACCGAGCGCATCGGCGATCAGGAACGCACCGGTGTCGGCGCGATGCAACGGGATGCGCGAGACCGGGAATTCATGATGGTGATAGGGCGGAAACGCGCTGCCCACCACGGCGCGGGCCGCGGAGAGATGGATCGCAAGCTGGCTCGCGATGGTCGGATGCTCGATATAGGACACGCCCTCCGGCGCGAGCAGGCAGGCCAGGATATGGCCGTTCTGGCCGGCTTCGCTCGCGGCGAGTGGCGCGAGCGAGCCGACCGGCAGGCCGAGATCGAGGCCGACGCTGTAGAGATGACGGGCGCGGATGCCTGCGCCGGTCAGGATCAGCAGGCGGTGCTCGGGCAGCAGCGAACGCAACTCGGCGACGATCGGCAGGATCGCCTCGTGGCCGCGATCCATGATGGAGCGGCCGCCGATCTTCACCACCTGCACCCAGGGCAGCAGCGGGATCGGGCGGCCGCCGGCAACGGGACGGGTGAGATCGCTGTCGAGCAGGGTCTGGCGCGCGAGCGGCGAGGCGACGTGCTTGATGGTGTCATCCATGGTCGTGTCCCTGCTCAGTTCGCGGTGATGATGGTGCCGACATGCTCGCCCGCAAGCGCGCGGGTGAGGTTGCCGGGGACGAGGCCATTGACGACCTGCACCTGCCGGACATGGCGCGCGGTGGCGAGCAGATCGAGCACCGGGAATTCGAGGATCGAATCCTGCAACCCCTTGGCCTTCATCTCGGCGACCGAGATCTTCGGGATGAAGGTCGCGCCCTTCGAGGTCTTGGGGTTCGCGGTGTAGAGACCGTTTTCGTCCTTCACATAGATCATCGCCTTGCAGCCGAACTGTTCGGCGACCAGGAAGCATCCGGCGTCGGTGCGATAGGGCGGGATCATGCCCTCGGGTGCCGGCCGCATCCAGAGGCCGTAAGGCGGCATGCCGCTGAAGATCACGGCGTTCACCTCGGCAAGATAAAGCGGCACGGCCGACAGCCCGGCGCCGCTGACCGCCGAGATGCCGTGCCTGGCGAGCAGCTGGCCCAGCATCACCGCGTTCTGGTCGGCAACCGAGGCGCCGAGCTGCGACAGCACGCCGGCCGGCAGCCGAAGCCCGGCCGCGATCGAATAGAGGTGCCGGGCACGGGTGCCCGCGCCGGTCCCGATCAGGATCTTGTGCGCCTTGCGGGCCGCGACGATCTCATCGACCAGCGGGTAGACGGCGGCGCGGCCGCGGTCGATGACGCTTTGCCCGCCGATCTTGATCACGGTGGCATCCGGCAGGATCCGGAAGTCCGATGCCGCCTCTGCCGTCGCCAGAAGCTGGATCGGTCAACGATCGCTGCATCAGGAGCGCTTCAAGCTCCGCCGTCGTGTTCACCATGAGAAACGTCCTTTCTCCAATGCGCCTGGCATTGCTTCCGTCGGCCCGCGATGTTCGATGTCTCCACCGGTGTCTCGCAAAGACCGGTGTTCGAATTGCACTGCTAACGGCAAGCCTGGCGCGTCTCAAGCCGCAACGGCCGGGATAGACCATCGCGAATGGCACCGGCGAGTGCGTGTCGCGACACCCGGTGCGAGGCCGCTCGGAACCGGATACCTATGACGTTTTGCCGCACGCGACCTGACTGATGGGTGTGACACCCATCATAGATGCTGCATTGAAATTCTGCGATCCTGAATTTGATATTAACGATTTCTTCGGAATGCGCTGATCTCAGCCGCACGATACTAATCTCAGCCTGGCCCGCCTCACGGGCCAAAATTGATTGCCTTGCACCTTGGAAATTAGCCGGTCTCGACCGGCGCACCCCACGAGGAAGCAAACCATGGCCAATTCCGCACCGGTCGTCACGATTGGTAACCACAGCCTGTTGTACAATCAGTGGCAAAAAATACAGCCATGGCTCACCTATGCCGACTCCGACGGCAATCCCGCGCAGAAATTTCAGTTCTGGGACGGCGGCACAGCTGCGAACAGCGCCTATTTCTGGACTTCCACCAACGACCATTGGGCCGCCAACACGACGATCGAAGTTTCGGCCTCTGACCTCTCCGACGTGTGGGTGCGTGCTGGTGCGGTCGGCGGCACCGAGACACTGTGGGTACGCGCTTTCGACGGGACCGATTGGGGTAACTGGACGTCTTTCACGCTCACGACGATTCCAAACACTGCGCCGGTCGTCACGGTCCCCGACGTGCAGCTGCACACCAATACTTGGACGCAAGCCAAGAATTGGCTGACCTACTCAGATGCCAACGGGGATGCAGCCACCAAATATCAATTCTGGGACAGCGGCACCTCCGCAACAAGCGCCTATTTCTGGACTTCCACCAATGATCATTGGGCTGCCAACACGACGATCGAAGTGGCGGCCGCCGACCTGGCCGATGTCTGGATCAAGGGTGGCTCGACAACCGGTGCCGAGACGTTCTGGGTCAGAGCGTTCGACGGAACAGACTGGAGCAACTGGGACAGCTTCACGCTGACGTCGGCCAATACTCCGCCCGTCGTGACAGCCGGTGATCATTCCATACATATCGATCAATGGGTCACCGTCGACAACTGGTTGACCAAGACCGATGCCAATGGCGATGCGATCACGAAGTACCAGTTCTGGGATAGCGGCACCGCCGCCACCAGCGCCTATTTCTGGACACCCGACAATTCCCACTGGGCTGCCAACACGACGATAGACGTTTCGGCTGCGGACCTCGCCAATGTCTGGATCCATGGCGGCTCGACAACCGGTTCCGAGACGATGTGGGTAAGGGGATTCGACGGAACGGAGTGGAGCTCCTGGGACACATTCACCGTGACGTCGACGCCGAACACGGCTCCGGTCGCGACCATCAACGACCAGTCGCTGCACGTCAATCAATGGGTCAAACCGCAAGGCTGGCTCACTGCCAGCGATGCCGAAGGTGACACGATCACCAAATACCAGTTCTGGGACGCCGGCGCGGGCGCGACCAGCGCCTATTTCTGGACACCCGACAATTCCCACTGGGCTGCCAACACGACGATCGACGTTTCAGCATCCGATCTGGCCAATGTGTGGATCAAGGGCGGCTCGACGACCGGTTCCGAGACGATGTGGGTAAGGGCATTCGACGGTATCGCCTGGAGCAATTGGGACAGCTTTAATCTGACGTCGACCAATACGGCTCCGACCGCGACGATCAACGATCAAACGCTGAACGCCGCGCAGTGGGCGCAGCTCGTCAACTGGACGACGGCATCCGACACTGACGGCGATGCAATCACCCAATACCAGTTCTGGGACGGTGGCGGGGCTGCGACCAGCGCCTATTTCTGGACGCCCGACAATTCACACTGGGCGTCCAGCACGGTCATCGACGTCTCGGCGTCCGACCTCGCCAATGTATGGGTGCGAGGTGGCACCGCGGCCGGTACCGATTCCATGTTTGTGCGCGCTTTCGACGGAACGAGCTGGAGTGCCTGGGACAGCTTCACCGTGACCAGCCTGGCAAACCACGCACCCGATGCCTCGATCAGCAATCAGACCTTGCATGTCAACGAGTGGAGCCAGGTCGGCAACCTGGTGTCCTATGCTGACGCTGACGCGAATCCCGCGGCCGCCTATCAGTTTTGGGATGGCGGCGGCAACGCCAACAGCGGCTATTTCTGGACCTCTGCGAATTCCCATTGGGCAGCCAGCACCGTGATCGACGTCAATGCCGCCGACCTCGATGATATCTGGATGCGTGGCGGCGCCACCACCGGCAGTGAGACGATGTATGTGCGCGCCTATGATGGTATTGACTGGAGTGCGTGGCACGCGTTCACGCTCTCGACCATCGTCTAGCTGCCCCGGCGTGACGTCGTGAGGACATGCGCCGGCGTGTCGCGCCGGCGAATATCGGGGGGTACGACCTAACTTGGCGTGAAGATCACCTTGCCCTTGAATGCCGCCGCCTGCGCGATCGCCTGTGAAAAATCCTCCAGGCGATAGGTGCCGACCACCGGCGCGCTGATCGCACCCGATGCGACCATCGGCACCAGATGGTCGTACATTCCGGCCAACGCTTCGTCCGTCGCAGCCTTGCCCCAATGACCGAGCCAGAAGCCGCGCACCGACACCTCGTTGAAGATCACGCTCAAGGCCGAGCCGGAGAACGGCTGTCCGCTCATC
Source organism: Bradyrhizobium sp. USDA 4541 (assembly GCF_024171085.1). Taxonomy (NCBI): domain Bacteria; kingdom Pseudomonadati; phylum Pseudomonadota; class Alphaproteobacteria; order Hyphomicrobiales; family Nitrobacteraceae; genus Bradyrhizobium; species Bradyrhizobium sp. USDA 4541. The sequence goes on from NZ_JALJZF010000001.1 coordinate 76,275, forward strand.
GCGCTGTAGATGACGAGCACTCCTTTTGGCGCGAGGCAGTTCATCAGGTTCAAGGCGGATGAGCCGCCGACCATGTCGAGCGCCAGCTGGATCGGCGCCCCACCCGTTTCCCTGGCGACGCGCTTGGCGAGATCCGGCCCGTCGAGCAGCACGATATCGCCGCCGACCGACTTGACCTCGTCCACGACGTCCTCGCGGCGGACGATGTTGACGGTCTTGAGCCCGAGCGACTTGGCGATGGCGATCACCGCGCGCGCCGTCGCCGAATTGGCGCCGTTCTGGATCACCCAGCCGCCGGGCGGCACTTTCACGAAATCGGTCAGCAAGAGATAGGCGGTGGCCGGATTGACCCCGATCATGGACAGTTGCTGGACATCGGCATTGTCAGGCAGCGCACGCTGCCATGATGCGGTGAATTTGACCCGCTCGGTCCAGGTCGGGACCGTGAAGGGAATCAGCGTGCGGTCGCCCTCCTTCAGATTCCTCACCTGCGATCCGGCGGCAACAACCCGCCCGACGCCCTCGATCCCGAGCGTGGCCGGCGGTGACGGCAGATAGCCGTAGCGCCCGGCGATGATCATGAAATCCGAATTGTTGATCGGCGCAGCCTCAACCGCGACCACGATCTCGTCGGGGCCGGGGCTGCCGACGTCCGGCACCTCGTTGAGCTTGACCACGTCCGCTGCACGTCCGAACGCAACGACCTGAACCGCTTTCATGGCGTGATCTCCCGATTTCGTTGTGTACTTCTAAGTACAGAATATGGATTGCGTCAATAGCCGGATCTGCCTTCACAGCAAGGTGAAGGCTTCACATCCGACGCGGGAGTACATAAAAGATGGATATGGCAAGGCCGCGCAGCTTCGATCCGGACGATGTCCTGGAAATCGCCCGCCAGATGTTCTGGCAGAAGGGCTTTCAGGCGACTTCGCTCGACGACATCACGGCGGCGAGCGGCGTCGCGAAACCCAGCCTCTATGCGGCGTTCGGCGACAAGAACGCGTTGTTCCTGAAGGTGCTGGACCGCTATCACGACGGCATCCTCGGCTGGGCCGAGCGCGTGCTGGCGCAGCCGGGGCCCACGCGGGACGTCATCAGGCAGTGGCTTACCGGCTTCATTCCCTATTGCTCGGGCGAGAAGGGACAGCGCGGCTGCCTGTCGATCAATTCCGCGACCGACGGCTCGCTCGACCAGGTCGAGCTCCGCAAGAGCATCGAGCGCTACAACCGGCGGCTTGAAGAGCTGCTGCGCGCGCGGCTGCGCACCGATCGCGCCCAGTTCAGGAAGGGCTTTGACCCTGACGTCACCGCCCACACCATCATGGTGGTGCATGCCGGACTGCTGGCGCTCGCGCACCAGAGGCCGGATTCGAAGCAGGTGAAGTCCGTGATCGACCAAGTGATGAGCCTGCTCGCCTGAGTTTGTCGGCACCCGGCCTTCCGGCAGCCCCCGCGCGCTCTCACGATTGTGATTATATGACGATTATCATCTAATTGATGTCCCGATCTCGATGACCATCTCCGGGCTGGCTGTCATGGGCTTTCCGGATTTTGGGGATCAGATGAACAAACGGTTTTGGCGTGCGGCAATCGTTCTAGTCACCGCCCTGCTGGCGAAGCCGGCGATCGGGCCGGTGCAGGCCCATGATCACGGGCATCCCGAATTGAACGCCTGGTATGAGAGCCTGCGCACCGTCAAGGGCCCCTGCTGCGACGGCAGCGACGCGAAGCGTGTCGATGACGCCGATTGGGACACCAAGGACGGCCACTATCGCGTCCGGCTCGAAGGCGAGTGGGTCGACGTTCCCGATGAGGCCGTCGTCGCCGGACCGAACCGTGCCGGCCGCACCATGGTCTGGCCGTATTATCTGGACGGGCACCCGAGGCCACGCTGCTTCATGCCGGGCAGCATGGGCTAAACACCATGAGTTAGGTTCAATCGATCTCGCAACGCGCTGACTACACCTCTCCCGCTTGCGGGGTCGAGACGAGCGAAGCTCGCTCTTAGGTCGCATCGCATCGAATATGCGATGCGGGTGGGGGCTCTCTCGGCAGCGTGACTCGCGGAGAGAGCCCCCACCCCAGCCCTCCCCCGCAAGCGGGAGAGGGGCGCACCACCTTGCGATTGCCATTCAATCTAATCTCATCATGCCTTCGGCGACCAAGCTGCGCAGGCCGGCGTCCTGCGGCACAGCTGATCAGAGATCCAGCTGGATCCGGTCCTCGCCGTTGGCCTCCGGCTTCGCCGGCACGGCGCAGCAGATCAGCACCTCGTCATCGGCTACCTCGGCGGCGGGCTGCTTCACATAGGTCACGGCGCCTGCCAGCAATCGCGTTCGGCAGGTTCCGCAATTGCCCTCCCGGCAGCTGAAGGCGGGGCTAAGGCTGCGCGCTTCCGCCAGTTCGAGCAGCGTCCCCGCCTCCGGCGTCCAGCGCGCCTCCTTCAACGAAGTGGTAAAGGCGACCGGGACCGGCGTTGTCGCGGGCGGTCGCCGCGGCGGCGCTGCGGTGACGAGGTCGGGCTTCCGAACCAGCGATGAAGGACCGAATGCTTCGGCGTGAATCCTGCCGTCGGCAATGTTGTAGCCGCGCAGGGCGTCATAGAGCGATTGGGTGAACCGCGGCGGTCCGCACAGATAGAAGTCATAGTCGTTGAACGGCAGGACGCGCGACAACAGCGCCATGTCGATCCGTCCCGCCGCGTCGTAGTCTGTGCCCTGCTCGGCGCCGTCGACATCGCCGAGGACGCGGACGATCCGCACCGCGCCGCCGGCGGCATCCACCAGCTGCTGCAATTCATTGCCGAACGCGCGGTCCTGTTTCGCATGCGCGGCCTGGATCAGGGTCGTCGGCCGGATGCCGCGGGTGCGCAGCCCCTCATAGACCACGTGGCGCAGCATCGCGAGCAGCGGCGTGATGCCGACACCGCCGGCGAGCAGCACCGCGGGCCGCTTCTCGCGCGCATCGATCGTGAAGCCGCCAGCCGGAGCGCGCGCTTCGATGATGTCGCCGACATGGATGGTATCGTGGAGATGCTGCGATACGACACCGTCGCGCTTCACGCTGATCCGGTACATGCCGTCCGACGGCGCGACCGACAGCGTGTAGGTGCGGATGACCGGCTTGTCGATACCGGGCAACGAGAGACGAATCGGCAAATGCTGTCCCGCCCGGTGCGGAAGCAACCCCGCGCCGTCGTCCGGCTGCAAATGAAACGAGCGGATCGATCGGCTCTCGTCGACGATCCCAGTGACCTTGAACGGCCGCCACTGCGTCGCGCGCTCGGCGGCGCGGATTCGGTCGGCGGTCTGCACCCAGTCGCCAGTCATCAGCGAATTCGGCGACCAGCCTTCGGCCCGGAACGCCCAGCGCAGCGGCAGCGCGCCGCGCCGGCGCACCACGCGGCGGGCACGGAAGCTCCACAGCCGCTCGGCACCCTGAAACGCCGCGATCTCCGGCGAGTCCAGCATCACCTCAGCGTCACCGCTCAGCTGCAGCAGGTCGCCGGTTTCGAAATCGACAAACACCAGCCCGGCCTTGCCGTTGACGAGGATGTTGCCGAGCGTGTTGAAGAACAGATTGCCGGCGAAATCGGGAATCGTCAGCGTGCCGTCGTCGGCGACGCGGACGAAGCCCGCCCGGCCGCCGCGATGCGAGACGTCGACCTGACGACGGTCCTCACGCTCGGCATAGGACGCCACGAAGAACGTGTCGGCTGCCCTGATCATGTCGCGCGCGGCCTGATCGAGCGCCGTGCTTGCCTCGATCTCTCCCGTGAACGGTTCGTCCGGCGCGCGCACGAAGGTGAAATCGCGAAGCTGGATATACTGCGCGCAATTGCCAAAGCTCTGATCGAGCTCGAAGCTGAGTGCCTTACCTGACGATGCACGCAGCAGCCCGTTGGCACGGTTGCGGCGCCGCGTTTGCAATTCGATTCCGAGCAGTCCGATCGCATCGCCCGCGCGCATGCCTTCGCTGACGGGATCGCTGGCGTCAGTCCGCGCATCGATCTCGAGGCTGCGCGGTGTCGGCGAGGAAATGAAGCCGGGCCTACCGGCCAGCAACGAAGCCCAGGCGTCGCCGCTTCGGTCCACGCTGCCGACGACGATGAAGGGAATCTGCGCGAAGAAATCGCGATGCTGGTCGGGCATGAAGTCGCGCACCGCACGCTGGCCGACGGCCTCCATCTTCTCGGCGACACCAACCTGCTGCTGGATCGCCTTTTCGCCGGCATGCCAGGTCGCGAGCTTGCTCTTGGTTCGTCTGTCGCTCATCGTATCGCCCTCCCCTTCGGGGGTTGGACGGGCGCGCCCGACGGCACGCCCGGTCAGCAGGTCACGCGGCCGCCAGACCGACTGGGGTCTTGGCGAAGGCGACGAAGCCCGGCAGCGCCTCGATCCGGCGCAGCCACGCGTTGACGCGCGCATAGGCGGAGAGATCGACATTGCCTTCGGGCGCGCTGGACAGATAGCTGTAGAGCGCAACGTCTGCGATCGTCGGCGCCGCGCCGACCAGCCAGTCGCGCCCGGCGAGATGGGCTTCGAGCCGCTTCAGCAGAGCATGCGCCCGCGCGATCACGTCGTCCGGATTGTGCTTCGCGCCGAACACGGTGATGAGCCGCGCCGCAGCGGGCCCAAACGCAAGATCGCCGGCAGCAACCGACAGCCAGCGCTGGACCGCGGCAGCGCCCCTTGCATCCTGCGGCAGCCAATCGGTGCGGCCGAGCTTGGTCGCGAGATAGACCAGGATCGCGTTGGAGTCCGGGATGATTACGCCGTCATCGTCGAGCACCGGCACCTGGCCGAACGGGTTGAGCGCGAGATATTCCGGCCGCTTCTGCGCGGCGGACTTGAGGTCGACGTCGACCAGTTCGTGCGGAATTTCCAGCAGGGACAAAAACAGGCGCGCGCGATGCGCGTGGCCGGAGAGAGCGAAGTGATAGAGCTTCATATGCCGTTCCTGATGTGGTGGACGGGTTCATTCCCGACCGCGACCTCAAGGTGGCCCATTGCAGCGGTCATTATAATTGCCGTCGACGGCACTTCATTATTGCAAAAACTGCAATATCCTTCATGGCCGGGCTTATCCGGGGCATGACGAGGTCCGCGGCGACGCGCACGGTCGCGTGACCTGCGCCAACGCGCCGGCTAGACCTCAACGATCACGTAACTGTCTTCGATGTGCACCGGGAAAGTCTCGGCGACATACGGCCCCTTCTGCAACTCGGCGCCGCTTTCGACCGCGACCGGATAGGAGCGGATCCTGAACCGCTTCGGATCGAACCAGGACTGCCCGTTGCGCATGTCGAATTCCCAGCCGTGCCACGGACAGCGCAGCATCTCGCCGACCCGGTCGCGCTGATAGATGCCGGGCTCCGGCGAGGTCAGGCGCGCGACGCAGGCCGCCTTCTCCAGCGGCGCGCCTTCATGCGGGCAGCGATTGAGCAGCGCGAAGAACTCGCCATTGACATGGAACACGACGATGTCGCGGCCCTCGATGCCGAACACCTTGTTGCCGCCGGCCGGAATCTCACTGGTGCGCGCGACGATGTGACGGGTCATCTGTGTCCTAGAATTTGTAAACCGCGCGGGCGTTGGCATTGAAGATCTTGCGACGCTCGGCGTCCGTCAGCGGCGTCTTGAAGGCGTAGCGCGCGTCGTCATAGTCCCAATGCGGATAGTCCGACGAGAACAACAGCCGGTCGATGCCGACCCATTCGATCAGCTGCCGCAGGTGCCTGGCTTCATCCGGTTCGTCGATCGGCTGGGTCGTGAACCAGAAATGCTCCTTCACATATTCGCTCGGCCGGCGCTTCAGATGCGGCACCTCGCTGCGGAAGCGTTCGAAGTGCTGATCCATCCGCCACATCGTCGCGGGAATCCAGCCGAAGCCACCTTCGATGAACACGATCTTCAGTTTCGGGAAGCGCTCGGGAACACCTTCCAGCACCAGGCTGGTGAGGTTCGAGGCCACCGTGTGCGCGTTCGACTGATGCTCCTCGCAATAATAGGACGGCCAGCCGCCGCCGGTCGGAGCATGCCCGCCATAGCCGCCGACATGGATGCCGAGCGGCAGATCGAGCTCTTGCGCGCGTTCATAGATCGGCCAGTAGCGGCGGCGGCCGAGCGGCTCGTTGGCACGCGGCGAGACGTTGATCTGGATGTATTCGCCTGATTTGGCGCAGCGCTCGATCTCGGCGAGGCCGAGGTCGGAGCCATCCTGCCCGACCAGGATCGAGGCCTTCAGGCGCGGATCGCGATGCGCCCAGAACGCCAGTTGCCAGTCGTTGATGGCGCGCTGGATCGCGGCGCCGAATTCCAGATTCTGCTGCGAGAAGATGAAGAGATCGAGCACCTGCAGGATCCCGAACTCGACGTCGAAGGGATCGAGATGCTGCTTGCGCATGAAATCGAGGTCGGAGCCGGGCACGCCGCCGGTCGGCGGCCAGGCATCGCGCCGCGCGATCAGCGGCGAGGAGCGCGGATACGGCGTGGTGCCGATATAGGGCGTGCGCAGATGACTGCCATATTCCTTCAGATGCTGCTGCCAGCGTTTCGGCAGGAACTCGTTGAGGTCGCTGTGCGCGTGAAGGCTCGGATGGATGTCGCAGTCGATGATCTTCAGCCGCGTCGCCGCGGTCTTCTCCTGGTCGAGCATCGGGCGGTCGATGACGTCACTCATGCGATCCTCCTTCTTGTTTGCGCATGTTCTTGTCGGAAAACCGGTTCCCACTTTTCCGGATCATGCGCGCGAATTACGAATTCAGCTTCAAACGCGGGAACGTTTCAATCGGGTTGTCTTCGCACATCCGCTGGACGAGGCTTTTCGGCAGATGCGGCGGGATCGGATCGTCACCGTCGAACTGCCAGTGCGGATAGTCTGATGCGAACAGGAACATCTTGTCGGAGCCGATCTGATCGATGATGTCGGCAACGCTTGTAGCATCCAGCGGCGCGTCGAACGGCTGCATGGTGACGCGGAAATGGTCGCGGATGATCGCGGCGGGCTCGCGCTCCACCCACGGCACCTCGACGCGCACGCCGCGCCAGGTCTTGTTGGCGCGCCACATGAACGCCGGCAGCCAGCTGACGCCCGACTCCATCAGCACGACGGTCAATCCGGGATACTTCCCGAACACGCCCTCATAGATCAGGCTCAACGCCTGCGCCTGGAACGCCTGCGCCTCGGCGAGATAATATTCGTAGCGGTAGGACGGCCAGCCGATCGAGCTCGGCGCGCCCCGGTAGGCACTGCCGGCGTGGATCGCGATCGGCAGCTTGTATTTCTCCGCGGCCTGATAGATCGGCCAGTAATGCCGCCGCCCGAGCAGCGTCTCGCCCTGCGAGGGCACCAGCACCGAAACGAAGCGATTGTCGCCGGCCCTGCGCTCGATCTCCTCGACCGCAAGGTCCGGCGCCTGGATCGGCACCACGATCGAGGCGCGCAGCCGCGTGTCCTTGGCAAGCCATTCGGCCGCGATCCAGTCGTTGATCGCCCTGCAGAAGTCCGCGGCCATGTAGGAATCGAACACCGCCTGCGCGCCATAGACGACATTGCAGATCGCGTGGCTGGCGCCGAGCTGGTCGAATGCGCCGCGCTGCACCATGGCAAGATCGCTGCCGGGCTTGCTGCCGTCCGCCGGCCGCCAGTCGGCGCGGCCGGATAGCGGCATCGACGGCGGATAGGAATTGAGGTCGAGCCCGTCGATGGCACGGCTGACGACCTGTTCCTTCCAGTGATCACTCAGATAGGGCAGCAGCGTGGTGCGCGTTCCCCCCACCGCGGGATGGATGTCGCAGTCGATGCGCGTGGCCGCCATGGCGTTCCCCGGATTGATCTTCTTGTCGTCGTTGTTGGCGGCATCGCTGCCACGGATCGGACTGTGACGCCGATGGCGCGATCGTGCAAGCGGGTCCACGCGGGGCCGCCCTGCCCTGTGCGCATCCGCGCCTCACGCGAAGTTGCGGGATCGCGTGTGAATGGCGTCACCCCTTGAAGTCACGCGACATGCTAGCGATTCCGCGCCGCGGAAAGCGCGGGCACCGGGAGACGGGAATGAGACTGGGCCGACTGACGATCCTCGCATGTTCAATGTCGCTGGCCTCGTCGGCCGCCTGGGCCGCGCCTGCGACCACCTCCGGCTCGGTCGCGCTGGCGCTCGCCGGCGTGGTGGCGCCCTACTTGCCGCTGCCGGCCAAGGAGAAGAAGGCGGTCGCCGCATTCTTCAACGGCGACAGCAATGTCTCCTATGCCAGCAAGATCATCGTCACCGCCGACAAGGTGGTCTGCCGCGCCAGCAATGTCGACATCACCTCGCGTTCCTGCGCGCTGACCTTCGGCGGCAACACCCACACCGTGAAGGGCAGCGAAGCCAACGCGATCTTCGCCACCGAAGCGCTCGCCGGCGTGCCGCCCGACGGCGCCGCCGGCACGATCTACGAGACGCTGTCGAAACTGTCCTGCACGCTCGATCCGAAAGTGATCAACGACAAGGCCGGCGGCGGCGCCGACTGCAGCTTCGAGCCGGGAAATTAGCCCCACTCAATCTCCCTGCACGGCGACGCCCAGCCTCGCCGCGACACGGCGCGCAGTCTCTTCCCGCTGCTCCGTGATCGCGCGCACGGCCTGGCGCGACTGCTGCAGGATTTCGGGTGGCGCGGTCTCCGGCGTGCCGCTGTCGAACGGCGGCTCCGGCGCATACACCATATAGAGCTGGATCGCGCGCGCGGCATCGTCGCCGCGCAGTTCAGCCGCGAGCCGCAATGCGCCATCGATGCCTGCCGTGACTCCGGCGGCAAAGACGAAGCTTCCGTCCACCACCACGCGCTGGTTCACGGGCGTAGCGCCGAACAACGGCAGCAGATGAAACGACGCCCAATGCGTCGTCGCCCTGCGTCCCTTCAGCAGGCCGGCCGCTCCGCAGATCAGCGCGCCCGTGCAAACCGAGAAGATACGGCATGCCCCCGCCGCCTGCCGGTTGATCCAGCCGAGCACCTCCGTGTCCTCCATCAGGGCTTGCTGACCAAAGCCGCCCGGCACATGCAGCACGTCGAGCGGCGGCGCATCGGCCAGCGTCGCATCCGGTGTCAGCCGCAATCCCTTGATGTCGCGGACGGGATCGGCGGTCTTGCCGTAGATGCGGTAGGTCGAATTCGGAATCCGCGACAGCACCTCGAACGGCCCGGTCAAATCGATTTGATCGACGCCTTCGAACAGCAGCGAACCGATCCGGAGATGAACATCGTGAGCAATCATCGAACTTCCCTCGAACTTTCCTTGCGCTATGGACAAAGCGAATCTAGCGCGGCAGGTTTCGGCGATGACGCCAACCAGCCCACGTTTTTCGCCAAACCGCCGCCGCTCGATCGAAGTGCTGGCATATCCGGCTGTGCAATTGCTCGACGTCACCGGGCCATTGCAGGTGTTCGCGTCCGCCAATGCGCTGGCGGCCAAGGCTGGCAACGCCGAGCCATATGAAGTCCGCGTCGTTGCAAAGGATGGCCCGAACGTTGAGTCATCCGCCGGCGTCGGGCTCGCGGTGCATCCGCTGCCCGCCATCGACACCGCGGTCGACACGCTGGTGATTCCGGGCGGCGACGGCGTCAACGCCGCGACGGCCGATCCCGTCCTGGTGGACTGGGTACGCGAGCGCGCCGGGCAGGCGCGCCGCACCGCATCGGTCTGCACCGGCGCGTTCCTGCTCGCCGCATCGGGCGTGCTCGATGGCCGGCGTGCCGCGACCCATTGGGGATTTTGCGCAGAGCTCGCCGAGCGTTTTCCCGATGTCCGCGTCGAGCCCGATCCGATCTTCGTGCGCGACGGTTCGTTCTGGACGTCGGCCGGCGTCACCTCCGGCATCGATCTGGCGCTGGCGCTGCTGGAGGAGGATCTCGGCCGCACGGCGGCGCTTGCCGTCGCCCGCTATCTCGTGGTGTTCTTCAAGCGGCCGGGCGGACAGGCGCAATTCAGCGAAATCCTGTCGCTGCAAGCCACCGACGACAGGTTCAGCGCGCTGCACGACTGGATCAGCAACCATCTGGCCGGCGACCTCTCGCTGTCGACGCTGGCGAAACAGGCCGGCATGAGCGAGCGCAGCTTCAGCCGCCATTACGCCGAAGCGACCGGCTTGACGCCGGCACGCGCAATCGAGCGGCTCCGGGTCGAGGGCGCGCGGCATCTGCTCTCGGAAACGCGCCTGCCGATCAAGCGCATCTCACAGCGCTGCGGCTTCGGGTCGGAGGAAACGATGCGGCGCAGCTTCCTGCGCCTGCTGTCGACCACGCCGCAGGACTATCGCGCCAGGTTTGCGCTCTGACGTGCACGGCCGGCCGCGCGGTCGACGTGCAATGATTGACGCTAGGCGAGACCGTCTCAGCCGTTCCAGGCATATTCCTGCAACGCCGCCTCCAGCGGCGGATTGGTGACGCTGCCGGTGTAGTTGGTGATGGTCGACGCCGCCACGATGGTGATCACCTCAAGCACGAGATCCTTGTAGAACCCGGCTGCCAGGAATCGTTCGATCTCCTCGTCGTCGAGCCGCCCACGCTTTTCGATCAGCGACCGCGCCAGCGTCGAGAGCGCGCCGAGCGTCTTGTCGGCAGGCGAGCGGCCGGCACGCATCGCGTCGACATCGGCCGGATCGAGCCCAGCCTGCAAGCCGAGCGCGGAATGCAGCGCGACCGCCCAGGCGCAGCCATTGGTCACCGCGTCGGTGAGCAGCACGGTCTGGATCTGCTGCTCGGTGAAGCTGCCGCCGTGAACCTTGTCGAAGATGCCGATGAAGCTCTGGATCAGCACGGGCGAGGTCGCCATCGCCGCCGCAAGGTTCGGGATCATGCCAAACCGCGCCTCGACCTCGCGCAAAGTAGACCTCGAGGCTTCGGGGGCAGACTCGAGCGTATGGACAGGAAAACGCGCCATTGGAAATGCCTTTCGCGGTGTTGATTGAACCCGAAGCCTCCGGTCGCAACCAGGCTGTTGCGATCCGTGCGCCGGCAATCGAGTTTGATGGAGCTGTCTAACCGCGCCCGGATATGCGCGTTCGCCAAACTCCCCACATTCCGCGCCACCAGCGGCAGCGGCGACGTTCAGCCTCGTCGCGCAGACTCCACTAGCCGCCGGCACGGTCCTTCACCCGTCGCGTCACGATCCCGAGCAGACGGCCAAGCGTGCCGGCGGCGGGGCCCTTCTTGCGCGCCAGCGCGAGCGGCGCGACGAGGCCGGTGGCGCGGTCGAGGCGGAGATAGGACACGCCGGCGGTCTCGAGCCGCGCCATCGATTCCGGCACGATCGAAATGCCGAGCCCCGCCGCGACCAGGCTGAGCGTCGACACCATCCGCGTCGCCTCCTGCGCCACCTTCGGGCTGAAGCCCGCGGCGCGACAGGCCGCAATGATGCTGTCATAGAGGCCGGGCCCGGTCGGACGGCGGTAGAGGATCAGCGGCTCGTCGGCGAGCGAGGCCAGCGAAGTCCGCCGGCTGGTGTCCTTGCGGGCGCGCGGATGATGGTCCGGCAATGCGACCACCATCTCCTCGTCGAGCAGATGCGTGATCGTGAGGTTCTCCAGCCGCTCGCCTGGCGCACGCACGAATGCGGCATCGAGCCGATCGGCCTCGACGGCCGCGATCAGCTCGCCGGTCGAGGCCTCCTCGAGCGACAGCGTGATCGCCGGCGCGCGCTCGCGCATTTCGCGCATCACGCCGGTGACGAAAGGATGGAAGGCGGCCGAAGAGGTGAAGCCGATCGCAAGCTGGCCCTCCTGGCCGCGGCTCGCGCGGCGCGCGGCTTCAACCGCGAGGTCGGCGTCGCGCAGGATCGCGCGCGCCTTGCCGACGAAGGCACGGCCGGCCGCGGTCAGCTCGACCCCGCGCGGCTGCCGGCGAAACAGCGGGGCGCCGATCGCGACTTCCAGGGCGCGGATCTGCTGGCTCAGCGGCGGCTGCTGAATGCCGAGCCGCGCGGCGGCGCGAGTGATATGGCCTTCCTCGGCGACCGCGACGGCATAGCGGAGATGGCGCAGTTCGATCATCAGGGCAATCCATATGCAATAGATATGCAAATTCGCATATCCATATATTGGATATTTGGCACGCGGCCAACTAGAGTCGGCTCAACAACAAATCGAACCGGAGCCGCCCCGCCGATGGACGCCATCCCCGCCGCGCAAACCACTAAGCATCACGCACCTGACGTCGGCGAGTTGTTCACGGGCTTCTTCATCCTCGGACTGACCGGCTTCGGCGGCGTGCTGCCGCTGGCGCGCCACATGATGGTGGAGAAGCGCGGCTGGCTCACCGGCGCGGAGTTCACCGACCTGCTCGGGCTGTGCCAGTTCCTGCCCGGCGGCAACATCATCAACATGTCGGTCGCGGTCGGGCTGAAGTTTCGCGGCATTCCCGGCGCATTCGCAGCGATCCTCGGCCTGATCGCGGTGCCGACCGCGGTCGTGATCGGCCTTGGTGTGATCTATGGCCGCTTCGCCGACGACCCGGTCGTCCGTCATCTATTCGGTGGCCTCGCCGCCGCAGCAGCCGGGTTGCTGATTTCCACCGCGATCAAGATCGCCTGGCCGCTGCGGCGCGATGTGCTCGGCCTCTTCATCGGCGCGCTGTGCGTGCTGGCGATCGCCGTGTTCCGCTTGCCGCTGCTGCCGACCCTGCTGACGCTCGCGCCGCTCAGCATTGTTCTCCGGTCGAGGCAGGCGTCATGAGCGCAACCCTCGTCACGCTCGCGCTGATCTTCGCCGAGCTGTCGTTGCTCGCCTTCGGCGGCGGCAACACCATCCTGCCGGAGATGCAGCGTCAGGTGGTCGACGTCCATCACTGGATGACGGCGCAGGAATTCGGCGCGCTGTTCGCGCTGGCGCAGGCAGCACCCGGGCCGAACATGATGGTGGTGCCGCTGGTCGGCTGGCATGTCGCGGGCTTCTCCGGCGTGCTGGTGACATCGCTCGCCAAGTTCGGGCCGTCGTCGCTGGTGACAGGCTTCGCGCTGCGGCTCTGGGAACGCTTCAAGGACCGGCCCTGGCGCCGCACCGTGCAGGCGGGGCTGGTTCCGGTCACCGCCGGGCTCGTCACGGCCAGCGCCATCGTCATCACCCACGCATCGGCCTCGAGCTGGGGCACCATCCTGATCGCGACTGGCGTCGCGATCGCCACCACCACGACGCGCATCCATCCGCTTGTCGCGCTCGCCGCCGGCGCGGTGCTCGGCCTGTCCGGCATCGGACAGCCCTGACGCTCTGCTTGCGGCGATGGCGTCTCGTTCCACGCGGCGATGTGCGCGCTTTCGCCGCAATGGATGCGACGTCGCCAGCGGCTATGTTGATAATGCCATGATCGACACGCTCCGCATCGACACCCGTATTGCGCGCCGCGAATTGCGCGCCGGACGTCTGCACGCAGGCAATTAGCCGGCCGGCGATCGCGCGCCGTCCGGATTCCTCTACGTCACCAAATCATTTCAGTCCGTCGCGTCGCGAGATGTCCGCGCGCCGGCGCTCGTGCGCCTCCGATCAACCGCAAAGATCAACCCACATGACCCGAACCATTCAGAACAGCTTTACCGCCCCGGCATTGCCGCCGATCGTGATCACCGCGAGCGAGGCGCATCGCCTCAGCGCGCTGGCCGATTCCAGCATGGCGGTGTTTCCCCGCGTCGCCCAGTTCCTCGCACGCGAGACGGACCGCGCCCAGCTGGTCGCCGACGATGCCGATCGCTTGCATGACGTGGTCCGCATGGGCTCGCTTGTGCGCTACCGCGACGACGAGACCGGCGACGTCAGGGAGGTCGTGCTCGTCTATCCGCACGAAGCCGACATCGCGCTGCGGCGCATCTCGGTGCTGACGCCGGTCGGTGCCGCGCTGATCGGATTGTCGGTCGGCCAGACGATCGATTTTCAGACGCCGAGCCAGCAGACGCGTTCGGTGACGATCCTTGCCGTGACACATGAGGGCTAGCGGCTTTACGCCGCCTGATGACACTGTCCCATCTCGATCCCGTGCCGGCGCCCGCGCGCGATGCCCTCGGCGATCGCCTTCACGACGATCTCGGCGTCTTCGGGGGAGAGGTGATCGAGCGGCTGCCAGGCACGCATGATGTCGCGTGCGCGATCGAGGTCGCCGTAGATTGCAAGGAGAGGAAGCGATTTGCTCGGCATGTCCGTTGCTCCCAACCGCAGCTGAGCGAGTCTACCTCATCTGGACAGGTCGAGCCATGCGTCCGGCAACCGCGATTGCGTGCATTGCAGATCGCCGATGCATGGCGAGGGCGTTCCTGCCCCCGCCATCAACGCATTCGGTTACTCCGCGCCGGAGCCGCCCTGCACGATCTTCTCGTTCAGCTTCTGATCGACGGTCTCGACCGTGCGGTCGATCTCGGCGCTCGGCGTGCCGAGCTGATGCGAGATCAGCTTCACCAGCAGGTCGACGCGCTCGATGAAGGGCGCGCCGGCGGCGACCGCGCGGGCCGCCGATGACGGCTTGAGCAGGCTTTCCGCGGCCTTGGCGTATTTCGCGAACGGCACCTGGTCCGCGGGGTCGGCGCCGAGCTTGCGCGCGATGCCGTCGACGTGGTCATAGATCGCCTGCGAGCGCGTCAGGTCGCCATGCACAGCATCGCGGATCGATTGCGGCTCAGTCGGCGTGATGCAGCGATAGTTGCCGGTCAGCAGCATCGACCACTTCGCCAGCGGCACGAACAGCGAATCGAACACCTTCAGCTTCACCGGAACGTCCTGGCCGTCGAGCGTCACCGCGTCGATGTCGGCTTCGAGCTCGCGCAGCACCTTGTTGTGCTTGTCGTCGGCGAAGGCGGAGGCCTTGAAGTTGGTCGGCAGGCCGACATGCAGCACATTGGCCTTCTCCTCCGGCGGACGGAAGGCCTGCGGATCGGGCGAACACAGCGTGACGAGGCCCGGCTCGAAGCGCTCCCACACCTGCGCGTTGGTGTAGGCCTCCTCGAGGTCCATGCCGGCGAGTGCGGGGATCCGCTTCAGATACGGCAACGGCGGCATGTTCATGATCGACAGGCAGGGCAGCTTCGCCGCCGCGATCTTGATCATCAGCACGCGAACCGTGTGATTGGTGTATTGCGGCTCCTGCATCGCAAGGCCGACCATGTCGTAGCGCGAGACGTCGACATCGGCAGGCGTGACGGCGTCGAGCTTGCCCGGCAGATCGCGCGAGAAGATCGAGCGGTGCTCCTTCTCGTCGCGCAGCTTGATCCGCACCTCGGTGCCTTCGCGGTTGATCAGGTCGGCGGTGTTCTTCCGGCACACCAGGGACACGTTGTGACCCGCCATCAACAGCTTGGTTCCCAGCAGGGAGCCGTAGGAAGCTCCCAAAATCAGAATGTTGCGCGCCATGCTCTCTCCAATAGCCCTTCTCGCGAAAGGCTTGCTCTCCAAAATCCTGTCCGAAGCTGCTGCCGAACCGATGCCCGGTCGATATTGGCCGTCCCGCATCCACGGGCCGACGGTCGCCAAATCACCAGACAATCAAGACCGCTGGTGTATGGTATGCCACCGTCTATCGCAGATCGACAAGCGGCTGCCAAGGGGATTATCTCGCGTGCGGACTTTCGTTCCGCGGTTAAGAAGGGCATTCGAGCTTGCAAGTCGCCGCCGACCCGACGGATCGGGCTGAAGAAATCCTCGTCTCAGCTTCCCGGCTGTTTGCCCGCCACTCCTATGCCAACGTGACGATGGAGCAGGTCGCAGCATCGGTGCAGGCCGTGCCGGGCGCGCTGTATCACTATTTCCGCGACAAGGAAGATCTGATCTTCCACTGCTATCTGCGCGGCCTTGCGATCTATCGCCACGAGATCGAGGCGGCCGCCGAGCCCGGCATCGACGGGCTCGAGATCATCAGGCGCTTCGTGCGCGGCAGGCTGAGGCCCGAAGGCCAGCGCATGATCCTGTTCAGCGATATCGATGCGCTGGCCGCGCCCTACAGCAGCGAGGTCCATGCCAAGCGCTGGCAGAACGCCGCGCTGCTGGCGGACATCCTCGATCGGGGCGTGGCGGACGGCTCGATCGCCTGCGACGAGCCGCTGCTCACGGCGGTGGCGCTGATCTCCATCCTCGACTGGGTTCCGTTCTGGCTGTCCGAACGCGACTACTACACGCGGCAACAGGCGATCGATGCCATCGACGACATCATCACGCATGGCGTCTACCGGCGCGAGATCGCGCTCCCCAAAATGCCCGAGCCGCTCAGCCTCGCCCCTTTTCTCGAGGCTCGCGCAGCGTTGAACAAGCGGGCCGCCAAGTTCGACAGGATGCTGTCGATTGCTTCCGACAGTTTCAACCGAAGGGGCGCCTCGGGCACGTCGCTCGAGAGCATCGCCGTGGATGCGGGCATGACGCGCGCCGGCATCTACTATCACTTCAGTGAAAAAGAGAGCCTGCTGCTGGCCTGCCTGCGACGCGGGCTCGCCGGCGAGGTCAGCATTCGCGAGCATCTGCAAGAGCACAGCCTTGGAGCATTCGATCACATCGTTCAGCGAATTCGCCTGCTGTTGATGCTGCACGACACGCCCTGCGGCCCAAAGGCGACCTACCACAACATCAACTATCTCAACGACGCAGACCGAAAAGCCTATGTCGGAGACGTGCTGGCGACGATCCGACAAGACCAGAACAGCTATCAGCGCTGGGTCGACGAGGGCCGTTTCCGCCGCATCGATACCTATTTCGCGGAGCGCATTCTCACCGGAATGGGCCACTGGTATCCGATCTGGTTCAAGACCAGGCGTGACTGGTCTCCAGCCGAGATCGCCGATCATTTCGCGCGGCTGTTCCTCGCGGGCCTCAAGCCGCGCCGACATCCAGGCTAGATCCGCCACGGTAGCGATCCCGGTTTCCCCTTCCCCCTGAAAGGGGGAAGGTCGGGATGGGGGTCAGCCGCAGGCGACGCTCCAAGTGGAGACAGCCGATCCCCACCCGCTTCGCTCTAACGAGCGAAGCGACCTCCCCTTTTCAAGGGGAGGTTTTGGAGACGGACGACGCCGGTTCGGAACCGAGAATAAGCGTGAGCCCCATCCAAAAGTTTACCTGTAATTCAAAACTGCGCCCGATTCCGGCGACATATGGCCTATAACATCATGATACCTTCTGCTAAAACTTGACGCAGTATTCAAAGCGAAAGTTGCGAAGGCTCGGCGATTGGGGTTATGAGACGGCCTCGATCGCTAAAGATCAAGAAACACGAGCAAGGGAGAACGCAGAATGCATAGGCTGATCGTTGCCGCCGCGGCAGCGCTGACGGTGTTGGGAGGCGCGGCGTCCGCGCAGGAATCCATCAAGATCGGCTATATCGATCCGCTCTCCGGCGGCGGCGCCAGCGTTGGCGAAGGCGGCCTGAAGACGTTTCAGTATCTCGCCGACGAGTTGAACGCCAAGGGCGGCATCCTCGGCCACAAGGTCGAGATCGTCCCACTCGACAACAAGACCAATCCGCAGGAAAGCCTGGTGCAGGCGCAGAAGGCGGTCGACGCCGGCGTCCACTACATCACCCAGGGCAACGGCTCGTCGGTCGGCGCGGCGCTGGAAGACTTCGTCACCAAGCACAATTCGCGCAACCCCGGCAAGGAAGTGCTCTACTTCAACTACGCCGCGGTCGATCCGGCGATGACCAACGAGAAGTGCAGCTACTGGCACTTCCGCTGGGATGCGAACTCGGACATCAAGATGGAAGCGCTGACCAACTACATGAAGGGCCAGCCGTCCATCAAGAAGGTCTACCTGATCAACATGGACTATTCGTTCGGCCAGTCGGTGCGCACCACGGCGCGCAAGATGCTGGGCGAAAAGCGGCCGGATATCCAGGTCGTCGGCGACGAACTGCACCCGATGCTCAAAGTCACCGACTTCTCGCCCTACATCGCCAAGATCAAGGCGTCCGGCGCCGACACCGTCGTGACCGGCAACTGGGGCCAGGACTTCGCGCTGCTGCTGAAGGCGGCGGCTGACGCCGGCCTCAAGGTCAACTGGTACACCTATTATGCCGGCGGCGCCGGCGGACCGACCGCAGTCAAGCAGGCCGGCCTCGAGGGCCAGGTGTTCCAGATCAGCGAAGGCGTCCCGAACTCCGGCAACAAGGCGGCGATGGATTTCGAGAAGGACTTCCGCGCCAAGACCGGCATTTCCGTCTGGTATCCGCGCGCGGTCAACGAGATGCGGATGTTCAAGGCGGCCGCCGAGAAGGCCAATTCGATCGATCCGGTGAAGGTCGCGGCCGCACTCGAAGGCATGAAGTTCGAAGTGTTCGACGGCGGCGAGGGCTTCATCCGCAAGGACGACCACCAGTTCTTCCAGCCGATCTACATCTCCTCGTTCGGCGCGCTGGCCGACAAGACCAAGGAGCCGTTCGACGAGGAAAACACCGGCTGGGGCTGGCGCATCGTGTCCAAGATCGACACCGCGCAGACGATGCTTCCGACCACCTGCAACATGAAGCGGCCCTGATCGGCCGCATCAGTCATTCCGGGATGGTGCGCAAGCACCAGACCCGGAATCTCGAGATTCCGGGTTCGCCCGCTGACGCGCGCGCCCCGGAATGACGGGTAAGCTCCTTTCCTTCGACAGGTCTTTGATCACGTGAACCGTTCCAGTCTCAAGCGAGTGCGCCGTGGCTGAGCTGATCGTCATCTCGACGCTCAACGGCGTCCTGTTCGGCATGCTGCTGTTCCTGTTGTCCAGCGGGCTCACCGTCATCTTCAGCATGATGGGCGTGCTGAACTTCGCGCATGCCAGCTTCTACATGCTCGGCGCGTTCTTCGGCTTTCAGCTCACCCGCTGGATCGGATTCTGGCCAGCCCTGGTGCTGGCGCCGCTGCTAGTCGGCGCGGTCGGCATGGCGGTCGAGCGCTACGGTCTGCGCAACACCCACAAGCACGGCCATGTCGCCGAACTGCTGCTGACCTTTGGTTTAGCCTTCGCGATCGAAGAGATCGTCTCGATGATCTGGGGCAAGAGCCCGGTCGACTACCGCGTCCCGGCGGCGCTCGACTTCCCGGCCTTCACCGTGTTCTCCACCAATTACCCCGCCTACAAGATCTTCATGCTGGTGATCTCGGTCGTGATCTTCATCGCGCTGCTGGTCACCTTGAAGAAGACGCGCGTCGGCCTGATCGTGCAGGCCGCGCTGACCCATCCGAGCATGGTCGGCCATCTCGGCCACAATGTCGGACGCGTGTTCATGCTGGTGTTCGGCGTCGGCAGTGCCCTTGCGGGTCTCGCCGGCGTCATCGCCGGTCCCTCGCTGGTGACGCAGTCCGACATGGCCGCGCTGCTCGGCCCGATCCTGTTCGTCGTCATCGTGTTCGGCGGCCTCGGCTCGCTGCCCGGCGCCTTCATCGCTTCGCTCCTGATCGGCTTGATCCAGACCTTTGCAGTTGCTTTGAACGGCTCGCTCGCCAGCGTGTTCGGCCCGCTCGATCCGAGCCTCGGCCCCTCGCCGCTCACGGACATCTGGAACGTCACGATCGCGCAGATCGCGCCGATCCTGCCTTATGTGCTGCTGGTGCTGGTCCTGATCTTCCGCCCCATGGGCCTATTGGGAACGCGCGAGTCATGAGCAACGCTTCCACGCCCTCCATCGCTGCGGCCAAGCAGGAGCCCGGCAGCGCCTTGAGCTTCTATGGTGTCTGGCTGCTCGCCGCGGTCGCGCTGGTCGTGCTGCCGCTGGTGTTCGGCACCGGCGGCTCGCTGACCTCCTTCAGCCTGATCGGCATCGCGATCATCTTTGCGCTGTCCTACAACATCCTGCTCGGCCAGACCGGGCTGCTGTCGTTCGGACACGCGGTGCAGTACGGCCTCGGCGGTTTCCTCGCCGTGCATGTCATGAACGCGGTCGCGAGCCACAACTGGCCGATCCCGCTGCCGGTGATCCCGCTAGTCGGCGGCATCGGCGGCATGGCGTTCGCCCTCCTCGTCGGCTGGGTGATGACCAAGCGCGCCGGCACCGTGTTCGCGATGATCTCGCTTGGCATCGGCGAGCTGGTCGCCTCGTCGTCGCTGATCCTGCGTAGCGTGTTCGGCGGCGAATCCGGCATCACCACCGACCGCACCTCGCTGATGCCGATGTTCGGCTGGACCTTCGGGCCGCAGATCCAGGTCTATTACCTGATCGCGTTCTGGGTGATGGTGTCGGCGATCGCGATGTATGCGCTGACCCGCACGCCGCTCGGGCGGATCTGCAACGCGGTGCGCGACAATCCGGAGCGCGTCGAGTTCATCGGCTACGATCCGCATGTGGTGCGCTATCTCGCCTACATGTTCGCCGGCTTCTTCGCCGGCATCGCCGGCGGACTCGCCGCGATCAATTTCGAGATCGCCAACTCGGCCTATCTCGGCGCGACGCAGTCGGGCCTCGTGCTGTTCTCCGCGTTCATCGGCGGCACCGCCTATTTCTTCGGTCCGATCCTCGGCGCCATCCTGGTGACCTATCTGCAGCTCGGGCTGACCAGCGTCACCTCGGTCTGGCAGCTCTATTTCGGCATCATCTTCATCGGCATCGTGATGTTCGCACCCGGCGGCATCGCCGGCATCCTGATGAAGCACCGCCCGCTGATCCGCGCCGGAACCCTCGGCACCGTGATCCCGTCCTATCTGGTCGCGACGATCCCGACGCTGGCGCTGGCGCTCGGCATCATCCTGACCATCGAAACCGTTGCGCGCTTCTCGGGCGGCGATGTGATCAACCTGCTCGGCGTTCCCTTCGTCGCCACGGCGCCGACGACCTGGGCGGCCGCGGCGGTCCTGCTCGTCGGCGGCTTCCTGGTCGCGCGCATCACCTGGCGGCGCGTTGCGGAAGCCTGGGACCGCGCCGCGACGGTGGCCCGTGACCGGGGGTATCTCGCATGACCGCTGCCATCCAAGTCAACGCCGTCGAGAAGAGCTTCGGCAATGTCGCCATCATCCGCGATCTCAACCTGAGCGTCGCCAAGGGCGAACGTCACGCCATCATCGGCCCCAACGGCGCCGGCAAGTCGACGACGTTCAGCCTGATCAGCGGCCACATCAAGCCGACCTCCGGCGAGATCCGCCTCAACGGCGAGGTGACCTCGGGCTTGCGGCCCTTCGAGATCAACCGGCGCGGGCTGTCGCGCTCGTTCCAGGTCACCAACGTGTTCGCCCGCATGACGGTGTGGGAGAACGTCCGCTGCGCCGTGCTGTGGGCGACTGGCCACCGCTACGCGTTCTGGAAGAACGTCGACAATCTGCCCGAGGTGAAGCAGCGCACCGCGCAGATCCTCGACGACATCCATCTCAGCCACCGCCGCGACGTGCCGGCGGGCCTCTTGACCTATGCCGAGCAGCGCGAGCTCGAGATCGGCATCACGATCGCGGGCGGCGCCAGCGTCATCATGCTGGACGAACCGACCGCGGGCATGAGCCACGCCGAGACCGAGCGCGCCGTCGCGCTGATCCGCCGCCTCACCGAGGGGCGCACGCTCGTGATCGTCGAGCACGACATGAGCGTGGTGTTCGGCCTCGCCGACCGCATCTCGGTCTTGGTCTACGGCCACATCATCGCCTCCGGCACGCCGGAGGAGATCCGCGGCAACCCGAAGGTCAAGGAAGCCTATCTCGGCGAGGAGGTCGACTGATGCTCGAGGTCAGGAATCTTCACGCCTATTACGGCAAGAGCCACATCCTGCAGGGCGTCGATCTCGACATCGCGGCCGGCGAGGTCGTCAGCCTATTGGGGCGCAACGGCGTCGGCCGCTCCACCACCGTCAAGGCGATCATGGGCGAGGTGCCGCCGCAGGGCACCATCCGCTTCAAGGGCCAGGATATCGCGGGCCTGCCGAGCCACAAGATCGCACGCCTCGGGCTCGGCTATGTGCCGGAGCATCGCGACATCTTCCCGAGCCTGACGGTTCGCCAGAACCTGATCCTCGGCATCAAGGACCCGCGCCGCCCCGGCAAGTGGCGGCTGCAGGAGATGCTCGACATGTTCCCGAACCTCGCCGCGCGCGCCGACACGCCGGCGGGCGTGCTGTCAGGCGGCGAGAAGCAGATGCTGACCACCTGCCGCACGCTGCTCGGCGACCCCGAATTGATGATGATCGACGAGCCGACCGAAGGCCTGGCGCCGCTGATCGTGCAGCAGGTCGGCGAGCTGATCGCGCGGATCGCGAAAGCCGGCGTTGCGATTCTCCTCGTCGAGCAGAAGCTGTCGATCGCGATGAAGATCTCGAACCGGGTCTACATCATGGGCCACGGCCGCGTGGTGTTCGAAGGCACCCCCGACCAGCTCAAGAGCAATGCCGCCGTTCGCGAGGAATGGCTCGAGGTGTGAGGCGGGTGACGGCGATCGACGAAGCAATCGAACGTCGACGTAGCAGCGCCATCAGTCAGTTCGCGAACACGACCCAGACCAGCGCGACCAAGAGACTGTGGAAACAAATTATCGAAGCCAGGAATAGCCAGTCGTCCCCGGTCATGGGGCCGAAAACCACGGTCGAAGCGCGGCGACAGCGACACGCGAGCTGGGAAAAGAGGTTCGACTGCATGGGACTGCCCTAGCGGAGTACGCTCCGCCAGGTCTTGCTCGTCTGTGCCAGCTAGTTGAGAGCTGGTGTCAGCCCATCACCGATCGCCATTCGAGCTGCGATAGGCCCTCGGCGTGAGGCCGGTCCAGCGGACGAACGCATGCGTGAAGGAAGAGACCTCGCTGTAGCCCAATAGCCATGCGATCTTGGAAATCGGCAGCTCCTCATCTTCGAGGTAATGGCGGGCAAGGGCAATTCGAAACGCCTTGAGAACGTCTGAGAAGTCCACCCCCTCCGACGACAATGCGCGAGCGAGAGTTCTCCGGCTCATGCCAAGACGACGCGCGACCGCCTCGGCATTGGCTTTGCCGTGCGGAAGCAACTGGGCGATGTGTCCTTCGACGCGTGACTGCACGCTGCTTCGTCTCGGTGCCCGGTTAAGAAGCGCTTCGTCGGCATATTGAAGCAACATCCTGTTGAGATGCAAATCGGCCCCCACGACAGGCAATGCGCCGATCCGGGACGGAAACAAAAGCTCGTCGCTGTCCGCTGCAAATTCGATCTCGCATCCAAGAAGAGATCGCACATCCGACGGCGTTTCTCGTCTGGAGTGCTTCAACTTGATTTGCTTTGGGACCAGCCTGCCGTCAGTCAGTGCGCGGCAAATACGGATCAGCGCAACCAGCCAGAATTCCGCATGGTGACGATCCGACGACCGATCGATGTTGACATATTCGAACCCGATGGCGAAGCCGCGATCCAGAGAGCTTCGCAACCGCACACCCTCGTTGTTGATCGCGCAGTAGCGTCCGCCGATTTGCAAGGCGTCAACGAGATGCTCCGATGAAGCCATGACGTAGTACAGAAGCCCGATCTCGCCCAGCTCGAAGCCTTGAGCCAGATGGAGTCCGAAGCAGTCGTCCTGCAATTCCCTTGCGGCGAGTTCGAGCAGCCTGACCTGCGCTCGTGCATCGATGCGGCGCTTGTGGTCCTCGACGTCGTCGATTTCCAGGCCTGCAGCTGACACGATCGGGACCGGATCAACCTGCGCATCGCGCAGCCGGGCACATGCGAGACGCGCGATTCCCCCGGCAGAGCTCGGTATCGACGGCAAGGCGCTAGCAACGCGTGTGGCGGCTTTCATTCGGCACCGAACTGTGTTCGTGGCTCAACGTCGGGAGCTTCCGGGATCGTATTTTGACCTATGTCAAACGAGCTCATGGGTACGAGGCATCCGGTCTGACACCATCTCGCAATTTAACGACCCAGGATCACAAGACGCAACGGGAGCAAATCGTCTAGCCGATTGCTCCGCGGCCACTCCATTTCTGCCTTGAAACGACGGCAGTCAGCTTCCAATGGGCCCGCGCAGGGGCGAACGCGTCATGGGCTTGGTCAAGCATGCAAATTCGCTGGGACAGGCGATTGGTGCCCAAGCGAACAGCCATATGAGCTAGGTCGTGGTTGGACAAACACCTGCCCAGCATAGCGGCATTCATCGTTCAATTCATTACACGATCATTGAAGGCGAGACCGCCGGCACCTGGCGTTACTCGTTCTCCATCGGCGATCGCAACTTCTCGGGAACGGTTCAGGCGGTCCTGGGATTGCTGGCGGCACGCCGCGTGAGGATGAAGATCGATCGGATGTTAAGGCAAAACGCGTCAATTGATCATCAAGGCCGGCAGCGGGTGGAGAAAGAAGTCGAGACGCCCACTCCGCTCGTCCCACCGGCCGATCCCAAGGACTAAGCGCGGCTGTAGCCGCGCTAGCCCGGCCGGAGCAACGCCACCACATCGCCCGCGCGCAGCGTCTGGCCGGGCTTCACCGGCACCGAGGCGATGCGGCCCGCCGCGGGTGCGTGCACGGAGATCTCCATCTTCATGGACTCGATGACGGCCAGCACGTCGCCGGCCGCGACCTTGGCGCCTTCCTCGACCAGCACCTTCCAGATGTTGCCGGGCACTTCGGAGAACGCGCCGATCTGACCGTCGGGAATCCCCGTCGCGGCGGCTGCCGCATCGATCGTTTCAGCCGGCGCCTCGTCGAGCTTCATCTCGCGCCAGCGCTGGCGCTCGGCGTCGAACGCGGCCTGCTGCGTTGCCTTGAACGCGGCGATTGACGGCTTGGCGTCGGCCAGTGTCCTGGCATAGTCGGCGTAGGAGAACTCGCCCTCTTCGATCCTGATGTCATACTGCCCGTGCGGGAACGCGGCGCGGGCGTCGAGGAGTTCATCGGCGTCGACCGGGAAGAAGCGGATCTTGTCGAAGAACCGCAGCAGCCAGGGATGGCCCGGCTCGAACACCCGCGTGGTGCGCCAGGTGTTCCAGACCTGGATGGTACGGCCGAACAGCTGGTAGCCGCCCGGCCCTTCCATGCCGTAGATGCACATATAGGCGCCGCCGATGCCGACCGCGTTCTCCGGCGTCCAGGTCCGCGCCGGGTTGTACTTCGTGGTCACCAGCCGATGCCGCGGGTCGAGCGGCGTCGCCACCGGCGCGCCGAGATAGACGTCGCCGAGGCCGAGCACGAAATAATCCGCGTCGAACACGATGCGGCGGACATCGTCCTCGCTCGCAAGTCCGTTGATGCGCCGGATGAACTCGACATTCGACGGACACCATGGCGCATCGGCGCGCACCAACTCCTGATATTTGCGCATCGCAAGCTCGGCCTCCGGATCGCGCCACGACAGCGGCAGATGCACGGTGCGGCTCGGCACCCGCATCGCGTCGACCGGCGGCAATTCGCGCTCGATCCGCCTGAGCACGTCGAGCAGCTTCGTTCGCGACAACGCGGTGCCGTCATAATGGATCTGCAGCGAGCGGATGCCGGGCGTCAGATCGATCAGGCCACTGAGCTTCGCCTCTTCCAGCGCCTGCGCCAGCACATGCACGCGCAGCCGCAGCGCGATGTCGAGCTCCATCGGGCCATACTCGACCAGCAAATTGTCGTCGCCGGCGCGGCGATAGACCACCGGAATCGGGCCGGCGTCATTCCGACCGACGATCGCCGATCCGAGCTCAGGCGCGCGCAGCACCGTGGGGCCGGCCACCGGATCGTCGCGTTTGACCGGCACGAAGCGGACGGTGTCGCCCGGCCGGAGCTGGCCGACCTTCCATAGCTCGTCGCGGGCGACCACGGCCGGACAGACGAAGCCGCCGAGGCTCGGTCCGTCGGGCCCGAGAATGATCGGCATGTCGCCGGTGAAGTCGATCGAGCCGACCGCATAGGCGTTGTCATGGATGTTCGACGGATGCAGCCCGGCCTCGCCGCCGTCGGCGCGCGCCCAGCGCGGCTTCGGCCCGATCAGCCGCACGCCGGTGCGGGCGCTGTTGAAATGCACCTCGTAGCTCGCCGCGAACAGCGTCTCGATATCCTCGTCGAGGAAGAAATCCGGCGCGCCGTGCGGGCCGTAGACGACGCCGATCTGCCACGCCGATGTGAGTTGCGGCCGCTCGTGTTCCGTGGCGCGCCGCGGCGCCGCAAGGCCCGATGGCTCGGCACCGATATGCAAGACGTCGCCGGCCTTCAGCGATCCCGTCGCATGGCCGCCGAAGGCGCCGAGCGCAAACACAGCACGCGATCCGAGAATTTCGGGCACGTCGATGCCGCCGCGCACGGCGAGGTAGGTGCGCTGCCCAGGGCCCTTGATGCTGCCGATCGCGAGCGTCTGGCCGGCGCGTACCGCGAGAGGCTCGTCATACGCGACATCGGCGCCGTCGAGCGATGCCTTCATCAGCGCGCCCGAGAGCGCGACGATCGCGTCGGTGTTGAAGCGCAAGGTCGGCCCGTTGACCGTCAGCTCCAGTGCGGTCGTCGTCTCCGGATTGCCGACCAGACGATTGGCGAGGCGAAACGACCGTTCGTCCATCGGGCCGCTCGGCGGCACGCCGACATGCCAGAGATGCAGCCGGCCGGGCAATTCCTGCACCCCGCTCTGCGCGCCCGGCGCGACAACGTCGATGGTGCCGGGGCGATAGCCGAATTCGCCAAGCACACTCGTCGCCACCTGCCCGCTGCGGAACACGTCGGACGCCGCAATCGCGCGCAAATAGTCGAGATTGGTCTCGATGCCGGCGACGACCGTATCGTCCAGCGCTTTCGAAAGCCGCGCGATCGCGGCCTCGCGCGTCTCGGCTGAAACGATGATCTTGGCCAGCATCGGATCGTAGAACGGCGACACCTCGGTGCCGGTCTCGATCCAGCCGTCGATCCGCGCATCCGGCGAAAAGCTGACCTGCGTCAGGCGGCCCGCGCTCGGGCGAAAGCCCGCGCCCGGATTCTCGGCATAGAGCCGCACCTCGATCGCAGCGCCCTTTGGCGTGAGCGCGCCCGCCTGGCCGAGCACGTCCTCGCCGGCCGCCTGCCGGATCATCCATTCGACGATGTCGACACCGGCGACCTGCTCGGTGACGGGATGCTCGACCTGCAGGCGGGTGTTCACCTCGAGGAAATAGAAATCGTCGCGCTCAACGTCGTAGATGAACTCCACCGTGCCGGCGGACTCGTACGACACGGTCTTGCCGAGCGACACCGCGGCCGCGTGCAGCCGCCGGCGGATGTCGGCGGACAGCCCCGGTGCGGGCGTCTCCTCAAAGACCTTCTGGTTGCGCCGCTGCAGCGAGCAATCGCGCTCGCCGAGCGCGACCACGCCGCCCTTGCCATTGCCGAAGATCTGCACCTCGATATGCCGCGCGCGCGCAACGAACCGCTCGAGATAGACCCGGGCGTCGCCGAAGCTTGCCCGCGCCGTCCGCTGCACCGATTCGAAGCGTTCGCGCAGCGTCGCCATGTCGTGGCACAGCTGCATCCCGATGCCGCCGCCGCCCGCCGTGCTCTTCAGCATCACCGGGAAGCCGATCGTTTCGGCCTGCTGCACCGCCTCGTCGATGGTCTCCAGCAGGCCCGAGCCCGGCAGCAGCGGCACGCCGCTGCGCTCGGCGATCTCCCGCGCCTTGTGCTTGAGACCGAAGGCGTCGAGATGCTCAGGCCGCGGCCCGATGAATTTGATGCCGTGCCCGGCGAGCCGCTCGGCAAAGCGGCGGTTCTCCGACAGGAAGCCGTAGCCGGGATGCACCGCCTGCGCGCCGGTGGCAAGGCACGCCGCCATGATCGCATCGACATTGAGGTAGCTCTCCGCGGCGGGCGCAGGACCGATCCGCACCGCCTCGTCGGCGTCGAGCACCGGCCGGGTGAAACGGTCGGCGTCGGAATAGACCGCGACCGAAGAGATGCCCATGCGGCGCAATGTTCTGCCGATCCGCCCGGCGATCTCGCCGCGGTTGGCAATCAGGACCTTGCTGAACATGCCTCACGCCTCCGGCTCGAAGATCGTCACCTGAACCGGCGTCGGAAAGAATCCGTTGCAGGGGTTGTTGATCTGCGGACAGTTCGAGATCAGGCACAGCACGTCCATCTCGGCGACCAGCTCGATGGCGTCGCCCGGCTTGGAGACGCCATCGACCACGGTGAAATTGCCGGCGGGATCGATCGGCACGTTCATGAAGAAGTTGAGATTCGGCACGATGTCGCGCTTCGACATGCCGTATTTCGCGGCCTCGATCACGAAATTCTCGCGGCAGGCGTGCTGATAGCGGGTCTGGTGCCCGAACCGCACGGTGTTGCTTTCGCACGAGCAGGCGCCCGCCGAGGTGTCGTGCAGGCCGCAGCTGTCGGCCGTCACACGCAGCATCACGCGGCCTTCGTTGGACATGATCGTGGTGCCCAGCCCGACATAGGCCGAGCCCTGCGCGCGCAGCGTATCCTGGCCGCTGTAGCGCTCGCCGAAATCACTGGCGCAATAGAACAGCGTGTCGACCGCCTGCTGGCCATGGCTATCGGTGATCCGCAGCGTCTGCCCCTTGCGGATGATCGCCGACCACGGCTTGCGCGCGGGAATTTCGACATCGAGAACGATGCGGCCGGCGGTGCGAACAGGTTGCATGGTCATCGCACGGCTCCTTCCAGGGCTTCGCCGAGATACAGCGCATTGTTCTGATAGGCGCGGGCCGCTTCCGCGGTCGCAGTCCGGCACAGATCGTCGGCCGCCGGCGCGGCCGCGCGGTAGCGCACGATCTCCACGCTCGCCTGCGGATAGGTTTTGGCGGGATCGAGCGGATGCGGGCAGTTCGACAGCGCGACCAGAAGCTCCATCTCCGCGCGCAGATCGACGAAATCGCCCTGCTGCCGCCGCTGCTCCGACCAGACAAACTTGCCGTCGGCGTCGATCGCGACCGGTGCGAAGAAGCTGACGCAGGGATGCACGTCGCGGCGATCAAGGCCAAGCTTGGCTGCGGCGAGAATGAAATTGTCGCGCGTGTTGCGGAAATTCCCGTCGCCGTATTTGGCCACGTTGGTCGCCGCGGTCGAGCCGCCGACCACGGCATCATGTGCGGCGCTGCTGTCCTCGGTGATCCCGAGCAGCGCGCGCCCCATGTCGGACAGCAGCACCCGCCCCTTCTGCAACCGCGCCGCCCACTGCACCTTGATGGTGTCGGCGTGGTTGAGCCGTTCGGTGGTGTCGGCACTGTTCCAGGCGAGCAGGCTGACGGTCGACGTCCCCGACGTGTTGACGATGCGCAGCGTGTCACCGCGATTCAGCCGCGTAGTCCAGTACCAGCCGGATGGGATCGTCTCGCGGTGAATGACAGTGTCGGCATCGATCGACGCGGCGTCGCGCGCGGTCGGCGCCGGCAGTGCCCGCGGCGCGTGCTCCTGCCCCGCCGCCTTCAGCTCGTTATACCGCCGGGTATGCGCCGCGATCTCGGCCTTTTGTTCCTCTGACAGGATCATGGTTGCTCCTTCAAGACGAGAGCGCCGGGCCGTCCCGGCTGATGCTCCTTGCCTGACCGGGTCGTCCCGGTCGGAGCTGGTTGAACTGACGTCCGCAACTCCGCACTGCGGCGCGGGAAGATCTCGAGGTCGCGCGACACCGTGGCGCCGTAGCGCTCGCGCTCCTCGGGGCGGTTGCGCTGCCGCTCCAGCGCGATCACCCGCGTCGCAAGTCCGAAGGCCTCGCTGAGGTCATGCGTCACCATCACGACGGTGAGATGGGTCTCGTTCCAGAGCCGCTTCATCAGGAGGTGAATGTCGGCACGAATACCCGGATCGAGCGCACCGAACGGCTCGTCGAGCAGCAGGATCTTCGGGCCGCGCATGATCGCCTGTGCCAGCGCGAGCCGCTGCTGCATGCCGCCCGACAGCGCCGACGGATATTTGCTCTCCTGGCCGGCGAGCCCGACCTCGGCGAGCAGCTTCATCGCTTCGTCGGCGGCGGCGCGGCGCGCGGCGCCGAACAGCCGGCCGGTGAATTTGGCGTCGCGCAGTTCGCGCCCGAGCATGACGTTCTGCAAAACCGTCAGATGCGGAAACACCGAGTAGCGCTGGAACACCACGCCGCGGTCAGCGTCCGGCTCGCCAGGCAACGGCTTGCCGTCGACCAGGATCTGGCCGCGGGTCGGCTGCTCCTCGCCGAGCAGCATACGCAGCAGCGTGGTCTTGCCGCAGCCGGACGGGCCGACCAGCGCAATGAAGGCGCGCGGCTCGACCTCCATCGTGATGCGCTCGAGCACGATGTGGTCGCCATATTCCTTCCAGACGTCGTCGAAGCGGATCGCGCTCATTCCGCCCTCACCGAGGCAAACCAGGGAAACAGTTTTCGCTGCGTGACGCGCAGGCCGACATCGATCAGGAACGCCAGCAGCGTGATCCAGGCGACGTAGGGAATGATGACGTCCATCGCGAGATAGCGGCGCACCAGGAAGATCCGGTAGCCGAGCCCGGAATCGGAGGCGATCGCCTCCGCCGCGATCAGGAACAGCCACGCCGGCCCGAGCTGCAGGCGCAGCACGTCGATCAGCCGCGGCAGGGTTTGCGGCATCGCGACGCGCAGCGCGATCTGCCAAGTCGAGGCGCCGAGCGTCTGTGCCTTGACGATCTGCTCGCGCGGCAGCTCCTGCACCTTCATGGCGAGATCGCGGATCATGCAAGGCAGCGTCCCGATCACGATCAGCGCAATCTTGGAATTCTCCCCGAGCCCCATCACGATGAACAGGATCGGCAACAGCGCCAGCGGCGGCACCATCGAGGTCACCGATACGAACGGCCCGAGCAGGGCGTTGGCGCCCGGCAACAGCCCGATCACGATCCCGAGCACCAGCGCAGCCGCCGTCGAGATCGCCAGCGCCGAGCCCAGTCGCCCCAGGCTGGCGACGGTGTCGGAGGCCATCAGATAGCCGCCGGTGCGCGGGTCGACCTCGAACGCCATCTGCTTGACGGCCTGCACCATGCTCGGCAGCGCCGGCAGCAGCTTGTCGTTCGGGTTCTGCGCGAGCCGCGCGCTGGAGCCGGCGAAGTAGGCGATTGCGACCAATACGAACGGCAGCGCGAGCAGATAGAATCGCGTCTGCCGTCCCGGCCGTATGTTCACAAGTCGCATGGGCAGCTCCTGCTTGGGGCGACGCGCTGCGCGTCAGAGCTTGGCGTCAGAGCTTGCCCTTGGCGGCCTCGTCCATGTAGGTCGGGTCGAAGCGCAGCTTGACGTTCGACTTGTCGCCCAGCACCGATTTGTCGGCGAGCTCGATGCCGACGGCGTCGGCCGACTTCGCGCCCTTGCCGAGCAGGTCCTTCTCGAACAGGAACTTGCGCACGCGATCCATGGTCGCGCCGACGGTCTGGCTGCGCGTGAAGGCTTCGGCGTCGGTTGCCTTGTCGAACAGTTTTGTGGTCGAGAGCTGGCTGTCGAAGCCGGCGAGGTCGGTGCCGGAGGCCTTGGCCATCGCCTCCTTGGCGGCCTTCGCCGCGGCATCGTTCGCCGTCATTTTCGACAGCGTCTCGTACCAAATGCCGACCAGCGCCTTGGCGAAGTCCGGATTGTCCTTGGCGACTGCGGTGTTCACCACCATCAGGTCCATGATCTCGCCGGGGATTTGCGAGGAATCGAACACCTTCTTCGCATCGGGCGAGCCGAGGATTTCGGTTACGATCGGATTCCAGGTCACCACCGCACTGACGTCAGGCGTCTTGTAGGCGGCGGCGATATCGGCGTCGGAGGTGTTGATGACCTTGACGTCCTTCTCGCTCAGCTTGCTGGTCTCGAGCGCGCGCGCCAGCAGATAATGCGACACCGAGAACTCGACCAGGTTGACGGTCTGGCCCTTGATCGCGGCGAGATCAGACTTGTTCTTCAGGATCACCGCGTCGTTGCCGTTGGAGAAATCGCCCATCACGACCGCGGTGGTGTCGACGCCGCCGGCTGCCGGAATCGACAGTGCGTCCATGTTGGTGATGGTGACGGCGTCATAGCCGCCGGCGGTGTACTGGTTGATCGATTCGACGTAGTCGTTGAACTGCTTGACCTCGATCGCGATGCCGTATTTGTCGGCCCATTTCTTGACGATGCCGGTGTCGGCCGCATAGCCCCACGGCATCCATCCGACATAGATCGACCAGGCGACCTTGAAGCTTTTCTTCGGCGCGGCGTCGGCCGCAGGCGCAGCCGCCAGCACGACCGCGCAGCCGATGACAACAGAGCGAAGGAAGAAAACGAATTTGTTCATTGCCGATCCCTCTTGCGAAATTTCACAAAAAGGGACTGGCGAAAAGACCATCGCTCCGCCAATCCCTTGGCTGACGAGGTCTCCCGGGCTTTTATCCCGCCGTGCACCTGCGGGGATGTCTCCCCCGCAAGCGGCTGCTCTCGGACCAGCACCTTGCTTCGCAAGATCGGAACCCTAGCGGCCAACTCGACGCCATTGATGCACGAGGCGTGCCAGCGGGCCGGCAATTGAATCTCATGAGATTTTTCCGCGCGCGCGGCGCGGCCACGACAGTGTCTTGCTTAAAGATTGCGCAGATCTGCTCAGAATTGGCTCTGTCCTTTCGCCACCGGCATCAGCAGGATCGCACGATGGCTGATGTCGAGGGAGTTCGATGCGCAAGCTTCTGAGCGTTCTGTGCGCCGGCCTCTGGCGCGGATTGCACGGCCGGTTCGGCCTGGTGCCGAATTCCGAACTAAAAGACTGATCGCAAGATCGCAAAAAAAGAGCCCCGCTCTGCAGCGGGGCTCCTGCACAGAGATCCTATTTCCGATCGGAGTTTTGCGCCGGCGTCTGCGGGCTCTGGCCTGAGCCTGACGACGGCGGGTTGTTATTCTGGTTGGGCTGGCTGGACTGCGTGTCCCGGCCGGCATTTGACTGATTGCCGCTACCCTGACCGACGGTCGACTGGTTCTGCGGTGCAGCCTGGCCCGTCGTATTCTGCTGCGGGGCCTGCTGCTGAGCGGACGGCTGATTTCCGCTCTGGCCGGTTGTCGACTGGCTCTGCGGCGAGTTCGCCTGACCCGTGGTCTGCCCGGTCGTGTTCTGCTGGGCAGGCTGCTGAGTGCCGGTCTGGCCGGTCGACTGGTTCTGCGGCGCGTTGGTCTGACCGGTCGTCTGTCCAGTCGTGTTCTGCTGGGTGCGGCTCTGGCCGACCGTCGACGATGCGCCCGCGCCCTGACCGATCCGATCGGACAGGCCGAGTGCGGTCACCGTGCGCGTGTCGACGCTGCCGCTGGTCGTGATGCCCTCCTGACGCTGGAAGGTGATCAGCGCCTCGCGGGTCCGCGATCCCAATACACCGTCAGCCTCGCCGACCAGCAGGCCGCGGTCGATCAGCACCTGCTGCACCTCGCGGATCTGCTGCGGGTTCAGGTCCATCATCGCAACGCTACCGCCACCACCGCCACCGCCACCGCCGCGATGGCTGAAGCGCGTCCGCGGTCCGACCGGGACGACGTCGACGACACGGCGCTCGCGATCGAGAAACACGACTTCATCCTCGACGACGAAGAAGCTGTCGTCGCGATAATACGGGAACGCATCGATCAGCGCCGGGAAGGCGGCAACCGACACCGCGTTGAACCTCCGCGGCACCACCACGCCCGGATTGACCGCGAAGTTGATCGTACTGACATTGACACGCGGTGCGTTACGCGCCGACAGCACCGAGCGCTGGATCGTGCTCTGCTGCTGCGCGGTCACGGTGCGCCCGGCCTCGGTCTGGACCGTGGCGTTCGACTGCGCCTGGGTCTGAGCGGTTGTCCCGGCTTGTCCCTGAGCCTGACCGGTGGTCTGTCCGGAGTTCATCCGGTTTTGCGTCGTACCGGACTGCGGAGCGGCCGCGCCCGTGGTCTGGCCGGCTCGCGTATTCGGGGCTGCCGTTGTGCCCTGGCCGGTGGTCGTGTTCGCGCCCTTTGCCTGGCCCGTGGTCGTGCTCTGGCCGGTCGTCATGCCCGGCTTGCCTTGAGTCTTGCCTTGAGCCTTGTCCTGAGCCGTCCCCTGGCCGGTCGTGGTGCCCTGGCCGCGGTTCGCGGTGTTGGCGCGATTCTCCTGCTGCTGGCTTTGCCGCGTCGTGGCGCTGCCGCGTTCGCGGGATTCAGATCGCCCCATCTGCTCGCGCTGGTCTCGGCCCTGGCCGACGGTCTGCTCTTGCTTGCTCTGGCTGCGCTGACCCTGCTCGGCGCGGCCGCTCTCGCGGGCCTGGCCGGTGGTCTGGCTGCGCTCGGCGGCACCGCGGCCCATCTGTCCTTCAGCCCTGCCGGTTTCTCGTGCGCCGCCCTGGCCGCGACCGACCGTCATGCCTTCGCTTCGCGATGCCCCGGGACTGCCATGCATTGCGCCGCCGGAACTGCCGGCCGACGAGCCTGCGGAGCGGCCGTGTTCACCACCGCCGCCACCGCCCGCACCGACGCTTCCGCCGCCGCCCGGGCCGCCACCACCCATGCCGCCCCCGCCACCCTCGCGCATGCCCTGCGCCGATGCGAGGCTGACGCCTGCCAACAGCACGGCCGTCGTCAGCAGAAATTTGCTCTTCATCATCTTGCTCTGCATTACCGATTCCTCCTGCAGTTTGGCGGCTATCCGGATCGCGAAGCTGGCGCCGATGGCTGGCACGCTCCGCGCCGGGGCCGCGTTCCAACAAAGCCGGCGAGCGACGCGACGCAACGGCACGCGCGTCTCGCCGGTGAACTCTGAGAAAACAGCGGCGCCGCCCGCACCGTTCCTAGACACCGCCGCGACGCGACATTTCGCGCCAAGGGAACACCACACGTTCATCTTGAGTTCATCTTGAGCCAGCGGCCTGATGTCTGGTCACGCTTCCGGAACCGATGGCCACGCTTTCCCGTTTTCAATCGAAGTGTGCGTTCGTCGTCATGACGATGCTCAGCGAGCTCACGCGGATCATCGTCCGCTGCGACTGGCGGTGGATCGAAACAGGCTCCGTTCGGCTTTGAACATTGGATTCGCCGTCAACGGCAGCACCACTGCGCCCACCTCGCCGCCGGGCCCGGATCCCTTGCAGGCGCGCGGCCATACGCAACCAATGCCACTCTCCTCCGTTGACCGGCTGGGCATCATCATCGAGGAGGATCACATGCGGAAAACAGGGCTTGTTCTTGCAACCGTCGGTACGCTTGGGGTGAGCGCCATCGCGGCCCCGGCGCCCGCCGAAGCACGGTGGGGACACGGAGGGTGGGGGTGGGGTCCGGCGGTCGCGGGCGGATTGATTGCCGGCGCAGTCGTCGGCGGCCTCGCCTCGTCGGCCTACGGCTATCCCGGCTATTCCTATGGTTACGGCTACCCCGGCTACGGCTACGGTTATGGCTATTCGCCCGCCTATTACGGCAGCTATGCCTATGACGACGGCTATTACGCTGCGCCGTATCGTTGGGGCGGCGGCTACACGACGACATATTATAGCGGATACCGGCCGGCCTATTACGGCTACCGCTATCGTCACGTGGTGCGGCCGGCATACGCCTATTATCGCGGCGGCTATCCGCGCTGGCGTCATTGGTGAGATCGGCCAGAGCAACCCGGCGCGGCCAGCCGAGCTGACTGGCGCCGGCAAGAGGCCGACAAGGGTCGACCGGGTTGAGCGGCAGCGTTACCCGGCGACCCGCAGCGCGGTCACGGCGACGCAGGCGTTGCCTAACGGAATCAGCACCACCTGCGCGCCGTGCGACAGCGCCATCGGCGCGATCACCGAGCGTGCCGGTCTGTCCGTTGAGCTTGGCGAGTTCGGCGGCCGGTGCTCAAGCCTGCACGCGCGCGGACTTCCTGTACTGCGCGGTTTCGGCGCGCAGCAGATCGCAGAATTGAAGTGCGAGACGGCTTCGCGGCCGCTGCGAAGGAAGCAGCAACATGGTGGCGATCTCCAGCCGTGGCACGAACGGCTTGAGTACAATTTTGGAGCTTGCAAAATCCCGGGCCACGATCGGGTCGACGATTGAGAAACCCAGTCCCTGCGCAACCAGGGCACAACGCTGCATGCTGTACTGGATCTCCGCGACCGTCTTGATCTCGACCTTGGCCTCATCGAGGACGCGCTCAAAGCGGGATCGATGCGGTGCGCTCGGGGAAGCTGCGATCATGGGCTCTCCCCGCAGATCTTGCGCTGCGATCGATCGCTTCGAGCGTAACCGGTGCTGGCGGGGCAGGACGCAGACCGCCTCCGTTGTCATGAGGAGCTCGTCGTCGACCGCGGCAAACCCCGCCTGCGGCCGCGCCAGCCCGACGTCGCATTGTCCCGAGGCCACCAGGCTCCAGACGCGCTCGGGGCTGTGGACGGCCACCGATACGACGATGTCGGGATTCTTCCTCAGGAAGCTGCTGACGATCTGCGGCATCAAGGAATAGGTGAACGCCGGAAGACATGCGATCCTGAGCGTCCCGCTGCCGCGCTCGCGAATGCCGCGCGCGGCGCGCGCCAGATACTCGAGGCCGGCCTGGTTTCTCTCGACCTCGCGCAGGAATATCTCGCCTTCCGGAGTCAGCGTGACGCCGCCTCGCCCGCGTTCGAACAACGCAAAGCCGATCTCGCGCTCGAGACGTGCGATCGCGCGGCTGATGAAAGGCTGTCCCACCCGAAGGCTCAAGGCGGCCTTGGTGATTCCGTTGTGGCGCACGACCTCTCGAAACAGGTCAACATGTCTTGGATTCAAGGGCATGACTAATTTGCATATGAACTGGCTTTCCGGTCATTTGACGGCATGCGCATCGGGTGCGTCAATACGGCATGTACCCGTCGAGCAACCATGCAAGCTTCGCCACCGACCGCATCCTGTTGACCAGGATCACCGGCCCGGAGTCTTCGCGCGCACAGCAGCTTCGCGAGGCAGCGATGCTGCGGCGGCTCGATCGCGGCACATCGGATCGGCCGAATGCCGCACGCCCGGCGGCGGCACGGGACCAGGTCGACACCGCGGCCGCGTTCGCAATCGAGGCCGCGGGATCGGGAGACCTGCTCGGCGTGTCCGGGTTCGGCACGATCGACCGGCACGAGAAGCGGGCTACGTTCGCTCCAATCTGGAGCATCGGACGACTGGACGAGGCCGTGCTCGTCAGTCACGTTGCGCATCTGATGACGCGGTATGCGTTCGAAGTGCTCATGGTCGAGCGGGCCGAGGTGCATCTGGACTGGCGCCTGAGGCACATGCTTGATCTCTACGCCGACCTCGGTTTCCGCCGCGAAGGCAGGCTTCGCGCATATTTCGCTGCCGATGAAGAGCCGTCCGCCGATGCTGCGGTCCTCAGCGTGGTTCGCTCTGAATGGCCCTCCGTTGTGCGTCGGCAGCGCGGGGTTCTCGCCGGCGAAACGTGGCGCTACCGGCTTCCATCCGACCGCCCTCCGTAGCGGCGGCCAAGCTCGGACAAAACGATGTCACGAGAATGCGGGCGTATGACTCAACGGTCGAGCCACCCACTCAGTGTCGTCCCCGCGAAAGCAGGGACCCATGACCACGAATGGTCATTGTTGCCCGATGGCTGAACGACGAATCCCTTCAACAGCATCCGCCGCGGAGTATGGGTCCCTGTTTCGCAGGGACGACGTGTGGAGGGAGCCGCAGTCCCTCGGTTCAAACACTGCTGTCTCTGGAATACTGGGTCACCCGCATGCGACGGGTGATGACACCAACAAGACAGGAAACCAACCACGTCATTGCGAGCGAAGCGAAGCTATCCTCCCACCCGCATATGCCGAGCGATGGATTGCTCGTCGCTTCGCTTTTCGCAATGACGGGTCGAGAGATTTATGGAGGTATCAAGAAACGGCTTGCCGAGCCGCAGCTCGCGGCCAAGGGCCCGCCTCCGCCCATTGGGCTTCGGCGCGGCATCCTTCTCTCGCTGCGCGAGCGAAGGATGGTGGGTGCGACAGGGATCGAACCTGTGACCCCTACCATGTCAAGGTAGTGCTCTCCCGCTGAGCTACGCACCCAAAGCGTATTTGGATCGGGTCCCTATAACGGACGGCGGCGGGGCAGGCAAGGATACAAAGTGAAGGTTTTTTGGCGAATCAGGCCGCCAGCAACTTGTTCACTTCGCTGACCAATTCCCTGAGGTGCACGGGCTTGG
Source organism: Bradyrhizobium sp. USDA 4541 (assembly GCF_024171085.1). Classification (NCBI taxonomy): domain Bacteria; kingdom Pseudomonadati; phylum Pseudomonadota; class Alphaproteobacteria; order Hyphomicrobiales; family Nitrobacteraceae; genus Bradyrhizobium; species Bradyrhizobium sp. USDA 4541. Next base: position 114,173 of record NZ_JALJZF010000001.1, read on the forward strand.
CCAGCACTTTGGCGTTTTTCGGCGCCTCCGAATCGGAATTGAGGGCCACCGCGGCAAAGCCGGTGATGAACATGATCTTGATATCGGGATCGAGTTCCGAGGCACGGCGCGCCAGCTCGATGCCGTCCATCTCGGGCATCACGATGTCGGTGAGCAGCATTTCGAACGGCTCCTCGCGCAGCCGCTGGTAGGCCGACATGCCGTTGTCGTGCGGCGAGACCTTGAAACCCGCGTTTTCGAGCGCCTTGACCAGGAAGCGGCGCATATCGGTGTCGTCTTCGGCGAGAAGTATTTTCGGCATGGCAGGAATCGTCGAATCCGGCTTGAGGAGCAGTCCGAACAGTAAGCCCGACAGACGGTAAATTTCGGGTGAAATTTGCGTCAAGCCAGCGGCAAATGCGCGCCATCCATTTGTGGACCGAACCGGACATCGAATCAACCGGGTGCCGCATTTGCTGCTTTTAAGACGCGTTCCAGCTGAAACCACACTCTTTTCACTTGGCAGAATGATCGCGATTACCGACAATGCGTGCCCATAAATCTCCGCTTTTCCGGCAGACTCAGTTGCTGCGGGGCAAGGCGGACGCAAGGGACGGCGCCAAGGGAATGACCGAATTTGCTGGCGAGTTGTCGCCCCCGTTCGAGATCGTTGAGCCGCAGGCCTGGCGCGCGCCGATCATCTTCAATTCCCCGCATTCGGGCTCGGTCTACCCGGCCGAATTCCTCGAGGCATCGCGAATCGATGTGGTGTCGCTGCGGCGCTCCGAAGACTCTTTCATGGACGAGCTGATCGCGGGCCTCAGCGATCGCGGCTTTCCGATCGTGCGGGTCAACTTCCCGCGCTCCTATGTCGACGTGAACCGCGAGCCCTACGAGCTCGACCCGCGCATGTTCACCGGGCGGCTGCCGAGCTTTGCCAATACGCGTTCGATGCGGGTGGCCGGCGGGCTCGGCACCATCCCGCGCGTGGTCGGCGACGGCCAGGAGATCTATCGCGAGCGGCTCGATGTCGACGATGCGCTGCGCCGGATCGAGGTGCTCTACAAGCCCTATCACCGCGCGCTGCGCCGGCTGATCAACAAGGCACACCAGGCGTTCGGCGCCGTGATCGTGGTCGACTGCCATTCGATGCCGTCGGTCGGCGTGTCGCGCGACGAGCCGCGCCGGCCCGACGTCGTGATCGGCGACCGCTACGGCACGAGCTGTGCGGCGCTATTGCCCGACCACGTCGAGGAGATCATGAGCTCGCTCGGCTATTCGATCGGCCGCAACAAGCCCTATGCCGGCGGCTTCATCACCGAGCATTACGGCAATCCGGCGAGCGGCCTGCACACCGTGCAGATCGAGCTCAACCGCGCGGTCTATATGGATGAGCGCCGCCGCGAGCGCGGCCCTCGCTTCGCGCAGGTGGCCGCCGACTTTGCGACCCTGGCGGATGCGCTCGCGAAAATCCCGTTCAGCGATCTCGGCCCGTTCCAGGCGGCAGCGGAGTAATCAATCCTTCGTCGGGCACTGCGATCCCGACGAAGTCATGAACCAGGAATTCAAGTTGGCGGCGCGATAAGCGCCGAACTGGATTCTCAGTTCACTTGCGGAAACGACGGCCCAAGAAAAAAGGGCCGCTTGAATGAACAAGCGGCCCAAGTCTAGGGAGGAAACGCCCAAGGAGGGCAGCGATAGCGCGAGGCGCTACCGCACCGCAACAATATGCGACCGCGCTGCACAAAACGCAAGAACTTTCGAAACATTTCTTGGGTAATGTTGGAAAGTCTGGCGAAACTGCAACAGGCCGGCAGGAGCGGCTTTCCGTATGTAGGATCAATATCTTACAAGGAAAGCCCCCGGGCGGGCAGCGCTCCGCGCATAGCTTGTATACCAGAATTCGCAACTTCGTGATCGAGACCGGGACCCGGGGCGCTTTCGAATCCGAAGCCAAATCGAAAGTCCGGAACCGCGTCATCGGGCTGGATAACACTCCGTTAATCGTGCGCGCCGCGCCGGATTGAGCTAGGCAAGACCGCATCCGATTTCTACCGCGTCGTTTGCGCAGTTCAGGGACATGCCGTGACGGTCATCGACTTTACCGCCTTCATCGGCCGCCTTGCGACCGCATCCGGCGAAACCATCCTGCCCTTCTTCCGCACCTCGCTCTCGGTCGACAACAAGAGCTCGAACGATTTCGATCCGGTCACCGAGGCCGACCGGGCGGCGGAAGCCGTGATGCGGCGGCTGATCAAGTCGAACTTCCCCCAACACGGCATCGTCGGCGAGGAGTTCGGCAATGAGCGCGAGGACGCCGACTATGTCTGGGTGCTCGATCCGATCGACGGCACGAAATCCTTCATCGCCGGCTTTCCGATCTGGGGCACGCTGATCGCGCTGCTGCACAAAGGTACGCCGGTATTCGGCATGATGCACCAGCCCTATATCGGCGAGCGCTTCTCCGGCGACAACGGCTCGGCGCATTACTCCGGCCCGTCGGGCGAACGGCGGCTCTCGGTACGGCGCTGCGCCTCGCTGAAGGAGGCGACCGTCTTCACCACGAGCCCGCTGCTGATGAATCCGGATGACCGCGCCCGCTTCGGCCGCATCGAGAATGCAGCGCGCCTGTCGCGCTATGGCGGCGACTGCTACTCCTATTGCATGCTCGCCGCCGGTCATCTCGACCTCGTGGTCGAGACCGAGCTGAAGCCTTACGACATTGCCGGCCTGATCCCGATCATCACCGGCGCCGGCGGCGTCGTCACCACCTGGGACGGCAAGCCGGCGCAAAGCGGCGGCCGAATCATCGCGGCCGGCGACCCGCGCGTGCACGAAGCGGCGATGAAGCTTTTGAACGCCTGAGTTCCCTGCCTGATTCTTGAGTTGCCGGGCGTCTGATCTGCGCCCATCCTGACCGCAACCAGAAAAGCCAGGGATGGGCGACATGACGATGCGCGGCAGGCTGCTGGCAGCCCTTCTCCTGCTTCTCGCGCCCGTCACGGCTTTCGCCCAGGATTTCCCGACCAAGCCGCTCCGGCTGATCGTGCCGTTCCCGCCCGGCGGGCCGAACGACATCATCGCGCGGGTGATCGGGCAGAAGATCTCGGAGCTCGCAAGGCAGCCCGTGATCGTCGACAACCGCGCCGGCCAGGGCGGCGTGCTCGGCACCGACGCGGTCGCGAAGGCGGCGCCCGACGGCTACACGGTGGCGATCGCGAGCGCCGGCGCGCTGGCGATCAGCCCCAACATGGAGAGGGTTGCCTACGACACGCTGAAGGATCTCGCGCCGGTGACGCTGGTCGCGACCGTGCCGGAGATGCTGGTGGTCGCCGCCAACGTGCCGGCGAGGAACATGAACGAACTGGTCGCGCTCGCCAGGGCGCAGCCGGGTAAGCTCAACTTCGCCTCCTCCGGCCCCGGCAGCCTGCCGCATCTCGCCTGCGAATTGTTCAAGCTGACGGCCAAGATCGACATCGTGCACGTGCCCTATCGCGGCGCCGCGCCGGCGGTGAACGACATGTTGGGTCAGCAGGTGCAGATGACCTTCCTCGACCTGCCGGTGATCCTGCCGCAGATCAAGGCGGGCGCGCTGCGGCCAATCGCGCTCGGTGGGCGCGAACGCGCGCCGACCGCACCCGACGTGCCGACCACCGCCGAGGCCGGCATGCCCGAACTGGTCATCGAGAACTGGTACGGCGTGGTCGCGCCCGCACGCACGCCGCCCGCGATCGTCGCAAGGCTGAACCAGCTCGCCACCGCGGCGATGGCCGATCCGATGGTCAAGCAGAAGCTCGCCGAGCAAGGCCTGACGCTGGCCGGCGACACGCCGGAGCATTTCCGCGACTTCATCGCCGCCGACATCAGGAAATGGGCGAAGGTGATCCAGGACGCCGGCGTGGTGACGACGAAATGAGCCAGCCGTCAGCGCTGCGCTTCGGCGCGCAGATAGTCCACAAGTTGCTTGGCCGCCCGCGGCAGCGCCTTGAAGCTGCGCGCGCAGATCGTCAGCCGGCGGTTGGCCCAGGCGTCGCGGATCCTTATCGTCGTGATCGGCATCGACGCCGCGCAGCGCCGCGCCGCGGTCTCCGGGATCACGGCGATGCCGACATCGGCGGCGACCATCTGGCAGATCGCGTCGAAGCCGCGCAGGCGGGCGCGGAAGCGCAGCCGCGCCCCGAGCTTTGCGGCATGCCGCGAGATATGAACCTGCAGCGCGGATGTTGCCGTGAGGCCGACGAAATCGCGGCCGACCACTTCCTGGAAGTCGATCTGGCGGCGGCCGCCGAGATCGCCGCGCCGCGACGCCACCAGCATCAAGCGGTCCTCGCTGAACAGGAAGCGCTCGACGCTGTCGGGCAGCGCGTGCTCCGCGGCGAAGCCGAGATCGGCGGCGCCGCTGGCGATCGCGGTCGCGATATCGGTGCTCTCGCGCTCCTCGACATCGACGCTGATATCGGGATGCTCGTGCAGGAAGGCCGCGAGCGCGCGCGGCAGATGCTCCGACAGGCCCGAGGTGTTGGCGAGCAGCAGCACGTTGGCGCGCACGCCGCTGGCATAGGCGGCGAGATCGCTTTGCAGCGCCTCGACATTGTGGATCACGATGCGGGCGTGGCCGAGCAAGCTCTCGCCCGCCGCAGTAAGTTCGACGCCGCGGCGGCCGCGCTTGAGCAGCGCGACGCCGAGCGCTTCCTCGAGGCCCTTGATCCGCTCGCTGGCCGAAGCCAGCGCAAGGTTCGCGCGCGCCGCGCCCTGGGTGATGCTGCGCGCATCGGAAACCGCGATGAACAATTGCAAATCGGTCAGGTCGAACCGCATGACGTTTCCCACCCCATACCTTCGGGTCGTCCGAAGGCTAACTCCGTAACCTCCAGATTGTGCCGTTCGCATCGATCGGTCAATGTGCCGCCATGGTCGACCATCTCCTGATCTTCATCGCTTTCGCGTTCCTGCTCGCCGGCTTCGTCAAGGGGACGCTCGGCCTCGGCCTGCCGACGGTCGCGATGGGGCTGCTCGCGACCACGATGGCGCCGGGCCAGGCGATTGCTATCGTGATCGTGCCGGCGATCGTCACCAATATCTGGCAGACCTTCGTCGGCCCCTATCTGCGCGACATCATCAAGCGGCTGTGGCCGTTGATGCTCGGCACCGTGGCGGGCATCTGGATCAATGCCGGGCTGCTGACCGGGCCATACGCGGCCTACGGCACCGTCGTGCTGGGCGTGCTGCTGGTGATCTACGCGATCGTCGGGCTGAGCAGGTTCAACTTCAAGGTCGCGCAGCGCGACGAGAAATGGATCGGCGGCATCGTCGGCGTCATCACCGGGCTGATCTCGGCGGCGACCGGCGTTCAGGTCATCCCCTCGATGCCGTTCATGCAGGCGATCGGCATGGAGAAGGACGAACTGGTGCAGGCGCTCGGCGTGTTCTTCACCACCGCGACCGTGGCGCTCGCCTTCAACCTCACGGCCTCGGGCCTGCTGACGGCAGCCACCGCACTGCCCGGCGCGGTCGCGATGGCGGCGTCGTTCACCGGCATGTTCATCGGCCAGGCGGTTCGCACACGGATGCACCCCGAGGTGTTCCGCCGCTGGTTCCTGATCTCGATGATCCTGCTCGGCATCTATCTCGCCGGCAGCGCACTGCTCAAGATCCACGGCTAGAGCGGCAAAGCGAGAGCCTCAAGGCGCGAGCTAGCGCGCCTCCAGCGTCGCGACGCGGACGCCGAGATAGATGAAGAGCGCGCCGAGCGAGCGGTTGATCCAGGCGATTACGCCGGCCGATTGCCTGATGCGGCCGGCAGCCCGCGCCGCGAAGGCCGCAAGACCAAGGCACCACAGCGTGCCGCCGGTGATGAAGATCAGCCCGAGCACCAGGAAGGCGAGCGTCTTGTGCGGCGAATCGGCCGCCACGAATTGCGGCAGGAAAGCCAGGAAGAACAGCGCCACCTTGGGGTTGAGGATATTGGTCAGCGCCCCCTGCCAGAACACACGCGAGATCGAGGTCTCGCCGCCCTGCCCCGTGATGTCAGCGACTGGCCTGGCGCGCGCCAGCAGCATCTGCAGACCGGTCAGCACCAGATAGGCCGCGCCGACCAGCTTGACGGCCAGGAACGCGGTCGACGAGGCCATCAGCAGCGCCGACAGTCCGATCGCCGCACCCAGCACATGAACCAGGCAGCCGCAGCTGATTCCGATCGCCGCAGCGGCTCCGCCGCGCCATCCGAGCTGAATCGTGCGCCCGATGATATAGGCGGTATCCGGCCCCGGTGTGACGTTGAGCAGCAGGCCGGACAGGACAAACAGCCAAAGTTCGTGAATTCCCAGCATGGCAGTGAGATTAACCTATGCAAGTAACCGCCCGGAAAGGATGATCAGCCAGCCGGCGCCATCCCAGCGACACACGAATTCAGTAGAGAAACCACTGTACGATCCGTTGGTCGCATGCCAATTCCTGCTACTATGCATTATAGGTGCCTGCAAACCGGGCTTCCGCCGGACCCGGCCTGTCTTGTAAGTATCGGATTCGGTCACCTCGGCTAAGTGGCCATTCCAGGGCACAGGAGACATGGAAAGACGGCTCGCTGCCATTCTTTGCGCTGACATCGCCGGCTATTCCCGCATGATGGGTGCCGACGAGGCGGGGACGCATGCCTCGTTCAAGGCGCACCGCAGCGCGATTTACCCGATCATCCTCAATCATGGCGGCCGAATCGTCAAAAACACCGGCGATGGCTTCCTCTTGGAATTTCCGAGCATCATCGGCGCGATCGAGGCCGCCGTCGCGATGCAGACCCTGATGGCCGAGCGCAACGAACATTTGCCGGCCGACCGCGCCATGCACTTCCGGATGGGCGTCCACATGGGCGACGTGATGGCCGACGAGGACGAGGTGTTCGGCGACGACGTCAACATCGCAGTCCGTCTCGAGACGGTCGCAACGCCCGGCGGCATCGCGGTGTCGGACAAGGCCCGCACCGAAGCGGGACGGCGGCTTGCCGTCACCCTCGTCGACGCCGGCCCGCACCGCTTCAAGAACATCGCCGAGCCGGTCAATGTCTGGACCTGGGCGCCGGCCGGATCCGATGCCCAGGAGCAGGTTCCGGACGACGGCCCGCATCTGCCGGGGCAATACCGGACCGCAATCGTCGGCGTGCTGCCGTTCGACAATCTGAGCGGCGGCGCCGACGAATATTTCTCGGACGGCCTGACCGAGGACCTGATCCACGCGCTGTCGCTGCAATCCTTCTACCGCGTGCTGAGCCGCAACTCGACCTTCGCCTACAAGGGCAAGAGCGTCTCGACGCGGCTGATCGCGCGCGAGATCGACGCGACCTATCTGATCCAGGGTTCGGTACGGCGCGCCGGCAACAAGATCCGCGTCTCCGCCGAGCTGATCGCGCCCGAGAAGGGCGAGCAGCTGTGGACCGGCCGCTACGACCGCGACATGGGCGACCTGTTCGCGATGCAGGACGAGATCACCGCGAATCTCTCCGCCGCCGTCGCGCAGGAGATCTATCGCGCCGAAGCATCGGCACCGGCGCGCTCGCCGAACGCCGAACTGACGGCGTGGGATCGCTTCCTGAAGGGGCTGTCGCACTACTACCAGCAGACCAAGGACGATTGCGAAACCGCGATCGCGCTGTTCAAGGAAGCGATCGAGCTCGACCCCGCGCTGTCGATCGCGCGCGCCTATCTGGCGCTGATTCAGATCCAGAGCATCCAGTTCGGCTGGATTCCGAGCACGCGCGAATTGTGGGCCTCGTCGGTCAGCCTGGCCGAGAGCAGCGTGCGGCTCGACCCGCGCTCCTCGTTCGCGTTTTCGCTGCTGGCCTATCTGCACGCGATGCAGGGCCATTACGAAGCCGCGATGGACGCCATCAAGCGGGCGATCGAGCTCAACCCCTACGACATGGGCGCGCGCGGCGTGCTGGGAATCTGCCACATGGTGATCGGCGATCATCGCAAGGCGGTCGATCTGTTCTCGACGGCGGTCCAGCGCGGCAACAGCGACCCGCGCTACCAATGGGCCGCGCTGAACGCATTCAGCCATTATCTGCTCGGGCAATATGACGCGTCGCTGTCGTGGTCGCGCGAGGGGCTGTATCTGAACCCGAACCATCTGCAGTGCCTTGCGGTGCGCACCGCAGCGCTCGCCCAGCTCGGCCGCGCCGACGAGGCCGCGCAGGCAGCCGAGGCCCTGCTCGCCAACCATCCCGAGCTGACGGTCGAGCGTCACTTGCGCAATTTCCACTGGAAGAACCCGGCCGACATCGCGCATTATCGCGACGGCCTCTTGAAAGCCGGGCTGCCGTTCGGCAAACTCGCTCTGGTTGCATCCACCTCGAAATTCGCCGTCGACTCCTGAGCGAATTCATCCACCGGTAATGGATGCTTTTTAAGCTGAAGCTTTTCAGGATGTGGTTTGATGTCCGATACGGCTGCAAGCGCGGCGCCCGCCCCGCGGATTTCTCCTGACAATCCGTGCCCGTTCCTGCGGGCGCTCGCCGCCGGCAACTATGTCGGCGGCCATATCGTGCCGCTGCCTGAACTGACCGGGACCATCGGGCGCGCAACCGGCAAGACCGGGTTCGAGGGATTCACCGCGCGGGCGAAGATCTTCATGGTGGCGCAGATCGCCAACGGCCTCGGTCCTTTCAGCCAGCTGCGCAGCCTGTTCCAGGGCGCCATTCTCGACGCGTTACGCAACGGCCCGCTCGACAAGCACGGCGCCGGCTCGCGCATCCTCGACCAGCACGCGGTGGTCCATGAGGACGAGATCGCGCGGCTCGCGACCTTCGGCAGCGACCACAAGGCACCCGACGGCAGCGTCGAACGCGGGCTGTCGGCCGCCGAGATCAAGACCTTCATGGCGGCGAACTTCCAGCGCGCCAAGGACGAGCATCCGCCGTCCTACGGCATCCTGCACTGCTACTATCCGCTCCTGATGCTAGGCGAGTGGCCGGTGCTGCTCGACATCATGGGCAAGGGCGAAGGCAAGGACCGCTATCTCAGCGTCGCCGAGGTCAGGACGCTGTTCGTGGACAAGCGCTTTCCTGACCGGATCGTCGCGCTGCTACAGCGCTAGATTTTTGTTGGACGCGTTTTCTTCACGCGAACCGGTTTCCCCTTCGCTCGAAAACGCCATGTTTCACTTGAACAGCGGCGTGCCCGGCACGAACGCATCGAACGCCGCCCAGAATTGGCCGCGGTAGCGGTCCTGCTCCTGCAGGATTTCGTGCTTGGAGCCGGCGATCACCAGATGCGAACCGGCGCGCAAGTGATAGGCGAACTCCTCGATCGCGGCCGTCGACACCACCTCGTCATTGCTCGCCGCCAGCATCAGGATCGGCTGGCGGATTTCGGACGGATACGACGTGCCGCGGAAGGTGCGCATCGCGGTGAACGCGGTGTCGGCCCATGCGATCGTCGGCGCCGCGATGCCGAGCGTCGGATCTTCTTCCAGGATCGCCGCGTTGCGGGCATGGCGCACCGGATCGCTGGTGACGGGATTGCCGATGAAGGGCGCGAGGCCGACCAGTTCGTCGCTACCGCCGGGAACATAGCGGCCGCCCTGCCCGGCCAGCCGCATGATCCGAAGCAGCGCGCTCGGGAAGAACGACACGCGGCGGCGCGGCAGGTCGATCATCGGCGCCGACAGCACCATGCGGTCGAACCAGCGCTTGCCGGCATGCGCGAGGCGCAGCATCACCGCACCGCCCATCGAATGCGCCAGCGCGAAATAGGGCGGCGGGCAATCCGGCAGCACCACCTGCTGCACGAAGGTCTCGACGTCGACCTCGTAGTCGGCGAAGTCGCGCACATAGCCCTTGCGGGGATCGCGCAGCCGGCGCGACGAGTGGCCCTGCCCGCGCCAGTCGATCATCGCCACCGCAAAGCCACGGTCGCGCAGATCGCGCACGGTCTCGAAATATTTTTCGATCATCTCGCCGCGCCCGCCGAACACGCAGACCGTGCCCTTGCGGCCGGGCGGCGGCGCCCAGCGCGCAAAGCGCAGCTCGGCCCCGTCTGGTGTCTTGATGGTACCACTGACAACGTCGTCCGGAACCGGGTTGGCGGGAATCGAGACGAGCGTCATGAAGGGGACCGGAGTGGTGAGACAGGGTGGAGATCAAGGACGCCGGCGCCGAAAAATGCGACGCGGTTTGCGCCTCTTGAACGCGACGTGACCCCTCCCATATCATTTCCGTGCAGGCCGCTACCAGTGCTTCGGAACCGAAACATCAGGCTGCACACATCTAAGCCCGGCCCGATGGCGGGCGGGTAACTGAAACAGTCGCTCAATGGAGGACTATTCCTATGCGTAGCTACGACCTCACTCCGTTCTATCGTTCCACCGTCGGCTTCGACCGCCTCTTCAACCTGCTCGATCAGGTGACCTCGGACGGCAGCCCCGGCTATCCCCCCTACAACATCGAGCGCACCGGCGAGAATGCTTACCGGATCAGCGTTGCGGTCTCCGGCTTCTCGCAGGCCGAGCTTTCGATCGTCGCGAAGGAGAACACGCTGACGATCAAGGGCGAGAAAACCGCCAACGAGAACTCCGGCAACGGCGCCGAAGTGCTCTATCGCGGCATCGCCTCCCGCGCCTTCGAGCGCGTCTTCCAGCTTGCCGACTTCGTGCAGGTGAAAAACGCTTCGCTCGAGAACGGTCTGCTCCACGTCGATCTCGTCCGCGAGATTCCCGAGGCCAAGAAGCCCCGCAGCATTCCGATCGGCGGCGGCGAGAAGGCTCCGCAGGTCGTTGACGGCTCGGCCGGCAAGGTCGCCGCCTAAGCAACAAACCCCGCGTCAGCAGATATTGGCTGATCGCGAAAACGCCCCGGGAAACCGGGGCGTTTTTTGTTGCCGGTAACCGCTACTCCAATCCCTGCACCTTGGGCATTGCCTGGGTCGGCAGGATCGCGGGAGCGGGCGCCGGCGGCGGCGCACCCTGACCGATGGTCGGAGCCTCGGCTTGCTGGACGGCTTGCTGCGCAGCCTGGGCCTCGGCCGGCTTCGGGGCTGCGGCCTGCTCGGCCGTCGCGGGTGCAGCTGCCTGGGCAGGCTGCGGCGTGGCCGCCTGCGGGACGGCGGCCTGGGCCGCCGGGGCGGGAGCCTGGGCTGCCGCCGGCGCTTGGGCTGCCGCCGGAGCCTGGGTCGCCGGAACCTGAGCCGCCGGAACCTGGGCTTTGGCCCCCAGCGGGTTCCGCTTCGGCACCGGCACGCGGCTGGCGACATGCGGGATCGGGAGTGGCGGGCGCGGCACCCGGGCCTGGATCGGCCGCGGCATCGGCCCGACGGGACCATCGGTCGCGCTCATTTCCTCTTCGTAATTGTCGCCGAGCCGGGAGGCCGGCGTGAAGCGGATGATGTGGCCGTCACGGGCATCGATCACCAGCCGGCCGTCGTCGCCGCCCTGGTCGATCACCGAGATCGTGTAGACGAACCCGCGCTGCCGGGGCGCGCCAAGTGGCAGATAGCCGTTCTCGCGGAGCACGGTATAGACCTCGACCGGCGGCAACAGGCTCGGGACCCGGCCAAAGCGCGGCGGCGGCGGAACCTCGGGCATGGCGGCATAGGGCCCGTCCATGTCGGATACCCTGACCAGAAGCGGGCTGCCGATCCGGGCGGACGTCGCCAGCTGGGCCTCGGCCGAGGCTGCGCTGAGCGCGAGGGCGGCGGCAGCAACCGAACCTGTGAACAACTTCATCGCCGTAACTCCTGTCTGCCCCGCCTTGGAGCGTTTCCGCTCTCTTGCCGGCTTGCCCGGGGCAAAACTTCAGTTTCAAATTCGGCGGTCCTTGGTCCCTCCTTGGGCCAGATCACGGCGTGTTTGCTTCGAATCGGGGGCGCCTCATGCCCGCCGAGCCGTTCGATCCGAGCATGCGGGCGAGGACTTCCTCGCGCTTGTGTGATAGACAAAAATTTGGCAAGGTCTAAGTTAGGACAGTAAAGCTGTCTCAATTTCGAGGCCATCCCGGCATAGGGATTGCAACGAGACCTCGGCGCCCCGAGCTCCGAGAATGCTGCAGGCAGGGCCGTCCCTCAGGGGACGTTGAAACGCCCGTCGTCTGAATTTAGGAAAATGCGGCTCGCGGCGGACGAGCGGTGGCCCGGTGGGTGCCGCAACGTCCAAGGTGCGCCAAATACGGTGGGGCCCTTACGAAAGGGAGAGGACACATGAGCGGGTCGGAATTCGAGCGCGAAAACATCGTGGCAGGAACGCTGTCGGCGACCGCGGACTCGAAAGCCGCCGAGCCCGCGCGTGAGTTGCATACTTGGCGCCCCGAAGCCGAGGGCCTGTACGATCCCAGCCTGGAAAAGGACTCCTGCGGCGTCGGCTTCATCGCCAACATCAAGGGCCAGAAGTCGCACCAGATCGTCTCCGACGCGCTAAACATCCTGTGCAACCTCGAGCATCGCGGCGCCGTCGGCGCCGACCCGCGCGCCGGTGACGGCGCCGGCATCCTGGTGCAGATCCCGCACGCCTTCTTCGCGCGCAAGACCGCGGAGCTCGGCTTCAAGCTGCCGCAGCCCGGCGAATACGCCATCGGCGCGCTGTTCATGCCGCGCGATGCCGCGTGGCGGAACGTGATCAAGAGCATCATCGCCGACGAGATCAAGAACGAGGGCTTCAAGCTGCTCGGCTGGCGCGACGTGCCCAGCGACAATTCATCGCTCGGCGTCACCGTGAAGCCGACCGAGCCCTACCACATGCAGGTCTTCATCGGCCGCAATGGTGCGGCCAAGACCGAGGACGATTTCGAGCGCCACCTCTACATCCTGCGCAAGTCGATCTCGCAGGCGATCTATCAGCGCCGCGACCGCGGCATGGCGGGCTACTATCCGTGCTCGCTGTCGTGCCGCACCGTGATCTACAAGGGCATGTTCCTCGCCGACCAGCTCGGCAAGTACTATCCCGACCTGCATGAGGCCGACTTCGACAGCGCGCTGGCGCTGGTGCATCAACGCTTCTCGACCAACACCTTCCCGACCTGGTCGCTGGCGCATCCCTACCGGATGATCGCCCATAACGGCGAGATCAACACGCTGCGCGGCAACGTCAACTGGATGGCGGCGCGACAGGCTTCCGTGCATTCGGAGCTCTACGGCAAGGACATCAGCCGCCTGTGGCCGATCTCCTATGAGGGCCAGAGCGACACCGCCTGCTTCGACAACGCGCTCGAATTCCTAGTGCAGGGCGGCTACTCGCTGCCGCACGCCGTGATGATGATGATTCCGGAAGCGTGGGCCGGCAATCCCCTGATGGATGAGCAGCGCCGCGCGTTCTACGAATATCATGCCGCGCTGATGGAGCCGTGGGACGGCCCGGCCGCGATCGCCTTCACCGACGGCCGCAAGATCGGCGCGACGCTCGATCGCAACGGCCTGCGCCCGGCGCGCTATCTCGTCACCAAGGACGACCGCATCGTGATGGCGTCCGAAATGGGCGTGCTGAAGATTCCGGAGGACCAGATCGTCACCAAGTGGCGGCTGCAACCCGGCAAGATGCTGCTCGTCGACCTCGAGCAGGGCCGCCTGATTCCCGACGACGAGATCAAGGCCGACCTCGCCAAGAGCCATCCCTACAGCGACTGGCTGCATCGCACCCAGATCCAGCTCGAGGAGCTGCCGGATGCGCCGGCCAAGGGCGTGCGCTCCAACCTGCCGCTGCTCGATCGGCAGCAGGCGTTCGGCTACAGCCAGGAAGACATCGCGATCCTGATGACGCCGATGGCGGCCACCGGCGAGGAAGCCGCGGGCTCGATGGGCAACGACACGCCGATCTCGGCGCTGTCGGACAAACCGAAGCAGCTGTTCACCTACTTCAAGCAGAACTTCGCGCAGGTGACGAACCCGCCGATCGACCCGATCCGCGAGGAAATCGTCATGAGCCTCGTCTCGATCATCGGGCCGCGGCCGAACCTGTTCGACCTGCAGGGCGTCGCCTCGACAAAGCGCCTCGAGGTGCGGCAGCCGATCCTGACCGACGCCGATCTGGAAAAGATCCGTTCGATCTCCGACGTCGCCGAGACCCATTTCAAGTCGCGCACGCTCGACACCACCTTCCACGCCGGGTTCGGCGCGGCGGGCATGGAGCAGGTGCTCGACGAGCTCTGCGCACGCGCCGAGGGCGCGGTGCGCGAGGGCATCAACATCATCATCCTGTCGGACCGCATGACCGGCACCGACCGGATTCCGATCCCGTCGCTGCTGGCCTGCGCCGCCGTGCATCATCACCTGATCCGCACCGGCCTGCGCACCTCGGTCGGCCTCGTCGTGGAATCCGGTGAGCCGCGCGAGGTGCATCACTTCGCCTGCCTCGCCGGCTACGGCGCCGAAGCGATCAATCCCTATCTCGCGTTCGAAACCATCCTCGCGATGAAGGACCGGCTGCCCGGCGCGCTCGACGACTACGAGATCGTCAAGCGCTACATCAAGTCGATCGGCAAGGGCCTGCTCAAGGTGATGTCCAAGATGGGCATCTCGACCTACCAGTCCTATTGCGGCGCGCAGATCTTCGACGCGGTCGGCCTGAAGGCCGACTTCGTCGCCAAGTATTTCGCCGGCACCCACACCCGAATCGAGGGCGTCGGCCTCGGCGAAATCGCCGAGGAGACCGTGCGGCGTCATACCGACGCGTTCGGCGACGGCCAGATCTACAAGAGCGCGCTCGATGTCGGCGGCGAATATGCCTACCGCACTCGCGGCGAGGACCATGCCTGGACCGCGGAATCGGTCTCGACGCTGCAGCATGCCGTGCGTGGCAATTCGCAGGAGCGCTACCGGGCGTTCGCCAAGATCCTCAACGAGCAGTCCGAGCGTCTCTTGACGCTGCGCGGCCTGTTCCGGATCAAGAGCGCCGAGGACGACAAGCGCAAGCCGGTCAAGCTCGAGGACGTCGAGCCGGCCAAGGACATCGTCAAGCGGTTCTCGACCGGCGCGATGTCGTTCGGCTCGATCTCGCGCGAGGCGCACACCACGCTCGCGATCGCGATGAACCGGATCGGCGGCAAGTCGAACACCGGCGAAGGCGGCGAGGAGTCCGACCGCTTCAAGCCGATGCCCAACGGCGACAGCATGCGCTCGGCGATCAAGCAGGTCGCCTCGGGCCGGTTCGGCGTGACGACGGAATACCTCGTCAACTCCGACATGATGCAGATCAAGATGGCGCAGGGCGCCAAGCCCGGCGAAGGCGGCCAGCTGCCCGGCCACAAGGTCGATGCCACGATCGCCCGCGTCCGGCATTCGACGCCGGGCGTCGGCCTGATCTCGCCGCCGCCGCATCACGACATCTACTCGATCGAAGACCTCGCCCAGCTGATCTACGACCTCAAGAACGTCAATCCGGACGGCCAGGTCTCGGTCAAGCTGGTGTCGGAAGTCGGCGTCGGCACGGTTGCCGCAGGCGTCGCCAAGGCGCGCGCCGACCATGTCACGATCGCGGGCTTCGAGGGCGGCACCGGTGCCTCGCCGCTGACCTCGATCAAGCATGCCGGCTCGCCGTGGGAGATCGGTCTTGCCGAGACCCATCAGACGCTGGTGCGCCAGCAGCTGCGCAGCCGCATCGCGGTTCAGGTCGACGGCGGCTTCCGCACCGGCCGTGACGTCGTGATCGGCGCGCTGCTCGGGGCCGACGAGTTCGGCTTCGCCACCGCCCCCCTGATCGCGGCGGGCTGCATCATGATGCGCAAGTGCCACCTCAACACCTGCCCGGTCGGCGTCGCGACCCAGGATCCGGTGCTGCGCAAGCGCTTCACCGGCCAGCCCGAGCACGTCATCAACTACTTCTTCTTCGTCGCCGAGGAAGTCCGCGAGATCATGGCGCAGCTCGGCTACAAGACGTTCGACGAGATGGTCGGCCAGGTCCAGATGCTGGACCAGACCGCGCTGGTCTCGCATTGGAAGGCCAAGGGCCTCGATTTCTCCAAGCTGTTCGTGCGGCAGAAGGAGGAGAAGGGCCAGACGATCTATCACTCGGAGAGCCAGAACCACCATCTGGAAGCCGTGCTCGACCGCCGGCTGATCGAGAAGGCGCAGGCCGCGCTCGATCGCGGCGCCCCGGTCAAGATCGAGGAAGAGATCAACAACACCGACCGCTCCGCCGGCGCGATGCTGTCGGGCGCGGTGGCCAAGATCTACGGCCATGCCGGCCTGCCGCTCGACACCATCCATGTCGGCCTGAAGGGCACGGCGGGACAGGCGTTCGGCGCCTGGCTCGCCAAGGGCGTCACCTTCGAGCTCGAGGGTGAAGGCAACGACTATGTCGGCAAGGGCCTCTCGGGCGGCTGCATCATCGTCAAGCCGCCGAAGATCTCCGGCATTGTGCCGGAAGAGTCGATCATCGTCGGCAACACCGTGATGTACGGCGCGATCGCGGGTGAGTGCTACTTCCGCGGCATCGCCGGCGAGCGCTTCGCGGTGCGCAACTCCGGCGCGGTCGCCGTCGTCGAGGGCGCCGGCGATCATTGCTGCGAGTACATGACCGGCGGCATCGTCGTGGTGCTCGGCAAGACCGGACGCAACTTCGCGGCCGGCATGTCCGGCGGCATCGCCTATGTGCTGGACGAGGCCGGCGACTTCGACAAGCTCTGCAATCTTTCGATGGTCGAGCTCGAGCCGGTGCTGTCGGAGGAGATGATCAACGCCGACACCTACCACCACTCCGGCGATCTCGAGGCGCATGGCCGGGTCGACGTGTTCCAGAACCTGCTCGACTCCGATGTGGAGCGGCTGCACGTCCTGATCACGCGTCACGCCAAGCTGACCGGCTCGAAGAAGGCGGCGGAGATCCTCGCCGACTGGAAGAGCTGGCTGCCGAAATTCCGCAAGGTGATGCCGGTGGAGTACCGCCGCGCGCTGAAGGAAATGAAGGCCAACGCCGACGCCGAGCCGAAGATCGCGATCGGCGCGTAGGGTTCATCACGCGTCATTCCGGGGCGCGCAAGGCGCGAACCCGGAATCTCGCAAGGCAACTTCAAGATTCCGGGTCCGCGCCTTCGGCGCAGCCCGGAATGACGGAACAACTGAGATGCAGGGGCATCGGGTTTCAATGGGTAAGATCACAGGTTTTCTCGAGATCGAGCGGCATGACCGCAAGTACGAGCCGGTCGCCGATCGACTCAAGAACTTCAGGGAATTCGTCATTCCGCTGAGCGAGAAGGACACGCGCGACCAGGCTGCGCGCTGCATGAATTGCGGCATCCCCTATTGCCACGGCACCGGCTCGACCGCGCCGGGCACGCCGGGCTGCCCGGTCAACAACCAGATTCCCGATTTCAACGATCTCGTCTATCAGGGCAACTGGGAAGAAGCCTCGCGCAATTTGCACTCGACCAACAATTTCCCCGAATTCACCGGCCGCATCTGCCCGGCGCCGTGCGAGGCGTCCTGCACGCTCAACATCGACGACAACCCGGTCACCATCAAGACCATCGAATGCGCGATCGTCGACCGCGCGTGGGACAATGGCTGGCTGAAGCCGGAGATCGCTGCCGTTAAGACTGGCAAGAAGGTCGCCGTGATCGGCTCGGGTCCCGCCGGCATGGCCGCCGCGCAGCAGCTCGCGCGCGCCGGCCACGAGGTGCACGTCTACGAGAAGTTCGCCAAGGCCGGCGGCCTGCTGCGCTACGGCATTCCCGACTTCAAGATGGAGAAGGGCATCATCGATCGCCGCGTGGCGCAGATGGAAGCCGAGGGCGTCACCTTCCACTACGGCAAGGCCGTGGGCGGCTCGACGCCCGGTGCGATCGATCCGCAAGAGCTCGCCAAGCAGTATGACGCCGTGGCGCTGACCGGCGGCGCGGAAGCCCCGCGCGACCTGCCGATTCCCGGCCGCGAGCTTTCCGGCATCCACTTCGCGATGGACTTCCTGCCGCAGCAGAACCGCCGCGTCTCCGGCGAGCCGCTGAACGGTGCCGCCGACATCCTCGCCGGCGGCAAGCATGTCGTCGTGATCGGCGGCGGCGATACCGGCTCGGACTGCATCGGCACCTCCTTCCGGCAAGGCGCAAAGTCGGTGACCCAGCTCGAGATCATGCCGGCGCCGCCCGAGCACGAGAACAAGGGCGTGACCTGGCCGAACTGGCCGCTGAAGATGCGCACGTCGTCGAGCCAGGCCGAAGGCGCGGTGCGCGAATTCGCCGTGCTGACGACCAAGTTCGAAGGCGTCGACGGCAAGGTGACGAAGCTGCATTGCGTCAAGGTCGACGATAAGTTCAAGCCGCTGCCCGGCACCGAGTTCACGCTCGACGCCGAGCTCGTGCTGCTGGCGATGGGCTTCGTCCATCCGGTTCACGAGGGCCTGCTCAAGACGCTGGGCGTCGAGCTCGACCAGCGCGGCAACGTCCGCGCCTCCCTGCAGGACTACCAGACCTCGCGCGCGAAGATCTTCTCCGCCGGCGACATGCGCCGCGGCCAGTCGCTCGTGGTCTGGGCGATCCGAGAAGGCCGCCTGTGCGCGCGCTCGATCGACACCTTCCTGATGGGGAAGACCGATCTGCCGGGGTAAGCGCGTCAGCCGCCACGCCACTGCACCCACACACTGAACTGTCATCGCCCGCGAAAGCGGGCGATCCAGTATTCCAGAGACGTCAAGGCTTGAACGGACAGGCCGCGGCGTACTGGGTGCCCCGCCTTCGCGGAGCACGACACCTCATTTGAGATGCGACTCGCGCATCCTCACCGCTAATTCTGCACCCGCACGCCGAGCATCACCACCGTCGACGCCGAGCTCTGTCCCGGCTGGTTGGAATCCAGCCAGTCGCGGCGCAGCGTGCCCTTGATCCAGAGGCTGCGGGTCATCTTGTAGATCAGGTCGCCTGACACCGAGTAGACCGTGTCGGTGCGGTTATCGCCCTGGTAATCGAGCGTGCCGTAGGTGAACTTGCCGATGCCGGTCAGCCAGCGACGGAAGTCGTGATCGACCTCGACGGTGTAGGTGCGTGACAGCATGCCCGAGGTGCCGGGCAGCGTGGTCTCGCCGATCTGGGTGTCGGAATAGAACTTTGCGGTGGTCAGCGGCGTCGCGGTCCAGGTCAGCGAGGCCGTGGTGAGCAGGCCTTCGAGTCGGCTAAGCCGCGGGTCGACATAGTCGCGCATCGCATAGCCGATCGAGATCTCACCGAACAACAGCCGGGTGAACTCGAACGACGTACCGACCTTGGCATAACCGCCCGACGAATTGCGCGCGTAACCGTTGCGGTCGAGATAGAGATCGTGGAAGCGACTGTCGCCCTCGACTTCGACAAAGGGCTTCACGGCTGGATTGAGCTCATAGCTGACACGGCCGACGCCACCGTATTGGGTGAAGTTGCGGTCGTCGTTCGACGAAGAGGTGCCGTCGGTGAGCTTCGACCATTGGTAGTCGGTGCGGTCGATGGTGCCGCCGAGCGAAACCTGCATGCGGTTGAAATGCTGGTCGATGCCGAAGGTGCCGCCGACCGTGGTGTAGATCGGATATCTGGCGAGGCCGGCCTGCACGTTCGGGCTGCCGGGATTGTCGGTCGAGACCAGCAGGCGGGCCTGCCCCAGCAGATGCGTGTCCTTGGTGACGTCGACACGGCCGTCGATATGGCCGGTGAAATTCGGACGGTCGATGTCGAGCGGCGCCGACAGCGGCGTGCCGTCGGCGTTCGGCGTCAGCCCGGAGCCATAGCCGTTGAAGGAGCCGCGCAAATCGGCGACGACGGCGTGACGCTCCCAGTCGGAGACCGCGAGGAATTCCGGCGCGACCATGTAGAACGCCCTGCCCTGCGGCGAGTAGAGCCGACCGGGGTTGGTGTCGTAGCCGGCCATCACCTCGACCGCGGTCTTGACCATGAACGAGCCGGCATAATCGCCGACCGCGCCGAACGGATCGTCGTCGATCTTGAGCCGCTTGCGCGGCGGCTGGCCGACGATGGTGCCGGCCATCGCCGGCGGCAGCGGCGTCTTGTTGGCGGTCTCCGAGGGCGGGATCGACAGCCGCAGCTGCCCCGTGGCGTTCAATGGCGCCGACGTCGGCGGCGGCGAGCCGGGTCCCGCCGGCGGCTTCGGTTTGGCCTGACCCGGATAGTATTTCGGCTTCTGGCGCTTGCGGTTGAGCGAGTCATAGCCCGACGTCGAGGCGCCGTTCGCCGCGGGGAGCCCGTAGGTCGGGACCTGCCCGATCCGCGTCGTCGATGTTGATGTCGATGAAGACGGGGAGGAACGGCGTTCGCGATCGGCGTCGGGCAGCCTCAGGCCGTTGAGCGGATCCATGGCGTCGGCCGTGGTCCGGCGCAGCGGCGAATCCTGCGTGATCACCTGGCTCTGGCGATTGGGGCTGAACAGATCGGGCGTCACGGTCTGGGCCGCGGCGAACCCGGTGGTCACGGTCAGCGCCAGGACGGTCACGGCAGGGCATGGCAAAACCGCGCGGACGAGGCGTCCACGCCGGTCTTGGCCGCTTGCTGGCCGCCGCAACACGATGGAAAAACTCCAACGAATTCACATACTTGTCGGACGAACTCCACCGGGCGGCGGAAAACGTCGTTAATGGAGTTAAAACAATTATGGTTAATGAGCCGTTGAGGATCGGCCGCC
This sequence comes from Bradyrhizobium sp. USDA 4541, assembly GCF_024171085.1. NCBI lineage: Bacteria > Pseudomonadati > Pseudomonadota > Alphaproteobacteria > Hyphomicrobiales > Nitrobacteraceae > Bradyrhizobium > Bradyrhizobium sp. USDA 4541. The sequence goes on from NZ_JALJZF010000001.1 coordinate 134,719, forward strand.
GCGCGTCGCATCGCGGAATCGAACGTGCTAAGGGAGACGCCCGGGTGCAAAACCCTCCCTTGGAATCCTAAATGGCCAAACCGAAACCGCTGATGACCAAATCATCCGGCCCCGATGACGGCGCCGTTCAATCGGCGCTCCGCACCCTCGATGCCGAAGCAAGCGGCGTCGCAGCCCTCTCCGCGGCACTGAAGTCCGACCTCGGCGCGCCGTTCGCCGCCGCGTCCGAGTTGATCGGCAATGCCAAGGGACGGCTGATCGTCACCGGGCTCGGCAAGTCCGGCCATATCGGGCGCAAGATCGCGGCGACCTTTGCCTCGACCGGCACGCCGGCGTTCTTCGTGCACGCAGCGGAAGCGAGCCATGGCGACCTCGGCATGATCACGATCGATGACGTGATCCTGGCGCTGTCATGGTCCGGCGAGCAGCCGGAGATGCGCAACCTGATCGCCTATGCCGCCCGCTTCGGCATTCCGCTGATCGCGATGACGGCCGACAAGGACTCGACGCTGAGCAAGGCCGCCGACGTGCAGCTGACACTGCCGAAGGCCCGGGAGGCCTGCCCGCACAATCTGGCGCCGACCACGTCCTCGCTGATGATGCTGGCGCTCGGCGATGCGCTGGCGATCGCGCTGCTCGAGGGCCGCGGCTTCACCTCGACCGATTTCAGCGTGCTGCATCCGGGCGGCAAGCTCGGCGCGCTCCTGAAATATGCCCGCGACCTGATGCATGGCGGCGACGCGCTGCCGCTGAAGCCGCTCGGCACCAAGATGTCGGATGCGCTGGTCGAGATGACCTCAAAGGGTTTTGGCTGCGTCGGCATCGTCGACCGCCACGGCCATCTCGTCGGCATCGTCACCGACGGCGATCTGCGCCGGCAGATGCGTCCCGACCTTTTGACGCTGTCGGTCGACGAGGTCATGACCAGGACGCCGAAGACGATCAGCCGCGACACGCTGGCCGGCGAAGTGCTGGAGCTGCTCAACGCCTCGAAGATCACGACGCTGATCGTGACCGACGCCAAGAAGCCGGTCGGCATCATCCATCTGCACGATCTGCTGCGGGCGGGCGTGGCGTAGAGCCGCGCTTTCTTCCGTCATTGCGAGCGAAGCGAAGCAATCCATCTCTCCCCGCGCGGAGACGTGGATTGCTTCGTCGCTTTGCTCCTCGCAATGACAACTATGCTGGAAATCTTGCCGCGGTTTCTTCCAGCGGCAGGGCCAGCGCGTTGGCGAGGTAGGAGACCGTGCGGTAGAAGCCGCACAAGAGGATGATCTCCAGGATCTGGTCCTCATCGTAATGCGCCAACAGCGCCGCGAATTCCGCGTCATCCAGCGTCGCGCGGACATGCAGCGCGTCGACTGCCGCGATCATTGCTTGTTCGGCCTGCGACCAGCAGCCGGCATCGGCCGCACCGCGCACGGTGGCGTGGACCTGCTGCTCCGTCAGTTCGGCGGCTGCGCCGAACGCTGTGACGTGGACGCCCCATTCGTATTCGCAGGCATTGAGTGCGCAGGTGCGGTCGATCACGATCTCCCGCTCCCTGAGCGACAACGGCCCGCGGTCCAACAGGCTGCCGCCGCGAAACTTCTCCCAGGCGCGCGGATGGCCCGCCATCACGCGGAACAGCATCAGCGGCGGCTTGCCGCGCATGATGCGGTCGAAATGCTGTTGAACGTCCGCCGGATAGGGCGGATCGAGCGGCGCGAGGCGTGACATGGCCTGATCCCGTTGCTACATTTAATGTAGCGATACGCTACAATATCTGTAGCGACTCGCAAGAGGGATTCGAAAGGATTTCGCGGCATGCCGAAGCAGGGCCCAGTCACAAGACCCGGCGTCCGCGGCTCGCGGTCCGGCCGCCCCATCATGGCGCTGCTCGATCTCTTGGGACGGCGCTGGACCTTGCGCATCATCTGGGAGCTGCGCGAGGGCGCGCTGACCTCGCGCGCGCTGCGCACGGCCTGCGACGAGGCCTCGCCGACGATCCTGCAGACGCGATTGACGGAGCTGCGCGAGGCCGGCTTCGTCGAGCTGACGGAGGATGGTTACGGCCTCACCGCGCTCGGCCGCGAGCTATTTGCGACATTCACGCCGCTCAACCGCTTCGCCGAGCGCTGGAGCAAGCAGGGCGGCAGCTAGACCTCGGCGGCCGTCAGTGTGTAGCCCGCATGAGCGGAGCGACATGCGGGATCGGTTTCCCCGGGTATCGCGGAGCCTGTCATCGGGCGCGCATACGCGCGACCCGTTGGCTCACCCGGGCTACGGATTACTCGCCCGAAGCAGCATCCGACGCTCGGGGCCGAGTCGTCGTCGATGGCTCAGGCCAGACTAAGCGATCGCCACCGTCAGGCTGGCGCCGTCGGCGCGGACGACCTTCACCCGGCTGCCGGCCGGCGCATCGGGGCCGGCGACGCGCCACACCGTATCGTCGATCCGCACCGTGCCTGATCCGTCAACGATCGGCTTCTCCAGCGTGAATTCGCGGCCGACCAGGGCTTCGTTGCGGCGGTTGAGGAAGGGATTGGTCTTGCTTGCCGCCGTCGCGCCCTTCGCGAAATGCCGCCACGCCGGCACCGCCAGGGCGGCGAACACTGCGAACATCAAGAGCTGTATCTGCCAGGACGGCGTGAAGGCGAACGACAGCAGGCCGACCAGCAGTGCCGCGAGCCCGAGCCAGAACAGGAACACCCCGGGCGCCACAAGCTCCAGCGCCATCAGGATGAAGCCGAAGATCAGCCAGTTCCAGGTACCCAATGTCGAAAACATCTCGGCCATGACGTGACCTCTACCATTGCGGGCGCGACGCCGTCACGCCCTTACCGCTGCGGCGGCACCGGAGGCGGCGCCGTCGGGCCGGCCGGCGGCACTGAGCCGCCGCGCCGTGCTGCGGCCGTAGCGGACGCCGCACTCTCGCCGAAGGTAGCGCGGGCGATCTCGCCGATGCCGGCCAGCGAGCCCAGCACACTCGAGGTCTCGATCGGCAGCATCAAGACCTTCTGGTTCGGCGATTCCGCGAGTTGGCCGAACGCCTTGATATACTTGTCGGCGATGAAATAGTTCAGCGCGGCGACGTCGCCCTTGGCGATCGATTCCGACACCATCTGGGTAGCCTTGGCCTCGGCCTCGGCAAGCCGTTCGCGCGCCTCGGCGTCGCGGAAGGCGGCCTCGCGGCGGCCCTCGGCCTGCAGGATCTGACCCTGCTTGGCGCCCTCGGCGCGCAGGATTTCGGATTGCCGCTGGCCCTCGGCCTGCAAAATGTCGGCGCGCTTGACGCGCTCGGCCTTCATCTGCCGGCCCATCGCCTCGACGAGGTCGGCCGGCGGCACGATGTCCTTGATCTCGATGCGGTTGACCTTGACGCCCCAGGGCGACACCGCGGCGTCGACCACGCGCAGCAGCCGCTCGTTGATCTCGTCGCGATGCGACAGCACCTGATCGAGATCCATCGAGCCCATCACCGAGCGGATATTGGTCATCGTCAGGACGGTGATCGCCTGGTTGAGATTGGCGACCTCGTAGCTCGCCTTGGCGGCATCGAACACCTGGTAGAACGCGACGCCGTCCACGGTCACGGTGGCGTTGTCCTTGGTGATCACCTCCTGCTCGGGGATGTCGATCACCTGCTCCATCATGTTGATCTTGCGCCCGATGCGATCGAAATAGGGCACGATCAAATTGAGGCCGGGCGACAGCGTGCGGGTGTATTTGCCGAACCGCTCGATGGTCCAGTCAAAACCCTGCGGAACGGTCTTGATCCCGGCGAACAGCGTAACGATGACGAGAAGAACAAACGCGATCGCGAAAACGTCGAAGCCAGTCATAAAGTCCTCCAGGGCCGGCGAGACCGTCGCCAGTCACGGTCGTGCATTGGTCGGCAGGACCGCTCCGCCGGTTCAGCCGGCTGTTGTTCTCCCTAGCACATAGGAAGCTGCTGTCGGATGACCAGATGCCAACGAATGCCCGTGCCCGGTGTCACGGATCGTTAACAATCAAATCCAGCCTTGTTAAATCCAGCCTTGTTAGATCCAGCCTTGCAGCTCGCGCAGCACGAGCTGGCGGATCACGTCCATGCCGCCGTCGCTGTCGTTGAGGCAGGGGATCGCCGCGAATTGCTCGCCGCCATTGTGCCGGAAGATCTCGGCATTCTCCTGCGCGATCTCCTCCAGCGTCTCCAGGCAATCGGCGGAGAAGCCGGGCGTGACCACGGCAATGCGCCGCACGCCGTCCTTGGCGAGTTTCTCGACCGTCTTGTCGGTATAGGGCTGCAGCCACTCGGCCTTGCCGAAGCGCGACTGGAAGGTGAGGATCAGCCGGTTGGCATCGAGCCCGAGCCGCTTGCGCAGCGCATTGGTCGTGGCGATGCATTGCGCCTGATACGGATCGCCCTTGTCGACATACTCCTTCGGCATGCCGTGGAACGACGCGACGATGATCTCGGGGTGGAACGGCAATGTCGCGAGGTGCGCATTGATCGAGACCGCAAGCGCCTCGATGTAGTCGGGATCGTCGTAGTAAGGCGGCGTCACCCGCAGGATCGGCTGCGCGCGCATGCCGGCCAGCACGCGAAACGCCTCATCGCAGACCGTCGCCGACGTCGCGGCGGAATATTGCGGATAGAGCGGCACCACCAGCAGCCGGCCGCAGCCCTGCGCCGCCAGCGCCTCGATGCGCTGCTTGATCGAGGGGTTGCCGTAGCGCATCGCCCAGTCGACCACGACGTGGTCGTGATCGGCGATCGCCTCCGCCAGCTTGTCGGCCTGCGAGCGCGTGATGGTCTTCAGCGGCGACTCGTTCTTCTCGGTGTTCCAGATCTTCAGATAGTCGCGCGCCTTGCGGGCCGGACGGACCCGCAGGATGATGCCGTTGAGGATCAGCTTCCAGAGCAGGCCCTGATCCTCGATCACCCGCGGATCGGACAGAAATTCCTTGAGATAGACCCGCACGCCGGCGGCATCCGCCGTATCGGGCGTGCCGAGATTGACCAGCAGCACGCCGACGCGTTCCGGCTTCGGCGCCGCGGCAGACTTCGCGCTCTCGAAGGGGATCACCGTGCTCATGATGGCCTTGCGCTTGATATCCTTCGCCTGGGAGCTTTGGGCTTCGCGCGTTGCTCCAACCTTGTCAAGCCGAGTGCGGGTTGGCTACGTTCCCCTGCGGAATAAGGGGGAACCATGACGATCGCCGAATGGTGCGTCTTCGGGACGCTGATGCTCTCGCTGCTGACGATCGTGTCGGTGAAGTGGACCGGCTTCCGCAGCTTCGACAATGCCAGGCCGCGCGATCCCGACTTCTACGACGACCCGATCCGCTCGCGGGCGCTCGGCGCGCACCAGAACGGCATCGAGGCCTTCCCGTTCTTCGCCTTCGCCGTGCTGCTCGCCGAATTCCGCGTCGGCCCGCTGCGGCTGATCGACGAGCTCGCCGTGCTGTTCCTGATCGTGCGGATCGCCTACGTCTTCACCTATATCGGCAATCGCCCGACGCTGCGCTCGATCCTCTGGAGCATCGGTTTCGCGATCAACATCGCGATCTTCCTGCTGCCGGCGATCAGGGGCTATCTGACGAGTTGAGCCTGTTTCTTCTCCCTCTCCCCGTTCTTACGGGGAGAGGGCTGGGGTGAGGGACCGTCTCCGCAAATTCGATGGAAGCGAGCGTGCGGAGACTCCCCCTCACCCGAAATTCGCGCACGCGAATTTCGACCTCTCCCCGCAAGCGGGGCGAGGTGACTTCAAAGGCACGTCGCGCGCTCGGCCGCGATGTAGCCGAACAGCAGCCCGAGCCCGAACAGCAGCACAAGGCCCGCGGCGGCGAACTCCAGGCCGCGCATGATGACCATGCCGCCGCCGTCGCGCGCCGCGCTCAGCCGCTCCGCCACGCCGCGCGCCGACACCGCGACCAGCGCGATCGCCGCCACCGTGATGGCGGTGCCGAGCCCCATCACGAAGGTCGCGGCAATGCCGGCCCAGAACAGGCCCTGCGCCAGCGCGAACACCAGCACCAGGATCGCGCCCGAGCAGGGCCGGATCCCGACCGTGAGGATCGCGCCGAGCCCCCGCCGCCAGCCGCCAGGACCGGCGAGCTCGGCCGGCGTCGGCCCGTGCGAATGGCCGCAATGCTCGTCATGGACGTGCTGCGCGTCATGCCCGTGATCGTGACCGTGATCATGATGATGCCCGTGATCGTCATGCGCGTGACGGTGATGGTGATCATGGCGGTGGTCGTGGTGATCGTGATCATGGTGGTCGTGATGATGCGCGCCGGCCATCGCCAGCGCCGGCCGCGGCGCCTGCAGGGCGCGGAAGAAGCTGCCGCCCTTGACCCAGACCAGCCGGGCGCCAAACGCCGCGATCAGCGCGTAGCTTGCGATCTCGATCGCCTTCTCCGCCCCGCACATCGTCTTCGCGGTCGCGTTGAGCAGCCAGGCACAGATGCCCACGATGAGAACGGCGACCACCGACTGCATCAGCGCCGAGGCGAACGACAGCACGATGCCGCGCCGCGCGGTCTCGCGATTGGCGACCATGTAGGACGAGATCACCGCCTTGCCGTGGCCGGGGCCGGCGGCATGGAAGATTCCGTAGGCAAAGGAGATCGCAAGCAGGGTCCAGACCGCCGAACCGTCGGATTTCGCGGCGCGGATCGCCTGCGAAATCTCGCGATAGAACTCCGACTGTTTCGCCAACAGCCAGCCGACCAGCCCGCCCTGCGACTCCGCCGCGCGCGGCGCACCGAACGGATTTTGCGCCAGCAGCGCATGAACGGCGCCATCGAGCAGCGCAAACGCCGCCAGCACGGCCGCGGCCACGGCGAGGCCGCGCGTCACGCGCGAGACGATTGGCGTCATGGGCACTCCACCGAGACCTTGTTGGCGAACATCATGCCGAAATTGCCGTTGCCGCCGTCGAGAAAGGTCTGCTCGCCGAGCTTCTGCGCGGCGGCGGTGCCGTCGCTATTCGGCCGCTCGAACTGCATCTTGCAGCCCGCCGCGGCGCCGACCAGCTTGACCGGCTCCTTCTCGGCATACTGAAAGTCGATGAAATAGGTCGGGTCGAACACTTCGAGCGCGAGCTGCCGGGCCTTGAACGGCGTCTTCACCGGCAAGGTGAAGTGCAGCGTCAGCGCCGAATCCTTGTATTCGAGGAAGTAGTCGACCGGTTCGGTGAACTTCTGCTTCTTGCCGTCGCCCTTGGCGAAGGTGAAGTAGGCGTATTCCTTCAGCGACTCGACATTGGTCTGCGCCAGCGGCGCCAGCTCCTCGCGGCTGTAGGCGCCCTTCACCTTGGTCTCGATGCCCTGCAGCGCGTAGGTCGAGAACATGTCGTCAAACGTCCAGGCGTGGCGGACTCCGGTGATGGTGCCGTCGGGCGCGTAGATCAGCTCGCTCCTGGCGACGATCCAGACATGCGGATGAGCCTCGGCGGCCGCCGTGCCGAGCACGACGGACGCCGCAAGCACGAGCCAGCCGATCAGCCGGTTCAACGACGGCCGCACCTCAGGCCGCCTCGGGCGTTTCGAGCAGGCCGCGACGGCGCAGCAGCGCGTCCGGCTCGGGCTCGCGGCCGCGGAAGGCGACATAGGCCTCCTCCGGATCGCGCGAGCCGCCCGACGAATAGATGTCGTCATGCAGCCGCTTGGCGGTCGCGGGATCGAAGATGTCGCCGGCCTCCTCGAAGGCGCCGAAGGCGTCAGCATCCATCACCTCCGACCACATGTAGCTGTAGTAGCCGGAGGCATAGTGGTCGCCGGAGAAGATGTGGCCGAACTGGGTCGGCCGGTGCCGCAGCGATATCTCGGCGGGCATGCCGATCTTCTCCAGCTCCTTCTGTTCGAAGGCGCGGACATCCCAGCTCGCCGCTGCCGGCTGGGTGTGGAATTCGAGGTCGACCAGCGCCGAGGAGACGAACTCCACGGTGGCAAAGCCCTGGTTGAACTTGCGCGCGGCGAGGAAGCGCTTGAGCAGGTCGTCCGGCAGTGCCTCCCCGGTCTGGTAGTGGCGGGCGAAGCGCTGCAGCACCTCGGGCCGCTCCTGCCAGTGCTCATAGAGCTGCGAGGGCAGCTCGACGAAGTCGGTGAACACGCTGGTTCCGGACAGTGACGGATAGGTCACGTTGGACAGCATGCCGTGCAGGCCATGGCCAAACTCGTGGAACAGGGTCCGCGCGTCGTCGGGCGACAGCAGCGACGGCGCGCCATCGGCGCCCTTGGCGAAGTTGCAGACATTGATGACCAGCGGCGCGACGGCACCGTCGAGCTTCTGCTGGTCGCGCAGCGAGGTCATCCAGGCGCCGGAGCGCTTCGAGGGTCGCGCGAAGTAGTCGCCGTAGAACAGCGCCTTGTGCTGGCCATCGCGGCCCTTGACCTCCCAGACCCGGACGTCCGGATGCCACACCGGGATATCCTTGCGCTCCTCGAAGGTGACGCCGAACAGGCGGGTGGCGCAGTCGAACGCGGCCTCGATCATGTGGTCGAGCACCAGATAGGGCTTGATCGCGGAATCGTCGAAATTGGCGCGGCGCTGGCGCAGCTTCTCGGCGTAGTAGCGCCAGTCCCAGGACGCGAGGGTGAAATTGCCGCCCTCCTCCGCGATCAGCGCCTGCAGCGCGTCGCGGTCGGCGAGCGCCCGCGCTCGCGCCGGCTTCCAGACCCGCTCTAGGAGGCCGCGTACGGCCTCCGGCGTCTTGGCCATGGAATCCTCGAGGCGGTAGGCGGCGTAGGTCGGGAAGCCCAGGATCTTGGCGGTCTCCTCGCGGAGCCTGAGGATCTCCACGATGGTGGCGTTGTTGTCGTTGGCGTTGCCATTGTCGCCGCGCGCCGTGAAGGCCTTGTAGACCTTCTCGCGCAGGTCGCGCCGCGACGAGCTTTGCAGGAACGGCTCGACCGAGGAGCGCGACAGCGTCACGATCGCCTTGCCCGGCATGCCGCGCTCTTCCGCCGCAGCCGTGGCGGCCGCCACAAATGTGTCGGAGAGGCCGGCGCGGTCGTCCTCGCCGAGCTCCATGAACCACTCCTGCTCGTCGCCGAGCAGATGGTGGCTGAACGAGGTGCCGAGATGGGCGAGGCGCTCGTTAATCTCGGCCATGCGGGCCTTTGCCGCATCGTCGAGGCCGGCGCCGGAGCGGCGGAAGCGGGTGTAGGTGCGTTCCAGCAGCCGCATCTGCTCGCCAGTCAGGCCGAGGGAGGCGCGCTTCTCGTGCAGCATGGCGATGCGGCCAAACAGCACAGCGTTCATCATGATCGGATTCCAGTGCCGCGCCATCCGGGGCGACACCTCCTTGTCGATCTCCAGGATCGCCGGGCTCGAATGCGCCGAGACCAGGTCGTAGAACACCGCCGAGACCTTCGACAGCAGTTTGCCGGAGCGCTCCAGCGCGGTGATGGTGTTGTCGAAGTCGGGCAGCGCCGGATCGTGGGTGATCGCAGTCACTTCCGCGGAATGATCGGCGAAGGCCTGCTCGAAGGCGGGCAGGAAATGCTCCGGCTTGATCTCGGCGAACGGCGGCGTCTCGAGCGGCGTCCGCCATGCCTTCAGGAGGGGGTTGGCAAGAGCCTGAGCCTTGGCGTCTGCGCTGGTTTCTGACATCGAATGTCCCGTTTTCGCCTTGAAAATGCTGCCCAATCTATATCACGCGATACGGCATTTTTGGGCCTTTTGCGCTTGATAGATGGGCACTTTTCGGAGAGATTGCGCCCCCTGAACAGGACCTATTTCATGACCATGCAGCCCTCCACCTCAGGCAACCGCACCATCGCCTGGCCAAGCGTCATCACCGTGATCTCGGCGGCGATCCTGATCGGCGCGGAAGTGTTCGGCGCGGCGTTCGCCGGCGGCTGGGCGCTCGCGATTCTGCTCGGGCTCGACGACGTCGCCGCACACATCCTGCAGGCGGTGCTGTTCGGCATCGGCGTGCTGATCATGATCGCCTTCATCCGCGCAGCTCAGCGCGTCGAGCCGTTCACGCGTCGCGCGTGAGTTTGAGCGATTCAAGAAAGCACTGCGGCACAAGGCTAAAACGCACACACGCTTCGTTAGTCATTCTTAACAGCCGTTCATCTTCAGCGCGTCCGACGCGTGCTGCGCGCGACATCGCAAGCACGCGTTAGGGAAATTTGCCGCTATCGCAAAAAAAATCTTGCGCCACGAAGTCAAAAGACTTATTTCCTGCCTTGCCCAATTTCGCACGTGCCTGTGGTCGTGTGTCAGTCGGTAGGTATCCGGACAAGAGGCCGGACAGCCGCCAAGGGGTGGAAGAACCGAGGGTCGCTTACGTCCATCAGGACACGAGGCGGCCAGCATCTCTCTCCAGGGATGCCGTTGAAGGTCTCACCACTCTTTGCAACCGTGACTGGCAGCCGGAGGCGAACCGGCGCACCCCGCTCTCAACGGGGGACGCGACTTAAAGCAACGACGGATCGGGCTTTTTTGGTCTCTACCGGCGGTCCAACGCCGGCCCGGGCTACTGAAAAGGCTTGTCCTTCATTGCCAGGTGATCGGGCGGGAAACTCTCCCAACCAATCCACGGCAGCACAGTCTGGTTTGAGTCTCTTGGCCTCAACGCGCCTCCATCGCGCGATGTGGCCGAAGCGCTCTTACCCGACGTCACGTTGATGCGGATCCCGTCGCTGGGGCCGTTGGAGAGTGCCATGACTGAACGTATCCAGGAATTCCTGCGCCACCGCCGCCAGGATGGTCTCGACACCGAGCCGTGCCTCGTCGTCGACCTCGAAGTCGTGCGCGACAACTACCAGACCTTCGCGAAGGTGCTGCCGGACAGCCGCGTGTTCTACGCGGTGAAAGCCAACCCGGCGCCCGAAGTGCTGTCGCTGCTGGCCTCGCTCGGCTCCTGCTTCGACACCGCGACGGTTGCGGAAATCGAGATGGCGCTGGCCGCCGGTGCGACGCCGGACCGCATCTCCTATGGCAACACGATCAAGAAGGAGCGCGACATCGCGCGTGCCTTCGCGCTCGGCATTCGCCTGTTCGCGGTCGATTGCGCCGCCGAGGTCGAGAAGATCGCCCGCGCCGCCCCCGGCGCCAAGGTGTTCTGCCGCATCCTCTATGACTGCGCCGGCGCCGAGTGGCCGCTGTCGCGCAAGTTCGGCTGCGACCCGGAGATGGCGGTCGACGTGCTCGACCTCGCCAAGCGCCTGGGCCTGGAGCCGTGCGGCATCTCGTTCCATGTCGGCTCGCAGCAGCGCAAGGTGAAGGCGTGGGACCGCGCGCTCGCGATGGCGTCGACCGTGTTCCGTGACTGCGCCGAGCGCGGGATCAACCTCACCATGGTCAACATGGGCGGCGGCTTTCCGACCAAGTACCTCAAGGACGTTCCTCCGGTCCTGCAATATGGCCGGTCGATCTTCCGCGCGCTGCGCAAGCATTTCGGCAACCAGATTCCGGAGACGATCATCGAGCCGGGCCGCGGCATGGTCGGCAATGCTGGAATCATCGAGACCGAAGTCGTTCTGATCTCGAAGAAGAGCGACGAGGACGAGGTGCGCTGGGTCTATCTCGACATCGGCAAGTTCGGCGGTCTCGCCGAGACGATGGACGAGTCGATCCGCTACGCCATCCGCACCCCGCATGACGGGGCGGACATGACGCCGTGCGTGCTCGCGGGCCCGACCTGCGACAGCGCCGACGTGCTGTACGAGAAGCTGCCGTATCCGCTCCCGGTGACGCTCGAGATCGGCGACAAGCTGCTGATCGAAGGCACCGGCGCCTATACGTCGACCTACTCGTCGGTGGCGTTCAACGGCATTCCGCCGCTGAAGACCTACCACATCTGACCCGCCTCGTTTTCGAGGCCCGATAAACCGGGAGCCGGCCCCGCCGGCTCCTCCCCGATCATTTTTGATTTTCCTGAACGACGCTTGCCGCGGCGTACGACATGCCGTTGCAAGCGGGGACTGACGTGCCATGACTGCAAAACGGAACACCCCCGTTGCCCTCATCCGAGATGCCGCCCCGTTCGCGATCCGTGCGGAGCGTGGCTCGGACGTCGTCGCACGCGAAGCGCTGCTGGATGCCTGCTTTGGCTGTAATCGCCATACGCGCACCTGCCAGCGCCTGCGCGACGGACGCGCGCCCGCCGAAGGCCTGAGCCTTGCGGCCGTGCGCCAGGACGGCCGGCTGGTTGGAACCGTGCGGTTGTGGCACGTCAGCGCGGGGGGCCGCAGCGCGCTGATGCTGGGGCCGCTGGCAGTCGATGACGACTGCCGCGGCCTCGGCGTCGGCGCCGCGCTGATGCGGCGTGCGCTGGCGGTGGCCAAGGCGCGCGGCCACGGCGCCGTGATCCTGCTTGGCGATGCGCCCTACTACGCCCGCTTCGGCTTCACGGTGGCCAAGACCGGCGAGCTGTCGCTGCCGGGCACGTTCGAGCGCGAGCGGCTGCTCGGCGTCGAGCTTGTCGCAGGCGCGTTGGATGGCGCCTGGGGCATGATCACGCCGACCGGCGCGCCGCTGCCCGAGGCCAAGGCACCGCGGACGCGATCCCGGACCCGGAAGGCACCGCTCGCCGTGCCGCACGCGGCGTAAGGCGGGCCGCCATGTCGGAGCACCTTCCCATCACCGATGGCGCGCGCCCGCGTTGGCGCGGCCTCGTCACCACGGTCATGCTGATTCTGATCTCGGTGATGATCGTCAGGGATATCCTGGGCCGGCGCTGGACCGGCACGCCGCCATCGCCGCCGGACAGCACGCTGCAGTCCCACTAGTGCCGGCCGCACCAGGCCTGAACCAAGGGGTTGCGCGGGCGCCAAAAATGTCCGTAAACCCCGCCAAAGCCATTTTCAGTCGAGGTCCAACATGTCCCGCCGCCTGATTTCTACCGGCTCGCCCTTTGAGAAGACCGCCGGCTACAGCCGTGCCGTGATCGATGGCGACTTCGCCTTCGTCGCAGGAACCACCGGCTATGACTACGCCACGATGACCATGCCGGCAGATGTCACGAGCCAGTCACGGAACTGCTTCAAGACCATCGAGGCCGCCCTCAAAGAGGGAGGCTTTGCGATGGCCGACATCGTCCGCGCGACCTACTACCTCACCGACGCCCGTGACGTGGATGCCCATTTCGCGGTCTGCGGCGAGGTCCTCGGCGACATCCGCCCGGCCGCAACGATGCTGATCGTCGCGGGGCTCTACAAGCCCGAGATGAAGGTCGAGATCGAAGTCACCGCGAAGCGTCGCAACCCCTGATCCACCCTATCCGCCGCTAGGCACTCTCCTGGAGAAAATGATGAGCCCCGCCTCGCAGATCTACGCGAAGATCACAGGTCCCATTGTTATGATCGGCTTCGGCTCGATCGGCAAAGGCACGCTGCCTTTGATCGAGCGGCATCTCGATTACGACAAGTCGCGCGTCACCGTGATCGACCCCAAGGACGAGGGCCGCAAGGCGCATTGCGAGAAGCACAACGTCAAATTCATCCAGAAGGCCGTGACCAAGGACAATTATCGCGACCTGCTGAGCCCGCTGCTCACTGAAGGCGGCGGCCAGGGCTTTTGCGTCAATCTGTCGGTCGATACCGGCTCGACCGACATCATGGAGCTGTGCAACGAACTCGGCGCTCTCTACATCGACACCGTCAACGAGCCCTGGCTCGGCTTCTATTTCGATTCCTCGAAGGGCCCGGAAGCGCGCTCCAACTACGCCCTTCGCGAAGTGACGCTGGCCGCCAAGAAGGCGCGCCCCGCGGGCTCGACGACGGCCGTCTCCTGCTGTGGCGCCAATCCCGGCATGGTCTCGTTCTTCGTCAAGCAGGCGCTGCTCAACGTCGCCGCCGATCTGAAGCTCAATGCCCCGAAGCCGAAGACCAAGGCCGAATGGGCGGACTTGATGCGGCAGGCCGGCGTGAAGGGCATCCACATCGCCGAACGCGACACCCAGCGCTCCAAGTCGCCGAAAGAGCCTGACGTCTTCGTCAACACCTGGTCGGTGGAAGGTTTCCTGTCGGAAGGCGTGCAGCCGTCCGAACTCGGCTGGGGCACCCATGAGAAATGGATGCCCGAGAATGCGCATACCCACGAAGCCGGCTGCGGCGCCGCCATCTATCTGATGCAGCCCGGCGCCAACACGCGCGTACGCACCTGGTGCCCGACCCGCGGCGCGCAGTATGGCTTCCTCGTCACCCACAACGAGTCGATCTCGATCGCCGATTACTTCACGGTGCGTGACGCATCGGGCACGGCGATCTATCGGCCGACCTGCCACTATGCCTATCACCCGGCCGACGACGCCGTGCTGTCGCTGCATGAAATGTTCGGCCGCGCAGCGAAGATGCAGGAAAAGCATCACATCCTCGACGAGAACGAGATCGTCGACGGCATCGACGAGCTCGGCGTGCTGCTGTTCGGCCATGACAACAATGCCTACTGGTACGGCTCGCAGCTCTCCATCGAGGAGACCCGCAAGCTCGCGCCCTATCAGAACGCCACCGGCCTGCAAGTGACCTCCGCCGTGCTCGGCGGCATGGTGTGGGCGCTGGAAAACCCGAACGAAGGCATCGTCGAGGCCGACGAGATGGACTTCGATCGTCTGCTGGAAATCCAGCTACCCTATCTCGGCCCCGTGAAGGGTTTCTACACCGACTGGACCCCGCTGACGGATCGTCCGGGACTGTTTCCGGAAGATATCGACACCAGCGATCCCTGGCAGTTCAAGAATATTCTGGTGCGCTGACAGGGTCATCCCGGGATGCGCGCTTAGGCGCGCAGACCCGGGATCTCGAAATCGTGGCGCGAGATTCGCAGGTGCGCGAGTGCGCACCATGGTCCATCGCCGACGCGATGCCCCGGAATGACTTCGTCATCTCGCCATGTAGTCGAACGCGACCGAGCCAAGGCCGAGGGTCAGGTCTGCCTTGAAATGCAGCGCCGAGACCACCTCGCGCACCGGCAGGCGGGCGACATCGCATAGCGCGTGCGGAAACAGGCCGAGCGCGGCGGGGCCGGTCCAGGCCTCCTTCAGCGTGATGTCTTCCAGATGAAACCGCACCAGCTCGCAGATCCGCGGGCTGCCGTCGACATGCGGGATGATCTTCAGAATGAAGTTCGGCGCCGTCATCGACTTCAAGACGGTGTCGTGGTCGACCTTGCGATGCTTGTAGCCCATGGTGGCGGAGGCGCAGAGCACCGAGCCGTAATGCAGCGAGCCGACCAGCACGTCGCTCTCGACCTCGATCCTGGGCTTTGCCAGCTTCTTCGGAAATCCCCACAGCTCGCGGCCGCCGGCGATCGGGCCTTCATCGTCGAGATACATCGCGTGGGTGTAGGCGCCCTCCTCGCCCCTGAAGCGAACCGGGATCACCTGCCCGGTCTCGGTGTAGTCGCCGAAACCGGTCGAGTCCGGCATGCGGATGAACTCGTACTTCACCACCGGCTCGGCGACCTCGAGCGGCTCCGGCACCACGGCGGCGAGCGCTTCCGGGTCGGTCTTGTAGGTGATGATGAAATATTCGCGGTCGAAGAACCGGTAGGGCCCCGGCGGAAACGACGGGTTGGTGAGCGGCATCGAATAGGCGGTGCGCCGGACGTCCTCGATCTTCATGGCAGGCCCCATCTGTCGTTGGCGAGACGACAGATTATGGAGTGTGCCGGTGGCGGAGGCGAGACCGTATAATCGGCAGCGTCCGTCAAATCCGCGTCACAATGCGGGCCGCGGCGCGCTTACTTTTTCTCGATCGGCGGCGCGGTCTTCTCCGCGGGCGCGGGCGGCAGCACCGGCTTGGCGCCGGCCTTCCGTGCCTCATCGTCGGGACGCGCCGGCTGCGGCGCCGGCGTGGTCGGCCGCTCGCCGCCCGGCTTCGACTCGGCCGGCGGCGCCGTCTGCTGCGGCTCCGGCGTCGGCGTCGGTTGCAGCGGCTGGGTCGCCTGCGCGATCTCCTGCGGCGGAGCGGCATAGATCGCGTGCAGCGAAAGCACCGCGATCGCAACGCCCGCTGCCACCAGCGTCGAGGCGATCAGCATGTCGATTCGCAACCTGGTCCGATCCACAGCCATCTCGTTCACCTGCGCCTTGTCCACGGGGTCAACGATCCCGCCACGGCATGGTTCCGAAGCGGTGCCTGCGGGAACCTCGGCTCAATCCGTGGTGCTGACTTCCCAGGTCGCGTGCCGCACGCCGGGCTGATGCTGCAGGTCGACCACCACGGCATTCAGCTCGTTGGGCTCGACCGCGGTCGAGACCAGCGTCGCCACGATCTCGAGGAAGTCGTCGCCGGCCTCGACCACGTCGACATCGGCAACAGGGTAGTTCGCGGCCTCCAGCTTCTCGACCAGGCGATCGCGCATGTCTGGCAGCGCTTCCGGGGTAACCGCGAGCTTGAAGTAGTAGGTCGCCTCCGAGGCCTTCTCGTTCAGCGGGATGCGGTTGATGGCGTTGACCAGCGGACGCAGCAGCGTGTTGCCGGCGATCACGAACACGGTCAGCGCCGCCGCCTGCGCCACGAGGTCGGCACCGGCGCAGGAGCCGACCGCGGCCGAGGCCCACAGCGTGGCCGCGGTGTTGAGGCCGCGCACATCCATGCCCTGCTTCATGATGACGCCGGCGCCGAGGAAACCGATTCCCGACACCACATAGGCGATCACCCGCACCGCGCCGTCGGCGCCGGCCAGATGCATCGCGAGGTCGACGAAGGCGGCAGCGCCGACCGCGACCAGCACATTGGTGCGCAGACCCGCGGTGCGCTGCCGGTACTGCCGCTCAGCGCCGATCAGGGTGCCGAATACAAAGGCCGTGGTCAGGCTGACCAGCGTGTCGATGAAGTCGGCGAGCTGGAACGTGGTGAGAAATCGCATGACGCTGCGGCCCCGGCGCGAGCTTCGTCTTTTGACGCGTTTTCTTCATGCGATCCGGTACTCACTTCGCTCGAAAACGCTTCGTCTGCCGCGATCTCTTACATTTCCACGATGCCCGCGTCACCATCTTCCGTGCCGAAGGCGAGCAGCGTGCCCTTGGCATTCCATCCGAGCGCCGACACCGCCGTGCCGGCGTTCCGGCGCACCAGGATCTCGGCGCCGTCCTCGAGCCGGACCATCAGCACGGTGCCGTCGGCATAGCCGACCGCCATGATGTCGTTCTTCGGATGGCAGGCGACCACGGCGACCCGCGCCGGCATCGGCGCCAGCATCGCCGGCTCCTTGCCCATCGGGCCGTCCTTGCTGGTGAACGGCCAGACGATCACGGTATCGGCGCCCGAGGTCGCGAGCCCCTTGCCGCCGACACTCCATGACATCGAGCGCACCCGGCCAGGATAGCCGCTCATCCGCATATGCCGGTTGTCGGCGAGCCGCCAGCCATGCATCGCGGGCTCGTGCATCGCGGTGACGAGGAATTTGTTGTCCGGGCTGAACATGACGGCGAGATGCGAGCCGGCCCATTCCAGAAACTCCGGATTGGCCGCCATGTTGGGAAACCACAAGGTCACGCCGTTGTAATGCGCGATCGCAAGCCGCAGGCCCTTCGGCGCAAAAGCAAGCCCGCCGACGGTCGACGGTACCTCGAAGGTTTTCTCCTCGCCCTTGGGATTGCGCACGAACGCGGTCTTGCCCGCCGACCATGCCAGCGTGCCCTCGCTGTGCAGGGCGACGTTGTCGATCCAGCGCCGCTTGGCGTCGGTCGCAATGACAGCGGTCTCGCCCTTGGCGTCGATCGCGACCAGCTTGCCGTCGTCACCGCCGGTGACGAGCCGCTTGCCGTCGGAGGCGGCGCACAGGATGGCGCCGAAATGCGTCTGCGTCCGTGTGATCTCGCCTTCGGCGGTCGCGATCGCAACACCCTCCTCGGCGCCGACGAAGAACGCGCGGTCGCCGAGGAAATGTACCGAGCTCACCGCCGCGCCGAGCGGCAGCGGCTTGACGCGGTCGGTGATCGAAACGATGGAAGAAGGGGCCTCGCCCGGATCGAACTCTTTCATCACGTGGTGATGCACTGCTCGAAGCCGTCGCGGATCACCTGCTCGGGCAGTTCACGACCGATGAACACGACGCGGCTCTCGCGCTTCTCGCCGTCCTTCCATTTCCGCTGATGGTCGCCCTCCAGCATCATGTGGACGCCCTGGAACACGTAGCGGTCGTCATCGCCGGTGAAGGCGAGGATGCCCTTCGAGCGCAGGATCTTCTGGCCCTCGGTGGCGACGAGCTGCTGCAGCCAGGGCATGAACTTGGTCGGGTCGAGCGGCTTCTCGGAACGCAGCGACAGCGATTGCATGTCCTCGTCGTGATAATGCTTCAACCCGCCATGGCCATGGTCGTGATCATGATGGTGGTGGTGATCATGGTCATGCTGATGATGATCGTGATCATGGTCGTGATCGTCGCCGGCCTCGAGGAAATCGGGCTCGATCTCCAGGATGCGGTCGAGATCGAACGCGCCGCGCTCCAGCACGTCGGTCAGCCCGACCTGGCAACGCTCGGTGCGGTGCAGCTTGGCATAGGGATTGATGCCGCGGATGCGGGCTTCGACCTCGGCGAGTTCGGGCTTTGAGACCAGGTCGGTCTTGTTCAGCACGATGACGTCGGCGAACGCGATCTGGTTCTTGGCTTCCGGCGCGTCCTTGAGGCGGTCGCTCAGCCATTTGGCATCGGCGACGGTCACGACCGCGTCGAGCCGGGCGTTCTTCTGCACGTCCTCGTCGACGAAGAAGGTCTGCGCGACCGGCGCCGGATCGGCAAGGCCGGTGGTCTCGACGATGATGGCGTCGAACTTGCCCTTGCGCTTCATCAGGCCGTCCATGATGCGGACGAGGTCGCCGCGCACCGTGCAGCACACGCAGCCATTGTTCATCTCGAACACTTCCTCATCGGCGCCGATGATGAGGTCGTTGTCGATGCCGATCTCGCCGAATTCGTTGACGATGACGGCGTATTTCTTGCCGTGGTTTTCCGACAGGATGCGGTTCAACAGCGTGGTCTTGCCGGCGCCGAGATAGCCCGTCAGCACGGTCACAGGAATTTTTTGCGAAGCTTCAGCCATAACAACTCCGAAGGAACTCTTTGTTTGAACATGATCTTATCGGAAAACCGGACCCCACTTTTCCGGATCATGCTGGTCCGCGCTCAACCCAGACAGGGAGGCCCCTGCCCTACTCGGCGAGCGCGCTGGTCAGGGCCTTTATATTGTGCCTGACCATATCAATGTAAGTGGGTGCATCGCCCTTTTCGGCCGTCAAACCGTCCGAATACAGGGTGCCGCCGACCCGGGCGCCGGTCTCGGCCGCGATCCGCTCGATCAGGCGGGGATCGCTGATATTTTCGAGAAAAACTGCCGGAATTTTCGCAACCTTGATCTGGGCGATGATGGCGGCGATATCGCGCGCGCTGGGCTCGGAATCCGTGGACACGCTGAGCGGCGAGAAGAACGTGACGCCGTAGGCGTCAGCGAAATAGCCGAAGGCGCCATGGGTCGAGATCACCTTGCGCCGCGCCTCCGGCACTTTCGCCACCGCCTCATGCACCTCGCGGTCGAGCGCCTCGAGCTTGGCCAGATAGGCGTCGGCATTGGCCTTGAAGATGGCTGTCTGGTCGGGGGCCGCGGCGATCAGCCCGTCGCGAATATTGACGACGTAGATCTTCGCATTGGCCACGGATTGCCAGGCATGCGGATCGTCATGGCCGCCCATCTTCCGTGGCATGATCCCCTTGGTCGCCACCGCGACCGGTGCCTTGCTGCCCGAGGCCTGCAGCAGCCGCGGCATCCAGCCCTCGAAGCCGAGACCATTAATCACCACGAGCTTGGCGTCGGCGACCTTCTTGGCATCCGCCGGCGTCGGCGCGTAGACATGCGCGTCGCCGTCGGGCCCGACCAGCGCCGTCACGTCGACATTATTGCCGCCGACATTGCGCACCATGTCGGCGAGGATCGAGAAGCTCGCGACGACATTGATGCGTTCGGCGGCGCGCGCCGGTCCACTCGCCAGCAGCAGCGCCAGACCAATCAAACCGAACAATCGCCGCATCGTACTCACGCCTCGAGATGGCGGCCGGGAAACAGCTGCCGCACCAGGCCGCTGACATTGCCGAACAGCAGCGACACAATATAGAGCCCCGCCGCAACCAGGATGATCGCGGGGCCTGAGGGAATCCGGGTCTGGTACGACAGCACGAGTCCGGCATAGCCCGACAGCATCGCGCTCGCCACCGCGATGCAGATCATGGTGGTGATGTCGCGCGACCAGAACCGCGCAATGCCCGCGGGCAGGATCATCAGTCCGACGCCGAGCAGCGTGCCGAGCGCGTGGAAGCCGTTGACGAGGTTGACCACGACCAGCGCGAGGAAGGCGAGATGCGCCGGCGCGCCGGCCCGGCTCACGGTGCGCAAAAACACCGGATCGACGCATTCGATCACCAGCGGGCGATAGATCACCGCGAGCACCAGGAGCGTGAGGGTGGCGTTGAACGCGATCACCAGCAGCGTCTGGTCGTCCATCGCCAGGATGTTGCCGAACAGCACGTGCAGCAGGTCGATATTGGTGCCCTTGATGGACACGATGGTGACGCCGAGCGCGAGCGAGACCAGATAGAAGGTCGCAAGCGAGGCGTCCTCCTTCAATTCGGTGGTGCGGGCGACGAGGCCGGCGAGCAGCGCCACGGCAAAGCCCGCGATCAGGCCGCCGGTCGTCATCGCGAACAGGTTGAGCCCGGACAGCAGGAAGCCGATCGCCGCCCCCGGCAGGATCGCATGCGCCATGGCGTCGCCGACCAGGCTCATCCGCCGCAGCATCAGGAACACGCCGATCGGCGCACCGCCGAGCGACAGCGCGATCACCGCCGCCAGCGCGCGGCGCATGAATTCGAATTCGGTGAAGGGCGTGACCAGCGCGTCGGATAGCATCGGCGTCAGGCGGCCCGCGAGCGTGGATCAGCGGCGCAGGCCGCGGCGCTATCGTCGAACGCCTCGCACATCCGCATCGCGACCATCAGATTGTCCGCCGTCAGCGCCTCGGCGGTCGGTCCCCATTCGACCGGGCCGCGCGCCAGCAGCAGCGTCTCCGGGAAATTGTTGCGCACCATGTCGAGGTCATGCAGCGCCGCCAGCACGGTGCGCCCCTCGCCGTTCCACCGCTTCACCAGCGCCAGCAGGTCGGCGGTGGTCTTGGCGTCGATGGCGTTGAACGGCTCGTCGAGCACGATCAGCCGGGCGTCCTGCAACAGCACGCGCGCGAACAGCATGCGCTGGGTCTGGCCGCCGGACAGCGTGCCGATCGGGCGGTTCTCGAATCCGTTGAGGCCGACGGCGGCGAGCGCCGCCAAAATCTTCTCGCGCGCGGCCTTGCCGATGCCGCCGAAGAACCCGGTGGAGCGCCACAGCCCGGTGCCGACGAAATCGAACACCGAGATCGGGAAGCTGCGGTCGATGTCGGCAGACTGCGGCAGATAGGCGATGTCGCGATGATCCAGCCCGTCGAGATCGATCACGCCGGACAGCGGCTTGAGCACGCCGGCGATGCCGCGCAGCAGGGTCGACTTGCCGGCGCCGTTCGGGCCGATCACGGCGAGCAGCGCACCGGCCTCGACGGCGCCATTGAGATGATGCACCGCCGGGTGGCGGTCATAGCCGAGCGTGACGTCACGGAAGGTAACAAGAGCAGCCACCGGTCTCACCTCATCGCCAGCCAGACGACAGCCCACAGGCAGGCACTGACCGCGAGCGCCGCGAGCAGTCGGCCCGGCACGGGCATGCGCAGGATCGACCAGTGCGCGGCCTGCGCCGGATGCGCGTGCGGGGCGTGGCTGTGCCCGTGGGGGGCGTGGCCGTGATGGTGGTCCTCGTGGGTATGCGTATGCGCCATGGAACGACTGTTATATTATAACATAACGCGAGTCTACAAAGGAGGAACTCATGGCGGACCCGCAAAACCGGGGAGATTTGAGCCGCGCCGGCAGAGTGACGTCCCGGTCGACAGCTTTGCCGGAAACCTGCCTGGATGGGAACCGTTGGCTACCTGCGCCGGAGCGAAGGCAGACCCGTGCGCAGTTCTCTCCGCGTCGTCCTGGCGAAGGCCGAGACAACGGCGAATCCGTGGTGCAGATTGCGAGGCCCGCCTGCGCGCCTCAAATTCAGTGTCGTCCCGGCGCAGGCCGGGACCCATGCGCCGCGGCGGGTGTTGTTGACGGGACTCGTTATTCCAACGGTGCGTAACAATCGGCATTTGTGGTTATGGGTCCCGGCTTTCGCCGGGACGACACTGAGTGTGTGGAGCCGCGAGTAAGACGAACTTCTGCGCTCTCGCGATATGAATTGCCCGAGCTTTGACTTTTCAATCCGCCCTCTCTTGAACTGAGGGCGCGGGAAAGCCGGGTGTCGATCGCCCCCATGGGCTCCGTGCGGGGACTTGACACGTTTTGCTGAGTTGTCCGTCGGCAAATCACCGATTGGCGTGGGGAAAATACCGGCGGAACGCCTTCGGCGACGGAGAGGCTGCCCTATGCGAAGAGGCAGCCCTATGCGACCAGCACATAGACCAGCATGGCAGCGGTGATCGCCATCCAGACGAGCGAGAGGCGGAAATACAGCAGGTCCCAATTCATGGGCGCGAGCGTACACGCCCGCGCTGACGCCAACCTTTCACCAGGTTAAAGCATCGCGGATTTATTAACTAAGCACGCCAGCGGAATGGATCAGTGGTTGGCACGCCGAAAGACACAGCCCTGGCCCTCAATTTATGAACATGGCAATCGCCACGAGGATGACCGGGCTTAGCCCCATCAGTACGACAAACACGCTGTAAAGTAGGTTGCCCATAACGCCGCCCTACGTTGGAAGGGGAAGCTATGCCGGGAGGAACTCGGCAAGCCAGTGCAGTTTGTGCCAGCGGTGTTCGAGCTTTGGGAATTACCCAGTTATCTCCGGGACCTAGCTGGACATCCCCGTAACACTACGGGGGCGACACAGCTCAGGCAGAGAAAAGGGCGACGAGCGCCACCACCGCCAAAGCGGTAGCGACGCACCCTGCGATCATGACCCAGTCCTGACGCTTCGCCATGCCGGGCACGCTCACCCTGGCCAGCGCAGGTCGTGTTGACCTAGGTCAACCGGCCAAAATCATTCATCGGCCGTCGAGGCATCACGCAACGAAGCGCCCTCACGCCTCGCGCGCGTAACTCTTCAACCGTGCCTGGAGCACAGCGATCGGGAGCCTTTCAGCCAGGCGGCGGCGAGCGGCAGGCGGCCGGCGCTGCTGCCGCGCTTCAGGCGGAGCGGCACAAAGCGGACGCCGGGGATCGCCATCCGTGCGGTCCAGCGCGGCACGATGGCGACGCCGAGCCTTGCTGCGACCATGTTGACGATGGTCTGCTTCTCGTCGGCGATCTCCTGGATACGCGGCGTCAGCCCGGCCTCGTCGAACAGCTTTGTCGTCAGATCGTGGCTGTGCGGCCGCGAGCGGCGCTCCGGCACGATCAGGGGCTGATCCGCGATGTCGGGCAGCACGATCTGCTTGCGCCGCGCCAGCGCGTGCTGGTGCGACAGCGCCACCACGGCGGTCTCCTGCAACAGCGGGACAAACTCGATGCGGCGGTCGGGCCGCTCCGGCGGGCGCACGAAGGCGAGGTCGAGCGCGCCAGACAGCAGCTTCGGCAGCAGGCGGATGGTCTTCTCCTCGAGCAGTTGCACGGCAACATCAGGATGGGCGGCGCGGAGGTCGCGCAGCAGCGGCGGCAGCAGGCCGGCCGCCGCGCTGTCGATCGCGCCGATCCGGAAGCGGCGCGCCTGTGGCTTGCGCAGCCGACGGCGAAAGCCGTTCTCGATCGCCAGCAGCTTGATGTGGCGGCCGAGCGCCGACGGCATCGTCTGCAGGCGCAGCGCCGCGCGCCCGAAACGCAGTTCTCAGCAGCCGCCACGAAGCAGCGAAGCTGGTGCAGTTCCAAGACGCGGGGATTCCTTTCGGCTCAGTCATCGTCATGGCCGGGCTCGTCCCGGCCGTCCAGGTCTTCCTTTTATGCAGCCAAGACGTGAATGCCCGGCGCAAGGCCGGGCATAACGCGTTGTGGGGGAAGCGATCGAGCTCGTGTGCTCTCCGGCAAGAGCCGGGCGCATCGTCACAGTGCGGGGGTCCACCTGTTGCGATGACGGTAGAGCTTTGACAGGCTGAAGTTTCCGACCTCTTGTTCGCCCTTGCGGAAAATGGCTATCGCCTTCTGAACGCTCATTTCCGAAATGATATCGGGCCGGCTCCCACAGAGCATGACGAGCTCGAAGATCAGATTGGTGAGGGCGGGCATATCGGTCCATTGCTGCGTCTGATAGGGCTCCTCCCAATGAGCCCAGGCCCAATCTTCGATCAGATAGAGACCATCGCTCTTGAGATAATGGAAGGACGCCTCGAAGCTTGCTCGCGAGAGCTCGTATTGATGCGAGGCGTCGTCGATAATCATATCTATTCGCTGGCCGGGGAATTCCGTCCTGATGATGGTCTGGACGCGCGCGGTGTCGCCTTGCGACGTATTGTAGTATAATTTGACGCGGTCCGTCAGACCGTGGTCGCGGATCAGGCCAAGCACCGCTGGGCTCGCAGGTCTGATATCGATCCCGACGAACTTGATACGTTCCTCGATCGCGGCAAGAAGCAAAGCCGAACCACCTTCGAAGATGCCGAATTCCAGGATATTGGTAACCCCGTTCTCGCGAATGAGGCTTTTGTAGCGATCAATCATCCCGCGGTTCTTGATGATCGCGATGGAATCCTTCGTCGTCCTGGCATCATTGAAGTTCTGCCTGATCAGGCCAAACTTCATGTTGTTGATCACGAAGGTATTTTCATCACTCCAGACTTCATCCATTGGGAACCCCCTGTCGATATTGACTCAATTAACTGATCGCTGCTGTTTGCCCTGTGGCGTGCAGAGCCTCTCCTGCCAGATAAGCGGTATTTTTTCTCCATCCTCCGACGGTGCTTGGCGCAATTCCTCGCCTGCAATCTGCATGCCTGGCGGACATGGCCACGCAGTTGTCATCGAATCACTGGCCGATTTGCATCCGGCGCCAGCCGTTGTAGTTGAGATCGATGACGAACCGACGGCACACGCCTTCGGATCGATCCGCGTCGGCCACACCAGCTTGAACGGCGGAAGTGTCGGGCGTCGGCCCGCCGCGTTGGCGATCACTTTGAGACGCCGCACGCCTTCAGACAGCGTCGGCTGAATCCAGCCGCCTTCGGAGCTCTCGTTCCAGGCATAGATCACAACGCTCTTGAAGCGACCGTTGCGCGGATTGTTGGCCGCCTGACTGATTGCAGCACGGATTTGCCGTGTCCATTCCTCATCGGTGGCAGGTTGACACCAGTCCGGATTCGGCTTGCGAGTTTTCAGTTCCTGAGGATCGCGCAAAGCCGGTCGATAATCCCAGCCAAGCGTCACGGTTGGCAGGAAGCCTCCAGAACCATTCTGGGCTTCGGCTTGCCAGGCTTTCTGTGCAAGAGCCGCGCAACTGGCGTACGGCAGGGATTTTCCATTCGACCCAAGGGCGGTCGCATATGTACTCGCCGCATCAAATCCTATCCTGTGAGCAACGGGCTCCGTCTCGGACAGGTTGAAGAGCAAGGCAACCAGGTAGAGATCTCGGCCGGTCGCGGCCTTGACCCGATCCCTCATATCCTTCAGGGCCGCCTTTGTACCCTCTTCACCCCCAAGCCCCTTTATCCACGGGGTCATCGTACCAAGCAGGAAGAACACAGGCGCCGAGCCGTCGCTCGCCCGCATGTAATCCGGCCCGGCTACCGCTTTGCTGATTGCATCACTCACCATCGGCACATCACGAGGGGGGAATGACAGGTTGAAATTCAGCGCGTATTTGATGCCGAGCTTGTCTGGAAGCCGAAGAAAATTTCCCAACGCCCGATTGAGCGCCACGGCTCGACTGGGATCGCGTCCCCAGGACGAACTCTCCAGGTAGTAGCCGAAGATGAAATAATCCAAGCCTGCGGACTTCGCGTAATGCACGTCCGCATTCAGTGCTCGTTCGGTGTTTCCGGGAAAACCGAGATTTCCGTTCGGCAGACGCTCTGTGTAATACGGAGCGCGCGCGCGCAATCCAGGGTCGGCTAGGACCTGCCCATAGGGACTGTCGAGACTCCAATTGTCCCACCGAATGGCACCTAATGAGACCTTGCTCGACGAGGCCGGTGCCGCAGTTGGTGCGGCGGGCGCTGCGGGTGCCACGGCGGAAGGACTGCCCTTGCTCACCTGAGCCATGGCTGGGAGTGAGGAGACTGCCGTCGCAAGCACAACAAGCAGACGGATCGAGCAGTGTCGGGCTGTCCACATCATCACTTTCCCTTGGTCCAAAGCCGCCATGATGCGGCTCGGGATTTCGGTTGTTACTCGACATGCATTCAAGAAGTAACAAAGGGCGCTTATGTGGCGGCGCACTGCAATCGTATCCGTTGAAGCGGAACATCGATGCAACAGCGTGAGATCAAACTGCTTTGGTTCTTGCAAGCATCGCGCCGCGATTCACATTAGGTCGAAACAGAACGGGATCGTGGTGGAACTTTCCGCACCATGCGTTTCAGTTGATCGAGGAACTTTCTGCCGCCGAAATGGGCACAGGCACTACCGCGCTCCACGCCTCGCGACGACACGGTTGAAAAATCGAATGATCCTTCCATTGGTTGAAGACAGAGGCTCCGCGTTTTGCAACACAGGTCCCGAATCCATCGATCCGCAAAACGCGTGGTGGAATGGATTCCGAGCTCGCGCTTCGCACGCCCCGGAATGAAGAGAGAGAGAGAGAGACGTGTTCACGCCTCGCGCGCGTAACTCTTCAACCTTGCCTCAAGCACCGCGATCACCTGGTCGCGTACCGGATCGCGGGAGCCTTTCAGCCAGGCGGCGGCGAGCGGCAGGCGGCCGGCGCTGCTGCCGCGCTTCAGGCGGAGCGGCACAAAGCGGACGCCTGATATCGCCATCCGTGCGGTCCAGCGCGGCACGATGGCAACGCCGAGCCTTGCTGCGACCATGTTGACGATGGTCTGCTTCTCGTCGGCGATCTCCTGGATACGCGGCGTCAGCCCGGCCTCGGCGAACAGTTTTGTCGTCAGATCGTGGCTGTGCGGCCGCGAGCGGCGTTCCGGCACGATCAGGGGCTGATCCGCGATGTCGGGCAGCACGATCTGCTTGCGCCGCGCCAGCGCGTGCTTGTGCGACAGCGCCACCACGGCGGTCTCCTGCAGCAGCGGGACAAACTCGATGCGGCGGTCGGGCCGCTCCGGCGGGCGCACGAACGCAAGGTCGAGCGCGCCCGACAGCAGCTTCGGCAGCAACCGGATGGTCTTCTCCTCGAGCAGTTGCACGGCAACATCAGGATGGGCGGCGCGGAGGTCGCGCAGCAGCGGCGGCAGCAGGCCGGCCGCCGCGCTGTCGATCGCGCCGATCCGGAAGCGGCGCGCCTGCGGCTTGCGCAGCCGACGGCGAAAGCCGTTCTCGATCGCCTCAGCGCGGCCGAGCAGCGCGCGGCCCTCGCGCAGCAGCACAGCGCCGTCCTCGGTCAGCGACACCGCGCGCGTGGTGCGCGCGAACAGCCGCACCCCGAGATCCTCTTCCAGCAGCTTGATGTGGCGGCCCAGCGCCGACGGCATCATCTGCAGGCGCTGCGCCGCGCGGCCGAAATGCAGTTCCTCGGCAGCCGCAACGAAGCAGCGAAGCTGGTGCAGTTCCAAGATGTCGCTTCCTTATGCCCCGCGTTCGTCATGGCCGGGCTTGTCCCGGCCATCCACGTCTTTCTTTGCCGCCAAGACGTGGATGCCCCGCACATGGCCGGGCACGACGCCAAGTGAGACCGGGTCCGATTATATCATTTTTTTGTATAAACCGGCGTGGGTTGAAGCGGAAGGGCGCGAGCTTCTAGGCTTTCCGATGGCGCGCGACAGGCGCCGTCCCAACAAACAAGACGAACCCGGGGGAAGAAGCCCATGGAAAGCCAGCTTGGCGCGCGCGTATTGCGCAAGATCTCACTGCGCATCGTGCCGTTCATCATGCTGCTGTACTTCGTGGCGTTCATCGACCGCGTCAATATCGGCTTCGCCTCGCTGACCATGAACAAGGACATCGGCCTGTCGCCGACCGTCTATGGCTTCGGCGCCGGTATCTTCTTCTGGGGCTACTTCCTGTTCGAAGTGCCCTCCAACATCATCCTGCACAAGATCGGCGCGCGGATCTGGATCGCGCGGGTGATGATCACCTGGGGCCTGGTCTCGGCGGCGATGGCGCTGGTGCAGGGCGCGACTAGCTTCTACGTGCTGCGCTTCCTGCTCGGCGCCGCCGAAGCAGGCTTCTTCCCCGGCATCATCCTCTATCTCTCCTACTGGTTCCCGGCGCGGCAGCGCGCCGCCGTCACCGCGCTGTTCATGGCGGCGGCGCCGCTGTCGACCGTGCTCGGCTCGCCGCTCTCCGGTGCGCTGCTGGAGATGGACGGACTGCTCGGCTTCAAGGGCTGGCAATGGCTGTTCGTGCTGGAGGCCGTGCCCGCCGTGCTGCTCGGCTTCGTCGTGCTGGGCTTCCTGACCGACCGGCCGGAGCAGGCCAGATGGCTGGCCGACGACGAGCGCGCCTGGCTGGTCAAGACCATGAAGGTCGAGAACGACGGCAAGGCCACGACCGCAAGCCACAGCATCTGGCGCGGCCTCGCCGACCCGCGGGTGCTGGCGCTGGCTCTGGTCTATTTCGGCACCTCGGCCGGGCTCTACACACTTGGGGTGTGGGCGCCGCAGATCATCAAGGCGTTCGGCCTGTCGTCGATCCAGGTCGGCTTCCTCAACGCCGTACCGGCGACGGTTGCCGTCATCGCAATGGTGCTATGGGCGCGACATTCCGACCGCACCGGCGAGCGCACCTGGCACGTGGTGCTGGCCTGCCTGATGGCCGCGGCGGGACTTGCGCTCGCCGGGCTGTGGACCGGCCTTGCCGCCGTGATCGCGGCGCTGACCCTGGTCAATATCGGCATCTCCTCGTCGAAGCCGCCGCTATGGAGCATGCCGACCATGTTCTTGTCCGGCTCGGCCGCCGCGGCCGGGATCGCCACCATCAACTCGATCGGCAATCTCGGCGGCTTCGTCGGGCCGGCGATGATCGGCTGGATCAAGGAACGCACCGGCAGTTTCGACGGCGGTCTTTATTTCGTCGCCGGCCTCCTGGTGCTCTCGGCCGTGCTCACGCTGCTGCTGTCGCGCGCGCAGAGCGCGCCGGCACAATCCGAACCGCAACCAAATCCCATGCGAACCCGCTAACCACTCATCCGGAGACAACCCATGCGTACCCATTCCATCGCCGCCATCCCCGCCGACGGCATCGGCCCCGAAGTGATCTCCGCGGGCGTCCGCGTGCTGGAGGCTCTCGCAAAACGCAGCGGCGACATCAGCTTCAACGTCAAGACCTTCGACTGGGGCTCGGACTATTACAAGAAGCACGGCGTGATGATGCCGGCCGACGGGCTCGCGGAGCTGAAGAAATTCGACGCGATCTATTTCGGCGCGGTCGGCGCACCCGATGTGCCCGACCACATCACGCTGTGGGGCCTGCGGCTGCCGATCTGCCAGGGCTTTGACCAATACGCCAATGTGCGGCCGACCAAGATCCTGCCCGGCGTCGCCTCGCCGCTGCGCAATGTCGGCGTCGGCGATCTCGACTGGGTGATCGTGCGCGAGAATTCCGAAGGCGAATATGCCGGCATGGGCGGCCGCGCGCACAAGGGCCTGCCGGAAGAGGTCGGCACCGAAGTCGCTGTCTTCACCCGGGTCGGCGTGACGCGGATCATGCGCTATGCGTTCCAGCTCGCGCAGTCGCGGCCGCGCAAATTCCTCACCGTGGTGACCAAGTCGAACGCGCAGCGCCACGGCATGGTGATGTGGGACGAGATCGCGGCCGAGGTAGCGAAGGACTTCCCCGACGTCACCTGGGACAAGATGCTGGTCGACGCCATGACGGTGCGGATGACGCTCAATCCGAAGAGCCTCGACACCATCGTCGCAACCAATCTGCACGCCGATATCCTCTCCGACCTCGCCGGCGCGCTGGCCGGTAGCCTCGGCGTGGCGCCGACCGGCAACATCGACCCGCAGCGCCGCTATCCCTCGATGTTCGAGCCGATCCACGGCTCGGCCTTCGACATCACCGGCAAGGGCATCGCCAACCCGGTCGCGACGTTCTGGACCGGTGCACAGATGCTGGAGCATCTCGGCGAGAAGGACGCCGCGGCGCGCCTGATGGCCGCGGTCGAGAAGGTGTGCGCGGCCGGCGTGCTGACGCCCGACGTCGGCGGCAAGGCGACGACGAAGGAAGTCACCGATGCGGTGACTGACGCGATCCATGGGTCGAATATGTAAGGCGGCGACGGTCCCGTCGCATCACGCAGTGAGGCGAGCGCGCTAGTCGGACTCCCTTCCCCCTTGTGGGGGAGGGTTGGGGAGAGGGGTACCGCTTGCTCCGCTCTCCATGAGGATTAGCGACGCCCGCTGCGCACGCTGATCAACGATTGCCCTATCTCTCGCCGTCTCGCCCGGGGCCACCCCTCACCCCACCCTCTCCCACAAGGGGAGAGGGTGCCTGAGAGGGGTGCTCACCTCACGAAAGCGTGCCCGCCTCCGCGCAATTGGTCAGCCGCGCGGGCACGCCGATGGCGGTGCAGCCGGCGGGCACATCCGTCGTCACCAGCGCGCCGGCGCCGATCCTGGCGAAATCGCCGATCGAGAGATGTCCGATCACCGTGGCGCCGGCGCTGAGCAGCACGCCGTGGCCGATCTTCGGCGCGCGGCGCGGATCATCCTGATGCCGCGCGATGGTGACGTTCTGCAAAATCGTGACCTCGTCGCCGACCGAGGCCAGCGCGCCGATGATGATGCCGGTGCCGTGATCGAGGAAAACCGCCGTTCCAATCCGGGCCGACGGGTGAATGCTGATCTGCAATTGGTCCGCCGTCGCGCTTTGCATCATGAGCGCAAGGTCGGGGCGGTCCTGGCGCCACAGCCAGTTCGACACCCGCCAGGCCTGCAGCGCGACGAAGCCCTTGAAGTTGAGCAGCGGCGGCAGGAAGCCCGTGATCGCGGGATCACGGCGCACGATGGCCGTGAGATCGGTGGCCGCGGCATCGACCAGCACGGGCTCGGCCGCATAGGCTTCGCGGGCGGTCCGCGCGAACTGTGCGCGATCCTCTTCCGCGCGGCTGATATGCCGGCCGATCAGAAAAGCGAGCGCCCCGCCGAGGTCGCCCTGATCGAGAATGAAGGCGGCCGACGCCTCGAGGAATGGATCGGCAGCGATCGCCGCCTCCGCCTCGCGCCGGATCGCAAGCCAGAGCTCGCCGGCCGTCACTGTCGCTGATCCCGCCATAGTCTTCACCTCATCGTCCGGATCCCAAACGATAGAGTGGGCGTCACCATCCCAAAATGCAAACCGCCCGCTTGCTCATCGCAAACGGGCGGCTCAGGGCCATCAGGTTCTATGGGGGCACATCGCCTGAAGGCTAGCGCTTGCCTCGCGCGATCAGCTCTGCGGCGGCTGGTCGGTCGGCGGGGTCGGACGGGTCTTGTGCTGCGCCATGAAGGCGTCGAACTCTTCCTTGTCCTTGGCGTGGCGCAGGCGATCGAGGAAGTTCTTGAACTCGACCTGCTCCTCCTCGAGACGGCGCAGCGTGTCCTGGCGGTACTCGTCGAAGGCACGGTTGCCGCTGGAGGGCGGACCGAAGCCGCCGAACGGGAAGCCGCGGCGCTCCATGCGGCTCTTCATCCGCTCCATCTTGTCCTGCATCCGCTCCATCTTGTTCTGCCAGCGATCCATGTCGTTGTGACTCCAACAGGCCATCTTTCTGCTCCCGAGTGTGAAAAAGAGAAGGGCGAGGCCGATCGGCCACCAGATCATGAAG
This sequence comes from Bradyrhizobium sp. USDA 4541, assembly GCF_024171085.1. Classification (NCBI taxonomy): domain Bacteria; kingdom Pseudomonadati; phylum Pseudomonadota; class Alphaproteobacteria; order Hyphomicrobiales; family Nitrobacteraceae; genus Bradyrhizobium; species Bradyrhizobium sp. USDA 4541. The sequence continues at coordinate 166,566 of NZ_JALJZF010000001.1, forward strand.
CCGAGGATGATCCCGGCGATCTTCAGGGGATGCCACGGCGTCGCGTAGAAGTAGGGACGGTAGGGCTCTTCGACGGGGCCGCGCCAGCGATTGACATCAGCGGTGTAGGCCATTTCCTTCTCCATCACGGCATCACGCCGTTGTGAATGTAAATAACATTTACATAGGTAGCCGATCCCTTGGGAAAGTCAAGCAGCGCGGGTGACGCACCCCTCGGATTATTTTTGGCTTGGCCGTTGAACCTTATTTCGGCTTGCCCCAGGGACCAGACCTTTCGCCGGCCGGCTTGTCGTCGGCGGCCGCGGTTCCAGGCCGGCGGTCGGTCGGGAAGCCGAGGCCGCGCAGATAGATCAGCACTTCGGCCTCGAGCAGATCCTCCGGCGACATCGGCAGCTTGCGCCGCGCGGCATCGCCGCGGCCGAACAGCGAAGCGACGCCGTGCGACATCGCCCAGATGTGTAGCGCCATCATCATCGCCGGCGGACGCGGCATGCCGGGCGGCGCCAGTGCCGCGAGCCGCTCGGCGGCGGCGCGGATGATCGCGAAGGCGCGCTCGCTTGCGGCCATCAAGGTCGGATTGGAATCGACCGGCAGGCCGGATTCGAACATCGCGGAATAGAACGCGGGCTCCTCGCGGGCGAAGGCGAGATAGGCCTTGCCGACCCGCTCGAACGCCGTGACGGTATCGGGGCGGCCGTCGTCCCAGGCCTGCGTCAGCAGCGATTCGAACTGCTCGAAGCCGCGCTGCGCGATGCTGGCGATCAACTCGTCGCGGTCGCGGAAGTGGCGGTACGGCGCGGCCGGGCTGACGCCGGCCATCCGCGCGGCATCGGCGAAGGTGAAGCCGGCCGGCCCCTTCTTCGAGATCAGGTCGAGGGCGGCCTGCAGCAACGCCTCTTTGAGATTGCCGTGATGATAGCCGCGCTCGGCGCGGCCTTGGTCCTTGCGCCAGCTCATGTGAACGGCTTTTACATGAGCCCGCGGTAAAGGTCACTAGCGGGGCGGCGCCGCGTCAATCAAGATTAACGGGTGTGACGCGGCCTCGCTGCACGCGCTTGACGGCAGTAGCCCGGCTCAAGCATGGCTCGATCTTCTCCTTCCCCCTGAAAGGGGGTCAGCCGCAGTCGACGCTGTATGCGGGGAGAGCAGATCCCACCCGCTTTGCTCTGGCGAGCAAAGCGACCCCCTTTTCAAGGGGAGGTGAATTCTCCCGCCTTAGCGGCCCGGGATCGGTAGCACCGGCATGATCTCCACGGCATCGCCCGGGAAGATCGAGAAATGCGGGTGGTTCTCGAACAGCTTTGCCGCCGCTTCATGCGAGGGCGCGCGCACCACGGTGAAACCGGTCATCAGATTGGCGATGTCGGTGACGCCGCCCTGCCCGACCTGCTTGGTCTTGCCGAGCGGTCCGCCCATCTCGACGATCACGTCATGATGCTTCTCGACCCAGGCGCCCCAGGCCGCCATGCCCTGCTGCTCCTTGGCACGGCGTTCGGCCTCGGGCAGCGCGTTCCAGGCTGCCATCCGCGAGCCGGTTTTACCGCCGCCGAGATAGACGGCGAGGAAGGTGTTGGTGCTCATGTTGCGTCTCCGTTGTGGTCGTTGTTGGTGGACGATGGTTCGGTGATACGGTGACGCTTTGAAGCGGCATCGTTTCTCGTTGAATGTTCAGCGCAGCGCCTTGCCCCAGCCGCCCTGCGGATGCTCGAAGGTGGCGGCCGCCTGCTGCACCTCTTCGGAGAAATCGGCCATCTCCTGCACCTGGCGGATCTCGATCATCTCGTTCGCGGTGGCCGGGCACTTCCTGGCCCATTCGATTGCCTCGGCGCGCGAGGCGACCTCGATCATCCAGAAGCCGCCGATCACTTCCTTGGCCTCGGTGAACGGGCCGTCGATCACGACCGGCACGCCGGTGTCGAACTTGACGCGCGCGCCGGCGGCCGGCGGATGCAGGCCTTCCAGCGTGATCAGCACGCCGGCGTCCTTCAGCGCCTGATTGTACCGCATCATCGCGGCGACCCGTTCGGGGTCGAGCTCGAGCTTGGCCGGCGCGGACTCGTAGCCGAGCGGGATCATCAGCATCATGAAACGCATTGGTCGGACTTCCTTGCCTGTTGAGTAACTCGCAATCTTCACCCTCGTCATGCCGGGAAGCCCCACGCGGCGCCGGCCCGGAATCCACGACTTGCGACGATGATCATGTATTCCGGGCGCATCGCCGGTGCGATATCGCGGAATGACGTCGGGTGTCATTTCTTGCCCACCTGCGCACGCAGGCGCTCTCCCCGCTCGCGCAGCTCGGGCGTCAGCGCCTCGCCGAAATCCTCCGCGGCAAACACCTGGCGGATTTCGATCTCGGAGCCGCCGTCGAACGGCGCGCGCTTCATCCAGTCGATCGCTTCATCGAGCGACTTGGTCTCGATCAGCCAGAAGCCGGCGACCAGATCGCTGCTCAGGCCGAACGGGCCGCGCGACACCGTGCTCTGCCCGCCGGCATATTTGACGCGGGCACCCTTGCTGGTCGGATGCAGCCCCTCGCCGGCCTGCATAACGCCGGCCTTGACCATCTCCTCGTTGAACTTGCCCATCGCCGCGAGCAGCTCGGTGCTCGGCATCACGCCGGCCTCGGTGTCCCTGTTCGCCTTCACGATCACCATGAACTTCATCGTCCTGCTCCGTTGTCTTGTATTCAGCTGCTTTGCCGGTATCTCCGGTGCTCGTCTCAAGGACGACGCGGGGCTTGCCACGCCGACAGGCCAAGCGAAATTATTTGGGAGGTCATTGCATCGCTCGCCACAGCCCTCAGCGGTCTTGCCTGACAAGTTCGCCGTCCTGGTGCGACGGGCCGAAATAGACGTCGATGCGCGACACCTTGTCGCCGTCGAACACGAAGAACTCGGTGTTGCGAAAGCTCTTGCCGTCGCGGGCGACGCAGCGATAGGTGACGAAGGCCTCGACGCCGTCGACCATGATGCGCTCGATCTCGTGGCGGCCGATCCAGCCGGAGTCGCGCCAGCACTTGGCGAAATAGGTCGGCTTGTCGATGTTCTCGCCATAGGGCGTCGAGAAGCGGAAATCCTCGGCGAACGCCGCCTCCACGCTCGCGCGGTCATTGGCGAGGTAGGCGGCGAAGAGGGAGCGGATGATCTCCGCCCTGTTGCCAGCTGCAGCCATGTCGTCTCCCACACGTATCGCCCGGGGCCCCGGAGCGGCCGGCGCTCCGGAAACCCGGGCCTCAGCGAGATGACGAACGGGGCGGCGCGAAAGCGACATCCCGCCACGATTTATTTTTGGAACCGGGTCGGAGGCCGGCTTGCGTCAGGTTTCCCGCGGGAACATGCCGAAATAGGGCTCGGCCTCCCTCAGCACGCGCGCGAAGGACGGCCGCGCCATCAGCCGCTCGAGATAGGCGGCCAGATGCCGATGGCCATCTCCGAACGGCTCGACCTTGTTGCCGTAGAACATCGTCGGCGCGGCCGCGCAATCGGCCAACGAGAAATGCTCGCCCATCATCCAGCCGCCACGCGCGCGTTGCGGATCGAGCTGCTGATCCAGGATCGCATAGGAGGTGCGGAGTTGCGCCCGCGCCTCGGCGACGCCATGCGGATCCTTGCTGTCCGCAGGCCGCAGCCGGTCGCCGACGACCTTCTGCATCGGCAGGTGGACATAGAGATCGAGGAAGCGATCGCGCAGCCGGATTTGCAGCGCGAGGTCCGGGTCCTCGGGGATCAGCCTGACGGCACCGGGATAATGCCGGTCGAGATATTCGATGACGATGCTCGATTCCGGCACCGTCTCATCCCGCGTCTCGTCGCGGAGCACGGGAAAGCGGCCGATCGGCGACAGCGCGAGCAGCGCCGCGCGCTCGGCAGGATCGCCGAGATTGACCACGTTCGGCGTGAATGGCGTGCCGTTCTCGTAGAGCGCAATCAGCGCCTTCCAGCAGAACGAGGACAGCGGATGGTAATGCAGGGTAAGCGACATCGGAACTCCATCATGGAATGAGTGACCGGAGGACGAGGCCGGGACCGCCCTTCCGACATCTCTTGCCGTGATATTTTTATGGCGATACTTATTGCGGTCGGCGGGCGTGGACCAAGCATCGAACGCGACGCACATTCATCGAGCACGCGAATCACGTCGCTGCATCGATCGGTGAAAAGCGGCCGGCGATATCAGGCTTCGTAATAGGTCCATCAGCATCGCTGAACTAGCCGCGTTTCAATCACCCCGCATCAGACGAAAGTCATCATCGATTTTCGTCCGTATGATTACGGTGAACATCGCGTGCTGCCCGTGGATGATAACGTGCACTCTGAAAAAAACCTTTGCGAATTGAGGCGGATGCATGCGCGGAACTTGGCGTTATGCAGTTCGTGCCAAGCGCGCGCGAGCAACAGGCTTTACCGATGCTAAACGGCTCGCTGCAACCTTTCCGTGAGTTGCCGCGATCCGCTTTTCCCCATCCCTTTTATTTGGACCTTCACGGAGCCCTGATGTTCAGTTTCAGCAACAAGGCCAAGATCGAGAATGCGCTGGCGCAGACTGCCGCGATCGGCAAGTCGCAGGCGGTGATCGAGTTCAAGCTCGACGGCACGATCGTCGACGCCAACGAGAACTTCCTGAATGCGATGGACTACACGCTCGATGAGATCAAGGGCAAGCACCACAGCATGTTCGTCGATCCGGCCACGCGCGACAGCCAGGACTATCGCGCGTTCTGGGCCGACCTGAACCGCGGCGAATTCCAGGCCGCGCAATACAGGCGCATCGCCAAGGGCGGCCGCGAGATCTGGATCCAGGCCTCCTACAACCCGATCCTTGACAAGGGTGGCAAGCCGGTCGGCGTGATCAAGTTCGCCACCGACATCACCGCACAGAAGATCCACAGCATGGAGGATGCCGGCAAGATCGCCGCGATCGGCCGGGCGCAGGCGGTGATCGAGTTCGACATGGACGGCACCATCGTCAATGCCAACGAGAATTTTCTAAGCGCGCTCGGCTACTCGCTCGCCGAGATCCAGGGCAAGCACCACAGCATGTTCGTGCCGCCGGCCGACCGCGACAGCGCGGCCTATCGCGACTTCTGGGCACGGCTGAACCGGGGCACGTTCGAGGCCGGCGAATTCAAGCGGCTCGGCAAGGGCGGCAAGGAAATCTGGATCCTCGCCACCTACAACCCGATCCTCGACGATCGCGGCAAGCCGTTCAAGGTCGTCAAGTTCGCCACCGACGTCACCCAGCAGAAGGTGAAAACCGCCGACAATGACGGCCAGATCGATGCGATCGGCAAGTCGCAGGCGGTGATCGAGTTCAACATGGATGGCACGATCCGCACCGCGAACCCGAACTTCCTCGCCGCGATGGGGTATTCGCTTGCCGAGATCCAGGGCAAGCATCACAGCATGTTTGTCGAGCCCACTGAGGCGAGCGCGGCCGGCTACCGCGAGTTCTGGGGCGCGCTGAACCGCGGCGAATTCCAGGCCGCCGAATACAAGCGTATCGCCAAGGGCGGCCGCGAGATCTGGATCCAGGCCTCCTACAACCCGATCCTCGATCTCAACGGCAAGCCCTACAAGGTGGTGAAGTACGCCACCGACATCACCGCGCAGGCGATCGGCCGCAAGAAGGCCGACAGCGCGCGCGGCCTGATCGAGGCGGTCGCCGCCGGCAGCGAGGAGATGAGCGCCTCGATCCGCGAGATCTCGGAAACCATGACCAAGTCGAAGCAGAACGCCGCGGTCGCCACCGGCCGGGTCGAGGCTGCCGACGGACAGGCGCAGAAGCTCAATGCGGCAGCTCAGGCGATGAGCGGCATCGTCGAGATGATCTCGAGCATCACCGGGCAAATCAACCTGTTGGCGCTCAACGCCACGATCGAGTCGGCGCGCGCCGGCGAAGCCGGCCGCGGCTTCGCGGTGGTTGCCTCCGAGGTGAAGAGCCTCGCCAATCAGGCCAAGCAGGCGACCGACACGATCTCCTCGGAAATCGACGCGCTGAACTCGATCGCCGCCGAAGTCGTGAGCTCGCTGTCCGAGATCAAGGCGGCGATCGCCGGCGTCAACGAATACATCACCTCCACCGCCGCCGCGGTCGAGGAGCAGAGCATCGTGACGCAGGACATGTCCACCAACATGCAGCGCGCCTCTGCCGAACTCGCAGCGTAAGCCACGGTGCGATCCTCGAAGGATGGGCGGCCCGGGCTGGGGGCCGTGCATCCTTCGAGACGCGCCGCTTTGCGGGCTCTTCAGGATTGCGGCGAGAGGGTCGGCGTGCCGTAGGAAGCCGATACTCCACACTCCCCGGCTGGTGGCCGTGCACCCTTCGAGGCTCGCTACGCTCGCGCCTCAGGGTGACGGAGAGAGAGCATGCCGCGTGTCGCCGTCGGGTTGACACGTCGGAGTAAAGGTCGCAGACGGTCGGGACTTCCTGCCCGAACCGATGGACCATCCGATGAATTCCGCTTCCCCCAAAGTCGCACTCGTGACCGGCGCCGCGCGTGGCATCGGGCTTGCCGCGGCGAAACGCTTTCTCGCCGACGGCTGGCGCGTCGCGCTGCTCGACATCGAGGGCGAATTGCTGCGCGCGGCGGTCGCGGCGCTGAAGCAGCCCGACGACACGCTGGCGCTCACCTGCGACGTATCAGATGCCGCTGGCGTGGCAGCCGCGATCTCTGCGATCACGGACCGGTTCGGCCGGCTCGACGCGCTGGTCAACAATGCCGGCATTGCCGTGTTCACGCCGGTGCTGGAGACCTCGGACGCCGACTGGAGCCGGATCATGGCGGTCAACCTCACCGGCCCGTTCCTGTGCACCAAGGCGGCCGCGCCGTTAATGCGGGAACATGGCGGCGGTGCAATCGTCAACATCACCTCGATCTCGGCGGTGCGCGCCTCGACGCTGCGCTCGGCTTACGGCACCAGCAAGGCCGGCCTCGCGCATCTCACCAAGCAGCTCGCGGTCGAACTCGCCTCGCTCGGCATCCGCGTCAACGGCGTCGCGCCCGGGCCGGTCGAGACCGCGATGGCCAAGGCCGTCCACACGCCGGAGATCCGCGCCGACTATCATGACGCCATCCCGCTCAACCGCTATGGGCTGGAGGAGGAGCTGGCGGAAGCGATCTTCTTCCTGTGCTCGGATCGCGCCAGCTACATCACCGGACAGATCCTCGCCGTCGACGGCGGCTTCGACGCCGCCGGCATCGGCCTGCCGACCCTGCGCGGCGCGCGACGGAATGGGTAACGGTTGATCGAACGAACTAATGTCACACCGCGACGGGACTGCACTCCCTCGCCCCGTTCTTACGGGGAGAAGGTTTGGGTGAGGGGCCCTCTCCGCGCGCGCAGTACCAGTTAGCCTCGCGGAGACTCCCCCTCGCCCGGAACGCATCTGTCGATGCGTTCCGACCTCTCCCCGCACGCGGGGCGAGGTAAAGCAGAGTCACTGCGCTATCAGCGCCCGTTCACCGCGACCACACGCCAGGCATCCGGCAGCCGGTCGATCCGCGTCAATGACAGCGGATCGATGACGAAGCGCAGCGCGAGCTCCGGGGCAAGCTCGAGCGCGATCGCAAGGATCGCGCGAATGGTGCCGGAATGCACGACCAGTACGACGTCGCCGGACGGCAGACGCGCGAGCCCTGCCCGCGCCCGCGCGATCTGATCGGCAAAGCTTTCGCCGCGCGGCGGCCGGTTGCTGCCCGGCGATTGCCAGAACGCGCGATAGGCCGCGCCGAGCTCGGCTTCGATCTCGCTGTGACGCCGGCCGGTCCAATCGCCAAAATCCTGCTCGCGAAAGGCGTCGTCCTCCGTTGCCGTGAGACCGAGCTTTGCTGCGGTCTCACGGGTGCGCCGCGCCGGACTGCAGACCGCGCGAGCGTGGGCCGGCAGTCTCGCCTGCAACGACGCGAATGCCGCGGCATCGCCGAGGTCGGCGGGCGCATCCGGCGCGTGGATCACGCCGCGCGGACCGTCCACCGGCGCATGACGGATCAGCCAGAAACGCGTTTCGCGATCCATGTTCCGCTCACGCTTTCATTTTGACGCGTTTTCTTCACGCGAACCGGTCTCCACTTCGCTCGAAAACGCTCTAACCTAACCGCGCCGCGAGCAGTACCAGGATCGTGGTTTCCGCTACCTGCTCCGCACCGCCAAGCACATCGCCGGTCTGGCCGCCGATCTGCCGCTTTGCCACGAGCGCCATGACCAGCGCGCTCACAGCGGCCGCGATCGCCCCCAGCAGCGCGCTGCTGAACGGCAAGGCGAGGATTGCGATCAGCAGCGCGATGCCGGCCGCGACCACGGCAATGGTCCCATCAGGCCTTCCGGCATTGGCGGCGAGCCCGTCCTTGCGCGCGTAAGGCTGGCTGATCGCAATCCATGGCAGCACGCCGCGGCCCAGCGCGTGCGCCGCGATCAGGCTCTGCACCACGAGACCATTCGGAATTGCCGCGAGAGCCGCGAGCTTGGCGGCAAAGCTCACCACCAGCGCCAGCGCGCCGTAAGTGCCAAGCCGGCTGTCACGCATGATCTCGAGCTTGGTCGCGACATCGCGGCCGCCGCCGAACCCGTCGGCGACATCGGCGAGCCCGTCCTCATGCAGCGCGCCGGTGAGCAGCGCACCGCCGCCGAGCGCGAGCGCCGCCGCGGCGAGATCCGGCACACCGATCGCCCGCAGCAGCAGGCAAAACAGGCCGATCGCCGCCCCGATGGCGGCCCCGACCAGGGGAAACAGCCGCTGCGCCCGCGCAAAGCTCTCCGTCCGCGCGCCGTCCGGATGCGGCATCGGCAGGCGGGTCAGGAAGGCGGTCGCGGTCCGGAGATCGTCGAGCCATTGATTCATGGTGAAGGCCTGGAAATTGGGCTAAAGCGCGACGAGATCGGGCTCGATCTGATCGCGCTTTAGCTTCTTGTTAGGGCATGATCTCCGCGCAAATGCTACGCATTTGTCGCGAGGGAAAACCGCTTCACACGTTTCCGGATCATGCATTAGCTTGCGGCCCGCTCGACGAGGGAATCGCATGCAGTTCAGTACTCTAGACGACATCCGCGGCTTTTGTCGCGACCTGCCGCAGGGCGACGAGGCCAGTGCCGCGGCCGCCACGCAGCGCCAGCAGAACCTGACCAAGCCGCCGGGAAGCCTCGGCCGCCTGGAGGAGGTTACGATCTGGCTGGCGCGCTGGCAGCGGCGTGAGATGCCCCGGCTCGACCACGTCACGATCGCCGTGTTCGCCGGCAATCACGGCATCGCCGAGCGCGGCGTTTCAGCCTATCCCTCCGAGGTCACCGCGCAGATGGTGGCGAACTTCGCCGCCGGCGGCGCTGCGATCAACCAGATCGCCAGGCTTGCCGGCGCCGAGCTGCGCGTCGAGCCGCTCGAGCTGGCGCGCCCGACCCGCGATTTCACGACCGGACCGGCGATGGACGCCGCCGATTTCCTCGTCGCGCTCGATACCGGCTGGCGCACGGTGCCCGAGCAATGCGATCTGCTCGTGGTCGGCGAGATGGGCATCGCCAACACCACGGTCGCCGCGACGCTGTGCGCCGCCTTGATGGGCGGGCGCGGAGTGCGCTGGGCCGGCCGCGGCACCGGCGTCGACGATGCCGGGCTGATACGCAAGCGCACCACGATCGATGCGGCGCTCAAGCTGCATCGCGGCGCGATCGACGATCCGCTCGTCACCGCGATGTCGCTCGGCGGACGCGAGCTCGCGGCGATCGCGGGGGCCGTGCTGGCAGCGCGCGCACGCTGCATTCCGGTGCTGCTCGACGGCTTCGTGGCGACAGCGGCGGTGCTGCCGCTGGCGCGGCTTGCGCCCGATAGCCTCGCGCATTGCCGCGCCGGACATGTGTCGGCCGAGCTTGGCCACCGCGAATTGCTGCGCGAGCTCGAGCTCGCCCCCTTGCTCGACCTTAACATGCGGCTCGGCGAAGGCTCCGGCGCGGGGGTTGCGATCCTGCTGTTGCGCGCGGCGCTCGCCTGTCATGGCGGCATGGCGACCTTTGCCGAGGCCGGCGTCTCCGACGCTGACTGAGGCTCCCGGGAGAGCCGGAGGGTTCCCTCAAAAAAGCCGGTGCATAGCGTCGGCGCGGGTTGACAATCTTCGCGTGTGTAGCATGACCTCTGCACGTTGGAGGCCTAACCTTCGCGGCGGTGGGACGCCGGCTGGCGTCTCAGCCGTGCTGAACCAGATACCGGGGAGAAATCACCTCATGTCGGGCGTTCTCATCAATCTGATCATTCAGGTCATCAGCGGAGCCGTCGGCGGCAATGTCGCGGCGGGAGCGGCCAAGAACATCGATCTCGGCACGCTCGGTAACACCATCGCAGGCGCCATCGGCGGCGGTGCGGGCGGACAGCTTCTGGGCATGCTGATCCCGCTGCTCGCCAATTCCGGCGCGACGCCTGACATCGGCAGCATCATCGGCCAGGTCGCCGGCGGCGGCGTTGCCGGCGCCGTGCTCACTGCGATCGTGGGGGTCGCTCAAGAACCGCGCGGCCTGAGCCACGTGCTGTCGCAACCGGGACATCGGTCTTGACGATGCCCCATTCCGGCGCGAGCCTTCCGGCTTCAGATGCGGCGGCACCTCGATCGCATCGTGGCAGGGATTGCGCGCATGAAAATACTTGTCGCGGCGGCAGCTCTCTGCGCAACGGTTAGCTGCGCGCAAGCCGATGTTCGTATCCTCGCCAGCCCCGGCGGGCAGGTCGGCCCGTTCATCGAGCTGTTCGACAAGGTGCGCGAGTCGGGCGAGCGCGTCGTGATCGACGGGCCCTGCTTGTCCGCCTGCACCCTGGTACTCTCGATGGTGCCGGGCGACCGCATCTGCGTGACGCGGCGCGCCGTGCTCGGCTTCCACGCCGCGCGCTCGATCGACCAGCGCGGCCGCACCTATGCAGAGCCGGAAGCGTCCGTGGCGGTGCTGCAAGCCTATCCGGCACCGGTGCGCGGCTGGATCGCCCGCCGCGGCGGCCTGACCTCGCGCCTGCTATTGCTGCGCGGCCGCGAGCTCGCGGCGATCTATCCGCGGTGCAGGTAGCGGCAAATTACACGGTCATTGCGAGGAGCGAAGCGACGAAGCAATCCATGTCCCCGCTTGCGGAGCGATGAATTGCTTCGCGGAGCCTGTCATCAGGCGCGCTTACGCGCGACCCGTGGGCTCGCAATGACGTGGATAGCCGGCACGCACAATCTCCGTGAGCGCGAGCGAACAGAACCTGCGCGGCCTACATCCCCTGCGGGCAGTTCACCATCCAGGGGATGCCGAACTGATCGACGCACATGCCGAAGCCGTTGGAGAAGAAGGTCTTGCCGAACGGCATCGTCACCGTGCCGCCCTCGGACAGCGCCTTGAAGCGGCGTTCGGCTTCCGCGGGATCCTCGACCTGCAACGCGACGTGGAAGCCCTGCGGCTTCTGGAAGTGGCCGGGCGGGGCGTCGGAGGCCATGATGATCTCGCCGTCGATCGTGAGGCGGGCGTGCATGATCTTGTCTTTCCAGCCGGGCGGCGTCTGCATCTCCGCACTGCCCTCGCCGTAGGGGAAGGTGTCCTCGATCCGGGCGCCGAGAACCTTCTCGTAGAATTTCAGCGCGGCGCCGCAATTGCCGTCGTAGGAGAGATAGGGGTTGACCTGCATTGCATGCTCCCTTGGGTCATTCGAGCCTCGCCCCGGTGGTACCGGAACGAGGGCTCCGGATTGTCATCTTGACGCGTTTTCCCGACACGAACCGGTAACCACCTCGCTCGAAAACGCGCTACTTTTCAGTCAGCTTCTTCAGATTGGCGAGACCGACCTCGAAATCCCTGCCGATCATGCGATCCAGGTTCATGAACACCTGCATCACCTTCGACATGAAGACGGCCGGACCATACATGGTCCATGTGACGCTGGTCGCATTTCCCTGCGGCAGCATTGTGAACTCGGCGGTGTTGTGGCCTTCGAACGGCTTGATGAAGTCGAGCTTGATGACGATCTTCGACGGCGCGGAGGATTGCAGGATCTCCATGCGGCCGGCGCCGACATTCTTGTTGCCGTCCCAGGCGTAGGCCGCACCCTGCCCGCGCCCGGCGCCGCTGTAGATGCGCTTCATGGCCGGATCCCGGTTCTCGTAGGGCGACCAGAGCGTCCACTGATGGAAATCGTCGATCAATGGAAATATCCGCTCGGCCGGCGCGTCGATGCAGATCGCACGCGTGACGCGGAGCGTGCCCGGCTTGGTTACCGCGAGGATGAGGATGACGGCGATCGCGACGCCGAGGACAATCGCGATGATGGCAATGGTCTCGAACATGTCAGTCTCCACAGGGATGGATTGAACAATACCTCACCGGCGAAATGGAAGCATTGCGCGCAGATTGCCGTCGCGCAGATAGAGCCCGCCCCACAGCATCAGGCCGAGATAGAGCCCGAACAGCGTGTGGGTGAACAGCGGGCTGCCGATCCGCACATGCGATGCGATCGCGCCGCCGAGATAGCCGGTGAGCAGGATGGCGCCGAGGATCGAGGTCGGCGGCACCGAGTAGAGCAGCGTGCAGACGATGGTGATGATGCCGAGGCTGCGCGCCAGCGCATCGCTCGCGCCGAAGCCCATCCTGTCCATGGTCTCGGTGACGACCGACAACGGCACCAGCTTGATCGCGCCGTCGAACAGCAGGAACAGGACGACCATGCCGCTCATGACACGGCCGGTGATGCGGGCGGGCTTTGAGACTTCGGTGTCGACGGTCGTCGGCATGACAGGCTCCGTAACGCTTGGTGATGCTCTCTGCCTTCATGACGAACGGCGGAGTACGCGGCCGACAAGGCGGGCGAAGATTTTTTCGGAAGTCAGGCAGAGTCGATTGAGAGCTGCGACAAGCTCCCTCTCCCGAACCAAGACGTGGATGCCCGGCACAAGGCCGGGCATGACGAGTTTGTGGAGCTATCGAGCCCATATGCGATTGCCCTGCACTCGCGGGGGAGGCGCGTTGCCAAAATATCGAAAACAACCCCATGCAAAGTAGCCGGCGGCCGACCGGGCTGCTTGACACGTCGGGCAACTCAGGGATATTTTTCCAATATTCCGAAATCGCGCAGACGCACGCTCGCCCCCCGGGGGCATACGGCATTCGCGCGCTTCTGTACGCGACGTTTCCACGTCGTCATGACCGCCAGCCATATGCGATAGCCCTGCGCTCGCGGGGGAGGTGCAGCGAGTATGCCGGTGCGCTGTTGCTGACCGCTACTTCGCCTTCGCGTTGCGCGGCTGGCTGTCGCGCATCAGGCGGTCGATATGCATGCGGATGTGGGCGGCTTCGGCTGTGGTGTTGGCGAGCGCGATGGCGCGGTCGAAGGCGATGCGGGCGTCCTCGTTGCGGCCGAGCTGCATCAGGAAGGCGCCGCGGACGCCGAAATAGTGGAAGTAGTTGGCAAGCCGCGGCGCCAAGGGCTCGATCATCTCGAGCGCGGCTTCCGGCCCCTTTACCTTGGAGACCGCAACGGCGCGGTTGAGCGTGATCACCGGCGACGGCTGCATGACCTCGAGCGCGCCGTACAGCAGATCGATCTGGGTCCAGTCGGTATCCTCGGGCTTTTCCGCACGGGCGTGCAGCGCTGCGATCGCCGCCTGCACCTGATACGGCCCGCTGCGGCGGTGGCGCATCGCCTTGTCGATCAGCGCGAGGCCCTCGGCAATCTGCTTCTGATTCCACAGGCTGCGGTCCTGGTCGTCGAGCAGGATCACCTGGCCATCGGCATCGAAGCGCGCCTCGGCGCGGGCATGCTGCAGCAACAACAACGCCGTCAGCCCCATGATCTCCGGCTCGCTCTGGAACAGCCGCAGCAGCAGGCGGGCGAGACGAATCGCCTCCTCGCACAGTGGCGCGCGGATTTCGGCGGTGTCGCCGCTCGCCGAATAGCCCTCGTTGAAGATCAGATAGATCATCGCCGCGACCGAGGCGAGCCGCTCGCTGCGCTCGACCGCGCCAGGCGTCTCGAACGGCACGTCGGCATCGGCGACGCGCGCCTTGGCCCGCGTAATGCGCTGCTCCATCGCGGCTTCCGAGACCAGGAAGGCGCGCGCGATCTGCTTCACCGTGAGACCTGAGACGATGCGCAGCGCGAGCGCGATCTGCTGCGTCGCCGGCAGATCCTTGTGACAGCAGATGAACAGCAGCCGCAGGATGTCGTCGCGGTAATGCGAGCCGTCGAGCCGCTCGGCGATCTCGTCCTCGGCGTCGTCGAGGTCGGAGATCGCCTGGTCGTCGTCGGGCAGCGGCTGCTGCTTCTTGTTGCGGCGGACCTCGTCGATCGCGACGTTGCGGCCGACCATGATCAGCCACGCCGCGGGATCGCGCGGCGGGCCGTTCTGCGGCCAGCTCTTGAGCGCCCGCAGGCAGGCGTTCTGGAACGCCTCCTCGGCGGTGTCGAGATTGCGGAAGTAGCGCAGCAGGGCGCCGACCGCCTGGGGACGCGCGGACGTCAACGCAGCATCGATCCAGGCGGTGTCGGTCACGCTCACGCCTTGGTACCTCCCTGATTGAAGTAGCCGACCGGGCGGATCTCATAGGTGCCGCCGGGATTGGCCTCGCCGAGGTCGCGCGCGATGTCGAGCACCTCGTCGAGGTTCTTGCCCTCGACCAGATAGAAGCCGAGCAGCTGTTCCTTGGTTTCGGCGAACGGGCCGTCCAGCACCAGCGGCGGGTTTTCCTTGCGCAGCGTGGTGGCCGCGGTGGTCGGCAACAGCCGCGCCACCGGGCCGAGCTTGCCCTGCTTGGCGAGCTTGTCCTGCACGACGGACAGTTTCTGCATGACGGAGGCGTCGTGTTCCTTGCTCCAGGAGCCGACCATGTCTTCGTCATGATAGCAGAGGATGGCGTACAGCATCGAAAAGGCATCTCCGTTCATTGCAAGAACGAACGATTATGCCCGCTGCCGACAGGGGGCGCGAAAGAAATTTAGGTTCCGGATGCCAACGGTGGATCTTGATCGCGGCTCCATGGCGCGCTTCGACGGACGGGACGTTTGTCGCGGCGGCGATGAACGTGCGGTTGCCGATAGACGCCGTAGCGGGCGGCGATCCAGCGCGCCTTGGCTTCATCGCTCTCGCGATGGCGGACGTGGCTCCTCGTCATCGGACGGGACGCCTGCTGCCGCGGAGACGCCACGGGTTGCGCCTGAGCCTGCGATCGGGCCGACCGGGCCTCGCCCTGCGTTGGAGCAACGGTCGGTTGAGCCTCAGCCGGCGTGTCAGCGTTTACGAGCACGGGCGTGGGCCGTGGCGCCGGCGGCGCGGATGAAAGCCGACGCCCGGATCAGTTTGCGCATGGAAGTTCTCCCCTGTTGATGGCAGGACATATGAGCGGGCCGGACCCGCTCTGTGACATGCATCACATAGACGTTGGAGGTATCGGGATGGGTAAGGGCGCGCTCGCGCTGCTGATCAATGGCGGCTCGGAAAACTGGTCGTCGGGGCGCTGGAAGGCGCGGTTCGACGCGGTCTGCCCGGACCGCCGCGTGGTGCTGCTGCCGGACGGCGCGCTCGATCCCGCCGAGGTGCATTACGCCGCGGTGTGGAAGCCGAAGCCGGGCGAGCTCGCGGCATTCAAGAACCTGCGCGTCATCTTCAATCTCGGCGCCGGGGTCGACGCGCTGATGGCTGATCGCTCGCTGCCCGACGTGCCGCTGGTGCGGGTCGCGGTCTCCGATCTCACCGACCGCATGACCGAATATGTCGTGCTGCACGTGCTGATGCATCACCGCCAGGAGCTCTATTTGCGCGAGTCGCAGCGGGTGAAGCGCTGGGCGCCGGACTATCAGTGGGCGGCGAGCGCGATCACCGTCGGCATCATGGGGCTCGGCACGCTCGGCGCCGCCGCGGCGCTGGCACTGCGCGCGCTCGGCTTCCGCGTCGTCGGCTGGAGCCGCAGCGAGAAGCGGATCGACGGCATCGCCTGCTATCACGGCGCGGACGGGCTCGACGCATTCCTGCGCGAGACCAACATCCTGGTCTGCCTGCTGCCGCTGACGCCGGACACAAGGCACGTGCTCAACCGCGACGCGTTCGCGAAGCTGAACCGCGAGAGCCCGCTCGGCGCGCCCGTCATCATCAATGCCGGCCGCGGCGGCCTGCAGAACGAGGCCGACATCCTGCGCGCGCTCGATGACGGCACGCTGGGCGCCGCCTCGCTCGACGTCTTCGAGACCGAGCCGCTGCCCGAGGCGAGCCCGTTCTGGAGCCATCCGAAGGTGGTGCTGACGCCGCACAACGCCGCCGACACCGACGCCGACGAGATCTCGAAATATGTCGCGCAGCAGATCGCGCGCTTCGAGGCCGGCGGCGCGCTGGAAAACCTCGTCGATCGCAAGCGGGGGTATTAGCGCCGCCGCCCATCCCGGCAACGAGTTCGGCGAGCCGGTCGGAGGCGAGCTCGACGCTCTTCTCGATGCCGGAATTGAGGTGACGCTGCTGACGCAGGCGTGAGCGGTTTAGGATTTGCGCGCGAAGGTGACGTGGGTCGCGTGCGAGCTCGCGACATGCGCGACGACGGCGTAGCCGAGGGCAGGCAGATCGAGGCCCGCGAACAAACTCTCGCCGGCGCCGAGCACGACCGGCGGCAGCACCAGTTGCAGCTCGTCGAGCAGACGCGCCTGCAGGAATTGCCGCACCACCGAGACGCCGCCGCCGACGCGGATGTCCTTGTCACCGGCAACCGCGCGCGCCCGCTCCAGCGCCGCGAGCATGCCGTCGGTCACGAAGTGAAACGTCGTGCCGCCTTCCATCTCGATGTCGGGCCGCGCGTGATGGGTCAGCACGAACACCGGCGTGTGGTACGGCGGATTGTCGCCCCACCAGCCTTTCCAGGCATGATCCGGCCACGGCCCGCGGATCGGGCCGAACATGTTGCGGCCCAGGATCCAGGCGCCGATCCCCTCCATCGACTTGCGCGCGATCTCGTCGTCGAGGCCGGTGGTGCCGCCGTCCTGGCCGAATGTCTGGCGGAACGTCCGTGTCTGGAGGAACCAGCCGGGCAACACCATGCCGCCTTCGCCGAATGGATTTTCGAGACTCTGACGCGGCGCCGCGCCGAATCCGTCGATCGATACCGAGAATGCTGAAGTCCTGACTTTTCCCATGATGTTCCGCTTCCGTGAGTGGGGGGACCTTACGGAAGACGGGCGGGAAAGCCAGCGCCCGACATTTGCCTGGCGAGAAAATTTGGACGGCTATTTCGCGCCGCACAGCACGTCGATGGCGCCCTTCACGATCGCCTCGAGCTCCTTGCGCGGCACCCGGGCGCGGGCGCGGATCGCGATGGTGTGGATGGTGGCGGACGCCAGATGCGCCAGCGACGCCGGATCGGTCTCCTCAGGCAGTTCCCCGCGTTCCCTGGCATGGCGGAAGCAGATGCCGAACGCCTTGTCGAGCTCGGTCAGGCCCTCGACCACCATGGTGCGGATGCCCGGATCCGACACCGCCTCGGACGCCGCCGTCATCACCGTGAAGCAACCGCGCGGGCCGGACTCGCCGGACAGATAGATGTCGAGCGCGATGCGATAGATGCGCTCGAGCCGCTCGCGTAGCGGCGCGTCGGCGCGGAAGATATCGACCATCGCGGCGCGCGCATCATCGCGATAGCGCTGGTAGCTCTTGATGTAGAGCTCGCGCTTGTCACCGAACGCGCCATAGAGGCTCGGCCGGTTCATGCCGGTCGCAGCGCTCAGATCATCGAGCGAGGTCGCGGCAAAGCCGTCGCGTCGGAACAGATCGAGCGCCTTGCCGAGTGCGACATCGGGCTCATAGGCGCGCGGCCGCCCGCGGCGCTTCGGCGCGATCGGCCCCGCGATTTTGGCAGCAGTTGGCGGCCTTTTACTTTTTTGTACCATTTCGCATTTAATTTCTTGACGCGACCAATATTATCCAAGACAGTACAAAAATCAACAACGGCCGGACCCCCGCGCCAGACCCTGGAGGCACCCATGGACCTTTATTTCTCGCCCCTCGCCTGCTCGATGGCGACCCGCGTCGCGCTCTATGAAGCGGGCCAGCCGGCCAACTATCTCGAGGTCGATCAGAAGACCAAGGCGGTGCGCAACGACGGCTCCGACTTCAACAAGGTTAACCCGCTCGGCCTGGTGCCGACGCTGCGCACCGACGACGGCGTCGTGCTGACCGAGAACGCCGCGATCCTGCAATATGTCGCCGACCAGTTTCCGCGCGCCGGCATCGGCACGGCGTCGAATGCCGAGCGTTCAAAGCTGCATCAGTGGCTGTGCTTCATCGGCACCGAGCTGCACAAGGGCCTGTTCCTGCCGCTGCTCGACAAGAAGGCGCCGCCGGAGGCCAAGACCTATGCCGTGGAGAAATACGTCTCGCGGCTCGACTATCTCGAGGAGCACCTGAAGGGCCGCGACTATCTGCTCGATCATTTCAGCGTCGCCGACGCCTATCTCGTCACCGTGATCAACTGGACCATGGCAACGCCACCGATCGAGCTCGCGAAATGGCCGGCGCTGAAGGCCTATTACGAGCGCCTGCGCGCCCGTCCCTCGGTCGCGAAGGCGATCGCGGAGGAGTTCGAACTCTACAAGGCCGAGATCGCGCGGCATAAGGCGGCGGCGTAAGGCTTCTTACGACGGAGGCACAGTCTTCTCTCCCTCTCCCCGTTCTTACGGGGAGAGGGTTGGGGTGAGGGGCCGCTTCCGCGAGTTGCGAATGCGGTGAGACCTGTACCCCCTCACCCGGATCGCATCTTGCGATGCGATCCGACCTCTCCCCGCAAGCGGGGCGAGGTGAAGGGGTGCCGCGGTCAGCATCCTCGGCAAATTGAAAGCTTGCGCTTATCGAGCTCCCCGGCTGCAGGCTTCCCCTTCCCGCCGGGAGCAGGGGTGTCCGGGGAAATTCAGGCATAGCGGAGCTCCATCTGGTCAGGTGAGATGGTTGATTTCCGACGGCTGGGGTTGATGGGCGGAGGTTTGTCGATGGCAGCGAGGGATCGACGCGTGAGCAGGAGCTGGCCGACGAGTTCGGCGAACCTGAGCGGGAGCATTTTGATGCAGTTGGTGTGAGCGGCGATGCGCAGCAGCAGGTAGGCAATCATCGCAGCGAGCACCTGAAGGCGGATCGCGTTGTCGTTGGCGCCGAGGAACTTGCGAATATCGAGATGCTGCTTGATCCAGCGGAACAGCAGCTCGATTTGCCATCGGCTCTTGTAGAGGGCGGCGATCTCGACGGCGCTACGGGCAAGGTCGTTGGTCAGGAGTGTGATCTTGCCGCCTTTCTCGCGTCTGATCTTGATGCGGCGGAGCGGGATTGGAAGGCGCGAATCGCCCTTGCTGGTGAGCTTCACCTCGTCATCGGCAAGGATTTCGAAGCCATCCCCGTTACGCTTGCGGATGGCGCGATGCCTGAGCGAGCGAAGACGGATGCTCGTCTTCGCCCGGGTAACGAAGAAAGCCTTGCTATCATTGATCTTCTGCCACCAGTCGAAACGGCAATAGCCCTTGTCAAACACATAGGTGGTGGCGGGCTGGATTGGGGTCTGTCGGCCGATCTCGATGTCATTGACGTTCGCGGCCGTCATCTCGACGCAGGTCGGGACATCGCTCCTTGGGTCGTAGACGACATGCAGCTTCATGCCGCGGATGCGGCCGTTCCACGTCGCCCAACTGCAGACCTTGCCGAGCGGGATCGGACTGGCGTCGATCAGACGCACCATCTCCATGCCTTCACTCCGCAGCTGGCGACGCGCCATCGCCGACAGCGCCGCAAAGGTTTGCGCGAAAATGCCGATCGGACGGCGGGCATTGGCATCGGACAACGTCGAGCGCGACAGCTTGCCGGTTCCCAAGTGATAGTGATGCTGCGAATTGGCGTTGAAGCCAGTCACCACCCCGCGCAGACTGCTGTTGCCGCTAAGCTGGGCATAGATCAGCGCCACCAGATGATCCCAGCTCCTGAACGACTTGTCGTAGGCATCCCCGTCCAGACGATCCACAACCGTCTGAAACTGCCGTCGATTGATCGGTTCAAGCAGCCTTCCAAAAATGCTACCGCGATATCGCATGCTCGGCCCTCTGTGTCTCGACAACCAGAAAAGACCGATTTGCCTCGGTCCTGCCGAGCATGCACCGCGACACAGTGAATCATTCCCCGGACACCCCTGCGCCGGGAGGGGACGGCATCTCTAGAAACACCGGCATGAAGTATTTCCATTCATCGTAGTATTCGGCCGGCAAGGAATATGGCTGGCATAGCGTGATCGCTTGCAGCGCGCTCTTGCGATAGGCTTGGGAGTAGTCTGACACGGCCGGACTGTTCTGCGACGACACCGACGGTTGCTCCGCCAGCGAGCCCTCGCGCGTCAGCCTGATCTCGAGAACCAACTTTATGTTCGCTGCCTCGTCCCCAACGGGGGCAGGTTTACGCCAACACTTGGTGACCTGAGAGCGAAACAGCGGCCCCCATTTTGCGGAATGGTCTGCGCTGCTCTGCGCAGCCGCGGGCTGGGCAAGGATGAGAGCAGTCGCGAGCAAGAGGCCTGCCAGCACTACGGCTGTAGAACGTTCAATTGGCATGTAATGGATCCGGCGGACGCGGTGAGGTTGCAATCGCCGACCAGCATAAATCAGCCCTCTTCGAGACGCGCAAACGTTTTCGATGAGTCACCACAACGACCCGTAGCCCCGGATGGAGCGCAGCGCGATCCGGGATCGACCGCACAACAGGAGAGATCGTCCCGGATTTTGCTTCGCTCCATCCGGCTACAAGGCTACGGAGAGCCGATCAGAACGGCTCGTGCCCCAGGCCCGGCACGTCGGCCGGACGCGGGCCCGGGGCGGGCCAATGGAAGCGGCGGTCCTTCTCCGAGATCGCGATGTCGTTGATCGAGGCCTCGCGGCGGCGCATCAGGCCGTGCTCGTCGAACTCCCACTGCTCGTTGCCGTAGGAGCGAAACCAGTTGCCGCCGGCATCGTGCCATTCGTACTGGAAGCGGACCGCGATGCGGTTGCCGTCGAACGCCCAGAGATCCTTGATCAGGCGATACTCCTGCTCCTTTTCCCATTTGCGGGTCAGGAAGGCCACGATCGCTTCGCGGCCCTGAAACACCTCGGAGCGGTTACGCCAGCGGCTGTCCTCGGTATAGGCGCCGGCAACCCGAACCGGGTCGCGCGAATTCCAGGCGTCCTCCGCCATGCGCGCTTTCTGCGCGGCGGTCTCGCGGGTGAAGGGTGGCAGCGGCGGGCGTGACATTGGCGATCCCTCGTTGTTTACAGCGCAATCTAGCGCTGCGTCCCAAAGAGTCGATGGGGCGTTTCCTATCGCCCGATAGTTGGAGCCTATTCCGTTCCGATTGTATCGGAACGGGGCTCCGGATTCGTGTTTTGACGCGTTTTCTTCACGCGAACCGGTACCCACTTCGCTCGAAAACGCTCTAAGCCAGATCGGCCTTCATCAGCGCGCGAATAGCCTTCGGGATCGGCTGCGCGCGGCCGCCGCTGATGAAGGCGACGCGGACCTCGGCCTTCACAAGCACGTCATCGCCGCGCCGGACTTCCTGAGCGAGCATGATGGAGGCGCCCTTCACCGCGATCGGCCAAGTCACGACGTCGAGCACGTCGTCCATCCGCGCCGGCTTGAGGAAGTCGAGCGTCATCGAGCGCACGACAAAGGTGAAGCCGCCGGTCACCTCCTGCGCTTCATCGAACAGCGCCTGCTGCTCGGCGCCCATCAGGCGGAGATGATTGGTGCGGCCGCGCTCCATGAAGCGCAGGTAATTGGCGTGATAGACGATGCCGGAAAAATCGGTGTCTTCGTAATAGACGCGGACCTGCATATGGTGGCGGCCCTCGCGGATCTGGCCGTCGAGAATGGGTGAGGTCATTTGCAGCCCCCGATTGCGCAACACTTTGGTTCGTATTGCGCAAAATCGCCGGCCGACGCAAGCACGGTCGGGAAATCTTGGGATCGGCTGGCGATCTGGATCAGGCGACCTTCTGGAATACCTTGTTTCTGACGACCTCTTGGTACCGATGATCTGTTCTGACCAGGTCGTCAACGATCATCTTGACTTGAAAAGCGTCGATCTGCTCATCGGTATATTGATCGCCGATTGCCGGAATTTTCGTCGGATCGAGTGACGATCCCCTCAGACGCCATTCATAGTCGTCGAAATCCATGTAACCGCCAACCTTGAGCAGTTTGTCGCACAAGAAGTAGTTCAAAGCGTCGACTGCGACCGTGTGCGCGCCGTCGAGAAAGCAATAATCATAGATCGGAGCGCCCTCATACTGCCTGATCAGCTTCATGAGAGACCAGTTGTAGGAATCGTTGAACTTCTGGGTGTTGCCGAAATATGAGATCTTGTTGGGGTAGGCGCTGAGCTTTGTCTCCGCGCGCTGGACCGCATCGTTGAAATCGAAAAGATGCAGCTCACACTCGGGAAACAGCTGGCAGACGTTTCTTGCGGTATCCGCCATGTAGATTCCAAATTCGGCGTAACGGAACGGCTGCTCCCGGCCGAAAACGGTTTTCATGAACTCGTAGGTGCCTGTCGTCCCCTGAACGCCGACGACGAGCTTCTTGGGATACCAATCCTGCATTTTGCGCAATCCCTCCCGCTACCTTAGGGTGAAGGGTACCGCCCACAGAAATATGCGGCAACTTACCATCCTTCATCGCGGCCATGTCGAAAGGCGCCACTCCGGAACCGGAACGGATACAGCAGTTACTTTCGACGGAACCGCCGTCGGCCCGCATCCGATGCGCAGCTCTCGCCCACGCAAGCGCGCTCAGGACACCACTGGCCCCTTTGCGCCGAGCGTGACCTGCACGATCTCGGGCGGCACGCCGAGGCGGAACGGCATGATGCTGCAGCCGAGGCCGCCGGAGACGACGACGTCGCATTTCAGCTTGATATGGCCATACGCGAGCCGCATGCCGTGCTTCACCGGTACAGCCGGCGACCAGCCGAGCAGCCGGACCTGTCCGCCATGGGTGTGGCCGGACAGCTGCAACGCGACGCGCGAGGGCACCCGGAGCGCGACGTCGGGCTCATGCGCGAGCAGGATCACCGGCGCGTCGTCTGTGACCTTGGCAAGCGTCGCGTTGAGATCGTCGACGCCGATGCGCGTGACCTGGCGATAGGGCCGCGCCGCCATGAAGGCGAGCTGGTCGCCGAGACCGGCGAGCCAGAACGGACGGCCGTCCTTGGCGAGCCGCACCGCGTCGTTCTCGTAGACCGGAATCCCCGCCCCTTCCAGCGCGCGGCGCGAGAGCGGGATGCCGCGCCCCAGGCGCTGTACCGCCTTGTCTTCCCAGTAGTCGTGGTTGCCGAGCACGGCGTGTACGCCGAGCGGCGCCTTCAGGCCCTTCAGCACCGCGGCCCAGTCGGAGGCCGGAATGAAGCGGGTGACGTGGCGCAGCCCGGCGACATAGTCGCCGAGCAGCACGATGATGTCGGGGTTCAGACCGTTCGTCCGCTCGACGATCTCAGCGATGCGATCGAGCGACATCCAGGGATCGCAGGCGTGGATGTCGGCGAGCGCGGCGATCTTGAGCGGAAAATCCGCCGGCCATTGCCGCGGCGACAGATCGTAGCGCGTGAGCGCGAGGCGGACGACCGGCTCGCTCAAGCCATAGGCCGCGGTCGAAGCGGTGGCGGCGGTCAATCCGCCGAACCCGCGCAGAAAATGACGACGTGAAATCATGGACGTGTGATCGGTGATGCCTGGCGCTTGTCGAAAACACTCTGGGCTATCATAGGCCCTTTGATTGGAGCGAAATTGGGCCGTGCTTGTGCAGACAGCCTGCAGAGATGCCGCAATGGTTAGCAGGCAAGGTTACCGGCGGCGCGACGCGCCGCATCAACACGTCTCTTCACGTCTTCGAGAGCGGAGGGCTTTTGTTCGAGCATGAAAACCGCTTCGCCCTCTTCCGGATCATGCGTCAGTCCTCGTCGCCATTGCTGCCGAACAGGCCGAACTGCGAGGGATCGCGGTTCGGCTCGGCGAGGCCGAGATGGCGGAAGGCGTGCGAGGTCAGAAGCCGGCCACGCGGAGTACGCTGCAGATAGCCGCACTGGATCAGATAGGGCTCGATGATGTCCTCGATCGCATCGCGCGGCTCCGACAACGCCGCCGCCATGGTCTCGACGCCGACCGGCCCGCCGCCATAGTTCAAGGCAATGGTGGTGAGATAGCGCCGGTCCATCGCGTCTAACCCGGCGCTGTCCACCTCGAGCGCGCTCAACGCCCGGTCGGCGATGCCGCGGTCGACGGAATCGGCGTCCGCCGCGGAGGCAAAGTCGCGCACCCGGCGCAGCAGGCGGCCGGCGATGCGCGGCGTGCCGCGGGCGCGGCGCGCGATCTCGTTGGCGCCATCAGGACTCATGCCGATATTGAGCACGCGGGCACCGCGGGTGACGATCTTCTCGAGCTCTTCCTCGGTGTAGAAATTGAGCCGGATCGGAATGCCGAAGCGGTCGCGCAACGGATTGGTGAGCAGGCCTGCGCGCGTCGTCGCGCCGACCAGCGTGAACTTCGACAATTCGATCTTGACCGAGCGCGCCGCCGGACCCTCGCCGATGATCAGGTCGAGCTGGAAATCCTCCATCGCGGGATAGAGCACTTCCTCGACCGCCGGGCTGAGGCGATGGATCTCGTCGATGAACAGCACGTCGCGTTCTTCGAGATTGGTCAGCAGCGCCGCGAGATCGCCGGCCTTCGCAATGACAGGGCCGGAGGTGGCACGAAAGCCGACGCCGAGCTCACGCGCGACGATCTGCGCCAGCGTGGTCTTGCCGAGGCCGGGGGGACCGACGAACAGCACGTGATCGAGCGCCTCGCCGCGTTTCTTCGCAGCCTCGATGAAGATCGAGAGATTCTTGCGTGCCTGGGCCTGACCGACGAACTCCGTCAGCGACTGCGGCCGCAGCGCGGTGTCACCGACATCGTCGGAGCGGCGTTCAGGCGAGACCATGCGCGAGGGCGTATTCATGATGCGAGACTAACACGAGATTGTTCTCCCTCTCCCCGCTCTTGCGGGGAGAGGGTTGGGGTGAGGGGCTGCTTCCGCGAGCGCAATGTGTGTCGAGACCTGTACCCCCTCACCCGGATCGCATCGGCGATGCGATCCGACCTCTCCCCGCAAGCGGGGCGAGGTGAAGAACAGAGGCGCTCCAATCCACTGATCACTTCGACAGTTCCTTCAACCCCAGCCGGATCAGCTGCGCGGTCTCGGCCTTCTCACCGGCGCTGCGCGAGGCGGCGGCGATGGCGGCGGCGGCCTGCGGCTGGCCGTAGCCGAGATTGACCAGCGCCGAGATCGCGTCGGTGACAGGACGCGGCGCGCGGTTGTTGTCGATCGCGCCAGACAGTTGCACCACCGCGGGATCGACATCCGCAAAGCCCGGCGCCTTGTCCTTCAATTCGCTGACGATGCGCTCGGCGACCTTCGGCCCGACTCCCGGCGTCCGCGCCACCGCCGCCTTGTCGCGCAGCGCGATGGCGTTGGCGAGATCGGTCGGCGGCAGCGTGCCGAGCACCGCGAGCGCGACCTTGGCGCCGACCCCCTGCACGGTCTGCAGCAAGCGAAACCATTCGCGCTCGTGATCACTGCGGAAGCCGAACAGTTTGATCTGGTCCTCGCGGACATAGGTCTCGATCGAGAGCACGGCGGCGCCGCCCGGCGACGGCAGCGCCTGCAGCGTGCGGCTCGCACAATGCACCTGGTAGCCGACGCCGCCGACGTCGAGGATCACGTAATCCTCGCCATAGGAATCGATCAGGCCCTTCAGCTTGCCGATCATAGGCTCGCCACCCTGAGCCGCAGCGCGGTGCTCTGGCGGTGATGGGCGTGGGTGATCGCGACCGCGAGCGCGTCCGCGGCGTCGGCGGACGGCGGCTCGGCTTTCGGCAGCAGGATTTTCAGCATCACCTGGATCTGGTTCTTCTCGGCATGTCCGGCGCCGACCACGGTCTTCTTGACCTGGTTCGGCGCGTATTCGGCGACCGAGATACCGAACATTGCGGGCGCCAGCATGGCGACGCCGCGCGCCTGGCCGAGCTTCAGGGTGGCAACGCCGTCCTTGTTGACGAAGGTCTGCTCGACCGCCGCCTCCACAGGCTTGTAATCGCCGAGCACGGCGGCCAGCCCCTCATGGATTGCAAGCAGCCGGCTCGCCAGCGGCAGATCGTCCGGCGGCTCGACCGAACCGCAGGCGATATAGACGAGACGATTGCCTTCGGTCTCGATCACCCCCCAGCCGGTGCGGCGGAGACCCGGATCGATACCGATGATGCGGACGGGAGAGCGAATCGGCTGGGATGTCATGGGCTAGTGATACCGCCTGCGCCGGGAGAACGAAACACAAACGGAGCCTCATACCCGGGAAAGCACAATAGCCGCAATCGTCATGCGCGGGCTTGACCCGCGCATCCATCGATCATAGAAGCCTTTGCTTTTTGATGGATTGCCGGGTCAAGCTCGGCAATGACAAAGCAAACTACCCGCCCATCTTCGCGATCAGTGCGTCGGACACCTCGAAATTGGCGAACACGTTCTGCACGTCGTCATGCTCGTTGAGCAGGTCCATCAGCTTCAGCAGCTTTTCGCCGGTCTCGTCGTCGACCGAAACGGTGTTCTGCGGCTTCCAGGTCAGCGCCGCCTTGCGCGGCTCGCCGAACTTCGCTTCCAGCGCTTTTGCGACTTCGCGGAAAGTGTCCTGCGAGGCGTAGACCTCGTGGCCGCCTTCGCTGGAGACCACGTCGTCGGCGCCGGCCTCGATCGCGGCGTCCAGCATGGCGTCGTCGGAGGCGACCTTGGCGTCGTATTCGATGATGCCGGTGCGGTCGAACATGAAGGCGACCGAGCCGGTTTCGCCGAGATTGCCGCCCGACTTGGTGAAGAAGGAGCGGATATCGGAAGCGGCGCGGTTGCGGTTGTCGGTCAGCGCCTCGACGATGACGGCGACGCCGCCGGGGCCATAACCCTCGTAGCGGATCTCGTCATAGTTCTCGCCTTCATTGCCGGCGGCCTTCTTGATGGCGCGGTCGATATTGTCCTTGGGCATGTTCTCGGCGCGGGCCGCGACCACGGCGGCGCGCAGCCGCGGATTCATCGCCGGGTCCGGGGTGCCGAGCTTGGCCGCCACGGTGATTTCGCGGGCCAGCTTGCCGAAAAGCTTCGACTTCTGGGCATCCTGCCGGCCCTTGCGGTGCATGATGTTCTTGAATTGGGAATGGCCGGCCATGCGACGTCTCTTCGGAGCTTAGGGTCTGAACAGGGATGGAAAACGCGGCCTTATAGGCCCCTCACGGTCAAAATCAAAGGATCGGCGGGGCCCTCCGGCGGAGGAATACTACCGCAAGCCGGAATATGAGGCACTTGTTAACCATGACTTCATGCCCGGGTGCGAGGATCGCCCCGTCCCGCCGCAACTTTCCACAGCCCCAAAGAGCCCACATGGCGTTCGGTTTGTTTCGAAAGCAAGTGCCGGAGCCGGGTGCGCCGGCCGTCGCGCCGCAGGTTCCAACCGCGGCCGCAGCCCCTGAGGTCTCGACCGAGACTGATTCGGCCAAGGATTCCTCCAAGGAGATCCTGGAATTGCTGGAACTCGAGCTCGGCGCGATGATCCGCCAGCTCGAACGCGCCGCGAGCTCGGTCGCCGACGGCGCCGAGGCAACGGCTGCCAAGCTCGCTACGATCCGCGCCCGCACCGATGCGCTGACCGGCCGCAGCAGCGATGCGCAAAGCACCGCGACGACGTTCTCGCAAGCCGCCGACCGTTTCACCCATTCCGCCGAGGGCATCGGGGCGCAGGTGCGCAGCGCGAGCCAGCTCGCCGACGACGCCGCGGCCGCGGCGCGCGAGGCCACCGCCAATGTCGATCGCCTGCGCGAGTCTTCGGCCGCGATCGGCAACGTCGTCAATCTGATCGCACAGATCGCGCGGCAGACCACGCTGCTCGCGCTGAACTCGACGATCGAGGCGGCGCGCGCCGGTGCCGCCGGCAAGGGCTTTGCGGTGGTCGCAACCGAGGTCAAGGCGCTGGCGGTGCAGACCCAGAGCGCGACCGGGGAGATCACCCGCAAGATCGAGGCGTTGCAGAAGGACGCCACCGGATCGGCGGACGCGGTGCATCGCATCTCCCAGGCGATCGAAAAGATCCGCCCGGTGTTCGAGAACGTCAACGGCGCGGTTGCCGAGCAGAATGAAATCACCGGCGAGATGGGCCAGAACGCCGCCTCCGCCTCGCACTTCATCGTCTCGGTCGGCACCAGCGCCGGCGAGATCGACAGTGCAACGCGCGAAGCCGCCGCGCATGGCGACAATGTCGCCAGGGCCGGCAAGGCGGTGACCGCCTTCGCCCAGAAGCTGAAAGCGCGCTGCGCGGTGCTGCTGCGCCAGGACGAGCGCGGCGATCCGCGCAAGAACGAGCGCCTGCCCTGCAGCCTCAAGATCGAGATCACGACCGCGCGCGGCCTCGTCACCGCGCCGGTCTACGAGATCGCGATGGACGGCATTCTGATCGGCGGACCCGATGCCGGGAAGCTGCCGGTGCAGGAGACCCTGAACGCGACATTGCAGGAGATCGGCGCGTGCCGGATCCGGGTCGGCGAGCGCTCCAAGGCAGGCAGCCAGGCCCGCTTCGAGGCGGCAACGGCCGAGCTGCGCGAAAAAATCGAAGACCGGATGTGGGCGATCCACGAGGAGAACGCCGAGCTCGTCACCCGCGCGATCGAAGCCGGCAGCACGCTGAGCAAGATGTTCGAGAACGGGCTGGCGAGCGGCGCGATTACAATCGCCGACATGTTCGACACCGACTATGTCGAGATCGCAGGCACCAACCCGGTGCAGTACCGCACCAAAATGCTGGACTGGGCGGAGCGCACCCTGCCGGCGTTCCAGGACGCATTCCTCGCCAGGGACAAGCGAATGGCATTCTGCGTGATGATCGACCAGAACGGCTATCTGCCGGTCCACAACAAGCTCTACTCGCAGCCGCAGCGGCCGGGCGACGTGGCATACAACACCGCCAACAGCCGCAACCGCCGCATCTTCAACGACGCCGCGGGCCTCGCCGCCGGCCGCAACCAGCGCGCCTATCTGATCCAGACCTATGCGCGCGACATGGGAGGCGGCAACACGGTGATGATGCGCGAGATCGACGTACCGATCCGCGTGCGCGGCCGGCACTGGGGCGGGTTCCGCACCGCCTACAAGCTTTGAACGCTTCGTAGCCCGGATGCAGCGAAGCGTAATCCGGGATGCATGTTTCCACGGGCAGGAGTCCCGGATTTCGCTGCGCTGCATCCGGGCTACACAGTGCGCGCTCAGGCAAGACCGGCAGCGCGAATCACGCTTTAGGGTTGGAATGGGGAATGCTGCGGCGGCCGACGAGCCGCTGTAACGGAGGAAGCGTCGACATGTCGGCCGCGCAGCTTGCAGTTCTGGATACGTCATCGGACCGAACGCTGGCCGAGCGGCTGGTGGACCAGCTCGCCGACCGCATCGGCGGCCTCGGGGTGGAACTCGCCGACATCGCCGGCAACGTCCAGGAGGTCGCGAACCGCGTCAGCAGCCAGTCCGAGCGCTTCCATCATTTGCAGACGACGGCCGAGACGATGGTCGCCGCCAATCACGACATCGCCAACGCATCGCAGGCGGTGCAAACGACCGCATCCGCCGCGGTCGGCCAGATCGCGGAGTCGCGCCATGTGGTCGAGACCGCGGTCAGCCATATCGCGGAGCTCGTCGCGGCGGTCGGACGGATCGAGGCGCGGCTCGCCGCGGTCGGCTCCGCGCTGAGCCAGGTCGCCAAGGTTTCCGGTTCGATCGAGGCAATCGCCAAGCAGACCAATCTGCTGGCGCTCAACGCCACCATCGAGGCGGCGCGCGCCGGCAATGCCGGCCGCGGCTTTGCCGTGGTCGCGAGCGAGGTCAAGAACCTTGCGGAAGCAACCCGCCAGGCGACGCATCAGATTTCCGAC
Source organism: Bradyrhizobium sp. USDA 4541 (assembly GCF_024171085.1). Taxonomy (NCBI): domain Bacteria; kingdom Pseudomonadati; phylum Pseudomonadota; class Alphaproteobacteria; order Hyphomicrobiales; family Nitrobacteraceae; genus Bradyrhizobium; species Bradyrhizobium sp. USDA 4541. The sequence continues at coordinate 196,536 of NZ_JALJZF010000001.1, forward strand.
ACCGTGCGCGATCTCGACGGCCAGATCGGCAGCCTGATCGGCGAGAGCAGCGATGCCTCGTTGCGCGCCAAGAGCGCCGGCGAAGGCGCCCAGCAGATTTCGGGCATCATCATGCGCGTGCAGGAAGGCTTCTCATCCGTCGGCGCCGAGATCGGCAGCGTGGCGCGCGCCGCGACCTCCAATCTCGGCCATTGCGACAGCGTGATCGCGGAGCTGAACGAGCTGGCGAAGGGCGTCGATCTCTCCTCGCGCGACCTCAAGCACGCCGACAGCCGCGTCGCGAAACTGCTCGAGCTCTCCGAGAGCCTGATCGTGACCATCGCCGACAGCGGCGTGCAGACCAGCGACACGCCGCTGATCCGCGTCGTGATCGACACCGCAAGGCAGATCTCGGAGCTGCTCGAGAATGCCGTGGCGCGCGGCGAGATCACGCTCGCGCAATTGATGGACGAGAATTATCGCGAGATCGCCGGCACCAATCCGAAGCAGTATCTCACCGACTACGTCGCCTTCACCGACCGCGTGTTGCCCGCGATCCAGGATCCGATCCAGAAGAGCGATCCGCGCATCGTGTTCTGCGTCGCCTGGGCGCGCAGCGGCTATCTGCCGACCCACAATCCGAACTACCGGCAGCCGCAGGGGCCGGACCCGGTGTGGAACAACGCCAATTGCCGCAACCGCCGCCTGTTCAACGATCGCGCGGTGAGCAAGGTCGCGGCCAACACAAAACCGTTCCTGTTGCAAACCTATCGCCGCGACATGGGCGGCGGCAATTTCGTGCTGATGAAGGACCTGTCATCGCCGATCGTCGTGAACGGCCGCCACTGGGGCGCATTCCGGATGGGTTTTCGGCAGTCGTAGTTCGTAGCCCGGACGCAGCGAAGCGCAATCCGGATCAATGCGACCGCGGAGAGATTCCCGGATTTCGTTTCGCTGCATCCGGGGCTACGTTTCCTCGCTAGGTCCAAAACCCCGGCACCGCAGGCTCGAGCCGCCCGCCGGCGCGCACCGGCGCGACCTTCACCGCGAGCCCGGTCGCATCGTCGGTCTCGACCGCGATGCCGCTCAGTGTTGCCACGCCGCCCGCCGGCTCGAAACGGCCGGAGGGAATGCCGGTGAGGAAGCGCTGCAGCGGCTCCTCCTTCTGCATGCCGATCACCGAGTCATAGTCGCCGGTCATGCCGGCATCGCTCATATAGGCGGTGCCGCCCGGCAGCACCTGATGATCGGCGGTCGGCACGTGGGTATGGGTACCGACCACGAGGCTGACGCGGCCGTCGCAGAAGAAGCCGACGCCCTGCTTCTCGCTGGTCGCCTCGGCATGGAAATCGAGCACGATGGCATCACAGCCCTCGCGCAGCGGGCAGGCCTCGAGCTCGCGCTCGATGGCGCTGAACGGATCGTTCGAGGACGGCTCCATGAAGACGCGGCCGATCGCGTTGAGGACCAGCGCGCGCTTGCCGCTCTTGGTATCGACCAGCGTGGCGCCGCGGCCGGGCGAATGGCGCGGAAAATTCAGCGGGCGGATCAGGCGCGGCGCGCGCTCGATGAAGACCAGCGCCTCCTTCTGATTCCAGGCGTGGTTGCCGAGCGTGATCGCATCGGCGCCGGCGTCGAGCAGCTCCTGATAGATCGCCTCGGTGATGCCGAAGCCGCCGGCGGAATTCTCGCCATTGACGACCACGAGATCGAGCGACCAGTCCCTGATCATGCCGGGAAGGTGGTCGGCGATGGCGGTGCGGCCGGTCCTGCCGACGACGTCACCAACGAAGAGAATTCGCAAGGCTAGCTACTCCGGAAATCGAACGTCTTGCGCTCCGTTAGCACAAAATCGAGCGGGACGTCGTGCGACAGCGCCGGAATCGCCTTGGTTTCCTGTGCAGCAAAGGCAAGTCCGACCCCGATCACATGCTTGGCCTTGCGCAGATGCGCGAAGGTATAGTCGTAATAACCGGCGCCGTAGCCGATGCGGTGACCGAGCTTGTCGAATGCCGCGAGCGGCACCAGCATCACGTCCGGATGCACCTCGGCGGCGGCCGGCGACGGCTCGGGAATGCCGAGCGGCCCGAGCATCAGCCGGTCCTGCGGCGACCAGCTGCGGAAGGTCAGCGACTGGCCGCGCGCATTGATGCAGGGCAGCGCGAGCCGCGCGCCCCTGTCGGCAAGCTTCTTCATCAACGGCGCCGGATCGAGCTCGCTGCGGATCGGCGCATAGCCCGAGACGATCATGCCCGGCGCGATCTCGAACGGCGCGCCGCGCTTGGCGAGCGCTTCGGCAGCCGTCGCGCGCTGCTCGTCGCTCAGCGCATCGCGCTTGGCGAGAGCAAGTGCCCGGAGCTCGGCCTTCGATGGAGATGCGTGCATGATCCATCTTCCGCTGTCGTCGTCCGCGACAACGGACGATCCATCATCCCAGAGACGCTAGCTTTCGTTAAGGCCAGGCCGCGGTGCGCTGGACGACCCGTATCGCGGGGCACAACACTGCTAGACAATTCAACCGCCGCAGCGCGACGACAAGGCAACAGCAAAAATCAGTGCGAAGCCGCAGAGGCCGTTGGAGCGCTCGATCCCGGAGTTCCCTACGAAAGTAGGTGGGCACCATATGTCCGGGTCCACGGACCCGGCCAGGGACAGTTCCCTAAAGGATCGATAAGGCCCCGGGGATATATGGCTCCTGACGCACGACGCAGCTTCGCGGGCGCTAATCTAGCCATCGTTGCCCCAATCCGCCAGCGGTAAGGAAGACGCAGCCGAGACTCATGCACTTCTCTCCACCCTCCCCTGGAGGGGGAGGGTCGGTACGCATGAAGCGTAGCGGAATGCGAACCGGGGTGGGGTGATCTCTCAACGCGGGCGCTACACGTGTGGAAAGACCGTCACCCCACCTCGCCGCTCATTTCATGAGCGTCGATCCTCCCCCTCCAGGGGAGGATAAGATCACCCGATGCCGGAAAATATAGATCACCCGATCGCGATGCCGCCGCCGATGGTGCGGTTGAGCACCTGCGTGGTGCGCTCGATCCGCTCCGCGGCGGCGTTGAGCGCGTTGGAGACCGCGGTCTGGGTCGCGCGGGCGCGGTCGATGGCGGCAACGCGCGCGTTGCGCAGCTGCTCGACCTCTTCCTCGAGGCTGCGGATGCGTGCGCTGGCGTCGACCAGTTCGTCGCAGGCGGTGAGCGCCGCCATCACCGTCAGCCGCGCATCGCCGATCTCGCCGAACTTGCCGCGCAGCGATTCCACGCGCTGCTGGAGATTTTCCGCGAGCTTTAGGAGCCGCACCTCCTGGCCCTCCTCGCAGGCCATCCGGTATTGCCGGCCATTGATGGTGACGTTGATGTGGCTCATCTGCTGTCTCCGCCGTCGAGCACGGCGCGAATGCTGCCGATTGCCGCGTCGAGTTTTTCCGCGATCTCGCGATTGGCGCGCTCGAGCTTGCGCGTCTTCACCAGCGATCCGTCGAGCTCGTCGGCAAGCCTGGAGCGATCGGCGCCGAGCGCCTGGATGCGGCTCGCCAATTCGTTCTCGTCGCGGTCAGCCTCGCGGCGCCGCTCCACCGAGCTTTCCAGCGCATCAAGCGCTGCCATCAGCCGCTTGGTCGCAGCATCGATATCGGCAAGCGGTGCCTCGGTATTGCCAGACCCGTTGGCGAGACGATCACTCATGACACGCGGCGTGGACCTTTCAAGTCGGTTGGCCTTGGTAGCCTGCGGAAGACAGGCCTGCCGCACGGCAAAACAGGCGGTTCGGCAAGCGTTTACGGGACGAAATTTACGTGGCAAGCGAGCCCAGCGCAACGGCGGCGCAGAACTATGCACCGTTGAATGAAATAGGGCGATTTCGGGCAACTTTTCCCCGTTTTGAGGCGTTCCATCGCCTTGGACTTGCGGAATTGAGGTGCTAATCCACCCCCAACCCGTAAGGCCATCCACGCGCGTATCGCGGCTGCCCGCCCGATGCGTCCAGCATCAGCTCCTCATTTTAGGCGGACTTTTCATCATGACGCAGGTCGATCACACTCGTATGGCCAATGCGATCCGTGGCCTTGCCATGGACGCCGTCGAAAAGGCGAATTCCGGCCATCCCGGCCTGCCGATGGGCGCCGCCGACATCGCGACCGTCCTGTTCACGAAATTCCTGAAATTCGATGCGGCCGACACGGCGTGGCCCGATCGCGACCGCTTCGTGCTCTCGGCCGGCCATGGCTCGATGCTGCTCTATTCGTTGCTGTACCTCACCGGCAACAAGGACATGACGCTCGACCAGCTCAAGCATTTCCGCCAGCTCGGATCGCTGACACCGGGACACCCCGAGAACTTCCACACCAAGGGCATCGAGACCACCACCGGTCCGCTCGGCCAGGGCATCGCGACCGCGGTCGGCATGGCGCTCGCCGAGAAGATGCTGGCCGCCGAGTTCGGCAAGAAGATCGTCAACCACCACACCTATGTGCTTGCCTCCGACGGCGACCTGATGGAGGGCATCTCGCAGGAAGCGATCGCGCTCGCCGGTGTCTGGCGGCTCAACAAGATGATCGTGCTGTACGACGACAACGGCATCTCGATCGACGGCCCGACCTCGATCTCCGATTCCGTCGATCAGGTGAAGCGCTTCAAGTCCGCAGGCTGGGCCGCCGAATTGATCGACGGCCACGATCCGCAGGCGATTGCCGCTGCAATCACCCGCGCGCAGAAATCCAACAAGCCCTCGATGATCGCCTGCAAGACCACGATCGGGTACGGCGCGCCGCACAAGGCCGGCACCGCCAAGGCGCATGGCGAAGCGCTCGGCGCCGACGAGCTCAAGGCGGCCAAGGAGAAGCTCGGCATCTCGCTCGAGCCGTTCTCGGTGCCCGACGATGTGCTGAAGGCCTGGCGCGAGGCAGGCGCCCGCGGCGCCGCCGAGCACAAGGCTTGGGACGAGCAGTTCGCGCAGCTCGGCAGCCGCAAGCGCGCCGAGTTCGAACGCCGCATTCGCCACGAGCGGCCGCAGTCGCTCGCCAAGGGGCTGCGCGCCTTCAAGAAGGGACTCCTGGAAAATCCGCTCAACGTCGCGACCCGCAAATCGTCGGAAGCCGCGATCGAGGTGATTGCGGCTGCGATGCCGATGGAATTCGTCGCCGGCTCCGCCGACCTCACCGGCTCCAACAACAACAAGGCGAAGTCGGCGACGGCGTTCGGCGCCAAGACGCCGAAGGGTCGCTTCATCCATTACGGCGTCCGCGAGCACGGCATGGCGGCGTGCCTCAACGGCATCTTCCTGCATGGCGGCTTCGCGCCGAACGGCGCCACCTTCCTGGTATTCACCGACTACGCGCGCGGCGCGATGCGGCTGTCGGCGCTGATGGGCACCGGCGTCGTCTATGTCATGACCCATGACTCGATCGGCCTCGGCGAGGACGGCCCGACGCACCAGCCGGTCGAGCATCTCTCCGCGCTCCGCGCGATGCCCAACATGCGCGTGTTCCGTCCCTGTGACGCGGTCGAGACCGCCGAGTGCTGGGAACTGGCGCTCAACCGCGTCGACGGACCGACGGTGCTGGCGCTGACTCGCCAGAACCTGCCGCAGCTCCGCACCACGGCGCCGAACGACAACCCGTGCAGCCACGGCGCCTATGAGCTGGTCGCGGCGCAGGGTGACGCAAAAGTGTCATTGTTCGCGTCGGGTTCCGAGGTCCAGATCGCGGTCGAGGCGCAGAAGCAGCTCGCCGGACGCGGCATCGCGACGCGGGTGGTCTCGGTCCCGTCGCTGGAATTGCTGCTGGCACAGCCCGCCGAACGGCAAAATGCCATTATCGGCAACGCCCCAGTCAAGATCGCGATCGAGGCCGCGGTGCGCTGGGGCTGGGATGCCGTGATCGGCCATGACGGCGAATTCATCGGCATGCACGGATTCGGCGCCAGCGCCCCGGCGAAGGACCTTTTCCCGCATTTCGGCATTACTGCTGAAGCCGTCGTTAACGCTGCCACGAAGCGCGTCTGACGCTGGCCTGACACCTGTCGGCCAAGGTTGAGCTTGTCGCAAAAAAGGATTACCTAAGCTCCATCTTTTCCGTACGCGCCCGGCCGAACCGGGCGTTCCGCCGTAAAAACCTCGTGGGAGCGCTCCCGCGGGGCTGACAACAGCATTAGAGGAGACGAGCATGGCAATCCGCGTCGCGATCAACGGGTTTGGGCGTATCGGCCGCAACATTCTGCGCGCCATCGCCGAGTCCGGCCGCAAGGACATCGAGGTGGTCGGCATCAACGACCTCGGCCCGGTCGAGACCAACGCACACCTGCTGCGCTTCGATTCCGTGCACGGCCGCTTCCCCGGCACCGTCACGGTCGACGGCGACACGATCAGCCTCGGCGACAACAAGATCAAGGTTTCGGCCGAGCGCGATCCCTCCAAGCTGCCGTGGAAGGCGCTCGGCGTCGACGTCGCGCTGGAATGCACCGGCATCTTCACCGCGAAGGACAAGGCCTCCGCGCACCTCACAGCCGGCGCCAAGCGCGTGCTGGTCTCGGCGCCCGCCGACGGTGCTGACGCCACCATCGTCTACGGCGTCAACCACGACACGCTGACCAAGGATCACCTGGTGATCTCGAACGGCTCCTGCACCACCAACTGCCTCGCGCCGGTCGCCAAGGTCCTGAACGACACCGTCGGCATCGAGACCGGCTTCATGACCACGATCCATGCCTATACCGGCGACCAGCCGACGCTCGACACCCTGCACAAGGATCTCTATCGCGGCCGCGCTGCGGCGATGTCGATGATCCCGACCTCGACCGGTGCCGCGAAGGCGATCGGCCTCGTGCTGCCCGAGCTGAAGGGCAAGCTCGACGGCGTCTCGGTCCGCGTTCCGACCCCGAACGTTTCCGTGATCGACCTCAAGATCGTCGCCAAGCGCGCAACCGACGTCAAGGAGATCAACGAGGCGATGAAGCGTGCGTCCGAGCAGCAGCTCAAGGGCATCCTCGGCTACACCAACGCGCCGAACGTCTCGATCGACTTCAACCACGATCCGCACTCGTCGACCTTCCACATGGACCAGACCAAGGTGCAGAACGGCAACTTCGTGCGCGTGATGTCCTGGTACGACAATGAGTGGGGCTTCTCGAACCGTATGGCGGACACCGCCGTCGCGATCGGCAAGCTGGTTTAAGTTCGACTGTTCGCGATGCCCGGCTCACCGCCGGGCATCTGCGTGTTTGCCGCTCCGTCATTCCGGGATGGTCCGCAGGACCAGACCCGGAATCTCGAGATTCCCCGATGCGCAATTGCGCATCTGAGGTTCGATGCTCCGCATCGCCCCGGAATGACCCCAGGAGTTCGACACCCCCCATGACAAAATCGTTCCGCACCCTCGACGACGTCAACGTGAAGGGCAAGCGCGTGCTGCTGCGCGTCGACCTCAACGTCCCCATGGAAAATGGCCGCGTCACCGACGCCACCCGGCTCGAGCGCGTGGCCCCCACCATCACCGAAATATCCGACAAGGGCGGCAAGGTGATCCTGCTGGCCCATTTCGGCCGCCCCAAGGGACGCGATCCCAAGGAATCGCTGAAGCCGGTCGCGGAAGCGCTGTCGAAAGTGATCAAGCGCCCGGTGGCCTTCGCCGAGGACTGCATCGGCGAGCCCGCGGCCGCCGCTGTCGGGGCCCTCAAGGACGGCGACATCCTCTGCCTGGAAAACACGCGTTTCCATAAGGAGGAAGAGAAGAACGACGCCGGCTTCGTTGCAGAGCTCGCCAAGCTCGGCGACATCTGGGTCAACGACGCCTTCTCCGCCGCGCATCGCGCCCACGCCTCGACCGAAGGCCTCGGCCACAAGCTGCCGGCCTATGCCGGCCGCACCATGCAGGCCGAGCTCGATGCGCTCGGCAAGGCGCTGGAAGCGCCGACCAAGCCGGTGATCGCGATCATCGGCGGCGCCAAGGTCTCGACCAAGATCGACCTCCTGGAAAATCTCGTGAGCAAGGTCGACGCGCTGGTGATCGGCGGCGGCATGGCCAACACCTTCCTGCACGCGCAGGGCGTCGCCGTCGGCAAGTCGCTCGCCGAAAAGGATCTTGCCCCGACCGCGCTGCGGATCATGGAGAAGGCCAACGCGGCCAACTGCGCCATCATCCTCCCCGTCGACGCTGTCGTCGCCAACCAGTTTGCCGCCAACGCGCCGTCCCATGCCTATGGCCTCGATGCGATCCCGGCCGACGGCATGATCCTCGACGTCGGTCCGCAATCGATCGCGCGCATCCATGCCGCGATCGACGACGCGGCGACGCTGGTCTGGAACGGCCCGCTCGGCGCCTTCGAGCTGACGCCGTTCGACCGCGGCACCGTGGTATCGGCCAAACATGCCGCCGAACGCACCAAGGCCAGGAAGCTGATCTCGGTCGCCGGCGGCGGCGACACCGTCGCGGCGCTGAACCAGGCGGGCGTGGGCGGCGATTTTTCCTACGTCTCGACCGCGGGCGGCGCGTTTCTTGAATGGATGGAAGGCAAGCCGCTGCCGGGCGTCGAAGTTCTGAAAAACCGTTGATCCAGAGCATGATCCGGAAAAGTGTGAAGCGGGTTTCCGAAGAGATCATGCTCAAACAAAGAGCAAAAGCGCGATGAAAATGAGCTCATCGCGCTTCACATCCACGAACTTGCACTACAGGGAGAAATGGAATGGCTCGCATAACGTTGCGGCAACTCCTCGACCACGCGGCCGAGCATGATTACGGCGTACCTGCCTTCAACATCAACAACATGGAACAGGCGCTGTCGATCATGGCGGCAGCCTCCGAGGTCGACGCGCCCGTCATCATCCAGGCTTCGCGCGGCGCGCGGTCCTACGCCAACGACGTCATGCTCAAGCACATGATGGACGCCGTCACCGAGATCTACCCGCAGATCCCGGTCTGCGTGCATCTCGACCACGGCAACGAGCCCGCCACCTGCATGACCGCGATCCAGGCCGGCTTCACCTCGGTCATGATGGACGGCTCGCTGAAGGCCGACGGCAAGACCCCCGGCGACTGGGACTACAATGTCGGCGTCACCAAGACCGTGACCGGCATGGCCCATCTCGGCGGCATCTCGGTGGAAGGCGAGCTCGGCGTGCTCGGCTCGCTCGAGACCGGCATGGGCGACAAGGAAGACGGCCATGGCGCCGAGGGCAAGCTGTCGCACGACCAGCTGCTGACCAACCCGGACGAGGCCGTGAAGTTCGTCAAGGAGACCAAGGTCGACGCGTTGGCGATCGCGATGGGCACCTCGCACGGCGCCTACAAGTTCACCCGCAAGCCCGACGGCAACATCCTCGCCATGAACGTGATCGAGGAAATCCATCGCAAGCTGCCGAACACGCATCTGGTGATGCACGGCTCCTCGTCGGTGCCGCAGGAGCTGCAGGAGATCATCAACGCCAATGGCGGCAAGATGAAGCCGACCTGGGGCGTGCCGGTCGCCGAGATCCAGCGCGGCATCAAGAACGGTGTGCGCAAGATCAACATCGACACCGACAACCGGATGGCGATGACCGGCCAGATCCGCAAGGTGCTGAAGGACAATCCGGAAGAGTTCGATCCGCGCAAGTACCTGAAGCCCGCGATGGAGGCGATGACCAAGCTGTGCAAGCAGCGCCTGCAGGAGTTCAACACCGCGGGCCAGGCCAGCAAGATCAAGAAGGTGCTGACCACCGCGGAAATGGCCAAGCGCTACGCCGCGGGCCAGCTCGACCCCAAGGTCGCCTGACGTATCTCTCCCTCTCCCCGCCCTTCGCGGGGAGAGGGTTGGGGTGAGGGGCTGCTTCCACGAGCCGCGAATGCGGCTAGACCTGTACCCCCTCACCCGAATTGCATCTAGCGATGCAACATAGCCGAAGCTCGACTTCGGCGTTCTTTGCCGACGGCCGCCGAAGGTGGCCTGTGCCTCTCCCCGCAAGCGGGGCGAGGTGAACAGAACAAGCCAAATCTACGCGCGATCTCAGCCGCGACGAACGTTTTCTAGGCATTTGCCCGAGAACCGCCTATTTTGGTTTGCAAAGGCAATGGCTCTGGAGGACGCCCCGATGAACCTCTCCGACCTCAACAAAATCGCGCTTGCCATGGTCACCCCGGGCAAGGGCATTCTCGCCGCCGACGAATCCTCCGGCACCATCAAGAAGCGGTTCGACGCCATCAAGGTCGATTCGACGGAGGACAATCGCCGTGACTATCGCGAGATGCTGTTCCGCTCGCAGGAGGCGATGAGCAAGTACATCTCCGGCGTCATCCTTTACGACGAGACGATCTGGCAGAATGCCAAGGACGGCACGCCGCTGGTCAAGCTGATCGAGCAGGCCGGCGCGATCCCCGGCATCAAGGTCGACGAGGGCACGCAGGCGCTGCCGAACTGCCCAGGCGAACTCGTCACCGTCGGCCTCGACAAGCTCGCCGAGCGGCTGAAGAAATATTACGAGCGCGGTGCGCGCTTTGCGAAGTGGCGCGCCGTGATCGATATCGGACCGCGAATCCCGACCCAGACCGCGATCCGTGCCAACGCCCATGCGCTGGCGCGCTACGCCGCGCTGTGCCAGGCCGCGCAGATCGTCCCGATCGTCGAGCCGGAGGTGCTGATGGACGGCGATCATGACATCGACCGCTGCTACGAGGTGACGCAGCGCGTGCTGAACCGCACCTTCCAGGAATTGCGGGTGCAGCGCGTCGCGCTCGAAGGCATGATCCTGAAGCCGAACATGGCGATCTCGGGCAAGAAGTGCCCGAAGCAGGCGCCGGTGCAGGAAGTCGCCGAGAAGACCATCCGCCTGCTCAAGAGCTGCGTGCCGGCCGCGGTGCCCGGCATCGCCTTCCTCTCCGGCGGCCAGAGCGACGAGGAAGCGACCGCGCATCTCGACGCCATGAACAAGATCGGCAATTTGCCCTGGCGGCTGACCTTCTCCTACGGCCGCGCGCTGCAGGCGGCGCCGCAGAAGGCGTGGTCCGGCAAGCCCGACAACGTCCCCGCAGGCCAGCGCGCCTTCTCGCATCGCGCCCGGATGAACGGGCTCGCGAGCACCGGCAATTGGGAAGCCGGCCTCGAGAAACAGGCGGCATAGTTGGCGACCAAGCCCGTTCCGCCGCGGCCGACGCCGCGCCTCTATCTGGCAACGCCGGCGGTCGATGAGCCTGCGCGGCTTGCGGCCGAGCTCACCGAGCTGCTTGCCGCGGCCGATGTCGCGGCCGTGCTGGTGCGGCTGCGCGAGAGCGATCCGCGCAGCATGATCTCCACCATCAAGGCGCTGGCGCCTGCGATCCAGCACGCCGGCGCGGCGCTGCTGATCGACGGCCATCCCGATATCGTGGCCCGCGCCGGCGCCGACGGCGCGCATCTGACCGGCGTCGCCGCGATGGAAGAGGCGGTGCCGTCGCTGAAACCCGACCGCATTGTCGGCGTCGGCGGGCTCGCGACCCGCCACGATTCCATGGCCGCGGGCGAAGCTGGTGCCGACTATGTGCTGTTCGGCGAGCCCGACGCCAACGGACAGCGGCCCTCGCGCGAGGCCATCGCCGAGCGGCTGGAGTGGTGGGACGAATTGTTCGAGCCGCCCTGCATCGGCTTTGCAACCTCGCGCGAGGAAGCCGAGACGTTCGCGGCGGCCGGCGCGGATTTCGTGCTGGTCGGAAACTTCATCTGGTCCGATCCGCGCGGCGCCAAGGCGGCGCTCGCCGAGATCGGCGACGCGATTGCGCGGGCGCATGCCGGCACATTCGGCAAGGCCAAGGCCGACGGAAGGGCCGAGGGATGACGCCGGAATGAAATGCCTGCGTCCGATAGGTGTTGCGCTCGGCTGCACGATGCTGGCGAGCGGCGCGATGGCGCAGCTCTCGATCACGCCGCCGGCACAGACGCCGCCCGCGAAGAAGGACGCTGCGAAGCCGAAGGTGCATTCGCCGGTCGCGAAGAAGCCGGCGCCCAAGCCCGCCGCCTCAGCGACGCCGAAGCCTGCCGCATCTCCGACGCCCTCGCCGACCCCGACCCAGGCCGTCGACGATCCCAATGTCGACCTCGTCTACGGCGCCTATCAGCGCGGCATGTACAAGACCGCGTTCGATCTCGCGACCGCGCGCGCGCAGAACAACAACGATGCCAAGGCCATGACGATGCTGGGCGAGCTCTATGCCAATGGGCTCGGCGTCAAGCGCGACTACGTCAAGGCCGACGAGTGGTACAAGCGCGCCTCCGATGCCGGCGACCGCGAGGCGATGTTCGCGCTCGCCATGATGAAGATCGCCGGCCGCGGCGGCGCCGTGGACAAGGATGCCGCGGTCAAGCTGCTGGCGTCGTCGGCCAAGCTCGGCGAGCCGAAGGCGGCCTATAATCTCGCGCTGCTCTATCTCGACGGCCAGACCCTGCCGCAGGACCTCCGCCGCTCCGCCGAGCTGTTGCGCATGGCCGCCGACGCCGGCAGCCCCGAGGCGCAATACGCGCTCGCGACCTTCTACAAGGAAGGCACCGGCGTGCCGAAGGACCTCGAGAAGGCGGCGCGGCTGCTGCAGGCCGCCTCGCTGGCCGACAATGTCGATGCCGAGGTCGAATATGCCATCGCCCTCTACAACGGCTCGGGCACGCCGCGGAACGTGCCGGCGGCGGTGGCGCTGCTGCGCAAGGCGGCCCGGCAGAACAGCGCGATCGCGCAAAACCGCCTCGCCCATGTGCTGGCGACCGGCGCCGGCGCCCCGGTGGACAAGGTCGAGGCGCTGAAATGGCACACGGTCGCCAAGACCGCCGGCAAGGGCGACCCCGATCTCGACGACATCCTCGCCGATATGAGCCCGGAAGACCGCGCCAAGGCCGAGGCAGCCGCGCGAAAATGGATCGGAAACAACGTCAAATGACGCCTTGACGGCGCCACTTCCAGAGGGCACCCAGTCCGAAACCCAGGGCGCCACAGGCCGTTTCCCGTCATCCTGAGGTGCGAGCGGAGCGAGCCTCGAAGGATGCACGGCCCCGGACCGGGCCGTCGATCCTTCGAGACGCGCGTTCCGCGCTCCTCAGGATGACGGGCAGGGTCTTGCTACGCTGCCCGATCGATTTCCAACGCTCGAAAGCCACCAGCTTCCATCATGCTCTATTCCGCTCTCATCAATGTCATGGTCAAGGCCGCGCGCCGCGCCGGCCGCAGCCTCAAGCGCGACCTCGGCGAGATCGAACATCTCCAGGTGTCGCTGAAGGGGCCGGCAAACTTCGTCTCGCTCGCCGACAAGCGCGCCGAGGAGATGCTCTACACCGACCTCGAGAAGGCCCGGCCCGGCTACGGGTTCCTCGGCGAGGAAGGCGGCAAGCGCGAAGGCTCTGACAAGAGCCACACCTGGATCGTCGATCCCCTGGACGGCACCACCAACTTCCTGCACGGCATCCCGCAATTCGCGATCTCGATCGGGCTGAAGCGCGAGGACACCGTGATCGCCGGCGTGATCTACAATCCCGCCAATGACGAGCTCTACATCGCCGAGCGCGGCAAGGGCGCCTTCCTCAACGACCAGCGGCTGCGCGTCGCCGGCCGCCGCCAGCTCAACGAATGCGTTGTCGCCTGCGGCCTGCCGCATATCGGCCGCGGTAGTCACCAGCTGGCGCTGCAGGAGATGGCTGCGCTGCAGAACAAGGTCGCGGGCTTCCGCCGCTTCGGCGCCGCCTCGCTCGACCTCGCCTTTGTCGCTGCTGGCCGGCTCGACGGCTATTGGGAGCGCAATCTGCAGGCCTGGGACGTCGCGGCCGGCCTGCTGATGGTCCACGAAGCCGGCGGCACCGTCTCCGGCATCCAGGGCAATGACGACCCGCTGCAGACCGGCCACATCGTCTGCGGCAACGAGTTCGTGCACGGCGAGCTGATCAAGATCCTGAAGCCGCTCGGGCAGTAACGCGACGGCGCGATTTAATCGTCGTCGTCATCGTCATCCTGGTCGTCCTCGCGGTCACGAAATTCACCGCCCGCGGTCAGGCCCTCGATGGTGGTGGCGCCCTTCGTCTTGATCACCCGGCGCAGCGGCACCGCGCTTTCGCTGCGCAGCGCTTCCATCAGAGGCTCCGAATGGGTGACGATCCAGATGTCGGCACGGCGCGATGCCTTGGCGATCAGCCGCGCCAATGGCGCCAGCAGCGAGGGATGCAGGCTGGTCTCGGGCTCGTTCAGCGCGATGAACGGCGGCAGCCGATAGCCCATGAACACGGCGAGCAGGCAGATATATTTCAGCGTGCCGTCGGATAGTTCGTGCGCCTTGAACGGGCGCGGCACGTCAGCCTGCTGCAGCTCGAATTCGCACCGTCCGTTTTCCGCCCATGCCTGGAGCTCGGCGCCCGGGAACGCGTCCTCGATCGCATCCTGCATGTCCACCGCATCTTGCCTGATCGCGCTGAGCGTTGCCAAGGCGGCGGCCAGGTCGCTGCCATCGGCGCTCAGCGACGGTGTCGTGATCGCCAGGCAAGGCTTTCGGATCGGCGAGCCCGGATCGGTGCGGAAATCGTGATAGAAGCGCCAGCTCTGCAGCGCGTTTCGGATCAAATCGATCTCGGGACACGCCTTGCCGTCGGGGAAATCCGCCAGCACGGTTTCCGATGGCAGCACCGCATTCTTGTGCTCGCTCCAGGCGCCGCTCTCGCCGCGGACGCTGACGTGTGAATTGGTCCGCTCCATCATCAGGACTTTGCGCTTGCCGTGGATCGCCTCGACGCGTTCGGATTTGATCATCGGCTCGCCGGGAAACGCCGCCTCAAGCGGGCCGGGATGCCCGAGCTCGATGGCGTATTTGACGTGATCGAACCTGACCTCCAACCGCAGCCTTGCATCCTCGCCGCGCTTGCGCAGGCCCGACCAGTAGACCGAGTTCAACCCGCCTTCGTCGGAGATCGTGCGCGTGATCCGGCCGGTCGCAGCATCCCGCAACAGCGACAGCGACTTGTAGAGATTGGATTTGCCGACGCCGTTCTCGCCGACGAAGACGGACAGCGGCTGGATGGGCATGAAGAGCCGCCGGATCGAGCGATAATTCGAGATCGCAATATCGCTCGGCCGCATCGCATGCCCTCAATCCCCGGGTTGCCCAAACGCTTCCCGTTCAATCCAGAGCTGCAATCTGGATTGGTCAGCTTGCGAAAGCAAGCTGCTGATCTGAGCAGCACCGGTCCCTGATGTCAGTGACCGATCCTTGCCGGCGCGGGCGGGCCATATACCTCACCCTGCCCCGGCGCCGTTTCGCGATCGCCGGCCAGCACGCGCTGCACGCTGACGAAGAACACCGGCACCAGGAGCAGCGCGAGGATCACCACCGCGATCATGCCGCCCATCACTGACGTGCCGAGTGCCTGCTGGCTGGCGCCGCCGGCGCCGGTCGCGATCGCCATCGGCAGCACGCCGCAGACGAAGGCCAGACCGGTCATCAGGATCGGGCGGAATCTGAGGCTGCACGCCTCGATTGTCGCCTCGACCAGCGGCTTGCCTTGCGCGCGCAGATCCTTGGCAAACTCGATGATCAGGATCGCGTCCTTGGCGGCAAGACCGATGATGGTGATCAAACCGACGGTGAAATAGACGTCGTTGGAGAGCCCGCGCATCGTCGCCGCCACCACCGCACCGAGAATGCCGAGCGGAATGGTGAGCAGCACCGCGAGCGGAATGGTCCAGCTCTCATAGAGCGCGGCGAGCAGCAGGAACACCACCAGCACCGACAGCGCGAGCAGGAACGGCGCTTGCGAGCCCGACAGCTTCTCCTGCAGCGACTGGCCGGTCCATTCATAGCCGAAGCCACGCGGCAGCTTGTCGGCGAGCCGCTCCATTTCGGCGATCGCATCGCCCGAGGTGAAGCCCGGCCGCGCCTCGCCGGAGATGCGCACCGCCGGATAGTAGTTGAAGCCCGCGATCTGCGTCGGCCCCTTCGTCCACTCGATGGTGGCGAAGGCCGAGAACGGCACCAGCTGGCCGCGGCTGTTCTTGACGTTGTAGTTGAGAATGTCGTCCGCGTTCATGCGGCTGGTCTTGTCGGCCTGCACGATGACGCGCTGCATGCGCCCGCGGTTCGGGAAGTCGTTGATGTAGTTCGAGCCGAGATTGGTCGAGATCGTGTTGTTGATATCCTCGAAGGTGAGGCCGAACGCGCCCGCCTTCTCGCGGTCGATCATCAGATTGACCTGCGGCGCGGGCGGCAGGCCTTCGACATAGACCTTCTGCAGGATCGGGCTGGCATTGGCCTCCGCGATCAGGCGATCGGACGCGGCGATCAGCGCCGAATAACCCTTCTGGCCGCGGTCCTGCAGGCGGAACGAGAAGCCCGAGGAATTGCCGAGGTTGTCGATCGGCGGCGGCTGCAACGCCGAGATCCTGGCGTCGCGGATCGACGACAAATCGCGGTTGATGTCGGCAACGATGGCGGCGGCGGAATCCTTCGGGCCGCGCTCCGACCAGTCCTTCAGGGTGATGAAGGCCTGCGCGGTGTTCATGCCCTGGCCGAGGAAGCTGAAGCCGGTGAGGAACGTGACGTTCTCGATGCCGGCGCGGTCCTTGAGGTACTTCTCGACCTGCTCGACCGCGGCTTCGGTCCGGGCATAGGACGATTCCGACGGCGTCTGCACGTCGGTCGTGATGAAGCCCTGGTCGTCGACCGGCAGGAAGCCGCCGGGCAGCCGCACGAAGCCGTAGGCGACGCCGAGGAACAGCACGAGGTAGATCAGCATCAGGCGGCCGGTGCGCTTCAGCGAGCCCTGCACGGTGCGGGTATAGCCCGCGCGGCTGGTGTCGAGCACGCGGTTGAACCAGCCGAACACGCCCTTGCTGGCATGGCCGTGGCCCTTCTTGACCGGCTTGAGCAGCGTCGCGCACAGCGCCGGCGTCAGCGACAGCGCGAGCAGCGCCGAGAACGCGATCGCCGCCACCATGGTGACCGAGAACTGCCGGTAGATGATGCCGACCGAGCCGGGGAAGAACGCCATCGGCACGAACACCGCCATCAGCACCAGCGTGATGCCGATGATGGCGCCGGTGATCTGCGACATCGCTTTCTTGGTGGCTTCCTTCGGCGGCAGGCCCTCCTCCGCCATGATGCGCTCGACGTTCTCGACCACGACGATGGCGTCGTCGACGAGGATGCCGACCGCCAGCACCATGCCGAACATGGTCAGCATGTTGATCGAAAAGCCCGCGATCATCAGCGTAGCGCAGGCGCCGAGCAGCGCCACCGGAACCACGATGGTCGGGATGATGGTGTAGCGGATGTTCTGCAGAAACAGGAACATCACGACGAACACCAGCACCACGGCCTCGACCAGCGTCGTCAACACCTTCTTGATCGAAGCCTCGACCACCGGCGTGATGTTGTAGGGGATTTCGTAGGAGATGTTGGCCGGGAAGAAGCGCGACAGCTCCTTCATCTTGGCTTCGACCGCGCTCGCGGTCGCCAGCGCATTGCCCTTCGGCGACAGCAACACCGAGAGGCCGGCGGTCGGCTTGCCGTCGAGGCGGGTGTTGAACTGGTAGCTGAGGCCGCCGATCTCGATCCGCGCGACGTCGCGCAGGCGGACCGTCGAGCCGTCGGCGTTGGCGCGCAGGATGATGGCGCCGAACTCGTCGGGAGAGGACAGCTGGCCCTTCACCAGCACCTGCGCGGAAATCTTCTGGGTATCGGTGCTCGGCTCGGCGCCGATGCTGCCGGAGGCGACTTGGGCGTTCTGCGCGGTGATCGCCTTGTTGACGTCGTCGGCGGACAGGCCGTAGCCGACCAGCTTGGCCGGATCGATCCAGATCCGCAAGGACCGCTCGGTCGAATACAGCGTGGCGCGGCCGACGCCGGGGATGCGGCGCACCTCGCCCAGCACGTTGCGGATCATGAAGTCGCCGAGGCCCACTTCATCCAGCGAGCCGTCGGTCGAGTTCAGCGTGATGATCTGCAGCACGGCGGACGAGGCTTCCTCGACCAGGATGCCCTGCTGGATCACGGCGCGCGGCAGCCGCGCCTCGACGCGCTTGAGGCGGTTCTGCACCTCGACCGAAGCCTGGCTGGTGTCGGTGCCCGGCTTGAAGTTGGCGATGATCTCGACCTGGCCAAGCGAGTCGGAGGTCGATTCGAAGTTCAGGATGTTGGCGGCGCCGTTGAGCTCCTCCTCGATCAGCCGCGTCACGCTGTTGTAGAGGTTCTCCGGCGACGCGCCGGGATAGCTGGTCGAGATCGAGATCGAGGGCGGCGCGATGATCGGATATTGCGCGACCGCGAGCAGCGGAATCGAGATCGCGCCGATCAGACAGATGAACAGCGCGACGACCCAGGCGAAGATCGGCCTGTCGATGAAGAAGCTAGGCATGCCGGATCACCGCACTGCGTGCGCGGTCTGGTGCGGATCCGTCGGTGCTGCAGCTGCGTCGACCTCGCGCCAGGCTTGCGGCCGGACTTTGTCGCCGGCGGCGAATTTCTGGAACCCCTCGACGACGACCTTGTCGCCGGCCTTCAGGCCGTCAGTCACGAACCAGGAACCACCCTGCAGCGAGCCGGTGCGCACCGGCTGCACCGCGACGTGATTGTCGGCCTTGACGACGAACACCTCGCTGCCGCCGCCGCCATTGCGCTGGATCGCCTGCTGCGGCACGGCAATCGCATCGCTGTCGATGCCCTGCTCGATCAGCACGCGCACATACATGCCCGGCAGCAGGATGCGATGCGGGTTCGGGAACTCGCCGCGCAACGTCACCTGCCCGGTATAGGCGTCGACCTTGGCGTCGGAGAACAGCAGCTTGCCCGGCAGCGGGTAGATCGAGCCGTCGTCGAGCACGAGGCGCACCTTCATCGCGTCGGGCGCGATGCGGTCGAGATCGCCGCTCTCGAAGGCGCGGCGGAGCTGGTTCATCTCGGTCACGGACTGCTGGAAGTCGGCGTAGATCGGATCGAGCTGCTGGATGGTCGCAAGGCTCGCGGCGTCGTTCTGCACGACGAGCGCGCCCTCGCTGACCAGCGCCGCGCCGATGGTGCCGTCGATCGGCGCGCGGATCGTCGCATAATCCAGATTGAGCTTGGCTCGCGCGACTTCGGCCTCGCGACCCTGCACGTCGGCTTCGGCCTGCTTCAGCGTCGCGATCGCCTTTTCGTTCTCGGCTTCCGGCGCCGCGCGCTGGCTGGTCAAGGTGGCGATACGGCGGGCCTGCAGCGCGGCCTGTTCGAGCACGGCCTTGGCGCGCGCCAGCGCCGCCTCGGTCGACTGCAATTCGACTTCGAACGGGCGCGGATCGATCTGGTACAGGGGATCGCCGACCTTCACCTCGCTGCCCTGATGGAACATGCGGTTGACCACGATGCCCGAGACGCGCGGGCGTACCTCGGAAACACGGGTCGGCGCGATGCGGCCCGGCAGCTCGCGCAGCATCGCGCGCGCCTGCGGCTTCACGGTGACGACACTGACGTCCGGCTCGGGTGCTTGCACGGCGGCGGTTGCGGTGTTCGGCTCGTCGCAGCCTGCAAGCAGTGGCGCCGTCACGGCCAGCATCAGAGCAATGCATGCCGATTGCGCGCGAAGTCCAGACATTGAGATAATCGCCCCTGAAAGGTTTGAACAAACGAACGGCGGTGTCACGGCGACACCGCTCGCGTTGCTGCGATGAAAATAAAATCTGCTTGCTGCGACGCAATGCGTTTTTGGGCGGCTCAATGTCACAGAATGCTATCACTCTGATTTCGCGGCATCTTTTGTCTTGTCACCGCATTGTGAGCGGGTTCCATCGCAGGCTGTGGGAATGCATTAAGGTCTGCGTGAGCGGGAACCCCGCCATTTTGCCTGCGCGGAATGCCGCACCTTGCAACATCGAGACAATCGGACCGAATCACCATCGTCGCGTTCGCCTCACCGAATGACGCGTGCAAGCCGACCTCATTTCGCGATCTGCGGGTGGGGTGTGCAGTTCAGCGGATGGTGATGCGCCGAGCGGTCGGAAAGCCGTGCAAAGCGGCAACGGCCCACGAGATTCCAACTCAAGGTCCTGTTTGCTGCCCCTGGAATCGGCTTTCCTCACTCCGCCGCTGTGCCATATTGCTCGCAGATGCGGCCTTCGCGAACGGATGACCCGGCAATGCCTCCTTCCCGCTCCGACATGGAGATCGAATTGAGCAAGCTGTCCTCGCCTCGTATCTTCCTGGTGCGGATGCTGGTGTTCCTGGTGCTCTGCGGCCTGGTCGGGGTCGTGCTGTACAAGCAGATCGTCACCGCCTTCTTTGCCAATCCGGGGCTGAACGCCCTGATCGGGGCGGTGCTGCTGATCGGCATCATCCTGGCGTTCCGCCAGGTGATCCGGCTCTATCCCGAGGTCGCCTGGGTCAACAATTTCCGCATCGCCGATCCCGGCCTTGCGATCGAGCGCCGCCCGACGCTGCTTGCCCCGATGGCCGCGATCCTCGGCGGCGAACGCTCGGGGCGGATGTCGATCTCGCAGCAGACCATGCGACATCTGCTCGATTCGATCGCAACTCGCCTCGATGAAGCCCGCGACATCTCGCGCTACATGACCGGCCTGTTGGTGTTCCTCGGCCTGCTCGGCACCTTCTGGGGCCTGATCGAGACGGTGGGCTCGGTCGGCAAGGTGATCGACGGGCTCAAGGTCGGCGGCGACTCCGGCGCGCTGTTCGATACGCTGAAGGAGGGCCTCGCCGCGCCGCTCGGCGGCATGGGCATCTCGTTCTCGTCCTCGCTGTTCGGCCTCGCCGGCTCGCTGATCCTCGGCTTCCTCGACCTGCAGTCGAGCCAGGCCCAGAACCGCTTCTACACCGACCTCGAGGACTGGCTCGCCGGCACCGTGCGCGGCATTTCCGGCGATGAAGCCGGCGTCTCCGGCGACATGCAGGGCGCGATCGATCGGCTCCGCACCGCGCTCGAGGAAGGCGGCGGCGGCCGCAGCACCACGGCCGCGATGGCCAATCTTGCCGAGGCGATCCAGGGACTGGTTGCGCATATGCGCACCGAGCAGCAGATGATCCGGGAATGGGCCGACGGCCAGGGCGAGCAGAACCGCGAGATCAAGCGGCTGCTCGAACGCCTCGCCCGCCAGCCCGAGAAAAGCTAGCCGGGGAGCAAGCCCAAGGAGACACCCATGGCCCTCGCCCGCTCGCGCCGCAGCGAATCCGGCTTCAACTACTGGCCCGGCTTTGTCGACGCATTGTCGACGCTGGTGCTGTCGATCGTGTTCCTGCTGTCGGTATTCCTCGTCGTGCAGTTCTTCCTGTCGCAGGAGGTCACCGGCAAGGACAAGGCGCTGGAACAGCTCACCGCCAAGATCGCCCAGCTCAACGACCTGCTGTCGCTGGAGAAGCTCTCCAAGCTGACGCTCGACGACCAGGTGGCGCAGCTGCGCGCCGGGCTCGCTTCCGCCGAAGGCGAGCGCGACCGCATGAAGGGACTCTATGAGGGGCTCGCGAGTTCCGGCAGCGACGCGCAGGGCCGCGCCAACGAACTCAACAAGGCGCTGGAGTCCGAGAAGGCCGTATCGTCGCGCGCACTTGCGCAGATCGAGTTGCTGAACCAGCAGATCAGCGCGCTGCGCCGCCAGCTCGCCGCGCTCGAGGAGGCGCTCGACGCCTCCGAGAAACGCGACAAGGAATCGCAGAACCGCATCGCCGATCTCGGCCAGCGCCTCAATGTCGCGCTGGCGCAGCGGGTGCAGGAACTGTCGAAATACCGCTCGGAATTCTTCGGCCGGCTGCGTGCGATCCTCGGCAACCGTCCCGATATCCGCGTCGTCGGCGACCGCTTCGTGTTCCAGTCGGAAGTGTTCTTCGACACCGGCCAGGCGACGCTGCTGCCCGAGGGCAAGACCGAACTCGAAACTGTCGCGAGCGCGCTGATCGATCTCGACAAGCAGATTCCGCCCGAGATCGCCTGGGTGCTGCGCGTCGACGGCCACACCGACGTGCGGCCGATCAACAGCCCGCTGTTCAAGTCCAACTGGGAGCTGTCCTCGGCGCGCGCGATCTCGGTGGTGCAGTACCTGGTCTCGCTCGGCGTGCCGGCGCAGCGCCTGGTCGCCGCCGGCTTTGCCGAATTCCAGCCGCTCGACACCGCGCAGACCGAAGAGGCCTACAAGCGCAACCGCCGCATCGAGCTGAAGCTGACAGAACGCTAGGACGACGGCGCCTGGCCAACCAGTCGTCATTGCCGTGTTTGCGTGAACCCGTGAGGACGGGCACACGGCGCTATCCGTTCGTCGTCCTGGCGAAAGCCAGGACCTATAACCATCCCACTTGATCCTGGACGGGATCGTGGCCCCAGCGTCGCGCAACAATTGAGATTTGGGGTAATGGGTCCTGGCTTTCGCCATGACGACATTGAGTGTGTGGCAAGGTCAGTGAGTCACACGTCCGCATTCTCGCGACATGAATGTCCAAACTTCATGTCGAAAGATCCGCAACACCGGCGAGGCGTCGCCGCGATCGGTGGAGACCGTTCATTACACGGATATTTGCTTCGTCCTGGCGAGGCTTCCGGGAACGCATCAAATGCGGCGGACGTTATGTTGGTATCGCAATCTCGCGGGCTTGGCGGATGTCTCGTCTCCGTCGCGGCTGTGCCTGTCGCTCAAGCCTCACCGCGCCATCTCGGACCAGCACATGTTCAAGACCAAATTTGCCATCGTCGTCGCCGCCGGCCTCATCCTCGCACCGGCCCCGCTTCTCGCGCAGAACACCGGCGGCACCCCGCTGCCGCCGAGGCCTGGCGACCGCGCCGCACCGTCGAACGGCGTCGGCGGCACTGCGCTCCCGACCCAGTCCGGCCAGCGCGTCGCACCGTCTTCGGGCACCGGCGGCGGCAGCGCCGCACCGGCGCTTCCGGGAGGCCCGACGGGCACCACCACCGGCAATGCCGACAATCCGCAGCGGCGATGACGCGAGCGACGCTTG
This sequence comes from Bradyrhizobium sp. USDA 4541, assembly GCF_024171085.1. Classification (NCBI taxonomy): domain Bacteria; kingdom Pseudomonadati; phylum Pseudomonadota; class Alphaproteobacteria; order Hyphomicrobiales; family Nitrobacteraceae; genus Bradyrhizobium; species Bradyrhizobium sp. USDA 4541. The sequence goes on from NZ_JALJZF010000001.1 coordinate 219,400, forward strand.
CGCGGGAAGTCCTGCGTGAACAATTGAACGCGCGGCCGATGTGATCGGCGATGGCCTGCGCCGAACGTCCATTCGATCATTGATTGATGAACGCCGCGCTAGGTCGCGCCGGCCGGCTCCGCGGCCGGTTCAACCGGCTCGGCTTCGGCCGTCACGAATTTGAGCCCGTAGGTCTTGCCGCGACGCCAGACCACCTCGCACGGATAGCGCTTGGCATGATCAGCGAGTAGCGTCAGCGCGAGGCGGTCATTCACCTCGAACTCGACCTCGGTGGTGATCTTGGCGCCGCCCGGCGAAATGTCGACCACGGCGCATTCGCTCTCGGTCGCGCCGTTGTCGACCGTGATCCAGGCCGCACGATTGTTGAGCTGGCGCCGCGGCTCGCGACTGACCTTGGTCCGTGCTCCATTGCTCGCCATCGTCGCCGTCCTTGAAGCCATTGGTCATTGAAAGACATTGCACGCCGTGCACGTCGCTCGACGCGCCCGGCACAGAACCGCAACGGCCACAATGCCGGCCCCCCGTAAAGCCTGGCTTAGCGCGATCGCTTGAACTTTACCGGAATCTTGACGGGGCTTTTAGCGAACAGGGATTCTGCAATTCCATCAGCGGGATACCGGCCGCGTCGGCAGCCATCGGCTTGACACGGAGACTGCACTCTTGGTGAAGTGGCGGCCGTGGCCTTGGCCACATCCCTGCAACAAGAGCGCTTCAAGCCGCCTTTTCCGACGGAAACGACCATGCTGATCCCCCTCGCCGACGTGCCGCGCTGGTATGCCGAACGCAAGCCCACGGATGCGATCGCCATCAGTCATGGCGCGGATGCGCTGACCTGGCTCGAGCTCGAGCGCCGCGCCAATGCACGGGCGCGCGCCTTCGCCGCCAAGGGCGTCAAGCCCGGCGACTTCGTCGCGATCGGGCTGCCCAACAGCAACGCGTTCTTCGAGACGACCTTCGCGGTGTGGAAGTGCGGCGCGACGCCGACCTCGCTGTCATGGCGGCTGCCGCGCGGCGAGGCCGCTGCCGTGCTCGAGATTCTGAAACCGTCGCTGGTGGTCGGCGGCGAGGCCGACTGGAATGCGCCGAATTCGCTGCCGGTGAATTTCGTGCCGGACGGATTCTCCGAGGAGCCGCTCGATGCGCCGGTCGCGCGCTACTGGAAGGCGATGACGAGCGGCGGCTCGACCGGGCGGCCGAAGGTGATCCTCGATCACAACCCCGCGGTGATCGAGACCACGGCCGAGGCGACGCTCGGCATTGCGCGCGACACCTCGCTGCTCAATCCGGGGCCACTGTATCACAATGCGCCATTCATCCTCTCGCACTTTGCGCTGTTCGGGGGCGGAAGGGTCACCGGCATGGTGAAGTTCGACGCCGAGGAGACGCTGCGGCTGATCGAGCGCGAGCGCGTGCAATGGGTGAACTTCGTGCCGACCATGATGCACCGGATCTGGGCGCTGCCCGAGGAGGTGCGCAACCGCTACGACGTCTCCAGCCTGAACATCGTGTTTCACATGGCAGCGCCGATGCCGCCCTGGCTGAAGGAGAAATGGATCGAATGGCTCGGCCCCGAGCGGATCTGGGAGCTCTATGGCGGCACCGAGCGGCAGGGCGCCTGCGTGATCTCAGGCACCGAATGGATGGCGCACAAGGGCTCGGTCGGCAAGATCGGCGAGACCGCGAAACTGCGCATCATCGGCGAGGACGGCAACGACGTCGCGCCCGGCGAGACCGGCGAAATCTATTTCCTGCCCAATGACGGCGCCGGCTCGACCTATCACTATCTCGGCGCAACGCCGAAGCGGCGGCCGGATGGCTGGGAGTCGCTCGGCGACATCGGCCGACTCGATGAAGAAGGCTATCTCTATCTCGGCGACCGGCTCGCCGACATGGTTCTGCGCGGCGGCGCCAACATCTATCCGGCCGAGGTCGAGGCCGCGGTCAGCGAGCATCCCGAGGTGCGCTCCTGCGTCGTGGTCGGACTGCCCGATCCGGAATTCGGCCAGCGCGTGCATGCAATCCTCGAGCTCGCCGACAGCGCCGATGCGCAAGCGATCGCCGACGGCATGGGCGATTTCCTGAAGGACCGGCTCAGCCGCTACAAGCATCCGGAAAGTTTCGAGCGCGTCGGCACCGCGCCGCGCGACGATTCCGGAAAGGTTCGCCGCACCATGCTGCGCGACGAGCGCGCCGCGTGGATCAAGGACAACCGCGCCTTCCGCATCATGCCGGCGCGTGCGGCAAAAACCGAATAGGTTCAATTATCTTGCGAGGGGCAGGTCTGCACGCCACATGAGCTGTGCAGGCTGCCCTGCAAGGTATATCATTCCATCTTCCCTGCCGGCAGAACCTCGGTCTACCTTGAGGTTCCAGCGCCCTGCACGCCAGGAGATCCCTTGATGCCCTCCACGACCGAATGGAAAGTGCCCGCGGCCTTTCAGCCTCGCCCCGAAGATTACCGCTACGATCTCGATCGCGCGCTGATGAGTGTGGTCGGGCTGCACTCGATCATTCCGCCGGATGCTTTCAGCGCCGAGACGCTCGGCACCGAGCGCGCCGGCAATGGCGTCCTGATCGACGACGGGCTGGTGCTGACGATCGGCTATCTGATCACTGAAGCCGCCACGGTGTGGCTGCATCTCGGCGACGGCCGCGCGGTCGAGGGCCACGCGCTCGGCTTCGATTTCGAATCCGGCTTCGGCCTGGTGCAGGCGCTCGGCCGGGTCGATCTCGAGCCGCTGCGGATCGGCTCGTCCGCGGCGACGCAGGTCGGCGACAATGTGGTGCTCGGCGGCGCCGGCGGCCGCACGCGCTCGGTCGCAAGCCAGATCGCGGCGAAGCAGGAATTCGCCGGCTACTGGGAGTATCTGCTGGACGAGGCGATCTTCACTTCTCCGTCGCATCCGAACTGGGGCGGCACCGGGCTGATCAACAATGCCGGCGAGCTGATCGGCATCGGCTCGCTGCAGCTCGAACGCGAGCGCTCGGGCCACGCCGAGCATGTCAACATGATCGTGCCGATCGATCTGCTCAATCCGGTGCTGGACGATTTGCGCAAGTTCGGCCGGGTCGACAAGCCGGCGCGGCCGTGGCTCGGCATGTTCACGACCGAGATCGACAACCGCCTCGTGGTGGTCGGCGTCGCCAGCAAGGGACCGGCGGCGCGCGCCGAACTGAAGACCGGCGACGTGATCCTCGCGGTCGACGGCGACAAGGTGACGAGCCAGGCCGGCTTCTACCGCAAGCTCTGGTCGCTCGGCGCGGCCGGCGTCGACGTGCCGCTGACCATCTATCACGAGGGCGTCACCTTCGACGTCACGCTGACCTCGATCGACCGCATAAAGCTGTTGAAGGCGCCGCGGCTTCATTGAGGCAAAGGGAAGAAGCAGCGGCGATGAGCGAGGCGGTGGTTGACGACATCGTGGCCGTGCTGCCGCCGCTGTTGCAGACGCTGGAATCGCTGTCCTTCGTCGCGCGCAACCTCAATCCGCCGGACTTCGATCGCGTGATGCAGATTGCGGGCGAGCCGGAGGAGGCCTTGCAGGCGGTGCGGCCGCGGCTCGCCGACTGGCCGGAGAGATTCGCGCACATCAAGACCGCGCTGGAAGCCGCGATCGAACCGGCGCTCGCCGGCTACGCAGGGCTGCGCGCTGTGCAGAACGGCGAAGGCGATCTGGTCAACGTATTCCGCGCGCTGCGCTATCTGCCGCGGGCGCAGGAGGCGCTCTATCCCTTGACCGAGTTGCCGCCGGTCAGCGGCTTCTTCATCGCGCCCGATCTGCGCGAGGATACCGAGCTGCAGGCGAAGCTCGCGGCCAAGCCCAACGCCGACACCGGAATCTTCCACGAGCGCAACGAGCCGGGCAGCCGCGGCGGCTTCTCGATGTACGTGCCGGAGTATTACACGCCCGACCGCGCCTGGCCGCTGGTGATGGCGCTGCATGGCGGCAGCGGCAATGGCCGCGGCTTCCTGTGGAGCTGGCTGCGCGATGCGCGCAGCCGCGGCGCCATCCTGGTGGCGCCGACCGCGACCGGCCAGACCTGGGCGCTGATGGGCGAGGACACCGACACGCCGAACCTGAACCGCATCATCGACCAGGTGCGCGCGCACTGGACGGTCGACGAGACGCGCACGCTGCTCACCGGCATGAGCGACGGCGGCACCTTCAGCTATGTGAGCGGGCTCGACGGCGCCTCGCGCTTCACGCATCTGGCGCCCGTTGCCGCGACCTTCCATCCGCTGATGGCGGAGATCGCCGACGCGGAACGGCTGCGCGGCTTGCCGATCTTCATCACCCACGGCCGGCTCGACTGGATGTTCCCGGTGCAGACCGCGCGGCAGACCCAAGGCCTGCTGTCGGCCGCCGGCGCGAGGGTGACCTATCGCGAGATCGACGATCTCAGCCACACCTATCCGCGCGAGATCAATGCGGAGATCATGCAGTGGATGAATGGTGAGCGAGCCGACAGCACCTGAGGGATCGTATCCCGTCATTGCGAGCCAAGCGAAGCAATCTATTGTCACCGAGCACGCGGGCAGATGGATTGCTTCGTCGCTGTCGCTCCTCGCAATGACGTTGCGGGGAGAAGATTACCCGTTCACTCGCGGCTTGAGCAGGTCGGAGAAGCCGACCCGGTGCAGCATCTCGTTGCGGACGCGGTCGATCACGCCGAATGCGACTTCGGCGCCGTCCTGCGTCGGATCGATGTGGACGCGGAACGGCCGCTTGCCGAACGTCGTATCGACGACCTTGACGATCGCGTCGGCGACCGACGAGGCGTCGGCATCCTCGGGCACGATCGCCGCGAACGCCTTCATGATCTCCTCGCCGAAGCCGGCATAGGGACCAGCCTCATATTCGGCGACGCGGGCCTCGTCGGCGGGACGGCCGGAATGCGCAAAGTGGTTGGTGCCGCCGGTGAAGGCGCCGGGCACGATGATCGAGGTCTCGATGCCCCAGCGCGTAAGCTCCCGGGCATAGATCACGGCCATCGCATCCATGCCGGCCTTGGCCGCGAAATACGGCGCGAGATAGGGCGGCGTGTGCCGCCGGCCGAAGAGCTGCTCGACACCCAGACCACGAGTCCCCTGCCCTGTTTGCGCAGTTGCGGCAGCGCCGCGCGATTGACGCGCTGTGTCGACAGCACGTTGACGTCGTAGAGCTCGGCAAGCTGCTCGGGCGTGAACGCCTCCGCCGGGCCGAACACCATGTGGCCGGCATTGTGCATCACGACGTCGAGGCGGCCTTCCTCGGCGACGATCTGCGCAATCGCCGCATCGACCGACGCCTGCGAGCCGACATCGAGCTCGAGCGCGCGCAGGTCGACCTTGTTGTCGCGCGCGAACTCCTCGATATCGGCGACCGCGGAGGCGTTGCGGCCGGTGGTGTGGCGCATCGAGGCATAGACGGTGTGGCCGGCCCTGGCGAGCGCGTTGGCGGTGAGGCGGCCGAAGCCGCTCGAAGCGCCGGTGATGACGATGACCTGTTTCATGACACGTATCCTTGTGAAGTCGGTTGAATGCGAGTTGGGTTGGAGATGTGCGGGCGTCAGACCAGGCCGCCATTGGCGCGGAGCGCCTGGCCGTTGATCCAGGAGCCGTCGGGGCCGGCGAGGAACGACACGACATTGGCGATGTCATCGGGCGTGCCGAGCCGCTCCAGCGGCACCATCTTGGCGAAGCGGTCGATCAATTCGTCCGACTTGCCGTGCAGGAACAGGTCGGTCGCGGTCGGCCCGGGCGCGACCGCATTCACCGTGATGCCGCGGCCGCGCAACTCCTTGGACAGGATCGCCGTCAACGACTCGATCGCGGCCTTGGTCGCGACATAGATGCCGTAGGTCTCGAGCTTGGTGCCGACGACGCTGGTTGAGAAGTTGACGATGCGTCCGCCGTTGCGCAGGCGGCGCGCCGCCTCGCGCATGGTGTTGAAGCTGCCCTTCAAATTGACCGCGACCTGCTGGTCGAACGCGGCATCGTCGCTGTCGGCGATCTTGCCGAGCTTCATGATGCCGGCATTGTTGACCAGCACGTCGACGCCGCCGAAGGCGGCTTCCGCCGCGTCGAACATGCCGCGCACCGCGTGGGCATCGCTGACATCGGCCTTCGCGGTCAGTGCCCGGCCGCCGGCGGCCTCGATCCTGTCGGCCACCGCCTGGGCGGACTTGGCGTCGCCGGAGTAGTTGACGACGACGGTGAAGCCGTCCTTGGCGAGGCGTTCGGCCACCGCCGCGCCGATCCCGCGCGAGGCACCCGTCACCAGAGCTACCTTGTTGGTTTGGTTGGTCATTTTCAGTCTCCCATCAGGTTGTGCGGCCGCGCCGCGTTCGTTGGGAGGACACTATGTCTTGGCACCTGCCGGATAATCGTACATGATCCGACATCACTATTCGTTAATACCGGATAATAGATGGACCGTTTCGACGCGATGCGCGTGTTCACCCGGGTGGTCGAGCGGCGCAGCTTTTCGCTCGCCGCCGAGGATCTGGGGCTGCCGCGCTCGACGGTGACGGACGCGGTGAAGGGGCTGGAGGCGCGGCTCGGCGTGCGGCTGCTCGAGCGCACCACGCGCACGGTCCGCCCGACGCTCGATGGCGAGGCGCACTACCGCCGCTGCCTGTCGCTGATCGCGGACCTCGAAGACGCCGAGGGCGCGTTCGGCGGCGCGCGGCCGAAGGGGCTGCTGCGGCTCGAGGTGCAGGGCACACTGGCGCGGCACTTCCTGCTGCCGAACCTGCCGGGCTTCCTCGCCGAATATCCTGATATCGAGATCAACATGAGCGAGAGCGACCGCTGGGTCGATCTGATCCGCGAAGGCGTCGACTGCGTGCTGCGCTTCGGCAAGCTGCCCGACAGCGACATGATCGCGCGGCAGGTCACGATGCTGGAGCGGCTGACTTGCGCGACGCCGGATTACCTTGCGCGTTTCGGCACACCGGTCGACCCGTTCGCACTCGATGGCCATCGCATGATCGGCATCCGCTCGCTGACGACCGGACGCCTGCGGCCGATCGAGTTCGTGATCGACGGCGCGCTGAAGCAGTTTCCGCTGCCGGCGCCGATGTCGGTGACCGGCCCCGAGAGTTACCTGGCGAGCGCCAAACTCGGCCTCGGCCTCGTGCAGGTGCCGCGCTTCCACGCCGAAGCCGATCTGACAAACGGCACGCTGATCCCGGTGCTGCAGCAATGCCCGCCGCCATCGGTGCCGGTAAACCTGCTCTATCCGCGCAACCGCCAGCTCTCGCCGCGCGTGCGCGTGTTCATCGATTACGTGATGCGGGCGTTCGCGCGCAGTTGATCGATCGCCGGAACCACAGCGAGCCCGGCGACGTTATGCTTCCGACACCGGAGGGATTGAGCGATGCGGACCTTTTTCGGCATGATTTTGGGCGCGCTGCTGCTGATATGCGGCGTCTACGTCTACGATTCCATGCGGACATCGAGCGTCGCCAATGGCGAGGTGGCGCAGGACACGCGCACCATCGTCAATTGGGACGTCGCAGCGCATGACTGGAACCTGCTGAAGACGCGCACCCGCGAGCAGTGGGACAAGATCGCGGCGAAGTAACGATTGTTTTCAAGCCGACACAAAAGCAAATGGCCTCTCGCCGGAGAGGCCATTTTCGTTGCAGGAAGCGCGATCAATTCTGCTCGGTCTTGCGACCCATATTGGCCTTGCGGGCGTCGGCGATCACCTGCTCGAACTGATCCATGCTGAGCACGCCTGGTACGCGGTACTTGCCGACGATGAATGACGGCGTGCCGTTGAAGCCGAACGCCAGCGCCTGCTCGTTGTTGCGGGAAAGGATCGCATCGATCGCCTTGGCGTTGGCGTCGTGATCCTTCTTCAGGCGGTCCATGTCGAGGCCGGCGCCCGAGAGCAATTCGGCGATGCGCGGCTCGGTGATGCGCGAATTGACCGAGATCATCGCCTCATGCGCGACGTCGAACTTGTTCTGGTACTTCGCCGCCAGCGCCATCCGCGCCGCGACCTTGGAGACCGGTCCGAGGATCGGCCAATCCTTCAGCACGAGGCGGACCTTGCCGTCGTCCTGCACCACCTGGCGCAGCTCCGGCGCGAGCTTGCGGCAATAGGGGCAGTTGTAGTCGAACCATTCGACGATGGTGATGTCGCCCTTGGGGTTGCCGATGTCAGGAATATCCGGATCGCGCAGCACCTGCTCCTCGGTCAGGACATTGTCGTCCTCGGCGCGTGCGGCGCCCGCGGCCATGAGCGCGATGCCGGCACCGAACAGGCCGAGCGCGCCGCGGCGGGTGGCACCGGCGTTGATCAGGGGCGATTTCGTCATTTGGTTCATGGCTGGCTTTCGCAAGAGCTCTGCGCCCTTCTTCGTTCAGGACACATTGATGTTACGCAGCAGCATATAGATCGCCACCACGATAATCACAGTCGCAAACACGATATTAAGCGCGCCGCGCCGTTCCGACAGGTGGCGGGCGCTGCTTGTGCCGAGCAGGCCGCCCGCGATGCCGCCGGCGACGAATAGCCCCGCCAGGCCCCACGACACCAGCCCGGACCACGCATAGCTCAGGGCCGTGGTCATGCCGAACGCGGTGACGGCCACCAGCGAGGAACTGACCGCGTTCATGATCGGCATCCCGGTCGCCAGCATCAGCGCCGGCACGATCAGGAAGCCGCCGCCGATGCCGAAGAAGCCGGACATGGTTCCGGTGGCAAGTCCGAGGCCGATGATCGCGGGCATGTTGGACATCGAGATCTTGACGTCGGTCAGCCCGACCCGCGCGCGGTTCTTCAGCATCAGGCCCGCGATGACCAGCATCACCAGCGAGAACAGCGCGAGCAGCTTCTGCCCCTCCAGCATCTTGCCGAGGATGGAGCCGCCGAATGCGCCCAGCATGCCCGACAGCGCGAACACCAGCGCGCAGGACCAGATCACGGTGCCGCCGCGGGCGTGGTTGGAGAGATTGACCGCGGCGTTGGCGGCGACCGCGATCGCCGAGGTGCCGATCGCGACATGCGGCTCCGGCACGCCGACCACGTAGACCATCAACGGCACGGCAAGGATCGAGCCGCCGCCGCCGACCAGGCCCAGCGAAAAACCGACCAGCATGCCCGATGCCAGCCCAAGCACGCTTTGAGTTGCGGAGAAGACCAAGGGGAACAGACTCGCGTTTGAGCCGGCGACCCTAGAAGGATTTGCTGCTCAACGCCATACCAATAGCACAAAACTGCCCTGCAGCCGAACTCTCTATATCAGCATGATCTCCACGCAAACGCGTTGCGTTTGTCGCGAGGGAAAACCGGTTCCCACTTTTCCGGATCACGCTCAGCGCAGCAGATATGTCACAGCCAGCGGCACCAGCAGCGAGGTGACCAGCGCATTCAGGCTCATCGCGATCCCGGCGAAGACGCCGGCGACCTCGTCGACTTGGAAGGCGCGCGCGGTGCCGATGCCATGGGCGGCGATGCCCGCCGCAAAGCCACGGGCACGGAAGTCCGTGATGCCGGTGAAGTTCATCAGGGGCGTGACGATGATCGCCCCCATGATGCCGGTGAGGATCACCGACACCGCGGTCAGCGAGGGATCGGCATGCAGGGATTCGCTGATGCCCATCGCGACGCCGGCGGTGACCGATTTCGGCGCCAGCGACAGGATGACGTCGCGCGGCAGCCCGAACGCCTGCGCCAGCAGCACCACCGAGACGATCGCCGTCAGCGAGCCGATCGCGAGCGCAACCAGCATCGGCAGGATCGCCGCCGCGACCCGCCGGCGATTCTCGTAGAGCGGCACCGCGAGCGCCACCGTCGCCGGCCCGAGCAGGAAGTGCACGAACTGCGCACCGGCAAAATAGGTGGTGTAGGAGGTCCCGGTCAGCAGCAGGAATACGCCGATGATCCACACCGAATGCAGCACGGGATTGGCGAGCGGGTGCCGCCTCGTCTTCAGCGACACCGCGTCGGCCGCCGCATAGGTCAACAGCGTCACCGTCAGCCAGAGCAGCGGCGACTGCGAGAGATAGACCCAGAGCGAGAACGAATTGTCGTTCACGGCCTCTCCTCCTCGCTCGAAAGCAGGCTGCTCGCCGCAACGAAGGTCGCAACCGTCGCCAGCAGGGTGACGATGACGGACACCGCGAGGATCACTAGGACCGCGATACCGTGCTCGGCGAGCAGATCGAGCTTCTGCACCACGCCGACGCCGGCCGGAATGAACAGCAGCGAGAGATTGGCAAGCATGCCGCGGCTCGCGCTCTCGACGCCGTCATCGCCGAGCGGCCCGCGCGCCAGCGCCGGAAAGCGGTCGCGCGCCAACAGCAGCAACAGCAGCAGCACGAGGCCAACCACCGGGCCCGGCACCGGTACCGCCAGCGCGCGCACGGCGACCTCGCCGACCAGCTGGCAGAGCAGGATCAGGCTGAGGCTGGCGATCATGGCAGGAAGCTCACGCGAGACATCCGCCTATCAGGTCGGTGTGGCGGGACCTTGTCAATGCGTGGGTCTTGGATGCATGCGCAGATCTTGGGCGCCGCCGCCTTCAAATCCGTCACACTTTCTCAGACCGTCATCCCCGCTTGTCGTCCCTGCGAAAGCAGGGACCCATAACCACCGCGCTCGGTGATGACCGGGATCGTGGCCCCAGCCAGCGCAACAATTGAGATTCGGGGTATTGGGTCCTGGCTTTCGCCAGGACGACACGGGGTGTGTGGCGCGGCCTGCATCCACAATCGTCGTCCCTGCGAAAGCAACACGCGCTTCGACCAGCTCCGTCCTCCCGAGGTGTGTGCCTTGCGCCGCAAGGCTCGCACCTCAGGGTGACGGGGAGAGAGTTAGCCTTCTACGACTCCCGCCGTGCCAGCGCCATCAGCGTGCCGCTCATGGTCGCGACCAACGTCTCGGCGCCGTCCTGGATCGCATAGGCGCGGCCGTCGCAGACGGTCAGCGTGCGGCCGGGCTTGACCACGACGCCGCGGAACACGAACCGCTCGCCGCGCGCCGGCGCCAGCAGGTTGGTCTTGAACTCCACGGTGAGGATGTCGGAGCCTTCGGGCATCAGCGTGAAGGCGGCGATGCCGCAGGCATTGTCGAGGCCCGCGGTGATGATTCCGGCATGCACGAAGCCGTTCTGCTGGCAGAATTCCGGCGCGTAGGGCATCGCGAGATCGACCTCGCCGGGCTCCATCCGCGCGATTGAGATACCAAGCGTCTGCATCGCGCGCTGGCGTGCGAATGTATCGGTCGCGACCGCACGGTAATCGGGATTCTTCGGCTCGAAGCGGGGCATGGCGGTTACGCGATTGCGGGCTCGGACGGCACAAGATGCGGCATCGCCGCGTAGCGGATCGCCGGCGCAAACGGCGTCGATCTGCGCGCGGCACGGTCGATATGCACGGCCGCGATCTCGCAGGTCGCTGCGATCTCGCCGGTCTCCGCATTGCGCATCTCGTGCAGGATACGGATCGACTTGTCGCGGAACTCGACCAGCCGGCTCTTGACCTCGACGAGGTCGCCGGCGAGCAGCTCGCGCTTGTAGGAGATGTTCTGCTGCACGGCGGCCATGCCGCGGCCGGACTCGCGCAGATAGCTCGGCGTCAGGCCGAGCCGCGCGAACATGTTCCAGCTCGCCTCGTCGAATTTGCCGACATACCACATGACGTTCATGTGGCCGATATGGTCGCAGTGCCAGGGATAGACCGTGCCGCGATAGGTCGCCTCGCCCTCCATCGGATCCCTCCTTCGATTTTTGATACGGTAGCGTATCAGGGACGAAGCAGGCTAGCAATACGGTACCGTATCAAAGCATGATCCGGAAAAGTGCGAAGCGGTTTTCCCTCGCGACAAACGCAACGCGTTTGCGCGGAGATCATGCACAAACAAGCGATTAATGCGCGATGACGATCCCATCGCGCATTATGGATGCGCGGAGATCGCATGACTGAAAGCAAAGGCGACGTCTGGGTCGCGGCCGGCTTCGCCGAACTCGCGCATAGCGGCGTCGACGGCGTGCGGGTCGAGGTACTGGCGAAGAATCTCGGCGTCACCAAGGGCGGCTTCTACCGCCGCTTCAGGGATCGCGCCGCGCTGCTCGAGGCCATGCTGACGCGCTGGCGCGACGGCCGCATCGCATCGATCGAGAAGCACACCGCGCTCGACGGCGCCAGCGCGCGCGAGCGGCTGAAGGCGATCATCACGCTGTATTCGGAGCGCATGAACACCGAGGCGATGGCGGTCGAGCTCGCGATCCGGCAATGGGCGCGCACCGATGAGGCCGCTGCCGCCGCCGCCGCGAGCGTCGATGCCGCGCGGCTGAAGAATGTCGCCCAGCTCTATCGCGCCACCGGGCTGCCGACTGAAGAGGCCGATGCGCAGGCCTTCCTGTTCTACTGCTTCATCTTCGGCCAGAGCCTGCTGTTTCTCGAGCGCGGCCCGCGCAAGCGCGCGCAATTGCTGGCGCAGTCGGCGGACAAGCTGCTGACGGAAAACCCGTAGAGAGAGTTGCAGCCAATAGAGCCGGTGTAAACGGAAAGCGGCCGGCTTACGCCGGCCGCTCGCCAAACTCGGTCGGCTCGCTCAGGCGCCCTTCAGGCGCTTGTTGCATTCGCTGTAATAGCCGCCGCCCTTCTGGATCCACTTCAGGCCGCCATTGCCGCCGGTGGCCTTGTTGGCGTTGTACTGGTCGACGCAGGTGTGCATGCGTCCCTTGCCTTCGGACTCCTTGGCGTATTTGGGATCGATGGCGTTCGGAAATACGGCGGGTCCTGCCGGCGCCGCCGGTGCCGCGGCGGGCGCCTGCTTGGCTTCCTTCGGCGCGGCCGGAGCGGGCGCGGCGGCTGCCGGCGGCGGAGCGGCGGGCGCCGCAGCCGGGGTCGCGTCGGCTCCGCACTGCGCCTTGCGGAAATCATTCCACTTCTGGCCGCCGAGGGTGCCGGCCGACTTGGCCGCCTGGTACTTGGCGCTGCATTCCTGCGCGGTCAGGGCCTGCGCCGGCGCGCTCGCCGCAAAGGCTGCAAAGCCCGACACCGCAAGCACGCACAACAATCTGGTCTGAATGGTCATCCCTGGTCTCCCGTCATCCCTGGTTTCCCGTTGGTTTCCCGTGGGGAGCATTGGCGTAAGACCATTATCCTAGCTCAACCCCGACTTGCGACAACGCGCCAGCGCGCCTGTGCGTTAAAATATTGTGGCGGCGGGACCGCTGCATGTTCATCCACGGTTCAGCATCGTCGCGCGACGTTTCGGCCCTCTTTACCTCACGAGGTGCCCCATGAAGACGATTTCCACGCTCGCGTCCGCAACCGCCCTGGCCTCCCTGCTGCTGATGGGCGGAGCTTTCGCGCAAACGGCCGCGCCCGCCGCCAAGGACGCCGCTCCGAAGGCCGAGACCAAGGCGCCGGCCGAGAAGAAGCCGCGCACCGCCCAGTCGCTGGAATGCTCGAAGGAAGCCGACGCCAAGGGGCTGCACGGCAAGGAGCGCAAGAAATTCCGCTCCGAGTGCAAGAAGGAGAAGTCGGACGGCGCCGCCGCTGCGCCCGCGGCGACGAAGTAACGTCCGGACAGGCTTGATGCGATTCGCTCTCCCCATCGGGGAGGGCAATCGCAAATGCGCTCGATCGCTCGACGAACCCGTGATGCCCGGCCTTATGCCGGGCATCATGGGTGTTGGCTGGCACGTGGAAAAGACGTGGATGGCCGGGACACCTGCGCGAACACGCGCTTCGCGCTTCTGCCCGGTCATGACGAGTTTGTGGCGACACTGATCGCAATCCCCGGCGCGTTTCGAAGGGTGAAAAATCCGTGCGCCGGGCGAGCCGCGGCGCAATGCTGCAATCGCGAGATGCATTTGTCGCGTTCACGCGAATTTGCCATAAGGCGGCGTGACCCTGATCCGCGCTTCGATGGCAACGGCCATTCCCGACCGCAGCAAAGTCCTGAACGGGCTCGAGACCCTCGTCATCGGCACCGTCGGCGGCTTGCTGTTTCTGTGGGCAGAATTGCCGGGCGGCCTGATCTCGGGGGCGATGGTCGCGGTCGGGATCGCCGCATTGGCCGGACGGCCGCTCGCGGTGCCGGCGGTGCTGACGCAATCGGTGCTGCTGTTGCTCGGCATCTCCCTCGGCTCGCTGATGTCGCAGCAATTGCTGCAGCACATGAGCTCCTATCCGCTCACCATCGGCCTGCTGGCCCTGGCGACGTTCTGCTCGACCTTCGGCTCGAGCCTCTATCTGCAACGCATCCATGGCTGGGACCAGACCTCGGCTTTCCTTGCCGGCAGCCCGGGCGCGCTGTCGCAGATCACGATCCTCGCCGCGGAAAAGGGCGCCGACGTCGCGGCGATCGCGGTGGTGCAGACCATGCGCGTGATCATCTTGACCGCGGCGCTGCCGCTGGTGCTGGCGCTGACCGGGGTGACGCATGCAGCGCCGCCGCCATTGCCAACCTCAGTCGCCTCGCCGTTCGGCCTCGTCGCGCTGGTCGCCTTATCGATCGGCGTCTCGCTGCTGCTGCGCTGGATCAAATTCCCCGCCAGCTGGATGTTCGGCGCGATGCTCGCCTCCAGCCTGCTGCACGGCTCCGGGCTGGTCGATGGCGGCCTGCCGCCCTGGCTCCGCAACGTCGCGCTGGTCGGCATCGGCGCCATCATCGGCACCCGCTTCGCGCGGATGAAGACCTCGACGCTGCTCAGTCACGTCAATGCCGGGCTCGGCTCGTTTGCGATTGCCATCCTGATCTCGGCCGTGTTCGTCGCGGTGATCGGCTTCACCACCCATGTGCGGCTCGCGGACGTCGTGGTCGCCTTCGCGCCGGGCGCGATGGACGCGATGCTGGCGCTGGCGTTGACGCTGCACATCGACCCGATCTTCGTCGGCGCGCATCATCTGTCGCGCTTCCTGTTCGTCACCATCTCGACGCCGGGCATCATCCATCTGTTCGGCCGGCCGCAGGACGACGTCGACGATTAGGCCCCCTTTGTCCCGTCATCCTGAGAGCCTGACTGAAAAATGGGTGAGTGATCTCAGTGGGGTGTGATTCCATCGGATTTGCAAAGATTCGAGGGAGAGCACGATGCCCTGGACCAAGATCACTCGGGAGCAATATCGGCGGGACGATCTGCGTTATGCAAGCGATATGACCGATGCGGAGTGGGCGGTGATCAGACGCCTGTTGCCGCGAGCGAACCGGCGCGGCCGGCCGCGTAAGACGGAGCTGCGTCGTGTGATCGAAGCGATCCTCTATATCGTTTCGACCGGCTGCCAGTGGCGGGCGTTGCCGCAGGAGTTCCCGCCCTATTCGACGGTGCAGGGCTATTTTTATAGATGCAGGCCGGTGGCAGAGGATTGTCAGCGTGCTTGTCCGACGGGCGCGAAAAAAGCTTGGACGGACACCGAAGCCGACGGCAGCCGTGATCGACAGTCAAAGTGCGCCAACCACGCAAGCTGGCGGACCGCGCGGCTACGATGCAGGCAAGCGCATCTACGGCCGCAAGCGGCACATCGTGACGGATACCAATGGCCTCCTCCTTGGGGTTCATGTTCATCCGGCCAACGTTCAGGACTGCCATGGCGCCGTACCGCTGCTGAAGAACGTGCGGATGAACTTCCCCCGGCTGCGCCACGTCTTTGCCGACCGGATCTACCGCGGAAATCAACTCCTCGACGCGCTCTCAGACTGCGGTCCATGGACTGTCGAGATCGTCGAGCGGCCTCAAGGCGTCAAAGGCTTCCAGCTTCTGCCGAGGCGGTGGGTGGTTGAACGCACATTCGCTT
Source organism: Bradyrhizobium sp. USDA 4541 (assembly GCF_024171085.1). NCBI lineage: Bacteria > Pseudomonadati > Pseudomonadota > Alphaproteobacteria > Hyphomicrobiales > Nitrobacteraceae > Bradyrhizobium > Bradyrhizobium sp. USDA 4541. The sequence goes on from NZ_JALJZF010000001.1 coordinate 235,145, forward strand.
GGTTCGGCAGATGCCGCCGCCTCGCCAAGGACTTCGAGGCGACGGTGGCAACCGAAGCTGCCTGGCTGCTGATTGCACACATCAGGCTCCTGACCCGCAGACTCGCGGCTGCAGCTAAGGTTGGGTGATTTATGAGTCAGACTCTGAGGAGCGCCACCGGGTCCGCGCGAAGCGCGGCCCGATGACAGGCTCCGCGCGTCTCGAAGGATGAACGGCCCGGCTGGTGCCCGTCCATGCTTCGAGAGGGCCGCTTCGCGGCCTCCTCCAGCGGCAAAGGCGAAGCCTTTGCGCGGGCATGACGGATAACGGGAAAACCGTACGGCCCGACCTCAGGCCCTCGCGGCCTTCATCACGCCCCAACCGGCGATCGCGGCCATCACGAGCGAGATCAGCGCGTTGTAGCCGGCGAGCGAAATGCCGAGGAAGCGCCACTGCACCTCGTCGCAGCGCACCACCTTGACCTTGTCGAGCTGGTCCAGCAGCGAGCCGGCCTTGCCGAAATCCACCATCGGGCCGGTGCAATCGGTCGGCCCCGGCCAGAACCCCCATTCGACACCGGCGTGATAGGTGCCGAGCCCGGCATTGGCGAGCGCGGCGAGGCCGAGGATCACAAGGCCCGCGAGCAGCACCGGACGCGGCGCGTCGCGGGCGGCCGCGAGCGCCACCACGGCGCCGAGCGGCACCGCGAGGTAATAGGCATAGCGCTGCTCGAGGCAGAGCGGACAGGGCATGATCTCCAGCACGAGCTGGAAGAACCAGGCGCCGGCCAGGGTCGCCGCCGCGATCACGGCAATCGCCAGCGCCGAGGTCAGCGCCGGATTGCCGGCGGCGGAAGCATGCGACGGATGGGCGGTGGCAATCGTCACGTCGGTCCTCCTGCGAGCATCGTTCGGGAGGGTCATGGGCCCTGCTCCAAGGTCGTCGATTGCGGTCGTATCGCGTGAAAATACCGCTGTCGAGGCGCGGGACAATCACATCCGCGCGGGTTGACCGTGACGGCCACCGTCCGCCGCGGTCAGATCGCGTTCAGTCGGTGATGCATGGGAACGCGCAGGCCCCACTGGGTCATCGCCGCCTGCAGCTCATCGGAAAAGAAAAGGCTCGGATTGAGCAGCCTGCGTTCATGTACGTCATCGAGATCGACGAACCGGACAATACCGTTACGCTCGCGCCTCCGTCTCGAAGTAGGTTGCCGCAGCCGCGGCCAGGCTTGGGGACGGTGGCAGCGGCTGCCGCCGCCGGGCAAACTCTTCCGTGACTGCCATACGGACGGCAACGGCCTTGCGTCGTCCTCGGGGTCACGCCCACCGGAAATTCCGCTGCCGGGGCGCGGGACATCCCGCCCGTGCGGGTTGACCATGACGGGCCGCCCGCTATAGTCCGCCGCGCTTCGCGACCCCGGCCTTCCCGGCCGGGACCGTTGCGAATGCCCCTGTGGCGGAACTGGTAGACGCGCTCGACTCAAAATCGAGTTCCGCAAGGAGTGCTGGTTCGATTCCGGCCAGGGGCACCAACTGGGCTGTTCGCATCCATTCGCAAGCGTTCGCAGCCGTCCGCGCGGCGCTTCAAACCCTTGAAAAATAGGCACTTCTGCATAACTCGGTGATCGTCACCGTTTGTTCTCATCCGATCCCAGCCGTTCGATTTGTTGGTATTTCTGTTGGTATCGGGAGAACAGACGTTCACGGCGACTTCCGTTATTCCAAACTAGGAAATTGAGCAGATGGCCCGCAAGAGCGACGGCGCGCACGCAAATCCAAAGCAGATCAGGACTGACGTTGACTGCCGAGCTGCCCGCCCGAAATTCGGCGGGGACGCGTGGTAGCGCGCTCCGCGCCGCTTCATCTCGGCCTCAGCATTATAGGGCATGTATTTCGCAACTCCGGCCAGCACTTCTTCGCGCCACGAAAAACCGGTGATGCGCTTGCCGGCGACCAGCAGCTTGCCATCCGAGAGTTTTGTGTTGAGCAGGCCGCAATAGCCGTGGCAGACGGCGGAGACGATGCCGCCACGCTCCCAGATGACGCGAGTGATCTCTTGCAGCCCTTCGCTGTCCGGAAAATCCCACATGACTGCGTGACCGCCGGTGAAATAGATCACATCGTAATCCGCTGGGTCGATCTCATCAGGCCGCGCCGTCGCCGACAGAAGCGCCATGCGGCTCTTGTTCGCCAGCCACGCCTTTGCCGAGGCGTCCAGGAGCGGCCATTTGAGCGCGCGAGGTTCGAGCGGAGACGATCCGCCCTTCGGGCTCACGATCCTCTGTTCGTAACCTTTTTCCGCGAAGACATCGAAGGCGTGCGTCAGTTCGGACAGCCACAACCCGGTCGGGTGCGACCGATCGTCATAGTAGGCGACGTTGCTGACGACATGGAGAACACGCCTACTCATTGTTGCAATACCTTCGAAAAGCCCGAAGAAAGGAGCGCGCCGGAGATAGTCCGGCGCGCGTCATTCATCCACGGATGAACGCGAGAAGATCGGCGTTGATCACATCTGCGTTGACCGTGAGCATCCCGTGCGAGAAACCGGGATAAATGATCAATTTGCTGTTTTGCAGCAGCTTGTCCTGCATGAGCGCTGCCGCCTTGTAGGGGACCACCTGGTCGTCGTCGCCCTGCATCACGAGAGTCGGGACGGTGATCGCCTTCAAATCCGCGGTCTGGTCGGTTTCCGAGAACGCCTTGATGCCTTCGTAGTGAGCCTTCGCGCTTCCCATCATGCCTTGCCGCCACCAGTTCTCGATGCCCCCCTGCGAGGGCTTGGCGCCCGGCCGGTTATATCCGTAGAAGGGACCGGCGGGCACATCGAGGAAGAACTGAGCGCGGTTGGCGGCAAGCGCCGCGCGGAAACCATCGAACACGGCGATTGGCGTCCCCTCGGGATTCGCGTCGGTTTTGACCATCAGGGGTGGCACTGAGCTGACCAGCACCGCCTTGGCGACGCGCCCTTGTGGTTGGCCATGCTGCGCAACATAGCGCGCAACCTGCCCGCCACCTGTCGAGTGGCCGATATGGATGGCGTTTCGAAGATCAAGATGCTCGGCGACCGCCGACGCATCGGCGGCATAGTGGTCCATGTCGTGGCCTTCGCTGACCTGGCTTGACCGTCCATGGCCGCGCCGGTCGTGCGCGACGACGCGAAAACCCTGCTTGAGAAAGAACAGCATCTGGTTGTCCCAGTCGTCGGCGCTGAGCGGCCAGCCGTGGTGGAAATGGATAGGCTGCGCGTCCTTTGGCCCCCAATCCTTGTAAAAGATGTCGGTCCCGTCCTTTGTTTTAACAAATGCCATGACGACTTCTCCTTTGTTGACAGGCCCAATCCGGTGATGTCGCTTTCAAATCGCGGGCAGAGCGTTCAATGAACGCGGCAGGTACAAGACCATCTGCGCGTCTTTGACGACATCGAACCGCAAGATGGTGCCCACGCCTAACCCGTTCAGCAACTGGCTGATCGGACCGCCGGCGCGCGACAGTTTAACATCGCGCGGAAACAGCGTCTGTGCGAGTTCGATAGGGTTGGTAACAAACTGTGTCTGCCGCCACTCGCCATCCACCAGCCCGATCGACGTGTTAGTTGAGAGGCGCGACTGCGATGTTATCCGGCGAAGCGTCGGCAGTGGTGCGGTCAACGTCACGTCCGATTTTCCGTCGGTCGCTGCGATGCTGGCCGTGATGCCGTTCGACGAGACATCAAGCCTTATATCGGTCAGCCATTTCGGTAGTTGATAGCCATAGACTCCGCGCACGCGGGCGATCTCGGTATCTACCGGCAACGCCAGCACATGCGCGAAGAAGCTCTGCCGCCGTATCGAGTCGAGCAGTTCCAGCACGTGTGGTCCACGCGCGCCTGGCCGGCGGATGACGATGGCGACCGATACCTCGTTATAAGGATCGTTGTCACAGACCGCGTAGGAGAAGAAAGTGAGCGCTACGAGTCCGTATCCGGGCAGCGCATGCAGCGGCTCAAGCGGCGACGGCAACATCGAACGCAGCTTCTTGAGCGGCGCGAGCATCAAAGCCTGCACGTTGCTGGTGCGGTAGTAGAAGTTGGGCGCCCACGTCGGGCCGATCCGCGACGGAACCATCACTTTCGGGATGCGCCGGAAGAAATCGATATTGCCGGCGGTTGGATCTTTTGCCACCTCGTCGAGCTCGGGATTGGAGCGAAAGCGGTCATAGTAGCCGCCTTTCGGCACCATGACCTTGTGACCGGCGAACTCGACTTCCGTTAGGTCTTTAGCCATGAACGATGACTTTCGTCGATAAGCGAGGCCGGCGGACGGCCCATGGTATGCCGCTCGTCCCGCCAGCGGACGGGATGGTAACGTTGAAGTCCAGTTTAAGCTCAAGCATTAATTGCGGTTCCCTCCGCTGGTTGCGATCCCGGCGATCTGCCATCAAGCCGCCGCCTTTCGTTCCGTCACCCAGCGGCGATATTGGCGCGCGCTGCGCTTTGCCTGCATCTGCGAGGTAAGCAACGCCCAGACCGGCGATACGTTAGGCGCGCTGCGCCGGTTTCGGCTAAGGCGGACTAACTGGTAGCGGACGGCGGCCATATACGCCGAAGACGCGACCGGCTTGTTCTTCCAGGTGATCGGCTTGAGCTTTGGAGCGTCCGATTTGCCGAGCCGCCAGTTGTGCGGCAGGTTCGGCTCGATCGCGAGTGCGGTCGCGATTCCTGCCATGGCCACCCCACTCTTGATCACGTTTTCCGCCACTTCACGGCGCCGGATGCCGCCCGTGACCATCAACGGCATCGTTGCGACCGCGGCGATCTCGCGCGCGAATTCGAGAAAATAGGCTTCGCGCGCCAGTGTGCGTTCGTCGCGCGCCGAGCCTATCATGGCAGGCGCCTCGTAGCTGCCGCCCGATAGCTCCACGAGATCGACGCCGAGCGGCGCAAGCATCGCAACCACGGCCTGAGCATCCTCCGGCGAGAAGCCACCGCGTTGGAAGTCGGCCGAATTCAACTTGACCGACACCGCAAAGCCAGACGACACCGTCGCCCGCACGCCGCGCACGATATCGAGCAGCAAGCGTGCGCGATTCTCCAGATTGCCGCCCCATTGATCCGTGCGGTGGTTCGCGAGCGGCGACAGGAACTGGCTCAGCAAATAGCCATGCGCCGCGTGGATCTCGACACCGGTGAAGCCCGCGCGTTCCGCGAGGGCTGCGGTGGCCACGAAGCGGCGTTCCACCTCGGCAATGTCGGCCGCTGTCATCGCACGCGGCATCGGGAAGACCTTGGACTGCGCGCCAAGGTCGAGCGGAATCGCGGATGGCGCCAACGTCTCCTGTCCGAGTCCCGCCGGCATCTGGCGGCCGGGATGATTGATCTGCATCCAGACCTGGCCGCCGCCCGAGCGTGCGGTGTTCGCCCACGTCTTGAAGCGATCGAGGAAGCGATCGTCCTCCAGCACGACCCCGGCCGGACCGGTCATCGCGCGCGCATCGACCATCACATTGCCGGTGATGATCAGGCCCGACCCGCCCGCGGCCCAGGCCTGGTACAGGCGGATCAGTTCGGCCGATGGCGCATGATCGGCATCGGCCATGTTCTCTTCCATCGCCGCCTTGGCGACGCGGTTCGGGATCACGGCGCCACTAGGCAGCGCCAGTGGGGAAAACAGCGACATTATGGATCTCCAGCAGAAAGTTAGACAGACCATAACCTTTGAGTTAAGTTGAAGGTCAACCCTTTTTCGAGGATTGTTCGCGATGAATATCGGGGAACTGGCGAAGCGAACCGGGCTGACCAACTCGCGGATCCGCTTCTATGAGCGCGCCGGGCTTTTGAAGACGGTCGAACGGCTGCCGAACGGCTATCGGACCTATCCTCCGGAGGCGGTGCTGATGCTCGAATTGATCACAACTGCGCAGAACGCTGGATTCAGCCTCGACGAAATTCGTTCGCTGCTGCCGTCCGATCTCGAGCAGTGGGATCATCCTGTGCTAATCGACACACTCCGTCGCAAGGTGGCGGATATCGGGAGATTGGAGGCGCGGCTCGCGCAGAGCAAGGAGCAACTGGTTGCGCTTATCAAGGACATCGAAGCGAGGCCTGACGACATCGACTGCGCTGCCAACGCACGGCGGGTGCTGTCGCAATTGCTAGGCAAGGAGATGGAGAGACCAACAGTGACGGTCGGTGACGTGAAGCTTTTCGGCAAAACAAGGCGTCGTCGACGTCCCAGAGCCGGCTAAATGCACTGGAATCATCATCGACCGCGCGGGCGGCGATGTGCGCCTTTTTGAACTGAGCTAACATCGTTGGCTGTTGGCCCATCGCGATATTTTCTGCGGTTGCGCAAAGGAGGTCCGTATTGAAGCCACGCGGACTTCGCCGCCGGTTTATGAGTACACGGCCTAGCACTACTTTGGGTGCGCCGGGAGACCGGCAAGGAGTAGATGGTGAAAGTCCATTGCGATGAAGGTGTAGCGAACCACATCGGCCCCGAGCCGTGCGCAGGCCTCCGCGAGGGGGTCGGCGAAGCGTCGGTAGGGGAGCATGCAGGCCAGCCATTGAGCCGCGAAACAGTGTTATCCCGGGCGTCGACGCTGTCCAAAGAGCGGAAGGCAACATGGGCGAGTGCGCAAACGCGAGCACCCGTCCAGCCCGGCGTGGTCGTAGACCCTGGCATGCATGGAAGCTCCTTGTACGGGAACCGGGATATCTCCGGGTCGGCCACCTTCCTCCTCCGAGGATATGGTCCGCAGCGGGAAGGCGAGGAGCCGTAGCCGCTGATGCACGACACGGAGAAGTCTGACTCTGGCATAGTAGCTGAGAAGCCGACGAACAAAGCCGGATTACCGGCGGAGGAGTGGGTGGAGCCAAGGCTGGGGACCAAGGGAAACGCGGAACAGCGGCGCATACACCGGACACAGGGCCGGGCTCGCATGACCCAGTCGCTGGACCGCGTACGGGCAGCCGCAAGGCTGAGGAAGAAGGACCGGTTCACCGCGCTCCTTCACCACATCAATGTCGATACACTGCGGGCGGCGTTCTTTGCGCTCAGGCGTAGGGCCGCTCCCGGAGTGGATGGCATGACGTGGCAGGACTACGAGGAAGATCTCGAGCCCCAGCTCGCCGATCTGCACAAACGGGTCCAACGAGGAACATACCGCCCGCAACCGTCTCGCCGGACGTACATACCAAAGGCAGACGGCAAGCAGCGGCCGTTAGCGATCGCGGCTCTCGAGGACAAAATCGTCCAGGGCGCCACCGTCATCGTGCTCAACGCCATCTACGAAGGAGACTTCTGTGGCTTTTCCTACGGGTTTCGGCCCGGCAGAGGGCCACATGATGCGTTGGACGCGCTCTGCACAGCGATCGAGACGCGGCAGGTGAACTGGATCGTTGACGCCGACATCCAAAATTTCTTTGGCGCAGTCAGTCAATCTTGGCTGGCGCGCTTCTTGGAACATAGGATCGGCGACAAGCGCATCATCCGCCTCATCCAGAAATGGCTGAAGGCAGGTATTCTCGAAGACGGCGTCGTAACCGTTGATGACAGGGGAACGGGTCAAGGTTCGGTGATTTCACCGCTCCTCGGCAACATCTACCTACACTACGCTCTCGACCTGTGGGCCAAGCGCTGGCGACAACGCGAGGCCTCCGGCGGCATGATCATCGTGCGTTACGCGGACGATGTAGTGGTCGGCTTTGAGCGCGAGGACGACGCACGTCGTTTCCTCGATGCGATGCGCGCGAGACTGGAGGAGTTCGAGCTGACGCTCCATCCGGCCAAGACCCGCCTGATTGAGTTTGGTCGCCATGCGGCGGCTCAACGTAAGCAGCGCGGACTCGGAAAGCCGGAAACCTTTGCGTTCATGGGGTTCACATTCATCTGCGGCAAATCACGCCAAGGGCGCTTCCAGCTTCAACGGAAGACCCGTAGCGACCGCATGCGAACCAAACTCCGCGAGATCAAGGAGGAGCTGAGGCGCCGAATGCACTGGCCGATCCCTGCACAGGGGAGATGGCTCAGGCAGGTCGTGACCGGCCACTTTGCGTACTTTGCTGTCCCGACGAATGGCCGAGCGCTCAATGCGTTTCGGTTCTATCTGACCGACCTCTGGAGGCGTACGCTTCGGCGGCGCAGTCAGCGGAACTGTCTGACCTGGGATCGCATAACGCAGATCACCGACGACTGGCTCCCCAAGGTTCGCATCCTTCATCCATGGCCGAAGCTGCGCTTCGCCGTCAAACACCCGAGGTAGGAGCCCGGTGCCTTAATTGGGCTCGCCGGGATCTGCGCGGGGGGCGCCCAGTGATGGGGGTCCCTACCGCGAACAGATTGTGTTTTCGCCGCTGTTTTTCACGGATTTGCTTTCGGCAATATGGGCACTGCTGAGACGGCGGCCGAAGGATGAGATCGACGATGGCGTGACGTACGGCTGGCATGGTTGGCTGAGGCGGAGGCCCGTTGATTCTTTTTTTTCCGCCCCGCGTATGCGAGGCGACGATGTTGCAGGAAGGCGTAGGCAATCATTGTCATCAAGGCGTGGCGATGAAGACCTTGCCATGATCGCCCTTCGAAGTGATCAAGTCCAAGTTCCTCCTTCAACTGCTGATGCGCCTGCTCACAAATCCACCGTGCCTTGATGGTGGCGGCCAGCGTGCGCAGATCCGTCGCCGCCGGAAGATTGGCCAGATAGTATTTCTTCTCCCCGGACGCACGTTGCTCGCCAATGAGCCAGGCTTCGTCGCCTGGGAGATGCTGCTGACCTTTATCCCATATCCGCTGCGGAGGGCCGTCGGCGGTCCGGACACGGAGAGCAGCAAATTGGGCTTTCAGCCGACCTTTCGTCCCGCTACGCCAACTCACGGTTTTCCATTTGGCGCTGGCGAGCATTTGTTCTGCGGCAATCGATAAGATATCGGGCACGTGGTGCTTTCGTGGTTTTCCGCGGACCTTGGTAATCGGCCAAATGAGCTTCACATCGACCGGATACACTTTCTGGTGCCGAGGGATGCCGACAGCCCAGGTCAGCCCGCGCTCTGTTAGCCCTTGTCGAAACGGTGCGCTGAGGCCGTATCCTGCATCCGCCAGCACACATCCAAAGCGCACGTTGGCTGCCATCGCGCGGTCAATCTCGGCTAGAGCAATCTCGGGCTTGGACCGTGCCGTTCGATGTTCGACTGGCACGCGAGCGCGCTTCAAACGAGATATGTCGCTTGTCCAACTGTCAGGCAGAAAGAGACGTAACGCGACCATCACGGGCACTTCGCCGCGAGCAAGCGTCAAAGACACCAGCGTTTGGCAATTTGCCGTTTTACCGAGAGCCGACGCGTATTGAGCCGCAACACCGACCGAGCGCTCACCCTTCTTGGGAAGTGAGGTGTCATCAATAACCAGCACCGCATCCCTGCCGCCGACAAGTCGGTCCGCCTGGTTGAGCAGCTCTGTCTCCAGCGGCGTCGCGTCCCAGACACCGTCCGCAATGAAATGGTGCAACTGGTCGTAGTTGCTCGCGGCAAGGCGTTCCGCCATCGGCTGAACGCTCTTGCGATCGCCCGGACCGATCAATCCCGCAACATACAGAGGACACATCCGCTGCCGGGTCTTATGACCCAGCCGGTCCAAGAACGGCATCAGCCAGCGTTCGAGTTCGTCTTCCCATCCGGGCATGGTCAGCCCTCCAAGAGCCGACCACCCATGAATCATTGAAAAATTGATTCGGGAATCCTATAAAACGCGGCAAAATCAACAATCTGTTCGCGGTAGGGACCCCCATCACTGGGCGCCCCCCGCGCAGATCCCGGCGAGCCCAATTAAGGCACCGGGCTCCTACCTCGGGTGTTTGACGGCGAAGCGCAGCTTCGGCCATGGATGAAGGATGCGAACCTTGGGGAGCCAGTCGTCGGTGATCTGCGTTATGCGATCCCAGGTCAGACAGTTCCGCTGACTGCGCCGCCGAAGCGTACGCCTCCAGAGGTCGGTCAGATAGAACCGAAACGCATTGAGCGCTCGGCCATTCGTCGGGACAGCAAAGTACGCAAAGTGGCCGGTCACGACCTGCCTGAGCCATCTCCCCTGTGCAGGGATCGGCCAGTGCATTCGGCGCCTCAGCTCCTCCTTGATCTCGCGGAGTTTGGTTCGCATGCGGTCGCTACGGGTCTTCCGTTGAAGCTGGAAGCGCCCTTGGCGTGATTTGCCGCAGATGATTGTGAACCCCATGAACGCAAAGGTTTCCGGCTTTCCGAGTCCGCGCTGCTTACGTTGAGCCGCCGCATGGCGACCAAACTCAATCAGGCGGGTCTTGGCCGGATGGAGCGTCAGCTCGAACTCCTCCAGTCTCGCGCGCATCGCATCGAGGAAACGACGTGCGTCGTCCTCGCGCTCAAAGCCGACCACTACATCGTCCGCGTAACGCACGATGATCATGCCGCCGGAGGCCTCGCGTTGTCGCCAGCGCTTGGCCCACAGGTCGAGAGCGTAGTGTAGGTAGATGTTGCCGAGGAGCGGTGAAATCACCGAACCTTGACCCGTTCCCCTGTCATCAACGGTTACGACGCCGTCTTCGAGAATACCTGCCTTCAGCCATTTCTGGATGAGGCGGATGATGCGCTTGTCGCCGATCCTATGTTCCAAGAAGCGCGCCAGCCAAGATTGACTGACTGCGCCAAAGAAATTTTGGATGTCGGCGTCAACGATCCAGTTCACCTGCCGCGTCTCGATCGCTGTGCAGAGCGCGTCCAACGCATCATGTGGCCCTCTGCCGGGCCGAAACCCGTAGGAAAAGCCACAGAAGTCTCCTTCGTAGATGGCGTTGAGCACGATGACGGTGGCGCCCTGGACGATTTTGTCCTCGAGAGCCGCGATCGCTAACGGCCGCTGCTTGCCGTCTGCCTTTGGTATGTACGTCCGGCGAGACGGTTGCGGGCGGTATGTTCCTCGTTGGACCCGTTTGTGCAGATCGGCGAGCTGGGGCTCGAGATCTTCCTCGTAGTCCTGCCACGTCATGCCATCCACTCCGGGAGCGGCCCTACGCCTGAGCGCAAAGAACGCCGCCCGCAGTGTATCGACATTGATGTGGTGAAGGAGCGCGGTGAACCGGTCCTTCTTCCTCAGCCTTGCGGCTGCCCGTACGCGGTCCAGCGACTGGGTCATGCGAGCCCGGCCCTGTGTCCGGTGTATGCGCCGCTGTTCCGCGTTTCCCTTGGTCCCCAGCCTTGGCTCCACCCACTCCTCCGCCGGTAATCCGGCTTTGTTCGTCGGCTTCTCAGCTACTATGCCAGAGTCAGACTTCTCCGTGTCGTGCATCAGCGGCTACGGCTCCTCGCCTTCCCGCTGCGGACCATATCCTCGGAGGAGGAAGGTGGCCGACCCGGAGATATCCCGGTTCCCGTACAAGGAGCTTCCATGCATGCCAGGGTCTACGACCACGCCGGGCTGGACGGGTGCTCGCGTTTGCGCACTCGCCCATGTTGCCTTCCGCTCTTTGGACAGCGTCGACGCCCGGGATAACACTGTTTCGCGGCTCAATGGCTGGCCTGCATGCTCCCCTACCGACGCTTCGCCGACCCCCTCGCGGAGGCCTGCGCACGGCTCGGGGCCGATGTGGTTCGCTACACCTTCATCGCAATGGACTTTCACCATCTACTCCTTGCCGGTCTCCCGGCGCACCCAAAGTAGTGCTAGTAGGAGGGGCGCGTCCGATCACGAAGTGCCCAGCCACCCCGGTGACGTGCATCTCCCAGATACCCCACTCACCGATGGAAAGGCTGGATTCCGGAGGGCTGGATGCAACTCTGATACTGTCTCTGTTGTCATCGGGTCACGCCATAAGCGGCGCTGGTCGCGGTTTCGCTCATGGAGATACCATGCCGGCCACTCGCCAAGTTGGTATGCCCAGGATTCGGCACGAGCGTAACACCTACTCGCGATGGCCAAGCATTCTGAAGCGGGTGGAACTGCTATTGAGATACGGAAGTTGGGGCCTGGCTGATCTTCGGGTGGTATGAGATATGCGTAGTTCTTTGTCTGCTTGACCAGCGTCCATCCCCGCCTGGGAAGAACCACGCTTAGCGTGAGGGAAGCTCCGAACCGATAGGCGTTCGGTCCAAATTTCTTTGGCGCCTTTCCACTCGCACTGAACTCGATCACTTCGATCGGCCAGCCTACAGGGGTGTGAGAGCGTGCCCTGGCGCGCGCGAGGGGCAGCGCCCCTGAGATCTCAACTATGAGGATGGCGGGCAGCTTGAGAGAGAAGAATCACAAGGCAACAGTGAGAAAGATCAAGAAGGCAGCCGCCGGGCCAGGTTGTCCATTGATTGCTAACTCCTTGTCTACCTGACATGGCCAGCAGGACTCGTTATTTCAACATTTGCTTCTCGGCTGCGGCGAGTACCACCGAAGCTTCAGTGGTCAGCACCCGGAAGGTAAAAGCCTCCTGGAAATAGAGATCGACCGTTGTGTCGGTGTGGTTGAGGTAGCCGATCGAGAGGTCCTGGCCGATATCCAGTTCGAAATCACCTCCTCGCGTCGTCAGGACAAAGGCGCCGCTGATGGCAGGCGCCCAGACAACGCCGCCGTCGACGATCCGTTCGAGGTGGTGAAAAACGGGGTATCCTTCGTCACTTCCGCCGCTGGCGCCCGTGTACGCCTCTGCCCCAAGGACGAGGGCATATGGCCCATTGCAGCCGGCAAGTCTGAGTTCACTGACCGCTTGCGCGACGGCACTGGGATAGGCTTTCGCATTTGTCGGAAGAATGCATCCTGCATTGCTGCTGGCCTGGCGAATGCCCTCGATCCCTGCAGCCGCATATCCATCGAAAATCGCGCGGTCTTCGGCAAATGCGATTCTGCGGGCAGCATCCTTGACCGGCGTCCAGTCGGCGTCCAGGGCGCCACGCTCAACGTCATCGATCTGCCGACGCGAGAGCTGGAATGGAACGCGCAGTTCGACGAGCGCCCTCGCCTCGCGCTGTTGCGCCATCATTCCCTCGCCTGGAGCCGGAAGTTGTTTGACATGGCCAGTGCCCACCGCCGAGAAGCCACTCCCCTTGGCTTCGGGGACGTCGACCACGCGCCGCCCGGCAAGGTGCCGCTTCAGGGTACGGGAAGCCTCCTCCTCGATTTGAGCCCAGGCCGCGTCGGATATGGGAGCGAGTTGGCGGTGAAGATTATTCATGGTTCGCCTTCTTGTTTTAAAGACCCAATTCCAAGCGACCCGTCGTTGACGGGCGGATATGTGCGAGCTGTATCTGACGAGCCTGCTCCACGCTGCTCAGCGCAAACCGGCGCTTCCCCGCTGGCTGCCGCGGCGTCATTGTCTTCAGGCGAAACGTCGTCAAGAAATGTCGCTGACGGTACGAAGAACAGCGCCCCCATAACGGCGCGGCTGACATCCAGCAGCCGGTCGTAGTTGCCGGGCGGCCGACCGACAAACATGTTCTCTAGCATCTGCTCGATCCGGTGGGGCGAGCGCGCATAGCCTATGAAGTACGTGCCAAATTCACCCTTGCCGATCTCACCGAAAGGCATGTTGTCGCGCACGATCTCAAGCTGCTCGCCGTCTTCGACGACCGTCGTCAGAACATTATGTGCATAGGGCGCCTTGGCCGCATCGTCCTGCTCGATGTCCGACAGTTTGTGACGACCGATGATATTTTCCTGCTCCGAGGTTGATATCGCATTCCAGCGCTGCAGATCGTGCAGATACTTCTGGGTGATGACGTAGCTTCCGCCGGCGAATGCAGGGTCCTCCTGTCCGATGGTCGTCGCGTCAACCGCGTCCTGATCGGACGGGTTCTCGGTTCCATCGACAAATCCAAGCAAATCGCGATCGTCAAAATATTTGAACCCATGAACCTCGTCGATCGCCGTCACAGCCTTGCCCAGCCGGGACATGATCTGTGAGGCGAGCTCGAAGCATAGATCCATGCGGACAGACCGGATATGAAAAAGGATGTCGCCCGGCGTGGAGACTGCGTGATGCACCCCATGGATTTCCCTGAAAGGATGAAGATACTTGGGCCGCGGATCACCGAACAGTCGGTCCCAGGCATCGGAGCCGAGAGCCATCACACATGATAGCCGCGCTTCCGGATCGCGAAATCCGACGGCTCGCAGGAGTGCCGACAGAAGGGCACATAGACCGCGCACCGCATTCTCGCTGTCCTTTCCGGGATTGATCCGGACGACGAGAAATATCGCGGCACGCGTCAGTCTTGCGACGACGGGTTGTGGGACGACAGCTGACACAATCACTCCTTGGCGGCCTGCTCGGCGCACTTGATGCTCCGGGCTGGCCCGTCCGGCTGAACACGGCCCGCGCGTTCGGCGCGGCCAGCGGTCGTTGGCATCGACGAGCTTCTCGAACGAGGCGTCGTGCGGAAATCACCGGCAGGGCGATCGGGATAACGAACACACAAGGCCGCTGGCATCCCTTGAGATGTTCACTCCGACCAATCAGGCCGAGGGCCGGTCAATCCATGTCCCGAAAGGCATGGCCATCGGCCTTGACACCTTCGATCACGCTCGGCGGCAAAAGATCCTGAGCGGAGGTCCCGTCAAAAACCCAGTCGCCCTTGTCCGCGAGGTCCGGGAGCTGCGCGCCCTTGCGGACGTAGATCCCGATCGCCGGCTTCTTCACATTGATGTAGAGATCGTATTCTTCCATCGCGTCGATGCTTTCCCTCTTGCTCTATCGAGCCATTCATCGGCTACGGAGCAACCGCCATGCCAATTTGGGTGCATCGAGATATCAAGAGCTTACGCCGACCTGACCGACCGGATCTGACAAACTGTCCGATCGAGCATGGACAAATTGTCCACGCTGCGGGCGCAACGGGCTCGCGCAGCGTCGAGCCCGTTGTCGCCTCTGTGAAATCGAAACGTCTTGCCCCAGACAACAGCGGCCGCAGCGGTCCCGCTGCACTATCCCGGCTATCCAAGATCGACAGGACGTCCTGACGGCTCTTCTTCCAGTGTCACCGCAATGTCTGCGTTGGCGGACAAGCGCACCTTGTTACCCTCGACGCCGGCGACGAATCCCAGCTCGATATAGTGCTGATGTCCTTTGTGGTGCCCGAAACTGTCGCTCTTCCTGAGCCTGATACGATCACCTTCGACCTGATCGACCGTGCCGACATGCACTCCGTCAGCGCCGATTACTTCCATACCGCCGTTGATCTTGTTCATGGCCATACCTTTCTCCCTGAAATCCATTGCAGCGGTCACGCGAGCCATAATCCATATCGACTGCGTAACCGCGGACCACGCGCAACCAAATCACTTGACCGGGCGGCCCGACTTTTCTTCCTCAAAGAGTTCGACGATATCGGCGTCAGAGCAGAGCCGCACCTTGTGATCCGTGACGCTGTCGACGAAATCCATGCCGATATAGTGGTGATGTCGTCTGTGCCGGCCGCCGCCAGTTTCGCTTTTCTTCAGCCTGATACGGTCGCCCTCGGTGCTATCGACGACACCGATCTGCACACCGTCAAACCCGACGACCTCCATGCCTTCCTTGATCCGATGCTTCTTCAAGAATTGCACCTGCTCGTTCCATGTCTTTCTCAAGCCTGACGCTCAGATCGCTTCGTCCTCATCCGGAGGCTTCACTGTCTTCCCGTTGAATGTCAGACCGTCTTTCCCCGACGAGATCTGCATGGTCGAGCCGTCGCGGACGTCGCCCGCGAGCAGCATTTCGGCCAGCGGATCCTGTACATATCGCTGGATGACCCGCTTTAATGGCCTGGCGCCATAGGCGGGGTCCCAGCCCTTCTCGGCGAGCCAGGCTTGGGCCTTGGCGTCGAGCGACAGTGTAATTTTGCGATCGTCGAGGAGCTTGCGGAGACGCGCGAACTGAATGTCGACGATTCGGCCCATGTCGTTCTTCTGCAGCCGCTGAAACAAGATGATCGCATCGATGCGGTTGAGAAATTCCGGCCGGAAATGCGCGCGGACCATCTCCATCACCTTGTCGCGAACGGCACTCGTCTTTTCGCCTTCCACCTGATTGACGAGGTATTCCGCTCCGAGGTTTGAGGTCATGATGATGAGCGTGTTGCGGAAATCCACTGTCCGCCCTTGGCCGTCGGTCAGGCGTCCGTCGTCCAGCACCTGCAGCAGCACGTTGAACACATCCGGATGCGCCTTCTCGATCTCGTCGAACAAGACGACCTGATAGGGTCGTCGCCGCACGGCTTCCGTGAGCACGCCGCCCTCGTCATAACCGACATAGCCCGGAGGCGCACCGATGAGCCGTGCGACCGAGTGCTTCTCCATGAACTCCGACATGTCGATGCGAAGGATGGCGTGCTCATCGTCGAACAGGAATTCCGCAAGGGCCTTGGCCAGTTCCGTCTTGCCGACGCCGGTCGGGCCAAGGAACATGAATGAGCCCATCGGCCGGTTCGGGTCCTGCAATCCCGCGCGGGCCCGTCGCACGGCCGTTGACACGGCACGAACCGCTTGTGTCTGTCCGACAACGCGTTTGGCGATCATCTCCTCCATCTGGAGGAGTTTCTCCCGCTCGCCCTCGAGCATCTTGTCGACGGGAACGCCGGTCCAGCGCGAAACTACCTGGGCGATATTGTCGGCCGTGACCGTCTCGCTGATCGAACTGCTCTCGCTGGCCTCGACGGCAGCCAGTTTTTTCTCCAGTTCGGGAATCGTGCTGTAAGACAGCTCGCCTGCCCGCTGGTATTCACCTTTTCGCTGCGCGTTCGCCAGTTCCGTACGAAGCTGCTCGAGTTGCGCTTTCATCTTCTGGGCGTCCGAGAGCTTGCTCTTTTCGGCCTGCCATTTCGTCGTCATGTCGGCGGAGCGCTTCTCGAGATCGACCAGATCCCCGTCGAGCGTCTTCAGACGGCTCTTCGACCCGGCATCGCTTTCCTTCTTGAGTGCCTCCTGCTCGATCCTGAGACGCACGATTTCGCGGTCGAGCGAATCCAGTTCCTCCGGCTTGGAGTCGACCTGCATCTTGAGCCGTGCGGCAGCTTCGTCGACGAGATCGATGGCCTTGTCGGGAAGGAAGCGGTCGGTGATGTAGCGGTTGGATAACGTTGCGGCGGCGACCAGCGCGGCGTCCGAAATCCGTACGCCATGATGCTGCTCGTACTTGTCCTTGAGGCCGCGCAGGATCGAGATCGTGTCCTCCACCGTGGGCTGCGACACGAAGACCGGCTGGAAACGGCGGGCAAGCGCGGCGTCCTTCTCGACATGCTTGCGGTACTCGTCGAGCGTGGTCGCACCCACACAGTGCAACTCGCCGCGAGCCAGCGCGGGTTTGAGGAGATTGGAAGCATCCATCGCACCGTCTGTCTTGCCAGCACCGATGAGCGTGTGCATCTCGTCGATAAAGAGGATGATACCACCATCCGCGGATGTCACCTCGGAGAGCACGGCCTTCAATCGTTCCTCGAACTCGCCGCGATACTTGGCACCGGCAATCAGCGCGCCCATGTCGAGCGCGAGCAGCTTTTTGTCTTGCAGGCTCTCGGGAACATCGCCGTTCACGATCCGCAAGGCGAGCCCCTCGACGATGGCGGTCTTTCCGACACCCGGTTCACCGATCAGGACCGGATTGTTCTTGGTGCGGCGCGACAGCACCTGGATTGTGCGACGTATCTCCTCGTCGCGACCGATCACCGGGTCGAGTTTGCCGTCACGCGCGGCCTGCGTCAGATCGCGGGCGTACTTCTTCAGTGCGTCATATGCATTCTCGGCTGACGCGCTGTCTGCGGTGCGGCCCTTCCGGAGCAAATCGATCGCGGTGCCAAGAGCCTGGGCATTGACGCCGCCTTGCGCCAGGATCTTCGCCGCGTCGCTGCTCTTGTCCGTGGACAAGGCCTGCAGCAGGCGTTCGACGGTGACGAAACTGTCGCCCGCCTTTTCCGCTAGCTCCTCCGCAGCGGTGAACAGGCGCGCGGTGTCGGGCGCCATATAAACTTGTCCCGCACCCGAACCGGACACCTTCGGCAGTTTTGCCAAAGCCGCTTCCGTCGCGTGCAGGATCGCCCGCGAGTTTCCACCCGCCCGATCAATCAGACCGGCGGCCAAGCCTTCGTTGTCGTCGAGCAACACCTTGAGCACATGGAGAGGCGTGAACTGTTGGTTACCCTCCCGTGTTGCCAGAGACTGCGCCGACTGGATAAAGCCCCTCGCGCGGTCGGTATATTTTTCGGAATTCATGGAGCCCCTTTCAAACGCGCGGTCTGTCGTCAATGGTCAGGAACGGAATTACGATCCGGCCGGCGTCGGCGCAGCGTGTTGCGCGCCTGGAAGCTTCTGCCTGATCCCTTCGGCTTTGCCCTCGGTGGGATGGACGATGAGGTCGAACATGGCTATTGCCCATGGTTGATGATCAATTCCGGCTCTGGACGACTGCAGTATGAAGCGCCCCGGTCTCAGCGCGGCGTGGCGCGGGTGGCCGCGGATCGCGCGACCTTTTCGTCAAGGCGTTTTCGCAGTTTGGCGAGCTCAACGACCATCCGCTCGTGAGTCCCCTTGCCAATTTCCTCGATTTCATCGGAGGCGCGGACGGAAAATGCGATCCGGCGGCCGTCGACCGCTGTGACTTCGGCCATGGCGGTAACCGTCTGTCCAACCACAGTCGCAGCAAGATGCTGCACGTTGACCATGGTGCCGACCACGCTCTCGCCCGGCTCGAGATAATCACGAACGGCATTGAGGGCAGCATTCTCCATCGCCATGATCATGACCGGTGTCGCCAACACCGGCGGCAGGATGCTGTCCTTGAACCGGTTGGCCAGATGTTCGGGCTTCACGACGAGCGTGAAGCGTCCGGTTGTGCCAGTCGATATGCGCTTCATCGGTCACGCTGCCCTCTTGAAGAGATCCTCGACATACTCCCAGTTCACGAGGTGCTCGAGAAACGCCCGAATGTAGTCGGCCCTTCGATTGCGGTAATCGATATAGTAGGAGTGTTCCCAAACGTCACAGCCCAGTATGGGCTTTGCACCATAAACGAGCGGATTCTCGCCGTTGGGCGTTCTCATAACAATTATCTTGCCGTTCTGCACTGCAAGCCAACACCAGCCAGAGCCAAACTGCCCGACGCCGGCGGCGATGAACTCCTCTTTCATCTTCTCGATCGAACCGAAGTCCGCCTTGATTTGCCGCTCCAGGATTCCCGGCAGCGCGCTTCCGGCATGCGGCTTCATCCATTTCCAGAAGTAGGTATGGTTCAGGTCCTGGCTCGCATTGTTGAATACAGGAACGTTGCTTCCAAAGGAGCCGATGACGACATCCTCCAGGCTCATTCCCTCCCATTCGGTGCCTTTGATAAGGGCATTGAGCGCATTGACATACGCGGCGTGGTGCTTGTCGTGGTGATATTCCAGCGTTTCCCCGGACATGTAGGGAGCGAGCGCGTCATGCGCGTAGGGCAGATCAGGAAGCGTGAAGGACATGGACATCTCCTCTGGAGAGAACATTCGCGACGGTGCACCGCCTGGTGCTTGCGACAAACGCGCGTCGCCGTGGATCTCGTGGTTCAGATGTCACCGGCTGTTTTCTCTTCGACCTCGGTTCTTCCGAGCAGAATGCAGTCATGCAACGGATGAAACGCCATGGGGTCCTCTCTCGGGGGTGAACGGCGGTGCCAAAATGCGATCCTTGCCGATATCGGGCCGGAGGCCGGCAGTACGTGACGGATAGTCGTTGCCGCTGCGGCCCCCAATCCTGATCCTGAGCAACTCATGTGCCACATCGGAAGCTCTACGATATCAATCAGTTGCGTCGTAGGAGGGAAGCGCTATCGGACAACTTGTCGAAAGCAAAACGGACAAAATGTCCTGCGTGTCGCTTTGGGGCACTACTCACCAAACTGAGGGTGAAAGATTGCCTGTCAAAACTACCGTCCGATATGGTCGAAATCGATGAGGGCGATCGGCGATAACCCTCGAGAACGTCTAGCCTTCCAAGAACCGGCACGCCCAGATCAGGCTGCGTCGATCATTCACCTACGTCAGCCATGGCCGGCTATTTCGCTAGATTGGGCTAAGGGACGCAAAGTTCCGGTATGAGCTCTTTAAGCGAGCTCTGGAAGCGTTTCGGAACAACACATCGAGACGACGGCGCGGCTAGTCGGCCTCATCGAGTGACGGCCGGGCTGCACGAAATCCGTGCGCGTCCGCAAAACGTAGCGCCTCGACGATCATCGTCTTCACGACCTTGGGCTCATCATCGTGATTGAGCTCGTACTCCAACAGCATTGAGGCAAACGCCTCCTCGTCAACCTTTTCCAGCGCATCAGCCAGTTCATTCAGCGTCATCACGCATCCCCTCGTTCGCGATCTCGCCCTGCCGCTGGTACAGCGGGGCGCCCAGCTCGCCTAGTTCCCCTGACCATACATGATCGCGAGGGCGGCAAGGGCAAGCAGGATGTACTCGCCATTGTAGTCGGCGTCATCGTCGGTAGAGAGATCGAATTGCTTCCACACGCCGTCCAGCTTTCCAGCGTCATGCTCAGCAACGACTTTGACGGCGACCTCGCGGATGGCATCGAATTGCGAAAAGTCGAAGTGCAGCCCCTGATCGTCCATGAACAGCCCGTGGTTTTGCAAAAAGGCCGCCATCGGCATCGTCGTCTCACTGATATAAAAGAGCAGGTCGTCCGCTTCCAACGGCCGATCCTGTGCCTGCGGCATGAGACCGACCTGATTGATGAGCAGATGCGCCTTGGCCTGCATATCTTTCGATAGCTGCTGGTTGGACACAACGGTCATTTCTGGAGCTCCTCGCTCTTCACACCAGGCTGGGAGGTGTCACCAACGGCCGGAAAACATCGGCCTGCCTGGCATCATTTGATGCGGCGTCCCTGGAAGTAGCCCTCGTTGGTGGTGTTCTCGCGGATGTTTGCTGTATCACCCTGTTCCGCGTAGTTGTCTTCGCGCTTCTTCGACGACGTATCTTTCTTGACTTCGGGGTCACCGCCGGTGCCCTTCGGGCTACGGTTGGCCGGCGGAACAGGGGGCATCTTCCCATGATGACGTGGCATCGCTGCGTCTCCTTGACCTCAGACTCATTGTTGCACGCGGTTGAAGCTCCTGCCGCCCTTGGCGATTCCAGCAACAGCCATGCCAAGCGAGGCTTCACGCGATATCAATCGCTTGATGACCGCGGCCAGGGGCCGATGGACAATTTGTCTTTGCAGCGGGACGAAATGTCACCGGCTCTTCGGTCGCCATCAGTCCTCCGCAGGCAGCCAGACCGTAAATGTCGTACCCTTGCCGGGTTCGCTCTCAACGGAAATCTTACCACCCTGGCGGGTTACAAGCATCTGGCTGATGGACAGCCCCAAGCCGGTTCCCTCCCGCCTCTTGGTGGTGAAGAATGGATCGAAGATCCGCTGAATTACGTCCGGCGTCATACCGCCGCCGGTGTCCGTCACATCGATCATGACGCCACGGCGCCTGCCCTCATCCCGATCAAAGGTTCGAATCGTCAAACGCCCGCCTCCGGACGTCGCGTGAATTGCGTTGACAAGGAGATTGACCAGCACCTGCTGCAATTCAGTGCGATTCATTGAGACCAGGCGTGAGGCGTGATATTCCGTTTCGATGCTGATCGTTGTCTTGTTCAGCAGATGTTGAACGAGTGGCAACGTGTCGGTGACGACGACGGCTGGATCATATTGATCGGTAAAGCCGGCATACTCCTGCGGCTTGGCGAATTGCAGAAGCCTCGTCACAATTTCACTGACGCGATGCATCTGCTCGTCGATGAGCCGAAACTCCGTTTTTGCTTCGTCGGCCTTGGCGTCCATCATATCCCTGATGATCTCCAGGTTGCCCTGCATCACCGCGATGGGATTGTTGATCTCATGGGCTACACCAGCGGTGATTTCGCCAATTGCAGCGAGCTTTTCGGACATGATCAACTGCCTGGTTGTTGCTTCGAGCTGCTGGTTCGCATGCAGGAGCTTGTTTGTGCGCTCCTCGACGCGCTGGTTGAGCTCCTGGTTCCATTGCCGCAGCTGGGCGTCGCGCTCGTGGATCTGATCGAGCAGTCGATCCAGATGAACCGCAACCTGCTCGATCTCGTCGCGCCCATCGACGGGTCCCGTTCGTGCGCCTAGTTCGCCGCTTTCCACTTTCGAAATCGTCGTCGTCATCCGCTCAAGAGGCCGGAAGATACTTGCCGCCCACGTCAAGAACAGTGGAACAGTCAGTGCAACCGCGACGGCAAATGCCAGCGCGATTTCCAGAACCGTACCGCGCTTCGCTGCGGTGAACGGTTGCCGAAGATAGCCGGCGTAGAGCATTCCGACGCGACGATCATAGCTGTCACGGATCGGCTCATAGGCAGAGATGTACCAGTCGTTGACGACGAATGCGCCATCGAGCCAGGTCTGGCCACGATCGAGAACCGCATCTCGAACTTCCGCAGAGACGCGCGTGCCAATTGCACGCTGCCCCTCGAACATCCTCACATTGGTACTGATACGCACATCATCGAGGAAGAGCGTCACGGTCCCGCGACTGCCTTCCGGCAAACCCGCCCCGAAGTAGATCAGATCATTGATCGTGTCGACAAAGGCGAGGTTCTGATTGAGCAGCATTCCACCGACCAACGCGGCCTTTCGTCCGTTCGGCAGCGAAACCGGCGTCGCCGATTGCAGTACCAGCCCCCGGCTCTCCTGCGTCCGCGTGGTCGGCGCGCTTCCGGGTGTCGCGACGATGTCGATCTGAGCGCGCTTCGCAAGATCGGCGGAGATCGCCGCGAGCTCCATGGATTGAAACACATCAATCGCGGTTCGTGCCCGTCCCTCAAGCGCCGAGCTGATGACGGGCCAATTCCATCGTGGCGCGGCCGCCATCTGATATTCACTCGCGATCACCGCGCCATCGTCAGCGATAATGTAGAGAAAATCGAAGCCGCGAGCCTGCGCGATGTCCTTGAGATAATCGCTCAGGGCTCCACGCTCATAGCCCGGGGTTTGCACAATCGACTGAAAGAGCGCGGAATTCACCGACGATACCAGATAGTCCTCCGTGTTCTCGAAAATTCGTCCGAGATATTGCCTGGCGATCGTCAGGTCGTCATGGACCTTGGACGTCAATACTGCGTCGAACCTCACGTTCCAGCGATAAATGCTGATCGCAAGAAGCAACGGAAGAATGACGAGCATCGGCAAGAGTGCCATCGCCAGCAGGCGATACCGCACGGAGGCCCTTGGAGAAAAACTCGTTATCAGAGTTGCCAACTTGCGCATTTGCGATCGATCGTTTTGCGCGAGATGCCGAGACGGCGTGCCGCTTCCTCACGGTCGCCTCTCGACTCGCGAAGCACAAAAAGGATGTGTCGCCGCTCCACATCGGCGAGTGTGACATCACTGGTCGATCTTTCGGCTCGTGACTTGAGATAGTCCTCCCGGAATTCACCGAGGATCACCGTCCGCTCAATCAGATTGCGCAGCTCCCGTATGTTGCCTGGCCAATCGTACTGCAAAAGGAAGGTACGCATTCCGACGTCGATTGGAACGCGCGGCATACCAAGCTGATCGGAAATCTCACGCATGAAGATATCGGCGAGCTCGAGCACATCCTGATCGCGCTCCCGAAGGGACGGAAGATCGATCTGCATGACGTTGATGCGAAAATAGAGATCCGCGCGAAAGGTGCCGGCTGCAACCCGCTTCTGCAGATCGGCGTTGGTCGCGAAGACATACCGGGCGTCGATCGGCACCTCTCGCTCCGAGCCGACGGGACGCACCCGACGATCCTCAAGCACACGCAACAGCTTGCTTTGCAGATGGTAGGGGAGCTCGCCAATCTCGTCCAGGAAAAGAGTGCCGCCTTGCGCGAACATAAAAAGACCCTCTCGGGTCTTCCCTGCGCCGGTGAATGCCCCCCTCACATGGCCGAAGAGTTCGCTTTCGATCATTTCTGAAGGGATTGCGCCGCAGTTGACCGGCACGAACAGCTTGTCCGCTCGGTTGGACAGCGAATGGAGCGATCGAGCGGCAACCTCCTTGCCTGTTCCGGACTCGCCAGTAAACAGAACCGGCGTCGGCAACGGCGCCACCCGGGCGATAGTCTCCCGTGCCTTTTGAATTGCTGCGGATGCTCCGAGGAGCTTGTTTCGCAGATACAGCTGCTGCGAGGACGACTTCAGCTCATGGCGCAGTACGAAATTCTCCCGCTGCAGTCTCGCCCGGTCAAGGCAACGCGCAACCGCATTCAGCAATTGATTGGATCGAAATGGCTTGATCACAAAATCGATGACGCCGATGCGCAGTGCGCCAATTGCTGTATCCAGATCAGCATAGGCTGTCATAAGGATGACATCGGTGAAGAACCCGATCGCTCGCTGCTCCGCAAGCCAGTCCAGGCCACTCTTTCCAGGCATGACATTGTCAAGGATGACGACGTCGAAATGCTGCCCATCGAGTTTCCGCGACGCATCCCTGGCGTCCGCGGACTCCTCGATCAGCCTGCAGCGAGGTCGCAGGAGCTTGACGAGGAAATTGCGTATGCCGGGTTCGTCGTCAACGACAAGAATCGAGGCTTGCGCAAGCCAAGGTCCAAATTCCGGGTCGACCACCGGTTCGGCAACGTCACGCGGGGTTTCCTCAGACATTCATATCTCTCCCGACACCGCTCTTGACGACCACCATCTCAACGCAGGGCGATGGCCTTCTCCAGCGCCATGAAAAAAGCGAAGGCAAAACAATATGCCTACCACAGGCCACGCCAGGCCATAAGCCATTCCGCTCCTCGGCTGGATCGCGAACATCGCAGGATGCCCAAGCCAGCGCTTGAAGCCGTTGTCGGCGACCGTCAATTCGGCGATAGAGAAAACGCCCTGACGTTGGCATAGTGTTCCCCACCCATCGCTGGGGTTGTTCTCCAAGGCGACGGCGCGCTCGCGTTAACGCTCGCGCGCGGGTTACTTTTCTTCGGTCGGTGTCGAGATGAACGAGGACTTCCCGAAGTGCGGATCGATCGACGCTTTCTTGTCGTCACCAAGGAAGACGGGTGCCAGATCCTCATCGACCATGATCTTCGCTGCCTGCGGCGTTTGCGGGTCCCCGTCAACGTCAAGGCGCGTCGCCGCCTCAAGGAGCAAGGCCCACACGTCATCGGACGACAAGACGTTCTTCACGAGGAGCGTGCCGGACCAGGGCCTCAAGCACCAAGCCAACAATCGGTCCGTTGCCGAGCGTGCGTTCCATCGAATAGCTGCTCCCTAATGCCTGTCCCCCGATCGACCGTGGTCACCCGTTCTGTCAAACCGTTCGTGAATCGTCGTCAAGTGCGGTACGCATCAGCGCGAAAGCCTGTCGAACACCATGCAGCTGATCGATGAGATGGAGGATGACGTGGATCCCCTCATCGTTGACACCTAGATCGCTCTTGAGATCGCGGATCAGGTGCGCGCGGGCGACGTCCGCGTCAGAGAATTGCGCGCCTGAAGCCGCCTCGGTTGGAATCAGCCATCGTTGCTCCAGCCAGAACTCGAGTGTCTGCACCCGCAGTCCCGACGAGATCAGAAATTCCTGTTTGTTGAGGGTCATCACAAGGTGCCTTCGCGCGGATCGAACTCTCTCCCCTTGGCCCAGTTCTCGACGAACGCTTCCAATTCCGGATCCGGCGATTTCGGCAGGACGATCGTCAGCTTCACCAATTCGTCTCCGGCACTTCCCCCTCGGCGCGGGGCGCCCTTTCCTCTGAGGCGCAGTGTCGTGCCTGTGTTCGATCCCTTCGGCACCGCCATCGTAACATCACCGGTCGGTGTCGGCACCCGGATTTGACCGCCCAGAACCGCCTCGGTCAACGAGATCGGCACTTCGAGCAGAATGTTGTCGCCGTCCCGCATGAAGCGCCGATCCGGCATGACCTCGACTTCGATGAGGGCATCGCCTGGTCCGCCTTTGCCGGCACCGGGAGCTCCCTTGCCCTTCAAGCGCAAAACCTGCCCATCTACCAGGCCCGGGGGAATTTTCACTTCCAGCGTCCCGCCATCCGGCAGTGTGATTCGCTTGGTTGCACCGCTGATCGATTCGACGAACTCGATAGGCAGGCGATAATGGAGATCTTCACCGCGCCGGTTTGCGCGTGCGCGCTGCCCGCGCCTTAGCAGCTCGGCAAGCGCATCGTCCGAATTCATGAAGTCGGCAAAGCCGGCCCCGCTCGTGTAAGCATGCGGGTCTCCAGCATCGGCGTAGTCGCGATAGAAGTGATGCTGCGGCCGCTCAGCTCCCGTCGCGTCGATCTCACCATTATCGAAGCGCTTGCGCTTGTCGGCATCGCTAAGCAGGTCATAGGCGCCGGCCGCCTCTTTGAACTTTTCCTCCGCAGCCTTGTCGCCGGGGTTGAGGTCAGGATGCAGCTTCTTCGCAAGCTTGCGATAGGCCTTTTGTATCTCGGCAGCCGAAGCTGAGGAGGACACTCCCAACACATCGTACGGGTTCTTAGCCAATTGCCGCTCCCGACTTGAAGATGGCAGAGATCGGCCTTTCCCGTAGCGGGGAACGGCCGCGAGCCGGGTCCCGATTATTCAACATGACCGGGATCCACGTATTTGGGGTAATTCTTCAGTTGCTGAGGCGTCATTCGTGCGGGATCCGGTGCTCCAGGAACACCGCGCGGACCTAGCTGCGCCCGCACGATGTCGTCTTCCGTTAGACGCGGCTTGCCGTCGTCGAGTTGTCCATTGCCTCCGAGACTCGTTGTCATCGCCTTCCAATCGTCCGCGTCACGCCTAGCGTTGCTCGGGCCGCCGCTCCTCGGGTCTTTCACCGGAACGCTGCTGTTCCGGGGGCCCGCGGCGCGGAGGCGCTCCCATTTCCTCCCTCTGCGGTTCTGTTCTCGCAGCGGGTGCGGCAGGTCTGGCTTCGATTTCCGGCCGCGCCGCCGGACGAGCCATGGGTTCGGGGCGAGGCTCCGGCCTCGGTGTGGACTCTGGCCGTGCTTCCGGCACGCGGATGTCCTCACGCTTTCGTTCTTCCGGAGGAAGAGGTCCTGGGGCCGCCTCGGGCCGCGGCGTTCGTTCACGCTCAAGTTCGCGAGGTGCGGCTTTTCCGGCTTCATCCGCTGGCGACTTGCGCGCCGGCGCGGACCCCTCCGCTGGACGTCGAGCGTCTTCGAGCCGCTGCCGCGAGGGGTCCTGGGGACGCGCGCCCTTCAGCTCTTCGGGTCGATGTTTTTCCGTATTCGACGGCATCACCTCGGCGGGCGCGTGTGGTCGAACAATGTCCCGCCCGTTCAGGATCGATGGGCGTGGCGTAGCCATCACGGGCGGTGCGCCAGCGTTTGCTCTGTTAAACAGACGGGTGTCGTGGCTCGCGACCTCGACGTGTTTGCGTTGCAACGGCGTGGGTGCGAAATGTTGTTCCTTGGCGACGGCTCTGTCCGCAGCGGTCGGACGAGCCTCGACGCCGCCTCGTCCGCCATTGTAGCTGACGTTGTTCACCGTCTCATTGACGACGACGGTTTTCTGATAGACGTTTCTAATCGTCACACTCCGCACGTTGTTGACCGTGCTGTTGTAGAAGAATTGGCCACGATCCCAGCGGCCACCTTCGTAGCCAATGCCCGAATAGCCGAAGCCATAGTTGACGCCGCCATAAAAGCCGACGCGCTCACCCCAATAGCCCGGGTGGAAAATGTAGGCTCCCGCAAGCCGCCCCCAGTAGCCCGGGGTCCATAACAGGCCCGGTCGCGGTGGTTGCACCCAGGTTCCCGGCACCCAATAGTAGTCACCGGCATCCTCATCCCACGACCAATATCCCGGAGACCAGAGATAGCCCGGCGCAGGCACAGGGGGCTGTTCGTATCGAGGCAACGGCGGCGGCGGCGTTTCCACCGCCGTGACTTGAGAGCAAGCTGCTTCCTGGGACAACGCGGCCGCCGGCATTACGCATGCGCTTCCAAGCAGCAATACGGCGAGAACTACGGGAGATGTCGTCGTCAACAGTCGCTTCAACATATGAGAACCTTCGCGAGAAAGCGTTGCTATTCGCGTGATGACGACACCGTTCGCGGCGGCGAACGGTGTCAATTTCGGTACCCCTAGCGACCCGGCTGCAGCGTCATGCTCTCCAATCCTGCTGCGACGATCAGGCCGGTTTCCGCCTGCACGCTCAGGGGTTGCAGCGCGATGCTGTTGTTCGAACCGCCCAGCAGCACATTGCCGCCCACACCGACGATTGCCGCAGCCATCGCGTCGACGCCGACATAAGTCCCGGCGATATCGCCGCGGCCAGGCTGGGAAACGGGCGCGAACACCGACCAGGCAAGCGCGGTGCTCTCGGTAATGCCGATATCGAGACCAACCTTCTGAATCGTGGCGATATAGTAGTCCTCGGGCAGTCCGTTGATCCGCAAGACGCACGCCAGATTGGTTACCGCGCCGACGATAAAGCCAATGCTCGGTCCACCCTTGCATTCAAGTACGCCGACTTGCACCTTTTGGGCCGGCTGCTGGCCTTGCGCGCTTGATACCAGGGCGGCCAGCATTGCTCCGGCAAAGCCAGTGAGGACCGTCGAACGTCGTCGCATAAGAAAGCTCCTACAAAATGAAGGCGGGATGCCTTCAAGACTTCTGCTGATGGAGTAAAAGGAAGTTACCGGGATTGCATCCCAGCACTTGAGAGCCGGAGTTTCGTCCCGACGGCGGCGCAAAGCACGACTGGTAGCCGCGAGCTCGCGCCCGCACTTGCAGGGGGCGTGCTATTTCGAATTCTTCTTGTCGTCGCCGATTTCCGTGAATTCGGCGTCGACGACATTGTCGCCGCCTGAACTCGGTGCAGAACCAGGAGCCGCGTGCGAGGAACTCTGCATGGCTTCCGCAAGCTTCATCGAGTGCTGCTGCAAGGCATTCACTTTCGTGGTGATCGTCGTGGCATCGTCGCCCTTCAACGCTTCGCGCAAATCGGACATGGCACTCTCGACTGCGCTACGATCTGATGCCGCGAGTTTTGAGCCATGCTCGGCAACCGTTTTCTCCGTTGCATGCAGCAGCGCCTCGGCGGCGTTCTTCGCCTCGACTGCTTCCTTTCTCTTCTTGTCCTCCGCAGCATGCGCCTCGGCATCCTTGACCATCTTTTCGATGTCGCTCTCGGACAGGCCGCCGGATGCCTGAATCTGAATGTTCTGTTCCTTGCCGGTGCCCTTGTCCTTGGCCGAAACGTTGACGATGCCGTTGGCATCGATGTCGAACGTCACCTCGATCTGCGGTACGCCGCGCGGCGCCGGAGCAATGCCGACGAGATCGAACTGGCCGAGAAACTTGTTGTCGGAGGCCATCTCGCGCTCGCCCTGGAAGACGCGGATCGTCACCGCGCTCTGGTTGTCCTCGGCGGTGGAGAAGACCTGGCTCTTCTTCGCCGGAACCGTCGTATTCCGCTCGATCAGCCGGGTGAACACGCCCCCCAGCGTCTCGAGGCCGAGTGAAAGCGGCGTCACGTCGAGCAGCAGCACGTCCTTGACGTCGCCCTGCAGGACGCCGGCCTGGATTGCCGCGCCGACGGCGACGACCTCGTCGGGATTGACGCCCTTGTGCGGCTCCTTGCCGAAGATCTTCTGCACGACCTCCTGGATCTTCGGCATACGGGTCTGGCCGCCGACGAGCACGACTTCGTCAATGTCCGTGGCCGTGAGCCCGGCGTCCTTCAGGGCGTTGAGGCACGGCTCGATCGTCCGCTGAACGAGGTCCTCGACCAGGGACTCGAATTTGGCGCGCGTGATCTTGACCTGAAGATGCTTTGGGCCGGAGGCGTCCGCCGTGATGAACGGCAGGTTGACCTCCGTCTGGGTGACGGTGGAAAGCTCGATCTTCGCCTTTTCGGCCGCTTCCTTGAGGCGCTGAAGGGCGAGCTTGTCGTTGCGCAGATCAATGCCTTGTTGCTTCTGGAACTCGTCGGCGAGGTAGTTGACCAGCCGCATGTCGAAGTCTTCGCCACCCAGGAAAGTGTCGCCGTTGGTCGCCTTCACCTCAAACACCCCATCGCCGATATCGAGAACGGAGATATCGAAGGTGCCGCCGCCGAGATCGTAGACGGCGATCTTGGCCTGCTTCTTCTTGTCGAGACCGTAGGCAAGTGCCGCCGCGGTGGGTTCGTTGATAATGCGCAGGACCTCGAGACCAGCGATCTTGCCGGCGTCCTTGGTAGCCTGGCGCTGCGCATCGTTGAAATAGGCGGGAACAGTGATGACGGCCTGCGTGATCTTCTCACCGAGATTGGCCTCGGCTGTTTCCTTCATCTTCTGCAGGATAAAAGCCGATATCTGGGAGGGCGAATACGGCTTGCCCTCAGCCTCGACCCAGGCGTCGCCATTGGACGCCTTGATGATCTTGTAGGGTACGAGCGTCTTGTCTTTCTCGACCGTCGGATCATCGTAGCGGCGGCCGATCAGGCGCTTCACGGCAAAAATGGTGTTGGTCGGGTTGGTCACCGCCTGCCGCCGGGCCGGCTGCCCGACCAGACGTTCGCCATCGGACGTGAACGCCACGACGGAAGGTGTGGTGCGCGCCCCCTCCGCGTTCTCGATGATGCGCGTGTTCTTGCCGTCCATGACCGCGACGCAAGAATTGGTCGTTCCGAGGTCGATTCCGATCACCTTTGCCACGTCGCGCTCCTCTACTTTTTAATTGATCGACAATGTGCGGTTTGCGTCCCTGCGCCAATACCGTTGAGCAACAGATGTGCCACATCACAGCTCGCGTGATTTCAACGACTTACGCCGCGAGATCACGACACGTCGGACATTTTGTCCGGAGCGCCTCGGACAAAGTGTCTATTGGCTTAGGCACGCGTGACGGGCCTCGGTCTGTCCTGCTGCAACCGACGCTATGGAAAGATCGTCGATTATCGCTGGACGGGTTGTTCGTCGATCCACCGAAGCCGCGTCGTAAGCTACTGACGTCGTTCAGTCAGCCGGGTGGCACGGATGTTGCGACGGGACTTCCGATAACGTTCACCCGAACGGTCCAGATCGTCGGCTAGCGCGAGCAATGACATGACCAACCAAACCCTGAGTATTTCGGCACGACGCCTTGCGTTCAACGATCGCAATGACGGCGATCTCGTTCGTGCTGTTCCCGTTGAAACGCCCGTCGCAATCGAGGTCTGTGGGATAGGCTATGCCGTGATGATGGCAACGCCGTCCGACCTTCGCGACTACGCGGCGGGATTCGCGTTGGCCGAGGGCCTTGTCAAGCATGTCCGGGACCTCAGCGACATCATCGTCCACGAGACGGAAGGCGGCTGGATCATCCGGCTCACCTTGCCTGCAGAAGGCACGGCAATCGCACTGGAGCGCGCTCGCAGGCGCGTTTCGGAGAGCAGCTGCGGGCTGTGCGGATTGGAAAATATCCAGCAGGTGCTGCGCCCGTTGCCGCCGATACGTGGGCTCATCACCACGAGCCGGGAAGCCATCGCTGACGCGCTAAACGCCCTACAACACCATCAGACGCTCGGCCGATCCACCGGCGGAACACATGCGGCGGCATTCTGCCGCCCCGACGGATCAATCCTGTGTGTTCGGGAGGACGTCGGTCGACATAATGCGCTCGACAAACTGATCGGCGCGCTGGCGCTGTCCGACATCCCGGCGTCCGGTGGTTTTCTGCTGCTCTCTGCCAGATGCAGCTATGAACTTGTTGAGAAGGCCGTTCGCGCGGGCTGTCCGATGCTCGTCACCATTTCAGCACCTACGAGCCTTGCGGTCGAACGCGCAGAGCAAGCGGGACTCACGCTCGTCGCACTGGCTCGCCCGGACTCCGCCCTGATCGTTTGCGACGTGCACCGAAACATCTCGTAAGGAAGCCTGTGCACATCCATGGACAATGCATCCGCCGTCGTGCATGCATCCATCGGAGATCTACTCCGGATGACCGCTGCCCAGCAGGGCGGACTCCCAGCCCGCCGCGGTCGCACCGGCGTTGTAGGTCGATTCCAGGAAGGCAAGCAGATCGCCGTCAGGATCGCCGGACTGGCGCAGGTCGTCGTAATCGAGGAGAAACTCGCCCAGGCCGGCGTCCCATCGCGCAGCGCTTGGCCCGATCTTCGCACTCTCGATACTTTGTGGCTGCGGATAGGTGAAGGACTAGAATGCGGGTCTGGGACACGAGGGATCACCCGGCCACCACCCCATCTCCATCAACTCCGCATTCATTGTATTGCGCCGGACAAAACCGGCGTTCGGCGCCGGTGATGCAGGTTTGCCGTTATAGCGGCAAACGAATGTCGAACGTCCCCCACATCAGACCGATGGGTTGCGTCTTGCCCGTGAACCTTCCCTGAAAGACCTGCATGACGCGTTGCGTACTGAGAAGAATGCGCCACCAGGCGTTGACCATGTCGCGGTCGTATGGGCGTTGTTGCCTATCCTCGTCGAACGGGATCGGGTTGGACACTTCCTGCGGCATGAGCGTAATGGCAGCATCTATTCCCGCATGACGTAGCCGGTCGAGGAATGTGTCGACCAGCACTGCGACCGATGTCGGGCCCAGCGGCAGTTGTCCCGATCCGCCCGAACTCGTGAACCACTGCAACTCGTGCGAGACGAAGTCGGCGCGGACCTCGTAGACGCCGCCAGCGCAAGGGATCGGACCTGTGGTCGGGCCTCTCGCGCCGAGCCACAGCGGAACCCCAGCCCATTGCGCCTGGAAAGGTCCGGCCAGCTTGAGCTTGCCAACCGCCTGCAACACCATGTGGAGAAGATGTCGCGTCTGCTCGAAGGCCTGGCAGGACAGAGCCGGCCAAAGATCGCCAGAAGGAGCATTGGAAGATGACTGGCCGGTATTCATGGCATGTCCTCGCACAGTTGTTGGCGGGGGAGAATTTGCGCCTTGGCTTCAAGACAAGATCTGATCATGGCGGGCTCGATCAACCGTTCAACGCATGGAAAGCCGAAAGCCATCATTCGCCTATTGCAAGCCACGCCAAGGCTTGACGCCCCCCGCTTCGAGAGCTCTTCGACGAACTGAAACCGCTGTGTATAGCTGCGAAATCCTGATCACGTTCGATCGGTCAAATACCATTTCTTGGTCTAGATCCCTGAATTGCACGCTCGAAACGCTTCCGTCGCCACGCCTCAACGCGACGCAATCGCTCCACAAGAAGTCGGACGTCAGCGATCTCGGACGCGGCCTGTTCGATGTTGCTCGACACTCGACACCTCCCCAGCCTGCATGATCAATGCTAGCGCCATTTTTGGAGACGTCCAGAGCGTACAAGTGGCGATCGCGCCAGACTTGCATCAGACAACTTGTCCGATCGACTTTGACAAAGTGTCTGCGGGCTCACTGATCAACACCTTAAGCCGTTGATATGACTTGCCGCGCGGATGGCACGCGTATTGCTGCCGGTTGATCCGGTCGATGGGCTATGCCGTCGCATGTACGACCAGGATGGTTCACGATGCTGAATGTTGACGTGAACGAGACAGATGACGAACTCCAAATCGTTGCAGAGCTGCATGGTCTAACGGCAAACGACATAGACGTGTCCGTTGAGCGTGGTGTACTCACCATCATCGCTGAGCGGCAGGTGAACGACGGCCGTGGTGCCGAACGGACAATCAGAGTCTTGAGCTCGATGCTATTACCCAGTTCGGTCGATGCTCATAAGATAAACGCGTATTTCGACGACGGCGTGATGACCGTGACGTTTCCCAAGCACAGGTAGTCGATCCGAGCCGACACTGCTAAAGCCATCGAGGCCATCGCGCGGCACGCCCGGAGGCGAGCGGGCATTTCAGCTCGCGACGCCGACTTTCGCGGACCTCAACGAACGCGATCCGATCGCGTAACCGGCCTGCACGACCGTCGTGACGGTGCCGCTTGGCACTGACGGATCTTTGACCTGGAACATGGCCTCGTGAAAGTGAGGATCAAACCGGCTTCCGGCCGGATCGAGCCTCTTGACGCCGTGCGCTTCCAGCGATCGCAACAGCTCCTTTTCGGTAAGCTCCACCCCCTCGACAAACGTCTTGAAGGGGCCGGCATTGTCGCGCAGCTCCGCAGGAAGACTGGACATCGCACGTTCCAGATTGTCCGCGACATTGACCATATCGCCCGCGAACTTGGTTACGGCGTATTGCCGCATGTCGTTCAACTCACGCTCGGAGCGCCGGCGTACATTTTCGGCATCCGCGAGCGCCCGAAGCAGCCGGTCTTTGAGATCGACATTCTCCGCCACGAGTCGCGCAATGGCCTCATGCACGTCTTCTGCGGCGCTTGGCGGCGTGTCCGCAGCATCTGGCGATCCGGAGGTTGTTTCCCTTGCAGAGCCCTCAGGCATCACCTTCTCTACACCTTGCTCCGCCTGATGAGTCCCTCCTTGAGGGCGGTGTGAGTGAATCTGTCTGCTGTGATGAGGATCGTTGGGCGGGCCGTTATTAGTCATGGCAGCTCTCTTATCTCGCCGTTGATATGACGTTTGAAGGTCGGCCGGACAAGCGGCGTTCTTCGCTCGCCCGAGCCGGCCGTCTACCGCGTACCGCGGAGCTGCAGGCCCAGACCAAGCAGCGTGCAGCCCTGGAAAACCAGGTCGATCGACAACAACAGGCCAAGCAGCCAGAGACTGTTGAGTGGCCAACCTAACAGAAACGCCAATCCTGCGATCGCGGTGAGCAGTCCAGAGGCAAATAGCCAGCCCCAGCCGCGATCTCCCTTTGCTCTAAAGCTGAGCAACAGGCGCATGACGCCGGACGCGATCGTGCAAACGGCCAATATGAGAGTCAAAACAAGTGAAGCGATTGCTGGATCCAGAACGATTGTCGTACCGGCCGCAGCATAGAAAAAGCCTCCCAGACCCCAAAGAAAGAACCCGCGCCAGTTTTTGACCCTAAACGCATGGACGATCTGAAAGGCGCCCGCGATGATCATCAAGACGCCGATGTAGAAGATCGTTGCGATGGTCGCCAACAGCAGATTGCTGAGAGCTCCGAAGCCCAGCACAATAAAGAGAATGCCCAGGGCGACGAACCAACCCCACTTCCCTCGCGCTTCGGTCATCAATCCCGTGAACGCCCGCCTCGGTTCCGGCATTCCAATTGTTTGCGCCATGATGAATTGCCCAGAGATTGAGTTGTTGGTGACTCGCTGCACATGGGCCGTGCCCCGCGATGCAGACGACGACATTCTCGCAACTGACGACAACGCAATCGACGTGCCAGACCGCAATCGACGTGATTTCAATCAGTTATGGCAATCGATGTCGCTGAAAGGTCATTTTGTCCGGAATCGTTGGGACAAAATGACCGAAGCGCCGAAAGGCTAATTCGCCGGCACGAGCGTCCACGAAGCAAGAATGTTGCTGGGATTCATGCCACGCCGCCTTTCGGAACGGCCTTGCCCACCACCCCCGTCCCGTTCGTCGGATCACTGCTCGGCGCCGTATTGTGAGGAAAAAGCTCGATCCCTGTCGGGACGGCCTCCACGTAGAGCGACTGACTTGGAAAGGCGAAATCAGATCCCGCCTTTTTCACGATCGCCTTGATGGCATACGCCAGCTCCTCCTTGATCTTCAGCCAGTCACCCCAGACCGTGGTGCGGGTGAAGCAATAGACCATGACATCGATCGACGATTCATTGAACTTGTCGACACGTACGAACGCGACGGCTTCAGGAGGATGAACGAAATCTTGACTGCCGAGGATGTACTCCTCGATTGCATCACGGACATCGCGGAGCTGGCCGATCGTCGTGCTGTAATCGAGGCCGATGATCCAGGAAATGCGGCGAAACCTCATCTGCGAGAAGTTGGTGACGGCATTGTCCGCCAAATACGAATTCGGAACGAATACGGGTGCTTGATCGAACCGGCGGACTTTCGTTGTCCGCAGACCAATGGTTTCCACCGTTCCCTCGACGATGCCCTCGGCGAGGATCCAATCGCCGTTCCGAAAGCGCTGCTCGCCAATGATGAAGATTCCGGAGATCAGATTCTTGAACAGATTCTGGGCGCCCAGCGCCACCGCGACGCCGACGAGGCCGAAGCTCGCCAGTACGGGCCCGACGTGAATGCCCCAGACCTCCAGGACGGCGGTCGCACCGAGCGCCACGATGATGGCGCGTCCGACCCTGACCGTCCAGCCGATCATGGCCTGACTGAAGATCGGCGTCCGGCCATCCAGAACCGCGCATAGGGGCCCGATCACCTCGAACAGTGCCCAGAAGATTGTGAATGCGGTCAACGAACGATCAATCTGGAGGAGCCCCTCCTTGAGCCTCTGATTGGTCAGCACGCATTCGCCGATAATAAATACGGCCAGGACGATCGGAATAAACTGAATCGGCGGAGCAAGTGCCTCGACGATCGTGCGGTTGAGGCCGACCTTGCTCGACGACCAGGAGTGGATACGGGAGACGATAAAGCGGCTGAAAAGCCGCCGGATCAGCACTGCGATCGCGAGAATGACGATCGAAACCATGAAGTGTCCGACGGTTAGGTCCAAGACGCTTCGCTGCCAGAACGAAAGCACGATTGTCCAGAGCGCGGTCAGTTCGCTATTCGGAGCATGTGTCATGCAGGAACGTGCCAGAGACTGCGGTGCTTTCCGACGGAACCTGCGGCTCCGCGACAAACGAGGCGGTCAAATGACCCGGCTGACCGGAACTGATTTAACGTAACCACTGTCTGATCACGCCCGAGACGAGGCCGACCGCCACAACGCTTGCGATCCAGATCGCGGCCATCCACGCGAGCCGTTGCCATAGCGGAAGCCGGGCCTGCATCAGTGATACCCTGCGGTGCCGGCCTTGCCGCGAAACACCCAGTACGCCCAGCCTGTGTATGCGAGGATGAGCGGAATAATCACGCAGGCGCCCACCAGCATGAACAACTGGCTTTCGACCGGTGCCGCGGCATCCCAGATCGTAATCGCGCGTGGAACGGCGTAAGGATAGATGCTGATTCCGAGCCCGATGAAGCTCAGCAGGAAAAGTGCCAGCGCCATGAGGAACGGCAACCGCTCGAACTCTCGCTTCAGACTCCAGAAGAAGGTTACCGCGGAGATCAGCACCAACAGCGGCACCTGGGCCGTCAACAAGACGCCGGGCATTGCGAACCACCGCCGCCAGTAGTCATAATCGAGAAACGGCGTCACCGCGCTGACGGCCCCCAGCGCCAAAAGCGTGCCGGCGCCGAGCCAGAAGGCGGCACGGCGCGCGTGACGTTGGCTCGTCCCCTCCGTCTTCCAGATCAGCCACGTTGCGCCGAGCAGCGCATAGCCGATCACAACCGCGACGCCGGTCAGGATGCTGAATTGGCTTAGCCAGTCGAGCCAGCCGCCGGCATAGGCATCATTGACAACGTGGATACCCTGCAGAATTGCCCCGAGAGTAACACCTTGCGCAAAGGCGGCCACCAGGGAGCCCAACCAGAACGCAATGTCCCATAATGGCCGATGCCCTGGATCGCGCCAGCGGAACTCAAAGGCGACGCCGCGGAAGACGAGCCCAAGCAGCATGGCGATCATCAACGGATAGGTGGCTGGAAGGATGATCGCATAGGCGAGCGGAAACGCCGCCAGCAGACCGCCGCCGCCCATCACCAGCCACGTCTCGTTGCCATCCCAGACCGGCGCGATCGAATTCATGGCCTGGTCGCGCTCGTCGCCGACCGCAAAGCTCGGGAACAGAATTCCGATGCCAAGGTCGAACCCGTCCATGACGACGTAGGCCATCACCGCAAATCCGATGATCGCAGCCCAGAAGGTCGTAAGGTCGATGCTGGACATGGCCTCACTCCGCCGCAGTCAGAGGCACGCCGACACTGCCCGCCGGCGTAATGCCTGCGGCGCGCTGCGGCACCTTGGGCGGCTCCTTCTCGCCCGGCGCGGGCGGCTTCGCCATCAGTCGCAGGAGATAATAGGTGCCGGCGCCGAACGCGGCGAAGTACACCAGCACGAAAGCGACAAGCGAGGCCGCCACAGCCGGCGCAGCCAGCGGCGAATGTGATTCCGCCGTTCGTAACAGTCCATAGACCGTGAAAGGTTGCCGACCGACCTCCGTCGTCACCCATCCAGCGATCACAGCGACAAGGCCGGCCGGTCCGAGGACGACGCACGCGCGATGCAACCAGGCCCAGTCGTAGAGCATTCCCCGGAAGCGCGCGAGCAGGCTCCAGATACCGACAGCGAGCATCGCAAATCCAAGGCCGACCATGATCCGGAACGACCAGAACACAATCGGTACCGGCGGCCATTGATCCCGCGGAAAGTCGCTGAGTCCCGGTAAAGGTGCATCCGGATCGTGTTTGAGGATCAGTGACCCCAGGCGAGGCACTTCGAGCTTATGATGGACCTGCGCTGTCTCGTTGCTGGGGAAGCCGAAGAGGATAAGCGACGCGCCATCGGGGCTGGGTTCGTAGTGCCCTTCCATGGCGAGAACCTTGGCGGGCTGGTGTTCCAGCGTGTTGAGGCCATGGGCATCACCCGCGAGAATTTGGATCGGAGTCACGATCGCGGCCATCCACATCGCCATCGAAAACATCTTGCGTGCGCCGGCATTGCTGCGGTCTCGCAGCAGATGCCAGGCGCCCACACCGCCAACCACGAACGCCGTCGTCAGATAGGCCGCGATCACGGTGTGAACGAGGCGATACGGAAAACTGGCGGTGAAGATGATCGGCATCCACGATCCGGCGGGCACAAACTGGTCCTTCGCATTGATCGCGAAACCCGCCGGCGTCTGCATCCAGCTGTTCACGGCGATGATCCAGGTTGCCGAGATCAGTGTGCCAAGCGCGACCATGCACGTTGCGAAGAAATGAAGGCCTTTCCCGACCTTGCTCATGCCGAACAGCATGACGCCGAGGAAGCCGGCCTCCAGAAAGAAGGCCGTCATCACCTCATACGCCATCAGCGGCCCGATGATCGGCCCGGCTCGCGTGGAGAATACCGACCAATTCGTACCGAATTGATATGAGAGCACCACCCCCGAGACGACGCCCATGCCGAACACAACGGCGAAGATCTTCAGCCAGTAGCGGAACAGGTTGGCATAAACGCCTTGCCCCGTCTTGAGCCACAACGCCTCGAGCACCATCAGATAACTCGCAAGCCCGATCGAGAAAGATGGAAATATGAAATGGAACGAGACGGTGAACGCAAACTGGGCACGTGCCAGAATCACCGCATCGAGATTGTCCAGCAATGTCCCCTCCTTGCCTCAGGATATGCGTCCCGGCACTTCGTCTCCGGCATCCGGCCGACAAGCGGCAACAACTCGCACCGGAATGGACTTGGCTGCCGGCGTCCCGCTGATCTTGTCGTAGTAGTCGAGAGGCAGCAGCGGATTGAGCTCGGGGTAATATCCCGCAACCGATCCGCGCGGCATCGGATAGTCCAACACCCTCAGTCCGCTCACGCGCCGCTGTATGCCATCATCGCTGATCGTCTCGAGCGCAATGCCCGAGCCGTCCTCGAGCCCTCGCGCCGCGCGGTCCTCGGCGTTCATGAACAGAACCATTCGGTCATTGTAGACACCGCGATAGCGGTCGTTGTTGCTGTAGATCGTCGTGTTGAATTGATCGTGCGAGCGAATGGTTGCCAGTCGCAGCATGTCGGGATCTGAAACGGATGCGTTCACTTCCAGACCCGGCAGAAGCAGAAAGTTCGCCTTGCCGTTCGGCGTCGGCCAGACCAGTTCGCGCGGCGGCACGTCGAGGTGAAAGCCTCTCGGGCTTTCGATCCGCTCGGAGAAGTCGCTGTAGATCGCCGGATAGACCTCCGCGATCTTGTCGCGGATCAAGCAGTAATCCTCGCTGTAGCTTCTCCAGTCGACCTTGCTGTTCGGCAACGTCGCTTGCGCGATCCGGCAGACGATTTCCACCTCGGGCAGGAGATGCGGGCTCGCCGGTTGCAACACGCCGCGAGACGCGGTGACGTTCGACATCGAGTCCTCGATTGTCACGAAC
Source organism: Bradyrhizobium sp. USDA 4541 (assembly GCF_024171085.1). Classification (NCBI taxonomy): domain Bacteria; kingdom Pseudomonadati; phylum Pseudomonadota; class Alphaproteobacteria; order Hyphomicrobiales; family Nitrobacteraceae; genus Bradyrhizobium; species Bradyrhizobium sp. USDA 4541. The sequence continues at coordinate 274,999 of NZ_JALJZF010000001.1, forward strand.
TGCTCACCGGCTGCCGTCCGGATGATCTCCGAGCGCGCGATAACGGGCAGCATCAAGGCGTCACGACCATGAACCAAATGTCCGCGATTCAGCTTGGTGGTAATGGCGACCGTCAGCGCGAGCTTTCGCATCGCCGCGTACGACCGTTCGGTATCGGGCACGGCACGAACGAAATTGCCGCCGAGGCCGATGAATACCTTCGCCGTGCCCGCCTGCATCGCCGCGACGGACTCGATCGTGTGATGACCATGTTCGCGGGGCGGCTCGAACCCAAAGACATCGCGAACACGATCGAGATAGTCCGGGCTCGGCTGTTCATCGATGCCGACGGTGCGATCTCCCTGCACATTGGAATGACCGCGAATGGGCGATATTCCGGCGCCCGGCTTGCCGAAATTGCCCTTGAGCAGGAGCAGATTGACCAGCTGCTGCACCAGCCGCGACCCCTCCTGATGCTGCGTGATCCCCATCCCGTAGCAGATGATCGTCGCGCGCGAGCGAATGTAGATTTCGGCGCATCGCCGAATCTGCGATTCCTCAAGCCCGGAGGCCCTCTCCAATTCCGGCCATGTCTGCGCCATCGCGTCGTCCCGGACCGCATCGAGGCCGACGGTATGCTCGCGGATAAACTTCCAGTCGACGATCTTCTCGCCGGATTCCTCGCGTTCGAAAATGACCTTCATGACCCCCTTGAGGAAGGCGAGGTCACCGCCGATGCGGACATGAACGAACTCGCTGGCAATCTTGGTCGAACCGAACGTTGCCATCTGAATGACATCCTGCGGATCGGCGAAGCGCACCAACGCACGTTCGGGCATCGGATTGACGGCCACGATCGGAACCCCGCGCTTGCTCGCTTCGACCAGATTGCTCATCATCCGCGGCGAATTCGTTCCGGTGTTCTGCCCGATGACGAAAATCGCTTCGGCGTGCTCGAAATCATCGAGGATAACGGTGCCCTTCCCGACACCGATCGAGGGCGGCAAGCCCCGGCTGGTCGGCTCGTGGCACATGTTCGAGCAGTCGGGGAAATTGTTGGTTCCGAACTCCCGGACAAATATCGAGTAGAGAAACGCCGCTTCGTTGGGTGTGCGGCCGGATGTATAGAATTCGGCCTGGTGCGGACTTTCAAGAGCCCGCAAATGCTTGCCGATCAGGGCGAACGCGTCGTCCCAGCTGCAAGGCACGTAGCGATCCGACGATGAATCATAGCGCATCGGCTCCGTCAAACGTCCTTGCATCTCGAGCCAGTAGTCCGGCCGCTCCATGAGTTCGGACACGGTGTGCCGTTCAAAGAACTCTCGTGTGACCCGAAACTTCGTTGCCTCAAACGCCAACGCCTTGGCGCCGTTCTCGCAGAAATCGAGCGTTTTCTTGCATTCCGCGTCGGGAAACGCGCAACTCGAGCACTTGAATCCGCCGGGTTGGTTCATCGACAGAAGCGCGCGCGATCCCTTCGTCACCACACTCTGCTCGAGAAGAATCTTTGCAGTCGCTGCGGCGGCACCCCAACCGCCGGCGGGATGATGATACGTCTTGAAGCGCGGCTTACCGTCCAACATAAATCAACTCCGCAATTGCCAGATCTTCAGTAGGGTCTTCAGCTGAGTGACCTGAATAAGATCACCCGCAGCACGCTGGGCCGCGTTTCCGGCTCGCTTTATCGATCCTCATCGAGGTTGGCGACGATCACCTTGTCGATCAGACCTTCGTTGTGCCGGATGAAGTCGTCGCGCGTCATGCCGGAAGCACGCCACGCATCCTGAAGGCCCGCGTCTCTGTGAAGCCACTCGTTTCGCGTTTGATGATCGATCTTGTGACGTCGCGCGTCCTGCGATCCGTGCGACGCCTTGTCGTGGTCCTTCGACATTGTATCTCCTCATGTATCCTGTCGTAGCTTGGCACACTCGTCGAGGCGCAGATCTCCGCAGTCCAAGAGAGTCTTGAAGCCGCACTCCGCCGATCAGCGCTGCGCAGCGACCTGTTGTGATGGCGTTCGGCGTCCAATTGCGCGCGAGCTCTACGAACAATCGGGCATCGATACTGCTTCGCAGCAGCCGTGGATCCGCCGGGGTCAATCAATCGGGATCAATCCCAATTTGCTTCCTTGGCCCACTTGTCGACCTCTTTGCGGACCTGGTTTTTGTCAATGCCGTAGAGATCTTGCAGCTTGCCCTCCAACCGCTCTCTGTCACCGTTGATGACATCAATGTCGTTGTCGGTCAGCTTCCCCATGTTGCCTTGAGCGCACCCTTTGCAGCCTTCCAGTTTCCTTCGATGCGATCCCAGTTCATTTTCATCTCCTTCTTTTGCCCAACCGTGAAACGTGCATCGAGGAAAGGTTAGCAACAGGCGTGCCAGTCTGAGCGCATCGTCATATCAATGAGTTAGGCGGTCTTGGCTACCGGCAATGGACAATTTGTCACGACAGATTTGGCCAAGTTGTCCACCGAGAACTGCCGCGCCGGCGCGGCGCCGATGCCAACCAGCCTGAACGCGTTACTATTGGGCGTGGGATGGGTTCAGCGCCGACAGACATTTGCCTGACGCAATGAACGACGTGAGCCACGTGATGACAAATGACTTCAACGCCGCTTTCGTTTAACCTCACGTGAGTTGAAACTCGTTGATTGTTCGCGCCAATGAGGGATCGAGATGAAGCGCGCCTTGAGAGATCGGCGACCAATCCATCATTCTCCCATTTTCTGGATCGGTATCGCCTTATGTCTGGCAGCCATAGCCATCTACGTCTGGTCCAATGATCTTTCCTGGCGACCCGCCGCCACCCCACACTGAATCGTTGGAGCGATTAGAGCGCACTTCGCCCTTTCCGGCGGGAGCGTTACTTTCGGCACCTTCCGTGCCGTTGAGCATTGAATGACATTCGGTACGCCAGCGCGGAGTAAGCGCGGCCCCGGCCACCCTTAGACTACCCCAGGCCGGGGTCGCGCCCTCCACGCGAGGCATGTCGCGTCCGTCTGCGCGACTAGCCCTGACGCCACCGCGCCGTCAGCATGCGCTATGCCACTTGTTTAGCATTACATCAGCACATTCTGAACAGGCTCCATGGGAGCGGGCAGATCGCGCTCACCGAGCAGAGCGAGCAGCTCGCGCTCGAGGGCTCGTCTCATTGCGTCAAGCGGGAGCGCATTCGGCTCCAACCCGAAGGGCGCCTCAAGCTGATGGCCAAGCGCGTCGAGACCGAAGAAGGTGTAGGCGACGAGCAGGACGGGCAGCAGCGTCCACCAATCGAGCGATCCGGCAAGCGCGAACGGCAACGTCACGCAGAAGATCAGCGCGGTCCGATGCAGCAGCAGCGAATAGGCGAATGGCACCGGGGTGGACGCGATGCGCTCGCAACCGCCCTGGACGTCGGAAAGCGCGGTGAGTTGCCTTTCCAGAACGGCGTAGTGGATCGGCTCGATCCGATCCCGCTTCATCAGCATCAAACAATGCAGCCCGATCTGGTTGAGCACGGCATTGGTGGGGTTGGGACCGCCTGAAGCAGCGTCGATCTCACTCCACGGTTTGATTGCCGCCACTTCGTCTTCACCCCGAAGGCGTGCCGTTAGCCCGCAGCAAAAGCCGCACAGGCCGCGGAGCAGGACGCGCCGGTCGTCGTCTTCGAGGGTGGAGATCTGACGCGCGAACGAGCGGCTGGCGATGATCAGCTTGCCCCAGAGTTCGCGTCCCTCCCACCAGCGGGCGTAACATGTGCTGTTTCGGAAGCTCATGAAGACCGACAGCGCTATGCCGATCAGCGTGAACGGAACCGCACTGATGCGCGCGAAGATGCCCGGATGCTCCATGGCAGCAAAAATCGCCAACACACTGATCAGAGCAATCGCGACCAGATGCGGCGCGATCCGCGGCAAGATCGATCCATTGACGGCAAACGCAACGTCCCAGAAGCCGGGCTTGGAGCGCACGATCATTGCAGCCTCCCCGACATCCGGGGCTGCTTCTCATGCCCGGACTGCAAAGCTGCGCTAGTCCGAGTTTCGCTGCCTCGGGCAGGCCGGAGCAGATACTTTGACCATCGAACAATTGGATTGGCTCGGGAAATGCCCGAGAGCACGCCGAGTGTCCAACAACCGGACCTGATCGCTGTGGACATCGATGCTTTGTATCCGGGAGGACTTCCCTGTGACGGAGCAGGGAACGCGGCCGCTTTGTCGAGTTGTAGCATCATTTATAAAGCTGAGTTTGGCTCAGAAATCCACGTCGAACCGATCGAGCGAAACCACGCGGGTGGCGCTGGACTGACGGTTTTCAAACTTGTCGCTGGCGGCGCGTTCGATTCGCGCTCGACGCATAAGGAAGAATTCCTCCGCGCTTGGAATGGGATGAAACCGAACGCGCATCACGTTGAGAGCTCTGCGCGCGATCATGCACGTGACCTCGGAATTATCCTTGTACATCACGAAAAAGATTCCATGACGGTGAACCTCATACTGACCATCGGGATCTCGCGCGAGCGCCATTTGACAGTCCTCAAACGATGGTCGCGCCCGGATCAACCCGGACCGAGCGGCCATACGATCATTGACCCGATCACTCCCAGAGCAAAGAGCACGCCAAATCCCAAGACGACGCAAATTCAATGAATTAGAGCGCGATGGCCGCCTTTAAGGCAGACATTTTGTCCCTTGCGGCGGACAAGTTGGGACCAGGGGCCTCTCCGAGGCACCTACCGTCGGCGGATTGTCGATGCCTCGAGGAGGGTGGCGCGACTGCCGAACCCAAAGCCCGTGAGGTCGCTTCATAGATCTCGAACCATGAGAGTTGCATCGACGCCCCTCCAATTGGTGCGATCGGCGGTCGACCATCCGAGCCGCGCATAGAAGCCGGTTGCCTCTGACGTATAGAGGTTTAGCCGCGAAAATCCGCGCTGCCGCGCTTGATCCTCAATCGCCCGCACCAAGATGGTGCCCACTCCTTCATTGCGATGTTCGGGGACAACGAACAGACCTGTGAGCCATGGTGCGACATCGTGATTCGGCTCGAACTCGGACTCAACCAAAAGGCAGGCGCCTATCGGCGCACCATCTGCTTTCGCGACGAGCAGCACGCCAAGGCTCCGATCGGCAGCAAATTGTTGCAATGATCCTAGCTCTTCCTCGAAGGAAGTACGAAGCATTGAAAATGAATTGACGCGCCAACGCGCGCAGATAGCCACTTCGATCGCTCCTGGCTCTGCGGTGAGTATTCGAATATCTGTCATCGCAAAACAATCAACTTCGTGAAGCGATCGAAAGCGTTCCGAGCAATAGATGGACCATTTCCGGTGTGCAACAATGCCGGCGATCCAGAAGGAGCATCGAACGACAACGGACAATCTGTCTGTGTTGTTATGGACAACTTTTCTATCACCTTTGCGTGGAGCACCCTGCTCGCCGCACTCAGTGAGTCAAGGCACGATTGCGCGACATGAGATGTTCCGCCAGATTGGAGCAAGCGGCTGATCTGCGGACGAAGTCCGGACAGATACTGCGCCAAGCGACACATTGCTTATGCAACGGACTTGAAGAGACGATCCTGGTTCGACGAGGGAGGGGCCGCCGCCGGTCACGTCGGAAAGCTTGGCAGGACTTCAGGCGACACGTTCGAATCTTCGAGTTTTCGCTGTTCCGAAGGCTGGAAGCGTCTGGGAAAAAATCCAGACGATCCTGTCTCGACGCCATGCCAAACCGCCAAGGCTCAACGGTCCGCCACGGCAGGATCGCCTTGAAGTTCGCCGAAACCTGCGGGCGCGAGCGAGCCGGCCAATCCCGGATCGCGAATACGATTTCCGACGCTGATCCGTTGTCGCGCGCCCACATTCACGTACTTGCATAAATGGCCATGCCATTGAATATTCGTTGCGCGACTTGCAACGATCAGGACATGCCGATGAATGCGAAGCTGGAGCCGCGCCGACTGCACTATTTCATGGAAGTGCTCAATAGCGGCTCCGTGCGCGGCGCCGCCGGCGCGCTCGGCATGGACGCCTCTGCGGTCAGCCGGGCGCTAGGCCTGCTCGAGAAGGAATGTGGCGCGCGCCTGCTCGAACGACGGGGCCGCGGCGTCGCGCCGACCGACGCCGGCCAACTGCTGGCCGCCTACCTGCAGCGCCAGCAGGGCGAACGACAGGCGCTGCTGGCGCAGATAGACAGCATTCGCAAAGTTGAGTCGGGTCATATCGATCTCGTGACGGGCGAAGGTTATGTCGACTGGCTGGCCAAGAGCAGCCTGTGCCGCTTCATGCAAAGCCACCCGAAGATCACGATCAGCCTCGACATCGGCAGTACCGACGAGATCGTCCAGCAAGTCGTGGGAGAACGCGCGCATATCGGCGTCCTGTTCAATCCGCCTCGCGACGATCGGCTGCGCTCGCATCATTCGCAGCCGCACCCGATCAAGGCTATCGTACCGCGCGGGCACCCGCTGACCCAGCTGGGCCGGCCGCTCAGGCTCGCCGACCTCGCGCCTTACCCAGGCGCCGCGATGCATCCGAATTTCGGCCTGCGCCAGCATGTCCAGGCCGCCGAGATCAGCGAAGGCGTTCGCCTCAATTTCGCGTTCACGACCGCCTCGTTCGATGCGCTCGCCCATTACGTGACCGCCGGACTTGGTTATGCGCTGGCGTCGCGCCTTGCGATGACGGAGGCTGATGCCGCCAAGGTGGTGGCGCTCCCGATGAAGAACGCGCTGCTGCATCGTGGCCGCACCCACGTGGTCTCCCGTCAGGGACGCACGCTGCCGCCCGCCGCAATGCAGCTGCTGCGGATGATGGTCGCCGAGATGCGGTCACCGGGAAGCGCTGCGCGGTAGCCTCAGGCAGCTGCGCCCTTTCGATCTCAATCGCGGCGCGTCGCTGTCGGAAACCAGATTCCGACCTGCGGAGGCGCACGAAACGGCTTCCAGGTTCCCGCCGGCTGGGCGAGGCGATCGGCAATCACCCACAGCGCCGGCGCGTGAAAGCCAAGCCCCAAATGCGTCGTGTTCACTTCGACGTTCTCGCGCTCTCCGCCCTCCTGCTCCAGGCAGGCGCGCCACGCCACCACGCCATCGGTGCGGGTATAGATCGATGTTGACGGCACGGGAATCGGTTGCGCGAGGCGGCTGATCCGTTCGGCCGTCGGCGGCTGGTATTTCTGGCCGGTCAGAAGCCGCCAGATCGCGCGAACATTGCTCGCCCCCGGCGCCGCGAAAGGACTGCCGAGCGTGATGACCATCCGCACCGCCGCCGGGATTTGCCGGGCAACCTCGCGCGCAATGATGCCGCCACGGCTCCAGCCGACCAGGCTGACCTTCGAGCCGCCCTGCTTTTCGAGTTCGAGGACTCGCGCCACCACGGCGGCGAGGTCAGCATCCGGCGCGCGCACATTGCGGCCGCGGCCCCATCCATGAACCTGATAGCCGAGGAACTCGAGGAACGAGCGGATGGCCAAGGTCGACCGGTCATCGGCGCCCAACCCGGGCAGAACCATCACCGGATGGCGTTGCCCCCGCGGCGCGGTCGCCAGAAGCGGCGCCGCCACGGCAATCAGCGCCGGGATGTCGAGAAAGCCGCGCCCTTCCGCGGCAAGCAGCGCGAGCGAGGGTGGTTCGACGGTCTGCTCGTCACGTCCCATGGGTAGCGTCCGTTGTTGATGGTCAAGAATGGCCCGTGCAGCCGTGCATTGCCGGCGAGCACGAAACGTCAGTTCGGCGGTGCGGCCTTTCCGAACACACCGCCGATGGCCCGCAGCAGCCAACTCGGCTGATACTTGATCCATTGGACCGCCAGCTCGTTGGCAAGCCCTGCGACATGCACCGGCTTGCCTGCCATGCAGGCGCGGTAGCCCTCCTGTGCGACGGTCTTCGCATCCATGATCATCATGCTTGGCATGTTGCCGAGATTGGTGCCCTGGACCATTCCGGTGTCCGTCACGCCGGGACACAATGTCGTCAGCGTGATCTTGCTGCCGCTCAACTCCTGCGACAACGCCTCGCCGAACGACAGCACATAGGCCTTTGACGCGGCATAGACCGCAAGATTCGGCACCGGCATGAAGGCCGCGACCGACGCAACGTTCAGGATCCGTCCACTGTTGCGCTCGAGCATCGGCGCGAGGAACAGACGGGTCAATGCCGTCATGGCCACGACATTGACCTGCAGCAGCCGCAACTGATCGTCGAGGCCGATTGTGCCGACGCGTCCTTCGAGCAAGAGACCGGCATTGTTCACCAGCAGGTCGACCCGCACGCCGGCGTCGTCAAGCGAATCGAACACCGCCTGCGGCGCCGCCGGCTCGCTCAGATCGGCGGCCACGATGGTCACCTTGGCGCCATAACTTGCCTCGAGCTCGCGCGCGAGCTTCTGCAGCTTGTCGCGGCTGCGCGCCAGCAGCACGAGGCTGAGGCCATTGGCCGCGAGCACGCGCGCGAGCTCGAGCCCAATGCCGCCCGATGCTCCGGTCACCAGCGCGCATTGACCTTCATTTCCGCTCGCCGACATGAGGCGCCTCCCTTCGTTGCCAGAACGGTTCTGCGCAATCCACGAACGGCGCGTGCGACAAGCCGCCGCCGCGCCAGCTCGGCGGGTGCACCGCCGCAGTTCCGGTCGGCAGCATATCTGCGCGAGAACCGTTCGATCGCCCGCAACAACAGCTGGGCCTGCTCGAACTGGTCGGCCGTCTCCTTCACCTCGCCAAGCGACTTGCGCAATGGCTCCAGCACCTCGATCCGGTCGGGATAGCCGGACAGCCGAGGGTCGCGACTTTGCGTCGTCGGCATCACATCACCGACCGATCTTGGCCGATCGCCTTGACGACGGCGAAGGCGACCGCATCGACCGGCTGCAGTCCGTCGACGGTTCGAAGGATGTTTCGCGATCGGTAGTAGTCGACCAGCGGCGCGGTCTGCTCGTTATAGGCATCGATACGCAGCTTGAGCGTCTCGTGATTGTCGTCGGCGCGCACCGCGCCACCTTGCGCTCTCGCCTCGCGGGCCCGCGTCTCGATCCGGTCCAGCAACACCGTCTCGTCGGCCTTGAGCTCGACGACATGGTCGATCGCAAGACCCTCGGTATCGAGCAGATCGTCGAGGCCGACCGCCTGGGCCATCGTTCGCGGGAAGCCGTCGAGCACAAAGCCATGCTTGGCATCGGCTTGCGAGATGCGTTCGATCACCGCGGCGATCACGAGCTGATCGGGAACGAGCCCACCCCTCACCATGGTATCCTTGACTTTCCGTCCGATACTGGTGTCCGCGTCAACCGCAGCACGCAGCATGTCGCCGGTCGAAAGGTGCGGTATGTCGTACTCCTCGACCAGGTGCTTCGCCTGTGTTCCCTTGCCCGCGCCAGGCGGCCCCAGCAGAACGATCCTCATCGCATGTGTCCCAATATTCGCTCGATCACCGGCAGCATTCCCGCGGAGCGTCGAGCGACCCGGCTCCGTGCGGGCCGGGCCGCTCGTTTCGTCCTCACGCCATCGCCAGGCGCGCACTGGGCGCAGGCCGCATCGACAGCAGCAACAGCAATCCCGACAGCACGTAGAGCGCCATCACGAAGTACATGCTGTAGATGTTGTCGCCGGTACTCCGCACGATCAGGCCGTTGATCGAGGGGCTGATGGCCGGGCCTAGGTTTCCAAGGCTGCTGATCAGTGCAAGCCCGCCGGCGGCGGCACCGGTGGAGAGGTATTCGCTGGTCAGCGCGAAGAACAGCGGCGTCGCCGACGCAATGCCGATCACCGCAAAGGACAGCGCAAGGATCGATCCGACGAGGTTGCCCTGCAGCATCGTCGTGACGAACAGGCCGAACGCGGCGATCGCGACGCAGGCGGCATAGTGCCAGCGGCGCTCGTGCCACTTGTCGGAGTGACGGCCGATCAGGATCATGCCGATGACGCCGGCGGCATTCGGGATCGCGGCATAAACACCGACAAGGAACAAATCCTTGACGCCCCAGCTCTGGATCAGGGTCGGCATCCAGAACACCATCGTGTAGGTCGCGCCGAGCAGCAGCAGATAGACGAACGACAACACATAGACCTTGGGGTCCCTGAGCATCTGCCCGAACGTTCCCGAGGGTTCGCTCTCGATGTCCTTCTCATCGTGCTGGAAGGTGTCCTCGAGCAGGGCTTTCTCGTCCTTCGAGAGCCACGCGGCCTGCGCGGGCTTGTCCTCGAGCAGGACGTAGACCAGGATGCCGAGTATCAGCGCCGGCAGACCCTGGACGAGGAACAGCCACTGCCAGCCATGAAGGCCGCCGGCACCGTCGAAATACTTCAGGATCGAGCCGCACAAGGGACCGGCGATCACGGACACGATCGTTGTCGCCGACATGAAGGTGGCGATCACCTGCCCGCGCCGCGCCGACGGATACCAATAGGTGAAGTACAGGATTACGCCGGGAAAGAAGCCGGCCTCGAACACGCCGAGCAGGAACCGGACGACATAGAACTGGAACGGCGTCGACACGAACATCATGGCGGATGCCGCGAGTCCCCACAGCACCATGATGCGCAGCAGGGTCTTGCGCGCGCCGATCCTCTCCAGCAGCAGGTTGCTCGGCACCTCGAACAGAAAATATCCGACGAAGAAGATGCCCGCGCCGAGACCGTAGACCGCATCGTCGAACGGTAATGTCTGCTTCATCTGCAGCTGCGCGTAGCCGATATTGATGCGATCGAGATAGGCGATCATGTAGGCGATCAGCAGAAGCGGGATCAGGCGCCAATCGATCTTCGAGAACAGGGATTTATGCGCCGGACTTTCCAATACCGACAGCGATCCCTTTGCGGCGGGTGGGTGCATCCTAGTTTCCTCCAAATGTTCTTTTGATTCCGGCGCCGGGCGGGAGACCGCGGTGGCGTCCCGGCTCCGGCGATGTGAAGCGTTGAAGGCCTCCGCGCCTAGCTGGCCCGGCTCGCCTTGTCGTTTGCGGCGGCCGGTGGCACCTCGTCGGTCTGGATGACCGTCACCGACGCCGCGGTCGCGGATGGCGCCTTCGCTTGAGCCGCAGGTTGCAGCTCGACGATCTCGGCCTCGACCGACGGCAGAGCCTCGATCTCGCGCAGGGCGGCGCGCAGGTGCTCGATCATCTCGTAGGACTCGTCCTGCGAGAGCACGCGCCGGCATGCGGTCAGACCGAACTCAAGCAGTCCCGCATAGCTGTGCACCGTGATGTTCAGCGCGCTGCCGTGATAGGGGATCGAAACCGGGAAATAATGCACCATCCGTGCGCCGGCCATGTAGAGGTGCTGCCCCGGTCCCGGCACGTTGGAGATCAGCACGTTGCCCGCTGCCGGCATGCGGCTGGCGAGGTTGGAGCGGCCAAGCAGCGAGGCGAGCCCCGTCATCAGCCACGGCGACCCCGTGATCGGCACATCGACGCCGAGCACCGGCTTGAGCTCGCGCACGACTGCCTTGGCCGCCTCGGATGACGCGTGGATTGCCTTGAACCGGGTCGGCAGGTCATCGATATCGGTCGCCAGGTCGACGCGTACCGCCGAGACCTGGTTGTTCATCGCCTTGTCGCCTTCGGCACGCAGGCTGACTGGCACCATCGCGATCAGGGCTTCCTTGGGCAGCAGGCCGCGCTCGGCGAGAAAGCGTTGCAGCGCGATGCTGCACATCGCCATGACGATGGTGTTGACGGTGCCGCCGACACGTTTGCCCAGGACCTTGATGTCGGCAAGTGGCAGCGACATCGTGCTGTAGGAGCGCTGGTTGGTGATGGAATCGTTGAACACCGTCTTCGGAGCCAGTCCAAGGCTGAGCGAGCGCTCCCCCTTCTGTGAGCGCTGGCTGGCCATCACGGTGGCGGCGGTGCCGAGCGCCTTGGCCGCCGTCGGCAGCAGCTCCGCGAGCTTGCGGTATTGCTGGGCCGCATTGTTGGCCGCCGCCTGCAGTAGCTCGGTCACGCCGAGCTGGTATTGCCCGGAGGCGCGCTTGCGCCGTGGCGGCGGCACCTCGCGCATCTTGGGCGAGACATCATAGAGCACCTTGGCGAGCTCCACACCGGCCTTGCCGTCGACGCCGCTGTGATGCGCCTTGGTGTAGAACGCGACCTGGCCGTTCTCGAGGCCATCGATGACATACATCTCCCACAGCGGACGGCTGCGATCGAGCAGCGAGGCATGCAGCCGCGCGACCAGTTGCTCGAGCTGCGCCATGGTGCCTGGACGCCGCAAGGTGACGGTCCGCACGTGGTAATCGAGCTCGATATCATCGTCCTCGGTCCAGACCGGCTCGGCGAGCTGGAACGGCATCTGCGCCAGTTTGCGGTTCAGCAATGCCGAGAGATGGAGACGCTTGCCGAGCATCTCCTTGACATCCTCGTAGTAGTCGCCCTGATAACCCTCGGGGAGATCGAAGATCATCAGGCTGCCGACATGCATCGGCGTCTCCGGCGTTTCGAGATGCAGGAACGATGCATCCATGCTGCTGAGTTGATCCATTCTTCCCTCCCTTGACGTTGTGACGGCGATCGCCGTCTTGATGACGGCGTGCCGATATCTGGCGCGTCGCGGTCATTGCCCAGGCGCGACACCTGTCCGCCGCTGCCGATCCGGTTCGCGCAGGCGATCTCAGGCCTGCGCCCGGGCGGCGCGCTCCTCCTCGTCGTACAGCTCCTTCTTCGATAGCTTTCCGACCGCGGTCTTCGGCAGTTCGGCGCGGATTTCGAGCGCCTGCACCATCTCGTGCTTGCCGAGCTTGTCCTTCAGGAACGCCTGCAGCTCTTCCAGCTTGAACGGCTTGGCATCCGCCTTCAGCTTGATGAAGGCCTTCGGCGACTGGCCGCGATACTCGTCGCGGATGCCGATCACGGCGACCTCCTCGACCGCCGGATATTTGTAGATCGCCTCTTCGAGCACGCGCGGATACACGTTGTAGCCGCTGCACAGCAGCATGTCCTTGGTGCGGTCCACGATGAAGATGAAGCCGTCCTCGTCCATGTAGCCGACGTCGCCCGTGCGCATGTAGCCGTCTGCAGTAGTCACCTCGGCCGTCGCGTCCGGCTTGTTCCAGTAGCCCTTCATCACGTTCGGGCCCTTGATGCAGATCTCGCCGCGTTCGCCGAGCGGCACATAGCTGCTGCTGTCGTCGACATTGAGGAACTTGATGACGATTCCGGGCATCGGCATGCCGCAGGAGCCGGCCTTGCGCATGGCGCCGTGCTGCGCCGGCGTGTAGGTGCCGCTCGGCGAGGTCTCGGTCATGCCCCAGCCTTCGCTCAAATTGCAGCCGGTGATCGAGGCGAATTGCTGCGCCACCTCGAGCGGCAACGGCGCGCCGCCGGATCCGCAATATTTCAGCGCGCGCAAGCTATGCTTCGGCGTCTCCGGATGGTTGATCAGCGCGGTGAACATGGTTGGCACCCCGCAGAAGACACTGACCGACTTGGTCGAGATTTCCTCCAGCGCGGCCTTTGGATCGAAGCGGACATGCTGGATGATTTCCGCGCCCATCAGGACGCCGAACAGCACATTCACAGAAAGCGCATAGATGTGGAACGGCGGCAACACTGCCAGGAAGCGCTCCTGCCCGTCGACCAGCACCGGTGGCGAGCCGGCCGTCGTCGCCCGGTACTGCTGGCACGCGCTGGTCAGATTGGCGTGGGTGAGCATCGCCCCCTTCGGCAGCCCCGTCGTCCCGCCGGTGTATTGCAGCACGGCGATGGTCTCGCGCGGATTATCGATCGGATAGGCCTGGTAGACACCATCATTGTGCGTCAGCTGGCCGAAGCTGATGTGATGATCGTCCCAGGCGACGTCGCTCAGCTGCTTGGCCGCCTTCATCTGGTTGACGACGGTGTCGGGGTCAGCCGTGATCTCGCCGAGCGACCCGACCACCAGCTTCTTCAATCTTGTCTTGCCCAGCATCGCCGCCATCTGCGGATAGAGCGAAACCATGTCGAGCGTGATCAGGATATCGGTCTTGCTGTCCTCGATCTTGTGTTCGAGCACCTTGGCAGCGTCCAGCGGCGAATAGTTCACCGCCGTGCCGCCTGCCTTGAGGATGCCGAAAAACGAGATGATGTAGTGCGGCGTGTTGGGCAGATAGAGGCCGACATGGACGCCCGGCTTGACGCCGAGGAGCTGCAGGCCCTTGGCCACACGATCGGTGAGCCGCCCGAGCTCGGCATAGGTGATCCGCTTGCCCATGAAATCGATCGCGGGACGATCCGGCCATTTGGCAACGGCGTCGCCCAATATCTTCTGCACTGGTCCGGGAGCTATCTCGACGTCCCAACGCACGCCGTCGGGATAGGATCGGATCCAGGGCATATCGTTCATGAGATCTCTCCCTTCTATGGTCTTGCGGATCAGACGGCGGTCACGCCGCCATCGACCGCAATGGTCTGGCCGGTGATGAATGCACAGGCATCGGAGGCGAGCAGCGCGGCGACGCCCTTGAGGTCCTCCGGGCCACCCTCGCGATTCATCGGCGCCATATGCGCGGTCGCGCTCTGGTCGAGCTGTGCGGTCATCTTGGTCGGGAAATAACCTGGCGCGATCGCGTTGACGTTGATGCCGAGCGGCGCCCATTCATTGGCAAGCGTGCGGGTCAGGTTGACGACCGCGCCCTTGCTCGCGTTGTAGGCCAGCGTCGGGGTGCCTTCCGGATAGCAGCCGGTGAGGCCCTGGATCGAGGCGATGTTGATCACTTTTCCGCTCCGCCGCGGTACCATGCAGCGCCGGCCGACCTCCTGGGTGGCGACGAAGATCGCGGTCACATTCAGGTTGATCACCTTGTTCCAGCCGTCGAGCGTATGCTCGATCGTGGCGGCGCCCCAGGACGTACCGGCATTGTTGACGAGGATGTCGATCGGGCCCAGCGCAGCCACGACCTGCTCGATCATCGGCGGGATTGTCTCCAGCCTGCCCATATCGCACACCACCGGAAGCGCCTCGATGCCAAGCCCCTTGAGGTGAGCAGCCGCGGCATCAAGCTCATCCCGCTTTCGCGCGGTGATCGCGACCTTGGCGCCGAGTTCGCCCAGCACCTCGGCGATCTGAAGACCGAGACCCCGCGATCCGCCCGTAACGAGCGCAACGCGCCCCGTCAAGTCCTGCAACTTGGCCAGACTCATGGCTTTCCCCCGATGGTTTACGCCTCACACGCGCAGCGCTATTTCGGCTGCAACAGCGTCTGAAGGTTCGCGAAGTTCTCCTGCATGCGGTCCTGCATGACCTTCCAGGCGTTGTTGCGCGCCTGCGCTTCCAGCTGCGACAGCTCGCGGAAATCCGCGACCGCCTTCTCGACCTGCTGCTTGGCAGTCTCCGTCTGCTTCGTCATAGCTTCACCGCTTGCGAAGCCCTGCATCGCCGCCTGCCACTGCGCGAGCGTCTCTTGCAGGATCTCGTTGCGCCGGCTGACCAGCGCCTGGACGCCTTCGTAGGCCTGTCTGTTGGCCTCAACCAACGCCTCCATGTCCTTGCGCTGCCACTCGACCAGGGCAGCAATATCGAACCCGGGCAGCGTGAACTTTTCGGCCATTTTCTTCAGGTCCCCGAGCCACGGCATCGCTCCCGTGCCGGCTGTGTCGGATTGCCTGTCATCGGTCCCCATCGACGTCCTCCTTGCGGTACTTGGCTGGCGGCGGCGAAACGCCGTCCCGTGGACTGCGCGTCAGGCGGCCGCCCAGCGCGGCCGGAACAGGGCGGCGCTGTCATCGGCTCGATCCGGATCCGGGTACACCATGCCGCGAAGACCGCTGCGGTCGAATGGCGACCATTCATCCTCCCCGAGCGCGAGGCGGTCCGCGATCGCATAGAGCACGGCCGGATTGTGCCCGAGCCCGCAATGACTGCCTTCGACCTCGATGTTCTGTGTCCGCTCGGCATGCTGCTCGCGGCACCCCCACCACGAGACGATGCCGTCGGTGCGTGAGTAGATCGCCGTGCTCGGTACCGGCGGCGGCAACTTCATGATGTCCCTGTCGGGCCAGTCGTCGACCTGGCGCTCGCTCAGGATCTCGTAGAGACGCCAGGCATTGCTTGCCTTCGGCTCATTGGCGAACGGGCTGCCGAGCGTGATCACCTGGCGGACCAGATCGGGCGCGCGCCGTGCAATCTCGCGCGCAAACACACCGCCGAGGCTCCAGCCGATCAGGCTGACCTTGCGACCGTATCGCTCGGCGAGCTCGGCCAGCCTTGCGTCCATGGCAGCCTCGACGCCGGGACGCGGTCCGCGATTGGGTCCGAGCTTCCAGCCGTGGACCGCATAGCCTTGCGCCTTCAGGTAGGCGCGCAACGGTCGCGTCGAGATATCGCTGGCGGAGAGCCCCGGCAAGACGAGGACCGGATGTCCGTCCCCGCGCGGCGCGCGGCGAAGCAGCGGATAGCTTGCGAAGAACGCCTGCAGCTCCCAGATCCCGCGCACCTCGAGCGCGAGCAGCAATTGCGACGGCGGCGCAGAGCGGTCGACGACCATATTCATGTCAGAATGTCCCCTCCCGGATCACGCGGTGTGTCCCGCACGACCCGACATTTTATGATTACTGCCCGGCGCCGCGAGCGGCGCCATGCAGACCCCGATCGCGCAACCGCGCATCTTCTTGGTCTCAAAACGCTATCGAGCAGGTCAGACCCGTAAAAGGTGCAATTGGCCCGCTTGACCGGTTAGTTTGGGACATCCGCCAATGAATCTTGCGCGCCTGCTGCGATGCCTGGCGCCCGGCCGTCGCGGAAGTCCGACGGGCTTTTGCCGGTCCAGCGGACAAAGGCGTGGCGAAAGTTCGCCGCGTCGCTGTAGTCAAGCCGCGCGGCGATCTCGTCATTGGTCATTTGCGTGTTGCGCAGATAACCGACCGCGAGCTGCATGCGGACCTCGGAGACGATCTGCCGGTAGGTTTTCCGCTGCAGCTGCAGCCTGCGGCGGAACGTCCGTGGATGGATTGCAAGCTCCGCCGCCATCGCCTCGATACTCGGGAAGCGGCCGGGATGCTCGACGAGCCGTCGCCGGATGTCGGCAGCAAGACCGTCGTCCCGCGCGACAGGATCGAGAAGCTGATCATAGATTCGGCCGGCCATCGCCCTGGTCATCTCGTCGGGGCAGACCGCCGGACGGTCGATCCAGGCAGTGTCGAATTCCAGCGCGTTCCTGCGCTGGCCGAACTCGACCGGACACTGGAAGATGCGGTCGTAGGTCCCGGCGTGCGGCGGCGACGCATAGGCGGCGCTCAGCTTCGAGAAGCGGAACGAGTTGCCATAGACGTCGCGGCTCAGCGTCTGATAGGTCGCAAAGGCGAACTCAAGCGCGAACCGATAGACGTCATCGGCCGGATCGCGCGAAAGCAACGGCTCGAGCAGACAGCTCACCGTATCGCCCTTGCGGGTGAAGTCGATGTCGGCGACCGTTCCGAGGATCCGACCATACTTGGCCGCAAAGTCAATGACTCCGGCCCGCGTCGGGCTGCTCAGCATGGCATAGCCGTACATGCCGTAAGCCATGACATGCATTCGTTCTCCGGCGCGAAACGCGATCGCCGGATTCCGTGACAGCCGCATCGCATTGCGAAATACCGTCTCGACCTGCCGGTAGGAGACACGTACCGACGAATCCCTGAGGTCAGCACGCCTCAAATTGGTCGCGCCGAGCGCGCGCGACGCTGAGATCCCCTCCTCGGCCAGGACGTGCACCACCGCCGCGATCCGTTGCGGCGAATAGAGACACTGCAGGAGATTTGGTGACGGGTGATACACGAGCGTCCTCGTCCGCCTTCCGCGCCTGCTTCGGGTCCCGCAATCCGGTGCCCGCAAGCTGAAGTGAGGCTAGTCAGCCGGACCGGGCAGCAGAAGGTTCGATTGGTCGCGTTTGCAGGTGAGTTCCGGACAAGACCGGCCAAAAGAAAGACCGCCGAGGGAGGGCGGTCCAGGTTGGGAGAACGCGATCGTGAGCGCAACCACGGTGCCGAGCTTACGCGCGCTTCGGTCGCACAAAAGGTTCGATTGAACCAATTTGGCGGTGAACTCCGGACACAGCTGGCGAAGCCCCCCAGATATCTCGGGGTCAAAGACCCTCCTCGCCGCGGAATTCGGATGGATTCCTGCCGGTCCAGCGCGAGAAGGCGTGGCGGAAGTTAGCCGCGTCGCTGTAGCCGAGGCGGCTTGCGATCTCCTCATTGGTCATGCGCGTCTTGCGCAGATACTCGATCGCGAGCCGCATGCGCACCTCGGAAAGCAGGCTGCGATATGAGGTTCCCTCCGCCTCGAGCCTGCGCCGCAGCGCGCGGGGATAGATATCGAGCTGTTCGGCGATCGCCTCGATGCTTGGGTAACGACCCGGCTGCTCGATCAGTATCCGGCGGATATCGGCAGCAACGCCACCGGCGCGATTCACCTCGCCGAGGATCTCCTCGCACATCTCCCGCGCCATGGCGTGGGTTCGCGGATTCGCCAGCGCCCGTGGGCCGTCATTGCGTATGTATTCGTATCCACAATGATGCTGATTGAACAAAACCGGGCACCCGAAGAGATCACGATACGCCGCGGCGGACGGCGGCGGCGTATAGTCGAGCAGCACGCGCGAGAAGCCGAAGCCCTGGCCCGAGCGGTCGCGAATCGTCGTCAGATGCGCGGCCAGTGCGAACTCGACCGCGAAGCGATGCACACTCTCGGTCGGATTCGGCCAGTGCATGGGCTGGAACGTCGCCACCACCGTCTCTCGATCGTATGAGAGGTCGAAATCGCAGAACGGCCCCACCACACGGATGTATCGCGCAGCGAAGTCGCGCGCCTCCGCGTGCGTTGCACTGCTCAGCAGCGCGTACCCGTACATGCCATAGGCGGTGACATGCATTCGCGCTCCCGAGCGCAGCGCGATAGCCGGGTCGCCTGCCAGCCGCAGCGCGTTGCGGATCACCGTGTCGAGCTGCCGATACGATATGCGCGTCGTATGGGATTCGAGCTGGCCGATCGCGAGCCCGGTGCCCTCCAGAACCTCAGATGGATCAATGCCCTGCTCACGAAGCTCGGCCGCGATGGCTGCGATCGAATGCGGCGGGAATATTCGCTGCGCGAAGCCGGGGAGCATTCGACCCGGCGATTGGCGTAGGTGCGACTCTTGCCTAGTCATTGCAACCGCATGTCCCTGGCATTCCGCGCATTCCTGCTCCACGATTGACGATCGGTCGAACGTAAGCCCGATCCCGTACGCGACGCAATAATCGCGTATCCACGCGCGCGCGCCGCAACCCGCGTCCGGAAATCACCCGGTCGGCGGTCCAATCGCACCTTTCTCCGTTTGCCGAGATCGCTAGGCTCGCGACGCCTTGCTCGACAACCGGCACGCACCCGGAGGCGGTACGGACCACGGCAAGCGCCAACAAGGGAGGAGCGGATGCGACGGGAAGACGTTCTCAAGCAGCTGACGACACCGATCGGTGCCCCGGCATTTCCCCGCGGACCGTTCCGCTTCAACAACCGCGAATACCTCAACATCCTGTATCGCACCGACATCGAGGCGTTGCGCGCAGTCGTTCCCGAGCCGCTGGAGATTGACGATCCACTGGTTCGCTGGGAGATCATGCGGATGCCCGACACCTCCGGTCTCGGCGACTACACCGAATGCGGCCAGGCCGTCCAGGTGCGCTATGGCGACGAGAAGGGCGAGTACCTTCACGCGATGTACCTCGACAACCTGCCGGCGCTGGCATCGGGGCGCGAGATCAGCGGTTATCCCAAGGTGATCGGCAAGCCGAAGCTCTATGTCGATTCCGACACCCTGGTCGGCACCATGGACTACGGCAGCTTGCGCGTGGCCACCGCGACGATGGGTTACAAGCACCGCGCGCTGGACCTCGAAAAGGCAAAGGCCGAGATCTGCGTACCGACCTTCATGCTGAAGATCCTGTGGACCTATGACAGTCCGAAGCCGGCGGGCGAGCCGCGCATCTGCGAACTGCTGCGCTCCGAGATCACCGACATCACCGTCAAGGGCGCCTGGACCGGCCCGGCCCGGCTGGAGCTGTTCGCCCACGCATTGGCCCCGATGGCCGATTTTCCGGTGCGCGAGATCGTCGCGTGTAGCCACATCATGACCGACTTGACGCTGTCCCGCGCCAAGCGCTGCCACAACTATCTCGATCAGCCGCGATAAGCGGGCACGTCGGAGGAAGCCATGCCATCATCCGCAGATCGCGCCGCGGCGCTCAACCGCTATCGCAATGTGTGCGTCATCGGGGCCGGTGTCATCGGCTCCTCCTGGGCGGCGCTGTTTCTCGCACACGGGCTCAATGTCGTGATCAACGATCCGCAGCCCGGCATCGAGGCCACGGTCAAGGACGCCCTGATCAAGATCGGGCCGACATTGCTGAAGCTCGGCCTGCCGCATGAGGGATTGGAGCGCAACCTGCGCTTCGAGCCGGACCTCGCGCGCGCCGTCGCCGGCGCCGACCTGGTGCAGGAGAACGGGCCGGAGAAGCCCGAGTGGAAGCAGCAGCTCTGGGCACGAATCGAGGCAACGGTGCCGAAACATGCATTGCTGCTGTCGTCGAGCTCGGCGCGGCCAGCCACCGAACAGGCGAAAGAGATGAAGGATGCAAGCCGGCTGCTGGTCGGCCATCCTTTCAACCCGCCGCATCTGATCCCGCTCGTCGAAATCGTTCCCGGCGAGCGCACCGATCCAGAGGCCACCGCCGACGCCGTGGCGTTCTACGAGGCGCTCGGCAAGGTGCCGCGCGTGCTCAAGAAGGAAATCCAGGGCTTCGTCGCCAACCGGCTGCAGCGCGCGATCATGCGCGAGGCCTGCTATCTCGTGCAGGAAGGCGTCGTCACGGTCGACGAGCTGGACGACGTCGTCACCAGCTCGATCGGGTTGCGCTGGGCGGTGAACGGGCCGTTCAGCTCGTTCCACATGGGTGGTGGACCGAACGGGCTGGAATCGTTCTTCCAGCACCTCGGCAAGAACATGGCCGCGTCGTTCAAGGTGATTCTGCAGGTCGATCTCGACGAGGCGCTGCAGCGCAAGATCATCGACCAGGCCGCGGCATCTTTCGGCAAGACGCCGATCCCGCGGATGGAGCGCGAACGCGACGACACGCAGGTGGCGCTGCTGCACGTGCTGGCGGCACGCAACGGCAGGAACGGGACATGACCGGCTCACCCGCAGGCCTGCGCGCATTCGCAGACAGAGGCGGCCGCCACGTTTCGGAATAGGCCAACCTGGCCGACGGACAACAGCTGATCCCGGGCATCAAGCGGAGACGAACTCACATGAGCATCTTCGAAGGTTTGAAGGTCATCGACTGCGGCAGCTTCATCGCCGCGCCAACCGCCGCGACGCTGCTCGGCGACTTCGGCGCCGACGTGATCAAGATCGAACCGCCCGGTGCAGGCGACGCGTTCCGTCAGGTGCCGAAGCTGCCGGGCATGCCGAGATCCGACCAGCCCTATGGCTGGCTGCTCGACAATCGCAACAAGCGCGGCCTTGCGCTCGACCTGTCGAAGCCCGAGGGCCAGGCGGTGCTGCATCGCCTCGCCTCCACCGCCGACGCCTTCATCACCAACTATCCGCTCGCGGTCCGCAGGAAGCTCGCGATCAGCTACGAGCGGCTTGCCGCGGCGAACGACCGGCTGATCTACGCCTCCTTCACCGGCTATGGCGAGACCGGCGACGAGGCGGGCAAGCCCGGCTTCGATGTCACGGCCTACTGGGCGCGCTCAGGCCTGATGGACATGGTGCGGAGCGACGCCAGCACGCCGCCGGCGCGGGCGCTGGCCGGCATGGGCGATCACCCGTCGGGCGTTTCGCTGTTCGCGGCCGTCGCGGTGGCGCTGTATCAGCGCGAGCGCACGGGACGCGGCACCCAGGTCGGCTCCTCGCTGCTCGCCAACGGCGTCTGGTCGAACGGCATCATGGCGCAGGCGGCGTTGTGCGGGGCGACGTTCACGCCGCGGCCGCCGCGCGAGAATCTGTTCAATGCGCTCGGCTGCTACTACCGCTGCCGCGACGGCCGCTGGCTGCTGCTCGCGATCGTCAACGAGCAGCGCGACTTTCCGACCGTGGCGAAATGCCTCGGCCTCAACGACCTGCTCACTGATCCGCGCTTTGCCAAGCAGGCCGATCGCTTCGCCCGTTCCTCCGAATTGATCGCCCTGTTCGACGCGGCATTCGCGACGCGTGACCGGGACGAATGGCGAGCCCGCCTCGATGAAGCAGGCATCGTCTTCGAATGCGTTGCCGAGATGGGCGACCTGTCCGCCGACCGGCAAATGCTGTCGGCCGGCGTGCTGGTGCCGTTCGAGAACGACGAGATGCTGACCATCGACAGCCCGTTCTTTGTCGACGGTGCAACCAAGGTGAAGCCGCGCAAGGCGCCCGCGGTCGGTGAGCACAGCACGCAGATCCTGCGCGAGGCCGGCTACGATGACGCGGCCATCGCCGGGATGCGCGAAAGCAAGGTCCTGGCGTGATGCGCTGACCGCAAGGCGGCGCCTGCCGCCCTCACCGCACGCACGAGAAAAGGCCGCGCCCTCGAATGAGAGGCGCGGCCAGTCTCGAGGCGCCCGAACCGGGGGGCACCACAGCGGCGGTGTGGCGCAGCTGAGGTTCGGAGGACGCCCCCGAGCAGAAGCGATCAGCGCCCGACACGCTTCCAACTCCCTGACGAGCCATCGCATTTGCCGTCGATGGCCAATCTATGCATCGAGTTCGACCACGAGGAGGTTCGACGAGGCCGGTTCGGAGGTGACTTATGGACAGCGTGGAGTAACGAGCGGTCACATACAGCGCTGCGCCGCCCGCACGGCCTTCACACCGGCGAAGAGACCCGGAAATCGGACGGGCTCTTGCCGGTCCAGCGGATGAAGGCATGCCGGAAGTTGGCGGCGTCGCTATAGCCCAGCCGGCTCGCGATCTCCTCGTTGGTCATCGCGGTCTTGCGCAGATAT
Organism: Bradyrhizobium sp. USDA 4541; assembly: GCF_024171085.1. Classification (NCBI taxonomy): domain Bacteria; kingdom Pseudomonadati; phylum Pseudomonadota; class Alphaproteobacteria; order Hyphomicrobiales; family Nitrobacteraceae; genus Bradyrhizobium; species Bradyrhizobium sp. USDA 4541. Next base: position 297,867 of record NZ_JALJZF010000001.1, read on the forward strand.
TCCATCGCTAGCCGCGTCCGCACCTCGGCGAGCAGCTCACGATACGATGTATCTTCCGCTTCGAGCCTCCGCCGCAGGGCACGCGGATGCATCGACAGCCGCTCGGCGATCGCTTCGATGTTCGGATACCTGCCGGGCTGCTCGATCAGGACCCGCCGGACATCGGCGGCGATGCCGCCTGCATGATTGACCTCGGACAGCACCTGCTCGCACATCTCGCGCGCCATTCCGTGGGTGCGGGAATCCGCCAGCGCCACCGGACCGTCGGCCTGAGACAGCTGATATCTGTACTCGTTGCCGCGCTGGCGAAACTGGACCGGGCAGTCGAAGAACATCTGGTAGGCGTCGGCATGCGCCGGTTCACCATAGGCAAGGGAAATCCGCGAGAAGCAGAACGACTCGCCCGCCAGGTCCTTCATCGTCGTCAAATGCGACGACAGGGCGAACTCGGCCGCGAAGCGATGCACGTCTTGCGTCGGATTCGGCCAATGCAACGGCTCGAACGCACAGACGACCGCCGCGCCGTCATACGAGTATTTCGCATCGCACAGCGGGCCGACGACCCGAAGGTATCGATTGGCGAAGGCGCGCGCATCGTCATAGGTCGCGCTGCTCAGCAAAGCATATCCGTACATTCCGTGCGCGGTCACGCGCATGCGCTGTCCGGCGCGGAGCGCAACCGTCGGTTCGTTCGACAGCCGCAGTGCATTGCGAATCACGATGTCGATCTGCCGGTACGAGATACGCGTCGTATGAGCTTCGAGCTGATCCTCGGTCAAGCCGGTGCCCGCCAGCGCCACGGACGATCGAACCTGTTGCCTGCCGAGCTCGGCGATGATGGCAGCAATCAACTGCGCCGAATATACATGCTGGTCGAAATCCGGCGGCAATTGGCATTCCGGCACAGCGTCTCGCAGGCGCCTTCCAGCGCTCATGGTCGTCTACCTCCTTGGACCTAAAGTCTTGCTCAAATCGAAATCATTCGCAATGCCGGCAGCAACTGGCCGGCTTCCCCTATCCCCAACCTTGGGACAGCGCGCGGATCGTATCCAATCATGCCGAGTTCGCTATCGAGGTAATTCGCCGGCACCGCCGTGCTTCAGCATTCCACGACGTTCACCGCGAGCCCGCCCAGCGATGTCTCCTTGTATTTGGACTTCATATCCTCGCCGGTCTGCAGCATCGTCTTGATGACGGCATCAAGCGATACATAGTGCTTGCCGTCACCACGCAGCGCCATTCGGGCGGCGTTGATGGCCTTGACGGCGCCCATCGCGTTGCGCTCGATGCAAGGGATCTGCACCAGGCCCCCGACGGGATCGCAAGTGAGTCCGAGATTGTGCTCCATCCCGATCTCGGCGGCGTTCTCGACCTGGGCCGGCGCACCGCCGAGCACGGCCGTCAGGCCGCCTGCGGCCATCGAACAGGCGACGCCGACCTCGCCCTGACAGCCAACTTCCGCGCCGGAAATCGAGGCATTCGCCTTGTACAGCATGCCGATCGCGGCCGCGGTGAGCAGGAACGTCACGACGCCGTCGTCGGTCGCGCCCGGACAGAACTTGACGTAGTAGTGCAGCACGGCCGGGATCACGCCGGCGGCGCCGTTGGTCGGCGCAGTCACGATCCGTCCGCGTGCTGCATTCTCCTCATTCACCGCCATCGCGAAGGCGTTGACCCAGTCCATCGCCGCCAGCGGATCGACGCTCTCGGTGTCGCTATTGCGGGCCGACAGTTCGCGGTAGAGCGCCGGTGCGCGACGGCGAATGCCGAGCGGCCCGGGCAACGGTTCGGCCGCGCCGGCATTGTCGATTCCGAAGCCGCGGTCGACGCATTGCTTCATCGTCTCCCAGATCTTCAGGAGGCCGGCGCGGACGTCCGCGTCGGTGCGATGTACGCACTCGTTGGCGAGCACCATGTCGGCGATCGAGCGACCACTCGACTGCGCACGTGCAACCAGCTCGGCGCCAGTGCCGAACGGATACGGCCAGACCGGGAGCTCGGCGCCTGCGCCGCCAGCCGCGTCGCCAAGGCCACGCTCGATCACGAATCCGCCGCCGATCGAGAAGTAGTGGCGTTCCGCCAGCAGACTGCCGTCGGCCGCGAACGCCACGAGGCGGATTCCATTGGGATGTTCCGGGAGTGCGCTGTCGGGCTTGAACACGATATCGTGCCCGCGCCGAAACGGGACCGGATGAACGTTGAGCAGCCGCAGCTCGCCGGAGCGCCGAATGTCCGCAAGCTGCGGAGCCACCTCGGCCGGATCAACCGTATCGGGCTTTTCGCCGAGCAGGCCGAGGATCACGCCGAGATCGGTCGCATGCCCTCGCCCGGTCGCGCCCAGCGAGCCATAGAAATCGGCGCGGACCCGTACCGTTCTGGAAAGCAGGCCATCGCGCTCGAGCGCGCGGACGAATTGGCCGGCCGCGCGCATCGGCCCCACCGTGTGCGAACTTGAGGGGCCGATGCCGATCTTGAATATGTCGAAGACCGAAAGCATCAGGCAGCAGGCAGTTGTTGCTTGACGAGCTCGACCCAATACGCGGCGCCCATCGGCAGGATGGCGTCATTGAAATCATAGTACGGGTTGTGCAACGGCGGATCATTGGCGGTCTCGCCCGCGCCGATACAGATGTAAGCGCCTGGGCACTCCTGCAGCATGAACGCAAAGTCCTCCGATCCCATCGCCGGCTTGATGTCGGTTTGCACCTGTTCGACGCCGACGAGGTTTGCGGCGGCCGACGCCGCGGCATTCGCTTCGGCGGGCGTGTTGATCACTCCCGGATAACCTCGCATGTAGCTCAGATCGATCTTTCCGCCATGGGTTTGCGCCACGCCGGCGCAGACCTGCTTCATGGCAGCCTCGACCTGATCCTGTATCTCGGCGTCCAGCGTTCTGACCGTACCGCGCAATGTGACGGTTTCGGGCACCACGTTCCAGGTGTCGCCGCCATGGATCTGTGTGACGCTCACGACGGCGGCGTCCATGGCACCGATGCGGCGGCTCACGATGCCTTGTAGCGCGGAGACGAGATCGGCCGACACCAGGATCGGGTCGATGCCCTTCTCCGGCGTCGCGGCATGACAACCGCTCCCGGTCACGACGATCTCGAACGTATCGAGGAAGGCTGTCGCAATGCCGGTCCGGATCGCGAATTTTCCTCGCGGGATATTCGGAATGTTGTGCATCCCGTAGACCGCGTCGGCGGGAAACATCTTGAACAACCCCTCCTCAACCATCCTCTTGCCGCCGCCTTCATTCTCCTCGGCGGGCTGGAACACGAAGTGAACAGTGCCGCGGAACGGCCGGCGGCGGGCGAGCTGTACGGCGGCGCCAAGCAGCATTGTGGTGTGGCCGTCGTGGCCACAGCCGTGCATTTTGCCGGCCCGGGTTGATTTGTGGGCGCGGTCCCCCAGTTCCTGTAGATCAAGCGCGTCCATGTCGGCGCGCAGCGCGATCGTCGGGCCTTCGCCATTCTTCAGCGTTCCGACCACGCCGGTGCCGCCGAGGCCGCGATGGACCGGAATCTGCATCTCCATCAGCGCATCGGCCACGAGCTGGGCGGTGCGGTGCTCTTGGAACGCGGTTTCCGGGTTGGCATGGATGTCATGGCGCCAATCCAGCATGCGGGCACAGACATCGTCGGCGATTCCAAACTTCTCTGACATGCGTTGGTCCATCTGTTCGCGGGTTAGCGATGGAAGAATTCGGCGATCAATGTCGCACCGAAAAACGTGCCCGCCGCAGCCGTCAGCGAGACCACCACGATACGCCAGCTCAGCTTCCTGAAGATCGGAAGATCCTTAGCGACCGAGAAGCCGGCGAGCGTCAGCACAGGGGTCGTGAAAGCCAGGAAGTTCAGCTTGTCGACCGAGCCGATCATCGCGTTGGAAAACGGCAGCAGGCCGGGAATGCCGAGCACAGTCGTGACCACGACCAGGACAAGGATGTGCGGCACTTTCGGCAACAGACGGGCAACGACGTCGACCAGCAGGACGACCGCGAGCACCACCAGGAGACCTGCGCACGATTCCAGCAGGGGAACCTTGTAGGTGAGCGAGTTGCCGATCAGGACGCCGCCCGCAACAGTAATCCACGCGAGCAGCGAGTCGGAGAAGCCGAACGTGCCGTGCTTTGTCTCGCTGGCGCTGGCGATCGAGGGCCCGAGATCTCCCGACGTGAAGTTCGAGAACCGGCCGAGCACTGGTTCCAGCCTGTCATACAGCCACGAGCAAACCGGCAGCGAGAAGAACAGGGCGAAATAGAAGCCGAGGACGGCGGTCATCAGGTTCGCCGCCGAGGCGATCGCGATCAGTTCTTTCGCTATCTCGGGAGGATTGTGGCCGTTGATGGTGCCGATCGCGGCCGCCATCATGCTGCCCGAGCCGACGCCAGCGCCCATCGCGAGCGACCGCGGATCGAAGATGTGCAGGCTGGCGACAAAGCCGGCCAACAGCGCGATGAACAACGCACCGAGCACGGTGCCCGTGATGTACTCGGCCAGCACGCCGCGCCCCTCGGCGGAGTTCATGCCGTATTTCTCGCCGATGATCACCATGTTGCCTTCACGGCCGATCGAAAACGTCGCGCCGACCGCTTCGCGCTTGACGCCGAGCAGGAGCGCAATCGGCAGGCCGAGGACGAGCGTGCCGAAGGTGTGCCCGAGCTCCTGGAAGATCAACGCCCAGCCTGCCTTCTGCACCTCCGGCAGCGCGCCGCCGACCGTGAATGCCATCTTGATCACGAACAGCAACAGGCCCGCGTTGAGCAGTTGTCCCGCATAGGTCTGCAGGCTCGGCCCGATCCGCGCGGCGGTAGGTAGATAACGCGCTGAGAGGCTCCATGCGGCCGCAATCAGCAGCGCCCACACCATCGGTTGGAGCAGCACCTTGCCCGGTCCGATCTGGAACTGGACGATCCCGACCGTCTCAGCGACGGCAACGATGATCAGAACGGCAACGAACAGCGTGAGCTTGCCGGTGCTTGCGGGATTGACCGCCGGGGCGGCCAGGTCTGCGGAAGGCGAAGAGGTCGACGTCATGATGCTGGACACCTCCGGAAAATGATTGCGAGGCAATGCGGTGAACGGTGAACCAACCTGCCCGCGCAGCATCAGGGAGAAAGCAGCTTGCATCAATGATCGTGTCATCCTATTTCCGTTGCATTTTTTGCAACGTTGGCAGAACGCAGATCCGACCGGCGAAAGCCGGCATGACCGCGACCGTTGCCGTCATGGATGCAAACGGTACGAGGACGGCGAAGCGATTCCTCGGCCAGTCCTCGTGCTACTCGATCGCACCGGGCGCACCGCCCGGTTCGAGCTTCTGCACGTCCGCCACATTGACGCCAAGCACGACGATGTCGTGCGTCTTGCCCTGAAGGTCTTTCACCTGATCGCGCAACAGCGCCTCGGCTCGGAAGCCGAGTGCCTCGAAGATCGCGATCGCGCGGGTCTGGTCCGACGTCATCTGCACGGTCAGGCGTTCCAGGCCCATCGACAACGCGAGGTCAAAGGCCTCATTGGAAAGCGCCCGTCCGATGCCGGTGCCGCGTACATGCGAGGAGATCACGGTCCTGATCTCGCCGACATGGGCCGACCACGACACGGGGTCCCGCACGATTGTGCCGCACCCCACCACGATGTCGTCCTTCACCACCAGCAGGCTGACGATCGAGCCGCGCCCGATCTCCTTGATCCAAGCCGATAGCACCTTCGGCTCACGGATATTCCGCGGCAGGAAAAGCATGTCGTGCACGGCAAGCGCGTTGGCAAATTTCCCGACGGCAGCTTCGTCGGCAGGCCCCATCAACCGAAACTCGACGTCCCCACTCTCGAAGTTGACGCGACGCGGATAGGATCGCATCTTGATGGTCCTCATGCAGATCACTCGCTCAATCGAAATCCAGACTTCGCCGCAACCAATTTGCGGGCTCTGCGGCGTTTCTTCCTGCAGTCCTGCACGCGAGAGCCAGATCAAGCAAGCCGAGCGCACCGATGTCCGAATATAACCCCTGAGACGGCCTGTTTGCACCTTTCCGAACGACGATGAGCACAAGAGCTTGTTGCCAATGACCAATACAAACCCTTCCAGGGACATCGACGAACGTCCGCTTCACGAGATGCTCCGCAGCCATGCCCGCGAGCGGCCGGAAGAGCCGGCCTGCATCTGGTATGGCCGTGCCATCACGTTCCTCGAGCTCGATCGCGCGAGTGATGCATTCGCGGCGCGCCTGCAGCAGCTCGGCGTCGCCAAGGGCGAGCCGGTCGCGCTGTTCATGAACAACTGTCCGCAATACCTGATGGCGCAATACGGCATCCAGAAGATCGGCGCCATTGCCTCGCCCTGCGGGGCGCTGAACAAGGAGCACGAGCTCGCCTACCAGCTCGACGATCTCGGCGCGCGCGTGATCGTCGCGGCCGAACCGCTCTTGCCGATCGTGGCTCAGGTCCGTGACAAGACCAGGCTCGAGCATGTCTTCGTGGTCCGCTACCCGGACCTGCTGCCCGAGCGGCCGCCGATCGGCGTTCCCGACGAGCTGTTCGCATCCGGCTCCAGGCCGGCCGGTACGGCCGGCGAGATCGAGGACTTCCTCGCCGTCACCGCAAGCGGCGCGTCGCCCCGCGATGTCGCGATCGACATGAACGATACGGCGCTGATGATCTACACGTCGGGCAGCACGGGTCGGCCCAAGGGGGCGATGCTGTCCTATCGCAACGTCATCTTCAAGACGGCCGCGACCGTGACGTGCAACGGGATCGGCGCCGAGGACGTGCTGCTCTCGATCGCGCCGCTTTATCACATCGCCGGCATGGTGATGGGCGTCAATGCACCGGTCTATGCCGGCGCGACGTCCGTGCTGCTGTACCGGTTCGATCCGCTCGTAACGGCCCAGGCGATCGACCGCTATCAGGTGAGCTGGTGGTACAGCGTCGCGCCGATGAACGTCGCGGTCACGCAGCTCCCGAACATTTCCGACTTCAGGCTGAAAAGCCTCCGCGTCAATCCCGTGACCAGTTTCGGCATCGACTGGACCGAAGCGCTTGCGGGGCAATGGCAGGCCGTCGCGTCGAACTGCGAGAGCTTCGAGGCGGCGTACGGGCTGACCGAGACCCACACGGTCGACACTTTCATGCCGCGCAACGCAATCCGCTGGGGCACGCATGGCAGGCCGGTGCCCGGCAACGAGATCCGGATCGTCGATCCCGACTCCGGCACGGACATGCCGGCCGGCGTCCCCGGCGAAATCGTGATCCACGGCCCGGGCGTATTCAAGGGTTACCGCAATCGTCCCGACGCGACCGCGGAAGCGCTGCGCAATGGCTGGCTACACACCGGCGACATGGGCCGCCTCGATGCCGACGGCTATCTGACCTTCATGGGGCGCTTCAAGGAGATGATTAAGGTCTCCGGCTACAGCGTCTTCCCGGAAGAGGTCGAGTCGATCCTGAACAAGCACCCCGACGTGGCGGCGTCGGCCGTGATCGGCGTGCCCGACGCAACCAAGGGCGAAGTGGTCAAGGCCTTCATCGTCCTGGCGCCGCGCGCCGAGCTGGACACCGCCCAGCTCGCGGCATGGGCGCGCCAGAACATGGCGCCTTACAAGGTGCCGCGCGATGTCAGCTTCGTGACCGAGTTGCCGCGCTCACCGGCCGGCAAGCTGTTGCGGCGGCTGCTCAAGGACTGACGCAAAGCTGCCCGACCGGCCGATGGCGCGCGCTGGAAATCCCGATCAGCTCATGTCCTAAAATCACTCCCAACCTGGTCCGACGGCACCTTTTCGGGGCTCGATACCCATGTTTGGCATGCCTCTTTGACCCGACGATTCATCGGCAAAGACCAAATTGCAGCCTGCGACATGTTCAGTCACGACGACGAAAGCTCGAGCATCAAGTACCGGCGACGTATGAAACGGATGATCGAAGCGCTCAGCAGAGAACTGACGCTGCAAGGCATTATCGGTCAGGGGACGACCACGGATCTGCGGGTGGACATTATCAGCCTGGCCGAAACCGCACTCATGGTGTGTGACTTCGATAAGGTCGCGGACTGACGCGTCTCCTGGACAGAATGAAAGACTTTCGTGCGCCGAGCGACCTTGCCGGCCGCCAAAGAACCGGCACACAGACCCTCGGCAGATAGGCACTTCGAAGACTGAAAGCTATCATCTTGTTGGTATTGCTGTTGGTATCCGCAGCAATCGGCAGCTAAAACTATTGCAAATTCAATTCGTTATGCCATTAGGCGATTGCCGGCCAGGGCACCATTCAGCGCAGCCGTAGCCGACAAGCCATCCGCACGAAGTCTCGTCCCGGCGTAGCCCGAAGGGCGAAGCCGGATGGTTCGATCCCGCCCTGGGCACTATTCGCGTGCGATCCAGGCCGTAAACAAAGACCTCCCCTTTAGCTAGAGGGGGCCGGTTTCCTGCCGCGCCCGAGCGCGAATTGACCGACCGGGCCCTCCACGTGGAATTCAAGCCCCGTCATTTTTGCAAACAGATCGATGTTGCAGGTGCCGATTGCGCAGCCACCAAGGCCCATGTCGGTCGCCGTCAGATAGAACGTCTGGATCAGGTTGCCGACGTCCTTCAGGATCAACGAATATGCGATTGAGCTGTATTTCCAGGAGATCCGCCCAAAGCGCGCGGCGATCGTGATCAAGACCTGCGGTGGACCGGATGCGTCCATGGCAAACTCGGCCGCCGTAGAAAGCGCTTGGAGTTGTTGGGCGGAGGTGTCGATCGCGACAAGCGCGTGGCTGCCCGCGTCATAGTGGTAAAGTCCACGTGCAAGCTCCCCGCAGTTCAAGACCGCCAAGTATAGTTCCAGCTCATACGCGCCGCCTGCCGACGGATAGGGTCTTGCGCTGTAGGTGACCTCGGGACCGCCGTCAAAATCTGCGCCGATCTTCCATTCCGACAGCACGCGGGCTGTCGTGTCGAGAAACTGCGCGAGCTCGGCGAGCGTGACCGGATGCTGGTCGTCGAAATCTCGTATTGAATGGCGTTCGCGCAACAGCTTCGCGAAGTGCGAGACCGACCCCGACGTGGAGAATTTGCCGAGGTCGATCTTCTTGCCGGGCCAAGGCGGGCGCACCGCGGGTAGCGGTGGAACGACGCCCGCATGGGTGAACGCGCCGCCAACTGGATTGGTGTGCCGGCCCTCCGTGCTCCTCGTATGAAACACGAGATCGTGGAAGTCCCAGAGAACGAGATTGCCGTCGCCTTCATTCACCCGAAGGCCGTCGCCGTCTTTCGCATTGAGCCTAATCAGCATCTTGCTGTCGAGCAGCAATCCGAGCAGATCGAGGTTCGCGGAGGCCGCATGGCGGCGAAGCTCGCTGATCTTCTGAGGCCGCGACAGGGCAGCGAGGGTGGCAGCGATGGCGGGATCGAAAATCCGAAACAGCGCGCCGGCGCGCGGTGATTCCAGCACCATCTCGCTGTCGCGCCGGCGCAGATAGGCGAAGCGCGACAACACAATGGTATCACCGCTCCCCAGCTTTGCGCGTTGTGGCCAGTATTCGGCGACCTGCGGCTCGATGACCACGAGGTCTTGCTCGTCACGCGGAGAGCATAAGCGGTATTCGAGAAGTCCATGCCCTGCCAGTCGCCGCACGAGGGCATGAACCTGCCTCGCGAGGACGCCTTTGCCCGCAAAGGAGGCGAGCGGCAGGCCGCTGGTGAGATGTCCCGCACGGTCGACCGCTGCCGCGCTGAATTGTCCCAGATTGATCGAGTAGCCGCCCAAACCTGCAGCGATGCTTCCGTCCGCCTGCATGTGAAGGGAGCAACGACCGTTCAATCGGGCGACGATGACGGGTGCGATCTTCCTGAGCTTCGTTTTCCGGAAGTTGCGCAACGAGCCAGCCTTCAGGTGTGTGGAAGGAATGGCGTGAGCTCGCTTTCCAGTCGCGGACGATTCAGCAATCCGAGCTTCATCGGAACATCGTAAAGTCGGCCGGGTGCGAAGCGGCGATAGAAATGTCGCAACCCCGGAACGAGCACTCTGACGACGGGCACCTGGACATCGGGCCGCGTCTGGTCGAGCACGAGGAAATCAAATCCCGCGCCGGTGGCAATCTCGATGCAGGCATTGACCTGGTCGCGCGCGTTGTCGTGAACCTTGAGGCTCGGCGCCAACGGCACGATCGGATTGTCGCTGGGGATCAGGAACGGATAATCGTCCAGTCGCAGCGGCGTGACACCGTCCAGCGTCGGCTTCTCGCCACTTCCGCCGCCCATCATGCCAATCGACATGAACTGGGTCAGTTCGGTGAGGGAACGCAGCAGGGCTATGCGGCGATCGAAATGCGAGCCGGAACCGAATTCGATATTTTCGTGTCCGTTCTGCATCCAATGAATGATCGCCACGTAAGAGGGAATGCCGAGATCGCTGGTGATGTCGAGCACCCAAAGCCTGCGCCCCGCATCGGCAAGCTGGGCTTGCAGATCCCGCACATAGGGATCTTCGAATTGCGCGAGGTCGACTTCTGCACGTTGCAGCCGGTTGTACCACCAGATCGCGTAGGCGTCGCGTTCGACCAGTTCGAGGAAGCCTTGAACGATGGCTTCCTCCCGGGTGTTGCCGGCCGCGCATCCGTTGGAATCCGTGTGGAAGCCGCCATAGAAGAAGTACAAGAGGCCCGTTGGAAGATGTTTGAAACGCTTGTCGCGTAACGACCAGACCGGCGACCACTCCGTCTTGGTCGAGGGATCGAGCGGCTCAGGCACCAGATGTGAATCGTCCGGCTGCGAGGTATGTCTGTTTTGAAACTGCGCGTCGCTGAAAAGCTGTACTTCGTTGGGAAGAAGAGCGTCGCCGGGAGCGAAATCGACAAAGCGGCGCTTCGTCCTGATCTCGTCCCCCTGGAAAATACCCGAATAGCGCTCGATCGCCTCCATCAACGCGCTTGCCTCGCCCTGCTCGGCTGTGGAGCCCTTGCCGAAGCTGCCGCCGCTCAATCCGGATCTGAGCTGGTCGACGTTCCAGGCCGGCGCCGAGAAATTGTGGTAGGCGAAAAAATTCGTGTTCATCGGCAGATCGGCCTCGATCCGCTCGAGCCGTGAGACGACGCCGGTCAGCGGACTGACGTGCTTGCGGAACCGTGCTACGGTGGCTCGCGACGTCACGGCGCGGTAACCGCCGCTGGTCATGACGAGCTTTCCGCCCTCCGCGATCTCGATCGGCGCTGCCGCCCGGCGCGGACTCTGCAGCTTCCTGCTGCCGCAGGTAGGACACTGCGGGCGTCGCGCGACGTAATGCTTGGCAATGACGGCACCGGTCAGGTCGAAGCTTGCGATGTGATCGCGCAGATCGGTACGAAATCCCGAGGCAATCGCTTTTGCGATTTCAACAGCAGCGAAGTGGATGCCGATTTGTCCGACGGCGTCGCCGACCAGGGGCGATACGGCGACCACCTGCGCCGCTCTGCGATCGAGAAATCCCTTGATCTCCCGATTGCGTATCATGCGATCGAACAGGCAAGTCCAGCAGGCGCTCTCGCCCGGCTTGAACACGGGTCCCACCAGCGGAAACACGCCGGACGGCTGCGCCAGCAGCCAGGGCGTCCCATCGCCAAAGCGCTTTCCGTTCAATTCGACGAGCCGCCGGTCAAGATAGTCGTTCGCCAGTGTGATCGTGAGCTTGGGCGACCGCTTGGTGATCCGAACACCGAGCTTGCTCAAGGCCGCGGCAAGTTCGTTGGCGCCTTTGACATCGATCGCTTCGACCCGCACTGGGCAATCGCGGAGATTCTGTTCTGCGACCTCGGGGGGGAGGCCGAGACTCGCCCAATATCCATCGACGGCGCCTGCGAACGCGTGCGGCGCTCCGCTTACGACATATCGGCGCTCCAGCAGCCGCCTGATCGCTTCCTCGATCTTGTCGGCGGGAAAATTCTTTGAGAGCTGCCGAACGATCTCTGGTGCAGCCTTACCATTTTTGCCGATCGCCGCGGCCACCGCACAATAGAGATCACCATGCAGGAAGAATTTGCGGTTCTCGGAGTAGAGGCAGACCACATCGGGAGGAATCACATAAGCGGTAAAGTTCGGCGCGAATCGCAAAATGCCCTTGCGGCTCTGCCTCGCGGTGCGGCTCTTGCCATTGACTGTCATCGGGGCGGCACGCTGATCCTGTTGCTGTCACTTCCGATCGCCGGCGCGCGGCGAACCATTGGCATTGCGCGACTTGTGCGCCGCGTTCGGCCACCGGCGTTCTGCGAGCAATTTGGATCACACTCGCCCACCGTCGGCAAGCTGATCAGCCAGGCGCGGCGAATGCATAACGAAGCAAAAATTTGGCCGGGTCGTTCGGGCGCCCGGCCAATAAAATCGCGACGTGTCGACGCCCAGCGCTAGCACCAGCGGCAGCGGCCCCAGGATGCACAGCAGCCTGCGCATGTGACCAATGGCACGCCTACGCCGATCCAACCAACGCCGCAGCCGCCACATCCACCGCAACCGACACCGCAGCGGCAGCCTCTGCAGGCCCTGCATCCTCCGCACCCCCTGCAGCCTCCGCAACCTCTGGCGCCTCCGCAGCCACGGCAACCACCGCATCCCCGCGCGAGCAGCACGCGGCCTCCGACGCTTTCATCGTCGATGAGATCGAGGTGGAAGGTGGCGAGACTGACGTCGGCGAGTTCTTCCTCACTGAGCGTCGTCATATGGCCCGGCGCGAAGTTCGGCTTGCGTTGAACGTCGCCGGAGGGCACGGCGGAGGCATATGCGCTGCCCGCGAGCGAAAAAGTCAGACCGGCTAATCCCAGCGCCGGTACCGCGGCGTTGGTCGTTCGCTTCTTTCTCGAAGCTTGCTTCGCCCGCTGCATGGCCGCATCCTCCCAGTTTGGAAGAAAGGACTTCCGAAGCACGATCTTACGCCGAGCGAACGAGGCAGACAAGAATTACGATATACACAAAATGTAATAGAGCTCGTTCTGATTGCATTCATCTTCATGAACGATATCGCGCAATTTGGTCGATTAAATCGAGAATCCGGGCCCGTGGAGCGGATTGCAACGGGTGCAATTTGATGCAGTGCGCAATCGTCGGTCCGCTTGAAGGGGAAATTAGCTTGGTCGATCAACTCGGACGCTTCGCCTGGTATGAGTTGCTGACGACGAACATGTCGGCAGCAGCCGCATTTTATGGCAAGGTCATCGGCTGGGCGGTGGAGGATGCGTCGACTCCGGAATTCGCCTACACGCTGCTTACTGCAGGCGACGCCCCGGCAGTTGGACTCATGCATCTCCCGGAAGAAGGGCTGCGATTGGGAGCGAGGCCGAGATGGGTCGGCTACATCGCCGTCGACGACGTGGATGCGAAAGCCGTGCAGGTCCGCCGTCGTGGGGGCGCCATTCTGATAACGCCGACCGCCAGCAATATTGGCCGAATTTCGGTGGTCGCCGATCCGCAAGGAGCGACGTTTGCACTGGTTTCCGGGCTGACATATGGCCAACGGCAGTCCTGCGGATTGGACGAGCCTGGACGCGTGGGCTGGCACGAGTTGCTGGCTGAAGACCGGAACAAGATCTTCCCGTTTTACGGCGAGCTTCTTGGCTGGCAGAAGGCTCACGCTGAAACCGGGCCGGCCGACCTGTACGAATTGTTTTCGGCGGCCGGCCAGACGATCGGCGGAATGCTCACCAAACTTCCGAGCGTATCGCAACCCTGCTGGCTCTATTACTTCAATGTCGACGACATCGGTGCGGCTGCCAAGCGCGTTGATGCTGGCGGGGGCCGGGTCCTCCAAGGTCCAATCGAGTTGCCCGACGGTTGCTGGATCTTGCGATGTGCCGATCCCCAAGGGGCTCTATTTGCGCTACAGGGAGCCTGGGATCAGAAAGGCACTGAGCGACCCTCCGCCTCGGAACTCAATTGGTCCGCCAGGTGGGGTGATGTCGCTTCGCAGGGCAAATTGGTCCTTCACAAGACGAAGCGATAGGTCGGAAACGTTTCGACCTCGTCCGCAGCAGAATTATATTGGTGTTTAAATTAGGCAGTGGTGCGCAATTGTATTCTGAATGGTGCACCACGCTTCGCCTTTGCAGGCTTCGCGTGGCGCGGCCGCGAAGCCTGCAAGGGCGAAGCGTGTCCGGCGAAGCTCGAGCAACGCGAAAGCGAAGACGGACTGTTTACAATCACCACACCGCACTGACTCACGATCGGCAGCCGATCCTAGGCTGGCCGGCTCGACAACGCGTCGCTGTCCGAGAGCACAACCGCGGTGATCAAATTAGCAGCCATTGCGCGGACCAAGCCTGACGTCTTCGGTAGTGTCGCGGCCGCCTGACGGGACGTACCGGCCATATTTTGGCCATAGCCCGTTTCTTAAACGCCTGCGCGGGCCATGCCCCGCCTTCGTTATGCGTCGCCTGACCGATGCGGTCGCTTCGCAAGCCAATCGCAGATCATCGCTGCGCTTCCCCCCACAACATGGATGGTCTGCCAACAGCAAGAAGGACTTTGTAATGCGTAAACTTCTCGCCGCTGTGGCGGTTCTTTTGGCGTTCGCTTCAACTGCCGAAGCCCGCGGCCGTCACCATCACCATCGGCACTCTGCACATTCCGGTCGCCCAGCTGCGTGGTGCGGCTGGTTCATGCGCACCCAGGTCGGCAGCGATCCCGGTCCGCAATTCAATCTGGCCCGATCCTGGGCAAGCTACGGCACCAATGCCGGCGGCCCCTCGGTCGGCACCATCGTGGTTTGGCGTCACCACGTCGGCAAGATCGTGGGTCAGGAGAACGGCCAGTGGATCGTGCAGAGCGGCAACGACGGGCATGCCGTGCGCACGCGGCCGCGCTCGCTGGCTGGCGCCATCGCATTTCGAAATGCCTACGCTTCGTTCTAAAGCGCGATGAGATTGGGTCGAATCGTCATCGCGCTTTGGCCTCTTGTTTGAGCATGATCTTTTTCGGAAGACCGCTGCGCACTTTTCCGGATGATGCTCTAGGGAACCTCGACGCTTCAGCTGACATGCGAGCTTGCGACAGCCGGGCGGTATACGAACCGTTCATGATCGCACCTTACGCTGCAGCAGGGTTTCGCCCTGAAGCCCTCAGACGGGCGCCGTCATCTGTGTTGACCAGATGGCGGCGCCTTTTTCAGGAGCCAATTGGCTTGCCCCAGAAGTCGAAAAAAGTTGCGACGGCCGCTCAGACTGTTTCTTACTGGTCGGCCGCTTACGTCAGTCTCTGCAATGGCGTGACGGTTTTCGCTGTGACCGGCGGCGTGCTCGGGTTTCTGCTGGTCGCCAAGCACTATCTGTGAACTTCAGCGCTTTCCGAGACTCCTCAGATCGCGCAGAACATGTCGACCATGGCGTCGGCATAGGTCGCGATCTCGGCGGGCGTTCGCGGGCTCTCGGAAAAATCCTTGCCCACCGTACTTAGCGTCGTCGTGATCAGATCGCCCGCCGTCGCGCACCGCGCCGGACGCTTTCGGCAACGCCTCGCGCATGAACGCTTCGACGATGCGCTCGCCGGATGCCCGCGCCTCGCGCGCCTCGGGGGCATCGCGATAGAGCGGCGCGGCATCGCTCAGCGCGACGCGTACCGCGGCTTCCTCGCATTCGGAGCGGATGAAGGCGTGCACCAGCGAACGCAGCCGATCCAATGGCGGCCAAGTCGGCGATCAACATTTCCGACGATGCGCTGCTGAAGGAGATGTTCAAGGATTGGGGGACGTTTCAGATCCGGCTGGCGCAAGCCATCGAGAAGAAGTCGCCAAGCGACGTCAGGCAGACGCTCGAGCCCTGGCTGAAGCGCAACAAGGACTTCATGAAACAGCTGCTCGTCGAAACCCAGGGTAAGGTGGAGAAGCTGCGGCCGCTGGAGGCCCGCTAGAGCACAAGGAGCGCAGATCCGCTTCGGCCGGACCCTGCCGCTCAGATCATCGCAGCGACACGTTCGAGGCCAATCAGGCGCGCCAGCGAACGGACCTCGTTCTTCTGATCCTCGCGGAGCTGGAACAGCAGCGGCATCGCCGCCGACTTCAGCTGCTGGACCTCCTCGGAGTCCGGATCGATCGGCATGCTGCCGGATGCGGGATCGCCCTGGCGCTTGGCGTGGATCTTGCGGGCGACGGCGCGCAATGCGGTCTCGACCGCCGGCCAGTAATATTCCTGCGACGACGACAGCTTCAGCCGGTCCTTGATGCCGGCGATCTGGGCGTCGCTCAGCAGCGCGTAGCTCTTCTGCGGCGCCGGCTTGGCCGCAGCCTTGGGCTTCGGCGGCGCCGGGGCGACCGGCGCGGGTTCGGCGATCTTCGGCTGAGCCGCATCGACGGGGTCGGTGATCTTCGGCAGGCCGACATCGGTCGGCTCGACGGAGGCATAGGCCTGGCGCACCGTGTCAGTCGCGCCCGGAATCGCGGCTTGGGCCCGTAACAGGAGCGGAGACGGATTGGCGGGAGGCTCAATCGGCTGGGGCGCCTCAAACGCGGCTGCGGCAAGCGTCGAGACGGCGAGCTTGTCCTGCTTGCTGGCACGATTGGCGACCGGTCCAATGTCGGCCTGCGCCGCCGGCAGGCTGTCACGGCCCAAAATGGCTGTTACCGCGGCGCCTGCGAGGAGGAAGCATGTCAGCGCGGCGAGGGTGATGGCTCTGGTCAAAAACTACTCCATTGCCGGCCGGTGTCACCGCAAACTGCGCGCGAAATGCGGCGGTAGCGTGCCGTGACGGCGCCAAATAGGTGAAATTGTCCCGAAACGGCCGGAAAATCAGGCCGCGACGTCAAGCTCATAGGCTTCCTGGATGTCGGCGACGATCTCATGCGCCGTCCAGAGCGCGCCGGGCTGGACCGTGTGCATGCTGACCGTCCAGTTGGTCCGGCGGGTGCGCGGCGTGCTGACAATGTCGAATTCGACCTGACGGCACAGCGGATGCCGCTGCAGGGCGTAAAACACCCGGGTCCGGAGCTCGTCGAGCGATGCCGGGGTCTTGGAGAGCGCCTCAAAGGCCATGTCGCATTCCCACAAACTGCCGGGCGACCAGCCGTGGCGACCCGTGACGCTATTGTTGGGACTGGCATGGTTAATGTCGCGTTAAGCGGATGGGCGGGATTTGAGTGCTGCTATTTCGCGAACCAGCGCGCTTTCGTGCACCGGTTGGCGCGAAGGGAACGCGTCAAAGCAGCGACTCTAGAGCCGCACCCGCGCGCTCGCCGCCTCATACTCCGCGATCGTCTGCGCCACGAGTTCGTCGACGCCGAGCACCCCGGTCACCCCGGAGGTGGAATGACCGCCGCTCCAGATATCGCGCCAGCGTTTGGGGCGGCTTTCGCGGGCGCCGATGTCGATGTCCTTGCCGATGTCGATCGCGCCGCGTGCCGGCAGGTCGTCGGGATCGAGACCGGCGGCCTCGATCGAGGGCCGCAGCATGTTGGTCTGCAAGCCGGTGAACGCCGTTGTGAGCAGGATGTCGTCGGCGGTGGAAGAGACCAGCATCTGCTTGTACCTGCCGTCCGCCATGCTCTCGCGCGTCGCGATGAACTTGGTGCCCATATAGGCGAGGTCGCAGCCGAGCGCCTCTGCGGCGCGGAGCGCGTGGCCGTCGCTGATGCCGCCGGCAAGCACGATCGGTCCATCGAAGAAGCCGCGCACAGCGCGGACGAACACGAACGGATTGAGCCAGCCGGTCTGGCCGCCTGCACCCGCAGTGAGCAGCACGAGCCCGTCGGCGCCGGCTGCTGCCGCGCGCTCGGCATGGCGGATCGAGGCGACATCGGCGAACACCAGCGCGCCCGCATCGTGCAGAGGGCCAAGCACCGGCGCGGGCGAGCCGACCGAGGTGATCACAAGCTCGGGCTTGTGCCGCAGCAGCACGGCGAGATCCTGGGCCAGCCGCGTATTGGAGCGATGCACGATCAGGTTCGGGCAAATCGGCGCGGCTGCTTCGCCGCTTGCATCGGCATGTGCCTGCAGGCGGCGCGCGATGTCGTCGAGCCAGGCATCGAGCTGTTCCGTCTCACGGCAATTCACCGTCGGAAACGAACCGATCACGCCGGTGCGGCAGGCGGCTACCACCAGCTCGACACCGGAGACCAGGAACATCGGTGCTGCAATCAGCGGCAGCCGGAGGCGATCGCGAAAACGCGCGAGAAGATCGGCGGACAAGTTGTTCCTTCCCATCATCATTGTGTTAGCGTTGCCGCCAACATTGGCACGACAAAAGCCAAAGACAAAGCCGGGAGGGACAACCAGATGAGCAATCCGCTCTATGCATTTCCGGCGGTGTGCGAACAGACCCTGCGGGCGCTGGCGCGCTATCCATCGCGCACCGCCTTCGCATGGCCGGGCGGCTCGCTCACCTATCAGGGCGCGACCGATCTGATCGGACGAATGCAAAGCGTGTTCATGCGGCTCGGCTTTGCGCCCGGCACCCGCGTCGCGCTGCTTACCGCCAACCGCGCCGACAGCTGGTGCGCCGGCGTCGCCGCGCAATTGTCGCGGCTCGCGATTACCTGGCTGCATCCGCTGGGCTCGCTCGACGACCAGCTGTTCCAGATCGAGGATTCCGAAGCGCAGATGCTGATCGTCGACGGCATCACGTTTCGCGATCGCGGCGGCGAGCTCACGGCGAAGGCGCAGGGCCTGAAGACCGTGTTCACGCTCGGCCCGGCGGATTACGGCGCCGACCTGTTGCAGGTGGCCGGGGACGCCGGCAGCGCAAGCGCGAAGAATTTCGCCCGCGCCGACGACATCTCGACCTTGAACTACACCGGCGGCACGACCGGCAAATCCAAGGGCGCGCTGCGCTATCACCGCGAATATGGCGGCTTCGCCGCGGCGATCCTCGCCGATTTCGAGATTCCGGAGACGCCGCGCTACCTCACCGTGGCCCCCATCAGCCATGTCGCGGGCACCAAAGTGCTGCCGACGCTGATGCGCGGCGGCACCGTGCACATGCTGAAAGGGTTCGATCCGGAGGCCGTGTTCACGACCATCGCGCGCGAGAAGATCAACTTCACGCTGTTCGTGCCGACCATGATCTATGTGATGCTGGATCATCCCGCGCTCGACAGGTCCGATCTCTCCTCGCTCGAGCTCCTGCTCTACGGCGCGTCCGCGATGTCGCCGAGCCGGCTGGTCGAGGGTATCGAGCGGATCGGACCGGTGTTCTCCCAGCTTTACGGCCAGACCGAATGCTATCCGGTCTCGGTGCTGCGCAAGGCGGATCATGACCCGAAAACGCCGGACCTGTTCCTGTCCTGCGGCTTCCCGATCGCCGCCTGCCAGGTCAAGATCCTCGATCAGGACGACGAGGAGGTCGCGACCGGCGAGGCCGGCGAGATCTGCGTGCGCGCCACGCATGTGATGGCCGAATACTGGAAACGGCCCGACATCACGGCGGAGACGCTGAAGAGCGGCTGGCTGCACACCGGCGACATCGCGCGCATGGACGAGCGCGGCTACATGTTCATCCTCGACCGCAAGAAGGACATGATCGTCTCCGGCGGCTTCAATATCTTCCCGCGCGAAGTCGAGGATGTCTTGTCGCAACACGCCGACGTCGCGATGGTCGCCGTGGTCGGCGTGCCCGACGACAAATGGGGCGAGGCCGTCACCGCCGTCGTGGTCGCGCGCGAGGGCGCTGTGCCCGACGCCGACGAGCTGATCGGACTGGTGAAGGCGAAGAAGGGCTCGGCGCACGCGCCGAAGCAGATCCAGTTCGTCAAGGAACTGCCGATGACCGGCGTCGGCAAGGTCGACAAGAAGGTGCTGAAGGCACGCTTCTGGACCGGCCGCGACCGCATGGTGGGGTAGGATGCTCGCGCGACGATTGCTGGTCCCGTCATCCTGAGAGGTTGTGACGCTTTTGCTCCGCCGTCATTGCGAGGAGCGAAGCGACGAAGCAATCCATCTATCCGACCTGCCGGGCTATGGATTGCTTCGCTTCGCTCGCAATGACGCGGATGGAGCTGTGCGCACCGTCACCCTGAGGCGCGAGCGGAGCGAGCCTCGAAGGATGCACGGCCCCGATGTTTCAGCTTGCGCTATCTCCGCTTGCGGCAGCAGCCGGGCCGGCGCCCTTCGAGACGCCGCTTCGCGGCTCCTCAGGGTGACGGGGACAGAGTGGAAGGCGTGGCGAGACTGTCGGCGCTGGCGGCAGCAGCTTGCTGACCGGTGCCCTGCCCGAGCAACTGGTCGAGTCGGTCGCGCAGCTGATCCTGGTGGTAGGGCTTGGCCAGCCGCGGCAGGTCGACCTGGGTGCCGTCGGGCAGTTCGGCATAGCCGGTGGCGAGCAGCACCAGAAGCTGCGGCCGCACCTTGCGCGCAACCGCGGCGAGTTCGATGCCGGTCATGCCGGGCATCACGTGATCGGTCATCATCAGGTCGATCTCCTGGTCGCTCCTGAGGATTTCGAGCGCCTGCGGTCCGGAATTGACGCCGATCACGCGGTGACCGAGGTCTTCCAGCATTTCCATGGTGGACATCGCGATCAACGGATCATCGTCAACCAGCAGGATCACCGCCGAGCGCTTGACCGTCTGCGCCGCAGGCGCGGGGCTGTCGACCTCCGGCACCGCCGTTGCGACCGGCAGCACCAGCGCAGCCGTGGTGCCCTTGCCGACCGCGCTCGACAACTCCAGCTCGCCGCCGAGCTGCACGGCGAGTCCATGCACCATCGACAGGCCGAGCCCGGTGCCCTTGCCCACCGGCTTCGACGAGAAGAACGGCTCGATCGCGCGCTTCAGCACGTCCGGCGACATGCCGGTGCCGCTGTCGATCACCGAGAGCTTCAAATAGTCGCCAGGCTGCAGCGCCGGATCATTCTTCGCCTGCCAGGTCGCGAGGCGGATCTCGATCACGCCGCCATCCGGCATCGCGTCGCGCGCATTGATCGCAAGGTTGAGGACCGCAAGCTCAAGCTGGTTGCTGTCGACGCAGGCGAGCGGCAGCCCCTCGGGAATGTCGAGCCGCAACATGATGCGCGGTCCGAGCGAGCGCTCGAGCAGATTGCTCATATCGCGCACCAGCGCGCCGAGATCGACCGGCACCGCGCGCAGATCCTGCTGCCGCGCGAATGCCAGCAGCCGCTGCGTCAACGACGCGCCGCGCTCGGCGCCCTGCAATGCGCCGTCGACCAGCCGACGCAGGCGTGGGTCCTCCGGCAAGCGCTTGCGCAGCAGATCGAGATTGCCCATCACCGCCATCAGCAGATTGTTGAAGTCGTGCGCGACGCCGCCGGTGAGCTGGCCGATCGCCTCCATCTTCTGGGCATGGCGGAGCTGTTCCTGCGCCCGCTCGCGCGCCGCGACCTCCTTCATCAGGTCGGCGGTGCGCTGCTCGACCCGCTGCTCGAGCGTCGCGGTGAGTTCGGCGAGTGCGGTGCGCTCGGCGGCAAGCTGCGCCAGCAATGCCTCGCGCTCGATCTCCGCGGTCTTGCGTGCGCTGATGTCGGAGCAAACGCCGACCAGCGAGCGGATGCCGCCGTCGGGCCGACGCACCGCACGCGCGCGCACGTCAACCCAGTGCTCGGTGCCGTCGGGCCAGATGTTGCGGTATTCGATCTGATAATCCGAGCCGGTGCGCAACGTTTGTTCGACGATCTCGCTCCGGCGCGCGCGGTCGTCGGGATGCACCGCGTCCAGGAGATCCTGATAGGTGAAGGGATCGCCCGGCCTGCGCCCGAAATAGGTCTTGCAGGTCGGCGACGCCTCGAGCTCGAAATCCGGCAGATGAAGCTCGAGCGCGCCGAGATGACCGGCATTGAGCGCGGTCTGCAGCAGACCTTCGCTCTCGGTCAGATCCTCGAGGATCTGACGGGTCTGGTATTGGCGGCGGCGGCCGCGCACCGTCGCGGCGACCAGGCTTACCAGCGTGGTCGGATGAAACGGCCGCTCGATGAAGGTGACATTGCCGAGCGCCCGGCCGAGCCGCGCTGCTTCGGGATTGCGCTCGGGTCCCCCCTTCTCGCTGATCAGCACGATAGGAAAGTCCGACCATGACGGCTGCTCGTTCAGCCAGTGCGTCAGGCCGGCGAGATCGGCGGCCCTGATCACCTCGTCGGCAATGATGGCAAGGCCCGCCCCGCTTGCGATCTGGCGTTCGAGCTCGGCGAGATCACCGCAGATGTTGGCGTAATAGCCGGCTTCCTTGATCAGGTGAGCAGTCTTGACGGCGTCCCGCTCGCTCGCGGCGAGGATGACCGCGCGTTCCGAGGACGGACCAGGCTTCATCGCGTCTGTCCCCGCGGCGGCCGGGCGTCGACACCGTCCGGCACATCACACAACCGCCGGACGGCCATGGCCACGATGCCGGCGGCGGGATCAATACGCATCATGGGACCCCCTAACGGGAGCGAAACTCGCACGTGCGCCCAACCGTTCCCGGGAAGCCGAGTTATTTTTGCCGCAGGGGCAGCCGGTTGGCGCGGCTCCCGCACCGCGAATCGGTGAAACAACCCCATGCACAGTACGTGATCGGTCTTCGCCAGCCCCTGAAACGGGGGAAGGTCGGGATTGGGGTCAGCTGATCCCCACCCGCTTTGCTCTGGCGAGCAAAGCCACCTCCCCTTTTTCGAGGGGAGATGGAAGAAGCGCAGCGCGTCCTAGCGCCGCTCGATGACCAGGCTCTGGACCGCCTGGCCGAAATAGCCGCGCTGATCGGCGAGCCGCGACATTGCAAGCCCGGCGCCGTCGGGCCCGATCCAGGACTGGCCGTCGAGCAGGATCCAGTCGCCGACCGGCTCGCGCGCCAGGCTCACCGAGAGATCAGCGTTGATGAAGGTCCATTGGCTGAAATCGAGCGCCGGCGAGGTGCCGTTGGAGAAGTCCGAGGCAACCACTGCCCGCATCGCCTGCGAGACGGCGGCGCCCGCAATCAGCGGGCGGTCGACGCGGAACCATATCGCGCCAGGTCCCGTCACGCCGAAGCGGCCGCGCGCGGCCCGCATCGAGATGCATTTCACGAACGGACTGTTCGCAAGATTGCCCGGCTCGATCATACTTTCGTCGGGGCCCGGCAGATCGACGGCAAGCGCTGTGATGTCAGGCGGCAATTCGGCCGTCTGTTGCTTGATCTTGAGCACGGTGGCCGAAACCACGAGAACGCCGTCGGCAAGCAGCCTGACGCCACAGAGCTGGATCTTGCGGCCGTCGCGCAGGATCTCGCTCGAAACGGTCAGCGGCGCCACCGGCACCGGGCGCATCAGGTCGATGGTGACGCGCGCGATCCGCATCGGCACCGGCGTCGGAAGGGCTTCGGCCGCCCACACCACCAGCGCTGCCGGTGCGGAGCCATGCTGCATCCGCGGATCCCACGGACCCGCGGCGTCGGGACTGGTGACGACGCGGTCGCCGTCGACGCGAAAGATCGGTTCCATCACAGCATGATCCGGAAAAGTGGGACGCAGTTTTCCCCGCGACAAACGCGAAGCGTTTGCGCGTGGATCATGCTGAAATGAAGAGCTGAAGCGCGATGACGATTCATCATGATCTCATCGCGCTTCAGGCAAGCGCCGGATCGACGGCTTCGTCGTACTCCTTCTTGAACCGGCCAATCAGCTCGGCCGCGGGCACCACCTTGGAGATGCTGCCGACGCCCTGGCCGGAGCCCCAGATCTCTTTCCACGCCTTCGGCTTGGCGCGCTCGCCGGATGCATCGGTGCCGAAGCTCATCTTGGAGGGATCGGAGATCGGCAGGTTTTCCGGATCCATGCCGGCCGCGACGATCGACGGCTTCAAATAATTGCCGTGCACGCCGGTGAACAGGTTGGAGTAGACGATGTCCTCGGCGGACGAATTGGTGATCATGTCCTTGTAGCCCTCGACCGCGTTTGCCTCCTTGGTCGCGATGAAGGCGGAGCCGATATAGGCGAAGTCGGCGCCGATGATGCGCGCGGCGCGGATGGCGCGGCCGTTGGAAATGGTGCCCGACAGCGCGATCGGCCCGTCGAACCATTGCCGCGTCTCCGCTACGAACGGGAACGGCGACAGCGTGCCGGCATGACCGCCGGCGCCGGCCGCAACCAGGATCAGGCCGTCGGCGCCCTTCTCGATCGCCTTGTGCGCGAACTTCTGGTTGATCACGTCGTGGAAGACGATGCCGCCCCAGCCGTGGACGGCCTGGTTGAGCTCCTCGCGCGCGCCGAGCGAGGAGATGATCATCGGCACCTTGTGCTTCTCGCAAAGCGCCATGTCGTGATCGAGCCGGTTGTTCGACTTGTGCACGATCTGGTTCACCGCGAACGGCGCCGACGGCCGTTCCGGATGCGCCTTGTCATAGGCGGCGAGCTCTTCCTTGATCCGGTACAGCCATTCGTCGAGCAACTCCGGCGGCCGCGCGTTCAACGCCGGAAACGAGCCGACCACACCGGCCTTGCACTGGGCGATAACGAGGTCGGGCACGGAGATGATGAACAGCGGCGCCCCGATCACGGGAAGAGACAGGCGGCCCTTGAACAGAGCAGGCATGGACATTTGAAGCGGATCCTCAAGCGTTGGTCGTTGGTTGATCTCGAATGCTGACCGTCCTACCAACAAGGCAATCTTTCCAGTGTCAAGTATTGCGTTTTGGCGCTGCAAAAAAGATGACAAATCCTCATCCTGAAACCGTGTTTTCGCGGGCGCCTGGCATCCCAGACGCAAAGCCTGCCGCCGCTATTGGCAGACGGCCCGTGTCACGAAATTTTCCGTCCTGCAGTCGTTCGGGCCGCGCTCAGCACAATGCGTGCCTTTGCGCGCGTAAGCCTGACGAGCGTGAGCCCGGCAGGATCGAGCAGGTCCGCGATTCCATCAGCCATCGTGCTGAGCGTAACCCGAAGCCACGCGCAGGCAAAGCCGCAAGCGGTCGGTCGCTAGATCAGCTTGAATGCGACAACAAAGCCCAGCACCAGCACGATGGCGCCGATCGCGACCCACAGGCCGAGCCGCTTCTCGAGCTCGGCGCGGATGAAATCGCCATAGCGGTTGAGCAGCACCGCGACGAAGAAGAAGCGGCCGCCGCGGGCGACGATCGAGCACAGGACGAACAGCCAGATGTTGTAGCCGGCAAAACCCGAGGTGATCGTCACGAGCTTGTAGGGGATCGGCGTCAGTCCCTTCAGCAGGATGATCACGGCCCCCCATTCGGCGTAGGAGGCGCGGAACGCGTCGACCTTGTCGGAGAGGCCGTAGAGATGGATCAGCCACTGCCCGAGCGAGTCGTAGAGCAGTGCGCCGATCGCATAACCGAGCACGCCGCCGGCAACCGACGCCACCGTGCAGACCGCGGCGAACCACCACGCCCGCTTCGGCCGCGCCAGCGACATCGGCAGCAGCATGATGTCGGGAGGGATTGGGAAGAAGGAGCTCTCGGCGAAGGCGACGGCCGCGAGAATCCACAGCGCATAGGGCTTGTCGGCCGCGTCGACGCACCAGTCGTAAATCCGTTTCAACATGGGCGCGATGAACCATCATGGAGCGGATTTGTCCATGCCGGGATTGAGCTGAATCTGGTTGATTTACGGCTACCGTTTGCGCAGCCGGTTCTCCAGCGCGACAATTCGGCGCCGAACCACCGGGACCGGCGCGGGTTTGGGCAGCTTGACCGGCGACTTCGGCAGCTTCTCGGCGATCCCGAGCAGCCGTTCACGCCGCTCCATCTCGCGCCAGACATCCTCCGGCTTCACGCCGGCCGACGCCCAGAGAACGGCGAGGTTGTAGAACAGGTCGGCGCTTTCGCGAATGACGGCATCCGACTTGCCGCTGACGGCGTCGATCACCACTTCGATCGCTTCCTCGGCGAGCTTCTTGGCCATCTTGGCCGGGCCGCGCTGGAACAGCCGTGCCGTGCGCGACGTAGCCGGATCAAGATCCTTGGCCGCAATCACCGCCTGGTAAAGCCGCTCGATCGAATCACTCATGCTTCGAGCCTAGTCGAAACGCGTCGCCAGCGTGTTAACGGCGACGACGAAAAAATCCACCGGGCCGCGGCCGGTGGATTGGATGCTTTGTGACAGTTCTGAGAACCGCCGACGGCCGTCAGTACGGCTGATACGGCAGTTGCGACCGCCGCCCGTAATAGCCGCGGTAACCATAGTACGGTCCGCCGCCGTAATAGACCGGGCCGCCACCATAGTAGACGGGACCACCGTAGTAGCCCGGGCCACCATAGTAGCCGTAGGAGTCGTAATAGTCGCGGCGGCTCTGGGCTGCGGCGATCGCGAGGCCCGTGCCGACGATACCGGCGAACGCAGCCGCTGCCGCTGCGCCGCCACCGCCATAGTAGCGGCGGCGGGCACTGATGTCGGTCGCGCCGCTCGTGCCTTGTGACGTCGTCACAGCAGTCGCCGTGCCTGCCGGAGCAGAGCCTGCGAACGCCATCGTCGGCTCGACGGCCGTCAACGCCACCGCGGCAACCGTTGCCAATGTGGCTTCGCGGCCAATGGACGAAAAAACACCTTTTCGCGCAAGCATTGCAGTCATCCTTTGTGGAAGCTGGCCCGACGGGCCTTGGTTAGCTAACCCACTGCCTCCAGATTAGGTTCCCCAAACCGAATGCAAGCTGAACGACCTGAGGTGAAAACATGGCAAGCCGAAGCCTGGCAGTCATCGACCGTTCACCTTGCCTGGGGCAAAATGCCTGCAAATAACGCTTGAAACTGACGCTTGCTCTGGCGCATTCGATGTCATGAAGCAGGCGCGCCGGCGCGGCACTTTGTCTCGCCTCCCGGATGTCATGATGCAGGTAAGTCGGACCACCGTTCTCCGCTGGATACTGGCCGGCATGATCGGCCTCACGGGGGGCGTGTGGCCGGTGTTGACGCCGCTGCGCGCCAGCGATCCGCCGCCGCCGCTCACCATCCAGTTCACGCTCGACCGTCCGCTTGATGCCGCGGCCGCGCCCTTCGTGATGGCGTTATCCGGCGGCCTGTTCAGCGCCGAGGGCCTCAGCGTCGGCACCAACGTCGCGACCAGCTCGGCGGATGCCATCGCGCGCGTCGCCGACGGCTCGAGCGATTTCGCCCTCGTCGACATCAACTCGCTGATCCGCTTTCGCGACGAGCCCGGTGCTGCGCCCGTCAAGGCGGTGTTCGTGCTGTTCAACCAGGCGCCTTATGCGATCATCGCGCGCAAGAGCCGCGGCATCAGGACGCTGACCGACATGCAGGGCAAGAGCCTCGGCGTCGCCGAGGGCGACCTCTCGATCCGGCTATGGCCCGCGGTCGCGAAGCAGAACGGCATCAAGCTGTCGAGCGTGAAGCAGAGCACGATCAGCGCCGCGGTGCGCGAGCCGATGCTCTCCGCCGGCCAGGTCGATGCCGTCACCGGCTTCTCCTATCTCTCGGCGATCAATTTGCGCGATCGCGGCGTGCCCGCCGACGATCTCGCGGTGCTGCGCTTCGCCGACTATGGCTGCGAGGCCTACGGCTTTGCCGTGATCGTCAGCCCGCGCCTTGCCGCCGCGAAGCCGGATGCGGTGAAAGGATTCGTGCGCGCGGCAATCCGCGGCACCAACCTCGCGATCAAGGATCCGGCCCGCGCCGCCGGCGAGGTCGCGAGCCGCATGGATGGCGGCTCGCGCGATCTGGAGCTGGAGCGGCTGAACGCCATCATCCGCGACAACATCCTGACCAGCGAGGTAAAGCGCGACGGCATCGGCGGCATCGAAGCGGAGCGCTTCGAGCGCTCGGTCGACCAGCTCGCGGAGGACTTCAAATTCCAGAAGCGGCCGCACGCCGCCGACATCTTCGACGAGGCTTTCCTGCCGCCGATCGACGGCCGGCTGGTGAATTGACGGCTCCGCTCTGCTCGTCATGCCCGGGCTTGACCCGGGCATCCACGTCTTCGATGACCGCCTGCAAGAAAGGCGTGGATGGCCGGGTCAAGCCCGGCCATGACGGAGTGCGATGCACCGCCGGCCGCTGGCCCTGCATCGCGAACACTGATTAAATTGCATTCTCGCCTGATCGGGCGCCCACCGCTGACGAGTGCCGCCGGCATGTCCATGCTTCGCCTCTATACCCGCGTCCTCGAACTGCTCGGCAAGGAGGCGCGGCTCGGCTGGATCCTGGCCATCGCCAACGTGCTACTCGCCGGCGCGCAATTCGCCGAGCCGGTGCTGTTCGGCAAGATCGTCGACGTGCTGTCGGGCCGGCCGGTCACCGGGCTGTTCGCGACCTCCTCGGCATGGCCGCTGCTCGTCGCCTGGGCGGTGTTCGGCCTGTTCACGATCGGCTGCAGCGCGATCGTGGCGCTGCAGGCCGACCGGCTGGCGCACCGCCAGCGCCAGGCGGTGCTGACCGATTATTTCGAGCACATCCTGCAGCTGCCGCTGACCTTCCATTCCGGCACCCATTCCGGGCGGCTGATGAAGGTGATGCTGAACGGCACCGACGCGCTGTGGCGGCTCTGGCTCGGCTTCTTCCGCGAGCATTTCGCCGCGATCATGTCGCTGATCGTGCTGTTGCCGCTTTCGCTCTACATCAACTGGCGGCTGGCGGTCCTGCTGTTCGGGCTCTGCGTCGTGTTCACCGTGCTGACCACGCTGGTGGTGCGCAAGACCTACGGCATGCAGAGCGAGGTCGAGGCCTATTACAGCGACCTCTCGGCACGCGCCTCGGACGCGCTCGGCAATGTCGCGCTGGTGCAGAGCTTCGTGCGGATCGATTCCGAGGTGCAGGGCCTGCGCTACGTCGCCGACAAGCTGCTCGCGGTGCAGATGCCGGTGCTGTCATGGTGGGCGCTGGTCACCGTGATCACACGCGCCTCGACCACGATCACGGTGCTCGCGATCTTCACCGTCGGCATCGCGCTGCATAACCAGGACCTCACCACGGTCGGCGAGATCGTGATGTTCGTCTCGTTCGCCACCATGCTGATCCAGAAGCTCGAGCAGGTGGTCAGCTTCATCAACAACGTGTTCATGGAAGCGCCGCGCCTGCAGGAGTTCTTCGACGTGCTCGATGCGGTGCCTGCGGTGCGCGACCGGCCCGGCGCGGTCGATCCCGGACGGCTGTCCGGCCTCGTCGAGTTCGATGACGTCTCGTTCTCCTATGACGGCAAGCGGCCGGCGATCGAGGATCTCAGCTTCACCGCCCTGCCGGGCCAGACCATCGCGCTGGTCGGCTCGACCGGCGCTGGCAAGTCCACCGCGATCGCGCTGCTGCATCGCGCGTTCGATCCGCAATCGGGCATCATCAGGATCGACGGTATGGACATACGCGCACTGAAGCTGACGGCGCTGCGGCGAAACATCGGCGTGGTGTTCCAGGAGGCGCTGCTGTTCAACCGCTCGCTCGCCGACAATCTGCGCGTCGGCAAGCCCGACGCCACCGACGAGGAGCTGCGCACCGCCGCGGCGCGCGCGCAGGCGCTGGATTTCATCGAGCGCAGCGAAAAGAAGTTCGATACCCATGCCGGCGAACGCGGCCGCATGCTGTCCGGCGGCGAACGCCAGCGGCTGTCGATCGCGCGTGCGCTGCTGAAGGATCCGCCGGTCCTGATCCTCGACGAGGCCACCAGCGCCCTCGACGCCGTCACCGAGGCCAAGGTGAATGCCGCTCTCGACGAAGTGATGAAGGGCCGTACCACCTTCGTGATCGCGCACCGCCTGTCCACCATCCGCCACGCCACCCGCATCCTGCTGTTCGACCAGGGGCGGGTGATCGAAAGCGGAACTTTCGATGAACTGGTGGCGAAAGGCGGGCGTTTTGCCGAGCTGGCGCGGGCCCAGTTCATGGTCCAGGAACAGGCGCGCGCCGGCATCGAGACACCATAATTCCCGCCTTTCCAATTGAGGCGGCTGCCGAAATTCAGCCGATTTCGTCCACGATATAATTCCCCAGCCTCTGTTCTCTGCTGGCAAGCCGGTATAGGGTTTGCATCGCCGCAATGCGGCGCCGGACACGCTTGAAACCCGTACGTCACAATCGCAAGACCTCCTTTTTTCAAGGCGGGTCTCAAAGGACCGGAACCGGATTCGTGCACCTTCCTCGCCCGTCATTGAAATGGATTCTGGCCGTCGCGATGCTCGCCATCGCCTCGCCGCAAATGGCGCAAGCCGAGGCACTGCTGGTTGTCGAGGCCGATTCCGGCAAGGTGCTGCAGGCCGACAATGCGACGATGCCGTGGTACCCGGCTTCGCTCAGCAAGATGATGACGGCCTATGTGACGCTGAAGGCGGTCAAGGACGGCCGCGTCTCGCTCGACACGCTGCTCACGGTGTCGCCGACCGCGTCGTCGCAGTCGCCCTCGAAGATGGGCTTCCGGCCCGGCACCCAGGTCACCGTCGACAACGCGCTGAAGATGATGCTGGTGAAGTCGGCCAACGACATGGCCGTGGTGCTGGCCGAGGGCATCGGCGGTTCGATCGACGGCTTTGCCGGGATGATGAACCAGACCGCGCAAAGGCTCGGCATGACGCAAACGAGCTACGTCAATCCGAACGGCCTGCCCGCCGACGGCCAGATCACCTCGGCGCGCGACATGGCGATCCTCGCCCGCGCCATCATCCGCGACCTGCCGGAATACGAGTATTTCGTCCACATCCCGTCGATCCGCTTCGGCCGCCGCATCACCCAGAACTTCAACAAGCTGATCGGCCGCTATCCCGGCGCCGACGGCTTCAAGACCGGCTTCATCTGCGCCTCCGGCTATAATCTCGTGGCGTCGGCGACGCGTGACGGCAAGCGGCTGATCGCCGTGGTGCTCGGCGCCTCCTCGGGCCGCATGCGCGCGATCCGCGCCGCGCAGCTCCTGGACCGCGGCTTTGCCAACAATGGGATGGCGTGGCTGCGGCCCTCGCTCGGCACCGTCGACAATCTGGTGCCGATCGATTCCACGCCGCCGAACCTGCGCGAGGAGATGTGCGGTCCCAAGCACAAGCGGCCCGCCAGCGACGAGGACGCAGAAGACACCGTCGCCAGCGCCGGAAGCTCCAGCACCAATGGCGACGGCGGCGTCAGCTTCTTCGCCTCGGGCCTGCAGGCTGCGATGCCGACCAAGCCAGCCGACATGCTGGCGCAGCCGGCCGCGGCCTCCGAGCCGGTCGTGGTTTATACGGGGCCGACCAAGACCGGTGCTGCGTTGATCGCCGCGGTCGAGGCCGACACCGAGAAGATGCAGCCGGTCAAGCGCGCCAAGGGCAAGCACAGCCGCGTCGCGGGCAAGAAGCCCGATGCGGCCGATGACGCGAAGGCCGACACCAAGGGTGCCTCCAAGTCGGACAACAAGCCGGCGGCCAAGCCCGCGCGTCACGCCAACGCCAAGCCGGATGCCGCAGCTGCGAAGACGGCCGCGGCCGACAAGCCCGCCGCCGCAAAGCCTGCCGGCAAGCCGGCGGCGGCAAAGCCGGCTGCCAAGCCCAAGACTGCGGCCGACAAACCCAAGGCTGCCGACAAGCCGAAAGCCGACGCCAAGCCGGCCGGCTAGCGCAGCGCCCGCCCGTCATTTCCGACCGTCATTTTCTCCAATGCGTCGATAACGCGCAGCGGCTTGCCATTGGCCGCGGCATCGCTCAATACTGCCTGAAATAACGCGGCCAAGGTCGGAAAACCCGGAAGCAATCCGGGACATCAGCCAAGTTTGAGAGAGGGGATTGACCATCATGGAGCGCATCTGGCTCAAGCACTATCCGGCCGGCGTGCCCGCGGATATCGACGTCACGCAATATTCGTCGCTGGTCGAATTGCTGGAAGAAAGCTTCAAGAAATTCGCCGATCGCAAGGCGTTCATCTGCATGGACAAGGCGATCACCTATCGCGAGCTCGACGGGATGTCGACGGCGCTCGGTGCCTACCTGCAGAGCAAGGGCCTGCAGAAGGGCGCACGGGTCGCGCTGATGATGCCGAACGTGCTGCAATATCCGATCGCGACCGCCGCCGTGCTGCGCGCCGGCTATGCCGTGGTCAACGTCAACCCGCTCTACACCCCGCGCGAGCTCGAGCACCAGCTCAAGGATTCCGGCGCCGAGGCGATCATCGTTCTGGAGAACTTTGCCACCACCGTGCAGAAGGTGCTTCCCAACACCGCGGTCAAGCACGTGATCGTCGGCAGCATGGGCGACCTGCTCGGCCTCAAGGGCGTGATCGTCAATCTGGTGGTGCGCCGGGTGAAGAAGATGGTGCCGGCCTGGTCGATTCCCGGCGCCGTCGGCTTCAACGAGGCGCTGTCAGCCGGCCGCGCCGCCAAGCTCAACAAACCGACGCTGACGCTCGATGACGTCGCCTTCCTGCAATATACCGGCGGCACCACCGGCGTCTCCAAGGGCGCGACCCTGCTCCACCGCAACATCCTGGCCAACGTGCTGCAGAACGACGCCTGGCTGCAGCCGGCGCTGGCGAAGCCGCCGATCGTCGAACAGATGGTCATCGTCTGCGCGCTGCCGCTCTATCACGTCTTCGCGCTCACCGCCTGCTATCTGCTGGGCATGCGGGCCGGCGGCACCAATCTGCTGATTCCGAATCCGCGCGACATGGCGGGCTTCGTCAAGGAGCTGTCGAAGTACCAAGTCAGCTTCTTCCCGGCGGTCAACACCCTCTACAATGGCCTGCTGAACACGCCCGGATTCGACAAGCTCGACTTCTCCAAGCTGAAGATCGCCAACGGCGGCGGCATGGCGACGCAAAGGCCGGTCGCCGAGAAATGGTTGAAGGTTACTGGCATCTCGTTGTCGGAAGGCTATGGCCTGTCGGAGACGTCGCCGACCCTGACATGCAATCCTGCCACGATCGAGGAGTTCTCCGGGACGATCGGCCTTCCCGTCCCCTCGACCTGGCTCTCGATCCGCGACGATGACGGTAATGAGTTGCCGATCGGCGAGGCCGGCGAAATCTGCGCCAAGGGCCCGCAGGTGATGGCGGGCTACTGGAACAGGCCCGACGAGACCGCGCGCGTGATGACCGCGGACGGCTATTTCCGCACCGGCGACATCGGCGTGATGGACGAGAAGGGCTACACCAAGATCGTCGATCGCAAGAAGGACATGATCCTGGTCTCCGGCTTCAACGTCTATCCGAACGAGATCGAGGAAGTGATCGCAAGCCATCCTGGCGTGCTCGAATGCGCCGTGATCGGGGTGCCCGACGCGAAGTCCGGCGAAGCGGTGAAGGCCTTCGTGGTCAAGAAGGACCCGAACATCACCGCCGAGGACATCATCAAGTTCAGCGCCACCCAGCTCACCGCCTACAAGGTGCCGAAGCAGATCGAGTTCAGGACCGACCTGCCGAAGACCAATGTCGGCAAGATCCTGCGCCGCGAGCTGCGCGACGAGAAGAAGGCCGCGGCCTAAGGCGTGAGTGGACTGACGTTCGATGTCTGACGCAAGCCTCGCGACGCCGGCTGACGTGCTTGGCTTCTGGCGGAATGCCGGCCGCGACCGCTGGTACAAGCACGACGACGCCTTCGATGCCGAGATCCGCAGCCGCTTCCTTGCCACCTGGCAGAAGGCGGCTGCCGGCGAATTGTCGTCATGGGAGGCGAGCGATGAGGGCGCGCTGGCGCTGACCATCGTGCTCGACCAGTTTCCGCGAAACCTGTTTCGAGGCGACGCCAGGACCTTTTCAAGCGATGCGCTGGCGCGTGAAGTGGCAAGGCGCGCCATCGACCGCGGCGTCGATGCGCGGACCGCCCCCGTGCTGCGCGAATTCCTCTATCTGCCGTTCGAGCATTCGGAGGACCTCGACGACCAGCAGCGCTGCGTGACGCTGTTCGGGCAATATGACTGCCATCCCGACAACCTGAAATACGCCGAGGACCACGCCGACATCATCCGCCGGTTCGGCCGCTTCCCGCACCGCAATCGCGTGCTGGGCCGGCAGACCACGGCCGAGGAGCAGGCATTTCTCGACGCCGGCGGGTTTTCCGGCTGATGACGGAACGGTGACCAGAGCCTTTTCCGTTCCGATTGCATCGGAACGGGGCTCTAGATTCTTGTTTTGACGCGTTTTCTTCACGCGAACCGGGATCCACTTCGCTCGAAAACGCTTTGACGTCCGGCATTGCCGTTCTTCGGCGAGCCCGTATTGTGCCGTGCTGTAGCCCAGTTTAAGACAGTTCCGCTTCACCGAGGGAGAACAACGATGACGATCAATGTTGGCGACAAGCTGCCGGAAGCCAAGTTTCGCGTGATGACCGCCGAGGGTCCGCAGGTCAAAACCACCGACGACATTTTCAAGGGCAAGAAGGTCGCCCTGTTCGCGGTGCCCGGCGCCTATACCGGCACCTGCCACAAGATGCATCTGCCGAGCATCTTCCTCAACGCCTATGCCATGAAGAACAAGGGCGTCGACACCATCGCGATCGTTTCGGTCAACGACGCCTTCGTGATGAACGCCTGGAAGCGCGACACCGACCAGCGCGACGAAGCCGTCTTCCTCGCCGACGGCAACGCCGACTTCGCCAAGGCGATCGGCATGGAGCTCGACGCCTCCGGCAACGGCCTCGGCATCCGCTCCAAGCGCTACTCGATGCTGGTCGAGGACGGCGTGGTGAAGAAGCTCAACCTCGAGCCCGCCCCGGGCAAGGTCGAGGTTTCCGGCGGCGACACGCTGCTCGGTCAGTTGTAGTTTTCTGTCGTTCCGGGGCGGTGCGAAGCGCCGAACCCGGAACCTCGAGATTCCGGGTTCGATGCTGACGCATCGCCCCGGAATGACGAGGTGACGATCGTAGCGTCGTAGGGTTGGCAAAGCGCAAGCGTGCCCAACCTACGATCGAGCACCTCTGGAATACTGGATCGACCGCCTTCGCGGGCGATGACGGTTTTGAGGACTGGCGGTGGCCGCGATCGCGGACGCGACGGCGCGCCCTACCCCTTCAGCCGCGCCATCGCCACGCCTTCGCGCGCCAGCTCGTCGGCGCGTTCGTTCTCGGCGTGGCCGGCGTGGCCCTTGATCCAGTGCCAGCGCACCTCATGCGGCTTCAGCGCGGCGTCCAGACGCTGCCACAGCTCGACATTCTTGACCGGCTTCTTGTCGGCGGTGCGCCAGCCGTTGCGCTTCCAGCCATGGATCCAGCCGGTGATGCCCTGGCGGACATACTGGCTGTCGGTGGTGAGATCGACCACACAGGGCTTCTTCAAGGCTTCGAGCGCCGAGATCGCCGCCATCAGCTCCATGCGATTATTGGTCGTGTGCGCCTCGCCGCCCTTCAATTCCTTCTCGACCTCGCCGAATCTGAGGATCGCGCCCCAGCCGCCCGGCCCCGGATTTCCGGCGCAGGCACCATCGGTGAAAACAGTCACATGCGGCTTTTCGCTCACGCCGCGCACCCGGCCGGCGTGACGCCATAGTCGTTGATAGCAGCGACGCTCTGCTGGAAGCGCAGCTTGCGGACATATTCCAGCGGGTCCTTCGGCTGCACCAGCGCGCCTTCGGGCACGTTGAGGAAATCGACCAGGCGCGTCAGCAGGAAGCGCATCGCGGCACCGCGCGCGAGCAGCGGCAGCGCGGCCTCTTCCGCCGCCGACAGCGGGCGCTCGCGGCCGTAGGCGTTGAGCAATGCGCGCGCCTTGGTGACGTTGAAGGAATGATCCGGCTCGAAGCACCAGGCGTTGAGGCAGATCGCGACGTCGTAGGCCAGGATGTCGTTGCAGGCGAACGGGAAGTCGATCAGGCCCGAGAGCCTGTCGCCCAGAAAAAACACGTTGTCGGGAAACAGGTCGGCATGGATCACGCCGACCGGCAGATCGGTCGGCCAGGCGGCTTCGAGATGATCGAGCTCGCGCGCGATGAAGTCGTGCAAGCCCGGCTGCACGCTGTCGGCCCGCGCGGCGGCGAGATCGAACAGCGGCCGCCAGCCGGAGACCGACAGCGGATTGTTGCGGACCAGCGGAAAATCCCGGCCGGCAACGTGCATTTTGGCCAGCGCCTCGCCGACGCCGGAGCAATGCGCCACGTTCGGCCGCCGCGGCCACACGCCCTCGAGGAAGTTGATGATCGCGGCGGGCCGGCCGGCGAGCCGGCTAGTGACCTCGCCCTTGCGGTTGCGCGCCGGCTGCGGGCACGACACGCCGCGCTCGGCGAGATGGGCCATCAGCGACAGGAAATACGGCAGGTCGTCCTCCGCCACGCGCTTCTCATAGAGCGTGAGGATGTAGGCGCCCTGGCTGGTGTGCAGCAGGAAGTTCGAATTCTCGACGCCCTCGGCGATGCCCTTGTAGGAGAGCAGTTCGCCGATGTCGTAGCTTTTGAGGAATTCCGCGAGGTCTTCGGCGGCAACGTCGGTGTAGACCGCCATATGGTCTATTCCGCCGCGGCAGCGTCAGGCCGCAGCGAACGCGGCAGCGGGAAGAACTCGTTCTCCTCCGCGGCCGAGACCGTCTCCACGTGCAGTTCATAGCGCTCGGCGAAGGCGCCCATGATCTCCTCGACGATCACTTCCGGCGCAGAGGCGCCCGCGGTGATGCCGAGGCTCGTGATGCCTTCGAACCTGCTCCAGTCGATGTCGCTGGCGCGCTGGGCGAGCACGGCGATCGGACAGCCCTCGCGCTCGGCGACCTCGCGCAGGCGCTGCGAGTTCGACGAGTTCGGCGCGCCGACCACGATCAGGGCGTCGACCACCGGCGCCACCTTCTTGACCGCGAGCTGACGGTTGGTGGTCGCGTAGCAGATGTCTTCCTTGTGCGGACCATTGACGTTCGGGAAGCGCTGCTTGAGCAGCGTCACGATCTCCGCGGTGTCGTCGATCGACAGCGTGGTCTGGGTCACGAAGGCGAGGTTGTTGGGGTCCTTCGGAACAAAGGTCTTGGCGTCCTCGGCGGTCTCGATCAGGGTCACGGCGCCCGCCGGCAGCTGCCCCAGCGTGCCGACCACCTCGGGGTGGTGGGAATGGCCGATCAGCAGGATCTCGCGGCCGCGCTTGAAATGGATCGCCGCCTCGCGGTGCACCTTGGTCACCAGCGGGCAGGTCGCGTCCAACGAGAAGAAATTGCGGGATTTGGCCTCGGCGGGAACCGATTTCGGAACGCCGTGGGCCGAAAACACCACCGGCGCGTTGGTATCGTCGGGAATTTCGGCCAATTCCTCGACGAAAATGGCGCCTTTGGTCTTCAGGCTGTCGACCACATACTTGTTATGGACGATTTCGTGCCGGACATAGACCGGCGCACCATAAATGGTGAGGGCACGTTCGACCGTGTCGATGGCACGGACCACCCCGGCACAAAAGCCGCGGGGGGAACAAAGCACGATTCTAAGGTCGGGTTTTTTGGCTGACATCGGGCTGTCTCGGGGCAATCTCGGGACCGAATCACCCCTCGCCGGCGGGCGGGGAACGGCCAATTTGAGTAAGGACTTGGGACTGCTTTCGGGCGCTGTCAAGGCGATTTTGCTGGCCCATTGCGCCATTCCCCCCGGAGGGCTTATATAGGCCCTATAATTCCCGTCATCGCCGATGACTACCAGCTTCGCCTCGACAGAGGTGGGCGAAGCACAAAGGAGATTTGCCATGAGCAACGCACCGCTGATGCCGAAGGCGACTGCCGTGTGGTTGGTCGACAATACCGCCCTGACCTTCGATCAGGTGGCCGATTTTACCAAAATGCACCCCCTCGAGGTCCGCGCCATCGCCGACGGCGACGCCGCGCAGGGCATCAAGGGCATGGACCCGATTTCCAACGGCCAGCTGACCCGCGAGGAGATCGAGCGCGGCGAGCGCGACCAGAACTACCGCCTCAGGCTCCAGGAGAGCAAGGTGGTGCTGCCCTCCGCCGCCAAGAAGAAGGGCCCGCGCTACACCCCGGTGTCGCGCCGCCATGAGCGTCCGAGCGCGATCCTCTGGCTGGTCCGCAACCATCCCGAGCTGAAGGACGCCCAGATCATGCGTCTGGTCGGCACCACCAAGACCACGATCGCTAGCGTGCGCGACCGCACCCACTGGAACGCCTCGACCCTGACCCCGATGGACCCGGTGACGCTCGGCCTGTGCTCGCAGATCGAGCTCGATTTCGAGGTGCAGCGCGCCGCCAAGGAGAAGCCGACCACCACGGTCTACGGCGGCGCCACGCTGCTGCCGGCCTCCGAGACCACGCGCAAGGACGAGCTGGACGATCAGCCGATCGAGCGCCACGACGATCTCAACGTCGATGCCGTGTTCGCCAAGCTGAAGACGATCGGCGGCAAGAAGCCCGCCGACGAGGAAGAGTAAGCGCGGATCGCGCAACTCGAAGCGCAGAATACGAAACGCGGCAGGGCAACCTGCCGCGTTTTTGCTTGGAAGCGCATGCGATGGGCGTGACGGCGACCGTCGGCGCGGCTCAATGCCGGTCGGGATTGTTCATCATGTATTCGCCGAGATCGCGCTGCCGCCGATCGGTGCGGGCTTCGGCGTTCTGGCGCTGCACGTCGCGGTTCTTGCGGCAGGCGACGTAATCAGGCGAGCCGACCGCCACCTTGCCGCCGGCCTGGCAGTACTGATCGTCGTCGCCCATGCTCTCCGCGATCGGCGATCGGCCGCGTTCGAGGCAGCCTGCAAGCAGCGGCAGCGCGAGCAGCAAGGCGAGAGGCGCGCGAGCGGAAATGGATCGCATCCGTGGGTCCGTATCTCATGGCATATGACAGGGAGGCCGGGATGACCCGGCAATCCATCAAAATCAAGGCCGTTTTGCTTCCGAATGCGGAAGTCTTGTTCCACAGGTGCCGACCTCAGGCGCGGGAGGTGCCAGCACTCCCTCGCCCCGCTCTTGCGGGGTCGAGACGAGCGCTGCTCGCTCTTAGAGGGTTGGGGTGAGGGGCCGCCTCCGCAGAATGAATGCAGCGAGCGCGCGGAGCCCCCCTCACCCGGATCGCATTGCCATGCGACCCGGCCTCTCCCCGCAAGCGGGGCAAGGCAACAAGAGCTACGCCTTCCCCTTCAGCGCCTCGCCGATTTCGTCGAGCACCTTCGGGTCCTCGATCGTCGCCGGCATGGTCCAGGGCTCGCCGTCGGCGATCTTCTTGATGGTACCGCGCAGGATCTTGCCGGAACGGGTCTTCGGCAGCCGCGCCACCGTGATCGCGAGCTTGAACGCGGCGACCGGCCCGAGCTTGTCGCGCACCAGCGCCACGACGTCCTTCTCGACCTCGGCGGGCTGCTTGGTCACGCCGGCCTTCAGTACCAGGAAGCCGCACGGCACCTCGCCCTTGATCGCGTCCTTGACGCCGAGCACGGCGCATTCGGCGACATCGGGATGCGAGGCGAGGATCTCCTCCATGCCGCCGGTGGAGAGCCGGTGGCCGGCGACATTGATGATGTCGTCGGTGCGGCCCATCACCCAGACATAGCCGTCCGCATCCTTGTAGCCGGCATCCGAGGTCTTGTAGTAGCCGGGGAATTCCGAGAGATAGGCGTCCCTGAAGCGATCGTCCTGCTGCCACAGCGTCGGCAGGCAGCCCGGCGGCATCGGCAGCTTGATGACGATCGAGCCCATCGTGCCAGCCGCCACCGGCTTTGCCGCCTCGTCGACGATGTCGACCTGATAGCCCGGCATCGGCACCGTGGGCGAGCCGTGCTTGACCGGCAGCTGGCCGAGCCCGACCGGATTGCCGGCGATGCACCAGCCGGTCTCGGTCTGCCACCAGTGGTCGATGACCGGCACCTTCAGCTGCTGCTCGGCCCACTCCACGGTCGGCGGATCGGCGCGCTCGCCGGCGAGGAACAGGGTGCGGAAGCTCGAGAGATCGTAATTCCGGATGAACTTGCCTTCGGGGTCTTCCTTCTTGATCGCGCGGAACGCGGTCGGCGCGGTGAAGAAGGCGACCGCCTTGTGCTCGCTGATCACGCGCCAGAACGCGCCGGCATCCGGCGTGCCGATCGGCTTGCCCTCGTACATGATGGTGGTCGCGCCGTGGATCAGCGGGCCATAGACGATGTAGGAATGGCCGACCACCCAGCCGATGTCGGAGCCGCACCACCAGATCTCGCCGGGCTTCACGCCGTAGAGATTGTGCATCGACCATTTCAGCGCGACGAGATGACCACCATTGTCGCGCACCACGCCCTTCGGGATTCCGGTCGTGCCCGACGTGTAGAGGATGTAGAGCGGATCGGTGGCGGCTACCGGCACGCACGGCGCGGCCTTGCCGGCGTCGAATGCGGCGCGGCGCAGCGTCGCCCAGTCATGATCGCGGCCCGCGGTGAGCTCGCAAGCCTGCTGCGGCCGCTGCAGGATGATGCAGGTCTCGGGCTTGCTGCCGGCGAGGCGGATCGCCTCGTCGAGCAGCGGCTTGTATTGCACGATGCGCCCGGGCTCGATGCCGCAGCTCGCCGAGAAGATCAGCTTCGGCTTGGCGTCATCGATGCGGGTCGCAAGCTCCTTGGCCGCGAAGCCGCCGAACACCACGCTGTGCACCGCGCCGATCCGCGCGCAGGCGAGCATCGCGACGACGGCCTCCGGCACCATCGGCATATAGAGGATGACGCGATCGCCCTTCGCCACGCCGAAATCCTGCATCACCGCAGCCAGCGTCTGCACTTCCTCCAACAATTCGGAATAGGTGAACTTGGTGATCGTGTTGGTGAGCGGCGAATCGTGGATCAGCGCGACCTGGCCGGCGCGGCCGCCGGCGACATGGCGATCCAGCGCGTTGTAGCAGGTGTTGACCACGGCGCCCGCGAACCAGCGCCCATAGGCGCCCATGGAGGGATCGAAGATCTTCTTGGCCGGCTCGATCCAGTCGATCTCGCGCGCCGCTTCCGCCCAAAAGCCCTCGGGGTCCCGGAGCGAGCGTGCATACACCTCATGATACCGGCTCTGCTGGATATTCATCGCGTTTCTCCCTCGCGCGGTCGCGCGTCATTTGCCGACCATTGTCACGGGAAGTGGCGCCGTTTCAAGCCGAAATGACCGCGACCTTCGGCCGGGTCGGAGCAAAGCGTTTTCGAGCGAGGTGGGTCCCGGTTCGCGTGAAGAAAACGCGTCAAAACAAGAATCTAGAGCTCATTCCGCTTCGATCGGAACGGAGCACTAGTAGCCGTCGACGCCGTTGATCCGCTGCAGCCGCTCGCGCATCGCCTTTTCCAGATCGTAGCCCGGCTTGCCGAAGTCGGCATTGCGGCGGGCGATGAACTGATCCTGCGCGCGCTGCAGCTCGCGCGCCTCGCGCGGGGTCTGCGCCTCGCGCACCGTGCGGAAGGTGGATGCGACGATCTCGCGATCGAGATCGGCAAGCGTGGGATTGGCGCAGATTGCCTTCTCCACCGGCCGGCGCGCCTTGCGGCAATCGAAGCTCGGCTTGCCGGCGACCGCCATCATGGCGCCGATCCGCTCCAGCTCCAGCGACAGCGATTTGTAGTTGGCCCTGGCGGCGGCGTGATTGGGGTCGAGCTTGACGGCAGCACCAAAATCCAGGATCGCCTTCGGCCGGTCGCCCTTGCGGCGCCACAGCTCGCCGCGCGCATTATGCGCATCGGCAAGCGATGGATCGAGCTTGAGCGCGGTGTCATAGTCTGCGATCGCACGATCGATCATCTGCTTGCGGTCATAGGCGCCCGCCCGCGCCATCAGCGCCTTAACGCGATCGGGCCTCGTCGCCTTCTCATTGTCGATCAGCGCGCCGCAGACATCGATGATCTTGTCGTCATCGGCGGCCGCTGCCGCCGCGATGCAGGGGCCGGCGTTGGCCTGCACATCCTCGCCCGGTTCGCTGCCGGTGGCGCGCGCAACGCCCGTCATCAGCGCGCCCGACAGGCCGACACAGACCAGCATCGCGGCCAGATTTGCAGGTTTGCGTCGCATCCTGATCGCCGACAAATCGTCCCTCTTCCGCGCCCGAACCGCCGGCCTCCGATGCCCGGCGGCGCGCCATTTGCCGCAAAACCACACGCTGGATTATACGTCAATTGCGACGATCGGCTGCATCGGGGGTTCGGCTTGCTCACATTCGAATGGATCATCGGGCTGTTGCTCGCGGCGGTGGCGCTATCGGCGCTGGCGCGGCGGATCAAGGTGCCCTACCCGACCTTCCTGGCGCTCGGCGGCGTGCTGCTGACGCTGCTGCCGTGGGCCCCGACCTGGGCGCTGGAACCGAAACTGGCGCTGGCGCTGTTCGTCGCGCCGGTGCTGCTCGACGCCGCGTTCGACACTTCGCTGCGCGATCTCCGTAACAACTGGCTGCCGGTCTCGACGCTGGTGGTGGTCGCGGTCGGCGTCACCACAGCGGCGGTCGCGGTGGTCGCGCATTGGCTGCGCCCGGACATGCCATGGGCGGTTGCGATCGCACTCGGCGCCATCGTGGCACCGCCGGACGCGGCCGCAGCCACCGCGATCCTGCGCCAGGTCAACCTGCCCTACCGGATCCAGAAGATCCTCGAAGGAGAAAGCCTGCTCAACGATGCCAGCGCGCTGCTCATCTATCGCGTCGCGGTCGGCCTCGTCGCCGCCGAGCACATGAAGATCCGCGAGTTCGTGCCGTCCATCACGATTGCGCTGGTCGGCAGCCTCGCCGCCGGCTTCCTGTTCGCGCAAGTCTGGATGATGATCACGCGTCGCATCACCGAGGCACCGAGCGCGATCATCACGCAGTTCGGCGGCACTTTCATGGTGTGGATCATTGCCGAGCATCTCGGGCTGTCCGGCATCCTCACCATCATCGCCTATGCGATCACCATCTCGCGCACCGCGCCGGCCCGCACATCGGCGCGGCTGCGCGTGTCGTCCTACGCGGTGTGGGAAACCGTCGTGTTCGTGCTCAACGTGCTCGCCTTCATGCTGATCGGCCTGCAGTTGCGCCCGATCTGGTCCGGACTCGACGACGAGGTGCGGTGGAAATATTGCAGCTTTGCCGCCGCGATCCTCGCCGTCGTGATCCTCGCTCGCATCCTCTGGGTGATGCCCTACGGCGCGCTGCTGCGCACACTGAAGGCGCGCAACCTGCTGCCGGCCCACGTGGTGGACGCCGTGCCGACCTTGAAGCGCGGCTTCATCGTGTCCTGGTGCGGAATGCGCGGCATCGTCACGCTGGCGGCGGCGTTTGCGCTCCCTGAATGGTTTCCGTATCGCGATCTGATCCTGCTGACGGCGTTTGCCGTAGTGCTCGGTTCGCTCGTGATCCAGGGACTGACGCTGCGGCCGTTGATCCTGGCGTTGAATTTCGCGGACGACGATCCGGTCGGACGCGAGGCGGCCCATGCCCGCGGCGTGGTGTTTCGCGCCGCGCTCGACGAGATCGACGCCGACCCGTCGGAAGAGGCCGAGATCCTGCGGCTCGAATATCGCGCCGTGCTGCTGCGCGCGGAGAATGATCCCGACGGCGGCCTGACCTCACGCGAGCTGCCGTCGGATCCGCTGCGCCGCCGCGCCATCGCCGCGGCGCGTCAGGCATTGCTCAATCTGCGCCGCATCGAGGCGATCGGCGACGACGCATTCCATCTGGTCGAGGAAGAGCTCGACCGCGCCGAGCTCAGCGTGGAGGCCTAAAACGCCATGAGGTTCGGATGAATAGCCGCCGCGACAGCACTGCGCTCCCTCTCCCCGTTCTTTACGGGGAGAGGGTTGGGGTGAGGGGCTGTCTCCGCGTAACCGGCGATAGCTGCATTTGCGGAGAATCCCCCTCACCCGGAATGCATCTAGCGATGCATTCCGACCTCTCCCCGCACGCGGGGCGAGGTAAAGCGAAGTTCGCTGCTCAGGCGCCCGACTTCAAGCACCCGACTTGGAGGTGATGCCGCCGTCGACCACGAGCTCGATGCCGGTGACATACTTCGATTCGTCCGACGCCAGGAACAGCGCGGCATTGGCGACGTCCCAGGCGTCGCCCATATGCCCCATCGGCACCTGCGCGTCGCGGGCGCGCCACATCGCCTCGACATCGCCCTTGGCGTAGCTCTGCGCCAGCCTGGCCGAATGCGCGACCATCGGTGTCTTCATCAGTCCGGGCAGGATCGCGTTGACGCGCACATGCTTCGAGGCGAACTCGACCGCGGTCGAGCGCGTCATCTGGTTCATCGCGGCCTTGCTCGCGTTGTAGCTGACATAGGAAATGCCGACATGGCGGATCGAGGCGATCGAGGAGATGTTGATGATCGAGCCGCCGCCCTGCTTGATCATGACGGGAATGACGTGCTTCATCGACAGATAGGCGCTCTTGAGGTTGACCGCGAAGACGCGGTCCCACTCGGCTTCCCCAACTTCCACCACGCTGCCGACCTCGGCGATGCCGACATTGTTGTCGAGCACGTCGATGCGGCCATAGGCCTTGAGGCAGGCCGCGACCATCGCCTCCACCTCGCCGGCACGCGAGACATCGGCGGTGAATGCGACAGCCTTGCCGCCCTCGCCGGTGATGATGCCGACGGTCTCCTCCGCCGCGGCGCCGTTGCGATCGACGCAGAAGACGCTGGCGCCCTCGCGCGCAAAGGTGACGGCGGTCGCCTTGCCATTGCCCCAGCCGGGCCCGATCGAACCCGCGCCGACCACCATCGCAACCT
Source organism: Bradyrhizobium sp. USDA 4541 (assembly GCF_024171085.1). Taxonomy (NCBI): domain Bacteria; kingdom Pseudomonadati; phylum Pseudomonadota; class Alphaproteobacteria; order Hyphomicrobiales; family Nitrobacteraceae; genus Bradyrhizobium; species Bradyrhizobium sp. USDA 4541. Next base: position 342,191 of record NZ_JALJZF010000001.1, read on the forward strand.
TGCCCTTGAGCCGATCCATCGGTCTTTCTCCCTTGTTGTTCTTGTCGTGACTGTAGCCCGGATGAGCGAAGCGATATCCGGGAGCGCTATCCCCCGCATATCGCTCCGCTCATGCGGGCTACGGATACTTACTACGGATTCTCGCAAACACTCATCGTCGTGACATTAGCACCGATCGGATGCCCGATAATCTCCGATAGCGTCTGGCAGTGTCCCTCCTGGCACAGGTGCCATTCACCCGCGGCGCCGGAATTGCCGAGCACGACCTCCGCCCTTGGCGCCGGCGGGGGCGACCATTGAAACCAGCCATCGACGAGGCGCGCCTCCGGCCGCGGCTCCATGCCGGCGCCCGTGCCCTTGACGCGCGCCTGTTGCAGCGTGAGCCCGGCCGGCGTGACCAGCCAGTCCTCCTGCCAGGCGCTCTTCTCGATCGAATGCGTCCAGGCGAGCGTGAAGGCCGCGATCGACAGCGCCTTCACGACTCCCGCGGAAGCGAGGCAGAGGCTCAAGCCGCCGCCACCGCATTGCGCGGACGCTGCCGCCATTGCCATAGCACGACAGCAGCAGCGAGCGTGAAGCCCGCTGTATCCGAGAACGGGAAATCGCCGAGCAGGCAGAGCGCGGCGCCGAACGCGACCAGGATCTCGATGAAAGTCAGCCGCGTGAACAGGAAGCCGATCGCGACGATGCCGAACAATCCGATCGCCACCAGCGCCTTGAAGGTCGCCAGCGCCACCGCGCCGTAGAAGCCGAGTTGCGCCTGCATCGGATCCCCGGTCTGCAGCATCAGCGCCGGCGAATAGACGAAGATGAACGGAATGACGTAGCCGGCCAGCGCGATCCGCATCGCCTCCCAGCCGATCTTGTCCGGGTTCTCCTTGGCGATCGGCGCCGCCGCCAGGGCCGCGAGCGCAACCGGCGGCGAGAGGTCGGCCATGATGCCGTAGTAGAACGCAAACATGTGGCTTGCGATCAGCGGCACGCCGAGCTTGGCGAGCGCCGGTGCAGCCAGCGCCGCGGTGATGATGTAGGTCGGGATCGTCGGGATGCCGGTGCCGAGCAGGATCGACAGCAGCATGGTCATGATCAGCGCCAGGAACAGGCTCTTGGCGCCGAGCCCGATGATCCAGCTGCCGAAGATGGTGCCGACGCCGGTCTGCGTCATCATGCCGATGATGGTGCCGACGATGGCGCAGGCCATGCCGACCGTCAGCGCCGATTTGGCGCTGTCGGCGAGCGAGTCGCGGCAGGCTTTCAGCGTGGCGCGGCCGCCGCGGGTGATCGCCGCGATGACGATCAAACCGGCGACGACGCTCGCGACCGGAACGATCTCGATGCCGTGGCGCGACACCGCGGCAACCACCAGCGCGAGGCCGATCCAGAAGATGGAGCGCACGATGGTGTTGGAGAAGCCGAGCGTGATGCTGGCGCCGAGGATCAGCGCGACCGTGAGCGCAAGGCCCATGCTGCCGGCATAGAGCGGCGTGAAGCCCTCGAACAGCATGTAGACCAGCGCCGCGAGCGGCAACACCAGGTACCAGCGCGCCACCAGCGCCTTCCAGGCGCTCGGGATCTCCGAGCGCTTCATGCCGACGAGGCCGTGCTTGCCGGCCTCCAGATGCACCATCCAGAACGCCGAGGCGAAATAGAGGATCGCCGGGATCACCGCGGCCTTGACGATCTCCGAATAGGGCACGCCGAGCGTCTCGGCCATGATGAAGGCGACCGCGCCCATCACCGGCGGCATGATCTGGCCGCCCATCGAGGCGGTGGCCTCGACGCCGGCGGCGAAGGCGCGGCGATAGCCGAACTTGATCATCAGGGGGATCGTGAACTGGCCGACGGTAACGACATTGGCGACGCCCGAACCCGAGATCGTACCCATCATGCCCGAAGCGAACACCGCGACCTTGGCGGGGCCGCCGCGGGTGCGGCCGAACAGGCCGAGCGAGACGTCGGTGAACAGCTGGATCATGCCGGCGCGTTCCAGGAACGAGCCGAACAGGATGAACAGGAAGATGTAGGTTGCCGAGACGTAGATCGGCACGCCGTAGAAGCCTTCAGTGCCGAACGAGAGATGGGTGACGATCTGGTCGAAGTCATAGCCGCGGTGATTGAACGGCGACGGCAGATATTGGCCGAAGAACCAGTAGAGCAGACAGGCGCCGCACATCAGCGGCAGCGCCGCCCCCATCAGCCGCCGCGTGCCCTCGAAGATCAGGACCGCGAGCAGCGTGCCGACCGCGAGGTCCATGTTGGTCGGATCGCCGTCGCGGGCGATCAGGTCGGCATAGAAGATCCACTGGTAGAGCCCGCAGAGGAACCCGGCGACGCCGACGATCCAACTCACCGCGCGGCCGAAATCGGTCTTGGCGGTGAAATTGCCGATCAGGCCGAAGGTCAGGAGGATCAGGAAGCCGACATGGACGCCGCGCACCACCTGGCTCGGCAGGTAGTTGAAAGCCGCGACATAGAGCTGGAACACCGCAAAGGCGAGACCGATGGCATAGGCCAGATGCCCCCAGGCACCCGGGCCGAAGCCTTCCGGAAAGCCATGCTCGAAATTGTCGAATTCAACCTTGATGGGCTGCTCGCCCTCAACCTGCTGCTGCATATGATCAGTCCCCCGCCGTGCCAACAGCGCTTATATCCACTGAGTCCGCCCACCGAAAGCCGGGACAGGAAAAACGCGCCACGTCATTGCGAGCGAAGCGAAGCAATCCATCGCGCCACAGGGGAGAGATGGATTGCTTCGTCGCTTCGCTCCTCGCAATGACGGCAAGGAGCAGACGTTCCGGCCCTACTTGATCAGGCCCTTCTCCTTGTAATAGCGGATCGCGCCGGGATGCAGCGGAACCGGGTTGCCGGTCGCGGCGGCCTCGAGCTTGATCTCCTTACCCGCGGCGTGGGCATTGGCGAGTTCCGGCAGCGATTCGTAGACCAGCTTGGTCATCTGATAGGCGAGATCGTCCGACACCGCGCTCGAGGTCACGAGGTAGTTCACGACCGCGGCGGTCGGCACGTCCTTGTCCTGGCCGGTATAGGTATTAGCCGGGATGATCACGGAGACAAACGGCGGGCCGATCTTGTCGACGGTCTCCTTCGGCACGGCGACCACGGTGATCTCGCTCGAGGTCGAGAGGTCCTTCAGCGAGGCGACGCCGAGGCCGGCGGACTGCAGCGTGGCGTTGAGCTGGCGGTTCTTCATCAGATCCACCGATTCGGCGAACGGCAGGTACTCGACCTTGCCGAGATCCTTGTAGCTCATGCCGGCGGCCGCGAGGATCGCGCGCGAGTTGAGCTCGGTGCCCGACTTCGGCGCGCCGACCGACAGGCTCTTGCCCTTGAGATCGGCGAGCGTCTTGATGCCGCTCTCGGCGGTCGCGACGATCTGGATGTAGTTCGGATAGATCGCGCCGATGGTGCGCAGCTTGTCGAGCTTGTTCTTGAAGCCGGCTTCGGCGTCGCCTTCCCAGGCGGCTTTGAGCGAATCGCCGAGCGTGAAGGCGATCTCGCCGCGGCCCTGCTGCAGCAGCACCAGGTTCTCGACCGAGGCCTTGGTCGCCTGCACCTGGGTTTTCACGCCGGGGATCTTGTCGCCGTAGATCTTCCCCATCGCGACACCGAGCGGATAGTAGACGCCGGAGGTGCCGCCGGTGAGCACGTTAATGAACTGCTCGGCCTGTGCGACAGGCGCGGACAAAACGCTGGCTGCCACGATCGCGGCAGCCATCAACTTGGAATTCATGAGTATTATTCTCCCCTTAAGCCGGCCGGAAATTGGCCGGACACCCCCGCCGGGTCAACCCATCCAAATGACGCATGCGCGGCGGAAATCCCCGATAGCAACACCACCTTACCTGCGCGGGAACTCTCCGCGCGACCGGGCGACCGCTTCGAGTTGGTCGCCGCGACCCAGCCGCTGGCGGCCGCTAGCGGCCCGGTGTTCGCGCCGGCGATCGCCGCGGGACACTTGGCATTGTCGGACCCAGGGCGTTCGCGGCGCGGACCGGCCGCAACGAAGCAGCGAAGATCGGCTTGCGGCCCCGGATGTCGGCTTGAGCACCGCTATCGCCGGATTCATTGTCGTCCATGCCGGTTGCAGCGCTGCATTCCTGTTGCTTGCAGCCGTCGCTTGTGCCGCGCTGATCGGCTACTGCGCGTTGATGCGGGAGACGTTGCGAACAGCAGCGACGACGTCACGCACATCTGCATTGGCATCACAAAACGGGTGATCTGATTCGCCGTCGGCGCTCCGCGCAGCACTCTGCATGATGCGATCTGATGTCCGACAATGACGCAGTTCCGCGTCGGCGTCGACGCGACAACACAGTCATTAACGCCGTCTCTCGATGACACACGCGCACAGTGTTTCTGCCGATGTGCAAAGTCGGGACGCGATCGCGCTCATGAATGTCAGATGACGCATTTGTTGCAGGTGTAACAGCGGTGAGACGCCGCGATTCCAGCGCCATTTGAATCGAATTGAATCCTTTAAGGTTAGCGGGGCAATCAATGTATGATCCAGAAATTTCCATGATTGCCGCCGCTCTAGGATGTACGAGTCAAGCCGGGGTAACTACGGACAAGGCGGGGCATGAATCACATCAGTCACATCGAACGCACGCGAGCCGGCTGGTTCGGACATCGCAAGCTGACCCCACGCGCATGCATTGCGGACAGCAAAAAACACCTTCGGACCTTCCTCGCCGAGGCGCTGGAAGACCTCGGCTTCATCACCAGTGAATGCAGCCAGGCTTTGGAACTCGACACCGTTCTGGACGCGGAACGGCCCGATCTCCTGGTGCTCGGCGTGTCCGTGGACGGCATCGAAGTCAGTAAAATTCTCGAGACTTTGGTGAGAAAGGACTATGGCGGCAAGGTCCTCGTCATCGGGCAGCCGGACTCGATCATCGTCAAGGCGGTCCGGCAAATCGGCGACGAGTACGGCATCGCCATGCTGCCGGCGCTGTCGACGCCGTTCAGCGCCGGGACCCTTCGCGACAGTCTTGCGTCGTTGATGCCGCTTGAACCCGCGCCGAGCCCGGCGGTGGACGTGCCCGAAGCGCTGAAGGCCGGCTGGCTCGAGCTGTGGTATCAGCAGAAAATTCATCTCCGGACGCTGGTCCCGAGCGGCGCCGAGGCGCTGATCCGGATGCGCCACCCTGCCTGGGGCGTCGTGCCGCCGGCCTACTTCATCCCGGACGAAAGCGATCCGCATTTTCATGCGCTGTCCGAGTTCGTGATCGAGCGCGCAATCGAGGACTGGCGCTATCTCATCGAGCAGATCGGGCCGGTCAATCTCTCGATCAATCTGCCGATCTCCTTCCTCGCCGACGATCATGCCGTGCGCGAGCTCTGTTACCGGATGCCGGATCATGCGGCCTTCGCGGGCCTCTTGATCGAGATCGACAGCACCGAGGTGGTCGACAATCTGGATCTGGCGATCGATGTCGCCCGGCGCGTTCGACTGCACAATATCGGCATCTCGATCGACAATGTCGGCGCGAACTGGCCGTCTTTGCTGGGACTGCCGAACTTTCCGTTCGTCCAGCTCAAGGTCGACCATCAATTCGTCACCGGCTGCGCGGATCAGCGCCTGAAGCAGACGGTGTGCCGGCGTGTCGTGGAGCTGGCCCACGACAACGACGCGCAGGTCGTGGCCCAGGGAGTCGAGACGCGTGCGGACTTTCTCGCCGCGCACGAAATGGATTTCGATCAGGTCCAGGGCTACCTGTTCGGCAAGCCGATGGGCGTCAAGAAGTTCGCCCGCTCACGCATGCATTTCTCTGAGAAAGAGCCAGCCTCCTGAGGCATCGCCTCTGGTCAGGCTCATGTGTCGCGATCGATCGCGCGCAGCGCTTCGCCGCGCGCGATCAGGCGTTTTGCATTGGAATAGGTCGGCACCTCGAGCAGCGAGCCGTCAAGTTCGACGCGCCCAAAGCCCTTTGTCCGCGCCGCTTCGAACGCCGCGACGATCCTGCCCGCCCGGCGCATCTCCTCCTCGCCCGGCGTCAGGACCCCGTTGACGATCGAGGCATGCGCGGGATCGACCAGGCTCTTTGCGGCGTAACCCAGCCGCCGCGCCCAGATCGTGTCGCGTTCGACGCCTTCAGCGTCGCTCCAGGTGTAGGGACAATCGACCGCGACGACATCAGCGGCACGACATTCGACGATGAAGCGCTGCCGCGCGTAAGCGAGCTCCAGGCCATCGCTGCCGCGCTCGGCACCAAGATCGGCGGCGAGGTCTTCGGAGGCCATCAGGCAACCGATGACGCGCCGGCTCGCCATGGCGATCGCACCGGTCTGCACCAGACCGCGCGCGAACTCGATATTCGGCAGCAGCGATGTCGATCCCTCGGCGATACCGCAGTCGCGCTCGAACCGCGTCACCGCCTCGTCAAGCCTGACGACATGGTGCGGCTCGGCGACCTTCGGCAGCGCGACGATATCCGGACGTCCGCGCATCACGGCGGCGAGATCGTCCATGCCGTCCTGGTCCAGCGGATTGACGCGGACCGCGACCATCACGCCCTGGTCGCGCCAGGCGGCGTAGAGCTCGGCCGCCAAGGCCCGCGCCTTCGGGCGCAGCGGCGGCGGGGTAAAATCCTCGAGCTCGTGGATCAGCACGTCGGCGCCGCTGGCGGCCGCGTGCTGCAGCACGTCCTCGTTGGCGCCTTCGAGAAACAGCCAGGAGCGGCACAGCGGGGCCGGGCGCAGCTTGCGCATCACGCGGCCCGCGCCGACGTCACTGGAACGTCATGTCGAGGCATTTCGAGATGTCGGAGCCGAGGCCGGACGAGATGGTGATGCAGCCGCGGATCTTCTGGGTGTTGACGTCGTTCGCCCAGATCGCATAGCCGCCGGGACCGAAGAACGAGTTGGTGTTCGGCGGCTCGGTCTCGGTGGCATCGAACGTGTAATTGCCGTCGGTCTCGAAAATGCGCGGCTTCTTGGTGCAGCCGCCGTCGGCCTGCACGTTGATGACCTCCTTGTTGTCCCGCGTCAGCGCCAGCGAGACCTGGCAGCGGAAATATTCCGAGGTCTTGGCATTGAACAGATAGGCGTAGGACTTGCAGGTCGCGGTATTGAGCTTGCCGGCGGACAGGCCGCGGCTGCAGGAGATCCGCTGGTTGTTGGAGAGCCTGAACTCGTCCGCCTGCGCGACTGACGCCAGCGTCATGAACGACAGAGCGACACCGATTCCGATCTTCATGACGTGGTTCATCCTGATCATCCCAAGGTCGTGTTTCCGGCAATCAAAGCGTTTGTAAACGGTAACGCGAAAATAGTCGCCAAGCTTGATGCGGGAATTCACAAAGTCGCCGATCCGGCGAGCGGTCGCGCCGATTGTCGTATTGACGCGCGAACATCGTTCGTGATTTGTTCAAAAACGTGGGGACGACGCCGTTTTCTCGGCCGGAGGTGGATCATGACGCATTTTTTGACCAAGACTTTTATTGCGACTGCGGCGTTTGCCGCGCTGACGACCTGCGCATTCGCGCAGGAGGCTGCGCCCTGGGAACTGAAGCCCGACATGGGCTACGCCTATGACAAGGACGGCAAGACCTGGTCCTACAAGATGGGCACCAACAACGCCGGCACGCTGCTGAAGGGCGCCAAGAAGGTGCCGAAGGGGACGCTGTTCTTCATCGGCCAGAACGGCCAGCTCTACATGCGCTCCGGGCCCTATCTCGAGGGCGACGGCAAGTTCAAGTTCGGCTCGAATTAGAGCGTTTTCGAGCGAAGTGGACGCCGGTTCGCGTCAAGAAAACGCGTCAAGAAGAGTCTAGGGCTTCGGTTCTGATTCAATCAGAACCGAAAATGCCCTAGCGGTTTTCGGCAGGTATCAGAACGCCGCGGCCAATTCCTTCGCGCCCGGCTTGTTGCTGTTGAAGTCCATCCGCTCATTGGTGACGGCAAGCAGCCTGGCCACCGTGTTGTGGCGGATGGCGACCGGGTTGCGCTCGTAGCCGGAGCGCTGGAAGAAGTTCGCGGTCGGCACCTGCTCGCGCATCGCCTGCGGCATGGTCACCATGTCGAGCCCGGTGCCGTCGCCGGTCAGGTTCATCATCTCGAGCTCGGCCGCGGTCAGCGGCCGGCTGTAGCCCTTGTTGCGGGCGAAGATCACCGAGGTCAGCAGCTTGTGGGTCTGCAGCATCGGGCCGACATCGATGTCGAGCACCATGGCATGGCACGCCCAGCCCTGCGGCGTATCGGCGAGGCGCGCATGCGCCGACCAGTCGTCGGGCACGGTGCGGGTGAACGCGACCATCTTCTTCAGCACCGCGAGCTTGTGCTCCATCGCCTTGCGCGCGGGCCCCTGCGTCCTCGCAACCCGCTCGGTCAGATCCCGCACGAATTCATGGCCCTGCTCGGCCAATAGCTCGACGGTGTTGGTGGTGAGCAGCTGGTTGTAGCCCATCGCGGTGGAGATGGCGCGCTTGCCGCCGTGCTCGATGCCCGCCTGTACGTCGTAAGTGCCGGTGCCGCCGGTCTCGAACGAATAGACCCGCACCGCCTGTTCCGGCGTCAGCCCCGCGGCGCGCGCGTAGCGCGCATAGGCGCGCTTGAACTCGACCTCGCTGGCCGGCCGCTGCGGCGTGAACTGGAATTGCTCGGCCGCCGCCCTGACCAGATCGGAGGCCACCGGAAGCGTCTTGGGCGGACGCGGCGGCTTGCCTTCCTCCTCTTCCGGAGCCGGATTGACCGGCCGCTTCGGACCCTCATAGACCGGCGGCTGCTGCAGCACGTAATCGTCCAGCGAGATCTGCACGCGGTCGCGCCGCTTGGCATTGCGGCCGCGCCTCTTCTCGGCGATCGCGTTCCAATAGGCGCTCGCGTCCTGCTCGAAGGCGGCGCGCGCCTCCTGATATTCCTGCAGCTTGCGGCGATACTCCATGATCGCCTGCGGCGATGCCTGCGCCATCGCATTGGCGACGGAAGGCGGCAGCGCGTCGGCCTCGCCGGCAAAAACGGACGGCGCGCCGGCGGCGAGCGCGAGCGCGACAAATCCAGGGCACAGGCGAATCAATTGCGGGCGCATGGCCTCGTTGTAGCAAGCACGGCCGCGAAGTCAGCCCGGAATTGTCCGGATCGCAGCGGCCGGATGCCGCGATCGATGCAGAATATTCGCCACAATGCGGTGTTCTCCGAACGAAAGCCTTGGAGAAAGCCCTGGAGATTGCGATGAGAATGGCACTCTGGCTCGTCGCCGCCTGCGCGTTGACGCTCGCCGCATCGGCGCGCGCCGAGCGTCCGGACTGCGGAACGTTTCCGGATACGCGTTCACGCTTCACCTGTTACGAGAATGTGTCGCGGGCGCCTCAGGAACCCGAGGCCGCGGCGCATTCGTCTGGTGCGCAGGGGAAATCAATAAAGATGAACGCCCGCAAGCGGCGTCACAAATAGCATCATCGTCGCTACTTCCACGCGAACACAGGCTGCTCCAGTTCGGCGACGCGGGTGTTGCGGCCGGCCAGCACCTCGCGAAATTGATAGATCAGCGCGGCGGTCGGCGCATGGATCTGCTGGCCACCGAGGCGGAAGCGGATCACGCGGCGCGAGCTTTCAGGGATCGTGGCGAAGCTGAACGCGTCCTCCAGCTCGATCGCATCGAGGCCGATGCGATGGACGGAGGCGACCTCGTCCGGGTTCGGGAGGATCGCTGCATGCGCACCGGCCCAGACCACGACCGGCGTGATCAGATAGCCGGACCGCGTCGGATAATCGTCGAGCATGCCGAGCACGTCGCGCTCCGACAGTGCGAGCCCGAGCTCCTCATGCAGTTCGCGCAGCGCGGCCTCGACCTGCGTCTCGCCGGCATCGCAGCGCCCGCCCGGCAGCGCCCATTGCGCGCTATGGGCGCGCAGGCGCGCGCTGCGGCGGGTCAGCAGGAAGGCCGTGCCGCTGCCGTCGCCGCCTTCGGTCAGCGCGATCGCGACCGCCGCGCGCTTCAACGTCGGCGCGGCGTCCGCCGGCGCCAGGCGTGCGAATGCGGCACAGAGCTCTGCGATATTCCGCCGGGTGGCATCGTCAAATGTGCGGGCCATTGACCTTGACTACAACACAACAGCGTTTGATGAAATGACTGCTACCACATGCCTCCTGCGATCAATCATCAGCAAGCAACGGACCCCACCTCATGACGGCCAAGGCCGCGGACAAACTCAAATCCGACGGCTGGAAGATCGCCGAAACCACGGGATTCCTGAACCTGATCGGCCCGTTGTGGGAACGGTTGAAGGACGGCGCGCTTGAACTCGCGCTGATCACCGAAGACAAGCACCACAATCGCCGCGGCCTCGTGCAGGGCGGCGTGATCATGACCTTCGCCGACCGCGCCTGCGGCATGGCCGCACGCTACGTCTCGGGCAAGCCGACGCTTGCAACCGTGCAGCTCGACACCCATTTCGTCGAGGCCGGCAAGATCGGCGAGATCCTGACGACGCGGCCGCGCGTGGTACGCTCGACCCGCAGCCTGATCTTCATCACGGCCGAGGTAACCGTCGACAAGCGCTGTATCGCGATGGCCAACGGCGTGTTCAAGATTTTGAAGAACGAGAGTTGATCCTTTGTCATTCCGGGATGGTCCGAAGGACCAGACCCGGAATCTCGAGATTCCGGGCTCGATGCTTGCGCATCGCCCCGGAATGACCGCAGGAAAGGAAAGTCCGATGCAATATCGCCAGCTCGGCCGCAGCGGCCTGAAGGTCTCGCCGATTTGCCTCGGCACCATGATGTTCGGCGGACCGACCGACGAGGCGACCTCGGCGCGGATCGTGGCGAAGGCGCGCGAGGCCGGCATCAACTTCATCGACAGCGCCGACGCCTATAATGGCGGCAAGTCCGAGGAGGTCGTCGGACGCGCGATCTCGAACAGCCGGTCGAACTGGGTGCTCGCGACAAAACTCGCCAATCCAATCGGCGACGATCCTAACCACGGCGGGCTGTCGCGTCGCTGGGTGTTCCAGGCCGCCGACGAGAGCCTGAAGCGGCTCGGCACCGACTACATCGACGTCTACTATCTGCACAAGGAAGACCACGCGACGCCGCTCGACGAGACGGTGCGCGCGATGGGCGACCTGATCCGCGCCGGCAAGGTGCGCTATTTCGGCGTCTCCAACTACCGCGCCTGGCGCGTCGCCGAGATCTGCAACATCTGCGACCGGCTCGGCATCGACCGTCCGGTCGCGAGCCAGCCCTATTACAATGCGATGAACCGGATGCCGGAGGTCGAGCATTTCCCGGCCTGCGCCTATTACGGGCTCGGCATCGTGCCCTATAGCCCGCTGGCGCGCGGCGTGCTTACCGGCAAATACGCGCCCGACGCGGCGCCACCCGCGGACACGCGTGCGGGGCGCAACGACAAGCGCATGATGCAGACCGAGTGGCGGCCGGAATCGCTCGAGCTCGCGCAGGAAATCAAGCGCCACGCCGAGAGCAAAGGCATCACCGCCGGGCAGTTCGCGGTGTCCTGGGTACTGAACTCGTCGTTCGTCAGCGCCGTGATCGCGGGGCCGCGCACCGAAGCGCAATGGGACGACTACATCCGCGCGCTCGACTATCGCTTCACCGCCGAGGACGAAGCTCTGATCGACCGCCTCGTCGTCACCGGCCATCCCTCGACGCCGGGCTTCAACGACCCCGCCTATCCGATCGAGGGGCGCCGCGCGCGGAGCGGATCGTCGCTGTAGCGGCAGCGTCACAATTTTAGTTTTGCGCTCCGCCCGCCGTCATTGCGAGCGGAGCGAAGCAATCCATCGTGCCGCAAGCGGAGAAATGGATTGCGTCGTCGCTGACGCTCCTCGCAATGACGGTGTGTTGCACTCGCTCGGTACGGATAACCCGCTCGGCAACGCCGAAGTTACGTTTCGTAGCTTCCGAATTGCGCGAAGCCCGAGTCGGCTGCAGCATCAGGGCATGGAAATGCTGATGCTGGTGCTGCAATGACGGCATCCAATGTACTGGACTGGATCGTGGCCCTCCTCGTCTGCTGGGCGAGCCTGACCGCAATCTTTGAACCTTCGCGCGGTGCCTCGCAGTGCGACGTATCCACCGCGACGAGCAGCGCGCCGCAGGCCTCGCTGGCGACCCCGACGCAGGCGGAGTTCGAGGAGATGATCCGCGACATGAAGCTGCATGATTGAACGGGATCGGCAAACCGCGAAAATCCTTCCGCATCGTCCCCCAAATGAAACAGGGCGGCGCCGAAGCGCCGCCCTGCCCTGATTGCCGTTTGCTTGCCGCTTACTTCACGAGGTCGAAGCGGTCGGCGTTCATCACCTTGGTCCAGGCCGCGACGAAGTCCTTCACGAACTGCTCCTTGGAGTCGGACTGGCCGTAGACCTCGGCGAACGCCCGCAGCTGCGAGTGCGAGCCGAAGATCAGATCGACGCGGGTGCCGGTCCACTTCACCGCCTTGGTCTTGCGGTCGCGGCCCTCATAGACGCCCTGGCCGGCATCGCTCCACACCGTGCCCATGTCGAGCAAGTTGAGGAAGAAGTCGTTGGTGAGCGTCCCCGGCTTGCCGGTGAAGACGCCGTGCTTCGACTTCTTGGCATTGGCGCCGAGCACGCGCAGGCCGCCGACGAGGACCGTCAGTTCCGGTCCGGTCAGCCGCAGGAGTTGCGCACGGTCGACCAACGCCTCCTCGGGCTGCAGGAACTGATGCTTGCCGCCGATATAGTTGCGGAAGCCGTCAGCCCGCGGCTCGAGCGGAGCGAAGGACTCGACGTCGGTCTGGTCCTGCGTCGCATCGGTGCGGCCCGGCGTGAAGGGCACCTTCACATTGGTGCCGCCGTCCTTGGCCGCCTTCTCGATCGCAGCGGCGCCGCCGAGCACGATCAAATCGGCCAGCGAGACCTTCTTGCCGAACTCCTTCTGGATGGCTTCGAGCTTGCTCAGAACACCCTTGAGCTGCGCCGGCTCGTTGACATCCCAGTCCTTCTGCGGCGCAAGGCGGATGCGTGCACCATTGGCACCGCCGCGCTTGTCGGAGCCGCGGAACGTCGAGGCCGAGGCCCAGGCGGTCGACACCAGTTCGGACACCGACAGACCCGAGGCGAGGATCTTCGCCTTGAGCACCTCGATATCCTTGTCGTCGATCACGGCGTGATCGAGCGCCGGCACCGGGTCCTGCCAGATCAGCGTTTCCTTCGGCACCAGCGGGCCGAGGTAGCGCTGGATCGGACCCATGTCGCGGTGCGTGAGCTTGAACCAGGCGCGGGCGAAGGCGTCCGCGAACTGATCCGGATGCTCATAGAACCGGCGCGAGATCTTCTCATAGGCCGGATCGAAGCGCAGCGACAGGTCGGTGGTCAGCATCGTCGGGACATGCTTCTTCGACGGATCGAACGCGTCCGGAATGACGGCGTCCGCGCCCTTTGCCTTCCACTGCTTCGCACCCGCCGGGCTCTTCGTCAGCTCCCATTCGTACTTGAACAGGTTCTCGAAGAAGTGGTTGCTCCACTTGGTCGGGGTCTGGGTCCAGGTGACCTCGGGACCGCCGGTGATCGCGTCAGCGCCGACGCCGGTGCCGAACTTGCTCTTCCAGCCGAGACCCTGATCCTCGATCGCGCCACCTTCCGGCTCCGGACCGATCAACGATGGATCGCCCGCACCGTGGGTCTTGCCGAAGGTGTGGCCACCGGCAATCAGCGCGACGGTCTCCTCGTCGTTCATCGCCATGCGGAAGAACGTCTCGCGGATGTCCTTCGCGGCGGCGACCGGGTCCGGATTGCCGTTCGGACCTTCCGGGTTGACGTAGATCAGGCCCATCTGCACCGCGCCGAGCGGCTCGGAGAGCTGGCGCTCGCCGCTGTAGCGCTCGTCGCCGAGCCAGGTGCCTTCCGGACCCCAGTACAGCTCTTCCGGCTCCCACACGTCGGCGCGGCCACCCGCAAAACCAAACGTCTTGAAGCCCATCGATTCCAGCGCGACGTTGCCGGCGAGGACCATCAGGTCGGCCCACGAGATCTTGCGGCCGTACTTCTGCTTGATCGGCCACAGCAGCCGGCGCGCCTTGTCGAGGTTGGCGTTGTCAGGCCAGCTGTTGAGCGGGGCGAAACGCTGCTGACCGGCACCGGCGCCGCCGCGGCCGTCGGTGATGCGATAGGTGCCCGCCGAGTGCCAGGCCATGCGGATCATCAGGCCGCCGTAATGGCCGAAGTCGGCCGGCCACCATTCTTGCGACGTCGTCATCAGGGCCGTGAGGTCCTTGATCACGGCGTTGAGATCGAGGCTCTTGAATTCCTTGACGTAGTCGAAGCCCTTGCCCATCGGATCGGACAGGCTGGAGTTGCGATGCAGCACCTGAACGTCGAGCGTCTCCGGCCACCAGTCACGATTCGAGTGCCCGCGAGGCCCGCCTGTGAATGGGCATTTGCCCGCGCCTTCGTCGGTTTTTGCGTCCATGTTTCTTCTCCGAGGTGATGGATTCTGGAATGCGCTGGAGCTCTTCCAAGAACGATTCTACGCAACCCAATCCATCAGAGGAAATTGACTTTAGTGATCGCGTCGATAAGATTATCTGATGATAAATGTCACACTCCGGCAACTCAGGTATTTTGATGCTCTGGCCCACCACCGCCATTTCGGGCGCGCCGCGGATGCCTGCGCGGTGTCGCAGCCGGCGCTGTCGATGCAGATCCGCGAAATGGAACAGGCGGTCGGCGGCGTGCTGATCGAACGCAATGCGCGGCAGGTGACGCTGACGACCTTCGGCGAGGACCTGCTGCGCCGCGTGCGCGACATCCTGCGCTCGGTCGATGAGCTCGGCGACTTCGCGCGCGCCTCGCGCGACAAGCTTGCCGGGCGGCTGCGGGTCGGCATGATCCCGACCGTCGCGCCGTATCTGCTGCCGAAGGTGATCGAGAACCTGGCGCGGCTGCATCCCGAGCTCGACATCCATGTCCGCGAGACGCTGACGCCGAAGCTGATCAAGGAAGTCGCCGAGGGCCGGCTCGACACCGCGATCGTGGCGCTGCCGGTATCGGAACCGTCGCTGACCGAGGTCGCGCTGTTCTCGGAAAACTTCCTGCTGGTGCGGCCGGGCGAGGACGCCAAGACGCCGGTGCCGAGCGCCGAGATGCTGCGCGAGATGCGGCTGTTGCTGCTCGAGGAGGGCCACTGCTTCCGCGACCAGGCATTGTCGTTCTGCAACATGCAGTCCTCGCCGCCGCGCGAGGTGCTGGACGCGAGTTCGCTGTCGACGCTGGTGCAGATGGTCGGCGCCGGCATCGGCGTCACCTTGATCCCCGAGATGGCGGTGACGGTGGAGACGCGCTCGGCGCCGGTCACGGTCTCGCGCTTCAAGCACCCGCAGCCCTCGCGCACCATCGGCATGGTCTGGCGCAAGACCTCTCCGCTTGCCGCGCAGCTCCAGCAGATCTCCGAGGTCGTCAGCCTCGCTGCCCGCGCCCTGCGTGCGCCGAAACAGGACGGCGCCAAGGAGCCGGCGAAGCGCGCGGGGCGAAGGAAGGTGGCGTGACTGCCGAGACGCTGCGGCGAAGATGTAGTTCTCGTTTGACGCACACGTCTCGCCACCCCCACAACCGTCGTCCTGGCGAAAGCCAGGACCCATAACCACCGCGTTTGATTGTGAACGGGATCGTGGCTCCAGCTTCGCTCAACAACTGATGGTCGGGGTAATGGGTCCTGGCTTTCGCCAGGACGACATCGAATATGTTGCGCGGTCCGGGAATCATCCGTCCGCATTCTCGCGGCGACTGACGAGATGAGGCGGCGCCCCTACTTCTCCAGATACTTCTTCATCTCGGCGATCAGGCCGTCGCGCAGTTCGGGGCGCTTGAGGCCGAAGGCGATGTTGGCGCGGAGGAAGCCGGGCTTGGAGCCGCAATCGTGGCGCTCACCCTCGAACTCCACGCCGTAGAACTTCTGCGTCTTCGCAAGACCGATCATCGCATCGGTGAGCTGGATCTCGCCGCCGGCGCCGCGCTCCTGCGTGGCCAGGATGTTGAAGATCTCGGGCTGCAGGATGTAGCGGCCGGTGATCGACAGGTTGGACGGCGCGGTGCCCTGCGGCGGCTTCTCGACCATGCGGTCGACCTCGAAGATGTTGCCGGTGCGTTTGCCGACGCTGCAGATGCCGTATTGATGGGTGAGTTCGTCGGGCACCGCCTCGACCGCGATCAGGTTCGACTTGTCACCAAGCCTGCTCGCGGCATCGATCATCTGCTTGAGGCAGCCCGGCGTGTTCAGCACCAGCTCGTCCGGCAGCACCACCGCGAACGGCTCGTTGCCGATGATATCGCGCGCGCACCACACCGCGTGGCCGAGCCCGAGCGGCGCCTGCTGCCGGGTGAAGCTCATCGCGCCGGCCTCCGGCTGGTTCTGCGCCAGGATATCCTGCTCGGTCTTCTTGCCGCGCTGCGCCAGCGTGGTGTCGAGCTCGAACATGCGGTCGAAGTGATCCTCGATGACACCCTTGTTGCGGCCGGTGACGAACACGAAATGCTCGATGCCGGCTTCCCGGGCCTCGTCGACCACGTACTGGATCAGGGGCTTGTCGACGATCGTCAGCATCTCCTTCGGCATCGCCTTGGTGGCGGGCAGCACGCGGGTACCGAGACCGGCGACGGGGAATACGGCTTTGCGGATCTTCATGGGATTATCGGAAGCCTTGAAATGGGTGGGACGGCGGCACGAAATGAATCATGCCTTTGGTACCCCGTTTTGCAGCCGCCAACAAAGGCGGATGTGTGGTGCGGCTTAATTCCGCCGTTCCCGTCAGCCAAATGCGGGCCGCAACAAAATCTCGCCCTTGTTAAGTTATTGGAAACCGTGCCGGGGCCTTCTGGAACAGCACGATTTTGATAGGCACACGACAAATGCGCGCGATGGGAACATCAAGGACCAAGCTTTTCGGCGCGAGCCTGATCGCGCTGGCCCTGCTGCTGCCCGGCAGCACGCAAGCCCAGTCGGCGGGCAACGGCCTGACCAACCTGATCGACAGCATCTTTTCCGGACCGAACGCGACGCCGCCACAGGCCGCAACCGGACAGGACGGCGCGGCACCGCCGTGGAGCGGTGAAGACGGCGCCTCCGGCCATCCGCTGATGACCGCAGCGGCGATCCGCCAAGCCGCGTCGGACTTCCCGAACTGCGTCGCAGCGATGTGGCCAGATGCCGCACGGCGCAACATCACCCAAGAGAATTTCGAGCGCTTCACCGCCGGCCTGACGCCCGATCTGCGCATCATGGATCTGATGGATTCGCAGCCGGAGTTCACCAAGGCGATCTGGGATTATCTCGACATCCTGGTCAGCGACACCAGGCTAGCCAAGGGCCGCGAGATCCTTGCGAAATACAAGCCGCAGTTCGATGCCACCGAGAAGGCCTATGGCGTCGACCGCTACATCATTGCGGCGATCTGGGGCATCGAGTCGAACTACTCGACCCAGATGGGCGATCGCAACGTGGTGCAGTCGACCGCGACGCTCGCCTGCATCGGCCGCCGTCAGGCCTATTTCAAGGACGAGTTCCTGTCGGCGCTGGAAATCCTCAACCGCGGCGACCTCAGGCCCGAGCAGATGCGCGGCTCCTGGGCCGGCGCCTTCGGCCCGACCCAGTTCATGCCGACCGCGTTCAAGCGCTATGCCGTCGATGGCGACGGCGACGGCCGCCGCGACGTCGTCGACAATCCGAGCGACCTGATCGCCTCGACCGCCAACAATCTGAAGAAGGACGGCTGGCAGACCGGCGCGAGCTGGGGCTACGAGGTCGTGCTGCCGCAAGGCCTCAATTACATGCTGGCCGACCGCGCCAAGGCCATGCCGCTGTCGCAATGGGAGCATCTCGGCCTCAAGCGGCCGAACGGCCAGCCGTTCCCGCGGCCGTCCGACAAGGCCTATCTGCTGGCGCCGGCCGGCGCCGAGGGGCCGGGCTTCCTGATGCTGCAGAATTTCCGGGTGATCATGAAGTACAACCCGGCCGAGGCCTATGCGCTCGCCATCGGCCATTTCGCCGACCGCCTGCGCGGCGGCCAGCCCTTCGCGCAGCCCTGGCCGCGCCAGGAGCGGGTGCTGTCGCGCGCCGAGCGGCTGGAACTACAGCAGCTGCTGGCCCAGCGCGGCTTCTACAAGGGTACGCCCGACGGCCAGTTCGGCGGCCAGACCCGCGAGGCGCTGCGCGGCTTCCAGGTGTCGATCGGGGCACCGGCCGACGGTTTTGCCACCGCCGAGGTGCTGGAGCGGCTCAGGGGGCGGTAGGGCTGAAACCGGAGGCTGCCCCGTAGCCCGGATGCAGCGCAGCGAAATCCGGGGTTCTCGCCGTGCGACTGGTCTGGTCCCGGATTGCGCTTCGCTCCATCCGGGCTACGGCTCTTGCCCCTCCCGCAAGCGGGAGAGGAGGCACGGTTCCGTCGCCGCGACGGCTGGGCCCTCCACCCCTAAAGTAACCGTGAAATCCGATATTTGCCGCCTGCCTTGACGGCGGCCGGAGGCACCCGATTTATGGTGGAAAAGCTGCCCGCTTGCGGCCCGATTCCGCTAGTATGCTCACGTACTTCCAGATCATTTGCGACCGAACGCGATGCGAGAGCCAAAGTCCTTTTTGCGCATATTCACCGAAGCCGGTCCGCTGGTCGCGCTTACGGTGGCGCTTGCGCTGTTGATCGGCATCGCCCAGCCCGCCTCGGCGCAATTCTTCGGCTTCCCCGGCTTTGGTGGCGGACCGCCGCAACCACAGCGCCGCGCTCCGCCGCAGCACGGCGGCGGCGGCTGGTTCGGCGGCGATTTCTTCGCGCCGTTCCAGCAGCAGCAACCGCAATCATCGCAGCCGCAGCGGCCGCGCGAGGATTTCTCGCGCGCTCCGGCACCGGCCAAGCGCGAGGCGGCCGCCGAGCGCAACGTGCTCGTCATCGGCGACGCCATGGCCGACTGGCTCGGCTATGGCCTGGAAGATGCCTATTCCGACCAGCCCGACATGGGCGTGATCCGCAAGCACAAGACGGTCTCCGGCCTGATCCGCTATCAGCCCAAGGGCGATCCGGCGGATTGGGCCGCGGCCGCGAAGGGCATTCTCGCCACCGAGAACCCCGACGCCATCGTCGTGATGCTCGGCCTCAACGACCGCACCGCGATCCGCGAATCTGTCGTGGAGAAGAAGGTCGACAAGAAGGACGAGAAAAAGGACGCGCGCGGCAAGCCCGAAGCCAAGCCGGGCGACAAGCCCGATGCCGCCGCCAAAACTGATGGCAAGCCGGTCGAGGCCGAGCCGCCGGCCGACGACGCCGACAATGACTCGCAGGCCGCGCCGGAAAAGACAGCGCGCTCGCCCAACGGCCTCTATGAATTCCGCGACGACCGCTGGGTCGAGCTCTACGGCAAGAAGATCGAGGAGCTGATCAACGTGCTGAAGAGCAAGGGCGTGCCGGTGCTGTGGGTCGGCCTGCCCGCGATCCGCGGCCAGAAGGGCACGTCGGACATGCTGTTCCTCGACGCGCTCTATCGCGACGGCGCCGGCAAGGCCGGCATCACCTATGTCGACGTCTGGGACGGCTTTGTCGACGAGGCCGGCCGCTTCATGCAGAAGGGCCCGGACTTCGAAGGCCAGCCCCGCAAGCTGCGTACCGATGACGGCGTGTTCTTCACCAAGGCCGGCGCGCGCAAGCTCGCGCATTATGTCGAGCGCGAGGTGACGCGCCTGCTCGCGGTGCGCTCCGGGCCGATCGCGCTGCCGAGCGAACCCGCGACGCCGGATACCAGCGCGGAGCCCGGCAAGCCCGCGCCGCGGCCGCTGGCGGGCCCGGTGCTGCCGCTGGTCGCCTCCACCGTCGGCACCGATCAATTGCTCGGCGGACCGGGCTCGCGGCCCGCCGCCGTCGATGCGCTCGCCGCGCGCACGCTGGTGAAGGGGGAGGCGCTGGCGCCGCCCGCCGGCCGCGCCGATGATTTCGTCTGGCCGCGCCGCGAGATGGGCCGCGAGCAAGCCAAGGGCGATGTGCCGGTTGCCGCGACCACGCCCGCCGCGCCGGCGGGCGGACCGGCCAATCCGCCGCCCTCGACCACGGCGATCGCGCCCGACGGCTCGATCATCACCGCACCGAAGCCGCCAAGGCGCGTGTTCCGTCCGGCCCAGACCCAGGCCCAGCCGCAACAGCAGCCGCAGACACAGCCTTGGCTGCGCGATCTGTTCGGGTTCGGCGCGCCGCAGCAGCGCCCGTTGGTCGCTCCGCCGCCGCGCCCGCCGCGCGGTGTCGGACAGCGGGCCGCAGTGCCGGGGAGTCCGTGGCAGTAGGCCGCGCGTCTTCCGATAGAATTGACGCTACATCCACGTCATTGCGAGCCAACGGGTCGCGCGAACACGCGCCCGATGACAGGCTCCGCAAAGCAATCCATCGATCCGCACGCGCGGACGGCTGGATTGCTTCGTCGCTTCAGCGCAAAATTGCTTTGCAATTTTGTCGCGAGCTCCTCGCAATGACGGTGGGCGAGATGGTATCAACCGTAGTAGCGCCAGCGCGACGGCGGCGGGCGGCGCGGCTGGCGCGTCATCAGGAGCGCGAGCGCAAAGCCGATGCCGCCGGCGATCAGCAGCGATCCCAGCGGGTTCTCCTGCACCGCATGCGCCATCGCCTTTTGTCCGCTGCGAACGGTCTCGCCGCGATGCTCATAGGCGTCCTTGGCGTAGTTGACCGCGGTGTCGGCGGCGTCGCGCGCGGCGTCCTTGGCCTGGCCGTAGAGATCCTGCACCGAGCCCGCGGCTTCGCGCGCGCGGCCCGAGGCCTGGGTCTGCGCATCGCCGGTCGCGTCGCCCACCGCGCCTTCGGCCTTGCCCGCGAACTCCTTCGCCGTTCCGAAAATCCGATCCTTGTCCATCGTCACGCTCCCTGATCTGTCCGGGAGCTAACCGGGAAACGGCGCGCAGGTTCCTGCGGTTACAGGATCAACCCGCCGTCGACGACGATGGTCTGGCCGACGATGTAGGAGGCAAGCGGCGAGGCCAGGAACAGCGCGGCGCCGGCCATGTCGGCGGGCGTGCCGAGACGCTTCAGCGGAATGCGCTCGAGCGCGCCTTCGAGACGCTTCGGATTGGCCGTCGTCGCCTTGGTCATCTTGGTGTCGACGAGGCCGGGCGCGATGCCGTTGACCCGGATGCCGTTCTCCGCCCAGGCCTCGCCGAGCGTGCGCGTCAGCCCGACGGCACCGGTCTTCGAGGCGTTGTAGGCCGGATTGCCCATGGTCGAATGATAGGCCGCGGTCGAGCTCACGATGATCAGCGAGCCCTTAGCTGCGCTCAGCATCGCCTGGAATTTGGTCGCGCAGGCCATCAGGCTCATCAGGTTGACCTCGAGCACCTTGCGAAAACCCTCCATCTCGAATTCCCCGCGGCGGTAAATCACCGCGCCCTGCGCCAGCACCAGCACGTCGAGCCGGTCGAACGACGGCTTGAAGGCCTCGATCGCCTGCGGGTTGCTGACATCGAGCTGCGCGTAGGCGAGGCCCTCGAGATGCGAGCCTTCCTCGGCGGAATAGTCGCTCGCCTGCGCGCGGGTGCCGCAGATCGCGACGCGCGCGCCCTTGGCGCGGAACGCCTGCGCGATGCCGTTGCCGATGCCGCTGGAGCCGCCGACCACCAATACTTGCTTGCCGCCGAAATCGAGCTCGTTCATCGCGCGTTCCTCTCTCGTGCTGTTGTCTTGTTGAGCATGATCCTTCTCGGAAAGCCAACCGGGAAACTTGCGTTAACGCGCTGCGCGCATGCCGATATGGGATCAGTGGTTTGACGTATCTTGCGATCGGTGCCAGCGTTGCCGTCTCTCACAACGCAGAAAATCAACGGGGGTCCGTCATGTCCGAATACAAGCAGCTCAGCCGTTCGGTGAAGGGCCTCACCGTTCTCGTCACCGGCGCCGCCAGCGGCATGGGCCGCGCCACCGCGCGGGTGTTTGCCGATGAAGGCGCCAATGTCGCGGTCACCGACCTGACCGAAGAAGGCACGCAGGCGGTGACGAAGGAGATTTCGGCAAGCGGCGGCTCGGCGAAGGCCTGGACGCTCGACGTCGGCGATCGCGACGCCATCACCAAAGTCGTCAACGACGTCGCCGCGCATTTCGGCGGGCTCGACATCATCGTCAACAATGCCGGCATCTCGGTGCGGGTGCCGATCGACGATCCCGCGTACGAGGACGCTTGGGCCAAGGGCATCGCGGTGATGCTGACGGCGCATCCGCGCATCATCCGCGCGGCACTGCCATACCTGCGCAAGTCGCGCTCGCCGCGCATCGTCAACATCGCCTCGACCGAGGCGCTCGGCGCGACCGCGCTGCACAGCCCCTACTCCGCGGCCAAGGGCGGCGTCACCAGCCTGACCCGCTCGCTCGCGGTGGAACTGGGACGCGAGGGCATCACCGTGAACTGCATCTGCCCGGGCCCGATCCGCACCGCCATCACCGACCGCATCTCCGAGGAGCACAAGACGCTCTACGCCAAGCGCCGCACCGCGCTCGCCCGTTACGGCGATCCGGAAGAGGTCGCGCACATGACGCTGAGCCTGTGCCTGCCCGCCGCATCGTTCCTGACCGGCGCCGTGATTCCGGTCGACGGCGGGTTGATGGCGCGGAATGCCTGACCCGCGCACGGCCCGCGAGCGTTGACAGCGCGCGCGCGTCGAGTAGCCTTCCCGTCAAATGAAGCGGGAAAACCGCCCGCGATAGACGGGGAGAAACGCCAATGACGGTCCTGATCCGGCAGCTTCACAAGCATTTCGTCGGCGAGGTTTCCGGCGTCGATCTGCGCAAGCCGCTGACGAAGCAGGAAGCGATCGACATCGAGGCCGGCATGGACAAATACGCCGTGCTTGTGTTCCACGGCCAGGACATCTCCGACGATCAGCAGATGGCATTCGCGCTGAATTTCGGCGAGCGCGAAGATGCGCGCGGCGGCACGGTGACGAAGAAGCAGGACTACCGCCTCGCCTCCGGGCTGAACGACGTCAGCAATCTCGGCAAGGACGGCAAGCCGCTGCCGAAGGACCACCGCACCCATCTGTTCAACCTCGGCAACTGCCTGTGGCATTCCGACAGCTCGTTCCGGCCGATCCCGGCGAAATTCTCGCTGCTGTCGGCGCGCGTGGTGAACCCGAAGGGCGGCAACACCGAATTCGCCGACATGCGCGCCGCCTATGACGCGCTCGACGCCGAGACCAAGGCCGAGATCGAGGACATGATCTGCGAGCACTCGCTGATGTATTCGCGCGGCTCGCTCGGCTTCCTCGACTACACCGACGAGGAGAAGCAGATGTTCAAGCCGGTGCTGCAGCGCCTGGTGCGCACGCATCCGGTGCACGGCCGCAAGTCGCTGTATCTGTCCTCTCACGCCGGCGCCATCAGGGGCATGAGCATGCCGGAGGCGCGGCTGCTGCTGCGCGATCTGACCGAGCACGCGACGCAGCCCGAATTCGTCTATGTGCACAAATGGACGGTGCATGACCTCGTGATGTGGGACAACCGCCAGACCGTGCACCGCGTCCGCCGCTACGACCAGTCGCAGCCCCGCGACATGCGCCGCGCCACGGTCGCGGGCACCCAGCCGACGGTCGCGCAGGAGGCGGCGGAGTAGGCGGAACTACTGGTGTCGTCCCGGCGAAAGCCCATAGGCGCTAAAATAGGATTTGCGCCTTGGATTCGCTTGTGATTCCAAGATGGAATGGCACACGAATCGCTTGTGAACAAAGATTGGGCGCGCGTTGTCGCCCGACTTGGCGGAGCCGAGGCTCTGAACATTGGCGCGCGCAAGACGAAGGCGTTTGTCCGTCCGCGGGAGATCAGCAATGCGGTCGACTTGCTGCGCCTGATCTTGGCTTATTGCCTTGGTGAGAAAGGGCTGCGGTTGACGGCGGCATGGGCCACGTCGGTTGGGCTTGTCGATATCTCCAACGTGGCTCTGTTGTATCGCTTACGTCAGTGCGGAGATTGGCTGGCAATCTTGGTCGAGCAGGCGCTTGCCGCCGCGGCGCCGAAGGCGAGCCGCGGTCGTCTGATCCGTATTGTTGACGCCACGACGGTCCCCAAAGGCTGGGACGAGCGGCAGGAACAAGAACGCAGTGTGGCGTATCCATAGCGCGTTCGATCTTCCGCAGGAGCGCTTTGGTCACTTCGAACTGACCGATCAGCGAGCGGGCGAGACGCTGGATCGGATACCGGCGGTTGCCGGTGAGATCCGTCTTGCCGATCGCGCCTATCTGCAACCGGAGCGCATGGCGCATCTCGTCGATGCCGATGCGGACTTCGTGATCCGGGCCGGCTGGAAGAGCGCGCGCTGGCTCGATGCCGAAGGTAATCTTGTTGACCTCACTGCCGAACTGCGCAACGCCTCGGCGCGTGGCCTGATCGATCGGCCGATTTGGATAAAGCGCAAGTCAGGTGCGCCGCCGCTCGCAGTGCGTCTGGTTGCCGCGAAGAAGCCGGCGCAAGCTGCTGCGGCTGCGCGACGCAAGGCGCGCCGGACTGCACAAAAGGGAGGTCATCAGCTCTCCAGGCAAACACTTGACGCCGCAGATTGGGTGATCCTGGTGACCTCACTCAGGCCAGAGGACTTCACGACTGCAGATATCCTCGCCCTCTATCGGCTGCGATGGCGCATTGAGCTCGGCTTCAAGCGGCTGAAAAGCCTGATTGGCCTGAAGGGACCTCCCGGAACCGACGAGCGGTCCGCCAGACCCCATATCCTCGCTCATCTGCTGATCATTCTATTGCTCGAGCCGCTCGTCGACGAACTCGAAGACTCTCCCCGCTTGGCCGACGCCGCCTGACCCACCCAGTGACGTGGCGTCTGCTGCGCCAGCTCGTCGCTTCGCTACGGCAAGCGATCATTCCACAGCCCGCAATCGCTCTACTCTGCAGAGCCAGTCACGCTCTCTGGCGACATCTACGCGAGCCACCCAGACATAAGCGCCACTATCAGACTATGATCAAACTATCTTAGCGCCTATGGGCTTTCGCCGGGACGACACTGAGAATGCGTTGGGATCGTCGACGACGTCAGCGCGGCCTACGCGTGGCCCGCGTCGTTCGACAGCATGCCGGCCTCGATGCCGATCTTGCGCAAGGCGCGCGCGTATTTCTCGTCGACGTCGGTACCGAAGATCAATTCCGGATCGGCGTCGCAATGCAGCCAGCCATTGTGCTGGATCTCGTTCTCGAGCTGGCCCGGCGCCCAGCCGGCATAGCCGAGCGCGAGGATCGCGTGCTTCGGCCCTGCGCCCTTGGCGATCGCCTTCAGGATATCGACGGTCGCGGTGAGCGAGATGCCGTCGTCGATGTTCAGCGTCGCATCCTGAATGTAGAAGTCGCTGGAATGCAGCACGAAGCCGCGGCCGGTATCGACCGGGCCGCCCTTCATCACCTTCATCATCTCGGCATTCTCGGGCAGCTGGATCTGGTCCGACTTCTCGATGATGTCGAGCTGCACCAGTAGCCCGGGGAAATCGATGCTGCCGGCGGGACGGTTGACGATGATGCCCATCGCGCCCTCGGAGGAATGCGCGCACATGTAGATCACGGAGCGTTCGAAGCGGGGGTCGTTCATGACAGGCATCGCGATCAGCATCTGGCCGTCGAGATAGCCACCTTCGGCGGCATGGGCACCGACGGCCGGGCTTCTGCCGGCGGCGGTTTTGCGAGTCTTGCCTGTTTTGCCTTCAGGGCGCATCCGCAAAGGCCTTTCCTGCTGATTTGGCATCCTGATATCGGGTGGCGGTTCTGTCAATCAACCATCGACCGCCGTGCGGCGATGCATCACAAGCAATTCAATGGTTTGCACCGAAAGTTGCGGGTAAAGACGTCTCATGATCGTCATAGTTCCCTTGCGTGCCGCATTTGGCGTTGCCGCCCTGTTTTCCGTCGCATGTACGGCAACGGAGGTCCGCGCCGACGACGCCTCGCCGTGGCAACAGGACACGCATTCGGCGGTGCGGCTGCTCGCCGGATCGCGCAGCGGCGCGGTGCTGCTTGGCGGCATTGCGTTCCAATTGCAGGACGGCTGGAAGACCTATTGGCGGACGCCCGGCGATTCCGGCGTGCCGCCGCGGTTCGATTTCTCCAGGTCGGATAACGTCGAGGCGGTCACCGTGATGTGGCCGGCGCCGCGGCAATTCGACGACGGCGCCGGCGGCACCTCGCTCGGCTACAAGCACCAGGTGGTGCTGCCGCTGCGCATCGTGGCGAAGAATCCCGACAAGCCGCTGGTGCTGCGCGCCGACATCAACTACGCGGTGTGCGAGAAGCTGTGCGTACCGGTGGAGGCGAAGGCCGAGCTGGCGTTCGCGAGCGTCGCCTCGACCGAGGACGCCGCGCTTTCGGAAGCGCTCAACGCGGTGCCGAAGCCCGCCAATATCGGCGACCCCATCCCGTTCTCGATCCGCGACGTCAAGCGCGACGGCAAGAACAACGTGCTGGTCGATGTCACCGCGCCCGAGAGCCGCGACCTCAGCCTGTTCGTCGAGGGGCCGACGCCCGACTGGGCGCTGCCGGTGCCCAAGCTCGTTGCGCAGGCGCCGCCGGGCGTGAAGCGTTTCTCTTTCGAGCTCGACGGCCTGCCGCCCGGCGCCAAGGCCGACGGCGCCGCGCTGAAGCTGACGCTGGTCGGCGGCGACAAAAGCTACGAATTCAATATCAATTTGAATTGAGCCGTAGGGTCATTCCGGGGTGAAGCAGCGCATCGAACCCGGAATCTCGAGCTCCCGGTTTCAGTGCTTCGCACTGCCCCGGGACGCCCCCGAAGAGGTGCGTCACCGAACCCAATCTTAACGTTTCGTTGATAGATCGGAGGCCATTGCCGCCACGCGGCGCTTTAGGAATTTTCCGCCTTGGCTGTGATGGAGACACAATCGGCAACCTCCGCGCCATTGGGCCGGGCCGCACGCCTGCGCGGCCTCGCAGCGCGCGCGCTCGGCGGCACCAACGAGGCGTCAGTCACCAAGCGCCTCGCCGGCATGATCTTCGCCATCCGCGTCATCAGCGCCGGCATCGCCTATCTCGCGCAGATCCTGCTGGCGCGCTGGATGAGCGGCTCGGATTACGGCATCTACGTCTATGTCTGGACCTGGGTGCTGCTGCTCGGCAGCACCATGGATTTCGGCATCGCGCCCTCCGCGCAGAAGATCATTCCGGAATACCGCGCGCGCGGCGACCTTGCGGCGCTGCGCGGCTTCCTCTCCGGCGGCCGCTGGGTGGTGCTTGCGACGTCCAGCATCGTCGCGCTACTGCTCGCCGGCGTGATCCACCTCGCCTCGCCCTGGATCGATCCCAACGCGGTGCTGCCGCTCTATATCGGCTGCCTGACCTTGCCGCCCTTCGTCGTCGCCAACACCCAGGACGGCATCTCCCGCGCGCATGACTGGATGCAGCTCGGCCTGATGCCGCAGTTCATCGTGCGGCAGGGGCTGATCATCGCGCTGACCGCCGGCGCGCTGGCGCTCGGCCTCAATCTCGGCGCCACCGCGGCGATGATCGCGAGCGCCGCCGCGGTATACATCGCGGCGATCGGCCAGATGGTCGTGCTCAACCGCCGCCTCACCGCCCATCTCGGGGTGGGCGAGAAGAGCTACGACGTCAAGGGCTGGTTCGCGATCTCGCTGCCGATCATGCTGGTCGAGAGCTTCTATCTGCTGCTCGGCTACACCGACGTGCTGATGCTGCAGCAGTTCCGCTCGTCCGAGGAGGTCGGCATCTATTTCGCCGTGGTGAAGACGCTGGCGCTGGTGTCGTTCGTGCACTACGCGATGGCGGCGACCACGGCGCACCGCTTCGCCGAATACAACGCGCTCGGCGACAAGGAGCGGCTGTCGGCCTATGTCGCGCACGCCATCAGCTGGACGTTCTGGCCCTCGCTGCTCGCGACCGTCGCCCTGCTGGTGTTCGGCAAGCCGCTGCTGTGGCTGTTCGGCCCGAAATTCGTCGACGGCTACAGCATCATGTTCGTCGCCGCGATCGGCCTCGTGGTCCGCTCGGCGATCGGGCCGGTGGAGCGGCTGTTGAACATGCTCGGCCACCAGAGCATCTGCGCGACCGCCTATGCGGTGTCGTTCCTGATGAATGTCGGGCTCTGCATCGCCCTCGTCCCCCGCTACGGCGGGATGGGCGCCGCCGCCTCGACCTCGCTGTCGCTGACCTTCGAGACGATCCTCTTGTTCTATGTCGTGCGCTCGCGCCTCGGGCTGCACGTGCTGGCGTTCGGCAAGCGGCGGACGGCGCCGTAGCATTCGGCCGGCGCGGCATCATGCGATGCATGAGCGCCGCCGGACTGGAAAACCCGCCTAACGGCGTTCAGCCTTGCGCCGGTCAGGCGCGCCTGATGTCCGCCTGCTTCCAAGAGTGGCCGGCAACCATGCGTCGGAAGAACCACAGAACGGCCGGGCAAGCCAGCAGCACGGCGGCGCCGAAGTCGAGCGCCGCGCTCGCGGAGCCGACCGCGGTGGAGAGCTTTCCTCCGATCGCAGGTCCAGCCAGCATGCCGGCGTAAAAGACGGTGTAGAATATTCCCATTCCGATCGGCCGCGTCCTCTGCTCGAGCACGCGCGCAGGCAGGCTCATGATCGGACCGGCAGGCAGGCCGCAGAGGATTCCAAGAGCAATGACGACGGGAAGCACCGTGCCGCTGCGCGACAAGAGCAGTGTCAGAAGCGCGAAGGCGATGCAGCCCGTGATCAGGATGACCTCGCCGCGCCTGGTCCGATCGGCGAGGAAGCCGCCCAACGGCACCGAAAGGGCGGCGAGCCAGAGCACGATACTGATGGTTGATCCGGCGGCGGCGCCGGACCAGCCTTGCTCGACCAGCATCGATGGACCGAAACTGAAGATCATCGCAAAACCGATGTTGTAGAGACACCAGATCAGCCCAGCGGCAATCACGGCGCAGATCGTGTCGGCGGTCAGGCTGCTAGGCTCGCCTTCAACCGCGACGGCCGCATCCGGCGCGCGATAAACCAGAGCTATGAGGCCGAGACCGATCAGGATCACCCCGGCGACGGCAAGATTGACGGCATGGAGTCCGAGCGTGGCTCCGATTGCCGGCAACAGCATGAGAGCGACTGCGATGCCGGCCGGCCATGAGTTGATGAAAATGGCCATCGCGGTGGCGATTTCCCGGCCGGCAAACCAGTCCGCGACCATCTTGGTCATCAGGACGTTCAGGAGGACGCCGCCGATGCCGGCAGTCAGCCGGCCTGCGATCTGCACGCTCCACGACGTCGACGTGGTCATCAGCAGTTCGCCTGCCAGCATCATCAGGAGACCGGCAAGGACCACCACCTTGTCGCCATAGCGGCGGCCGATCGCGCCGCCAGGCAAGGCAAGCAAGGCGCCCGGCGCAAAGTAGAGCCCGATCAGAACGCCGATATCGGCCAGGCTCGCGCCCAGACCCTGGCTGAGCTGTGGCGCGATGGCCGCGACGCTCTGAAACTGAAAGGCGATGGTGGCACGAGCGACGAACAGAGCAGCAAGAATGGTCCAGCGGCTTCGCATTTGGATTTTCTCCGATGCCCAGAACTATGTCGTCGGCTTGATGTTCTGGTTCAGGCGGAAGAAATTCGTCGGATCGTATTTGTTCTTGAGCGCGACAAGACGTGCGTAATTTTCACCATAGGCATCGCGCACGCGGTCTTCGCCCTCATCCCCCAGGTTGTTGGCATAGACGCCGCCGGTCGAATAGGGCCTGACGGCACTCCACAGCTCGCGCGCCCAACGCATGTTCGCTTCGTCACCGGCCGGATCGTCCCAGATCGCGACCGGAAAGCAGTCGAACGCCGCATCGCGGTTTGCGTAAGGCGAGCTCGATACCGGAACCCGTGCAATTGCGCCGCCGACATGCTGGAGAACCAGCAAGGACGAGGTGTTGGGGGCTCTCGCATAGGCGTCGAGCAGCGCGTCGATCGCGCCGGCACCGATCTCGCGCAGGAATTGCGCCTTCCAGTAATAGCGACGTCCCCGCGGAAACAGGGCATCGCCGCCTGACTGAATCTCGAGATAGGGAACGGTTGCGAGGCGCGTCTCGACGGGCGAGCCGAACTTGACGATCGGCGAAAGGGCGCGCTCACCGTCATGATGCGAGCCGACATAACAACCGGAGATGTTGAAGAACCGGTCGCCCGACGGCAGCGTCACAAGGGCCGCATCGACGTTGACCTCATCGGCAGCGTTGCGGGCGAATTCATCGTAGAACTGCATGGCCTCGCGCGCCTGATCGTAAGGATAAAGCGTTGACGCGACGGGCAACGACGTGCCGATCGCATGCAACTGGTATTCGAACGCAGTCACGATGCCGAAATTGCCGCCGCCTCCTCTCAAGCCCCAGAGCAGGTCGGGGTGTTCGGTCGCGCTGGCCCTTAAAACCCGTCCCTCGGCTGTCACCACTTCGGCGGCAATCAGGTTGTCGCAGGTCAACCCGTATTTTCGCCCGAGCTTGCCGAAGCCGCCGCCAAGCGTGAGCCCGGCGATGCCGGTATCGCTATTGACCCCCATGGTGGTCGCCAGGCCGTGCGCCTGCGTGGCACGATCGAATTCGCCGAGATCGAGGCCGGCTTCCGCGCGCGCGGTGCGCCGGACCGGATCGACATCGATGCGCTTCATCCGGGACAGGTCGATGACCATGCCGCCGTCACAGACCGAGAGGCCAGCGACATTGTGGCCTCCGCTGCGAACGGCCACCGGGAACGTGCGGGACCTCGCGAATGTCACAGCCTCGACCACATCCCGGGTATCCGCGCAGTAGGCGATCATGGCCGGCCGCCTGTCGACGGCGCCGTTCCAGACCTTGCGCGCCTCGTCGTAACCGGCGCTCCCGTCGAGGACCACTTGGCCCTTGAGCCGTAGCTGGGAGCTGGGCCGAAGCTCGGAATGCGGCTCGCCCATCACCTCGTTATTTGCCTGCCGCTGCTCCATCCGATTTGCTCCTCGTCAGGAATGCCCATGCCATCATCCCACGGCGTGCCAAATCGTCCTGAATCCGATCGGAAAAAGTTGCAAAATTTCGCCAAAAGCGATGGCTCCAGGCGATGGCGACGCTTGCAGCCCCAAAACAAAAGCCGGCCCTGATCCAATCAGGGCCGGCTTGTTCTGAGGCCGCCAAATCCCGCCGGAAAAATTACTCCGCGGTCCAGCCGCCGTCGATCGAGTAGTTGGAGCCGGTGATCTGCGCGGCATCGTCGCTGCACAGGAACAGCGCAAGCGCCGCAACCTGATCGGAGGTCACGAACTCCTTGGTCGGCTGCGCGGCGAGCAGCACGTCCTTGATGACCTGCTCCTTGGTCATGTTGCGCGCCTTCATGGTCTCCGGGATCTGGTGCTCGACCAGCGGGGTCCAGACATAGCCCGGGCTGATGCAGTTGCAGGTAATCTTGTGCTGCGCGAGCTCCAGCGCCACCGTCTTGGTGAGGCCGGCGATGCCGTGCTTGGCCGAGACATAGGCCGACTTGAACGGCGAAGCGACCAGCGAGTGCGCCGAGGCGGTGTTGATGATGCGGCCCCAGCCGCGCTTCTTCATGCCGGGCACCGCGGCGCGGATGCCGTAGAACGCGGACGACAGATTGATCGCGATGATCGCTTCCCACTTCTCCGGCGGGAATTCCTCGATCGGCGCAACGAACTGAATGCCGGCATTGTTGACCAGGATATCGACCGAACCGAAGGTCTTCTCGCCGAGCGCAACCATCTCGGCGATCTCGGCCGGCTTGGTCATGTCGGCCGGCGAATGCACGGCCTTGACCTTGAAGTCGGTCTCGATGCCGGAACGCTCCTTCTCGATATCGGCCGGAACGCCCATGCCGTTGAGAACGATATTGGCGCCGGCACCGGCGAAGGCGCGCGCGATCGCCAATCCGATGCCGCTGGTCGAGCCGGTCACAACGGCGGTCTTGCCTGTCAACGTACCCATTGTCGGTCGCTCCTATTTGCTTGCGGGGGGTGTGGGTTCATCCCCCGTGAGGTCGTAAGTCACCATGGTCTCCCCGGACTGCGGCCGTTCTAGCCATTCTTTGTGACGCATCGACAAATGCACGTCGCGGACGCCCGCGCCCCAGTGCTCGACCATCGCAACATGGGAGAAGTCGTAGTCCTTCGAGGAGCTCTCGTAGTTCTTGCTCTTGTAGATCAGGTGAACCACCGTGACGGTGTTCTCCTTGGACGCCTTGCGCAGCAGCTCGACCGACGGATCGTTCTTCAGGTAATCGGGCAGCTTGCCGATCAGGTCGCGTACCGCCATGCGGGCGTTGTGGATCTGCCGGTTCTTGTCGGTGTTCATCCGCGTCCGGCTGGAATAGCGGATGTCCTTCTCGCGCTCGGCGGCCTCCAGCAGCGTCTCCGGCAACGGCCCGCGCGCGCTGAACAGATCGACCTGGAAGATCAGGAGATCGCGGCTGGTCTCCTCGTCGAGCACGAAGTCGAGCGGGGTGTTGGAAGCGATGCCGCCGTCCCAATAATGCTCGCCCTCGATGACGACGGACGGAAAGCCCGGCGGCAGCGCGCCCGAGGCCATGATGTGCTCGGGGCCTATCTTCTTGCCGAGCTTCCTGAACTCGTAATTGTCGAAATAGCGGAAATTGCCCGAGGTGACGCTCACCGCGCCAACCGAC
This sequence comes from Bradyrhizobium sp. USDA 4541, assembly GCF_024171085.1. Classification (NCBI taxonomy): domain Bacteria; kingdom Pseudomonadati; phylum Pseudomonadota; class Alphaproteobacteria; order Hyphomicrobiales; family Nitrobacteraceae; genus Bradyrhizobium; species Bradyrhizobium sp. USDA 4541. The sequence continues at coordinate 374,780 of NZ_JALJZF010000001.1, forward strand.
AGGCGCGTCTTCAGATCGTTGATCCGGTCGAAATCAACGAGGCGCTCCAGCGTCTTCTTCAGCGGCGCGGTGTCGTAATAGCTCAGCGATTGCGAGCTGCCGGGCGGCCACAGCGGCGCCGGCGGAATCCGCGGCGTGAAGAAGCCGGGCACGCCGAAGGTCGCGATGATGGCGGCGCTGGTCTCGTTGAACAGCGAGCGGGCGCGTTCATGCTTCGAGACCGGATTCCACGGCACCGGCGCCGATACCATCTCCCAGAATTCCTTCAGCCGCGGCACGCGCTCGGCCGGCTCGTTGCCGGCGATGATCGCGGCGTTGATGGCGCCGATCGAGATGCCGGCGATCCATTCCGGCTCGAAGCCTGCGTGACAGAGGGCCTGAAAGGCGCCGGCCTGATAGGAGCCGAGCGCGCCGCCGCCCTGAAGAACCAGCACGCGCTGCGCTTGCGCCGGCGTCGAGGCAGGCGCGGTGTCGGAAGTATCCATTCGTAACCGTTCGCTCAAAAACGACTTGAGCCGCAACCGTGGCGACAGTTCGCCGCGGCGTCAATCAGCGAGATTATGGGGTTAGATCACGCGGAATTTATCGAGATCAGGTTGCCGCCAAAATGAGCGTCCAGAACACTTTGTACTTGGTGTTGGGAGCATAGACCGCCGCGATGCCCATTTTTGTGACACCGCTCTTCAGCATATTGGCCTTGTGCGGCGGTGAATCACGCCAGCCCGAAAAGGCTTCTGCCAGCGTGTGATAGCCGGCCGAGATGTTCTCGACCGCGACGGTGGCGGGATAGCCTCCGGCCTGCAGCCGCTTGCCGAGCGGGGCCTTCACGTCGTGGTCCATCTTGTTGCGGGCGGCCATCGCCTGCGATTGCTGCTCGGCGAGCTTGGTCAGGTCCGGATCGACCACCACGGTGCCAAGACCATTGTTCTGGCGATACTGCGAAAACATGATCGCGGCCGCCTGGCTATCCAGGACAGCGCCGGGTTGGGCCATGTTGAGATACATGGTCGGTTCTTCCGGGATTTTGGTGTCCGTGCCGCAGCCGGCAAGCAGCAGAAGCCCGAACAGGGCGACCGTCGTCCGTTTCACTGTAAGAAAACCCCCAAAGATTGGCCCGCCGTTGTTGCATACCAACCGTGGCTGAATGGTGAACAGGGGCTAACTTTTGGCTGCGAAATGCCGTCATTCCGGGGCGCGAAGCGAGCCCGGAATCTCGAGATTCCGGGCTCGGTCCTACGGACCGCCCCGGAATGACGGTGGATGTGGTCAGGAACCGTCGCCCGGATGCCTACTCCTGGGCGGCAAAGATCCGGTAGCGGCGGGGTTGCAGGGAGACGATTTCGCCGGCCTGGAGCTCGCGGTCGCGGGGGGCGTCGATCTCGATCACGGTCTTGCCCTCGCTCCCCGACAGGGCCACCTCGGCGCGCTGGATCGGACCGAACGAGCGGACGTGCCGGATGGCGCCTTCCAGGGCGCCGGTTCCGGCCGGGCCGACCGCCATGTCGTGGCGGCGGACGAACAGTTTTGCCGCGCCCGACGCCGCGCCCAAAGCCGGAATGTTCAGGGGACGGCCGTCCAGCCGCACCGCATCGCCGGCGACGTCGACCGGCAGCACGATGGATTCGCCGATGAAGCCATGCACGAAGGCGGTCGCCGGATTGTCATAGACCTCGCCGGGCGAGCCGATCTGCTCGATCTTGCCCTTGTCCATCACCACGACGCGGTTGGCGACTTCGAGCGCTTCTTCCTGGTCATGGGTGACGAAGATCGAGGTGACGTGGATCTCGTTGTGCAGCGAGCGCAGCCATTGCCTGAGCTCCTTGCGCACCTTGGCATCGAGCGCGCCGAACGGCTCGTCGAGCAACAGGATCCGCGGCTCGATCGCAAGCGCGCGCGCCAGCGCGATGCGCTGGCGCTGGCCGCCGGACAATTGGCTGGGATAGCGGTTGGCCAGCCAATCGAGCTGCACCAGGTCGAGCAACTCCTTGACGCGGGCGCGGATCGTCGCCTCGTCCTTGCGGATCGCGCGCGGCTGCACGCGCAGGCCGAAGGCGACGTTCTCGAACACCGTCATGTGGCGGAATAGCGCGTAGTGCTGGAACACGAAGCCGACCTGGCGCTCGCTGGCGCCGCGCGAGAGCGCATTCTCGCCGTCGATCGCGACCTCGCCCGAGTCAGGCCAGTCCAGGCCTGCGATGATGCGCAGCAGCGTCGTCTTGCCGGAACCGGACGGACCGAGCAGCGCCAGCAACTCGCCGTCGGCGACCTTGAGGTCGACATTGTCGAGCGCGGCAAAGCTGCCGAACGTCTTTACGATATTCTTGACTTCAATCGCCATCGGGCACCTCTGCCTCGTCGAGCCGCCGTTCGAGAACGGTTTTCGCCACCAGGGTGATCAGCGCCAGCATCGCGAGCAGCGATGCGATCGCGAACGAGGCGACGAACTGGTATTCGTTGTAAAGAATTTCGACCAGCAGCGGCATCGTGTTGGTCTCGCCGCGGATGTGGCCGGACACGACCGACACCGCGCCGAACTCGCCCATCGCGCGCGCGTTGCAGAGCAGGACGCCGTACAGCAGGCCCCATTTGATGTTGGGCAGCGTGACGCGGAAGAAGGTCTGCAGGCCGGAGGCGCCGAGCGAGATCGCCGCCTCCTCTTCCTGGGTGCCCTGCTCCTGCATCAGCGGGATCAGCGCGCGCGCCACGAAGGGGAAAGTGACGAAGATCGTCGCCAGCGCGATGCCGGGCACCGCGAACAGGATGTGGACGTTATGCGCCTGCAGCCACGGCCCGAAATAGCCCTGCGCGCCGAACAGCAGCACGTAGACCAGGCCCGAAATCACTGGCGAGACCGAGAACGGCAGGTCGATCAGCGTGATCAGGAAGGTCTTGCCGGTGAACTCGAACTTCGAGATCGCCCAGGCCGCGATCACCCCGAACACGAGGTTGAGCGTGACCGAGATCGCGGCGATCAAGAGCGTCAGCTTGATGGCGGCGAGTGCCTCAGGCTCCGCCAGCGCCGCGAGATACGCGCCGACACCTTTCGAGAACGCCGACGCAAACACCACGACCAGCGGCAGCACGACGAAGACGCTGAGGAAGGCGATCGCGAGCGCGATGATGATGAAGCGGATCGGCCCGGGCTCGGTGCGCAGATTGCGCTGCGCCGTCCCCGGCTCCGCGCGCGCGATCTCGAGCCGCGGCGCCGGCGCCGCGACGCTGACATCGGTCGCGGGTGCGTAGGTCCGCAGTTGCGTGGTCGAGGTCACCAATCCCGTCTGCATCGACATCGCAAGACCTCAATGCACGGGGATGCGGGCTTGCGCCCAGCGCTGCAGCCGGTTGATCAGGAAGATGATCAGGAACGAGGCCACCAGCATCACGACCGCGATCGCGGTGGCATCGGCGTAGCGGAATTCGGACAGCCGGATCACGATCAACAGCGGCGCGATCTCGGAGACATTGGGCAGATTGCCGGCGATGAAGATCACCGAGCCGTATTCACCGATGGCGCGGGCAAAGGCCAGCGCAAAGCCGGTGAGCAGCGCCGGGATCAAACTCGGCAGGATGACGCGAAACACCGTGTGCCAGCGATTGGCGCCCAGGCTCGCCGCCGCCTCCTCGATCTCGGGATCGAGATCGATCAGCACCGGCTGCACCGTGCGCACCACGAACGGAATGCCGATGAAGATCATCGCGATGAAGATGCCGATCGGCGTGAACGCGACCTTGATGCCGAGCTCGGCGAGCGGCGCGCCGAGCCAGCCCTTCTGGGCGAACAGCTGCGTCAGCGCGACGCCGGCGACCGCCGTCGGCAAGGCAAACGGAACATCGACGATGGCGTCGAACAGCCGCCGGCCCGGAAAGCGATAACGCACCAGCGCCCAGACGATGACGGTGCCCATCACCAGGTTGACGCATGCGGCCGCAAACGAAAGCCCAAACGAAATCTTCAGGGCGTTCAGGGTGCGGCGGCTGGTGAGGATGCCCCAGAACTGGTCGAGGCTCAGCTCGAACGTCTTGAGGAACAGCGCGGCCAGCGGAATCAGGATGATAACGGACAGCCATGTCAGGGTCAGTCCCATGGTGAGACCGAACCCCGGCAGGGTACTGCGCCGTGCAACCGCTGTGCTCACATATCCCCCTGATAATCCGATCAGTTCTTGTAGATCTGATCGAAGATGCCGCCCTCGGCGAAGTGCTCCTTCTGGGCCTTGGTCCAACCACCAAAAACGTCGTCGATGGTGAAAAGTTCAACCTTGGCGAAGGATTTTTCGTACTCCTTGGCGATCTCGGGATCGCGCGGTCGGTACGAGTTGCGCGCGGCGATCTCCTGGCCTTCCTTGGTGTACCAGTACTTCAGATAGGCCTCGGCGACGGCGCGGGTGCCCTTCTTGTCGGCGACCTTGTCGACCACGGCGACCGGCGGCTCGGCCAGGATCGACTGCGCCGGGGCCACGATCTCGAACTTGTCCGCGCCGAATTCGCGAAGCGCCAGAAAGGCTTCGTTCTCCCACGCCAGCAGCACGTCGCCGACGCCGCGCTCGACGAAAGTCACGGTCGAGCCGCGCGCGCCGGTGTCGAGCACCGGCACGTTCTGATAGAGATCGGCGACGAACTTCTTCGCCTTGTCCGCGGAGCCGAACTTCTTCTGCGCATAGCCCCAGGCGGCGAGATAGTTCCAGCGCGCGCCGCCCGAGGTCTTCGGGTTCGGCGTGATGACGCTGACGCCGGGTTTAATCAAATCGTCCCAATCCTTGATGCCTTTGGGATTGCCCTTGCGCACCAGGAACACGATGGTCGAGGTGTAGGGCGAGGCGTTGAGCGGCAGCCGCTTCTGCCAGTCGGCCGCGATCAGGCCCTTGCCCGCGATCGCATCGATGTCATAGGCGAGCGCCAGCGTGACGACATCGGCCTGCAATCCGTCGATCACCGAGCGCGCCTGCGAGCCGGAGCCGCCATGCGACTGCTTGATCTCGACGCTCTTGCTGGTTTCCTTCTGATAGGCCGCGGCGAACGCCTTGTTGAAATCGACATAGAGCTCGCGGGTCGGATCATACGACACGTTCAGCAGCGAATAGTCGGCCGCAAAGGCCGAGCTCGCCCACAACAGTCCCGCGACCAGCGGCAGGATACGACGGATCATTTCGCTCTCCATTCAACCTGAGAAATGTCAGGGAACACGCAAGACATAACTCACGGCGAAGTGGTCTTAAGTCAACGAAACCGGTTTTCTTTGTTTTCGGCGGCGCAGCGCGCTTGTGCTACGAAGTTGCCGCACTGCGAAGGCTTTGTCGCGTCGCCAAATCGCGACGAAGGCTCATCGCGATCGAGCGCCCTGCTCCATACCCTATGACATCTTCATCGTATGGATGCCGCATTCCGTCTTGGCCCGGCCGCGCCAGCGGCCGTCGCGCGCATCCTCGCCGGCAGCGGACCGGCTGCTGCAAGGCATACACCCGACCGACTGATATCCCGATGCGACAAGTGGATGCGGCGGCAGCTTGCCGAGCGTGTAGATCGCCTCGATCTCCTCGCGCGAGACGTTGGCGAACGGATTGAATTTCAGCCTGACGCCGTCATCCTCGACAACCGGGATGTCGGCGCGGGCACCGCCCTGGAAACGCTTGCGGCCGTTGATCCAGCCGGCGAACGGCTTCAGCGCACGCGCCAGCGGCTCGACCTTGCGGATGCGGCAGCATGCGTCGGGATCGGTGAACCACAATTCGCGGTCCGGATCCTGGCGCGACAGCGCCTCCTCATCGGGCTTGATCGAACGCACGTCGGTGAGGCCGAGCGTTTCGACCAGCGTGTCACGATAAGCCAGCGTCTCCTCGAACAGCCAGCCGGTATCGAGAAACACCACCGGGATCGCCGGATCGACGTCCGCCATCACCTTGAGCAGCGCGGCGGACTCGGTGCCGAACGACGACACCAGCGCCACCTTCTCGCGGCCGAGCGTCTTGACCGCGGCTGCGATCACCTCGGCGGGTGATGCCGTGCGCAGCGCGCGATCGAGCGCATCGGCCGCTGGCAATGCGGCCGGCGCCACTGCGAGCTCTGGTGCGAGCGTGCTCACTGGCCGGCGCTCTCCGAGTGACGCAGCTGCATGCGGCGGTTGAGTGCGGTGACGCGGCCGTCGCCGGTCGGCTGGTAGAACACCGAATAGCGCTTCATAGTCGCGGCGAACGCGTCGGCGTCGGCGTCCTTCTTCACCTCGAAGGCGTCGAAGCCGGCGCGCGTCATGAACACGAACTGGTCGCGCAGGATCTGGCCGGTGGCGCGCAGTTCGCCGTCATAGCCGTAACGCTCGCGCAGCAGGCGCGCCTGGCTGTAGGCGCGGCCGTCGCGGAAGGTCGGAAACACCAGCGCGACCGAGGCCAGCCGATCGAGATGCGGCACGAGATCGTCGAGGTTACGGTTGTTCGGCCAGATCACCCCTAGCTTGCCGGGACGGCGCAGCAGCGCCTCCGGATCGGCGAGAAAACGCTCGGCGCTCACCAGCACCGCGCCGTCGCCCGGCAGCTCGGCGCCGTCGGCGAGATGCACGAACAGATCGGTGGTGATTCTTCCCTGCTTAACGAGTGGCATAGACCCGCTCCCTGATAGGCTCGACGCCCAAACGCTTCACCGTATCGACGAACAATTCCTCGGGACGGTCGCGCAGCGCGAGATAGGCTTCGACAATGTCTTCGATCACGTCGGCGACTTCCGCATAGGGAACGGCCGGGCCGATCAGCGTGCCCAACTGCGCGTTCTCGTCCGCGCGGCCGCCGATCGTGATCTGGTAGAATTCCTCGCCGTTCTTCTCGACGCCGAGAATGCCGATGTGGCCGACATGGTGATGGCCGCAGGCATTGATGCAGCCGGAGATGTTGATGTGCAGCCGGCCGATCAGGTCGGCGGTGTCGTGGTTGGCGAAACGGCGCGTCAGCTCCTGCGCGATCGGGATCGAGCGCGCGTTGGCCAGCGAGCAGTAATCCAGCCCGGGGCAAGCGATGATGTCGGTGACGAGGTTGACGTTCGGCGTCGCGAGGCCGAGGCGGTCGAGCGCCTTGAACAGCTGCGGCAGGTCGCGCTTGGCGACGTGCGGCAGCGCCAGATTCTGCTCGTGGCCGACACGGATCTCGCCGAACGAATATTTGTCGGCGAGGTCGGCGACTGCGTCCATCTGCTCCGCGGTGGCGTCGCCCGGAGGGCCACCGACCGGCTTCAGCGACAGCGTCACGATCGAATAGCCCTGCACCTTGTGCGGCGCCACCGAGTTCTTGCGCCAGCGCTCGAACAGCGGATCATGCGCGGCCTGCTTCAGCTCGTCCGGCATGTGCGGCAGCTTCTCGTAAGGCGGATAGGAGAAGCGCGAGCGGACCTCCTCGATGGCGGCGTGATCGAGCGTCAGCCCGACATCGCCCATCGCCTTCCACTCCTCCTCGACTTCCTTGGCGAACTTCTCGATGCCGAGCTCGTGCACCAGGATCTTGATGCGCGCCTTGTAGATGTTGTCGCGGCGGCCGTACTGGTTGTAGACGCGCAGGATCGCCTCGACATAGCTCAGGATGTCGCGGCCGTGCACGAACGGCTTGATGGTCTTGGCGATGAACGGCGTGCGGCCGAGGCCGCCGCCGACCAGCACCTCGAAACCGGTCTCGCCGTCGGCGTTCTTGTGCAGCCGCAAGCCGATGTCGTGGATCTTGATCGCGGCGCGGTCGTGCTCGGAGGCGGTGATCGCGATCTTGAACTTGCGCGGCAGGAACGAGAATTCCGGATGCAGCGTGGTGTGCTGGCGCAGGATCTCCGACCAGATCCGCGGATCCTCGATCTCGCCGGGCGCCACCCCTGCCCACTGGTCCGAGGTGACGTTGCGCATGTTGTTGCCGGAGGTCTGCATCGCGTGGATGCCGACTTCGGCGAGATCGGCGAGCGCATCGGGCAGCTCGGCGAGCTTGATCCAGTTGAACTGGATGTTCTGCCGCGTGGTGAAGTGGCCGTAGCCGCGATCGTAGCGGCGCGCGACATGGGCGAGCCGGCGCAACTGCTTCGACGACAGCGTGCCGTAGGGGATCGCGACGCGGAACATGTAGGCGTGCAGCTGCAGGTACACGCCGTTCTGCAAGCGCAGGATCTTGAATTCGTCCTCGGTGAGTTCGCCGGAAAGGCGGCGCTTCACCTGGTCGCGGAATTCCGAAACACGCTCGTTGATCAGCGTGCGGTCGAGTTCGTCATATGCATACATGATGGATGAGCCTTACGCCGGCACCTGAAGATCGATCGTGACGCCCTTGGCGCGGATGTGTTCGCGAAGATTGCCCGGCTTGAGCTTGCCGCCGTCCTTGAGCTCGACCGGCGCGATGTAGGGGCCGACCGCGCCGACATCGTCAGCGGTGGCTTCGGCCAAGAGAGCGCGCGCGTCGTCGGAGGTGCTGACGACGGCGGAATCGGACAGTTCGGTGGACCAGCCTTGCTTGGCGGTCCGGTACACCACGGCACCATCCCAGGTGCGGTTGGCGGTCACCACCGAGGGGCCCGTGATCCTGATTTTCTTCTGTTCAAGCGGAGAGGTCATTCGGCAGCTTTCAGCAGTTCGGAGAACATCTGGTTGGAGAAGAGTTGGGTGACGTTGGACCGGCTCCACGGCGCGGAATGCGCGACCACGTCGCCGATGATGAGAATGGCCGGACCGCCGTCGACCTGTTTGACCAGTTCGGGCAGCCGCGCCAGCGTGCCGACCGCGGCCTTGGCATCCGGCCGCGTCACGCGCGCGAACACGCCGACCGGCGTCTCCGGCGAGCGGCCCGCGGCAAGCATGCCTTCGCGGATCGAAGGCGCCGCGGTCATGCCCATATAGACGACGACGGTCATCTTCTTGTCTGTCAGCACCGACCAGTCGACAACCTCGGCATCGCGCGCCTTGTGCGCAGTGAGGAAAGTGATGCGCAGCGCCTCGTGCCTGAAGGTCAGCGGCACTTCGAATTGCGCGGCCGCGCCCAGACCGGCGGAGACGCCCGGAATGATGGAGTAAGCGACGCCGGCGTCGCGCAGCGCCTCGATTTCCTCGCCGCCGCGGCCAAAGATAAAGGGATCGCCGCCCTTCAGCCGCACCGCGCGCTGGCCCGACTGCGCGGCCTCGATCATCAGCGCATTGATGGCGTCCTGGCCGATGCCGGGCTTGCCGACACGGCGGCCGACCGGGATCCGCGTGGCATCGCGCCGGATGCGGTCGAGAACTTCGGATGACACCAATTCGTCATAGAACACGACGTCGGCATCCTGCAGCGCGCGCAACGCCTTCACCGTGAGCAGATCCGGATCGCCGGGACCGGCGCCGACCAGCGTCACGTGACCGATGGCCTTGCCTTCCGCGCTCGCGCCGGCGAATGCGGCGGGATCGGCGATCGCGTTCAGCGCCTGCTCGGCCTCGTCCTTGCGGCCGGCCAGCACCAGCGCGCCAATCGGGCCGTCGACAATGCGCTCCCAGAAGCGGCGACGCAGCGGAAACTCCTCGATGCGGGCGTGGATCGATTTGCGGACGCCGCCGATGAAGCCGGCGAGATCGCCGATCCGCGCCGGCAGCACCGCCTCGATCTTCTCGCGGATGCGGCGCGCGACCACCGGCGACGTGCCGCCGGTGCCGACCGCGACCACGACATCGCCGCGATCGACGATCGCCGGCATGATGAAGGTGGAATGCACGAGGTCGTCCATCACGTTGACCGGCAGGCCGATCGCCTTGGCGCGCACCGACATCGCAACACCGATCTCGCCTGCGCCGGCACAGAGGACGGCGATGACATCGGAGAGGTCGGCGGTGAGCGGATCGCCTTCGGCGCACTCGATCCGCGCGGCGTCCTCCGCCGCGAGACCGGCAATGTCATGATCGCTGTCGGTCGCGTACCAGCGCACCGCGGCGCCGGCGGCTGCGAGCAGCCGCAACTTGGCGCGCGCGAGGTCGCCCGCTCCAACGAGCAGCACCTTGCCGCTTTGCAGATCCAGAAACACCGGCAGATATCGCATCAGACACTCGCTTCCCCAACTTGGGGGTTGACTGAAATTATTTTCTATTTATCTCTCGATCAAGGCCAGCAAAGAGAAAATTATTTCTTCTCTATTGCAGCGCAACTTTAGAATTTTCAACTCCACAGGCCAAGGCCAAGAGATGCATCTTCTCGACAACGAATCCGTCGCCGCCAGGACGCGGTCCGCAGCGCTTAGCAATGCATCTTCCGTGCCGGGGATTCCCGCCAATCAGGCGCCTCCGTCGATGGATCATCTCGACGAGCTGGAGGCGCAGAGCATCTACATTCTGCGCGAAGCGTTCGCCCGGCTGAAGAAGCTCGCGTTGCTGTGGTCGCTCGGCAAGGATTCCAACGTGATGATCTGGCTGGCGCGCAAGGCGTTCTTCGGCCGCGTCCCGTTCCCGGCATTGCACGTCGACACCGGCAAGAAATTTCCGGAGATGTATGCGTTCCGCGACCGCTTCGGAAAGGAGTGGGATCTCGACCTGCGCGTCGAGCCCTGCCCGCCGATCGACAGCGTCGACCCGACCCTGCCGCCGGCCGCACGTTCCGCCGCGCGCAAGACCGAGGGCCTGAAGCTCGCGCTCAACAAGTTCGGCTTTGACGGATTGATTGCCGGCATCCGCCGCGACGAAGAGGCGACCCGCGCCAAGGAGCGCGTGTTCTCGCCGCGCGGCCTCGAGGGCGAATGGGACGTCCGCGACCAGCCGCCGGAGTTCTGGGACCAGTTCAACGCCTCGCCGCCGCAAGGCGCGCACTTGCGCATCCATCCGATCCTGCATTGGACCGAGGCCGACATCTGGGCCTACACCAAGCGCGAAGGCATTCCGATCATCCCGCTCTATCTCGCCAAGGACGGCAAGCGCTACCGCTCGCTGGGCGATTCCGACATCACCTTCCCGGTCGCCTCCACCGCCTCCAACATAGACGAGATCCTCACCGAGCTCGACGGCACCAAGGTCCCGGAGCGCGCCGGCCGCGCGCTCGACCACGAGACCGAGGATGCGTTCGAGCGGCTGCGCGTCGCCGGCTATCTCTGATCAACACTTCAAGCAACACCAAGCTTCGTGCGAGCGTTCCGATGAACATGATCCTTCCCACTGCCTCGATCTCGGCAACGCCCAACGGCACGACGCGGCCGCAGGTGCGCATCGTCATCGTCGGCCACGTCGATCACGGCAAGTCGACGCTGGTCGGGCGCCTGCTGCACGAGACCGGCAGCCTGCCCGACGGCAAGCTGGAAATGCTGAAGGCGGTGAGCGCGCGGCGCGGCATGCCGTTCGAGTGGTCGTTCCTGCTCGATGCGCTGCAGACCGAGCGCGACCAGGGCATCACCATCGACACCACCCAGATCCGCTTCCGCACCCGCTCGCGCGACGTCGTGCTGATCGACGCGCCCGGCCACGCAGAGTTCTTGCGCAACATGATCACCGGCGCCTCGCAGGCCGACGGCGCGGTGCTGATCATCGATGCGCTGGAAGGCGTGCGCGACCAGACCAGGCGGCACGGCTATCTCCTGCATCTGCTCGGCGTGAAGCAGGTCGCGGTCGTGGTCAACAAGATGGACCGCGTCGAGTTCAGCGCCGACCGCTTCAAGGAGATCAGCGACGAGATTTCCGCGCATCTGATCGGCCTCGGCGTGACCCCCACAGCCGTGATCCCGATCTCGGCGCGCGACGGCGACGGCGTTGCCGAACGCACGCCGCGGATCGACTGGTACAAGGGCGCGACCGTGGTCGAGGCGCTCGATGCGCTCGAGCCGGCACGCCCGCTGGCCGAGCTGCCGCTGCGGCTGCCGGTGCAGGCGATCTACAAGTTCGACGACCGCCGCATCGTGGCGGGCCGCATCGAGTCCGGCAGCCTGAAGGCCGGCGACGAGATCGTGATCATGCCGACCGGCAAGATCGCGCGGATCAAGACCGTCGAGAGCTGGCCGGTGACGCCGGTGAACGCCCCACAGGGCGCCGGACGCTCGGTCGGCATCACGCTCGACCGCGAGCTGTTCCTCGAGCGCGGCGACATCATCGGACATTCCGGGCAGAGCCCGCGCGACACCCGCCGCATCCGCGCCCGGATCTTCTGGCTGCATGACAAGCCGCTGACCAAGGGCGAGCAGATCCTGATCCGGCTCGGCACCAAGGAAAGCCGCGCCACCGTGGTCGCGATCGAGAAGGCGGTCGATCCCGGCGCGCTGTCCAACGAAGAGAACACCGCGATCGCGCGCAACCATGTCGGCGAGATCGACATCTCGCTGGCGCAGCCGGTTGCAACCGATCCCTACACCGACAATCCGCGCACCGGCCGCCTCGTGATCGAGGTCAACGGCCGTATCGCCGGCGGCGGTCTCGTGCTGTCGGTCGACGCCGGCCGGCCGGCGGTGCCGGTCGATATCGTGCCGGTGGAGTCCGCGCTGCGGCCGGACGAGCGCTCGGCGCGCTACCACCACAACGGCGCAGTGGTCTGGCTGACCGGCCTGCCCGGCTCGGGCAAGTCGACCCTGGCGCGGGCGCTGGAACGGCGCCTGTTCGGCAATGGCGGCTCGCCGATCCTGCTCGATGGCGACACGCTGCGTGCCGGGCTGAACGGCGATCTCGGCTTCTCGCCGCAGGACCGCGCCGAAAACATCCGCCGCCTCGCCGAAGTCGCGACCCATCTGGCGCGCAACGGCCATATCGCCATCGTCGCCGCGGTGTCGCCATCGACCGCCGACCGTGCGGCAGCTCGCCGCATCGCCGACAGCGCATTCCGCGAGATCTATGTCGCAACGCCTGCCGAGGTCTGCGAGACCCGCGATCCGAAGGGCCATTACGCCAAGGCGCGCTCCGGCGGATTGCCGTCTTTCACCGGCATCACCAATGACTACCAGCCGCCGACCGGCAACGAACTGACCATCGACACCTCGATCCGCTCGGTCAGCGATGCCACCGACGAGATCGAGCGGATGCTGGCCACGACTGGCATCCTGTTCGACGAACTGACCGACCTCGCGGCGAATATTTAGCTTCTCTTGCTGTCATCGCGCGGCTTGTTGTCCAGGCGATCCAGTATTCCAGAGACAGCAATTATTGAGCCGATAGGCCGCGGCGTACCGGATGCCCCGCTTGCAGCGGGGCAGACGGCGGTGTTGAGGCCTATTCGGCCGCGCGGCTTGCGGCCCCGTGCCGTACCATCCCAGGCGATTGCCCGGTAACACGCTTGAACGCGCGGCTGAACGCCGCCTGTGACGCATAGCCAAGCCGCTGCGCGATCACATCGATCGGCTGGCGTTCATGCTTGATCCACTGTGTCGCGAGACGCATGCGCAGCTCGGCAAGATAGCGCAGCGGCGATTGCCCGGTCATGGCCTGGAAGCGCTCGGCGAACAGCGAACGCGAGCAGCCCGCCTCCGCCGCCAATTCAGCAACAGTCCAGTTGCGGCCGGGCTTGCGGTGCAGCGCGCCGATCGCGCGGCCGAGACGCGGATCACGCAAGGCCTCGAACCAGCCCATGGCGTTGTCGCCGCCGCATTCGACCCAGCCACGCACGATCGACGCGGCGAGCACATCGGCGAGCCGCGCCATCACGCCGACGGAGCCCGCCCGCGGCGTGCAGGTCTCCCGCTCCATGGCCTTCAGCATCGGTTCGATTTCCGGCTGGCGCGCAAGCAACGTGTCGGCCCGCATCACCTCCGGCATCAGCGCGATCAGCGGGCGCATGCCGCCAAGATCGAAATTCATGCAGGCGCTGAAGACCAGGACCGACTCGTCCTGCGGGCATCCTTCAGGGCAGGCCGATGTCACATCGACATTGCCGCACAGCGTCTCGGTCTCGAAACGCTCGACGTCGCAACTCGGCTCATCCGGGGCCGAGACAAGATCATGCGCGCCGCCGCGCGGCAGGAAAATCGCGTCACCGCATCCAAGGGGAAGCAGCGTCGCATCAGCGTAGCGCAGAAGTGCCGTGCCATGTGCAACGAAGTGGAATTGCGCGCGTCCGTACGGCGTTTCGAACCGAAACCCGAAGGGCGCCCGCGTCTCGATCCGACGGTAGTGAACGCCCTCAAGCCGCATGCCGAGCAGCAACTCGCTCACCAGATCGACGGCGGCGTCGGTCGTATCGGCGGCGGACGATCTGGACGAATGATCAAACATTGGAGCGTTTATGGCATAGATCGTCCAAAACCTCCAGCCTATGTCTGCGGCGGTGCAACATAGATGGAAGGTTCGGCCAATGGATCAAGAAGTGGACCCCGCTCTGGCGCACGCCGATGCCGTTGCGCTGATGCCGGGCGACGCCGCGCTCAAGGTTGGTGACAAGCCGGCCTCACCGGAAAGGCCCGCCTGGGGCGCCGTCGCGGCCATGATGCTGGGCGTCACCGCACTTCTGACGGCCGAGTTCCTGCCGTCCGGTCTGTTGACGCCGATGGCGCGCGATCTCGGTGTGAGTCCGGGCCTCGCCGGTCAGGCCGTGACCGCGACCTCGCTGGCCGGGCTGGTCGGAGCATTGTTCACGCCGACACTGACGCGCAGGTTCAATCGAAAGCCGGTGCTGCTCAGCTGTTCGATTCTCCTGGTGATCTCCAATCTGCTGGTGGCGCTGGCGCCGAGCATCACGTTCCTCCTGGCCGCGCGGATCGTGCTCGGCCTTGCCATCGGCGGGTTTTGGGCGATGGCGGCAGCGACGACGATCAGGCTGGTGCCGCCATCGCTGGTTGCCCGGGCCTTGTCGATCGTGATGAGCGGCATTCCCGCCGCGATGATCATTGCCGTTCCGCTCGGCAGCTATCTCGGCGAGGTGGCGAGCTGGCGCTCCGTGTTCCTGCTCGCGACTGCATTGGGCGCAGCGGTATTCGTCATCCAGGCACTCGCTCTGCCGCGTTTGGCCCCAAGGGGAGAAGCCGGGCTCGACACCCTGATCGACATCCTGACACGGCCGGGGATCGGCGCCGGCATCTTGGCGGCAACGTTGGTCTTCACCGGACACTTCGGCTATTTCGGCTATATCCGTCCATTCCTTGAGAGCGTGACGGGGCTGGGCGCCGCCGGAGTTGCGGCGACCTTGCTTGCCTTCGGCGTCGCCAACTACCTCGGCTCGTTCGCGAGCGGGCTGATGGCCGAGCGCAAACTCAAGCTCACGCTGATCGCGATGCCGCTGGCGATCAGCGTGATCGGTCTGTTGCTCTCGGTCTTTGGCAAGGACGTCATTCCAGCTCTGGTGCTGGTCGCACTCTGGGGATTTGCCTTCAGCGGCGTACCGGTCGCGACCACGACCTGGATCACCCGCATGGTGCCCGACGAGACCGAGAGCGGGACCGGACTGACCGTGGCCTCGATCTTCCTCGGCATCACCATGGGCGCGGCCGGCGGCGGGCTGGTGCTTGATCTGATGGGCGCAGCCGCTGTGTTCGTAGCGGGCGCAATTCCCCTGGTGCTCGCTGCATTGCTGATCGCCAGCAAGGTACGCACCGGGGCGCCCTGACGGGTCTTTCCGGGAGCGGACCCCGGCGTTTGGAAGATTCAGGGTGGCCGCCCGCGTGACGATGCAGCGTGGGGCCGGAAAGGGGGCCTTCTCAGAACCGGGACTTTAGGGCTAAAAGGGCCGTGAACGCGGCCCTTTGGCGCGTTTTTTGCTGATTTCTCTGGAAAACAGCTCCTAAACGCCCCATTTCTTTGAGAAAGCCCATCATGACTCGTGTCGATGCCCATGGATTGAAGATTGCCCCTGTCCTGTTCGATTTCATCGCCAAGGAGGCGACGCCGAAAACCGGGATCGCCCCGGATGCGTTCTGGGCCGGACTTGCCGCCATCATCCAGAAGCTCGGACCGAAGAACCGCGAGTTGCTCGCGGTCCGCGACACGCTGCAGGCCAAGATCGACGACTGGCATCGCGCCAACAGGGGCAAGGCGTTCGACATCAACGCCTACACCGCGTTCCTCAAGGACATCGGCTACCTGCTGCCCGAGCCCGCGACCCACAAGGTCGAGACATCAAATGTCGATGAGGAAATCGGCAAGATCTGCGGCCCGCAGCTGGTGGTGCCGCTCACCAACGCCCGCTACGCGCTGAACGCCGCCAACGCGCGCTGGGGTTCGCTGTACGACGCGTTCTACGGCACCGACGCGATCCCGCACGATCCGAGCGAGGCTGGCCGTGGCTACAACAAGGCCCGCGGCGACAAGGTGATCGCGAAGGCGAAGGCGTTCCTCGACGCCGCCGTGCCGCTTGCGACCGGAAGCCACACCGACGTCACCTCCTACGCCGTGATCGCGGGCAAGCTCTCGGTCAAGCTGAAGAGCGGCAACTCGACCGCGCTGAAGAACGCCGCCCAGTTCGCCGGCTATCAGGGCGACGCCGCCCAGCCTTCCGCGATCCTGCTCGTCAACAACGGCATGCATGTCGAGGTCAAGATCGACCGCAACAACGCGATCGGCAAGGATGACCCGGCCGGCGTCGCCGACATGATCCTGGAATCGGCGGTCTCCACCATTCTCGACATGGAGGACTCGGTCGCTGCCGTCGACGCCGAGGACAAGGTGCTGGTCTATCGCAACACGCTCGGCCTGATGAATGGCACGCTGTCGGCCGATTTCGAGAAGGGCGGCAAGACGCTGACCCGCTCGCTCAATGCCGACCGCGTCTACAAGAAGCCCGACGGCAGCGAGCTGAAGCTGCACGGCCGCAGCCTGCTGTTGATGCGCAATGTCGGCCACCACATGTTCACCGACGCCGTGCTCGACGCCAAGGGTGAGGAAATCCCGGAAGGCATCCTGGATGCCGCGGTCGCCGGCCTGCTCGCGATCCACGACCTCAAGGGCAATTCCAAGGTCAAGAACAGCCGCACCGGCTCGGCCTATATCGTCAAGCCGAAGATGCACGGCCCCGACGAGGTGACGCTGACCTGCGACCTGTTCGCCGAGGTCGAGAAGATGCTCGGCCTGCCGGAGAACACGCTGAAGGTCGGCATCATGGACGAGGAGCGCCGCACCACGGTCAACCTCAAGGCCTGCATCCAGCGCGCCTCCAAGCGCATCATGTTCATCAACACCGGCTTCCTCGACCGTACCGGCGACGAGATCCACACCTCGATGGAAGCGGGTCCGATGATCCGCAAGAACGACATGAAGGCGCAGCCGTGGATCAAGGCCTATGAGGACTGGAACGTCGACAACGGCCTGATCGACGGCCTGCCCGGCCATGCCCAGATCGGCAAGGGCATGTGGGCCGCCCCCGACAAGATGGCCGACATGCTGGTGCAGAAGATCGGCCATCCGCAGGCCGGTGCCACCACCGCCTGGGTGCCGTCGCCGACCGCGGCCACGCTGCACGCGCTGCACTATCACCAGGTCAATGTGATCGCCCGCCAGCAGGAGCTCGCCAAGGGTGGGCCGCGTGCCAAGCTCTCCGACATCCTCACCATTCCGGTGTCGCAGTCGAACTGGGCGCCCGACGATGTGAAGCAGGAGATCGACAACAACTGCCAGGGCATCCTGGGCTACGTCGTGCGCTGGATCGACCAGGGCGTCGGCTGCTCCAAGGTGCCCGACATCCACGATGTCGGCCTGATGGAAGACCGCGCCACGCTGCGCATCTCGAGCCAGCACCTCGCGAACTGGCTGCATCAGGGCGTCATCACCAGGGACCAGGTGATGGAGTCGCTGAAGCGCATGGCCGTCGTCGTCGACAAGCAGAACGCCGGCGATTCGCTCTACAAGCCGATGGCGCCCGCGTTCGATGGCACCGCCTTCAAGGCCGCCTGCGACCTGATCTTCGAGGGCCGCACGCAGCCGAACGGCTATACCGAATACATCCTCACCGCGCGCCGCCGCGAGGCCAAGGCCGCGGGCTGATCTGCAAGCGATCGCAACGACAAGCAAAAGCCCCGGCGATAAGCCGGGGCTTTTTTGTTGGCGCCGCAAGTGACGCCGGGAAGAGCCGGACGCGATCACCTGCCGTCGCAAGGGCGCACTGCCAAATTATCGAAAACAACCCCATGCAAAGGTGCCGGCGGATACGGCGACTTGACTCGTCGGGCAAATCAGCTCTACATTTCCATTATCCCGAAATCGTGCAGACGCCCTCGCCGTGTCACCCCCCGCTCATGCATGCGGGTGACGACACCGAGAAGCTGTTTGACAACTTGAATCACGACCGCCGCCATTGTCGTCCTTGCCTGGTGCGCAATTGCGCACCAGGCAGGGACGACGATGAGGATGGTTGCGCTTCGCTCCTCGCAATGACGGATCTAGAACACCGCCAGATACTTCAGCAGCGAGATGATGCCGATGATGATGACGACGGCGCGCGCGATCTGCTTGGCGCGGCCGTCGAGCGGCAGCATGTTGATGAGATAAAGAACGAGAATAACGACAAGGAAGGTGACGAGTACGCCGACGAGCATGCGGAGCCCCCTGATGGCATCGGTGAATGTGCTGTTCGCCCTTTGCTAACGTGCAGGAGGCAGGCCGGTTCCGCGCCAGGAACCGAAGGCGGCCGCCCGCATGTGATCGACGCTACTCGCGCGCCACCACCGCCGGCCGGCCATATTTGGCGCGGATGCGATCCGGCGCCGGCGTGAAGTTGAGCTGCGCGCCGCGCCGGTCCGGACGGCTCACCGACATCAGCCCGTCCTTGCCGGCGACGATGTCGCCCTTGCGCAAGGTCGGATCGTCCTCGATTTTCACCGCGGCGAGGCCGACAGAGTCCTTGCCGTTGCAGGTGCAGCCCGAGACCAGCTCGTCGCGATAGCGGAACGCGTTCGGCAGCTCGGAATACGGCTTGCCGTCTTCCGTCGCGGCGTTGTCGATATTGCCGCCATAGACCACTTCGGTCGCGCTCGCCGGACAGAAGCTGTTGCAGCTTTCCGCCTTGCTCTGGTTGCCGGTCGACGCAAGCGGGAAATAGCGGCCGTCGCAGGTCCGCACGCAATAGGCCTGGCCGACGTCATAGCGTGGACGGCGCTCGACCCGCGGCATCATAGGCGGCCCATCGTCGAACGGCATCCGAATCATCGGCGGGCGGCCATGCATGAAGCCGCCGAACAGTTGCGAGAAGAAATTCTGGGCTTGCGCCGCAGGCGCAAGGGACAGGCCAAGCACTGCCGCGGTCCCGAACGCCCACCGCCTGGAGTATCGCGTCACCATCACCGGCCCTCAGTACAACATCGATCGTCAGTACAACGAGGAAGCCGTCGGGATGTTCATCGCCTGACGCCCGGACGGCAGCGTCGCCGCCGCGGGGCGCGGCCGCGCCGCGGCCGGCCGGACCGAGATCTGCGTCGTGGTCGGGCCGATCTCGCGCGCGGCGAGGTGCGGCGCGTTCTTCGGCAGCACCACGACCCTGGTGCCGACATCGACCCGGCTGAACAGGTCGGAAACGTCTTCATTGGTCAGGCGGATACAGCCGGACGAGACGAACTTGCCGATCGTCGAGGGATCGTTGGTGCCGTGGATGCGGTATTCGCTGGAGCCGAGATACATCGCGCGCGCACCGAGCGGGTTGCCCGGGCCGCCGGCCATGAAGCGCGGCAGATAGGGCTGGCGCCTGATCATCTCGGCGGGCGGATGCCAGTCCGGCCATTCGGCCTTGCGGCTGATGGTCTGTGTGCCGGCCCAGGTGAAGCCCTCGCGGCCGACGCCGACGCCGTAGCGGATCGCCCGGCCGCCGCCGAGCACGTAATAGAGTGCGGTGTTGCCGGTATCGATGATGATGGTGCCGGGCGCCTCAGTCGTGTTGAGCGCGACGGTGGTCCGGCGCAGCCGCTCCGGCAGCGCGCCGTCCTCGCCGGCAATCGAGGGGTCGTTCATCACCTCGTCGGCGGGAAATGCGCCCGACTGCGTCGACGCATAGCCGAGCGCGGAAGAACGGACCTGGGCGCTGGCCGACGTGGCGACAACAAACGGCGTCGCAAACAGGACGCTGGCGAAGGCAAAGGTGCGCGCGGCGCGCGACGCAAGCCGGCGGCTGGAAACAGACTGCTGTGTCATGTGCTGCCCCTGGACGGGATGCGCATCGTGGTGATGCGATGCCGGGCCAACGCGCATGGCCGCGAGTCGGTTCCGCCGCGAGTCGTCGCGAAGCCGCGATTGTCAACCCGTCACGTCTCACGAACGCGCGACGGAACTTTCCGAGGAGCGGCCCGTTGTCATCGCGCCATTCGACGCGCGGGGCGACCACGCGGCGGGTTTGTTCGTCCTCACGCGGGAGGAGTTCGGTGCGCGCCTTTCCAAGTGAAGACCTGCTTGGCAAAGCGCCCGAAGGCACGCCAGTCCCCGACAGCAAGATCGAACTGCCGCCGGTTGTCAGCCGCGCCGAGGCCGTCGCTTTCGCATTGATGGCCCTGCTGGTTATTGTCATTGTCGCGGTGCTCTATTTCGCACGCGCCTTCTTCCTCCCGATCACCATGGCCTTCATCGTCGGCACCATGCTGTCGCCGGCGGCGAGCATGCTCGAGCGCTATCGGATTCCGCGCGCGCTCGGCGCGGTCGTCATCGTGATCGCGGTCGGCGCCGCCGTCAGCTTCATGGTCGGGCTGATTGCCTCGCCGGTGATGGAGTGGAGCTCGCGGCTGCCCGAGCTCGGCGCGATCCTGAAGGAGAAGCTGCGCGTGTTCGACCGGCCGCTCGCGCTGTGGCAGGAATTGCAGACCATGGTCGGCGGCTCCGATACGCTGGCCACGCTCCAGCTGCCGAAATTCGAATGGGTGCAGCCGACGCTGGAATTCCTGTCGCCGACCTTCGCCGAATTCCTGCTGTTCATCGCGACCCTGATCCTGTTCATCGCAAGCTGGAAGGATCTGCGCCGCGCACTGGTGATGGCATTCAGCGAACGCACGGCGCGGCTGCGTACGCTGCGCATCCTCAACGAGGTCGAGACCCATCTCGGCAATTATCTTCTGATGGTGACCATGATCAATGTCGGCGTCGGCATCGTCACCGGCGCGATCTGCGCAGCAACGGGCATGCCAAATCCGGCTGGGCTCGGTGCGCTCGCCGCCACGCTGAACTTCGTTCCGATCATCGGGCCGATCGCGATGTTTGTCGTGCTGGTCGCGGTCGGCATCATCGCCTCGCCGACCATCGGCGCCGGGCTGATCGCGCCGGCCTGCTTTACCGTCGTGACCTTCATGGAAGGACATTTCGTCACGCCGACGATCGTCGGCCGCAGACTGTCGCTGAACGCGCTCGCAGTCTTCCTGGCGCTGGCGTTCTGGACCTGGCTATGGGGCCCGATGGGCGCCTTCCTGTCGTCGCCGCTCCTGATCGTGGCACTGATCGTCAAGGAGCATTTGATGCCGGTCAATTCGCCGCAGCTGCCGGAGGACTAGGTGGTGTGGACACTTATCGCAGCCATAGGACGATGGCAGCGAGAGTGACGACGGCCCGGTAATTCCGGGCGGTCTTTTCGAAGCGGGTTGCGACGCGTCGGAACTGCTTGAGCTTGCTGAAGCAGCATTCCACGAGATGGCGCTGGGCATAGAGATGTTTGTCGAGCGGATATTTGAGGGCTCGCGAGGGGTTGTTGGGGATGACGGCGAGCGCCTTTTTGGCGGCGATGTCTTGGCGCAAACGATCGGCGTCATAAGCCGTATCGGCGATGACGACCTCGGCGGGCAGCCCCTCGATTAATGCAGCGGCTTGTGGTGCATCGCCCTTCTGGCCCGCGGTGAGCGTGAACCGCACGGGGCATCCCAAGCCGCGTACGGCCATATGTATCTTCGTGCTCAGGCCGCCGCGCGAGCGCCCGATCGCTTGATCTTCAGACCCCCTTTTTTCGCCCCGGCGGCGTGCTGATGCGCCCGGACAATGGTGGAATCGACGATCAGATATTCGAAGTCCGGATCCTCGGACATCGCCTCGAAGATGCGGCACCAGACACCCTTGCGGCTCCATCGACTGAACCGCCGGAACACGCTGTTCCAATCTCCAAAAGCCTCCGGAAGATCACGCCAAGGAGAGCCCGTACGCACGATCCAAAGCACACCTTCCACAAACATCCGGTTGTCCCGCCCGGTCGAGCCCTTCTGATCGGGCCGGCCTATGATCAGCGGCGCCATGCGCTCCCAGGCCGCGTCGCTCAACACCAAACGCTCCATCACACCCAAGGCCGCCTCCCAAAAAGAAGCCTTGAATCTGATTTGCTCTCAAAAGGGAATCCTTAGAGTCCACACCACCTAGTGTCCCGAATCCGAAGTTCGCATCATTTGCCGTACCTTCGGAGCGAACTTCGGATTCGATAAGGACACTAGCAAACTTATGATTCTAGTGTGCTTTATGAATGCGAAGTTCGTGAAAGTGGCTGGCGCGAAATCGCACGAACTTCGCATTCAGCACACTAGCAAGGCGTTCTCGAGCGAAGCCGGCACCGTTTGAAAGCCCGGTTTCACGGCTGGAACCATGCACCGCGCGGCGCGTTTTTGCTCCAGCACGCAAGTTCTCCGGGAGCTTTTCGATGTCGAGCACGGACAGCGCATTTGGGATCAAGAACATGACGGACAAAGCGACCTACGAACGCCTTGAAAAGGATGTCACCGCCGTGAAGAACGATATCGCCGCCCTCACCGAACAGATCACCGACGCGCTGAACTCGTTTGCCAACAACGCGGGCAGGCAGGCTCGCCGCCGCTACAAGGATGCGCGCGCCAGTGCGGAAGATACACTCGACGACATGTCGGAGCGCGGCAGCGCGATGATGGGCGCGGCGCAGGATGCCGCATCCTCGATCGAGGAATCGCTGGAAGATATGATCACGCAGCGGCCGCTGGCGACGGTCGGCCTTGCGCTGGGTCTCGGCTTCCTGATCGGCGTCACCTGGCGCCGCTAGGCAATCTGCGGTCTCCGGGGGATGAGCCCCATGGTGGCGGTCACGCGGAAACCACCCCTCTGGATGCGATGGCGGCGCTGGCGCGCCGCCGCCGCGTTTGTCGACGCGCTCTTCAGGGCAAGGTTCGAGGCAAGATTCAGGACAAGATTCAGGGCAGGGCTGGTCGATGCTTCAGCGGCTGATCAATGACGTCAAGGATACCACCGGCAACGCGCTGCGGCTGACGTCGCTGGCCGCGGCCGCCGCGATCGCGCTGTTCATCACCATCGGCTTTCTGTGCGCCGCCGCCTTCGTCTACGTGCTGCAGCACTACGGGCCGGTGGAAGCGTGCCTCGCCGGCGCTGCGCTGTTCCTTGTCGTCACGCTGATCACCGCCAGCGTCTACATCGTGCGCAAGCGCGAGATGCGCCGCCGCGCCGAGAAGGCGGCAAAAGCCGCCGCGGCCAATGTGTTTGCCGATCCGGTGGTGGTCGCCACCGGCCTGCAGATCGTGCGGGCCATCGGGGCGAAGCGGCTCATCCCGATCCTGGCGATCGGCGGCCTCGCACTTGGCCTGATGGCAGGCCGCAGCGCTGCCAGCGGCGGCGAGGCGGACGAGGAGGAATAGCCTGCGTTGCCCGGTAAGGTGCAAACCGCAACTGAACATCAAGCCGGGCGATGACGCCGTCGACATTAGACGACTGTGCGCCCTTTTCAGGTCACGCAGCGGCCGGGCTGCAGCAGCTTGGCCACTTCGGTCAGCACGCTGACCACGGGCTCGCAGGCCACCTTGCGGGTGTCGCCGGGCCGTGCCCGAGCCGGCACCGCGGGGCGATGGCGCGCCTCTTCCTTGGCCACGGGGACGCGGACCAGCACCGACGTATCGGGAAGCCGCTCGACCTTCAGCGCAACGGTCCGGCTCGGCAGGCCGATGACCGGAACCGTGGAACGGTCGGTCTTGGCGGCGCGATTGACGGCGCTCTCCGGCGCCAGTGCGGTGGTGACCTGCTGGCGGCCGATGAGATCGTGGCCAGATGCCAGCTGGACGGCGCCAAGCGTCAGCCCAGCCGCCAGCGCAGCGAAAATTCCCATCTGAATCTTTGACATGGTGATGTCCCTCGCCCCATGGAAATTCGCTCGACGATCCCTTGGCGATCCCGGACACAACGCGAACGAAACCCGCGGGGTTCTCGCGTCCGGCCATCACTTAACCGTGTACGAAAATATTTTCGCTTGTGCGGAACGACTCAGGGGGTCTGCGAGTCTTTGGAAGAGCCGGTTATTCCCCCTGCCCCATTGACCGGCGACGTAGGGCGCGACCGTGGTGATGCCGGTCGCGCCCTGCTCTTTTCTGGTGTGCCGCAAACGATGCGTCAGCCGGCCTGTCGCTCACCGGTCGCAATCGAAAAATCTGAAACCAATGGCCCGGTCCTCCCACTCGCGAGAGGACCGTCCGCGTCAGGCATTGTCGTTCGATGGCATGTCCTGGGATCGAACAACCGTCACTTCACGGCAGGACGGGCAACGACCGACGTGAAACTTGATTCCGGTTGTCTGGTCGTCGACGAGCATCAATTCGCTCAAGGGCTCACCGCATTTGCAGGTGACCGTTTTCTGATCGGCAAAGTACATCTGACGTCCTCCATAAGCCTGGAGATTTCTCGTCTTCGGGGCGAGCTTGTTTGCGCCGTGCTCGCCCCCTCGCTTCCGCTCCTTCTCGGTCGATCAGATCCGGGCCATCCGGATTGGTGGGTGTGACTCCAAGCGCTTATTTCGAAGCGGATTTCGTCTTCCGTAACTCCGCAGCTTCGCGCGCCTGCCGTTCGGCCTTGAGGCGCTGGAAGTTGTCGTAGAACGCCTTCTCGTTGGCGCGATGCTCCTTCATCGCCTGCGATGCATCTTGCTGACGCTGCGCATCACGGTCCTTGCGCTGCTGGGGAGTAAGATTCATGCGACCTCCGACTAAGCTCTTGAATCAACGCTGGATTCAACGCACGAGGCCGGAAAAGGTTGCACCTTGGCAAGCAACTGGATCTATTTGCGCAGGCTCGCCCAGACGCCGCCGAGGATCAAAAGGCCGCCAACCAGATGGATCAGCTTCGGCGGCTCGCCGAGGATGATCCAGGACAGTAACGCGCTCGCGATCGGTGCGACGTAGAGCACCAGCGAGCTCCGCACAGAGCCGAATCTCGCGCCGAGCCAGGCGAAGCCGGCATAGGCGATCAGGCCGGGCACGAGGCCGGCGAAGACATAGGCCTCGAACGCCCGGGTGTTGAACACCTCCGCCGGCATGGCCCACATCTCCCGGAGCGCCTGCGGCAGCGAGCACAGCGCGCCGGCCGCCGAGAACAGGCTGACCCGAGCCAGCAGCGAGGCGCGCGGCGCGACGCGCGACTGCAGCAGCGTGTAGCCGGACCAGCCGAGCATCGCGCACACCACCAGGAGATCGCCCCAGGCCGCGCTCGATTGCGTCAGCGTTTCCAGATGACCGCCCGAGACGATCAGGAGCGCGCCGCCGAGCGCCAGCGCCGTGCCGAGCCATTGCAGCGGACCAATATGCTCGATGCCGAGCGCCGCCGAGATCAGCAGCACCATGATCGGCGACAGCGCGAAGATCAGCGCGATGTGGATCGCCGTGGTCGTGATGCCGGCGATGTAGACCGGGCCGCCGCACAGGAACATGCCGAGGAAGCCGGCGGCGAAGATCGGCCAGAGGTTCTGCGCCAGCGGGATCTTGCCGTCGCGGATCGCTGCGATCGCAAACGGGGCGAGGCCGATGGCGATGATGCTCCAGCGGAAGAAGGCGAGCGAAAACGGCGGCACCGAGCCGGCAAGCCCGCGCGCCAGAACCTGGTTGGAGGCCTGCCCGACCGCGACCAGGATGAAGCCCGTCAGCGCGACCGCGTCCTCCCAGCCCTTGGCGGGGCGGCTGACCTGCGCCTTCGGCGGCTCCGCATCCATGACACCGCCCCCTCAGCCGGCGCGCGATCGGCTCAGACGTCCGCTACTGCTCGGCCGCCTCGCGCTCCATGTCGCGGCCGGCGAGATCCTCGCCCTGCATGTTGGCGTATTCGCGCGCCATCTCGCGCATCAGGAATTTGGCGGGGACGTCGTGATAGCTGCCGTGGTCGTTGACATACTGCATGTAGGCGCGCCCTTCACCGTCGAAGGGATGCAGCAGTGCGTCGGCGTGGCCGTCGAAATCGAGCGGCTTGACGCCGAGCTTGGCGCACAGCGTGTCGTTGAAGGTCGGCGTCGCCTTGCGCCAGGCGCCGTCGACGAACACGTCGGTGAAGCCGTGCCAGGTGAACAGGTCCGAGCCCATGCTCTGGCGCAGCTTCTCGGTGGTGAGATGGTTGCGCACATCGGCGAAGCCGACACGCGCCGGGATGCCGTGGACCCGGCAGGCCGCGGCATAGAGCGCCGCCTTGCCGACGCAATAGCCGTTGCCGGCGGCGAGCACGCTGGAGGCCCGGTAGCTCTCGGGCGAGCGCATGCTGACATAGGGGTTGTAGCGGATGCCGTCACGCACCGCGGTGTAGAGCCGGCGCGCCTTGTCGCGCGCGCTGGCGTCAGACGGAACGGCGGCGCGGGCGAACGCCTCGACGGCGGGATGGTCGCTGTCGACATATTCGCCAGGGTCGGTGTAGAGGCGGCTGATCGTTTCCGGGAGATGCTCGGTCATGGCGCAAGCTTAGCAAGCCATGTGGGCAGTTCAATGCAGCACGTGCAGCCCGTCCCGCAGCGCTGCCCGGCCGGAGCCCCGCTCCGATTGAATCGAAACGGGGCTCTGGATTCTAGTTTTGACGCGTTTTCTTCACGCGAACCGGTGTCCGCTTCGCTCGAAAACACGCTAAAGCGCGATGAGATTAGGTTGAATCATCATCGCGTTTTAGCTCCTTGTTTGAGCATGATCTTCTCGGAAAACCGCTTCGCACTTTTCCGGATCATGCTTTAGTTCTTGAAGTGTTCGTCCAACTGCGGCGGCGGGTAGCTGCGTCGCCTCGCCTTGAAATATTCACGTGCGAAATGGATGCCGATCCCGATCAGGAACGGCGGCGCAAGCGCGGCGGCGATCATCAGCGCGGTGAGCGACTTCGGCGTCAGGATGTCGAGCACCATCGACGCCAGCAGCCACAGCGTGGCAGCAATCACCGCGACGTCGATATGCTTCATTCCCCGGTCTTTCCCTTGGTTCCTGGCTGCCATCCGGGTTCCATCCTACCGGCTGGTCCCGGACGCGCCAAGGATTCCGGGCGGCGGACGGTACCTCCCGCCCTTCACTTTCATGTTTGGAACGGCGCTTGCGCCGGCCACGTTGGTGCAGAAGTCCTGGATCCAGGATCAAATCCTGATCCGGATCAGCCGAGCACGGAGGCCGCGATGGGCAACTCCAGTGACATCCACAGCGGCGTCGACCATCCCGCCAGCCGGAACGGCGTCAACGATCCCGTCGACGGCGTCGATGTGAAGCGAAGCTTCAACGACAACCAGACGCCGCACGAACGTGCGCAATGGGCCGCCGATGTGCGTGCCGACGCCTCGCCTCGGCGGGGCGAACCGTTCCTGCCCGAAGCGCTGCGACGGCCGCCGACCGCACCGCTCAATCCACGCACCGGCCGCCGCGCGACTGACTAGGCTGTGAACGCCCGCACCAGCAGCAGGCCGCCGAACAGCGCGAAAATCGAGAGCGCGACGGAGGCCGCGATGTAGGTGCCGGCCGACCATAGCTCGCCGCGCTGCATCAGCACGATCGCATCGAGCGAGAAGGTCGAGAAGGTGGTGAAGCCGCCGCAAATGCCGACGGTGAGAAACACCCGCATCGCCTGGCTGGCATTCCAGCTCAGCGCGAACGCCTCCGCGAAGGCGCCGATCAGGAATGAACCCACGATGTTGATCACCAGCGTGCCCCAGGGAAAGTCCGTACCGACAAGGCGCCCCGCGCCGATCGCCACCAGATAGCGCGCGACCGATCCCAGCGAACCGCCGATCGCGACCGCCGCCAACAACTGAACGTTCAATGCTCCACCTTTCCGGCTCGCCATTCGACGAAGCCCGCCACCAACCCAAGCACGAAGGTCGCCGCGACCAGCTCGCCCGGCGCGCCGACCAGCAGGGCGACGACACCGACGAGCCAGATCGACCCGACCAGCGACAATGCGATTGAGAGTGAACCAGGAAGACCCGCCATGCGCTGTCCCTTCTCATTCGCGGGACACGGCGGGTCGGCGGTGGCGCATGCTCCTACCGACGCTGTCGCGCCCGGTAGGAGTCATCAGCCTTGCGGCGGTTATCGGGGAACTCCATCCCCATCAACATGGGAATGGTAGGCGGGCGGAACGGCGGGAGCAAGTGGGCCGTTCCGCCGTTTCGCTTCTCGGCTCAGCCGGCCGTCGACAGCATCGCGTTCAATTCGACGGCTGTCCGCAGTTGCTCGATGCGCGCGACGATCTGCTCGCGTTCGGCACCGCGCGGCAATTGCGCGAGCCGGCTTTCAAGTCGCACGCGGTGTTCCTCGAGGCGCTGCTCGAATGTGTGGGGTTCAGATCGCTTCCGCTTTTGAATCGTCCTCTGCATTATCGACCTTTGGCGGTTGAAGACCGGGGCTGTTGGCCCAGCGGTCCAGTTGCTCGATGACTTTCGCGTGGCTCGGACGCCGCGGTTTCGGGGCTTCCGGCTCCTCGGATAGCTTGCGGGGAAGCTTGACGTGGTTGGTCATGGCATCTCTCCAGCAGCATAACGAGATGGGTGGTCGGACCGTTCCTTTATTTTTATCTAAACTATTGATTTCATTTGAAAAATTTACTCAATCAACGTTTTTAACTCAACCGATGGAACCCCACGCGAGTTTGGCGGTTTAGCAAATCACTCAACAAGCTAAGTTTGGGTGTTTTGCGATGAATGAGCTTCGCGCCGAACGGCTTCAGGTCATGCTGTCGCCAGAGGAGTTGGCAGCCCTCGACGATTTCCGCTTCAAGCACCGCATGCCGACCCGCGCCGCGGCGGTCCGCGAGTTGCTCAAGCTCGGTCTGGCCGGCGGTGGCACCGATGGGGCGGCAGGAGTGAAATCGAGCGATTACGGGGTATTCAACCGGGGGCCGGATGGACATATCCAGAGCGATGCCCCGCTAGAGGCGGAAGAGGATTGACGGCGCGTTGGCGCAGACGTGGCGGTTCAGCCTGCGGCGAACAGGTCGACAATCGCCTTCAGGATGCACACCACGAGGGCCGACGTGAACATCGCCGTGCCGAGATCTGCGAGATAAAGCAGTTGCGCCCTCTGCTCCGCATCAAGCCGCGCGATCGCCTTGCGCATGGCCAAGCTCCCTTTTCGGGAGAACGCGATGCACCGATGTCCGTTCCCTCGCCTGCATCAGGCTCGCTGCAGCGCCAGCGTCACGCCGCCGAGCGTCAGCGCCATGGCGCCGATCTCGCGCAGGCCCAGCGGCTCACCGAGAATGATCGCGGCCGACACCACGCCGATGACCGGCACCAGCAGCATGCCCGTTGACGCCGATGTCGGCGGCAGGCGGCGCAGCGTCTCAGCCGAACGCCGTCACACCACTAGGCAGAGAAAGCCCACCGTTCGATCGCGCTGCGTCGTATCCATGGGCGGCGCTTAGCAGGCGAACGCACGGGATTCCACATCGCTTCGCGTATGAGGGGCGTGTAGCGTATGCGGGGACGCGCGGCACGCTCCGTCAGGCGAAGGTGCCGATCGTGATCCGCGGCCAGCCGTCGTTTTTCCGAGCGGCGGCAAGCCTGGCCGTCCAGGCATCGATCAGGCTTGCGATGAGCAGGCGGCCGGTGCCGCGCATGTCGGGCAGTTTCATGGTCGGCGTGCCGAGCGTGAGCGCGACCACGCCGTGGGTCGCCGCCAGCAGCGCGGTCGCGAGCCGCTGCGGCAGGCCAGGCGCCGGCTCGGCGCCATGTGCCGCCAGAAATTCCCGCACCGAGATCACGAACAATTCGTAGCTGCGGCGCGCGATCTCGGTCTCGCCGAAATAGACGCCGTCGGGAAAACGGCGGTCCTCGGTCGTACCGGACATCGAGAACAGTGAGCGGAAGTGATCGGGATTGTCGGCCCAGTAATCGAGATAGGTTTCCATCACGCGCCGCAGCCGCAGATCGCTGTCGGCCGTCTCCGCGCGGACCCGCTCGAGGCGTTCGGCGACCGCCTCGAGATTCTGCTGCTTCACCGCGAGCAGCAGCAGCAGCTTGGTCGGGTAATATTTGAGAACGGTGCCCTTCGAGTAGCCGATCGCGTCGGCGATCTTCTGGATCGATACGGTCTCGAGCGTGCCGGCGGCGAACTCCCTGCGCGCGGTCTTAAGGATCAGCGCCTTCAGCGCCTCCTTGTCGGCCTCCTGGCGCGCCCTGCGCTGAAAGCGCCGTGCGTCTTTGGCTCGCTCCACGATCGACATCCCCATCTGCCTCGCGCCTCCATGCCGCGCACCCGCCCCGATGGCAACCCCGCCCTTGCAATATGCAAGTTAATTGACTATGGTCAATTAACTCATGACAAGACGGGAGGATCCGATGAGCAGCCAAGCGAGCTCCCTTGCAGGCGAAATGGCCCGCAGCGATTTCGATCCGTTCAGCGCGGCGACGCGGGCCGATCCCTACGGCACCTATGCGGAGCTGCGTGCCGCGGCGCCGGTCATCCGCCTGACCAGTTATGACATCTGGGCGGTGCCGCGCTTTGCCGAGGTCAAGACGATCTTTGGGGACCATGTCAATTTCAGCAACGCCGGCGGCGCGGGACTTGCGAACCACTTCAAGGAGAAGCCGTGGCGGCCGCCGAGCATCGTGCTGGAAGCCGATCCGCCGCTGCACACCCGAACCCGCGCGGTGCTGGCGCGGATCCTCTCGCCCGGTGCGATGCGGCGGCTTGCAGATGATTTCAAGTCAACGGCGACGCGGCTGATCGACGGGCTGGTCGAGCGCGGATCGTTTGACGCCATCAAGGACATCGCGGAGGTGTTTCCGGTCAGCGTGTTTCCCGACGCGCTCGGCATCGACCAGGAGGGGCGCGAGAACTTCCTGACCTATGGCGCGATGGTGTTCGCCGGCTTCGGGCCCGAGAACGATTATTTTCGCGCGTTGATGAAAGAGGCGCCGCGCGTGCTGCCCTGGGTCGCGGCGCGCTGCCAGCGCGAGGCGCTGCGCCCGGGCAGCTTTGGCGCGCAGGTCTATGAGGCGGCCGACGCCGGCGAGATCAGCGCGGAGGAAGCTCCGCTGCTGGTGCGTTCGCTGCTCTCGGCCGGGCTCGACACCACGATCAGCGCGATCGGCATGGCGCTGTACACGCTTGCGCGCCATCCCGAGCAATGGTCGCTGCTTGCAGCCGATCCGTCGTTGTCGCGCGCGGCATTCGACGAGACGCTGCGCTTCGATTCACCGGCGCCATTCGTGTTCCGCACCACGCCGCATGACACCGAGATCGCCGGCGTCAGGATCGGCAAGCACGAGAAGGTGCTGCTGCTGCTCGCCTCCGCCAACCGCGACGAGACGCGCTGGGAGCATGCCGACCAATTCGACGTCAGACGGCGGCTCTCCGGACACATGGGCTTCGGCGTCGGCATCCACGGCTGCGTCGGGCAGATGGTGGCGCGGCTGGAAGCCGAGGCCGTGATCACAGCGCTCGCCAGCCGCGTCAAACGGCTCGAGATCGCAGGCCCCACAGCCTTCCGCGACAGCTCGGGCCTGCGGGCGCTCAGCACAATGCCGGTCCGCGTGACGCCGAAGTAACGTCGCTATCGAAGGCTCAAAAAAAGCCGGCGTACCTTTCGGCACGCCGGTCTGGATTTTGCTCCCTTGCGTAAATTCAGATCATGCCGATGCCGCGCGCGGCGTGCGGTTGCGCGAGTTGCGCTGGAAGAACAGCGCCTGGCTCGCCACCGCCGACACCATCGCCGGCTGGAACGGCTTTGAGATCAGGAATGCCGGCTCCGGCCGCTCGCCGGTCAGGAAGCGCTCGGGATAGGCGGTGATGAACACCACCGGCACCTCGAAGGTCCGCAGCAACTCGTTCACGGCATCGAGGCCCGACGAGCCATCGGCGAGCTGGATATCGGCGAGGATCAGGCCGGGCTTCTTGTTCTTGGCGAGCGCCACGGCGTCGGAATGCGTGCGGGCAACGCCGATGACGTTGTGACCGAGATTCTTCACCAGGCTCTCGAGGTCCATGGCGATGAAGGTCTCGTCCTCAATGATCAGGACGTCGGTGGCGATCTCGGCGGCCATCTCGCGGCCGGCGGCATCGGTGAGCTTGCGCGTCTCGGCGATATCGGTGCCGAGAATGTAGCCGACCTCCTCCTCCGAGAAGCCCTCGAGCGACAGCAGCAGGAAGGCCTGGCGAGGCAGCGGCGTGATGTTGGACAGCCGACGCTCCGGCGGCAGCGACAGCGTCGCCACGTCGGCATTTTCGTTGTTGTTCACCGACACCGAATTCCAGATCTGGGTGAACAGCCGAAACAGGCCGGCGCGCGGCCCGTGGGTCTGATCCAGCAACGATCCATCCTGCAACAGGGCCTCGAGCATGGCCCCGACATAGGCGTCCCCCGACGCCTGATTTCCGGTCAGTGCGCGAGCGTAACGGCGCAACAGCGGAAGGTGTTCGGCAACGATCTGCGATCGGGACATTCCCACTCCATCCTTGTTCGTGAGGCCTGGCGGCCTGAAACCCATTGTCTGGGGGCGGCAGAATCCAGTTCTGGGACGACCCCGGTTCCCCTGCATCGCCGACTACGCGCGAAAGCCGAAAAAGTTCCACGAAATAGTTCCAGCATTCCGGAACTTTCTGCGCAACTTTGCATTAGCTCCAGACCGACGAGGCAACGCGGCCAGCCTCTTTTTTCGAGGAAACGACTTGGAAATCAGAGACTTAACTCCCGGGGAAGCGTGGATCACATCATGAAGGAAGTAAAGAAGCAGGGCGGTCTCAACGCCGAGATTCAATCGAGAATCGGCCACCAGCTTCGCGCCATGTACGATGACGTGGTGCGACAGGGCGTACCCGACCGCTTTGCGGAGCTGATCCGCAAACTCGACGGGCCGGAGGCTGCGGCGGCGGCCGTCGCCGGGGGCGATACCGACAAGAACAATGGAGGGGACTAATGCCTCTCACGAATGAACTTCGCGACGATATCCTTGCGTCGGTCCCGAGCCTGCGCGCGTTCGCGATCTCGCTGTCCGGTAATGGTGACCGCGCCGACGATCTGGTGCAGGAGACCCTGCTGCGCGCGATCGCCAACATCGACTCGTTCCAGCCCGGCTCGAACCTCCCCGCGTGGCTGTTCACCATCCTGCGCAACCTGTTTCGCTCCGACTACCGGAAGCGGCGGCGCGAGGTCGAGGATGCCGAGGGCAATTATGCCAAGACGCTGAAGAGCCAGCCTTCGCAGGCGGCGCATCTGGAATTCGAGGAATTCCGCGCCGCGCTTGAAAAGCTGCCGCAGGACCAGCGCGAGGCGCTGATTTTGGTCGGCGCGTCCGGCTTCTCCTACGAGGATGCCGCGGCAATCTGCGGCTGCGCGGTCGGCACCATCAAGAGCCGCGTCAACCGCGCGCGATCGAAGCTCTCCGCGCTGCTCTATGTCGACAGCGCCGAGGATTTCGGCCCCGACAACACCGTGCGTGCCGTGATCGGCGGCAATGGCGGCTAAGCGCGACCACGGCGATAAATGAGAAAAGGCGGCCCGCGGGCCGCCTTTTTTCATGTTGGCCTGCAAGGCCACGCTCAGCGCGCCGTCAGCTGGCCATCGCCTTGACGGACGCCGGCTTGAAGCCGTTTCTCAATTCGAGGATCTTGGCTGCGATTTCGGTCACCGGGACCGGGTGACTGAATAGGAAGCCCTGCGCCTCGTTGCAGCCTTCGGCCCGCATATGATCCAGCTGCTCGACGGTCTCGATGCCCTCCGCGATCGTGGTCATGCCGAGGCTTCTGCCGAGGCTGATGACGGCGCGGACGATCGACTTCGATCCATGCGTCGCGGTCGCATCGCGCACGAAGGATTTGTCGATCTTGAGCTTGTCGAACGGGAAGCTGCGCAGATAGCTCAGCGACGAATAGCCGGTGCCGAAATCATCCAGCGCGATGCGCACTCCCTGCGCCTTCAGCTTGTGCAGCGTTGCGAGCGTCTCGTTGCTGTTCGCTAGGAACACGGACTCGGTGATTTCGAGCTCCAGCCGGCGCGGCGACAATTTTGACGTCGCGAGCGCGCCGACGACGACGTCGGTGAAGTCGGCATCGCGAAACTGGACCGCGGATACGTTGACCGCGAGCTTCATCTCGCTGGGCCAGGTCGTCGCCTGTTCGCAGGCGCGATTGAGCACCCATTCTCCCAGCGGGCCGATCAGGCCGATCTCTTCCGCGATCGGGATGAACTGGTCCGGCGGCACCAGCCCGCGCTTGGGGTGATGCCAGCGCAGCAGCGCCTCGAAGCCGCAGATGCGGTCGAGATGGAGATCGTAGAGCGGCTGGTAGAACAACGAGAACTCGTCCTTGACCATCGCCTCGCGAAGGTCGAGCTCGATCGCCCGACGCCGCTGCAGGCTGGCGTCCATCGCAGGCTCGAAGAAGCGCCAGGTGCCGCGGCCTTCCATCTTGGCGCGGTACAAGGCGACGTCGGCGTTCTTCAGCAGCTTCTCGCCGGTGGTGCCGTCGCCCGGCGACATCGAGATGCCGACGCTGCATCCGACGACGACGCGATGCCCGTTCAGCTCGTACGGCGCACCCACGCATTCCACGATGCGGCGCGCGAGGCGTTCGGCCTCGTCGCCGCCCTGAACACCGCACTGGATGACCGCGAACTCGTCGCCGCCCAAACGCGCGACGGTGTCGACCTCACGGACGCAGGCGTTGAGCCGGTCCGCGACCGCGCACAGCAGTTCGTCGCCGACCGGATGCCCGAGCGTGTCGTTGACCTGCTTGAAGTTATCGAGATCGAGGCAGAACACCGCGAAGCCGAGTCCGCGGCCGACCTGCGCAACCGCCAGCTCGATCCGCTCGGCCAGCAACGTCCGGTTCGGCAGCTTGGTCAGGGCATCGTGCCGGGCCATGAACGCGATCTGCGATTCCGCCCGTTGCTGTTCGGTGACGTCCTCGCAGGTGACGAGCCAGCCGCCATCGGATGTCGGCCGTTGCGCGATCGCAATGATCCGTCCATCGCTGAGATGCTGCAGATAATTGCCGTCGTGCAGGGCCATCGAGCGCTCGCGCTCCGCCAGCAGGTCGGTGACGGTCCGCTCGCCGTGATTGCCCGCGGCGATGCTCAGGTCGAGCACCTCCTCCATGGTCATTCCGGGAACGACAAGCTCCGGCGATATATCGAAGATCTCGCAGAACCGGCGGTTGGCGACTTGCAGCCGCGCCTCGCTGTTATAGAGGCACAATCCTTGCGACATGTGCGTGAGCGCCGCGTCGAGCCGCAGATTGGTTTCATGCAGCTCGGCCTTCTGCTGCTTCAGCGCGGAGATGTCGCTGTAGACGAGGACGACGCCGCCCTCCTGCGTCTCGCTGCGGCTGACGCGCAGCCAGCGTCCATCCGCAAGCTGCGCCTCGCTCGCAAAGCCATCGATGTCACCGTCGGCAGGCGCCAGCCTGGCGGCATCGAGCGGATTCGACTGCAGGAGCTGCGGCGAGAGACGGATGAATTCACTCGCGCGCGAGTTGGCCAGCGCGACCTGGCCATCCGCGTCGAGCAGCACGACGCCCTCACGCGACGTTTCGAGCGCATCGGAAAGCCGTGCCTGCGCCGAGCGGCGTTGCGATACTTCTTGATTGACCATCCGCCGGATGTTGTCGCGCATCGTTTCCATTGCGGTCAGAAGCGTGCCAAGCTCGTCGGTCCCGCCCTTGGGGATGGTCGCGTCGAGGTCGCCGCCGGCGATGCTTCGCGCGGCCCGCGATGCGATCGCGACCGGCCCGATAATGCGGCGCGCCAGCAGCCACGAAAACAGCGCCGACAGAAACAGCGCGACGGTCAGCCCGGCCACGTTGAGCTGCAGGTCCCGCTTGATCGTCGAGAGCGCCTTTTGCCTGAACAGGAAGCCATCGCCGGCCGTATAATTGACCAGCAGCTCGACCTGCTGACTGACAATCTTGGAGTAGCGATCGACATCGCCGACCGTCGCACCCGGTGCGCGCGGATCGGCCGCCGCGCTGCCCTCCGTGGACGATCCGATCGCGCGCCGGTGCAGCGCCATCCAGGCGTCGGCGGCTTCCTGAACCTTAGCGGCGGCTTGCGCAGCGCGCGAGGATTGCGACCGATCGGCAGCAATCGCCAGGTCTTCCGAGAGCGTCTTCGCGAGCTTTTCAATCTGGCCATCGAGATTGGCGCGAATCTCCGGATCCGTGGTCAGCAGGCGTTGCGACGAGGCGACCCGCATCGCGGCGAAATCCGCACCGGCCGCGCGTGCATAGTTGATCGACATAAGGGATTCGTCGAACGTCTTGGCCACCAGATCGCCGGCATGGCGGATGCCGAGGATGGAGTACCCGCCGAGGGCGACCGCAACGGCGCTCATCGCAAGGCAAAAAATCAGAATCTGGCTGCGGATCGAACCCTTGGTCAGGGCAAGACGCGAAAGGCGGACGGTTGCGAACCGAAAGGCCGCACCGCTCTTTACCTTGAGGTTGCCAAATAGGCTGTCCATGCCCGCGTTTCGCCGTAGTGCTCGATACTCAAGCTACGCAGAAACGCGCAGCACTGCGGAAAATAACTGTCTGCTCAAAATTGCTTTAGTAGTGACTGGAACTCATGCTGAAATCGTTAAGATCAGCTGGCGATAATCACCCTTACAGGTGATCCGGGAGCCACATTTGCAGCCCGGGATAGCCGATATTTGGTGTTCGAGGTTCAGCGGGGGTCTCATGCAGTCAGGCTTGTTGCGCGCCCTGCGCCTGGGCCAGTTCGGCCGCCTGCCGTTTGCGGCGGCGATCGTCACTGGAGCGCTTATTGGAGCAGCTTTGGGCGCAGCCCCTTATGTCATTTCGCAGAAGGATCGTGAATTCAAACCCGCGCAGATCTCGATCAAGCGGGGTGAGGTTTTACGGTTCGTTAACGATGACGGCGAACTGCTGCATCACGCTTATTTGAGCACTGATACGTTCAGTTTCGACTCGGGTGACCAGCAGCCGGGCAGCAAGTTCGACGTCACTTTCTCGGTGCCCGGCGACTACACCGTGCTGTGCGGCATTCACCCGAAGATGAAGCTTGCCGTCCACGTCGCCAAATAGCCGCCCCAGGCGGCGGCGATCTACAGGACCGACGTCTTGAAGATCGCAGCGTGGCCGAAATAATAGACAAACAAGGTCACCGACAGCGCGGCACAGAGCGCGACGGGGGCGAGCCACGGCGCACGACGGTCGCGCGACAACACCTTGTTGTCGGCGACAATCGCTAGCAGGACAGCGATGATTGCCGAGTGTCCGATCGTGTCGATCTTGCCGAATTCGAAGCACGCGCTGATGAACATCCCCGTCAGCACGGTTGCGGCGCAGCGCCGGATCAGCGGCGTCCAGATCAAGGCAAAGGCAAGCGTGAATTCCACCATGCCGGCGGCGCGCATGTAGAACTCGTTGTCGAAGCCCAGCGTCATCGCGGAATGCTCGATCAGCAGCGGGAAGCTCCATTCCGGATAGGCCCATTTTTCGACCGAGGCCCACATCAACGTCACCGCGGCGGCGTAGCGCATCACGTCGATCGGCCGGATTCCGAACAAATCCTTGTTCAGCCCAACCAGTGCAAAATAGGCGGCAACACCAAGAAAGATCGGGTAATCGGCGAGGTGAAAGAGACCGTAGTCGCGCACGCCGATCCCGAACAGAACCACCATCCCCGCCGCCGACAGCGGCAGCGTGCGTCGTGACAGCATCCCGGCAGCGATCGCAAGCTGCAGCGCGCCGACATACGGCGACGTCGTCTTCAACTCGGGCGTCAGCAGGATGCCGCCCACGGCCCAGATCGAGATGAAGAAGAACCCGCACACGGCGCGCATCATCAATTCGGTGCGCAGCCGCAGCCCCTCGGTGACGCGGTCCATCACCCGGATCGTGGCGTCACCCAGCGAGGTGGGCTCGATCAGGCAACCCGCAAACAGCCAGAAGATGGCGACACCGAGCAGCAGTTCGAAATCCAGGCAAAGGACATTCTCGAGTCCGCGGGGCTGGCCGGCGACATCGTAGGCACAAAACCATTTGACATGTGCCTCGGCACTGCGCGCGGCGACGACACAAAACAGAACCGCTGCAAGGCACGTGGCGAAAAAGGAGCGCACCGCCGAGACGGTATCTCGCGCCCATCCACTAAACATTGAACCAACCGCCCACACACTTTAAGGACTTGTTTAACTTATATCAAATTTTAAGCTTTGCGCCTGCCGGGACATCCCGTGGTTGCATTGTGGTTAATCGTGGCGGGCGGGCCCCCGGCCTGTCCCTTAGTGCAGTCTTTACAGCCGGTTGCCTCAAATTTTAGCTAATTCCGGCACGGGAGCTCAATTCAACTGTCGTAGTGAAATCCGGACAAATCGGATCGGGAGGCCGGTACAGTGTTCGGAGCGTTGAGCGTCGTAAGTATCGGGGTGGGGTCGGCCCTCGCCTATGTGACAAGATCGTCCGCTGCGCGCACAGCGACCCTCGAGACCTGCGCGGGCGCATTCGTGATCGTGGGGCTCGGCCTCCTGGGCGCGGCGCTGCCGCACCTGTCCTGAAACGAACCTCGTTCTGAACCGCGTTGAGCCGAGGTCAGCGCGGCAGTTTGGGGACGCCTGCCACCGGCGGGGCCGTCGCGGTCAGGGTTTGCAGGAAGGCGATAAGGTCGTTCTTCTCGTCTGCCGTCAGGGACAGCGGCTTGATGTCGGGCGATCGGCTCGGCCGATCGATCCCACCCTTGTTGTAAAGCTCGATGACATCTTCCAGCGTTGCCACCGATCCGTCGTGCATATAGGGCGCGCGGCGCGCGACGTCGCGCAATGTCGGCGTCTTGAACGCATATTTCAGCTTCGCCGAGGTCGGAAAGAAACGGCCGCGCCCGATGTCATGGCCCTTGGCGGTGCCGATATCCTGGAAGGATCCGTCGGAAAACGACGGGCCGCTGTGGCAAGCCGAGCAACGTGCTTTGCCGTTGAAAAGCTCAAAGCCGTGCTGGGCTGATTTGCTGATGGCGGTGTCGTCGCCCTTGATCCAACGGTCGAACGGAGCCTCGCCTGCGACGATGGAGCGCTCGAAGGTCGCCAATGACGCCTCGATCCTCGGCCGCGTGATCGCGCCGTCTCCGAATGCGTGGGCGAAGGCATCGACATAGCCGGGGATCGCCGAAAGTCGCGCAATCAATTCCGGCTCGGTCATGTTCAGGTTCGCCGGACTGAGGATCGGCCCGAACGCAACGGATTCCAGATCCCTGAACTTGCCGTCCCATCCCAGCGGCTCGAAGAAGGCCACATCGATCAATGTCGGCGAGCGGATCGGCAGGCCCTTGGGATCCTCACCGATGGCGCGCGGAAGGCCATCGGCCCATGAAAGGGATGGCCTGTGGCAACTCGCGCAGGAGTGTGTCTTTGACCTCGACAGCAGCGGATCGAAGAACAGCAGTTGCCCAAGCGCGGCTTTCGCCTCCGAATAGGGATTGCTGCTCGGGAACGGAACGACGTCCGGCCTCCGATAGCTGGCACGGATTGTCGCAGGGTCGCCGGGCGGCGCTGCCGGAGTCAAGGCAAGCGACAGCCCTACCGGCAAAACTGCCGCGAGCAAGGTCAGGCTGACCCAAAGCCTCATCGGGGTCCTCAGACGGTATCCTGCTCGGTATATGCCCAAGCATGTTCAACGAAGTTTTAACAATCGGTTGCGGTCTATTACTGATAGTGGGCATTGGTCACGATGACGCCGGCGCATGCTTGCGCGCGTGATTTCGATCAATCCGCGCGTCGATCCGATCACACAACCTGAGGCAGTCGCTACTTCTTCACCGGGCGCAGCGGCGCGGAGAACTGCTCGGTGCGGTCGCGCTCGGTCATGTCGACGACGGTGTCCATCGGCGCGGTCAGTTCATAGACATAGGAGACGTCGGTGAAATAGCGCTTCGCGGTGCCGCCGAGCGCCTCGGGCGCGACGCGGTCGAGCAGGATCAGGCCGAAATCACTGTCGGCTCGCCGCGTCGCCTGGCTGGTGTTGAACTCTTCCCAGCGGAAATGAAAGACCGAGTCCGCATCCTCGCCGACGACCTCCCAATTGGCGACGATGTGCGGGTGCTTGCCGACCAGCGACAGCCCTTCGTCGGAATGCGAGGCGAGCTCGAAGAACAGCAGCGACAGCGATTGGGCGGCGCGGGCGCTGACCGTGATGTCGGGACCGTTCACCGCGATCCGGTCGGCATGCGGGATCGCGCGCGATTCGAACAGGCCCTTCAGCTTGACGCCCTGCCACTGGCTCTCGCTGAGCAGCGTGACGACGTTCGACATCGCGTGGATGCGCCCGATCAAGAGCTCGCGCGCGACATCGATATCGGCGCCGTGCCGCAGCGTGCGGGTCACGATCGACTGGATCACCGCGAGGATGTTCTTGACGCGATGGTTGAGCTCGTCGATCACGGCGGTCAACCGGCGCTCGAATCCGATGCGGACCTCGATCTCGCGGCTGAGGCGCAAATTGTTATAGGCGACATAGCCGAACAGGCCGCAGACGATGCCGGTCAGCGCGAGGCCGATCGCCGCGACGATGGTCGCGGTCTGCTGCGCACGCACCGTGGCGTTGCTCTTGGCGTAATAGTCGAGCGACCAGTCACGGCCGCCGAACGTCACCGTGCGCACCATCGACGGCAGCGGGCCGTCCTGGCGCACCGCGCGCGAGGTGACGATGCCCTGCTCGTTGGCGGTGAACTCGTCGTTGGAGTCGCGCGGATCCTTCAACGCCACCGCGAACAGCGAGCTATCGTCGTTGGTCAGCATCAGCGACGACAGCTCATAGGAGAAGGTGATGAAGCCGGCCGGCTCGGATGCGCCCTCCTGGAACACCGGCGCGGCGAGCACGACGCCGACCGGGCCGTTCTGCCGC
Organism: Bradyrhizobium sp. USDA 4541; assembly: GCF_024171085.1. Classification (NCBI taxonomy): domain Bacteria; kingdom Pseudomonadati; phylum Pseudomonadota; class Alphaproteobacteria; order Hyphomicrobiales; family Nitrobacteraceae; genus Bradyrhizobium; species Bradyrhizobium sp. USDA 4541. Next base: position 415,625 of record NZ_JALJZF010000001.1, read on the forward strand.
AACAGCGGCACCGGGTCGGAGGCTACCGGCTTGGCGTTGGCCATCGCCCGCGCCAGCATCGGGCCCACCACCGAGTGGCGGTCGAAGGCGCGGCCCGGAATGCTCAAGGTCTCCGGATTGCGCGGCTCGACGTCCATCAGCACGTTGATCGGCTTGTCGAGCGCCTTGAGGTCGAGCGCCTGGTCGTCGAAATCCCGGATGGTCGGATTGGTGAAGCCGTTGGCCTTCAGCTCGGCCTCCGCCGCGGCGAGCTCGTCCGGCTTGAGCCGCGCGATCCAGGCGGCGACGACGAAATCGGTCTTGAAGGCGTAGATCGCCGAGCGCAGCGGCTGCAGCATGTTGGCCTTCACCATCGACGGCGCCCGGAACAGCCCGGAGGCGACCCGCGCCAGCAGCTCGCGCTCGGTCAGGCGGTCCTGCACCAGGCTGGCATGGACGTCGATCGCCCGCGCCAGCGCGATGCCGTCGATCGCGAGCTCCTGATCGTGCACCCGATAGGCGGCAAGACCGGAGAGCAGAACTCCGATCAGCGCAATCAAGGCAACGATGAAGCCCAGTCGAACCACACGCTTACTCGGCAATCAGGGGGTGGCGAAAGGGGACGGAAGTCATCTGGCTTCTGCAAGGGCGGCGACAAATCGGGATGCGATGAAGGCCCGCCGCAAAGGAATATGGAATAGCGATCATCGGTCCGCAACAGGAGCCGGTCGGCAGCATTAACGACGACGCCACCCGGCGGTCTTTGGCGGCGCCAAAGGTTGCTAATCGGCAAAGTTGGAAATTGTTCCGGCGATTGCGCAGCTTTTTTGCGGCGGCCAGCGACATCCAGCCAAGTGCCTCACCGTCATCCTGCAGCGCGTCTCGAAGGATGAACGGCCCACCGGTGGCCGTTTATCCTTCGAGGCTCGCTCTGCTCGCGCCTCCAGCGATAAAGGCGAAGCCTTTGCGCGGGGATGACGGGATAAGGGTTCGCACCGCCACAATGATTAACGCCTAACCCGCCTTGACCTTGCCCTGCGACCGAAGGCCGCCCTTGGTCTCGATGAAGCTGATGATGCGATCGAGGCCGTCGCTCTTCTTCAGGTTGGTCATCACGAAGGGCCGCTCGCCGCGCATCCGCCTGGCGTCGGTGTCCATCTTCTCGAGTGACGCACCGACATGGGGTGCGAGATCGATCTTGTTGATCACCAGGAGGTCGGATCGCGTGATGCCGGGGCCGCCCTTGGAGGGGATCTTGTCGCCGGCGGCAACGTCGATGACGTAGATCGTCAGATCGGCCAATTCCGGCGAGAAGGTCGCCGCCAGATTGTCGCCGCCGGATTCGATCAGCACCAGATCGAGGTCGGGGAATTTTGCCCGCATGTCGGCAACCGCGGCGAGATTCATCGAAGCGTCCTCGCGGATCGCAGTATGCGGACAGCCGCCGGTCTCGACACCGGCGATGCGGTCCGGCGTCAGCGAACCGGAGCGCACCAGAAACTCGGCATCCCATTTGGTGTAGATGTCGTTGGTGATCGCGGCGATGTCGTAGCGCTCGCGCATCGACTTGCAGAGCAGGTCCATCAGCGCGGTCTTGCCGGAGCCGACCGGGCCGCCGACGCCGACACGAAGTGGGCCGTGGGAAGTGGGCATATCAACAAGTCCCTCTATTGTCGTCCCGGCGAAAGCCGGGACCCATACCGCGTGATCCCTCAACCGGGTCCAGTGGCCGACACCATCCGCAACAACCACCCCCTGTGGTTATGGGTCCCTGCTTTCGCACTAGTGCATCTACACGTTTGTCGGGCCATTTGCGAGGATTTGGAAGCGGGCCATTCCGGTGTGGAAGGTGATTGGTCCAGGTGGACGGTGGGAGGCGTAGCCGGTCCATCCGCCGAGTTTTGCGATGATCCATGCCGCCCAAGCAAGAGTGTTGGGGCGATGGTGGTTTTTCTGAAGCTCGGTGCGACCTTTCATGGTTTTGTTGATGGCCCTGAGCGTCTCGATCTCTTCTGCGGTGAAGACAAATTCAGCCGGCAATTCTTCGCCACTGTTGCGGGCCTGAACGAGTTGAATGACGATACATGCCGCTCTGGTGGCGACCGCCACGAGCTTGATCAGGCCTTCGGCGCTCTCGATCTGACTATCCTCGATGCGCAAACCCTGGCTCTTCAGCGAGCGAAAGAGTTGCTCAATGATCCAGCGCTGGCGGTACCAGGAGACGATCTGCCAGGCGTCTTTAACGGTGGCGACCGGATGAGTGGTCAGGAGCAGCCAGCGAATGGGCTCCGCACCTCTCGGCGGATGCAACTCGACCACTTCTACGAAGCTGAGTTTGATGCCCTCCGCCAAGTCGGTGACGCCGGGCCTCTGCGGCCGCTTGAGCACGACGGTTCCGAAGCGCATCGAGAGATGGGCCTGCCGGCCGCGCCGATCCATTCGCTGCGGCAGATCGATCACCGCGTTGTCGCAGAAGCGGCTCCGCTCGACCGCCTGATAAAGTGTGTCGCCATCGACCAGCGCATGGTCGTGCATGGCACGCGACAGAAGATGGACATTCTCGGCTGGCGTCAGCGCCCAGTGAGCAAAGAAATCCCCCTCGCGGTCGTTGACGACGGTGATCATGCGGGCATCTGCCAGGACGTCGCGGCCTTGCTCGGCGGCCGTCACCCAGCGCGCCGACTCCTTGTCGGCCAAGGCGCGCCGCTCATGCGGGATTTTTACCTTGCCTTTGCGCGTCCAAACGTTGCCGCCAGTAAGGCCAAGACAGACCCCGCTGTCGGCATCCACCGCCATCATCGCATGCAACAGCACGCCGCGAGCATTGCCCTTGCCGACTTTGCCCAGCCCGCGCCGCCGTCCCGCCTGGGTCTGGAACTTGACCTCGCTCGTATCCTGGATCGCCAGCACATGACGCCCGCTGACCGCAGTCCGCGTCTGCGCGCTCCAGCCCTCAATCAATTTATCGATCGTGACTTGGGGGTTGTTCACAAACCGCCAGAACGCCATATTGGCAGCCCAATCGCCCCGGGCCATCTGGCGCAAGCAGACGCTGCGCGTGCAAAGCATAGCCCGGAGAAGCGTCGCCCCCTTTTGTCGAGACGAACGTCCCCGAACTCACCCAAAGACAAATCCGGCTGCATCGCTGGCGCTCCTTCGAATCAAAGCGCCAGTGAGAGAATCATACAACATGCTCCAGAGACGCCACTTCTTGCTGCACCGAGTCAATCTGTCGCGCCCCAAAACCGTGTAGACACGCTAGTGCTTTCGCAGGGACGACAGCGGAAGATGCATCATGACCGGAACAGCCTCGTGTATTGCGTCTCGTGACGCAGGCTTGCGAGATCGGCGCGAAAGGTCGCGCCGCCGAGATCTTCGAGCGAGGCCGCATTGGCCCGCGCCGCGGTCGCAGCAACGACCAGCTCGAGACCGGCCAACACGCGCTGACTGTCGGTCTGCCCGAGCGGGATCAGCCGGCTGCCCGCGGAAATCCAGTTCGAGGTCACTGCATGCAGGAAGGCGTGCAGCGCCGGCGCAAGCCGAATGCCGTGTGCAGCGCTGACGATGCCGACCGCGACGGGGTAGACGACAGGGCCGTTGCAAGCCGCAATCATCGCGTCGAGGCCGGGCGAATTCCACGCGGCACGGGCGATCTCGATGAAGGCGCGCCCCTGCGTCGTGGTCTCGAGCTGCCGCTCGCGCGACGGCACGAAGGCCGCGGCAAGCTCGGCGACCTGCTCCAGCCCGGCATGATTGGGCTGCAACGCCGCACGAAAACTCTGCGCGAGAAACACAGCGTCGCAAAATCCGCTGCCGTCGGAAAGCATCGCGGCGAGCCAGCCGCGCAGCGACGCGGCATCCGTGATGTCGCCGGCCTCGACCGCCCATTCGATGCCGCTGGAATAGGCGAACGCCCCCACCGGAAAGGACGGCGACAGCCATGTCATCAGCCGGTACAGCGCGGCCGCCTCATCCTCCGCCATCCCGCCGCGCAGCGCGGCGGGATCAGGCTCATTTGTGGTCATGAGCATGGGAGTGATCGTGGTGATGATGAGCATGCTCGCAATGCTCATCATGATGATGGTCGTGGTCATGGTCAGGCCCATGATCATGGCCATGGTGGTGGCCGTGATCATGGGCATGGCTGTGGGCATGATCGTGCCCGGTGTGACCATGCGCGTGCTCGTCGGCATGCGCATGCTCGGCATAGGCGCCGCCCTCGGGATCGAACGGCGCCTCAATCTCGATCACACGGGCCCCTAACCCCTTCACCATCGCCTCGATCACGTGATCCCTGCGGATGCGCAATCCCTTCGGCATGATCTGCGTCGGCAGATGACGGTTGCCGAGATGCCAGGCGACCCGGATCAGATGATGCGGATCGCTGCCCCGGATTTCCGCCAGCGGCTCGGGAGCTGCGACCACCTCGACGAGGCGGCCGTCCTCCAGCACCAGCGCATCGCCGCCGCGCAGCGCGACGGCGTTTTCGAGATCAAGCAGAAATTCGAGCCCGCGCGTCCCTGACATCACCATCCGCCGCCGGTGCCGGTCGTCGAAATCTAGCACGACGGTATCGGCTGGCGCTTCCTTCCAGCGGTGCTGTCCCAGGACTTTGGTGGCGCGGATCATCGATGCCTCAGAGCTTCTCGACCTTGGCGTCGCTGATGATCTCGATCACCGTCGGCCCGGTCTTCATGTTAGCGGAATATTCGCGCCATACCTTCATGTGCGGCGCCCTGGCATGGCCGTTGAGATCCTCGCGGCTCTCCCAGCGCTCGACCACCACATAGAGGTTGGGATCGTTGACGCTGACATTGCCGTCATAGGAGATGCAACCCTTCTCCTTGCGGGTCTCGACCGTGCAGGCCTTGTGCCCCTTGATGAAGTCGTCCTTGTTCTCCGGCTTCATCGGCGTGGTGGCGATGACATAGATCATGGATTATCTCCCTTCTTTTTCTCGTTAGCGGACGTCGACCTTCTCGGGCGTGATCACCTCGATCTTCGGCGGCGCGGCCATGCATTTCACCGCGACCCGGCCGAACGTCTTCATGTGCTCGGCGGTGCGATGCGGCACCAGCGCCTCCGCGTTCTCCCACTGCTCGACGAACACCATCTTGCTGTGGTCGGTGACGCTCTCATGCAAATCGTAAGCGATGTTGCCGGGCTCCTTGCGGGTTTCCTTGATGCAGGCCGTCGCCGCAGCAATGAATTCGGCGCGGGTCTCGGGCTTGATGGTCAGCGTAGCAACGACGTAAATCACGGAAGTTCCTCCCGGTTTTCTGTTTTGGCTTGAGTCTTGTTTTGACGCGTTTTCTTTCCGCGAACCGGAAATCCACTTCGCTCGAAAACGCTCTGGTTACCGGGACGGGTTTTAGAACATAAAATAGCGCTGTGCCATGGGCAGCACCTCGGCCGGCGCGCAGGTCAGCAGCTCGCCGTCTGCGCGTACCTCATAGGTCTCGGGATCGACCTCGATCTCGGGCGTCGCGTCGTTGTGGATCATGCTCTTCTTGGAGATCTTGCCGCGGGTGTTCTGCACCGCATAGAGCTTCTTGGCTGTGCCGAGCTTGCGGGCGAGACCGCCGCTCGCCGCGGCCTTCGAGGTGAACACCACCGAGGATGCGGTGAGCGATTTGCCGAAGGCGGCGAACATCGGCTGGTAATGCACCGGCTGCGGCGTCGGGATCGAGGCGTTGGGATCGCCCATCGGCGCCGCCACGATCGAGCCGCCCTTGATGATGCAATCCGGCTTGACGCCGAAGAACGCCGGCGACCACAGCACGAGGTCGGCCATCTTGCCCTTCTCGACGGAGCCGATCAGCTTCGACACGCCGTGCGCAATCGCGGGGTTGATGGTGTATTTGGCGATGTAGCGCTTGACGCGGAAATTGTCGTTGTCGTTGCCCTTGTCCTGCGGCAGCGACCCGCGCTGCTTCTTCATCTTGTCGGCGGTCTGCCAGGTGCGGATGATGACCTCGCCGAGCCGGCCCATCGCCTGCGAGTCCGACGACATCATCGAGAGCGCGCCGAGATCGTGCAGGATGTCCTCGGCGGCGATGGTCTCCTTGCGGATCCGGCTCTCGGCGAAGGCGAGGTCTTCGGCGATCGACGGATCGAGGTGATGGCACACCATCAGCATGTCGAGATGCTCGTCGATGGTGTTGCGGGTGAACGGCCGGGTCGGATTGGTCGAGGACGGCAGCACGTTCTTCAGCCCGGCAATCTTGATGATGTCAGGCGCGTGGCCGCCGCCGGCGCCTTCGGTGTGGAAGGCATGGATGGTGCGACCCTTGAACGCCTTCACCGTATCCTCGACGAAGCCGGATTCGTTCAGCGTGTCCGAATGCAGCATCACCTGGACGTCGTAGTCGTCGGCAACCGAGAGACAGGTGTCGATCGCCGACGGCGTGGTACCCCAGTCCTCATGCAGCTTCAGCGCGCAGGCGCCGCCCTTGATCATCTCGACCAGCGCCGCCGGACGCGAGGCGTTGCCCTTGCCGGAGATGCCGAGGTTGACCGGGAAGGCGTCGAACGACTGGATCATCCGCCCCATGTGCCAAGGGCCAGGCGTGCAGGTGGTGGCGAAGGTGCCGTGCGACGGACCGGTGCCGCCCCCTAGCATCGAGGTGACGCCAGACATCAGCGCGTGCTCGATCTGCTGCGGGCAGATGAAATGGATGTGGCTGTCGAAACCGCCGGCGGTGAGGATCTTGCCTTCGCCGGCGATCACGTCGGTGCCGGGGCCGATGATGATGGTCACATTGGGCTGGATGTCCGGATTGCCGGCCTTGCCGATCGCCGCGATCATGCCCTCCTTGATCGCGACGTCGGCCTTCACGATGCCCCAGTGATCGACGATCAGCGCGTTGGTGATGACGGTATCCGCCGCGCCTTGCGCGCTGGTCACCTGCGACTGCCCCATGCCGTCGCGGATCACCTTGCCGCCGCCGAACTTCACCTCCTCGCCATAGGTGGTGAGATCCTTCTCGACCTCGATGATCAGATCGGTGTCGGCAAGCCGAACCCTGTCACCGGTGGTTGGACCGAACATGTCGGCATAGACGGAACGCTTGATCTTCACGGACATGTCAGCCCCCAGTTTCAGTCAGCGCGGCCTTGGCACGCGCAATCGTGTCGTCGAAAATGCGGTCGAGCCGCGGATTGATGCCCCGGCAACCGGCAACGACCTTGTCGGCCCAGGCCGCATAGTCGGCGAGATCATCGCGCTCGTCCTTGCTCGGATGCGGCACGATCCGCGCGCCGATATTGCTGATCTTGTCGGCGATCTTGATCAGCTTTGCACCGGGAGATTTGTGCGGAGCATCCTCGATCTGCTTTTGCCGGCGGGCAGGCTTTGGCAGGCTCATGTCATCGGTGCACTCGACAACGAGATCGGCAACGCGCGCGGTGAACTTCTGCGCGAGCTCCTCGCGCGTGGTCTCGGAGTCCTCGATGGTGTCGTGAAGCCAGCCGGCAGCCACCAGTTCGGCATCGGTGCCGTTAGTGACCTGCGCGAGCAGATTCGCGACCTCGGCGAGATGGTTGATGTAAGGCTCACTCCCCCGCCCCTTGCGCGCCATCCCGTTATGACGGTGCGCGGCAAGCTCGGCAGCTTCGGAGACCATGCGGACAGCGGGAAGCATGGCGCTACAGCTTCCCCTTCACCTCGGCGCGAAAGCCGTAGATCACGCGCTTGCCGGCGAGTGCGACGAGCTGGACGTCGCGGGTCTGGCCGGGTTCGAAGCGGACGGCGGTGCCGGCGGCGATGTCGAGGCGCATGCCGCGGGCTTTCTTGCGGTCGAATTTCAGCGCCGGGTTGGTCTCGAAGAAGTGGTAATGCGAGCCGACCTGGATCGGACGATCGCCGGTGTTGGCGACCGAGAGCGTCACGGTCTTGCGGCCGGCATTGAGCTCGATCTCGCCGTCCTTGATGAAGAGTTCGCCGGGGATCATTCGTCTCTCCTGTCATTCCGGGGCACGCGAAGCGTGAATCCGGAATCTCGATCAACAATCTCTGGATTCCGGGTTCTGCCTTCGGCCGCCCCGGAATGACGCTCGTGGCTATCGGATCGGCTCGTGCACGGTGACGAGCTTGGTGCCGTCGGGGAATGTCGCCTCGACCTGGATGTCGTGGATCATCTCCGGGATGCCATCCATCACCTGCGCGCGGGTCAGGACCTTGGCGCCGGCCTGCATCAGATCGGCGACGGTGCGGCCATCACGCGCGCCCTCGACAATGAAGTCGGCGATCAACGCGACGGCTTCGGGATGGTTCAGCTTGACGCCGCGCTCGAGCCGGCGGCGCGCCACCATGGCCGCCATCGATACCAGGAGCTTGTCCTTTTCGCGGGGAGACAAATTCATGCGAACACTCTGATCGTTCTTGAAAGGTTTAGTTGAGCCACAGCCGCGGCAGCGGGACAGTGGAGGCGCGGCCGAGCACCATCATCATGTCGGCGCGCAGCCGGGCCGCATCTTGGGCACAGAAGCGGGCCATTGCAAAGCCATTCCAGGCGGAGATGCCCACCTCGCCGCCGAAGCTGTCCGACGCCTCGCGGATACGCTCGACCAGGGCCTCGTCACCCGGCACGATCAGCGTCGTGCCGATCGCGCAGCCGCCGCCCGCGATCGCGGGTCGCGCAAGCTTCTCGCCGATCTCGCCGTGGAGGCGGATGGTCTCGGCAAACACCAGCCGGCCGCCGCGTCGCATCCGCCAACGGTCGACGAACTCGCCGTGGCGCATGGTCTCGCCCATCGCGGCGCGGCCGAACACCACGATCTCGCAAAGCAGGAACGAGGCACCCTCGGCAAGGTCGATGTCGAAGCCGCGGTGAATGCGGGCACGGTCGAACAGGATGGTTTCCTGCGGCAACCAGGCGAGATGCGCGCCTGCGGCAACGGTCAGCGCGATGTCGAGCCGTGCCGCCGCGGCCGGCGCACGGTAGACTTTCTCAGCCGCCGCCGTGGTCAGTGTCAAACGCGCTCCCTCGCCGGCCGCGACCGCGATCTCGAAGCGGTCCCCGCCGGCAATGCCGCCGGCGGTGTTGACGAACATGGCCGAGAGACCGTCGTCCTCCGGCGATGGGAAGCGGACGCGCAGCGAGCCCGACTCATGCAGGTCGCCGCGGCGGGTGGCGCCGTCTTTCAGATGCACGCCGAACCTGACCGCACCCTGGGCGCGGTTTGCCGCAAACGTTGCCGCTGCCGCGCCTGCGATCCCGGTCCGCATTCCCCCGACGCTCCCTTCGCGCGCCACAAGAGGCGGCGTCACATCCTGTTCACAGCGCCATCTGGCGGCTGATCTCGGCGGGATCGAGGCTTGCGCGGTCGCAGGCATATTTCACCGCACCCCGGTCCATCACGGCAAAACTGTCGCCGAGTTCGCAGGCAAAGTCGAGATATTGTTCGACCAGCACGATCGCGATGTTGCCGAGGTTGCGCAGATAGGAGATGGCGCGGCCGATATCCTTGATGATCGAGGGCTGGATGCCCTCGGTCGGCTCGTCGAGCAGCAGGAGCTTTGGCCGCATCACCAGCGCGCGGCCGATCGCAAGCTGCTGCTGCTGGCCGCCGGAAAGGTCGCCGCCACGGCGGCCCAGCATGGTCTCCAACACCGGAAACAGCGAGAACACGTCGTTGGGAATGTTGCGGTCTTCGCGCTTGAGCGGACCGAAGCCAGTCTTGAGGTTCTCTTCCACCGTCAGCAGCGGAAAGATCTCGCGGCCCTGCGGCACGAAGCCGATGCCGCGCCGCGCCCGCTCATAGGGCTTTAGCGCGGTGATGTCCTTGCCGTCGAAATTGATCGTGCCGGAAGCGATCGGATACTGGCCGACCATGGCGCGGAGCAGCGAAGTCTTGCCGACGCCGTTGCGGCCGAGCACACAGGTGACCTTGCCCGGTTCGGCGGTCAGCGACACGCCGCGCAGCGCCTGCGCCGCACCGTAATAGAGATTGATGTTGTCGATCTTCAGCATCGCCCTAGCGCCCCAGATACACTTCGACCACCCGCTCGTTCGACGACACCTGGTCAATCGAACCTTCGGCGAGCACCGAGCCCTCATGCAGGCAGGTCACCTTGACGCCAAGCTCGCGCACGAAGGTCATGTCGTGCTCGACCACCATGATGGTGTGGTTCCTGTTGATCTCCTTGAGGAGCTCGGCCGTGAGATGGGTCTCGACATCGGTCATGCCGGCGACCGGCTCGTCGACCAGCAGCACCTTCGGGTCCTGCGCCAGCAGCATGCCGATCTCGAGCCACTGCTTCTGGCCGTGCGACAGGCTGCCGGCGAGGCGGTTGCGCGCATCGGTCAGGCGGATGGTCTCGAGCACCTTGTCGATGCGCTCGGACTCAGCCTTGCTGCCGCGCCAGAACAGCGTGCCGCGCACGGAATGATCGACATTGAGCGCGAGCAGGAGGTTGTCCTGCACGGTCTGGCTCTCGAACACCGTCGGCTTCTGGAATTTGCGACCGATGCCGAGCTCGGCGATACGGGTCTCGTCGAGCCGGGTCAGGTCGACGGTGCCGTCGAACAGCACCGTGCCCTCGTCGGGTTTGGTCTTGCCCGTGATGATGTCCATCATCGTGGTCTTGCCGGCGCCGTTCGGGCCGATGATGGCGCGCATCTCGCCGGGCTCGAGCGCCAGCGACAGATTGTTGATGGCGTGAAAACCGTCGAACGAGACGTGCACGCCGTCGAGGTAGAGCATGGCCGAAGTGGCGCGGGTATCCATGACGTTCATCTGCCTACTCCGCCGGGTTCGGTGCGCCGATGCCGTCTTCGCGCGCGGCACTCTCGGCGTCGGGTGAGCCGCGCCGCGCTTTCAGCGGCTCCCACCAGGCGTTGAAGGTACCGACGATGCCCTTGGGCAACAGCAGCGTGACCAGGATGAACAGCGCGCCCAGCATGAACAGCCAGTACGGTGCAAGCGGCCCCGAGGTGAAGAACGTCTTGGCATAGTTGACGACGACGGCGCCGAGCGCCGCGCCGATCAGCGTGCCGCGGCCGCCGACCGCGACCCAGATCACCGCCTCGATCGAGTTGGCGGGCGCGAACTCGCTGGGATTGATGATGCCGACCTGCGGCACGTACAGCGCACCGGCGACGCCGGCCATGCAGGCCGACAGCGTGAACACGAACAGCTTGTAGGATTCGACACGATAGCCAAGGAAACGGGTCCGGCTTTCGGCGTCACGTACTGCGATCAGGACCTTGCCGAGCTTCGAGGTCACGATCGCGCGGCAGATCAGGAACGCGATGATCAGCGCAAGGCAGCTCAGCAGGAACAGCGCCGCGCGGGTGCCTTCGGCCTGCACGTTGAAGCCGATGATGTCCTTGAAGTCGGTCAGCCCGTTATTGCCGCCGAAGCCGAAATCGTTGCGGAAGAACGCCAGCAGCAGCGCATAGGTCATCGCCTGCGTGATGATCGACAGATACACGCCGGTGACGCGCGAGCGGAAGGCGAGCCAGCCGAAGCAGAAGGCGAGCAGACCCGGCACCAGCAGCACCATCAGCGCGGCGAACCAGAACTTGTCGAAGCCGTACCAATACCAGGGCAGCTTGCTCCAGTTCAGGAACACCATGAAGTCGGGCAGGATCGGGTTGCCGTAGACGCCGCGGCTGCCGATCTGGCGCATCAGGTACATCCCCATCGCGTAGCCGCCCAGCGCGAAGAACGCACCGTGGCCGAGCGAGAGGATGCCGCAATAGCCCCAGATCAGATCGATCGAGAGCGCGAGGATGGCGTAGCAGACATATTTGCCCCACAGCGCGACCAGATAGGTCGGCACCTGGAACATCGAGCCCTGCGGCAGCAGCAGGTTCGACAGCGGGATCAGCACGCCGATCGCGGCGACGATCAGGACGAACGCGGTCGCCGCGCGGTCGAGCGAACGGGTGAGGATGTGCGGCGTCATGCTTCCACCGCCCGACCCTTGAGCGCGAACAGGCCGCGCGGCCGCTTCTGGATGAACAGGATGATCAGCACCAGGATCGCGATCTTGCCGAGCACCGCGCCCGCGACAGGCTCGAGGAACTTGTTGGCGATGCCGAGCGTGAAGGCGCCGACCAGGGTGCCCCAGAGATTGCCGACGCCACCGAACACCACGACCATGAAGCTGTCGATGATGTAGCTCTGGCCGAGATTCGGGCTGACATTGTCGATCTGCGACAGCGCCACGCCGGCAATGCCGGCGATCCCCGAGCCGAGGCCGAAGGTCAGCGCGTCGACGCGCGAGGTGGCGATCCCCATCGAGGCCGCCATGCGGCGGTTCTGGGTCACCGCGCGCATCTCGAGGCCAAGCGCGGTGTAGCGCAGCATCGCCAGCAGGATGGCAAACACCGCGAGCGTGAAGCAGAGGATCCACAGCCGGTTATAGGTGATGGTGATCTGGCCGAGCTCAAAGGCACCGCTCATCCAGGAGGGGTTGCCGACCTCGCGGTTGGTCGGGCCGAACGCGGTGCGCACCGCCTGCTGCAACACCAGCGACAGGCCCCAGGTCGCGAGCAGCGTCTCCAGCGGACGGCCGTAGAGGAAGCGGATGATGGTGCGCTCGATCACGACACCGATCAAGCCGGCGACCAGGAAGGCGAGCGGCACCGCGATCAGCAGCGAATAGTCGAACAGCGCAGGATAGCGGCTGCGGATCACCTCCTGCACCACGAAGGTGGTGTAGGCCCCGAGCATCACCATCTCGCCATGCGCCATGTTGATGACGCCCATCACGCCGAAGGTGATGGCAAGCCCGATCGCGGCGAGCAGCAGCACGGAGCCGAGCGACAGGCCGTACCAGGCATTCTGCACCATCGACCACATCGCCAGATTGCTCTGGATCGAGGACACCGCGCTTGCGGCCGCGTTGGCGACCAGCGGCGGCTGGTCGGCGCCGAGGCCGGTGAGCAGCGCCAGCGCCTCCTGATCGCCGCGCGCCTTGACCACGGCGACGGCGTCGAGCTTGTCGCTGTCGGATGCGTCCGACTTGAACAGGATGATGGCGGCGCGCGCCTCGGCGAAGGCCTGCTTGACCGACTTGACGTTCTCCTTGGCGAGCGCAGCCTCCACCGTCGGCAGCAAATTCTCCTCGTGGCTCTTGAACACCGACTGCGCGGCGGCGAGGCGTTTGGCCGGATCCGGCGACAGCAGCGTCAGGCCGCCGAGCGCAGCCTCCACGGTGCGGCGCAGGCGGTTGTTGAGGCGGACGGCGGCGGCGTTGTCGGGCAGCTTGTCGACCGCAGCACCGGTGGTGGCGTCGACAATCTTGCCGTCGGTCCGCGTGATGAAGACCTTCTTGCTGTCGGGATCGGCCGAGAGCCGGCCGTCCTGCAGCGCGCTGATGATGGGCGAGGCCAGCACATTGCCCGACGCGGCGACCTCGCCGATCGCCGCCTCGGTGTCGGAGAACTCGTCATTGGCGAATTTGGCGACCGAATCCTCGAACGGACCAGCCAGCGCCGGCACTGTGAGGCAGCTCAGCAGCAGGATCGAGAGAAACAGCGCACGAAAACGATCAATACAATTGGCGAACACGTCAGTACCCCGGCAGGAGTGTGAGGAGAAGGCGGCGAGCTGTGCCGCCTTCTCCAGGTTCTTGGATGGTTGCGTTGTGTCGTCGATCAGGTCAGGAGCTCAGGAGCCCTGTTGTCAGGAGCCCTATTGTCAGGAACCCTGGCCACCGCACTTGTTGGTCTTGGTGTTGAAGTTGCCGCACTTCTTGCCGACCCAATCGCCGATCAGGTCCTTGGAGCCCTCGAGCTCCTTCGACCAGGCGTCGCCGGCCACCAGGCCCGGGGTCTTCCAGACCACGTCGAACTGGCCGTTGCCCTTGATCTCGCCGATGAACACCGGCTTGGTGATGTGGTGGTTCGGCAGCATCTGCGACACGCCGCCGGTCAGGTTCGGCGCCTCGATGCCGGGAAGCGCATCGATCACCTTGTCCGGATCGGTCGACTTCACCTTCTCGACCGCCTTCACCCACATGTTGAAGCCGATGTAGTGCGCTTCCATCGGATCGTTGGTCACGCGCTTCGGGTTCTTGGTGTAGGCCTGCCACTCCTTGATGAACTTCTCGTTCGCCGGGGTCTTGATCGACTCGAAGTAGTTCCAGGCGGCGAGATGGCCGAGCAGCGGCTTGGTGTCGATGCCGGCGAGCTCTTCCTCGCCGACCGAGAACGCGACCACCGGGATCTCGGTCGCCTTGATACCCTGGTTGCCGAGTTCCTTGTAGAACGGAACGTTGGCGTCGCCGTTGATGGTGGAGACCACCGCGGTCTTCTTGCCGGCCGAGCCGAACTTCTTGATGTCGGCCACGATCGTCTGCCAGTCGGAGTGACCGAACGGCGTGTAGTTGATCATGATGTCGTCCTGGGCGACGCCCTTCGACTTCAGATAGGCTTCCAGGATCTTGTTGGTGGTGCGCGGATAGACGTAGTCGGTGCCGGCCAGCACCCAGCGCTTCACCTTCTCTTCCTTCATCAGATAGTCGACCGCCGGGATCGCCTGCTGGTTCGGCGCCGCGCCGGTGTAGAACACGTTGCGCTCGGACTCCTCGCCCTCATACTGTACCGGGTAGAACAGGATGTTGTTCAGCTCCTTGAACACCGGGAGCACGGATTTGCGCGACACCGAGGTCCAGCAGCCGAACACGACCGCGACCTTGTCCTTGGTGATCAGCTCGCGGGCCTTTTCGGCGAACAGCGGCCAGTTCGAAGCGGGGTCGACCACGACGGGCTCGAGCTTCTTGCCGAGCACGCCGCCCTTCTTGTTCTGCTCGTCGATCAGGAAAAGGATCGTGTCCTTCAGCGTGGTTTCGCTGATGGCCATGGTGCCCGACAGCGAGTGAAGGATGCCAACCTTGATGGTGTCGTCGGCCGCTTGCGCGGGCGCGAGGGACGAGGACGCAGCCAGACCCAAAACCAGGCCGGCCGTCGCCGCGAGCGCGCGGCGGCGGGTCATCGTCGTTATTTTGTGAGAAAGCTGAGTAAGCATGAAATGTCGTCTCCCTGACGCAGGCGTGGAACGCTGCGAACGGCCGCTTGGCCGCCTGCGGTTAAGGGAATCGCAAGAACTGTGCCACGGTGCGCAGCCCCTGTAAGCCGATGAACCGGTTAGATAATTTCATCGGTTCCGGGCAAATACGGAAGCCGACTGCTCAATCATTGAGCCGCCAACTTGACTGCCGAAAGAGCAATCAGATTATTCTGTAGGCAAAATCGCCGCCTTGGCTAAATTTCCGGCATCGATTTGTGACAGTTTGCGCGATGGTTCAGCGAACTCCGGGCACCAAAGACGGCAATCTCATCTTGAAACCGCCCAGTTCCTGGTCCATATCCTCGCCATGCCCGCGAGAGTCGCGGTGCCTTCGCGAGCTGCGTGTTCAAGCTGCCCCAAGCGGCTTCTGGCTCGCCTTTCAGCTAACCCAGCTTGACGCCCCAGACACGCGGGTGTCCCCGAATGCCTTCACACGCTTCCGGCCGATATGGGCCGGGACGACGACGGCTTTTATGGAAAGAACCACCTTTTGACCTCCTTTCAGGATTTCGGCCTCGCCGATCCCATCGCCCGCGCGCTCCGAGAAGAAAATTATCTCACGCCGACCCCCATCCAGGCCCAGACCATCCCGCTAGCCCTTGCCGGCCGCGACGTCGTCGGCATCGCCCAGACCGGCACCGGCAAGACCGCCTCCTTCGCGCTGCCAATCCTGCACCGGCTGCTGGAGAACCGCGTCCGCCCGCAGCCCAAGAGCTGCCGCGTGCTGGTGCTCTCGCCGACCCGTGAACTGTCCGGGCAGATCCTCGACAGTTTCAACACCTATGGCCGCCACATCCGGCTGTCCTCGACGCTCGCCATCGGCGGCGTGCCGATGGGCCGCCAGGTCCGCTCCCTGATGCAGGGCGTCGAGGTGCTGGTCGCCACCCCCGGCCGCCTGCTCGATCTCGTGCAGAGCAACGGGCTGAAGCTCAACCAGGTCGAGTTCCTGGTGCTCGATGAAGCCGACCGCATGCTCGACATGGGGTTCATCAACGACATCCGGAAAATCGTCGCCAAGCTGCCGATCCGGCGCCAGACGCTGTTCTTCTCGGCCACCATGCCCAAGGACATCGCCGAGCTCGCCGAGGCGATGCTGCGCGACCCGGCCCGCGTGGCGGTGACGCCGGTGGCCTCGACGGTGGATCGCATCGCCCAGCGCGCGATCCAGGTCGATTTCGCGGCCA
Source organism: Bradyrhizobium sp. USDA 4541 (assembly GCF_024171085.1). Taxonomy (NCBI): domain Bacteria; kingdom Pseudomonadati; phylum Pseudomonadota; class Alphaproteobacteria; order Hyphomicrobiales; family Nitrobacteraceae; genus Bradyrhizobium; species Bradyrhizobium sp. USDA 4541. Next base: position 431,812 of record NZ_JALJZF010000001.1, read on the forward strand.
AGCCGACGGTTCTCGCCCAGTTGCTGAAGCAGGAGCCGGTCAACCGCGCCCTGGTCTTCACCCGCACCAAGCACGGCGCCGACAAGGTGGTGAAAAGCCTTGCCAAGGCCGGCATCGAGGCCAATGCGATCCACGGCAACAAGTCGCAGAACCACCGCGAGCGCACGCTGGCGGCGTTCCGTTCCGGCGAGATCCGCACGCTGGTGGCGACCGATATCGCCGCCCGCGGCATCGACGTCGACGGCGTCAGCCACGTGGTGAATTTCGACCTGCCCAATATCCCGGAGACCTACGTCCACCGCATCGGCCGCACGGCGCGCGCCGGCGCCGACGGCGTCGCGATCTCGCTGATCGCCGGTGCCGAGGAGATGGGCTATCTGCGCGATATCGAGCGGCTGATCCGGATTACCGTGCCGCGGGAAGACCGCCGCACACAAGGCAGCTCCTCTGGCGGCCGCGAGGCCGCCGGGCCGGCGCAGGCCACCCACCCGCACCGGGGCGGCCGCTCTGCGCCCCGTGCGCATAATGTCCGTGGGAATGAGGCCGCTCCGGGCGCAAAAGGCCCTCGCCGCCGCCGCCGTCGAGGTGGTAATAATGGCGCGCCGCAGACGAGCCGGGGCGAGTCGCCGCGTCCGTCGCAGGCCGGCAACAGCGAAGGCATTCAGGGCGTCGCCTTCTTGCATCGCGAGAGCCGGCCGAATCCGCAATCCAACCGCAACAACCGACCGAAGCACTAGCCGTCGCTCGATCTGGAGAAACATATGGCTAAGGAAGAGCTGATCCAGTTCGAAGGACTGGTGACCGAAATCCTCCCCGACGCTCGTTACCGGGTGCAACTCGATGCCGGGCACGAGATCGTCGCCTACACCGCCGGCAAGATGAAGAAAAACCGTATCAAGACGCTGGCCGGCGACCGCGTTACGATCGAAATGTCGCCCTACGATCTCGAAAAGGGGCGCCTGATCTTCCGGCACAAGGACGAACGTCCGAGCGGCGCGCCCGGCGGCCCGCCGCGGGGCGGAGCCCAGCGCGGCGGCCAGTTCCGCCGCCGATAAGCGGGGTATTGCAACCGCTGCGGGCATGACGTCCTGATGTCCTGCGCACAATTGGCCGGCGGCTGCGCCGGCCAAAAAATCGCGCACGTCAGGATTGTTTTCAGGATTGTTTTGAAGCCTTCTATCGAATAATATCCTACCCATCGATTTTCGGCCGGACGACATTAGCCAATACCGGTACAGCCGGTTCAGACGCTGACGACCCTTCCAAAAATTCGATCTCACCACCCCGCCGATCAGCGGGTCTTGAACTTGTATATCTGAGAAGGGACTACCCACGTGAGCATGGGAACCGTGAAGTGGTTTAACGCGACCAAGGGCTACGGCTTCATCCAGCCGGATGAAGGCGGGAACGACGTGTTCGTGCACATCAGTGCAGTCGAGCGCGCCGGCCTTGGCACTCTGCGTGAAGGCCAGAAGATCTCCTACGAGATCGTGGCTGACCGCCGTTCCGGCAAATCCTCGGCCGACAATCTGCGCGCCGCCGGATAAGCCGATCTCCCGGGAGCGCGAAGCTCCAGGAAATTGTCGCTAAAGCATCAAGGGCCGCACCTTCGGGTGCGGCCCTTTTTGTCTGGATTGCCAACCGGCGTCCGCGTCGTTCGAAAGCTCTAATAGGTCGAGCAGGTCGTCGGCATGGTGGCGGACGTCGGGGCGTAGAACACGCAAACCGACTGCCGCGGCCTTGTGAAGGCGACATCGGTGAGATTGATGCCGCTCTTGGCCATCACATAACCGACCGTCGGAACGTATTTGTAGCTGACTTCGCTGAAGATCAGATAGGTGCCCGCAACCAGCAGCGCCGCCGGAACGACGCTGGTCACGACATCACCCTGGCTGCGGCTCGAGGCCGTCAATGTGGCCTGCGTGGCGCCCGTGGCCATCACTCCCGCCTTGCTCCACTGGATCCGCGCGACCTTCGAGGCATCGACGTAGATCTCCGACAAGGTGACCTTGGTCGGCGTCGGGTCGTACGGCGTCATGATGCCGACGCTTGCACTGAAGAAGTTCTGCAGGTCGGCATCCACCACCTGCGTCGACTGCGAGGTCAGGTCCGACGCGGCGCGCGCCATCAAGGTGACCTTGCGGTCGACCGCGACACCGGATGAAAACTCGACGGTGCCGAAGAACAGCACCAGCATCAGCGGCAGGACGAAAGCGAACTCGACCGCAGCAAGGCCCCGGCGGTCATTGCAGAGGGCCGCGACGGAGCGCAGCAAGGCCGCTGCCTGGGTTTTCATGACGTTGCTCATGAGCATGTCGCCCCGGCGGTCCCGGATGGCTCGTTCTTGAATGTCGCGGTCGCGGTCAGCAGCCGCTTGCCGTTGGCGAGGTTGGCGACATTGAAGCCAAGCTTGGTGACGAACAACGGCCACTGATAGAACAGCCGGACCACCACGACGTCGCCGTCCTTGCCGGGACACCATTTCATGGCCGGAATGAATGCGTTGTTGGAATCGATTGGAGGCGCGATGTTGACGCTGCTGAAGCCCGTCGCAGCGGGATAGCTGCGCACGTCGACCGATATGCCGTTGGCGCAATCGAACAGCGGGTTGACCTGGCCGCAGACGTAGTCCTTGAACTGCTGCTGGGTATAGCTTGCGCCCTGCGCCTGACCGGTCATGATCATGCGCGCAGAATCCTGCGTCACCGTCTCCAGCACCTGGCTCGCAAAGAAGATCATCGCCACTTCGATGATCGCAAACAGCAGTCCGAAAAACAGCGGCGCGACCATCGCGAATTCGACCGCGGTCGCGCCACGGCGGTTTCTGCGAAAGCGATGGAGGAGGCGCGTGAAAGAATGAGCGGGTAGCGGCATCAACGACCCCGGATCAACATAGCGGCAACAACTACCCAAGACTCATTGTCGAAGTATTTCGCCGGATCGAGACAGGGCCACCCGATCCGTCAGGCCTTTCTTAACCATGTCGGATGAACCGCCTGCGGCAGGCGGCTGCCCCGGCGTGCGAAGCGCCGGCGCGGACACGCGCTAGTTCTGCGGCTTCGCGGCCGCGCCCGAGCCGGAGGCCTGGCTGTTGAGCGAGCCTGCCTGGTCCATGGTCGACTTGAAGTAGGTCTCGCCGTCGCCGAGGGTGATGCGACGCTGGCAGACCGGCATGCAGCTGTAGGTCTCGCGATCGACGCCGCGATAGACGGTGACAAGCTGGTCGGTCGGACCTTCGACCTGGATCTGGCGATCCACCAGCACCTGGCCGGTGCGGTCGAGTGCGATGAAGTTGGTCGCGCCGTAGCCCTTGCCGGTCACGACGACAACGCCGCCATTCTGCAGGGTGACGTCGGCGATCAGCGGGTTGCCGACCACGATGGTGGAAATGCCGCCGGGCAGCTTGACGAGCTTGGCCTGATCGACATTGACCGCAATCCGGTCCGGATCCGGCGCGGCCGTTGCGAATGCGGGCCACAGCAGAACGGCTGCGGCCAGCGAGATGAATCCAATGCGCGCGACGGCGCCAATACGCTGGAATTGAAACGACATACCTTACCCCGGGACGTTAACAAGCCGGCAAAAGCGATACGCAGCGGACCGGCGCCCGACGCAGGCAAATCTGACGGCAATTCATTTAAGAAGAGCAAAAATCGACCGCTGAATTGCGCGGATGTCACGACTTCTGGAACGGATCGACCAACGGCCCGGTGATCCCGCGGAAAAATGCCCCCGTGGGGACCGCCGCCTAGCCAGCACCACGCACATGCACCACCACGCGATCGTCGGCGTAGAGGCGCTGCCATCCATCGATGTGATCGAGAAACTTGGAGGCGGGCGTTGCCGGATCGAGCATCACCGCATCGATCCTGTAGGTCTTGAGCAGGTCGAGGAAGCCGTTGACGTCCTTGAGCTGGAGCGCACGATAATAGGCCATCTCGAATTTCTCGCCGTAAAGCTCGGCACGGCCGTCGACGAACACCGGCACCTGGCGCCAGATCAGATAGCCGCCGAACTGCAGATCATTGAGCACGCGCTGCACGTTGTGCGCCTTCAGCGCGTCGACGGCGGCAGCGGGCGAATGGATCGTCGGCGGCGACATGTCCCGACGCGCCGCGATGAACCAGGTCGCGGCGCAGAGCACGGCGATCAGCATCACGGCCGGCGTGGCCTTCAGCCGGACCACGCTTGCGGCACGCAGGCCGAACTGGGTTGCCACCGGCGTCAGCACAGCCAGCGGCAACAGCAGGGCGAAGAGCTCGAGATTCCTGACATGGGATAGCGCCATGTGCAGCAGGCCCAGCGCCAGGGCGATCCGCGGCAGCGGCAGCTTCACCCCGCAATAGAGCGCCCCGCCGATCAGGCCGAGAATGGCCAGCTCGAACGCATCGACGTGGCTGAAACTCGCCGGCATCCACTCCGTGATGAGATGCAGCAGTTCACCGAGGCTGAGAATCCTGAGCGAGGCGAGGATCGTCCCCCAGCCATAGGGCGTCACGCTGCACGCGGCCAGCGCGCCGAGGCCGAATGCGGCCCAGCGCAGCGCCAGCGGCAATCTTTGCGCCGGCGCGGCGTTCCACAGCGCATCGAGCGCGAAGGCGCCGGCCAGCACCAGGCCAAACAGAAAGCCGCCATGCAGATTGGCCCAGAGCGCGATCAGCGGCAGCAGCCAGAACGAGGGGGCCTCGCGGCGTTCGCTGGCGACCATCAGGCCGTTCGCCCAGACCATCATGATCGGCAGCGCAAGCACATGCGGACGGGCCAGCAGATGCCCGCAGGTCAACACCAGCGCCGCCAGCGCGATCAGGCTCGCATGGATTGCCGGCAGCGCACGGCCGAGGATGGCGGTGAGCAGCGCGAAGGTGGCGGCACCGCAGGCCGCGGCCAGCACCGCAGGCCCGGTCCACCCGGCAAGGTCGTAGGCCTTCGCGAACAGGACCTGCGCCAGCCACGACGACGACACCCAAGGCTCACCCGCTTTGGTGAAGGAATAGATATCGACCGACGGCAATGCGCGGTGGTCGAGGATCCACCGGCCGACGGCAATCTGCCAGTAGGTGTCGGAATCGGCGAGCAGCCTGTCGCCGACGACCAGCAGCAACGCATAGACGCCGCACGCCATCCAGAACCAGGCCGGGACTTCGGCGAACACCGAGGCCCGCGCCTGTGGGATGGTTGCGGTCTCAGCACTCATGCGCGCGCAGTCCGGTCAATGACGGAACGGATAGGCCAGCTGTCCGCCGATTTCGGCCGGCACGCCCTGCTCGGCGTCGACGCCGTAATCATCCGGAAGCTTGCCTTCGGGCATGCGGAATGTCCCGAACAGAATGTCCCAGAGCGGAAACGTGCCGGCGAAATTGGTGTCGCCACCCTCCTCGAGCGCGGTGTGATGCCAGCGATGGAACACCGGCGTGGCGATCACATATTTGAACGGGCCGAGCGTCCAGTTCAGGTTGGCGTGCACGAAGGCGGAATGGAATGTGGTGAAGGGACCGACCCACAGCATGATGTTCGGCGAGATGCCGGCCATCAGCAGGATCACGTCGACCGAGATCGTGCCGATCAGCAGATTGACGGGATGGAAGCGCGCCGCCGAGATCCATTCGAGATCCTCGGAGGAATGATGAATGGCGTGGTACTTCCAGAATCCGCCGCCGTGAAACATCCGGTGCAGCCAGTACAGCATGAAGTCGGAAGCGACCAGGAAGATGATCGATTGCAGCCAGAGCGGCAGCTGCGCCAGCGGGCCGTGTCCGTTTTCGTAGAACGAGATCAGCTCGTCGGCACCGTGCACATCGAACACCGCGGCCGCGCCCACCACCAGCAGCCCGATCCGCAGCACGCGGGCGAATACCGGCACGAAGAACCAGTAGCAGATGTCCGTGACCAGCTCGCGCTTCTGCCACCACGGCTTGCCGGGATTGCAGGCCCAGAAGTGGGTCAGCACCGTGAAGAACAGCGCGAGGCCGATCGTGATCGGCACCACCCTCATCATCGTCTGGCCGAGCATCTCGATGACTTCGATCGGAAGGGTGGACATGGCAGCCTCATACTACGGAAGCCCCATGGGTATAGATGTGCGCTTAAGGAGCCGTGAATAGGCGCCGGATGTCTGGTCGCAGCAACAATCCGCAATTTTAGCGGACCGTTTAATGCCAAATTTACTGTGCGCAACATCAGCGGGTTCCCGCAGAGTTTATGCGATCAAATTAACTGCGCCGAAATCGTCCAACACTAGGGTGCCGCAATGGTCACGGTGCTGAGAACGCCGGCGAGACCAAATCTAGTTCGACCAGCCACGTGTACACAGGAGTGATTTTATGAAGAACCTCGTTTCGCGCTTCGTGAAGGACGAATCGGGCGCGACCGCCATCGAGTACGGCCTGATCGCCACCGGTATCGCCATCGCGATCATCGCTGCAGTCAACGGCGTCGGCACGAAGCTCTCGGGTACCTTCAACTCGATCTCGGGCTCGCTGAAGTAAGCCGGCTTCGACGAATTCGCATCAAAGGTCCCGGCAATCCCGGGACCTTTGCTATTTGTCGGGGGCCGATCGGCAGCCTCTGTTGAAGGTGCCGGTAATCCTTTTCCGATTGTTCACCATTGGCCGCTAGCGTCGGGTCTCGACCGCAGCTCCAGCTTGACGGCATGAATTCATGATCCTCGACATCGCACGCTTGATGCTGTTTCCGGCCCTGATGGCCTTTGCGGCGGCGAGCGATCTCCTGACCATGACGATCCCGAACCGGATTTCGCTGGCGCTGGTGGCGGGCTTCTTTGTCCTGGCGCCGCTGACCGGGATGGGCGTCCACGAGATCCTCACCCATGCCGGCGCAGGCGCGCTGGTTCTGGTGGTGGCGTTCGGCATGTTCGCGATGGGCTGGGTCGGCGGCGGAGACGCCAAGGTCGCGGCCGCGGCCAGCCTGTGGTTCGGGTTCGAGCACCTGCTGCCCTATCTGGTCTTTGCCTCGCTGTTCGGCGGTGCGCTGACCGTGCTCTTGCTGCAGCTGCGGCAATGGCCATTGCCCTACCCGCTCGCGTCCCAGGCCTGGCTCAGCCGCCTGCACGACAAGCAGACCGGAATTCCCTACGGCATCGCACTCGCTCTCGGCGCCCTCCTGATTTATCCCGAGACGGACTGGATCAAGACGATCGATCTCGCGCACTTCGCCATGCGCTGAGAAAGCAGCGGTAACCGCCCGTTAAGGCGATTTAGATACGCCTCATTAACCATGCTTTGACGAATAGCTGGTCAACTCCCATCACGGCGGCGGCAGCGTCGCGGCGTCATGTGGAAAGTGAAGCGTAATGGATAAGGCCCGCATTCTGGTCCTGGCAATTGCAGGCTGCGCCGGCCTTGCGGCGCTTTATTTGGCGAGCGGAAGCGACGACAAGCCGGCGGCTCCTCCGCCAGTTGCGCAGCTGCCGACCGTCGACATCCTGGTCGCGCGCTCCGACATCGGCCTCGGCCAGGCAGTGAAGGCCGAAGACCTGCAGTGGCAGACCTGGCCGGCGGCGACCGCCAGCGCCAGCTTCATGCGCAAGGACAGCCACGCCGACGCCATCAAGGACGTCACCGGCTCGATCGCGCGCGCCCCGTTCATCCAGGGCGAGCCGATCCGCGAGCAGAAGCTCGTCAAGGCCGACGGAAGCGGCTTCATGGCCGCGATCCTGCCGACGGGCATGCGGGCGGTATCGACCGAAATCTCTCCCGAGACCGGTGCCGGCGGCTTCATCCTGCCGAATGACCGGGTCGACGTCCTGCTGTCGAAGCGGGACAAGAATCCCGACCGCAACGGCGCCGACATCGTCAATTCCGAGGTCATCCTGACCAATATCCGCGTCCTTGCGATCGACCAGGCGCCGAAGGAGAAGGACGGCACCAACGCACTGATCGGCAAGACAGTGACGCTGGAGCTGAAGCCTGACCAGACCGAGACGCTGGCGCGGGCGCGCCAGAGCGGCGTCCTGTCGCTGGCGCTGCGCAGCATCGCCGATAACAACGGGACCGACGTCAGGATCGAGGACAACCACCAGAGACGCGGTGAGACGATCAACGTCATCCGCTTTGGCGTTGCCAACCAGGCAACGATGCAGAAGTGACCATGAGGACACAGGTGATGAAGGGCGGGGCAACTCAACGGACGATGCGGGCCTTCATGGTCCGCGCATTGTCGTTCTCGGCCGTCGCGGCGCTCACGCTCAACCCGGCACTGACGCCGGTGGTGGCGGGCGACTACCGCGCCGCTCCCGCCGCGGCCGACGGCCAGATGAATGCCCGCTTCCTCTCACTCGGCGTCGGCAAATCGGTGGTGATCGATCTGCCGAGGGACATCAAGGACGTGCTGGTCGCCGATCCCAAGATCGCCAATGCCGTGGTCCGCTCGGCGCAACGCGCCTACATCATCGGCGCGACGGTCGGCCAGACCAACATCGTGTTCTTCGACGCCGCCGGCCAGCAGATCGCGGCCTATGACATCGCGGTCAAGCGCGACCTCAACGGCGTGCGCGCGGCCCTGCGCGCAGCGCTGCCGAACGCCGATATCCAGATCGAGGGTGTCGGCGAGGGCGTCATGCTGACCGGAAGCGCGGCGAGCCCGATCGAAGCGCAGCAGGCCGGCGAGATCGCCACGCGGCTGGTCGGCAGCGCCGACAAGGTTGTGAACTCCATCACGGTTCGCGGCCGCGACCAGGTGATGCTGAAGGTGACGGTCGCCGAAGTCTCGCGCAGCCTGATCAAGCAGCTCGGCATCGACCTCACCGCGAACCTCAACTACGGCACCACCGTGGTGAAGTTCACCAACAACAACCCGTTCACGGCGAACAACGCACCGCTGGTGCCCGGCAACGCCCTCACCACTTCGTTCGGCGCGGCCCCATCGGTGTCGGCGACGCTCCGCGCCATGGAAAGCGCAGGCGTGGTGCGGACACTCGCCGAGCCGAACCTGACCGCGATCTCCGGCGAATCGGCGACCTTCATCTCGGGCGGCGAGTTTCCAATTCCGACCGGCGTGACCTGTCAGACGACGACGGGAGGCGCGATCGGGAATTGCGTTCAGACCGTCAGCTTCAAGAAGTTCGGCATTTCGCTCAACTTCACGCCCGTGGTGCTGACTGAGGGACGGATCAGCCTGCGCGTGATGACGGAAGTGTCGGAAGTCTCGACCGAGAATTCGCTGACCGGCGGCGCCGGCGGAACGACGATCCCCTCGATCAAGACCCGGCGCGCCGAGACCACGCTGGAAATTCCTTCGGGCGGCTCGATGGCGATGGCCGGCCTGATCCAGGACCAGACCAAGCAGGCGATCAACGGCCTTCCCGGGCTGGCGTCGCTGCCGGTGCTCGGAACGCTGTTCCGCAGCCGGGACTTCGTCAACAACCAGACCGAAATGATGGTGCTGGTGACGCCCTATGTCGTTCGCGCGGTGGCGCAGAAGGACCTGTCGCGTCCGGATGACGGCTTCGCCAACGCGTCCGACCCGCAGGCCGACCTGCTCGGCAGCATCAATCGCGTCTACGGCGTGCCCGGCCGCACCGAGCCGGCGCGGAATTACCGCGGCACTTACGGCTTCATTACGGACTGAGGCGGACGATGACACAGACCACATCCAGGACATCCGCCGGTTACCAGCGCGGCATCGTTCTCGCCGGAGCGCTCGTCAGCCTCGCGATGACGCTCGGCGCCTGCCAGCACGCCGCCGACAACAGTTTCGCGATGGTGAACGCACCGGCCGACTATCGCCAGCGCCATCCGATCGCGGTCACCGAGGCTGATCGCTCGATCGTGGTCTTCGTCGGCCGCAGCCGCGGCGGCCTGACTGCGGAGCAGCGCGCCGAGGTGACGGGGATGGCGCAGGACTGGATGCGCGAGGGGACCGGCGCCGTCACCATCGACGTTCCCGCCGACACGCCGAACGCACGGACCGCCCAGGAATCGCTGCGCGAGATCCAGGCCACGTTCACCGCCGCCGGCGTGCCGCCGCGCGGGATCCTCGTTCGCAAATACCATCCCGAGGATCCGCGCCAGATGCCCGCGATCCGCGTGAACTATCCAAAGATGAAAGCGGTCGCCGGGCCGTGCGGTCTCTGGCCGGAAGATCTCGGCCCGTCGATCCACAACGGGTCCTACATCGAGAACAAGCAGTACTACAATTTCGGCTGCGCCAATCAGCGCAACCTCGCAGCCATGGTCGAAGACCCGACCGACCTCGTGCAGCCGCGCGCGGAGACCCCTGCCTATACGTCGCGTCGCAACATCGCCTTCGACAAGTATCGCAAGGGCACCACCACCGCCACGAGTTATCCCGAGTCCGACAGGGCCAAGCTAAGCGACACAGGAAAATGATCACCTACGCGCAGCAAAACTCCGAAGAGCAGACGGACGCCCCGCCGCAGGCCGTGGACGACCATATTGCTCCGGCGCCACGGGTTTCGGTCCAGGCGTTCTGCGAAACGGTCGAGACCGCTGCCGCCGTGCAGTCGGCGGGCGAGGATCGCCGGCTGGCCAAGGCTCACCTCAAGATCCAGATGGGCGGCATGGCGGCCGCCATCGAGGCCTATCGCTCGGCGCCGACGCCCAATGTCATCATCCTCGAGACCGAGGGCCGCGGCGACATCCTGGCCGGCCTCGATCAGCTCGCAACGGTGTGCGACGCCGGCACCCGCGTGGTCGTGATCGGCCGCGTCAACGACGTGACGCTGTATCGCGAGCTGGTGCGCCGCGGCGTCAGCGATTACGTGATCGCGCCGGCCCATGCGATCGACGTGGTGCGCGCGGTCTGTAACCTGTTCTCGGCACCGGAAGCCAAGGCGGTCGGCCGCATCGTCGCCGTTGTCGGTGCCAAGGGCGGTGTCGGCGCCTCGACCATCGCCCACAATGTCGCCTGGGCGATTGCCCGCGACCTGGCGCTCGACTCCGTGGTCGCCGACCTCGACCTCGCTTTCGGCACCGCCGGCCTCAACTACAACCAGGATCCCGCGCAGGGCATCGCCGACGCCGTGTTCTCGCCGGACCGCGTCGATACCGCCTTCGTCGACCGCCTGCTGTCGAAATGCACCGACCATCTGAGCCTGCTGGCGGCGCCGGCGACACTGGACAAGGTCTACGATTTCGGCGCCGAGGCATTCGATGCGATCTTCGATACGCTGCGGACCACGATGCCCTGCATCGTGCTCGACGTGCCGCATCAATGGTCCGGCTGGACCAAGCGCGCATTGATCGCGGCCGACGACATCCTGATCGTGGCGGCGCCCGACCTCGCCAATCTGCGCAATGCCAAGAACATGTTCGACCTGCTGAAGGCCTCGCGGCCCAACGACCGCGCGCCGCTGTACTGCCTGAACCAGGTCGGCGTGCCGAAGCGTCCCGAGATCGCGGCCGGCGAGTTCGCCAAGGCGATCGAAAGCCAGCCGATCGCCGCCATCCCGTTCGATCCGCAGATCTTCGGTTCGGCGGCCAACAACGGCCAGATGATCGCCGAGATTTCCGCCAACCACCGCGCGGTCGAGATGTTTCTGCAGATGGCGCAGCGGCTGACAGGCCGCGGCGAGACCAAGAAGCCGAGGGGGTCCTTCCTGTCGCCCCTGCTCGAAAAGCTGCGGTCCAAATAGTGGTCCGCGTGGAGTCAAGACGTCGTGTTTGGTAAGCGTAGCGGAAACGATGGGGACGTGCGGGCACCCAAGCCCGCGTTTCAGGCGCCGGAGCCAGCCGGCGCGCCGGCGATGTCGCGCGAGTCCGTCGCACCGGCGATCTCGTCGCCGCCGCTGGCACCCAGCAAGCCACCGCCTGCCCCCGCCGTCGAAGCCCGCCGCTCCGACAACTACTACCAGGTCAAGGCGACGATCTTCGGCGCCCTGATCGAGGCGATCGACCTTGCCCAGCTCGCCAAGCTGGACAGCGAATCGGCGCGCGAGGAAATCCGCGACATCGTCAACGAGATCATCGCGATCAAGAACATCGTGATGTCGATCGCCGAGCAGGAGGAGTTGCTCGACGACATCTGCAACGACGTGCTCGGCTACGGCCCGCTGGAGCCGCTGCTGTCGCGCGACGACATCGCCGACATCATGGTCAACGGCGCAGGCACCGTGTTCATCGAAGTCGCCGGCAAGATCCAGCGCACCGGCATCCGCTTTCGCGACAACCAGCAGCTGCTCAACATCTGCCAGCGCATCGTCAGCCAGGTCGGCCGGCGCGTCGACGAATCCTCGCCGATCTGCGACGCCCGCCTCGCCGACGGTTCGCGCGTCAACGCCATCGTGCCGCCGCTGGCGATCGACGGGCCCGCGCTCACCATCCGCAAATTCAAGAAGGACAAGCTGACGCTGGAGCAGCTCGTCAAGTTCGGCGCGATCACCCCCGAAGGGGCGACCATCCTGCAGATCATCGGCCGCGTCCGCTGCAACGTGATCATTTCCGGCGGCACCGGCTCGGGCAAGACCACGCTGCTGAACTGCCTGACCAACTATATCGAGCACGACGAACGCATCATCACCTGCGAAGACGCCGCCGAGCTTCAGCTGCAGCAGCCGCATGTGGTGCGGCTGGAAACCCGGCCGCCGAACATCGAGGGCGAGGGCCAGGTGACGATGCGCGAACTGGTCCGCAACTGCCTGCGTATGCGCCCGGAGCGCATCATCGTCGGCGAAGTCCGCGGACCCGAAGCGTTCGATCTGTTGCAGGCCATGAACACCGGCCACGACGGCTCGATGGGCACGCTGCACGCCAACAATCCGCGCGAAGCACTGTCGCGCTGCGAATCCATGATCACCATGGGCGGCTTCTCGCTTCCGTCACGCACCATTCGCGAGATGATCTGCGCCTCGGTCGACATCATCGTGCAAGCGGCGCGCCTGCGCGACGGTTCGCGCCGCATCACGCACATCACCGAGGTGATGGGCATGGAAGGCGACACCATCATCACCCAGGATATCTTCCTCTACGACGTGGTCGGGGAAGACGCCAACGGCAAGATCATCGGCAAGCACCGCTCGACCGGCATCGGCCGGCCGCGCTTCTGGGAGCGTGCGCGCTACTACAATGAAGAGAAGCGGCTTGCGGCGGCGCTGGACGCTTCCGACGCCCCGGCGCCGGTCTAGGGGAACGCAGGATGCAGGCGCAAACTCTGGCTCTCGCCTTCCTCGCCGCCACGACGGTCGGCGGCATCGCTTGGGTCTTCCTGTACCCCTACCTTTCGGGGGAGAAGAAGGCCGAGTCGCGGCGCGCGTCGGTGGCGCGCAGCGAACCCACGACGACACGAAACGCCGACCGCACGCAACGCTCCCGCCGCGAGCAGGTAGAGGGATCGCTGAAGGAGCTCGAGGCGCGTCGGCAGAAGGACAAGAAAGTCCCGCTCGGCGTGCGCATCTCGCAGGCCGGACTGGAGTGGTCGGAGCAGAAATTCTGGATGATCTCCGGCGCCCTTGGCCTGTTCGGGTTCGGCGTGGCCTTCATGGTTGGCGGAGGCCTGCTCGGCGCGGCCGGCATCGGCTTTGCCATGGGTCTCGGCCTGCCGCGCTGGGTGCTCGGCTTCCTGAAGAAGCGGCGGGAAAAGGCGTTCCTGAAGTCGCTGCCTGACGCCGTCGACGTCATCGTGCGCGGCATCAAGGCCGGCCTGCCGCTGTTCGAATCGCTCAAGGCGGTCGTCAACGACGCGCCGGAGCCGCTGCGCAGCGAATTTCTCGCCATCATCGAGACCCAGGCGATCGGCATGCCGCTCGGCGAAGCCTGTGCCCGGCTCTACGAGCGGATGCCGCTGCCGGAGGCCAACTTCTTCGGCATCGTGATCGCGATCCAGCAGAAGTCCGGCGGCAATTTGTCGGAAGCGCTCGGCAACCTGTCGCGGGTGCTGCGCGACCGCAAGAAGATGGCCGAGAAGATCCAGGCGATGTCGATGGAAGCGAAGGCCTCCGCCGCCATCATCGGCTCGCTGCCGCCGATCGTGATGATCCTCGTGTTCCTGACGACGCCGGACTACATCGCCCTGCTGTGGACCAATTCGATGGGCCAGCTCATGCTGGTGGCCTGCGCGATCTGGATGTCGATGGGCGTGCTGGTGATGAAGAAGATGATCAACTTCGATTTCTGACGGTGCAGCATGATTGATATTCTGGTCGCCAAGCTCCACGACGTCAGGTTCATGACCATGCTGCTTGCCTTCTTCGCGGCAAGCGCGACGGTCTACACGCTGGTGATGCCGCTGCTCGCCGGCGGCGATCTCAACAAGCGCATGAAGGCGGTCGCCAGCGAGCGCGAGCGCCTGCGGCAGCGCGAGCGCGACCGTCTCTCCAAGTCGGAAAAGGTGACGCTGCGCCAGACGCCGAAGCAGGCCGTCTCCAAGATGGTGGATGACCTGAACCTCACCAAATGGCTGGCCCAGGAAGCGGCGATCGAGAAGCTGGTGATGGCGGGCTATCGCGGCCACGCTCCGTATGTCTATTTCCTGGCAGCGCGGGCGGTCACGCCGATCCTGATGCTGATCGGCGCGATCATCTATACGTTCTTCATTGCCGGCGCGAACTGGTCGCTCACGCTCAAGATCGGCATTTGCGTCGGCGCGGCCTATGCCGGCCTGCAGGCGCCGATGCTGTTCCTGAAGAACGCGATCTCCAAGCGCCAGCTCCAGATCAAGCGCGCGTTCCCGGATTCGCTCGACCTGCTGCTGATCTGCATCGAGTCGGGCATGTCGGTCGAGGTCGCGTTCCGGAAAGTGGCCAACGAGATCGCCGGGCAATCGGTCGCGCTGTCGGAGGAGTTTGCGCTGACGACCGCGGAACTGTCCTATTTGCAGGATCGCAAGACCGCCTACGAGAACCTGGCGCGCCGCACCGGCCTCGAAGGCGTGAAGTCGGTGTGCATGGCCTTGCAGCAGTCCGAACGCTACGGCACGCCGCTCGGCCAGAGCCTCCGCGTGATGGCGCAGGAAAACCGCGACATGCGGATGAACGAGGCCGAGAAGAAGGCCGCGGCACTGCCGCCCAAGCTGACGGTACCGATGATCCTGTTCTTCCTGCCCTGCCTGTTCATCGTGATCCTCGGCCCGTCCTACATCAAGATCGCCACGATGCATTGAGTTGCCTCGCCTGCGCCGGCTGCCTCTCTCCTTCCCTCTGAAAGGGGGAAGGCCGGGATGGGAGTCAGCCGCAGACACCGCTCCTCGTGGAGAGATGATCCCCACCCGCTTTGCTCTCACGAGCAAAGCGACCTCCCCTTTTCAAGGGGCGGTGGAGCTGCCGCGTTTGGTTTAGTCGTCCTTGGCGACGACCGGCGCCGCACGCGACGCGGTCCGCGGGCCGTCCTTGCGGTTCAGCATGTCGCGGAGATAAGCGACGTTGGCCGCGGCCTCATCCGACGGCAGGTCGGCCTTGACGATCGTTTCCGCCTCCGCGAAGCGGCCCTGCAGGCCGACGACCAGCGCAAGGTTCTGCCGGATCCGGGTGTCGGCGCGAGCGCTGGCGTAGGCCTGGCGCAGCGTCTCTTCCGCTTTCGGCAAATCCTTGGTCAGCATGTAGGACAAGCCGAGATTGGACAGCACCGACGGCTCGTCCGGAGCCAGCCTGAGCGCACTGGCGTAATAGCGCCGCGCCTCCTCGTGCCGGTTCATCTTGTCGAGCGTGGTGCCCTGCACGGACAGGATCCGCCAGTCCGGATTGTCCGGGCTGTGCGCGCGGCTCAGCACGTCGAATGCAGCCTGCGAATTGCCGTTGTCGGCCAGCGCGCGGCCATAGGCGGCGAGCAGCGCCTTGTTGCCGGGGTTGGCGATCGTGGCCTGCTCGAGCACGGCGCAGGCCTGCGAGCGCTGGCCGGTCATGCGCAGGGCCTGGCCGTAGGCGACCGCGGCAGCGACATCCTTGGGATTCTTGCGATAGCGCTCGCCATAGGCCTCGACGGCCCGGCGCGGATCATCGGGCGTGGGATCGGACCGCGACGTGATCGATCCCGCCACGTCGGACATGGTCTGGCAACCGCCAAGCCCTGCGGCCAGGACCGCCAGAAGGGCTGCGAAAGCAAGATGCCGGGTCAGATTGGACTGTCGACACATGGCACTGTGACTCACGAAATCGGGCGAACGGTTCCAGCCGAGCGTGCCAGCAATAGACTGTTAACCCTAACGTCTGGTTAACTGGCGGCGCCGGCAGCCGACGCTCCGGTTCCGGCCTGCACGGCGCGTGAACCGTTGGCGCGCTACCATCCGTGGCGAAAGGCGTGTAGTAGCCCACCAACGACGCCAGAACCGAGAGCCGCATGCCATCCGTGTTCGAGACCGCCACGACCGCCGCCACGCCGATCACCTTCGTCACCAAGGCGACATGGGATGCGATTCAGGGCGAGCTGCCGGCGCCGGCGCGCCAGTTCGCGGCGGCCAATGGCTTCGTGGCCAAGGCGGGAAAATTGCTCGTCCTGCCGGCGGCAGACGGCGGCATCGCGCAGGTGCTGTTCGGTCTCGAGGACGACGACCACAAGGCGCGCGATCCGTTCCGGCCCGGCGCCCTGCCCGGCCTGCTGCCGCCCGGCGTCTACCGCTTCGCCAATGCGCCGCACGACACCAGACTTGCCGCGCTCGCCTTCGCGCTCGGCTGCTATCGCTTCGGCCGGTATCGCACCAACAAGGCTCCCGAAGTCCGGCTGGTGCCGCCCGACGGCGTCGACACGGCGGAGATCACCCGGATGGCGGATGCCGCGGCGCTGGCGCGCGATCTCATCAACACGCCGTCCAACGACATGGGACCGGCCGAGCTCGCTGAGGTGGCGCGCGACCTCGCGACGCGGTTCGGCGCTGCCTTCAATTGCATCGACGGCGACGAGCTCGCCCAGAACTTCCCGCTGATCCACGCCGTCGGCATGGCGTCGACGCGGTCGCCGCGATTGATCGAGCTGAGCTGGGGCGACCCCGCCCATCCGAAGGTGACGCTGGTCGGCAAGGGTGTCTGCTTCGACACCGGCGGGCTCGATCTCAAGCCTTCGAGCGGCATGCTCATCATGAAGAAGGACATGGGCGGCGCCGCCAACGTGCTGGCGCTGGCCCAGATGGTGATGGACGCGAAGCTCAAGCTGCGGCTGCGCGTGCTGATCCCGGCGGTCGAGAACGCAGTTGCCGGCAACTCGTTCCGCCCGCTCGACATCTTCAAGTCGCGCAAGGGCATCACCGTCGAGATCGGCAACACCGACGCCGAAGGGCGGCTGGTGCTCGCCGACGCGCTAGCGCTCGCCGACGAGGAGACGCCCGATCTTTTGGTCGATCTGGGCACGCTGACCGGCGCCGCGCGGGTGGCGCTGGGCCCGGATCTGCCGCCGTTCTACACCAATGACGAGGCGCTCGCCGGCGACGTCGCATCTTGTGCGAAGAGCGAGAACGACCCGCTCTGGCGGATGCCGCTGTGGCCGGCCTACGACGCCTGGCTCGACTCCAAGACCGCCGACATCACCAACGCACCGTCAGGCGGTTTCGCGGGCTCGATCACCTGCGCGCTGTTCCTGCAGCGCTTCGTCGAGCACGCGAGGAGCTGGCTGCACGTCGACATCTACGGCTGGACGCCGTCGGCAAAGCCCGGCCGTCCCGAAGGCGGCGAGTGCCAGGCGGCGCGCGCGATCTACAAATTGCTGAGCCAGCGCTATGCATGACCCCCGTGTGACACCGGCCCGCGACGACCTCGCGGCGAAATATCTCGAGGGCAAGGTCCAGGCGTTGCGCTTCGTCGAAGGCGAAGTGCTCGAGGTCGGCGACGCCATCGCGCCGCTACGCCAGGCGCCGGCGAGCGATGCCGAACAGATGACGCAGGCGCTCCGGGGCGAGCGCGTCACGGTGTACGATCGCAACGGCGAAGGCTGGGCCTGGGGCCAGCTCGCCGATGACGGCTATGTCGGCTGGATTCCCAAGGCCGCGCTGGCCAAGCCCGGCGCCGCCCCGACGCACAAGGTCACGGCGCTGCGCACGCTGGCGTATCCGGGCCCGTCGATCAAGCTGCCGCCGGTCGAGGCACTGGCGATGGGGACAAAGCTCGCCATCGTCCGCGAGGACGGTGCGTTCGCGGTGACTCGCGAGGGCTGGCACCTGCCACGCCGGCATCTCGCGCCGCTCGACACGATGGCAGGCGATTTCGTCGCGATCGCCGAGCAATTCGTCGGCACACCGTATCTATGGGGCGGCAAGTCGAGTCTCGGGATCGATTGCTCAGGCCTGGTGCAGATCGCGCTGACCGCCGCCGGCACCGGCTGCCCGCGCGACAGCGACATGCAGCAGGAAGGCCTCGGCCGCGAATTGACGGCGGCGGAATCCAAGCAGCTGCAGCGCGGCGACCTGATCTTCTGGAAGGGCCATGTCGCCATCGTGCGCGACGCGACCACGATCGTGCACGCCAACGCGCATCACATGGCAACGGTGGTGGAGAACACGCAGGCCGCGATCGCGAGGATCAGAGCGGCCGGCAGCGAAGTCCTGGCGATCAAGCGGCTTTAGCCCATCTTGTAGGATGGGTAGAGCGAAGCGAAACCCATCAAGCTGCTACCGCGCGGAAAAAAATGATGGGTTTCGCTGCGCTCTACCCATCCTACGAAGCTCGTTACGTCGCCACCGCCCCGTCGCCGGCCGCTTCGATGCGGAACGCGGCGGCGAACAGCGCGCGGGTGTAGTCGCTCTTCGGATTCTTGAACAGCTCAGAGGCCGGTCCCTCCTCCTCCACCTTGCCCGATTTCATCACGATCAGATGGCTCGCCAGCGAGGCGACCACGCGCAGATCGTGCGAGATGAACATGTAGGTGAGATCGCGCTTGCGCTGCAGGTCGCGCAACAGGTCGACCATCTGAGCCTGCAGCAGCATGTCGAGCGCGCTGGTCGGCTCGTCCAGCACGACGAAGTTCGGCTCCAGCACGACCGCGCGCGCGATCGAGATGCGCTGGCGCTGGCCGCCGGAGAATTCGTGCGGATAGCGGAAGCGCCAGTCCGGATCGAGCCCGACATCCTTCAATGCCTTGATCACCCGCGCCTCGCGCTCCTCGCGCGACAGCTGCTTCTGGTGCACCTCAAGGCCCTCGGCAATGATGTCGGCCACCGACATGCGCGGGCTGAGCGAGCCGAACGGGTCCTGGAACACGATCTGCATGTCGCGGCGGAACGGCCGCATCTGCTTGAAGCGCAGGCCCTGGATGTCGTTGCCGAGGAAAACGATCGGACCATCGGACGAAATCAGCCGGAGCAGCGCGAGCCCGAGTGTGGTCTTGCCGGAGCCGGATTCGCCGACCACGCCGAGCGTCTCGCCCTTGCGCACCGCGAGGCTGACGCCATCGACCGCCTTGATGTGGCCGACGGTCGAGCGCAACAGCCCGCGCTTGATCGGAAACCAGACCTTGAGATTGTCCGCCGACATCACGACCGCTGCGCCCGGCTGCGGCGGCGCCGGATCGGGCTTCGGCTCGGCCGCGAGCAGCGCCTGGGTATAGGCGTGCTTCGGCGCGGTGAAGACCTGCTCGACCGGCCCCTGCTCGACGATCTTGCCGTTGTTCATCACGCAGACCGTGTCGGCGATGCGGCGGACGATGCCGAGGTCGTGGGTGATGAACAACAGGCTCATGCCGAGCCGCGCGCGGATCTCGGCCAGCAGCGCCAGGATCTGCGCCTGCACGGTGACGTCGAGCGCGGTGGTCGGCTCGTCCGCGATCAAAAGATCGGGCTCGTTGGCGAGCGCCATCGCGATCATCACGCGCTGGCGCTGGCCGCCGGACAATTGATGCGGATAGCTCTTGAGCCGGGTCTCCGGCTCGGGGATGCCGACCTGGCCCAATAGCTCCAGCGTCCGCGCCCGCGCCGCCGCGCCACTGACGCCCCTGTGCAGGGACAGGATCTCGCCGATCTGGGTCTCGATGGTCTGGAGCGGATTGAGCGAGGTCATCGGCTCCTGGAAGATGATCGAGATGTCGTTGCCGCGAACCTCGCGCATCTGCTGATCGGACGCGGTCAGGAGGTCGCGGCCGCGGAAGCGGATCGCGCCTGAGGGATGCGAGGCCGTCGGATAGGGCAGCAGCTTCAGCACCGACAGCGCGCTGACGGATTTTCCCGAGCCGGATTCGCCGACCAGCGCGACGCACTCGCCGCGCTTGATCGAGAACGAGATGCCGTCGACCGCAAGCGAGCGGCCGAAGGCGACCGAGAGGTCGCGGACATCGAGCAAAGGCTGGTTGATCGCGTCCATGCCTCAGCCCTTCGAGAACGTCTTGCGTGGATCGAAGGCGTCGCGCGCGGCTTCGCCGATGAAGATCAGCAGCGACAGCATGATCGCGACCGAGAAGAAGCCGGTGAGGCCGAGCCACGGCGCCTGCACGTTGGCCTTGCCCTGCGACAGCAACTCGCCGAGCGAGGGCGAGCCGGGCGGCAGGCCGAAGCCGAGGAAATCCAGCGCCGTCAGCGTCATCACCGAGGACGAGACGATGAAGGGCAGGAAGGTCATGGTCGCGACCATCGCGTTCGGCAGCAGATGGCGGAACATGATCACGCCGTTGGAGACGCCAAGCGCGCGCGCCGCCTGGATGTATTCGAAATTGCGGCCGCGCAGGAACTCGGCGCGCACCAGCCCGACCAGCGAGACCCAGGAGAATAGCAGGAGGATGCCGAGCAGGATGAAGAAGCCCGGCGGCAGCACCGCCGAGATGATCAGCAGCAGATAGAGCGAGGGGATCGCGGTCCAGATCTCGATCAGCCGCTGGAAGATGAGATCGGTCCAGCCGCCGAAATAGCCCTGCACGCCGCCCGCGGCGATGCCGATGATCGAGGACAGGATGGTCAGCGTCAGGCCGAACAGCACCGAGATGCGGAAGCCGTAGATCAGCCGCGCGACCACGTCGCGGCCCTGATCGTCGGTGCCGAGCCAGTTGTATTCGAGGTCGCGGCAGCCGGTCAGGCCCTTGCGCTTGACCACGTCCTTGCACTGCTCTTCGGTCAAGAGCCAGGTCGGCTTCGACGGCACCGCCGTCGGCGGGTCGAGGTTGCGGCTGTCGTAGGAGTAGCGGATCGGCGGCCAGATCATGCTGCCGCCCTTGGCGGCGATCTGCTTCTGCAGGTAGGGATCGCGATAATCGGCCGCGGTCTCGAAGTCGCCTCCGAAGGTGGTCTCGGCATAGGTGAACACCACCGGCCAGTAGAGACGGCCGTCATATTTGACGACCAGCGGCTTGTCGTTGGCGATGAAATTGGCAAACAGCGACGCCACGAACAGCACGAGGAAGATCCAGAACGACCAGTAGCCGCGGCGATTGGCCTTGAAGTTCTGCCAGCGTCGCTTGTTCAGCGGCGACGGCGAAAAGGCGTGGTGCGTGGCGGGCACCGTTTCGCCGAGCGGCGATTGCGTCGTGGTCTCGACCGGCTGGGGCGCGAGCATCGTCATCAGACCTCCCGCGCTTCGAAGTCGATCCTGGGATCGATCCACATATAGGCGAGATCGGAGAGCAGATTGACCACCAGTCCGACCAGCGAGAAGATGAACAACGTCCCGAACACCACCGGATAGTCGCGGTTCAACACGCTCTCGAAGCCAAGCAGGCCGAGCCCGTCGAGCGAGAAGATGGTTTCGATCAAGAGCGAGCCGGAGAAGAACGCGTGAATGAACGCGCCCGGGAAGCCTGCGATCACGATCAGCATGGCGTTGCGGAAGATGTGGCCGTACAGCACCTGGCGCTCGCTGCAACCCTTGGCGCGCGCGGTCATCACATATTGCTTGCGTATCTCGTCGAGAAACGAATTCTTGGTCAGCAGGGTCATGGTGGCGAAGGCGCCGAGCGCCATCGACACCAGCGGCAGCGTCAGGTGCCAGAAATAGTCGATAATCTTCCAGTACCAGGGGAATTGCGACCAGCCGTCCGAGGTCAGGCCGCGCAGCGGGAAGATGTTGAGGAACGAGCCGCCGGCAAACAGCACGATCAGGAGGATCGCGAACAGGAAGCCCGGGATCGCAAAGCCGATGATGATCACCGCCGAGGTCCAGGTATCGAACCGCGAGCCGTCCTGCACCGCCTTGCGGATGCCGAGCGGGATCGAGATAAGATAGGTCAGCAGCGTCATCCAGATGCCGAGCGACATCGAGACCGGCAGCTTCTCCTTGATCAACTGCAGCACGCTGACACTGCGGAAATAGCTGTTGCCGAAATCGAACCGCGCGAAATTCCAGACCATCAACGCGAACCGCTCGGGCGCCGGCTTGTCGAAGCCGAACTGCACCTCGAGCTTCTTGATGAAATCCGGGTCGAGCCCCTGCGCGCCGCGGTATTTCGAATTGATGGCCGCGCCTGCGCCCGCGCCCTGGCCGCGCTGCGCGCCGAAATCGCCGCCGCCTCCCGACACGCGCGATGTGCCGCCGGTGTCGGCGCCGTTGATCTGCGCGATGACGCGCTCGACCGGACCGCCGGGAGCAAACTGCACGACCACGAAGGAGACGAACAGGATGCCAAGCAGCGTCGGCAGCATCAGGAAGATACGTCGGGCGATATAGGCGCTCATCGGCTACTTCGCCTGCTCGAGCTTCGCGGCCTTGGCCGCATCATACCACCAGTTCTCCGGGGCGCCGACGCCCGCATATTTCGCCGGCTTCTCCGGATGCCCGAACTGGTCCCAATAGGCGACACGGTGCTTGTTAGAATACCATTGTGGCACCCAATAGCGGCCGGCACGGAAGACGCGATCGAGCGCGCGGCAGGCAAAGGTTAAGTCCGCCCGCGTCTCGGCAGCGATAGCTTTTTCGATCAATGCGTCGATCGCCGGGTTGGCAACGCCCGCCAGATTGTAGGAGCCCTTGGTGGTCGCAGCCTGGGACGAGAAGTAAGGCCTCAGGCTGTCACCCGGCGTCGCCGACATGGATATACGCTGGGTCGTCACCTCAAAATCGAAAGCCTCAACACGCGCACGATACTGCACTGCGTCGATCTGCCTGATGTTGGCATCGATGCCAAGCGGCTTGAGATTCTTGATGAAGCTGGCGTGATGCGGCTGGAAAGTCGGCTCATCTAGCAGGAACTCGATCGTAAGCGGGTCGCCGTTAGGCAATCGCCGCTTGCCATCCTTGACGACGCATCCTGCATCGTTGAGCAACTGCGTCGCCTTTCGCAGCAGTGCGCGGTCCTGTCCCGATCCATCCGACACCGGCGGCACAAAGGGCTCGCCGAACACCTCATCCGGCACTTGGCCGCGGAATGGTTCGAGCAGTTTCAATTCCTCGGGCGAAGGTAGTCCACTAGCCACCATGTCCGAATTCTGGAAAGGCGAGACGCTGCGCGCGTAAGCGTCGTACATGATGGTCTTGTTGGTCCATTCGAAATCGAAGGCATAGATTAGCGCTTCGCGAACGCGCGGGTCTTTGAACTTGTCGAGACGGGTGTTAATGAACCAACCCTGCCCACCGGACGGTGTTTCGTCCGGCAATGTCTCGCGCTTGACCCGCCCGTCCTTGATAGCCGGGAAATCGTACCGCGTCGCCCAGACACGGGACGTGAATTCCTCGCGAAACAGATAATTTTTGCCTGTGAAGCCTTCGAACGCGACATCGCGATCACGGTAGAACTCGTAGCGCACGGTGTCGAAATTGTAACTGCCGCGATTGACCGGCAAGTCGGCTGCCCACCAATCCTTGAGGCGGTTATACTCGACGTAACGATTGACCTCGAACTTGCCGACCATGTACGGCCCGGAGCCGAGCGGAACTTCGAGCGTGGACTCATCAAACTGCCGCTTCGCGTAATAGGCCTTCGAGAAGATCGGCAGACCCGCAACATAAAGCGGCACGTCGCGCGCGCGATTAGGCGCGAAGGTCACGATCACGGTGCCGTCGTCGGGCGCCTCGGCCTTCACGAAATCGCGCAGTTGCACCACGATCAACGGATGCCCCTTCTCCTTCAGCGTATTGAGCGAGAACGCGACATCCTGCGCAGTCAGCTTCGAGCCGTCGTGAAAGCGAGCCTCGGGCCGCATCGTGAAGCGGTAGGTGAGCTTGTCGGGAGAAATCGAGACCGATCTTGCGGCCAGGCCGTACATCGCGTCAGGCTCATCACCCGCGCGTGCCATCAACGAATCGAAGGTCATCTCCATGCCCTTCGCGCCTTCACCCTTGAGGATGAACGCGTTGAACGAACTGAACGTAAAGAAGGACTGGTTGTAGGCACGGGTCGAAGGGATCATTGAGAACGCCCCGCCCTTCGGCGCCTTCGGATTGACGTAGTCGAAGATCTTGAAATCCGCCGGATATTTCAGGTCGCCGAACACCGACATGCCGTGCATCTCGGTTCCGTTGTCGGCCACCGCCGGCGCAGCACGCAAGCCTGCAGCACTCAACGCACCGATGCCGAGGCCGAGTGCGTGCCGACGGGAGAATAGCGCCATGCGCGAATCCTTGAGTTTTATGAACGCTTGAGCTTGGCCGCCTTGTCGGCGTCGTACCACCAAAGATTTGGGAATCCCGAAACAGCGTATTTCGGCAGCGGGTCGGGATGGCTGAAGCGATCCCAATAGACATAGCGCTGCTTGTCGTAATTGAAGTGTGGAACAAGATAGAAGTTCCAGAGCAAAACCCGATCCAGCGCCTTCGCGGCGGCGACCTGATCGGCGCGGCTGGTGGCGAAGATGATGCGTTCGATGATGGCATCGACCGCCGGATTCTTGATGCCGGGAAGATTGTTCGAGCCGGGCCGGTCGGCCGCCTGCGAACCGAAATTGTCGCGCTGCTCGTTGCCGGGCGAGATCGATTGTCCCCAGACCTGGGTCACCATCTCGAAATCGAAATCGCGCACCCGGTTCTGATACTGCACCGTGTCGACCGCGCGCAGATTAACGGTGATGCCGAGGCGCTCCAGGCTCGGCTTGTAGAACAGTGCGATCCGCTCCATGCCGGAATCGCCACTGTTGCCGAGGATCTCGACCGTGAACGGCTGGCCTGAGGAATCCACCAGTTTGCGGTCGCGGATCTCGAAGCCGGCTTCCTTCAACAGCCGCGTCGCCTCGCGCAGATTGGCGCGCACGTTTTCCGGCGTGCCTCCGACCGGATCCTTGTAGGGCGTCGTGAAGACTTCCGGCGGCACCTTGTCGCGTAGCGTCTCCAGGATCTCGAGCTCCTTGCCCTCCGGCAGGCCGGTCGCCATCAAATCGGGGATGCCGTCGAAATAGCTTGAATCGCGATGATAGTCGCCGGTCGAAAGCACGCGGTTCATCTCTTCGAAATCGAACGCACAGTTGAAGGCGCGGCGCAGTCTGGGGTCGGCGAATTTCGGGCGCCTCAGGTTGAACACCCAGCCCTGCATCCGGCCTTGATTGCGGACGGTGAAGAGCTCCTTGAGCAGCCGTTTCTCACGCACCGGCGGAACGTCGTAGGCCGACGCCCACTCCTTCGCGCTGCGCTCGCCGTACCAATCGAACTGGTCGGCCTTCAGCGCCTCGCGCGCGACGGTGTCGTCGCGGAAATATTCGTAGCGCAGCTCGTCGAAATTGTTCTGTCCGATCGCGATCGGAATATCCTTGCCCCAGTAGTCCTTGACGCGCTCGAGCACCACCGATCGTCCGGCAACGAACTCCTTGATCCGGTAGGGACCCGAGCCAAGCGGCGGCTCCAGCGTGCTCGCGGTGATGTCACGCTTCTTGCCCTGCGCGTCGGTGCCTTCCCACCAATGCTTGGGCAGGATGACGAGCTGACCGGTGATCATCGGCAGCTCGCGGTTGCCCGGGCTGTCGAAGGTGAACTTGATGTCGCGATCGCCGACCTTCTCGGCCTTTTCGATGTGCCGGTAGTAGGCGCTGAACATCGGGCTGTTCGCCTTCCACGCCTCGAACGAGAAGATCACGTCCTCCGGCGTGACCGGCTTGCCGTCGTGCCAGCGTGAGCCGGGCCGCAGGCGGTAGATCACGTAGGAGAAATCGTCGGGGAAGGCTGCCGCCTCGGCGAGTTCGCCGTAATACGTATCGGGCTCGTCGAGCGAGGCCTCCATCAGCGAATCGTAGATGCGGGTGACGGAAGAGGCGACCGTGCCCTTCAACCCCGCAACGACCAGGTTGAAGCTGTCATAGGTGCCGGGCTGGAACAGCCGCACCACGCCGCCCTTCGGCGCGTCCGGCTTGACATAGTCGTAGCGCTTGAAGTCGGCGGGATATTTGATTTCGCCGTAGGTCGAGAGGCCGTGCCGCCATTTCAGCCCGTTGGGGGCTTCGTCGGCGAAGGCCGGCGTGATCGCCGACAGGCCGGGGGTGAGTCCGAGCGCCGGAGCCATTGCCGCCAGTGCGCTGCCTTGAAGGAGGTGTCGTCGGGTGATCGCCAAATTCGGTCTTCCTGCTTGCGGCCCCGCTTACATGGGACCCAATATAAGGCAACGGTTCGACAAATTACGTTGCTTTTTCCTCATGATATTGGCCCGGGAACAATATCGGTGCGGCGAAACGTCCCGATAACAACCCCGCGACAGCGGATTCCCCATGCGAAAACGGCCAGGCATTGCCTGGCCGTTTCATCCACATGCTTGCGCGAAGCAAATCGTTACTTCGAGGCGGTCGGGAGCGGAGCCGGGTGCTCCGAGTTCGAATTCAGATAGGCGATGATGTCGGCGCGCTCGCTGTCCTTCGGCACGCCGGCAAAGCCCATCGCGGTGCCCGGGATGAAGCCTTTAGGGTTGGTCAGGAACTTGTTGAGGTCGTCGAACGACCATTCGCCGCCCTTGCCCTTCATCGCGGCCGAGAAATTGAAGCCACGGCCCTCGCCCTTCTTCTCGCCGACGACGCCGAACAGGTTCGGACCGACGCGGTTGGGACCGCCCTTCTCGAAGGTGTGGCAGGCCTGGCACTTCTTGGCGGCCGCCGCGCCCTTCTCGACGGAAGCGGTCTGCAGCAGCTTCTCGATCGGCTCGGATGCGGCCGCAGCGGCCTCGCCGCCACCGCCATGGGACTCTTCCTTCACAGCGATCTCAAAACCCGGCTTCTCCGGCAGCTTCGGCGCGAATTTCGCGCTGGCGGCAAAGCTCATCACCAGGACGACGATGCAGGTGCCGAGAACCGCACCGAGGATTTTGTTGAGTTCGAAGGAGTCCATTTTGGGTCAGGCTCCGGGCCTTGAATGTCGACTTCAGGCCGGGAATACGGCCGCGGGGAAAGACCTGGGAATCGGCCTTATCGCACCGCCCCAAGCAGGGTTGAGATATCGGTTTGCCCGCGCTCTGGCAACCCGTATAAACGCGCCGAATTCAACCTCCTCCCCGGCAATTTCCGCAGGCCGGACGGGCTCCGACACGAATGACCCAACCCCGTACCCTGGTGCTGATTCCGGCCCGCATGGCCGCCACTCGCCTTCCGGGAAAGCCGCTGCTCGAGATCGCCGGCGTGCCGATGATCGTCCATGTGCTGCGGCGGGCCGAGGCGGCGGGCATCGGCCGGGTTGCGGTTGCGACCGACACGGCCGAGATCGCTGCAGCGGTGAAGGCTGCGGGCGGCGAGGTCGTAATGACCCGTCCCGACCATCCGTCCGGCTCGGACCGGATTTATGAAGCGATGACGACCCTCGACCCCGACGGCCATGCCGAGATCGTGGTCAATCTGCAGGGCGATTTCCCGACCATCAGCCCCGAGACCATCCGCAGCGTGATGCCGGCGCTCGACGATCCCGCAGTCGACATCTCGACCCTGGCCTCGCGCATCCATACCGAGGAGGAGGATCAGGCCCCCAGCGTCGTCAAGGCAGTCGGCTCGCCGATCGGGCCGAACCGGTTGCGCGCGCTGTATTTCACCCGCGCCACCGCGCCTTATGGCGACGGGCCGCGCTACCATCATATCGGCCTCTACGCCTACCGCCGCGCCGCGCTGGAGCGGTTCGTGGCGCTGCCGCCCTCGCCGCTGGAGCAGCAGGAAAAGCTCGAGCAACTCCGCGCGCTGGAGGCCGGGATGCGGATCGACGTCACCATCGTCGATACCGTCCCGCGCGGCGTCGACACCCCGGCCGATCTCGAAACCGCCCGCAGAATACTTTCCAACGCCTGACCGGCTGGTAAAAGGCCACCCATGACCAAGAAGCTGAAAATCGCGTTCCAGGGCGAGCCTGGCGCCAATTCCCATATCGCGATCGTCGAGGCCTATCCCGACGCCGAGCCGATGCCCTGCCCGACCTTCGAGGACGCGCTGGCCGCGATTTCCTCGGGCGAGGCCGATCTCGGCATGATCCCGATCGAGAATTCGGTCGCCGGCCGCGTCGCCGACATCCACCATCTGTTGCCCGCTTCGGGCCTGTTCATCGTCGGCGAATGGTTCTTGCCGATCCGCCATCAGCTGATGGCGATCAAGGGCACCAAGCTCGCCGACATCAAGAGCGTGGAGAGCCATGTCCACGCGCTCGGCCAGTGCCGCCGCGTCATCCGCAAGCTCGGCATCAAGCCGATCGTCGCCGCCGACACCGCCGGCAGCGCCCGCGACATCTCCGAGCGCGGCGACAAGAGCGTGGCGGCGATCGCCTCCCGCCTCGCCGCCGACATCTACGGTCTCGACATTCTCGCCGAGGACATCGAGGACGAGGCCCACAACACCACCCGCTTCGTGGTGCTGGCGCGCGAGGCCAAGTGGGCCACGCAGGGTTCGGGGCCGCTGGTCACGACTTTCGTTTTCCGGGTGCGCAATTTGCCCGCCGCGCTGTACAAGGCGCTGGGCGGCTTTGCCACCAACGGCGTCAACATGACCAAGCTCGAAAGCTACATGGTCGACGGCAATTTCTTCGCCACGCAATTCTATGCCGATGTCGACGGTCACCCCGATGAGCGCGGCCTCGCGTTCGCGATCGAGGAATTGAAATTCTTCTCGCGCGAATTCCGCATCGTCGGCGTCTATCCCGGCCATCCGTTCCGCGCGACTTTCAGCGAGACGCAGGATTGACGCAGTCATTCCGCCGCCGTCTTCGCAAGCCCGAACGCCTCGGCGAGCAGGCTGTACGACTTCTTCCGCGCGGCATGGTCGTAGACCGCTGATATCACCATCAGCTCGTCGGCCTGGGTCGCCGCGATCAGCGGCTCCAGCTTCGTCATCACGGTTGCGGGGCTGCCGACGAAGAGGCGGGCGCGGTTGCGCTTGATCGAGGCGCGCTCGGCGTCGGTATAGGGATAGGCCTCTGCCTCCTCGACGCTCGGCAGCGGCAGATACTGGCCGCGGTCGCGGCGCAGCCGGTTGAGATCCATCGACAGCGCAAGCCGCTCGGCTCCAGCGTCGGTCTCCGCCGCAACAACCGCAACCGCCAGAATCGCCTGCGGCGTCGCACGCCAGCCCGACGGCTTGAAATGCGCGCGGTAGTTCGTCATCGCCGCAATTGCATCGTGAGTGGCAAAATGATGCGCGAATGCAAAGCCCATCCCGACCTGGGCCGCGAGTTCGGCGGAATAGTCGCTCGAGCCGAGCAACCAGATCGGCGGCAGCGGCGAATCATCCGGCATCGCCACCACATTGTTGTAGGGATGGCCGGGCGGGAAATCGCGCGTCTCCCACAAGGTCAGCTCGTGCAGCCGCTCGAGGAAATCATCGCCTTCGCGGCGATCGAGCCGGCTGCGCAGTGCGTAGGCGGTGGCGCCGTCGGTGCCGGGCGCGCGGCCGAGGCCGAGATCGATGCGGCCGGGAAACAGCGCCTCCAGCATCTTGAAGCGCTCGGCGACGACCAGCGGCGCGTGGTTGGGCAGCATCACGCCGCCGGAACCGACACGGATATGCTCCGTCACCGCCGCGATCTGCCCGATCATCAGATCAGGCGCCGGGCTCGCGACTGAAGCGAGGTTGTGGTGCTCGGCGAGCCAGTAGCGGACGTAGCCAAGGCCATCGACATGGCGCGCCAGATCGATGCTGTTGCGGAGCGCAGCGGCCGGCCTGGTGCCGGTGGTGACGACGGACAGGTCGAGGACGGAGAGCGGAATCATGGCCGTCAACCTAGTGTGGCGCCACGAGGCGACAAAGGCCCCGGCCGCGCAGACCAGTCCCGCGGCGGAACGCCGGCGCCGGCAGCCGTCGGCTTTGGGACGATACGCAATGATTCATCATTGTACCACGCTACCCACAATCGATTTCGCTCTCCAATCAATTGCAAGCCATTTCCTTTATTTATATTTTTCAATACGTTAATTTCATTTTCGGCGAAGTCGGCGACTGCCCACCGAACGTTCCAGATAGTCAATTTTTGCCGAATCTGCGCCACGAATGGGCAATTTCCCATATCCGATGGGCTGTTTGATCCGACGCGTTTGGCTTATCTTGGGGCCTTCATATCCAGGCCGGATGTCTGCCCTCCAGTTGCGGAGCCTTTGCGTATCATGACCGAGACCATTTCCTCCGTGCCGAACGCACCACGTGCGCCCAAAGCGCCGAAAATCTCCTTCGAGTTCTTCCCGCCGAAGACCGAGGAGATGGAGCGCAATCTCTGGGAGACCATCAATCGCCTGGCGCCGCTGACGCCGAACTTCGTCTCGGTCACCTACGGCGCCGGCGGCTCGACCCGCGAGCGCACCCATTCGACCATCACCCGCATCCTGCGCGAGACCGATCTGCTGCCGGCCGCGCATCTGACCTGCGTCAGCGCCTCGCGCGGCGAGATCGACGACATCGTCGACCGCTATCATGAGGTCGGCGTCCGTCACATCGTCGCGCTGCGCGGCGATCCGCCCGGCGGCATCGGCACGCCCTACTTCACCCATCCGGACGGCTACCAGAGTTCGGCCGAACTCGTCACCGGGATCAAGAGGCGCCACGCCGACATCGAGATTTCGGTGTCCGCCTATCCCGAGAAGCATCCGGAAGCGAAGGATTTCGACGCCGACATCGACACGCTGAAGGCCAAGGTCGACGCCGGCGCGACGCGCGCGATCACCCAGGTGTTCTTCGACAACGACCTCTACCACCGCTATGTCGACCGGGTGCGCGCGCGCGGCATCGAGATTCCGATCGTGCCGGGCATCATGCCGATGCACAATTTCAAGCAGGCGCGCAATTTCGTGACGCGCGCCGGCACCAGCGTGCCGGACTGGCTCGCCGAGAAGTTCGAGGGCCTCGACAACGACGCCGAGACTCGCAAGCTGGTTGCCGCCACCGTCGCCGCCGGCCAGGTGCAGAAGCTGTTCAAGCACGGCGTCGACACCTTCCACTTCTACACCATGAACCGCGCGGACCTCGTGTTCGCGATCAGCCACCTGCTCGGCATCCGGCCGAACGGTGCCCAGAAAGCTGCCTGACACATGTCCGTTCCCGTTTCCCCCAAGCGTAACGCTTTGCTCGCGGCTGCCCGCGAGCGCATCCTGGTGCTCGACGGCGCCATGGGCACGATGATCCAGGGCCTGCAGTTCGACGAAGCCGCCTTCCGCGGCGCGCGGTTTGCGGACTTCCACCGCGACATCAAGGGCAACAACGATCTACTGATCCTGACCCAGCCCGATGCGATCACGGACATCCACGCCGCATATCTGCGCGCCGGTGCCGACATCGTCGCGACCAACACCTTCTCCTCGACCTCGATCGCGCAGGCCGACTACGACATGTCGGACCTCGCCTATGAGCTGAACCTGCAGGGCGCCCGCCTGGCGCGCACCGCCGCCGAGCGGGTGAGCGCCGAGGACGGCAAGCCGCGCTTTGTCGCCGGCGCACTCGGCCCGACCAACCGCACCGCCTCGATCTCGCCCGACGTTTCCAATCCCGGCTATCGCGCGGTGACCTTCGACGATCTGCGCAAGGCCTATGGCGAACAGGCCAAGGGCCTGCTCGACGGCGGCGCCGATCTGCTGCTGGTCGAGACCATCTTCGACACGCTGAACGCCAAGGCGGCGCTGTACGCGATTTCCGAGATCATCGAGGAGCGCGGCATCGACGTGCCCGTGATGATTTCCGGCACCATCACTGACAAGTCCGGCCGCCTGCTCTCCGGCCAGTTGCCGGAGGCGTTCTGGCATTCGGTGCGGCACGCAAGGCCGATCACGATCGGCTTCAACTGCGCGCTCGGCGCCGAGGATCTGCGCGCGCATATCGCCGATATCGGCCGCGTCGCCGACACGCTCGTGTGTGCATACCCGAACGCCGGCCTGCCCAACGAATTCGGCCAGTATGACGAGACGCCGGACTACATGGCGCGGCTGATCGGCGAATTCGCGGCCGCCGGCCTCGTCAACATCGTCGGCGGCTGCTGCGGCACCACGCCCGACCATATCGCGGCGATCGCCAAGGCGGTCGCCCCGCACAAGCCGCGCGTGGTGCCCGAGATCGCACCGCGGCTCAGGCTCTCCGGCCTCGAGCCGTTCACGCTGACCGACGCGATCCCGTTCGTGAATGTCGGCGAGCGCACCAACGTCACCGGCTCGGCGCGCTTCCGCAAGCTGATCACCGCCGGCGACTACACCGCCGCGCTGCAGGTCGCGCGCGACCAGGTCGAGAACGGCGCCCAGGTCATCGACGTCAACATGGACGAGGGCCTGCTCGATTCCGAAGCGGCGATGGTGACGTTCCTCAACCTCGTCGCCGCCGAGCCCGACATCGCGCGCGTGCCCGTGATGGTCGATTCCTCGAAATTCCACGTCATCGAGGCCGGCCTGAAATGCATCCAGGGCAAGCCGATCGTGAACTCGATCTCGCTCAAGGAAGGCGAGGAGAAGTTCATCCATGAGGCGACCGTCGCCAGGCGCCACGGCGCCGCCGTGGTGGTGATGGCGTTCGACGAGACCGGCCAGGCCGACACGTTCAAGCGCAAGACCGAGATCAGCAAGCGCGCCTACGACATCCTGGTCGACCGGCTCGACTTCCCGCCCGAGGACATCATCTTCGATCCGAACATTTTTGCGATCGCGACCGGCCTCGAGGAGCACAACAATTACGGCGTCGACTTCATCGAGGCGGCGCGCTGGATCCGGGCGAACCTGCCGGGCGCCCACATCTCCGGCGGCGTCTCCAATTTGTCGTTCTCGTTCCGCGGCAACGAACCGGTGCGCGAGGCGATGCACTCGGTGTTCCTGTATCACGCGATCCATGCCGGCATGGACATGGGCATCGTCAATGCCGGGCAGATGATCGTCTACGACGACATCGATCCCGAGCTGCGCCAGACCTGCGAGGACGTCATCCTCAACCGCGATCCCGGCGCCTCCGAGCGGCTCTTGGCGCTGGCCGAGAAATTCCGCGGCAAGGAGAAGCAGACCAAGGAGCAAGATCTCGCCTGGCGCGAATGGCCGGTCGAGAAGCGGCTGTCCCACGCGTTGGTGCACGGCATCACCGAGTTCATCGAGCAGGACACCGAGGCCGCCCGCCAGAACGCGTCCCGTCCGCTCGACGTCATCGAGGGGCCGCTGATGGCCGGCATGAACGTGGTCGGCGACCTGTTCGGCGACGGCAAGATGTTCCTGCCGCAGGTCGTGAAGTCGGCCCGCGTGATGAAGCAGGCGGTCGCCTATCTGATGCCGTTCATGGAGGAGGAGAAGGCGCGCAACCTCGCCAACGGCATCACCGGCGGCCGCAACGCCGCGGGAAAGATCGTGCTCGCGACGGTGAAGGGCGACGTCCACGACATCGGCAAGAACATCGTCGGCATCGTGCTCCAGTGCAACAATTTCGAGGTCATCGACCTCGGCGTCATGGTGCCTGCCAACAAGATCATCGAGACCGCGAAGGCCGAAGGCGCCGACATCATCGGCCTGTCCGGCCTGATCACGCCCTCGCTCGACGAGATGAGCTTCCTCGCCGGCGAGCTGCAACGGCAGGGCATGAACCTGCCGCTTTTGATCGGCGGCGCCACCACGAGCCGCGTGCACACCGCCGTGAAGATCGACCCGAACTATCCGGGCGGCCCGGTCGTGCACGTCAATGACGCGAGCCGTGCCGTCGGCGTTGCCTCCTCGCTGCTGTCGGCCGAGAGGAGGCAGGCCTACGCCGCCGAGGTACGCGCCGAATACGCAAAAATCTCGACGGCGCATTTCCGCGCCCAGGCCGACAAGAAGCGGCTGAAGCTTGGCGAGGCCCGTGCCAACAAGGTCGCGATCGATTTTGCGGCGGCGCCGCCGAAAAAGCCGGCCTTCTTCGGGCTGAAGAGCTTCGACGCCTACGATCTCGCCGAGCTCGCCGACTACATCGACTGGACGCCGTTCTTCCAGACCTGGGAGCTGACCGGCCGCTTCCCGGCGATCCTCGACGACCCCAAGGTCGGCGAAGTCGCCCGCTCGCTCTATGCCGACGCGCGCAAGATGCTGAACACCATCATCAAGGAGAAGTGGTTCACCGCCCGCGCCACCGTCGGCTTCTGGCCGGCGAACGCCGTCGGCGACGACATCGAGGTCTA
Organism: Bradyrhizobium sp. USDA 4541; assembly: GCF_024171085.1. Taxonomy (NCBI): domain Bacteria; kingdom Pseudomonadati; phylum Pseudomonadota; class Alphaproteobacteria; order Hyphomicrobiales; family Nitrobacteraceae; genus Bradyrhizobium; species Bradyrhizobium sp. USDA 4541. The sequence continues at coordinate 466,085 of NZ_JALJZF010000001.1, forward strand.
TGCCGACGAGACGCGGAAGCAGAAGATCGCGACCTTCCATACGCTGCGCCAGCAGCTCGAGAAGCGCGAGGGCCGCTTCAACGCCGCGCTGTCCGACTTCATCGCGCCGAAAGAAACCGGCATCGCCGACTATATCGGCGGCTTCGTCGTCACCGCGGGGATCGGCGAGGATGCGGTCGCCGACCGCTTCAAGAACGCCAATGACGACTACTCCTCGATCCTGTGCAAGGCGCTGGCCGATCGCCTGGCCGAAGCCTTCGCCGAACGCATGCACCAGCGCGTGCGCAAGGAGTTCTGGGCCTATGCGCCCGATGAGACCTGGTCGGCGGACGAACTGATCCTCGAGAAATATGACGGCATCCGCCCGGCGCCGGGCTATCCGGCGCAGCCCGACCACACCGAGAAGCGGACGCTGTTCGCGCTGCTCGATGCCGAGAACACCGCCGGCGTGAAGCTGACCGAGAGCTTTGCGATGTGGCCGGGCTCGTCGGTCTCGGGCCTGTACTTCTCGCATCCCGAAAGCTTCTACTTCGGCGTCGGCAAGATCGAGCGCGACCAGGTCGAGGACTACGCCACGCGCAAGGCCATGACGGTCGCCGAGATCGAGCGCTGGCTGGCGCCGGTCTTGAACTACATCCCCTCGCAGGACGGCGCCAAGGGATCGGCAATCGCGCCCGCCGCAACGCCCGCCAACGACGCGGAGCTGGCCTCGCATCCGCAGGGCTGCACCTGCGCCGTGCATCTCGCCTGGCGCAAGAAGAAGGTGGGGGCTGGGTAGGCCTCCTCGACACGTGTCATCGCCGGGGTTGACCCGGCGATCCATCTTCAAAAACACTTCTGAAGATTGATGGATGCCCGGGTCAAGCCCGGGCATGACGTATTGGAGTGCCGTAGCCCGGATGCAGCGAAGCGTAATCCGGGATAGACTGCGACGGAACGACGGACCGGCCCCGGATTTCGCTTGCGCTTCATCCGGGCTTCTGTAACGGGCCTTGGTTAGTCAATCCCTTTTCGCGTCATCCACTCGCCGGGCACTTGCTTCTGTACGGGATCGGCGCGAAGGCCGTCGCCTGATGGGGTGCATTGAGGAGCCGGCCGGCCAATCTACGGATTGCGTGGTCGTGAGCCACTTCCCGGATGGCGGCCTGACCGGATCCATCGTCCCAGCGGAGGGACTTCGCTCGGGGAGAGCCTGGTGTCGTGGCCCGCCCGGAACCGATTGCTGCTCCTGGCTAGATGGCCTTGGTCATCGGGTTGAACGGTTTGGTGTCGGCGAGCATGCGATGCAGGATCACGGCGAGCTTGCGAGCCAGCGCTACCTTGGCCTTGCGCATGCCTGCGCGCCGGGCGATCCGCATCGCCCAGCTCTTCAATGCCGAGCAATTCTTGACCGGCTTGGTCAGCATGACGTGAGCTGCCTGGTAGAGTGCCTCGCGCACGGAGGCATCCCCGATCTTGCTGATGCGGCCGGTGTAGTCGGTCTCACCGGACTGGTACTTCTTCGGGGTGAGCCCAAAGTGGGCTCCCGTGGCCTTCGAGGAGCGGAAGCGCTTCGGGTCGTCGATCGCCGCGGCATAGGTGAGCGCCACGATCGGACCAACGGACGGCGTTGTCATCAGGAGCTTGGCGGATGGATGCGTCCTGGCGAGCTTCTGGGTGTGCTTGTCCAGGCTCTTGAACTCCCGCAGCAGCACCGCATGGGCTTGGAGCAGCGCCGCCGCGACCAACTCCAGTCCGGGATGGCCGGTCACGAGCTCGCGGATGCGTCCGGCGAACGTGCGCTCGGTGGTCGCACCGACCTTCAGGCCAAAACCGCGAAGTATGCCGCGCAGGCTGTTCTCGACATCGCGAAGCTTGGATTGCAGCAGCTTGCGCGCCGTCAGGATGGCGCGGGTCTCCTGCGCCGCGACCGACTTGCAGTGCACCGGCCGGAACCAGCCGAGCCGCATCAACTGCGCGATCCGGCGGGCATCGTTGCGGTCCGTCTTCACCGGCATCGACTTGAAGGCTTCGCGAACGTGCCGCGTTTCCAGCAGCTCGACCGCAAGCCCTGCGTCTCGCAGACCCGCATACAGCCATTGCGACAAGGGGCCTGCCTCCAGCCCGATCCGTTCCAGTACCAGACCCAGCGACCGGAACCAGGCGATCAGCGCCGCCGGCTCGCTCGCAACCTTCGTCTCGCGCAAAATCTTGCCTGTCCCATCGACAAGGCAAACGCTCGAGCATTCCAAAGACACGTCAATTCCTGCATAGTGGTACATGGTCGTCCCTTAATGATGCTTGGAGCGGGCTTGCCCGACTCCGTTGAACACCATCAGTTTGAGGGACGACCGCCTTCCAACCAACAGGCCGCTCGCGAGCGCGCTTCCAAATTGCGCCGTAGCGAGCGGGCGGCCGGCCCGTTACCCCATCTACGGGTCTGGATAGACAGACCTTTCTTCCCTTCTCCCCTTGTGGGAGAAGGTGTCGCGGACAAAGTCCGCGACGGATGAGGGGTCTCTATCCGCGGAGACAGACCCCTCACCCGTCCGCGATGCCTTGCATCGCGTCCACCCTCTCCCACAAGGGGAGAGGGGAAGAAATGCGGGGTGCACTCCATGCAGTTCTTCTCGTTCTGGCGCTCGCTGGCGAGCTTTCGGGTGCGGGTCGCGCTCAACCTCAAGGGCGTCGCCGCCGACGTCGTCTTCGTCGATCTCGATGCGGACGCGCATCGCACCGATGCCTACCGCAAGATCAATCCGCAGATGGCGCTGCCGGCGCTGGTGACCGACGACGGCACGGTGCTGTTCCAGTCGCTCGCGATCATCGACTGGCTCGACGAGACTTTTCCGACGCCACCGCTGCTGCCGGCGGATGCGCTCGGCCGCGCCCGGGTGCGCGGGCTGGCGCTGATCGTCGCCTGCGAGGGCCATCCGCTGCTGACGCCGCGGGTGCGGCGCTATCTCGACCGCGAGCTCGATCTGCGCGACAGCCAGCAGAACGCGTGGCGGCGGCACTGGACGGTCGAGACGCTGGCGGCGCTCGAGGGCCACCTCGCCGGCCACAAGGCGACCGGCCGGTTCTGTCACGGCGATGCGCCCACCCTTGCCGACATCTGCCTGGTCGGCCACGTCACGGCGGCGATCAACCAGCAGATCAGCCTGTCGCCCTGGCCGACCGTGAAGCGCATCCACGAGACCGCCATGGCGCTGCCGGAATTCGCCAAGGCGCATCCGTCCGCGCAGCCGGATACACCGGAAGCGATGCGGCCGAAGTAGTTTGCGGACGCGCTGCAAAGGACAGGCAGAGACGCAAACGTGTGCGCGGTTCTCTCGATCGTCGTGCCGGCGAAGGCCGGGACCCATACTCCGCGGCAGTTGTTGTGGAGGCGACTCGTCGTTGCAGCACTGCTCAACGATGACCATCGGTGGTTATGGGTCCCTGCTTTCGCAGGGACGACACACCGAATGTGTGGCGTCGTCTGTGACACACTTCCGCATTCTCGCGACATGATTTGTCCGAGTTTTGTCTTTCTTTTCCGCCCTCTCTTGAACAGACGGCGCAGGGAAAGCCGGGTGCCGATCGCACCCATGGGCCCCGAGCAATGGGTAGAAAGAGGAAGCCTGCAGGGCGTGCTCACCTCACGCTCGCCATGTTCCGACCGATGCGATCCCTGACCGTCTGCGCGATCGCCGCCGGCGCTTCGTCGGGGATCGCGAAGCACGAGCTCGCGTTGATCTCGCAGAGCACGTAGGTGTCGGCGCCATCAGCATCGCGTGGACCGTAGAGGAAATCGGCATCCCAGATCACCGGCAGCGACGTCTCATCGATCGTCAGCGCGGCCATCATTTGCGGGATCCATTCGTCCTCCATCAACCTTCGCAGTGCCTGGAATTGCGGCGCATCGGGGCCGTGCATGATGCGCGGTCCGGGTTGGGCTTCCGGAGAATCCGGGCCTTGCGGGGGCGGCGGGATCAGGGCCTTGATCAATTGGTGCCCGAAGCCTGCGACCTTCGCTGCGCTGACATAGCAACGGATCATGCCCTCGGGCAGGCGCGGCTGGAAAGCCTGATCGATGATGCAGCCGCCCCAGCCGAAATATTGCTCGCAGCGCGCCATGAAGTCTGCCAGCGGCATCTCCTCCGGCTGGCTGCCGCGCAGCGCATGCAGCACGCGAATCGTCGCGTCGGTCTTTGGCACGGTTTCCACCTTCCAGACGCCCTGCCCGCCATTACCGCGGTTCTGTTTGAGCACGCGCGGACCACCCGCGCGCAAGCGCGAGGGAAATTCGGCGCGGAACGCATCGACCGTCGCGTATCGATGGGTGTCGGCGCCCCAGCCGAGGTGACGCGTCCGGTACAGCACGTCCTTGACGCCCATCTTGAGGATGACGTCGGGATGCGCGCTGACCCATGGTCCCTTCGCCGCGACCTCGCGCAGCAGCGGATCGAGGGCGGCGCGCGTCTTGCCCTGATGGATCGGATCGACCCAGACCAGAACGCCGTCCATCGTCAGCAATTGGTCGCGAACGGCATCGGCGAATGTCTCGTCATAGACGACGGGAACGGCCGCGATGCCCGAAGCGGCGAGCGCTTCGAAGACGCGGACGAAACGGCTGTTTTGTGGGGTCGCCTCCCGGCGCGACGCGGCGTCGCCACGCGACAGGATGGCGATTTTGCAACGACGATTTTCGGAACGAAGACGTGTGTGTGGTTGGGTGTCCATGTGAAAGCTCCACGACGGTGAATGTCGCGCAGAGCTTGGACCGAGGTCTCACGGGGAGTCTGCCTTGTCCCCTTGGGGCAAATCTAGACCACCGCGCGCAGGTTTCAAGATGGAAGTGGGGCGAAGCGGATCAGGCCACGATCCCGGATCACGCCGTGATCCCGGATCAGGCCGTGATCCCGTGCAACCCGAGCCAGCCCGTGTAGAGGCCGACGAGCACGATCAGCGCGGCCGACACGTAGGGGGCGCGATGGGCAAAGCGGCTGAAACCGGCCCAATGACGTTCGACATGACGCAGGCTGAGCGCGGCCGCAACACCGGCAGAGACCATGGTGAGCGCAAGCCCGATGCCGAAGCAAAGCACCAGCACGAAGCCGAGGCTGAACTGCTTGAGCTGGAGACAGAGCAGCAGCACGGTGATCGCCGCCGGACACGGAATCAGCCCGCCGGTCAGGCCGAACAGGATAATCTGCCATGTCGTGACGGTGCGTCCGGCAAAGCGCTTGCGGATGTCGGCGGCGTGCGCGCGCGCATGCGCGTCGTCCTCGTCGCCGAGATTCATGTGCGCATGGTCATGCTCCTCGAACAGGACTTCCACCATGTCCGCGCGCACCGAGACGCGCGCCTTGAAGGCATGCGGCTCCGGAATTTCGTCGATGCTTTCCAGATAGCCGTCCCTGTCGGCGAAGCGAAAGCGTTGCTCGCTGCCGTCGGGGCGGATCGTCACGACGTCAACGTCGCCGGCCGCCGGCAGCGCTCCGGCCTCGCTTCGCAACCGCCAGCGCGGCGGCACGCCGTCCTCGAAGACCTCGAGCGACAGCGATTGTCCGGCCAGGACCAGCTGGCGCGTTTCGTCGTGATGATCGTGTTCGGCAGCCTGCTCGCGCCAGGTGCGCCAGGCCATCCAGGCCGCGATCGCGATGATGATCACCGCCGAGGCCAGTTGCAGCCAGGCTTCGCTGCGTTCTCCGGACCATTGCTGGCCGAAGTGAAGCCCGGCGAGCGCGACCAGCCAGACGATGGCGGTGTGCGAGATCGTCGCCGCCACGCCGAGCAGCGCCGCCTGCACCACCGTGCCGCGGATCGCGATGATGAAGGCCGCCATCATCGTCTTGGAGTGGCCGGGCTCGAGCCCGTGCAACGCGCCGAGCAGGATCGCACTGGGCACGAACAGCCATGCATGGGCACTGCTCTGCTGGAGCAGCTGAGACAGGTCGGTCATGGCGCTCACTTCAAATAGGTACGAACGACGTCGATCAGGTCCGCGGCGCCCTGCGCCTTCTCCGGATCCTTTTCCCGGGCAGGATCCACGACGTGGTGGCGGATGTGATCCTCGAGCAATTCCGCGGTTAGCCCGTTGATGGCGCCGCGGACCGAGGCCACCAGCATCAGCACGTCGGCACAACCAATCTCGGACTCCAGTGCGCGCTCGACGGCCTCCAGCTGGCCCTTGATGCGACGAACCCGGCCGACGAGCTTGGACTTGTGCTTGATGGTATGCGACATGAAAGTAATATAGGGGGGTATCCTATATTGGTCAACCATGCTGTCGGCCAACCGGGCGCGCATCGAGACATGGCGGCGGGATGTCAGCGGCGGGCGTCAGCCCATGCTGCCAGGCATGAAGCAGCGCGCCTTCGGATGACCGTCTATGTAATAGGGCCACACGATGGGTCGGCCGGACAGGTTCGGCCCTGGCACGACGGCTTCGTTGGGTACGTCAACCCACTCGCCATCGATGCGCACCCGATAATGGCCGTTCCTGGTTTCCCAGTCGACGTCGTCGATGTGCTGCGCATCCGTGCCATCGCAGCAGGGACCCTTGCTGCTATGCAAGCCCTCATACCAACCGTTCAATTCGGGGTGCTGGTGATCGTGGGCGAGAGCGCCGCCGGTTGTTGTGATGAGCAGCATAACGAGGGCAACAGGCGTCGCATGCCAACAATGACTGTCCATCAATCGGCATTGCTCCAATGAATGCAGGCGGGAGCGCGACACGTTCGCGGTGTCGGCATCTACCTGAGTTGGTCCCTGCCACCGCGCAACTCGGCAGCGAATTGTATGTTCCTATTCGCAACTCGCCGGAGATGGAGAGGTGACCCCATCGGCCTGATCCACGAATGCTTGTTCCAAGCTGCGCGATGAAGTTTTCGTGACTGTCGATCGGCGGTAGCTGCGGGATTTGGCAAAGTCAGGTTGACAGCCCGGAGATCAGGGTTTTTGATGTGGCTACGGGGATGTGCGATCTCCCCGCGAGGCGACATGCCCAAGAATCGCGTCCTGTCACCAAGGGCGCACCATGTCGTCATACACATCGATCTCATCAGAAAAATTGTCCCGTCTCATCGGCACGGCGAAGGCGCCGACGCTTGTCGACGTTCGTCTCGATGAAGACTTCGCCGCCGATCCGCGCTTGATTCCGGGCGCGGTCCGCTACTCCCATCTCGACGTCCAGGACTGGGCTTCCCGTTTCACCGGGCAGTCCGTGGTCGTGATCTGCCAGAAGGGACAAAAGCTTTCGGAAGGCACCGCCGCCTGGCTCCGCTGCAGCAACATCGCGGCCGAGATTCTCGAGGGCGGCCACCTCGGCTGGCGGGAAGCGGAGCTACCGACCGTTCCCGCCGACAAGATTCCGAAACGCGACGGGCGGGGCCGCACCGTCTGGGTGACGCGATCGCGGCCGAAGATCGACCGCATCGCCTGTCCATGGCTGATCCGCCGCTTCGTCGATCCCGCGGCCATGTTCCTGTTCGTCACATCGGCGGAGGTCGAGGCGGTCGCCGAACGGTTCGACGCCACGCCGTTCGACATCGAGAACGTGTTCTGGAGCCATCGCGGTGAGCTCTGCACCTTCGACGTGATGGTCAAGGAATTCGGCCTCGCGACGCCGGCGCTGGAGCGGCTCGCGACGATGGTGCGGGCGGCCGATACCGCGCGGCTCGAGCTTTCGCCGGAGGCGCCCGGGCTGCTCGCCGCCTCGCTCGGCCTGTCGCGCATGTTCGACGACGACCTCGAGCAGTTGAGCGCCGGGCTGCTGCTCTACGACGCCTTCTACCGATGGTGCCGCGACGCGACCAAGGAGACGCACAACTGGCCGACCAGCAAGGTGAAGCCATGACCGACGTCGCAACGACAGCGAAAGCGCGCGGGCATGAACCCGCGCACGGCATCTCCTTCAACGAGGCGCTGCTGGTCTGGATACGCGTCGCCATCCTGAGCTTTGGCGGACCGGCCGGCCAGATCGCGGTAATGCATCGCATCCTGGTCGAGGAGAAGAACTGGATATCCGAGGGGCGTTTCCTGCACGCCCTCAATTACTGCATGCTGCTGCCGGGGCCGGAGGCGCAGCAGCTGGCGACCTATATCGGCTGGCTGCTGCATCGGACGCTCGGCGGCATCGTGGCGGGCGGGCTGTTCATCCTGCCCGGCATCTTCGCCATCATGGGCCTCAGCTATATCTACGCGGCGTATGGCAATGTCGGGTTTGTCGAGGCGCTGTTCTTCGGCCTGAAGGCGGCGGTGCTCGCCATCGTGATCCAGGCCGTGGTGCGGGTCGGCAAGCGCGCGCTGCGCAACCGGGTGATGATCGCGCTCGCGGCGATCGCCTTCGTCGCGATCTTCTTCTTCGCCGTGCCGTTTCCGCTGATCGTCGGCGCCGCCGCGATCATAGGGCTGGTCGGCGCACGCCTCGGCCGGAGCGAATTTGCGGCGATCGAGCATGGCGGCAAGAATTCCGCCGTGATCGACAGCATGCTCGGTGAAGCGGTGCCGGACCATGTCCGTCCCAACGCATCGCGCACTTTGCGGGTCGGCGCCATCTGGCTCGCGCTCTGGCTGGTGCCGGTGTTCGCCCTGCTGATTGCGCTCGGGCCCGGCGACGTGTTCACCCAGATCGCGATCTTCTTCAGCAAGATGGCGATGGTGACGTTCGGCGGCGCCTACGCCGTGCTTGCCTATGTCGCGCAACAGGCCGCCGACTATTATCACTGGGTCAGCCCGCGCGAGATGCTGGACGGGCTCGGCATGGCCGAGACCACGCCCGGACCGCTGATCATGGTGGTACAGTTCGTGGGCTTCATGGCCGCGTTCCGCGAGGCAAGCGGGCTGTCGCCGATGTTGGCCGCCACCCTCGGCGGGTTGCTCGCGACCTGGGTGACGTTCACGCCGTGCTTCCTGTGGATCTTCGTCGGGGCGCCCTACATCGAGGCGCTGCGCGGCAACAAGGCGCTGGCGGGCGCGCTTTCGGCGATCACCGCCGCCGTGGTCGGCGTGATCCTCAATCTGTCGATCTGGTTCGCGCTGCACACGCTGTTCCGGCAAACATTCCCTGTGCACGGGCTAGGCCTGTCGTTCGACGCGCCGGTGCCTGCCAGCCTCGACTGGCCAGCGATGGCGCTGTCGATCGCCGCCGCGATCGCGATCTTCCGCTTCAATGCGGGGATGCTCAGCGTCCTCGCCGCCTCCTGCATCACGGGCGTACTGCTGCGCCTTGTCGGCATCATCTGAGCGGAACGGCGCGCAGCTTGAGAACCTGGGGCAGCACAACACAACCAGGAGAACAACCATGCAGACACGACGACTCTCCCGTTTGATTCTCGTCCTGACGATCGCGGGCGCGGTCATGCCGGCCCATGCCCTGACGCAGGACGAACTCGTCGCAAAACTTCGCGCCGCCGGCTACGCCGAGATCAGCGAGGTCAAGTCGACGGCCGAAGGCACGACGGCGAAGGCGATGAAGAACGGCAAGCCGGTGCGGCTCGTGATCGACAGCAGCGGCCAGGTCAAGGAGCGGGACTGAGTGCCCGCGCGCGCGAAAGCCGTCAACTAATCGATGGAGTGATAATCATGATGAGAGCAATTGTGACCCTGTGCATGGCGGTGCTGGGGCCGGGCGCAACCCTGGCAGCGCCGGCCGCCCTCGATGAGCGGCAGGACGCGGCCGTTACAATGCAAGCGGCGATGGTCCACCCGCAAGCGAGCGAGACGCTGCGCGGCGTCGTCGATCGCGTCGATGAACGCAACGACACGCTGCTGATCCGGTTATCTCCGGACCGGACCGAACCGTTCAAGGTCCAGGACGGCCTGATCTTCAATGCCGTCCGCTTCGGCGATCCCGTCGAAATCGCGGTGCAGAACATCGCCGGGTTCCGCACCATTGTCGGGCTCTCGAAGCAATAGAGCCACGATCCGAAGCATCGAAAGAGGTTCAAGGGAGCAATCCAATGCGACATACGATTTCGGCGCTGATCGGCGTCGGTGCCTGCCTCTTCGCCACCGGCGGGAGCGCGCAAAAGATCGACTGGCAGGTGTTCACCGAGCCGTTCGTCTCGTCGGCACATGCGCAGGCGATCGATTGGCAGAAGGTCGACGACATGCTGGGCAGAAAGCCCGCGGTCACCGGTGACGTGCATCGCTACGGCTTTCCGCGGAGCGATCTGACGGTGACGCTCGACGGCATCACCATCAAGCCGGCGCTGGCGCTCGGCGGTTGGGTCGCCTTCAAACCCATGCACGACGACGTCATGGCGATGGGCGACCTGGTGCTGCTCGAATCCGAAATCAACCCCGTCATGCTGAAGATGATCGGCAACGGCCTGCAGATCACGGCCGTGCACAACCATTTGCTCGGCGCTAGCCCGGCCACCTTCTACATGCACGTCGCCGGTCACGGCGACCCGGTCAAGATCGCCGCCGCGATCCGGGATGGCCTCGCCGAAAGCAAGACGCCGCTCAAAGCCGCGGCGCCGGCCGCGCCGCCGCCGGCCATCGATCTCGATACTGCACAGCTCGATCAGATCATCGGCGTCAAGGGCCAGGCCAATGGCGGCGTCTATCAGTTCAACGTGCCCCGTCGCGATCCGATCACCGAACAGGGCATGGCGTTAAGCCCGGTTGGCCCGATGGGCGTCGCCATCGGCATCAACTTCCAACCGACCGGCGGCGGCAAGGCGGCGATCACCGGCGATTTCGTGCTGACAAATGACGAGGTCAACCCCGTCATCATGGCGTTGCGGACGCACGGCATCGACATCACCGCGCTGCACAGCCACATGCTGGACGAACAGCCGCGCCTGTTCTTCATGCATTTCTGGGCCAATGACGACGCCGTCAAGCTCGCCAAGGGCCTGCGTGCCGCGCTCGATAAGACGGCCACGACAAAAAGTTGACCCTGGTCTCGGAGGGATCAACGATGCGAAGCCTCACGGTCATGTCCATGTGGCGCACGCTGCTCAGAGTGCCCACGTGATGCTGCGCATTGCCGCCACGGTGCTTGCGATCGCGCTGACATCGGCTCGGCCGGCGCCGGCGGACGATGGCAAGATCGTTGTCTTTGTCTGCCTGCACGGCGTGGTGAACAGCCAGATGGCGGCGGCCTATTTCAACAAGGCTGCCCAGGAGCGCGGATCGCGGATAAGGGCGGTCTCACGCGGCATCGACCTTTATCGGTCGGTGCCGGTCAAGGTGCAGGACGGCCTTGCACTCGATGGTCTGGAGGCGGCCAACACGCCGCAACAGCTGACCATCGACGACATGGCCGCGGCAGACCAGGTGGTGGCGTTCGATCAGATCCCCGCCGAGCGGCACGGACGGGCCGACGTGACCTACTGGTCCGGCATTCCCTTGGGTATCGATGATTATGAGTCGGCCCGGGATCAGATCGTCCGGCGCATCGACGCCCTTATTCCGACGCTGGCAGCGGCAACTGAACCGGCAGGAGACAAGACGCCCCTTCAGCTCGAAACGAAGATCCTGCTCGGCGATGTCCGCGGTCGGATTGATCACCTGGCGGTCGACCTGAAGCGGCAGCGACTGTTCGTGGCCGAGTTCGGCAATGACAGCGTCGGCGTCGTCGATCTGGCTGCGCGCAGTTTGCTTCGAACCATTACCGGATTGAGCGAACCCCAAGGCGTCGGCTATGAGCCGTCGACCGACACCCTCTACGTCGCCAACGCCCGCGACGGATCGGTGCAGCTGTACGAAGCCAACGAGTACAAGGCGGCCGGGCGAATCGAACTCGGCAGCGATGCCGACAATATCCGGGTCGACGCGGCGGCCAAGCGCGTCATCGTCGGCTATGGCGATGGTGGCCTGGCAGTCGTCGACCCATCCACCCGGACCAAGGTTCGGAGCCTACCTCTTTGGGCACATCCGGAAAGCTTCCAGCTTCAGCCCGATAGTGGGCGCATCTTTGTCAATCTGCCTGACGCGCGAGCCGTCGCGGTGGTGGACGTTGCTTCCGGGAAACAACTCACCAGCTGGCCGTTGGACAAGGGCGGTAATTTCGCGATGGCCATCGATCACGAACGAAGTCGCGTTCTCCTGGCGTATCGCAACCCAGCCGAGCTTGCAGCCTTTTCGACCGACGGCAAGGCGATTGCGGCCACCGGCACTTGCGGCGATGCCGACGACCTCTTTGTAGATGCAAAGCGCGGACGCATCTATGTGAGCTGCGGCGGTGGATATGTCGACGTTTTTGAGATTGATGGAGCGGCCTATCGACTGATCGCACGCTTGCCGACAGCGACGGGCGCGCGAACGTCGCTCTTTGTGCCGGAGATGGATCGTTTGTTTGTTGCGGTCCGCGCGGGACCCGCGGGACCGGCGGCAATCTGGGTGTTCAAGCCAATGCCTTGAGATCGACTTTGTGGGGAGACGGCGCATGTGCAAACGTAGCCGGGGCTTTCGCAGCTGCTCGATGGGCCTTGCGCCGAGCTTCATGGTCGCCTTGGGACTGACTGCGTGGTCTGCCCCCGCCTCGGCCTATCGCCCCTTCGATGGCACCGATGCCGCCGTTGCCAAGAAGGGGGAGATGGAGGTCGAGCTGCAGCCGGCGGGACGTTTGCGCGACGAGAGCGGAACAAGCCTGATCGCGCCGGCCTGGGTTCTCAACTACGGTCTGAGCGAGGATTGGGAAGCTGTCTTCGAAGGCCAGGGACAAACGTCGCTTTCTCCGTCCGGCCCAACCAGCCTGACCGCAGCCGGGGCGTTCCTCAAACACGTGGTCGTACCCGGTAGCCTGCAGGACAAGACCGGTCCGAGCATTGCGACCGAATTTGGCGTTCTTCTTCCTGACAGTACCGGCAATTCGGGCGTTGGCGTAAGCTTGGCCGGCATTGTCTCGCAGCGCTGGGATTGGGGCACCATTCACTTGAATGCCGAGACCGCCATCACCCGCGACCATCATGGCGACGTGTTCGTGGGTGCCATCGTCGAGGGGCCGATGACGTGGACGGTGCGCCCCGTCGCCGAGATATTCTACGAGAACGAGTTCGGCAAAGAGGAGACGTTCTCGGGGCTGGTCGGGCTGATCTATCGTGTGCGCGACGACCTCAGCTTCGACATCGCGGTTCGGCATGCGCTCACAGGTGGCCATCCGGTGAACGAGATACGTGCGGGTTTGACCTTCGGCTTTCCGCTTTCCTTCTTCGAAGGTCACGCCATGCGCCAGGCGCAGCCAATTCCGCCTCGATAGCTACTGGCGATCCCGGCTCTCTGGATGGGCGCGCCAGTCGCGGCCGACCGTTTGATGTTCGTCGGGGGTGGATGCCTGGCCGGTGTGGTCCTTCTCGCCGCCTTGAGCCTTCCAGTCGCGCCCGATCTTGACGTCCTCGGCGCGACTGCGATCCTGCTCGCGGGTTTGCTCCGACTGCTGAGGCGGCTGGGCCTGTTGGACAGGCGTGGACTGCGCTCTTGCATCGCTTCCGGCGAATGCGAAGGTCATTGCCACTACGGAGATGAACGCAACCGATGTAGAATTTTTCATGGTGTTGTCCCTTCCTCTTGCTCTGCACTAACGCTCCGTCATCGCCTTTGTTCGGAAACAACCGGGCTTTTGGCTGCACGTGGCGGTCGGAACCGGATGCTCTGCACGCGAACCGTGACGGTCAATATTTCGGCCGGTGCGAAGTGGCCCATTTGCGCGCGTGTTCGATCGGAACGCGCTCAACGGCCGCGCGAACTTTCTGCGTTGCGGGCAGATTGTCCATGCGTTCCCGCCAGCGGCAGAATGCCGGGAATTTCGGATACATCGACTGCCCTTCGGCGGTGAGGCTGAAGGCGAACGTGCTCGGCAGCAGATAGAAATCCGCAATCGAGAGCTCGCCCCCAAGCAAAAAATCCTTGCCGTGCGCAAGCTGGCGCTCGGCCACCGCAAGCCCGGTCTCGACCTTGGGTAGCGCGTGTGCCACGACCTTCTCGTCGGGGGCAATGCCGAGCTCCGGGAAAACCAGACGCTCATGCGTCACGTGATAGATCATGTAGGGGTAGTAATAGTTGTTAACAGCGCTGATCCACTGGTTCATGTGCGCCCGCGCCTTGATGTCTTTCGGCGTCAGCGACACGCCGCCAAAGGCTTCGTCGACATAAGCGACAATCGCACTCGTCTCGTAGACGGTGAGATCGCCGTGTTTCAGAATTGGGACACGGTTGAACGGGTGCAGCGCCAGGTGATCGGGCTTGCCCATGACCGGTTCAAGGTCGTGGAATTGGTAAGCTACGTCCTTGTGCGTCAGGATCAAGCGGACGATGTTGACAAAACTGCTGCGTGGGAAACCGTAGACGATCGGATCGGACATCCGTTTTCTCCTTTCTGATTTGGTCTCAGCGCCAGAACGGCTTGGAGGCCTCGCGCAGCGCCTGCTCGCGCGTCAAGCCGAGATCGCAAAGCAGATGCGGGTCATCGGCAATCGCGCGAAGCGCGATGCGCTGAAACGGCCGGTCAAGCAAGCTCCACCATACGGGGCGCGGAGCGCCAGGCGACCTTCCTGAGCTGAATTGATGAAGTGGTGTGGCCGGGTCGGCGGCGGGCACCGGCGGGATCGACCGAGATGTATCGGTTAAAAGGACGGACACGACAGGCTCCAAATCGCTTGAAATGCTTCACTGGAGCTGTTCAATAATAGTGCGGGGCGGTTTCCCGCAAAGCATCGTTTCTCGTGCCTGCCCTAATTTTTCTCATGAAGTTGTGCGATGCGCCCACGCCTGCCGCCGCTCAATGCCCTGAAGGCCTTCGAGGCGGCCGCGCGCCATGAGAGTTTTACGCGCGCGGCCGAAGAGCTTTGCGTCACGCAGGGCGCGGTCAGCCATCAAGTGAAAGCGCTGGAAGCGGAGCTCGCGATAAAGCTGTTTAACCGCGAGCGCCAGCGCCTGATCATCACCGAGGCCGGGCGCGACTATCTCGCTGTCGTGCGCGACGCGCTCGACCGCATCGCCATCGGCACCGAGCGGCTGTTGCAGCGGCAGAATACCGGTGTGCTGACCGTATCAACGTCACCGGACTTTGCCGCGAAATGGCTCGTGCACCGGCTCGGCCACTTTGTTGAGGCGCATAGCGGCATCGACCTGCGCGTCTCCGCCACGCTGCACCACGTCGACTTCGCGCGCGAGGAAGTGGATCTCGCGGTGCGCCATGGCGACGGCAACTGGCCGGGGCTTGACGCGGTGCGGCTGAGCCCGGAGCGGCTATTTGCGGTGTGCAGCCCAAAGCTGTTGTCCGGCAAGCGACGCCTCAACAACCCCGCTGACATCCTGAAATTTCCGCTGATCCATATGGACAGTCGCGCCGACTGGAAGAACTGGCTTCAGGATGCGGGACTTGACGATGCTGCCGCCACGCATGGCCCGGTCCTCAATCGCGCCAGCATGGTGATTGATGCCGCCATCAATGGGCAAGGCATTGCGCTCGCGCGCACCACGCTGGCGGCGTGGGACCTCATCAACGGCCATCTGGCGCGGCCGTTTCCGCAGTCGCTGCCGTTGTCGAAGACCTACTGGATCCTCTGCCCGAAGGCGACCGCAAGCCTGCCGAAGATCGTGACGTTTCGCGATTGGTTGCTCTCGGAGGCCGCAAGCGACCTGCGCCGGCTTAGAAAGCTCGGCGGAACCTCTCATCGATTGAAGTGAGGGCCGGCAGGCTTCCAAATACAGGGAACGGTCCTGCGGCCCTCGCGATTGTCGTGGGACGCACCACCCACCATGCATGGAGCCCGATCATTGCTGCAGCTGTACAGGTCGGCGACCTCCGATTGGCGGAGCATCGGCGCCGAAGTGCCACCCGAGGTCATCTGGATCGATCTGCTCGATCCCACGGAGGACGAAAAGCAGTTCGTCGAGCACGCGCTCGACATCCGCGTCCCGTCCGAGCGATCGTTGGGCGAGATCGAGGCGTCGAGCCGACTGATCACCGATCATGACCGGCTCTATCTGAGCTCGCCGGCGGTGCGGCTCGACGACAACAATGAAGCCGAGATCACCAATATCGGCTTCGTGATCGGCCCAAAGGTGCTGGTCACGGTGCGGTTCGCGCAGCTGACCACCTTCGACGACGTCATGAAGCGGATCGGCACCGACAAGAGCCTGCAAAACGGCATGTGCGTGTTCACCGCGCTGCTCGAGGCCATGATCGATCGCGGCGCCGACGTGCTGGAGCATCTCGGCGCCAAGACCGACAGGCTGTCGCGGGGCGTCTTCAAGGGCGGCCTGGTGCGGAGCAAGCGTCCGGTGCGCTCCAGCCGCAGGTTGCGCGAGGCGCTGGAGAACATCGGCGAGCTCGCCGATCGCCTGGCGAAGGCGCGCGACGTGCTGCTCGGCGTCGGCCGGGTCGCGGGCTTCGCCGATGACGTCGGCAATGAATGGATCACGTCGGCATCGAAGCGCCGGCTCGAGGCCGTCACCAAGGACGTCGCCTCGCTCGGCGACTACGAGACCCGGCTGTCGGACAAGATCCAGCTGCTGCTGGACGCCGTGCTCGGCTTCATCAACATCCAGCAGAACGACCTGTTCAAGATCCTGACCATCGTGTCGGTGGTCGGCGTTCCCCCGACCATCCTGGTCGGGGTCTGGGGTATGAATTTCAAGGAAATGCCGGAGCTGAGCTGGACCTTCGGCTATCCCTTGGCCTGGGCCGCGATCATCGCCAGCGGCATCCTGCCGGTGCTCTGGTTCAAGCGGCACGGCTGGTTCGATTAAAACAAGCGAAGTTGAAACGCCGCCGCGTTATCCGCGTTGAGAACCTGCCTGCGCGTCTATAAATCTGAAGCTGCCCCACCCGCCCCTGTGGCGCGGTCATCCCCCACCGAAGAGTTCAGCCTATGCGCCCCCACATCATCTGCCACATGGGCACGTCGATCGACGGCCGGCTTCATCCCAGCCGCTTCACCAAGGCCGCCGCCGGCATCCCGGCCGACGTGCTGCGCGGCCACTACGAACGGATCCATGACGGCTTCGATGCCGATGGATGGATCATCGGCCGCGTCACCATGAACGAGATGGCCAAGGGAGCCGAGCGGCATATCGCCAACCCACTGAGGCTGCCGCGCGAGGCGCATCTCGGCAACCGCAACGGCCGCAAGCTTGCTGTCGGCATCGATCCGTCGGGCCGCGTGCATTTCGGCAAGGACAATGTCGGCGGCGATCACGCCGTCGCGGTGCTCGGCGAACAGGTATCCGATGCGCATCTCGCCGAACTGCGCGAGGACGGTGCGTCCTACATCTTTGCAGGCACCAAGGGCGACGATCTGCCGGGCGCGATGGCGCAGCTGGCGTCGCTGTTCGGCGCCAGGACGCTGCTGCTCGAAGGCGGCGGCGGGATCAACGGCGCCTTCCTCAAGCATGGGCTGATCGACGAATTCAGCACATTGATCTTTCCGGCGGTCGACGGCGTCGCCGGCTCGCAAAGCATCGTCGACTATCACGGCCCCGACGGCGACCGCCCCGGCGCCGGACAATCGCTCCGGCTCACTCATTGCGAGACACTGGAAGGCGGCATGGTCTGGCTGCGTCACGCGGTGGAGCGCGCGCCGGATTAAGCGCGCCTATGGCTTGGGATTCTCCACCCAGCCGGTCCGGCATGCAGCAACGAAAAACGCGACGCCGCGCGCGACATGGGCGTCGATCTCGGGATCGAGCGCCTTCAGGTCGACCTCAAACAGCGCCCGGAGCAGCATCGGCACCGCGATGATGTCGAGGAACATCCGCGCCGTGGTCGGCAGGTGTTCGGGCGCGAAGGCCGGCAGCTTGCCGAGCTGGTCGGATTGCGTCAGGTCGCGCAGCAGGTGAATGCCGAGCTCGGTGCTGAGCGCGCGCGCCCTGCGGTTGACGTTGGCGGCGAGATCCGGGAAGCGGTGCGCTTCCGCGATGGCGAGCCGCATCAGGCCGATCCGGTCGGCATCGAAGCCCCAATGCAACAGGGTCGAGGCAACGCTGGTGAGGCGCTCCTCGATGGTCGCGCCGACCGGCGGATCGGCCTTGAACTCGGCGATGCGTGCTAGGATGTCCCGCGTCACCACTTCCGTGAACAGCGCCCGCTTGTCGCGGAAGCGCGCATAAATCGTCCGCTTGCCGGAGCGCGCGACTTCCGCGATCTCGTCGATGCTCGCGCCCTCGAACCCGCGCTGCAGGAAGACCTGGCGCGCGGCATCGAGAATCCGCGCATCAACCTCGCCGGCGAGTTCCTTCGGCGGCCGGCCGGCGCGCACCTCGACCGGCCTGGTTTTCGGTACGCGCGGCTTCTTCAGGGTGCTGGTGGTCATCGCATCGACCCGGGTTCGATGGGCCGGTCAGGCCGGCAATATTAGGCAATATAGCCTTATCACATCTGGTTGTAAATAGAACGATACAGTTCCGTTTCTATTGACGGCGCACCGCGGCGGGACTATTTGCCGCATAGAACGGAACGGTTCCGTTCCTTTTGCGAAGGCCTTGCAGACCTCGCCTGACAGCAGGAGCCGCCATCATGTTTGAAGACACTGTTTTGGAGCGCGACCAACCGGGGCATGAGGGTATCGAGGGGGCGTCCTCGGCTCCGGCCTCCCATGAGCCTGACCTGCCCGCGGTCACCGCGCGGGCTCCGGCGCAGGAGCATCCCGCGGGCAAGCAGCCCGCCCCGCCGGCAACAATCCCGCCCGAGGTCATCGGCAAGACAACACGGCGCAGCTTTCTCCGCCGCCGTCCGGTCGTCTCCGCGATCGGCGCCGTGCTGCTCGCCGCAGCGATCGGCGGCGGCTATCTCTACATGGACTACAGCGCGCATTTCGAATCCACCGACGACGCCTTCATCGCCGCGCGGCAGTCGGCGCTGGCGCCGAAGGTCTCCGGCTACATCACCGCCGTCCCGGTCACCGACAACCAGCATGTCGCGGCCGGCGACGTGATCGCCCGGCTCGACGACCGCGACTATCGCGTCGCGCTGGCGCAGGCCGAGGCGCAGGTCGCTGCCGCGCGCGCCAGCATCGAGAATGTCGATGCGCAGCTCGACGTGCAGCAGGCGCAGATTGCTGCCAACCAGGCGCAGGTCGACCAGGCGCAGGCGGCGCTGGTGTTCGCCCAGCAGCAGGCGACGCGCTACCAGCATCTGGAGCAATCCGGCTACGGCACCGTGCAGAATTCCGAGCAGTTCACCTCGCAGCTGCATCAGCAGCAGGCTGCGCTGTTGAGCGCGCAGGCGACGCTCAACCTCGCGCAGCGCCAGGTCGAGTCGCTGAAGGCGCAGCGCAAGAGCGCGGTCGCCAACCTCGCCCAGGCCGAGGCGCAACGCGACCAGGCCAAGCTCAATCTGTCCTATACGACGGTCACCGCCGCCCAGCCGGGCCGCGTCGTCAGCCTGTCGGCCGCGGTCGGCCAGTTCGCGCAGGCCGGCACCAACCTCACGATGTTCGTGCCCGACCAGACCTGGGTCACCGCGAACTTCAAGGAGATCCAGCTCGACAAGATGCGGCCGGGCGAGAAGGTGACGATGAAGATCGACGCCTATCCCGGACGCACCATCCAGGGCCATGTCGAGAGCGTGCAGCCGGGCTCCGGCACCGCATTCTCGCTGCTGCCGGCGCAGAACGCCACCGGCAACTACGTCAAGATCGTGCAGCGTGTGCCGGTGAAGATCGTGATGGACAACCCGCCGGCCGACGTCGCGCTCGGCCCGGGCATGTCCGTGGTGCCGACGGTGCGGATCAATCCCGCGCCGTCCCTGTTCGAGCGCCTTGAGAAGTCGAGCCTCGGGAGGCTGTGATGAGTGTCGCCGCCGTCGATGCCAAAGGCATTCCGGCTCCGAGCGTCACCGTCAATCCCTGGCTGATCGCCATCGTGGTCGCGCTCGCGAGCTTCATGGAGGTGCTCGACACCACCATCGCCAACGTCGCGCTGCCCTATATCGCCGGCGGCATGGGCGTGAGCGAGGACGAGGCCTCCTGGGTGGTCACCACCTATCTGGTGTCCAACGCCATCATCCTGACCGCCTCCGGCTTTCTCGCCCGCACGCTCGGGCGCAAGACCTTCTTCCTGATCTGCCTCGGCATCTTCACGGTCAGCTCGATCCTGTGCGGTTTTGCACCCAATCTGAACGCGCTGCTGCTGTTCCGTATCCTGCAGGGTCTCGGCGGCGGCGGCATGGTGCCGGTTGCGCAATCGATTCTCGCCGACACCTTCCCGCCGGCCAAGCGCGGGCAGGCGTTCGCGGTGTTCGGCATTGCCGTCGTGGTGGCGCCGGTGGTCGGGCCGACGCTCGGCGGCTGGCTGTCCGACAACCTCTCCTGGCACTGGTGCTTCCTGATCAACGCGCCGGTCGGTGTGTTCGCGATCGCGCTGATCGCGGCCGTGCTGCAGGAGCCCGCGACCGCGAAAGCCAAGGGAGCGCGGCCCCAGGACAACAGGTTCGACTTCATCGGCTTCGCGCTGGTCGCGACCTTCCTCGGCGCGCTCGAGGTGGTGCTCGATCGCGGCCTCGAGGACGACTGGTTCGCCTCGCCCTTCATCATCACCTTTGCAGTGTTCTGCGCTGCGGCGTTCGTACTGATGATCCCGTGGGAGATGACCCGGCGCAATCCGGTGATCGACCTGCGCATGGTCGCAACCCGGCAGTTCGGCGCCTGCTTCCTGGTGATGCTGGCGACCGGCGCCATCCTGCTCGCGACCACGCAATTCTTGCCGCAGCTGGTGCAGCAGGATTTCGGCTACACCGCGACCTGGGCCGGCCTCGTGCTCTCGCCCGGCGGCGTCGTCACCATGATGATGATGTTCGCGGTCGGCCGGCTCGCCACCAGGGTGCAGCCGAAATACCTGATCGTTGCCGGCGCGCTGGTGATCGCCGCCTCGATGTACAGCATGACCAACGTCTACGGCGATCTCGGCTTCTGGTTCATGGCGCGCTCACGCATGCTGATCGGCGTCGGCCTGCCACTGATCTTCGTGCCGATCATGGCGGCGTCCTATGACGGCATTCCCGCTGGGAAGACCGACCAGGCCTCCGCGCTGATCAACGCGGCGCGCAACACCGGCGGCTCGATCGGCGTCTCGATCGTGTCCAACGTGCTGACGCATCGCCAGCAATTCCACCAGAGCCGGCTGGTCGAGCAGGTGACGCCGTCGAGCCCGCAATACCAGGACACGCTGCACCAGGTCACCGACTTCTTCGTCGCCCAGGGCAGTTCGCTGGCGCAGGCGCACAGTCAGGCGATCCAGTGGATCGGACAGCAGGTGCAGACCCAGGCCTCGTTCCTGTCCTACATGGATGCGTTCTGGGTCCTGATGCTTATCTCGCTGTCGGCGATCCCGCTGGCGCTGACCTTGCGCAAGGTCAAGCTCGGCGGCCCCGCCCCCATGGGTCATTGATCCCGGCTCGGGCATGGATGCGTTACGGCAGAATGCAAGCGTGGCGCGGCCGCGCTATCGACCGGACAGGTTCGCGCGCCACGCGCGGGCCTTCGCCGTCGTCTCCTCGACGAAGCGCGTTTTGCCGTTGCGATAGGCCGCGATGTCCTCTCTTGAGGAGGCAGCAAGGGCCTGCTTGATCTCGGCGTAGGCATGGGACACCTCGGCGTGCGCGCGAAGATAGTCGCGAAACACCAGCAGCGTTTCCCAGCGCGGATTGGATGGCTCCATCAGATGCAGATGATGGGTCCACGGCCCCGGAGGGCCCTTGCGGAAGAACAACTCGCCGGGCAGCCACGCCGCGTATTCCGGTATGTAGTGGTAGCCGAGCGCCTCGATCGGCTCGATGCAGCATTCCCGCGCCTCCGCGAGGCCGGGGACACCGACCATCAGGTCGATGATCGGCTTCGACGGCAAGCCCTCAACCGCGGTGCTGCCGACATGCTCGATGGCCAGGGCCAGCGAGCCGAGCGCGTGCTCGATCCTCGCGCGCTCCGTCTCGAACATGGCTGGCCAGTTGGGGTCATAGTCCAGGACAACGATTGGCCCGGCGCCGTATTTCTCCATGGCACACCCTGATTGCTTGCCGCGAAGTCCCCTTCGCGGGTCAATCAAACCATGATGCGACTAGGTTCGACCAGAGGCGCGGCGCCGGTGGCCGCGCCACCACAGGCCGAAGGCGATCGTGACCGCAGCGGCCAGCGAGAACCAGGTGATGGCGTACTGCATGTGGTCGTCCTTGAGCCGCACCTTGAGCGGTCCGGGCTTCGGCGTGCCGCTGTCGGGCACCGGCGCCTCGAGGTCGATATAGAACGGCGCGACCTGTCCCCAGCCGAGCGCTTGCGCCATCGCGCGATGGTCGCGCACGAACCACAGCCGCTTCGAGATATCTTCCTTCGGCGTCAGCCGGCCCGGTGGCTCGGGAAAGCGGATATAGCCCGTGAGCTCAACCGGCGCGCCGGTGACGAGGCGGCCGACCACGCGATCCTCGAAGGCGCGATCCTGCATCGTGTTCTGGACAAAGCCGGTGTTGATCACGACTGTCTCGCCGCTGGCGAGCGTCGCCGGCAGCAACGCCCACGTGCCGGGACCCGAAATGTCGTCGCGCACGGCGGAGCCGGAGCTGAACACCATCGCGTCAGGCTGCTTCGCATAGGTCGCGGTCAGGGTCACGCGGCGGAATTCATCCTTGGCGGAGGTCAGCGTCGGCCATGCCGACGGCGGCGGCAGCGCCTCGGTCGGCGCGGCCAGCCGCGCCTCGAGCGCTGCGATCAGCGCGTGCTTCTCGACCCGGCGCTGCAATTGCCAGAAACCGAGGGCGATAAATACCGCGATCAGGATCAACGTGAAAATGCCGAAGCCGGCCGCGCTCGGCCGGCGCGTCGTCACATCATTCATTTCGGGTCGCGCTCGATCAATTGGCCTTCGGCGGCCTTGTGGTGGAATTGCAGCGCGATCAGAAGTGCCTTCATCGATCGTAGCGGCAGGATCGTGGTGACCAGGATCAACGGCAGCCACAGCGCGGCATGCACCCAGAACGGCGGCTGGTACTTCACCTCGACGATCAGCGCCGCCGCGACCACGATCGCGCCGGCCAGCATGATGACGAAAATCGCCGGCCCGTCGCCGGAATCGATGAAGGCGAAGTCGAGGCCGCAGGCCTGGCAGCGCGGCGCCAGCGTCAGGAAGCCGGAATAGAGCTTGCCCTTGCCGCAGCGCGGGCAGCGGCAGGCGATGCCGCGCAGTGCGCTCTCAGTGACGGTCGGCGGGGTATCGGTCATTTGGCTCCTTCCCCTCTCCCCTTGTGGGAGAGGGTGGCGAAATCGAGCGGAGCGAGATGTAGCCGGGTGAGGGGTCTGTCTCCGCGGATGGAGACCCCTCATCCGGCGCGGATTACATCCGCGCCACCTTCTCCCACAAGGGCAGAAGGGAAACAAAAAGGGGCGGCCATTCGGCCGCCCCTTTTTAGCACGTCGGCCGGCAATTAGTGTGCGCCGTGGGCCATCGTCTCGGCGCCATGGCCCCAGACGTAGATGCAGATGAACAGGAACAGCCAGACCACGTCGACGAAGTGCCAGTACCAGGCGGCAAACTCGAAGCCGAGGTGCTGCTTCGGCGTGAAGTGGCCGGCGTAGGCGCGGATCAGGCAGACCAGCAGGAAGATGGTGCCGACCAGCACGTGGAAGCCGTGGAACCCGGTCGCCATGAAGAAGGTCGCGCCATAGACGTTGCCGCCGAACGAGAACGTCGCATGGGCGTACTCATAGGCCTGCACGCAGGTGAAGAGAGCGCCGAGGATAACGGTAAGGATCAGGCCCTGCTTGAGGCCCTGGCGGTCGTTCTCGAGCAGCGCATGGTGCGCCCAGGTGACGGTGGTGCCGGAGGTCAGGAGCAGCAGCGTGTTGAGCAGCGGCAGATGCCAGGGATCGAAGGTCTCGATGCCGTGCGGCGGCCAGGTACCGGGAACGGAGCAGGCGCCCATCGCCGTGCCGGCGCCGCAGCCGAACACCGCATCGCGGGTGGCATGCACCGCGTCAGCCGGGAACAGCGCCGCATTGAAGAAGGCCCAGAACCAGGCGACGAAGAACATCACCTCGGAGGCGATGAACAGGATCATGCCGTAGCGGTGGCTGATCTGCACCACGCGGGTGTGGTCGCCCTTGTACTGGGCTTCCTTGATCACGTCGCCCCACCAGCTCGCCATCGTGTAGAGCACGCCGATGGTGCCGACGCCGAACACGATCGGGGCGGCGGAGAACATGTGGTGCATCCAGCCGATCGCGCCGAACGCCATGATGAAGGCCGAGATCGAGCCGACCACCGGCCATGGGCTCGGGTCGACGAGATGATAGTCGTGATGCTTGACTTGCGCCTCAGCCATTGCCGTCTCTCCATTCGCGTGCCGCAAGGCACGTCTTAAATCTTAAATTCCAAAACTAGCCGCCCTTGCGCTGTTCCGCCTCGCCCGCCGCCACGGGCTTCGGCGCGGCGTCGCGCACGGGGAAGAAGGTGTAGGACAGGGTGATCGTCTTCAGCGTGTCGTTCTCGCTGTCCTTGGCCAGCGCCGGATCGACATAGAACACCACGGCCATCTCGCGCTTTTCGCCCGGCGCCATGGTCTGTTCGGTGAAGCAGAAGCAGTTGATCTTCTGGAAATAGGCGCCGACCGTCAACGGCGCGACATTGTAGGACGCCTGGCCGGTGGTGGTGCGCGCCGACTGGTTGGTGACAGTGTAGTAGACCGTGACCACCTGGCCGATCTTGACGTCGATCGTGTTCTGCTCCGGCTCGAACTTCCAGGGCAGGCCCGGCGCGACGTTGGAATCGAAGCTGACCGAAATAGTGCGCTCGAGCGGCGCATCCGAAGGCACCGAGGTCGCGACCTGGGTGGTGCCGTTGAAGCCGGTGGTGCGGCAGAACCAGTTGTAGAACGGCACGGCTGCGTAGGACGCGCCGACCATCAGCACCACGACGAAGCCGCAGATCGAGGCAACCACGGCGTCGCGCGTCAGCGTGCGGCGCGTGACCTTGGCGCCCTCACCCTGCTGCGGTCCCTGGTTGGCCATCTCACTCACAGCGGCCGCACCAGCACGGCCGGCCCCTTGACGAGGGTGACGGCGAAGAACAGCACGACCAGGATGCCGAGCGCGAGCGCGATGGCGATCGAGCGCTGGCGGCGGCTCTTGAGCTGCGCCTCGGTGAGGACGATGCCTTCTGGTTCGCGTTTCTCGTCCATTGATATCCCATGCGCCCCCATCTCGCCCCCCGGCTCCCTATCCGATGAAGACAGGCGCAATCGCGCGGACCACGACCTCGGCGAGGAGGACGGCAAACAGCGCGAACAGATAGAGGATCGAGAAGGCAAACAGCCGGCGCGTGGCGCGGTTGGCAGCCGTACCCTCGCGGCGGCGATAGACTTCGATGGCCAGCCACAGCATGCCGGCGCCGAGCACCAGCGAGGTGACGCCGTAGATCGCGTCGAAATAGCCGAGCGGCCACGGCGCCAGCGCGATCGCGACCAGCACGATGGTGTAGAGCAGAATCTGCAGCCGGGTCGCGTCGGGACCGGCGACGACCGGCAGCATCGGGATGCCGGCGCGGGCATAGTCGTCGCTGCGGAACAGCGCCAGCGCCCAGAAGTGCGGCGGAGTCCAGAAGAAGATGATCAGGAACAGGAGGATCGGCTCGACCGAGAGCGATCCGGTCGCGGCGGCCCAAGCCACCACCGGTGGCAAGGCACCGGCGGCGCCGCCGATCACGATGTTCTGCGCGGTCCAGCGCTTCAGCCACATCGTGTAGACCACGGCATAGAAGAAGATGGTGAAGGCAAGCAGCGCACCCGCCACCCAGTTGACCAGAATGCCGAGTGTCATCACCGAGAAGAAGGCGAGCGTGATGCCGAACGCGGCCGCCTCGGTCTGCGTGATGCGGCCGCGCGGAATCGGCCGGTTGGCGGTGCGCGTCATCAGCGCGTCGACGTCGCCCTCATAGGCCATGTTGAGCGCGCCGGAGGCGCCGGCGCCAACCGCGATGCACAGGATCGAGGTGAATGCCAGCACCGGATGCACGTGCACCGGCGCGATCATCAGCCCGACCAGCGCGGTGAAGATCACCAGCGACATCACGCGCGGCTTCAACAGCGCGATGTAGTCGCCCACTTCGGCCTCGGAGATCCGGGGCAGCTCGATGGCGTTGTGATCGACAACCGACAAGATCAGGTCTCGCTTCTCTCAAAAGGCGCGGCGCACCCTTAAAGTGCGCCGCGTTGTCGTGGACTTACTGCACGCGGGGCAGCACTTCGAACTGGTGGAATGGCGGCGGCGAGGTCAGCGTCCACTCCAGCGTGGTCGCACCGGCGCCCCACGGATTGTTCGCGGCCTGCTCCTTGCGGACGAAGGCATCGATCACGCCGTAGATGAAGATCAGGACGCCGATGCCGGAGATGTACGAGCCCCAGGAGGAGATCAGGTTCCAGCCGGCGAACGCATCCGGATAGTCGACATAACGGCGCGGCATGCCCGACAGGCCGAGGAAGTGCTGCGGGAAGAACACCAGGTTGACGCCGACGAAGGTAAACCAGAAGTGCGCCTTGGCGATCCGCTCCGAGTACATGTAGCCGAACATCTTCGGGAACCAGTAGTACCAGCCGGCGAAGATGCCGAACACGGCGCCGAGCGACAGCACGTAGTGGAAGTGCGCCACCACGTAGTAGGTGTCCTGCAGCACGCGGTCGACGCCGGCATTGGCCAGCACGACGCCGGTGACGCCGCCGACGGTGAACAGGAAGATGAAGCCGATCGCCCAGATCATCGGCGCCTTGAACTCGATCGAGCCGCCCCACATCGTGGCGATCCACGAGAAGATCTTCACGCCGGTCGGCACCGCGATCACCATCGTGGCGGCGACGAAATAGGCCTGCGTCGCCGAGGACATGCCGACGGTGTACATGTGGTGCGCCCACACCACGAAGCCGATGCCGCCGATCGCCACCATGGCGTAGGCCATGCCGAGATAGCCGAACACGGGCTTGCGCGAGAAGGTGGAGACGATCTGGCTGATCATGCCGAAGGCGGGCAGGATCAGGATGTACACTTCGGGGTGACCGAAGAACCAGAACAGATGCTGGAACAGCACCGGGTCGCCGCCGCCGTCAGCCGCAAAGAAGGTGGTGCCGAAATTGCGGTCGGTCAGCAGCATGGTGATCGCACCGGCGAGCACCGGCAGCGACAGCAGCAGCAGGAACACGGTGACCAGGATCGACCACACGAACAGCGGCATCTTGTGCAGGGTCATGCCCGGCGCGCGCATGTTGAAGATCGTGGTGATGAAGTTGATGGCGCCGAGGATCGACGAGGCACCCGCGAGATGGAGCGAGAGAATCGCGAAATCGACCGCCGGTCCCGGATGGCCCGAGGTCGACAGTGGCGCATACATGGTCCAGCCCGCGCCGACGCCGTTGGCGCCCGGCTCACCCTCGACGAAGGTGGACATCACCAGCAGCGCGAACGAGGCCGGCAGCAGCCAGAACGAGATGTTGTTCATGCGCGGGAACGCCATGTCCGGCGCGCCGATCATCAGTGGCACCATCCAGTTGCCGAAGCCGCCGATCATCGCCGGCATGACCATGAAGAAGATCATGATCAGGCCGTGCGAGGTCACGAACACGTTATAGGTGTGC
This sequence comes from Bradyrhizobium sp. USDA 4541, assembly GCF_024171085.1. Taxonomy (NCBI): domain Bacteria; kingdom Pseudomonadati; phylum Pseudomonadota; class Alphaproteobacteria; order Hyphomicrobiales; family Nitrobacteraceae; genus Bradyrhizobium; species Bradyrhizobium sp. USDA 4541. Next base: position 493,608 of record NZ_JALJZF010000001.1, read on the forward strand.
GTCTCGTGGAATATCTGGACGCCCGGATACATCAACTCGGCACGGATCGCGATCGACATCGCCGCGCCGATGATGCCCGCGATCACCGCAAAGATCAGGTACATCGTACCGATGTCCTTGTGGTTCGTGGAGTAGAGATAACGCCGCCATCCGGTCGGATGGTGGGCGTGATCGTCATGGGCGTGATCGTCGTGTGTCGCTGCGCCTGTCGCCATGTTCAAAATCCTGCCTTGCAGTCCCTCTTGGACCTTGCGGTCCCGTCGCCCTTATTCCATCCGCGCCGTAAGCCGTGAGGCTTACTGCGCCGCCTGACCAGCCGAGGCGTAGGAATTCGCCGGGTTGGTCGCAAACTTTTTCTTCGCGCCTTCGACCCAGGTCGCGAATTCCTGGTCGCTCACGACCCTGACCGCGATCGGCATGAAGGCATGGTCCTTGCCGCACAGTTCCGAGCACTGGCCGTAGAACACGCCGGTCTTGGTGGCCTTGAACCAGCTCTCGTTGAGGCGGCCGGGGATCGAGTCGATCTTCACGCCGAAGGCCGGCACCGCGAAGGAGTGGATCACGTCGGCGCCGGTGGTCTGGATCCGCACCACCTTGTTGACCGGGACCACCATCTCGTTGTCGACGCCGAGCAGGCGCGGCTGCTTGTCCTTGTCGAGCAGCGAGTCGAACTCGAACTTGCCGTTATCCGGATAGGCGTAGGACCAGTACCACTGCTTGCCGGTGACCTTCACCGTGAGATCCGGCTTCGGCACGTCGAGCTCCAGGAACAGCAGGCGGAACGACGGCACCGCGATGCCGACCAGGATCAGCACCGGGATCAGCGTCCAGGCCACCTCGATCAGCGTGTTGTGGGTGGTCCTGGAGGGGACCGGGTTGGCCCTGGCGTTGAACTTCACCACCACGATGATGAGCAACGCGAGCACGAACAGCGTGATCAGGGTGATCAGTACCAGCAGGAAATTGTGAAACCAGATGATGTTTTCCATCACCGGGGTCACGCCTTCCTGCAGCGTGTGCTCCCACGGCGCCGGCTGCCCCATTTCGGCGAAGGCCGATCCCGCGGCGACAGACGCCACACCCGCCACCGCCAACCCCAGCAATTGCCTGCCCAACCGGCCAATCGACATCTTCATGCCGCTCGCGCTCCCTTGCATTATTCCCCAAAGCACCCCCGGCATGTGGCCGAAAATGCAGCACGATCCGCCCTGACAAATGGCCTTCCGGACATACCCGTCTCTGAGTCAAGGTGGGTACGGGAGCCAGATCGCTAGAACGCGTCGAAATCCAGCCTCTCAAACCATAATTCTCCGGCGCTCGCAATGCAGTAGTGGGGCCGAAAGCCATGCGCCTGCGATGAAGCTGCCGCTTGCGATTTTTCCCGCAAAATCAAGCGAAAGCACTTGGACCAATTGTCCATGCCGCTTGACAGGGGGATTACCGGATGTACCCACAGACAGGGCAGCGCACAGGAACCTGATTCGCTGCGGGCTGCCCCAATCCGGCGCGAGAATGGCTTCACGATCGCCTTCAAGGCGCCGTCATTGCGGTATCAGTCGACGCCTGAGCATGATCCGGAAGAGTGGAAACCGGTTTTCCGAAAGATCATGCTCAAACAAGAAGATGAGATCATGATTCGCTTCCGGGAAGCGCATCGTGGCGCGCGTGCTACCGGCGGACGGCCGGACCGACCGAACATCTATAAGGATCGACCCGGATGGGCGCTTCGAACATTCGTTTGACGATGGCCAGCCGGCTCGGCGGCCTCGCGATTCTGGCCCTCTGCCTCGGCCTTTCTCTTGGCCTTTCTCTTGGCCTGACCCAGCCGGCGAACGCGCAAGGCGCGGTGCGCTCGGTCCACGGCGACTGGCAGATCCGCTGCGACACTCCGCCCGGCGCCCAGGCCGAGCAATGCGCGCTGATCCAGAGCGTGGTAGCGGAAGACCGCTCCAATGCCGGCCTGACCGTGATCGTGCTGAAGACCGCCGACCAGAAGAGCCGCCTGATGCGCGTGGTCGCGCCGCTCGGCGTGCTGCTGCCCTCCGGCCTCGGCCTCAAGCTCGACAATCAGGACGTCGGCCGCGCCGGTTTCGTGAGATGCCTGCCCAATGGCTGCGTCGCCGAGGTCGTGATGGACGACAAGCTGCTCGGCCAGCTCAAGAACGCCAAGACCGCGACCTTCATCATCTTCGAGACGCCCGAGGAAGGGATTGGCTTTCCGCTCAGCCTGAATGGCCTGGCGGAGGGGTATGACAAATTGCCCTAGCGGCGCCGAGCGGCACAGGAAAGCGTAGCCCGGATGGAGCGCAGCGCAATCCGGGGCCGCCATCATCGCGGATTGACCAGTCCCGGATTGCGCTGCGCTTCATCCGGGCTACGCCATCTCAACGGACGCCGGCGTAATAGTCGAACAACGCGATCGCCTCCGTGGACAGCCAGTCCGCCTCACCCGTCATGTAGCCTTCGACCTGCCCGGTGATGCCGATCAAAAATGAGATCGGCATGCCGTAGAGCGCGAACGGCGTATCGACCTCGGCGGCGTCGACGCGCGAGACGAGACCACCGGGATCGAAGCCGATCGCGAGGTGGCGCAGCTTGAGCTGCTTGACGTAGGGCGCGACCGGCGCGCGGTTGCGATCGGTGCTGATAGCGACGACCACGAGATCGCGACGGCCGCTGGCGGCAAGGCGGTCCAGCATCGGCAGCTCGGTCCGGCACGCCGCGCACCAGGTGGCCCAGAAGTTCACCAGCACCATCTTGCCTTTGAACGCCGTGAGATCGAGCGCGCCGCCGGCGAGCGCCGGGATCGCGACCGGCGGCACCGGGCGGGCGCCTTCGACCTGCGTGAACTGATGCCGGATGGTGCCGAATTGCGGCGGTCCCGACGCTGCGCGCGCAGCTCCGGTGGGCATTGCGAGCGAGGCGCCGGCGCCAATCATGCCGGCAACGACCGCGCGGCGCGTCGGTGCGTGAGCTGACGTCATGACAAGTTCTCCGCTTGGCTTGATGGCCACATCGCTCAGGACCGGATGTAGGACCAGCCAGCTTCCTGCAATTCGATGATGCGCCCGGGCCCGTTCGGCACCAGGTCGACATGATCGAGCAGCACCAGCGGATGTCCCTCGGCGCGCTCCATGCCGAGCTTGGTGGCTTCGCAGACAACCAAGCGGATGTCGGGCGTGAGCCCCCGCACCACCCGCAGCAGATCCTTCACCGGCGAGGTATCGGCGCGCAGCATGTGGACGCCAGCATTGTAGGCGACGACCTCGATCTCGAACGGCTCGTTGCGCTCCCGATAATATTTCGGGAGGTTGAGCGCGGTCGAGATCAGCGCCCGCATCGAGGTCGGGTCGTCGCTGTTGATCGGCAGCACAACTTGGTGCACGCGCGGCTCGGGCTTCTTCGGCTCGGGCTTCGAGACCGCCGCGACCGAACCGGTGAGCAGCATTGTCGCGGCGAACGGCACCGCGAAGGCCAGCACCAGCCCGGTCACGACCGTCAGCGTGCGGCGAGAGATGCGCATCGCGCTCGCCTCACGGCGCGCTCGCGAGCAGGGCGAACTGGCTACGCTTGGCGTAGGCGACGATCACACTCAATGTCAGCAGCACGAGGGGGGGCACCGGCGAGCCGCCGATCACGAACAGATGCGTGATGGTGGCGCCGACCATGATGCAGCTCAGCAGCACGCCGCCGAACGCCGCGACCGGGGGCAGCAGGATCAGGACCGCGCCGAGCAGCTCCAGCGATCCGGTGAAATAGCGGAACCACTGACCGAGCCCAATATGCTCGAATTCCTCGACCAGCATAGGCACACCGTAGAGCTTGGCGGCGCCAGCGGCGGCAAAGGCCAAAGCGAGCAGTCCCCTGACGACCCAGAGGCTGACGGATTTCCAGCGCGACGGCGCCGCGGCAACTGCAACTGACATTGATGACTCCCGAGTTGTTCGTAAGGCCGGACCGCGGCCACCCGACCGATCGGCGGCTGGCCCGCGGCTTTCGGTGGTCTAAATTCGGGAGTAAGATGAAAAGAACAAGTAGGATGCTTTTTGTGAGGTAGTATGAAAAAACTGACTATTGAGCCCGCCGAGCCTCCGGTGGCGTCCGAGCCGTGCAACGGCGACCTGTCCGCGCAATTTCATCGCGCGCTGTCGGTGCTGGCCGGGAAATGGAAGGGCGACATCCTCTGGCAATTGGTCGAGCGCAAGCGGCGATTCGGCGAGCTGCGCCAGTCGATCCCCGGCGTAACCCAGCACATGCTGACCACGCAGCTGCGCGATCTCGAGGCCAACGGTCTCGTCAAGCGCACGGTCTATCCCGAGGTGCCGCCTCGGGTTGAGTACGAGATGACGCCGTCCGCCAAGGCGCTCAAGCCGGTGTTCGACGAGCTGTACCGGTGGGCGCAGGAGCATGGCTTTCCGACCTCGGCACAAGGCACCGCGCAGCCGAAGCCGCAATCGGCCGATGCAGCCGAGCGCGAAAGCCAGCCGCGGAAGGCGGATCGGCGCTCAAGGTGATGACGACAAGGTGACGAGCCCGACGGGGCACTGTGATCGACCGCATAGCCGCAGGCACTCCCGGTTTGCCACCCCAACCACTATCTTTGATGATCGCCGTCCGGGCCTGAACCGGGACCGGTACAGGTTTCCGGGTTGTAAGATGAGTTTTCCGCTCGTCTCTGCTTCAATCCCCCGAAATCCTTGGCTTCCGGGTTCCCCACTGGCAATCAGTTGCGCTTCAGGCAAGGATGACGAGGAATCGCCAAGCAATCGCATTGCGTCGGAGTGACCATGACCAATCCCGCCACGACCTCCCTGCTCGACCGCGCCAATCTAGACCGCGATGCTGTCCGCCGCGAGGTGTCCCGCGGCCTTGAAGGCGCCGACGACGGCGAGCTGTTCCTGGAGTTCGGGCAGACCGAGGCGCTGGTGTTCGACAACGGAAGGCTGAAGCAGGCGACCTATGACACCTCGCAGGGCTTCGGCCTGCGCGCGGTCAAGGACGACGCGGTCGGCTATGCGCATTCCTCCGACGTCTCGATCCCGGCGCTGATCCGCGCCGCGGATGCGGTCGCGGCCGTGCGCGGCGGCTATGCCGGCACTTTCGCCGCGGCGCCCGCCCACACCAACATCAAGCTCTATGGCGACGAGAACCCGCTGGACGGCCCGGCGTTCGAGGCCAAGGTCAAGCTGCTCGGCGAGATCGACGCCTATGTCAGGGAAAAGGACCCGCGGGTGCGTCAGGTCTCGGCCAGCCTCACCGCGACCTGGCAGGTGGTCGAGATCCTGCGGCCCGACGGCGAGAGCTATCGCGACATCCGCCCGCTGGTGCGCGTCAACATCTCCGTCGTCGCCGGCCAGGGCGACCGCCAGGAGAGCGGCAGCAAGGGCTATGGCGGCCGCGAGGGCTATGCCCGCTTCATCGAGACCAAGGCCTGGCGCGACGCCGCCGACGGCGCGCTGCGCGAGGCGCTGGTCAATCTCGAATCGGTGCCGGCGCCCGCCGGCGAGATGGACGTGGTGCTCGGCGCCGGCTGGCCCGGCGTGATGCTGCATGAGGCCGTCGGCCACGGGCTCGAGGGCGACTTCAACCGCAAGCAGACCTCCGCCTTTGCCGGCCTGATGGGCCAGCAGGTCGCCGCCAAGGGCGTCACCGTGGTCGACGATGGCACCATGGCCTCGCGCCGCGGCTCGCTCTCGATCGACGACGAGGGCACGCCGACCAACCGCACCGTGCTGATCGAGGATGGCATTCTGGTCGGCTACATGCAGGACCGCCAGAACGCCCGGCTGATGGGCATGAAGCCGACCGGCAACGGTCGTCGGCAGAGCTATGCCCATGTGCCGATGCCGCGCATGACCAACACCTACATGCTGTCGGGCGACCGCGACCCGGCCGAGATCATCGCCTCGGTGAAGAACGGCATGTACGCCGCCAATTTCGGCGGCGGCCAGGTCGACATCACCTCGGGCAAATACGTGTTCCAGTGCACCGAAGCCTACAAGATCGAGAACGGCAAGCTCGGCGCGCCGCTGAAGGGCGCCATGCTGATCGGCAACGGACCGACCGATCTCCACAGGATCACCATGATCGGCAACGATCTTGCGCTGGATACGGGAATCGGCACCTGCGGCAAGAACGGCCAGGGCGTGCCGGTCGGCGTCGGCCAACCGACGCTCAGGATGGAACGGATTACGGTCGGAGGAACGGGCTAGTGAGCAGCGGAAACGAAGTCGTGACGGCCAAGCCGACCAGCTGGCGCGGGCAGGCCGTGCAACTGGCCGCGATCGTGGCCGTCGTGTTCCTCGCCAAGGGCGCGATCGCCGAGCCGTTCTACGTGCCGTCGGGATCGATGGAGCCGACGCTGCTGATCGGCGACGCGCTGGTCGCCTCGAAATATCCCTATGGCTACGGCGCGGCTTCGCTGCCGATCCAGATCACGCTGCCGGAAACCGGCCGCGTGTTCGGCGAGACGCCGAAGCGCGGCGACGTTGTCGTGTTCCGCTGGCCGGGCGACCGCTCGCAGGCCTGGGTCAAGCGCGTGGTCGGGCTGCCCGGCGACCGCATCCAGATGCGGCAGGGTCAGCTCTTCATCAACGATCATGCGGCGACGCTGAAGCCCGACGGCACCGGCTTCGCCGAAGACGATCGCGGCGGCGGCGAGGAGGCGTATCGCTACATCGAGACGCTGCCGAACGGCGTCAACCACGCGATCTTCAAGATTCGCGACAACGGCCGGCTCGACAACACCCAAGAGGTGACGGTGCCGCCGGGCAAACTGTTCGTGCTCGGCGACAATCGGGACAATTCCGCCGATAGCCGCGTGCCGGTGCGCGACGGCGGCGTCGGCCTCTTGCCGATCGACAATCTGATCGGCCGCGCCGACGCCGTGGTCGGCTCCTGGGACCTCGGCATCCGCAGCCAGCCGGTCTGGACCTGGCTCTCAGGCTTCCGCCTCGCGCGCTTCTTCACCTCGGTGCAGTAGACGCGTAGCCCGGATGGAGCGCTGCGCAATCCGGGATCTCCCACTCGGCAAGATGTCCCGGATTTCGCTTCGCTCCATCCGGGCTACATTCCTTGCGGGATGATAGTCGTGACCTTCGACGACATCAGGCACATCGCGCTGGCATGGCCGGAGGTCGAGGACGGCTCGTCCTATGGCACGCCGGCGCTGAGGGTGCGCAACAAGATGCTGGTGCGGCTCAAGGAGGACGGCGACAGCCTGGTGATGCCGGGCGTGCCGCCGGAGGAACGCGACGTGCTGGTCGAGCATCAGCCCCAAGTGTTCTACTTCACCGATCACTACCGCGATTACCCGACGGTCCTGATCCGCCTGTCGAAGGCCAAACGTCACACCGTCGAGCCCTTGCGGCGCCGGCACTGGCGCACGCTGGCGTCGAAGAAGGCGGTCCGGGACTACGACGCGACCGCCTCGTCGTGACGCAGGACGAATTCCTCGCAGCCGCGCTGCGCAACCCGGCCAATCAAGCCATCACCGACGAGTTGTACCGCCTCGGCTTGCCCGATGCGTGGCTGGTCGCCGGCTGCCTAGTGCAGACCGTGTGGAACGTGCTGACCAGCCGGCCGCTCGATCATGGCATCAGCGACCACGACATCTTCTATTTCGATCCGGATACCTCATGGGAGGCGAGGACGCCGTGATTCGCGAACTCAAGGCACGGCTTGGCCATCTCGGTGTCGCGATCGAGGTGCGCAACCAGGCCCGCGTCCATCTCTGGTATCCCGACAAGCACGGCCTGTCCTACCCGGCGCTGTCGCGTTCGATCGACGGCATCGATCGCTTCCTCACCGAAAACACGCAGATCGGCATCCGCCGCACCACGCGCGGCTACGACGTCTATGCGCCGAACGGTTTCGATGATGTCGCCGGCATGATCGTGCGGCCGAACCGAACCGCGAACTTTTCGCCGGCGAACTATGCGACGAAGGCGGCGCGCTGGAAGGCGCTCTGGCCCGAGATCACGGTGCTGGCGGCGGAGTAGCCTGTCGTCGCTTCGTAGCCCGGATGAAGCGCAGCGAAATCCGGGGCAGGCCCGTCCGCGGTGAGTGGAGTGCACCCCAAAAGTGAGACACGGGAAATTAGGGACAGTTCTCTAACGGAGAATGTATGTCCAACAAATCACCCCGTGTTTTCAGCCGAGAGTTTAAGCTCGAGGCGGTCCGTCGCATTCTGGCGGGTGAGCGCATAAAGGCTCTTTCCCAGGAGCTGAATGTGTTGCGTAAGGACCTCTATGCATGGCGCGATCTATTTCGTGCCGGCGGGGCGGAGGCGCTGCGGCCGATCGGCCGGCCGCGCAAAAGTGATGCGGTTGCGCCGAGCGTGAAGGAGCGGGCACGCGATGTTGCGACTGCCGACCCTGGTGCGCCGGAGCGCATTGCCGAGCTTGAGCGCAAGATCGGCCAGCAGCAGATTGAACTGGATTTTTTTCGGCAAGCCTTGCGGCGGGTCAAGGAAGCACGCCGGCCGAGCACCGGGCCTGGCGTGACGGGGTCTACGCGGTCATCCAGGCGATGACGATGCCCCCGCGGCAAGGCGAGCTGACGATCGAGCGGATGTGCGTGCTGGCTGGCGTCAGTCGGGCCGGCTATTACCGGCACTGGGCGGCTTCCGCCCCACGTGCCGAAGAAACCGGCGTGCGGGACGCGATCCAGCGGCTGGCGCTTGCCTATCGGCATTACGGCTATCGCCGCATCGCCGCCCAGTTGCGCCGTGAGGGCTTGGCGGTGAACGGCAAACGCGTGCTGCGCCTGATGCGAGAGGACAATCTGTTGTGCTTGCGGCAGCGGCCGTTCGTGCCTGTGACGACAGACTCGCGCCACCCCTGGCGCGTGGTACCGAACCTCGCCCGCGGCATGGTGCCTGATGGCCTCGACCAGCTCTGGGTGGCGGACATCACCTACATCCGTCTGCAGGAGGAGTTCGCCTATCTCGCCATCATGCTCGATGCCTTCAGCCGGCGCGTGATCGGCTGGGCTCTGGAAACGCACCTGGAGGCGCGTCTGGCGGTTACAGCGCTCTCCATGGCGTTGGCGGCGCGCCAGCCGACGCCCGGTAGCCTGATCCACCACTCCGATCGCGGCATCCAGTATGCCTGCGGCGACTACACGGACCTACTTCAGCGGCACGACATTGCCCCGAGCATGAGCCGGGTCGGCAATCCCTACGACAATGCCAAGGCGGAGAGCTTCATGAAGACCCTCAAACAGGAGGAGGTCAACGGCCAGACTTACCGCGATGCGCAGCATGCCAGAAATGCAATCGGCGCCTTCATCGAGGAGGTGTACAATCGCCAACGGCTACACTCGGCCCTGGCTTATCGGCCGCCAGCCGAGTTCGAAGCAAGTTTACCGCGATGCAGGGCTGCTGCGCAGCAGCCCCGCATCGCGCCCGTAACCCATCAACCCGCCCAGCCGCCTCAAGCGCTCGGCACCTGTCCCTGATTATCGTGTCTCACATCAGGGGTGCAGTTCAGAGCGCGGTCCCGGATTGCGCTTCGCTCCATCCGGGCTACAGAATCAACGCACCACGCCCGACGTGAACCCCGCCTTGCGGCGCGGCGGCTTGATCTCTTTCTTCAGGAAGCAATGCGCGTCGCGGCCGGCATAGCCGGGCCGGGCGTAGGTCCAGGCGCGGCACTTGTTGTCGGCGGTGCAGGCGGCCTGGCAGGCCTCGTCGCCGTCGCTGCTCTTCAGCTCGAAATTCTTGTAGTCGCCGCCGAGCCGGTCGATCGAGGTTTCGATGGCGCCGTTGCGCGGCTCGACCACACCCGCGCCGCGCACCCCGGAGACGCAGCAGACGTTCTGCACCCGTGGCGGCACGGTGCTCTTCAGCCAGCACACCGCCCCATTATTGGCGTCGGTCGGATAGTTGAAGCTCCAGGCGCGGCAACGGCGGTCACGCTCGCAGGTCAGCGCGCAATCGGCCGGATCGCCCGTCGTCACCGGCGCGTTGAGATAGTCGCCGCCGGGGCGGTCGAAATTGGTCTGCGCCAATGCCGGGCGCGCGACGACCGCGGCCGCAAGGACCGCAAACATCACCACACACGCCCTAAAGTGGCGGCCTATCCCCATGAGATTGCTTTCAAATTCGCGCAGCCCCGCGCGTTTAGCGGGGCGTCATTTGAACGCCATGAACCTGTACGGCGGATGAACGGCGGGTGCGACACCACCGCCGTTCGCGCGCGCCTCACGCCCGGATCGGATCCAAGCGGGGACTAAAAGGCGTATTCCTGATAGGCCGGTTCCACCGAGCCCTTCCAGGGACCGTTGAACTTCTCCAGCATCTCCTCGGCCGGCGAGCGGCCGGCCTCGATGATGCGCTCGAGCGGTTCGAGGAAGCGGCTCTCGTCGCGTCCGAGATGATCGATCCGGCCGCGCCGCCGCAATCCGGCATGCGACAGGATCAGGCACTCCTTGGCGATCTCGAACAGATAGCGATCCTTGATCCGCGACTTGAAGCCGAAACGCGGCACGTCGTCACGCAGCGCCTGCCGCTCCGGCGCGGTCCAGTGGCGGACGATGTCCCAGGCGGTGTCGAGGCTGTCATTGTCGTAGAGCAGCCCGACCCAGAACGCCGGCAGCGCCGGCAGCCGGCCCCACGGCACGCCGTCGGCGCCGCGCATTTCGAGGTAACGCTTCAACCGCACCTCGGGGAAGATCGTCGAGAGGTGATTGGCCCAGTCCGACAAGGTCGGGCGCTCGCCCGGGAAGGCGGCATTCTTGCCGGCGAAGAAATCCCGGAACGAGGAGCCGGAGACGTCGATATATTCCTCGCCGCGCTTGACGAAATACATCGGAACGTCGAGCGCGTAATCGACATAGCGCTCGAAGCCCATGCCGTCCTCGAATGCGAACGGCACCATGCCGCTGCGCGCATTGTCGGTGTCACGCCAGATCTCGGAACGGAACGACAGGAAGCCGTTGGGCTTGCCTTCGGTGAACGGCGAGTTGGCGAACAAGGCGGTCGCGATCGGCTGCAGCGCCAGCGACACCCGCAGCTTCTTCACCATGTCGGCTTCGGAGGAGAAGTCGAGATTGGTCTGCACCGTGCAGGTCCGGAACATCATGTCGAGGCCGTATTTGCCGACCTTCGGCATGTAGTTTCGCATGATCTTGTAACGCCCCTTGGGCATCATGGGGATCTGCGCGCGCGACCAGGACGGCGTCATGCCGAGGCCGAGGAAGCCGATGCCGAGCGGGGTTGCGATCTCCCGCACCTGCGCCAGATGCGCCATCAATTCCGACTGCGTCTGATGCACGGTTTCGACCGGCGCGCCCGACAGTTCGAACTGCCCGCCGGGCTCGAGCGAAATCGCGCCGCCGCCGGTGACATCATAGAGGCCGATGATGTTGCCGCGCTCCATGATCGGCTCCCAGCCGAGCAAGAGCTTCATGCCCTCGAGCAGCGCGCCGATGCCCTTGGCGCCTTCATAGGGCACGGGCTGATGGCCCTCCAGCGTGAACGGAGTCTTCTCGTGCTCGGTGCCGATCCGGAATTCGGACTCAGGCTTCACGCCGGCTTCAAGCCACGCCACGAGTTCGTCGCGCGACTGCAGCGGCGTCATGTCGATCTGGTCACGCGCCATAGATAATCCAACTCAAGGGCGCTTCGATCGAAGGCGCGCGGTGGCAGGGACATCCGCGAGCCACAACGGCTGCGGATGATGGAATCAGCAATATCATCGGGCAGGCACGCCGTCTCGCGCAGGCGCAGCCTTGCTGTCAGCCTTGGTCTCGTTCTTGACGTCGCCTTTGGCGTCGCCGCAGGCGCAGCCGAGCCGGTCGAGCAGGCCGCACAGCCTGGTTGCGTCGGCGTCGGATAATTTCGAGCCGACATGCTTGTCGATCGCGGCGGAATAGGCGTTCCACATCCGCTTCTGCAGCTCGCGTCCAGCCTCGGTGATCTCGACGAACTGGCCGCGCTTGTCGATCTTGCATTCGCGGCGGGCGGCGAGCCCCTCGTCGACCAGCTTGTCTATGAGCCGCGAGGTCGAATATTGCGGGATCAGCATCTGGCGCTCGAGCTCGACCGGGCGCAGCTCGCCCGACGGCGCGCGGGACAGCTCGAGCAAAGCGTCATACCAGGCGAGCGGCGGAAAACCGGCCTTCTTCAAATCCTGCTCGACGCAGTCCAGCACCCGGCTCGGCACCCGCATCAGGCGGATCCAGGCGGCCGTCGCCTCGCTCGATAGCTTGCGTTTCATGGTCTAGCTCATAGGGTCCCGGCACCGACTGTACCGCACTGAATGCATCTGCATCAATCTTGACTATTTCATGCAGGCGCATGTAGGCAATCCCTCTCCGGACGCCAAGAACAAGGGAAGGAATACCCCTATGAAGCTTTATTACACCCCCGGTGCCTGCTCCCTCTCCCCCCATATCGCCCTGCTCGAGGCCGGGCTGCCCTACGACCTGGTCAAGGTCGATCTCCGCGCCAAGAAGCTCGAAAACGGCGACGATTTCCTCCAGGTGAACCCCAAGGGCCAGGTGCCGGCGCTGGCGCTGGATACCGGCGAGATGGTCACCGAGGGGCCGATCATCATCCAGATGATCGCCGACAAGGCCGCCGACAAGAAGCTGGCGCCGGCGCGGGACTCCAACGAGCGCTACAAGCTGCTCGAATGGCTGAACTACACCACGACCGAGCTGCACAAGAATCTCGGCCCGATGTTTTCGCCCGTGCTCGCCGACGACGCCAAGGCCTTCTTCAAGGACCGCGCCATGGGCAAGTTCAAATATGTCGAGAGCCAGCTCGCCGGACGCGACTATTTGATGGGCAACCAGTTCACGGTCGCCGACGGCTACCTCTTCACCATGATCATGTGGGCGCAGGATCGGCTCGGCTTCGACTTCTCCGGCCTGCCGAACGTGACCGCCTACAAGGCCCGCGTCGCGGCGCGCCCGAAGGTGCAGGAGGCGCTGAAGAAGGAAGGCCTGCTCAAGGCGGCCTGAGCTCGCTCACAGCGACCGCGATAGAGCCGGGTCGGCCGATCCGGCTCTTTTTTGTTGTGGGTTCGCCGATCCTCTCTCTCGACACCGGAGGCGGAACGTCTCAATTTAACCTGCATTAAAGCGATTAATACTAAGTCGGTGTAGTTCCGGCTGAGGGCGTGGCCGTCCTTGTTCGCGCGATCCAACTGACCGACTATGACCTGCGGCGCGCCCTCCGCTCCAACTGGTCTAAAAATGTGACGATCGCCTTTACCCTTTTATTGACCAGCACCCTGGTTGGGCTGGCAACCAGTTTGTACTTTCGGGTTTGGACATTGATGCTGGAGTCGCCGCTGGTCGCGGTGCTCGCGGCGATCGTGCTCCAATCCGACGGCTTCTCCTTTGCCACTGGCGCTCCGATCGTCGTCGCCTGTCTCGCGTTCAACCAGTTCGCCTATCTCGCTGGCGCCTTGCTCTCTCCGGAGACTGACGGCTCAATGGCGGAAGAAATTGACGGCCTGCCAGACCGTCGCGGCGAGCACAATATCCGCGGCCAGAACGAGTAGCGCGAGGCCGGCCCATGACGGGCCTTTGCCCCGCAGACGCAGCGGCTTCCGCCACCGCGATGACCGCAAGGAAAACAAGGAATCCTTCGGCGCGATCTCCGCGGCACCTTCCTTGAACGCAGAACTCATCGCACGACACCCTCACGCTGATCGTCGCCCCGGCGATCGACGAGCAAGAGTGATGCCAGCAGCGTGGTGCCAGTGGGGAACGAGCGTGGCGGGACTTTGACGCGCATGACCGTCGCGCAACAGGATCAAGTCGGATCGATGACCGGCTTGATCCTGCGCGAGTTCGCCCCAGAAGTTTACGCCGCCTGCTTCTTCGGCGGGAAGCGGCCGTAGAAGGTTTCGCCCTTGGCGGCCATCTCCTCGAGCAGCTTCGGCGGCGTGAAGCGCGAGCCGTACTTCTTCTCGAAGCTGTGGCAGAGTGCGACGAAGTTCTTGGTGCCCATGAAGTCGATGTAGGACAGCGCGCCGCCGGTGAACGGCGCGAAGCCGAAGCCGAGGATCGAGCCGACATCGGCCTCGCGCACGTCGGTGATGACGTGATCCTCGACGGTGCGCGCGGCCTCCACCGCCTGCACCACCAGGAAGCGCTGCTTCAACTCCTCGACGCTGAGCGTGTCGGGATCGAGCTGCTTGGGCTGCAGATTGGCGAGCCCCGGCCACAGGCTCTTCTGGCCCTTGCCCTTCTCGGGATAGTCGTAGAAGCCCTTGCCGTTCTTGCGGCCGAAGCGGCCCTGCTTCTCGACCATCTCGACCATCAGCTTCTTCTGCGCCTGGTCGATCGCGTTGGGGCCGAGATCGGCCTCGGTCGCCTTGGTGATCTTCAGGCCGAGATCGAGCGCGACCTCGTCCTGCAGCGACAGCGGCCCGACCGGCATGCCGGCCATCTTGGCGGTGTTCTCGATCATCGCCGGCGGCACGCCCTCGAGCAGCATCTCGTTGCCCTCGGAGATGTAACGCATCACGCAGCGGTTGGCGAAGAAGCCACGGGAGTCGTTCACCACGATGGGCGTCTTGCCGATCGCGCGGACATAGTCGAGTGCGGTCGCCAGCGCGACGTCGCCGGTGTTCTTGCCGAGGATGATCTCGACCAGCATCATCTTCTCGACCGGCGAGAAGAAGTGGATGCCGATGAACTTGCCCTGATCCTTGAACTCCTCGGCCAGCGAATTGATCGGCAGGGTCGAGGTGTTGGAGGCGAAGATCGCGCCCGGCTTCAGCAGCGGCTGGGCCTTGGCATAGGTATCCGCCTTGACCTTGCGATCCTCGAACACCGCCTCGATGACGAGGTCGCAGTCCGAGATCACGTTGTAGTCTGATGTGGCCGAGATCCGCGCCAAGATGGCATCGGCCGCGTCCTGCTTCATCCGTCCCTTGGCGATCAGGCCGTCGACCACGGTCTTGGCGTGGCCCTTGCCCTTGTCGGCGCTTTCCTGGTCGCGATCGACCAGCACGACGTCGATGCCGGCCTGCGCCGAGACATAGCCGACACTGGCGC
This sequence comes from Bradyrhizobium sp. USDA 4541, assembly GCF_024171085.1. NCBI lineage: Bacteria > Pseudomonadati > Pseudomonadota > Alphaproteobacteria > Hyphomicrobiales > Nitrobacteraceae > Bradyrhizobium > Bradyrhizobium sp. USDA 4541. The sequence continues at coordinate 508,626 of NZ_JALJZF010000001.1, forward strand.
CCATGAAGCCGGCGCCGATCACGGCGAGCTTCTTGACCTTGGTCGGCGGCACGCCCGCCGGGCGGCGGGCGCCCTTGTTCAGTTCCTGCATCGACAGGAACAGCGACCGGATCATCGCCGCCGCTTCCTTCGAGCGCAGCACCTTGGTGAAGTAGCGCGACTCGACCCGCAGCGCGGCGTCGATCGGAAGCTGCAGGCCCTCATAGACGCAGCTCATGATGGCGCGCGCGGCCGGATAATTGTCGTAGGTCTCGCGGCGATAGATCGCGTTGCCGGCCGGGAACATCTGCATGCCCATCTTGGAGAAGACGGGGCCGCCGGGCAGCTTGAAGCCCTTCTCGTCCCACGGCGCGACCGCCTTGCCGCCGCCCTTGATCCAGTCCTTCGCGGCCTTGATCAGGTCGGCTGCCGGCACCACCGCGTGAATCAGGTTGAGTGCCTTGGCGCGGGTGAGATTGACCGCCTCACCCTTGAGCAGCAATTGCATCGCGTCCGCCGGCTGCACAAGACGCGGCACGCGCTGGGTGCCGCCGGCGCCGGGGAACAGGCCAACCTTGATCTCGGGCAGGCCGAGCCGGGTCTTCCGGTTCTCGGCCGCGACGCGGTAGTGGCAGGCCAGCGTGATCTCGAAGCCGCCGCCGAGCGCAAGGCCGTTGATCGCGGCGACCCACGGCTTGCCCGAGGTCTCGATCGCGCGGAACGACTGCGACATCTGGCGGCTCTGCTCGAACAGCATCTGGTTCGCGGCTTCCTCGCCCTTCTCCTTGAAGAGCTGCGCGTAAGAGCGGTTCATGCCCTCGAGCATCGAGAGGTCGGCGCCGGCGCAGAACGCCTCCTTCGCCGAGGTGATTACGACACCCTTGATCGCAGGATCGCTGGTCGTCTGCTTGATGATCTCGCCGATCTCCTGGGTCGAGATCTCGTCGAACACGTTCATCGAACGATCAGGGATGTCCCAGGTGACGAGCGCAATGCCGTCGGCGTCGACATCGAACTTGAAATTCTTGTAAGCCATGTTGCTCGCTCCCCTCGCCTCAGACGCGCTCGATAATGGTGGCGGTGCCCATGCCGCCGCCGATGCACAGCGTCACCAGCGCGGTTTCCTTGTTGGTGCGCTCGAGCTCGTCGAGCACGGTGCCGAGGATCATCGCGCCGGTCGCCCCTAACGGATGGCCGAGCGCGATCGCGCCGCCATTGACGTTGATCTTGGCGTTGTCGATGTCGAACGCCTGGATGTATCGCAGCACCACCGAGGCGAAGGCCTCGTTGAGTTCGAACAGGTCGATGTCCGACTTCTTCATGCCGGAGCGCTCGAACAGCTTTTCGGTGACGTCGACCGGGCCGGTCAGCATCATCGCGGGCTCCGAGCCGATATTGGCGAATGCGCGGATCTTCGCCCGCGGCTTCAACCCGTGCTTGGCGCCCGCCTCCTTGCTGCCGAGCAGCACGGCGCCGGCGCCGTCGACGATGCCGGAGGAATTACCGGCGTGATGCACGTAATTGACCTTCTCGACCTCGGGATGCGACTGCATCGCCACCGCGTCGAAGCCGGCCATCGCCGCCATCGCCGCGAAGGACGGCTGCAGCTGCGCCAGCGACTGCATCGTCGTGGTCGGGCGCATGTGCTCGTCCTTGGCGAGGATGGTCAGGCCGTTGACGTCCTTGACCGGCACCACCGACTTGCCGAAGCGGCCCTCGTCCCAGGCCTTGGCCGCGCGCTGCTGGCTCTGCACCGCGTAAGCGTCGACGTCGTCACGCGAGAAACCGTATTTGGTCGCGATCAGATCGGCCGAGATGCCCTGCGGCATGAAATAGGCCGGCACCGCCATCGAGGGATCCATCGGCCAGGCGCCGCCGGAGGCGCCGATGCCGACGCGGCTCATCGATTCCGCGCCGCCACCGATCACGAGCTCATGCTGGCCGCTCATGATCTGGGCTGCGGCGAAGTTCACGGCATCGAGGCCGGAGGCGCAGAAGCGGCTGATCTGCACGCCCGGCACCTTCTCGCCGAGGCCGGCGTTCAGCGCCGCGAAACGGGCGATGTCCGAGCCGGCCTCGCCGACCGGGTCGACCACGCCGAGCACGACGTCGTCGACGGAGTCCTCGGGAAGACTGTTGCGCTCCTTGAGCGACTTCAGCGGCACCGTGGCGAGCGCCAGCGCGGTGACCTCGTGCAGTGCGCCGTCGGCCTTGCCGCGGCCGCGCGGGGTACGAACGTGATCGTAGATGTATGCCTCAGGCATGACGCCCTCCTTGATATGAGGATCATAATATATACGGAAGGACACGCCGCCGCAGCCGTGCGGCGGCAATTTTTCAAGGCTTTCTTGTTTGACGCGTTTTCTTCACGCGAACCGGTCTCCACTTCGCTGGAAAACGCTTCAGAACGCTTCCGCGGCCAATTCCATCGTGGTGGCGCTGCCGCTCTGGATCCGGGCCAGATGCACGGCGGTCTCCGGCAGCAACTTCTCCATGAAGAAGCGGCCGGTCACGAGCTTGGTGTTGAGGTACGGCGTGGTGCCGGCGGCGGCCTTGTCCTGCGCCACCTTGGCCATCTTCGCCCACATGTAGCCGAGCGCGACGAGGCCGAACAATTTCATGTAGTCGGTCGCCGCGGCGCCGGCATTGTCGGGCTTGGCCAGCGCGTTCTGCATCAGCCAGCCGGTGGCCTGCTGCAGATGGCCGAGCGCGGTGGAGAGCGGGGTGATGAACGGCTTCATAGCCTCGTCGGCACCATGCTCCTTGGCGAAAGCGCCGACCTCGCCGAAGAACGCCATCGCGGCACGGCCGCCGTCGCGCGGCAGCTTGCGGCCGACCAGGTCGAGCGCCTGGATGCCGTTGGCGCCTTCATAGATCATCGCGATGCGCGCATCGCGCACGAACTGCTCCATGCCGTGCTCGGCGATGTAGCCGTGGCCGCCGAACATCTGCTGCGCCGAGACCGTGTTGGCGAACCCGGTGTCGGTCAGGACGCCCTTCAGCACCGGCGTCATCAGGCCCATGTGATCGTCGGCAGCCTGGCGATCCCCAGCGTCGTTGGAGCGGTGCGCGACGTCGCTCTTCAGCGCGGTCCACACCACCATGGCGCGCGCTGCCTCGTTGAAGGCGCGGATGGTGAGCAGCGTGCGGCGCACGTCGGGATGCACGATGATCGGATCGGCCGGCTTCTCGGGTTCCTTCACGCCGGTCAGCGAGCGGCCCTGCAGGCGCTCGCGGGCATAGGCGACCGCGTTCTGATAGGCGACCTCGGACTGCGCGAGGCCCTGCACGGCGACGCCGAGGCGAGCCTCGTTCATCATCACGAACATGCCCTGCATGCCCTTGTTCTCTTCGCCGATCAGCCAGCCGGTGGCGTTGTCGTAGTTCATCACACAGGTGGAATTGCCGTGGATGCCCATCTTGTGCTCGATCGAACCGCAGCTGACGCCGTTGCGAGCCCCGAGCGAGCCGTCGGCATTGACCAGCACCTTCGGCACCACGAACAGCGAGACGCCCTTGATGCCGGCCGGCGCGCCTTCGATGCGCGCCAGCACCAGATGGATGATGTTCTCAGTGAGGTCGTGCTCGCCGGCGGAGATGAATATCTTGGTGCCCGTGATCTTGAAGCTGCCGTCGGCCTGGCGCACCGCCTTGGTGCGGAGCAGGCCGAGATCGGTGCCGCACTGCGGCTCGGTCAGGTTCATGGTGCCGGTCCACTGGCCGGCGACCATCTTCGGCACATAGGTCTGCTTCTGCTCGGGGGTGCCGTGCACCAGGAGCGCCGCGGTCGCGCCCATGGTCAGCCCGCCATACATCGAGAACGCCATGTTGGCGGAGATCTGGAATTCGTTGACCGCCTGCGAGAGCGTCACCGGCAGGCCCTGGCCGCCGAATTCCGTCGGCGCCGAGAGGCCGAGCCAGCCGCCTTCGGCGACCTGCTTGAAGGCGTCCTTGAAGCCCTTCGGCGTGGCGACGCTGCCGTCGTCATTGCGCTTGCAGCCTTCGAGATCGCCTGTGCGATTGAGCGGCTGCAGCACCTCTTCGCTGAGCTTGGCGGCCTCGCCGAGGATCGCCTCGCGTACATCGGCCGAGGCATCGGTGAAGCCGGGAAGATTGCCGTAGCGGTCGATCTGGAAAACGTCGTTGAGCAGGAAGCTGACGTCTTCGACGGGGGCTTTGTAGGTTGGCATGCTGGTCTCCCGGCTGGCACGTGGCCGCATATGCGACGGACGCTGCGCAGCGTGTCCTTGGGTTGTTGGAGCGGACCTTATCCGGTTCCGGAGGTCCGCGGCAGATGCTATCGCGACTGTGATTGCGAAGTTGCGCCGCTTTGCTTCATCAACTCCTCGCCCATCATCCGATGCAGCAGGTTGATCGCCTTGAGCGGACGCACCATCACCTTGAAATGCGTGATCCGGCCGTCACCATCGAATGTGATGATGTCGACGCCGTTGAGCTTGATGCCGTCGATCTCGTTCTCGAATTCGAGCACCGCGCCGGCGTCATTGCGCCACTCGCCGAGATACTTGAAGGTCGGGCCGCCGAGCACCTTGGCGGCGCTGGTGAGATATTTGAAGGTGATGTCGCGGCCGCGCTGCGGCGTGTGCACGACCGGGCTTTCGAACACCGCGTCGGGATGCAGCAGGTCCCACAGGGCGGCGGTGTCGTGGGACTTCATGTAGGCGTACCACTTGTCGAGGCCCGGCTTGCTCATTCGGACGTCTCCTGCGGCGGGGTTAAGAAGCCTGGACATCGGCGCACGCGACAGCGGCACGCCGATCACCATATGCATATTGACGCATATGCACACTAACGCATAAAGTCAAGCGAACTTCAGCATGACCTTTTGGGGAACTGAGATGGAGGTGGGCGTTGGCACTCGGTGACGCAATCCTTGCCTGCCTCACGGAACGTCCGATGACGGGCTATGAGCTCGCCAAGACGTTCGATGCGTCGATCGGCTTCTTCTGGAAGGCCGACCATCAGCAGATCTACCGGGAGCTCTCGCGGCTGCGCGACAAGGGGCACGTCCAGGGCCGCGAGGTGGTGCAGTCCGGCAAGCCCAACAAGCTGGTCTATACCCTGACCGCCGAAGGCCGCGCGGCACTGAAGCACTGGGCAGCGCGCCCGAGCGTGCCGCCCTCGATCAAGGACGACCTTCTGGTCCGGCTCTATGCGCTCGACTGCGTCGACATCGAGCCGCTGCGCAACGACCTGATGGCGCGGCTGGAGCATCATCGCGATCGCTATGAGCGCTACGAGCGCCTGCTCAACAAGCGCTTTCCCGACGGCACCGCGCCGCCGGCCGATGTCGGCAAGATGCTCAGCCTGCGCCTCGGCATGCGCCATGAGCGCATGGTGGTGGAATGGTGCGAGGAGGCGCTCGACGCGCTCTCGGCGATGTCCGGCCGCAGCAACGTGCTGCCGCTCGACGACGGCAAGCGCGAAAGCAACGGCTAGAAACAAATCTCCAACCTCCCCTTGAAAAGGGGAGGTCGCTTTTCTCGCAGAGCAAAGCGGGTGGGGATCATCGCTCTCCACATACAGCGTCGCCTGCGGCAAACCCCCATCCCGACCTTCCCCCTTTTAGGGGGAAGGAGAAGCTTGGCGGCGACGCAAGTCGCTGTCCTGATCCGGCGCAACAGGTTCCCGGATTCCCTAACTTTAGCGCCCGTCGGGCGCATTCCTTAACCCGTTATTTACCGTGACGGGAAAAAGTCAGCAGCTGAGGCAGACGCCCGGCGCAGAATTCGATTGTCTCTTAACGGGAATGCGCGGGGAGGCTGCGGGCGCAGGGTGTAGCGCCGGAGTCGGGACCGGACGGAATCATGAATTCGCGCGTATCGTGGAGTGTTGACGGCATCGATCCCTCCGTCCGCGACAGGGCCGAGGCGGCTGCGCGCCGCGCCGGCATGTCGCTGAACGACTGGCTCAACTCCACCGTCGGTGAACCGAGCCCGCCGGATTGGCGCATGGAGCAACGGCAGCCGATGCCGAGCCGGGAAAGCCGCGAGGTCGCCGATATCCACCAGCGGCTCGACGCCATCACCCGGCAGATCGAACAGATTGCAAAGCCTCTGACGCGCGCCGAAGCGGTGCGCGCCGAAGTGCCGCGCGGCCAGCCCGCCGTCGCGCGACAGCTGAACGACGCGATTTCGCGCCTCGATGCCCGGCTGTCGCAAATTTCGCGGCCGCAGCCGGCGCGCGAGCCGCAGCCACAGCCGATGCGTGAGTCGCAGATGCAGCGCGAGCCGCAGATGCATGACCGGCAACTGGAGGAGAGGCTGCGCCAGGCGGAGGCGGTCGAGCGCGCCGCAGCCCAGGTCTATCGCCCCTCGCCGCCACTGAGCCCGGCCTCGTTCGATTTCGCGATCGCGGAGATCGCCGCGCGCCAGAACGAGCTCGACGTATCAGCGCAACGCCAGATGCCGCCGCGCGGCGCGCCGCCGATGCCGCAATCGGCGCCGCCGATGGCCGCCTATGCGCCACCGCCGCCTGCCGGGCCCGACTTCTCCTCGCTCGAGCGTCAGCTGCTCAAGATCACGAGCCAGATCGAGGCGCTGCAGCGGCCCGACCATATTGAACAGTCGATCGCGGCCTTCCGCGGCGAGCTTGCGGAAATCCGCCAGGCGATCACCGAGGCGATGCCGCGCCGGGCGATCGAGTCGATCGAGAACGAGATCCGCTCGCTGCATCACCGGATCGACGAGCTCCGCCAGGAGGGCCGCAACGGCCAGGGCCAGGCGATCGCCGGCATCGAACGCGCGCTGTCGGAGATCCGCGAGTCGCTGCGCACGCTCACGCCCGCCGAGCAGCTCACCGGCTACGACGAGGCAATCCGCAATCTCGGCGCCAAGCTCGACATGATCCTGCGCGCCAACGACGATCCGTCGACGGTGCATCAGCTCGAGAGCGCGATCGCCGCGCTGCGCGCCATCGTCTCCAACGTCGCCTCCAACGACGCGCTGCTGCAGCTCTCCGGGGACGTGCATGCGCTGGCCGCGAAGGTCGACCAGCTGTCGCAGATGTCGCGCGCCGAGACCCATGGCGATGCCTTCGCCGGGATCGAGCAGCGCATTGCCGCATTGGCCTCGACGCTGGAGACCCGCGAGCGGCCGGCCGGCTACGACAACACCGATGCCATCGAAGGCGCCCTGCGCTCGCTGTCGGAGCGGATCGACCGTCTGCAGGTCGGCAACGACAGTTCGTCGGCATTCACCCATCTCGAGCAGCGCGTCTCGTATCTGCTCGAGCGCCTGGAGTCCGCCGACCAGCGCTCCGGCAATCTCGGCCGGGTCGAGGAAGCGCTGCATGACATCATGCGGCACCTCGAGGCGCAGCACGCCCACATCGCCTCGCTCGCCGACGCCGCCCGCAACGTCAACACCTCCTCGCCGCAGCCGATGATGGACAGCGGCATCGTCGACATGGTGAAGCGCGAGCTGTCCGACATCCGCTTCAGCCAGTCGGAGACCGACCGCCGCACCCAGGATTCGCTGGAGACCGTTCACAACACGCTCGGCCATGTCGTCGATCGTCTCGCGATGATCGAGAACGATCTGCGTACGGTGCGCACCGCTCCGCCTGCTCCCGCGCCGGCTGAACCGCGGATGGAAGCTCCGCGGATGGAGATGCCGCGCGCGGCGATGTCGCAGCCGGTCGCGCAGCCCAAAGCTGAAGCGTACAAGCCTGAATCGTACAGGCCCGAATTGCCCAATCCTGCGCTGGCGCAGGAGCACTTCATGTCCGCGCCGCGCGAATTCCATGCCGCGCAGCCGGTCGAGAGCGCGCCGTCGCCGCTGCCGCCGCGCGCGATCAGCGAGATCCTCGAGCCGCATGCGGCGTCCGCACGCGCCGCGATCGCGCCGGACCTGCCACCGGATCATCCGCTCGAACCGGGCACACGCCCCTCCGGCCGCGTCGCTTCGCCGTCGGAGCGGATCGCGGATTCCGAGCGCGCGATCTCTGATCTTCCCGCCGGCAAGAAGGAGCCGGTCTCGACATCGAGCTTCATCGCCGCCGCACGCCGCGCCGCGCAGGCCGCTGCCGCGCAACCCGTCAACGAGAAGGCGGCGCGCGCCGCGAGCAAGGCTGCAGCCAAGGCCAAGGAGAAGGCCGACAAGGCCGCGAAGGCGGCTGCCGCCAAGGCCGGCACGGCCGCGGCCGGCGCGACGGCGACTGGCGCGCCGGAGGCGCAGCCTTCGACCATCACCTCCAAGATCCGTTCGCTGCTGGTCGGCGCGAGCGTGGTCGTGATCCTGCTCTCGACCGCCAAGATGGCGATGAACCTGCTCGACACCAGCTCCGCGCCGCAGGTGCCGACGATCGAGCACAGCGAGCCGGCCACGCCGCCCATGCAGCCGCCTGCCGAGAATTCCTTCGCGCCCGCCCCGGCTGCGCCGTCCGGCGGACCCGGACCGTCAGTGCCCGGGCCGTCGATGACCTCGCCGACCCCGCTCGGCCGCCAGTCCAACAATACTCCGGCGCCGAACACGCTCGACAGCGCGCAGGTGACGATCCCACCGGCAATCGCGCCCGCACCCGCCGTCGCGTCTGAGCCGACCGCGGCGCCAACAGCCGCCGCCAACGACGTCACCGGCACGATTCCGACCGCGCCGCCGCTCGGCGGCAAGCTCGCCATGGTCCAGATCCCGGCGGGCGAGAAGCTGCCCGATGCGATCGGTGGTCCGGCGCTGCGCAGCGCCGCGATCAAGGGCGATGCGGCCGCGGCCTATGAAGTCGGCGTCCGCTTTGCCGAGGGCAAGGGCGTGACCACCAATGTCGACGAAGCCGCCAAATGGTATGCCCGCGCAGCGCAGGCCGGCGTGGTGCCCGCGATGTTCCGGCTCGGCACCTTCTACGAGAAGGGCCTCAGCGTGAAGCGCGACTTCGATGTGGCACGACGCTACTACGTGCAGGCCGCCGAGCGCGGCAACGCCAAGGCGATGCACAATCTCGCCGTGCTCGACGCCGATGGCGGCGGCAAGGGCGCCGACTACAAGAGCGCCGCGCAATGGTTCCGCAAGGCGGCCGATCGCGGCGTTGCCGACAGCCAGGTCAATCTCGGCATCCTCTATGCCCGCGGCATCGGTGTCGAACAGAACCTCGCCGAGTCCTTCAAGTGGTTCAGCCTCGCGGCCGCGCAGGGCGACGCCGATGCCGGCCACAAGCGCGACGATATTGCCAAGCGGCTCGACCCGCAGTCGCTGGCCGCAGCGAAGCTGGCGATCCAGACCTTCACCGCCGAGCCGCAGCCGAGCGATGCGGTCAACGTGCCGGCGCCTGCCGGCGGCTGGGACGGCGCGGCCGCGCAGCCCGCCGCGGTGAAGCCGGTCAAGCAGCCCTCGAAGCGGACCGCGGCGCTCGCCGCTCCAGCTCACTAGGTTCGAGACGGCTGCGGCGCCCTGACGGCGCCGCTGTCCTATACCTCAGGCCTTCGGCCGTGTAGACAGGCGCGCAGTTCCGCGCCGTCGGGGCGCGCGTTCCGGAGGGTCAGGCTTGTCTGTCGACGATCGCCAGGATGATGGAACGGGCCACCGTTCGTCGCCGACCGGTCCCCGCGTTGCGCCGCCGCGGCAGGCGCCGTCTCCATTCGCCCCGCGCCCTTCGGCCTCGCCTCCGCCGACGCCGCAAGGGAACGTGGCATCGCCGCCCCGCGCGTTCCGGTTCTCGCTCTGGTCCATCATCATCTTCGTGCTGCTGCTGTCGAGCGTCGCCATCCAGGCTTACTGGGACCTGTCGACGCCGGGCGCCTGGGACTTCTGGCGCGAGACCTACATCGCGGCCAGCATGACGTCCGCGGTGATTCCCGACGTCGACATCGACGGATCAGGCCGCGGCCGGCGGGCGCTTGCGATCAGCGGCAAGATCGGCTCGGCCAGCGCGAGCTGGTTCCGCGACCGGCTCAGCGAGGCGCGCCTCGCACCAGGCGACGTCGTGCTGTTGTCGTCGCCGGGCGGCGCGCTGAACCAGGCCGCCATCATGGGCGAGGTCGTCCGCACGCGCGGGCTGGTCACCGCGGTCGCCACATCAGATGCCTCGGGCAAGCTACGCCCCGCGTCCTGCGCCAGCGCTTGCGTCCTGGTCTATGCCGGCGGCCAGACCCGCTATGGCATCGCGGGCTCGCGGCTCGGCGTGCATCGCTTCACGACGAGCACGCCGGTCAGCGATCCCCTCGCCGAGGCACAACGCATCCAGGGCATGGTGCTGGGCTACATGACCAAGATGGGTGTCTCCTCCGGGATCGTCGAGGCGATGTCGCAAACCTCCGATATCCGCTGGCTGAACCCGAAAGAAGCGCTCGCGCTGAACCTGATCACCAAGCCTGTCGATCGGCCGTGAGGCGCCACCGGCGCCATTAATCTGAATTATCAACCACGTCCGCAGACGGCGGCCGAGTGCGGCGAAAAATGCCCCCGGAAGCGGATTCTTTAGTCCCTCCCCCCGCCGATTTCAGTTATGCAAGAACGCGGCAATCGACCCGCGTTCGCCTGCGTCTTGCGCGCCGACCGGATTCGTTCAGCCGGAGAATGCCCGACCAGAACGACATCACGCCGTGATGCGGCCTTGTGCCGAACTCGCGGCGAACCGACAAGAAGCGACGCGCGTGCAGCTCTACCTCCCGATCGCCGACATTCCGGTCAATGTCTTCCTCATCCTGGCGATGGGCGCGGCGGTTGGATTCGTCTCCGGCATGTTCGGCATCGGCGGCGGCTTCCTGATGACGCCGCTGCTGATCTTCGTCGGCATCGCGCCCGCGGTCGCGGTTGCCTCCGTCGCCAGCCATATCGCGGCCTCCTCGTTCTCCGGCGCCATTTCCTATTGGCGCAGACGCGCGATCGATCCGCTGCTGGCGGCGGTGCTGCTGGTCGGAGGCACTCTCGGCACCACGTTCGGGGTGTGGACCTTCACCTTCCTGCGCTCGCTCGGCCAGCTCGACCTGATGATTGCGCTGTCCTACGTCATCCTGCTGACGACGGTCGGCGGGCTGATGTTCTGGGAAGGTTTGCGCGCGATGCTGCGCGTCCGCCGCGGCGGTCCGATCGCGCTGCGCAAGCCCGGCAGCCATGGCTGGATCCACGGCCTGCCCCTGAAGCTGCGCTTCAAGCGCTCCAAGATCTATCTCTCCGTCATCCCGGTCGTCGTGGTCGGACTCGCGATCGGCTTCATCGGCGCGGTGATGGGAATCGGCGGCGGCTTCATCCTGGTGCCGCTGATGATCTATGTGCTGCGGGTGCCGACCTCGACCGTGATCGGCACCTCGATGGTGCTCACCCTCGTCACCATGGTGTTCGCAACCATGCTGCACGCGGTGACCAACCATCTGGTCGACGCCGTGCTGGCGCTGATCCTGATGGTCGGCGGCGTCACCGGCGCGCAGTTCGGCGCCCGCGCCGGCCAGAAGATCCGCGGCGAGCATCTGCGCCTGCTGCTCGGCCTGCTGGTGCTCGCGGTCGGCATCCGCTTTGCGGTGGAGCTGGTGATCCGGCCGCAGGACCTCTACAGCATCCGCGAAACCGGCGGAGCCCCGCCATGAGGCTGCGCGCGGCGCTCGCGATCATCGGTCTCGCCGCCGCCAGCCTGGCGGCCGCGCCCGCTCATGCCGAGCGGCTGATCGTGTCGGTCTCCAACCACCGCGTCACAGTGACGCCGAACTATTCCGGCGGCGAGCTCGTGCTGTTCGGCTCGGTCGAGAAGGACGACAAGACGCCGGCCAATCGCAACAATTACGATCTCGTCGTCACGGTGTCCGGCCCGCGCGCCGACATGGTGACGCGGCGCAAGGAGCGCAAATTCGGCATCTGGATCAACACCGACTCGCGCCAATTCCTGCAGGTGCCGGGCTATCTCGCGCTGTTCTCGAATCGCCCGTTCGACCAGATCGCCTCGCCCGAGGTGCAGCGGCGGCAGCAGCTCGGGCTCAACAACGTGCTGCTGATGCAGCGGGTCGGGCCCGACTATGCCGACGTGGTGCCAAACGACCCGTTCCGCAGCGCCTTCGTGCGGCTGCGCTCCGAGCACGGGCTGTACCGTGAGGCGACCTCGGCGGTGACCTTCCTGACCCCGACCCTGTTCCGCACCGGCATTCCGCTGCCGGCGGAGGTGCCGATCGGCACCTATAATGTCGAGATCAAGCTGTTTTCCGACGGCGCGCTGGTGACCAAGGCCGAGACCGCGTTCGAGATCGTCAAGGTCGGCTTCGAGCAATTCGTCGCCACCACCGCGCGGCATAACGGCCTTGTCTACGGCCTGATCACCGCGTTCATGGCGCTGATGACCGGCTGGATGGCCTCGATCGTGTTCCGCAAGGATTGATCTAGCCAGCCCTGCTTTGCAATGCGCTTTCGAACGCGTCGCTGAGGATCGAGAGGCCAAGATCGATCTCGTCGTCGCTGATCGTCAGCGGCGGTGCAATGCGGAATACGCTGCCCATGCCGGGCAACTGAACGATGTTGGTGCTCAGTCCAAGCTGCATGCAGCGCTGAGAGACACGCGTTCCGAGCGCTTCGTCAGGCTCCTTGCTGTAACGGTCGCGCACGATCTCGATGCCCTGCATCAGCCCCCTGCCGCGCACGTCACCGATGCATTCGAACCGGTTCTGAAGTGCGAGGAGCCCGTCCCTCAGCCGCGCGCCCGCTATCCTGGCGCGCTCGACCAATCTGTCGCGAAGGATGATCTCGATGACCTTCAGCCCGACCGCGGCCGGCATCGGGTCCGACACATGCGTCGTGTAGAACAGGAAACCGCGTTCGTGACACCGCTCTTCGATCTCGGCGGTGGTGATGACCGCAGCCAGAGGCAGCCCGGCACCGAGCGTCTTCGACAAGGTCAGGATATCAGGCACGACGCCGTCGCGCTCGAAAGCGAACATGGCGCCGGTTCTGCCGAGGCCGGTCTGCGCCTCGTCGATGATCAGCAGCATGCCGCGTGCCCGGCACAGCTCCTTCAACTCAGCAAGGTAGCCTTCAGGCAGATCGATCAGCCCGCCGGAGCTGAGGATCGGCTCGGCGATCATGCAGGCAAGCGAGCCGGTCGATTGGCGATCGATCAGATCGAAGGCGTAGGCCAGCTCGGCCCGCCAATCGGCCGCGTTGCCGAAGCGCGGGCGATAGGGGTTCGGCGTCGGGATCGCGAGCGAGCCGACCGGCGCCGGACCGTAGCCCTTGCGGCCGGCCGAATAGGTCGTTCCGGCCGCGCCAGACGTCATTCCGTGCCAGGACTGTGCGAACGCGACGGTCTCGAAGCCGCCGGTGGCGAGCTTGGCCATCTTGATCGCAGCTTCATTCGACTCGCCGCCGGTGCTCAGCAGCATGACGCGATCAAGCCCCGGCGGCAGCAGGCCCGCGAGCTGTTCGGCCAGCGCGACGACCGGGCGCGTCAGCATGCCGCTGAAGAGATGGTCGAGCCGTTCGGCATGCTCGCTGATGGTCTGGACGATCTCCGGGTGACCGTGACCGAGCACGGCGCTCATCTGCCCGGACGTGAAATCCAGGATGGCCCGGCCGTCGGCGTCATAGACGAAGGACCCGGAGGCACGCTCGATGATCACGGGAGCGAACGTCCCGCCATAGCGAATGAGGTGCCGCCGCGCGCGATCCCAAAAGGATTTGTCGTCATTTCCGGCCATGCCCGCTCCTTGCTGCTCGGTTGCAGCGATCAAAGAACCCTCGCACCACATCTTATGCGCGCGCGAGGGCAATGACATTGCGATTTGAGATGCATTTCAGCCCTTCTTCTGCAAACAATTGCGCAAAAGATGGAGAATGCGAAAGAAATGGGAACCGCGATCGTGATTGACGAGATCGACCGAAAAATCCTCGACGTGCTGCAGGTCGAGGGGCGGATCACGAATCTCGAGCTGGCCGAGCGGATCGGCCTCTCGTCCGCCCCCTGCATGCGACGCGTTCGCACGCTCGAAGAGGCCGGCGTCATCAATTCCTATGTGGCGCTGGTGGACCCGACGCGGGTTGGACTCGGATTCGACGTGATCGTCGAGGTCCGTCTCAAGCAACAGAACAGGGAATCCTTCACGCGCTTCGAGCGGAAGGTGATCGACCTTCCGGAGGTCGTCGAATGTTGCATGATTGCCGGCGATTGGGATTACTCGCTACGAATCGTGTCCTCGGACCTTGCGCGCTACCAATCGTTCATCCTCGACCGCCTTATGCATCCGGATAGCGACGTCGCGAGCTACCGCACGACGATCATCCTGCGAAAGGTCAAATCGACGACCAAGATCGATAGCTCGCTGTTCGGCGAGGGTTGAGGAGTTCGAACAAGCTACAGCAGGAAGCCGATCCCCATCGCGATCACGCTGAGCGCCATCGCGCCGGTCGAGAGCCAGCCGAGCCGGTACAGCCATCCGCGGACCACAAAGCGGTCCATGACGTCCCGGCGGCGGGCCATGAACATCAGCAGCACCATCACGGGCACCGCGAGCACGCCGTTGACGACCGCACTCCAGTACAACGCCGCGATCGGATCGATCGGCGTGAAGTTGAGCGCGATGCCGATGCCGCCCGACAGCGCCAGCACCGAATAGAACGCGATCGCCTCCTTCGGCCTGCGCGTCAGCCCGACCCGCCATCGCCGGCCCTCGCCGACCGCATAAGCCGTCGCACCCGCGAGCACCGGAATCGCCAGAAGGCCGGTGCCGACGATGCCGAGCGCGAAGATCACCTCGGCAAACGGCCCGGCGATCGGGCGCAGCGCCTCGGCGGCCTGCGCCGAGGTCTGGATGTCGGTCTTGCCGGTGGCGTGCAGCGATGCGGCGGCGGTGACGATGATCGACAATGCGATCAGGTTCGAAAACGCCATGCCGGTGATGGTATCGGCGCGGATGCGCGAGAATTCGTGCTGGGCGCCGTAATGCCGTTCGATCAGCGGATGCTTGGTGGCGTCGACCCGCTGCTCCTCCGCCTCCTGCGAGGCCTGCCAGAAAAACAGATAGGGCGAGATCGTGGTGCCGAGGATCGCAACGATGGTCGTGAAATAGTCGGCGCTCCAGCTGATGCGCGGCAGCAGCACGCCGGCCAGGGCCTCCATCCACGACACCTTGGCAAAGGCGAGCGCCGCGACATAGGCGAACAGGCTGAGCGTCAGCCATTTCAGGATCGTGACGTAGCGCCGGTAGTTCATGAAGATCTGCGCGGCCACCGAGGTCACGCCGAACAGCACCACATAGAGAATGGCCGGACCGCCGATCAGAAGCTTTGTGGCATCGGCCATGGCCGAGAGGTCGGCCGCGATGTTGATGGTGTTGGCAATCGACAGCAGCGCCACCACGACGGCGAGCAGCCAGCCCGGATAATGCCGGCATACATTGCCCGCGATGCCATGCCCGGTGACACGGCCGACCCGCGCCGAGATCTCCTGGATCGCGCTCATCAGCGGAAACGTCAGCAGCATGGTCCAGCCAATGCCGTAGCCGAGTTGCGCGCCGGCCTGGCTGTAGGTGCCGATCCCCGAAGGGTCGTCGTCGGAAGCGCCGGTGATCAGCCCGGGTCCGAGCGTCTTCAGGACACGGCTGAAACTGAACGGCTGGCGCCGGGGCTTCGCCGCCGGCGCATCGTCATGTTTGTCGTGTGGTGGGATCGTCCCTTGCCGCGTCATGTCCGGTTCCAGCCGTCTGACAACGAGCCGGATACCGGCAAGGTTCCTGAGGCGAACCTACGGCTCGATGACCGTGGCGACGCCGGGCTCGAGGATGCGCAGACGGCGGCCGAAGCCGAGCGTATCGAAGCTCGCGCGCAGGTCGCTCGCGCTCTGCCGGAAATGCGCCCAGCCGTCGGTATGAACCGGCACGATCACCGCGTCCGCAAAGGCGTGCGCGGTTTCGATCGCGTCATTGGTGTCCATGGTGAGATGGAAGGGGCCGCGGGTTTGCGCCGCGCCTGCGAACGGCAGCACCACGCCGCAGTCGAAGCGCCGCGCGACCTCGGCGACGCCGTCGAACCAGGTGGTGTCGCCGCTGACATAGACCGGACGGCCGGGCTTCGCCGGCTCGACCACGAAACCGATGACGTCGCCGGACAATGGCTCGATCCCCGCCGGCCCGTGCCGCGCCGGCGTCGCAGTGATGGTGAGCGTCCTACCGCCTTTCGTCAGTGTGGTCCTTGCCCAGGGCGCAAAGCCCTCGGCGTTGCCGCCGAGCCGCCCGGCGCCGGCCTCCGTCGTCAGCACACGCTTCGCGCCTTTAAGAAAATCCCGGCCGGAATGATCGAGATTGTCGGAATGCTGGTCGTGGCTCAGCAGCACCGCATCGATCGCGCCGACATCGCGCGCGCCGAGCGCGGGACCCGTCAGCTTCTCCAGTTTCACATGCGGCAATTGATACTCGCCGGGCGCATCAAAGGTCGGATCGGTGAGCAGGCGGAACCCGTCGATCTCGATCAGGGCGGTGGGACCTCCGATCAGCGTGATGGTGATGCTCACGTCATACTCCTGTTGGCCGCGGCGGCTGCGGGGCGGGTCACCAGGTAAATGCCGAGCGCCACCGGAACGATCCCGAGCAGGTCGCGAAATTCGACATGCTCGCCGAGCACGAAATAGGCGAACAGCATGCCGAGCGGCGGCATCAGGAAGTGATAGGCGCTTGCGGCGGTCGCACCACACACTTTCAGGAGATGAAACCAGAGCAGATAGGCAAGGATCGAGCCGCCGAGTACGAGGAAGGCGAAGGCGCCGGCAAGCCGCATGCTGGGCACGATGTCGCTGACGCTGGAGAGCGTGAAGGCAAACGGCATCACCGCAAGGCCGCCGGCGATGTTCTGGATGCCGTTGCCGATCCACAGGCTGCCCTTCGGCGCCAGCAGCTTGAACAGCACGGTGCCGGCGACGATCGAGGCGAGCGAGGCCAGCGTGAACAGGATGCCATGCGGGCTGTCCGATCCGACCGACATGCGATGCCAGACGATGAAGGCGACGCCGACGATGCCGAGCACGAGACCAATCACCTTGCGCAAGGTCATGCTCTCGCCGAGGAACAGCGCTGCCAGCATGGCGGTGAACACCGGATTGGCCGAGACGATCAGCGCGCCAAGTCCGGCGGAGACCGTCTTCAGGCCGGTATAGCCGAGGCCGAGATAGAGCGCGTTGTTGGCGACGCCGAGCACGGCGAACACCGCCGCATCGCGCCAGGCGAGATCCCATTGGTCGCGGCGCAGCCAGGAGATGGCGAGGATCAAGACCCCGGCGAGCGAAAACCGCGCGGCGAGCAGGATCAGCGGCGGGCAGTCGGTGACGCCGATCTTGCCGGCCACGAACGCGTAGCTCCAGAGCAGGCAGAACAGGGCGATCAGCAGCGGCAGGGTGTTGAAGCGGGCGCGCGGGGCGGCCATCGAGGTTGCGGCGGACATGGGCGAATTCTCCTTCGGCCATGATCTAGGCCCGCGCCTTGATATTTGGAAATTAAATGATAAACTGGCATGCAGTGGATTTATAAATGGAGGCTGCGATGCTCGACCTGGAGCTGTTGCGCAGTTTCGTCTCGGTGGTCGATGCCGGCGGCTTCACCCGCGCCGGAGAGCGCGTCCACCGCACGCAGTCGACGGTGAGCCAGCAGATCAAGCGCCTGGAGGAGGATGTCGGCCAGCCGCTGTTGATCCGCAGCGGCAAGGACGTCACCCCGACGGAAGCCGGCGAGCGGCTGTTGACCTATGCGCGGCGGCTATTGTCGCTCGCCGAAGAGGCCCGTGACGTGCTCTCGCGCCCCGGCAGCGAAGGCGCGATCCGGATCGGCATCACCGAGGATTTTGCCGCCTACCGGCTGACAAAGCTGCTCGCCACCTTCGCGCGCAGCCATCCGAATCTGCGGCTCGATGTGCGCTCCGGGCAGAGCCTGTTCCTGTACCGCGATCTCGAACGCGGCGATCTCGATCTGGCGCTGATCAAGCGCGCCGCCAATGAGAAGGGCGGCATCGCGGTCTGGCCTGAACGGGTGCACTGGGTCACCAGCAAGGGCCACCCGCGCGATACGACGGCCGGCTCGGTTCCGCTGATCGGTTTCGCCTCGGGCTGTCTCTACCGCGCCCGCGCCATCCATGCGCTGGAGAGCGCCGGCCGCAACTGGCACATGGCCTACACCTCCTCCAGCCTCGCCGGCATCCAGGCCGCGGTCGCCGCGGGCCTCGGGCTCAGCATTTTGTCTGAGATGTCGATCCAGCCCGAGCATCGCGTGCTGACCGCAAAGGACGGCTTTGCGCCGATCGACCGCACCGAGGTCGCCCTCGTCGCCGCCCCCGAGGCCAGCCCGGCGACATTGCGGCTGGCGGATCGGCTCGCGGAGTATTGCGAGAGCGTGCAGGCGAAGGCGGCTTAGGCGAGGTCGCGCAACAATCTCTGCTGTCGTCCCTGCGAAATCAGGGACCCATAACCACAGGGCTGTGTTGCTGAAGCAAGCTGTGGCCCAATCGTCGCACAACAACGACGATCGGTGGTTATGGGTCCCGGGTCGCGCTTCGCTTGCCCGGGACGACACCGAGAATGATGGCAGCTTGGAATAAGCTGGTCGGCGATCGCTAATAACACCGCGACGCCACGAACGCGTGGACGCGGTTGTCGCCGAGCACATGGGCCATGAAGCCGGGCGATCCGAAAATCCGTGTGAACGCGGCGTCGCGGATGCTCAAGCCGCCGGTGTAGGCGCCGAACGCCGGCATCACCGCGCGCTCGCCGTCACAGGCGAAGCAGCGGCGCTCGATCGAGCGGCCGCGGGTCGGCACCCGCGCCTTGGGGTGCAGGTGTCCGGCGATCTCGCCGGCGGCGCCGGTCGGCTCATGGCGGAACACGATCGGACCGATCGCGACTTCGGTCGCGACCACGCCGCCGAGATCGGACGGCAGCGCCGGATCGTGATTGCCCGAGATCCAGATCCAGTTGCGCCGCAGCTGCAACGCCGCGAGCGCCTCGCGGTCCGGATTCGACAGGCGTTCATGCGCATCGCGATCGTGAAAGCTGTCGCCGAGCGCGATCACCTGCCGCGGATCGTGCCGCGCGATGACAGCAGCGAGCCGGCTCAGTGTCGCGACCGTGTCGTAGGGCGGCAGCAGCACGCCGCGGCTGGCGAAGCTCGAGCCTTTTTCCAGATGCAGGTCGGAGACCACGAGCAGGCGCTGCGCTTCCCAGAACAGCGCGCCGGAGAAATCCGCCACGAAGCCGACATCCGCCACCGTGACCCTCGAAACGCGCATGTCGTCACCGTCTCGCAAAGCTAGCGCGCTTGCCGTCACGTCCTGTTCCCCAGAGTAGCAGCGTTACGTCGTCGCCTCCCGCACGAGTTCCTCGGCCGCCTCGGCCAGGAGCTCGTCGGATGCTTCGCCATAAACTGACTCGCGGCCGATTTCCAGCAGCGCGGGGACGGCAAGCGGAGAAACGTGGTCGAGGTCCTTGTGGGTGATTCGGCCGTGGATGCGCGAAAGCATGTCGCTGAGACGGCGAAGATCGAGCAATCCCGTGGCGGCATCGCCGCGCGCGGCGCGCAGCAGCACATGATCGGCCTGGTGCTTGCGCAGCACGTCGTAGATCAGGTCGGTCGAGAACAGCACCTGGCGGCGCGACTTCTCCTCGTCGGTGAAGCGTCGCGCAATCAGGCCGGAGATGATGGCGCAGTTGCGAAAGGTGCGCTTCATCAGCGCCGATTCCGCAAGCCACGCCTCGAGGTCATCGCCGAGCATGTCGGGATCGAACAGCGCGTTGAGATCGAGCTTGCCGTGCCGGATCATGAAGGAGAGATCGCCGACGCCCCAGACCGCGAGCGCGTATTCATTGGCGACGAAGCCGAGCGGACGGGCGCGGGCGCGCTCCAGCCGGCGGGTCAGCAGCATGCCGAGCGTCTGATGCGCGAGCCGGCCCTCGAAGGGATAGCAGACCAGATAATGGCTGCCGCCGCGCGGAAAGGTCTCGACCAATAGCTCGCGCACCGCCGGCACACGCGAGAATTTCCGCTGCAGCGACAGCCAGTCGTGCACCTGGTCCGGCAACGCGTTCCAGGCGCGGCTGTTGTCCAACAGCTTGCGGACGCGTTCGGCAAGATAGGTCGACAGCGGAAACTTGCCGCCCATATAGGACGGCACTTTTGCATCTTTATCATTGGTGCGGGAGACATAGACCTGGTCTTCAACCAAGGCCTCGTAGCGCACCACCTCGCCGCCAAAGACAAAAGTGTCGCCGGGCACCAGGCCCTCGATGAAGACCTCCTCGATCTCGCCGAGCATCCGGCCGCCGCGCGCGATCGCGCCGGTCGATCCGCTACCGCCGGCGCGCGAGCGCACCAGCCGCACCTTCAGCATGGTCTCCTCGACGATGGTGCCGACGTTGAGGCGATAGCTCTGCCGCACCTTGGGATTGGTGACGCGCCAGCGGCCCTGCTTGTCCTGCTTGATGCGCGCGAAACGCTCATAGGTCTTCAGTGCGTAGCCGCCGGTGGCGACGAAATCGACGACATCGTCGAAATCGGTGCGTGCGAGCGATGCATAGGGCGCTGCGGTCCGGACCTCATCATAGAGTTCATCGGACAGAAACGGCTTGCCGCAGGCGCAGCCGAGCACGTGCTGGGCCAGCACGTCGAGTGCGCCCGAGCGCAGCGGCGGCGTGTCCTGCGCATTCTCGGCGATCGCGTCGATCGCGACACGGCATTCCAGCACCTCGAAGCGGTTGGCCGGCACCAGCACGGCACGCGAGGCCTCGTCGAAGCGATGGTTGGCGCGGCCGATCCGCTGCATCAACCGCGACGAACCTTTCGGCGCGCCGATATTGATCACGAGGTCGACATCGCCCCAATCGACGCCGAGATCGAGCGAGGAGGTGCAGACCACGCCGCGCAGCTTTCCGGCGGCCATCGCGTCCTCGACCTTGCGGCGCTGCGCGACGTCGAGCGAGCCGTGATGCAGCGCGATCGCCAGCCCATCGTCATTCATGCGCCAGAGATCCTGGAACAGCATCTCGGCCTGGCTGCGGGTGTTGACGAACACCAGCGTGGTCTTGTTGCGCTTGATCAGCTCGTAGACCTCGGGCAGCGCGTGGCGCGCGCTGTGGCCGGACCACGGCAACCGTTCTCTGGTGTCGAGCATCTCGACCACCGGCGGTGCGGCGCCGCTGGCGGTGACGACGTCGGCGGATGCATTCTGGCCACCGGGCTGCGGCACCAGGAAGCGCGCGAGCTGCTCCGGCTCGGCGACCGTCGCCGAGAGGCCAATAGCGCGTGTCTGCGGCGCGATGGTCCAGAGCCGCGCAAGTCCGAGCGACAGCAGATCGCCGCGCTTGGAGGTGACGAGCGCATGCAGTTCGTCGAGCACGATGCGCTTCAGCGAAGAGAACAGGAACGGCGCGTCGTCGGACGCCAGCAGCAGCGCCAGCTGCTCCGGCGTGGTGAGCAGGATGTCCGGCGGATAGCGCCGCTGCCGCTGCCGCCGCGACACCGGCGTGTCGCCGGTGCGGGTCTCGATCCTGATCGGCAGCCCCATCTCGGCGACCGGCGTCTCCAGATTGCGCGCGATATCGACCGCGAGCGCTTTCAGCGGCGAGATGTAAAGCGTGTGCAGCCCGCCGCTGCGGCGAACGCTGCGGCCGGTGGAGACGAAGGCTGGGCGAACGTTCTCCGATCCAGCGTCATCGTCGCTTGCGCGCTCGTCGGACTCCCTCCCCCTGAAAAGGGGAGGGTTGGGATGGGGGTCAGCCGCTTGCTCCGTGCCCGCGGCTGACCCCCACCCGTCCCGCTCGGTTGCGCTAGTGCGCCCCCGAGCGTGCCGACCTCCCCCTTTCAGGGGGAGGTAAGAGTTCTTGCCCTGCCCCTCTCCACTCAACTCCACCAGTGTCGGCAAGAACCCCGCCAGCGTCTTGCCCGCTCCCGTGGGCGCGATCAGCAGCGCCGAGCGCTGCTCGCGCGCTTTCGCCAGCAGCGCGAGCTGATGCTCGCGCGGCGACCAGCCGCGTGAGGCAAACCAGTCGCGAAACCGGCGCGGCAGGAGATCGGCCGTTTCCGACGGCGGAACGGAGAAGAGATCGAGCGTCGACACGCCCAAGAGGTAGGTTGTTCAGGCGGCTTCGTCGAGGGCGGAGCGGAAATGGCGGCAGGTGGCAGGACTACCAGCGCGCTCCGTGCGCTGCGAAGCGCTTGGATGTCACCTCGCCCCGCATGCGGGGAGAGGCATAGGCCGCCCTTGGCGGCCGTTCAAAGAAACGCCGAAGCGAAGCTTCGGCTATGTCGCATCGCCAGATGCGATCCGGGTGAGGGGGTACAGGTCTTACAACTCGCACCGCCTCGCGGAGGGAAGCCCCTCACCCCGCCCTCTCCCCGCAAGAGCGGGGCGAGGGGGACGAGAGAGCGAGGCTTACCCAACTACTCCGTCATCGGCTGGCCGGAGAGGTCCCAATCCTTGCCGTTGAAGATCGAGACATAGAGCGTCTTCATCGGCGTGTAGTCGTCGGGCGTGTAGCTGTAATTGATGCCGTCGAGGAAATAGGGCGAGTGGAAACCGGCGAGGGTGGTGGCGTGCTTCAGCACGTTGGCGCGGGTCAGATCGTCGCCGCAGCGGCGCAGGATTTCGCCCATCGTTGCCGCCTGGCCGTAGCCGGCGAAGGCGATGGTGTTGTCGGGGTCGATGTTCGGCAGGTACTTCTTGCGCAGCTCCTCGAACGCGATCACGTCCGGATCCTTCTCGTAGCGAGGTACGCCGACTTCCTTGTTGTAGCGAATCGCGACGATGTCCTTGGCGTTCTCGAGGCCCGCAGCGCTCAGGATCGAGCGACCGGTCGAGCCCGCCGACAGCAATTGCAGCGGCTTCCAGCCGAGTTCGGTCACCTTGCGGATCGACTGCGACGTCGCCTTGCCGGTGGTGATGTTGTAGAAGACGTCGGCGCCCGACTTCGAGAGATTGATGAGCTGCGAATCGACCGTCGGATCGGTGAGATCATAGGTCTGCTCCATGATCACCTGTGCCTTGCCGCCGGCATCGGCCAGCACCTTCTTGAACGGCCCGAGGAAGTCGCGGCCGAAATCATCGTTCTGGTAGAGGATGCCGACCTTGGCGTTCGGCTTCACGCTGACGACGTGCTTGGCGAGAACGCGTGCCTCGGTCGGATAGAGCGGCAGGCCCGCCATGGTCCATTTGAAATTCTTCGGGTCGTTCCACTTCGAGGCGCCGGTGTTCAACAGCAGTTGGGGAACGCCCTTGGAATTGAGGTATTTATGCACGGAGGTCTGCGGCGCGGTGCCGAGCGAGCCATACAGCGCCAGCACCTCCTCCTGCTCGACCAGGCGGCGCGTCGCCTCGACGCATTTCGGCGCGCTGTAGGCGTCGTCCATGGTGAGGAATTTCACCTTGCGGCCGTTGATGCCGCCCTTGTCGTTCAGCATCTGGAAATAGGCTTCGCCGACGCGGCCGAGCACACCATAGAGCGAGCCGGGGCCGGAATGCGGCACGGTCTGGCCGAGCTTGATCTCGGTGTCGCTCGCACCCGGATCGTACTTCTTGTCGGCGGCCCGGACGAAAGGCGCGGGCAGCACGGACGCGGCGATCACAGACAATGCGGTGGCGCCGAACTCGCGCCGTGTATGCTTTTTCATTATTTCTCTCCCTGAGGCGAAAAGCTCTCGCATTCCGCCCTGCGCCGGGCAAGCGCGAAGTCATGACTTTGCAGCGCAATGCCGCGTCACGGCAAATGCGTAGCGTGTAGACTCAAGTTTGAGTGTGAGGCGGTGCTCTCTTCCCTTCTCCCCTTGTGGGAGAAGGTGGCTCGCATCGAAGATGCGAGCCGGATGAGGGATCTCTATCCCCGGAGAGAGACCCCTCACCCCGCTTCGCTGCGCGAAGCGACCCTCTCCCACAGGGGGAGAGGGTGAAAAGCGTCACGGCTTCACGGCCACGGCGACGAGTCCGGGTGCCGGGATATTGTCTTCATTGCGCGCCGAGAGATCGTCGAGCTGGGCCAGCGTCAGCCCCGCGGCAGCGACGGAGTCGCGCACGTAAGCTGCACTGTGGGCGTAGCGCAGTCCCTCGCCGATGATGACGCCTTCGCCGTCATGGGTCTCGGCCGTGAAGGCGAGCACGCCGCCTGCCACCAGCACACGGCTGGCCTCGGCGAGCACCGGCGCGAGATCGGCGACATAGACCATTGCATCCGCGGCCAGGATCAATTCGGCGCTGGCCTCGCGCCTGGCCGAAACGGCCTTCAACATGTCGTCGACCTCGAGCTCGGCATAGAGGCCGGTGGCGCGCGCCTTGTCGATCATGCGCGGCGACAGGTCGATGCCGATGAAGCGATCGACATGCCGGGCGAATGCGCCGGCCGCCAGCCCGGTGCCGCAGCCGAGATCGATCGCACGCTTGAAGAAGGCCGGTTTCTTTGCGCCCGCACGCACCGACAGCACCGCCTTGAACAGCAGTGCCGGGCCGCGATAGCCGAGATCGCCGACCAGCGCGGCCTCGAAGCGCGGCGCATATTGATCGAACAGCGTCTGGACATAGCCCGGCGGCATCGAACTGACGGCCTCGACGCCGAGCTGCATCAGACGAAGGCCGGCGCCATGCCGGTCTTCGGGATCGGCGTCGCGCGCGCCGCGGAACGCTGCGATCGCGGCCTCGCGCTGACCGAGCTCCAGGCGGATCTTGCCCAGCGTGTACCAGGCCGACGGGAATTTCGGCACAAGCTCGATTGCCTGTTCGAGCAGCTCGGCGGCAGCCGGCAGATCGCCCTTCAATTGCAGGTCGCGCGCGAACTCGTAGCGGCGGTCGGCGACGAGATCGCCGGAGGACAGAAACAGGCGGGGGGCCATTCGCTTTAAGGAACCAATCTCGGCCGGGTCCGGCCATCCATCAAAGCACGGACTTTTTCCGGAGATGGATGCACGGGTCAAGCCCGCGGATCCGGCTAAACATCGCGGATCGAGCGCCTATATAGGGGCGATGCGCCCGCAAGACATCCTGATGCCCGTCCCGGCCGGGCTTTGCTGCAAGCCCGGCGGCTTCCACATCGATCCTGTCAGGCCGGTCGAGCGGGCACTGATCACCCATGGCCATTCCGACCATGCGCGGGCGGGCCACGGCGCTGTGCTCGCGACCCAGGAAACGCTCGACATGATGCGGCTGCGCTACGGCGAGAACTTCGCCGGCTCTGTGCAGGCGATCGCCTATGGCGAGGAGATCAGGCTCGGCGACGTCACGGTGACGTTTCATCCCGCCGGTCATGTGCTGGGCTCCGCCCAGATATCGGTCACCTGCAAGGACACCCGCATCGTCGCCTCCGGCGACTACAAGGATGCGCGCGACCCGACCTGCGCGCCGTTCGAGCTGGTGCCCTGCGACGTCTTCATATCAGAGGCGACGTTTGGATTGCCGGTGTTCCGCCATGGCGATGCCGCCGGCGAAGTAAACAAGCTGCTGGCCTCGGTCAAACTGTTCCCGGAGCGCGCGCATCTGGTCGGCGCCTATTCGCTCGGCAAGGCGCAGCGCGTGATCGCGCTGCTGCGCGAGGCCGGCTACGACGCGCCGATCTACCTGCATGGCGCGATGGAGAAGATCACCTATTACTATCAGGAGCGCGGCATTGCGCTCGGCGAGCTCCGGCCCGCGCGCGGCATGAAGAAGGCCGAGCTTGCCGGCACCATCACGCTGGCACCGCCAAGCGCGACATCCGATGTCTGGACGCGCCGCTTTCCCGATCCAGTCACCGCATTCGCCTCGGGCTGGATGCGCGTGCGCGCCCGGGCCAGGCAAGGCGGCGTCGAGCTGCCGCTGGTGATCTCGGATCATGCCGATTGGGACGGGCTGACGGCGACGATCGCCGCCACTGGTGCCGGCGAGATCTGGGTCACCCACGGCCAGGAAGATGCGCTGGTGCATTGGTGCAAGACCAGGGGCCTTGCCGCGCGGCCGCTCGATCTGGTCGGCTATGGCGACGAGGATGAAGGCGAGACGGCCGCACTGACCGGCGAGACCCAGCCCGCCGGCGAGGCGGAAACATGAACCGCTTTGCCGAGCTGCTCGACCGCCTCGCCTACGAGCCCGGCCGCAACAACAAGATCAAGCTGCTGGTCGCCTATTTCCGCGAGACCGAGGACCCCGACCGCGGCTACGCGCTGGCGGCACTGACCGGCGCGCTGTCGTTCAAGCACGCCAAGCCCGGCCTGATCCGCGACCTGATCACCGAACGCGCCGACCCGGTGCTGTTCGGCTACTCCTATGATTACGTCGGCGATCTTTCGGAAACAGTCGCGCTGATGTGGCCGAGGGCGGAGCTGCCGGGCCACAACAACCCGCCTCCCCCGACGCTGACTGATGTCGTCATCACGCTGCGCACGCTCAGCAAGGCCGAGCTGCCGGCGCAGCTGGCGCGCTGGCTGGACGAGCTCGACGAGACCGGGCGCTGGGCGCTCTTGAAACTCGTCACCGGCGCGATGCGGATCGGGATCTCGGCGCGGCTGGCGAAGACCGCGGCGGCGGCGCTCGGCGACAAAGACCCGCACGAGATCGAGCTGCTGTGGCCGGGCCTGTCGCCGCCCTATCTCGACCTGTTCGCCTGGCTCGAGGGCCGCGGAGACAAACCGGTCAACCGCGACCCTGCGCCGTTCCGCCCGGTGATGCTGGCGCACGCGATCGAGAATAGCGATTTCGCCAATCTCGACGCCGCCGATTTCAGCGCGGAATGGAAATGGGACGGCATCCGGGTGCAGGCGGTGTCCGGCCGCGATGCGCGCGGCCACGTCCAGGCGCGGCTCTATTCGCGCACCGGCGAGGATATCACCGGCAGCTTTCCGGATCTGGTGCCGTCGCTGCATCTGCCCGGCGCGATCGACGGCGAGTTGCTTGTGCTGCGCGACCGCCGCGTGCAGACCTTCAACGTCCTGCAGCAGCGGCTGAACCGGAAGGTCGTTTCGCCGAAGCTGATCAAGGAATTTCCGATCCACCTGCGCGCCTACGACCTGCTCGGCGACGACGAGAACGATCTGCGCGAGCTGCCCTTCACCGAACGCCGCGCGCATCTCGAAGCCTTCGTGGCCAAGCTGAACGATCCGCGCATCGATCTGTCGCCAACCGTCCCGTTCGCGAGCTGGGAAGAGCTGGCCGCGGCGCGCGCCGATCCCAAGAGTGCGGGCGCCGGCGACGATGCCGGCGCGGTCGAAGGCGTGATGCTGAAGCGGCGCGACGCGCCCTATCTGCCCGGACGGCCGAAAGGTCCGTGGTGGAAGTGGAAGCGCGATCCGCACATCATCGACGCCGTGCTGATGTATGCCCAGCGCGGCCACGGCAAGCGCTCCTCCTATTACTCCGACTATACGTTCGGGGTCTGGACCCATGGCGAGGCCGGCGACGAGCTGGTGCCGGTCGGCAAGGCCTATTTCGGCTTCACCGACGAGGAGCTGTTGCAGATCGACCGCTTCGTCCGCCGCAACACCACCGAGAAGTTCGGCCCGGTGCGGCATGTCGTGCACGAGCCGGATCAGGGGCTGGTGCTGGAGGTCGCCTTCGAGGGCTTGCAGCGCTCGCCGCGTCACAAGTCCGGCGTCGCAATGCGCTTCCCCCGGATCAGCCGCCTCCGCTGGGACAAGCCGCCGCGCGAAGCCGACCGGCTGGAGACGCTTGAACGGATGTTAATCTCCATGACAGGAAGTTAAATCCCAAGCGCGCATGACAGCCATTGATCGCGGTGCGCGGGTTTCCCATGTGCACCGCCGTGACCTATAATGCGGGCGATTCCGTTAGACCTCGGTTCTGATGGGATCAGAATCGAGGTCTAGGTTTTGTTTTGACGCGTTTTCTTCACGCGAACCGGTGCCCACTTCGCGCGAAAACGCTATTGGAGACAGCAATGCCAAACGACATCCGGGACTTGCCGGCCGGCCGGAGTGACGGCCTGTACCGCTTTCTCGGCGGATCGCCGCTCTCTGTGGCGTTCCGGTTGATTTTGCTGTCGATTCTGGTCGGTGTCGTGCTCGCCGCGATCGGCCTCGATCCATGGAACATCCTCAACAGCATCCGCAGGCTGTTCCAGAGCATCTGGGATTTCGGCTTCGATGCGATCAACTGGGCCTGGCGCTACTTCCTGCTCGGCGCCGTCATCGTGATTCCGATCTGGCTGTTGTCGCGGCTGTTCGGCGCGCCGCGCGGCCGCTGATCTCAGGGAGTTCGCAGCCGATGCAATTGCGATTTGTCGGCTGCGGCGATGCATTCGGCTCCGGCGGCCGCTTCAACACCTGTTTCCACGTCAGCGGTGCGCGCAGCAATTTCCTGATCGATTGCGGTGCCTCATCGCTGCCGGCGATGAAGCGGCTCGAGATCGACCGCGACGCGATCGACCTGATCCTGATCACGCATTTCCATGGCGACCATTTTGCCGGCCTCCCGTTCTTCCTGCTCGACGCGCAGTTCTCCCGCCGCACCCGGCCGCTGGTGATCGCAGGGCCCGAAGGCATCGAAACGAAACTGCCTGCGGTGATGGAGGTGATGTTCGAGCATTCCTCCAAAACCAAACAACGCTTCGATCTGTCCGTCGTTACGCTGGCGCCGCGCGAAACGCGCAGCTTCGGCGAGGTGACCGTGACGCCCTACCCTGTCGTGCATGGCGAGTCCGGCGGGCCGTTCCTCGCGTACCGCGTCGAGGCGGAAGGCCGCATCATCAGCTACAGCGCCGACACCGAATGGACCGACGCACTGATCCCGGCGGCGCAGGACGCCGACCTCTTCATCGCCGAAGCCTACATGTACGACAAAATGGTCAAGAACCATCTCAGCCTGAAGACGCTGGAAGCGCATTTGCCCGCCATCAACGCCAGGCGCGTGGTGCTGACCCATATGAGCGACGACATGCTCGGCCGCATCGACCACCTGCCCTACACGGCGGCGAGCGACGGCATGGTCGTGGCGCTCTGACCAAGCAATGCCTTGCCCGCCGATCTTCCGCCATCGCATTGCTCTGAGAACAATTCCGGCATGGTCGCGCGACGGATGTCGCGATAGAAACGGATATTCCTTGCAATTGTAGCCATGCACGCACCCATCCACCCGAAGATCACGACGCGTCAGGTGTTCGCCATCGCCGGCCCCGCGATGGTCGCCAACCTGACCACGCCGCTGATCGGCATCGTCTCGACCACCGCGATCGGCCGCCTCGACGACGCCGCGCTGCTCGGCGGCGTGGCGATGGCCTCGGTGATCTTCGACTGCCTGTTCTGGCTGTTCGCCTTCCTGCGCATGAGCACGCTGGCCTTCACCGCACAGGCGCAGGGCGCCGGCGAGATCAAGGAATATGCCGCCATCCTGGTGCGCGGCTTCATCGTCGCCGGCCTGATCGGCGCGGCGCTGATCGCGCTGCAGGTGCCGCTCGCCGCGGTCACGTTCCAGCTGATGGGCGGCAGCGAAGGCGTCACGCGCGCGGCCAAAGCCTATTTCATGATCCGGATCTGGTCGGCGCCGCTGGCGCTCGCCAATTACGTCATCCTCGGCTGGCTGGTCGGCCAGGCCCGCGCCAATCTGGCGCTGGCGCTGCAGATCGTGATCAATTTGATCAACATGGCCGCGACCGTGCTGCTGGTGCAGGTCTACGGCGCCGGCATTGCCGGTGCCGCGATCGCCGCCGTGCTCGCCGAGACCGCCGGTTTCGCCGCCGGCATCGTGGTGGCGTGGCAGATCTCGCAAGGCGGCTTCGCCGTTCCCGCGGCGACGCTGTTCGACCGCGCCAAGCTGATGCGCATGCTGACGGTCAATCGCGACATCATGGTCCGCACCGCGGCGCTGATCGTCGTGTTCCTGTTCTTCACCGCCAAGGGCGCGCGCGAAGGCGACGTGACGCTGGCGGCGAATTCGGTGCTGAACAATTTCCTGCTGGTCAGCGCCTTCTTCCTCGACGGCCTCGCCAATGCCGCCCAGCAGCTGTGCGGCCGCGCCTTCGGCGCACGCGATGTACGCGGCTTTTCCGATTCGACCCGGCTGGTGCTGCTGTGGGGCATCGGCTTTGCGCTGGTCGTATCGGTGCTGTTCGCGCTGTTCGGACCGGCGCTGATCAATTTGATGACGACCAGCGACGACGTGCGCCGCTATGCGCGCGCGTTCCTGCCGTTCGTGATCCTGGCACCCCTGCCTGGCGTGTTCGCGTTCGGCTTCGACGGCATCTATGTCGGCGCGACCTGGGCGCGCGAGATGCGTAATCTGATGCTGGCCTCGCTCGCGATCTTCCTCGCCACCTGGTGGGCGCTCAGCTCGTTCGGCAACACCGGCCTGTGGATCGCGCTGCTCGGCTTCTACGTCGCGCGCGGCGGCCTGCAGGGCCTGCGCTATCCGGCGCTGCTGCGGAAGACGTTCAAGACGGCGTAAGTCCGTAGCCCGGATGGAGCGAAGCGCAATCCGGGCTACGAAGTTCTCTTCCCCTTCCCCCTGAAAGGCAGGGGTGTCCGGGGAATGATTCACTGTGTCGCGGTGCATGCTCGGCAGGACCGAGGCAAATCGGTCTTTTCTGGTTGTCGAGACACAGAGGGCCGAGCATGCGATATCGCGGTAGCATTTTTGGAAGGCTGCTTGAACCGATCAATCGACGGCAGTTTCAGACGGTTGTGGATCGTCTGGACGGGGATGCCTACGACAAGTCGTTCAGGAGCTGGGATCATCTGGTGGCGCTGATCTATGCCCAGCTTAGCGGCAACAGCAGTCTGCGCGGGGTGGTGACTGGCTTCAACGCCAATTCGCAGCATCACTATCACTTGGGAACCGGCAAGCTGTCGCGCTCGACGTTGTCCGATGCCAATGCCCGCCGTCCGATCGGCATTTTCGCGCAAACCTTTGCGGCGCTGTCGGCGATGGCGCGTCGCCAGCTGCGGAGTGAAGGCATGGAGATGGTGCGTCTGATCGACGCCAGTCCGATCCCGCTCGGCAAGGTCTGCAGTTGGGCGACGTGGAACGGCCGCATCCGCGGCATGAAGCTGCATGTCGTCTACGACCCAAGGAGCGATGTCCCGACCTGCGTCGAGATGACGGCCGCGAACGTCAATGACATCGAGATCGGCCGACAGACCCCAATCCAGCCCGCCACCACCTATGTGTTTGACAAGGGCTATTGCCGTTTCGACTGGTGGCAGAAGATCAATGATAGCAAGGCTTTCTTCGTTACCCGGGCGAAGACGAGCATCCGTCTTCGCTCGCTCAGGCATCGCGCCATCCGCAAGCGTAACGGGGATGGCTTCGAAATCCTTGCCGATGACGAGGTGAAGCTCACCAGCAAGGGCGATTCGCGCCTTCCAATCCCGCTCCGCCGCATCAAGATCAGACGCGAGAAAGGCGGCAAGATCACACTCCTGACCAACGACCTTGCCCGTAGCGCCGTCGAGATCGCCGCCCTCTACAAGAGCCGATGGCAAATCGAGCTGCTGTTCCGCTGGATCAAGCAGCATCTCGATATTCGCAAGTTCCTCGGCGTCAACGACAACGCGATCCGCCTTCAGGTGCTCGCTGCGATGATTGCCTACCTGCTGCTGCGCATCGCCGCTCACACCAACTGCATCAAAATGCTCCCGCTCAGGTTCGCCGAACTCGTCGGCCAGCTCCTGCTCACGCGTCGATCCCTCGCTGCCATCGACAAACCTCCGCCCATCAACCCCAGCCGTCGGAAATCAACCATCTCACCTGACCAGATGGAGCTCCGCTATGCCTGAATTTCCCCGGACACCCCTGCCTGAAAGGGGGAAGGTCGGGATGGGGGTCAGCCACAGGCGACGCAGCTCATGGAGAGAGCTGATCCCCACCCGCTTTGCTCTGGCGAGCAAAGCGACCTCCCCTTTTCAAGGGGAGGTTAGGGCGCGGCCGGATTTCGCTTCATCCGGGCTACCCGCACCTACCTCACCGGCCACTCCTCGGCTGTAATCGTCGCCGCATCGGCGCCGACGATTTCCGACAGCGAGTCGCGGCCGGTGCGCAGCAGGGTCGAGGACAGATCGCGCTTGATGTCGTCGACGAGGCCAAGGCCCTTGTAGACCAGCGAGGAATAGAGCTGGATCAGGCTGGCCCCGGCACGGATCTTGGTCAGTGCGGCGCCGCCGCTATCGATGCCGCCGACGCCGATCAGCGGAAACGCGCCTTCGACACGGACATAGGTCTCGGCCACCATCCGCGTCGACAGCCGGAACAGCGGACGGCCCGACAGGCCGCCCTGCTCCTTGGCGCGATTCTCCTCGCGCAAGGTCGAGGGCCGCGCCAGCGTGGTGTTGGCGACGATCATGCCGTCGACGCGGCGCGAGCGGGCGATGTGCACGACGTCGTCGAGCTCGGCGAGGCTGAGGTCGGGCGCGATCTTGAGCAGGACCGGCGAATCGCCGGCGTTCTTGCGCACGCGCTCGCGGGTATCGATGACCCGCGCCAGCAGATCGTCGAGCGCCGCCGATTGCTGCAGATTGCGCAGGCCGGGCGTGTTCGGCGAGGAGACATTGACGGTGAAATAGCTCGCGACCGGCGCAAACGTCTCGATCAGCTTCACATAATCGGCTGCGCGGTCGGGCGAATCCTTGTTGGCCCCGACATTGACCCCGACAATGCCGCCGGCGCTGGCGCGCGCGGCGAGCCGCCGCAGCACGGCCTCCGCACCGTCATTGTTGAAGCCCATGCGGTTGATGACGGCCTCGTCGCGCTCCAGGCGAAACAGCCGCGGCCGCGGGTTGCCGCCTTGCGGCTTCGGCGTCACCGAGCCGATCTCGACAAAGCCGAAGCCGAGCCGCAGCAGCGCGTCGGGCGCCTCCGCACTCTTGTCGAAACCCGCCGCCATGCCGATCGGGTTTGGAAAGTTGAGTCCGAAGGCGCGCACCGCGAGCTTGGGGTCATCCGGCCGCTGCCGGATCGGCGGCAGCAGCTTCAGGCCCTGGATCGCCATGCGATGGGCATCCTCGGGATCGAACCAACGCAGCAGCGGCAGCGAGAAGGCGTCGAAGGCACGGATCACGGCTTGAGCTCCGGAACGTCGTGGCCACCGTCGGAGCGCGCGCGCAGGTCGAGGATCTCGGTGACGGCGCCTAGGTCGAGCTCGCCATAGAGATGCGGGAACAGCTCGTCATTGCGCGACCGCTCCCAGCGCAGGGCATCGCCCAGCGCATCGGCATCGACGGCGACCAGGAACAGGCCGGTTTGCCCGTGGTAGTGCTTGCGCGCGGTCTCGGCCACCTGGGAGGCGGTGGAAAAATGGATGAAGCCGTCGCGTTTGTCGTCGGCACTGCCCCGGTACACGCCCTGCCGTTCGGCCTCGCGCCAGGCCGAAGCGGGGGTGATTTTGTAGATCATCGGCACGGGCCGGCCTTCCCTTTTGTCCTTGAGTCCCTTGGGGTTTTATCCGGATTTGAGGGGAAATGCCCCAGACGCCATCTGGCGAGCGAGGGACCGTATCGGCGGCGGCGGCGCAACTCAAGCGGTGCCGGGACACATCGGCCGACAGATTTGCGAAAACGCCAAGTTTCAGGCAATAATTCCTACCATCCGGGATACCCTCGATGGCCAAACAGCCCAAAGCCACCCGACCGCTGACCCACGCGCAGGTCTGGGCCGCGCTCGACCGGCTCGCCGAACGCGCCGGGCTGTCGCCGTCCGGCCTTGCCAAGCAGTCCGGACTCGACCCCACCACCTTCAACAAATCCAAGCGCGTGACCGGCGACGGGCGCGAGCGCTGGCCCTCGACCGAATCGCTCTCCAAGGCGCTGGCCGCGAGCAATGCCAGCATGGAGACCTTCGTGCAGTTGCTCGGCGATGGCGCGCGCGGCGGACAGTCGGTGCCGCTGATCGGCTTCGCGCAGGCCGGCGCCGGCGGCTATTTCGACGACAGCGGCTTTCCCGCCGGCAAGGGCTGGGACGAAGTGGCGCTACCGGCGACATCAGACGAACACGCCTATGCGCTGGAGATCGAGGGCGACTCGATGAAACCGGCCTATCGCGAAGGTGACATCATCGTGGTGTCACCCGCGACCGCGATCCGCCGCGGCGACCGCGTGGTGGTGCGCACGACCGGCGGCGAGGTGATGGTGAAGGAATTGAGACGCCGCACCGCCAAGATGCTGGAACTCGCATCGCTCAATCCGGAGCACCCCGACCGCATGCTCGACGTCGAGGAAGTCGCGTGGATCGCACGCGTGGTGTGGGCGAGCCAGTGATTGGGCAGGTAAACGCCGGCGTCGTCCCGGGCAAGCGAAGCGCGAGCCGGGACCCATAACCACCACTCATTGTGCTTGAGCGATCTGGGGCCACAGCTGGCTTCGACAACATGACCCTGTGGTTATGGGTCCCGGCTTTCGCCGGGACGACGGCGGAGGTTGCGGCGCGCTCCCTGCCAGCCTTACGCCGCGTAGTCCGGCTCCTTGCGATCCAGCATCCGCTTCAGCGCATCGAAATGCCGCTGCGCCGGGGACGGGCCGTTGTAGAGATGGTCGTCGCGGAAATCGCGTTTGGTCTTCTCCACCACATGCTGCGGCAATTGCTTGAGCGGCTGCTGGGTCCACATCGCGTAGATCTGCACCTGTGCGGCGCGCTCGATGTAATAGAGCCGGTCATAGGCATCGGCGACCGTCTCGCCGACGGTCGAGATGCCGTGATTGGCCATGAACAGGATGGTCTTGTTGCCGATCACCTTGGCGAGCCGCGCGCCTTCCTCGGGATCGAGCGCGGGGCCGGTGTAGAGGTCGTCATAGGCAATCGCCTCCGACAGCCCGACCTCGGTCTGGCCGATCTCCTTGATCCGCGGATCCTCGAGCCGCGTCAGCGCGCTCGCATAGGGCATGTGGGTGTGGAACACGGCCTTGGCCTGCGGCAGCGCCTTGTGGATCGGCGCATGGATGCAAAAGCAGGAGCGCTCGACCTCACCCTCGCCGCGCTTCACCTCGGCATCGTCGATGCCGACCTCCATGAAGGAGGATGCTGTCACTTCCGACCAGTGCATGCCGAACGGGATCTGGTAGTAGCGGTCGGTGCGGCCGGGCACCACCAAGGTGAGATGGTTGAAAATACCTTCCGAAAAGCCGTGGATGTAGGCGAGCCGATGCGCCGCCGCGAGATCGACCCGCGCTTGCCATTCCTCGGCGCTCGAACTGTCCTGCAGCGATGTCGGCGAAACCCTGAACTGCATGCGCATGCTCCCGTCTGTGCCGGCCTCTCGGCGGAGGCCCTGCTGATTTTATGGATGCGAGTGTAGCGCAATCCGGCGCCAGGCTCCGGTGAAATTGCCGATGGCCTGCTATCCGAATTTTGCGGGCTTGGCGTCATTATGTGATGATGCGCTGCGAAGACGGCGGATCGGCGGCTTCGTTGGCTGCGGCGGAAAGCCACATGAGCGGCCTGACTTTCCAACCCAACGCAACCCACTCCGCAAAGCCCGGAGTTACGCAATGACAGGACCATCCGACCGCAAGACCATCGCCATCGTCGGTCTCGGCAGCATCGGCGGCATCATCGCCGGCCTGCTGCGCGCGGTCGACAAGCATGACGTGATCGCCTGTGTCCGGCGGCCGCTCGATCGGCTCACGGTCGAGCGGGCGGAAGGCACGGTGGAAGTGCCGCTGCGCGCCCTCACCGATCCGGCAGCGGCTACGCCGGTCGACTGGGTGTTGTTGTCGACCAAGGCGCAGGACACGGAATCGAGCGCGCCCTGGCTGCAAAGGCTGTGCGGGCCGCGGACGCGCGTCGCGGTGCTGCAGAATGGCATCGGCCACGCGGAGCGGCTGGCGTCATTGGTCGGCGCCGCCACGGTCGTTCCGACCATCGTCTATTACAACGGCGAGCGGCTGGCGCCGGATCGCGTCCGTTTCCGCCGCGCCGGCGAGCATGAATTCGCGGTTGCCGATGACACAGACGGACGCGCGTTCGAAGCGCTGCTGGATGGCACGGCGATGCGCGTGCGGCGGCTCCGCCGATTTCACCACGCTGGCGTGGCGCAAGCTTCTGCTCAATGCGGTCGCCAATCCGATCACCGCGCTCACCTTGCAGCGGCAGGCGGTGTTCCGCCGCGCGGACGTCAAGGCGCTGTGCCGCGCCATCCTCGAGGAGGCCGCGAATGTCGGCCGCGCCGACGGCGCCCAGCTCGCGCCCGACGAGGCCGAGCTGATGCTGGCGACGTTGTTGACCTATCCGCCGGACGCCGGCACCTCGATGTATTTCGATCGTGTCGCGGGACGCCCGTTCGAAGCCGACGCTCTCACCGGCGCGATCGTCGCGGCCGGCGAACGGCACGGCGTGCCGACGCCGCTCAACGGCCTGCTGCTGACGCTGTTGCGCGCCACCAGCGACGGCCTGCGCGACGCGGCGCAGGCCGAGCGGCGATGAGCGGCGCGATCCCTACGACGACCGCGCCAGCGCGCCGTCGATCATGTTGACCGCGTTCTGCACGCCGTAGACCGCGACGAAGGAGCCGAAGCGCGGGCCCTTCTCCTGGCCGAGCAGCACCTGGTAGAGCATGTTGAACCAGTCGAGCGAGACGCCGGGACGGCCGTCCTTGCCCTTCTTGACCATGTCGAGGAACGGCTCGCGGCGGCCGATCTCATAGACCACGTTCTGGATGTCTTCCGCGCTCGCGTTCGCCGGCATGTTGGCGAGCGCATCGCGCAGATCCTGCAGCGCGGCGCGCTCTCCGTCGGTCGGCTCGCGGAACTGCTTGGTCGGCGCCACGAAGTCGCGATAGTAGTTGATGGCGTAGCCGACCATCGCATCTAACTTCGGATGGGTCTGCGGCGTCACGCCCGGACGATAACGGCCGATGAAACCCCACAGCGTCTCGGCATTCTCCGCGTTCGACGACGACACCAGCGTCAGCAGCAGCTGGAAGGTGACCGGCATGTCGGCCTGCGGCGGCTTGCCGGAATGGATGTGCCAGACCGGATTCTGCAGCTGCTGCCGCGCTTCCTGCCGCGTGAAGCCGTCGAGGAATTGCTGGTAATCGTCGACATTGCGCGGGATGACGTCGAAATAGAGCCGCTTCGCCGCCTTGGGCTCGCGATACATGAACAGCGACAGCGATTCCGGCGAGGCATAGCGCAGCCACTCGTCGATCGTCAGGCCGTTGCCCTTCGACTTCGAGATCTTCTGGCCCTTCTCGTCGAGGAACAGTTCGTAGTTGAAACCTTCCGGCGGCGTGCCGCCGAGCGCCGAGCAGATCTTGCCCGACAGCTTCACCGAGTCGATCAGGTCCTTGCCGGCCATTTCATAGTCGACACCGAGCGCGTACCAGCGCATCGCCCAGTCCGGCTTCCATTGCAGCTTGCAGCGGCCGCCGGTGACAGGAACCGTGACGCTCTCCTTGGTATCGGGATCCTCGTAGGAGATCGTGCCGGCTTTGGCGTCGTGCGCCGTCACCGGCACGTAGAGCACGAGGCCGGTGCGCGGGCAGATCGGCAGGAACGGCGAGTAGCTCGCCGCGCGCTCCTCGCGCAGCGACGGCAGCATGATCGCCATCACCTTCTCGATCCGCTCCAGCATGCGTAGCAGCGCGGCGTCGAAGCGGCCGGAGGTGTAGTACTCGGTCGAACTCGCGAACTCGTAGTCGAAGCCGAACTGGTCGAGAAAGGCGCGCAGCCGCGCATTGTTGTGCTGGCCAAAGCTCGGATGGGTGCCGAACGGATCGGGCACCTTGGTCAGCGGCTTGCCTAGATGCTGCTCCAGCAGCTCCTTGTTCGGCACGTTGTCCGGCACCTTGCGCAGGCCGTCCATGTCGTCGGAGAAGGCGAGCAGGCGCGTCTTGATCTTGTCCTCGGTGAGCACGCGGAAGGCGTGGCGCACCATCGTGGTGCGCGCGACCTCGCCGAACGTGCCGATATGCGGCAGGCCCGACGGGCCGTAGCCGGTCTCGAACAGCACCTCGTCCTTGGGATTTTTCTTCAGCCGCGCCACAATCGCTTTCGCCTGCTCGAACGGCCAGGCGTTGGATTGTTCGGCGAGCGCCCGCAGGTCGCTCGGGCTGGCAGAAGGATCAATCACGGACATTCCTCAGGTTCTCTCCAAAAAGGCCGCGAAAACTAACGCTTTCGCGGCAAAATGCAAAACGACGGGACGTTTGTCGTCATTCCGGGGCGATGCGCAGCATCGGACCCGGAATCTCGAGATTCCCCGGGGTGCAATTGCACCCCTGAGGTCTGGTCCTACGGACCATCCCGGAATGACGAACTCAGAACGGGCTGACCGAGAAATAGCGCAGCCACAGATCGGTGAAGCGGCCTTTTTCCCAGATCCGGAACAGTGCCCAGTTCAGCGACTGCCGGAGCAGGTCGTTGCCCTTGCGGACGGCGATGCCGACGCCCTCGCCGAAATAGCGGCTCTCGACAAAGGGGCCGCCGGCAAAGGCGCAGCATTCGGCGGAATCGGTGCCGTTGATCCAGAACGCGAGCGAGATCGCATCGCCGAAGATGAAGTCGACCTCGCCGCGGCGCAGCGCCGCGCGCAGCGCGTCGTTATCCGGATAGGAATGGATCTCGGCGTCGGTGAACATCGCCTTGAGGTAGGCCTCGTGCGAGGTCCCGGCGATGACGCCGACCTTCTTGCTCTCGAGATATTCCGGGCGGATTTCCGGCATCGCGTTGTCACGGCGCGACACGAAGCGGGCCGGCGCGCGGTAATAGGGATCGGTGAAATCGACCTTGGCGCGCAGCTGCGGCGTCACGGCCATCGACGCGATGATGGCGTCGCCCCGGTTGGTCGCCAGGGCATCGATCAGGGTCTCGAAGCGGCGCATCTGGATGGTGCAGGTGACCTTGATCTCGTCGCAGAGCGCGCGCGCCAGGTCGACGTTGAAACCGGCCGGATTGCCGTCGGGACCGGTGAAATTGAACGGCGGATAGTCGGTCTCGGTCAGAAAGCGGATCACGGTGAGGCGCGACAGGTCCGGGCGGTCCGGCCGGCGCCGCGGGTCCCAGAAACCCGGCACCGCCTGCGGCGCGGCCTCGGCGGCGGCCTTGGGCGGCAGGGTCGGGGCCGCCTGGGTTGCCGCGGGGGCCGCAGGCGCTGCCTGCGGTGCAGCCGGCGCCGAAGGTGTCGCTTGTGCGGGGGCCGCCTTGGTGGGCGGAGCCGGAGCAGGAGCCGTCTTGGCTGCCGGCGCCTGTGCGGGGGGTGTCTGTGCAATTGCAGGGTACGCCAAGGCCAGCAAGGCAGCCGCGATCATGCCCGCGGCCAGGCGAAGCTGGTGCGAACGGACGGCAAAGGGCTGGACAGGCGGATTTGGCATAACCGGCAATTTCAGGAAATTGAACGGCTTATAGCCGAATCGGCGCCTGAAGCGAGCGCCGATTGGGTTAATTCTGAACCGGAAATGGCGATCAGAGGTACCGTTTGAGATCGGCCGCCGCTTCTTCCGGCGTCCGTTTCAGATTGAACGGCGCGACGAAATGACCGTCGCGGTCCATCAGATAGATCAGCGCGGTGTGGTCCATCGTGTAGTCGCCATCCTTCAGCGGCACTTTCTTGGCGTAGACACGATAGCTCGACAGGACCTTGGCGATCGCGGCGGGATCGCCGGTCAGGCCCTTGAGGTGCGGATCGAAGCTCGACAGGTAATCCTTCATTGCGGTGGCGGTGTCGCGTTCCGGATCGACCGAGACGAAATAGGCATTCACGCGATCGGCGTCCTTGCCCATCGCCTTCAGGACCTCCGAGATCTCGAACAGCGAGGTCGGGCAGATATCCGGGCAATGGGTGAATCCGAAGAAAATCAGGGTCGGCTTGCCCTGGAGGTTCTTGTCGGTAACGGTCTGGCCGGACTGGTCGGTGAGCTGGAACGCCCCGCCGATCGCGGCCGGCGCGGCAACGGTGCGCAAGCCGCCGATCGCCCACAGCATGAGGAACAGGCCGACCGCCAGACTGCCCGCGAAGGCAGCGAAGATCACCAATGGGCGCGTGGTCCGGGGCATGATGCGAGGGCGTCCTTGTCAGAAGCAGGCGGAGATGCCGGCCGTGATCATTTCGAAAAACACCGCGGTCCCGTAGTGGAACCAGAGCGCGGCAGCGGCAAGCAGGGCCAATCCGCCGATGCCGGCCGCACCCCACAGGATCGCAGACGCCACCCGGGTCTGTGGAGCCGTTACGAGCTCGGATCGGGTGGAGATCGGCTGAACCATGAGGCTGAGATAAGCCGGGTTCCGGCAGGCAGCAAGCGCAATGGCGGTCGCAGGCCGTCAAATGATGGCGAGCTAATCCGGTGCCGGCGCGTTCATGCCCCGGCGTCTGCCGAGGCCAATGGCCGACGAGGGTCAAACAGAGAAGCAGCCGGAGCTTAGTGCGCGGGCTTCGGCGCCGAGGCCTGGGCGTTGAGATAGCACGGCTTGTACAGCGCCTGCAGTTGCTTGCCGCGCAGGAAGATCATGCGCCGGGTCAGGCCACCACGCCCCGAAATCCATCTGCGTACCGCCGGCGGATACATCAGGTACAGCATATGGGTGGCTTCGGGATTGGGGACCGGACGGCCGTTATCGCCGTAATCCCAGGCTGCGTGGAAGCCGAGGCTGGCGTGCGAGGTCACACAGATCCGGTCGTGAGGAACCTTGCCGAGCACGATGGTGCAGGCCGAGGCACACAGCCCGTCGATGATGACCGTCTCGCCCGAAGTCCGCAGGTCCTGATACCTGTCGACATAGACGCCGATCTTGCCGCCGCGATCGTCGGCGATCCTGACTACAGCTTGAGACACCCCCATTCCCGCCAGCAGGAGAACCGCAGCGAGCAACCCCGTCATCAACTTCATTTTGGCCAGCCCCAGTCGAAACCGAATCTGTTTGGTCTGTGATGCAAGACAATCGTGAGCGTGTTGCGCGCGCGGATTTTTGTCCAGACGAGCGAAGCCGGTCAAAACAAATTCAAATTGGGTGTTGCGCGCACGCTGCAGTGGGACTGGGGAAAGGTCCCAAACTGGAACAACGCGGCGCACGCGGTTGGTGCTCCGCCGCCACAGGCAAGGTCCATTCGGCGTTGACCGCACGCAATGAGGCGGTCTTGAATCTCTGCGGGACGGGGGACCTGAACATGGCTGACGATGCAGATGTGATCGTGATTGGCGCGGGGCTTGCCGGTCTCGTGGCCGCAACCGAGATCGCCGACGCAGGCAAGCGCGTCATTGTGCTCGACCAGGAAGGGGAACAGAGCATCGGCGGCCAGGCCTTCTGGTCGTTTGGCGGCCTGTTCCTGGTCGATTCGCCGGAGCAGCGCCGGCTCGGCATCAAGGATTCGGTCGAGCTCGCATTACAGGACTGGATGGGCACCGCCGGTTTCGATCGCGAAGAGGATTACTGGCCGCGCAAATGGGCCGAGGCCTATGTCGCATTCGCGGCCGGCGAGAAACGCGACTGGCTGCGCGCGATGGGCCATCGCATCTTCCCTGTGGTCGGCTGGGCCGAGCGCGGCGGTTACGACGCGATGGGCCATGGCAATTCGGTGCCGCGCTTCCACGTCACCTGGGGCACCGGCCCCGGCATCGTCGAGCCGTTCGAGCGCCGCGCGCGCGAGGCCGCGAAAAGCGGACGGCTGGTGTTCAAGTTCCGCCACCGCGTCGATGCGCTCAGCGTCACCAACGGTGTGGTCAACGGCGTCAGCGGCGCGATCCTGGAACCGACCTCAGTCCAGCGCGGCAAGAGTTCCTCGCGCAACGCCGTCGGCGATTTTTCCTTCCGCGCGCCTGCGGTAATCGTCGCGTCCGGCGGCATCGGCGGCAATCATGATCTGGTGCGGCAGAACTGGCCGAAGCGGCTCGGCGAGCCGCCCAAATTCATGATCTCCGGCGTGCCCGAACATGTCGACGGCCGCATGATCGGCATCACCGAGGCGGCGGGCGGCCGGCTGATCAACCGCGACCGCATGTGGCACTATGTCGAGGGCATCCGGAACTGGAACCCGATCTGGCCGCGTCACGGCATCCGGATCCTGCCGGGTCCGTCGTCGCTGTGGTTCGACGCGACGGGCAAGCGGCTGCCGGCACCGCTGTTCCCGGGCTCCGACACGCTCGGGCAACTGCACTACATCATGGGCACCGGCTACGATTATTCGTGGTTCATCCTGACCCAGAGCATCATCAAGAAGGAGTTCGCGCTGTCGGGCTCGGAGCAGAACCCGGACCTTACCGGCAAGAGCTGGCGCATGACGATCAAGCGCGCCACCAACAAGGGCGCGCCGGGGCCGGTGGAGGCGTTCAAGCAGCACGGCGCCGACTTCATCGTGCGCGACAATCTCGCCGAGCTCGT
Organism: Bradyrhizobium sp. USDA 4541; assembly: GCF_024171085.1. Classification (NCBI taxonomy): domain Bacteria; kingdom Pseudomonadati; phylum Pseudomonadota; class Alphaproteobacteria; order Hyphomicrobiales; family Nitrobacteraceae; genus Bradyrhizobium; species Bradyrhizobium sp. USDA 4541. Next base: position 550,762 of record NZ_JALJZF010000001.1, read on the forward strand.
CGGCGCCATGAACAAGCTCGCCGGCAACGACCTGTTGCAGCTCGACGCCATCAAAACCCAGATCGAGGCGCGCGATCGCGAGATCACCAACCCCTACGTCAAGGATGCGCAGGTCATGAACCTGCACAATGCGCGGCGCTATATCGGCGACAAATTGATCCGCACCGCGAAGCCGCACCGGATCCTCGATCCCGAGCACGGCCCGCTGATCGCGGTGAAGCTCAACATCCTCACCCGCAAGACGCTCGGCGGGTTCGAGACCGATCTCGATTCGCGCGTATTCGGCAACGATCACCAGATCATCCGCGGGCTCTACGCGGCCGGCGAAGCCGCCGGCTTCGGCGGCGGCGGCGTGCACGGCTATCGCTCGCTGGAAGGCACGTTCCTCGGCGGTTGCCTGTTCTCGGGCCGCAACGCGGGACATGCGGCGGCGAAGGCGGTGAACTGAGGCGTGCTACTCCGAGATCCAGTCGTTGGCCCGCCGGCGTGAACCGGCGGGCTTTTCAGCGGAAGTTCCCCGAGCCGTGTTGCGATCAGGCCGTCTTGGTGAAAAGCGTCAGGATGCCGTTGGTGAGATTGACCGCGACAACTTGTGCCGAGCTGAGGCCCTTCGCCTTCAGCGCGGATACCGCTTCTTCAGACGCGTCGATGGAACCGCGAAGGTTCCGCAGGTCGTCTTCGCTTGCCTTTGCCACGACAGCCTCGACCTTCGACCGGGCGTCGGGCTTGAGTTCCTTGATGTCCACGACCTGTATGCTCCGGATGGCATTGGGCTGGTCAGATTGAGCCTGCGGCATCGCCTTCGGTTGCGTTCCCTGCACCTGCGCCCAGGCAGGTGTTCCAAGCGAGAGCGCCGCAACGATGACGGATGCCGTAGAGATACGGATGTGCATGAGCATTCCTTGTGTTGATTGCCCCCAACATCCCGCGAGAACGCACTCTCCTCGCTTAAGGTTCCGGCCGGAAATCCGTTCGTCGCAGGGGCGCTGCCAAAATATCGAAAACAACCCCATGCAAAGTAGCCGGCGGTGGCCGGCGTTCGACCAGACAACTTGACACGTCGGGCAACTCAGGGGTATTATTCTAATATTCCGAAATTGCGCATTCCTGCTCTAGTCCGCCTCCGCGCTGAGGAAGCGGACGCCGAACGTATCGGCGTTGGCTTCGCCCCAATCGTAGAGTGCCTGCAGCATCGGCTTCAGCATCTCGCCGCGCTTGGTCAGGCAATAGCGCGAGGAGCCGCCGCCGCGCTCCTGCCTGACGAAGCCTGAATTGCAGAGATCGCGCAGGCGCTCGGTCAACACCTTGTCGCTGAGCTGCGGGATGTCGTGGCGCAATTCGCCGTAGCGCATCGGCCGGACCTTGAGCCGGCTCAGGATCACGGTCTTCCATTTGCCGCTGAGCTGATCGATCGAGAACTCGACCGGGCAACCATATTTGCGCTTGGTCTTGCGGATCATTGCAACTCTCCCGCGGCACTTTCCATCTGGTTCGTTGAGAGCCGCCATCGATCCATCTAAGCACGCATTGCACGGGTTGGGCGAGTTCAGGGATCATTGCAAGGCATGACGGACGACAATTCCGCCCAAGGTCCAAGCGACAAGCAACAGCCGCGCAAACGCATCGTCGTCAGACGCAACGGGCCCTACGAACCGGAGCCCGGCATTCCGATCGTCGATCATCTCGGCGTGCCCATCGCAGCCGAGGCGCCAATGCGGCTGTGCCGCTGCGGACAATCGCAGACCAGGCCGTTCTGCGACGACAGCCACGTCGCGCGCGGCTTCACCGACGCGAGGGATCCGCGGCGCGCGCCGGACAGGCTCGAGGTCTATGCCGGGCAGCAGGCGTTCGTGTTCGACAATCGCGGCACCTGTGCGCATTCCGGCTTCTGCACCGACCGTCTCACCTCCGTGTTTCGTCTCGGCGAGCAGCCTTTCATCGCACCCAGCGGGGCGCGCCTCGACGACCTCCTCAACGCGGTGCGCAGATGCCCCTCGGGCGCGCTTGGCATCGGTATCGGCCCCAAGCGTGACGCCAGCCTGTCCGACGTCAGCCGGCCGCCGCAGATCGAAGTGTCGAAGGACGGCCCTTATCGCGTCACCGGCGATGTCGAACTGGTCGATGAGGATGGCGCGCCGATCACACAGAACGCGGGCGCGTCGCAAGAGCATGCCAGCCTGTGCCGCTGCGGCGCGTCGCTGAACAAGCCGTTTTGCAGCGGCATGCACTGGAGCGTCGCATTTCGCGATCCCGTTCCCGATCCGATGCGCGAGCCGACGCTGTTCGAATGGGCCGGCGGCTATCCGGCGCTGCTCGACATGACGCGCATCTTCTACAGTCGTTACGTGCCGGAAGATCCGCTGCTCGGGCCGCTGTTCGCCGAGATGTCGCCGGACCATCCGGAGCGGGTGGCGGCGTGGCTCAGCGAGGTGTTCGGCGGTCCGCTCTTCTACACCGAGCGCTATGGCGGCTATCGGCGGATGGTGTCGCAGCACATCGGCAAGGAGATCCGGCCGGAGCAGCGCGCATTGTGGGCGACCTACATGGTGCAGAGTGCCGACGATGCCGGCCTGCCGAGCGATCCGGAATTCCGCGCCGCCTTCGTCGCCTATATCGAATGGGGCTCGCGCATCGCGGTGGAGAATTCCGGCGCCGGCGCGACACCGCCGCCGAACATGCCGGTGCCGCGATGGTGGTGGGTCTGCAACGCAACGCCCGCTGCGCGGCCGTCCGCAACGGCGAGCGATGCGCAGGCCGCGAACGAGATCAGCGTGGCACTCCCCGGTCCCGACGAGGCCGTGCAGTTCGAGCAGCACATCCGGCCGTTGTTCCGGCCGATGGACCGCAGTTCGATGCTGTTCGCCTTCGATCTCTGGAACGAGGCGGATGTCGCCAGGCACTGCCAACAAATCCTGGCACGGCTCAAGGCCGGGACCATGCCCTGCGATGGCGCCTGGCCGGCCGAGCGAGTGGCACTGTTCGCGCGCTGGGCGAATGGGCAGAATCCGCCGACCTGATTGCGCCGAGCCGATCTCGGAGCAATTTCGAGCGATTTCTGTGAACGGCGCTGCAAATTGTGCAGTGGCGGCGCTCGCTCCGGCAGGTTAGACAGTGCCCGCCATTCAGTGGAGACCCAAATGAGCATTCAGCGTTTCGAAACCGGCCCGCGCATGAGCCAGGCCGTCGTGCACGGCAACACCGTCTATCTCGCCGGCGTCGTCGCCGGCAAGGCCGCGGGCGGCAGCGTCACCGACCAGACCAAGGACATCCTGGCGATCATCGACGGCCACCTCGCCAAGGCCGGCACCGACAAGTCGAAGCTGCTCAGCGCGACGATCTACATCACCGACATGAAGACGTTCCCGGAAATGAACGCGGTGTGGGACGGCTGGGTCTCGCAGGGCAACACCCCGGCCCGCGCCACCGTCGAGGCCAAGCTGGCGGCGCCGCAGTACAATGTCGAGATCATGGTTGTCGCGGCGAAATAGACGCGACGCACGTCATCCAAAGGATACCGGATGCCCCGGATTGCAAAGCGCAATTCGGGGCATTTTCATCTAGCACTCACGCGCTGATCCGCGCTCGCTCGCCCGCAGCCTCACCGAGATCGGACTGAAGCCAGCGGGCAATCCGGCGCCATGAACCGGCGAGAGCCTTGCAGCCCATGAACAGTCCGAGGTGACCACACGGCTCGGTATGGCATTGCAGCCACGCGGGCGGCGTGGCCAAGAGCCGCGCTGTCGCAAATGCCTGGTCGGGCGGAACAACGATGTCGTTCTCTGCGGCGAGCAGGAAGACGGGCTGCTTCACGGCAGCGAGATCGACCTTGCAGCCAAGCGCAACGAAGTCTCCAGCCGCGATCCGGTTCTGGCGAAAGATCCAGTCGGTCACTTCGAGGTAGTAGGTGCCCGGCAGATCGAGCGTCTCGTCATTCCAGCGCGTGAAGCGATCGAGCAACGCCCGCGCATCCTCCGAATTGCGGTCGAGCCGCCTCTGCAGCGCCGCTTCCGCGTCACGCATGGTGAACGGGATGCTCCAGGCCTGCAGCATGTGCTTGCCGCTGATGATCCCATCCCCCTGACGGACCAGCGCCTCGAAGCCTTGCGATGGAAGCGAGGCGACCATCCGGGAAAGCTCCGACGGTACCGAGACGTCGACCGGGCTGCCGGCAAGCACAAGCCGCCGTACCTTGCCGGGAAAGCGCGCCGCATAGAGCAACGACAGCCAGCCGCCCTGACAGAGACCTGCAAGGTCGACCGGCGGCCCGATCGTGTCGACGGCCACGTTGAGATCGGACAGAAAGGTGTCGATCGAGAAATATCGCATCTCCGGTGCCGCCGAGCGCCAATCCGTGAGATAGAGACGCGCAACGCCGGCCTTCTGCAACGCCTCCATCAGGCTGTGGCCGGGGGCAAGATCCGCAATCTGCGCGCGATGCAGCGCATAGGGCGCGCAGACCAGCAGCGGCCGGCCTTCGGCCGCTCTCGAGAAATCCAGCAGGCACATCGACGGCAGCTGAAGCGCGACCGAATGGGCTGTCGTCCAGGGCAGCGCCGCCGCTTCGCCCGGCGAATCCGTGGGCTCGGGCGGACGGTTAGGGTACCACTGCGAGTATATGTCCAGCGCCAATCGCGCGGCTTCAAACGGCCATAGCCAGGCGTCCTGCGCCCAGCTGGTGCTCGCACTTCGATCCGATCGATCCGTCTTTTCGGGCAAGCTCATTCACCGATTGATCGCTACCGGGATGGTCTGGCCAACGCGGGTCACCTTCACGCCGACAAATTCAGGTCGGATCAGTTTACGCCAAACCGGCTGGCGCGGCAGCCACGCCGGGATGTCACGATCTCGCGACCCCGGCGCCGCTTGCTGCCAAGCAGCAAAAGTCCGTCGTTTCAGCGGACCAAAGCGCGATGAGATTGGGTTGAATCATCATCGCGCTTTAGCTCCTTGTTTGAGCATGATCTTTTCGGAAAACCGCTCCACACTTTTCCGGATCATGCTCTAGGCGGCGCGCGCCGTGCCCTTCTCCGCCTCGAGCTTGCGCGCGAACAGCCAGCGGAAATAGGTCAGCGGCGCATCAGCGCCGATCGCGAGCAGCTGATAGTCCGGATCGGCGTCGAACACGCGCTGCTGCGCCTCGATGATATCCTTGTCCTCGTTGAACCCTTCCTCGAGGCTGTGCCGCAGCGACAGCGCGATGTTCGGATTGTCGATGTCGAAATCGTGCAGATAGTTCCAGAAGAAGTGCGTGGTCGAGCGCGTCTCCGGCGTCATGAACTGCGCGTTGCGGTACGACCGCGTGCCCGGAACCTGGACGCCCTTCTCGACGCCCTGCCCCGCCGGCGCAAACGTCGTGTCGAGCGTGAAGATGCCGGGCACGATCATGCGGCCGATATTGCGGCGGTCGATCTTGTCGGTTTTGTTCGGGATCACCTTCTTGTGGTAGGGCGGCGGCTCGGCGCCCATGTGCCAGCGCTCGACACGGAAACCGTCGTCCAGCTTCTCGATCGCGACCGGCTTGGTCTTGTAGGCGTATTCCTCGGAGCCGCCGAGCGTGTTGGTGTGCACGAAGGCGAGATGCGCGAAGTCGCTGAGGTTGTCGACAATCAGGAGCCAATTGGCCTTGTAGTGCATGTAACCCGGCAGGCCGCGCCATCTGGGATCCTCGAGCGGCGGATAGTCGAGGATCAGTTTCGGATCGGCCTTCTCGGGATCGCCGGTCCAGATGAAGATCAGATTGTAGCGCTCGACCACGGGATAGCTGCGCACGCCGAGCTTGGCGGGGATCGTGTCCTGGCCGGGAATCTGGATGCATTTGCCGTCGGCAGCGAACTTCATGCCGTGGTACATGCACCTGATGTCGTCGCCCTCGATGCGTCCCATCGAAAGCGGCGCGGCGCGATGACAGCAGCGGTCGTCCAGCGCGACGACTTTGCCGCTCGACCCGCGATAGAGCACGATCGGCCGTTCCAGGATGGTGCGCGCGACCATCTTGCCGTCGATCAGTTCGTGATTCCACGCCGCCACGTACCAGGTGTTGCGCAGGAAAATTCCGTCGTCAGCCATCTCACCCTCCCGATGCAAGATTTGGTTGCGACGAGGCTAGGTGATTGCGGTCACCGGGATAATCCGATTTGGCTGGACACACTGTACCGGTGGATGGACAATCGGCCATGGAGTGGCGCGACTGGGAGCTGTTTTGCGAGGTTGTTGAGCATGGCGGCTTCACCGCGGCCGCGCGCGTGCTCGGCCATCCCAAATCGAGTCTCAGTGCTGCGGTGCAGCGTCTCGAAGCCAATCTCGGGCTGCGGCTGATCGAGCGCACCACCCGGCACCTGCGGCTGACCGATTCCGGCGAGACCATCTATCGCAAGGTGCGCCCGCTGTTCACCGCGCTGCACGACACCCACAGCGAGGCGTTGGCGATGTCGAGCGCGGTTGCGGGCACGCTGCGCATCAAGGCGCCTTATGAATTCGGCGCGCATCATGCGGGACCGGTCGCCTGCGCGGTGATGGGCCGCTATCCGGAACTCGCGATCAGGATCGATGTCGAGCATGACATCGTTAGTCCGATCGCCGAGAACTACGACATCGTATTTGCGATGCTGGAGGCACCGCTGCCGTCGGCCGGCATCGTGATCCGCCGCGTCTTCACGCTCGAGCGCGGCCTGTTCGCGGCACCCGCGCTGCTGGAGAAATTCGGCGAGCCGCGCACGCTGGATGATCTACGAAAGCTGCCGCTGCTGACCGGCCCCAGCGATCCGCCATGGGCGATCACCGCTCCCGGCGGCGCGGTCGAGCATCTCGCGGTCGATCGCGCACGCCTGACCAGCTCGAATGCCCATGTCCGGCTGCAGGCGGCGCTCGCGGGCCATGGCGTGCTGCGGGTCACCGCCAGCTACACCCGCGCCGCCGTCGCGGCCGGCCAGTTGCGGCGGCTGCTGCCCGATCATGTTTGCGAGCCGCTCAACGTACATGCGCTGTTGCCGGCGCGGCAATTTGTCCCGGCGAAGGTGCGCTGCTTCCTCGATGCGATGGAGGCGCATGCGCGCGGGGATCCGGAGGCCTATATCAGGCCGTAGCGGTCTTTTTTGGCCGATTACCATTTTCCCGGGAACCTGCACGGCCGGTCGGCATCCAATGATATTATTCCGCCAACAGTGAGGGCGACCCGCCATGCGCCAGGCCCATGTAACGTCCCTGCCGCCGACCAGCTCGGGCGATGCCGAGCTGGTGCAACGCGCGCTCGCCCGCGACGAGGCCGCAATCCGCGCCATCATGCAGGCGAATAATCGCCGGCTGTTCCGGCTGGCGCGCGGCATCCTGCGCAACGACCACGAGGCCGAGGACGTGGTTCAGGACGCCTATGTGCGCGCCTTTACCCATCTCGACCAGTTCCGCGGCGACTCCAGCCTCTCGACCTGGCTGTCGCGGATCGCGATGAACGAGGCGCTCGGCCGCCTGCGCCGCAGGCACAGCAGCGTCGAATGGTCCGATCTGCCGAAAGGTGCTCCTGAAGCCCAGATCATCCAGTTCCCCCTGTCGTCAACGGACGATCCGGAAAAATCCATGGCCCAGCGTGAGATCCAGCGCGTCGTCGAGCACGCGATCGACGAGCTGCCCGAGGCGTTCCGCCTCGTCTTCATCACCCGCGTGATCGAGGGCATGAATGTCGAGGAGACCGCTGAGATCCTCGGCCTCAAGCCGGAAACCGTGAAGACCCGCCTGCACCGCGCCCGCACCATGCTGCGCGACAATGTCGAGCGGAAGATCGGCCCCGTCGTCATGGAGGCCTTTCCCTTCGCGGGCAAGCGCTGCGAGCGATTGACCGAGGCGGTTCTGAAACGGCTGCGCGCCACGGCCTGAATTTTTCGGGAACCTCTGCTCGTCCGCACCATCCAACTCCTGTGCAAGCAACGACGCGCCGCGCGCTACGCCCGGCTCAACAGGAGTGTCAAACCATGTTCGTTCGATTGGGTATCGCGGTCGCCGCGCTCAGCCTCCTCAACTGCGCTGCGCTGGCGCAGGGCGCAAAGCCGACCGATCCGCAGATCGCGCACATCGCCTATACGGCCGGCGTGATCGACATCAATGCCGCCAAGCAGGCGGAAGAGAAGGCCTCCAACAAGGAGGTCAAGGCGTTCGCCAAGGACATGGCGCGCGACCACGAGGCGGTGAACAAGCAGGCGCTCGACCTCGTCAAGAAATTGAAGGTGACGCCGGAGGACAACGACACCAGCAAGGCGCTGTCGAAACAGGCGGCCGACAAGCTCGCCGAACTCGGCAAGCTGAAGGGCGCCGCCTATGACAAGGCCTATATCGACAACGAGGTCGCCTACCACAAGGCCGTCAACACCGCGCTGGAGACGCAGCTGATCCCCTCGGCCAGCAATCCCGAGCTGAAGGGCCTGCTGCAGACCGGCCTGAAGATCTTCCAGGGCCACCAGCAGCATGCCGAACACGTCGCGGCCGGCCTGAAGTAAGGAGGCGCGCGATGTTGCCAGGACGCTGTCTCGCAACGCTGGCTTTGCTCGCGCTCGGCGCGATGGCCGTCCCGGCGCATGCGGCCACCATCCAGATCGTGATGGAGAATCTGGTGATCTCCCCGGCCGAGGTGTCGGCCAGGGTCGGCGACACCATCGAATGGGTCAACAAGGACGTGCTGGCGCACACCGCCACCGCAAAGAACGGCGACTTCGACGTGACGATCGCGCCGAAGAAGACGGTCAAGTCGGTCCTGACCAAGGCCGGCACGGTCGACTATTACTGCCGCTACCATCCCAACATGAAGGCGGTGCTGACCATCGCACCATAGCCCGCGCGATGACCTCAGAGGTAATCGATCGGCGCACGCGAACCTTCGATAGTCCGGACCGCCGCACAGTCCGGCACTATCGAAGGAGAGCACCATGACCGACCATGCCACCATCGCCCGCCGCTATATCGATCTCTGGAACGAGCGGACGCCGAGCCGGCGTCGCGAGATGCTGAGCGAGAACTGGACCGCCGATGCGCGCTATATCGATCCGCTGATGAACGGCGACGGCCATGAGGGCGTCGACGCGCTGATCGCCGGCGTGCAGCAGAAGTTTCCGGACTTCCGCTTCAAGCTGATCGGGGAGCCGAACGGCTTCGGCGACCATGTCCGGTTCTCCTGGGGCCTTGGCCCTGACGGCGTCGACAGCCCGATCAAGGGCACCGACTTCGCCATGTTGAAGGACGGCCGGATCAGGAGCATCACCGGCTTCCTCGACCAGGTGCCGGGCGCCTGAGGCGCCGCTTCCACGCCGGCGACGTCGCTGCCAGAGCGTTTTCGAGCGAAGTGGATCCCGGTTCGCGTCAAGAAAAACGCGTCAAAACAAAGAATAGAGAGCCCCGTTCCGATTCCATCGGAACGGAAAAGGCTCTAGTCTTCCCGAAACACAGGGAGGACGCCATGAAGGCAGATTACGCCTTCGAGACTTCTGTCGTCAGCGACATCACGCCGGCGCTGCTGGCGATCGGCCGCGACATCTTTCCGCAGGCCCTGATCGGCGCGCTGCGCCGCGTCGCCGGGGTCGGCCATTGCATGGTGTTCTCGTTCACCGGTCCGCGGACCGCCGCGTGCCTGCTCGATGTCGGCAACATCCCGACCGGGCGCGACCTCGGGATCGCCTATTCCGAGCATTTCCATCAGGCCGACCCGAACCGCGATGCGGTGTTCGAGGGACGGGCGCAGCCCGCACCGATCGTGCTGCCGACCTTCGCCCGCCGCATGTACAGCGACGGCTACCGCAAGATCTTCTTCGACGACTCCGACATCGTCGACAAGTTCGCGTCCGCGATCTGGACCGGCGACACCTGCTTCTATGTCAACTTCTACCAGATCACCGCGCAAGGCCGCTTCAGCCGCGAGCAGATCGCGCGCCTGGCCGCGGTCGCGCCGGCGTTGACGGCGGCCGTGGCGCGGCATTTCCAGCGCGACCCGGCAGCGGATGTTGATCCGATCGAGCGGTTGAAGACCCTGTTTGCGACCGCCGAACCGCTCGCCAGCCTGACCGGGCGTGAGCAGGAGGTCTGCCTGCGCATCCTCTCCGGCCTCAGCTCGGAAGCGATCGCCGCCGAGCTCGGCATCGGGCTGCACTCCGCCCTCACCTATCGCAAGCGCGCCTATGACAAGCTCGGCATCTCCTCGCAGAACGAGCTGTTCGCGATCGCGCTGCGCCTGATGGCCTCGGCGCGCCAGTTGAACTGAGCGTGCTCCAGGCGATGGTCTCCCGCTGTCCCCAGCGGTGGGGACAGACGGGCCGCGCCGCCCGGCCTATGCTCGGTCCGAAAACCCGAGGCCAAACCGAGATCACGTCGTGAGCACCGCGCCCCATTTCAATATCGACGTCCCCGCCTTCTGGCAGGATCCCTACCCGGCGCTGGCGCGTATGCGCAAGGAGGCGCCGATCGCCTTCGTGCCGCAACTCGGCAGCACGCTGCTGTGCAGCCGCGACGACATCTTCATCTCCGAGAAGCAGATCGACGTGTTCTCGTCGCACCAGCCCGAGGGGCTGATGAACAAGCTGATGGGCCACAACATGATGCGCAAGGACGGCGATGCGCACATGAACGAGCGCAAGGCGATCTTTCCGGCGATCTCGCCCAAAACGGTCAGATCGCACTGGACGGCGCAGTTCGAAGCCCACGCGACGCGCATCCTCGACGAACTGAAGCCGGATGGCGTGGTCGATTTCGTGCAGGCGTTCGCGCTGCCGTTCTCGGCCGAATGCCTGAAGTCGATCACCGGCCTCACCAACATGCGCTTCCAGGACATGAACGCGTGGTCGCAGGGTATGATCGACGGCATCGCCAATTATGTCGGCGATCCCGCGATCGAGGCGCGCTGCCATGCGGCGACCTCCGGGATCGATGCCGCGATCGACGACATGGTCCCCAGGCTGCGCAAGACGCCCGACCTCAGCCTGCTCGGCGTGATGCTGCAGACCGACATGCCGATGGAGAGCGTGCGCGCCAATATCAAGCTTGCGATCTCGGGCGGCCAGAACGAGCCGCGCGATGCGATCGCCGGCACGGTATGGGCGCTGCTGACCCATCCCGACCAGCTTGCGCTGGCGACCAGCGGCACGATCCCGTGGCTGCAGGTGTTCGAGGAATATGCGCGCTGGATCTCGCCGATCGGGATGTCGCCGCGGCGGATCGCAAAGCCCTGGACGATCAGGGACGTCGCCTTCGAGACCAATGAGCGCGTGTTCCTGATGTTCGGCTCGGCGAACCGCGACGAGAAACACTTCGACAAGCCCGACGCGTTCGACGTGCGCCGCGACGCCAGCAAGAGCATCGCGTTCGGTGCCGGTCCACATTTCTGCGCCGGCGCCTGGGCCTCGCGCGCCATGGTCGCCGACGTCGCGCTGCCCGCGATCTTCAAGCGGCTGAAGAATCTGCGCCTGATCGAGCACCAGCCGGCGCGGATCGGCGGCTGGGCGTTCCGCGGCCTGCTGGATTTGCCGGTGACGTGGGACGCATAGCCCCCGTTACCGTCCCCAGCGCAGCACGACCGGATCGAGTGTCCGCGCGATCTCGATCAGCCCCGCGCGCGTCGCCGGATGCAGCGGTTGCAGCGGGTGGCGCACTGCATCGGACTTGATGACGCCGCCCTCGCGCATCAGCACCTTGCAGGCCTGCAGCCCGCATTGCCGGTTCTCGTAATTGATCAGCGGCAGCCAGCGCGCATAGGCCTGCACCGCCTCGTCGCGCCGGCCGGCGAAGAACGGATCCATGATCTGGCGGATGCCGTCGGGATAGCCGCCGCCGGTCATCGCGCCGGCGGCGCCGGCATCGAGATCGGCCATCAGCGTGATCGCCTCCTCGCCGTCCCACGGCCCCTCGATCTCGGCGCCGCCCTTCTCGATCAGGCCGCGCAGCTTGTTCGCCGCCATCGGCACCTCGATCTTGAAGTACCTGATATTGGCGAGCTCCTTCGCCATCCGCGCCAGGAAATCGACCGAGAGCGGCGTGCCCGCGACCGGCGCGTCCTGGATCATGATCGGGATGTTGATGGCATCCGACACGATCCGATAAAACTCATAGATGGCTGGCTCGCCGACGCGGAAGGTCGCGCCGTGATAGGGCGGCATGATCATCACCATCGCAGCCCCGGCGGCTTCCGCCTCGCGGCTGCGCGCGGCGCAGACCGCCGAGGAGAAATGCGTGGTGGTGACGATGACGGGAATGCGGCCGGCGACATGCTCGAGCACCGTATGCATCACGGTCTCGCGCTCGGCGTCGGTCAGCACGAACTGCTCGGAGAAATTGGCGAGGATGCAGATGCCGTGGGAGCCGGCGTCGATCATGAAGTCGACGCAGCGCCGCTGGCCATCGAGGTCGAGATTGCCGTTGGCGTCGAAGATGGTCGGCGCCACGGGGAAGACGCCGCGATAGGGGCGCTTTGCGACTGATGTCATGATAACGACCTCCCAGGTTGTTGTCGGATTTTCTTGTCAGCTCTGGCGGAACGGCAGCGGCGGGCCATCGAGCCGGCGCAGGCCCGGCTCGCGGCGCTCCAGCCACCAACCATACTGCTTCGGCCAGGACGCAAACACCTCGCCGCCTGCACCGCCGAGCGCGAGCTCGGCGTGCAGCGGCCAGTTCGGATCGAACAGCGCCTCGCGGCCGATCGCGACCAGGTCGGCCTGGCCGTTGGCCAGGACATCTTCTGCCTGCTGCGGATGCAGGATGAGGCCGACCGCGATGGTCGCAATGTCGGCGGCGCGGCGGATCTCATCGGCATAGGGCACCTGAAAGCCGTAGCCGCGCGGAATCCGCGCCGCGGTCGCCGAGCCGAGCAGGCCGCCCGACGAGCAATCGATCAAATCGACACCGCGCGCCCTGGCTTCGCGGGCGAACGCGACCTGGTCCTCGAGCGTCAGGCCGCCGTCGATACCGTCGACCGAGGAAATCCGCACCGACAGCGGCCGCTCCGCCGGCCAGGCCGCGCGCACGGTCTCGATGATCTCGAGCGGATAGCGCATCCGCCCGGCGCGATCGCCGCCATAGGCATCGGTGCGGCGGTTCGACAATGGCGAGAGGAATTCATGCAGCAGATAGCCATGCGCGCAATGCACCTCGACGAATTCGAAGCCGGCCTCCACCGCGCGCAAGGTGGCGCGCCGCCATTGCTCACGCAGCGCGGCGAGTTCGGCCGCGTCGAGCGCGTGCGGCATCAGCCAGCCGTCTTCCATCGGGATCGCGCTCGGCGCCACCGTCCGCCACGGCAGATCGCCGCGGCCGCGGTCGGCCTCATCGAGGGCGGCATTGCCGTACCAGGGACGCTGCATGCTGGCCTTGCGGCCGGCATGCGCGAGCTGGATCGAGGGCACTGCGCCATTGTCCTTGAGGAAGGCGGCGATCCGTTCGAGCGGCGCGATCTGCTCGTCGTTCCAGATGCCGACGTCGCCATGGGTGATGCGGCCCTCCGCGGTCACCGCCGCAGCCTCGACCGTCACGAGCCCGGCGCCGCCCTGGGCAAATTTACCAAGATGGACAAGGTGCCAGTCATTGGCCAAGCCGTCGGTTGCCGAATACTGGCACATCGGCGAGATCAGGATGCGGTTTCGGGAGGTCACGCCGCGAAGCGTGATCGGCTGAAACAGAAGCGGCTGCGACATCGGGACCTGCGGGACGGTGTTGGCGGGAGAAATCGTGGCGGAAAGCTAGGCGGCGCGCCCCGGGATCGCAAGTCATGCCGCGGCGCAGGCGGCAAGACCTGCACGCATGCAGCACTTGCGGAGCGGCGCGATCTGCAAAACCGGCAACATCTGCCGCAGAAAATTTCCCGGCGGGTAGACACTTTCGGTCATCCCCGGGTCACGTCACGGATCGCAATTCGTCGCGGACATCCCTACATTGTCGGCATGAAGAAAATCGGATTCCTTTCGTTCGGGCACTGGACGCCCTCGCCGCAGTCGCAGGCCCGCTCGGCCGCGGATGTGCTGCTGCAATCCATCGACCTTGCGGTCGCGGCCGAAGAGCTCGGCGCGGACGGTGCGTATTTTCGCGTCCATCACTTCGCCCGCCAACTGGCCTCGCCGTTCCCGCTGCTGGCGGCCGTCGGCGCCAGGACCAGCCGGATCGAAATCGGCACCGCCGTGATCGACATGCGCTACGAAAATCCGCTCTACATGATCGAGGACGCCGGCGCGGCCGACCTGATCGCGAGGGGACGCCTGCAACTCGGCATCAGCCGCGGCTCACCCGAGCAGGTGATCGATGGCTGGCGCTATTTCGGCTATCAGCCGGGCGAGGGCGAAACCGATGCCGACATGGGCCGGCGTCATGCCGAGATCTTCCTCGACATGCTGCGCGGCCAGGGATTTGCGCAGCCCAATCCACGGCCGATGTTTCCCAATCCTCCCGGCCTGCTGCGGCTCGAACCACTCTCGGAAGGCCTGCGCGAGCGCATCTGGTGGGGCGCCGGCTCGAACGCCACCGCGGTGTGGGCGGCGAAGCTCGGGATGAACCTGCAAAGCTCGACGCTGAAGAACGACGAGACCGGAGAGGCTTTCCACGTCCAGCAGGCCGCCCAGATCCGGGCCTATCGTGCCGCCTGGAAGGAAGCCGGGCACACGCGCGAGCCGCGGGTCTCGGTGAGCCGCAGCATCTTCGCGCTGGTCGACGATCGCGACCGCGCCTATTTCGGCAACGGCCAGGAGGAAGACCAGATCGGCTTCATCGACGAGAGGACGCGCGCAATCTTCGGCCGCGGCTACGCCGCCGAGCCGGACAGGCTGATCGAGCAGCTCAAGACGGATGAGGCGATCGCAGAGGCCGATACCTTGCTTCTGACCGTCCCCAATCAGCTCGGCGTCGATTACAACGCGCATGTGATCGAGACGATCTTGACCCAGATCGCGCCCGCTTTGGGCTGGCGCTGAATCCATCGCGAACGTCAGCGATACTCGCCCGGCGCGCAGCCTCGTCACATCGAGCAGGACCGGGATAAGGACCCGCGCCGGCCGTCTTCTAGGGGGCTGTTGAGAGGGAACGGCCAGGCGCGGGCTTGAACCGACCGTTCTCGCCGGAGGTCGGTCGGCTCTACTCGACCAATGCCGGAACCCGCGACATCGTTCCGGCGGAACTTCGTTCTCAAACGCGGAGAACTACGGAAACATAACTGCGCGTTGTGAGAAGAACAGGTCGAGTACGGTGCGTTAGGCGCGCACGTTGCGTGAACAGATCGCCGTAATATCCCGGGATAATAACGAAAGGCCGTCTGCGGATCCACTGGGTCAGGAATCCCTGTCGCGATTGCGCCGGGTGAGGTCGAGCCGATCGACGCGCTCATCGATCCGCCGGTTCAGCTCCTCGTCTTCTCGCGTATTGCTGCCGCGACGGGCGCGAACCACCAATGCACAACATCCGAGCAGAACGATCGCGAAGAACGCGTAGTACCACCATGCCATGCACTGATCTCAAATGAACGCTCGCGATACCGCCGGAAAAGTCATCGTTCAGGCCGATGAGGACGCGCCGACCTTGGCGCATAATAAGGGTTCACCAGACAGGTCGCCGGCATGCCCACAGCGCTGGCCTGGCACTGATCTATCGACGTGAAGATGCAGTCCATGCGCTCGCCGACCAACTCACCGTAAACATGCATGCAGACGGGATAGCGCGGATCATACATTTGCGCGGATGCCGGCCTCGTCATCCAAAGCGCGCCCAGCGCAAGCAGCAGCGCTCCAAGCAACCTCACGTCACGTCTCCTGCTGTCGCCAAATACATTGCCATGCCGACAAACTGTCCCGCGACATTTGCCTGAAGGCTGGAGCGGGCGAAGGGAATCGAACCCTCGTATGCAGCTTGGGAAGCTGCCGTTCTACCATTGAACTACGCCCGCAATGTCTTGATATTGCTTGTCTTTTTTCATCAGGCCAAGCTTGCTTGGCACGCTTTTGGCACGGCCTTGATCCCAGCGGATACCCAAATTCATACGAACCTCCGCGTGGTGTCAAGCGATGCAGCTAAAGGCAATTTGAAGCGGGCGTCTGACGCGCTTACGAGCGCGAACACGCCCCTTTTTGCCGATTGGCCGCGCGCCAGGTCTACTTCCTCGGGCTTTGGCCGTCCGCGCCTGTAGGATCATCATACATGCGCTTACGCATTTCCATGTCCTCCTCACTTCTCCTTTGTTCCGCAGCGATTTGGAGATCGAGGCTCTTGATGTCCCGTGCGGCGAACGCCTGTACCTTCCCATTATCGTCAGACAGCCAAGGCACCAGCGCCTCCCGCTTTTGCTTATAGGCCTCAACCAACCCGAACTCCCCCGATACGATCCCGGTAGTCTGCAACAATGTGGAAAGCAATTCGAGTAACTCGTCATCTAAAGGAAGTACTCTCACGATCTCTTTGCACAGATCGTAGGGAATAGCCTCGCCGCGATAAGCCGAAAGGATACGAAGGACGAACTCCGCTTCTTCGCGGGTGCCGGCTCGCAAGCGTGAAGATAACTTGCTTCGCAGCGCGTCCGGGCATCCGGGGAAACTCGCCGCGATCAGGCGCCCGCCGGTAAATTCGAACATCAGATCGCCGCTGACGAACGTTTTGCGTACAATTTCCAGGGCATAATCTACGATGTTTGTGAACCGATTTTGAAGCGTGTAGAAGCGGTGGGGAATTGCGCGATACGAACTGGTCGCCGTTTTCGCTGCGGCGTTTGTCAGCCGCTCGCCGAAGAAGTTGAAGACGCGTTCGGGAAATCGCTCCGCAACGATCGTTAGCAACATGTCCGCGTGAGTTTCGATCTGCTCAGCAGGAATAAGGCTGTCCAAAATGACTGCAGCCTGATCTTCCGTGAGATCAGCAAGAGGGGATCGGTCTTTAGGAAGGTACCACGCAAGGTCGACCCATCCGGTATCCTTTTTCTCAGCGAAGTACTGGACGCCGGGGATCAGTATCGTAGCAATTAGGTCTGGCGTGCCATCTGCGTAACGGTAGAACACCGTCCCCAAAATCTGTGACACGACGGCATGGCTATCTAACCTGATCCCGGCCTGCAAAATTTTGGAAAGGACGACATTGTCGAGCTTCGCCGCAAACCGATAGTAGTGTGCGATCTGGACTAGGTATCTGTCCTGAGACAGCCACTCGGAAATTTTGGCGGGCACTTTCAATGCAAGGCTGCTCTCCTCCAAGCCGGAGAGCATGACCCCCAAGAATCCCGTCAGTTTGTCGTCGAGCTTTTCCATAAAGCCGAGCACGACCACGGGCTGCGCCTTGCTCAACTTCTTCAGGAACTCCCCGAAACTGGGAAACGTCGCTAAGTCGTTCGATTCTGTTTGCGCGCATCGTTGAATGATCGAAAACCACTCGTCGGCATTCGTCTCATCGATTTCGGCTACAAACTCGTCTATCCGTGCCTTGCGATATTCATCCTCTTGCGCAGGGTCTGAATTCTCGTCCTCCCACATGATCGGGAATACGGAATCGAAGCCAACGAGCGTCTTGTAGATCGTGAACTTCGCGTTCGCGTCGATTCCTTCACGGAATCGCTGGATGCTCTCGCTCAGCATGCCTATAGCCGTGAGGGTCGCCGCGTTCGATTTGGGATCGTTGCGAATGCCGATTGACCGCCGATGCAACCAGAGAATACGGTTTTCAATCCTTTGCAGGCTCTCGTACGCGTCACGAGGCGCACTTTCGTGATAGAAATCCACGACCCGAGCGCTGTCATTGAGCACGTCGATCAGCAAGTCATCTGAAAAATTCGCCTGACTAGGCATGCCCGTCGCCGAAAATATCGTTTGCTCGGTGCCGCTCCGCTCCTGGTCAGAGGTCGCAGTGCGGTACAAGTCGAACAGAATATCGAGGGCGTCCGATCGCAGCTTCCGCAGCACTTCGCTTGGCACGACGGCGCCCCAGTGCAAGGTTACCGTGTTGTAGCTGCTTGAGGTCCCCTCTACCTCAGTACCGAGTACTTCACCAAGAGCCTCGCGGAGAACCGGCCGCAGCGGCTCTCTTTGATCGTGCGCGAGACCTCGAATCTGCTGAACAAGGATCATTTGCGCGGCCGGACCTGCTTTCTTCCAAACATCCAGATTGTGTTCGGCCGTCTTTTCAATGACTTGAAGCACGTGCTTCCGTTCTTCATCCGTTTGGGCTCCGGGGAAGAGCTGGCAGACGGCATCGAAGGTGATTTCCACCGAAACGTATCGAAGGCGGATGAAGATTTCAGTCGCGATCTCCGCAACGCGCTCCGCGGTCCTGCCCGGGAGGTTTCCGAAGGGTGTTTCAATGGGCCGCACTTTAGTTGCGCGCGCCGCTTTGATCGCGGCGACTAGTTGGTCCTTGATTTCCGGGTAGACGCTTGCCGGATCATCGTAGTGCGGCACGACATAATCGCGAAAACGCTCCAAGAGTTCGACACGTGCATTGTTATCAGAGCATTCCGCCAGCACTTTCAGTGCGCCCCGGTCGAGGATTTCCTTGCCGCTCATGAGGCGCTCGAAGTCGTCGAGGGCCTTCTGGAACTCATACCCAGCTGGGAGGAGATGAGTCTTCATAATGCCATGGAGGCGCGCCTTGATCGCTTCGAAGAGCTGGACCCCGAACCCCTCGAGCTTGGGCGCCTTATAGAGAATGTCGTGCTCCATCTCAGACCACGCGTGATTGAGCGTCGTCTGAAATTGCACTTCGCAAGCGAGCCCCGCGAACCGAGCATACTCCGCTAGTTTTGTGCGGTCTTCCTTCAGGCCCACGACAAAGTTGTGCGAGATGAAGAGATCGTCAGGGTCGCTCTTGCCCGGAACGGGATAGTGGATTTTCGTCCGTTCCCAATCGACGTGGAAGTTATCTTGGATGATACCGCTTTGTAGGAAGCGTGCGACATCGGAGTTGGTGTAGAAGATCAATCGGCAGCCCGCCAAATCCTTGATGTCGCTTTCAAGGGTTGTCGTCGTTACAATACTGCGATCCTCAAGTTTCTTCCTCAGCGAATCGACGTTCTTGGCGCGATGCTGGACTTGTTGCAGCCGCAAGGTCACCGGGTACGCTTTGAGCGCCGTGCTCAGTATGGAGGCGACGGTTTCAGCAAGCTCGGCGTACACGAACTGCTTCGTTCCGGAATATGTTTCAAAATCCATAGAAGTGCGCTGCCGTCACTATGCGCGTTGAATAGGCGGCCTTGGAATTATAAACACAGCCGCGCGTTACGGAGGAGATAAACGATTCTCGGGGGAAGGACCACAAAGGCACTACACTTGAGGCTGGATGAGTACGGTCGCACGCGGATGATATATCTGATGCCCGGCGATCGCTCACTTCCACGGCGCGAACCTGGGGGTAGATCGGTTCAGATCGCGCCACGGGCGCTGGCTATCCACAGAAGGTCGATCTGAACGCATCCCTGCCGGCGTGTGCATGCTATTGTGCAGGTGTTGGTAATTTTTCTTTGTGGAAACGCTTCATTGGAAACCCGGGTCAGTCCAATCGAAAGCAATTTCGCTTTTTATTCTTGCCGCGATAACTGTCGCGCCTACTCAACTGGCGTTCGCCTCGTTTGGTGATGGCTCGCCAACCATTCCGAACCTGAACGTATTTGGGGGATTGTCCGATGCGCCACAGATTGATGGTGCGAGCGGAGCATTCACGCAACAACTTTCGTTGGATATTCCACCTGGACGCAATGGCCTCCAGCCGGACCTATCTCTTCAATACAACAGTCAAAGCACATCCGACGGCATTGCCGGATACGGCTGGTCACTCTCCATTCCATATGTCCAGCGTCTCAATAAAACAGGGTCGCAATATCTTTACGGCACCAACGCCTTCTTTACTTCATCCATTGACGGCGAACTCGTTGCGAGTACGACACCGGTCACTTCGACTTTAAGTACGACGACGCCCTCCATTGAAACTGGTACCTATGGCTCGACCGGCTATGCCCAATGCACAAGCGCTAGCTCAGTCACATTTTCAAAAACCGTCAGCGCGACCTCAACAGTACGCATACGACGAAGACCGCCTGATTGACGCATGCGCGCGGGCGCGGCGGGCTCTATGATGGCGTTGCGTGAAGGTCAGGCGGCCTGCTGACCGGCGGCTTGGCGCAGGAGTTTCCATTCCCAGGGCAGCAGTTCGTGCAGACGCGAAGCGGGAAGATCGGCGATACGGGCGAGGACGTCGGCAAGCCAGGCCTTGGGATCGACGTCGTTGAGGTGACAGGTCGTGATCATCGTCAGCATGATGGCGGCGCGGTCGGCGCCACGCTGGCTGCCGGCGAAGGTCCAGTTGCGCCTTCCCAATGCGATGCCTCTCAATGCGCGCTCGGCACAATTGTTGGTCAAGCAGATCCTGCCATCGTCGAGGAAGCGGGCGAAGTCGTCCCAGCGCCTGAGCATGTAGTTGATCGGCTTCAGGACCTCGGAGGAGCGCGAGAGGGTTTCGCGCTCACGCAGCAGCCAAGCGTGCATGTCCTCGAGAAGCGGCTTGCTGTTTTCCTGGCGCACGGCGCGCCGCTCGTCGGCGCCACGGCCGTTGATGGCGCGCTCGATCTCGAACAACGCATCGAGGCGCTTGACCGCCTCCAGCGCGATCGGAGAGACCGGCTTGCCCTTCTTGCCTTCCCGAGCATTTTTCTCGATGTCAGCCAGCTCGAAGAAGCCCCGCCGCGCATGGGCAAAGCAAAACGCCGGCGTAATCGGCAGCGCCTTCTTCTGCGGGTCGAACAGCGGCTCGAAGCCGTTGTAGCAATCGGCTTGCAGGATACCGGCGAAGGCCGCCAGATGCTTCTGGGGATGCTCGCCTCGTCGATCGCTCGAGGCGTAATAGACCGCCGCCGGCGGCGCAGGCCCGGCGAAGGGCCGGTCATCCCGCACATAAGTCCAGATCCGCCCGGTCGTGCACTTGCCCTTCGCCAGGATACGGATGGTGGTGTCATCGCCATGAAGACGCTCGGCCGCGAGCACATGGCGTTCGATCAAGTGGAAGAGCGGCATGACGGCGAAGGTCCCGTGGCCGACCTGGTCCGCCAGCGTCGACAACGGCAGGTCGATCCCCTCGGCCTTGAAGCGCGCACTCTGGCGGTTGAGCGGGATGTGCATGCCGAACTTGTCGAACAGCATCGTCGCCAGCAATTGTGGGCCGATGAAGCCACGCGGCGTGGCATGGAACGGCGCCGGCGGCTGGCTGATCTTCTCGCAATCGCGGCAGGTAAATTTCTCCCGTACCGTCTCGATCAGCTTGAAGCGCCGCGGGATCTCCTCCAGCGTCCCGGTCACATCCTCACCGATCTTCGCCAACCGCGATCCACCACAGCAGGCGCAGGTCGTTGGAGCCTCAATGACGACGCGCTCGCGTTCGATGTCGTCCGGCCACGGCTTGCGCACCGGCCGCTTGCGCATGAAGGGGCGGACGTTCTGCGTCTTCGCCGCTGCGGCCTGCGCGGCAAGCTCATCCTCGCTCGCTGTGGTGACGAGCTCTTCCAGCTCTAGCTCCAACTGCTCGAGCAGCCGTGCCGTGCGTTCGGAGCGTTGCCCGTACAGTTCGCGTTTCAGCTTCTCGATGCGCAACTCGAGATGCGCGATCAGCGCCTCGGTATCCGACAGTTGCGCCTGCGCATTCGCGGCTTGCGCCTGCCAATTGGCAGCCACCGCCTCAGCTCGCAGCCGTGCCTCACGCTCGGCCTGCAGCGCCGCCAGGGCACTGACGAGGTCCGATGGAAGATCGTCCGGCTTCGATATCATGAAGCCATTGAATCAGATCAAGCAGCAGATTCAAACCGTAAAAGCGGCTATCCGACCCGCGTCGGCCGATGGGTTTCTTGAGGGTTACGCCAATCGATTCCAGACAGCAGATAGCTCAACTGCGCCGGCGAGATCGTTACCGATTCTCCGGTAACCGATGGCCAGATGAACTTTCCTCTCTCGAGTCTTTTTGTGAACAAGCAGGCTCCCTGGCCATCGTGCCAGATCGCCTTCACAAGATCGCTGCGGCGACCGCGGAAGACGAACAGATGACCGCTGAGCGGGTCTTTGTGCAGCACCTCCTGCACTTGGAGTGCCAGCGACGGAAAGCCTCTGCGCATATCCGTGTAGCCTGTCGCGAGCCACACTCGCACATTCCCCGGTATCGCAATCATCGGCGTCCAAGCACATCGAGGACCCGCGCTAACGCCTCCGGATCGACGTGCGCATCCACCCGGATGCACCGTCGGTTGCCGAGATCGATCTCTATCAATCCAGTACGCGCGGCTGTCACGGAGCGAACTCGGCCATCAACCGTAGGCAAAAGCTTCGGAGCTTCCTCAGCCGAGGCCGCTACGGCGGCGATCTGCACCGGCGTAAAAGATGGCACAACTTGTTCCGATGTCCGTGCTTGTCGACGCCAGGTAAACACCAGGCTGGCCGCTACTCCATTGCGACGCGCAACCTCAGTCACCTTCGCGCCCGGTGCCAATGTCTCCTCGACAATCCGTGCCTTGTCGTCCTGCGACCAGCGCCGCCGCCGCTCCAACCCGCCCAAAACCTCGACCCGCATCGCCTGATGACCTTAAAGCTAGACTTAAGGCCACACGCT
Organism: Bradyrhizobium sp. USDA 4541; assembly: GCF_024171085.1. Classification (NCBI taxonomy): domain Bacteria; kingdom Pseudomonadati; phylum Pseudomonadota; class Alphaproteobacteria; order Hyphomicrobiales; family Nitrobacteraceae; genus Bradyrhizobium; species Bradyrhizobium sp. USDA 4541. The sequence continues at coordinate 573,319 of NZ_JALJZF010000001.1, forward strand.
TCGCGAATTGCCACCCATCACGCAAGACGGCCCCCGTCGGATGCGTACCCTCAACACTCCTGCTCGTTCATATACTCGCCTCATCTGACGTAACGACCGTCACCTATGCTGGCGTCGGGATGACGCTTGCGACGAGTTCTCCGGGAGGCGCGAATGCAACCTGGTATCTCATTAATCCGACGAGTGGGACCAATAACGTCGTAATCAATTTTGCATCATCTCATGGCAGCTTGGGATCGGCGGTTTCCTATACGGGTAGCGACACGTCCAATCCGTTTGGTGCCACAAGCTTCGCGAGCGGCGGAAGTGGAAATCCGTCGCTATCAATCACGACGACTGCCGATAGTTCGATTATAGACGACAACCTCTATTACGACTTCGGACAATCCCTGGCACCAAATTCTCCGGAAGTATCGCAAATAACCGAACAATGCGGCTCCGGTCCCAACGAGTCACACGGCTTCGGTACGCTAACGACAACCACACATGGATCAAACACGCTCGGATGGACGCACGGCGGCACGAGCAGCGATTGGCAGGAGATCGCGATCGAGATCAAAAGCGCTGCCTCAACTCAAACCTCGAATGCCGCTAACGGCTCTTATACGGCGAAAGTAGATGATGGAGGCCGGTTCAACTCGTATTCGTTCGCGAACGATACGTGGACCATGTACGACAAGAAGGGGAACAAATACACCTTCGGTTCTGACGACACCGGCCGCTTGTACGATAGCAGTGTTGGCGCTTCGACCAACACCTTCAAATGGATGTTGCAGGAGATACGAGACACCAACGGGAACTACGTCAAATACACGTACAACAGGGATAGTAATCAGCTCTATCCAAACCAAATTATTTATACGGGCAACGGAAGCACTGATGGCCCCGCGCAGATAACGTTCGCGACATCATCGCGGCCGGACACACGCGTCAGCTACGCTCCCACTTTTAAAGTCACGACAAACTATCGCATCTCAGAAATTGATGCGCTATTCAACGGCACCACCGTGCGCAAATACCTTCTGGGGTACGGTACGGGTGTCAATGGGAAGCGTTCGTTGCTCACCACTTTCCAGCAGCAAGGCTACGACGAAAACGGCGTACTTACATCGCTTCCGGCGATGACCTTTAGTTACGCCAGCTCATCTGCGAGCTTCTTCAATCAAAATGGCACGTTGTTAAACCAGGCAGATGTGCCAGCGGATACTGTTGGAAAGGGAGTGAATGAAGCGATCACGTTGTACAAGTTTGATACCGATGGGACCCTTCACGCACAGAGCTCCTCCTGCGGAAATGTCAGTGCTCCCGACTATTGGGCTTCAAACCCGCCGAGCACTTATTCTCCCCTTGAACGAGGTGTGCGCTACATTGACGTTAATGGCGACGGCAAACCGGACGTTGTGCGAGGATGGCAGGATGTTCGTACCGGGCTCGAGCAAACGATCCAAAGTGTAAGTATAAATAGCTCTTCCGTTGCGGGAGGGTGCGGTTGGGGAGGTTCTTGGGCTGGCACCACTACAAATTCAACTATTCCGATTTTTGCCACTCAAAACAGCAGCTTCATCCTTTCCGGCGGCGTCTTCGGTGACGTAAACGGCGATGGACTCCCGGACTATGAAACGTCTCTTCCCGGCTGGCAGAGTGCTGCTGCATATCTAGGCGACGGTTCAGCATGGGTCTCCACGTCGACAATCTTTGCTCCCGCTCAAGCATTCCCTACGACACAACCGACGCCCGCCGCTTCGCAGCTCGTTGATATAAACGGCGATGGCCTCGATGATTGGGTCTCTTCTGATACGAGCAATACGTACGTTCAACTGAACACGGGCACGGGCTGGGCCTCAGCCGACCCGGCATGGACCATACCAACCAGCACGCTCTTCTTTGCAAGCGGCAGCGGCTACACGCACAACTACGACCACTACTACGACAGGGGCATTCGGTTCGTTGACATTAACGGAGACGGTCTGCCCGATATGGTTCGCGGATATCACGGCTATGTCACCGGCACTCCCTCGTTTGTGTATGATCCGTATCCTGAACTCGCCGACGTGCAGGCGGTGTATCTAAACACGGGGAATGGCTGGGCAACAAGCACTGCCTACGCACCCGGCTATATCGCGACTGCAAACGTTGTGACCGGCTGGGCCGGAGAGCAGGCCTTCACGTTCAACGAGCTCGGGAACTGGACCGGCAATGGCCAGATGGGCCAGGACGTCCTTACGAGAATAACAAATGCGAAAGGCGGATCGACGAGCGTCACCTACACGCCGTCTGCTCAGCTCGGTACCAATCCCGAATTACCAATCTCTCTTCTGGTCGTCACTCAAACGGTCGCGAATGACGGTTTTGGAAACACTTCTACTACCACGTACTCATACGCTGGTGGAAAGATGTACCTCCCGTCGGATGTAAGGGATCGCAAGTTTGCCGGATTTGCCATTGCGACGACCACAGCTCCCGATTCAGTGACCGCATCGCACTTCGACCAAGGCGACAGCATATCGACTGCTGATGGTGAGCAAAGTGACGGGTACGCGCAAATCAATCATCCATTCCGGACTGACGTTTTCGATCTCTCCAAAAATCTCAAGCAGCGCACGTACTATCGTTGGGGTGCGATCGTGCACGGCAGCAGTACGGCCGTTGTCCTGGGTCAAAAACTTACCGAAGATTTTGCATCCGACGGCTCGCATCGCGACAAGGCATCGACATTTTCCTATTCCTCATCCACCAATGATCTTCTCAAACGGTATGATTACGGCGAAGTGCTGGGGAGCGCAGACGGTACGTTCGTCGACATCGGCACCGATGGTCGTTTTACCGCACTTACCTACGGCTACGCTCCATCACTTAATCTCAGTGTCGTCGTCGAGAAGGCGTCGGGTTCTGCGTTCGCCACGTCTTCCGTCACCGCTTCATCAGCAACATCGACGGCGATGGACGTCCTAGTTGTGGGCGGTGGCGGAGGCGGTGGTGGACAGAATGGTACCGGCGGTGGCGGAGGTGGCGGAGCTGGAGGATTTCGCGAAGACAATGCGCATACCGTACTTGCCCAGGCGTACACGGTAACGGTGGGAAGTGGCGGCTCTGGCGGGGCTACGAGTGGCCAAGGAGGCGGTGGGGGTGCAAGCTCGTTCGATACGATAACGTCCGACGGCGGGGGCGGAGGGGGAGCCGGTGGGACATCAGCGGCTAGTGGAGCATCGGGAGCATCAGGCGGGGGTGCAGGTGCTCCTTCGGGATCAAAAGGTAGTGGCACGTCAGGCGAGGGTCATGATGGCGGAACACATGTCGGCGGATATGTGGGAGCAGGAGGGGGCGGAGCAGGCGCAGTAGGCCAGGACGCAAATTCAAACACTAATGGAGCAAACGGTGGCTCTGGTAGCGTTAGTTCGGCTTCGGGAAGCTCCGTAACTTATGCTGGCGGCGGCGGAGGTGGCGCCAATAACGGCTCTGGAGGATCTGGTGGTTCTGGAGGAGGTGGAAGTGGGGGTGCTAACGCTAACAACTCAGGAATAAGTTCGGGAGCAGCAAATACTGGTGGAGGCGGAGGCGGATCGGGCACAGGAACCGCTTCAGCAGGTCAACCGGGCGGATCAGGCGTTGTGATTATCGCTGCACCGTTGGGTGCCATCTCTTCGGCGAGCGGTGGCAGTCACACAACGTCGGGAAGCAGCGATATTTGGACCTTCAATTCGAGTGGCACTTGGACTGTGAACGGTTTCGGGGCGACCTACTCGTACTCAACAAGTACAGTTACAGCAACAACAAGCGACACCAAACTCTACTACGACTCGCTTCCATTCGGCCAAGTTTCGCTCGGCAACAATACGCGGCAGGAAGATTGGATCACCGGCACTCAATACGCCAGCTCGACAAAGACATACAATTCATACGGCCTTGTCGCGACCTCGACCGATCGCAACGGCAATGCGACGTCGTACGTCTATGACGGTTACAATCTTTTCCCCGCAACGACGACCAACGCGCTCCTGCAAAAAACCCAGTTCCTCTACAACTCCTCCAATGGACAGGTAAAATGGTCGAGCGACCCTAACAGTTCGCTGACTAAGAATACCTTTGACGGCCTCGGCAGATTGACCGCAGTCGCCGTGTCGTCGACAAGTACGCCGACTTCATACGCGACCACGACCGAGTACGCCTACGTCGACAGCACCTCGACGCTCTCGTACATCAAGCGCCTCGACTATGTGCAGGCGGCAAGCTCCAGCGATTCCTATCAATATTTCGACGGCCTCAACCGCATCGTACAGGATCGAAAAGCCTCTCAAACAGCGGGCACATACATCGCATCTGACCGCACATACAATCCCGCAGGCCTTTTAGCATCCGCGAGCCTGCCGTATTTCTCATCGAACGCCTCATCGACAGCGGCGACCACGACCTCCGCACTCTTCACCTCCACTACCTATGACGCTCTCCAGCGCCCCCTAACTGTCGTGAACGCAGTGGGAACAACGACGAATGCATACGGCAAGTGGACCACGACCACGACCGATCCGAACGGTAACGTGAAAGACTATTGGTCCGACGCGTTCGGCAATCTCGTCAATGTCGTCGAGCATGGCTCGACCCTCGCGACCACGACGTACGAATACGATCCGCTCAACAATCTTGCGACAACGACCGACGGCCTCGGCAATGTTCGTCACTTTACACACGATGGTCTCAGCCGCCGCACGAGCGCTCAGGACCTCCATGCGCCCAGCGACGCGACATTCGGCACTTGGTCGTACACGTATGACGACCAAGGTAATCTGACATCGCAGACCGATCCGAAGAACCAGGTCGTCAATCGCACGCACGACGCCCTCAACCGTATGGTGACGGAGGACTATACCGGTCAAGCGGGGACTGAGGTTACGCTCGCGTACGACAACTGCACCAACGGCATCGGGTACCTCTGCTCTGCATCTTCCCCATCCGCGACAACGACCAATGCATACGACATCCTTGGGCACATTACATCGGCGACAACTACGATCCTCGGCAGTGCATACAACATGCAATACACGTACGATCGGCAAGGGAATATAACAGGCCTGACGTATCCTAATGCCACCCAGGTCAACGTGACATACGGTCGTCCAGGCTATCCGACGCGTGTCCAACGCAAGCCGTTAGGCGGATCATTCAGCGATATCGTTAGCAGCATCGACTATTCGCCAGCCGATCACGTCAAGACGATAGTCTTCGGAAGCGGCGCGTCAACTTCTCGCACGTATGACGCCAACGCGATCTATAGGCTTTCGCAGCTGCAAACGCGCGGCAAGGGCGGCTCTAAAATTCAAAACTACGGGTACACATACGACGCCGTTGGCAACATGACGCAGATCGCCAATCCGGCTACTGCACTCTCAGCGGCGACGACGACCTTCTCATATGATGCCCTGAACCACCTTCAATCGGCTTCAACGACTGCGGCCTCCTCGTCGCCATACAGACAGCAGTACGGATACGACGTCCTCGGCAGTATTCTAAGCCTGTTCAGTGGGGGAGCGAGTTCAACCTATGTCTATCCAGGCACGGCTGGCTACGCAAATCCCCACGCCGTTACTACTCTGTCAAGTGGCTATAGCACAAGCACTTTCAGCTACGACAACAACGGCAATCTCATCCAAAAGACCACTGACGGCACAAGCACAACATATGTTTACGATTATGCAAATCGTCTGATCGCGCTCGGCGTCGCAGGTGCAACAACTACCTACGCTTACGATTGGACTGGCGCCCGTGTCTCACAGACCGGCACGTCAACGACGACGATCTATCCATTCAAGTGGTACAGCGTTGCGTCATCGACGGGAAGCGGCGCGAAATTCTCGACGACAACCTCATACGTGTTCAACAACGATACGCTCGCCTCGACCGTCGATCAGCAGTTTGCGAGCGGAATGGCGACAGGTAGCGCCCAGACGTGCTATGTGCATCCAGATCACTTGGGGAGCACCAATGTCGTTACTGATGCGAGCGGTACGGTCGTGCAAACTCTCGATTATTTCCCATACGGGGCAACGAGGATCAGCACCGGACAAAGGGTTGAAAACCGTCAGTATATCGGGCAATTCGCGGACCCGAGCTCGTTAGATTATCTGAATGCTCGTTACTATGATCCAAGCCGAGGGCAGTTTCTATCGGAGGACCCGTCGTTCCTGGCAGTAGGCGATCCCAATCAGGTGAAACAAGTCACCGGTAGAGACCAACAGACATTCCTTGCCGACCCGCAACTTGCGAACTCATCTAGCTATGGGCGAAACAATCCCATCATCCAAAAAGACCCCGATGGAAAGATTATCCCACTTTTGGGAATACTAGCCGTATATGGGGCCGCTTCGCTCGCCGTTGATGCCTACGACGTATACAATATGAATTTCAAGTACGGCAGCGTCGTGCCCCAGCAGTGGAAGGATCAGACAAATTTCAAGGCGGGGTACGACTTGGCTCTAACGGCCGTGGGGGCGAGGGCCGCGGCCGTCGGATTGAAGACCGCGGGCAACGCATTGAGTGTACTAACAGCGACTGGCGACGCGCTCGACACGTATTTTAGTGATCAGATCTACAAGACGTACAACGATAGCCAGAACCCCAACGCAAAGAAGACGATACTTTTCAGCGGCAATTCAACCAAATCATCGGGACCAGGTGCGTCCGGCAACTCGAACGTGACACGCGCTTCTACTGCGGGTACCCGATCCCAAGGAGGTGCATCGTACTCTTCGGGTGGGGCAAGTTACAACCAACTTGTCACGAATTTGTCACGGGTGGTCGCCGCTTTATCAGCTTATGTGTCGAGTTTATCAGCGAGTAAGTCCAAATAATGTATGTCGATACTCTTAATTGTTGCTGGCTTCGTCGCGCTTGTGTACGGCGCTCTGAAAATGACAGGTGTTATAAAAGAGGATGTTTCGAAGGACTCTGACTTTGACAAGAGAACTCTCTCTGAAAAGGACAGGTACCTTATCGGAAGGTACATAGCCCCTTTCAAGCTAGTCGCGGCGGGTCTTGCCGCCATTGCGTTTGGCCTGATCCTTTACTTCGCCCGATGACGTAACCTCCGCTCCGGATTATGATCGAAAGTATAACTGACATTCTTATGAGCTTCGGTAGCGTTGTGGTTATCGTTCAAAATTATTCCTATTAGGCTGCGCTTCGCCTTGATGAATTCGGCCAACGCCGACATCCCGCTGCTCAACTGTTCATAGTTGTCCTCGTCTCCTCGTGCGGCGAAGACTCCTTGAAGAGCTGGAGAACCGCGATCAGTTGGTGGGTATCCGATACGTCGTCCAACGATCGGTAGATCGGAGGAAGCACGTAAGTGCTCTACGACGTAGAGAGTCGGGGCGGGAATGATGCCGGGAGCTAAACGCTGAAGCCTTTGGCGGTGTTTGCTTTTCCGCGCGATCTCCCCTGGATCGTACCCCTAGACACGGTTTCAGAGGTTGTCTCTAGGGGTGCTAGGGGTGTGATCAGGGGTAAGCGGCGCCTATACTCATCTAACGCCAATGCTTGATGGCGACCCAATTTCAGCGCACGATACCCGCCGTTGAAACGCACTCTGGACGCGACGTTTTGCAAGCGCGAGGCGGTCAACCATGCATTCAGTCGTTCGGCGACGGTGGTAGCGGCTAGCTTCGGGCGGTCCAAAGAAGAAGGGTCTCACCCCAATGGCCACGTTCATTTTGGTGCACGGAACTTTTGCGAAGCGTGCGTTATGGCCAATATTGCAGCAAGGTCTGACGGAAGCTGCAAACTCGGTTGGCGAGGACGCAAAGGTTAAAGAGGTAACGTGGTCTGGCAGAAATAGCGCTCAGCACCGAGCCAAAGCTGCAAGCAAACTCGCCAGAGCAGTACAGGAGATACGTGTAGATCAACCAAACGAAAGGATTATCGTAATCGCTCACAGCCATGGTGGAAGCGCTGCAGCATATTTCCTAAAGTCACACGCCGCCCTGGGCAGATGTCTATCTGGCTGCGCGTTCTTATCTGTACCATTCGTGGCCATACGCCTCCGCAGCAGTAGGCGCCGCATTTTGTTGCTTCTTTCGTATTTCATAATCGTTCCGCTTTGGGTGGCAGCGGAAGCAATGAAGGACCTCCGAACTTCAATCTTTCAGTGGATCTTCACAACTGTTCTTTTTTTCGTTGTTACCCCCTTGCTATGGTATCTCTATATGTTGAGGGATTTTGATCCTAAAGCACTTGCCGAAACGACACGTCGCGCACAAACCGTCGATATTCCCAATGGCAATTACCTGTTCTTGAGGCACTCGGGAGACGAAGCTGCAGCCGCTCTTTCTGCGACACAATTCTTCTCTTGGATTACGATGAAGTTATTTCGCCTTCTTGAAATCATCAGCGACCCATTGCTTAAGTTTCCAGTCATCGCAGCCGTTGGTGGACTACTGTGTTTTTCTCTTTTGCTTAAGTATTTTCCTGAAGGCTTGCGCTACTACAAATCCACAGGCCTTGGCCCTATTCAATTGCTAAGCATTTATCTCAAGGGCGGCGATCCTTACGACATCGCGACGGGCGCTGCGTTTTTCTTTGTCACTGTTGTGTTGCCGATTGCTTTCATCATATTTGGAATCACTGCCGGTATGATTCTGTTGGCGCAGGTGCTAACCGCTAGAAGCTTCGGCTGGAAGAACATTGCTGCAGGATTAATGGTTGAGTTCGCCGTTGAGCCAGTGCCGTTTGGTAGTTACCCACTGATCCACATTGATTGGAGTGATCACACACAAGATATAGGCGATATGACACATAGTTGGAGCTACCAGCAATCGGACGCAATTCGCGCAATACAGCACTGGACGATTGAAACTCTTCAGAAGCATCCTAGTGAATGTAGCTGATCCGATATCGCCGGCATCTTGCTGCGTCCATCTCACCCTTCTCGTTCTCATTTTCCGCCCACGCCCAGACCACGGGCCAATTTCAGGCCAGCGCTCGTCCCCAAACTGTAGGCGAGAAATTCCAGAGCGTCTAAGTAGGAGAGACTGAACTCGCATTGGATTGTGGCGATGATGCCGTAAATGCACGTCGCGCCGAAGACGATAGAAGCCAGGACCGTGAAATGCCTGCCATTGAAGTCAAGATCAACGCCTGCGAAAACGTTCATTATCGCTATGAGCACCAAGAGCGGGCAAAGAACAAATAGGTGTAGAACATCTGACTGCTAAAGGCGAAGGCGAGTAACCCGATCAAACAATCCGGATGGCTTACGTTTTCTATCAACGTATTCGCGGTATGTGATTGGTGCAGTGTTTCCAAGAGCTTCTTCAAAGCCGCAAATCCCAAAGCTGGGTTACGGAACAATGCATCGCAATACTAAACGTGTGATTGCGGCGCACTCAATATCTATTTGTGGGTAAGATGCGGCGGATGTCGTTTGCGATCGTCATAAGAGCGATGAAGGCGGTGAGATAAGAACGCGGCTCGTGACCACGCCACTTATGCTCCCGAGCAGCACTCGGAGCGAGCGACAAGCTATCCCCAATGTTCAGGAACGCGTCGGAATCTAGTAGTACACTGAATGCATGAAATTGCGTGTCGTCGCATTTGCAGCTTCCAGCACGCTTATTGCGTGCGTCCTTGCAGTCGTATTTCTCGTCGTGCGACCTGCCTTGGCGCAGGTAGACGCAACCTCGACCGACGGAAGTTCGACCCCTGCTGAAGTCAGCGCTCCCGCCGGCGTTTCTTCGTAAGCGCGAATTTCTCCGCACCTTTTGCTTTTGAGTGCTCTGATGCATGAGGTGTCCACTAAAATAGGTGGACACCTTGTGATGGCAGCGGATGATCAGAAACTGCGGGTCAGGCTTGTTGGCCGGAACGGTCGCCGGCGCTACGAGGCGGCATCGAAAGAGCGTCTTGTGGCGGCCTGCCTTGAGCCTGGCGTTTCGGTATCGAGACTTGCGCTCGAACATGGTAAGCGGCAAGCTGAGGCCGTCAGGCTGCGTGGTTCCATGGCATAAGCGCGTCGATTTGGCTGCTCGGCCAGCCGTTGGCGATACGCTGAAGTGTTAAGGCGAGCCAGGCGAACGGATCGACGTTGTTCATTTTCGCCGTCTGCAGCAGCGTTGCGATGGTCGCCCAGGTTCGTCCGCCGCCGTCGCTGCCAGCGAAGAGGCTATTCTTTCTCGTGATTGTTAGTGGCCTGATGGCGCGTTCGACGACGTTGGAGTCGAGCTCGATGCGACCATCGGTCAGGAAGCGTTCGAAGATGGCACGGCGCGAGACGGCATAGCGGATCGCCTCAGCCAGTTTTGATTTGCCGGAGATCCGCCGCAAGGTCTGCTGCCAGAGATCGAAGAGATCTGCGACGATCGCCGCGGAGGCTTGCCGGCGCGCGGCAACGCGAGCGTCGGGGCTTTGACCGCGCACGGTCTTCTCGACCTGCCAGAGCCTTGCCATCCGCTCGACCGTCGCCGTTGCCACTTCCGAGCTCCCTGCAACATGCAGCTCGTAGAACTTGCGTCTGCAGTGTGACCAGCAGCCAGCCAATGTGATGCCATCATTGCCGCGATCGGATCGCGCGAGCTTGTTATAGGCGGCATAGCCATCCACTTGCAGGATGCCGCGATAACCATTGAGATGGCGGACCGCGCATTCGCCGGAGCGGCTGTCTTCGAAGCGATAAGCCACCATCGGGGGACCGCTGCGGCCAAAGGTTCGGTCATCCCGGGCATAGGCCCATAAGTAGGCCGTCTTTGTCGATCCGGAGCCCGGAGCGAGCGTCGGCAAAGTGGTTTCGTCGGCAAAGACCCGTTCGGCCTTCTTGACCTCGCTGAAGATGTAGTCGGCCACGATCTCGAGCTCGAAGCCGAGCTTGCCCATCCATTGCGCCATCAGCTGGCGGTCGAGCTCGACATGATCGCGGGCGTAGATAGCCTCCTGCCGGTAGAGCGGCAGGCCATCGGCATATTTGGCGACGGCTATCTGGGCCAGAAGCGCTTCCGTCGGAATGCCTCCTTCAATGATATGGGCCGGGGCCGGCGCCTGGATGACGCCGTCCGCGTTCTTGAAGGCATACCTGGGACGGCGCGTGACGATCACCCGGAACTTCGCCGGCACCACATCCAGGCGCTCCGACACGTCCTCGCCGATCAGCACCTTCTGCTTGCCGGCATGCTCAGCCAGCTCTTCCGGCTCAATGACGGTTTCGATCCGTTCCAGATGGGGCGCAAAGCCCTTGCGCCGACGCGGTGCACGCTTGCCATCCGCCTGCGCACGGCCCTTGCTGACCTGGGCCTTGATCGCGGCGATGCCGGTCTCGATCTCCTCGAAGACGAGGGCCTGCTGTTCATCGTCGCCGTTCGCCGAGCCGAGCTTCTCCGATCGTCGGCCGAACCGGGCGCGGTCGAAGGCCTTCAGGATTTGCGTCAGCCGCTCGATGCGCGCATCGGCATCGGCGTTGCGGGCCTTGAGATCGGCGACTTCGCTCTCCAGAGCATCGGCGCGGGCCGCTTTCTCGGCCATGGCAAGCACCATGGCTTTCAGCGTCTCTACGTCATTCGGGAGGCTGAGATCGGGCGGCGTCATTGACCCGACCAGAGCACATTTTGCCCCGGTTCTCTTGCCCTTTCAGGCCGCTGATTCACTTCGCCGCAGTGCTTTTACCCAACAATCTCCGGCGGCTTGACCGCCGCGGTCCGGACCCGCTTCCAGTCCATCCCATCCACCAGTGCCATCAACTGCGCAGCATTCAGCTGCACCCGATGATGCCCGATCCGCGGCCAGCAGAACCTCGCCTTCTCAAGCCGTTTTAAATAGAGGCACACGCCGGAGCCATCCCACCATACGATCTTTATTCGGTCGGCTCTTTTGGCGCGGAACACATAAAGCGCACCGTCGAACGGATCTGAGCCGGCATCGCGCACCAGCGCAACAAGGCCATCGATACCCTTGCGGAAGTCGACTGGATGGCTCGCCAGGAACACCTTCACGCCGGAGGGGATCATGCCGAACGGACCGCCCGGATCACCCGCTGCAACTGCGCCTCGTCGACGTCCACGCCGGCGCGCACGATCACCTCGCCAATGGCAATCTCGATCACCGCGCCTGCCACAGGCGCCACCACACCCTCGCAACTCGAGTGCCGTGAGCGATAACGCCGCCGCTCGGCCCGAGCGTCACGGCGCCAGGCGAACAGCTGCGACGGGTGAATGCCGATCCGGCGGGCGATCGCCGAGACGCTCGCGCCAGGCTCCAGCGCCTCCATCACGACTTGGGCCTTAAACTCGTCCGACCAGCGTCGGCGAAGCTGCCGCGGCGCTCCCTCAAGACGGTCGGCGACCGCTTCGATCATATGGAAGGTTCTAGTTCCAGAACTAGGCGCAGACATAGAAGCTCACATCGGCTCACAAACTTAGCAGCCGATAGCCGATCGTTCACCCCCTCCGCCAGACGGGGTCTCCTTGCCGCTTACCGAACATGGGGTCAACGCGAACCTGCTTCGGAAGTGGATCAAGAAGGACGCCGCGGCCAGGTCGGCGCCGTCGTCGTCACCCTCGGCGTTCATCCCGGTTCACCTTGAGGGGACCGCCGAGCGGGGTTTGTCGCGGCAAGGCAGTGTGGCGGCGGTGGATTTGCCGGCGACTTGCGATGAAGTGGGTGGGTCGGAATCCAAGGGGTCTCCAGCTTTTTGTTCTCCGGCCAAAGTGAGCGCGTCGCTGCCGAATGGCGTGAAGCTCGCGCTGGAATGCGGGGATGTGGATGCATTGACGGCGATCATTGGAGCCCTGGGCCATGTTCAGACTGGGCGGTGACCTGCAGGTCTATCTGCACCGTGAGCCGATCGACTTCCGAGCTGGCATCAACAGCCTTGCGGTTCTGGTTCAGGAGACGATGGCGCTCGATCCGTTTGCGCCGGCGGTTTTTGCGTTCTGCAATCGCCGTTGCGACCGGATGAAGTTGTTGTTCTTCGACCGGTCCGGCTTTGTGCTGGTCCTGAAGCGGCTGACCGAGGACAGGTTCCGATGGCCGCGCCGCCAAGCGGCGGTCGTCACGCTGACGACCGAGCAATTGCACTGGATCCTCGACGGTATCGATATCGATGCGATGGTCCGCCATCCAGTACGGCAATATCAGGTTGCCGGCTGAGCTCTCGAGTTGAGCGGTTGACGCGTCGGTACGGTTCAGATTCAAGAATCCGATGAATCGAACCGGCGATCCGAGTGTTGAAGTGCTGTTGGCGCGCATTGCTGCGCTGCAGGCGGAGAACCGTCAGCTCGCCGACCGCGTCGTCAAGCTCGAGGAAGAACTGGCGCTGGCACGCCTGCATCGTTTTGCGCCACGCAGCGAAAAGCACGTCGACCGTCTCTTCAATGAAGCCGAGCAGGCCGCCGATGAGGATGACGCCGGCAGCGAAACGAACGATACCGCCGAACTTCCGGACACGGGTCTGCCATCGGTCGAAAGCACGACGGGAAAGAAGCGCGGCCGCAGGCCGCTGCCGGCGAACCTGCCGCGTGAGCGCGTCGAGTATGACCTGCCCGACGATCAGAAGGCGTGTCCTTGCTGCCGTGGCCAGATGCATCGCATGGGCGAGGCTGTCACCGAGCAACTTCATATCGAGGTGAAGGCGAAGGTTTTACAGAATGTGCGCTTCAAATATGCCTGCCGCCATTGCGATCGCACCGGGATCAACGCCCCTGTCGTGACCGCGCCGATGCCGACGCAGCCGTTGCCGGGTAGCGTTGCCACGGCCTCGACGCTGGCGTTCGCGCTGGTTCACAAATATGTCGACGGCACGCCGCTCTACCGCCTGGCGCAGGCCTTCGAACGCGCAGGTGTTCCTGTCAGCCGCGGCGCTTTGGGCCACTGGGTGATCGGCTCGAGCGAAAAGCATCTGTATCGCATCTACGACGCCCTGAAGCTGCGGCTCAGATCACAACCTCTCATCCATGGCGACGAGACGACGGTTCAGGTCCTCAAGGAGAAGGACAAAGAGGCCACCAGCACATCGTACATGTGGGCTTATCGCTGCGGCAAGGGCAGTCGCGAGCCGATCGTTCTTCTGGATTATCAGCCGGGCCGCGGCCAAATCCACCCGCAGACCTTCCTCGGCGATTACCGTGGCATCGTGATGAGTGACGGCTATACCGCATGGCGCACGCTGGAAGGGGCCACCCACATTGGATGCATGGCCCACTCCCGGCGGCGCTTTGTCGATGCACTCAAAGCGAGAAGGAAGGGTGGCGGGCCGCCGGAACAGGCGCTCCGGTTCTTCGAACAGCTCTACCGGGTTGAAAGGCAGGTGCGGGACAAGAAACCGGAGAACGGTGAAACACAGGCCGACTGCATTCGCCGCTTCCGCCAGCAACACAGCATTCCCGTCCTGAACGCCCTCAAGGTATGGCTCGATGACATGGCCCCGAAGGTCCTGCCTGACAGCAAGCTCGGCGACGCCGTGTCCTATACACTGAACCAGTGGGATTATCTGACGCGCTACACCGGGGACGGCAGCATGCCGATCGACAACAATCTTCTGGAACGCGACATCAGGGTTTTTGCAACTGGCCGAAAAAGCTGGCTGTTCAGCGACACCGTCGACGGAGCCAAGGCCAGTGCCGTCGTCTACAGCCTGATGCTGACCTGCCGCGCCTCACGTGTCGAGCCGTTAGCGTGGTTGCGCCACGTCCTCACCGAATTGCCTCAGCGCGCGGACGACGCCGATATTACCGACCTGCTGCCCTTCAACTTCCACAAAGCCGCAACTGCCTGAACGGCCCGGTATCGCCCGATACTGGGGCAATCCATCAAAAACCGCCAAACCGCCAGCGTCGACGTGCGGGGAAAATCGCGCTTACGTTTCTTCGACTATAGATACTCTGTTGAATCCTCAAGTCGAAGGGGCCTCTACATCTACAGTCTCTAATGAAACGAATGTTATCGACACTGCCGCACCGGAAACTCCTGCTGCTCCTGCGCAATCTGCTGACGCGGCCTCACAAGCAACACTTCAAACTCCTGCGCAATCCAACGGACTCGTCGAAGTTCAGCTCCACTGCATGCAATCCTATACGGGTCCACTTTACGATACCCCGTCGGGGCACTTGGAAGGCGCGGCTTCTTCAAGTACGGAGCCTGCGCTGCTTCTCGGCGAACAGTCGTGGACAGTCTGTCACGACGCGCGAGGAAATGTGCATGAGTTCAAGATCACTTCCGACGAATATACCGCTCTTGGGGTGCGCGGCACGCCTAGAGAGTCCGTTATGGAGCTTCCTGAAGAAGCAGAGCGAGATACGTTTGCAACGACCACTACTGCCGAAACTCCACGCGCGGCGGCTGTTTCGACAGCGGATGCCTCAAGGGATGCGTCTACATCTACACCATCTGAGATGGAAACGAATCCTTCCCCGATAGAGTGACGAGCTTCTCCGATCCACACGCAGGCAGACAAACAAAGATATAAGAATGAGTTTGAGCCGAATTGGCCAAGCGCAAAGGCGACATAGGCGGCTCTTACCCTAGACACATCTCTAGAGACACCCCTTTAGACCGTCTCTATGCCTCCGGTCTAGGGAGGGGGAAGCGGAATACTCAATCCTCTCAGCGCATTGCTCGGTTTTCTCTCCGCAGCATTCCCCGCACGACCTCTCCCTTTGCTTCGCTTCTCGATCTTTATCAGATCGCCGCAGCGCGCCGCTGTCGCGCCGACCATAAAAATAGTACTGCCCCGTCGTGAACGGAGGAAAGTCCTTCGGCAAAAGCGCCCATTGGCATCCCGTCGTCGCAATGTACTGGATCGCATCCCACACCGACCGCAGGCAGGTCTTGCGCGGCCGACCGACCTTGCTTGGCTCCGGCATCAACAGTTCGATCAGCGCCCATTCCGCATCCGTGCAATAGCTTGCGTAGCGCAGCTTGCCTCTGTCATGCTGAACGCGGGTGATTTCGGTCCAGGTCATCTGATTCTCCGATGGCTTCGAACACCTCGAAGAATCACAACCTACTGAAATCACCCAACTTTAATTTCCGGTCAGCCTCTCAGGCCACGTCTCCTTCGACAGGCACTTCAGTGATGAAAACTGGGATCGAACTATTCGGGGCCAGAGGCGCATACGTTCGCGCTCTGGATGTGCGGAGGCGCTTGGCAACGAGACATTCAACTAAGGAATGCGCCCCTACCAGGACAAGGAGGCGACAACATGCTGCTGTGTGACGCAAATGCTTTGCGGCCTGTTAAAACGCGCATACCGATGGCGCTAATAGGGTGCGGTTCGATACGCACGTCGGGTTTGACGGCTAAACAGACATTTGGCCGCTGGTAATAAGCTTAGGGCGTGCGAATGAAGTATCCTTCACACTCAAGACAAGGAGCCGAGCATGACGCAACAGTCGACGTATGGACCGGGCCAGGAAGCCGAAGCCCTCAAGGAGGCAATTCGCGAGGTCGCGGAGGCCAAGAAAGCAACGCAGCCTACGGTTGTGAATGAGAAGCTGGAAAGAATCGCGCAGCTACTCGCCGCGGTCCAAGTATAGATCGCATGTACATTCACGCGGATTCGCCGCCAGGGCTGGGCAGAAGGGCTCAGCCCTGGCGCGTATTTCCAGGCGATTTATCGATGATGTTTTTATTGACGGTCTACTAGCTAGGCATCCATTTCGACCTTTTGCGAGGGAGCATGTCATTTGTTGCTACGGATATCCAGCTTGCTCGGCAACTCCCTCATATCCTGGCTGCGCGAACGCGGATCGAAAACCTTTGGGCTGCAGGCACCGACTACACGCGGAATCTCGTGCAGGATGCACGTTTGCATAACCGCATGCTGCATCTTGACCTAGACCTGACTGGCGAATGCGAACTCAAATGCTTTTATTGTGATCGCACTTCTGATCGATATAGCGATATGCCCGATCGCCTTGAACTACGCACTGCCGAACGCCTTGACTTAATCGCCCAGGCGCACGCGTTGGGCGCCACAACAGTAGAATTTCCAGGCGCAGGGGAGCCGATGGTCGATCCCGACTTTTGGCAAATCGTGGCGAGCGCGCATCAGCATGGCATGACGCCTGTCGTATTTACCAGCGGATACCATTTAGATGGCGAGGCCGTGGAGCGCCTATTTCAGCTAGGAGCAACGGTGTTCGTTAAACACAACTCCCACGATGCGGCTGTACAGGACAAAATGGTGGGGGTACAAGGATACGGTGCCAAGGCTAATGCTGCTCTGCAAAGGTTGCTCGAGCGCGGGTTCAACCGCTCAGTTCCCACGCGAGTAGCAATCGACGTTGTGGTGACGCCGCAGTTTAATGAAACTGGTGATTTTGCGGAAGTCTGTGCCCTTCATCGTTGGTGCCGGCTCAACAACGTTCACAACTATATCGTCCCATTGATTCCTGAGGGCCGCGCAGATCGATCTTCCGTGCTCATCGAGAGAGAGCGGGCCGATCGCATGATCAACGAGATACGAAAAATTGACGAAGAGGAATTCGGCCTCTCGTATCATCCCTGTCGACCAATGACTGGAGGATACCGCTGCCGTCAAGTCAACGTTGGGTTGTTCGTGAACCTCTTCGGAGAGGTCTACGATTGCAACGGATTAGGACGCTTTCTCGGTCACACAAAATGTGACGGCCTGAAAGCAATTTGGAACGCAACATTCGCGAGGCATATCCGTAAGCCGGAGCAGGACGGTTTCTGCCTCTTGAGGGAGCGGGTGTGGGATACCGTCGCCTCATCAGGCTTGGAACGTAAGCTGGAATTCTATAGACACTTTGAATCGAGTCACGGAGGAGATGAGGTGGTGAAGCGTGGCCTTGAGCGAGCGACAACTACCGAAGGCAGCGCGCCTCGCTCCGACGGTACGATCATTGGTTCGTCATGAGTGTCTCGCGCGAGCACCTGCCTGTCGTAGTCGATTCGACAGTGCCTTGGATTCGGGATCGTTGGACGGACGACATGAAGCAGGTCCGTAATGAACCTGCATTTGCGTTCATTAGTGTGCCTTTTGATTATGCCGTCAGCCACCGCCCGGGTTGTCGTTTTGGACCCGAAAAGATCCTGCATGCGCTCGACGCCACTAGCACTTATTGCGTCGATAAGCGAGTTTCGCTCTCTGACGCTACGTTTGTGAGGTGCAAACCTGTAGACGTCGTGCATTCGCTAGAACAGACCTACAGGAACATCCGAGCATCTGTTTCTGACGTGCCAAGACACGTTCGGCCGATTATTCTAGGTGGGGATCATTCCATCACCGACCCTGCAATCAGAGGCGTCCTGGATCGGTTGCGTGATGGCAAGCTCGGACTAGTCGTTCTAGATGCTCACTTCGATATGCGGCTTCCCACCCCGGGAAAAGAACATTCGGGCCACTGGATGAGAACCATTTCGGATGTCATCGATTACCACAAGGTTGTACAGCTTGGGATCAACGCTCCGATTTATTCGGAAGAGTACATGCGGTTGGCGGAAACAAACGGAACGCTTGTCCTGACACCTTACGATATCAGAAAAATTGGGTGGGAGACCGCTGTTCGCTACGCTCTCAAGCACGTCAGCGACGGAACGGATGGAGTGTATTTGTCGGTCGACATTGATGCTGTCGATCACGCTCATGCACCGGGAACAAGCGTGCCGAACCCTGGAGGATTTTTAGCTTACGAAGTACTCGATGCAGTATTTGAACTTGCTACCGGAGGGAATTTGCTTGCTCTCGACATTACGGAGGTAAGCCCGCCGCTGGATCGCGACGATATGACATCCAAGCTAGCGGCGCAGATCGCCCTTAGCTTTATGGCCGGTGTAATTCGAAGAGAGATAAACGCTCCGCGGAAGGCTATCGACTGAGATCGTTGATACCATGCCCGCACATCTCATTCTGGCTTCCTCGCGAGCTGCTGAATTCGCAGCTCGGCGATTTCCTACACGTCCGTTGACGATTATTCAGGACGCAACTGCCTTAGAGAGATTCCTGGCATCATGCCGAGCGTCTTCGCTCACTTTTTGCGGAACATGGCCGCAGCTTACCGTCGCCACGTCTAGATCTCTAGCTGAATGGGCGTGTCAAGATTCAATGCGAGGCTGCGGGCTGTACTTGGCATCTGATCATTGTGACTTGGATCGAAGTTACTCGATTGATGGCGACAGTTCAGTTTGTGAGGCATTCGATGGGGAGGTCGCTAGAGAGTATCGGAGAGATGGCACGGCGGAGTTTCGTATCGACGATCTTCTGGCACATCTAACTGACGACAAACGGCCAAGACCTGCAGGGATGGTTCTTACCGGTCACGGGGCGGAGCATTGTGTCCAACTCGGATCGAAATGGCTTAGCACGTTCGAAACATCGTTCTTAAACGCCCCTGTTATTCTGGCGCGCTTTCAACTGGCAGCAGCAGTGTTTCTGAATTGTTGTTCTTCCATGCGGCTTGGCGATTCCTGCGTCCCGCAACAATATTCACTAGCCAGAACGCTTTTCGCAGCTGGCTCCGCAGTGATCGGTAGCTTTAGAAATCTGCACATACTGCCACAATACGGTGAGACCTTTGCTCGGGCCTTGCTTGCAGGACAGCCGCTTGGCCAAATCGTGAACAATTTAAATATGCAGGCCGACAAATTGGAGCGTACAGGCTGCGCTTTCCAGCTTCTAGGAGACCCGTCTATTAATTATCCCGCCAACTTGAGTTCGCCTCAGGTTCCCGCTCCGAGTGTAGGCGTTACCAACACCGAGCGCGCCATTATTGCTGATCTCGTTGACGATATCGCCTGGCTTGAACGGTTCGCAGACACCCTTTTGCATTGGCTGCCTCAGAGCCGACTGGCGGCCTCCTATATGCGTTTACTCCGTTTGACGAGCCGCGCCGGATGCATTGACTACGCGACACGGATTGGAGCGCTTGCGGCGACCGAGCTGAGCACAGCTATTCAGGATCTGACTGAACGATCAAGCAAGATGCGCGCCGCGCTATTCGAGATTCTTACCAGTTCCATCAGGAAGGAAGGATGGATTCAGTTGCGATACGCCGCTCATTGTCGCAGGGGAGATGCAGTTCGAGCCGTTTGCAAACGCTGCGGCGGAGTAAGTTACGTTACCTGTTATCACCCGCTGGCGTCACAATTGCTGCCTGTCGAAAGGGAAGAGTGTGATCGATGTGGCACCACGATGGAACGCATCGGCCTAGAATGCCCATCCCACATTTCCCTCTCGAGCATAAGCGAAAACCCCTTCACGATCGCCCTGTCGGAATTACCGCAGTTTGCCGAAGGAGCGATCTTCTTCCACCGGATGCGGGATTTCGTGGCGCGGCCCTGGCCCCACAACGGGGGTATCGTATCAATCGCAACTGCACAGCTGAGCTTCCAGGGCCGCTTGACTTTGGTAGCTGCGGCTCTTGAGCGCCAGGTTGTTACGCTGCAGTATCACACGTTCTTCATCGATCCGAAGCTGGATCAGTAGAGCCGCATTCCCAGTGGTTGCGGAGGGAACATGGGCCGCGCAATTATATTCGTGGAGGCGAGCACGACGGGAGCGGGAGCATACGCCAGCCAACTCGCGCACGCCGAAGGCTTACATGTGATTCTGCTCACGCGCGAGCCGGCAAGGTATGGGCCGGAGGTGTCGACTTTTGTCGACAGCACCTTGGTCTGCGACACGAATAACCCATTTGAGGTTTTGAACACTGTGCGGCAACAGAGCCAATCTCTCAATGTGGCCGCCGTCACCACAACAGCGGATATGTACGTTCCTCAAGCAGCGCTTGCTGCTCGACTGTTGAACCTCCCAGGGCTCAGCTATGAGGCCGCGCTCTCCGCTCGGAACAAGCACCGCATGCGAATAGCTCTCGCAGAGCATGCACCCGAGCACAATTTGCCGTTCTTTCTCGCAGAAAGCCGAGACGACGCCATTTGGGGCGCAGCCCGGCTTGGCTTCCCGCTTGTGATAAAACCTCAGGAAGAAAATGATGGCTGCGGTGTGAGACTTATCAATAATCAACGTCAGCTTGAGGAATATCTGGCGATTGCGCTTTCATGGTCGCACAATGCTGCTGGCCAACTGATGCCCAGGGGCGCCCTACTTGAGGCATTTTGTTCGGGTACCGAGTTCAGCGTCGAAACGATCCAGTATCCTAGTGGACGCTGCCAAATAATAGGTGTTACCACTAAAGAGATGGTCGGTATCGAGCGGAATCACTTCATCGAGGCGGGGCATAGCTTTCCTTATCAGGGGCCGGAGGCAGCAGCGGCGATCGCAGCGACCCGGCGGGCGCTAGCCGCTTTAAAACTCGACCACGGCGCCGCGCACACTGAATGCCGAGTATGCGACAACGAGGTTCGCATAATAGAAATCAATCCCAGGCTCGCAGGTGGCAAGATCGGCAGCCATCTTATCGAGATGGCAACCGGCCGAAGTGCGGTACGCGCGGTTCTAGATGCGGCTTTAGGTAATAGTTCTCATTGGGCTCCTCTCCGAAACAGCGGCGCCGCTGTTCATTTTGTGTTTGCAGCTGTTTCGGGGATCTTTCGCGGCATAGAAAATGCTGATGAACTTCTCTGCATGCCGGGAATTACGAGGGTTTCTCCGGTGGCTAAACCAGGGGAATACGTACATCCACCGAGCAGTAACCGCGACTACGTTGCAGAAATTTTATCGATCGGCCGGACAGCGACTGAGGCTGAAGCACGCGTCAGAGCGGCATTCAAGCGCGCAAGGCTGCATATAGATTCGATCTAGTGCCATCGAGATGCAAGGCTACGCCCGGGGCGGGTCACGACGATCGCGACCAGTATGATGACATGGCCTGGATACAAACCAACTTCCCCACGCCCAAAAACAGCTCCTTCGAATTTCGATAGAACTCCATCTTCTCGCAACTGCTCGTGCAATCACTCGTCGCAATGAGAAAGGGCAAATAGCCGAGAGTTCCGTTCCGGTTTTCAGGCGGTCACGCTGCGAGGTCAGATGGCGCAATCACTTCGCGCTGCCACATATACCATGATCGATTTCAATGCTATCAATCCCGTCGAAAGGCATATTACTCAGGGCGCGAAACTCTGCCCCGACTCGCGAACTACAGCCAGCATAAACTAGTTTACGGCTGCCCGGCCGAAGAGGCTGTGTCGATCCTCGTGGATAAATAGAGCGACGCCCTCGGCTCAACCAAGCATTGGCCTTACCATGTACCGCGAACCGACGGAGCGCGCATGCCTAAAATCAGCATAGACCTCGAGAACTGCTACGGAATCAAACAGCTCAAAGCCGACTTCGACTTCAAAAAAGCCAGAGCGTTCGCGATTTACGCGCCCAATGGAGCAATGAAATCGTCGCTGGCAACAACTTTCCAGGACATTGCGGAAGGCCAGTCATCGAAAGACCGAATATTCCCCGCCCGGACCACAAAGCGGACCGTTACCATTGACGGCACAGCCCTTTCTGCGGACGCTGTCCTGGTTGTACGGCCCTATGACGAGGTTTTTGGGAATAACGAGAAGACCTCGACCTTGCTCATAAACGCAAAGCTTAAGCAAGAGTATATCAGCCTGCACGAGGACATCGAGGAATGCAAAAGCAATCTGATTAAAGCGCTCCAAGCCCAATCCGGATCGAAGCGAGACCTCGAAAGGGAAATCTCGCGGACATTCACGGCAAGCGAAGATCAGTTCGGAAAAGCTCTATTCCGCATTGAATCCGAGGTGCTAGAGCGGGTTCCAGTTGAGGTGAATCGGAACAGTCAAAGGGGATTCCCACGGGCACGCAAATCAGATTCGGTGTTGCCCGCGGCAACATGCGGGGCATGCGATGGCGAAGGGATACTCCAAGGACCTCAGGGTGCGTGCGGTTGAGCTTGTTGAGTCCGGCGAAAGCGCACGTGAGGCTGCGCGCATTCTCAATCTCGGCGCTTCGACTACGATCCGATGGATGGATCGTTGGAGGAAGACCGGAAACGTTGAGGCCAAGCCCGGCACCGGGCACAGCCGCTCGCCGTTGGAGCAGCACAAGCAGTGGCTGATCGAGCTGATCGCCGCGGAGCCGGACCTGACGCTCGAGGAGATCCGCGCGCGTCTGCGCTCTCAGAGAAAGCAAAAGGCCGGCATCGGTTCGATCTGGCGTTTCTTCGACCGTCACAGCATCACCTTCAAAAAAAACACTGCACGCCGCCGAGCAGGATCGACCTGACGTCGCTGCCGAGCGTGCCGCGCTGAAAGCCGAGCAGCCCAAGCTGCGTGCACCGCGCCTCATCTTTATCGACGAGACTGCGGTCACGACGAAGATGGTCCGGCACTATGGGCGCTCTCCTCGCGGTGAGCGCCTCGTCTCTGGCGTGCCCCATGGTCACTGGAAGACGCTGACGCTTGTCGCCGCGCTGCGCATCGATGGCCTCACGGCGCCCTATGTCATCGACGGTGCAATGGATGGGCCCTCGTTCCTGGCTTATGTCGAGCAAGTCCTGGCGCCGACCTTGCGCAAGGGCGACATCGTCTTCATGGACAACTTGCGCACTCACAAGATCGCCGGTGTCCGCGAGGCGATCGAGGCTGTCGGCGCCCGCGTGCGTTATCTGCCGGCCTACTCGCCCGACCTCAATCCAATCGAACAGGCCTTCTCCCGGTTGAAAGCTGCGCTGCGCAAAGGCGCCACCCGCACGGCCCAAGCCCTGCTCAAACTCATCGGCAAACTCGTCAAGTCGTTTGCGCCGCAGATGTGTGCCAACTACTTTAGGCATGCTGGATACACCAGATGATCCACATCATGTGGAAAATGCTCTAGCAAAAAGTTGTCGTAGATGAAGTGCGAGAAGACTAGAACGTTGATCGCTTCACCCTCCAAAGCTGTCGAGATCGTAGCAGGCCCACGCCCAAGCCGTTGTGCCGGGAACAACTTTGCTGCCGGCTGCTATCATTCCAGCAACCTTGCAGTCCGATAGTGTCGCCATGTATCCCTCTAGGATCGTTATTCCACCATCTTCTTTCTGGTAGGTAACCACGCCTAACGCGCCGGATAATCCCTGCTGGAGGGTAGTGTCGTGGCAGACATAGGAAGCGGAAGAGCCGGGCGTCGCAGTCGCGGCTTTGATCGCTGCCTCACCCATCTTCCGGCACTCGTCTATGCTTTGTGAGGGCTGAGCGGTGATGTTGATCGTGGCTAAAACGCTCAGTTGCGTCGAAGCGACTATAACGATGAGCGGCGACATGGCGACGGACCACCTTAATCATCACGGCGTAGTTGCTCTGAGCGCATCAGGCCATCGAAGACGGATGGGGTAGGCCATTGCGCGCACCTCTCTTGGTCGATGTCTTCGGTTCTGTTTGCCCGCACATATAGCCGCCATGCTGTGCAAGCCACATTGACGACGGATACCGCCGCGTCGGCGATGAGAATGGTATGGTTTCGAGCCGGGTTGATGCTCATGGGCGGTCCTCATGCGCAGCCTCGGAGATGATCTTGATCAACCAAAAAAGCGTGAGTGGATGTTTGTGTATCAGTTCTGCGGTCGTCAGCGCGAACTCGTCAGGGTTTCCGCGCTGGCGGATGGTCTCCCGAAGTGCGGCGAGCTTCTCGGGATCCGCAGAGCGAATTGCCGCCTCGAAAGCCGGAATGAATTTGAGCCTGTCCATCGCAGCATGCTCCTTATGACGAGAACTCCGGTTTGGAGGCGGCTTTGGTGACGGCCTAGCCGCCATAAGCTTCGCAATCGCGGCAAGTGCGACGCTCGTTTCCGCCTTCCCTTCGGACCCTTTCTTTGAGCGACGCTCTCGCGTTCTCCAAAACCTCTTCAGGGGTCATGGAAAGATCTCCGCAAAGCCCTGTCGCCGAAGACCTTGCGGTCTGCGGCTGCAAAAAGACGCGGGCGTCTGGAGGAACCACCCGCGCGGAGTTTGCTACGCCAAGCCTGGTCTGTCTGGGGTTGCGTGAAGATTGACAGCCAAGCCAACAAGCCTCTCAGCAACCCGCATGCCAGACGGTCACTATGCAGGAGTGAAGACAAACAGCGCGGAAATCGACAGAGCGCAATCTCTGAGGCCGACGCGACGGAAAAGCGTGCGGGCGGGGCTGCAGACGGATCGCCCGCACGAAGTTTCCGGTCGAGAAGCTTGGGCCTAAGGAGGTTCCAATCAATGAGCACCAAGCCATACCCGGCTGAGCAACCCGTGCGCCAGATGGAAAGAGAACGACGAGAGGGCAAAGCGTCCGTCTTTCGCATGCGCTAGTGTACTCCTCGCGCGCTTCCAGACATGCATGTCGTCAACTTGACGTAGCCGTACAGAAACAGACGTGCACCTAATGACGCCGAGGCTGTGACGTGATCGGATCAATCTCGTCATCGTGCACAACGATTAGCTCACCGGGCCTCACGTCGAGCTGTTGTAACAGCTCTTCTTCAATCGGACAGTTGACCATTGCGGCATTAGCATCGCTGTCTTCAATAGCCAGTTGCACGGCTTCGATCTGGTCAACGACCGCAACCGCGTAAGTTATATGCCGGTACTCTTCCTCGCCGTCTTTCTTGATGGCGACGGTCACTATCCAACCACCCATCTTGCTGCGCTCCGGGAACGCGAGGTCGGCTGGTGTCTGCACCTCATTGCATAAGCATTGCGACTACTATGATGGCGAGCGAGGCCAGCCCCATCAAAATGACGCACCGCCGCGCGGCACTGAACGGAGAGTGCGCACACCGCGTTTCGCAACCTGACATGGCGTTACAGTTCAGGCACCTATCGGCTCGTGTAGGTACCGACCCCGCGCGGCTCAGGGGCACGAGACCATTGATCTCACTCGATCCCGTAGCATTCCGGGAACCTCTTCCCTCTGTGCCGCACGTTGAGCTAGGCTTACAACCTCAAAGGGAGCGGCCGAAGTGACGAGGAAAAAGCGGGTCAGCGTTCAAGAGCGGCCCTCTGTGCTGTCGCGGCTCCGCCGCGTGGAGACGTGGCGTAGGGCGCGGCTCCAACGGCTGCTAGCTGATCCTGCCCGGCTGCATGAACAAGCCATCCGTGCAGGCCACCTGTATCTCGAAGTCAGCACCCGCCGCATGGCAGCCGAGCGCGGGATCATCTAACCATCGGTGGGATTGCTATGACCGTTCTGGAGGATGTGAGCGATCTCATCAAGCGTCGCGCGCCGGCCGCGATCTGCGATGACTGCATTGCGGCCGAACTCAAGCTGTCCGTCCGCCAACATGCCAATCACAAGACCAATGAACTGGCGCGGGTCGCCGGGTTTGACCGACGCATTGGCTTTTGTCTCCGATGCAAAAAAACAAAAAAGGTTATCCGATCTACGCTCCTGTGAGGGCACTTGCGCATGAAGGTTTCCGTTGATCGCGACAGACGCCGCGCCCATAATGCCGCAATGCTGGATTGTGCAGGATTGGACCAGAGGTCATTTATGTTCTCACAAATGAAGCAATGCCGGGGCTGATCAAGATAGGCATCACGAATGGTGACATTGCGGAGAGGATTAAGCAGCTAGATAATACGTCCATTCCGCTTCCTTTCGAGTGCTTCTATGCAGCGGAAGTCGCGGACGCAGCAAAGCCGAGAAGGCGATACACCCCGCCTTTGGTGATCACCGGGTCCGGCCAAGCCGCGAATTTTTCAAGCTATCGCCTGATCGTCCCAAAGCCATCATTGAGCTGTTGTGCCTCAAGGTTGTTACGCCTGGCACCGAACTCTTCACCGAGCCGGGAGATAAGGAAGCGCTGGGCGAGGCCAAGAAACGGAGAGCCAATTTTAGCTTCGCAACGGTCGGGCTAGCACCGGGGACAATTCTCCAGTCGGTATTTGATGAAAACATAACGTGCACAGTCAAAGGCGAGCGGTGGGTGGAGTTCAGAGGACAAGAGCAAAGCTTGTCTAGTTCGGCTCTCCAGATTGCGCATGAAAAGGGCTTTGGCTGGACTGCCATTGCTGGGCCGGACTATTGGAAATATGACGGGAAGACGCTCTCGGAGTTGAGAGAAGATAAGCAGAGCGAAGAGTAGCGGCGCTCATCGGATCGACGGCAGCGTGGCGCGACTGCAACAAGGAAGCCCTGGGGAAACGCTTAGCTCATGAGGGCTTCGAGCCGCTTCGCGGCCTCGCGAATGAAATAGTCTCTGACTTCAGCGTCGGGGACAAATTTGTCGGCCCGTATGCGGACCTCATCCATCAACCATCGGGGGTCGAGCCGCATGATGAACACCCTGCTGGCACAGCTGCCCTTATCGCGCCGACAGCCTCTTTCTTCACAGATCTGGCCACCACCTTATGCCAAAGCGGCTCCGATGATCATTCCGGCTTATGAATGGACCGGAGTGAAGGCTCAGCACACCAGCGCTGAGCCCTGGTCACCGCCGCTAGTTTAGTCTTCACACCCCCCTTGGTATTAAATGCAATGAGACGACCGGCGGCACGTTTGTCGGTCAAGCCGGCTACCGCTGCCACTATTTTGGAGAATTGACATGGCTAGAGTTCGGACCGTTACTGCGGTATCAGCAAACCTGATTCAGTTGCCCGGTCCACTCAAGGAACAACTTGTCGTCGTTGCCCTGGGCGATGTCCCGACCACTGGATGGTCTCACATTCGATTATCTCCTCGAGATTATATCGCTCCTCCCGCAGACGGCATCTGGGATTTCGACTTCATTGGTGATGAGCCGACAGAAGCCGTTGGACAAGTCATCCTGCCTGTTGCCGCTGAAATTATCGTTCCCTATCCAGCTTGGTGCATGGGTGTTCGTGTTCATTCTGCCAGCAACAATATCACAGCTAACGTTGCGCCCGTCGCAGCGACGCTGCTTGCGTCCGCAGCAAACGCACAGGCTGCCCGCGATCTCGTGCCCGCGATCCATCGACAAATTATCGCAAGTTTCGACGATAGCTTTCAGCCGACGGGACGCACAAAGTTTGATCCATGGCCACACCTCGAAATGAAAAAACTCCACCACGAGCTTGAGTTCGTGGTGGAGGGACCGGATGAGCAAAAGATAAAAGATTGCGTAGCTCGGGCAGCGGCCGCGGGACTAATTGCCGCCATCATTGCGGCTTTTGCTACCTGCGGAGCCGCCGTGCCAGCTGCAATTTCTGCTTTCCTAGCGGCTTTGCAGAACTGCCTGGGCAACGACTTCACAGTGAGGATCGATAACCACTCGCATTGGGAATACTGGTGGACGTAATCTGTGCAGTTCAAACTCCCTTCTTCGCGAACCACTGAGACGAACGCGAGCGAGCGCCAATTAAGTCCGCGATCATGTCGCCTACGGGATCGAACTGCGACGTAGGCGGCTCACCAACGCTTGCTCTTCTGCCGTACGCGTCGCTTGTGTGTAAGAAATGAGGTTTCACATGCTTCCAATCTCAACAGTGCATGACAAAGAATGCGTTCGCTGTGGTTCTGGATTAGTCACCCTCGAGTGGCACGAGCGCGTCTCCGCGAATGAAGCTCAAGATCTTTGGCGCTGCTGGAACTGCAAACACCAGTTTGTCTCCGTCGCCACTTCAGATGAGAGGGAGCTCTCAGCGGAAGAGATTACAAGACCATTCTTTACGAGCCTGCTCGTCTGACCAATGACGCCGGAGCAGCTCGACCTTATCAGGACGTCATTTGACGCGATGTGGCCGATCCGCCGCGACCTCGCTGACCTGTGCTACAACAGATTCGTCGAACTAGCTCCT
Organism: Bradyrhizobium sp. USDA 4541; assembly: GCF_024171085.1. Classification (NCBI taxonomy): domain Bacteria; kingdom Pseudomonadati; phylum Pseudomonadota; class Alphaproteobacteria; order Hyphomicrobiales; family Nitrobacteraceae; genus Bradyrhizobium; species Bradyrhizobium sp. USDA 4541. The sequence continues at coordinate 601,937 of NZ_JALJZF010000001.1, forward strand.
GATGCAAGACAAATGTTCGGCGACGATACTGAGAAGCAGCGGATGAAGGTGCTGGATATGATCACGGCGCTGGTCGCCTCGCTCGACGAAAGACCGATGTTCCAATCGCTGATCGCGATTTCCGGTCACAAGCACGCCAGACTTGGCGTTCAGCCATCGCACTTTGTTGCAATGGGCGAGGCGTTGATGTGGAGCTTTGAGTGCAAATTCGGCGCTTCTTTCACCCCTGAGCTGAGAGAGTCCTGGCAAACACTTTACGCCACCGCCCAGAACGAGATGCTGCGCGCGACTGGCCGGCATCGTTCGTTTTGACAATGGCGGGCGAGAGGCCTAGTTCGTGACGTCGGACACCCATAGGACGTAGGTCAGCGCACAACGCTCAGCACCACGCTGACCTGTGGAGTGGGCAGTTCGACACCGTTCGGACAAGCCCTTCCTCGATCCGCCGTCGAATTTGGCATGTGAATGGGGTTCGCGGTGGCTGATCGGCGAGACGGCGAGTGAACGGTGTCGGCCGGGCCGGCCGACGCCCCGAGGGCAGAATCCGCCCCCGCTCGGAGAGCCTGACACTGCTAAAGGTGTTTCTGAGCTATCCAATCATGCGCATCCTCTCGTCTACCACGGAAAGGCGCGCCGTGGGTGCCACCGGTGCTCGTGCTCTTGAGCCGACATTCCGCGATCCGCTGAATTGCAAAGTCTCCAACGCGTGCATCGACCAGTGCTAAGCGATAAGACGTTAAGTGTTGAGATCCGCAGCTACTTGCCGATCGAATATTCGATCTCGACTTGCGACTCATTTACCCCTGCTTTGGGATCGGCGTGGCCAGTGGTTCGCGCAATTCCCCGGATATTAGCCAGCGTTCCCGTGCCGCCCGTGATATACGAGACAGTCGTGTTGCTAAGTTTTCCCGGCCCCGCACTATGAGCGAGCACAGTACCGCGGGTGAAGAACTTGTCGCCGTTCTCGAACCATAGACATTGTATATGCTGGCGGGACCATTATTGTCGACGTAGTCGGAAACGCCCCGCGTCCACGTTTCCTTGATCTTCAAACCATTGACGACGGGAGGGTTAGTCGAAAAAGTGCGATAAATTTCAAATGATCGCACCTGATGGCCCGCGACATCGCCGACGTCGAGAAACTGCTGTTGTGTGTATTTGGCATTTTCCGCGCCCGCTTTGTAGGATACGCGCTGCGTCTGTTGGGCGAACGCATCGTCCATCGGGACGGCAACAGCGAGGCACAGCAGAGCTGCTGTAGATAGAATGGTAGCGCGTCGTTTCATGGCAACCTCCTGATCTGGCAACTGAACGCCCCTTTGATGTTCTAGCCCTGATTGCCGCACTGCTTCGGGGCAACGAAAAGCGCAGAGTCCTCGAGCGCGTGTCCGAGCTTCATGCCGCCATAAGAACCGATAGAGCACGTCGGCACGGCGACTAGCTTCAGCCCTCGCGTAAGAGCCTTCCTAAGTAAAAGGGATCGCGAGCACCGCAAACTTAGTCCACCTCAAGTATCATTTCGACTTCGACCGCGGCAAGGCGCGGAAGCGCCGCCACGCCCAGCGAGGAGCGGGCATGTTTCCCAATTAACTCCCCGAACACCTCGACCATCAGGTCGGAATATCCATTGACCACCTTAGCTTGGTCACCGAAGTCATCGGCCGAGTTCACCATGCCGACCACCTTGACTACGCGTTTCACCCGATCGAGGCTACCGAGCGCCGCTCGCACCTTTGCCAACATGATCAAGCCGGCCTGCCGTGCAGCTTCGTAGCCTTGTTCGACGGTCAGATCCCGTCCGAGCTTACCCTTCAAACCGCCTGAAACGTTGCCCGCCATGAACAAGAGATTTCCGACTTGTACCGCGTTGACGTAACTGCCGACCGGAGCGGCCTCAACCGGCAGCGTGATGCTCTTCTCTCTCAAGCGCGCCTCCGCACTCGGCGAATTCTCTGCCTGCGCGCCGTCAAATGCAGAAGCTAGGATCACCAAACAAACGGCGATCAATCCGGCGAATTTCCTCATCGAGGGGCTCCCGCACTTACGTGGCCGTCATTGAATCGAAGCTTCTGGCTCATTTTCACCAAGGGTAGTGTGGGGGATTAATTTGCGCGGGTCTCCTCCCAATTGGGGTAGGGGTAGCAGTTCGGAATTCTCTCCCGTTCGCTTTATCTTGTTCTGCTGCTCAATGGCACTCCCGGTTCACAGCCTTCCGCGACGCTTTCCGTCAGAGCCTCCGACGCTGTACAGAACTAGAAACTGAAACAGCACAGCGCGCTGAGTGTCACGCCGAGACTGACTGGTGTGCCCAACCGATCCAACTGTTTGTCCATTCGCCCTCGCTGCCAGCCGCTGCGTTATTCACATACGCTCCCGTGAAATCGCTTTCCTTCCTCCGGGCCAATTCCAACACGACCGTCTACGAGCTAGCTCGTCGCCGTCCTCTGAGGCTCACCGCCTCATCGGAGCCAGCGTGGTCGCGCTGAAAGCCGCCGAGGGGGCTCCATCGATCATGACCTTTAAGTAGATACAATAGTTGGGCAACTGCAGCAGATCGGTTTCATCAAATCGGCCTTGAAATTCCCGCGCCAGGTATGTCGCATCCTCTGAACCAACCCTAAACGAAATGACCGTACCGGCGTTCCCGAGAACGGCATGACGAACATCTGGTTCAAGCTGATGAAGATATTGGTGGGCCACGGTGAAGCCGACGCGATACTTTCGGAGTTCCGAAAACATATTCGCCATGGCGAGCGTCGTAAAGTTTTGAAATTCGTCAACGTAGACGAAAAAGGGGCGCCGTTCATACTCGCGCAGGTCCGCGCGACTAAACGCAGCAAGCCCGAGCGTCGTGACGAGCAATCCGCCCAGGAGCGACGAGCTGTCCTCACCGATTTGCCCTTTGGCCAGGTTCACCAGCAGTACTTTGCGCTCATCCATGATTTGCCGCACGTGGAGATCATGCTGGGGAGCAGTTAGAAGTCTGTTGAGTATCGGATCTGAAAGGAAGGCGCCAACTTTGTTCTGGATCGGCGCTGTGCTGTCGGCACGATAGCCAAACGAGAATCGCTCAAACTCTTTTATGAAGAACGTCCTGACCGTCTCATTCTTCAAGTGTCGCGCAATCTCGGCGCGGAACTTTCGGTCCGACAGGATACGCAGCACGTCGTGCATCGTGGCGTGCGGTTGCTCCAGCAGCGCCATCAGCACATTTCGCAAAATGTGCTCCATGCGAACGCCCCATGCATCCGGCCACATTTTCTTGAATACCTCGATGAAGCCAGAAGCGGCGAGCGCGATCCGATCCTCACGGACATGCCGCAGGGGATTGTAGCCATACGGCTGGGATGGATCGCATGCGTTTAAGTAGACCACGTCTGACGCACGTCTTGTCGGAACTTGAACCGCGACGCGCTCCACCAAATCGCCGTGGGGGTCGATAAGAGCAAGTCCACATCCGTGCTCAATGTCCTGGAGCGCCATCGTCTCGATTAAAGTCGACTTTCCGGTACCCGTTTTGCCGATGATGTAGATGTGTGAGAAGCGGTCTTCGTCCTTGATTCCAAAGGCGCAATTGTCGTTGCGGTGATCGGTGCGAGCGAAGCGTGTTACTCCGGGTGACATGCCCCATCTTCCTGCACTATGCGCACTGACAGAGAGGGTGTAACGCCTTCCCCAGATCACGTCGGCCTCGTGACCCAGGAGCACGATTTCGCCTCTCCACTCAATTGGCGTCAGCCGCGACAATCGTTGCAGATTTGATCTTTCACGTTCCGCCCTGCGATCCGGGACCTCATGCCTGTCCGGGTTTCGGTGGGGAGGCGGAGGCATCGCGACGAGCGTCCATACGATCGATTGAGGATTTCTTCTAATTTCGCTCAGTAGTGGACGCTCGCTCCGCCTCGCGAACGAGCACCCGAATGGGTCGGGTGCTCGTAGCGAGGAGGACACGATGTCCAACATTGCTCTTTCCCAGAATGCGCTAAAGCTGATGAGGCTTTGCGATGTCGAAGGCTACGAGAGCCTCGACGATCTTCTGTTAGCCGTCGCACTTAAGGACTCGGTGCGTCCGGCCATCTGCATGACGGAAGGATGTGACCACATTGCAACAATGGAGCCTGATCAGGACCAGGGTTTTTGCGAAGCCTGCGGCGGCAACACGGTCGTATCAGTGCTTGTGCTCGCCGGATTCATCTAGGAGGTGGCTATGCAGCTCAGAAACGTTCATCACTATGCGGAGGAGAGCGATGATGAATAAGATCGCTGTTCTCAACGATGAGTTCCGCCGCACATTCCGCGGAGGACGAATCATGCTCACGTGCGGCGTTGCTGCCCTTCCCGATATGGTGACTGCGAAGGCCCTTCAGTTGGTTGCTGCCTATGCTCAATTCACGGAGGACAACGATCCGTACGGAGAGCACGACTTCGGCAGCTTCGACTTGGTCAATCGCACGTTCTTTTGGAAGATCGACTACTTCGATGAACGTTGTGAGTTCGGATCAGAAGATCCGAGTGATCCTAACCGGACGACGCGCGTGCTGACGCTCATGCTCGCAACCGAGTACTGACAAAACAAGAAGTAGCAGCCTCCCATCTAGACGCAGCGCATTGATGCTCCAGCAGGAGGAGAACCGTTGTTGGAGCATCGGGTGACCTGGCGGACCCTTGGCGGGCTAGGCGTCCGATCAGCGCGGACTTTCCTTGGACCTCGCGTCCACACCCTCGCCATAGCGAGGGTTTTTTTCTCGCGCACGAGCGATATCTGAATATCAGATCATTGACGATTTACGTGCAGCCGGAGCTACCTGGCCCTTTTCCGCAGCTTTTATGATAGTATCAACCCAAAAGAGCAGAGCACCGAACAGGCCACGTTGATTTGGTCCGGTCCGCGAACTCCCATAAGGGCCCGCAGCTCCATCGCTGCATCAGAGGCCGGACAGATGGCAGCATCCGACCACGTGCCAATCTTCTTCAAAAACCGCTTGCATCTGGCGGGGCGTTCTCAGATGAGCACGCGCCTTAGTGCAGTGGAGAGTGTGCGGACCGCGATCGATTGTCGCATACATCGATTTAGGTAAGTGCCGCTTGATTTAAGTGAGGATATATTTTTGGTTGTGCAATGTAAGGCTGCACTACAATTGGAGGGAGAATAGAAATGATGGGCAGACATGGAATTGCGGTTACATTACTCGCTAGCCTCGGAGTTCTCCTCGCAACGGCAACAGCTGACGCGAGACCACGGTGGAGAGATACGGGAGCAATGGGAGATTGGACCGGTAGGGACTGGAGCTGTTCGCCGAACCGGTCAGATCCTGTGCCTCAAAATTGCACGGGCACGAGCCGTGGAACCGTTGCCGTTTGCTGGCTTCTGAGACCTACCGGCGAATGCCAAGGCGCTAGAACGTGGTGCACTTACAAGACTGTAAGACTCGGCACGCCAACGGATGGCGGTAGCCCAGGCCGCGTCTACGTTTGCCGTTAGGGCCGCAAAGATTTTTATTGGATCAAGCTTTCGCTGAGTCGCCTGCGTGGTACGTTTAGCGTTCTTGCTTGGCAAGCTTTCGCGCCTAAGAGCCGACGAGCGGCCGAAGTACATTCGGTCGGGTATGCACCCACCGGCCATCAAGCCTCGCTCGAACGGATCAAGAGCTCGGTCGTAACCGGTATGAGCCCCCACGTCCGCGATGATTAGCGGTCGCGTGCGTAGCGGATGGGCATCCAGTGCTGGCGCAGCGCCTCGACGACGGTTGGGATATCGAGGTAGGCGTTACGGAGGAAATCCTCGGTTTTGCGACCGTTTCGTGGCGGTCCGAGCAGCGGACGGGCCTGATCGTCGCGACAATGCAGCAGGATGGGCAGCAGCAGGCCGTGATTGACGTTGTTGACGTCGAGCAACGGCGCCCACGCCGACGGTCTGAGCCGCATCGCGGCATAGAAACCCTGGCACCAGGGATGCGCATCGATGTTGCCGCTGGGGTCGCGCCGGTGCATCGGCTCGAACCGATCGGGGGCAGTCGAGAGGGTGTTGCTGATGTCGTTGTGGCGCAGCGCGACGGCGGAGATCGCGGCGAACTCCGGCGTGCCGCCATGGTTGAAAGCGTCGGCATCGATCGCGAGCAGCGGACAGATCCAATCGAGCGGGCTCATTGACACCGGTCCGGCCACGATCGCGGCGGTATAGCCGTCGAGCATGGGAATGCTGGTGGCGGCAGGATGGCGATCGACGCGATCCTGGAGCCATCGCTCGAGCTTCGCAAGCGACATCGCGGCTGACGCCATCGACGATCCTGCCTTATGGCGACGTGGGCTCATGCCGCTGCCTGCGGTGTGTGCCGGCGCGCCGCCTTCCAGTTCCAGGCGAGCAGCTCGTGCAGCTGATGGCTCTTGGTTCGCCCGGACACGATGCGCTCCAGCACATCGGTCAGGTAGGCCTGCGGGTCGAGCTCATGGAGTTTTGCCCGTGTTCACGAGCGACGCCAGGATCGCCCAGCTCTCGGCGCCGCCTTCGCTGCCGCTGAACAATGAGTTGCGTCTTCCCATCGCAATCGGGCGCATGGAACGCTCGACTGTGTTGCTGTCAACTTCGACACGGCCGTCGCGGAGAAACAGCGTCAACCCGTCCCAGTGATTAAGTGCGTAGTTGATGGCCTCCGCCAGCTTCGATTGGGAGAAGAGCTGGCCGACCATTGCGGTCAGGCGCGTCCTGAGCGCCTCCATCAGAGCAATCACCGGATCCCTCGAAGCGCCGATAGCACCACCGAAAGCGTCGCCAGTTCCACCCCCGGCTCGACCCGGATGCGCGCCCCGTTCACCTCGATCTCGACCACTCCACAGACCTTGGCCGGCGGCGTGGCAATCTCCACGGGCTTCGTCTGTACCGGCGAAATACACTCGGACTTGCCAACCCTCCCGCCATCGCTCTCGGCGCCAATTTGGATAGGCACGAAGTTCTGGGCTTTGCCGGCCAGCGCCGCCGCTACCTGGCGTCGCCACACCGTGAGCAGTCCGCGAGAAACGCCATTGCGCCGCGCCACCTCGGAGATGTTCGCCCCCTCCTCAAAGCTCTCTGCCGCGATCCGGGCCTTCTCCTCGCTCGTCCACCGTCGCCGCCGGCGCTCCCCAGTGATCACCTCAACGCGGCGATAAGAGTCACCTTCCTGCCTGGCATCAAGCATGGCATTTGCCATCGCGCCACCTCCACCGATCAGCTCTTGCCAGCCTGTATCGCAGACAAGCTTCGTCACTGCGAGGTGAGGCCCTCATGCCGGTTACGCTCGGTCGCATATATAAGGAAGTGCCCGGCGAAGAGATCAGTACAAAAGAGGCGACTGACGTGGCGCATCCTTTTCTAGCGCTTTACAGGCCGGCAAGCCCGTGCCCGGAAGCTCGGCGGCATCATTCTTTTCGCTGCCGGCATCCAGAAAGGACATACGGTCTTACGATGCAGGCGTGCCAGCGCCAGTTCTTCCTCGAGTCCGACGACGCGGGCGAGCTGACGGTTCTCTGCCTGCAGCGCAGCAATGCGCGCCCAACAGCACTTCAACACTAGGTTCGCCGGATACCGCGCCGAAACGCCAGGCTCAAGGCAGGCCCGTGACAAGACGCTCCTTCGATGCCGGATCGTATCGCCGGCGCCCGTTCCGACCGACAAGCCTGACCGCAGCCATGACGGCAACGTTAACCATTTCTTAGGATTCGTGGCTACTAGAGAACAAAATTGCCTTGCTAGACTCCCGCAGCCAAAGACGATTCGTTAGGGTGCAACCATAGAGAGCGTTAGCCTGCTGGGGTCGCGTCGTGCAGAGAGAGAGTGAAGCGCCGCAGCACGTGGTAACGGCGGAAGCATTTATAGAACGATGGGCGGGCCGGGAGGGGGGCCAAGAGCGCTCTAATTATTCGATGTTTCTGCGAGAACTATGCGAGGTGATAGGCGCGCCTGTCCCCGACCCTGCATCCGCTAGTCACCAATTCAACGACTACGTATTTGAGCGTGTCGTGGAGCGTCGCCGTCCGGATGGCGCCACGGAACGCGGTCGAATAGATCTATACAAGCGTGACTGCTTTATCCTCGAAGCTAAGCAGAGCCGTCAGAAGGGCGCCAAGAAGGCCGTGTTGGAAGGTCAGGCGGATCTCTTCGCGGACACGAAGGCACAACCACCGCATGGTAGTGCGATCGATCACTTGATGATCAACGCCAGACGGCAAGCAGAAGGTTATGCACAAGCGCTGCCTAGAGACCATCATTACCCGCCGTTCTTGCTTACCTGTGACGTAGGACGAACCATAGAGGTGTACGCGGATTTCTCAGGCCACGGCCGACACTACACTCAATTTCCTGACGCCAGAACCTTTCGCATTGAGATGGCGCAACTCACGGATTCTGCCGTACGGAAACGCCTTCAAAGTATCTGGATCGAACCTCTCTCGCTAGATCCTGCCGTCCAAACAGCTAAGATAACCAGCGAAATTGCTGGAACCTTAGCGGAGGTCTCAAAGGCCCTTGAAGCGAGAGGATTCACGCAAACGGATGTGGCCGTATTTCTGATGCGCTGTCTCTTCACAATGTTTGTGGAAGATGTCCAGCTGATCAGGAAGGATAGTTTCAAGGAGCTTCTTTCCAATTGCGTGTCTAGTCCAGATCGGTTTCCTCACGAAATGGACGACCTCTGGAGGCACATGGACGTCGGTGACTACTCACCGGCGATTGGAGAGAAGCTGTTGCGCTTTAACGGCAAGCTGTTCAAGAAGGCGAAGGCGCTTCCACTCCTCAAGTCTGAGATTGTTCTTCTGAGGCAGGCGGCAGACGCCGACTGGAAGGAGCTGGAGCCGGCAATCTTTGGTTCCCTGTTTGAACAAGCATTGAACCCGGAGGAGCGGAGGAGGCTTGGCGCACATTACACCCCCCGAATGCACGTAGAGCGGCTCGTCAATGCTACCATTATCGAACCCCTGACGCAGGATTGGCTTGCCGCCCAAGCCGCTGCCGAACGCGCTCTGAGGTCTGGATCAAAATCAAATGCAATCAGGGAAGTTGCGGACTTCCTAAAGACCCTTTCGAGTGTGCGTATCCTTGATCCCGCTTGCGGGACAGGGAACTTCTTGTATGTCGCACTTCGTTTAATGAAACAGCTGGAAGGCGAAGTACTAAAGCAGCTTCAAGACCTAGAAGGTGATGACGGGCTAAGACAGTATGCGAGCTTGTCGGTGAAGCCAGACCAATTCCTCGGCATGGAGGTGAATCGTCGGGCGATCGAAATCGCAGAGCTCGTGTTGTGGATAGGCTATTTACAGTGGCACCTTCGTACACGTCCAGATCGCCCTGCGGAGCCTGTGCTTGGAAGTAGTGATCACATCATCGATTGCAACGCGCTCCTAACGTGGGATGGATATCCCCTGCCCCCCTCACGCCTTGCTAAAGGAAAGCGGAAATCTGCGTACTTCGACGTCGCGGTCCGGCGGTCTGAATGGCCGGATGCCGACTTTATAGTGGGAAATCCTCCATTCATTGGAGGGAAAGACCTTCGCGATCGACTTGGAGACGACTACGCCGAGGCCCTTTGGAAGGTGCATTCGGAGGTGAATCCTTCAGCGGACTACGTCATGTACTGGTGGGAACGGGCTGCTGAGATTCTCACGCGCAAACGGACGCGCCTCAAGCGTTTTGGCTTTGTGACGACAAATTCTATTACTCAGGTGTTTCAACGTCGCATTATTGAGAAGCGGCTTAAAGCGGACCCATCTGTATCTATTGTCCTCGCCATTCCCGATCACCCCTGGACCAAAGCCGCGAAGGATGCTGCGGCCGTTCGCATTGCTATGACAGTGGTCGAAGCAGGCCTTCACGAGGGGGTCGTGCGAAAGGTGACGACGGAAGATCGATTGGAAACGGACGAACCTCAGATCGCATTTCTCGAGAGGCGCGGCATCATAAATGCCGATCTATCGATCGGAACCGACCTAACAAAGACCGCGGCGTTGAAGGCAAATGATGGGCTATGTTCGCCCGGTGTAAAACTTCACGGCGACGGATTCATCGTGGACAAGAGGCAAGCCAAGACCTTGGGGCTCAGCCGGCGTCCAGGCCTGGAGGGCCATATCCGAGCTTACCGAAACGGTCGGGATTTGACGTCGCGCTCGCGCGATGCACTAGTGATCGATCTTTTCGGGCTTGGCGCAAAGGAAGTTCGGGTGCGATATCCCGAGGTGTATCAACACTTGCTGGAGAAGGTTAAGCCCGAGCGAGATCGGAACAACCGTGCTTCATATCGCGAGAATTGGTGGCTTTTCGGAGAGCCGCGCCGAGACATTCGACCCGCTTTCGGCAAGTTAAAGCGCTATATTGCCACTGTCGAGACTGCGAAACACCGCGTTTTTCAGTTCCTCGACTCGTCCATTCTTCCCGACAATCGAATCATCGCCTTCTGTCTCGAAGACCCGTTCTATTTAGGTGTCCTTTCGTCGAGAGTTCATGTCACTTGGACATTGGCCGCGGGCGGAACCCTTGAAGACCGACCGATCTATACGAAGAGCCGCTGTTTTGATCCCTTTCCATTCCCAGAAGCGACTGCGAAGCTAAAGAAACGAATAGGAGCATTGTCTGAGGAACTGGACGACACTCGCAAACTGGTGCTGAGCGAGCACAGCGATATCACACTGACGTTGCTCTACAACGTGCTCGATATGGTCAAAGGTGGTGCTGTTCTAGACGATGTGGCCCAGAGCGTTAAGCATCGCGGCAAGGTACTTATTTTAATGGACCTGCACGACCAGATCAACTCGTTGGTCGCAGAGGCTTATGGTTGGAAGGCGGATATCAATGATGACGATATACTTCACGGCCTGGTGGACCTGAATAAACAGCGAATTGGGGAGGAGTCTCGCGGTCTGATCCGGTGGCTGCGGCCGGATTACCAGATCGATAAATTTGGCGCATTGGCTCATCGCGCTGACAAAGTTCAAGAGATTGGAGTGTCCAGTCTGTTGCGCGGCAAGCTTGAGTTTCCTCAGGCTCCGAAGGATCAGGCTGGCCAAATTTTGCGATTGCTTCGACGGAGTGTCACACCGCTCACCCCCGAGCAAGTTGCTGCTGCGTTTAGGGAAGGAGAGCAGATACTGGTTGATGTTAAAGACATTCTCCAGTCGTTCAACCGGTTGGGCGACGCCGAGTCTGTGGATAACGGTCGAAGCTTCTTTGTGCAGTCGGCTTGAGTGTTCCGCCTGTGGCGCACTGCGGGTCCTGCGGCGTAGCTCGCACGCTAGCGTCTCTGGTAGGCGAGACAGAAGCCCGACGTCGCAACACAAGAGCACACGCCGTTCAGTCATATCTTTCCCTACACAGAGTGCCGGATTGTATGCCCGAAAAGACGCCGGTGTGAGGTCCCGCCTAGTTGCGTCCACAGCTAGCGCGCGCTACAGCCCCGCATGATGGGATCGGTCGACGTGGAACGATAGCCAAATGCCATGCTCGATATCAGACAGGAAGGTGATTTCTATCGTCGCGTCGCGGTGAATCACGGGGGACGTCGCCGGCAACGACGGAGCCGCGACCAGCAGTGGACATTTCGATTGATCCCGAAAGGCCCGTCTTGCATCCGTGGTGTTGGTTACACTCACTTGGTTTTCTAGAGGCGCCAGCCATGCCGTTCGACCGTCGAGACGTTCTGCGCGCCCTGCTTGGATTCGAAGCTTGCTCCACGAACTACGCGTCGCCTGCGGCGGCAGCATCCATGACTTATGAGGATGTTGCACGCGAGATTCGAGCCCCGTTGCTGAGCGCACCGAGAGATCACGAACTCGTGCGGTTTGCCAGCCTTGCCGCCAACAGCCACAACACGCAGCCTTGGCGTTTCAACGCGAGCGATACACGGATCACCATTACTCCAGACTATGCACGCAGGTGCCCGGCGGTGGATCCGGACGATCATCACCTATTCGTCAGCCTGGGATGCGCGACGGAGAACCTCGTGCTGGCGGCGTCCGCCATTGGACTCCGGGCCAGCCCCAGCCTCGACGGTGACGCCATTAGCGTGGGACTTGAGCCGGGACCGGTTGTCAAGTCGACGCAATTTGAAGCCATACCTGTGCGCCAATGCACGCGTGCCAAGTATCACGGCCGACCGGAAGGCGGCCTGGCGCTACTAGAGAAGGCTTGCGCAGAACGCGGCGTGTCGGCAATCTTCATAACCGACAAAACGAGGATCGCAAACGTCATCGACTACGTGCTTCAGGGCAATTCGGTGCAAATGCGCGACAAGGCCTTCATGGATGAACTGGTGAGTTGGATGCGTTTCAGCGAGGCCGACGCGGTTACGGCGATGGACGGCTTGTTCTCGCGCGCCACCGGCAACCTCGCATTGCCGGGTTGGATCGCGCGGCCGCTACTTCGGTTATTCTTCACCGAGAGCGGAGAGAACCAGAAATATCGCGAGCATATCGAAAGCTCGGCCGGCATTGTCATCCTGACCGCCGATGCCGCTGACAGAGCTCATTGGGTCGCGGTGGGTCGTTCATGCCAACGCTTCGGGCTACAGGTGACAGCTCTTGGTCTCAAGTATGCGTTCATCAATCAACCGGTCGAGGTGGTGGCGTTGAGAACGCAATTTGCCTCATATCTCGGCATCGGGCAGCGTCGTCCAGACATCGTCATGCGGTTTGGCGCGGGACCCGATCTGCCAAAGTCACTACGCCGGCCGCCGCAAAAAGTGATCGCTACGCCGTGATCGCAATATTCGCCACAGTATCATTTATCTCCCAGAAGGCCGGGTATGCTGCACCATTCTCCTTGCCGGTACTGAAAACAATGTTCCGCGCACGGTCTTCCGCATCCACTCCCAACGTTTCCTTTGCGATGCGAAGTTCCTTCGCGCCGACAGTCGCTTCTAGCGTCGCAAATAGTCGAAGGCCAGCTCAGCGTTCACCGCTCCTACGCTTAGGTCGCGGCTGTTTGACCGTAAACTCTCGAGTCCTTGACCCCAAGCCGTCTTGGCCACGGACGTCGCTCGTGGTGCAGCATTCTGCTATTGTAGCTTTTCTCATTGTTGAAAATCGACCAATGGAGCAGGCGCATGCCAAACAGCCAGCAAATCGCGGCGAAGTCGAACAGCCCGGTGCCGCAGGGTTATGTGCTTGGTGCCAGCGAGGGTGAACACCTGATCCATTTTCGTGATGGCGGCAACATCTTCATCATGGTCGACCCCGTAACGGGATCCAACAATCTCGGCCTTGGTACGCAGCAGTTACCCAAGGGGTCAGGCATTCCGGTTCACCGACACCTCGACAGGGACGAAGTTTTCTACGTTCTGGAAGGCAGTGGCACGGTTACACTCAATGAGGTGTGTCACTCTTGCGAAAGAGGTGGAACGATTTTCATACCCAAGAACACGTGGCATGGCTTCAGTAGTCCAGATCAGGAACTGGTTCTGCTGTGGATCATGGTACCCCCAGGCCTCGATGGTTTCTTTCGCGAAACCTGCAGCCGACCCGGCGAACCGCGAAAGGAATTGACGCAGGAGCAGATCAACTCGATCGCTCTCAAATACGGGCAAGAATTCAGGTAGGCGGGCTCAAACATTTGCCCACAAGAGCAAGGACGCGGATCCCGGAATTGGCCCATCGCGACATTTCGCTGCGCTGCGATACTTTGCTGCATCGAGGGCATAGCGGACATCGAGCAAGCCGCACCGATCAATCTCGATTTATGCGGCGCGCCCTAGTCTTACTGCGTCACAAACGAAGCATCAGAGGCACAATCCCGGGTCTATGGTTCGCAAGCTCGTTTCGTAGGATCCGATCATGCACATCACCGTCACCACGTAACACCCGAGCGGCTCGAAGAGTTTCGACGCATATACAAGGAAGTTTCGGTAGGAGGAGATCACTACACCGGGGGTGACTGATATCGCCGCATCGTCTTCTCGCGCTTTATGAATTGATTTCGCGCCCCTTGCCCGGCGAGCACGAGAAGCCTCCTCCTTCGAAGCGCTGCCGGAGACGCTTATGGTCCGTGGGATGTGCTGGCCATCTTCGGTTTGCAGTTCCCGGAGTAGTTCTTGTGCCCATGCGGCACGTCACCAGTTAACGTTGTAACGTCGTCGTCGACTCCCAGCTGATGAGTTTCTCATGAAGCCTTCGAGTCGCTCCAAAGCGGGTGACGCGATTTCTGCGCGAGTGTGCGATTGTGATATATTGATTATATGAAAAGTCTTTTGAAAGAGGCGATGGCAGAAGTGGCACGGCTTCCCGAAGCGACTCAGGACAAGATCGGCGAGGAGCTGCTTCTGCATGTCGACAAGGTGCGCCAGCTCCGCGCAAAGCTTGAAAAGGGTATTGCATCGCTCGAGAGCGACGAAGGCCGTGAATTGCAGATAAAAGATATTCTCAAGCGCGCCCGAACTGCATGACGGCAAACAAATCGCGGCTCGTTTGGTCTACGGATGCAGAAGATGATCTCATCCAGCTGTTGCGTTACGGCGCCCGCGAGTGGTCGCAGGATGTTTCCGATGCGCATGGACAAACAATTTGGCGGAGCTGTAGCCGCCTCCTTCAGCATTCGGAGCTTGGCCGATTGCGCGACGATCTCATTCCCGGCCTACGATCAATCGTTATAGATCCACATGTCGTATTCTATCGGGTGTCCGATGATGCGATCGAAATCGTCCGCGTGATCCACCAACGCGAAGATACTGAAACTGTTTTTTAGTGAGACGGCGCTCTCAGCAGGGTTTGACAGTGAGCTCAAATCTCATTCCTCAACGAGCGGCACCGGACAGCTACTATGGGCCCGGCCCCAATGGCGGATACTGGCGTCAATCTAATGTTCGATCCGGTTATGGACACACAAGAGCCGAGCCCCTATTCTCAAAACGGGACTCTCCTCAATCCTTATAGGATCGGGCATCTTTACACGACGCGAATTGTGCCATCCGTGCAGCGCCACTGGTAGGCTGCAGGTCAACTGGTCCTCGAACGGGAGGAGATCACTACAGCAGAGGCGACTGATATCGCGCACAGTCTCCTCGCGCTCTATAGATTAGATTGAATACGCGCCCCTTGCCCGGCGAGCACGAGCAGCCCCTCCTTCGCCTCCATCTCTGGCTCAAAGCGCTGCCGGCGAACTCTGATATTATTCAAAGTGCGCTGACCATCTTCAGTTTGCAGGTCACGCAGGATTTTGCCCCCACTCGGTACGTTCACTATTCAAGGTTCGAATGCCCTTGTTGACTCCCAGCCTGAGATTCATGAACTCTCGCGAGCTGCTTAAGCAGGCATTTGAACGCTGGAGTTGTATTCAGGACCAACCTGGTGTATCTTCCAAGCAAACACAGGCAGGTGGCGCCCATGCTCCTTGAGCCTCCGCACCTTGCCCTAATGCACGTTAGCTGCCCCAGGGCAGCTTCGCGGTTTACGGCTGTCATGAGTCCACATGCAGATAATTCAATGATTGCAGCGGGAGATAACGATGAGCTCGAGAGATAAAGAACCCAAGAAGACAGTGCGACGGGATTCTGAGGATGGTCGGTTTGTTACGAAGCGCTACGCAGACAACCATCCGAAGACCACCGAGACCGAGCGGGTTCGGGTCAAACCGCCGGCGTCACCCAAGAAGCGCGGAAGATAAGCCATAAGGGGGCCGATCTAATGACGAGCTACCAAGTTACCTGTCATGTTCCTGACGGAGCCGATCGAGATCAACGTATCGACGCGATCGGAGGCGCTGAATGGAAACACCTTATTGATGATGCAATCTACAACATCGACAAGCGCATACACGATTATTGGACGTATGCCGCCGGGGCACGCACCAAGGTTATGGTTGCCGAGCGCAGTAACGGTCGAAAGTACCCCAAGACTGTTGCGGACGGCATTGAACCAAACAATCTTCTGGCACTACCTCGGTGCTCTTGATCGCATCGAAGGGGCGACGCAAAGCCGTGGGCAGGAAATCGGTATCGCAGTCGCGAACGGCAATCGGACGCTGGCCCGCCGTGCTGCCCTCCTCGGATCACGGCGAGCTGCTTACGCTGCTTTGGTCCGACCGGAAATCGACTGGTGGCTACCGGCGCTTCGATCATGTCACCTCACGGCGGGCATGATCGAGGCCAACAAGGGCTTCCGAGATTGAAGGCGCATAAGCAATTGTCGGTTCTGCGTGCGGCCCTTCAAGCTCGTCACAATCGCCATGACGATCACGCCCGTTGCCCACGTCACGACGGCTGCGAACATTCATTCCGGCAACGCAGTTCAACAGCGATAATCCCGCGTCGACTCCCACCTCTGGCTTACTGAAGGTCTCTGGCCCAGGCTAGACAAGTCGTTCACGAACGAAAGCGGGTCAATTGCAGAGCCTCCAGTGGAAGCCCGCCTAAGATTCACGGACGTCTCCTGTGGTCACGGCTCCGCGCCTGGCCGTCGTTCCAGTCGGCGCGCAACATGTGCACATGCACAAACCTCCCAACAATGGTAGAGTCGAGATGCCAGCCGGCGATGATAATTCGCCGGCGCCGTATGGTTCTTTGAAAACTCCCGACTGTTTCAGAGCCGATGCTGAGTTATTGACCACCGCTGAAGTGGCCGAACTACTGAGGATTTCCACTTCTAGCGTGCGACGCCTGCAACAGCGGCGACGCATTCCCTTCCTCAAAGTGGGCGGCAGCATTCGTTTCGCCAAACACGACATCATTTCGTATTTGGCGAGGCAGCGGACCGAAACAATCGATAAATAACGGATATGACAGTACGAATGATAAAAACCTCGTGGTGGGTCGATTTCACGGTCAACTCCACACGATATAGAAAACGTAGCCCTGAGAACACAAAGGCCGGTGCGCAAGCGTACGAAGCTACCTTGCGACAAAAGCTAGCACGTGGCGATTCGATAGAACTCGGAGCGCTACGGTCGAAGGACCTGACCTTTGCCGAGTTCGCGGTGAAATGGTTTGACGACTATGTAAGACCGAACAACAAATATTCTGAGCAACTGTCGAAGAAGTACATTCTATCTTCGTCTCTGCTCCCATTCTTTGGTCGCAAGCCGGTGGGACAAATTAAAGGACACGACATCGAACGTTATAAAGCTCAGCAGGTCCAGCAAGGGTACACCAACAAGACGATCACGAATCGCCTGACGGTGCTGAACAAGTGCTTGCTCACCGCATATGAGTGGCTGGAGCTTGAGGAAGCGCCACCGAAGATCAAATGGCCAAAAAGGGCGTTGCCCGAAATTGACTATCTTTCGCCGGAAGAGTGTGAGTTGCTCCTTTCCCAGGCCAATGGCCTAGTGCGCGAACTGGTTCTGACGGCGCTGCGGACAGGTATGCGGCAAGGAGAGCTCAGGGGCCTTCAGTGGTCATCTCTCGATTGGCTCACGCGCACCGTTGCGGTGAGACATTCATACGATGATCGTGGGAAGACGCTCGTCGCGCCAAAGAATAACCGCACGCGGCATATACCGCTCGACATTGATGTGTACACGATGCTTTACCGGCGTAAAAAGGATACCGGGTACGTGTTCCGAGGCTCGGAGGGTCGCCCGTTCACCAACTACCGAATGCACTACGCGATCCGCAAACTCTGCAAGAAGGCTGGGTTTAGAACCATCGGCTGGCACACGCTTCGCCATACGTTTGCTTCTCACCTCGCAATGCGCGGAGTGCCACTCCCGGCAATCAAAGAATTAATGGGACACTCCACCATAACGACAACTATGAGATACGCCCATGTGGCGCCGTCCACGCTCCGGACAGCCATCGAAATGCTGAACCCAAAGACAATGATGGCGACGGATTCTGGGCAACCCGTGGGCAACCGGTGGCAAGAGATCCAAAGGAGCGTTGCGCGTCAAAACAACTCTGCGGCAGAATACGCTTGATTCTAGCGACGAAATCGTAGCGTCGCGCGACAAACGTAGACCATCTTTCTTGTGACCCTACGGGGAATCGAACCCTGGTCTGCGAGCTTTGATTTGAGCTTGGAAATGGACCAAAAAGAAGGAAAGACTAGAAGTAGAGCCAAAAATTGGAGACTTCAATCGTACTCAAGTTAGCCGGGATTAGTCAGGCTTTATCACTTTTTGGGCAACCCGTGGGCAACCACGCAGTATTATTAGCAAAGGCGATACGGCAAAGGTGATGAAGCATAACGTAAAAGCCGCCATATGGCGGCTTTTGCGTTGAAGAGACCGAACTGGTGACCGAGCAAGTGAGCCCTGATTGACCAATGGCAGCGGCGAAAGGTCGAAAGGATCGATGGATGTCAATCGGCCCTTTAACTGCGGGCTGTTTTCAAGCTGCCATTCTTTCTCTGAAGTGGCACGCCAGTGGCGATTGCTCCGTCGGAGCTGGTCGGGGGTACGGAGACGGAGCGATCGCGGCTCGGCGCGACGATCGCCTAGCGGGCTTGGATAATCGATGCGTCCTACATGACAACAGTCCGGAACGTCAAAGCGCGGCAACCGTGTTGGTCTGCAACCTTGCCTCGCCCGACCGACCGACAAACTCCACTTGCGCTTGGTTGCCGAGATCGAGACGTGCGGCACGAAGCGCAGACACTTAGGATCAACAGCGAACGTCATTTTGACAACACCTTCCTGTCCGCCTCGAACGCTTCCTGATCTTTCGGGTCGGCAAGCTCAAACCAAGAGCCGGGTGCATACGTTGCGATAACCTTGGCAAAGAACGATTTTGGCTCCCAATCTTGCCCTTCGCGCTTCTCGAAAATGATGACTCCGTCGCGGGTGAAATAACTAGGTCCGGAAACATTGCAGTCGACCGAAAGCCCGACGCGCCACAGCCCGCCCTTCACGGTTTGCTGCTCATCTATCATCGGCGAATAATGCACTCCAACCGGCTCGTCGATAGAACAGCGGCCACGCCGCAGAAGATCGCCCAACTTGCCCTGCGCGGTGGTTACGAAGTTGAAGTTGGCGGGATTATGCAGAAAGTGACGGTTCACGCCGCTTTCGTCGTTTGTCACTTCGTGCGCAAGGAGCGAGAGTGCGAACGCCTGCCAGCCTAGTTCCATCGGCTTTGCATACGGCGCCACAATTTTCACGGTGCCATCGGGCGCCACTTCCCAGGTCACAGTATATTCTTCGTTTGTTTTATCGGTCCGGTGTTTGGCCCCCGAAAAGATAACTCGCTCGCCCGAGTCGGTCTTTTGACCAACCTCCCATCCCCTGGGGATGAAGTGTGCTACCTTTGAGACCTTAGTGAAGATTTGCTCCGCTGTCTCACCATCCTGCGCTCGCCAGGTTGATTTGACGTTATCGACAAGCGGATTGTCGCTCGTACGAACATCGTCGCTCTTACCGGCTAGCCCACCCGGCAAAATGAACCATACGCCAAGGCCGACACAGAGGCCAAGACCGAGACAAAACCAAAGCACGCGCCGATCGATCATTTTCGCTTCCCCGAGCAGGTGGTTCCTATACCGTTGTTGTTGGGGGTCGGCGGCGATACTTATGGAGCATGGCGACAATTTCCACGAGACCGGGTCGGGATTTCAGTTCGGGATTGGGGTCCGGAGGAATAGCGCGCCGTCGGCCCTATTTCACGCGTGGCCGATTACTTAACTTACCGCAGGCCGATGGACGTGTTTCAAACGATCCAATATCTTTGAGCCTTCGCTGAACGATTTCGACCAAGATTGCTCCGCAAAATCCAGGTGGCACTTCAGTAGCTCAGACGGGGTTTTCGAGTCGGCAAGAGCTCTCAGAAAAGCAGCCTGGTCGTGCAGAGAGGAAGGAGCCAATTTTAACGTGTCATTCAGTGACGCGGCGAACAAGTTCCTTGTCGCTTCGATTGATTTTTGCCATTCCGGAAACGTAAATGAAACGCGCGATGCAGCTGCGGCCTTTTCTCCAAGATGATCAGTCGCGCCGCCTGCTCCAGGGGGTGACGCCTCGGCCAGTTCGGGCCCACGTGTTCGCCGTTCGCGTTTCCCGTCTTCGTGTATAGTCGCGGTCATCCGATATCTCCCGGAAAGGATTTCTACGTGCCGAGTGGCTCGCCGCTCAGTTTCAATCAGCAAGCTTCAGAGGGTACCACCACCTTCAACATGTCATACCTGCCTTATCTGGTAGCGCTCGATCGGGTACTGTCCAGAATCTTTCGCACTTTTGATCAGGGGACGGCGGCGCAGGAGAACTGGCTGGCCAAAGCCCCGACGCACGCGTCACGGCACGCCAGCAAGCCTCCGCGGCGTTCCTCGCAGATCACTTCGATCTCTGGCAGCAGACCTTGCGGCGGATCTCCGGCAATCAAAACCGGCCGAGGAATCACTACGCGGTCTCGCGCCGCGGAGGGACCTGTGGGGTGAGCGCAACCAAAGTGTTGCTTCGTTCACTGCAGTAAACGCGAATGAGAATGCAGGGAACTTGAGCCCGCAGATCACTTTCGCGCGAGACCGTCTTGTGGGCAACAGAACAAGAATGCTACTTTAAATTGCGTGAGGTAGATCTCTGCCTCATTGCAAACATACAATTGGAGGTTGTCGTGACAAATGCAGCAGCGGCGCTTACCCACTCGGTATCAGTGACAGAGAATTCCGATGGACGATTGGAGGTGTTCAGTCTCGGAATCGACAGGGCGCTCTGGCACATCTGGCAGGAAAAGCCGAATTCAGGTCCATGGTCGAGTTGGGCCTCGCTTGGTGGCGTTCTCACCAGCTCGCCCTCCAGCGTCGATAACTCCGATGGTCGGCTGGAGGTCTTTGCGCGCGGAACCGATAACGCACTCTGGCACATTTGGCAGGACAAGCCGCATGCCGGACCGTGGTCAGGCTGGGCCTCGCTCGGCGGCACCATCACCAGCGATCCGGCCGTGGTCGACAATTCCGATGGCCGTCTCGAAGTGTTCGCCCGTGGTACCGACAATGCGCTGTGGCACATCTGGCAGGAGGAGCCGCATGCCGGTCCGTGGTCCGGTTGGGCCTCGCTTGGCGGCAAGATCACCAGCGATCCGGCGGGCGTGATCAATTCCGACGGTCGGCTCGAGGTTTTTGCGCGCGGGACCGACAACGCGCTCTGGCACATCTGGCAGGACAAGCCGCACGCCGGTCCGTGGTCAGCCTGGACCTCGCTTGGCGGCCAGATCACCAGCGACCCCGAGGTGTTCATCAACTCCGATGGCCGGCTCGAAGTGTTCGCCCGTGGCACCGACAAAGCGCTGTGGCACATCTGGCAGGAGAAGCCGCATGCCGGACCGTGGTCAGGCTGGGCCTCGCTCGGCGGCACCATCACCAGCGATCCGGCCGTGGTCGACAACTCCGATGGCCGTCTCGAAGTGTTCGCCCGTGGTACCGACAATGCGCTGTGGCACATTTGGCAGGAGGAGCCGCATGCCGGTCCGTGGTCCGGTTGGGCCTCGCTTGGCGGCCAGATCACCAGCGATCCCGCCGCGATCGCCAACAGCGACGGCCGGCTGGAAGCGTTTGCGCGCGGGACCGACAACGCGCTGTGGCACATCTGGCAGGATAAGCCGCACTCCGGACCGTGGTCCGGCTGGGCATCCCTGGGCGGCGTTCTCCTGAGCGATCCACTCGCGGCCTGATACGGAATGCACAAGAGGCCGGCCGTCTCACAAGGCGGCCGGCGCCTAACTGACCCATCATGATGATCCACCGCAAGATTGGTGGCGATGCGGTGCTGGGAGCTCGCTTCGGCCCGCTGCTCGATCTGGCGTAGCGGGTGCGCAGCCAGTATCAGCATCAGCGCGGTCCAAAGGTTTATGCGTCACATGCCCCGAGGTCGAGTGCATCGGCAAGGGCAAGGCCCGCGCGCCTTACGAGTTCGGATGCAAGGCAAGTATCGCCACCCCCGTGACCTTCCCGAAGGGTGGACAGCTCGTGCTCCATGCCAAGGCACTGCACGGCAATCCCTTCGAGGGGCACACGCTCGGCCCCGTGGTCGCCGACATGGAGAAGCTCACTGGCGTGGAGGCTCACCGCATCCATGTCGACAAAGGGTACCGCGGCCACAACCACCCGCATCGGTTCAGGGCCTGGGCTGGATCTCGGGGCTGGTCCGCCGCGTCACGGCTTCCATCCGGCGCGAGATGAAGCGTCGTGCGGCTCGGTCGCTTTACCTTGCGACGAACAAGAAAAAGGATGCATCAACCGGCGCACTGCTAGTCTGGCAGTTCACCCAAACTGCATTGTCGTTGCCGGCCCGATCAGCAGTGTTACACCAAGCGTTTTCCGCACCGATCGTCAACGTGTCCGCCTGAACCCACCGACTCCAACCCTTGATTGCTTGTACGTTGTGCCCGAAATCGATCTGATATATGCCAGCCCCTAACCTCTTGGTGTTCGCGGTGTTGCAACCGAAGCAGCCGGCTATGCTGCCGTCTGAGTTGATTGCCGCTGTTAAAAACACGACTCCTCTGGTCGGCTGCACTGAGCCGGGCGCAACACTGAGAGCGCGCTCCTGCCCTGGAAGGGTGTTGTTATCCTGTCTAGCCGTCTGTGCGACGGCAACACTGGAAAGAGCGATTCCCAGACACGTTAGTGCGATAGTGGCGACAGAGCGACCCATGATATCTCTCCTCTACTATGTGCGAACGCCCCCTGCCTTTGGGCAAGCCGGCGCTTTGACCAGCGTCAGCTTCGTTAGCAAAGCTGGCATGCCTCCGTCGCCCTAATCAACAACTAGTCCTGGTAGGTGAGCACGCGCTTGCTGTTACAACTCGTGACGTTAAGTGCATTTTCGAAGCTCAATTTGCTTCGCACGAGGTCGTGTGCCTGGCGCAGCTAATTGTTTGGGCAGCCGCCAATCCTAGTAGGCGCCGCATGCCCCTCTTGACGCTACAAACCTTGGCTAGACCGGATAAGCCGAGCTGCTGGGAATTCCGGATCTTTGCCATGGCTTGACGAGGAAGCGCAATTTGCCGGGGAGAGCTGTCGTGTATTGATCCGTCATTTCGTTCGACCGAATCATTTCGTTCTCGGTTGACCTAGCGAACGGAGCCTGATGCCCCTGCAATTCCATCGCGCTATCGAAGACATGGAAATATGGAGTGCGAGCAGCGACGGCTATTCGTTCGTGATCAGCTTCCAGAGCCCGACTGGTCGTGGCTTCCGCGGAAGGTTGGGCTGCGTCGCCTCGTGGCGTCCGCTTGACCAGAGCCGTGGCTCGATCAGAATTCTCGGCTGGCCGCTTCAAAGCTTCGCTGAGGCCGAGAATGCGTGCAACAGCATGCTGAATTACCTTCGAGACGTTCCCACTCGCTGAGAATACCGAGCTTTGCCAAATGCCCAAGTCGCGAGCGCCGCGCAGGATACTCGATCGAATCTCACCGCTCACTCATTATGTAAAGGCGTTGGAGCATATGCTGACAGTCGACGCAGACGAAGTTGATCTTTAGGAAACGGCATTTGGATCAGGGGTGCGCAATGAGAAGCGGGCAGCTTGACGATGAGTACGACCGCGATGAAGTCGAGGCGATTGCCGCGGCCCTTGACCTCACGCCCGACGAACTAAACGAAATCGAGTATACGATAAATGAGATCGCCAACGACGATGGGCTGGTTTACGCATACGGCGTAGAAATCAAAGAAGGAGCCCCGCAGCACATCCTCGACCGGCTTGCGGGACTACCCAGGCGGGGCAACTTAGTGCTGATCCATCTGTCCGGAGATGCCCGCGACGCAGATCAAGAGCAAATGGAAATAGAGATGGCCAGGACCACCGTTTACAAAGTAAAGCTCTACAACATCGCTACAGATGAAGTGGTTATCTCCCGGCGCATGGCCACATACGAGGGGGCGGCCAAGATGGGAGGGTGGACAGTTGAAGGCACCGGCCATGTAGTTGACGTAACTGACCTAGAAGCCGGAGAGGAATGGACACCTCGCGATTTCGATCCGACCAAGATATGACGGTGCTCACGACTGCGATGCGTCAACCGCACAAACGCTCCCGAACATGATTGATTACCATCATACGGCGAGCCAATTTGGTTCTCCCGACTCATCCCATAAGCGCTAAACCCTCCAAACAACGCTCGCAGTTACGGCGACCTTCTTGTCATGCTGCCGCGTCCTTTGCTTGGCCGAACGCCGCAAGACGTCGTATCAGGCTTGTTAGCACTTCCGGCTTTTTACCCTCTGCCCAGGCAATGGCAAGCAGCTCCCCGATCAACGCCGGATTTTTTCTGAGACCTCCAGCAGCAGGATCAATGGCGCGCCGCGCTTCATTGTTGACCCGATCCCAATCCGCCGCCTCGAAACACTGCCTAACGGAATCTTCAATATTATTAGGCCAGATCGCACAACAGGCACCCCAAACAATGGCCGACGGGAAATGATCGCCCCCCAGCTCAAGAGCCGCTAGGAGAGCTTTGTTGTCAACCTCATGGTGACGTCGACGATCAGGATGTTCCTCATCACCGTCAGCGTCGAATATGACGAAGCAGGGTATCTCCAGCTCCTGAGCGATAGTGAGCAATTGAAGAATGTTCGACTTTCCTTCAGTCGGCAAAATATGAAGTCCGGCCCTTCGCATAGCATTCCATTCGCCATCGAGATGAAGTGCCGCTGAGAGATAAGCACGATCGGCAATCCCCTCGACGAGCACCAACCGCTGACTGAAATACAATTCAGATGGTTCCGGCCGCAACGCCGCGAGTAGCTTTGCTCTAGCGACGGGGTTCTTGTCTGGCTTCTTGCCCGTCGCTTTAGAGATACGCACCGCGAACCTGTCGAAGTCTGTGCACTTTACATGCGATTTCCCCGATTTTCCGTCGCGCCGAACTAACCGGATATCTTCAAACTCTTCGCCGGACACGAAATAAGGGCTGTGAGTTGTGAGCATAACTTGGTTGCCCAAGGCCGCCAATTCCCTCAGCACGGCCGACAGGTGTTTCGCTTGCGGCGGGTGTTGATAAAGCTCAGGCTCTTCACAACCCAATATAAGGGCAGGTCTTTCGATGCTGGTTTCCGCGGAAGAAGCGCTTTCGACGGACGCAAGCTCCTGCAGAATTGCGAGCAAGAACGACCTTTGTAGGCCGTGACCGAAGCGCAGTATACTTCCCTTGAATGAACCTTCCTGTGCTTTGATAGTTGCTTTCGGTTCACCAATTGAAACCGACTTGTCACTGCCCTGTAGCCATTCAACCATTAGGCTCGCGTCGGGGTGGGCGAAGACAGCGAGACGTTTCGCCAAGCCGTCTGAGATTTCTTGAAGTGTGCCCTGCTGCGCCTGAAGGAGCGCGTCGTACTCTGCACGAGCACGAGCACGCAGAGCCTCCAATGCATCGTCGAAGTTAACCTTCTGCCGGACAGTCCGTTGGAGCAACTTACCCAAGGCGGTGTTTCCCGCTTCTTCTGCTTCGGCGGATGCGTCCTTGACGGCTGGGAGATAAACCCACTGCACATAGGGCTCAAGCCTTCCCCTTGCCCTGCCGACCCCATAAAAGTGATCAGTGCTTCGCTGGCTCTCACAACTTTCCGGACGAGCCTCCTCATAAGATCGAAGAGCCTCTATCATAGCCGCCTTGGTCGGCTTTTTCCCGATATCAGGGAAATCCGCCAATCCCTTCGTGACCTCTAAGAAGCGAGCGCGGAGCGGCTCTACTGTCGCCTTGTTCTTGTCGTCCTCGAAAAAGACGGCGAATTGTTTAAGAACGAGGCGCTCTCCCCACTGAATAACGGGAGCCTTGGCTGTTTTGGCATCGAAAGCAGCAATGGAAGTTACAACCAACTCTCCATGGCGAACGTAGTGAGACAGGTCCTCTTTGGCCGCGTCGCTGAGTTGATCGAAGGTTACAGTGATTTGCACGGGTATGTTCGTGTTCCCATCGTGGAAATCTTCGGCCGTCAGCGTTGCGACGTCTGTTGCACTGCTAGCCTCTTGGAAGAAGACATTTAACGCGCCCAGGATCGTCGACTTTCCTGCGCCGTTGGGCCCGACCAAGCAAGTACATGAGTCAAAAGACACTGTTTCGTCCTCGAAGGCCCTGAAATTCTGCACGCGGACCGAACGGATTCTCATGACATCCTCCATAAGCAATAAACTATTTGCACAACTTTCGCGGGCTTCTGCCCGATTCGTCAACTGTAAAGTTCTTTCTTCGAGTCGCTTTCTGCGAAAACAAAAACGACCGCATGCCAATAATGGGCGCACGCCGTCTCGCTGGTAAGATAATCGTTGGAGCTAGCTGCACGATCACCGTGGGGGATGTCCCGATCGGTGTTGAACTACGTCTGCCGGAATGAATGTTGCGCAGCCCTCGTGACGTCGGCAACGGGCTTAATCGTCATGCGATCGTGGCGAGCTTGAAGGGCCGCACGCAGAACCGACAATTGCTTATGCGGCTTCGATCGCCGGCAGCCCTTGTTGGCCTCGATCATGCCGGCCGCGTACCCATCGCAAAGCCGTACCGGCATCCCGCCAACGCTTTACGTTGCGCGTGACGCGGCGAATGGTGCCCATCATGTTCTCGGCGATGTTGGTACAGGCGAGCTATCGACGAAGCTCCTTTGGCAGCCGCAACCGGACGACAGTCAAAATTTCGTCGAGACCTTCGAGGATGCTGGCCGGTACGCGGGTCCATTGCTGGTCAAGTCGACGCGCGAGATTGCGGATCAATTTTTCAGCCTTGTTGGCGTCATCGAGCTCCCAGGCCTGGCGCAACACCCGACGGGTGGCCGCATGATGCTCTTTCGGCAGGCGTTCCATGATGTTGCGCGCCTTGTCGGTCTGGCAGCGCTGGATCGCAGCGGCCGAACTGAAGGTGCGGCGGATCGCGTTCGACACGCTTTCGCGGCCTCTCAGGCGTTGGAGCCTCCGGCAAACCCGGGGCGGTTCAGTGTTCTGCCATGTCCAATCGCGAGCTCTCGCATTCGTGGTCTGATCGCGGCTCGTTGGAGCGCCTACACTCGCGAGTGAGCGCGGCATCCTGAGTCGCCGGCATCGTGACAAGTACGACATCATCGGGATCATCGCCAAAGTACATTCCAGCCGTCAGTCTTTACCCGCTGCCCGCACTGAAGCCCTGGATAGCAAGCATGCGCTTACGAGAAGTTTTGATGCCGCTGCAACGGCAGCGGCTGCTCTTTCGATCGGCCGACAAACGGGATGGGGCCACCCCGATGGGAGTCGCTCCTAAAGCAGGGGAAGGTCTGCTTACCTGAGTCAGAATGCCGCGGTCTTGTGCGATTCTCAGGGGGCGCTGGCCGTGGTTCAATGCGATCATCCATATACGCACTGCTTGCTGCTATCACGCCGGTGCGGATAGGGGGTAGTGTCGCGAAGGAATTCGGCGCTGCTCGCCACTACTATCTCCAATAGCGCCTAACGCGGGAGTGGTAGCAATGCTTAGATCATTGAACATAGTCGTCGCTATAGCAGTGGCCCTCGCGGGATCGTTTCCGTTTGCTGCATCTGGTCAAACACCGACAGTACGTGGTGCTCCCATTGTCTCTAGTCCAGCCGTTCCTAATGGAGCGAAAGTTGAAAGTTTCCGTTCACGCCTCCAGGACCAGCAAAAGACGCTCGAATCATATGGGGCAACGATATCCGGGTTGGTCGATCGTCTTAAAGCAGCGTCCGGCACAACTGTAGAAAGCCGAATTTCTGAGGTCCGCAGTTTGAGGGATGCCCTGGTTCAATTGGGCGTCCAATTACAGCCAGACGCGCCGCTATCCCAAAGCATCGACCAATATCAGAGCTGGATTTCGGCCCAGATGGGACGTGTTAACAATCAGCGTTCCACGCTTGGACCGGAATTCGTACAAGAGCTTATGCGCCGGTACCAGCAATATCAACAGGAGGTTACGCGTGCGCGCGAGTCGGTTAGCAGCCACTCGAATGCGATTGATCACGCACTGAAGGAACTCACAACAGCGGAGCTGCGCGCAGCGGAAATGTTGATGGCTGAAGATGCCGCTGCGGCGGTCAAAGAGCTTCTCGGAGTGTTGGACAGCGTCGGTCAGACGATCGAGGACATTCGCAGCAATCTGCGAAAGCTCGGCAATGCCGGCGCGTGAGTGATGGCGAGAACTTTCTCCGTCGCTTGGCGAGCGGACGAAGGTCACCACTGGTAGGGAGGTTACTATGCGCGTAGGACTCATATGCCTGATAGTGGTGATCGTTTGTGTTACAGCAGTCGGCGCGGTCCCAAAGCTCGCCGACGAAGGGATACCCCCACGGACGCGCGACCAGAAGGCCCAGACCGAAACCGTGATCACTCGTCCAATCGTACCGCCGGATGAATTAATTGATCAGACACCTGACGGCAGTCTCGTGATCGAACTCTATCAATTGGTCCGCAACATCGGAGATGTGGAAGCAGTAAACGACCACGTCAAGGCACAGGTCAACAAGGCGCAGTCTGTTGCCGCCGACGTTGCGCGTTTGCACGACAGCATCCTGAAATCGTGCGACGGCTCAGATTCGCCGAAAATTGAAGTTATCGCGCTCAAGGCTCGTGCCTTCTCAGCCATTCTTGCTCGAGTCGATGGCGAACTCACAAAGGCGTTGGCCGCGACACGGCAGCTAGTAGAAGCCGAGAGACCTGGCTCGATCAAGGCCAAGGAGGATATAAACCGATTTGTACTCGCAGCGCATGAACTCGGTCGTCTGCGCGTGCAGGCGACCGAGATTGCTAAGGCCCTTGAGGGTCTCAGCGTCAGCATTCGTACAACACTAACCTCGTGCACCGCGACCCCGGTGGCTCCGCTGTTCGCTATGCGCGATGTGCTTCCCCTTGGAGGTCAGGCGCGGCAATCTCCTTTCGTGAAGCAGAAGCGCGCGACTAAACCTGCGACCATGCTGAACCGCCATTCGCTTAGGCAACAACCGCTATAACCCCGCCACCGGTCGCAGTCGAGGTCACGGCTTCCGCTAAAGGCGGGACGAACGGTCTTCCCGACCCATGGCGCTCGCCATTGGATGCTGCAGGGCCGGTTGGTTCGCCCTTACCACAGTGTTTGTTGCTTGAGCGGCTTGCTGGCTTCGGCCTCATCTCTTGCCGCCTCGCCACTCGCTTTGGCGCTTGCGTTATCGATCGCTTTCTTCAGCTCAAGCAGTATATTTTTAATGCAGTCCATGGACCTTTCGAGCGCAGTAAATCTGCGGTTTGCGTACCACGCCCCAGCTATTAGCGCGCAAAGGATGCCGAGGACGTACTCCCACCCAATATGAAATGTTATTCCATCCATATACGCCCGTAGGGTAAGTCCGAAAACCGATCCACTAAAGACTGGTGAATGTGCCGACGAGGCACAGCTCCGGGCCTCGCCGAGCTGGACCTGGTCGGCGATCGTTAGCGACATGAACGATGCTGGCGGCAGCCGCAAAGGCATAACTGAGCATAGACACGTCAGTCCGACGGTCTCCGACGTGCTTGAAGATGGCACTATCGTTGAACTGGTCTATAGGCCAGAGCATCGCGCCACACTGCTCGCGACGTCAGTTGCGGGACGCTGGACCTTGGCCACGCACGTGGACGTGCCTGGTGGGCACCAGCTGGTCCCGTTTTCGCCCAACAACAATCTGATCAAGAACGAAGTTGTTCTGCTGCCCGCCGAGCCGCGCATCTACGGAACCGAGCAACAGCTTCTCTCAGAGGTCATGGATTTCATCCACCGCTACGCCGACCTTAGCCCGACGTTTGAGCAGGTCGCCAGTTACTATGTCTTGCTGAGCTGGGTGTACGATGCATTCAATGATCTTCCGTACCTACGTCTTCGCGGCGATTTCGGCACGGGGAAGACGCGGTCGCTCCTCACGATCGGTTCGCTCTGCTATAAGCCTTTCTTCGCAAGCGGCGCCTCGACGGTCTCGCCGATTTTCCACACGCTGAACGCGTTTCGGGGAACACTCATCTTCGACGAGGCCGACTTTCGCTTCAGCGACGAGCGCTCGGAGATCGTCAAAATCCTCAACAACGGCAATATGCGCGGCATGCCGGTCCTGCGCACCGTCATGAACCGCCAGCGTGAGTTCAACCCGCAAGCTTTCCATGTCTTTGGACCGAAAATCGTTGCAACGAGGGGACGCTATGAGGACCGAGCACTGGAGAGTCGGTTCATCACGGAGGAGACCGGCGCGCGGCCGCTACGCAACGACATTCCCATCAACCTCCCGCCGACCTTCAAAGACGAGGCGCGTGAGTTGCGCAACAAGTTGTTACTGTATCGCTTTCGCAGACGACACGAGATTAAGCTCAACCCGGCTCTCGCCGATCCCAAATTGGAGCCGCGTCTCAATCAAATCATGCTGCCGCTGCTGAGCGTCGTCAGTGATCCACGACTGCGGAGCGAACTCAGGAATGCCGCAGAGCATGCCCAGAACTCGATCATCGCCGAGCGCGGCCTTCTGATGGAGGCCCAGATCTTGGAAATCCTTGTTGACCTGATGTTGTCCACCACTAGGCAGGTCATTCCCGTCGCTGACATTACAATGGGTATCATCGATCGCTACGGGCCCGAGTATGACCGACCTATCAGCAACCGGTGGATCGGAAGCGTCCTGCGTACCAAGCTGAACCTCGTGACCTACAAGTCCCACGGAGTGTACGTCGTTCCTATGACCGAGAGGGGAAAAGTGGAGATGTTGTGCCGGAGATATGGAGTGAATGTTGTCACCGATGCGCCACCGACCGAACGTAAAGGGGATGTGGGGACTTCCGAGAAATTCTAGAGGCACCTCAAAGCTCAACGTATAAGCGAGCGAAAACCAACATCCGGCGCGCCGTGTCGTTCTTCGACATCCCCAAGTCCCCATCTCCACAAGATTTTCATCTGGGGCCAGGCATCATCCGACGGCACGATAGATATAATGGAGGGCCGCAGTTTGTTTCATTTGAGTGCCACGTGGGCACCTTTTCACGTCTCGAACGAAACTGTGGTCCGGGCGACCATAGCGTGCGTGCCTGTCATCTTGCTGGCCGGCTGCACGACCTATGCGTCACCGTCACCAATCATACCTTCGTCCGCATCGGCGACGCTGGGGGCTTACCCAGCAGGAGCTGGCATTCTTAATCGGCGCAAAGAGCAGAACCGCTGTCTCACGAATTGAAGGCTCGAAGCGGAGACCAGGCCTTGATGCGGTGTTCATTTGCGTGATGATCTTCAATACGCCCCCATTGGAGCTGTTTCCTGGCCTCATGTCAGAGCTACAGGAGGCCATCCTTCGGCGTGCCAGCGAACTCTATGAAGTGCTTCAGGGCGACCCGTCCAAGGCAACGCGCCTGAAGCTTGATTTCCTCGAACGGCTGCTGGAGCGAGTAGAAGCCAAGCGCATTGATGCAACCATATGACGAACAACAGTCGGTCCGCACTCGTCCTCTCCATCTATCTGAACACGCGCGGTTTTGCGTTCGTCGTGTTCGAAGGCCACTTATCCCCGTACGACTGGGGAGTACGCGAGATGCGTGGACCTCGAAAGAGCAACGGATGCCTTCTGCGTATCTCGCAAATCATCGATCGATACGCTCCCGATGTGCTCGTCATCCAAGATACCTCCAAGCAGGGCACGCGACGGGCGCGATGGATCCGCAAGCTCAACGGCTCGATAGCCGCACTCGCGAAAGATCGCGACATTCCTATCTTTGCATATTCGCGCGATCAGGTCCGTGACGCATTCGCACGCTACGGATGCCCGAACAAGCAAAGCTTGGCTGAGCTGATCGCGAAGCACATTCCTGCTTTCGAGCGATACGTCCCTCCGCCGCGAAAGGCTTGGATGAGCGAGGACCGTCGGATCGGTCTATTTGACGCCGCGGCGATGGCGCTCGTGTTTTTTCAGGCGAGCGACAGCGAGGCCGTGTAGCTTGGTGTGAATACGGGACGATCAACCTGCGACCATCGTGCGCCGGCAGATCTTGAACTCTTGTCGGCACGTTGATGCGCTGCGGGTGCCCAAAAAATAGGGGGTACCACTATCTTTCTATCGAGGTTGGCGGTCGCAGAGCCGCCTGCACCTTGCTAGAAGCATGAAAATCAATCAATTCTGCGAAGCAAGAGCACAAGTTGCTTTCCGTGAGGAGGCAGCATGAACCGAAGCTTCGCCCTTATCGCTTACGCGCTGAATGCGTCTACGCATTCGTTCAAGCAAATCACCTTAACAGTTCACGCCACAACAGCATGACGCGGTTTGCCGGCGCGCCTTGTCCGACCGAGGACACGTGACTCGTCAACCCAACGCAGTTCGGAGGCTGAAGCAGAGCAGCAGAAGGCATGTACACCTCATCGTAGCCTAGTGACGCTCGAGCGCAGCCGATCTCGGGCCAAGCCTCCGCTTGCTGAGGCCTGGTTCTGCTATCGCCCGTACGAAGGACGACTCAGTTGCTTATTTGAATGTTGTACCCACCCCGACTACGCCCCCAACACCTGCTGGTTGCCCTGGAGACGGGGGCGTCGAAGCATTCTGTCCAAATCCATAAGTATTCCCCCCAAGCGGCACAGAGAGTTGTGTGTTGCCATTGAGAGCGGTGCCCGTTGTGGAGCCTTGAGGCAACAGATTTGTGTTCGGCATATTCGTGGTGCCTGGCTGGTACTGCGGCGCATCTGGTGCAGTTTGCGCGAGGCTGGAGCCAGGTACGAGAACGGATAATACGGTCAAGGTCGCAACAGCTTTTAGCATGACAGCCTCCATTTTAAATACAATCAATGGATACTCTATGCCACATCCTCCTCTCAGAATAGACAGATGCGCTGTCCTAGCGAGAGCAAAACCTCGCGTGCTCTATCGCCTTTCAGCACGTGGGCCGATTGATCGGACTCAACCCGGGCTCAATGTAGTGACGCTGAATGGAAGTGATGGCGTTCCATCAATCATGAGCTTCAAGTAAATGCGATAGTTCGGGAGCTGCAAAAGATCGATCTCGTCAAATCTTTCCTGACACTCTCGCGCGAGGTATGTTGCGTCCTCCGAACCGACTCGAAAAGAGATAATTGTGCCGGCATTATTGCCCTTGACCTTGCGGCGGCCGGAGGCGTCGATGAACTCCTTGGTCGCCTTGGTGACGACGGTGTAGCCGTTGTAGTCCAGCCAGTCGATCAGCGGGCGGATCGAGGAGTATTCCTGATCCTCGATGATGGCGGTGCAGTAGAATGCCCGCAGCAGCGTCCCGCGACTTTGAAATTCACTGAGTAGGCGCTTGTAATCGATGTCGAAGTTGAGTGTCTTAAGCTGTGGCATAGAGATTGGCTCCATCGATGAAAAGCGCAACCTTGCTGGTGGATGGCATGACGGACGACCTCAGGGCCGCGAAGTGCCAGGCGCGGGCCGAGTGCATGTGAACCCCGCCAATGGCACGGCACTTCCAAGGCTTTTCATTGAAATTTGACCTCACGAAGCTACCGTAGTCCTTTAACCTTCAAACAGTTTTGCGGTCAGCCACATTAATTCGTAACACCAAAGCGTACCCGCGGGGACGTCGGGTCCATTCTCGACCTGCGCGCGATCTTGTGCAGGGCAACTATGCATGCGCTGATGTAGCCGGCCTACTCACAATCATTCCGCGGAGCTTAGCAACGGATTGGAAAGAGCAGATTACGACCGAACCTCTCCCCTCAACGAGTGGCCCTGGCGAAAAACACGTATTGCCACGACCAGTTCTGTCCTTAAGCAGGGGAGCACGAGACCTTCAACTCCGCTAGAGGCGCAGCCAAAGGACCTCGAGGTTGTGCAAGATGTGCGGACCTTGCCTTTTGCAGCTCGCTTCGCCTGAATTCGACAGAACACTCATGTGTGGTACAGTAGTCTGCAGCAACAAACTCGCGCGCGAGAAACAGCTTCCGATTCTCGGAGGCTGTTATCGAGCGGGAGGTTTGAATGTTGTCTTCCGATCCAGCCTTTTCAGATGCCAACCTCAAAGAGATTGCCGTTGACATCTCTCTGGAGGTATCTTGGGCCGTTCTCCAGATCTTCCGTGCCCACGGCATCGGAACGTTTGAGGTGGGCACATTTCACAAATCAGCATTGAAGGCGGTGGGCAAGAAACTCTTTACGTTGGCTGAGGCTAACTTTGACGGATGGTTTGAATAGCATTTGATGACCCTCGATGAACGTCGAGGGTCTTTTTTCATAGACAAACACACCGTCTGGACCCATCCATAAAGGTTAGTTATTCTTCGAAACCCGCAGACGAACTTCTCGATAGAACTGCCCGCTCAGGGAGGAAACGTCGTGGCTGTTCATATTCCTTGTGGGGCACCCGAGCCCAACGAAGTTGATGCAATTGGAGCGCTGAGCGAACAGTTGTTCGAAGACGACTGGGCACTCTTGACCAGCATTCCCCGATTTGTTGTTCCCAGGGAAATTGACGCGTGTTTGCTCGGACCGAAAGGAATGTTCGTCCTCGAGCTGAAGAACTATGAGGGAGCGGTCAGTTGTCATGCGATCGGCTCTTGGGAGGGCATCAAACGTAAAGAGAACCCGCTAGACCAAGCTGAGGATTGCGCACAGAAACTGAAGGGCTGGCTCACCAATCGTGATCCCGCCCTAAACGGAAAGGTCTACATCGACAGCATTGTCGTAATGACGCATCCAGAGTGTCGGCTAACAGTTGACGAGAGAATAGCCGGACGAGTGGGATATCTGCGAGACACCCCCGGCCTAGTACAAGCCCGTTTTAGAAGGGAATTAAACGGTGGAGTTCCCGAGCGCATCTTTAAGCTGATAACACAAAAGGATCCGCCGCCCGAACTGATTACTCCTTGGCAAACAGGTAACCGCAGCGTCAGATGTGAAATTCCAGGTGATACCGACAGGGTCCCTTCAAAGGTTCTGTTCGAACCGCGGAGCCGCACTACTTCGGCATCGACCAAACACTCCTCGCCTGAACCCTCGTTACCGCCTCCTGTGCAGTGGGCGCAATCGTCTCGTCGATCCAATGTGAGAAGCCCTTTTTCTATTCGGCAGATGGCGCCCCAGCCGGTCATACCCGGGCCGGACGCCTACATGCTGCAATTCATCCAGAGTACGTTGCGGCCGGAAGCGCGCCCCGATCTTTTCGAGCCGAAGCTAACGCTCCAGGAGATCCTGAAGGACACAAAGCAGCAAGAGCTCTTCGGACTTTTTATCGAATCATTCGGAGGCCAACAGGGTAGAACAATTGTAGAAAAGTTCATGGATTCGGACTCGAATCCAGCGACAATGACGCACCTCGACGAGGAATGGTTCCAGCACTGTCTGACCGAATTCCATAAACGCTCGCTCCTTCTCAAAGAGATGTGCACGGACACGAAGCGTTGCGATTTTGAGTTTATGCTCAAAAATGAGCCCGCATTTGGTTTCTTGGACAATAACGCGCCGGTAGATCGCGCGATCGAACTCATCAAGCATCACATGAGCACCGCCTTTATGCGTATGAGCGGTCCGCAGCTCACGAGGGTGATCGAAGCAACGAGAGCAAATCACGACATTCGCCGCAGTGATTACTACCGAGAACTGTTGGAGTCGGTGCGGGCAAAGCTCGGAAGTCAGATTGAAGACGTTCCTTCTATCCGCGACAAGTCCGATGAGGAGAGGAAACGGATGTTCGAATACCTCACTCCAGGATTCTTCGAGCGACTGAAATCCAAGAACAGCCTCTCCGGTCAGCTATCGACTGATGTTCTGGCCACTATCGATTCCAATAGGCAGCAGATCATGAAGGTTCTCGCAGCAACGATCTCTAATGATCTGGAATTGAAGCGAGAGGTT
Source organism: Bradyrhizobium sp. USDA 4541 (assembly GCF_024171085.1). NCBI lineage: Bacteria > Pseudomonadati > Pseudomonadota > Alphaproteobacteria > Hyphomicrobiales > Nitrobacteraceae > Bradyrhizobium > Bradyrhizobium sp. USDA 4541. Next base: position 637,584 of record NZ_JALJZF010000001.1, read on the forward strand.
GTTTCAGAAGCGATCACCGGCAAGCGCGTACGGCAAATCGGTGAGGGCATCCTTGAGCTTCACGAAGCGCAATTGGAATGCATCAATGGACTAGGCGGTCACTTTCTCGTTACGGACGATTTGCGTCGCCGCATTCGTGATTCTGAATTTAGGAGAACCGTAGGGCTTCGCTTCGGAAAGTCGTGGGAGAGCATGAGTCCGGAGGAGCGCGAGGCTATTTCGTACACGGTGTTGCAAGAAGAGGGGCAGTTGCCGAAGCAACGTCGGGGCTTTTTTGGTCTTTGGGTCATCTGCATTTTCGACGCAGCATTCCCCGATCTCCAAGAGAAACTAGCAAATGAATTCGAGTGATCCGACGTTCGCAACTCGATGCTTCACGCTCCAATACATTCGAAGGAGAAGGGCCCCGGTTGTTTCCGGGGCCTTCACTCAATCCTGCTCGCCATCAGTTTCTGTGTCGTCCGAGTCTTCTTGGTCTTCCGACTCCTCCTCGTGTTCCTCGGCTCCAAGCTGCTCTTCTTCGTCGCCTTCCTCCTCCCGATAGCCGATATCGATCTCTTTGTAGTCGATTTCGCATCGGCCGGGTTCATCTCTTTCTAGCAGGCCGCCGCAGTCCGTACACCGCTGAGCGAAGAAGATTCGCTCTTCATCGAGGAATGATTGTCGACACTCGGAGCACCAAAGAAAATCAGACATTCGCGGACTCCTTCCTTCTACGGGGCTTTCTTGGCTTGTTGAGAGCCGCGCGTTCTTGCGCGACTTGGTCTCTGAGGCTATTTAGCTCAGCGTCTATCGCTGCTTTCTGCTCGACCAACTCTGTAATTCGTTTCAGTCTGTCCACTACGCTTCTCCTATGTTGAGGGCTTTGCCGCCTGGTTGGAGCCAAGGCAGGAGGACGGCGTATCCTGGCTTGGGAGGTTTCACGCCCGAGGTGATGGTGGGCACCACTTGTGCGCCAAATCGGTTTGCAAACTTGCCCGTCATCTGACCGCAGAGACCCATGATGTTGTCGACGCGGGTTTGCGTTGTTGAGGTGAAGAGGATTGTAAGATTCGGCAGACCGAACTGCGTCTCAAAGATGCGCTGTTCGAGGATGGCCGTGTACGCAGCTATTTTGGTTTCGATCGCTTGCCGGTCGCGGTTCGCCGTGATGAGCGGCTCGGATGCGAGGTCGACTTCGACGACAAAAAAGCGGTATGTGCCGTTGGGATACTTGATCGCAGCCGGGCCGATGTCCGGTGTGAGTTTGTAGTTATAGTCCTTGCCCTTGAATTGAAACACGACGGGGAAGAAGTCGCTGGCTGTTTCGGGCGTCTTCGGGTTGGCGAGGATCTGCGAGCGGCTAATGAGACGTTCGCGCGCTCCAATCTCAAAAGAGGCAGCAACGTGCGCTTCAGTCACTTGATGGAGGAACTGCTTGGAAGATTCCGGAACCCGATGCTCGCCGCCCTTCTCCATGAGCTTTCCAACGCCCTTGTTGGTGAGCTGGAAAGCCTTTGGATAACTGAGCCAGGCTGCGCGGTTCTTATCTTGCGTCTCGCTCCACCGGATGAAGCCGTGGTCCTTGAGCTTCTTGGTGCGGAAGATGATCGAAGAGTACGAGCGCTGTGTGATCGCGCAAAGATCATCCGGCAGCAGCAAACTGTGCCGCCCGATGGCTTTTAAGATTTCGAGATCGCCGTGTACGTCTGGCTTGATAGCTTTCATGGCGCCGAAGATAGATCGGCGACTGGCGGCTTGTAATCGGCAGCTATGAAGCCCCTAGAAGGACTATGGCACTTCGCGAAGTGGTATGTTGTTGGCTCGGCTATTGATCAAATTTACGCAATCATTCTCCCCAGGGAGACGGCTTGTTATCATTCTCGGTGGAGGAAGACTGCTCTGCTTTGTTCCTTTCCAGTTCTTCGCAGTTCATCAATAGGAGCTTTCTGAATTTTGGTTGTTTGTTTTTCTTTTGGGTATCGGTGCTTAGGCTCTTATATTCTTGATTGGATGTCTTCGTCTCACTTTCGCTTCTTGCTTTTCTCTGTTCGTGGGTCTCTGGCCAGTCTTGCAGATTGTGGTCATTGATGGATTTCATCATTCCATAGTCGGCATTTGGCGTTCTTGGCCATTCGTTAGACCAGCCAAATTTTTCGTAAATGACGAATGGATGCTGAAGTGGTGGAACGAGACCACGCACAAAACACGCAAAGCGATAGCCCTCTTCGCTCTTATGGATGCCCTTCAAGAATTCAGGCGCGCAACGCAAATCTTTCGCCATGTAACCGAGATCAGAACCCTCGGGGCTCGCTGCATACTTTATACTTGTGTTCGTGGATATCGCGCTGCGTATCGCGTCATTGATTTCGCGACAGAACATATTTTGATGGGCAATAGTAACGCCGCCACCGTACTCGCGAATGAAACGCAACATCTGCGGTGTTTTGTTCTCATCGGCGAATTCCTGGAATTCGTCGATGATGAGGTAGACGGGGTGGCGCTCTTTCCGATTTTGGATCGCATCCTGGACGAGCGAGATTATGTAGCGTCCGAATGTTTGGTGCGCCTCTTTGAGCTCCGTCATCCGCGTATGAATGAGCACAGTTTTTCTTGCTCGGATACATTCAGCGAGGTCGAGTTTATTCCGCTTTGCATTCAGGATCGCAGCGAGCGTATCATTTTCTAGCACGCCCCAGATTCTGGATTTGATCTGCTCCCTCGTTGCAGCGTAGTTCGCGGAGTAATAATCAGTCTCAAAAAAGCGACGCGCAACAGGGGGCAGTTTTGGGATAGCCTCCAAGAAAATAGGGTTAGGCGGTTTCTTCTTGTCTGCCCTGTCTTCGAGCAGATCCAAGAATGTGAATAGATCGGCATTTGGCAATGTGAAAAGGAGCCTGGCACAAAATGAGAAGCATGGCGCCTGCTTGCCCGTGAGATCTTGATTGGTTGTTGAGAAGATATACGCGAAATCTGAGATGAGTTGCGTGGGCGTGCGGCCCTGCGTCGCGAAGAGACTGAGGGCGGGTTTTTGTAATGGATCGACAATGACGAGGCGATCCTTAAGTCGTCGAATGAAACTTAGGGTATCTACCGCGATGCCTTTGGGGTCGATAAATATGATGGTGGGAGGATTTTGATCGGTATCGTGGTCGGTAAGTATGGTGTTGATTATGAATTGAGTTTTGCCACTTCCGGACGGCGCTAAGATGTGTGTGTGTTCTAGGCGTACGTGTTTTGGGATCTCACGCCGTTCAAGTCGTCGCTCCTCTTCTTCCTGGGCCAATCGCTCCTCCTCTAAGCGAACCTCCTCCTTCTCCCGTGCGATACGTTCCCTTTCCTCTTCTTTTTCGCGGGCCCCACGCTCCTTTTCTCCGCGATCACGCCTCAAGATGCGGGACTGAATCTCGATTTGCTTTTCTATTTTTGCGATTGCTTCATCACAGAGTGCATTGCGCTTTTCATGCCATCGTTGTGAAATTTCTTTAATGCGGCGCTTTGTATACTCTTCATTACCGTCGTCAGGCTCTTCGCCGAAGTCTTTCATTTCTTGTCCGTCCCACGGATTCTTGTCCAACCCATACTCGCGCGGAAGAAACTTGGCGACTTCCTCGAAAAGGCAGTCAACGTTACAAAACCAAAAGTCGTGTATGGCCCATGGTTTTTCAGGTTTGTCGGGGTTCTGGCAGTGGAGGCACTGATCGGGATTGAATTTCATGGACACACCCCGGTGAGGGACGGCCGTTGATGACGTTTTGGAGGCGTCACTACGCGCCGTCCCCGCTCCTTACTTCGGAGCGTCGGATATGGCCTTCGCGCATCTCTCCAGATATTCAGAAACCTCATGCGACCACCAGACACGTGGCGAACCGCGATAGTTCGAGAGCTTAAAGCTCTGCGGAAATCTTTTCGCCTTCTCCAAGCGATCAAGGTGAGTACGACTGTAAGGAATTCCAAAATCTGAACGCAGACGCTTGAATGTGACCACTGATTTCTCAGGCATCGCTAGACTCCGTTAGGATTGGAGCCGTCGCGACGGCTGGTTAGTCAGCCGACGAGTTGATGCTACCTTAAATTGATGATTATTTCACCGACCTTTTGGGGTACGCCTTGAGGTTTTTGGAGCATGTGCTTCTCGGGTAGGTAACTATACCTGTCATATATCCAATCACGACCAACGCCCACGCCATTCGGCATGGCAGACGCTGCGGGCGCGATTTCCGAAGCTGGAGCCAGCAATTCTATCTCGACGAAGCACTAATGGCTTCATGCCATCAACATCCGCTGAGACTTCTAATCCGAGCGATCTGTGTCCGTTGTCACGGTATCGAGTGGCGCTTTCCGTAGAAGAATAACGTGACATCTACCTTATGTTGTCATTCCGGCAGAACGCTGAGCCGTGCCATCTTTAAGTGGCGACGACCATTCCTTCGCGTTTTTGGTCCAGCCGTTTATTGCAGGAGACATATATGAAAAAGATGTCGAAACACATCGCTTTGACAGCGGTTAGCGCCGCTGCCCCAATTTAGCTACTCCCCGCATTTTTGGTTTCAGATACTTCAGCGTAAAGCATCGACCAGCCAGAGGGTCGCTCGCCGACGCGAATGCTAAGAGGCCCGAGAGCGAGTTCAGCGCGCAGAATCCCCAGGAGTTCGGCGAGATATGCCACTGGCTCACACCTCAATTCAGCCGATTCTATTCAGGCAGGCCCGCCTTGATCATCGCCTCCAATAGTTCGGCTCTAAGTTTCGGCGAAAAATGCGGAGCGACGACGGTTGACCGCCGCAATTCGGGAACTTGATGGAGGACTTGCGCCATTAGCTTGCGGGCGGCTTCCAATTGTCCCGCGCCCACGTAGCATAGGACGGCTTGAGCCCTTCCCACAAAATGCGCTGGAGGGAGCGCTCGGACAGCCTTATCTACCCACTCGCCCGCTTCCCGATGCCTGCCGGCATTATGGTGCGCTAAAGCAAGCCCGAGCAGAGCATTATATTTGAAGGGATCGTACGGACTAAGGCGCAGCGCTTGTTCAAGTTGAGCGATGGCCGAACCAGATTCGCCCTGCCAGCTTCGAATAAGACCTCGAGCGTGAAGCGCTCGTGCGTAGTTGGGGTTTGATCGGATGGCACGTTCTATCAGTTCGATGCCTGCGTCGAAATCGAGCGCGAACCAGAACAGGAGAAAGCCGACCACGCTTAGTGCGAGGGCATCGTCGGTTCCGAGTTCCTTTAGACGGTCTGCAAGCTGTAGCACCAGGTCATTCTCTTCAGCGATGTCCCCTGGCCACTTGTTTGCGCGTCGCCATGCGATGCAGGTTGCAACGCCGCCGTACGCTGGTGCAAAGCCCGGATCAAGCGCAATCGCCTGCTCAAAACATTTCGCAGCGGCGTCATTACTTGCTGGTGTGGTAGGGAAATGAATATGCTGCGCGCCACGATAATATGCTATTACGGCATCTATCTTTCCGAACCGCGTTCGGGTCGCTCGCTTAATTTCGGCACGCTCAACTTCTGGCGCGATGGCTCCCACCACCTCCTGCGTGATCTTATCCTGCAGATCGAAAATGTCCCCGAGATCGCCGTCAAATCGATCAGCCCAAAGGTGTACCCCGGTCGCGACATCAACCAGTTGGGCGTTCATCCTTACCTGCTTGCCTGACTTTCGGACGCTGCCTTCCAGCACGTAGCGAACTCCAAGCTCCGCTCCGATGCGCTTGATATCGACTGACTTTTCCTTGTAGGTGAACGAGGAGCAGCGGGCGATGACAGAGAACGCCTTGAACCGCGACAGCGCGGTGATGATGTCGTCAACTAAGCCGTCGGCGAAGTACTCTTGCGCTGGATCTTGCGACATATTTCGAAACGGCAGCACAACGATCGAGGGCCTGTCGGATACTTCAGCAGCGGGCACCGAAGGCGCGCTGCTTGCGGTTGAAGCACCATCAGGCTTACTGATTTCCCGTACCGAAGCGACAAAACGGAAGCCCTTTCTCGACAGCGTTCTGATCAGGCGCTGCTCCTCGCCCGTATCTCCGATCGCCACGCGCGCTGAGTTGATCCGGGTGGCCAGTGCGGCATCCGTGATGATGCGGCCGCTCCATATGGCAGAAATTAGGTCGTCTTTGCTGACCACACGATCCCGGTTGGCAATTAGGTGAACAAGCAGATCAAATGCCTGCGGTGTCACGGAAACGGCATCGGCGCCCCGGTGTAGCTCCCGCTTGTCGGTGTCGAGCGAATAGTCCTCGAATAGATAGCGCAACCTAGCAGTCCTTTCCGCGGGTTGGCCCGGAGAGATCAGCCTAGCACACGCTGAAGGCGCAAAGTTATACGTCAGTAGGGAAAATGTAGGCGCTCTGTAAAGCAGTGTAGGCGCGCTTCGGGCAAGCTCACACCCGTGAAGACCCGCGTCCAGTAGCTCGTAGCGACTGACGCGACCTTTGCCCGAAACAGATCGAACCCTCGTCGCAGTGACTACGAACGGTATCTCAAGGCTCTCTGGAAAGCCGCGCCAGTTTTGCCGGTAAGAGCACATCGCCGGAGCGGCGCCCTGCGGAAAGCCCGAAGGTTTTGTGCGCGGTCGAGCTTAGGGGCGTCAGCACGGACATTTCTCAAAGATAGCTGGGAGAAGCAGATGCTCGAAGACAAGCACGGTAGGATAGACTACTGCGAAGAAGGTACGGGCCCGACAATCGTCTTGGTGCCCGGCTCATGGGCCAGCGTGGCGGCTTGGCGCGGTGTCGTGGCGGCGCTGGGCGGTCGCTTTCGGACCGTGACGACGAGCCTTCCTGGCTATGGCGGCACGCGCGAATCCCGCACGTTGGGGGACACATCGATAAACCGGCAGGCCGAAGTTGTCGAAGCCGTGATTCGTCGCGCCGGCAGCCCCGTCCATCTCGTAGGACATTCCCTTGGAGCTCTGGCCTGCCTAGATGTGGCGCTGTGCGGGCTTGCCCCGCTCATGAGCCTCACTTTGATCGAGCCCGTCGCGTTCAACGCCTTGCGCCAAGCTGGTGAGCTCGCGCTCTACGAGCAGTTCACAGCAATGCGCGAGCATTATGTCAGGTCGTTCGAGAACGGCGACAAAGAGGCGGCACGACACGTGGTCGACTATCTCGCTGGCCACGGACAGTTTGACGCTCTTCACTCTCGGATGCGGGAGTATATTGTTGAAGCCACGCCGACCCATATCTTGGATATCCACTGTGATTTCGATCCGCCCCTATCGACTTTCGCGAACATCTTGCTTCCATCACTCATTATCAATAGCTGGCGTACAGTTCCATCGCTACAAAGAAGCTCCGAGATATTGAGTAAGGCGATGGCAAACGCTTCACTACGCTCCATTTCTGCGGGAGGTCATCTTCTGACAAACGCCCACAGTGGGGAACTGGCCCAACTCATCGGGGAGCATGTCTCGAGAGTGGAAGCGCTTGCCTGGACTAGCTTATGCATGGACGCTCCTTTCTCTTTTGTGCCTCGCTTGACTAGGCTCCCGATAAAGTCGGCGGCCGAATAACTAGCTTGAAGCGATATCGGCAATAGGGCTCAAGCCTTGTTGGGGTCACCAACTACCTGGATCAACTGCAAACTGGCGACTACTTGACTAGTTTTTTGAGGTGAGCCTCGAGTTTTTGGAGCGCAGCCCGCTTCTCTTGTAGATAGTCATACCTGTCGTATATTTCATCGAGATCGGTTTTGCCGCCGCCGGTCACATGGTTGAGCATGATCTCGGCGATCTCACGCGCGACCCCTAGGCGCGCGAGACTCGAGCGGAACGTGCGGCGCAAATCTCGTACTTGCCATCCGGTCACGCCTGATTGCTTATCGAGCTCCTTTTTCAACTTCCCCCACGAGCCATCGTTGAAATGCGTACCCTTGATGTGACCGGGGAAGTAGTAGTCAGTGTTCTTGTCTCGCCAGTTATCACCCGCCTTTTCTTGCCGATCGAGGATAGCGCGCGCCACGATCCGAACTGTCGCCGGAATGTTCTCGAACGTTTTCCGACCGGCATCGTAATAGCCGGTGTCGGCCAGTTCATAAACCTGGGTCTGGAGGAGATTGTATGGGTTCGGTGGACTGACTGGCGGCGTGTTGGAATAGTACTGGTCAAGTCGACCCGGAAACGCCACTCATTCGACCAACACTGCCTCCGTGCCCAAAGGGATATCAGTGTAGAGTGGATTGTAGAAGTAGTAGGCTGGGTCAGGAGCCGCCTGCTGGATCCAGCCGTTGACGTTGATGGTCCAACGATGGCTCAGGTCGGCATATTCGGGACTATTCGGCGGAAAGTCCTCGATGAAGGCAGGGAGTCCGAAATTGGTGATCTCCATAACCTGATCTCCTCCGCGGGTCGCCGCGGTTTGTATCGCAATTCGCAGGTGATTGTGCTTGTCGCGTTTTGCGTCGCTCGTCCGCAGGTGTTTTGTATCGTGGCTCCGGACACTGAATATGCCCCAGCTTTCTAAACCGGGTGTCGATGACGAACCTCTCTGCCTTCTGTCGTTCGCGGGCCTGACTTAGACGGGCTCCGGCAGCACTGGACTCTAGGGTCCTTCGATTCGGAAATACGTTTTGGCGTATCGCGGCAACTCGAGGGTCCGTGGTGTTCTACGGATCGTTGAGACGCTAGCTGCCGGCACTCATTTGGACTACTACCAAAACCGGGAGGCGTTCATTCGCCTCCGCCGCGAATGCCAAGGGTTCACAACAGTTGATCGGCAACTTGGTGCGGTTCGGCGCATTGGGCCGGAACGGAAGTGAACTCGCTTCTGTAGGAGGTACAGCGTGAATGTGGTTCGCCGACTTCTGGCGGTAAGGCGGCTCGCCATTGTGTATATTTGGCGACGGTGATCTGGGCCAGAAGCGCTTCTGCCGTCAAAGCTATTGGAGTGCCGGAAACGAGAGACGCGGACGCCAGCTTCAGCGTCGCCGGCCGCCTCGCAGCTCTCCAGTTCGACGTCGTGCCGGCCTAACTCCGCCGTAGAAATCACCCGGCTAGCAAACCAAGGTGTATCGACAGCTATCGGATTGCGCGCTTCTCCACCATATTGTGTATGTGAAAGGCCAGGACTAGACAGCAATCAAATACCTGAACGTGACCGCTGATGATTTTCACCGAGAAGAAGGACGATGTGTCGTTCCTCATAGCCGATCCATATCTCCGACGTCCCGGGGGGCAATATCCAAGGCGATTTCGCGCCGTGGTGATATAAGTACGGTAACAAACCGCTGACCTGGCATTCACTGTCGTGGTCGTATCCGTCCACTTGTTTTCCGCATACGGCAACGCTAATCTCGTTGCACGTTTTGTTTTCGAGTTCGTGCACGCCGATGACATCGCAGCGGCGATGGTAAGCGAACGCGACCGCAGCTGACGCCGCTCGGACATGCTGTTCCATGTCGCCTACCTAATGCGGGACGGACGAAGGGCGGGACGCGCCGAGTTCGCCCACCATGTCGTCACTAGCCGGCAACGATCGCCGAGGGTAAGGGGAGTCCAAATAAAAAGCGTCGCTCCTCTTCATCCTAACTCACCACCGTGGGTTCTTTCTTTAGGCGTGCGAGGGTGGCGAGCCGGGTTCTGATCGCCGACTCACTGCGCTTTAGCTCACTGGCGATCTCTTTCGCAGCTCGCCCGGCTTCCCACAGTTCGATTACCCGCTGGTCGTCCAGCTTAGACCATCGGGTAAATCGCTTGCCTGGCAACTCCGACCTAGAAGAGTTCATTTATCTAGGCTCCCCCAGCTAAATTCGTGTCCTACGGCTGTGCGACGTCAGCGCCTTGCCTGACCAGCTCGCGACTCTTACGTGACAAAATCTCGTCTGAGGATGCTAACCCGTTTGTTCAGTGCTCGGCGTAGCGCATTGCCCTCACATGTCGTCATCCTGCCTGCAGACCGCTCGGACACACAATCCATCATGACCCGTTGAATCTGGACCAGTGTCATACTTTCGATCTTGGCGATGCGCTTCTTAACTTCGGGGCGCAAGCTAGCCGTCTTTTTAGACATCGTCAGATCCTGATGTTCACGGAGACCAGCCCGAAAGCTAACGACGTTTGAAGGTACCGCATCAACATTGGATCGGGCTCCTACCTACTCTGGGGGGGGCCGTCGCTCCCTGGCCACTCATCCTCTATTCATCCTCGGGCGGCCGAGCTAAAGAAGTCGGCAAAGATGCTTGAAGAGGAGCGCGGCATGGTCGAACAACCACACTTCCATTCTTACTCAACTGCGGCTCGCATCTGTATTGGCATTGCGGTCTTAGGTGCTGCTCTGCTGGTCGGGATAATAATGCTTCACGTCGCGCCGTAAGGCCGCCGCAGTTGGTGTAGACGGGAACAAGAACACCATAGCGATGCGCAGATTATTCTAGCGCCACCTGCTCCGGCTACACCTTCGGACCAAGCTCTGAAAGTGCTGACTAAAATACTTTTGCATAAAAATCTCCTCCTCGTTCAGATCATGCTTTTTCCAATTATCGCAATTCGCATGCAACCAAACCCGTAGACGACTCCGAATAGGAGGCGATCGCGGCTTGGTTTATGGCTATCGAATAGAGATTGCGCACGGCGGGTACGCCTATCTGACCCATTGGCGAAGACAAAGATGACCCATGCTGATCGCAGCGGTCGCGCTGACCATCGAAGTGCAGGCTGGCAGACGAGTACGACGCCTTGCACGCGACGAGGTTTACGCGTAGGGATCGTCGGAAACACACTCATTCGACGAAACGTCCGCACGCGACGGCGTTTGCCTCCCGCAGGCCATATAGACATAGTTCGGCGAGCAGTTTTTCGGTGCGGCGCTTCGCTAGATGGTATTACCCAGATAATTGGCGGCTTCTACCGTACGCTTTGGACTGTCAAGCTCTCTACATTCGGCGTAGTGGAGATACCCCCAAAGTTGTATCAGGACGCGTCGCCGATCTGATCAATCATGGGAGTAGCAGTGATGCCCGACCTCAGAAAAGATGGCTCATTTGCTTTGACGGTGATAACGGGATCAGCGCTTCTGATCCTGGGAATAGCCATTCTTACTTCTTACATTGTCGATATCCGGGCTCATCGCGCTTTCGTTAACGGCGGTGCCTGTATCCTTTTTGGATCGATTCTTTTGTGGTGGGCCTTCAGTGAAGGCAAAAACTGGGGGATCGGCTTCGAAACAGTTACCATGACAGTCGCGGTCGTTACCGCGGTCATCGCAATTTTGGCGTTGAACGTCGTCGCCTGAGTTCGATCATCTCTCGCGAGAAGTTCACCCTGGCCGGCAATATCGGGCGACGATGTTGGCTGTGTTCGGTCAGTCAAGTCGGTCGTTTCTTGGTCGTGCGTCGCCCACTTCCTATGGCTGTAGGCTGAGCGCAACCAGCCGCATTCGCTTCTGAATCCAATGACGGTTGGATGGCATGCGCGATCAGGATAATCCTGAAGAAGTAGTCGTCACATGACGAAAGGCGACTGCCTACCTAGCTACCAGCTTTTTTAGTTGAGCTTCGAGTTTCTGCAGCGCAGCTCGCTTCTCCGGTAGATAGTCATACCTGTCGTATATCTCATCGAGATCGGTTTTACCCCCACCGGTCACGTGATTGAGCATGATCTCGGCGATTTCACGGGAGATCCCAATCCGAGCAAGGGTAGAGCGGAACGTGCGGCGCAAATCTCGTACTTGCCATCCAGTCACGCCTGATTGCTTATCGAGCTCCTTTTTCAGCTTCCCCCACGAGCCATCGTTGAAGTGCGTACCCTTGATGTGACCTGGGAAGTAGTAGTTCGTATTTTTGTCTCGCCAGTTGTCACCCATCTTTTCCTGCCGATCGAGGATAGCACGCGCCATTGGAAGGATCGGAATTGCGTGGGCGCGCCCATTCTTCGTGAACTCACCCGGGATGGTGAGCACACTCTTTTCTTTCCATGCGCGCTGCAATCTGCCGATCTCGCCGTTACGGCAGCCCCACAGGATAATGAGGCGGATCATGTCGCCGAAGAAGCCCTCGCCCGCGTGCCAGATTTTCTTCAGCTCGGCATCGCATAGAATTCGACTACGCTTCTTGTCTCTGCCGGGAGCTGGATAACCTTCGAGCGGACTGCGCTTGATGTAGCGGTGCGGAGGTTTCGTGCACCACCGGAGCATCGTCCGGAGCGCGCGGAATGCATGAAGCTGCTCGCTTGGTACGTCGGCGAGCTTCCCGAGTTCACGCTCAATCGTCGCATCGTCAAGGTCAGCGAGCGTACATCGGAAGTCTAAGCGGTTGAGGAGGCGAAGCGTCTCGGATTTGGTGCGCTCGCCTTTGCCTTTGTAGTTCTCCTCAATGAAGACGAGCTTCGCTTGCTCGAACTGAATGCTGATTTCCTTCTGCCCGACCGGGGTGCCGAGAGCGACAAAGGCGCGGCGACGCGCTTCTGCAAGCTTCAGATCGGGATAATGGCCCAGCCGGATTTTGGTCCGATTGGGTTCTTTGAGGACGATCCAGGTCTTTCGACGCTTGCCTACGCGCAAGCCGAAAGCCGGCGTCTTCCGGTCCATGTACAGACCGGGCTTGAGTGACTGAACGGAGAGATCTGTGAGTCCAAGAATTGGCACGATTTGGCACGCCTTTCTCGTGGATTGAGGCGGATAACCATGCCGAAGTATATGGTGAGCGAGTCGCAGAAACCACTATAAAACAAGGGGTTTCCGGACAGTATGTGGAACGGTGGAGAGGCTTCACAAAAGATTGGGAAGCTGCCGTTCTACCATTGAACTACGCCCGCGATCTCAATGCTTGAGGTCGCACCTCACGGGTGCGACCCGGCCGGACCATAGCCCGGGCGGAGGCAGCGGATCAAGCGCGCATTGGAGCCGATCGCCGCACCGCCCCCGCTAGTGGCCCATCCTCACGAGCACGTCATTGATGACAAAAGCCGCGGCGGCGGATGCGTCGCAGGTGCCGCTTCGTGCATAGATGCAGGCATCGGCGATGCCGACGCGGGCACAGCTTTGCCTTGAATAATCCGCCGGCAGATCACCGGCGGCCGCGGGCCGCGCGAGGATGCGATTGAAGGCCGGCTTGGTCGCCTGCAACAGCGGCGGCAGGATCAGCTCGGCGAGCGGATCGGCGGGCTCCAGCGCATAGAGCGGTACTGGGCCGACCAATCGTTCCCGCCCCGGCAACAGCTGGAAACGGACATTGTAAAGTGCGAGGCCGCACAGCTGCGGATCGCTGCGCAGTTCGGCGGCGAGCCGCGCTGCGCCGACACCGCGCGTCCAGTAGTCGCGCATCCCTTCGCTGGCGCCGGCGAGCGTCACCGAGAGCAAGGCCCAGCCGCCGGTGACGATCGGCAATGCCCAGCGGCGCCACCCGGGTTTTGCGCGCAGCCATTGCACCCAATCGGCCGATCCGAGCGCCGCGACGATGATGAACAGCGCCACCGACAGGAAGACGAAGCGGTATTCCTTGTGCGCGATCAGGCTGTGGAAGACGAGGTTGACCAGCGCCACGGCCAGCAACAGCGGCGCATGCCGCGCGCCGCGCCAGATCGCGGCGAGCGGCAACACGATCGCCGCCGACCACACGATCAGGAAGTTGGCGAGATAGGCCGAAGGGGGCGTCACGCCGAACTCGGTCGCGCGATCGTGCAGCAGGTTTTCCTTGATGTTGCCGATCAGCCAGGCGAACGGCACGGCGCCATGCGCAAGGTCGATCGCGGCGGTGAGCACCAGCGCGGCGAGACCGCCCGCGATCAGGGGAATCAGGTTTCGCCAACGCATCCAGCAGGCGCCGAGCGCAAGCACGGCGATGGCCGGCGCGTACTGAAAGCGGCAGACAAAGGCAAAAGCGAGCAACGCGCCGCCGATCGCCAGATGCCGCTGCGACGGACGGCCGGTCACCAGCAGCGCCGCCGGCACGACCAGCGCCGTCGCCAACGGCTCGCCCAATGTGTGCGGCGAGAGCAGGATCAACTCGAACCAGACTGCCGCCGCGAACGCCGCGACGATGGCATGGGTTCGCGAAATCCGTGCACCAAAGAACCAGGCGCTGACCACGATCGACAGTGACGCAGATGCGGCGACCAGGCGCGGCACCAGGAAAGCGCCCTCGCCCCCCGGCGCAATCAAGCCGCCCACCGCGACCGGCCCGGCCAGCAATGTCGGCAGGAACCAGCCGCGAATGCGTTCGCGCCACTCCCACGTCAAAATGCCGTCATGGCCGAGCATCCGCCACGCCGGCTCGAGATACTGAAAGATCTCGTCCGGATACATCACGTTGGGCCAGAGCGCGGCCGCAAGGCGCAGGACCAATGCCAGCAACAGCAATGCGAACAGCGGATGAAGACGCCCGGTCGATGTCCCGGCCACGGCTGTGCTGCCGCGCGCCCCATCCGCGCCGGTGCTGGTCATCGTTCCGCCGATCGTACCGTGGAGCAGCATGCTGACGACCAGATAGCGGGCAAAGCCTTTAAGATGCGTGACTGATAAATTGGCGGGGTCACACAGAAGGGGCCGCGACATGGTTAGCTAAACGTCAAGATTCCGGATGCGCGCGCCGGCGACAATGTTAGGATCGCGCGCTGCGAGCGCCTTGCGCGCGTCCGGCGCGGTCTATTCGGTGGCACAGGCGCTCGGCCGCAATCCCTTCATGGTCATGGTGCCCTGCCACCGCGTGCTCGAGGCGGGCAATTATGCCGACCGGATCTCGCCGAACGGCGGCAGCATCTCGAAACGGCGGCTGCTCTCGATCGAGGGCGCCCAGCCGACCACCAGCAAGACCCTTTTTGATGTGCTGCTGCCCGTTGCACGACTCCGGCCGCAAGCTTAAATCCGGGGTATGGTCCGAACCACGCTCCTGCAGCGCGATCGCATCACGGTGAACGAGTTCCGCTGCACGGCGGAACCCGGCGACAAGCCGTTCGCCGAGCAGTTCGCCTCCCACTCGGTGTCCTATGTGCGCAGCGGCAGCTTCGGCTGCCATTGCCGCGGCCGTTTCCATGAGCTGGTGGCAGGCTCGATCCTGGTCGGCCATCCCGGCGACGAATACACCTGCACGCACGACCACGTGGTCGGCGACGAATGCCTGTCGTTCTTCCTCGACCCGGTGCTGGTCGAGACCATCGGCGACCGCGCGGCGGTCTGGCAGGTCGGGTCGGTGCCGCCGCTGCCGGAACTGATGGTGATCGGCGAGCTCGCGCAAACGGCGGCAGCTGGCAACAGCGACGTCGGTCTCGACGAGATCGGCCACCTCCTCACCAGCCGCCTTGTCGAGCTGGTGTCCGACCGCAAGACAAAGCCGCTCACCGCAGGCTTGCGCGATCGCCGCCGCGCCGTCGAGGCCGCGCTGTGGATCGACGCCAATTCACACCATCAGATCGACCTCGACGAGGCCGCCGAACAGGCCGGCTTGAGCACCTTCCATTTCCTGCGGCTGTTTTCCGCCGTGCTCGGCGTCACCCCGCATCAATATCTCGTGCGCTCGCGGCTGCGCCATGCGGCGCGGCGGCTCGCGGATGACGACAGCCCGGTCACCGACATCGCCTATGACGTCGGTTTCGGCGATCTGTCCAATTTCGTGCGCAGCTTCCACCGCGCCGCCGGTGCCTCGCCGCTCAAGTTCCGCCAGGCCTCGCGCGGCGACCGCAAGATTTTCCAAGAACGTCTCGCGCTGCAATAGCTAGGCTGCTCCCGTCCGCGCGTCTTTCGATGCGCTTAGCGACTGGAGATTCCTCATGTACGACCATATCGGATTGCGCGTTGCCGACCTCGACGCCAGCGTGCGCTTCTACACCGCAGTGCTGGCGCCACTCGGCTTCGTGCTCTGCTCGCGCGACGACAGCGGCGCCGGTTTCGGCCCGAAGGGCGAGCCCGCGCTCTGGCTGCATTTGCACAAGGGCAAGGCCCAAGGCGGCGCGCACGTTGCGTTCCGTGCCCCGAGCCATGACGCGATCAAGACATTCCATACCGAAGGCCTGAAGGCCGGCGGCAAGGACAACGGCGCGGCGGGCCATCGCAAGGATTACAGCCCGACCTATTACGCGGCGTTCCTGCTCGACCCCGACGGCAACAATGTCGAGGCGGTGTCGACCTAGCACACCACAGCTCCGCCGTCATTGCGAGCGGAGCGAAGCAATCCATCTTTCCGCCTGCTGCGGTGTGGATTGCTTCGTCGCTTCGCTCCTCGCAATGACGACACATCTGAAACCAACGAGGATTGAACAATGGCTTCCATTCACAAGGATATCCCGATCGACGCGCCGGCAGATCATGTCTGGGACGCGTTGCGCGATTTCGGCGCACTGCATACGCGGCTAGTGCCGGGCTTCGTGACTGACACGCAACTGGACGGCGACGTCCGCACCGTCAGCTTCTCCAACGGCACCGTGGCGCGCGAGACGCTGGTCGATTGCGACGACCAGCGAAAGCGGCTGGTCTATGCGATCAGCAGCGAGCGGTTGAAGCAGCATTCCGCCTCGGTGCAGGTGTTCGCCGAGGGCGACACGCGCTGCCGCGTGGTGTGGATCGCCGACGTGCTGCCGCACGAGGTCGCGCCATACATGGACGCGCAGATGGATCTCGGCGCGGCGGCGATGCAAGCCGCGATGGCCAAATCGGCCAGGGAGAAGAGCGCGGCGTGATCCGCTAGGTCATGCGACTGGCCGCGCATTTCGAACTATGACCGTCACCCTGAGGAGGTCGCGAAGCGACCGTCTCGAAGGGCGACAGTCCCGCTGTTTCTACGAGCGCACGCCGAAACACCTGGGCCGTCGATCCTTCGAGACGCCGCTTCGCGGCTCCTCAGGATGACGGATTTAATATCTACGACAGCGCCGGCTGCACTTCTGCGACCGGTGCCGACTTGCCCCAGCGCGTCAGGATCACGCTGAGGCAGGACAGCACGCCGAGCACGCCCATCGAGGCGGCGGCGAGTGCGAAGAAGTTCTGCGCGCTCGCCTCATGCGTCGACAGCCACCAGCCGCCGGTGCCGATGAAGATCAGCCGCGCTGTCTGCGCCAGCACCGGACCCAGCACCTTCGCGGCACCCTGCGAGGAGAAATACATCGACATCGCAAGGCCGATGAACGCGTACATCGGCGCGGCGGTCGAGAGATATTGATGGCTGGTCGCCCGCACGTGCGGATCATTGGTGAACAGATTGACCCAGAGGTCGGGGAAGACGGCGATGAAGCTGCCGACCACGCCGACCGCAAGGAACGACACCGTGCCCGCGGTCCAGGCGATGCGCCGGGCGCGCGCGACGCGCTCGGCGCCGACCGCCATGCCGATCATCGGCACCGAGGCGATGCCGACCGCGAAGGCGACGGAGGTCAGCATGAATTCGAGCCGCGCGCCGATGCCGTAGCCGGCGAGCACCGCGGTGCCGAACTGCGCCAGCATGTGGGTGAAGATCGAGATCGTCAGAACCGACTGCAACGGCGAGAAGCAGGACACCGCGCCGACCTTGAGGATGTCGATGAACATCGCCCATTGCACGCGCAGCCCCTTGAGTTTCGGCTTCACGCGGGCACGGCCCGAGAACAGATACCAGCCCATCACGCTGATGCTGATCGAATAGGCGATCAGCGACCCCGCGGCGACGCCGCGCATGCCGAATTGCGGCACCGGACCGAGACCGAGCCCGAGCGTGCCGCCGAGAATGATCTGCCACACCGCCGAGGACAGGATCATGGTCGACGGCAGCTTCATGTTGCCGGTGCCGCGCAGGATGCCGGCCATGGTGTTCATCAGCCAGGGCAGGATCGCGCCGCCGAAGAACACCTGCGAATAGGCGATCGCCTGCGCCAGCACATTGCCCCGGCCGCCGAGCAGTTCGAGCAGGCGCGGGCCGAAGATCAGCATGCCCAGCATGAACGTCAAACCAAAGGTCAGGCCGATCAGCAGCGCATGCATCGCCAGCGTCGAGGCGCGCTCGATCTCGCCGGCACCGAGCGCACGCGCGATCGCGGATGCGACGCCGCCGCCCATCGCGCCGCCGGACATCGTCATGGTCAGGATCACGCAGGGAAACACCAGCGCCATCGCCGCGAGCGACTCGACGCCGAGCCGGCCGATATACGAAGTCTCCGCGATCACGACGCAGGTGCCGGCGGAGAGCGCGATCACGTTCGGCCACGCCAGCCATAGCAGCGTGCGCAGGATCGGCCCGTCGAGCAGCGCATTGCGCGCCGGCTTGGTCACCGGCGGCGGCAGCGGCCGCTCTTGTTCGTCGACAGGAATTTCGGCGAGGCCGAGATCGGACATTTCTACTCCCACGCGCGATCTGGGGAGCCGCGCCATGGTGTTTCCCTACCATGGCGGCGGCGGAATCCACGTGCGCGGGGCGCAAGGGGGGCCTGCGCGATTGCAGGTGAACCCGGATGAACCTTGGGGCTAGCCGATCGACCAGACGAACGGCGCGCCGGCGGCGCTGTTCGGCTTCAGATGCACCGGAATATGCCGCCCGCAGCCGGCGGCCAGCCCTTCGAACAGGCCGGTCAATACGCTGGCGCAGGCCGGATGATAGTCGGCCACGTCGGCCATCAGCTTCCAGCCCTGCTGGCGGATTTCGAACTGGCCCTCGGATTCGGTGATGTCAGCAATATCGTCCTGCGACTCGAAGAGAGTGCGCAGGAATGCGGCAAATTCCGTGGCACGGCCACGGCGGCCGCCGAGCGCCTGCGCGACCTCGTCGTAATACTGCATGCCGATCAGTCTGCCGGTGAGATGCAGCAGATAGCTCGCATCCTCCGGGCCGAACACCTGCACGATGACCGGCGCGGCCGTCTTCACATATTCCATCGCGTAGTTGCGATAGGCCTTTTCCAGCCGCAGCTTCGGCCAGCTGTCGACCGGCAGCGCCGGCGCGGAGTTCGGATCGAACAGCGGCGCCTCGATATGGCGCGCGAACACCAGGCGCTGGTCGAGCTCGAGCGGATGATCGTACTCGCAGTAATAGCCTTCGAGGCCGTCCTGGCCGTCGACACTCTGCTTGGTGCAGACGAAGCCGAGCCGCAAGTCCCCGAGCGCGACACCGTTGTTGGCGTGCCAGCCGCGCAGCATCGCGCGCGAGACCTCACCGGGCACGCCGCAGATCGCCGTGCCCTTCCAGATCCAGCGCGGCGGCGGATAGCGGATCCAGGCCTTGCGGTCGGTCTCGTACATGTATTCGACATGCACGCCGCCGATCCAGTTGGAAAGATAATGATACTGCGCGGCCGCGACCGCCGGCGGCAGGCTGTCGAGGCCGAGCTTCTTCAAGCCGGGCAGGAAGCGCTCCTGCTGCTGGCGACGAAACACGCGGAAGACGAACTCGGCGGCATCAGCCGTGCCGCGCCGCGTGACGACGGTGAGGATCAGCCCGGTGAAGAAGGCGTGATAGAGATCGGCGACGCTGCGCCACTTCCGCCATTGCGTTTCGCGCGCGTCCTGCTCTCCGGTCATGTCTGCTCCCGCTGTTCTTGTTGGCGAGATAAAGCCTCGCGCGCGCAATCGTAGCCCGGATGCAGCGAAGCGCAATCCGGGGCGGCTCAATGCGCGTATGCAGCGCCCCGGATTTCGCTAGCGCTTCATCCGGGCTACGGAATTACACGCGCGCGAAACGGAATTACACGCGAAAATGCTTGGAGAGCTTCAGGCCCTGCGCCTGATAGTTCGAGCCGATGCGCTGGCCGTACAGCGCGTCGGGGCGCTCGAGCATCCGCTCATAGACGAGGCGGCCGACGATCTGGCCATGCTCGAGGATGAACGGCACCTCGCGCGAGCGCACCTCCAGCACGGCGCGCGCCCCCTTTCCGCCGGCGCCGGCATAGCCGAAGCCGGGATCGAAGAAGCCGGCATAATGGACGCGGAATTCGCCGACCAGCGGATCGAACGGCACCATCTCCGCGGCGTAGTCCGGCGGCACCTGCACCGCCTCTTTCGACGCCAGGATGTAGAACTCGCCGGGATCGAGGATGAGACTGCCGTCGGGCCGGGCCTTGATCGGCTCCCAGAAGTCGTCGACAGCATAGCCGCCGCGGCGATCGACATCGACCACGCCGGTATGGCGCTTGGCGCGATAGCCGACGAAGCCGCCCGAGCTCTCGCCGGAGAGATCGACCGAGAGCGCGACGCCATGGGTGAGATCGGCATTGGCGGCGTCGACCAGCCGCTCGGCGGCATGCAGCGCATCGAGCTCGTCGGCGGTCAGCGTCGCCTCGCCGATCCGGAAGCGGACCTGGCTGAGCCGCGAACCCTCGCGCAGCAGCACGGGAAACGTCTTCGGGCTGATCTCGGCATAGAGCGGGCCGTGATAGCCGGCGCCGATCATGTCGAAGCGGCGGGTGCCGTCGGCGATCACGCGGGTGAAGACGTCGAGCCGTCCGGTCGAGCTCTTCGGGTTGGCCGCGGCCACGATCTCCGGCGGCAGCGCCAGGCTCTCCAACAGCGGCACGATGTAGACGCAGTTGGTCTCCAGCACCGCGCCGTCGGACAGATCGATCTCGTGCAGCTTCAGCTCGTCGATCCGCTCGGCGACGGTGGCATCGGGCCCCGGCAGGAAGCTGGCGCGGACGCGGTAGGCGATGTCGCCGAGGCGGAGATCGAGGCTGGCCGGCTGGATCTGGCTCTCGACGAAGTCATAGGCGGGCAGAATGAGGCCGGCCTCCGCCATCTCCGCGATCATGCGGTCGGGCAGGATTCCGTTGGATTCATCTTCCAGCGTGAACGACACGATGCGGTCCCTCGGCGATCCCTCGAGATGGCCCAAAAATCATACTCCAGGCGGCCATCAAGCCCCAAAATATGGGCTTTTACGGGTTATCCGATGACCGTCTTGACGGAAAGGGCGCGAGGGAATATCAGCTGCACTTATCCCGTGGTGATTTGAGCCGGCCGGCTTGCAGCCACGTTAAATAAGTCGCTAAACAGGCCGGGGACAGTGTGATCCCGGCTTGTGGAGGTTGCTCCAGGCCGGTTTTTTTGTGGCCATTCTCCAGGGGAAATGGCCACCTCGGAGGTCACATGTCTGAATCTGAAACCACGGCCCGCTTTCGTCCCGAAACCCGTCTCGTCCATGGCGGTACGCTGCGCTCGCAATTCGGGGAGACGTCGGAAGGGCTGTTTCTCACCCAGGGCTACGTCTACGACACCGCCGAGCAATGCGAGGCGCGCTTCAAGGGCCAGGACCCCGGCTTCATCTATTCGCGCTATTCCAACCCGACCATTGCGATGTTCGAGCGCCGCATGATCGAGCTCGAGGGCGCGGAAGCCGCGCGCTCGACCGCGACCGGCATGGCCGCGGTGACCACCGCGATCCTCGCCCCGCTGAAGGCCGGCGATCATGTGGTGGCCTCGAAGGCCCTGTTCGGCTCCTGCCTCTACGTGGTGCAGGACCTGTTGCCGCGCTACGGCATCGAGACGACGCTGGTCGACGGCCTCGACCTCGACCAGTGGCAGCGCGCGTTGCGGCCGCACACCAAGACCTTCTTCCTGGAGAGCCCGACCAATCCGACGCTCGACGTGCTCGACATCGGCGCGATCGCAGAGATCGCGCATAGCGGCGGCGCCCGGCTGATCGTCGACAACGTGTTTGCGACGCCGATCTGGCAGAGCCCGCTGTCGCTCGGCGCCGACGTCGTGGTCTATTCCGCAACCAAGCATATCGACGGCCAGGGCCGCTGCCTCGGCGGCGTCATCCTGTCGTCGGAGGCCTTCATCGCCGAGCACATCCACAATTTCATGCGCCAGACCGGGCCGTCGCTGTCGCCGTTCAACGCCTGGGTGCTGCTGAAGGGGCTGGAGACGCTCGGCGTGCGCGTCCGCGCCCAGACCGAGAACGCGGCGAAGATCGCCGAGGCGCTGGCCAAGCATCCGAAGATCACGCGGCTGGTCTATCCGGGCCGCCCCGACCATCCGCAGGCCGAGACGGTGAAGAAGCAGATGGGCGCCGGCTCGACACTGGTCGGCTTCGAGGTGAAGGACGGCAAGGCTGGCGCCTTCCGCTGCCTCAACGCGCTGAAGATCTCGCGCATCTCCAACAATCTCGGCGACGCCAAGAGCCTCGTCACGCATCCCGCGACCACGACGCATCAGCGCCTGGCGCCGGAGGCCCGCGCCGAACTTGGTATCAGCGAAGGTTTCATTCGCTTCTCGGCCGGGCTCGAGCATCCCGACGACCTGATCGAGGATTTTGAGCGCGCGCTGGAGCAGGTTTGAAGCAACGCGTCATGGCCGGGCTTGCCCGGCCATGACGGCTTCTCTTGAAGATTAAGTCGCAGCCGTCGTGACGCCGCCGTCGACCACGATGGTCTGGCCGGTCATGAACGTCGAGGCATCGGAGGCGAGATAGGCCACGGCGCCGGCGATCTCGTCGGGCTCGCCGATGCGGCGGAGCGGCGTCGATGCGGTGCGGCGCTTCAGATTGTCCGGGTCCTCCCATAGCGCGCGGGCGAAATCGGTCTTCACCAGGCCCGGCGCCACGCAATTGACGCGCACGCCCTTCGGGCCCCACTCGCCGGCAAGGCTGCGGCACAGCGCGAAGTCGGCGGCCTTGGAGATGCCGTAGGCGCCGATCACCGTAGAACCCCGAAGTCCGCCGATCGAGGAGATGATCACGACCGAACCCTTGCCGCGTTCGGCCATCTGCGGGATCGCCAGCGCGGACAGCCAGATGTTGCTCTTGACGTTGGAGCCCATGATCTTGTCGAAGGCCTCGTCGGTGATGTCGAGCAGCGGGCCGTAATAGGGATTGACCGCGGCGTTGCAGACCAGGATGTCGATCTTGCCGTAATGCTTGATCGTCCCCGAGACCAGCGCCTCGACCTCGCTGCGGCGCGCGATGTTGCAGGGGATGACGAGCGCATCGCCGCCCGCCTTCTTGATGCCGTCGGCGACTTCCTGGCAAGCATCCGCCTTGCGCGAGGAGATCACGACCTTGGCGCCGAGTTTTGCCAAAAGCTCCGCCGATGCGCGGCCGATGCCGCGGCTCGAGCCGGTGATGACCGCGACCTGGCCGGTGAGATCGAACGGGGTGTTTTTCATTGTTGTTGTTTCCCTGTTAGTTGCACGTCATTCCGGGGCGCGACGCAGTCGCGAACCCGGAATCCAGAGGTTACGGCGCGAGATTCCGGGTTCTCGCTTCGCGAGCCCCGGAATGACGCCTGTGTGGTTACGCCAGCAGCCCGCCGCCCTCGCTGACGCGACGGAGGTGATAGTCGGTGTCGCCGAGCGTGTTTTCGATCATGGTCAGCCGCTTGAAGTAGTGACCGATCTTGGCTTCCATGGTCATGCCGATGCCGCCGTGAAGCTGGATCGACTGCTGGCCGACGAACTTCAGGGACTTGCCGACCTGCACCTTGGCGGCGGCAACCGCCGACGCACGCTCCTTGGCATCGTCGAAGTCCGACGCCATGGTGGCGAACATCGACATGCTGCGGGCCTGCTCCAGCGCCACGAACATATCGGCGGCACGGTGCTGCAGGCTCTGGAACGAGCCGATCGCAACGCCGAACTGCTTGCGGGTCTTGATGTACTCGACCGTCTCCTTCAGCGACTCGTCCATCGCGCCGACCGCTTCCGCGCACAGCGCAATGCGGGCTTCGTCGGCGACGCGCTCGATCAGGGGCAGGCCGTTCTCGGGATCGCCGATCGCAGCGTCAGCACCGACCTCGACATTGGTGAAGGTGATGTCGGCGGCGTGCAGGCCGTCCTGGGTCGGATAGCCCTTCCTGGTGACGCCCTTGGCATCCGCCGGAACCAGGAACACGCCGATGCCGGTCTTGTCGCGCTGGCCGCCCTTGGTGCGCGCGGTCACGATCAAGGTCTGGGCGTTCTCGCCGTTGAGCACGACGAACTTCTCGCCGTCGATCACCCAGCCGTCGCCTTTCTTCTTCGCCGTGGTCACGACATCAAACAGGTCGTAGCGCGAGTTCTTCTCGAGCTGGGCAAAGCCGAAGGTCTTGCTGCCGTCGATGATGCCGGGAATGTGCTTGGCCTTCTGCTCGGCCGAGCCGCCATGGCGCAGGAAGCCGCCGGCGACCACGACGGTGGCGAGATAAGGCTCGACCACCAGCGCCTTGCCGAGCGCTTCCATCACGATCATGGTCTCGACCGCGCCGGCGCCGAAGCCGCCATCGGTCTCCGCAAAGGGCAGACCGAGCAGGCCCTGCTCGGCGAGCTTGCCCCAGAGCGCTTTGCTCCAGCCGCCCTTCTCCTTCATGTACTTCTTGCGCGCATCGAAGTCGTAGGCATCCGCCAGCAACCCGTCGACGCTTTCCTTGAGAAGCCGCTGCTCCTCGGACAGATCAAAATCCATGTTCGTTCCCTTAACTAACTGATCGTTGTTCAAGCCGGGGCCTCTTCACCTCGCCCCGCTTGCGGGGAGAGGTCGGATCGCGAAGCGATCCGGGTGAGGGGGTACAGGTCTCTCGGCAGTCGTTGCTCGGAGAGATGCCCCTCACCCCAACCCTCTCCCCGCGAAGAGCGGGGAGAGGGAGAGGATCAAAGCCCCAGCACCGCCTTGCTGATGATGTTGCGCTGGATCTCGTTGGAGCCGCCGTAGATCGAAACCTTGCGGTTGTTGAAGTAGCTCGGCGCGATCTGCGCGGTCCAATCCATGCTCTCGTTCGAGCCGGCATCGCCGTGCTCGTCATAGGGCGCGGCGAACGGACCGATGATCTCCATCAGCAGCTCGGTGGTGGTCTGCTGGATCTCCGAGCCCTTGATCTTGAGCACCGAGGAGGCCGGATTGGGTTTGCCCTTGCCGTGCTTGCCCTCGTCGGCGACGACGCGGAGCTGGGTGAGTTCGAGCGCCTTCAGCTCGATCTCGCAGGCCGTGAGCTTCTCGCGGAACGCCGGATCCTCGATCACCGGACGGCCGCCGGACTCGACCTTGGAGGCCAGCGCGCGGATGCGGCGCAGCCGCTCCTTCGACACGCCGACCCGGGCGATGCCGGTGCGCTCATTGCCGAGCAGGAATTTTGCGTAATCCCAGCCCTTGTTCTCCTCGCCGATCAGGTTCTCGTAGGGCACCTCGACGTCGTCGAAGAACACCTCGTTGACCTCGTGTCCGCCGTCGATGGTCTGGATCGGACGCACGGTGACGCCCTTCGACTTCATGCTGAACACGATGAAGGAGATGCCCATCTGCTTCTTCGCGGCCGGATCGGTGCGGCAGAGGCAGAAGATCATGTCGGCGTGCTGGGCGAGCGTGGTCCAGGTCTTCTGGCCGTTGATGATCCACTTGTCGCCACGGCGCTCGGCCTTGGTCTTCAGCGACGCGAGGTCCGAACCCGAGCCCGGCTCCGAGAAGCCCTGGCACCACCAGTCGTCGACATTGGCGATGCGCGGCAGATATTCCTTCTTCTGCTTCTCGTTGCCGAAGGTGTAGATCACCGGGCCGACCATGCTGACGCCGAAGGCGAGCGGCTGCGGCGCCGGATAGGACTGCAGCTCCTCGTTGAAGATGTAGTGCTGCACGGTGCTCCAGCCGGTGCCGCCATATTCCTTCGGCCAGTGGGTGACGCCCCAGCCCTTCTTGTTGAGGATGCGCCACCAGGTGACCATCTCGTCCTTCGACAGATGGCGGCCTTCCTGCAGCTTGCGCCGGGTCTCCGGCGGCACGTTGTTCTTGAAGAACTCCCGCACCTCCTCGCGAAACGCTATCTCTTCCTTGGTGAAAGCGAGATCCATCAGATCCTCCTTTTGAAATTCAACTGCTTCTTTCCTGGTCGTCCCGGCGAAGGCCGGGACCCATAACCACCGGCTTTCGTGTTTGACAACGCCGGCTGCCGCATGTGCCCAAAGAGAAGCCGCGGCGTATGGGTCCCGGCCTTCGCCGGGACGACAATCCTACTGCAGCACCTCGAACAGGCCGGCCGCGCCCATGCCGCCACCGACGCACATGGTGACGACGGCGTACTTGGCCTTGCGGCGGCGGCCCTCGATCAGCGCGTGGCCGGTGAGCCGCGCACCCGACATGCCGTAGGGATGGCCGACCGAAATCGCGCCGCCATTGACGTTGATCTTCTCCGGATCGATGCCGAGCTTGTCGCGGCAATAGAGCACCTGCACCGCGAAGGCCTCGTTGAGCTCCCAGAGATCGATGTCGTCGACCTTGAGGCCGTGGCGCTTCAGCAGCCGCGGCACCGCGAACACCGGGCCGATGCCCATCTCGTCCGGCTCGCAGCCGGCGGAGACGAAGCCGCGGAAGATCCCGAGCGGCTTCAGCCCGCGCTTGGCGGCTTCCTTGTCGCTCATGATCACGGAGGCGCTGGCGCCGTCCGAGAGCTGGCTGGCATTGCCGGCGGTGATGGTGAAACCGTCGCCGCGCACCGGCTTGAGGCTGGCAAGCCCTTCGGCCGTGGTCTCCGGCCGCGGACCTTCGTCCTGCGACAGCGTCACCTCTTTCATCGTGACGGCACCGGTCGCCTTGTCGGTGACCGCCATCATGGTGGTGATCGGCGCGAGCTCTTCCTTGAACTTGCCGCCCTGCTGCGCGGCCGCGGTGCGGCGCTGGCTTTCGAGCCCATACTCGTCCTGCTTCTCGCGCGAGATGTTGTAGCGCTTGGCGACGATCTCGGCGGTGTCGATCATGGGCATGTAGACCTCGCCCTTGATCTTGAGCAGCGCCGGATCCTGGGCATGGAAGGAATTCATCTTGTCGTTCTGCACCAGCGAGATCGACTCGCCGCCGCCGCCGACCGCGATCTCGACGCCGTCGAAGATCACCGAGCGTGCGGCGAGCGCAATCGCCTGCAGGCCGGAGGCGCATTGGCGGTCGATCGTGGTGCCGGCAACGGTCACCGGCAACCCGGCGCGGAGCAGTGCCTTGCGCGCGATGTTGCCGCCGGTCGCGCCCTGCTGCATCGCCGCGCCCATCACCACGTCCTCGATCTCCTTCGGATCGACCTTGGCGCGCGCCACCGCTTCGCCGATCGCGTGCCCGAGCAAGGTCGCGCCCTCGGTGACGTTGAGCGCGCCGCGATAGGCCTTGCCGATCGGCGTGCGGGCGGTGGAGACGATAACGGCGTCGGTCATGAGCGAGATCCTGATGCAGTCTGTTGTTGCGTGGATTGAGATGTCTCGGTTTGAGCAGTCTTGGGCTGCTGCTGGCGCAATTCGTGACGCGACAGCTTGCCGACCGGGGTGCGCGGCAATTCGTCGACGAACTCGACGGCCGCCGGCAGTTCGTGCTTACCGACCTTGCCGGTGAGGAATGCACGCAGCTCGTCGATCGAGAAGGTCTTCTCGCCGTCGCGCAGCTTGATGAAGGCCTTTGCCGCCTCACCGCGGTAATCGTCGGGAATGCCGATCACGATCACCTCCTGCACGGCAGGATGGGTGTAGATCGCCTGCTCGATCATCTGCGGATAGACGTTGAAGCCGCCGGAGATGATCATGTCCTTCTTGCGGTCGACCAGATAGAAATAGCCGTCGGCGTCCATGTAGCCGATGTCGCCGGTGAGGAAGCGGTCGCCGACGAAAGCCTCCGCGGTCTCCGCCGGCCTGTTCCAGTAGCCCTTGGTGACGTTCGGGCCGCGGATGCGGATCTCGCCGACCTCGCCGACCGGCATCACCCTGGTGGAATCCTCCAGCGACACGACGTCCATCTCGATGCCGGGCAGCATCAGCCCGATCGAGCCTGGTTTCTCCGGTCCCTCCTTGGGATGGCCGGTGCCGGGCGAGCAGGTCTCGGTCATGCCCCAGCCGCTCTTCAGCTTCATGCCGACGCGGCGCTCGAAGATCTTGGCGACCTCCACCGGCAGCGGCGCGCCGCCGGAGCCGGCGACCACCAGCGAAGAGAGATCGCGCTTGTCGAGATCGGGCAGCGAGGCGATCGCGATCCACATCGTCGGCACGCCGGGAAACACCGTTGCGCGCTTGACCTCGATGTCGCGCATCACGGCCTCGACGTCGAAGCGCTGGTGCAGCGAGATCAAATGGCCGCGCCGGATCGCCGACAGCAGCACGACGGTCAGTGCGTAGATGTGAAACAGCGGCAGCACGCAGATCACGCGCTCGATCGCATTGCGTTCGAGCCGCCCGGGCTTGCCCCAGACGTCGTAGATCGACACCGCCGCGGTGAGATTGCCGTGGCTGAGCATTGCGCCCTTGGGCAGGCCCGTGGTGCCGCCGGTGTATTGCAGCAGCGCGACGTCCTCGACGTCGACCGCCGGCCATTGCGACGGCCTGGTCGCGCCGTCGATGAACTCGCGGTGGGTGATGATCGCGGGATTGTCGGGCAGCGCGGTTTGCGGCGTGCCGACCTTGCCCCAATTGTCGTCCTCGCAGACGATCAGACGGTCGAGCAGACCCTTGGCGAGGAATTTCAGCGCGGTCGGTAACAGCGCCGACAAATTGCTGGTGACCAGCACCCGCGCGCCTGAATCGGACAGCTTGTGCGACAGCGCGATCTCGCCGTCGAGCGGCGACAGATGCACGACGCGGGCGCCGGCCTTCAGCGCACCGAAGAAATTGATCGGATGGTCAGGCGAATTGCCGAGGAACAGCGCGACCGACGTTCCCTTGCCGTAGCCGGCCCGCATGAAGGAAGCGGCGGCGGTCTCGACCAGGGCCTCCAGCTCGGCGTAGCTGATCGGCCGGTCGCGGAATTCGAGCACCGGGCGCGCGCCGAACTCGGCGGCGGCGCTCGACAGCAGGTCCGGCAGCGTGCCGCGCGTGATCTCGTCGCTCCACTGCACGCCCTTGGGATAATATTGTTCGCCGGGATAGGTCATGAAAACCAGACTCTGGAAACTGTCATTCCGTGGCACGCGCAGCGTGAACCTAAGATGCGCAATTTGCGCATCGGGGAATCTCGAGATTCCGGGTCTGCGCCTTACGGCGCATCCCGGAATGACACGTGGTTACAGTCGGCCAATCACGCCGCCTTCGACGGCGCGGCGAGCGAGGCGAAGGTCTTGCCCTCGTCGGCGAGCTTCTTGAGCAGCGGCGCCGGCTCGAGCGAGGGATCGTTGGTCTCCTTGGCGTAGAAGGCCAGGCGATCGGCGATGTGCTTGAGGCCGACGGTGTCGGCCCAGAACATCGGACCGCCGCGATAGATCGGCCAGCCATAGCCATAGAGCCAGACCACGTCGATATCCGACGGACGCGCCGCGATGCCCTCGGCGAGGATCTTCGCGCCTTCGTTGATCATCGGGTACATCATGCGCTCGAGGATCTCGTCGTCACTGACGACGCGCTTCTTGCGGCCGAGGCGCGCCAGCGTCTCGTCGATCAGCTTCTCGACCTCCGGATCGGGCAGCGCCGCGCGCGAGCCCTGCTCGTACTTGTAGTAGCCCTTGCCGGTCTTCTGGCCGAAGCGGCCGGCTTCGCACAGCGCGTCGGCGATCTCCGACTTGATGCCGCGGTCCTTGCGCGAGCGCCAGCCGATATCGAGACCGGCGAGATCGCCCATCGCGAACGGGCCCATCGGCATGCCGAACTTGGTCACCACGGCGTCGACCTGCTGCGGCAGGGCGCCTTCGAACAACAGCTTCTCGGACTGCTTGCCGCGCTGCGCCAGCATGCGGTTGCCGACGAAGCCGTCGCAGACGCCGACCACTGCCGGCACCTTGGCGATCTTGCGGGCGATCGAGACGGCCGTGACCAGCGCGTCCGGCGCGGTCTTGTCGGCGCGCACGATCTCGCACAGCTTCATGACGTTGGCCGGCGAGAAGAAGTGCATGCCGAGCACGTCCTGCGGACGCTTGGTCGACTTCGCGATCTCGTCGATGTTGAGATAGGAGGTGTTGGAGGCCAGCACCGCGCCCGGCTTGGCGTACTGGTCGAGCTTGCCGAACACTTCCTTCTTGACCGCCATGGTCTCGAACACCGCCTCGATCACGAGATCGGCGTCGCCGACGTTCTCGATGCCGACGACGCCGTTGATCAGCGCCATCCGCTTGGCGGGCGCGTCCGCCGGGATGCCGCCGCGGGCGGCGGTTGCCTCGTAGTTCTTCTGCATGATGCCCATGCCGCGCTTGAGCTGCTCCTCGCCGGTCTCGATCAGGGTGACCGGGATGCCGGCATTGGCGAACGACATCGCGATGCCGCCGCCCATGGTGCCGGCGCCGAGGATGGCGACGCGCGCCACGTTGCGGCCCTTGGTGCCGTCGGGGACACCGGAGATCTTGGCGGCCTCGCGCTCGGCGAAGAAGGCGTAGCGCTGTGCCTTGGACTGGTCGCCGTTCATCAGCTTGAGGAAGCCCTCGCGCTCCTTCTTCAGGCCCTCGTCGAACGGCAGGTCGATCGCGGCGCCGACGGCGTCGGCAGCGGCGAACGGCGCCTCGAGGCCGCGCGACTTCTTGGTCAGCGCAGCGACCGCATTGGTGAAGATCGAACGATCGGCCTTGGCCGCGGCGAGCTTGCTGTCGTCGTCGCGCAGCTTGCGCAGCGGACGCTTCTCGGCGACCACCTTGCGCGCAAATGCCTCACCGCCCGAAGCCGGTCCCTCGACGATCTCCTCGATCAGGCCGGCCTTCAGCGCCGCGTCCGCGCCGATCGGATCGCCGCCGACGATCATCTTGACCGCGAGCTCGGGACCGACCGCGCGCGGCAGGCGCTGGGTGCCGCCGGCGCCGGGCAGCAGGCCGAGCTTCACCTCGGGCAGACCGAGCTTGGCGTCCTTGGTGGCGACACGGTAGTGGCAGGCCAGCGCGACCTCGAGGCCGCCGCCGAGCGCGGTGCCGTGGATGGCGGCAACGATCGGCTTCGGCGAACTCTCCATCAGGCTCAGCACTTCGGCGAGCCCGGGCGGCTTCGGCGGCTTGCCGAATTCGGTGATGTCGGCGCCGGCGATGAAGGTGCGGCCGGCGCAGGTCAGCACGATGCCCTGGACCTGCGCATCATCGATCGCGCTCTTGATGCACTCGAAGATGCCGCCGCGCACCGCGGCGCTCAGCGCATTCACAGGCGGACTGTTAACCGTGACGACGGCAATATTGTCATGACGTTCGAGCTTGACGACTTCACTCACCGGGACTCTCCCTGGATGCTTGTTCTTGGACTTGTGTTGAGTAGCTGCACGACTTGCGTTGAGCCGCTACGATTAGACCAATTTCGCACTGCGAAATTTAATTCCACATCTTGACATGGAGGGTTATTTTGAAGCACGTGCCTTGTCAACGAGCATGACAAGGGCAGGGCAAGGATAGGGATGAAGCGCGCTAGCAAGAAAGCCGCGACCGATCGCAATTTCGTCGTCGCCCTTTCCCGCGGACTGGACGTCCTGCGCGCATTCCAACCCAATGACGGGCTGCTCGGCAATCAGGAGATTGCGGCCCGCACCAAGTTACCGAAGCCAACCATTTCCCGGCTGACCTACACGCTGACTAAGCTGGGATACCTTACACCTGTACCGAAGTTCGAGAAGTACCAACTCGCGCCGTCGGCGATGGCACTCGGCTACGCCGCGCTCGCCAATCTCGGCGTTCGGCATTTGTCCGAGCCCTATCGAGAAGAAGTGATGCGCGCGACCGGCGGAGCGGTCGCCGTCGGCGGCCGCGACCGCCACAGCATGATTTATTTCGGCCAGAGCCGGAACGGCCTGGCGCTCGGCGTACAACTCGACGTCGGCTCGCGGGTGCCGATCGCAACCACCGCGATGGGGCGTGCTTATATTTGGGCATTGCCGCCCGACGAGCGCGCGGCTTTACTGCGTGAGCTGCGGGATCACTACGGCAGCCGCTGGGCCAAGATGCGCGACGGCATCGAGCGCTCCGGCGAGACGGTCGCGAAGCACGGCTTCACGATGTCCGCAGGCGACTGGCAGAACGACGTCGCCGCAGTCGGCGTTGCATTGAGATTGAACGACGGAACCGGTCCTTACGCCTTCAATTGCGGCGCGCCGGCATTCCGCTTCACGGAAGACAGATTGCTCAACGACATTGGACCTCGTCTTGTCGCGATGGTAAGGAACATCGAGCAGGCGCTCGGTGGAATGGCGCCGCAATCCAAAAAAGAAGAACGCAAAAAGACCAGAGTAGGAGGGAAAGTTGCACGTTTGGCCGAGGGGATCAGATAGCCTCCATCACGTCCAGCGAAACGCATCGCAGGGCCGCTCGCACCGCTCGAAGACGGCGGGCGAGACGAGATGACGCAGGCACAGCTCGCGCAGGGGAATGATCCCCTGCTCGCGGTTCGCGACGTCAGCGTCGTGTTCGGCGGCATCATCGCACTGAACGGCGTGTCGTTCGACATGCGCCATGGACAGATCCTCGGGCTGATCGGGCCGAACGGCGCCGGCAAGACGACGCTGTTCAATTGCCTGTCGCGGCTCTATCAGCCGTCGTCGGGCGACATCCTGATGGAAGGCAAGAGCATCCTGTCGCGCCCGCCGCACCGGATCGCCGAGATCGGCATCGGCCGCACCTTCCAGAACGTCGCGCTGTTCCCCAACCTGTCCGTGATCGACAATGTGCGCGTCGGCGCGCATGCGCGCACCTCGAGCGACATCGTCAGCGACTCGCTGCGCCTCGCCTGGGTCCGCCGCGGCGAGACCGACATGAACAAGAAGGTGCACGACATCCTAGGCTATCTCGATCTCGAGGACGTCGCCCACACCGTGGTCTCGGGACTTCCGTTCGGCACCCAGAAGCGCGTCGAACTGGCGCGCGCCCTGGCCGCGGATCCGAAGATCCTGCTGCTCGACGAGCCGGCCGGCGGCCTCAATCACGAAGAAGTCTATGTGCTCGGCGACCTGATCCGCAAAATCCGCGACGACCGCAAGATCACCGTGCTGCTGGTCGAGCATCACATGGGTCTCGTGATGTCGATCGCCGACCACGTCGTCGCGCTCAATTTCGGCCGCAAGCTTGCCGAAGGCACGCCGGCCCAGGTCCAGGCCGACCCTGATGTCATCAAGGCCTATCTGGGGAGCAAGGACCAATGACCACGATGCTCAACGTCAAGGACCTGCGCGCCTATTACGGCCAGGTCCAGGCCCTGCACGGCCTCTCCTTTTCGCTCAACGAGGGTTCGCTGACCACGCTGCTCGGCGCCAACGGCGCCGGCAAGACCACCACACTGCGGGCGATCTGCAACATGGTGCGCTCCACCGGCGCGATCGAGTTCGAGGGCAAGCCGATCGGCACGCGCTCGACCGAAAACGTGGTCCGCCTCGGCATCGCCCACGTGCCGCAGGGCCGCGGCACCTTCACCAACATGACGGTGGAGGAAAACCTGCAGCTCGGCGCCATCAGCCGCCCGGACAAGAAGGCGATCGGCGCCGACATCGAACGGATGTACGAGCATTTCCCGGTGCTGAAGCAGCGCTACACCCAGCAGGCCGGCACGCTGTCCGGCGGCGAGCAGCAGATGCTCGCGGTGGCGCGCGCGCTGATGCTGCGGCCGCGCCTGATGCTGCTCGACGAGCCGTCGTTCGGCCTCGCGCCGCTGATCGTGCGCGACCTGTTCCGCATCCTCGGAAAGATCAATCGCGAGGAAAAGGTGACCATCCTGGTGGTCGAGCAGAATGCGCAGCTCGCGCTCGAGCTCGCCGACCAGGCCTACGTGATCGAAACCGGACGGATCGTGATGTCGGGCAATGCCAAGGACATCGCGAACAACGAAGACGTCCGCAAATCCTATCTCGGCTACTGAGGGAGCTGGCACAATGGAGCTTTTTGCCAACCAGGTCCTGGCCGGCATCGCCACCGGCGCGATCTATGCCTGCATGGCGCTCGCGGTGGTCATGATCTACCAGGCCATCGACCATCTGAATTTCGCCCAGGGCGAAATGGCGATGTTCTCGACCTTCGTGTCCTGGCAGCTGATGCAATGGGGCGTGCCATATTGGGGCGCCTTCGTGCTCACCGTCGCCTTTTCGTTCGCCGCCGGCATCGTCATCGAGCGGTTGCTGTTCAAGCCGCTGGCGAAGGCGCCGATCCTGACCAACGTCGCCGGCTTCATCGCGCTCTACGCGATCATCAACTCGGTCGCCGGCCTGATCTGGGACTTCACCATCAAGCAGTATCCGACGCCGTTCGGTTCCTCACCGTTCCTCGGCAGCCAGCTGATCTCGACCCACCAGGCCGGCATGATCGGCATCACGCTGTTGATGCTGCTCCTGCTGTTCTTCTTCTTCCGCTTCACCCGGGTCGGTCTTGCGATGCGCGCCGCCGCATCGCTGCCAGAATCGGCCCGGCTGGTCGGCATCAACACCTCGTGGATGATCGCGCTGGGCTGGGGCATGGCCGCCTCGATCGGCTCGATCGCCGGCATGATGATCGCACCTGTGGTGTTCCTCGAGCCGAACATGATGCTCGGCGTGCTGATCTATGGATTTGCCGCAGCCGTGCTCGGCGGCCTGTCGAGCCCGTTCGGCGCCGTCATGGGCGGCTTCCTGGTCGGCGTCTTCGAGAACCTCGTCGGCACCTACATCCCCGGCGTCGGCAATGAACTGAAACTTCCGATCGCGCTTGCGCTGATCATCGTCGTCCTGGTCGTGAAACCGGCAGGCCTGTTCGGCCGCGCCATCGTGAAGCGAGTTTGATCATGAGCGCCGCTGAAGAAGTCGAAGTCGTCACCGAAGGCCAGGCCGTCGAGGCCGTTCCCAAGCGCGCCATGACGCTGGGCTACGGCACCTCGCTCGTCGTGCTCGCCGCGCTGATCCTGATCCCGCTGTTCGTCAAGAACTTCATCATCTTCCAGATGACGATGCTTCTGATCTACGGCCTCGCGGTGCTGGCGCTCAACATCCTGACCGGCGGAAGCGGCCAGTTCTCGCTCGGCCAGAGCGCGTTCTATGCCGTCGGCGCCTATACCTCGGCGATCCTGATGGAGCATGTGGGCATGAACTATGCCCTCACGCTGCCGATCGCCGGCATCGTCTGCTTCGCCTTCGGCTTCCTGTTCGGCCAGCCGGCGCTGCGGCTATCCGGCGTCTATCTGGCGCTCGCGACCTTTGCGCTAGCCACCGCGATGCCTCAGCTTCTGAAGCTGGGCTATTTCGAGCACTGGACCGGCGGCGTGCAGGGTCTCGTGGTCACCAAGCCGGATGCGCCGTTCGGCCTGCCGATGGGGCAGGACATGTGGCTGTATTACTTCACGCTGGTGGTCACGATCGCGATCTATATCGCTTCGGTGAACCTGCTGCGCTCGCGCTCCGGCCGCGCCTTCATGGCGATCCGCGACAACGAGATCGCGGCTTCCGCGATGGGCGTCGACGTCGCGCTGTACAAGACGCTGGCGTTCGGCGTCTCGGCCGGCATCACCGGCGTTGCCGGCGGTCTCGGCGCCATCGCGGTGCAGTTCGTGGCGCCCGACGGCTACACCATCCAGCTCGCGATCTCGCTGTTCCTCGGCATGGTGGTCGGCGGCGTCGGCTGGTTGCCCGGCTCGATCGTCGGCTCCGCCTTCATCATCTTCGTGCCCAACATCGCCGAAGGTATTTCGAAGGGCCTTTCGGGCGCGGTGTTCGGCGTGCTGCTGTTCCTCGTCATCTTCCTCGTGCCGCACGGCGCCAGGCAGGTTGCGATCGTTGCCCAGCAACTGGCCGCAAAGTTCAAGAAAAACTGACAGCCTATAGAAGCAAACCAGGAGATATTATGCTTTCTACCGTTCGGATCGCCGCGATTTCCGCGGCGATCGTCGCTGTTGCCGCGACGTCCACTGCCGCATTCGCCCAAAAGAAATACGACACCGGCGCAAGCGATACCGAGATCAAGGTCGGCAACATCATCCCCTATTCGGGACCAGCCTCCGCCTACGGCGTGATCGGCAAGACCGAAGAAGCCTACTTCAAGATGATCAACGATCGCGGCGGCATCAACGGCCGCAAGGTCAATTTCGTCAGCTATGACGACGCCTACTCGCCGCCGAAGGCGGTCGAGCAGGTGCGCAAGCTGGTCGAGAGCGACGAGGTATTGCTCGTCTTCAACCCGCTCGGCACCCCGTCCAACACCGCGATCCAGAAATACCTGAATTCCAAGAAGATCCCGCAGCTGTTCGTCGCGACAGGCGCCACCAAGTGGAACGACCCGAAGAACTTCCCGTGGACCATGGGCTGGCAGCCGAGCTACCAGAGCGAAGCGCAGATCTACGCCAAGTGGCTGATGAAGGAGAAGCCCGACGCCAAGATCGCGATCCTCTATCAGAACGACGATTTCGGCAAAGACTACCTCAAGGGCACCAAGGACGGCTTTGGCGCCAAGGCGGCCTCCAGCATCATCATGGAGGAGAGCTATGAGATTTCGGAGCCGTCGATCGACGGCCACATCGTCAAGATCAAGGCCGCCAATCCCGACGTGCTGCTGATCTACACCACGCCGAAGTTCGGCGCGCAGACCATCAAGAAGACCGCCGAGCTCGGCTGGAAGCCGCTGCAGATCATCACCAACGTGTCGGCCTCGGTCGGCAGCGTGATGCAGCCGGCGGGCTTCGACAACGCGCAGGGCGTGCTGTCGGCGGCCTACGCCAAGGACGGCGCCGACACACAGTGGAACAACGACCCCGGCATGAAGAAGTGGGCCGAGTTTCTCGACAAGTACATGCCGGGCGCCGACAAGACCGACGGCGGCTATGTGTACGGCTATGGCGCCGCACAGACGCTCGCCAAGGTGCTCGAAATGTGCGGCGACGATCTCACCCGCGCCAACGTCATGAAGCAGGCGGCGAGCCTGAAGGACTTTACGCCCGACACCCTGCTGCCCGGCGTCAAGATCAACACCTCGGCCACCGACTTCGCCCCGATCGCCCAGCTGCAGATGCAGCGTTTCAAGGGGCAGAAGTGGGAGCTGTTCGGTGACATCATTTCCGGCGACGTCCCCTCCGAGTGACGTTGCACTGCGGGAATAAAACAACAGCCTCCGCGATATCCGTCGCGGGGGCTTTTTGTTGACGCCCCGCGCCGATGGTATTGAATACTCCAAACAAAGAACCCGAGGTGGGGAAACCATGACTGCCGCACGTCCGTCCCTGACGGCGCTGTTGTCCGCATTCGCTCTGATCCTGACGAGCTGCAATGTCGCGCTGGCGCAGAAGAAATACGACACCGGGGCCAGCGACACCGAGATCAAGATCGGCAACACCATGCCCTACAGCGGCCCCGCCTCGGCCTATGGCACGATCGGCAAGACCGAGGCCGCCTACTTCAGGATGATCAACGATGCCGGCGGCATCCACGGCCGCAAGATCAAGTTCATCTCCTACGATGACGGCTACTCGCCGCCCAAGACGGTGGAGCAGGCGCGCAAGCTGGTCGAGAACGACGAAGTGCTGCTGCTGTTCGGCTCGGTCGGGACCGCGACCAATGCGGCGATCCGGAAATACATGAACGAGAAGCAGGTGCCGCAGCTGTTCATCGCCTCCGGCGCCTCGAAGTGGAACGACCCGAAAGATTATCCGTGGACCATGGGCTGGCAGCCGTCCTACCAGGACGAGGCGCGGGTCTACGCAAAATACATCATGAAGCACAAGCCCGACGCCAAGGTCGCCGTGCTCTACCAGAACGACGATTTCGGCAAGGACTACCTCAAGGGCTTGAAGGACGCCTTCGGCGACAAGGCATCGATGATCGTCGCCGAGGAGGCCTACGAGACATCCGAGCCCACGATCGACAGCCACATCGTCAAGCTGAAGGCCACCGGTGCCTACACCTTCGTCAGCATCACGACGCCGAAATTCGCGGCACAGGCGATCAAGAAGGCTGCCGAGATCGCGTGGACGCCGTTGCAGATCGTCGCCAATGTCTCGGCGTCGGTCGGCGGCGTGATGCAGCCGGCGGGCTTCGAGAATTCGCAGGGTATCCTATCGGCATCCTATCTCAAGGACGGCGCCGATCCGCAGTGGGACAAGGATCCCGGCATGGAGAAATTCCTCGCCTTCCTCAAGAAGAATTATCCCGACGCCAACAAGCTCGACGGCGCCACCTCGTTCGGCTACGCCGCCGCACAGACCATGGTGAAGGTGCTGGAGATGTGCGGTGACGACCTCACCCGCGCCAATGTCATGAAGCAGGCCGCAAGCCTGAAGGATTTCGTCCCCGGCACGCTGCTGCCGGGCATCAGCATCAACACCTCGGCCACCGATTTCGCACCGATCAAGCAACTGCGCTTGATGCGGTTCAAGGGCGAAAGGTGGGAGCTGTTCGGGGACATCATTTCGAGCAATCTGAGCAACTGATCGTCACGTCGGTCTGTTCGATCCGCTCGCTCAACTCAACGGCGTCGCTTTACTCGTCCGCAATCTCTGCGGTTGACTCCACGCACACGCGAACGCGTTGGCGGATTTTTGAGCAGCGGCCCGCCTTGAGGGTGGTCGACCAAAGACGCAGCCCCTGCGGCAACGCCGCAGGGGCTTTTCATTGAGACACCCCAGGTAAGATGATAGGTTTTTACGACCAATAATGAGCCCTCGAAACAGGGGGCCGCGGCACATCATCGGCAATCAGGGAGAGAAACGGCATGTCTGCAATACGACAATTGACGGCATTTGCTGCTGCGCTTGCGCTCGTCGCCGCATCCGGCAGCGCTGCGCTTGCCCAGAAGAAATACGACACCGGCGCCTCCGACACCGAGATCAAGATCGGCAACATCATGCCCTATAGCGGAGCGGCCTCAGCCTATGGCGTGATCGGCAAGACCGAGGAGGCCTATTTCCGCAAGATCAACGCCGAGGGCGGCATCAACGGCCGCAAGATCACCTTCATCAGCTACGACGACGCTTACACTCCGCCGAAGACGGTCGAGCAGGCGCGCAAGCTGGTCGAGAGCGACGAGGTACTGCTGATCTTCAATTCGCTCGGCACGCCACCGAACTCGGCGATCCAAAAATACATGAACCAGAAGAAGGTGCCGCAACTGTTCGTCGCCACCGGCGCCACCAAGTGGAACGACCCGCAGAATTTCCCCTGGACGATGGGCTGGCAGCCCAACTACCAGAGCGAGTCCATCATCTATGCGAAGTACATCCTGAAGAACAAGCCGGACGCCAAAATCGCGGTGCTCTACCAGAACGACGACTACGGCAAGGACTATCTGAAGGGATTCAAGGACGGGCTCGGCGCCAAGGCCGCGTCGATGATCGTCGCCGAGGACAGCTATGAGGTGACGGAGCCGACCATCGACTCCCACATCGTCAGGCTCAAGGCCTCCGGCGCCGACGTATTCTTCAACATCACGACGCCGAAGTTCGCCGCGCAGGCGATCAAGAAGAATGCCGAGCTCGGCTGGAAGCCGCTGCACTTCCTCAACAACGTCTCCGGATCGATCGGCAGCGTGATCAAGCCCGCGGGCTTCGAGAACGCCCAGGACATCGTCTCGTCGCAATATTTCAAGGATCCGACCGACGCGCAGTGGAAGACCGACAAGGCGATGATTGCCTGGAACGAATTCCTCGATAAGTACTATCCGGAAGCGAACCGGGCCGATGCCTCCGTGATGTACGCCTATATCGTCTCGCAGGGCCTGGTCCACGTGCTCAAGGCCTGCGGTGACAATCTGACCCGCGAGAACATCATGAAGCAGGCGGCCAGCATTCGCGATTACGAGCCCGGCGGCCTGCTGCCCGGCGTCAAGGTCAACACCTCGGCGACCGATTTCGCGCCGCTTTCGCAACTGCAATTGATCCGCTTCAAGGGCGAGACCTGGGAGCGCTTTGGCGAAGTCTTGAGCGCCGACGTCGGCGGTTAGGCCGGGAAGGTCGACCAAAGATACCGCCCCTGCGGCGTTTGCCGCAGGGGCTTCTCATTGAGACGAACCGCCTAAAATGATAATCACTGCAGCCAAACAAAGAGCTCTCCAAGCAAGAGGGCCGAGACACATGACAAACAGGGAGAGAGACATAGATGTCCGCTACCAAAAAACTTGCGGTCCTCGGGGCCGCGCTCGCGCTCCTCGCGACATCCGGCAGCGCTGCGCTTGCCCAGAAGAAATACGACACCGGCGCCAGCGATACCGAGATCAAGATCGGCAACATCATGCCCTACAGCGGCCCGGCGTCCGCCTATGGCGTCATCGGCCGCACCGAGGCCGCCTATTTCAAGAAGGTCAACGACGCCGGCGGCATCAATGGCCGCAAGATCAACTTCATCTCCTACGATGACGCCTACTCGCCGCCGAAGGCCGTGGAACAGGCCCGCAAGCTGGTCGAGAGCGACGAGGTGCTGCTGATCTTCAACTCGCTCGGCACGCCGTCGAACTCGGCGATCCAGAAATACATGAACTCCAAGAAGGTGCCGCAGCTGTTCGTCGCCACCGGCGCCACCAAGTGGAACGACCCGAAGGACTTTCCCTGGACGATGGGCTGGCAGCCCAACTACCAGAGCGAGACCCAGATCTACGCAAAATACATCCTGAAGAACATGCCGAACGCCAAGATCGCGGTGCTCTACCAGAATGACGATTACGGCAAGGATTATCTGAAGGGCCTGAAGGACGGGCTCGGCCAGAAGGCCGCCAGCATGATCGTCGCGGAAGAAAGCTTCGAGACCTCCCAGCCGACCATCGACAGCAACATCGTCAAGCTGAAGGCGAGCAACGCCGACGTCTTCATCGACATCGCGACGCCGAAATTCGCGGCCCAGGCGATCAAGAAGGTCGCCGAGATCGGCTGGAAGCCGACCCACTTCCTCAACAACGTGTCGGCATCGGTCGGCAGCGTGATCAAACCGGCCGGCTTCGAGAACGCACAGGATATCATCTCCGCCGCCTACCTGAAGGACGCTTCCGACAAGCAATGGGACAATGACCCGGGCATGAAGGAGTTCTACGCCTTCATGGCCAAGGACTTCCCCGAAGGCGACAAGCTCGACGGCGGCACCGTGGTCGGCTTCGGCGTGGCGCAGACGCTGGTCCAGGTGCTGAAGCAGTGCGGCGACAACCTCACCCGCGAGAACATCATGAAGCAGGCCGCAAGCCTGAAGGACTTCCGCACCGAGGTGCTGCTGCCTGGCGTCAAGATCAACACCGCGGCGAACGATTTCGCGCCGATCAGCCAGCTGCAGCTGATGAAGTTCAAGGGCGAGAAATGGGAACTGTTCGGCGAGGTCATCAGCGCCGACGTCGGCGGCTGATTTCCCGCCGCCTCCCGACCGGGAATGGCCCCCTGCGATACCGTCGCAGGGGGCTTTTTGTTGGCGCGTTTTCGAACGAAGCGGGTACCGGTTCGCGCGAAG
This sequence comes from Bradyrhizobium sp. USDA 4541, assembly GCF_024171085.1. Classification (NCBI taxonomy): domain Bacteria; kingdom Pseudomonadati; phylum Pseudomonadota; class Alphaproteobacteria; order Hyphomicrobiales; family Nitrobacteraceae; genus Bradyrhizobium; species Bradyrhizobium sp. USDA 4541. The sequence continues at coordinate 678,626 of NZ_JALJZF010000001.1, forward strand.
AGAACGCGTCGGAAACCGGAATTTAAGGCCATGGCCCTGCTCGCAGGCCGGCCCGGGCAATGCCTGCTTACACTTTACCCGGCAATACGCTAGGTAAACCGGCAAGACCCCCGACAAGAAACCGGCGCCCTTGCGCGGCGGCAACAACAAGGAGATCTCGGGAAATGCCGATGCCGATCCGACACCGTGTCGCAACCGCCCTGCTCGGCCTCGCCGTCGCCGCCGCGACCGGCAATGCCGCATGGGCGCAGAAGAAATACGACACCGGTGCGAGCGACACCGAGATCAAGATCGGCAACATCGTGCCCTATAGCGGCCCGGCGTCGGCCTATGGCGTGGTCGGCAAGGCGATGGCCGCGGTGTTCAAGAAGGTCAACGACGACGGCGGCATCAACGGGCGCAAGATCACTTTCGTCTCCTATGACGACGCCTACTCGCCGCCGAAGGCCGTCGAGCAGGCCCGCAAGCTGGTCGAGAGCGACGAGGTGCTGTTCCTGTTCGGCACGCTCGGCACCGCCTCCAACACCGCGATCCAGAAATATCTCAACGCCAAGAAGGTACCGCAGCTGTTCGTCGCCACCGGCGCGACCAAGTGGAACGATCCGAAGGCCTTCCCTTGGACCATGGGCTGGCTGCCCAGCTACCAGAGCGAGTCGCGGATCTACGCGAAATATCTGCTCAAGGAAAAGCCCGCCACCAAGGTCGCGGTGCTCTACCAGAACGACGACATGGGCAAGGACTACCTCAAGGGCCTGGAAGACGGCTTCGCCAGCGATCCCGCGCGCGTCGTCGCCAAGGAGAACTATGAAGTCGCCGAGCCGACGATCGATTCCCATGTGGTGCGGCTGAAATCCTCCAATCCCGACGTCATCGTCTTCTTCACCACGCCGAAATTCGGCGCCCAGGCGATCAAGAAGCTCGGCGAGATGAACTGGAAGCCGGTGACCATCGTCTCCAACGTCTCGGCCTCCACCGCGACCGTGATGCGTCCGGCCGGCCTCGACAATGCGCAGGGCGTGATCTCGGCCGCCTACGCCAAGGACGCCAGCGATCCGCAATGGAAGGACGACGCCGGCATGAAGGCGTTCGACGAACTGCTCGCCAAATACATGCCCGACACCAACCGCGTCGATGCCTCGGCGATGACCGGCTACAACATGGCGACCACGATGGTCGAGGTGCTGCGCCGCTGCGGTGACGACCTCACCCGCGCCAATGTGATGAAGCAGGCGGCGAGCCTGAAGCAATTCGCGCAGGGCGGCCTGCTGCCCGGCGTGACGCTGTCGACCGGGCCTGCCGACTTCCAGCCGATCGAACAGCTCCAGCTGATGCAGTTCAAGGGCGAGCGCTGGCAATTGTTCGGCGACGTCATCAGCGGCGAAGTCGGCGGACACTGACCGCGTTACATAAGGCACAACCATGACCGACCGTCGTCCTTTCCTGCGTTCGATCTTCGATGCCGCTGTGGCGGCTGCGCATCCCGACGTCGTGCTGGCGTCGCGGCTGCGGCCGGTGCCGAAGGGACGGGTGATCTGTCTCTGCGCAGGCAAGGGCGCCGCGGCGATGGCCGCGGCGGCCGAGCGGCATTATCTCGACGCGCTCGAGCTCGATCCGTCGCGGCTGGTCGGCATCGCCACCACCCGCCACGGCCATGGCGTGCCGACCCGCCGCATCAAGGTGGTCGAGGCCGGCCACCCGGTGCCCGACGAGGCCGGGCTCAAGGCGGCGGACGACACGCTGCGGCTCGCCGCGACCGCGACCCCGGACGATCTCCTGCTGGTGCTGCTGACCGGCGGCGGTTCGGCGAACTGGATCGCGCCGGTCGACGGCGTGAGCTTTACCCAGAAGCAGCAGGTCAACCGCGCACTGCTGCGCTCCGGCGCGCCGATCGGCGAGATGAACACCGTGCGCAAGCATCTCTCGCGCATCAAGGGCGGACGGCTGGCGCGCGCCGGCCAGCACGCGGCCGAGATCGTCACGCTGGCGATATCGGACGTGCCGCATGACGATCCCTCCGCGATCGCCTCCGGGCCGACGGTGCCGGATCCGACCACGCTGGCGGACGCCCGCGCACTGGTCGCCAAATACAATCTCTCCATCGACGACGCGGTCCGCCGCGCGCTCGACGATCCCGCGAACGAAAGCTGCAAGCCCGGCGATGCCGCCTTCGCGCGGGCGACATTCGAACTGCTGGCAAAGCCGAAGGCCTCGATCGACGCCGCGGTGAAGGTCGCGCGGGACGCCGGCTACGAGACCATCGCGCTCGGCGCCGATCTCGAAGGCGAGGCCCGCGAGATCGCGGCCGAGCATGCGCGGCTGGCGCTGAAGGCGCGCAGCGAAGGCAAGCGCGTTGCGATCATCTCCGGCGGCGAGCTGACGGTGACGGTGCGCGGCGATGGCCGCGGCGGCCCCAACCAGGAATACGCGCTGGCGCTGGCCGGCCTGCTGAAGGATACACCCGACGTCTCGGCACTGGCCGCCGATACCGACGGCGCCGACGGCGGCGCTGGCAGCGCGACCGACCCGGCCGGCGCCGTGATCGACCAGGCGACATTCGCGAAGATGAAATCGATCGGCCTCGATCCGAAGGCCTATCTCGAGAACAACGATGCGACGGGGTTCTTCGCCCAGACCGGGGATTTGCTCCTGACCGGCCCGACGCTGACCAACGTCAATGACGTGCGGGTGATTTTGGTGGATTAGGCCGTATCCTCGACGGACCCAAGGCCAGTCTCGGGCTGCGCCCAAAGCTCCTGATAGTTACGAAACTTCGCAAGCGTCTCGTCATATCGCATCGGCTCGAGCACCGGCAAAATGCGCTTCAACACTGAGTTGATCGGCGCGGAGGTGTGCCGAACGTATAAGTCGATCGGATCAAGCAAGTGCCTCAGGTGCAGCTTTGGATCATAGTTCAGCCCGCTGCTGCGAAACCATTTGTACCCGTTGGCGATTGCCCAGCTCACCATGTCGCGAAACACATAATGATAGAGGTGCAGGTCTAAGGCGACATCGTAGTCAAGATCTATGTACTCCGCATAGATCGCGTCACCATGTACCATGCATGCGGCAAACGCGACGATCCGCTCGTTCTGACGCCAGAGGAAGAAGCGGACCTTGTCCCCCATCCGCCGCCCCAAGTCGCAGAAGTATTGTTCCGTCAGCTTCTCGAAGTGCAGTTTCGAACGCTGATAGACTTGGAAATACAATGGATAGATCTGCGCGATCACCGGCGTCGCGTCGTTGACGACGTTCATCTCGACGGATGGAGAGGCCCGCGCTGTCGCCTCAAACTTCTTGCGAAGTTTCTTGCGGGTTGCGCTGTTGAGCGCATGATTCATATAGTCATCGAAATTGGCGTAATCGATGCAAAGCCTGGTCATGGGCAGGCTAGGGATGCGGGTGAAGCCGTGAGCGATCAAGCAGTCGAGGATTGGTCGGTATCGCGCCGGAAACTCCTTGAGCACGATCAGCCGCGCCCCGAGCCTGCGAGCATGTATTGCAATCGTAGAGGCCAGCAGTTCCGCGCAGCCTCGATGGCAGGCCTCGTCCCCGTCAAGATGACCTTCCCCTGCGACGCACCCGACCATGAGCGCACGGGCGCGCATCAAACCTGGCCACATCCGGCGAATGGCGTCGATGAGTACGCCAAACCGCGGCCTCGCACCGGCCAGCAAATCCAGGTCCATTAGGAAGAATGGCTGTACAGCACAAACCTGATCAACCGCATCTTGATGAGGAAATACCGGTAATCGAACTCGGGATGAAGGGTATCCTCGACCAACTCATAGTATCGATGACCCTTGCGCTCGCTCGCGAAGGCGAACTGCCAGCGCGGACAACGCTCCAAATCGTTCCGCACGATGACTTGGAGACGCGGCGGACATTGCATCGGCACGCGTCTCGTGAGGTCGCCGATTTGGCTCGTCAAGTGCGCTGTTGCAGCTTCCGGCACGATCTCACGCTCGCCACGGATCCCGGCCCTAGGCAGCATTTATCACGGCGCCAAAACAAAGCAGCTAACATATCCGTCAGAAACTAACTCGTTAGTCATTTGCGATTTGGCGTTGGAGCAGAACACTCCTGATACGACCCGCATGCGCGGACACTCGCCGTCCAGCGCGGCATCCGGGGAGCGGACTCATGGCAGCGGTGATTGGAGTCACGGGACTTGCATTTGAGGCGCGGATCGCTGCAGACCTGCATACGCAGGCGATCTGCAGTGGCGATGGCAGCACGCTCGCGGAGTCTCTCGCGTCGGCAATTGCTGAGGATTGCTACGGTCTTATCAGCTTTGGCGTCGCGGGCGGCCTTTCGGCCGACCTCCCGGCAGGCGCATGCGTCGTAGCATCGACGATCGTTTCGGAAACGATTCAGCTCTTCACTGATCGGGACTGGTCGCAAGCCTTGCTTCGACTCATCCCCGGTTCGATTTATGGCCCTATTGCTGGTGTGACCACGGTCGCCATGCATCCAGAAGCGAAGCGCTCGCTGCATATGAGTACAGGCGCGCTGGCGGTCGATAACGAATCCCATGTGGCGGCGAGTGTCGCTGCAGCGCGCGGCCTCCCTATGACTGCCGTCCGCGTGATCATGGATCCGGCCGGTCGGCAGCTTCCTGCCGCCGCCCTGTCCGCAGTGCGTGCAAACGGGACGATCGATCTCGCCGCGCTGGTCCGTGCGACAATGAAACAGCCGAGCGAGTTACCGATGCTGCTTCGGACCAGTCTCGACGCACTGTCCGGATTTGCGGCACTGCTTCGCTGCCGTCAATTGCTTGGCCCTGGATTAGGGTTGCCTTCCTTGCAAGCAGAAGAGTCGGAGCCAAGTTCAAGTATCGTAGCGGACGATCGTATGATCGCCCTCTAGTCGCTTTTTTAGCCGAACGGGCCGCTATACCTGCCGACTACGTGCGTGACCTCAACGCGCACTGAAAGTGAGGCCGGCGCGCTCCTTTAGACGCTTGCGCAAGGCCGGCCCCATCAGCGCGCCCGGCGTCCAGATGCCGCCCTCACCCTGCACGTCACGCACGACGCAGAGAGCGCTTTCGGTGATCATCTTGCTTGTCGAGCCATAGCCCGGATCGCGGTCGCCGGTGACAACGGCTTCGACCCGTCCGCCATCCGGCACCTCGCCCAGAAAGAAGATGTCGTAGAAGCCCCTCTCGCGCGCTTCCCGGGTCGGGCCTGCGCCGCGTTTGAGACCGCCGGTCCCGAACAAGGACGCCACCGTGGCGAACGTCTCCGTCGTCACGCTCGCGATGTCCCCAAGTCCCGGCGCCACCATCATCTCGTCATAAACGAAGTCCCTGCCGTAGGGATGGCCCAACAGGAAGTTCGTGCGGTGCACGTTCTTGGTGTTGATCGGCGCCATCGGGAACGGCACGAGCCACGCGTGCATGCTTGTGTCATATTCGGGGACGAGGCCCGACGGCTGAGACGGCCCAGTGAAGCCCGGCGTCAACGCGAAGGGATCGGTCAGCAGCCGGATCAGGGCCGGGTCGCGCGCCGCGGCGGCCAGCGTCGCCTGAGCGCTCGCCGCGGTGCCGCCAGACATGCCACCCCTCACCTTGCGCAGACGGGCCTTCACCCGCCGCGCCGGGCGTCCGAATTTCTCGCGCGCCTTCTCCTGCAACGTGAGCACACCGAGATCGAACGGGATGGAATCGAAGCCACAGGAGAAGACGATGCGCGCGCCGGTCCGTTTTGCCTCTTCGTGATAGGCGTCGATCATAGCCCGCATCCAGCCCGGTTCGCCGCAAAGATCAACATAGGCCGTGCCGGTGGCCGCGCATGCCGCCACTAGCTCGGGACCGTGAAGCTGATAGGGCCCGACCGTGGTGACGACCACGGTCGCGCGCTCGCACATCGAACGCAGGCTGGCCGGCTCGGCGGCATCCGCCTTCACCAACGGCAAATCGTCCGGTGCGCCGATGTCGGCACGCACTTTCTGGAGTTTGTCGGTTGAGCGTCCCGCAATTGCCCAGGACGGAGCATCGTCGCCGCGATAGGATGTCGCCAGATATTCGGCGATGAGACCCCCGGTGTAACCCGTCGCGCCATAGACGATGAGGTCGAAGTCCCGCTTCACGGCGTTGATCCTCCTCGAGCCCCCGGAAGCGCTCCCTTCAGATCCGTTAGCAACGCTCGGTACGCTTCGCGGCCATTTGCGAGGGGCCGGGCAACATACGGGCCATCGCGCTTGACGGAGGATACCACAATTGCCGCCCTTCGGCGCGCAACCTCCCGGCGATTTCCGGTCCCCCTTGAGAGCCGTCGTGAGTACGGACGCTGGTCGGCGTGAGCCGAAGCAACAGCCGGCACATTTGAGCGCCTGTGGCCGCTTGCAAACGCCCTCCGACGGCCTACCATGGATTGGGGAGTTCGCGTGCAGGAGCGAAGCCATGGAACTCACCGTGGTGCCCATCGTCAAGCCGGATGAGACCAACTTCATCTTCGGCCAGTCGCATTTCATCAAGACCGTGGAAGACCTTCACGAAGCGCTGGTGGGCACGGTTCCGCGCATCCGCTTCGGGTTGGCTTTCTGCGAGGCCTCCGGCAAGCGGTTGGTGCGCTGCTCCGGTAACGACGACGCCTCGCTCGCCCTGGCACGCGACAACGCATTGGCGATCGGCGCCGGTCACACCTTCCTGATTTTCCTCGGCGACGGGTTCTTTCCCGTCAATGTGCTCCCGGCGGTGCGCGCAGTGCCGGAGGTCTGCCGCATCTATTGCTCGACGGCCAATCCAACACAGGTGATCGTCGCGCAGACGGAGCTCGGGCGCGGCGTGCTCGGCGTGGTGGATGGCGCCTCGCCGCTGGGTGTCGAAACCGACGCCGACATTGCGTGGCGGAAGGATTTGCTGCGGAACATCGGCTACAAGCTTTAGACCGCGATGGTTCGCCGCCTGGCGGCGCCCGCATGCTGGATATGTATCAACCCAACGCGTCATTGCGAGCGGACGGGCCGTCGCGCTCTCTCAAAACTCCTGCGCGAGCTTCGCCAGCATCTCCAGCAGCGCGGCGTGGTTGGCCGGACCGAGCACCTCGATCAGCCGCGCCTCGTGTTTGTTGGCGACCAGCTTCTTGGCGCGCGCCAGCACGGCGCGGCCCTTGTCGGTCAGGACGAGGATGTGGGAACGGCGGTCGTTGGTGGAGCGCATCCGCGCGCAAAGGTCGCGGCTCTCCAGCGCGTCGAGCATCGCGACGAAATTCGGCCTGAGGATCCCGAGCGTGTTGGCGATCTCGGTCTGGTTGCGGCCCGGATTCTTGTCGAGCAGAAGCAGCACCGAGAACTGCGCCGGCGTCAGCTGCAGCGGCGCGACGCAGCGCAGGAAGTCCTCGAATACCCTGAGCTGCGCGCGCTTCAACGAATAGCCGAGCAATCCGGACAGTTCGCCCAGTTGCAGCATGCTGTCGTCCCCGGCAGAATCGGCCGGTTCCCTGCGCAGGGCCCGCGACGAACGGAGGGCATCGGTGGCGGTCTTGGAAACAGTCATCGCTCCAGGCTCGCAATCCCGCTACAAGAATCCCGCACGACACTCGGGGACCTTGAGATTATATCTAATAATTGTTATGGACTATATCAAATGTCGGCAGCTTTCAACAGCCGATATCGGCCGACCTGACCGGCACGACCGGTTGAGGCGGTCCGACGCTTGAGGGGGAGCGCTCGGCCTTGAACACAACGATCATGCTGTTCCTGCTGCAGGACGGCATCACCAATGGCGCGATCTACGCACTGCTGGGGCTGGCCCTGGTGCTGGTGTTCGCGGTCACGCGGGTGATCCTGATCCCGCAGGGCGAATTCGTCACCTACGGCGCGCTGAGCTACGCCATGCTGGCGACCGGCCAGGTGCCCGGCACAGCGCGGCTTGCGGTCGCGATGGGCCTCGTCGCCTTCGCCCTCGACCTGTTCTTCGCCCGTAACGCGCTGCATGCGCGGCTGGTGATCCGCTCGGTCGCGCTCAACATCGCCTTTCCCGTCGCGCTGCTCGGTCTGATTTACGCGCTGGTCGGTCCCGGCACGCCGATCGCCGTCAACATCGCGCTCGCGCTCCTGATCGTGGCGGCGATCGGTTTGTTCCTCTACCGCATCGCGTTCCAGCCGATCGCGCACACTTCTGTGCTGGTGCTGCTGATCGCCTCGGTCGGCTGCCATCTGGCGCTACAGGGCCTCGGCCTGGTGTTCTTCGGCGCCGAAGGCCTGCGCGCGCCTGCGCTGTCGAATGCCGCAGTGACCGCCGGCCCGCTGCGCTTCACCGGGCAGAGTCTTGCGGTCTACGGCCTGACGATCGGCTTCATCGTCGCCCTGTGGCTGTTCTTCGGCTACACCAAGACCGGCAAGGCGCTGCGCGCCACCGCGGTCAACCGCCTCGGCGCCCGCCTGGTCGGCATCCGCACCACGCTGTCCGGCCAGATCGCGTTCCTGCTCGCCTCCGTCATCGGCGCGATCTCCGGCATCCTGATCGTGCCGATCACGACGCTCTATTACGACACCGGTTTCCTGATCGGCCTGAAGGGCTTCATCGCCGCCATCATCGGCGGCCTGGTCAGCTATCCCCTGACCGCGGTCGCCGCCATCGTGGTCGGCATCGTCGAAGCCTTCTCGTCGTTCTACGCCAGCAATTTCAAGGAAGTCATCGTGTTCACGCTGATCCTCCCCGTGCTCGTGTTGCGCTCGCTCGCGGCGCCCGAGGTCGAAGAAGAGAAGGATTGAGCGCGATGACGCAGCGCCTTCCCCTCATCATCTTCGCGCTCGTGATGGCGGTGATTCCGCTTGTCCCGGGCATCCCGCCGTTCTGGATCGTGCTGCTCGACAATATCGGCCTCGCCGCGCTGGTCGCGATGGGCCTCGTGCTGCTCACCGGCGTCGGCGGCCTGACCTCGTTCGGCCAGGCCGCGTTCTGCGGCTTCGGCGCCTACACCACGGCGGTGCTGACCACTGCCTACGGCGTCTCGCCCTGGCTGACGCTGCCGGCTTCGCTCTTGGTCAGCGGCATCGCCGCCGTGCTGCTCGGCATCGTCACGGTGCGGCTATCCGGCCATTATCTGCCGCTCGGCACCATCGCCTGGGGCATCGGGCTGTTCTATCTGTTCAGCAAGCTCGAATTCCTCGGCCGCAACGACGGCATCTCCGGCATTCCGCCGCTGTCGATCGGCTCGTTCAAGATGCTGAGCCCGGATGCGATCTACTACGCGATCTGGGTCGCGGTGCTGCTGTCCGCGCTGCTGACCATGAACCTCTTGGACTCCCGCACCGGGCGCGCGATCCGCGCCTTGCGGCGCGGCCATGTTGCGGCGGAAGCGTTCGGCGTGCAGACGCCCCGCGCCAAGCTGTTGGTGTTCATCTATGCCGCGGTGCTGGCCGGCCTGTCCGGCTGGCTGTATGCGCATTTCCAGCGCGCCGCCAACCCAACGCCGTTCGGCGCGCAGGCCGGCATCGAGTATCTGTTCATCGCCGTGGTCGGCGGCGCGGGCTACGTCTGGGGCGGCGTGCTCGGCGCCGGCATCGTCGTGATCCTCAAGGAGGTGCTGCAGAGCTACCTGCCCTACATCTTCGGCGGCCAGAGCCAGCTCGAGACCATCGTGTTCGGCATCATGCTGGTGCTGCTGCTGCAGCTCGCGCCTCAGGGCGTCTGGCCCTGGCTGATGTCGCGGCTGCCGTTCAAGCCCGCCCGCAAGACCCCGGACACGTCCGTGAAACTGGAGCACCGCGAACGAGCGCCAGGAACGTCTCCGATCCTTCTGCACATCGACAAGGCGCGCAAGCAGTTCGGCGGCGTGCTCGCGGTCAACGACGTCTCGTTCGACGTCAACGCCCGCGAGATCGTCGCGCTGATCGGCCCGAACGGCGCCGGCAAGAGCACGACCTTCAATTTGATCACCGGCGTCCTGACCGCAACCAGCGGCAAGATCTCAGTGCTCGGCAACGAGGTCGCGAATGCTCCGCCGCAGGAGGTGGTCAAGCTCGGCGTTTCCAGGACTTTTCAGCACGTCAAGCTGGTGCCCGACATGACCGTGCTGGAGAATGTCGCGATCGGCGCGCATCTGCGCGGCAATTCCGGCGCGATCTCCAGCATGCTGCGGCTCGACCGCGCTGATGAGGCGAGGCTGCTGGCGGAAGCCGCGCGGCAGATCGCGCGCGTCGGCCTGTCGGACCAGATCGACCAGCTCGCGGGCTCGCTGTCGCTCGGACAGCAGCGCATTGTCGAGATCGCCCGCGCGCTGTGCGTCGATCCGATGCTGCTGCTGCTCGATGAGCCGGCCGCCGGCCTGCGCCACATGGAGAAGCAGCGGCTGGCCGCGCTGCTCCGGCAATTGCGCGACGGCGGCATGTCGGTGCTGCTGGTCGAGCACGACATGGGGTTCGTGATGGATCTCGCCGACCGCATCGTGGTGCTGGATTTCGGCACCAAGATCGCCGAGGGCACGCCGGCCGCGATCAAGCGCAATCCCGCCGTGATCAAGGCCTATCTCGGAGCCGCCGCATGAGTGCGCTGCTATCGGTGACCGACGTTCACATCTCCTACGGCAAGGTCGAGGCGGTGCGCGGCGTTTCGCTCGACGTCGCCCAGAACGAGATCGTCACCATCATCGGTGCCAACGGCGCCGGCAAGACCACCTTGCTCAACGCCATCATGGGCGTGCTGCCGCTGAAGGGGCGCACCAGCTTCGCCGGCGTCGACATGGCGCCGCTCGATATCGAGGACCGCGTCGCCACCGGCCTCAGCCTGGTGCCCGAGCATCGCGAATTGTTCGGCACCATGAATGTCGAGGACAATCTCGAGCTCGGCGCCTTCCGGATTGCGAAGGCCGTCGCGGCCGCCTCGCTGGAGCGGGTCTACACGCTGTTTCCGCGGCTCAAGGAGCGGCGCAAGCAGCTTGCCGGCACGCTGTCCGGCGGCGAGCAGCAGATGCTGGCGATGGGCCGCGCGCTGATGGGCGCGCCGAAGCTCTTGATGCTGGACGAGCCGAGCCTCGGCCTCGCTCCGATCATCGTCGCCGACATCTTCCGCATCGTCGGCGAGCTCCGCGCAGCCGGCGTCTCGGTGCTCCTGGTCGAGCAGAATGCCCAGGCCGCATTGCAGATCGCCGACCGCGCCTATGTCATGGAGCTCGGCGAATTCGTGCTGTCAGGCCCCGCGACGGAAATCGCCGCCAACAAGGGCGTCGCCGCGAGCTATCTCGGCTTCCAGCACGAAGGCGAGAGTGCGATTTAGGACGCGCAACTCCATCGCGGAGAGACCGTCACCCCACCTCGCCGCGCATTACATGCGCGGCGATCCTCCCCCTCCAGGGAAGGATGAAGGCAGGTGCGCCTTCCGGGAAATGATTTCTGACCGCGCTTGCATTCGCGCAAGGATTGCGCTCCACTTCACCCTCCCCTGGAGGGGGAGGGTCGATTGCGCGCGCGAAGCGCAGCATCGCGGGTGCGATCGGGGTGGGGTGAAGCCACACAAATGGTCTCAACATCAATCCGCAGAGCTGCGCGCCAACACGACGCCGCATGAACGAATCCTGTGGCGCGCGCTGAGAGAGCTGCCAACGGACGGAACGCATTTTCGAAGGCAGGCACCGATTGGCCCTTACGTCGTCGATTTCTTCTGCCCGGCCAAGCGACTCATCGTCGAGTCGGACGGTGGACACCACAACGACGATGAAGTGGCGAAGCGCGATCGTGCGCGACAAGAGTGGCTGGAGCGGGAAGGATATCGCGTCGTCAGGTTCTGGAATTCGGAGGTCAGTGAGGATTTGAATGCCGTGCTCGAACGGATCTATGTCGAGCTCTATGGCGCTCGCGAAGCGGAAGCTGTGCCGCTGAAGCACTACCGACGGCGATAGACCACCACCCCACCCCGCTTCACATCGCTACTTGCGATGCGAAGCGACCCTCCCCCTCCAGGGGAGGGTAAGAAAAAGCCGGCCCCATCGGGACCGGCTTCTTCGTTTCAGAGATTGCGTCCAGCTCACATCGCCGGGACGTATTTGCCGTCCTTGACCGTCAGCAGGATGCGCGAACGGTCGTCGAGGCCGTAGCGATCCTTTTCGGTCCAGTTGTAGACGCCCTGGGTCGCGACGATCTCCTTCTCGGAGATGAAGGCCTTGCGGATCGCCTCGCGGAATTCCGGCGTGCCGGGCTTGGCGGTCTTCAGCGCCACCGGGATGATGCGCTTCATCACCTCGAAGGCATCGTACGAGTGGCCGGCGAACTGGCTGCGGCTGTTGGCGCCGTACTTGGCTTCATAGGCCGTGTTCAGCGCGAGGCCGGGCTTCTTGGTCAGCGCGCTGTCGGGCTGGGTTTCCGGCGACATGATCGGGCCGGCCGACATGATGACGCCTTCCGCGGCCGCACCGGCGATGCGGATGAAGTCCATGCTGGCGGCGCCGTGGGTCTGGTAGATCAGACCCTTGTAGCCGCGCTCGCGCAGCGCGGTCTGCGGCAGCGCCGCAGCGGTGCCGGAAGCACCGACCAAGATGGCGTCGGGATTGGCGGCGACGAGCTTCAGCACCTGGCCGGCGACCGAGGTATCCGGACGCGCGAAGCGCTCCTCGTCGGTCATGGTCAGGCCCATCGGCACGGCCTGCGCCTTGAAGTCGTTGACCCAGAGATCGCCGTAGGAATCCGAATAGCCGATATAGCCGACGGTCTTGATGTTGTGCGCCTTCATGTGCTCGTAGAGCACCTTGCCCATGATCGGAATCGACTGCGGCAGGTCGACCGACCACTTCATGCGCGCCTCGTTGATCGGGAACGGCGCGAGGCCGAAATGCGGGATGCCGGCCTCGTTGGCGACCGTCGACACCGCGATCGACGGCGGCGTGGTGCAGGAGCCCATGATGATGTCGGCCTTGGACTCGGTGACGAAGCGCCGCGCGTTGGTGGTCGCGGCCGTCGGATCGCCACCGTCGTCGAGCACGATCAGCTTCAGCGGTACGCCGCCGATCTCCTTCGGCACGAAATCGAGCGCATTGCGCTCGGGAATGCCGAGCGCCGCGGCGGGCCCCGTGGTCGAGATCGAGATGCCGATGGTGATTTCATTGGTCTGCGCCAGTGCGGGCGCGCCCGGCAGCGCGATGGCTGCTGCGAGCGCCGCGGCGAGAGTGGCCTTCCTCATTCATTCCTCCCTGCAGTTAAGTTTTTTGGGTTTAAACCGGTTTTGCGGGCCAATTCAGCCCCTTCTTTAGAGCATGATCCGGAAAAGTGGAAACCGGTTTTCCGAGAGGATCATGCTCCGAAAGTCGAGTCATGAGGGGGTGCGAGTCAGCACTTCATGAAGCGGTCAATGATCTCCTGCGGAAACGGCGCCGATTTCAGCTTGGCGGGATCGTCCGGGTGGCGGCCGACCAGCACCCTGGTCTCGAACGCCTCGATCGCCAACGCCTCGTCCTTGAACACGCGGTGCACCACCTCGAAGCTCGAGCGCTTGATGCTCTCGATCCGGCTCTCGATGGTAATCCAGTCGCCATGGGTCGACGGGATGTGAAATTTCGCCCGCGTGTCGACCATGGGAATGCCGACCAGGCCGTATTTGTGGACGAGGTCCTGCTTCGAGCAACCGGCGGCCTCGAACATGATCGAGGTCGAGTCGTCGAACATCGCGAAGTAGCGCGGGTAATAGACGATGTTGGCGGGGTCGCAATCGCCCCACTGGATCTGCACGTCGCGCCGATTGACGAACATGGTTTATCCTCGATCGAGCATGAGCGATCCGGAAGGGCGTTCGTGCTCTTCCGGATCATGCTTCAGCGCGGCGCCATCCGGAGCGCGGCATCGAGCCGCACCACTTCGCCGTTCAGATAGGGGTTGTCGATCATGTGCAGCGCCAGCGAGGCGAACTCGTCGGCCTGGCCGAGCCGGCGCGGGAACGGGATCGCGGCGGCGAGCGAATCCTGCGCTTCCTGCGGCAGGCCGGCCAGCAGGGGCGTCATGAACAGGCCGGGCGCGATGGTCAGAACGCGGATGCCGAATTGCGCGAGCTCGCGCGCGATCGGCAGCGTCATCGCGACGATGCCGCCCTTCGATGCCGAATAGGCCGCCTGCCCGATCTGGCCGTCATAGGCCGCGACCGAGGCCGTTGAGATCACGACGCCGCGCTCGCCGGTTGCGAGCGGCTCGAGCTTGGCCATGTCAGCGGTCGCAAGCCGCAGCATGTTGAACGAGCCGATCAGATTGACCTTGATCACCTTGTCGAAGTCGCCGAGCGCCATCGGCCCCTCGCGACCGATCACGCGTTTTGCCACCCCAATGCCGGCACAGTTCACCAGCACGCGCGCGGGGCCGTGCGCCTTGGCGGCGGCGGCCACCGCGGCCTCGGCCGCCGCAGCATCGGCGACGTCGCAGACGACGGGAATGCCGCCGATCTCCGCCGCGACGCTCTCGGCGAGCTTGGCGTTGAGGTCGCAGACCGCGACCTTGGCGCCCTGCGCGGCGAGACCGCGCGCGGTCGCAGCGCCCAATCCCGATGCGCCGCCGGTGACGATGGCGGCCTGGTCCTTCAACTGCATGGCTTTCTCCTGTTCGAGAACTAGACTGACGTGATCACCGATGCCGGCGGCACCGGCGCATAGAGCGCTTCGATGATGTCCGTGCGATGCTCCAGCACCGCGCGCTGGTTGATCGAGCCCTTGTCGGTGACCTCGCCGCGATCGATCGACAGCGGCGTATCGAGCAGGATCGCGCGCGCGATCCGGTTCGACGAGCCGGTGGCGCCGGCCAGCACGCGCGCGAAGCGCTCGCTGAAGGCCGCCCGCACCAGCGGATCATTGGCCGCGGCCGCGATATCGCCAGAGGCGAGCTGCGGATTGATCAGGCGGCAGCCATCGAGATCGAGGATCACGATCGCGGCGAGCTCGTCGCGGTTGAGCCCCGCGATCACGACGTCGCGCACCAGCGGCGCGCAGTTGCCGACGAAGCGCGCCCGCAACGGGCCGACGCTGACCCAGGTGCCGCTCGCCAGCTTGAAATCCTCTGCGATGCGGCCGTCGAAATCGAACCCGGCATCGAGATCACCAGCGTCGGCGGGCTTCAGCGCGTCGCCAAATTTGTAAAAGCCTTCCTCGTCGAACGCCTTGGCGGTCAGCTCGGGCTGCCGCCAATAGCCCGGGGTCACGTTCGGGCCCTTGGCGCGGACCTCGAGCTTGCCGTTGTTCGGAACGAGCTTCGCGTCATTGCCCGACACCGGAAGCCCGACATGGCCGGAGCGGCTGGTATCCGGGCGCACCGACATGAAGAACGGCGAAGTCTCGGTGGCGCCGAGGCCGGTCAGCATGGGCACGCGATAGCCCTTCTCCTGCACGGCGAGCGCATCGAGGCTGTTCCAGATGAACGGCGACAGCGCGGCGCCCGAGAAGAACATCGCATGCAGTCGGGCGAAGAATTTTGCCCGCAGACCGGCGTCATCGCGCAGATAGGGCAGCAGCGATTCATAGCCCTTGGGCACGTTGAAATAGACCGTCGGCGAGATCTCGCGCAGGTTTCGCACCGTCTCCTCGATGCCGCCGGGCATCGGCTTGCCCTCATCGAGATACATCGAGCCGCCGTTATAGAGCGTCAGCCCGACATTGTGGTTGCCGCCAAAGGTGTGATTCCACGGCAACCAGTCGACGATCACAGGCGGCTCATCCTTGAGGAACGCCAGCGTCTCGCGCAGCATCACCTGGTTGGCACAGATCATGCGCTGGGTATTGATGACGGCCTTGGGATTGCCGGTCGACCCCGACGTCAGCAGAAATTTCGCGATCGTGTTCGGACCGATTGCCGCATGGGTCGCATCGAGGCGCGGGTCTTCCGGCGTCGCCAGGAGACCGGCAAGGCGCGTCACCTCACGGCCGGGCACGGTGCCGCGGCTCGCGGCGATCTCGACATCGGGTCCGATATTGGCACGCAGTGCGTCGGCGAACTTGTCGGCATCGTCGACAAAGATGAGGCCCGGCGTCAGGAGCTTGATGACGAAGCTGAGCTTGCCATAGTCGCGCGACACCAGCGAATAGGCCGGCGACACCGGGCAGAACGGAACGCCGGCATAGAGCGCGCCGAGCCCCATCAGGGCATGATCGATCGAATTGCCCGACAGGATCACGATCGGCCGCTCGGCCGACAATCCGCGCGCGATCAATGCGGAGGCGATGCGCCTGATAGCCTCGAGCAGTTGCGCGTAGGTGATTTGCCGCCAGCCGCCACCGGCGGCGCGCTCGGCCATGAACACGCGGTTCGGCCCGGCCTTTACCCAGTGGTGCAGGCGATCGGTGAGGCGAACCGGAAAATCGGCGAGGCTAAGCTTCGGTCGGAGATAGATGGTGCCGTCGTCGCGGCGCTCGACGGTAACGTCGGGATTACCGAACGAGATCGGGCGCAGCGGATGCGCGCTCGCAGTGTTCGCAGACGGCGCGGCGCTCATGTCGGCTTTACCTTGGCGGTCTTGCGATCAAGAAACGCGCGGATGCGCTTCTTGGCTTCCTTGTCGCTCTGCGCCACCGTCGCCATCAGCGATTCCATCAACAGGCCGGTCTGCGGATTGGCCTCGGCGATCATCGGCAGCGCCTGCAACACGGCGAAGTTGGTCAGCGGCGCATTGGCGGCGACGCGCTCGGCAAGCTCCAGCGCTTTCGGCAGCGCGCCGTCGGCCTCGGTGAGGTATTGCGAGAAGCCGTAGGCGGCGCCCTCGGTCGCCGAATAGACCCGCCCGGTCAGCATCATGTCCGCCATCCTGGGCACGCCGATCAGGCGCGGCAGCCGCACCGATCCGCCGCCGCCGACGAAGATGCCGCGCTGGCCCTCGGGCAGCGCGAAATAGGCCGACGGCTCGGCGACGCGGATATGCGCGGCGCAAGCCAGCTCCAGTCCGCCGCCGATCACCGCGCCCTTCAGTGCGGCGATGACAGGCACGCGGCAATACTGGATGCGGTCGAACACGCGGTGCCACATCTGGGAATGCACCAGGCCCTCGGTGGCGTCGCGCTCGGTCAGTTCGGAGAGGTCGAGGCCGGACGAGAAGTGATCGCCGATGCCATGGATGACGACGGCGCCGACCGCATCCGGTATCGCGGAGAAGCAATCCCGCAGCGCCAGGATGATGCCGTCGTTCAGCGCATTGCGCTTGGCGGGACGGTTCAGCCCGACCGTCAGCACCGTCCCTCGCGTCTCGATCCTGAGCAGCGAAGCGTCTCCCTCGCCGGCAGCGTTTCCCATGGCGTTATTGTTTCCCGTTCAGAATAGTTATGCTTTATAACAATTAGCGGGAGAGTCAATATGGGCGCGGACGGCTGGTGGCCATCGCCCCTTCGAGACGGCCGCTGCGCGGCCTCCTCAGGGTGACGGTGATGGAGTTGATACGCGCGGCTCCCTCCACCCGTCGTCCCTGCGAAAAGCGGGGACCCATAACCACAAACGGTTATTGCTGCGCGACGGCGGAACGACGAGTCCCGTTCACGGCACAGACCGCGGAGTATGGGTCCTGCTTCGCAGGGACGACACCGAATGTGTGGCGGATCCCGGCGGGTGAGACGGCAAGTGTGCGAAGCTACAGCACCTGATGCACGTCGATCACGACGCGGTCGGCGTGGCGGGCGGCGGAGCCGACGAAGATGTGCTGCATCAGCCAGCGGTAGTTTTCGGCGCCGGTTTCGAATTTCGGCACGGTGCGGAAATAGATCAGCTTCGGGTCGACCGGCTCGCCGCGCTTCAGCTTCTGCAACAGCTCGACCGGCCCGAAGCGGATGCCCTTGTTCTCGACATAGACGACGGCGCCGTCGTCGGTCTCGAACGCATATTTCGCCTCCAGCTCGATCAGCTCATTGGGCCGGATGATCTGGAAGTCCGCACCGAACGCCAGCACCTTGCCGTTGACCTTCTCGCCCTTCACCTCGCCGCCGATGATCGGAATGATGCGGCGGACGCCGGTGCCGATGTCGCCGGCGGACGTCACCTCCGCGATCCGGGCGGTGATGGTGAAGACGTATCTGGTCTCAAGCTCGGGATTCATAGGCCTAACCAATCATGCGCTGCGGCAGCCAGGTCGCAAGCAGCGGGAACAGGATCAGGATCACCAGCCGGATCAGGTCGGTGATGACGAACGGCAGCACCCCGACAAAGATCGTCGACATGTTGACGTCCTTGATGACGCTCTTGATCACGAACACGTTCATACCGACCGGCGGATGGATCAGGCCGAGCTCGACCGTCATGACGATGATGATGCCGAACCAGATCGGATCGAAGCCGAGCGCGGTCACCACCGGAAACACGATCGGGACGGTGAGGATCACCATCGCCATCGCGTCCATCAGGCAGCCGAGCACCAGATACATCAGGAGGATCAGCGCCAGCACGCCATAGGGGCCGATGCCAAGCCCGGTGAGGAATTCGGTGACGTGCTGCGGCGTCTGGGTGATGGTGAGGAAATAGCCGAAGCAGAGCGCGCCGATCAGCACCGTGAACACGGCGGCCGCGGTGCGCGTCGCCTGCAGCAGCGATTGCAGGATGCCGTCCCTGGTCAGCTTGCCGCGGAGGATACCGATGATGAAGGCGCCCACCGCGCCGACCGCGCCGGCTTCGGTCGGGACAAAGAAGCCGCCATAGAGCCCGCCGATCACGAACAGGAACAGCAGCAGCGGCGACCAGACGTCGCGCAGCGCAACGAAGCGCTCGTGCCACGACGCCTTCTTTCCCGCCGGCAGGAAAGCGGGCCGCGTCACGCCGATGATGCCGATCGTGATCATATGCATCAGGATCGCGAGCAGGCCCGGCACCACGCCCGCGATGAACAGCTTGCCGATGTCCTGCTGGGTGATGATGCCGTAGACCGCGAGCACGGTGGACGGCGGCAGCATCGCTCCGAGCGTGCCGCCGACCGCGATCACGCCGGCGGCGAAGGATTGCGGATAGCCGAAGCGACGCATCTCGGGATAGGCGACGGCCGAGAAGGTCGCGGCGGTCGCGACCGACGAGCCGGAGATCGCGGCAAAGCCGCCGCAGGCGGCGATCGTCGCAATGCCGAGCCCGCCCTTCCAATGGCCGACGAAGGTGTTGGCGGCGCGGAACAGCTCGCGGCTGATGCCCGAGACGGACACGAAGGCGCCCATCAACAGGAACATCGGGATCACGCCGAAGGAATAATCCGTCACCGTACGCATCGTGGTCTGGCCGACCAGCTTGAGCGCCGGCGCGAAGCCGGTGAGATAGCCAAAGCCGGTGATGCCGACGAGGCCCATCGCCATGCCGACGGGGACACGGAGCAGCATCAGCACGAACAGGCTGACAAAGCCGATGACGGCGACGGTCTCGGGACTGAGGTCGAGACTCATGGCCGTCTACTCCGCGGTCTTGATCTTGGCATCATGGATATCTTCCGGATGGAAGATCAGGCGGTAGGTGCGGATCGCGATCAGCAGCACCGCGGAGACGTCGCCGATCCACGACACCAGGAAGAACGGCCAGACCGGCACGCCGAGATCCATGGTGACGATATGGCTGTTCCTGGTGTCGATCACCTTGTCGACCAGCGTGTAGGTCTGCACGCTCACCACGAACAGCAGCACCAGCGTCGCGAAGATGTCGATCCAGCGCTGGTAGCGCGGCGAGGCATTGGCCCAGACCAGATCCACGGTAATGTGGGTACCGCGATAGCTCGTCGCCGCAATTCCCCAGAAGATCAGGATGCCGAGCAGGAACTGGCCGAAATTGTAGTAGTCGGGGATCGTCACCGCGAAGAATTTGCGCATGAACACCGCGGTGAAGGTGTTGAGCGCGACGACGCCAACGAAGAAGGCCGCGACCCATTCGATCGAATCGATGAAGCGATCCATGAAATTCTTGCGCGCCGGCTCGGGTGGGCCGGTGATCGCGCCGTCTTGGGAAACTTCGGCAGATTGCGTCATGCGTTGCTTCGATGAGCTCCCTCTCCCCCGCTCTTGCGGGGAGAGGGTTGGGGTGAGGGGCTGCTTCCACGAGTCGTGAATGCGGTGAGACCTGTACCCCCTCACCCGGATCGCATCTGGCGATGCGATCCGACCTCTCCCCGCAATCGGGGAGAGGTGAAGGGGAGCGGGATCAGATCCCCGCCTCGAACTTCTTCAGCGTGGCCTGCAGATCGGCATCGATCTTTGCCGCATCGCCGCCGGCCTTTTTCACCGCCTCGGCCCAGCTGTCGCGCAGCGGCTTGACTGCCTTCTTCCACTCGGCGAGCTGATCCGAAGTCAGCGGATAGACCTCGTGGCCTTCCAGCGCCTTCATCTTGGTGCGACCATTGGCTTCGAAATCGGTCCAGGGGTCGGTGACCTTGGAGGCCCATTCCGGCGTGCAGTGATCGTCGATCACCTTCTTCTGGGCAGCCGACATCGAATTATATTTGGCGAGGTTCATGTTGTAGGTGAACACCGTCGAATAGAGCGGCACGTCCATGTGGTACTTCACCACCTTGTCGATGCCGAACAGGAAGATCGAGCCCCAGGGGAAGGTGATCTCGTCGGCCACGCCGCGCTCGATCGCGTCGCGCGATTCCGGCGCGGAGGCCTGCACATTGGTGCCGCCGAACATCTTCACCATCTCGCCGATGGTGCTCTGCGCGGGACGCACCTTGACGCCGGAGAGGTCGCTCGGCAGCACGATCTTCTTCTTGCCGTGCAGCGCGCCCGGATCGTGGATGAAGGCGAAGCACAGCTTGGTGTCCTTCATCTCGGTCGGCGCATATTTGTGATACCACTCGTTCAGCGCCAGCGTGCCCTTCTTGCCGTCGGAGAAGGTGAACGGAAGCTGGCCTGCGGCCGCGATCGGGAAACGGCCGGGCTGATAGCCAGGATTGACATAGGTGACGTCGGCGATGCCGTCGCGCGCCATGTCGTAATGGTCGAACGCCTTGCCGAGTTGCTCGGACGGAAACACGGTGACCTTGATGGTGCCGCCCGATGCCTTCTCGATGTCGGCGGCCCAGGCCTGGGTCGCGGGCACCAGCGGATGCGCCGGCGGCACCCATAGCGACACCTTGAGATTGACGGTCTTGTCCTGCGCGACGGCAGGTCCCGCGGCCGGCACGATGGCGGCGGCCATCAACACCGCCAACATTGTCTTCCTCATCACGTCTCCTCCTCTCCAGGACGGGCTTCGTGCCCGGCTCATTACTTAACATGTTATCTAATTCGCGCGGATATTCAAGATGAAATCCGGCGGGCGGACGCCTCGTCGCACCCTCCGCCCGGTCCCGCGCCACCGCATCTTGCGCTGCGGCGAACGCGCGGGTCCCGCGCAAATCCGCCTTGCCAAAATCGTTATATGATATAGTTGCCTTGGCAAGTTGCCGGCGCGGGCACCGGCTAAAAGCCTATCCGATCGGGAGGACAAGGTATTGCGGACAAAAGTAGCAATCATTGGTGCAGGTCCGGCCGGACTGTTGCTTGGGCAACTACTTCATACTTTCGGCGTAGACAACATCATTCTTGAGCGGCAGACCCCGGACTATGTGCTGGGGCGGATTCGCGCCGGGCTGCTCGAGGAAGGCACCGTGTCGCTGCTCGAGAGCGTCGGCGCCGCTGCCCGGCTGCACCAGGAGGGCCTCGTCCATCACGGTCTCGAACTGGCGTTCGGCGGCGCACGGCACCGCATCGACCTGCATGGTTCGACCGGCAAGACCGTGACCATCTACGGCCAGACCGAGGTCACGCTCGACCTGATGAATGCCCGCAAGGCGGCCGGCCTGACCTCGATCTACTCGGCGGCCGACGTCAAGCCGCTTGATTTCGATACCGATCATCCGCGCGTCAGCTACGTCAAGGACGGCGTCACCCACGAGATCGCCTGCGACTTCATCGCCGGCTGCGACGGCTTCCACGGCATCAGCCGCGCCAGCATGCCGGCGTCGGCGATCACCAGCTACGAACGGGTGTATCCGTTCGGCTGGCTCGGCATCCTCTCGGAGACGCCGCCGGTCTCGCCGGAGCTGATCTACAACAACCACGAGCGCGGCTTTGCGCTGTGCACGATGCGCTCGTCCCACCGCAGCCGCTATTACGTGCAGTGCCCGCTCGACGATCATGTCGACCAATGGTCGGACGAGCGGTTCTGGGATGAATTGAAGCGGCGCCTCGACCAGAAGGCCGCCGACGAGATCGTCACCGGCCCCTCGATCGAAAAGAGCATCGCGCCGCTGCGCAGCTTCGTCGCCGAGCCGATGCGGTTCGGCCGCATGTTTCTGGCGGGCGACGCCTCGCACATCGTGCCGCCGACCGGTGCCAAGGGCCTCAACCTTGCCGCCAGCGACGTGCATTATCTGTCGCAGGCGCTGCGCGAATACTACGACGAGAAATCCTCCGCCGGCATCGATGCCTATTCGGGACGCGCGCTGGCGCGGGTCTGGAAGGCGGTGCGCTTCTCCTGGTGGATGACCTCGATGCTGCACAAATTCCCCGACGAGGGCGAATTCGCCGCGCGCATCCAGATCGCCGAGCTCGACTACCTCGTCAGCTCGAAGGCGGCCTCGACCTCGCTGGCGGAGAATTATGTGGGGCTGCCGTTCTAGATAAGTCGCGGATGCTTTTGTCGAGCAGCATCCTCTTCGCAATCTCCGTCGTCATACCCCGCGCATGCGGGGTATCCAGTACGCCGCGGCTTCTCGATTCATGCGGTGCGGTCTCTGGAATACTGGATCACCCGCTTTCGCGGGTGATGACGAGCCGGGCCGCTTCAAACAGCCGTGCAAATCCCGTTTAAAACTTTGTAGGCGGTGAAACCGTCATCGACATCGCGTTCAATGGCGTCAACCCAACGTCATATGCGAGCTTCAGATGACCACCGATACGCAAGTCGTGCCCGACAATCCCCAAGACGTCCCTCAAGGCTTCGAGCCGCTGTTCCGCAAGAGCCCGCTCACCGAGCCCTGGGAGCCGCTTTACCAGAAGAAGACCGAGCGTGCCGTCATCATCGGCCTGCGGCTGGCGAGGCCGCATACCAACGGCCGCGGCCTGATCCATGGCGGCCTGATCGCAGCCCTTGCCGACAACGCGATGGGCTATAGCTGCGGCCAGGCGACCGGCTGGACCACCTCGTTCGTGACGATCTCGCTCGCGGTCGATTTCGTAGGCTCCGCCAATGTCGGGCAATGGCTCGCGATCGAGAGCGACGTGATCAAGACCGGCAGCACGATCTGCTTCGCGCAGAGCCTGATCAAGGCCGACGGGGTGACCATCGCGCGCGCCAACGGCACCTTCCGCGTGGTGCCGAAGAAGCCGCCGGTGAGCTAGTCGAAATACCAGTCGGTGACCTCGGTCACGAGATCGATGAAGGTCCGCACCTTGGCCGACAACAGCCGCGTCGTCGGATAGACGACGTGGATCGGCACAGCCGGCTGCTCGAACTCGGCGAGCACGATCTGGAGCCGCCGCGCCTTCAGCGATTCGGCCGCCTGGTAGGCCATCACCCGGGTCAGTCCGCCGTCCTGCTCGGCGTACTGGATGGCGGCGTCCGAGCTGTTGCTGGTGAAGCGCGGCGTAGGGGTGATGCGGACTTCGCGGCCATCCTCCATGAAGCGCCAATCCGGCGTCGCGGTCATGGCGCCGAACTGGATCGTGTCGTGGGCGGTGAGGTCCGCCGGCCGGTTCGGCCTGCCGCGAAGCTTGAGATAGCCGGCCGACGCCACCACGATGCGGCGCATCCGGCCGACATGCCGCGCCACCAGCGTCGAATCCGGCAGGTGCCCGAGCCTGACCGCGAGGTCGACGCCGTCCTCGACCAGATTGATCCTGCGGTCCGACAGCCGCAGGTCAACGCCGACGCCGGGATAGCGCTTCAGATAGGTGCTCACCACCGGGCTGACATGGAGCCGCCCGAAGCCGAACGGTGCCGAGATCACCAGCCGCCCCCCGGGGCGGGTGCGCTCGTTCTCCACCGCGTCCTCGGCCTCCTCGACATCGGCGAGGATCCGGCGCGCCCGCTCCAGATAGCGCGAGCCGGCGTCCGTCAGCGTCACCTGCCGCGTGGTCCGCTGCAGCAGCCGCGCGCCGAGCCGCTCCTCCAGCGCCGCGATCAGCCGCGTGATGGCGGACGGCGACAGGCCGAGCTTGCGGGCGGCGGGGGCGAACCCCTCGAGGTCCGCCACCGCGACGAAGGCCTGCATGGCGTCGATCCGGTCCATGGCACTATTGCATAATCGGCAACAGTGAAGTGTCAATGCACAAGATTGCTTACGATCTTGGAATGTCCATCTTTAAGCGGCGAGGACAACCACTCAGGCGCCCGTCACGGGAGGCTCCGATGTCAGATGGTCACAGCTATGCGAGCGACGTCGCATTCAGTCCGGCGGTGAAGGCGATCCAGACCCGCAAGGGCTCACGCGCCACCTACGCCGAAGTCGAGGCACATGGCGGCTGGCGCAGCGAGATCGACGAGAACCTCGCCGGCTTCCTCGGCGAGGTGAACAGCTTCTATCTCGCGACCGCCTCGGCCGACGGCCAGCCCTACATCCAGCATCGCGGCGGACCGAAGGGTTTTATCAAGGTGCTCGACAAGCACACCATCGCGTTCGCCGACTACAGCGGCAATCGCCAGTTCATCACCCAGGGCAATCTCTCGGAGAATGCCAAGGCCTATATCTTCGTCATGGATTACGCGCACCGCCGCCGCGTCAAGCTGTGGGGCGAGGCGAAGGTGGTGGAGGACGATCCGGCGCTGACCCGCACGCTGATGCCGCAGGGCTACCGGGCGCGGCCCGAGCAGGTGATCCTGTTCAAGGTCACGGCGTGGGACACCAACTGCCCGCAGCACATTCCGCAAAAGTTCGACGCGGCCGATGTGGCGGCAGCGCTGGCCTCGCGCGACCAGCGCATCGCCGAGCTCGAGGCGGAGCTGGCCGCATTGAAGGGCCAGCCCGCTCCTGCCGCGCCGGCTTAGGCATGATCCGGAAAAGTGCGAAGCGGTTTTCCGAAAGGATCATGCCCCGAACTAAACCTAAAGCGCGATCGCGCTTTAGGCCGCCTGCTGCTGCAGCGGCGCCCAGGCGAATTCCGGATAGTATTGCCGCATCATCCGGCCGACATAGGCGGTGAGATTGTCGAACTTCTCGGTGCGCTCGCGCAGCGGCGAATCGAAGAACGGGGTGAGGATTCCCGCCAGCGCGCCGAACGCGGTGGCATCGGTGCCGCACGGCGCATCGCCCATCAGATACGGCTTGTCGCCGAGTTGCACAGACAGCGCGAACAGCGAGCGGATCGCGAGATCGACGTCTTCGTCCGGTCCGTGACGGCCAAGCCCGCTCAGCAGATAGTTCTCGGCAACGCGGAACTGGGCGTCCTCGCGCATCTTGTCGCGCATATGGTCGGGCGCGCCGTCGAAGAAATGCGCGGGCCCCTTGGCGAAATTGGTGTCGTCGACCCAGCGCGCGCCGACCAGCGCCCAGTAGACGTGATGCTCGATCATGCGCTCGAAGGCCCAGGCCTGGGCGCGCGCCTGCAGGCTGAGCGGCGCGTCGAAATCGAAGCCGTATTTGCCCTCGATATGGGCGCGGATGAAGGTCGAATCGGCGATCGTCTCGCCGTCGTCGACGATGAACGGCAGCTGGCCCTTGGGAGAGGCCGGCGGCATCGCCTTCTCCTTGCGATAGTCGAGCCCGGCCATCTTGAGCTGGACCTCGGTTTTGGTCACGAAGGGGCTGATTTCCGGCAAGCCGAAGCCCGTGCCAAAGCCAAAAAGCGTAATCATGTGAAGCTCCCGATCGCCTGTGGTCGTGAATTGAAGCTAGCCGTCCCCTGCTGCCAGCATGGTGTCAGCAGTAGTGGCATTCACTGTCGAACGGGCCGGCGGGTGCGAGGCGGCGAACCGCCCCGCGAACGCGCTTGACCAGCCGTGCCCGCCCGTAGGACCAGACCGTGCTGATCGACTGTGCGATCAGCGCGACCAGGGCCCAGCGCAGGTCGCCGGAGGTGGAGTAGACCGTGACCAGCTGTTCCAGCGCAAAGCCTTGCGCCTGCCGGAAACCGAGTTCGTCAAGATTCGTCATGGACAAATTCCCTTCACTTGAGGTGTTGTCCTGATATAGCCCCCACCTGCTGCCAACATGCTGTCAGCAGCAGCCGGACGGGACCCAGAAAAGCCTGCGCACCGAGAGACGACGAGACCCGTCAAGACACTCGTCAAGACGGCTGCCAAAACCGCTACCGAGACACTCGACAAGACACGTGCCAAGAGAGCGATCGAGAGAGTTGCCATGAGACGCGCCGACCGGCTGTTTCAGATCATCCAGGTGCTCCGACGCACCCGTAAGCCTTTGACTGCCGATGCAATCGCCGCCGAGCTCGAGACATCGAAGCGGACGATCTATCGCGACATCGCCAGCCTGATCGAGCAGCGGGTGCCGATCCGCGGCGAGGCCGGCATGGGCTACATCCTGGAGAAGGGATTCGACCTGCCGCCCTTGATGCTGACACCCGACGAGATCGAGGCCTGCGTGCTCGGCGCGCAATGGGTGGTCGGCCACGCCGATCCCGCGCTGGCGCGCGCGGCCGAGGACCTGATGGCCAAGATCGCCGAGACCGTGCCCGACCGGCTGCGGCCGTTCGTGCTGGAGCCGGCGAGCCGGGCCCGCTCGGCCTGGAACCGGGAGCCCGACCGCATCGACATGGTCAGGACCCGCAGCCAGATCCATGAGGGCAAGAAGATCACGCTGAACTATCGCGACGAGCATGGCCGCGATAGCGAGCGCACGATCTGGCCGATCGCGGTCGGCTATCACGAGGCGGTGCGGCTGCTCGCCGCCTGGTGCGAGCTGCGCAAGGATTTCCGCAGCTTCCGCACCGACCGCGTGGTCACGGCGGTCTATCACGACGAGAAGTATCCGGAGCGGCGCGACCTGCTCAGGGCGCGCTGGCGGCGCAGCCTGGTCTGGGAAGCGCCGAGGGACACCTGATGGCCGACAACGCGACCGACACAAGCCCCTGCCAGTCCTGCGGCGCCTGCTGCAGCTATTCGGAGAACTGGCCGCGCTTCACCATCGAGGACGACGCGCAGCTCGATCTGATCCCACCGCAATTCGTCAATGCGCGACAATCAGGCATGCGCTGCGAGGGCGATCGCTGCTCGGCGCTAGCGGGCCGGGTCGGAGAAGCAACGCGCTGCGAGGTCTATCCGGTGCGGCCGGAAGTATGCCGGACCTGCCAGCCGGGCGACGCGGAATGCGCGATGGCGCGGCGCCGGCACGGGCTGCCGCTCATCGCGAGCGCGCAGCCGATCTAGCCAGACGTTACGCCGTGACCCTGTCGCTGACGTCCTCGTCGTCGAGTTCGTCATCGACGATCGGCGCGAAGGTCGTCAGCGGCTTGGTCGACAGCGTGATCGGCTTGCGGCCACCATGCGAAACGGTGGCGGCGCGGGCCGGCTCGCGCGACAGCGCGTAGAGCGTCGAGCCGACACGGCCGCCTGAATTCGCCAGCTCCCACTCGCTGCAGCTCGACGCGATCGCGACCGCGAGCGCGTGCAGATGGCTGCGGCGATAGCAGAACAGCGCGAGCCTCGCCCTGACATCGGGCGCGACATTGGCAACCAGCAACGAGAGCCCGTTCGGATTGGCGCGATACATCTGGCCGAGCAGATCGTCGGCCACCGGGCAGGCATCGTTCTCGAAGGCGTCGCGGCTTGAAAACATTTGCAAATCCCCCTCGATCGGGAAGATGCCGCGTAATCCTCTAACGAAAGGTTAACCACGGCCTCCGGTCGCTTCCGGAGGGTCTTGCCCGTTGCGCGCGAATCACATCCGCCCGCCGCAACCCGGCTGGATTCGTGGTTCAGGACGGGAGGAAAGGTGCGCGCGAGCCGCTCAGTTCGCGGCCATGTAGATCGACAGCGCGAAGCCGGTGAGGTGGTGCAGCGCCTGGTCGACCCCGATCAGGGTCCAGAACCAGGGGTGGCCGGATTCCAGCGTCACGCCGAAATGCGAGGCGCAGATGCCCTTGGCCCGATCGACGATGATGTGGATCACGAAGTCGATGAAGGCGACATACCAGAACCGCGGCGCCACCACCAGGATCAGCGCCAGCGCGACCGCGAGATGGACCAGGCAGTGCGCCAGCAGCGGCAGCGCCCAGCCGGTCTTCTGGTCCTTTCCGATCGCCATCCAGGCGTTCTGCAGCATGAAGTCGGCGATGATGTGCTTTGCGGTGAGAAGCGACATCCATCCCACCAGGGCACCAACCGACACCGACGATGACATGGAGGGAAACAACAAGCTGACGCCCTTTTACTTCGATGAATGTGATTGCAAGAAATCCGGGTCAGGCCGTCAGCACAATTCCGCAAACCGAAGCGTGTCTCATTTATGACATCTCCGGCGCCGGAATGCACCTGCGCCTCCTCGAAAATCACATCTCGCTCCGACCGTCGATAGTGGCAATGGTCATGTGGCATCGCGGCGCAGGCCGGCCGAGATTAAGGTTACGGCCGGCGGCCGGTTTGCATTCCCCCCGGGGAGGTATATCGTCGGCAACATAGGAAATTTTCTTTCTTTTATAGCCATTTACGGATTCACCGGGCAGCGCCGCGCCGATCGGGTCGCGGCAACGGGCCGTCCCGGACGGGTGATGAGCCAGGTAATCAGCCATGAGTGCCGAAGCCCCCTCGCCTGCGCCGCTGCCGCCGCCGAGCCCTCCGGTCGCCAAACCGGTCGTCAAGACCAACCGCGCGCAGATCATCGTCTTCACCCTGCTGACGCTGCTCCTGAGCGCGGTCACCGTGATCGGCGGCCGGCTCTGGCTGCGCAATTCCGAATTGCTGGTGTTCGCGGTCGGCGATGCCAAGGGCCCGGAGGCGAAATTCGCCGCCAAGCTCGCCACCGTGCTGAAGAACAATTCGTCGCGGCTGCGGCTGAAGATCGCGCCGAACCCCGACAACGCCCAGGGCGCTGGCGCAATTCGATCGCCGCGACGCCTCGCTTGCCATCCTGCGTACCGACGCAAGGGTGCCGCCGCGTGCCCGCGCCATCGCGATCCTCGAGCATGACGTGGTGCTGGTGCTCAGCCCCGGCGGCAAGAAGATCAAATCGCTGAGCGAGCTCAAGAAGAAGCGGATCGCGGTCGTCGGCGACGGCGAGAACAGCGTCAATTTCGTCCGCAGCGCGCTTGAGATTGCGGACAGCCCCGACGCGGCGCAGCGGGTACAGCAGGCGCCGCCGAACACACCTTTCGACAAGCTGTTCGCCTCCGGCTTTGCCGCCGTGATCGCGATCGAGCATGCTTCGAAGATCGTGAAGGACAAGACCTACGAGCAATATGCCAAGCGCCCCGGCGGCTTCACGCTGAATGCGATCGACGCGGCCAAGGCGCTGGCGCGCAAATACCCGGCGATTTCGGAGGAGACGGTCTCGACCGGCATGCTGTCGTCCTCGCCGGCGATCCCCGATGACGAGGTCGACACCATCGGGCTGGAATGGCTGCTGGTCGCGCAATCCTCGATGTCCACGACGACAGCCGCCGAGCTCGCGCGCATCATCTATGAGAACAAGTCGGAGCTCGCGCTCGACGACGGCTTTGCCTCCAAGATCGAGCCGGCGGCGACCGACAAGGACGCCTTCATCGTCGCCCATCAGGGCGCCGCCGAATACATCAACGACGATACCAAGTCGTTCATGGATCGCTACAGCGACGTGATGTATCTCGGCGCCGCCGCCCTCAGCATCATCGGCTCGATCTTCGCCGCGATCTACACCAAGATCACCCGCGTCGCACCGGAGAAGGCCAGCGAGCTGGCGGGCAGGATCCTCGACATCGGCGAGCGCGTCGAGCACGCCACTTGCGCCGAGCATCTCGACGAATTGCAGGATGAGCTCGAGGCGATCCTGCGCGGCGCGGTGACCGGCCTGCGCGACGGCACCGTTTCCGGCGACGGAATGGACACGTTCAAGCTCGGCTACGAATTGGTCCGCGACGAGATCGCACTGCGCCGCGATCACCTCAAGCGCCACCCGGCGACGCCGGACGAGAACCTCGTGGTGGTGAAGGCGGCCAATGGGTGAACCAAGCCGTTGGTCACGCCACAGATACAACTGTCGTCCCTGCGATCGCGCCGCATGCACCACTGTCGTCCTGGCGAAAGCCAGGACCCATTACCACCGCTTTCGCTGATGAACGGGATCGCGGCCCCAGCATCGCGCAACAATTGAGACTTGGGGTAATGGGTCCTGGCTTTCCCCAGGACGACACCGCGTATGTTGAACGGCCGGTGAACCATACATCGGCACGCTCTCGACATGCACCGGAGCGCAGCGCTTACTACCCGACCGCCGCGTCCGTCGGCGTCGCAGCGGCGTCGAGCTGCCGTCCCTCGTGATCCATATGCAGGTAGTTCGGGTTGAACAGGCCGGCGTGCATCAGCCGCTCGAGATTGGGGACGACCAGGGTCTTTCCCTTGAGTACGATCAGGCCGCCGGCGCGCAATTCCTGCAGCGTTCGGTTGACGTGAACCTTGGAGAGCCCGGTGGCATCGGCGAGATCGCCCTGGGTCAGCGGGAAATCGCAGCTGTCGCCCTGGGTCAGGCCTGCGGCCCGCAGCCGGAGCCAGATCTCGCACAGCAGATGGGCCATCCGCTCCAGCGCCGTTCGCTGGCCGAGGCTCATGGTCCATTCGCGCTGGATCGCCGCGTTGACCAGGGTTTCCCACCAGAACGCGGTCACGATGCGCGGATGTCCGGCTGCGACCTTGTCGAAGAATTCGCGGGAGAGGTCGGCGATCGACACTGCGGTGACGGTACCGATCGAATGATCCATCTCGCGCAGGATGAAGACGTTCACATCGCAAATGTCGCCGGGCAAGAAGAAGGCCACGATCTGACGCCGGCCGTCCTCGAGCTGCTTGTAGCGATAGGCCCAGCCGGACAGGATCAGATGGACGTCCTTCGGCTTCTCGCCCTCGCGGACGATGTCGACCCGCGGACCAAAATGGCGGACGCGCTCGGTAGACGCGCGATTGAGAAGAACCTGGTCTACCGGCGAAAGCCGTGCAAACTGCTCCAATTTCCGGACTAGCGACGCCAACGATTGGTCTCCCGCATGTTTAATCGGGCAACTGCAGGACCGACTTCAATTACGTATGTTACCTTGCACAGTTATTGAGGTATGTTCACTAGTGTACAGACGTCCCAAGGATGCGACGGTTACATCCCCGAGCATCACGCACACCTCGACGCCCGGTGGTACCACCGGTGAAATACGGGTCCCCCGGCTCAGGGGGACGTCTAAGGGACGTTCAGACGAACGGCACGCCGTAGTAGTCGTTCACCGCGCGCGTGGTGCCGATATCGGACCAATTCCACTCGCGCTCGCTGCCGTATTTCGGCGCGCCGCGCAGCTGGCTCTCGGTGACGCCGGTGATATAGCCGCCCAGCCTCGTGTCGTATTTGAGCGACTGCCAGGGCAGCGGATAATGGTCGTTGCCGAGACCGAGAATGCCGCCGAAACCGAGCACGGCGTAAGACACCCGCCCGCTCTTCTTGTCGATCATCACCCGTTCGATCGAGCCGATCTTGCGCTCGTCGGAGCCATAGACCGCGGTGCCCTCGACCTTGTCGCTGCCGATCAGGTTTCCGACCTCCTTCTCGTCCATCGCCATGTCGATTCTCCATTGATCCCTCGACGCCAACGGTCAACCCGGGTCATCGTTCCTGCCGCATTGCCGCGATTGCTGCAAAAGCGGAACGCCGTTCAGCCCGTTGGAGGATCGCCGCGGTCGTCTGATGTCATGCCGGATCCCGGTGTCTTGTCGGCATCGTTCAATTTCGGATCACGCGTCGCTTCGCGCGCATTCGACTTTCGCGGGTCGGTCTTGTGCGCGGCCTGCGCGCGCTGCTTGTCGGCCGGCTGCTCCTGCCCCTTGTCGTCTTTGACGATACCCTGATTGGAATGTGCCACTGCTTATGTCCTTCTTGTTGCCTTGGCTGCCTTGCTTGAAGACATGCGGGCCCCGGCGATCAAATTCGCCGAGGCCCGTCACCGGAGTGGTCCACCGCCTTTCGGGGAGCAAAGCAGCGAACGCACGGGTGTTACGCAGAGCGCCGAAGATCGTTCCTGCGATCTTCGCGATCCCGGGTCGCGATCTCAGGTCCCGATTTTGGGTCGCAATTTCCGGCGCGCGTTTTTTCAATTCGACCGATGTCATGGGTTAACGACGGCATCCGGGGAACAAGCCTAGTATTGCTGGTTCCAGCTCGGAGACGGCATGATCAAGAAGAAGCGCAACAGGTCGCGGCCTCCCGGATCGTTCGAAAACCGCTTGCAAAAATTCGCCGAAGATTCGCGCATTGCGGCACGCAAGCTGCCGCCGGGACGGGAACGCGAAATGCTGATGAAGAAGGCCAGACAGACCGAGACTGTGATGGAAGTCAGCGAATGGCTGACGTTCCGCAAGTAGCCGCGAGTCTCAAAGGAGAGCTGCGATGATCGAGGAACGGTTTGACTCACGCACGCTCTTCGCCATGAACGTTGCGCTCGATCGCGTTTGCGCAGACGCACCTCACGGCGAGGAACATGACACCCGCCGCCGCGTTGCCCGATACATCATCAAATGCGCCAAGAGCGGCAGGACGACGCTTTCCGAGCTGACCGAAGCCGGACGGCAGGCGTTGGCCAAGGCCACCGCCGCGGCGTGAAAACCGGCGTAAGTGCCTGTTGCCCTCGGCCCTCAGCAGAGGCAGCTACGCATGCGCATTGCAATCAGTATCGGCCTGCTGGCCTTTTTGGCCGCCGTCGGCGCCTACGCCTATGAAGGCCTGACCGTGGATGCTCCGGTGCCGACCTACGGCATCGTGGTGTTTACGATCGGCATTGCGTTTCTGGCCGCGGTCTGCATCGGCCTGATGGGCCTGTTGTTTTATTCCAGCCGTCGCGGCTACGACGAGCCGCCGCACATCAAGCAGTAGATGGCTTCGGCAGATTCCCGCTGCATTGCGAGCGAAGCGAAGCAATCCACAGCGCCGCAAGCGGGGAACTGGATTGCTTCGTCGCTTCGCTCCTCGCAATGACGGCGAAGGTTCTTACGACACCGCCGGCGCCCGAGCGCGGATCTCCGCGATCTTGCGCTTCAGCGCTGCCTGCCGCGGATCGGGCATGGTGGCAGCGCGCGCTTCCGCAATGGCGCCGGCAAGGTCGGGGAGCACGAGCACGCCGTCGAAGGTCGGCTTGGCGAGCCCGTCGATGATCACGTGCCAGTCCGCGATGCCCTGGCGGTAGGGATCGCCGTAACCCTGGATCATGGTCGCGGTCTGCACGACCGCCGGGGCGGCGCTCGGCTGCTTGGTCAGGCTGCGGTCGATCATGTGCAGCCAGCGCTCGACCCAGACGCGCTCCCTGGCATAGCGTCCCGAGAACAGCCGCCAGCGCTTCAGGCCCGCTTCGATCCTGAGCCGGCGAACGCTGAAGCGGTTGTTCGCGCTGAAGCGGATCGAGACCCGGCGACGCCGCCAGCCGAACTGATCCAGCACGCCGAGCACCGGATCGGCGACCACCGCCGGCAGGGCGTCGATCAACTCGTCAAGGCGAAACTTCTTGACGTCGTCGGCCGAGCGCGCCGCAAGGCCGCCCACCGCACTGACTTCGCCAAGCTTGAGCTGCGCGATGCGGATCGCGTCCTCATAGGCCATGCGCTCCGCCATCAGGCGGGCGATCTCGGCAAGCAGGGCGTCGTCAACGCCGCGGCGGCCGACGAAGCGCTTGAGCCGGTCGATATAGAGCTGGGCGTAGCTCGTGCTCTGATAGGCGATCAACAGATCGATGGCCTTGGTGACGGCCGGCCCGAGATGGTCCGGGCAGGCGTCGGGCAGCACCGGCGGCCCCTCGTCCTCATCGCCGATGATATCGGCAAAGAGGTAACGGAGCGAAGCCAGGAGACCGTCGTCATCCGCCACTGCGGCGCCTCCAGAACTCGTCACGGGGCTCATGCAGGTTTGGGCTCCGCGACCTGTGGGGTGGCGTGCTGCGCGAGCTGCTGCTCGAGCGTCGAGATATTCTGGAACAGGCGGGCGCTGGCGAGGCGCAGGAAGTAGAAGCCGAACGCCGGGTTCTGGACGTAGAGCTGCTCGACCTGGTCATAGGTCACCGACAGCACCATGCCGGTCTCGACGCACTCCAGCGTCTGGGTTCGCGTGTTCGACGGCGACAGCATGCCGAACTCGCCGACGAGGGCGCCGACCGGCAGCTCGATGCCGGATTCGACCAGGCGGAAGCGGCCACTGACAATGTAGAACATGCTGTCGGCCTTCTCGTCCTTGTAGAACAGGACTTCGCCCGCGGTGCATTTGCGTTCCGTCGTGAACGGCTTCAGCCATTCCATCGACAGATCGCTGTTGACCGATTTCTTCACGTTGCGGACCAGTTGCAGCATCTGGTGCAGCCGATAGGTGTTCACCGGCAGCAGCACGGCATGCAGGATCAGCGTCGCGTAATTGTGGGTCGGGACGGCGGTCGCGATCAGGATGATGTTGGTCAGGATGGCGAAGACGCGCAACGGGATCATGGTCCGCATCGACAGCGTGGCAACCACGAAGATCGATGCGAAGAAACTGCCGGCGGCGCCGGCGTGCTCCGCGAGATGTGAGGTATCCATCGGAAACCAACCAATTTCTCAAGAAGTGAATAAGATCGCCTTATTAGTCGCTTCATTCCGGCCAAGGTCGCATCGGCGACCAGCATCCCTGATATACGGGGAAAAAGCGACGTTTTGTCCGATTTCTCACATTCGCGGGCGCAAAATCGGGCCAACATGGTTAGGCCTTTCGTCCAACTGATGGGTCTTCCGCCGCGAGCATCCCGCCATGGCCTGCGCGTTGACGGCCTCAACCGGGAGAGGCACGTTGTGACATCGGCTCTGCCGTTCGCAGGGCCTCAATTCCAGCAATTCATCGACAGGCAAGCTCCGTTCCGATGTCCAAGCGGCTCGTCCTTCCGGCCTTGACGCGCTTCGTTTCCGCCACCGCCGGCCGCAACATGACCACGGCGGCCTATGTCGCCGTCGCGGCCGGTGTCGCCATGATGACGCTGCTGACGGTCGCGCCGGCCCATGACGCGGCGCCGCGCTGGGTGGATGCGCTGCTGTGGGCCTGCCTTGCCTATTTCGTATTCGAATGGCTGGTGCGGCTGCGCCACATGGGCCGGCAGGGCAAATTCTGGTTCTACGCGCTGTCCAGCGCCGGCGTGGTCGACGCGATCGGCGCGCTGGCCGTGCCGGTGGCCTTGCTGTCCGGAGTCGAGCCGAAAACCGCCTGGCTGCTCGGCGTGCTCTGGGTGCTCAAGGTGGTGCCGGGCATTCCCGGCCTGCGCCAGCTCCGGCGCGTGCTGGTGGTGGAATCCGGGCCGCTGCTCAGCGTGCTCGTGATCTTCCTGATGGTGGTGTTCCTGGCCTCCGTTGCGGAATATTTCCTGGAGCGGGACGTCCAGCCGCAAACCTTCGGCAGCGTGCCGGCGGCGCTGTGGTGGGCGGTGGTGACGCTGACCACGACCGGCTACGGCGACGTGGTGCCGATCACCCCGCTCGGCCGCGTGGTCGCCGCCATGGTGATGATCTCGGGCCTCGGCGTGTTCGGGCTGTGGACCGGTATCCTGGCGACCGGTTTTGCCGCCGAAACCCGCCGCGACAATTTCTTGAGAACCTGGGAGACCGTCAGCAAGGTGCCGTTCTTCGCGCATCTCGGCCCGGCCGCGATCGCCGACGTCACCCAAATGCTGCGGACCATGGACCTGCCGCCGCGCACCATGATCATCCGCAAGGACACCAATGGCGACTGCATGTATTTCGTCGCCGCCGGCGAGGTCGAGGTCGACCTGCCCGGGCGCAAGGTGAAGCTTGGCGAAGGCGAGTTCTTCGGCGAGATGGCGTTGCTAGGCAACACCAAGCGCGGCGCCAGCGTCTCGACCAGCAAGGTGACCAGGCTGTTGGTGCTTGACCTGGTCGATTTCCGCCTGTTGATGGCAAGGCATCCCGATCTCGCCGAGACCATCGACGCCGAGGCCAAGCGGCGCGAACGTGAGAATCAATAATGATGGAGACCAAGATGGCTGACGCGGCCGACACCGCCAGCGGACCCGTGCTCGAAATCGCGGGCGCACGCGCAACGATCCGCCTCAACCGGCCGAAGCATCTCAACCGCCTGCAGGCCGAGGACCTCGGCGAGCTGCTGACATTGTTCGACCGGATCGAGGCCGATCCCGCGATCCGCGTGCTGGTGCTGACCGGAACCGGC
Source organism: Bradyrhizobium sp. USDA 4541 (assembly GCF_024171085.1). Classification (NCBI taxonomy): domain Bacteria; kingdom Pseudomonadati; phylum Pseudomonadota; class Alphaproteobacteria; order Hyphomicrobiales; family Nitrobacteraceae; genus Bradyrhizobium; species Bradyrhizobium sp. USDA 4541. The sequence continues at coordinate 714,819 of NZ_JALJZF010000001.1, forward strand.
CGCGCATTCTCCGCCGGCTACGACCTCAACTCCGTCGCCGAGCGCGCGGTGAGCGCCAGCGAACAACAGAGCGCGGGTTCGGCGTTCGAGGTCGTGGTCAACCGCCTCGAGGATCTCAGCGTGCCGACGATCTGCCGGCTCAATGGCGGGGTCTATGGCGGCTCGACCGACCTCGCGCTCGCCTGCGACTTCCGCATCGGCGTCGATACCGCCGAGATGTTCATGCCGGCGGCGCGGCTCGGGCTGCACTATTACAAGAGCGGCATCCAGCGCTACGTCACGCGGCTCGGCGTCGACAACGCCAGGATGCTGTTCCTGACCGCGCAGAAAATATCGGCGCCGGAGATGCTGCGGATCGGCTATCTCACCGCGATGGTATCGCTCGATCTGCTCGACGAGGAAGTCGACAAGCTCGCGACGATTTTGGCGGGCAACGCGCCCAAGGCGATGGCCGGCATGAAGCGCGCAATCAACGAATTCGCCCGCGGCGCACTGGATGAAGCCGCCGCCGACGCCCGCCACCGCGACAGCATGCGCGGCGACGAGATCAAGGAAGGCATCAAGGCCTTCGCCGAGAAGCGGGCGCCGCGGTTTTAGCGATTGGTCGCACGGCACACTCCCTTCACCCTCCCCTGGAGGGGGAGGGTCGGGTCACATGGAGCGCAGCGGAATGTGAGACGGGGTGGGGTGATCTCTCAGCACGAACGGTGCCCGAGTGGAGAGATCACCCCACCTCGGTTCGCATTGCATGCGAACCGATGCTCCCCCTCCAGGGGAGGATGAGAGCAGTGCCTCTTCACGCCCGCTTCGACCGCATCGCGCGGACCTGCGCGATGTCAGGATCCGCGGCGAGTGCCTGGTAGCGCTTGCTGTCGACGGCGTAGAGCGCGATGCGGCCCTCGGCGTCGGCATGGACACCCCAGCCGAAACGCTTGCCGAGCGGCGAGGCGCGCATGCAGGCCTGGCCGCGCGAGAAGAACGTCTCGCGGGCGAGGCTGCGCGCCTTCTTCGCTGCTTTCGCATCGAGCACGCGGCCGGCCGCCGACGTCGCGAACACCACATCGTCGGAGGTGTACTTGTAGGGCGCGCCCGCGATCATCCGGTATTGCAGCACGGCAACCGTCGGCTGGCCGCCGCGCAACTGCGGCTCCTCGCCGCGCTGCGCCGGGCAGTCCTCCGCGACGCGGATCAGGGTGTTGAAACAGTTGGTGCTGTGCAGGACTTTCGCCATCGGCCCGATCCGTATCACACCCCGGCGGCCGCGGCATGCTGCGCCGCCATCTTGTCGTCGGCCTTCGATATCCGCTGGAAGGCCGGGCGCGCGGCGATGCGCTCGGCATGGCGGACGAACACGTCCCTTTTCGGCACGATGCCGAACATCATGGTCCAAGAGAGCGCGATGCCCCAGAGGATGTCGGCCGCCGTGATCTCTTCGCCGAGCAGATAGGGCCCCTTTGCCAGCTGCGATTCCAGCGCGCCCAGCATGGTGTCGTAATCGGCATAGGGCGACTGCGTGATCGGCGCGGGCTCGCGCTTCATGAAATGGTCGATCACGGCCGGCTCGAACGATGCGCCGTAATAGGCGATCCAGCGCAGATACGGGCCGCGGCGCGGATCGTTCAGCGCCGGCGTCAGGCCGGCCTGCGGAAACAGATCGGCGAGATAGATGAAGATCGCGACCTGCTCGGTGACCAGCGCGTCACCATGGCGGATCGCCGGCACCTTGCCGAGCGGATTGATGGCGAGATAGGCGTCCTTGCGCTGCTCGCCGGCCTTCATGTTCAGGACGTGCAGGTTATACGGCGCGCCGAGTTCCTCCAGCAGCACGCGGGTGCCGGTGGCGCGGCTTTGCGGCGAATAATACAGCGTGACGCGGTCGGTAGTGGTGGTCATGGCGGGTCTCCTTGCGCCGTCGGGGGCATGGCCTCCTTATGTCCGCCTATACCTGACATCTTGTGTCAGGTATGATCCAGCCATGCGCGCGAGCCGGCTGTTTTCCATCCTCACCACCCTGCAGGCGCGGGGGCAGGTCACCGCGCCTGAGCTTGCGGAGGCCTGCGAGGTTTCGGTGCGCACGATCTACCGCGACATCGACGCGCTCGCCGCCGCCGGCGTTCCCGTCTATGCCGACCGCGGTGCCGAGGGCGGCTATCGCCTGCTCGACGGCTATCGCGTCCGGCTCAACGGCCTGTCGCAGGGCGAGGCCGAGGCGCTGTTCATGGCCGGTCTCCCGGGGCCCGCCGCCGCGCTCGGCCTCGATGCCGCGATGGTGGCGGCGCAGACCAAGCTGATGGCGGCGCTGCCGGAGAACCTGCGGCCCAACGCGCGAGGGATGCAGCAGCGCTTCCATCTCGACGCGCCCGGCTGGTTCGGCGAGACCGAGGAGCCGGAGCATCTGCGCGCCATCGCCGGCGCCGTGCTGCGCGAGACCATGCTCGAGATCCGCTACCAGAGCTGGAAAGCCGAGAAGCGGCGGCGCGTGGCGCCGCTCGGCCTCGTGCTAAAGGGCGGCAGCTGGTATCTCGCCGGCCTCGTCGACGGCAATGTGCGCACCTACCGCGTCGCGCGCGTGCTGGATTGCACCGTGCTGGAGACGCCGTTCGCGCGGCCGGCGGAGTTCGACCTCGCCGCCTATTGGGGCGCCTCGATCGAGCGGCTGGAGGCCGAGCTGCATCCGAACGAGGCCACGGTGCGGCTGTCGCCGCTCGGGCTGAAACTGTTCGATGCGCTTGCGCATCCTTACGTGAAGGCGCGGATGCGGCTCACTGATGGCACCGACGCCGACGGCTGGCGGCTCGCCACCATGCCGGTCGGCAAGACGGTGTGGCATGCGGCGACCGAGCTGCTGCGGCTCGGCGCCGAGGCCGAAGTGGTCGCGCCGTTAGAGTTGCGCGAGAAGATGGCCGAGCTGACGGACGCGATGGCCGCGCGCTATGCCGACGCGCCAGCCCGCCGCGCGGTGGCGGGACGCTGAAGCGTAATGAGATTGGGTTGAATGGAGCCGCAGGAGCAGTGCGCTCCCTCGCCCCGTTCTTACGGGGAGAGGGTTGGGGTGAGGGGCTGTCTCCGCGCATACGGTGATAGCTGCGCTTGCTGAGCCCCCTCACCCGGAACGCATCTAACGATGCGTTCCGACCTCTCCCCGCGCGCGGGGCGAGGTGGAGCAGAGTCTGCGGTTCGCTGCTTGCTAGTAGCGGCTGTCGGAGCTGATCACGAAGCGGTCGAAAAAATTGACCGGCAGGATCTCGAACCGCTCCAGCGTCAGCGTAATCCCGGTCACGAAGTCGACGCCCTTGATCGTGCCCTCAAGATCGATCCGCCGGCCGCGACGCAGGCCGCGGGTTTCCGGATGTTGCTCGATGTCGATATAGGCATAGATCGGATTGTCGAGCCGCGAATGGCGATGCCAGCCGCGTTGCAGGAAGCTGAATTGCAGCACCGAGCCCGCGCCCCAGTCGATCGCGTCGAAGAAGCGGGTCTTCCAGGCAACGCCCTGTCCCAGGTAATGCGCGGCGATGAACGCGTCGCGATCGAGTGAAGGCAGACGGTGCAGCTGCCAGCTGATCTCAGCCGGCGTCAGGGAGGCGTTATTCGCCATTTTTGTTCTTGTCGTTTCTTTGTAGCTTTTCTTGTCCTCGGCGGGGAGTGAACCGACCTTCCCGCCTTGAGGAAATTATACATCGACGAATGTGACGGTGTCTTCCACGGTCGCGCGCGACGTGCGGTAGCTGTTCACCTTTTGCGCGTGATCCGCATAGCCGAACGAGATACCGCAGACAACCCGGCGATCGTCGGCCAGGTTGAAATGACGACGGATCAGCCCGGAATGGCGCGCGATCGCCGCCTGCGGGATGGAGCCGAGCCCGAGCGCCTGCGCCGCTAGCATGAAGTTCGAGACATAGCCGCCGCAGTCGATCGCACCATAGATGCCGAGCGGCTCATTGGTGTGGATCACGGCAATGTGCGGCGCGCCGAAGAAATTGTAGTTCTCCAGCGCCTGTTTTGCATAGGCCGGCTTGTCGCCGCGCGCGATGCCGAGCGTGTTGTAGAGCTGGAAACCGCTTTCGCGGCGGCGCTCCAAATAGACCCCGACATATTCGCGCGGCGGCGTGAAGTCGTAATCCTCGCCGAGGCCGCGCGACGCCTCGGCATAGATCGCCTTGCGAAACCGCTCCTTGGCCTCGCCGGAGACGATCAGCACCTGCCAAGGCTGGCTGTTGCACCAGGATGCGGTGCGCTGCGCGGTCGACACAATGTGCTCGATGACCTCGCGCGGCACCTCGCGCGGCTGGAACGCGCGCACCGAGTAGCGCTCGTTGAGCAATTCCTCGAGCGCGCCGATACGGTCCTCGGTCGCGTAGCGCGGGTTCGGTGTCTTCGCGTCCATGATATATATCCTCTTTTTTCGTCATTCCGGGGCATGCGAAGCGTGAACCCGGAATCTCGAGATTCCGGGTTCGATGCTTCGCATCGCCCCGGAATGACGACTAACCACCCCGCCCCTTGGTCGGGATCTTGTTGTAGGGCACATCCTTGTCGACGCGAATGTCGCCGGGCAGGCCCAGCACGCGCTCGGCGATGATGTTGCGCAGGATCTCGTCGGTGCCGCCGGCGATGCGCATCGAGGGCGACGACAGCAGCATCTGCTGGAACTGGCCGTTGGCCTGCTCCTCATCGGTGCCTGTGAGGCTGCCCGCCGCGCCTTCAAGGTCCATCGCATAGGTCGCGATATCCTGCAGCATCAGGCCGGAGACGAGCTTGCCGATGGAGTTTTCCGGGCCCGGTCGCTCGCCCTTCGACAGCGCCGAGATGGCGCGGTAGCTGGTGTATTTCAGCCCGCTCGCCTTCACCGCCCAGCTCGCAAGTCTGGAGCGCACCGCCGGATCGTCGATCGCAAGACCGTCCTCCAGCATCAAATTGGAGCAGAACTCGAACATCTCGGGCACGCCGGTGGCGAGCCGCGCGCCGATCGACATGCGCTCGTTCATCAGCGTGGTCAGCGACACGCTCCAGCCCTCGCCGACCGCCCCTAACCGCTGGCTGTCCGGGATTACGACGTCGGTGAAATAGACCTCGTTGAACTCCTGCATGCCGTTGGCCTGCTTGATCGGCCGCACCTCGACGCCGGGGCTCTTCATGTCGAGGAAGAACATCGTGAGGCCCTTGTGCTTCGGGACATTCGGATCGGTGCGCGCGATCAGGAGGCCGTAGTCGGAGTAATGCGCGCCTGACGTCCAGATCTTCTGGCCGTTGACGACCCAATTGTCGCCTTTCTTCTCGGCGCGGGTGCGCAGCCCCGCGACGTCGGAGCCGGCCGACGGCTCGGAGAACAGCTGGCACCAGATCTCCTCGCCGGAGGCCAGCTTCGGCAGATAGCGGCGCTTGGCATCCTCGCTGCCCCAGGCCATCACGGTCGGGCCGCACATGCCCTCGCCGATCTGGAACGGCTGGGTCAATTTGCCGTAGACGCCCTCTTCCTGCTGCCAGATCACGCGCTCGATCGGGGTGGCGCCGCGGCCGCCATATTCCTTCGGCCAGTGCAAGCAGGCCCAGCCGTCCTCGGCCTTCTTCTTCTGCCAAGCCTTGCCGACCTCGACCATGTCGTGCCTGGCGAGCCTGATACGGCCGAGCGACGACTTCGAGAGCTCCTCTTCGAACTCCTTCGGCGCATTGGCCGCGATCCAGTTGCGGGCGATGGCGCGGAACTCGGCTTCCTGCGGCGTGTCATCGAAATTCATGGCGGCTCCTTTTCTTTGTCATTCCGGGGCGCGCGCAGCGCGAACCTCAGATGCGCGGTTGCGCATCGGGGAATCTAGAAGTTATGTCGCTCGAGTTCCGGGTTCGCCGCTTCGCGCCGCCCCGGAACGACGGTTAAGCTCTTCCCTTGGTCGGGATCTTGTTGAAGGGGACGTCCTTGTCGACCCTGATGTCGCCGGGCAGGCCCAGCACGCGTTCGGCGATGATGTTGCGCATGATCTCGTCGGTGCCACCCTCGACGCGGGTGCCCGGCGCGCGCAGCAGCATCGCCTGGAATTTGCCGGCGACCTCGGCATCCTCAATCCCGTTCAGCGCGCCGGCCGCGCCCTGCAGATCGAGCGCATAGGTCGCGACGTCCTGAATCATCGAGCCGGCGACCAGCTTGCCGATCGAATTCTCCGGTCCCGGACGCTCGCCCTTCGACAGCGCCGAGATCGCGCGCATGCTGGTGTATTTCAGCCCGCTCGCCTTCACGGCCCAGTTGGCGAGCTTGGAGCGCACCGCGCGGTTCTCGATCGCGGGGCCGTCCTCCAGCATCAGGCTGTTGCAGAAGTCGAACAGCTCGGGAAAGCCGGTGGCGACACCGGCGCCGATCGACATCCGCTCGTTCATCAGCGTGGTCAGCGACACGTTCCAGCCGTCATTGACATTGCCGAGCCGCTGCGAGTCCGGAATGCGCACGTCGGTGAAATAGACCTCGTTGAAGTCGGAGGCGCCGCTCGCCTGCTTGATCGGCCTGACCTCGACGCCCGGGCTCTTCATGTCCAGGAAGAACATGGTGAGGCCCTTGTGCTTGGGCACGGTCGGGTCGGTGCGGGTGAGCAAGATGCCGTAGTCGGAATAATGCGCGCCCGAGGTCCAGATCTTCTGGCCGTTGATCACCCACTCGTCGCCATGCTTCTCGGCGCGGGTGCGCAGGCCGGCGACGTCGGAGCCGCCGGCCGGCTCGGAGAACAGTTGGCACCAGATCTTCTCGCCGGAGGCAAGCGGCGGCAGATATTTGCGCTTCTGCTCCTCGCCGGCGAACGCCATCATGGTCGGGCCGCACATGCCGTGGCCGATGATGAACATCGAGCTAAGGCGGCCGAACGGGCCCTCCTCCTGCTGCCAGATCACGCGCTCGATCGGCGACGAGCCGCGGCCGCCATACTCCTTCGGCCAGTGCAGGCAGGCCCAGCCGGCATCGGCCTTCTTCTTCTGCCAGGCCTTCGCGACCTCGAGAATGTTGGCGCCCTTGAGCGCAACACGGCCGAGCGAGGCCTTGCGCAGCTCGTCCTCATGTTGCTTCGGTGCATTGGCCGCGATCCAGGCTTTCGCCTCGGCGCGGAATGCGGCCTCCTGCGGGGTGTCATCGAAATTCATGGTGGCTTTCTTTCCGTCATTCCGGGGCGATGCGCAGCATCGAACCCGGAATCTCGATTCCCAACCTCTGGATTCCGGGTTCGCGCTACGCGCGCCCCGGAATGACGAATCGTATCGTTACGCCGCGTTCTTCTTGCGCATGCGGTCGATCAGCGCGTCTTCCCAATAGGACAGGCTGCCGAGACCGAGCGCCACCGCATTGGCGCGGCGGTAGTACATGTGGCAGTCGAACTCCCAGGTGAAGCCCATGCCGCCATGAACCTGGATGTTGTTTTTGGCGCAGTGCTGGAACGCCTGCGTCGCGCTGATGCGCGCGGCGGCGGCGGCTTCCGGCAATTCGCCGGCATTGGTCGAGAGCGCCCAAGCGCCGTAGTAGCAATTTGAGCGCGCCAGCGTCGCCGACACATACATGTCGGCCAGCATGTGCTTGACCGCCTGGAACGAGCCGATCGGACGGCCAAAGGCAATACGATCAAGCGCATAGTCGCGGCCCATCTCCAGCGCGCGGTCGGCGCCGCCGACCTGCTCGAATGCCGTCAACACGGCCGCGCGATCCAGCACCTGGGAGATGACGCTCCAGCCCTCGCCGGTAGCGCCGAGCGGCTCGGCCTTCGCATCCTTGAAGGTGAATTCGGCCTGGCCGCGGGTCAGGTCGATGTTGGTGAGCGACTTGACCTCGACGCCGCCGGCCTTGAGATCGACGATGAACAGGGAAATATCGGACTCGCGTCCGCTCGAGCCGGTGCGCGCGGCGACAACGGCGAAATCGGCGATCGCGCCATCCGGCACCGGCTTCTTGACGCCGTTGAGCACGCCGCCATTGGCCGTGAGCTTGATCGCTTTCGGCGACGGGTTGCCCTTGCCTTCGAACAGCGCCAGCGTGCCGATGGCTTCGCCCGCGGCGATCTTCGGCAGCCACTTCTGCTTCTGCGCGTCGCTGCCTGCGATCAGGATCGCTTCGGCGGCGAGATAGACGGTGGAGGAAAACGGCACCGGCGCCAGCGCGCGGCCCATTTCCTCCGCGATCACGCAGAGCTCGAGATGGCCGGCGCCCGCACCGCCGAACTGTTCCGGGATCGCAACGCCAAGGAAGCCCATCTCGGCGAGGCCCTTCCACAGCGCCTTGTCGTAAGGCGCCTTGCCGTCGAGCACCTCGCGCACGGCTTTCGGCGGGCACTGTTCGCTGAGGAATTTCCGCGCCTCGTCGCGCATCTGCTTCTGTTCGTCGGAGAAATCGAAATTCATGGCGCTTACCTTTTCTTGCTGTCATTCCGGGGCGATGCGCAGCATCGAACCCGGAATCTCGACGTAAGGAACCTCTGGATTCCGGGTTCACGCTTCGCGCGCCCCGAAATGACGCGTTTGCTTTCGTAGGATCAGTTCAAGATGATCACGTCGTCGCCGGGATTGCCGGCATACAGCTTCTCGACCAGTGCGGCGCGGCGTTCGAGGCCGGCGCGCTGGTTGATGTAGCCCTTGTCGGTGAGCTCGTTGCCGTCGATCGACGGCGGCTCGACCATCAGCATCGCACGCGCGATACGCATGCTGCTGCCGGTGGTGGACGCATTGTGCGCCTGCAAACCCTTCTTCAGGCAGGCAAGCACTTCGGGATGCCGGATCACGTCCTCGTAGCTGGCATCGGCATTGCCGACGAGCTGGCGGCAGGCGTGCAGGTTCGGCCAGCACAGCAGGCCGATGAACTCACGGTCCTGCCCCGCAACCAGCGCGTCATGCACGACCGGCGTCGCGGCTGATATCGCATCGGTGCGCAACGAGCCGACATGCACGAACGTGCCGGTGGTCAGCTTGAAATCCTCGACCACCCGGCCGGCAAAGATGATGCCCTGCAGCGGGTCTTCGGGGTTCACGAACACGCCGGCGTCGCCGATGCAGTAGAAGCCCTCCTCGTCGAACATCTTGGCCGTGAGGTCCGGCTGGCCGAAATAGCCTGGCGTGACGTTGACGCCGCGCAGCCGCAATTCATATTTCGAGCCGCACGGCACCATCTTCAGCTCGACGCCAGGGAACGGCAGGCCGATCAGGCCGACGCGCTCGGTGTCCCAATAGGTGCCGGTCGAGGTCGGCGCGGTCTCGGTCGAGCCCCAACCGGTGTAGAACACGATGCGCTCGCCCGTGGTCTTCACCGCCAGCGCCTGCATGCGGTCATAGAGATCGTCGGGCAGCCGGGCGCCGCCATAGGCCATGATCGAGAGGTTCTTGAAGAAGCTCGCGCACAGCGCCTCGTCCTTCTCCATCGCGGCGGCGAGCGCCGCATAGCCGGCCGGCACGTTGGCGTAATAGGTCGGCGACACCTCGCGCAGGTTCCTGATGGTCTCCTCGAGCTGGCCCGGCATCGGCCGGCCGTCGTCGATATAGAGCGTGCCGCCATCGACCAGCACCGGATTGAACGCGGCGTTGCCGCCCATGGTGTGATTCCACGGCATCCAGTCGAGCACCGTCGCGATCGGTCCCTCCGTTTCACGCGGGCGCACCTGCATCATCATCGCCGCGTTGGCACACATCATCTCCTGGGTGTTGATGACGGCCTTGGGCATGCCGGTCGAGCCCGAGGTGAACAGCAGCTTGCCGACGGTCCTGGGCGTGATCTTCGCGATGGACTCGCCGACCGCAGCCGTCACCGGCGTTGCCGCGAGGTCGGCAAAGGCCGCGCTCCTGATGCCCTCGCAGGGACGCAGGACGTGGACGACCGTGATGCCGGTGAGATCGATCGCCTTCAGCGCCTTCTCGAAGGTCGGGCCGTCCTGCACCATCACGACGGCCGGCTTGATCAGGTTGAACAGGTATTTAAGCTTGAGATGATCCTGGCTCATCAGCGAATAGGCCGGCGACACCGGCGCGGCCGGCAGCCGCGCCTGCATCGCGGCCTGCGTCATCAGCGCGTGCTCGATCGAATTGCCTGACAGGATCGCGACGGGCCGGCCGTCGCCGACGCCGAGATCGAGCAGGCCTTGCGTCAGCGCATCGACGGTGCGCTTGGCTTCGCCATAGGAGACCTTGCGCCATTGGCGGTCGGGACCACCGCGTTGCGCGAGCCAGATCCGCTCCGGCGCCTGCGCCGCCCATTTGGCGAGATAGGCCGGAATATGCGTCTCGTAGGCCTGGAGCGGAATCCGCGACTTCAGGACGACGGTGCCGTCACCGCGCCGCTCGACCGCGATGTCACGTGCGAGCCAATCCACCTTGCGAAAGGCAGGTTTCGTCAGCATCGCCGCGTCTCCATCCATTTTGCGTCTCCCGGAATTCTTGTCCTTTTGAGGATCTGTTCTCAGCGCCTGATATAGACAGGCTTTCGTTTCTCGAGAAAGGCCCTGATGCCTTCCTGGAAATCTTCCGAGCGGCTGCACAGCACCTGGTTGCGATCTTCCATCGCGATCACGGCCTCGATCGAGCCGGCATCGACGCTCATGTTGATGCATTCCTTCGAGAGGCGGAGACCGACCGGCGAGGCCGTCATCATTGCCTCGACATAAGGATTGGCCGCCGCATCAAGATCGGTGGCCTCGACCACCTCGGACACCAGGCCGACCGCAAGCGCGCGGTCGGCATGGATGAAGCGCCCGGTGAGGATCAATTCGGAAGCAACCGACACGCCGACGAGGCGCGGCAGGAAATAGCTGGTGCCGATATCGCAGCCGCCGAGACCGAGCTTGATGAAGGCGCAATTCATCCGCGCGTTCTTCGCCGCGATGCGGATGTCGGCGGCAAGCGCCAGCGCGAAGCCGCCGCCGGCGGCCGCGCCCTGCACCAGCGCGATGATCGGCTGCGGAGCGCGCCGCATCAGCATCACGATGTCGGCGATGCGCCGCTGCGAGTCCAGCGACTCCGTGACGCCGGGCGGCTCGGTCTGTCCACCACGGCGCGCCATCGCGTGCTTGAGATCGAGCCCGGCGCAGAAATTCGCACCGGCGCCCTTCAGCACCACGACGCGGGTGTCGCGATTGCGCTGCAGGCCCTGGAAATAGACGTTGAGCGCGTCGATCAGCGAAGGGTCGAGTGCGTTGAGGCTCTCGGGACGATTGAGCGTGACCCAATCGACCCCGTCGTGATGTTCGATCAGCAGCGGCTGAGACACGCGCATGGTCCTCCCGACCGTCGTCCCGGCCAAGCGAAGCGCGAGCCGGGACCCATAACCACAGGCTTTTGTTGTTTTGCGCGGTGTCTGCCAGCTTGCCTGTTACAGACGCCGCGGAGTATGGGTCCCGGCTCCAGCGCGCAATTGCGCGCAAGGCCGGGACGACAGCGGAATTCGCCGTTAGCGCGGCGCCATGCGGATGGCGCCGTCGAGGCGGATGGTTTCGCCGTTGAGCATCGGGTTCTCGACGATGTGGACCGCGAGATTGCCGTATTCCGAGGCATCGCCGAGGCGGGCCGGATGCGGCACCTGGGCGCCGAGGCTCTTGCGCGCTTCCTCATTGAGACCCATCAGCAGCGGCGTCAGGAACAGGCCGGGCGCGATGGTGTTGACGCGGATCTTCAGGCTGGCGAGGTCGCGCGCGGCCGGCAGCGTGAGGCCGACGACGCCGCCCTTCGAGGCGGAATAGGCGATCTGGCCGATCTGGCCTTCATAGGCCGCGACCGATGCGGTGTTGATCGCGACGCCGCGCTCCTCGCCGATCGGGGCTTCGGTCGCCAGCCGCTCGGCGAACAGGCGCAGCACGTTGAAGGTGCCGATCAAATTGACGTTGATGATGCGGACGAACTTCGCCAGCGGATAGACGCCGTCCTTGCCGACGATGCGCTGCGAGCCGCCGATGCCGGCGCAGTTCATCAGCACGCGCGCGATGCCGTGCGCGGCCTCGGCCTTGGCGATCGCAGCCTTGATCGCGTCCTCGTCGGTGACGTCGGCATGCAGCGCGACGCCCTTCACCTCGGCGGCGACTTTCTCAGCGTTTTCCTTGTTCTGGTCGATCACGCCGATCTTGGCGCCCTTGGCGGCCATGGCGCGCGCGGTTGCGGCACCAAGGCCGGAGCCACCGCCGGTGATGAGAACGGCAACGTCTTTCAACTGCATGGATACAACCTTTCCTTGGGCGTTTCTTCTCTAGACTCGAACCTTGTTATCCGGCGGCTACTGCTGCCGTTTCCTTATCGGGATTGAGCACGCCGCCGAAGATCAAGGCTTCCATGTGCTTGATGTAATCGCGGCAGACCTCGTCGGTGACCGGACCGACGCCGACCGCGCGCGACATCGCGTGGCGGCCGAAGAACAGATGATCGCAGGCGCCGATCAGGCTGGTGTAGAACAGCACCGGATCGATCTTGCGGAATTCACCGGCCTTGATGCCTTCTGCGAGCAGCCGGCGGTGAAAATCCAAAAGCGGCGCGACGAAGAATTTCGACACCTCGTTCGCAGCGGCAGGCGAGCTCTCGTGCAGGAGATAATGGATCAGCCGGTTCATATAGGGGAACTGGTGATAGGCGCGGATGATGCCGCCGATATGCAGCCGCAATTTTGCGGACGGCGTGATCGGTTGGCTGATGAGATATTCGAGTTGCGATATCTCGGTGGCGGCGTCGCGCGCCAGCAGCGCCAGCAACAACCCGTCCTTGTTGCCGAAATGATATTTCACCAGCGCGGCGTTGACGCCCGACTTCTGCGCGATGTCGGACAACGACACCTCGATCGAGGCGCGCTCGATCATCAGCTCACTGGCCGCAACCAAAAGCTTGTCGGCGGTGGCATTTTTGCCGGCCGGAAGTTTCGTCGGTACGCTGGTATTCAACTGCGCTCTGGTCCCGCTCTGTGTCAGGGGTCGACGGTAAATCGAGGCCGCACATAAGCCCATGGCGGGGCCGCACTCAAGAGTTAATTGATTGATTGACTAAATGCTGAGCCACCCCTTAAATCCGGCCCAACTTTCAGACCGCCCAATCCGGAAACATCAGGGAGATCAGACATGGCCGAGGCATATATCGTCGCCGCCGCTCGCACCGCGGGCGGCCGCAAGGGAGGACGCCTCGCCGGCTGGCATCCGGCCGATCTGGCCGCGACCGTGCTCGATGCGCTGGTCGAGCGCACCGGCGCCGACCCCGCGCAGGTCGAGGACGTGATCATGGGCTGCGTGATGCAGACCGGCGAGCAGTCCACCAACATCGCGCGCAACGCTGTCATGGCCTCGAAGCTGCCGGAGAGCGTGCCGGCGACCTCGATCGACCGCCAGTGCGGTTCCTCGCAGCAGGCGCTGCACTTCGCGGCGCAGGCGGTGATGTCTGGCACGATGGACTGCGTGATCGCCGCCGGCGTGGAATCGATGACCCGCGTGCCGATGGGCCTCGCCTCCTCGCTGCCCGCCAAGAACGGCTTCGGCCACTACAAGAGCCCGGGCATCGAGGCGAAGTATCCCAACATCGTGTTCAGCCAGTTCACCGGCGCGGAGATGATGGCCGAGAAGTACGGCCTGTCGAAGGACGAGCTCGACGAATACTCCTATAACAGCCATCAGCGCGCGATCGCGGCCACGCAAGCCGGCCACTTCAAGGACGAGATCGTGCCGGTCAAGATCACCCGCGCCGACGGCTCGACCGACACCCATCACATCGACGAAGGCATCCGCTTCGACGCCAGCCTCGACGGCATCAAGGGCGTCAAGCTGATCGCCGAGAACGGCAAGCTCACCGCGGCGAGCGCCAGCCAGATCTGCGACGGCGCCTCCGGCGTCATGGTCGTCAACGAGAAGGGCCTGAAGGCGCTCGGCGTCAAGCCGATGGCGCGCATCCATCACCTCACCATGATGGGCGGCGACCCCGTGATCATGCTGGAAGCGCCGCTGCCGGCAACCCAGCGCGCGCTGCAGAAGGCCGGCATGAAGATTGACGACATTGATCTCTTCGAGGTCAACGAGGCCTTCGCCTCGGTGCCGACCGCTTGGCTGAAGACCACCGGCGCCGATCCGGCCCGGCTCAACGTCAACGGCGGCGCGATCGCGCTCGGCCATCCGCTCGGCGGCAGCGGCACCAAGCTGATGACGACGCTGCTGCATGCCCTCAAGCAGCGCAACAAGCGCTACGGCCTGCAGACCATGTGCGAAGGCGGCGGCATGGCCAATGTGACGATTGTCGAGCGGCTGTAAGAAAAGTCCGCATCAGCGGCCACAACAATGATGTCGTCCCGGCGTAGGCCGGGACCCATAACCACAGCCGTTTGTGGTTAGGCGCGGCTGGGGCCACAACTCAGTCCAACAAGAAAAATTGGTGGTTATGGGTCCCCGCGTTCGCGGGGACGACCACTATTGATGCTCCGAGGAAACACAATGACCCATCCGTCGATCCACGCGCGCACCCATCCGAACAAGATCGCCTATCAGATGGCGGCGTCCGGCAAGGCCATCACCTATCGCGAGCTCGACGAGCTTTCGAACCAGGGCGCGCATCTGTTCCGCTCGCTCGGCCTGAAGGCCGGTGACCACATCGCGCTGCTGATGGAAAACCGGCTCGCATTCATGGAGATCTGCTGGGCAGCGCAGCGCTCGGGTCTCTATTACACGGCGATCAGCCGCTATCTGACGGAAGAAGAGATCGCCTACATCATCAAGGACTGCGGCGCGAAGGTGTTCATCACCACCCCGCAGTGCGCCGACAAGGTGAAGGGCCTGATCAAGGGCGAAGCGGGCGAGCCGCTGTTCTACATGATGGACGAGCCCTCGCCGGGCTTCCGCTCCTACGACAAGGAAGCCGGCGCGCAGCCGACCACGCCGGTTGCCGACGAGGTCGCCGGCTACGACATGCTGTATTCCTCCGGCACCACCGGCCGACCCAAGGGCATCAAGAAGCAGTTCGAGGGCAACCGGATCGACGTGCCGAACCCGTTCCTGCGCATTCTCACCGCCGACATGTGCGGCATGAATGCCGACAGCATCTATCTGTCGCCGGCGCCGCTCTATCACGCGGCCCCGCTGCGCTTCAACATGATGGCCACCGTGCTCGGAGGCACCTCCGTCATCATGGAGCATTTCGACGCCGAGGAATTTCTGAAGCAGGTCGAGAAGCACAAGGTGACGCAGTCGCAGCTGGTGCCGACCATGTTCGTGCGCATGCTGAAGCTGCCCGACGAAGTGCGCACACGCTACAAGGTCTCGTCGCTGAAAGGCGCGATCCATGCCGCGGCGCCCTGCCCGGTCGACGTCAAGGCCAAGATGATCGAATGGTGGGGACCGATCCTGATCGAGTATTACGCCGGCTCCGAAGGCAATGGCGTCACGGTCTCGACCTCGCAGCAATGGCTGACCCACCGCGGCACGGTCGGCCGCGCGGTGGTCGGCAAGGTCAAGATCCTCGACGAGAACGACGAGGAAGCGCCGACCGGCCAGATCGGTCAGGTCTTTTTCGCCGACGCGCCGGCGTTCTCCTATCACAACGATCCGGAGAAGACGAAGAAGGCCTACAACACCAAGGGCTGGTCGACGCTCGGCGATGTCGGCTACCTCGACGAAGAGGGCTTCCTCTATCTGACCGACCGCAAGAGCTACATGATCATCTCCGGCGGCGTGAACATCTATCCGCAGGAGACCGAGGACGTCCTGATCACGCATCCGGCGGTGTCCGACGTCGCGGTGTTCGGCGTGCCGAACGAGGAGATGGGCGAAGAGGTCAAGGCCGTGGTGCAGCCGCACGACATCACCAGGGCCGGCAAGGAGCTCGAGGCCGAGCTGATCGCGTTCTGCCGGCAGCACTTGTCGCCGATCAAATGCCCCAAGAGCATCGACTTCGAGCAAGAGCTGCCGCGCACGCCGACCGGCAAACTGGTGAAGCGCCATCTGCGCGACCGCTATTGGCCGAAGGTGCCTGCCAGGCCGTGACCGCGGTTCGCCGCTCCCCGGAGGGGCCGTCGTCGCGCCGCGGCCAAAATATCGAAAACAACCCCATGCAAAGGAGCTGGCGGCTGCCCGCGTTCGACAAGGCAGCTTGACACGTCGGGCAACTCAGAGATAGATTTCCAATATTCCGAAATAGTGCAAACGGTCCGGGGGAGGATGAAGAGCGCACGCGGGACGCCGCTTGCGCGCACCCCGCCGACCTACAACTCCGCCGCCGGTTCGCACGCGGCAGACGCCGCGGCGCGCAGATGCAGTTGGCCGTGCTTGCCATTTGCCGTGGTGGTCCACTGCGCATCGATCTGCTGAAAATCCTCCGACAGCTTGCCGCGGTGGCTGCCCTCGGTCTCGAACGATCCACTGTCGTCGGGCGACCGCTCAAACAGCTCGACCTCGAGATCGGACAGCCGGATGAACATCTGCACGCCGATCTTGGTTACGTGACCGCCGACCTCGTATGACCCGCAGCCGCGCGCTTCCGCGTTCTGCTCGTTCAGCGCTTGCACCTTGTCGAAGGTGATGACGAGGTGCTGCACCGTCGTGTCACCGTCCCACAGGAATTCGCCGATATAGGCGTGCGGCAGTCTTTCGGTCAGTTGCTTGATGTCGGCGGCACGCACGGCCGATGCCAGCATCAAGCTTGCGGCCACGACCGTCAGACCGAGGCGCGACATCGAGCCGGTCAGCTCTGCAATCCCGGCGTGGCGCATGCGGTATGCATCCCCTGGGCAAAG
The DNA here is from genome assembly GCF_024171085.1 of Bradyrhizobium sp. USDA 4541. Taxonomy (NCBI): domain Bacteria; kingdom Pseudomonadati; phylum Pseudomonadota; class Alphaproteobacteria; order Hyphomicrobiales; family Nitrobacteraceae; genus Bradyrhizobium; species Bradyrhizobium sp. USDA 4541. The sequence goes on from NZ_JALJZF010000001.1 coordinate 731,503, forward strand.
TTGCTATCGTGAAACAATGGCCGCCAGCATACAGCGAAATGCGCTGGTTGTGCGGCGATGCCAAACAGGTGATCTCCGATGCCAGCCCTCCCCGACATCCCGCTGCCCTCCACCATCCGCTCGCGTTATGTCGACGGGATCAACGGCCTGCGCATGCATGTGCTGGAAGCGGGCTTCGAAACATCCGGCCGGCCCTGCCTGTTGCTGCTGCACGGCTTTCCGGAGCTGGCGTTCTCCTGGCGCAAGGTGATGCCGAAGCTCGCCGCCGCCGGCTATCATGTGATCGCGCCGGACCAGCGCGGCTATGGCCGCACATCAGGGTGGAGTGCGGAGTATGACGGCGATCTTGCGTCATTCCGCCTGCCCAATCTGGTGCGCGATGCGCTCGGGCTGGTCGCTGCGTTCGGCTACAAGCACGTCGATGCGGTGATCGGGCACGATTTCGGCTCGTCGGTTGCGGCGTGGTGCGCACTGATCCGGCCCGACGTGTTCCGCGCGGTGGTGATGATGAGCGCGCCGTTTTCGGGGCCGCCGTCGCTGCCGTTCAACACCGCGAGCGCGCCGACAAAGCCAGCGACCGACGACCCCGTGCATCGCGAGCTCGCCGCGCTGCCGCGGCCGCGCAAGCACTACCAATGGTACTATTCGACGCGCCCGGCCAGTGACGACATGCATCGCGCGCCGCAGGGCGTGCACGACTTCCTGCGTGCCTATTACCACCACAAAAGCGCGGACTGGAAAGACAACAAGCCGTATCCGCTGCAATCCTGGTCGGCAGGCGAACTGGCAAAACTGCCGACCTATTACGTGATGGATTTCGCCAAGGACATGGCCGCCACCGTCGCCGAGGAGATGCCGTCGCGCGAGGCGATCGCCGCCAACACGTGGCTGCCGGATAGCGAGCTCGCATATTACAGCGCCGAATATCAGCGGACCGGATTCCAGGGCGGGCTGCAATGGTATCGCTGCGGCACCTCGGGGGCGTTCGTCCCGGAGCTACAGACCTGGAGCGGCCGCACGATCGACCAGCCGTCGGCCTTCATTTCGGGCAAACAGGATTGGGGCACCTATCAGCGGCCTGGCGTGTTCGAGGCGATGCAGACGAAAGCCTGCACCAACATGATCGGCTGTCATCTGGTCGACGGTGCCGGCCACTGGGTGCAGCAGGAGCAGCCCGATGAGGTGAGCCGGCTGCTGCTCACATTCCTGCGAGACGCCGGCGCACAGCGCTAGATTCCCGTTCGGCCGTCGCGTCGCATCCCGTTGATCTCAGGCGTTTTCTTCGCTCAACCCGCGCGGCTTGCCGGTGCTGCAACAGCGAATCCGGGCCGATCCGGATTTGACCCGGCACCGGTGCAACCCTATAGTTTAGAACTATTCTAATTTTAAACTCTGTGAACAAGGCGTTGCCGTGAAGAACTTTGCCGATCTGACCGAGCGCGAGGTGCTGGCGGTCGCGATCGCCTCCGAGGAGGAGGACAGCCGCATCTACATGACGTTCGCGGAGGATCTCGCCGGGCGCTATCCCGATACCGCCAAGATTTTCGAGGAGATGGCCGAGGAGGAGCGCGGCCATCGCCACCGACTGCTGGAAACCTACGAGCAGCGCTTCGGGGCGCATCTGCCGCCGATCCGGCGCGAGGACGTCAAAGGCTTCCTGCGCCGCCGCCCGATCTGGCTCACCAAGAACCTGCCGCTCGACACCATCCGCAAGGAAGTCGAGACCATGGAGTTGGAAGCCGAGCGCTTCTATGCCAAAGCCGCCGAGAAGGCCGAGGATGTCGGCGTGCGGCGGCTGCTCGGCGATCTCGCCGAGGAGGAGAAGGGCCACGAGAAGCTCGCGGTGAAGCTGACCGGCGAGATCCTCAAGCCGGACGTGCGCGCCGAGGAAGACCGCACGCGGCGGCGGATGTTCGTGCTGCAATATGTGCAGCCGGGTCTCGCCGGATTGATGGACGGCTCGGTCTCGACCCTGGCGCCGCTGTTCGCCGCCGCCTTCGCAACGCATCACAACTGGCAAACCTTCCTGGTCGGGCTTGCCGCCTCGATCGGCGCCGGCATCAGCATGGGCTTTGCCGAGGCGCTGTCCGACGACGGCTCGCTGACCGGCCGCGGCTCGCCCTGGCTGCGCGGCCTGACCTGCGGCTTGATGACGACGCTCGGCGGGCTCGGCCACACCATTCCCTATCTGGTGCCCGATGCCTGGCCGAACGCATTCTGGATCGCGACCGCGATCGCCGGGATCGTGGTGTTCTTCGAATTGTGGGCGATCGCCTTCATCCGCGCGCGCTACATGGACACGCCGTTCCTGCAGGCGGTATTCCAGATCGTGCTCGGCGGCGCGATCGTGCTCGCGGTCGGCATCCTGATCGGCGCGGCGTAGCAACGGTTCGATTCTCCCTCTCCCCGTTCTTACGGGGAGGGTTGGGGTGAGGGGCCATATCCACACGTGACGCAAGTCGACGTACCTGTACCCCCTCACCCGCCGCGCAAGCGCGCGGCGACCTCTCCCCGCAAGCGGGGCGAGGTAGAGCAGAGCAATTCCGATCAAACACGGCGACAACGTCACGGCTACAGCGCTTGCGGGCGGCAGCCAAACTGCCCATCATCGCGCCAACAACAAACCGGGAGCACGCCGTGGCCAAATCGCAATACAGCTTCAAGACCGCCGTCGAATTGTCGAAGGCGCTGCGCAACAAGCAGGTCTCGGCAGTTGAGCTCGCACAGGACGCGATCGGCCGCATCGAGCGCCACGACGGCAAGGTCAACGCGGTCTGCGTGCGCGACTTCGAGCGCGGCCTCGCCGCTGCGCGCGCTGCGGATGCCGCGATCGCGCGCGGCGAGCACAGGCCGCTGCTCGGCATCCCCATGACGGTGAAGGAATCCTTCAACGTCGCCGGCTTGCCGACGACCTGGGGCTTCCTGCCGCAAAAGGATTTTGTCCCGACCGAGGACGCGCTGTCGATTCAGCGCGTGAAGGACGCCGGCGGCGTCATCCTCGGCAAGACCAACGTGCCGGTCGGGCTCGCCGACTGGCAGAGCTACAACGAGATCTACGGCACCACCAACAATCCCTACGACCTCGGCCGCACGCCGGGCGGCTCCTCCGGCGGATCGTCGGCGGCGCTCGCCGCGGGCTATGGCGCGCTGTCGCTCGGCTCGGACATCGGCGGCTCGCTGCGCGTGCCGGCGTTTCATTGCGGCGTCTATGCGCACAAGCCGACCTTCGCGCTGCTGCCGTCGCGCGGCCACACCGCGCCGCCGGCACCGCCCATCATCTATGAGCGCGACCTTGCGGTAACCGGCCCGATGGCGCGCGGCGCGGCCGACCTGTCGCTGCTGCTCGACGTGATGGCCGCTCCCGATCCGCTCGATGCCGGCAAGGCCTATCGCCTCGACCTGCCGGCGGCGCGCCACGCCAGCCTGAAGGATTTCCGGATCCTCGTGATCGACACCGATTCGGTGTTGCCGACCGACAAGGCGGTTCGCGGCAGCATCGACAAGCTCGCGAGCCACCTCGACAAGGCCGGCGCCAAGATATCGCGGTCGAGCCCGCTGCTGCCGGATTTCGCGGCGTCCTCGCGGCTCTATATGCGGATGTTGCTGTCGTTCCTCGCCGCGACCTTCCCGCCGGAGGTCTATGCCGGCGCCTGCGCGGCAGCGGCCGCGCTGCCCGCCGGCGACAACAGCCTGCAGGCCGAACGGCTGCGCGGCATCGCGCTCAGCCACCGCGACTGGGTACAGGCGACAGTCGCCCGCTCGCGGCTGCGCGCGCAATGGCGCGAGCTGTTCAAATCGTTCGACGCGGTGATCTGCCCGATCATGCCGACGCCGGCCTATCCGCACGATCATGAGCCCGACCAGGAGCAGCGGCGGATATTGATCGACGGCGAGCCCTACATCTACACCGACCAGCTCGCCTGGCCCGGCATCGCGACCCTGCCCGGCCTGCCTTCGACTGCGATCCCGACCGGCTTTGCGCCCGACGGATTGCCGGTCGGCGTGCAGATCGTCGGCCCATGGCTCGAGGACCGCACGCCGCTCAAGCTCGCCGAGCTGATCGAGCACGAATTCGGCGGCTTCGTGCCGCCGAAGATGTTCGATGATTAGGTGCTGGAAAAAACCGTCATTGCGAGGAGCGAAGCGACGAAGCAATCCATATCTCAACGAGCGGCGAGATGGATTGCTTCGCTGCGCTCGCAATGACGGACAACAAAACCAGGGAGAAGGCCAATGAGCAACGATCTCGAGGAGCTGACAAAGCTCAACAAGGACTACGTTGACTCCGTTCAGAACTGCGACGTCAAGCGCTTCGACGAAATTCTGGCGCAGGACTTCTACTGCACCAATCCCGACAAGAGCCTGGTCGACCGCGCTGCCTTCCTGAAGCAGACCGCGATCCCGGTGAAGATCAAGGGCCTGAAGGCCGAGGACGTCAAAATCCGCATCCTCGGCGATTTCGCCATCATCCACGCCCAGACCAGCTACACCAACGCGGACGGTGAGCCGGCGCACGGCCGCTATACCGATTGCTGGGCGCGGCAGAACGGAAAATGGCGCGCGGTATCCGCGCATGTCGCGCGGTGAGCGATTCAGGTGTCGTCCCGGCGCAGGCCGGGACCCATAACCACCGCAGCTTGTGGTGAGTAAAGAAAGTCGTCCACCCACGTGCCCAAAGCGAGGCCGCGGCGTATGGGTCCCTGGCCTACGCCGGGACGACACACGCTCAGCTATCAAACATGATCACGCTGCGCAGCGTCTTGCCGGCTTTCATGTTGGCAAAGCCCTCGTTGATCTCGGAGAGCTTCAGCTTGGCCGAGATCCAGTCTTCCAGATGCAGCTTGCCGCGCATGTAGAAGTCGACGAGGCGCGGCATGTCGACGCGGAAGTGGTTGGAGCCCATCGACGAGCCCTGGATGCGGCGCTCGCGCAGGAAGTCGAAGCCGTGCAGCTCGATCTTCTGGCCGAACGGGATCATGCCGACGATGGTCGCGGTGCCGCCCGCCGCCAGCATGGCGAAGGCCTGCTCGGCGGTGTCCTTGCGGCCGAGCACCTCGAAGGAGTGCTGCACGCCGCCGCCGGTGAGCTCGCGCACCTGCTGGACCACGTCGCCGCGGGCCGGATCGACGATATCGGTGGCGCCGAGCTTGGTCGCAAGCTGCAACTTGGCCGGATTGGTATCGATCGCGATGATGCGGCCGGCGCCGGCGATCTGCGCACCGTTGATCGCGGCCATGCCGACGCCGCCGCAACCGATCACAGCCACCGTCTCGCCGGCGGTCACCTTCGCGGTGTTCACCACCGCGCCATAACCGGTGATGACGCCGCAGCCGATCAGCGCGGCGAGATCGAGCGGCATCTCCTTCTTGATCTTCACGATGGCGTTCTCGTGCACCAGCATCTGCTCGGCGAACGACGACAGATTGAGGAACTGGTTGAGCTTCTCCTTCCTGCCCCATGACAGGCGGTTGGAGGCGCCGGGCAGCATCTTCACCGTGGTGTCGGTGCACAGCACGGTGCGGCCGGTGGTGCAGTTGTCGCAGGTGCCGCAGAACACCGACAGGCAGGTGACGACGTGATCGCCGGGCTTCACGTAATTGACGTCGGAGCCGACCTTCTCGACCACGCCGGCCGATTCATGGCCGAGCACCGCCGGCAGCGGATGCGGATAGAGGCCTTCCATGAAGTGCAGATCGGAATGGCAGAGGCCCGCGACCGCGGTGCGGATCAGGACCTCGCGCGGCCCCGGATTGGGCACGCTGACGTCCTCGATCACCAGCGGCTGATTGACTTCATGCAGGACGGCGGCCTTCATCGGGGTCTCCCTTGACGTTTTTGATTGTTTGAAAAGTTCGCTCGCGCAGCAGCCTACGCTGCGTCAAGCAATTCGCCAACCTCGGCCATGCCGACCGCGCGATCGCCGAGCAGGTGCTCGGTCATCCTGCGCTGAACGGTATTTTCCGTTAGCCGGAACGGATCGCCCGGCAGCACGCGGTGGTCGATCACCATCCGCGACAGCAACAGCCGACGCGCATCGCCGCGCATCTGGTGGATGCGCCCGCCCTCCCACGCCAGCGCGACCGCGCTTGCGACATGATAGAGCAGGCTGGTGGCGCGGCGCGCATCGCCCTCATTGTCGATGCGGCTCGCCACCTCGCGCGCAAACGCGACCGCACGGTCGCTAAGATCGCGCAGCCGGTTGCGCCAGGCTTGCGGAACATTCGCGCTATCATCGAGCCGCGCATGCAGATCGGCGGCGAGCGCATTGTCGGCGCCATGGCGGCCGACCGCACGCTTCAGCGCATCGATCGCGACGATATTGCCGGTGCCCTCCCAGATCGAGCCGAGATGCGCGTCGCGCAGCAGCCGCGGCGTGACGAATTCCTCGATGTAGCCGATGCCGCCGCGCATCTCCATCGCATCGCCGCAGACCTTTCGGGCGTCGCGAGTGGCGCGGAATTTCAGCGTCGGCGTCAGGATGCGAAGCAGCGCCGCGGCGTCCTGACTGCCTGCCTCGGCGCGGTCGAGCGCGTCAGCGGTCAAAAAGCTCATCGACAGCGCCTGCTCGGTCGGCAGCATGATCTTCATCAGCTGCCGCCGCGCCAGCGGCAGGTCGATGATGCGCTGGCCGAACACCACGCGGCCCTTCGCCACGGTGATCGCGTCGTGCCAGGCGCGGCGCATCAGCGCGGTCGACTTCACGCCGTTGGAGAGCCGCGACGAGTTCACCATCTCGGCCATCTGCACGAAGCCGCGGTCGAGCTTGCCGACGGCGTAGGCGATCGCGCCGTCGAACTTGATCTCGCCCGAGGCCATCGAGCGGGTGCCGAGCTTGTCCTTCAACCGCACGATCCGGTAATGGTTCTGCGAACCGTCGTCGAGGAAACGCGGCATCAGGAACAGGCCGACGCCGCGGGTGCCCGGCCCGGCGCCTTCCGGCCGCGCCAGCAGCATCACCACCTTGGCATCGGCGTTGGAGCAGAACCACTTCTCGCCATAGAGCCGCCAGTGGTCGCCCTCCTGCACGGCGCGCGTGGTCAGCGTGCCGACATCGGAGCCGCCCTCCTTCTCGGTCATGAACTGGCCGCCCTGCGTCAGCTTGCTCATGTCGGTCTGGGTCAGGCCGTCGAGATATTTCGCCTTCAATGCCTCGCTGCCGAAATTTGCCAGCAGCTTGGCGCACCCGTCGGTGACGTTGATCGGGCAGCCCATGCCGAATTCGGTCTGGTTGAACAGGAAGGTGAAGGCGTGCTTGGCGACGACAGGATACTTGTCGGGCCAGCCCATGATGCCCTTGCGGAGCGACAGCGCGTGAATGCCGAACTCGCCGAACGCGGCCTTCTCGATCTCGCGATAGGCCGGATGATATTCGATGTGCTGCACGTCGCGGCCGAACTTGTCGCGCTGGTGCAACACCGGCGTATGCCGGTCGGCAAGCCGCGCGCATTCGTCGAGATAGCCTCCGGCCAATCCACCGAGGCGGTCGAGATGCGACTCGATATGGCGGAACAATGCATCGGGCAAATGCAGCTTCAGAAGGTCGGTCAGCGCCGGATCGGCCCGGTAGAAATTCATTCCCGTCGTGTCGGGCGCCAGCAGGCCCGGCTGGCTGGCGGCTGACGTTTTCGGATCCTGCTTGTGCGGCTGCATTGAATTCCCGGCTTCGGTGCTCATTTGTTTGGGCACGACTATCCTCCTCCGGCCGAGCAAAGGAAAGCCCAATGGATATTCCAAAATACAAGATCGCCCTGATCGTCGGCGCCGGCGAGGGCCTCAGCGCCTCGCTGACGCGGCTATTTTCGCGGGAGGGAATTCGTGTGGCACTCGGCGCCCGCAGCATCGAGAAGCTCGGCGCGCTCTGCACCGAAACAGGCGCGCGGGCCTATGCCTGCGACGCCACCAAGGCCGAGGATGTCGAACGTCTTTTTGGTCTGGTCGAGCGCGAGATCGGAACGCCTGATCTCGTGGTCTACAACGCCTCCGGCCGCTCGCGCGGGCCCTTCGTCGAACTGGTCCCTTCAGAGGTCGAACAGGCGATCGCGGTCTCGGCGTTCGGCGGATTCCTGGTGGCGCAGGAGGCGGCGAAGCGCATGCTGCCCAACAAGAAGGGCGCAATCCTGTTCACCGGCGCCTCCGCCAGCGTGAAGGGCTATGCGCAATCGGCGCCGTTCGCGATGGGCAAGTTCGCCTTGCGCGGCCTCGCGCAGAGCATGGCGCGCGAACTGTCGCCGCAGGGTATTCACGTCGCGCATTTCGTGATCGACGGTGGCATCCGCAGCGCTGCCCGCGCCGAGCCCGCCGACCGGCCGGACTCGATGCTCGATCCCGACGCGATTGCATTGAGCTACTGGAACGTGCTGCAGCAGCCGCGCAGCGCCTGGACCTGGGAGCTGGAATTGCGGCCCTGGGTTGAGAAGTTTTGAGATGACGGAGATCATGCAAGCGGCGTAGGCTGAACGCAAACGCCAACGTGATCAAGATCGCGAGCAAGCTGTGAGGCGGTGCGCACGAGGCTTGGCGCCTTTTGCTTACCGCGTGAAGTAACTTTCACCGTCATTCCGGGATGGTGCGCTAGCACCAGACCCGGAATCTCGAGATTCCGGGCTCGATGCTTCGCATCGCCCCGGAATGACGAAACAAACAGACATGGGGAGCGACGACATGACCGCTGAAATCAAGATCGAGACCGGCACCGACGAACTGCTCTGCGTAATCCGCGATCGCGTCGCCGTCATCACGCTGAACCGCCCGGATGCCCGCAACTCGCTGTCGGACACGCTGACGCCGGCGCTGCGCACGATGATCAGGACCTGCGGCGAGAACCCCGAGGTCGGCGTGCTGCTCGTCACCGGCGCCGGCAAGGCGTTCTGCGCCGGCGGCAACGTCAAGGGCATGGGCGCGCATCGCGACAAGAAGAAGCTCGAAATGTCCTATGAGGACAAGGTCGCGGATTTGCAGGAGCGCCAGCGCCTGCTCACCGGCTCGCTGGCCTCGGTGCGCAAGCCGACCATTGCTGCCCTTCCCGGTCCCGCGGTCGGCGCCGGCCTTGCGATCGCGATGGCCTGCGACATCCGGATCGCGGCGCAATCCGCCTTCATCTCGACCGGTTACTTGCGCGTGGCGCTGAGCGGCGATTACGGCATGGCATGGCTGTTGACGCGGCTGGTCGGCACCTCGCGCGCCCGCGAGCTGATGTTCACCTCGGAGAAGGTCGACGCCGCGAGATGCGAGCAGATCGGTCTCGTCAATCGCGTGGTGCCGGACGAAACGCTGCAGGACGAGGCCTTTGCGCTGGCGAAGTCGATGGCCGAAGGCCCGACCCTCGCGCTGCGCTACATGAAGGACAATCTCGACGAGGCGCTGCAGTTCGACTTCGCCACCGCGCGCGACCACGAGGCCGAGCGGCTGATCCGGCTCACCACGACGGCCGATCACAAGGAGGCGGTGCAGGCCTTCATCGAGAAGCGCAAGCCGGTGTTTCGGGGGAGTTGATCCTAGTTCGATGTCCGTCATTGCCGGGCTTGACCCGGCAATGCATCGAAAGAAACGCTTTCGCTCAATGGATGCGCGGGTCAAGCCCGCGCATGACGAGTAGCAGTCGCGGCACCGGTTGGGAAAAGAAAAGGGCCCGGTTCTGGAGGGGCCAGAACCGGGCCTAGTCAGTCAAACCGCAAGCGAGGACATCGCGGCCAAGCGGGAAGTGGCGGCAAGCCGCCAGCTGGCACAGGGAATGTCTTGCGGTTCGACGTGGATCTCTTTCACGAAGCGCACCAGCTTCCAGTCGCCGGGGCTCTGGGTGAAGGCGTAGCCCGACTTGCGGGCGAGGCCGATCATCGTCGCATTGGAACGCAGCGTGTCGCCGAAGATGCGTTCGGCTCCGAAGGACGCCGCACGGCATTCGAGATTCCTGAGCAGCGCCTTGCCAATGCCGTGGCCCTGCCACCGGTCATCGATCGACAGGCCGAACTCGACGCTCGACGTATCGGCATGGAAGGCGTAGCGGGCTTCGCCGACGATGGTCTCAAAGCCATCGACCAGCATCGTCGCGACCACCGTGAACCGGTCAGCCTCGCCGACATGGATGAAACGTTCGAGCTCCGTCTTCGGCAGCTCGCTCAACGCGCCCAGGAAGCGGTTGTAACGGGACCCCGCGGAGAGCGAGCGGATGTAGCTCTGCAGCTCTTCGCGGTCGCGCGGCTCGACGAAGCGCACCTTGACCTCGCTGCCGTTCTTGGCGCGCAGCACGTCAGAGTATTGCTTGAGATCGTCGAGATGCAGCGCAACCATGACACGCTCCTCGGGTGAAGAAATTAGCCGGCGTCCCTCGATCGAGGCGACGCCAGCGGTGGCGTCCTTCTCAGGCCCGCCAGAACGGCTTCTCGGTCTCGAACACGATGTCGCTGCGGGACATGCCGATGTCGTGCAGGTCGCGCTCGGTCCACTGCGACAGCTCGCGGCGGCGCTCGTAGCGCTCCCACCAGACATGCAGCGTCTCGCCGACCTGGTTCAGCAATCCGGGGGTATGATGATTTGTCATCGGTTCATGGGTGAAAATGGACATCTGCGGCTCCTGTCGGTAACCTGTTGGCGGTAATATCGGGGCTATTCGGCCCGCTCACAAACGACACTTTGTACCGTTTCGCATGAATCAAAGTCATGTATTTGGAGACGCCCCAGAGATGACCAGCCGCCTGCCTTCGCTGAATGGCCTGAGGGCGTTCGAGGCCGCCGCGCGGCATATGAGCTTCACGCTGGCGGCGTCCGAACTGAACGTGACGCAGACCGCGATCAGCCATCAGATCCGGCGGCTTGAGGAGGAGCTCGGCGCCCGCCTGTTCGTCCGCCAAAACCGCTCGCTGAGCCTGACGCCGGAGGCTGCCGAATACCTTCCCGGCGTCCGGGCCGCCTTCAACGACCTCAGGCTCGCCACCGATCGCCTGTTGCGCCGGGACGACGATCACGTGCTGACGGTCTCGACGCTGGCATCGCTTGCCGCCAAATGGCTACTGCCGCGGCTGTCGGCCTTCCAAGAGGCGCATTCCGGCATCGACGTTCGCATCACCACCTCGACCAGCCTGGTCGACTTCCAGCGCGACAAGGTCGACGCGGCGATCCGCTATGGCCGCGGCCAATGGGCGGGCCTGCGTGCCGATTGGTTGATGGCGGATGAGCTGTTTCCGGTGTGCAGCCCGTCGCTGCTGCAGGGAACCAGGCCGCTGAAATGCCCTGAAGACCTCAGGGATCACACGCTCCTGCACACCAGCAACGCCAACAGCGACGACTGGCGGCTGTGGCTGACCGCGGCGGGGCTGCCGACCGATATTTCCAAGCAGCCCGGCGTCACCTTCGACCTGCTGTTCGTGACGATCCAGGCCGCGATCGACGGCATCGGCATCGCGATGGGCCGCACCTCCTATGTGCAGGACGACATCGCCAAGGGTCGCCTCGTGGTTCCCTTCAAGATCGCGCTACCGGCCGACGCCGGCTTCTACCTGGTTTCGCCGCAGGGACGCGCCGATACGCCAAAGCTCTCCGCGTTCCGGAGCTGGCTCGGCACAACGGCGCACGCGGCGCCTTGATGCGCCGCACGCGCCGGCCGGAGCTTCGGTTCTGATTGGACCTGGGCCGAAGCGCCAGATCGTTGTTTTGACGAGGTTTCTTCGCGCGAACCAATATCCCCTTCGCTCGAAAGGCTCCCTGCGATTTCCACCTACGGCTTTTTTCCCATAGCCCCCCGCGTGATTCCGGGTTGGTCGCGCCGGACAGCCGTGCCAAATTGCCGCACATGGCAGTTAACTGCTTTGGCCGGCGAGACAATTTGCGCCGGCCGTTTTTGTCACGGGGAGGAAAGGGCGTTATGTCGCAGTCGAGTTCATCGCAAGTCCCGCAGATCAAATCGCGTCTTGGCGCCATCCTTCGCGCGACCAGCGGCAATTTCCTCGAGCAGTTCGACTTCTTCCTGTTCGGCTTCTACGCCCAGGCGATTGCGAAGGCCTTCTTCCCCTCCGAGAACGAGACCGCGGCGCTGCTCAACGCGTTCGGCGTTTTCTGGCTCGGCGCCCTGATGCGCCCGGTCGGCGCCGTCGTGCTCGGCGCGTATATCGACCGCATCGGCCGCCGCAAGGGCCTGATCGTGACGCTGTCGATCATGGCTATCGGCACCGTGGTGATCGCGCTCTGCCCGAGCTATTCGACCATCGGCATTGCGGCGCCGATCATCGTGCTGATCGCGCGCCTGCTGCAGGGCTTCTCCGCCGGCGTCGAGCTCGGCGGCGTCTCGGTCTATCTCGCGGAGATCGCCACGCCCGGCAATCGCGGCTTCTACACCTCGTTCCAGTCGGCGAGCCAGCAGGTCGCGATCTTCGTCGCCTCGATCCTCGGCTTCGTCCTCAGCGAGAGCATGCCGGCCGCGACCGTGGCCTCCTGGGGCTGGCGCATCCCGTTCTTCGTCGGCTGCCTGATCATCCCGGTGATCTTCTTCCTGCGCCGGACGCTGGAGGAGACCCCGGCGTTCCTCGCGATGAAGAAGCATCCGACCGCAAGCGAGGTGTTCGCCTCGGCGATCGCGAACTGGCGCATCGTCGTGCTCGGCATGATGATCGCGGTGCTGACCACCACCACCTTTTACTTCGTCACCGTCTATACGCCGACCTTCGGCAAGACCGTGCTGAAGCTCTCGACCCAGGATGCGCTGCTGGTGACGCTGCTGGTTGCGGTGACCAATTTCATCTGGAATCCGGTCGGCGGCGCGGTGTCCGACCGGATCGGCCGCAAGCCGGTGCTGCTGGCGATCGCCGGCCTGTCCCTCATCACGGCCTATCCGGCGTTGCACTGGCTGGTGACCAATCCCTCGTTCGGCAAGATGCTGGCGGTCGAGATGATGTTCTCGTTCTATTTCGGCGTCTACAGCGGCACCATGCTGGGCTGCTTGGTCGAGATCGTGCCGGCGCATGTCCGCACCACCTGCTTCTCGCTGGCCTTTGCATTGGCGGCCGGGCTGTTCGGCACCTTCACGCCGTTCGCCTCGACCTGGCTGATCCAGCAAACTGGCGACAAGGCTTCGCCCGGCTACTGGCTGATGTGCGCCGCAGCTCTCGGCATCGTCGCCGCGCTGATCGTCTATCGTGGCGGCCAGACCATCGAGCAGCGCGAGACGGTTGCGGCCTGATATTCCACTTCGCGGCCGGGTGGGCTCGCTGGGCATGACTTCTCCGGAAAATCGCGACACGCTTTTCCGGATCATGCTCATGCGCCCGGCCGTGTTGCTTTCCATGCCAACAACGATAACAAGAGCGCATGGTTGATCTGACGCGCAGGTTCGACGTGCTGGTGATCGGCGGCGGCAACGCCGCGCTGTGCGCTGCGATCAGCGCACGGCGCGCCGGCGCTTCCGTCCTGGTGCTGGAAGGCGCCCCGAAATTCTATCGCGGCGGCAACACCCGCCACACCCGCAACATGCGCTGCGCCCATGACGCGGCGACCGAGATCCTCACCGGTCCCTACACCGAGGAGGAGTTCTGGAAGGATTTGCTGCTGGTGACCGGCGGCCAGACCGACGAGGAACTGGCCCGCTTCATGATCCACGAGTCCAAGGACATCCTGAACTGGATCGTCGAGCAGGGCGTGCGCTGGCAGCCGTCGCTCGGCGGCACGCTGAGCCTTGGCCGCACCAACTCGTTCTTCCTCGGCGGCGGCCGCGCGATGCTGAACGCGCTCTATCGCACCGCCGAGGAGCTCGGCGTCGACATCCTCTACGATGCCGAGGTCATCGATCTCACGGTCGAGGACGGCATGTTCCTTTCGGCGCAGCTGAAGCAGCCGGTCGGCGGCAAGACCGAGGTCCGCGCCTCGACCCTGGTTGCGGCCGCCGGCGGCTTCGAGGCCAACATCGAATGGCTGAAGGAATCCTGGGGCGATGCGGCCGACAATTTCCTGATCCGCGGCACGCCCTATAATCGCGGCGCGATCCTCAAGATGCTGCTCGCCAAGGGCGTGCAGGAGATCGGCGATCCGACGCAATGCCATGCCGTGGCGATCGACGCCCGCGCGCCGAAATTCGACGGCGGCATCATCACGCGTCACGATTCGGTCGTGTTCGGCATCGTCGTCAACAAGCATGCCGAGCGCTTCTACGACGAGGGCGAGGACATCTGGCCCAAGCGCTATGCGATCTGGGGCCGGCTGGTCGCCGCGCAGCCGGACCAGATCGCCTACATCATCTTCGACTCGACCGTGGTGACGAGCTTCATGCCGACGCTGTTTCCGCCGATCGCGGGTGCGACGATTGCCGAGCTCGCCGGCAAGCTCGAGCTCGACGCGGCCGCGCTGGAAAAGACCATCACCGAGTTCAACGCCGCGGTGCAGCCCGGCACCTTCGACCACACCATCCTCGACGACTGCGCTACCCAAGGCATCACGCCGCCGAAGACGCATTGGGCGCGCCGGATCGAGACGCCGCCCTATCTCGCCTATCCGGTGCGGCCCGGCATCACCTTCACCTATCTCGGCACCCGCGTGAACAGGGAGGCGCGGATACTGATGAAGGACGGCAAGCCGTCCGCCAACATGTTCGCCGCCGGCGAGATCATGGCCGGCAACGTGCTCGGCAAGGGCTATGCCGCCGGCATCGGCATGACCATCGGCAGCGTGTTCGGCCGCGTCGCCGGCCGGGAAGCAGCCAAGAATGCGCGGAACTGAAGGCGGGACTGACGCGATGCACGGGACGAGTATCTTGCAGGAAGCCGACCGTCTGATGACGGTGTGCAATTCCTGCCGCTATTGCGAGGGCCTGTGCGCGGTGTTTCCCGCGATGGAGATGCGCCGCGCCTTCTCCGACGGCGATCTCAACTACCTCGCCAACCTCTGCCATAGCTGCGGCGCCTGCTACACCGACTGCCAGTTCTCGCCGCCGCACGAATTCAACGTCAATGTACCGAAGACGCTCGCGGTCGCGCGCGCCGAATCCTATGCCGCCTATGCTTGGCCGCGCGCCTTTGCCGGTGCGTTCGCGCACAACGGCCTCGTCATCAGCCTGATCGCAGCGCTCAGCGTCGCCGCCTTTATCTTCGGCTTCGCCGCGGTCAGTGATCGCGGCGTGCTCACCGGCATCCACACCGGTCCCGGCGCGTTCTACAAACTGATGCCGCACAATGCGATGGCGCTGCTGTTCGGCTTAGCCCTGCTCTACGCGATCCTGGCGCTGGTAATGGGCGTGCGCGCCTTCTGGCGCGACATCGGCGAGCCGGTCGGCATGACGACGGATGCGAAGGCGCTGTTGCAGGCGGTCCGCGACGCCGGCGAGCTGCGCTACCTCGACGGCGGCGGTGTCGGCTGCTTCAACGAGGACGACCAGCCGACCGACCGCCGCAAGCTGTATCACCACTTCACCTTCTATGGCTTCGCGCTGTGCTTCGCCGCGACCTGCGTCGGCACGCTGTATCACTACCTCCTGGCGCGCGAGGCACCCTATGCGTGGTGGGACCTGCCCGTCGTGCTCGGCACGCTCGGCGGCATCGGGCTCGTGGTCGGCCCGCTCGGCCTGCTCGGCGAGAAATGGAAGCGCGACCGCGTGCTGGTCGACGAGCAGCGCATGGGCATGGACACCGCGTTCATCCTGATGCTGTTCCTGACCAGCATCACCGGCCTCGCCTTGCTGCTGTGGCGCGAGACCGCCGCGATGGGCCCGCTGCTGGCGCTGCATCTCGGCGTGGTGTTCGCGCTGTTCATCACCATGCCCTACGGCAAATTCGTGCACGGTATCTACCGCTTTGTCGCGCTGGTGCGCTATGCGCGCGAACGGCAGATGATGGCGGAATGAATGGTGGTGGGTTAGCGCAGCGTAGCCCGGCTTACGAACTCATCTTGCATCGGGCTTTGTCGCCAGCGCACAGAACCACTCATTTGTCTCGACCAGCTGAGCCTGCGTGAAGCCGGCCGCTGCCAGCTTTTCCGTCACCCCTTCCTTGGGCTGTCCGGAGTAGCGCGTAAAGCCGAGTGCGATCCTGCCGCTCGGCTTCATCACGCGACGGACCTCACGTAGCCCGGCGACGGCATCCGGCCAGACCTGCATCGAGTTGATCGCCAGCGCCGCATCGAAGCTGTCCGCATCGAATGGCATGCGCTCACGGAGCCAAGCCGAAGCTCGACACGACCATCCTCGATCGCGGCCGCGTTCCGGGCGCGAGCTTGCCCGACCATCTCCTGCGACGGATCAATGCCCGCGACGCGTCCGGCCGATACCAATGTCGACAGACGATGAATGACGGCGCCCGGACCAAACCCAACTTCGAGCACGCTGTCGTCAGGTCCGATCTCGAGGCGATCTGCGACCCACGCGCCGCAATCTGCATTGGTGCGCGACATGATCATGCCGCCGAGCCTCCCCAGGAGGCCCCGAGGACGGCCAAACGCACGCAAGAGGATGCTTTGCATGACGCTCACCGACTGCCATCTCCGGTGAACAGGATTTCGGGACGGTCGCGGCTACAAATCCACCACCACGTAGTCACTCTCCACCGCGACCTTGATGGTCTCGGCGACATACGGTCCCTTCACCACATTGGTGCCCGGCTCGACGCTGACCGGATAGGCGCGCACGCGGAAGCGGCGCGGGTCGCAATAGGACTGGCCGGTGCGGATGTCGAACTCCCAGCCGTGCCAGGGGCAGCGCAGGATCTCGCCGAGCTTGGTGTATTCGATTTCGCCGGGGTCCGACGACGACGCGAGCCCGATCAGCGGCCCCTCACACAGCGCCGCGCCCTGATGCGGGCAGCGGTTCAGCAGGCCGAAGAACTCGCCCTTGACGTTGAAGACCGCGATCGGCCGTCCGTCGATCTCGAGAAATTTTCGCGAACCCGGCGGCAGCTCGTCCACCGGGGCTATCACATGCCGCGTCATCAATCGTTCTCACGCATGATCTGATTCGAAAAACCGGTTCCCACTTTTTCGGATCATGCGATACCGTACAACTGCTTGGCGTTGTCGAGATAGAACGCCTGGCGATTGGCATCGCTGACGCCGGCCGGCAGCACGCGCGACGGCTCGTCGTAATCCCAATGCGGGTAATCGGTCGCGAACAGCAGCCTGTCCCAGCCGATCCACTCGATGGTCTGGAACAGATGGTCGCGGCTCTCCGGATCCTCCATCGGCTGCGTCGTCCACCAGATGTGGTCGCGGATATATTCCGACGGCTTGCGCTTCAGATGCGGCACCTCGGCATGCAGCCGCGAAAACACCTTGTCGAGCCGCCAGGCCAGCGACGGCGCCCAACCGAAGCCGGCCTCGACCATCACCATCTTCAGTTTCGGGAAGCGCTCGAACACGCCCTCGAGCACGAGGCTCGCCAGCGCGGTCTGCTGGCACTGCGAATGCCCGACCATCTCCTCGATATAGTAGCTCGGCCAGCCCGACGCGGTGATCGGGTTGCCGCCGAAGCCGAATGCGTGCACCCCGATCGGAAGGCCGGCTTCCTGTGCCGCCTCATAGATCGGCCAGTAGCGGCGCTGGCCGAGCGGCTCGACATTGCGGCTCAGCAGCAGCACCTGGACGAAATTTGTGTCGCCTGCGCGCTTGCGGATTTCGGCGGCGGCCGACATGCCATCCTCATTGGCGACGACGACCGAGCCTTTCAGCCGGGTATCCTTGCTGGTCCATTTCTCGATTTGCCAGTCGTTGATTGCCGAACAGATCGCGCCGGCGAGATCCTGATTGCGGGTACCTTGCCCGGTGTTGAGCGGGTTGAGCACGCCGAGCGCGACATTGTTGGGATCGAGATGCTGCCTCTGCATGAAGGACAGCGACGAGCCCTGCGGGCCGCCTTCCGGCGGATAGGCATCGCGGCGCGACGCATTCGGCTGCGCCTTCGGATAGGGCGGGCCTCCCATCATGCCCTGATAGGCATGGACGCCGAAGGTCTCGAGATGCGCATGCCAGCGCTTTTCGAGATAAGGATACAATTCATCCTTGGTGGCGCGGGCCGGATGGATGTCGCAGTCGGCGATCGCGGTCTTGATGCTGGTCGGCGATGCGGTTTTGGGACGCTCGCGGAGCTGGATGTTCATGGCGTCTTCTCCTTCACCTTGAGCCGGCCATAGGTCGCATGCGGATTATCGATCATGATCTTGCGTACCAGATCCTGCGACAACCCGTGCGGCAGCACCTCGTCACCGTCGAACTGCCAATGCGGATAATCTGACGAGAATAGGATCAATTCGTCCGACTGCATATGGTCGAACAGGCGGTTCAGCGTGTCTCCGTCCGGCGGCGCATCGACCGGCTGCAGCGAGAAGCGGATGTTGCTGCGCACAATCTCCAGCGGCGCGCGGTCGACCCACGGGGTCTCCATGCGCACGCCGCGCCAGAACTTGTGCAGCCGCCACAGGAATGGCGGCAGCCAGGTGAAGCCGGACTCCAGCATCACCATTTTCAGGTTCGGATGGCGCGCGAACACGCCCTCGACGATCAGGCTGGTGAGCTGGGTCTGGAACGCCTGCGCCTGCGCAACATAATCCTCGATGTGATAGGAGCCCCAGCCGACCGAGGTCGGCGGATTGTGATAGGCGCTGCCGGCATGGATGCCGACCGGCAGGCCGAGCCGTTCCGCCGCGGCGTAGATCGGCCAGTAGTGCCGCTTGCCAAGCGGCATGTCGCCCATCACCAGCATCAACACCTGCACGAAGCGCTTGTCCTGCGCACAGCGCTCGATCTCGGCGACCGCCTTCTCGATGCTCTGCACCGGGATCACGATCGAGCCGCGCAGGCGATCGTCCTTGTCGAGCCATTCCTTGACCAGCCAGTCGTTCAGCGCGCGGCAGAACGCATCGGCCATGTCCTCGGAGAACACCATCTGCACGCCGTAGAGCGGATTGCAGATGCCGTAGGCCGTGCCGAACTGGTCGAGCGCCTGCCGCTGCATGTCCGCAAGGCTCGAGCCCGGCTTGCCTTGCGCTGGACGCCAGTCCGGCCGCGACGAGATCGGCGAATTGGTCGGATAGGATTGCGAGATCAGGTCGGTCATGCCGCGCGTCGTCACCTGGTCGCGCCAGTAGTCGTTCATGTACGGCAGCAGGCTGGTGAGGTGAGGCACGGCGGGATGCAGATCGCAATCCACGCCGCCCGCGATCGGCGACGTCATGATGTTTCCTCCGCGCACGCTCTCACGACAAGCTTGTCGGGCGGCGCCTGGTTCTTGTCTTGCATTCAATCAGGCCATGCCGCGGCCTGCAACTCGGCAAAGGGCTGCGTGGTGTGCTAGGAGGGCAGGACGCCCCACGGGATTTTCATGGCAAGCAACGAGAAAGAAGGCCGATGAACGCGCTCACATCCATCGCCGAACAGGTCGCCGCAAAACTGATCGCGAACAAGCAGACGATTGCGGTCGCGGAATCCTCAACCGGCGGACTGATCTCCGCATCGCTGCTCGCGGTTCCCGGCGCGTCGGCCTATTTCCTCGGCGGCGGCGTGATCTACACCCGCGACGCGCGGCGCGCGCTGATGGACATTCCCGACGACGCCATGCGCGGCATCCGCTCGGCGTCGGAACCTTACGCGCAATTGCTGGCGCGGCAGATCCGCGAGCGCCTCGCGACCGACTGGGGATTGTCGGAGACCGGTGCCGCCGGCCCGACCGGCAACCGCTACGGCGATGCCGCCGGCCACAGCTGCATGGCTGTCGCAGGCCCCCACCAGCAGGTGATCACGCTGGAGACCGCGAGCGGCGACCGGCAGGCGAACATGCAGGCATTTGCGAAGGCGGCGCTGGAGCTGTTGTTGAAGAATCTGGAACGGTAATTTTTCCCTGTCGTCCCGGGCAAGCTACTTGTCTCACCGAGGCTCGAAGAGCGGAGGCGGAAGCGCGACCCGGGACCCATAATCACCGATGGCAATTGACGATGGTCCGCTGGAGCCACAGCCTGCTTCAACAACTCGATCCTGTGGTTATGGGTCCCTGGTTTCGCAGGGACGACTTGGGGAAAGAGCCTGCAATCTAACGAGGACTGCGTAGACCGGATGAAGCGAAGCGCAATCCGGGACGACTTCATCCGCTGAGCGACTGTTCCCGGATTTCGCTGCGCTTCATCCGGGCTACAAGAGCAGCGCGCGGCTCACTTCTCGCGGAACGAGCGCATGAACTGGTCGCTCATCGGCTTCATCAGATAGGACAGCATGGTGCGGTCGCCGGTCTGGACGAAGGCTTCCACCGGCATGCCCGGGATGATCTTCACCTCGCTGCCGAGGCGCGCCACTTCTTCCGGCGGCATCGAGACGCGGATGGTGTAATAGCTCTGCCCGGTGCGCTGGTCGGTGGTGACGTCGGCGGAGACGCGGGTGACGACGCCGTTCAGCTCCGGCGTGGTGCGCTGGTTGAAGGCGGAGAGCCGCAGCACTGTCTTCTGTCCGACCTGCAGCTTGTCGATGTCCTGCGGATTGACCTTGGCCTCGACCGACAGATCGTCGGCCTTCGGCACGATCATCATGATGGCATCGCCCGCGGTAATGACGCCGCCGACGGTGTGCACGGTCGATTGCAGCACGACGCCGTCCTGCGGCGCGCGGATGTCGATGCGGCGGAGCTGGTCCTCTGCGGTGACCTTGCGCTCGACGAACTCGCCGATCTTGTCGTTGGTCTCGCGCAGGTCCTTCGAGACCTCCGCCAGCATGTCCTTGTCGACCTGGATGATCTGCAGCTCGGTCTCGGTGATCTTGCCCTTGGCCTGCGCGCGCGAGGCGATGTACTGCGCGCGCTCGCCGGAGAGCCGCGCCGCGTCGCGCTCGAGCGTGGTCAGGCGCGTCAGCTGCACCAGATGCTGCTCATAGAGCTGGCGGACGCCGACCAGCTCCTGCTGCACCAGCGCGATCTCCTTGTCCTTGGCGCTCTCCTGCGCCTGCAGGCCGGAGATCTCCTCGTTGAGCTGGGTGACGCGCTCGCGCAGCTGCGCCTTCTGGCCGGTGCGGCCGTTGACGCGAACCTCGAACAGCTTGGTTTCGCTCGCCATGATGTCGCGAACGTCCGGATCCTTGGCCTGCTCGAGCAGCTGCGGCGGGAAGGTGATCTTGTCGCGGCCCTGCTGCTCGGCCTCGAGCCGGGCCGCGCGCGCATAAAGACCGTTCAGCGTCTTGACCACGATCGCAAGGCTGGCCTTCACGACGGTCTCGTCGAGGCGCACGACGATGTCGCCCGCCTTGACCACGTCGCCGTCGCGCACCCGCACCTCGCCGACCACGCCGCCGGTCGGATGCTGCACCTTCTTGACGTTGGATTCGACCACCACCGAGCCCGGCGCGATCAGCGCACCCGAGATCGGCACCGTTGCGGCCCAGCCGCCGACGCCCCCGCCGAGAACCAGAACCACGGCGAGGCCGACGATCAGATGCTTGCGGATCGAGCGATGTGCGTTGCGCGGTTGATCGGTCATGACTTTGCGGCTCCCGCATCCGCGACGATCTTGATCGGCGTCGGCACCGGCGGCGCGGCACGCTGCAGCACCTGCGCGAGCACAGCCTCCTTCGGCCCGAAGGTCTGCATGCGGCCGTCCTTCAGCACCAGCAGATGGTCGACGCCCTCGATGCCGATCGGCCGGTGCGCAACCACGATGACGACCGCGCCGCGCTCGCGGGCGCCGCGCACCGCGCGGGTCAGCGCCTCGTCGCCTTCGCTGTCGAGATTGGAGTTCGGCTCATCCAGCACGATCAGGAACGGGTTGCCGTACAGCGCCCGCGCCAGCGCCACGCGCTGCGCCTGGCCCGCGGAGAGCGCGGTGCCCTGCTCGCCGACCTGGGTGTCGTAGCCCTCGCGCATCTTGATGATCATCTCATGCACGCCGGCCTCCTTGGCCGCCGCGATGATGCCGTCGGACTTGGCGTCGGGATCGAACCGGCAGATGTTCTGGGCGACCGTACCGGCAAACAGTTCGACGTCCTGCGGCAAATAGCCGACGTGGCGCCCCAGTTGGTCGGACGACCATTGGTCGAGCGCGGCGCCGTCGAGCCGTACCTTGCCCCGCGCCGGCATCCAGACGCCGACCAGCGCCCGGATCAGCGACGACTTGCCGGAGCCGCTCGGGCCGATCACGCCGACGCCGCTGCCGGCTTCGACGGCGAAGGTGATGTCCTGCACGATGGCGCGCTGGTCGCCCGGCGCGACCATGGTCACGGCCTCGACCGAAAGCTTCTTCTCCGGCGCCTGCAACAGCGTCTGCTCGGGCCGCGCCGGAATTTGCTGCAGCAGGCGGTTGAGCCGCTGCCAGCTCTGCCGCGCGGCGACGAAGCCCTTCCAATGCGCGATCGCGAGATCGACCGGCGCCAGTGCCCGCGCGCTCAGGATCGAGCCGGCGATGATGATGCCGCCGGTGGCCTCCTGATGGATCACGAGATAGGCGCCGACCGCGAGCACGGCGGACTGCAGCATCATGCGCAGCACCTTGGCGACCGCGCCGAGCCCGCCGGTGACGTCGCTCGCACGCTGGTTGCCGGACAGATATTCCTCGTTGGCCTCGTTCCAGCGCCTGTTCATGCGGCCGGCCATGCCCATCGCCACCAGCACCTCGGCGTTGCGGCGGCTGGAGGCGGCAAGATCGTTGCGCCGCGCCGCGAGCGTCATCGCTTCCTTGGCCGGCGTGCGCGACAAGTATTCGGTGATCAGCGTCAGCGTCACCAGGATGATCGCGCCGACCAGCGCCGTGACGCCAAGCAGCCAATGGAAGGCAAAGCAGATCACCATGTAGAACGGCAGCCATGGCAGATCGAAGAACGCGCCGGGACCCATGCTGCCGAGGAAAGAGCGCACATTGTCGAGGTCGCGCAGCGGCTGCAGGCCTTCGCTGCGATTGCCGGCCATCAGCGGCAGCCGCACGACAGTGTCGAACACCCGCGCATTGAGCGCTTCGTCGAGCGAGGTGCCGACGCGGCCGAGGATCCGTCCGCGCAGCAGGTCGAGCACGCCCTGAGCCATGTAGAGGACCGCGGCGATGACCACGAGGCCGACCAGGGTCGGAACGCTGCGGCTCGGCAGCACCCGGTCGTAGACTTGCAGCATGAACATCGAACCTGTCAGGTAGAGCAGGTTGATCATGCAACTGATGAGGCCGACGCCGATAAAGGCGCTGCGGCAAGCGCGCAGCGCCTCAGCCAGTTCGGAACGCCGGACAGCGGGCGCGGCTGCCATAAAAACTGATCTCTGCAAAACAAAAGAGTTACGTGATCGCCACGTTGTATAGACGTTTGCGACCACCGTCCATTTTAAGTCGCGTGAACCAAAGCATGGTTCGCGGCCTCATTTTGTGATCGCACCGACAGTTGACGGAATAAATTAGGGTTAACCGGCGGCGGAACCCTGGCCTCGCGCGGGCGCGCTTCCCGGAAGCGGCACGAGAATGACCGACATCGAGACCCGGCCGATCTCGCCATCCACATCGAGCAACACCCCGCTGCCGACGCCGAGCCCCGCCTCCGGGCGCCAGCGCGCATCGGCGCGAACGCCGATCCAGGCGCCCCGCGGCGACCGGAACAGCTGCACCGCAAGGTTCGGATTGGGGTCTGCCACCACGTTCTGGACCGGCCGCGCGATGCCGTGGGTCCAGTCAGCCGGGCCGAGCACCCGCGCCAACGGGCCGGCGTCCGCGATGACGGCGTGATGCAAGCGAAACCAGGCGGTATCGCCGCCGGCACGGGCTTCCATCGCATCCATGAACCAGCTGCGGCCATGGACCGCGTGTGGGCTGCGCAACGGAAACACCGTGGGATCCACCGGATCGGCTGCGCTCCCGTAAAATCCCGGGACCTCGACGGCACGCTCGCGCGACAGCGTCACGCGTACCGTCGCGCAGGGTTGCTCCTCGCCGGCCGGCCAGAGCGTGTTGTCGACGACACTGACCCGGCCGCCTTCGGTCACCACGGTGACGTGCGTGCGCAGTTCCGCCATTGGCGTCGGCCGCAGGAACCAGGCCGCCGCCGAGATCGCGGTGCCCCAATTGCGCGCGCCGGCCATGGCCTCGACCTCGCCGGTCAGCAGGCTTGCGACCGCGCCGCCCTGAAGGCCTGTGAACGGCCCGGCCGCCAGCGCCGCCGGCTTCCAGTGATGGGACGTGGCGAGCGGTTCGAAGATGGCCAAGGCGAATGATCCCCTGAGATGAGCAGGATTGAGCGTTTGGCCAATCTGATCCAAGAATAGCGGCCATGACAAAAGGCCATTCATCACTTCAGGTGAGCAAGATTCATCCATTGGATGCCCCCGATCCGCGGGTGATCCCGCCGCTGCCGGCGCTGCTCGCCTTCGAGCGCGCGGCCACTCAACTCAGCTTCCGGCGTGCCGCGCGAGACCTGTCGCTGAGCCCGTCGGCGATCAGCCACCAGATCCGCGGGCTGGAAGAGCAGTTCGGCACCAAACTGTTCGTCCGCGGCGCGCGCCAGGTGCGGTTGACCGACGACGGCGAGCGCTACCTTGCAAAAGTGTCGGCCGCGCTGGCGACGCTGCAGGAGGCGAGCCGTGACATGCTGCGGCGACGCGGCGAGGCCAGCGGCGAGCTCTGGATCAGCTCATTGCCGTTCTTCACCAGTGCCGTGCTGCTGCCGGCGCTGCCGGAGTTCAAGCGGCGCCATCCGCAACTGACGCTGCGGATCGAGGCCACCCACCAATATGCCGACTTCAACGGATCGCGCGTCGATGTCGCGATCCGCTACGGGCGGGAACATGCCACCGGGCTGAAGGTCGAGCCGCTGGTACAGGTCAAAGGATTGCCAGTCTGCACGCCGGCGCTGGTCAAGGCTGGTCTTCGGACCCCTGCGGACCTGTCGCGCGAGGTGCTGATCCATGTCACGACGCAGCCGCGGGCGTGGCCGGCCTGGCTGAGGGAGGCCGGGCTGCCGAATCTCGCTCCGCGCGGACATCTGTGGCTCGACAGCGTGCCGGCGATGCTGGAGGCCGCCGAACACGGGCTCGGCGTCGCGATTGCGATCGCGCCGCTGATCAAGGCGCGGCCGGGCTTCGGCAAGCGGCTGGTGGCGCCGTTTGCGTTCGAGGCGGCGCACAGTGAGACGATTTACCTGGTCTCCCGCACCGAGCAGGCGCGGGACCGCCGCATCGCGGCGGTGCGGCGCTGGATCACGGACGCCGTCGCGCGGGCGAGCTAGGCCGTGGCGGGCGCCGGCTCGGCCAGGATGCACCGTGCCAAACGGCCGGGAGCGACCTGCACGACCGGCGGCAAGCGCTCGCTGCAGCGCGGCTCGGCGAACTTGCAACGCGGTGCAAAGGAGCAACTGGCCGGCGCATGATCGAGCGAGGGCGGGGTGCCCGGAATGGTTTCCAGCCGCTGGCCGCGCATCGCGCCGTGAATGGTCGAGGCCAGCAGGCCCTTGGCATAGGGATGCACCGGTGAGCGCACGATATCGCGCAAGGCGCCCTGCTCCACGATCTGGCCGGCATACATCACCGCAACGCGGTCGCAGATCTCGATCGCGACACCGATGTCGTGAGTGACGAAGATCACCGACATGCCGAACTCGCGCTGCAATTCGCGCAGCAGCAGCAGGATCTGGATCTGCACGGTGGCATCGAGCGCCGTGGTCGGCTCGTCGGCGAGCAGGATCTTCGGCTTGCAAGCCAGCGCCAGCGCGATCATCGCACGCTGGCGCATCCCGCCCGACATTTCGTGCGGATAGGAGTCCAGCCGCCGCTTCGCGGAGGGGATCCGCACCACCTCGAGCATTTCGAGCGCGCGGGCCGTGGCCTCGCGCTCGCTCTTACCCTCGTGGCGCATCACCGTCTCCGCGATCTGGCGGCCGATGGTGTAGACCGGATCGAGCGCCAGCGCCGGCTCCTGGAAGATCATCGAGACGGTCTGGCCGCGAAATCCGGACAGCGCCTCATCGTCCATCGCCAGCACCTCTTGTCCCAGCACCTTGACGCTGCCGGAGATCTGCGTGCGTTTCTTCGGCAACAGCCGCATCAACGCGCGCAGCGTCACGCTCTTGCCCGAGCCGGACTCGCCGAGCAGCCCCAACACCTCGCCCTCGCCGAGCTGCAGGCTGAGATCGTTCACGGCATGGACCGTGCGATCGCCGGTGAAGCGGATATTGAGGTTGTTGATCTCGACGAGGTTGGTCATGCGAGCTTGGGCACCCTGGCGTGGAAATCAGTGGCGCGCTGGAACGCGGCGCCGATCCGGAGCAGAACCGCTTCCTCGAAGGAGCGACCAATCAGTTGCATGCCGACCGGCAGACCCGTCTTGGTGAAGCCGGAGGGAATCGAGAGCGACGGCAGGCCGAGATAGTTGACCGGGCGGGTGAACCGCGTCAGCCGCTGCAGCACCGCGTCGGCGCCCGGACCATTGCCGACATCGCTCTCCGCGATCGTCGGCGCCGGCACCGGCGACGACGGCGCGATCACCGCATCGACCCCGTTGACCGCCGCGTTGTGCGCGGCGAGCGCGGGTCCGCGCCAGCGCATCGCCTCGAGATAGGTGACCGCCGGAATGGTCAGGCCGTTCTGCAGCCGCATCAGGACCTGCGCACCGTAATCCTGCGGCCGCTCGATCATCCAGCGCTTGTGGAAGGCGGCAGCCTCGACCGCGAGCACCAGTTGCGAAGCCGAAGAGAGCTGGCGCTGATCGGGCAGCTCGACCTTGACGATCTCGGCGCCCTCTTTCTTCAAGGTGGCGATAGTCTCGTCGAGGATACGCGCCACCTCAGGGTCGAGGTCGTCGACATAGAACGCCGTCGGGACGCCGATCTTCAGACCCTCCAGCGACTGCTTGGTCGCGGCCATATAGTCCGGCACCGGCTGTGTCGACGCTGTCAGGTCCTCCGGGTCCGCCCCGGCCATCAGGCCGAGCAGCAGCGCGCAGTCCTCCGCGGTCTGCGCCAGCGGACCGACGGTATCGAGCGACTGCGACAGCGGCATCGCACCGGCGCGGCTGACGCGGCCGACCGTCGTCTTCAGGCCGGTGACGCCACAGAAATGCGCCGGCATGCGCACCGAGCCGCCGGTGTCGGAGCCGAGCGCCGCGAAGGTGAGCCGCGCGGCGACCGCCGAGCCCGAGCCCGACGACGAGCCGCCGGTGATGTGCTCGGTGTTCCAGGGATTGCGCACCGCGCCGTAATGCACGTTGTGGCCGGTCGGCCCATAGGCGAACTCGACCATTTGCAACGAGCCGAGGCGGACCTGTCCGGCATCCTTCAGCCGCTGCAGGGCGGTCGCGGTCGTCTTCGGCGCGAAGTCGCGGCGAATCAGCGAGCCGCAGGTCACGACCTTGCCGGCATCATAATACATGTCCTTGTGCGCCAGCGGCACGCCGTGCAGCGCACCGCGACTATTGCCCCTGGCAAGCGCGGTATCGGCCTCGGTGGCGGCGGCCAGCGCCTGCTCGGATTCGACCGCCATATAGGCGTTGAGGCGCGGCTGCCATTCCGCAACGCGATGCAGCACGGCGCGCGTCACCTCATGCGAGGAAACTTTCTTGTCGGCAATCGCCTTGGCGACCGCGGTCAGCGTCATCAGGGCCGGATCAGAGCTCATTTAGACACCTTCTCGATCTTCTGCGCGATCTGCGCCAGCAGGAAGCTCGCGGGTTCGAGATCGAAGGGCAGCGTACCGGAGATCGGTGCAAAGCCGTCGAATGCCGGCCCGATCGAATTGGCGATCCGGGTGGCGACTTCGTCGTCGGCGGGCACGTCGGCGACGTGCGCGATCACCTTGACATCCTTGGGTGTGGGTCTAGTCATGCCGCGTTTTCTCCTTTTGCTTTTGCCGGCGCGCGGCTGTGCCCCGAGCCAGGAATGGCCATGTAGCACGCCGCTTGATGGCCCATTGTATCGAGATCGCTGAGTTTTGGCGTGTCGTTTGCGCAGAGCGGCTCCGCAAACGGACAACGGGTGTGAAACCGGCAGCCCGATGGCGGATCGATCGGATTGGGCGGATCGCCCGAGATCGGCGGCACCTCGGTGCGCTTGTCGGGATCGGATGACGGCATCGCCGCCAGCAGCGCGCGGGTATAGGGATGCGCCGGCGCATCCCAGACCGCATCGACCGGGCCGAGTTCGACGACCTCGCCGAGATACATCACCAGCACGCGGTCGGAGATGTAGCGGACGACGTTGAGGTCGTGGCTGATGAACAGGTAGGTCAGGCCGAATTCCCGCTTCAGGTCGGCGAGCAGATTGAGCACCTGCGCCTCGACCGATTTGTCGAGTGCGGACACCGCTTCATCGAGGATCACGAGCCGCGGCGACAGCGCGAGCGCACGCGCGATATTGACGCGCTGACGCTGGCCGCCGGACACCTCGTGCGGATAGCGGTTGGCGAAAATCTCCGGCCGCAAGCCGACCTTACCGAGCAATTCGCGCGCCAGCGTCCGCGCCGTGTCGTCGGCCATGCCGTGGACCTTTGGCCCGAAGGCGATCGATTCCTCGATGGTGAGGCGCGGATTGAGCGAGGCGTAGCTGTCCTGGAACACCATCTGCACGCCGCGCCGCAAATCGCGCAGCGAGAGCGACGGGCCGACCTGCCTTCCGTCATAGATGATATCGCCGGCATCGCGTGCCATCAGGTGCATCAACAGCCGCGCGGTGGTCGATTTGCCGCAGCCGGATTCGCCGACAATGCCGACGGTCTCGCCCTTCATGACCGCGAAGGTGACGTCGTCGACGGCGCGCACGGTCTTGCGCGGACTGAACAGGCCGCCGCGCACCGGGAAGTGCTTGGTCAGTCCCTTGACCTGCAGCAGCGGCTGCGCGGCGCCGCCGATGTCGGCGACCGGCTCCAGCATATCGACGGAGAGATTGGCGTCGCTCATGCTCTAATTCCTGATGTCCATGGCGCTGCGCATGCCGTCGCTCAGCAGATTGAAGCAGATCGAGACCGCGAAGATCATCGCGCCCGGCAGCGCCGCGACCCACGGATTGACGTAGATCGCGGTGCGCAGCGTATTCAGCATCAAGCCCCACTCCGGCTCCGGCGGCTTGGTGCCGAGCCCGAGGAACGACAGACCGGCGGCGAGGATCATCGACACCGAGATCAGGCCAGTGGCGTAGACGAAGATCGGGCCGAGCACATTGCCGAGCATGTGGACGCGCATGATGGTGAAGGGCCCGGCGCCGGACGCGCGCGCCGCCTCGACGAAATCCATGTTGCGCACGCCGGTGGTGACGCTTTCGGCGACGCGCGTGATCTGCGGCACGAACACGATGGTCAGCGACACGATCGAATTGGTGATGCCGGCGCCGAGCGCTCCCGAGATCGCGATCGCCAGCAGCACCGACGGGAAGGCGTAGAACACGTCGACCGTGCGCATGATCGCGGTGTTGAGCTTGCCGCCGACATAGCCGGCGACGAGGCCGAGCGAGGTGCCGATCACGAAGGCGAAGATCACCGGCAGAATGCCGATGACCAGCGACAGCCGTCCGCCATAGATCAGCCGCGCCAGCATGTCGCGGCCGAGCTCGTCGGTGCCGAGCGGATAGCCCGGCGCGCCGATATGGCGGAGACGGCGGATCATCGAGCCCTGATAGGGATCGGCAAGATGCAGCCATGGTGCCAGCAGCGCCGAGGCAAAGATCAGCACCAGGATGATGGCGCAAGCCATGCTGACCTTGTCGCGCCTGATGCGGCGGCCAACCGTCGCCCAATAGCCACGCGCCTTGGTCGCGGGGACGGCCTGCAATGCGGTATCCAACATCGCACTCATGGCTAGCTCCGCTTGATGCGCGGATCGATCGCGGCCTGCGCGATGTCGACCAGGAGGTTGAGCAGCACAAAGAACAGCGCCAGCACCAGGATCGTGCCCTGCAGCAGCGGCAGATCGCGCTGGAAGATCGCCGAGTTCAACAGCAGGCCCGAACCCGGCCAGGAGAACACGGTCTCGATCAGGATCGAGCCGCCCAGCATGTAGCCGAGCTGCAGGCCCATCACCGCGAGCGCGGTCGGCGCCGCATTCTTGATGACGTGGCGAAACACCTCGGTCTCGCGCAGGCCTTTTGCGCGCAGCGCCTCGACGAAATCCTGGCTCAGGATGTCGCCGGTCAGCGCGCGCACCGTGCGGGTGACGATGCCCATCGGGATCACCGAGGTGGTGATCGCCGGCAGCACCAGATAACGCAGATGCTCCCAGTCCCACGCCCAGGCGCCGGAGCCGCCCGGCCCGGCGCCGACCGCGGGCAGCCAGTTGAGCTGCACCGAGAAGATGATGACCAGCACCATGCCGAGCCAGTAATGCGGCAGCGACACGCCGGCTATCGCAACCGAGGTCGCGACCTTGTCGACCCAGGTGTCGCGGAAATAGCCGGCGATCAGGCCGAACAGCAGGCCGAGCGTAAAGCCGATCATCGCGGCCGCGATCGCCAGCATCACGGTGTTGCCGACGGCGCGCATCACCTCGGTCAGGACGGGCCGCCCGGTCGCGATCGAATTGCCGAGATCGCCATGGATCGCGCGCCACAGCCACAGGCCGAATTGCACCGGCAATGGGCGATCGAAGCCGTAGGCCGTGCGCAATTGCGCGGCGAGCTCCTGCGAGGCATCGGCGGGCAGCACCGCGACCAAGGGGTCGCCGGGCGTGATGTGCACCAAGAGGAAGCACACCAGCGCCACGCTGAGCACGATCGGAATGACGTAGACGATCCGTCTGGACGTATAGGCGAACACGTTGCGTTCTTTCTTCCTTCTCACTTTGTGGGAGAAGGTGGCGCGCCGAGCGCGCCGGATGAGGGGTTTCTATCCGCGGATACAGTCATTTCCGATCGAGAAAGGAGCGTCCGCGGAGACAACCCCTCACCCGGCTTCGCTTTGCGAAGCCACCCTCTCCCACAAGGGGAGAGGGTGTACCTATTGCGCGGCTAGCGCCTCACGGCGCGACCGTGACCGGCGAGAAGTCGACGAACCAGCTCTTCGGCTGCACAAATCCCTTGATCTTCGGGCTCATCGCGCGCGGTGCGACGTCGTGGGCGACATAGAGGAAGGCCGCGTCGTCGACCGAGGCCGCATGCAGCTCGGCCAGCGCGGCGTCGCGCGCCGCCGGCTCGAAGGTCTGGCGGGCCTTCTTGACCAGCTCGTCGAACTTCGGGTTGTTGTTGAAGCCCCAATTGTTCGATACCGGCGGCGCCATGCCCGACTGCAGGAAGCGCACCAGCGCGAAGAACGGATCCATCGCCGCATAAGTGACGTTGATGGCGTTCGAGCCGTTGGCGGTCGGATCCTTGGTGCCGCGCCGCCAATTGGTGAACAGCGTGTTCCACTCGATGACGTCGAGCTGCACATCGAAGTAGCATTCGGCCAACGCCTGTTGCAGATACTCGTTCATCGGCAGCGGCAGCATCTGGCCCGAGCCCGATGCCGAGGTCTGGATCTTGACCGTCAGCTTCTTGTTCGGACCGAAGCCCGCCTCCTGCATCAGCTTCTGCGCGGCCGGCTTGTCGTACTTGATCTGGAAGGTCGGGTTGCCGCGCCAGGGATGGCCGGGCTCGAACGTGCCGGTCGCCGGCACCATCAGGCCGGCAAGCAGGCCGTCACGCAGCCCTTCGCGATCGATGCAGAGATTGGCCGCCTTGCGGACGCGGATGTCATTCCACGGCGAGCCCTCGACGCGCGAGAACTGCCACGGCCAGACATGTGGCTCCTCGTTGGAATAGAGGTTGAAACCACGCTGCTTGATCTCGGGCAGCGCGTCCGGGGCCGGCGCCTCGATCCAGTTGACCTGTCCCGACAGCAGCGCCGCCGTCCGGGCATTGGCCTCCGGCATCGGCAACAGCACCATCTTGTCAGCCTTCGGCACCCGTGCCTTGTCCCAGTAATTCTCGTTCTTCACCAACTCGAGCCGCTCGCGCGGGGTGAAGCTCGACATCTTCCAGGGGCCGGTGCCCGACGCGTCCTTGGCGAACGCGGCCCACGCGGCCTGCGACTTCGCCTTGGCGTCGGCGCCTTCGGCCTTGTCGTAGAATTTCTGCCACTTGGCCGGGCTCGCCATGAACAAATTGGTGAGGTTGATCGGCAGGAAGCTGTCCGGCTCCTTGGTGGTCAGCTCCACCGTCATGTCGTCGATCTTGCGCGCCGAGACCAGCGTCGGCATGCGCGAGGCGGTGACGCCGACCTGGCTCGCATCGTATTGCGGCGCGTCCTGCTTCAAGACCTTGTCGACGTTCCAGACCACGGCGTCGGCATTGAACGGCGAGCCGTCATGAAAGGTGACGCCGGAGCGCAGCTTGAAAATCCACTTGGTCTTGTCGGCATCGTCGACCTTCCACTCTGTCGCAAGGCCGGGGATCATCGCGCTCGCCTTGTCCGACGACGACAGGTCCCACATCGTCAGCGCGTCATACATCGTAAGCCCAGTGAAGCGATTGCCCTCAAAGCCCTGGTCGGGCTGACCGAGCGTGCGCGGAATATCGGCAGCGGTCATGCCAATGCGCAGCACAGTCTCGGCGCTGGCGATCGCCGGCACGCCTGTGGCTATCGCAAGCGCCAGCATGATCGCCGTCGCATTGGTTTTCCTGTTACGCATCTGAGCAGCCCCTTCGAGTCTGGTGACGTTTTGGTGATTATTTCTTGGGCAAGCGTATGCAATGCCTGTGCCAAGGGGAATAGTTCATCAGCAAATAACCGCCGGGCGCGTCATTTCTTCCCACCTCGGGCCTGAACGGAGCGAAGATGCCTATTCTGGCATCATGCTTGCAGGATTTGGCTCCAACGTCTTTCCAACGGAGCCTTCATATGCGTGCGCGCAATTCGATCCTGATGGCGGCAATGGCGCTTGCCTTGACCGCGGGCTGGCCGGCCATGTCGGCGCAAGCCGAGTCCATTGTGCGCTACGGCATTTCGATGGCCGACATTCCGCTGACCACCGGCCAGCCCGATCGCGGCGCGGGCGCCTATCAGTTCACCGCCTACACGATCTACGATCCGCTGGTTGCCTGGGAGATGGATGTTGCCGACCGGCCGGGCAAGCTGGTGCCCGGGCTTGCGACCGAATGGAAGGTCGACGACAACGACAAGACCAAATGGCGCTTCACGCTGCGCAAGGGCGTCAAATTCCACGACGGCAGCGACTTCAATGCCGACGCGGTGATCTGGAATCTCGACAAGGTGCTGAACGACAAGGCACCGCAATTCGACAAGCGGCAGAGCGCGCAGGTCAAGACCCGCCTGCCTTCGGTTGCGAGCTACGCCAAGGTCGACGATTTCACCATCGAGATCACCACCAAGACGGTCGACTCCTTCTTCCCCTATCAGATGCTCTGGTTCCTGGTCTCCAGCCCCGCGCAATATGAAAAGCTCGGCAAGGACTGGGACAAGTTCGCCAGTCAGCCCTCCGGCACCGGTCCGTTCAAGTTGACCAAGCTGGTGCCGCGCGAGCTCGCCGAACTGACGAAGAACCCGGACTATTGGGACAAGAAGCGGCTTGCGAAGGTCGACAAGATGATCCTGATTCCGATGCCGGAGGCGCTGACCCGGACCAACGCGCTGCTGGCCGGCCAGGTCGACCTGATCGAAACGCCGGCGCCCGACGCCGTGCCGCAGCTCAAGGCCGCCGGCATGCGGATCGTCGACAACGTGACGCCGCATGTCTGGAACTATCACTTGAGCGTGCTGCCGGGCTCCCCATGGACCGACATCCGCCTGCGCAAGGCGCTCAACCTCGCGATCGACCGCGACGCGGTGGTTGGACTGATGAACGGCCTCGCCAAGCCCGCCAAGGGCCAGGTCGATCCGTCGAGCCCGTGGTTCGGCAAGCCGACGTTCGAACTGAAATACGACCTCGCGGCCGCGAAGAAGCTGGTGGAGGAAGCCGGCTATTCGAAGGATAAGCCGCTGAAGACGACGTTCATCATTGCCCAGGGCGGCACCGGGCAGATGCTGTCGCTGCCGATGAACGAGTTCCTGCAGCAGAGCTTCAAGGAGATCGGCATCGACATCGACTTCAAGGTGGTCGAGCTCGAGACATTATATACGCACTGGCGCAAGGGCGCGGCGGACGAGATGAATGCCGGCATCACCGCCAACAACATCGCCTATGTCACGTCGGATCCGCTCTACGCCATCGTGCGGTTCTTCCACTCCGGCCAGGTGGCGCCGGTCGGCGTCAACTGGGGCGGCTACAAGAACCCGAAGGTCGATGCGCTGATCGACGAGGCCAAGCAGACCTTCGATTCCGCCAAACAGGATGCGCTGCTGGCGCAGGCGCACGCGCTGATCGTCGACGATGCCGCGCTGGTGTGGGTGGTGCACGACACCAATCCGCACGCGCTGTCGCCGAAGGTGAAGACCTTCGTGCAGGCGCAGCACTGGTTCCAGGATCTGACCCAAATCGGGCTGGAATAGACATTCCATCGTCGTCCCGGCCTGGTGCGCAATTGCGCACCCATACGCCGCGGCCGCCGCAATGGGCACGCGGCGAGACGATCTTCCGTCAACGACCATTCGTGGTTGGGTCCCGGCCTTCGCCGGGACGACAGCGGGCTTGCGTCGGCTATTTCGTCGTCAACGCGAATGCGCCGTTCCAGTCGTCGGGCGGCGGCTCCTTCTGGAAGGCGTGGATGCGCGCCTCGTAGAGGCGGTAGAGATGTTGCAGCGTCTGCGCCTCGTCGGTCTTGCGGCCGCGTTCGATCGCGCCGAGCGCGCCGTCCCAATCGCGGCCGCGGTAGCAGGCGAGCATCTCGATGGTCAGGTTGCGCAGCCGCTGGAAACGGCCGGAGCTCGCGACATCCTCGCGGCCGGCAATCGCATAGATCACCTCGGGCTCCTTCTTGCCCTTGACCATGATGAAATCGAGCTCGAGGATCGCAAACTTCTCCTTCACCGCAAGCGCAGTCTTCGATCCCACGATGATCGGGAAGCCGTACTCTTTGGACTGTCCCTCAAGTCGCGAGGCCAGATTGACGCTGTCGCCGAACACCGAATAGTCGAAGCGCACATCGGAGCCCATATTGCCGACCACGCAGGAGCCGGTGTTGAGACCGACACCGATGTTGAGCGGCACATAGACGTGGCCGCCGTCCTTCGCCTCCTGCTCGCGCTCACGGTTGAGGTCGTCGACGCGCTCCAGCATGTCGAGCGCCGCATCGCAGGCGTTGAGCTGGTGCTGCTTGTCATCGAGCGGCGCGTTCCAGAACGCCATGATGGCGTCGCCCATATATTTGTCGATGGTTCCCTTGCGGGCGAGAATCGCGTTGGAAAGCGGAGTAAGGAAGCGGTTCATCAGCGCCGTAAGGCCCTGCGGATTGCTCTTGTAGGTTTCCGAGATCGAGGTGAAGCCGCGCATGTCCGAGAACATGATGGTCATCTCGCGTTCCTCGCCGCCGAGCACCAGCCGCTCCGGCGACTGTGCCAGCTGCTCGACCAGCGCGGGCGACATGTACTGCACGAATTGCGACCTGATCTGTCGACGCTGCTGCTGCTCGCGCACGAAGGCGGAGAAGATCAGCGTGAGATAGATCGCCGTGGTCGACATCAGCGGATAGGTGAAGTCGATCAGCAGCCGGTGCTGGGAATAGAAATACCAGGAGGTGCCGATCAGCACCGAGGCAAACATTCCGCCGACGGCGACCAACGTGATCGGACCGAACTTCGGCGCGAAGGCGATGACAAGGAGCCCCATGATCAGCGCGGCGAAGAACTCGATGCCGATGCCGTAGTTCGGCTGCGAAACGACATCGCCGGTCAGCGCGCTCTCCAGCACCTGGGCGTGAACCTCGACACCAGGCATCGCCGGCGTCACCGGCGTCGTCTTGATGTCGTTCAGCCCGGTTGCTGAGGTGCCGATCACGATCAGCTTGCCGGCAATTCGGTCCGGTGAGACGCGCCCGTCCAGCACATCGACCGCCGAGACATAGATCGAGGGATCGCGGCGGGCGTAGTGGATCCAGAGTTGGCCGTGGAGATCGGTCGGGATCGCAAAGCCCTTGAGACCCAGGCTCTTGATACCGGCCTTGTCGGCCTTGATCAGGATCGTGCCGGAGCCGCTCGCCACCCGCAGCATCTCGAAGCTCAGCGACGGCATGGTGATGCCCTGCGCCACCATGATCATCGGCACGCGCCTGACGATGCCGTCGCGCTCCGGCCTGATCGTGAACAGGCCGCGCCCGGCAGCCGCCTCCTCGAGCACCGGCACGTTGCGCAGCAACCCCGGGAACATGTACATGAAAGGCTGCGGCTCCTCACCGAGCATCGCAAGTCCGGTGACCGGAAGCTTTTCGTTGAGGTCGGCGCGCACGTTGGGCCCGCCGGATTCGCCGAGCACCACGCGCGAGTTCTTGATGGCCTCGGCCATGATGCTGTCGTTGCTCGGCAGCTGCCGCAGCCTCGCGCGCATCTCCTCATCGAGGCTGCTGAACGTATCGGCGGCGATATCGGGGTTGAGACGATCCGGCTCGGAGAACACCGCGTCGAACGCGATCACCACGGCGCCGAGCCGGGTGAGATTGGTGACGATGTCGGCGAGCCGGGTCCGCGGCCACGGCCACTGTCCGAGCCGGGGATCGGCGAGGCTCTTTTCGTCGATGTCGACAATGGTGACCGGCCGCGCGGTCTTCTGGCGCGGTTGCAGCGCCTGGAATGTGTCAAACGTCCTGACGCGAAGCTCCTGGACCGGAGCCGGATCCACGATCCGCAGCGCAGCAATGCCGATCAACAGCGCCACGCAGACCAGCCGCGCATAGCCGAAGCGCCGTGCGAACCACCTGCGTATCGCCTTCAGCCGTTTCATGCCATCTGGATATCACGCGCGCAGAATTGTTCCAATCGAGCAAGCATGCGCAGTGCACAATCAGCCGGGCCAGCCCCCCGGCGGCGCGGCCGCGCGCCCGTCACGCAAAATGAATAATGAAGTCGTTCTGGGACAGGCTCGCCTTCGCGACATTGTGCAATGTGATCGTGTCTGCGCTGTCGATCGTGATCAGCGTATCCGCCGAATTGGTCGGCGATATCGCAACATGCTGATCGAACCAGGTGCTGAAGGTGCTTATCGAGACGACCGTGGACAGATCGATCTGGTCCTCGCCTGGCGTGAAGTTCAGGATCGTGTCGTGGTTGAAGTTCGGCGCAAACACGAACTTGTCCTGGTAACCCGACCCGAAAAACACGTCCTTGTCGCTGGTCCCGGTCAGAATCACGGGCTCGGGCCGATCCTGTTGGACGTTGAAGATCAGGTTGACCGTATCGGTTGCGCCATGGCCATCGGTCACGGAAAGCGCGATCGTGTCGGTCGCCGGAGCCGTCTGGCCGGGGTTGTAAACGAGACCCGACGATCCAAGCGCGGTGTTGATGCCGGAGAGAAGCCCCTCCTGCGACGAAGGCGCAACGCTGCTGCCCGCACCGGGCGTCGTCGCCGCGGCCATGTTGAAGGTCTCGTCGGCCGTCGCATCGGCGTCCGTCACGGTCAGGCCGGAGATCGTCTCGGTCCCGTTGGGATGTTCGGTGATACTGACGTTGTCGGTGTGGATCACGGGCGCGTCGTTGGCGCCGATCACGTCGATCGTCAGCTTCGCGGTCCCGACGGCGCCATGCGCGTCGATCGTCTCCACATCGAACGTGTCGGCATAGGTGCCCCTGCCCAACGCGTTGATCGCGGCAGCATCGGGAACATAGCTGTAGGTGCCGTCCGGGTTGACGGTCAGCGAGCCGTAGAGGCCCGCGATCTGCGTGACCGCAGTGTGGTCCGAATTGAGCGCGGCATAAGTCAGCGTCGCGGTTTCGCCATGGTCGACGTCGTTGCCATGGAGCGTGCCGGTCAGCGTGCCGAACGTGTCGTTATCGGCGGTATCGGTGAGCGTGCCGGCATTGACGTCGGCGAGTGTCGGCGCGTCGTTGGCGCCGTTGATCGTGATCGTCACGGGCTCGTTGACGACGCCGCCATGGTGGTCGTCGATCTGGATCGTGTAGGTCAGCGTCAGCGTCTCGCCGAGGGCGAGATAGTCGAAATTCTGGTCCGCGGCCGAGAACGTCCAGGTCGACGATCCGGTTGAACCGCCGGTCGCGTCCGTCAACGTCCCCAGCGACAGCCAGTTCAGGATCGTGGCCTCGTCGGGCAGGCCCGTGGTCGCCCCGGATTCGGCGACGCCGGTGATGGTCATGGTGTGGGTGTCGCTGAGATCCACATCGGTGAAGGTCACGGTGCCGGATGCGCTGTCCAGCGTCGATGAACCGGTCGTATCGGGTTGTTCGGGGATGATGGCCGCCTGAGGCGCCGACGTGACGATCGGCGCGTCATTGCTGCCGGTAATCGTGATCGTCACCGGTTGGCTGATCACGCCGCCATGATGGTCATTGACCTCGACCGTATAGGTCAGCGTCAGTGTCTCACCGTCGGCAAGATAATCGAAATTGCGGTCGGCGGCCGAGAAGGTCCAGGCCTGGGATCCGGCGACCCCGCCGGTCGAATCGGTCAGCGTCCCCAGCGTGAGCCAGTTCAGAATCGTGGACTCGTCCTCAGGCAGGCCTGTGGTCGTTCCGGATTCCGCGACGCCGGTGATGGACACGATGTGGGTGTCGCCGAGATCGACGTCGGCAAATGTCACCGCGCCCTGGGCCACGTCGAGCTTGATCGATCCGGTCTCGCCGATCATCTCGGGGACCGTGGCGGTCGGCGGCTCCGACGTGAACGTCGGCACGTCGTTGGTGCCCGTGATGGTGATGGTGACGGGCTGGGTGACGACACCGCCGTGGTGGTCGTCGACCTGGATCAGGTAAGTCAGCGTCAACGTCTCGCCGACAGCGAGATAGTCGAAATTCCTGTCGGCGGCCGAGAAAGTCCAGGCGCGCGATCCGGTTACGCCGCCGGTCGAATCCGTCAGCGTGCCGAGCGACATCCAGCCCAGTATCGTCGCCTGATCGGGAAGCCCCGTGGTCACGCCCGTTTCGGTGACGCCGGCAACGGTGACGCTGTGGGTGTCGCTGAGATCGACATCGACGAAGGTCACGGTACCGGATGCGGTATCCGGCACGACCGAGCCGGTCGTCTCCTCGGCTTCAGTGATGGCGGCCGCCTGGGTCGGCGAGGTGATCACCGGCCTGTCGTCGGTGCCGACGATCGTGATGGTGACCGGCAGCGTGACGACGCCGCCCTGATGGTCGTCGATCTCGACCGTGTAGGTCAGCGTCAGCGTCTCGCCGGTGGCGAGATAGTCGAAGCTCCTGTCGGCGGCCGAGAACGTCCAGGAGCGCAATCCCGTCACGCCATCGGTCGAATCCGTCAGCGCGCCCAACGACAGCCAGCTCAGCACGGTGGCATGGCTGGCAAGTCCGGTGGTGACGCCGGCCTCGGTGACGCCGGTGATGGTGACCGTATGCGTGTCGGTCAGATCCGCATCGGTAAATGTCAGCGTGCCGTGCGCCTTATCAGGCTGGGCGGAATTCGTCGTTGCTGGGAGTTCGGTGATCGAACCGGCCTGCGCCGAGGACGTCACCACCGGGGAGTCGTTGGTGCCGGTGATCGTGATCGTGAAGGTCTTGAACGTGGTCTCGTTGTTCGGTGCGAAATTGTTATCGACGCGCGCGACATAGGCCAGCGTCAGCGTTTCTCCGGCAGCCAGGAAGTCGAACGCGCTGTCGGCAAGGTTGTAGGTCCAGGTCGCCGAACCGGCATTCTTGTTGTTCGGATCGGGCTCGAGCAGCAACGGAATCTCGACGGTCTTGATGGCCGCAAGCTGCGCTGCCGTC
Organism: Bradyrhizobium sp. USDA 4541; assembly: GCF_024171085.1. Lineage (NCBI taxonomy): Bacteria > Pseudomonadati > Pseudomonadota > Alphaproteobacteria > Hyphomicrobiales > Nitrobacteraceae > Bradyrhizobium > Bradyrhizobium sp. USDA 4541. The sequence continues at coordinate 771,137 of NZ_JALJZF010000001.1, forward strand.
AGCGATGAGGTCACGTCGCTGCCGTTGGCGTCCCGGTAGCTGAACGCGGAATAGTCGACCTTCGCACTCGGTATGTCACCGACATTGAGGTCCAGCCATTTGATCTGGCCCGTCGCGGTGTCGAACAGCCCGCTTTGGGTCAGCCCCGGCCGCTCGGTAAACGCCGCGTCCTGGGTCACGACCTGCGGCGGCCCCGGGATGTGCTCGATCCTGCTGTTGGGAACGCCGCCGGCCTGAGGGCCGGTCGTGTTGACGAAGGTCAGCAGAATGATGATCGGCGCGCCGCTGTCGCTGCTGGTGAGCTTGAAGCTGCTCGAGACCGGGACGACGCTGTCCGTGAAGTTGGTGGTGAGCTTGGTGTTGGGATTGTTGTTGTCCGTGAACTTCAGCGCAAAGACGTCGGAGATCAGCTTCTGCGCATCGGTCGACAGTTGCGCCGACGAGACGAAGCTGACGCTGCCCTGGCCGTTGACAATGGTCTGGGTGCCGGCCTGATCGACGGTCGCGATCGGATTGAGCGTCGTCTTGTCGAACAGGATGTAGGAGCCGGTGCTGCCATCGGGCTCGACCAGCACCTGGAATTTGGCCGGCGGCACGCCGCCGGTGCCCTGCACGTCGAAATCGATCTCGACCAGCACCGCGGTGCCGCGGATGCCCATGGTCGCGACCGGCGTATCGACCTTCATGTCGCCGTGCTTGGCGGTCGCGCCGGCCACGAAGGAGATCGTGCCCGAGACCAGACTCATCAGCGACGTATTGCTCGACCCGTTCGGGTCGTAGATCATTTCGTTCAGCACCATCTTGGCGTTCGGGCCGAGACCGAACACGGTGCCGTCGATGAAGGTGATGCCGAGCGTCGAGTCGCCGCCGGATTGCACCACGTCACCCTTGTTGACGTTATCGCCCTGGTTCAGGACGATCGCGACGCCGTTGCGGATGGCCGTCGCGTTCCCGGTCAGCTTGGTGACATGGCCGATGACCTTGGCCGGCTCCGCCGCGCCGCCGGCCTGGGCATATTGAGTATAGCCGGTGAGTGCGCTGACGAGATCGCCGGTGAGATGCGCGCCGTCAGGCGACGCCAGCGGCGCGCGCTTCTCGCCCTTGAAATAGTCGTGCAGGACGAGTTCCCGATCGTCCTTCGCGATGACGAGGTCGAGCCCGGCCCGCTTGAAGTCGCCGGTGAACAGCAATTGCCCGTCGTCGACGATGATCGCGCCGGGCGGAGCATGCGTGGAAACGCTGTCGACGTGCACGTATCCACGGGCATAAGCGTCCGTGTTCGGCAACAGGCCGTCGAATTTCTCGACAAAGTTCACTGCGGATCACCGCACGAGAGTTAATATTGTTAAAATATCCGAATGATTATGCCTGCATATCATCGGATAAAGCTTGGCGAAACCACTCTGTGCTTGCGCAAGGTGGCCCTGTTGTGCGGTTTGACTGGATGTGACTTGGCTCACGCTGTGAAGAGCCGTGTAGTTCGGATTCGCCTGACGGTACCATAAGGTGGGATTTAAGCCAAGATACGTACTGAGCCACGTATTCGTGGTATTGATTGGCATTTCTGTACTTGCCTCTATTTCCCCTTAGCCCAGAGCGGCCATTTGACCCCAATTTCCCGGCCAAAGCTGTGACTTAGCTTACAAATCACAGCAGTCCCGTGCGCGGACCGGCCGGGTTAACCAGAGGGCAAGGATGAGTTGCAAAGCAGTGGAAAAAGGTTCGCCGCTTCCTTTCACAAACCGGTAAAGTTTTCGGGACCCCAAGCAGGCGCCCTTTAGCCTCTTCCCCTGATTCCCCACATCTTAAGTCGATTCGAAGGGATCGTTCGCCATGCTGCCCGGCATGAAACGATCCGATCGCGTGCGCGGTGCAATTTCCACCCGCCGAAGAGCGGACAGGGGGTGTCGGATGAGATTCTCGCTTCGCCCGCTTGCGCTGCGCGCCGTCATGCTGGGCTTCGGCCTGGCCCTGGCCGCGCCGGTTGCCGAGCTCAATGCCGCTTCGCTGCTTTCGCCCGGTCCGGCGACGCTGATCAGAAAATCGACCGAGCCGTTCGGCCTGACGACCAGCCTGCTTGCCGACGGCGGCCTGCACGACAAATGGCTCGGCGTGCAGCGCCAGCTTGCCGACGAATTGGAGCAACTGGCAGCCTGCGAGAGCGACCGCGCCGGCTGCGCGTCGCCGGCGGCGCTGCGATTCCTGGCGATCGTCGAAGCCGGACGGGCGCGTCAGGGTCGCGCCCGGCTCGGCGAGATCAACCGCGCGATCAACCTTGCGATCCGTCCGGGCAGCGATCTTGCGGCCTATGGCGAGCCCGACGTCTGGGCGACGCCGCTCGCCACCTTCGCCCGCGGCAGCGGCGACTGCGAGGACTATGCGATCGCGAAACTCGTGGCGCTGCGCAAGGCCGGCGTGGCGCCGGAAGATCTGCGGATCGTCGTCCTGCATGACCTCGTCGGCGGCGAAGACCATGCGGTGCTCGCCGCGCGGCTCGACGGCCGCTGGCTGACGCTCGACAACCGCCGCATGGCGATGATCGAGGACAGCGACATCAGGAGTTTTCGGCCGACCTTCGTGATCGACCAGCACGGCGTCAGCCGCTATGTCGATGCCCCGCTCGTCGCCGAGGCCGCTTGGCGGCCGGCGGCGCGTACGAACTAAGAGCCGGCCAGACATACTTTCCGTGATTGCGAGCGAAGCGAAGCAATCCATCCCTCCGCGGAAAGATGGATTGCTTCGTCGCTCGCTCCTCGCAATGACGAGTGAATCCAGATGAGCGACTACCCGTCAGAACATCAGATTATCCTTCACCAGCACCCAGCGGCCGCCCTTGACCTGCTGCACCTGGGTGATGGTGTTGGCGAGATGATCCGTCTTGGAGAACTTGGTCGGCGGCGAGCTGAAGATGTCGAGGAATTTGTCGCCTGACTCCAGCGAGTCCAGCATCTTCTGGCCGGAGAGATCCTTGCCCGCCTTCTGGGCGTAGAAGGCGAAGGTCATCACCGCGTTGTAGCCGATGATCGCCTGGGTGTTGGCGTCGGTGTTGAACATCTTCTTGTAGTTCACCAGCCAGTCCTTCACCTTGCCCTTGGCCGTGTCCTCGTAGGGAATCTCGAAGCCCGAGGCCGCATAGAGCCCTTCGACGGCTTCCTTGCCGAGCGCCGGCACTTCGAGCACGTTGGTCGGGGTGGCGCCGAGGAAGGTCACGTCCCAGCCGAGCTTCTTGGCCTCGTTCATCGCGCCGATGGTCTCGCGGATCACGGTGCCGAGCACCACGAGGTCGCAGCCGTCGGCCTTCATCTTGGCGACCTGCGCCGAGAAGTCGGAGGCGCCGCGCTTGTAGCTCGTGACCGAGGCCGGCTGCACCTTCATCGCGCCAAGCTGCTGGGTAAAGCCGTCGAGCACGTTTTTGCCGTACTCGTCATCCTGATGCATGATGCAGGGCTTCTTGAAGTTCTTCCACTCCATCATGTATTTGAGCGCGGCGCGCGTGCTCTCGACATAGGGCAGGAGGTTGTTGAACTTCAGCCGCTCCTGCGGCTTGGCGGGATCGAACTTGAAGGTGAATTCGGCGGCCGTCAGCGGGAACAGCTGCAACACGCCCGCATCGAACAGGATGTCCTGCGCGGCGAGCACGGTCGGCGAGCCCATCGGGCCGATCATCGCGAACACCTTGTCGCGCTCGACCATCTTCTGCGAGGCCAGCACCGCCTTCTTCGGATCGTAGCCGTTGTCCTCCAGGATCATCTTGATCTTGCGGCCGTTGATGCCGCCGCCGGCGTTGATCTCCTCAACCGCCATCTTCATGCCGTTGGACACCGGAACGCCCCAGACCTTGATCGGGCCGGACAAGTCCTGATGCGTTCCGATCACGATCTCGGTCGGCGAGATGCCTTCATTGGTGACCTTGGTCTGGGCTGCGGCCGGCAGACAGGTCAGCGCCAGCGCACTCACCGCAAGGCCCAGCGCCTTCAGCGATTTCGACATTGCAGTCTCCTCCTTACATGGCCCATGTTAAGCGAAGGGTCGGGCCTGCTCGCTCCTTCGCCAATTTCTTTCTCCTCGGCTATGCCACCGCGCGTTCGCCATACATGGCGGCGATCTCGGCCGCGTAGCGCTTGTTCACGAAGCTGCGCTTCAGCTTCATGGTCGGCGTCAGCTCCTCGTCCTCGGGCGTGAGCTGGCGCTCGATCAGATAGAATTTCTTGACGGTCTCGACGCGCGCGAACTTCACGTTGACCGCCTCGACCTCGCGCTGGATCAGATCCTGGATTTCGCGGGCGCGGCACAGGCTCGCGTAATTGGTGAAGGGGATGTCGTGATCCTGGGCGTATTTCTCGACATTCTCCTGGTCGATCATGATCAGGCAGGTGAGATACGGCCGCTTGTCACCGATCACGACCGCATCCGAGACATAGGGTGAGAACTTGAGCTGGTTCTCGATCTCGGACGGCGTGATGTTCTTGCCGCCGGAGGTGATGATGATGTCCTTCATCCGGTCGGTGATCTTGACATAGCCTTCATTGTCGATCGTGCCGACGTCGCCGGTGTGCAGCCAGCCTTTGGCGTCGATCGTCTCGGCAGTCCTCTCCGGCTGGTTGAGATAGCCCATGAACAGGAAGTCGCCCTTGATCAGGATCTCGCCCTTCGGGCAGATCATCACCTCGCCCCAGGGCGCGGCCTTGCCGACTGAGCCGAGCTTGATGCGATCCGCCGGCATCATGGTCGCGACGCCGCAATTCTCGGTCTGGCCGTAGACCTCGCGCATGTCGATGCCGAGCGCGAGATACCAGCGGATCAGATCCGGCGAGATCGGCGCGGCGCCGGTCAGCGCAATCCGGCAGCGGTCGAGCCCGAGCATGCGGCGGATGTTGCGGAACACCAGCCAATAGGCCGCGCGGTTGGCGAGCCGCAGCGACAAGGGCGGCGTCTCGCCCTGCAGCCGACACTCGGTCATCCGGTTGCCGATCGCGAGCGCGCGGGCATACATCCAGTTCTGGAACGGGGTCGCATCCTTCAGCGCGATGGTGATGCCGGAATAGAACTTCTCCCAGATCCGGGGCACCGCGAGGAATGCGGTCGGCTGCACCTCGCGAAGATTGTCCGGCACCGTCTCCGGGCTCTCGGCGAAATTCATCACCGATCCCAGCGCGAGCGAGAGGTAATAGCCGCCGACCCGCTCGGCGACGTGGCAGAGCGGCAGAAACACCAGCCGCTCCTCGCTGTCGGTCGAGGGGTAGAGATCGTTGGCGTGGCGCATCTGGTGCGTCACGCTGCGGTTGGAGTGCATCGCGCCCTTGGGCGGGCCCGTGGTGCCGGAGGTGTAAACCAGGATCGCGAGATCGGAGGCGGTGCGGCTGCCGGTCATCTCGTCCCACAGCGCCGGATTGCCCCAGGCATGATTGCGGCCGAGCGACGTGAATTCCGCGAGCGACAGCACCATCGGATCGGAGAAGCCGGAGAGGCCCTCCATGTCGAACACGACGATCCTCTCCAGCGTCGGACAGCGCGACCGGCAGGTCAGCACCTTGTCGAGCTGCTCCTCATCCTCGACGAAGATCACCCGCGTGCGGGAATCGTTGATGAGGTATTCGACCTGCGCCGCCGAATCGGTCGGATAGATGCCGGACGAGACGCCGCCGGCGCACAGGATGCCCATGTCGGCGTAGACCCATTCCGGCACCGCGTTGGCGATGATCGAGCCAACGTCGCCGGGACGGAAGCCTGTGGCATGCAGGCCGTAGGAGATGTCCTTGGAGATCTGCAGCCATTCGCGCCAGCTGGTCGGTTGCCAGATGCCGAACTTCTTCTCGCGGATCGCGGGCCTGTCGCCACGCGTTTGAACCGCGAGCAGAAAGCTCCTCGCGATCGTGTCGGCAACCGTCAGCACCGCTGGTCCGGCCATGCGCGCTCCCTCCTCTGCCGCCCGTCTCACGCGCCGGCTTGTGTTGCCGGTCTTGTTGGCGAAGCGGGCCTGAAATCTAGCTCCAACTCTCGTTCAGTGCCAAACCTTCCTCGGCGCCATTGCCAGCGCCCAGTCATTCTCAACGCCACGTCTTCTTCTTTTTCCAGCGCCGCTCGCCGCGCGCACCGGCTTCCTTGGCGCCGAGGTAGAACTCCTGGATATCGGGTGAATTCATCAGCCGCTCGCAGCTGTCGTTCATGACGACGCGGCCGATCTCCAGCACATAGCCGTAATGCGCCGTCTCCAGCGCGATCTTGGCATTCTGCTCGACCAGCAGGATCGACATGCCCTGCTCCTCATTGACGCGGCGGATGATGGTGAAGATCTCCTTCACCAGGATCGGCGACAGCCCGAGCGACGGCTCATCGAGCAACAGCAGCGTCGGCCGGTTCATCAGCGCCCGCCCGATCGCCAGCATCTGCTGCTCGCCGCCCGAAAGCTGCCCGGCCGGCTGGCCGAGCCGCTCCCTTAACCGCGGAAAATAGCCGTAGACGCGCTCGAGGTCCTGCGCCACACCGTCGCGGTCCTTGCGCAGATAGGCGCCCATCATCAGGTTTTCGCGCACCGACAGGAACGGAAACACCTCGCGCCCCTCCGGCACGTGGCTCAGCCCGAGCCTCACGATCCGGTCGGCCTCCATGCGCTGGATCGGCTTGCCGAGGAATTCGATCGAGCCCTTCTGCGGGTCGAGGATGCCGGAGATCGTCTTCAGGACCGTGGTCTTGCCGGCGCCGTTGGCGCCGAGCAGCGTCACGATCCGGCCGCGCGGCACCTCGAGGCTGATGCCGCGGATCGCCATGATCGGCCCGTAATAGCTTTCGATGTTGGAGAGTTTCAGGATGATGTCCGCTGTGCTCATGGCATCATCCTCATGCGCCGAGATACGCTGCGACGACGTCGGGATGGTGCTGCACCTCGGACGGCGAGCCCATCGCCAGCACGCGGCCGTAGTTCAGCGCGATGACGCGGTCGGAGACGCGGTTGACCAGCGTCATGTCGTGCTCGACCATCAGCACGGTGATGCCGAGCTCGCTCTTCATGTCGCGGATCCAGAACGACATGTCGTCGGTCTCCTCGACATTGAGGCCGGAGGACGGTTCGTCGAGCAGGATCAGCTTCGGCTCCGAGCACAGCGCCCGCGCCAGCTCGATCACCTTGCGCACGCCGTAAGGCAGTCCCGAGATCAGCTTGTCGCGGTAGGGCTCGAGATCGAGGAACTCGATCACCTGCTCGACGCGGCGGCGATGCGCCTTCTCGCCGGCGCGGACGCTCGGCAGGAACAATAGCTCCTGCCACAGCCGCGTGGTGGAATGGCGATGGCGGCCAACCAGCAGATTGCTCAGCACGGTCGCGTTCTCGAACAGCTCGATGTTCTGGAAGGTGCGGGCGATGCCGAGTTTCGCGATGTCGTAGGCCGGCTCCTGGGTGATGTCCTGATCCTCGAAGAAGATCTTGCCGGAGGTCGGCGGATAGATCCGCGAGATCAGGTTGAAGATCGAGCTCTTGCCGGCGCCGTTGGGCCCGATGATCGAGAGGATCTCGCCCTTCTCGACCGCGAAGCTGACCGCATCGACCGCCTTGAGGCCACCGAAGTGCAGCGACAGGTTCTCGGCGCGGAAATAGCTCATCTGTTCCGCTCCGATTTCACGTAGATCTTCTGCCGCTTGAAGGTTGCGCGTTTGTAGAGCGGGAACAGCTGGAAGAAGAGCTTGATCTTGAGCCAGCGGCCGTAGAGTCCGAGCGGTTCAAACAGCACGAACAGCACGATGATGATGCCGTAGATCGCGCCTTTCAGTCCGTTGGCGGAGGCGAAGGCTGCGACCGCGTCCTGGATATGGCCCGCGCGCTCGGTGCCGGCGCCGAGGGTCGCAGCAATGCCGCCGATCACGCCCGGCATATCGTCCTTCAGATAGGTCAGGAACGGATCGATCATGACCAGGAAGATCGCGCCCAGTACCGCGCCGTGCAGGCTGAACGTGCCGCCGATCAGGATCACGATGATGAACTCGATCGAAAGCTGCAGCGTGAACATCTCGGGCGAGATGAAGGAGAGCTTGTGCGCGAACAGCACGCCGGCAAAGCCGGTGATCGCCGCCGAGATCGCGAACGACTTCACCTTGTAGAGTGCGACATTGATGCCCATGCTGCGCGCCGCGGTTTCGCTGTCGCGGATCGCGACGAAGGCGCGCCCGGTCGGCGAGCGCAGCAGATTGAGCGTGCCGACGATGGTCAGCACCAGCACCGCAAGGCAGAGGTAATAGAAGGTCGGGCCGTCGCGCGACACCGTCGTGCCGAGCAGCTGCATGGTCTTGACCCGCATGCCCTCATTGCCGTTGGTGACGCTTTCCCAGCGCGCCAGGATCTCCTCGACGATGAACGCAAAGGAGATCGTCGCGATCACCAGATAGATGCCCTGCAGCCGCAGCGCCGGAAACCCGACCAGCGCGCCGACCACGCCGGTCAACAACCCCGCGGCGAGGAAGTAGACCAGAAACGGCACATTGAACTGCTGCAGATAGGCCGCGGTGTAGGCGCCGATCGCAAGAAACGCGGCATGGCCGAGCGAGGCCTGTCCGGTGAAGCCGGTCAGGATCAAGAGCCCGACGCCGACGGTCGCGTAGATGCAGACGAAGACCAGCTGGCTCATCAGATAGCTTGAGAGCACGTAAGGCGCGATCAGCAGCACCGCCAGCAACAGGCCGTAGGAATAGATGTAGCCCGAATGCGGGAACAGCTTGATGTCGTCTTCGTAATCGGTCTTGAAGAGAAACCGCATCCGTTGCTCCTCAGACTTTCTTCCGGACGTGAAGGCCGAACAGGCCCTCGGGCTTGAGCAGCAGCACCGCGAGCAGCACGATGTAGGGCGCGACGTCCTTCCATCCCTGCGGCAGATAGAAGCCGGCCATGCTCTCGATCACGCCGATCAGGACGCCGCCGACCACGGCGCCCGGGATCGAGCCGAAGCCGCCGAGCACCGCAGCCGGAAACGCCTTCAGCCCCAGAACCAGGCCGACATTGGAATGAATGAAGGTGATCGGCGCCAGCAGCACGCCGGCGCAGGTCGCGACCGCGGCCGAGATCGCCCAGACGATCGAGACCACCCGCTTGACCGGAATGCCCATGTAATAGGCAGCCAGCATGTTCTCGGAGCTGGCGCGCATCGCGGTGCCGAGCGTGGTCCGGTTGAAGAACAGATAGAGCAGCGCGCACAGGATGATGGTCGCCGCGATCACCGACAGCTTGTCGTAGGCAAGCACCAGGCTGCCGATCCGAAGCACGCCCTGGCTGAACGGCGTCTCGATCTTGAAGTCGTCGGTGCCCCAGATCATGCCGGAGACCGAGCGCAGGAAATAGCCGAGCCCGATCGTCGCCATGATGATGGAGAATTGCGGGTAACCGAGGATCGGCCGCACCACGAGCCGCTCGGCCAGCATGCCGAACAGCGCCATGCAGATCACCGCGCCGGCGAACCCGACCCAGTAATTCAGCCCGAGCATGCCGATGAAGGTGAAGGCGAAAAAACCGCCCAGCATCATCAAATCGCCTTGCGCGAAATTGACGACCTCGGTTGCCTTGTAGACCAGCACGAAGCCGAGCGCGATCAGGCCGTAAACGCAGCCGAGCGCGATGCCGCTGACGAGCTGCTGAACAAAGTCCAGCATCGTTCCCTCCCCGATGCCCGGCGATTCTTATCCGATCGCTCGTTGCATCCCGCCTTCACGCCCTTGTGTCTGGAGCGCCGAAAGCCGCCTATGTCCGCCCCGATTGAGCCAAAAGGCCCGATCCCTGTCAACAAACCGCTGTTGTCGCTGTATCATCACATTTGCGGAGATTTGCCGCAGCACGGACTAATACGGATATCACCTTTGATTTGCCCCGTGCGATTCACTGCACCGAAACGGTTTTTGTCCAAGCTTTGCGCAACCGACGAGCGAAATTCCGGATCGCCACCCCGCCATGACACCTGAACTGTCCGCACTCGCCGTGCGAGGGTTAACCAAGCGTTTTGACCGCCCGGCGGTCGACGCGCTCGATCTCACGATCCGTGTCGGTGAGTTCTATGCGCTGCTCGGACCGAACGGCGCCGGCAAGACCACGACGCTGCGCATGGTGGCGGGGCTATTGCGGCCCGATGCCGGCTCGGTGTCGATCCTCGGCATCGACGCGCTGGCCGATCCGGTCGCCGCCAAGCAGATCATGGCCTGGGTGTCCGACGAGCCGATGATCTACGACAAGCTGACGCCGCTGGAATATCTCGAATTCGTCGCCGGCCTGTGGGGCATCGATCCGCGCACGTCGGAGAGCTCGGCGCGCGATCTCCTGATGTCGCTCGGGCTCGAGCCGCATCTCAACGAGCGCTGCGAAGGCTTCTCCAAGGGCATGCGCCAGAAGGTGGCGCTGGCCGGCGCGCTGGTGCACGATCCCCGCCTGATCATTCTCGACGAACCGCTGACCGGCCTCGACGCGCTGTCGGCGCGTCACGTCAAGGGACTGCTGCAGAAGCGCGTCCGCGCCGGCTGCACCGTGATCATGACGACCCACATTCTCGAAGTCGCCGAGCGGATGGCCGACCGGATCGGCGTGATCGCGGCCGGCAGGCTGATCGCCGAGGGCACGCTGGCCGAGCTGCGCGCGCAGAACGGCCGCAACGACACCACCCTCGAGGACATGTTCATCGCGCTGGTCGATACCGAAGCGGCGGCCGCGTGAGCTCGGTCGCCCACCTCACCTGGTTCGCGCGGCACGAATTCCGCCTGGCGTGGCGCGAATGGCTGGCGATGATGACCGGCGGCCGTCGCCGGCGCAATCGCGCCGTGATCGGCCTTCTGATCTTCGCGGCGATCCTGCATCTGCCGGCTTATGCCGTGGTCAACCGCTATGCCGACCTGCGGTTTCCGCTCGACCCGTCGTCGCTGATCGTGCTGACCGCGACGATCTTCCTGGCCTGGGCGCTGATGCTCTCGCAGGCGATCGAGTCGGTGACGCGCGTGTTCTACGCCCGCGCCGATCTCGATCTGATCATGTCGTCGCCGGCAAAACTCACCAACATCTTCTCGATCCGGATCGCCGCGATCGCGCTGACGGTGAGCAGCATGGCGCTGTTGCTGTCGACGCCGTTCATCGACGTGCTGATCTATCTCGGCGGCCCGCGCTGGCTCGCCGGCTTCGGCGTCGTCCTTGCGATCGGGCTGTCGGCGGCAGCCGCCGCGATCGCCGTCACCGCGTTCCTGTTCCGCCTGATCGGGCCGAGCCGGACGCGGCTGGTAGCGCAGGTCGTCTCCGCCGTGATCGGCGCCGGCTTCGTCATCGCGCTGCAGGTCGTGGCCGTGCTGTCCTACGGCACGCTGTCGCGCTTTGCCTTTCTGACCTCGGAAACCGCGGCGCGAATTGCCCCCGCCCCCGACAGCCTGCTGTGGTGGCCGGCGCGGGCATCGCTCGGCGACCTCGAAATCATGCTGCTGCTGCTCGCCGCGGCGCTGGTGATGCTCGGCGGCGTGATGGCGCTATTCGCACCGCGGTTTGCCGATACGGTCGCCAGCGTCGCGGCCAATCCGGCTGCGGTGACGCGGGGACGCGCCCGCGCCTTCCGGGCCGGCTCGCGGCAGCAGGCGCTGCGGCGCAAGGAATTCTTGCTGCTGCGCCGCGATCCGTGGCTGCTGTCGCAGACCCTGATGCAGATGCTCTATCTGCTGCCGCCGGCGCTGATGCTGTGGCGCAGCTTCTCCGGTACGTCGACCGCGATCGTGCTGATTACGCCCGTCATCGTGATGGCCGCAGGCCAGCTCGCCGGCGGGCTCGCCTGGCTGACCATCTCCGGCGAGGACGCGCCCGATCTGGTGGCGACCGCGCCGCTGCCGCCGTCACGCGTGACCCGCGCCAAGGTCGAGGTGGTCCTGATCGCGATCGCCGCAATCTTCGCCCCGCTGGTGGCCGCGCTGGCGTTTGCCTCGCCAGGGCAGGCCGCGGTCACGGCGATCGCAATCCTCATCGCGACCGCATCCGCCGCCGCGGTCCAGCTCTGGTTCCGCGCACAGGCCAAGCGCAGCCAATTCCGCCGGCGCCAAACCTCCTCCCGCATCGCCACCTTCGCGGAAGCCTTTTCCTCGATCGGCTGGGCCGCAACCGCGGCGTTGGCCCTGACAATCCCGACGGCCGCGCTGGTCAGCGGCATTCTGACGCTGCTGACGCTTGCCATCGCCTGGAAGATCAGCCCGCGGCGCTAGCCTTCATCACCTCGATCACCGCCGAGGCAAACGCCTCGGGCGCTTCCTGCGGCAGATTGTGGCCGGCATGCGGAATCAGGCGATGGGCAAGGCGGCCGGTGTACTTTGCCGCGGTGCGACTGCCGTCGGTCGCGAACGTCACGCCGTCGTCGGCGCCGTCGAGCGAGATGGCGGGGACCCTGATGACAGGCAATGTGTCGAGCCGCCGCTGCAAATCCGCATATTGCGGATCCCCGTCGACAACGCCGTAACGGTGCCGATAACTGTGGATCACGACGTCGACATAATCAGGATTGTCGAACGCAACCGCGGTCCGCTCGAAGCAGGCGTCGTCGAACGCCCAGCTCGGCGACCATTGCGACCACAGGATTTTGGCGATGCCGCGCCGGTTGGCGGCGAGCCCCGCCCGCCCCCGCTCGAGCTGGAAGTAGTACTGATACCAAAGCGGCACCTCGCGATCAGGCGGCGCCGGCACCATCGCATGCGCGATGTCCTGGATCATGTAGCCGTTGGTGCAGACGAGTCCGATGCATCGTTCCGGCCACAGCGCCGCACCGATCGATGCGGCGCGGCCGCCCCAGTCATAGCCGGCGAACACCGCGCGCGCGATGCCGAGCGCGTCCATCAGCGCGATCAAGTCGGCGCCGACCGCCGCCTGCTCGCCCGAGCGCGGCGTCGCCTTGTCGCGGAACGCCGTCGGTCCGTAGCCGCGCAGATAGGGCACGATGACCCGACAGCCTTGCGCCGCCAGCATGGGCGCGACGTCCACATAGGAATGGATGTCGTAGGGGAAGCCATGCATCAGCAGCACGGCCGGCCCAATGGAGGGGCCCGCTTCGTAATAGGCGATGTTGAGCACACCGGCGTCGACATGGCGCAATGGCTCGAGCCGTTTGGTCGAAGGCGCGCGCTGCGAAGAGACGGTATCAGTCACGCAGAACTCCCTGATCTCGATCGTTTGCGCGGCATCCTAGCGTGTCCCGACGCAATAATCGCCCGGCTCGTGTTGCAGCCCGCGCCATGGAGCGATGCACGGGCCTCATCATGACGGCGCGCCAATTGCGCGCTACTCTTCCGTCCGCGGATGCCGCCGCAGACGGAACAGGTCATGCTGAGATTGCTCGCCGCGCTCGTCTTGCTGGGATCATTGACCGGTCACGCCTTCGCGCAGGACGCCCGGCGCAGCGAATGCCTGGCGATGGCAAATGCGCCGCCGCGCGCCGTTCCCGTGAGCTACCGCCGCGTCGCGGACAAGAACGCGACCAAGTCCGACGAAGTCGCGATCACCTATGCCGGCCATTCGACCTACTATATCGACACGCCCGGCGGCATCCGGATCGCGACCGACTACAACGGCGTCTATCGGACCGGGCGGCTGCCCGACGTCGCGACCATGAACCGGGCCCACGCGACCCATTACACGCTGTTTCCCGACCCCAAGATTCCCCACGTGCTGCATGGCTGGGGCGAGAACGGCCAGGCCGCGCATTACGCGATGCGCATCGGCGACGTCTATATCCGCAACGTCACCACCGACATTCGCCGCTACTGGGGCGAAGACCCCGGCGGCGAGATGATCAAGGACGGCAATTCGATCTTCATCTTCGAGGTCGCCGGCCTCTGCATCGGCCATCTCGGCCACCTCCACGTCAAACTCGACGACAGCCATTTCGCCGCGATCGGCCGGCTCGACATCGTGATGGTGCCGATCGACGGCACCTATACGATGTCGCTCGACGGCATCTCCGAGATCACCAGGCGATTGCGCGCCGCCGTCGTGCTGCCGATGCACCGCTTCGCCACCCCGCTCGACGAGTTCATGCGCCTGATCGGCCAGCAGTTCGAGATCGATCGCCGCGGCGGCGAGCGCACTTTGCGGATTTCGCGCGACACCCTGCCGGCGACGCCGACGGTGATCATCCTCGATGGGGTGTGAGGCTCAACGCACTCATTCCTCCGCCGCCTGGCTGCGCCGGTAGTGCCGCCGCGATTTGGCAAGATTGCCGCAATCGCCCATCGAGCACCACCGCCGGTTCTGAGTACGGCTCTCGTCAACGAACAACCAACCGCAACCCCGCTCATCCTGGCACTGCTTCACCCTCAGCGCACGGGGCCCGGTCAGAAGGCTCACCGCCGACCATGCGATCGGCTTGAGCAGCGTCTCGGGCGCAACTTTCCCGGCTGTCGGCAGCCACCGCAGGGTGTCGCCGACAGGTGCGAGCGCAACACCGCCCAACGCGGCTTCAAGGTATCGGTTGATATCGGCCAGCGCCGTCGGATCGATCCGGCCGCCTCCGATGCGGGCGATAAAGATCCTGTAGAGCGCCTCGCGCAGACCATGCGCCGCATTCAGAAAGGCATCGGCCTCGTGCGGTGAGGCTTTCCATCGCGCCCTGAGCTGCGCGGCGATCCGGCTATCCGCCAGTTCGGCATCGACCAGCCATTTCAGAATGGAATCCGAGGTCGCGATCCGATCCTCAACCAGGTCGCGGAGACGCCATGCGACCGTATTGACGAACTTGATGCTGAGCTCTTCCCGGGACGACGCCTCAGGCGAAGGAACGCGCGGCATGGTCCAGCAACTCCTCCGGAACGCATAACCCCTTAATGGGTTGGATTTGATAACCCATTAAGGGGTTAGAATCTAGCTCGGGAGCCCCGTATGCCCAAGCGCCTTTTGATTGTCGGCGCGTTCGCCGCCATCTATCTGCTTTGGGGTTCCACCTACTTCGCGATCGCGCTCGGCTTGAAGTCGATCCCGCCGTTCCTGCTGATGGGCCTTCGCTCGCTTGGCGGCGGCCTGATCCTGATCGCGCTGAACGGGGCTGACGTCACGCGCGTTTCGCGGTGGAACTGGCTGACCGCAGCACTCTGCGGCGTGCTGTTCTTCGTCGGCTGCCATGGTGTTCTCGCTTATGCCCAGCAATCGGTTCCGTCCGGCATCGCCGCGATCATGCTGGCTACGATCCCGTTCTGGGTGTTGCTCATCGATTTCCTGTATCCGCAAACCCGGCGTCCCGCGACCATGACGCTGGCCGCATTGCTGCCCGGCCTTGCTGGTGTGGCAATCGTGGGCTGGCAATCGGCCGAACAGGGCCATTTCAGTATCCTTCCCATTCTGCTGCTGCTCGCTGCGGCGTTCTCCTGGGCGGTGGGCACGGTGCTGTCGCGTCGGACTTCGGATCATGGTTCGCCAACATTGTCGTCAGGCATGCAACTGTCGATCGGCGGCGCGGTCCTGTTTGCAATCAGTCTTGCGTCGGGTGAACTGGAAGGCTTCTCGCCGCGCGACGTTTCGGCGCCCTCGCTCGCGGCCGTGATCTATCTCGCCATCGCCGGCAGCGTCATCGGCTTCACGGCATTTCGCTGGCTGCTCGACAATGTGTCGACGTTCATGGTCTCGACCTACATCTTCGTCAACCCGATCATCGCCGTGCTGCTCGGCACGCTGATTCTGGGCGAGCCGTTTTCCGTCACGATGTTGTTTGGAGCGCTTCTTGTCATCGCCTCGGTCATCATCACCTGGCGCACCGAGCAGGCATCGCCGGCGTCGGCGAGGCAAGCTCAGTCGATGACATGGTCGCGACCGGCAATACGGTCGGGGTGACCGGCACGCGCAGACGTACGCATGCCTCCTCAGGCAGAGGCCCGGTTTGACGCGCTCCTGCGCGGCTCGTTATCCTCCCCAAAGCCGACATCGTATCGGCGGCCGACAAGAGCAAGAACAGGGAGCATCATCCATGGCCAGCACTCTGCCCGCCTCCGCCAGCGGGCTCTATGCCAATCCGCGCGAAGACTGGCTCGCCCAATACACCGAGGAGATCATCGATCCGGCCCGTCCGATCGTCGATCCGCATCACCATCTCTGGGACCGCGGGGGCTTGCGCTATCTGATCGAGGAGATGCGCGACGACATCGCGTCCGGCCACAACATCGTGGCCACCGTCTATGTCGATTGCCGGTCGATGTACCGCGCCGACGGTCCGGAGGCGTTCCGTCCGGTCGGCGAGGTCGAGTTCGCCAACGGCGTCGCGGCGATGGCGGCGAGCGGCGGCTACGGCAAGGCGGCGATCTGCGCCGGCATCGTCAGCCACGTTAACCTTCTGATCGGCGATCAGGCCAAGGCGGTGCTGGAGGCGGAGATTGCCGCCGGCAACGGCCGGTTCCGCGGCATCCGCCACTCCTCGGCCTGGGATGAAGACCCCAACGTCGCGCATATGTACGCGAACCGTCCGAAGGGCATTCTGCTGGACTCCACCTTTCGTAGGGGGTTCGCCTGCCTGGCACCGCTCGGCCTCAGCTTCGATGCCTGGTTGTTCCACCCGCAGATCGGCGAGCTGACCGACCTCGCCCGCACCTTCCCCGACACTCGGATCGTGCTCGATCATTGCGGCGGGCCGGTCGGCACCGGCCGTTTCGCCGGCAAGCGCACGGAGACCTTTCCGGTCTGGCAGGCGTCGATCCAGGAGATCGCCAAATGCCCGAACGTCGTGGTCAAGCTCGGCGGGCTGGCGATGTGCCTGCTCGGCTACGACTTCCACCTCCGCCCCAGGCCGCCCTCGTCGGAGGAACTTGCTGCCGCCTGGCGGCCTTATGTCGAGACCTGCATCGAGGCGTTCGGTCCGGACCGTTGCATGTTCGAGAGCAACTTCCCACCTGATAAGGGGCAATGCAGCTACCAGGTCATCTTCAACACCTTTAAACGGCTTGCATCACAATATAGCGAAGCCGAAAAGACGGCGTTGTTCTTGAAGACGGCAAAGGATGTCTATCGGCTCGATATCGGGTAAGCTCTCGACTCATGGATGACGGCATCACCATCCGGCCGCTTCGAGAGGCTGATGCGGAAGCGGTGGTCGAACTTTACGCAAAGGCAGCCGCGGTGGAACCGCGGCTAGGCCCTGTCACGCTGCCGCAATGGGACCAGTTCCTGAAGCTGCCGCAGAACCGCGGCGGGCGCGACTTTCGCGTAGCCGAGCGCGATGGCGTGCTCGTCGGCCTCGCCGAGTCGTCGTTGCGCGACCAGGGCGCGCATCACACCCGATTCCTCAAGATCGTCGTGGCGCCCGAGATGCGCCGCCGCCGGATTGGCCTCGCGCTGTTCGACGAGGTGCTTGCGATCGACGCCGACGCCGATCTCACCGTTCAGACGCTGGTGAGCAGCGACTGGCCGGCCGGAATGGCCTTCGTGGCCGCCTTCGGCTTTGTTCATGTCGAGTCCGAGATCGGGATGAAGTGCGTCGAGCCGTTGCAGCCGGCGCGCACGCTCGCGGCCGCGCGCGCCACCATCGAGCAGGTCAGCGACGTCACCGCCTGCGCGGGCGAGGTCGCGCGCATCCATAACGCCGCCTATGCGTCGGATGCCGCCTTCCGCCTGTATTCGCCGGAGGAGATGGCGCAGGTCTTGACCGAGAGCGAAGTCTGGATCGCGTCGGAGGATGGACAGATGTCGGGCTTCTGCCTGACCGAGCCGGAGCGGAACTCGATGTGGATCGAGTCGGTCGCCGTCGATCCGGTGCGGCAGGGACGCGGGCTCGGCCAGCTGCTGGTCTATCGCGTGCTGGCTGCACATGATGTCTCGGTCGAGCACCCCTGCTGGCTCAACGTCTCGAGCCGCAATGCTCCCGCGCTGAAAATCTATCGGCGGCTCGGATTCAAGCCGCAGCACGAGACCTGCCGCTTCAGCGCGCCGCGGGGCGAGCTGATTGCCGCGCGGGGGCGGAGGTTTCAGTAGAGCGCGATGAGATTGGGTCGGGAGCGACGGCGACGGGATTGCGCTCCCTCGCCCCGTTCTTACGGGGAGAGGGTTGGGGTGAGGGGCCTCTCCACATATTCGGTGACAGCTGCATTCGCGGAGGCGCCCCCTCACCCGGATCGCATCTGAAGATGCGATCCGACCTCTCCCCGCACGCGGGGCGAGGTGAAGAGCGTCGGCCCCCTTACGCCCACTCGCCCTTGCGGAACACCGGCACGCTGCGACCGTCGGCATGGATGCCGTCGATATCGGTGTGGGCGGAGCCGATCATCCAGTCGATATGGATCAGGCTCTTGTTGCCGCCCAGCTCGGCGATCTGCTGCGGCGTCAGCTTGTCGCCATTAACGAAGCATTTCGAGTAGCACTGGCCGAGCGCGATGTGCGAGGCGGCGTTCTCGTCGAACAGCGTGTTGAAGAACAGCAGCCCGCTCTTCGAGATCGGTGAGGAATGCGGCACCAGCGCGACCTCGCCGAGGCGGCGCGCGCCCTCGTCGGTGTCGAGCACCTTCTTCAGCACTTCCTCGCCGCGCGAGGCCTTGGCCTCGACGATGCGGCCTTCCTCGAACTTGACCGAGATATTGTCGATCAGCGTGCCCTGATAGGACAGCGGCTTGGAGCTGACGACGTGGCCGCTGACGCGGCGGCAGTGCGGGGTGGTGAAGACTTCCTCGGTCGGGATGTTGGCATTGCAGACGATGCCGTTCTTGGCAGTCGACGCACCGCCCTCCCATTCATGACCGTCGGCGAGGCCGATCGTGAGGTCCATGCCGGGTCCGGAATATTTCAGCGCGTGGAAGCGCTGGCCGTTCAGCCATTCGGTGCGCTCGCGGAGCTTCGCATTGTGCTGTGCCCAGGCGGCGACGGCGCCATCCTGATCGACGCGGGAGGCGGAGAAGATCGCATCGGCAAGCTTGGCCACCGCGACGTCCTCGGCATCGTCGGGGAACACCTGCTTGGCCCAGGACGTGCTCGGATAGGCGATGATGTTCCAGTTGGTGTCGAAATTGACGATCTTCTCCAGTGCCGGCTGGTAGGCGATCGAATTGGCCTTGCTGGCGCGCGCCACCTTGACCGGGTCTTCGCCCGACAGCAGCATCGGATTGTCGCCGACGATCGCAAGCCGCGCGGTGTTGGCGCCGAACGCCTTCGCCATGCCCTCATAGAGCCAGCTTGCGGCGCGATCGAAACTCGCATCGTTGGCGTAGCGGTAGCGCGCCAGCGTGAGCTCCTCGTCCGAGAAGAATGGCGTCACGAGACCCGCACCGGCCTTGTAGGCATGCTCCACCACCCGCCGCACCAGCGGCATCGCTCCGGCGGGCGCCGTGAGCAGGAGATCCTGCCCCGGCTGCAGCTGCAGGCCGACCTTGATCGCGACTTCGGCGAGCCGGTCGAGCTTCACGGGATCGATCGATGCGGAAAGGTTGCGTTGATGTGCGGTCATGAAGCGCCGTGTCGTTTGAGGAACCCTTGGGATTCGTAGTCCAATTCGATCCGCATCCGCAAGGTTCCTGCCCGCCGCGCCCGATCACGCGACGGCGAGCAATTGCCTCGAATTTTACCGCTTCACCGAGGCCAGCACCCGGTCGACCATCTGCGGCGCCAGGCCGAGATAGTTTTTCGGCGCGGTGAGGCGGTCGATCGTCGCCCGATCGATCCGGCTGGCAACGCGATCATCCGCCGCCAGCGCCTCGGCCAGCGTCAGGCCCTCGTCGTTGGCGCGGCGGCAGGCGTCATAAACCACGTCATGCGCCTCCTGCCGGCCGATCGCGGGCGCGAGGCCCATCATCACGGCTTCGGCCACGATCAGCCCGCGGCTGATGTCGAGATTGTCGGCCATTCGCTGCTCGTCGACGATCAGACCGCCAAGCGCGAACCTCGCCTGGTGCAGCGCGCCCGCGGTCAGCACGAAGCTCTCCGGGATCGCCATCCATTCGGCGTGCCACGGACCGGTGGCGCGCTCGAAATCCTGCACCATCGCATCCAGCATCAGGCCGGCATGCTGGCGCACCGCCTTGGCGGCGGCGAGCATCAGCTCCGACGAGATCGGGTTGCGCTTCTGCGGCATGGTCGAGGACGCGCCGCGCCCCTTCACGAACGGCTCGTAGACCTCGGCGAACTCGGTCGACGCCATGATCATGATGTCGAGCGCGATCTTGCCGAGCGTTCCCGTGACCAGCGCGAGGAAATTCACCGCTTCGGCCAGACCGTCGCGCGCGACATGCCAGGTCGCGACGGGCACGCCGAGCCCGAGTTCCTCGCACAGCGCCCGCTGAACCTCGAATCCCTTGTCGCCGAGCGAGGCCAGCGTGCCGGCGGCGCCGGCGAACTGGCCGACCAGCACGCGCGGCTTCAGCTCCACAAGCCGCGCGGCGTGGCGATCGAACGCGGCTAGCCAGATCGCGGTCTTGTAGCCGAACGTCACCGGCAGCGCCTGCTGCAGATGGGTGCGGCCGGCCATCGGCGTGTCGCGGTATTTTTTCGAGAGATCGGCGAGGATGCCGCGCAGCGCACCGATGTCGTCCTCGATGATCTTCAATCCATCGCGCAGTTGCAGCACGACGGCGGTGTCCATGACGTCCTGCGTGGTCGCGCCCCAATGAACGTAGCGGCCGGCCTCGCCGCACTGCTTGGCCATCTGATGCACCAGCGGCAGGATCGGGTAGCCGACGACGTCGGTCTCCTGCCGCAGCAGATCGAAATCGAGCGCGGCAACATCGGTACGTTTTGCGATCTCCGCGGCGGCTTCAGCGGGAATCACGCCGCAGCGCGCTTCGGCCTTGGCCAGCGCTACTTCGACCTCGGCATAGCGCTCGATCAGCCGCAGGTCGGAAAACACCTCGCGCATCTCGCGCGTGCCGAAGGCATCGCGAAACAATACGGAATCAAGCACGGTGGTCGAGGTCGGGAAGGCGGACATGGGCAGATCCTGTTGCCGGTCGCGGTCGGCAACGTCCCTATCACGGCAGAGGCCGGTGCCCTACCCCTCCGGCGGCGCCTCGCCGAACACCTCGGCTGCGATCTTGCTGGTCTCGATCGCGGCCGGAATGCCGCAATACATCGCCACCAGCAGCAGCACGTCCTGCACCTGCGCGGCGGTGCAGCCATTGGCCAGCGCGCCCTTGGCATGGACGCGGAACTCGGCGGGCTTGCTGCTCGCCGCGGTGATGCCGAGCATCACGAGGCTGCGGATCTGGTCGGACAGCCCGCTACGCTCCCAGACGTCGCCGTAGACATAGGCATTGATGATGTTCTGCAGCGGCGTGCCGAAGTCACCCGCAGCCGCCATCCGCTTGGCGACATCGACCTCGCCGAACATCTTCTGGCGCCGGCGCAGTCCGCGCGCATGGAGATCGCTGATGTCCACCATCGTCGTCGGGCTCCCTGAATGGGCTATTTATACGGATAAATATGACACACCTCAACATTCCAGCGGGCATAACGCTTGCCTTTCTGATGTATTTGTCCGTATAAATTTGCAAAAGCAGACACGGGAGGAGACCGGGATGAAGTTACGGCTGGGGCTGCTCGCAGTCCTGCTTGCGACGCTTTCCATCCTGCCGGCTTTCGCCGCGGACGATTTCCCGCAACGGCCGCTCAAGATCATCGTGCCGTTCCCGGCCGGCGCCGGCCCCGACAACGTTGCGCGGCTGGTCGGCCAGCATCTGCAGGACGCGTTGGGCCAGACCGTGCTGATCGAGAACCGCGCCGGCGCGCTCGGCAGCATCGGCGCCCAGGAGGTCGCCCGCAGCGGGCCCGACGGCTACACGCTGTTGATGGGCACCAACACCACCCATGCCAGCAACGTCGCGACGCTGAAGAGCCTGCCCTACGACCCGGTGAAGGATTTCGCACCTGTCATCCGCACCACCACCACGGCGATGGTGCTGCTGGTCAATCCCAAGCTCGCGGCCAGGGACCTGCCGCAGTTCCTCAGCTACGCCAAGGCCAATCCCAACCTGACCGCGGGCTACGGTTCCGGCGCATCGCAGATCTCGATCGCCCAGCTGCAATCGCGCGGCGGCCTGTCGCTGGTCGCGGCGTCGTATCGCGGCGTCCCGCAGGCGATGACCGACGTGATGGCGGGGGTGATCGATCTCACCTTCGGCGACTTCTCGGTCGCGATCCCGCAGATGCAGGGCGGCACCTTGCGCGGCATCGCCGTGACGTCGGCGACCCGCAACGAGCTGACGCCCGGCCTGCCCGCGCTCGCCGAAGCGATGCCGGGCTTCGAGGCCACGATCTGGTACGGCCTGTTCGCGCCCGCGGGCACGCCGGAACGCGTGGTCAGCAAGCTCTACGCCGAGTGTGCGAAGTACCTCGCGATGCCGGAGACGCGGAAGAAGCTCGCCGATGTCGGCGTGATGGTGGCGCCGCTCGCGCCGGCCGAGTTCGGCGCCTTCGTCAGGAGCGAGGTCGTGCGCTGGTCGGCGGAGGTCAAGGCGGCCGGCATCCAGCCGCAATAAAGCGAGGCGGCGTCGCATCATGGCTTGCGAGACACCCGTTGGCATGATTGGCCTGGGGCTGATGGGATCGGCGCTTTCCGCGCGGCTGATCGACGCCGGCATCGGGGTGATCGGCTTCGACATCGACGCGGCGAAGACAGATGGCCTGAGAGCCAGCGGCGCCGAGTTCGCAGCGTTCGCCGCCGACGTCGCGGCGCGCTGCCGGACCATCGTCATCGCGGTGTATGACGCGGCCCAGGTCAGGACGCTGCTGCCGGACCTCGCCAACGCGACGCCGCCGCCGCGCGTCATCTGCACCACCACCTGCGCGCCGGGTGAGATCGTGGCAATCGCCGAATTCGCCTCCCGCTCGCGCCTCGCCTTCATCGAAGCGCCGATCTCGGGGACCAGCGCCGAGGTCCGGGCGGGCACGGCCACCGCGCTGGTCGCCGGCGATGCCGACATCATCGACGCCGCCGCGGCGACGCTCGATATTCTCTGCCCGCAGCGTGTCAATGTCGGCGCGATCGGCAATGCCAGCCGCACCAAGCTCGCCATCAACCTGATCCTGCAGAACAACCGCGCCGCGCTGGCCGAGGGCATCGCCTTTGCCGAAAGCCTCGGCCTCGACGGCGCGGCGTTCCTTGCGACCGCGCGGCAATCGGCGGCATATTCCAAGGTGATGGACAGCAAGGGGCCGAAGATGCTGGCGCGGGATTTCTCGCCGCAATCGCATATCGCGCAGACCTTGAAGGATGCCGAACTGATCCTGCAGGAGGCCGGCCGGCACGGCCTGCCCTTGCCGCTGACCTCGGTGCAGGCCGAACTGCTGCGCGCGGCGATCGTGCTGCAAGGGCCGGACAACGACAGCGCTGCGGTGATCGAGGCGATCCGGGCCGGCCGCGGCCACGGTGAGGGACAGTCATGATCAACTGTGCGATCGCGGGCCTCGGTCGATGGGGCCGCGCACTGGTCGGGGCCGCGCGCAACGAGCCGCGGCTCAGGATCGTCCGCGCGGTGGAACCCGACGCCAACGGCGCCGCCAGCTTTTGCGAGGCGCACGGCCTCTCCGTCGCGGCGAGCCTGGACGATGTCCTCGCCGACGCTCGCATCGATGCCGTGCTGCTGGCGACGCCGCATTCGCTGCACAAGGGCCAGGTGATCGCGGCAGCCAGCGCCGGTAAGCAGGTGTTTTGCGAGAAGCCGTTGGCGCTTCGGCGCGCCGATGCCGCGGAGATGTTCGCAGAGTGCCGCAGCGCCGGCGTGGTGCTCGCGGTCGGGCATAACCGCCGGTTCTGGCCGTCGATGCAGGCGCTGCGCGCGATCACAGCCAGCGGCGAGCTCGGCACCATCCTGCATGTCGAGGGCCACAATAGCAACGAGAACTCGCAGACCATCACGCAGGGCTGGCGGCTGTCGCCCGAGGAATCGCCGGGCGGCGGCCTGACCGGCGCGGGGCTGCATGTGCTCGACGGCTTCGTCAGCCTGCTTGGTCCCGCGCGCCAGGTCTATGCCCGGTTGAGTGCGCGCGAGGCCGGACCGCCGCCGCTCGACACTGCAACCTTGGCGATTGAATTTGTGAATGGCGTGAGCGCAACCCTTGCGACAATTCGCGCAACACCGTTCTATTGGCGCGTGCATGTGTTCGGAACGAAGGGATCCGCCGAGGTGCTCGACGAACAGACGATGGTGCTGCGGAAATCCGGCGAGGCGCCTGCGACGACGCGCTATCCGGCAATCGACACCCTCACCGCGGAACTATCGGCCTTTGCCGACGCCGTCGAAGGCAAGCAGCCGTTCCCGGTGCTCGAGGCAGACGTGCTGGCGACGCTCGCCGCGTTCGAGGCCGCGCTGCAGTCGATGCAATCGGGACATCCGGTCGTCTGCCATACGGCATACCAGTGATCCGCCATGTCTGAACAACCGGACCGAGCGCGATCGTCCCGCTACCGCGACATCGCCACCGGACTGCAGAAGGACATCCGGCTCGGCACCTACGCGGTCGGCAATCTGCTGCCGACCGAGACCGAGCTGATGGCGAGCTATCAGGCCAGCCGGCAGACCGTGCGCGAGGCGCTGCGCATCCTGATCGACCAGGGCCTGATCGTGCGCCGCGCCGGCCTCGGCTCGGTGGTGATCGCATCCGAGCCGCCGGTGCTGTTCACCCACAGTGTCAAGTCGCTCGGCGAGTGGCTGCGCTATTCCAACGAAACCTACCGCGAGGTCGTGGCCAGCAGCGACATCGTCGCCGACCGCAAGCTGGCCGGGCTCTTGAAATGCGAGCCCGGCAAGAGCTGGTTCCTGATCGAGGCGGTGCGCCGCTCCGACCAGTTCGCAGCCCCGCTCGGCTGGGCCGAGATCTACGTGCTGCGCAGGTTCGCCGATGTCGTGACCCGGCCCGACCACGGCCGCACCCCGGTGCATGAGCAGATTGCCAGGATGTACGGGCAGGTCACCGAGCGCGCGCAGATGGAAATCTTCGTGCGGGGCATGCCGGCGCCGATCGCCAGGGCGCTCGGCGTCAAGACCGGCTCGCCGGCACTCACCGTGGTACGCCGCTACTACGGCCAGCGCGAGGAACTGTTCGAGGTCACCATCACCACGCACCCCGAGGGGCGCTACACCTACACAATGGATATGCAGCGCTCGCTGCGGCCGAAGCTCTAGCGCACCCGGGCCAGATGGGTGCTGGCAGAGGTGTGTGCCGTCTGCGGGGTGCCGCTCACGCCCCAGATCGCGACCGCAATCAGCGCGGCCGCCCAGACATAAGGCACAGCATTCAACTTCTTCATTTCCGGGATCATCCCCAACGTCTCAGCAGGACCGACTGACCTTGCGACCCTGGTCGTGAATCTCACCACCGCGGTCCTCAGCGTCTCACCAGGCAGCCGTCCTTCACAACGCTACTAAGGTTAGACCTTGTCGGTTTCAGGACGCCTTCGTGCGAATCCGGAAATGATTTCGTCGGAACCGGGCTCTCTCATCCGAATTGATGAGACCGTAGGCCAATCGAGGTCGGCTTCATTCGAGGCAACACTTAAGAGAATTTTCTGCCCAAATTTGAGTCAGACGCACAACAAACCTTCCAAAGATGCGCCCACTGAATTCTTTTTGATTGTCGCCCCGACTCCCGCCGTGCGATCAGGGCCTGTGACACTGTGATGACAAGGGCTTCTCCCGTGACTGCCGAACCGGCCAAACCGCAAGGCGACTCCCGTCGCCGCTCCAAGGAAACCCAGGACGAGGTGGCGCGGTCGCTGGAACGGGAATTGAAGCTGCTGACGGAAGAGCGCCAGGAGCGCGCGCTCCGGTTCGGCCTCGACATTGCGGGCAAGACGCCGAAGGTGGACCAATAAGGTCGCCGCCGCGCTGAGAGCCTCGGGCGCATAGTTTCCTTAGCATTGTCGATTCGCGCGGCCGTCTGCCATGGCCGGTGTGCGTGTTGGCGTACGCCGGTCGTGATTTCCTGCGGCCATGCCGGCGAGGTCGCTGCGCGGGCACGACGCCTTCTGCACTATTGCAACGACCAGTCCCAGCTACAACGTCTGCAGCGGCTTATGGGTCCCGGCCTTCGCCGGGACGACGCGAAGGAAGCCGAGCTTCACGTGCCCGAAATGGACAGGGACGCGGCCCGCGCTCGAGCTATTGCGAGCCCGGCGCTTCAGCGTCGGCCTTAACGTCACGGCCGAAGCGATCCTTGCCGCTGAGCCGGGCCTTGCCGCCATCGAACGACAGCAGCCATCGGCGGTCGGTATCGCCGCCGACCAGACGCAGATCGATCGCGAATGTCTGGTTGTCCTGCCACGTCCCTTTCAGCGCCATCACGCCGAGCGCCGTCGGTTGACCGAGACGGTAGGCACCGTCGAGCCCGATCGGTCCCGCCAGTGTCGTCACCGGCCTCGCCGAATCCGGCGTCGCCGTTTCGAGTTCGTAGTGCGCGGGCCGATCCGTCAGATGCAGCGTCAGTGCCCGCAAATTGAAGCCATTGGCCGGGAAGCGCCAGGTCTTGCCGGAGATGGCGGCGGCCGTCTCGGGCACGGCACCAACCGTCGACAGCTTCTCGGTTGCGATATCGCGCAACGCGCCCGCGAGCTGATTGCCGCCGACGGAGTTCACCGGCAGCGCCGTGTCGGATTTGACCGCGCCCGAAATCTCGTCGGCCATTCTGCCGAACGAGCAATAGTCGCGCGCGGTCACGACGGTGACGATGTCGAGCGCGGGAAACAGCATGAGGAGCTGGCAGCGGTCGCCGACCGCCATGACAACCTGCCGCTGCGGCATGACCCAGAAGAAATTGGCGTAGCGCAACGATGAGTCGAACGAGGCGTGCATCTCCGTCGTCGCATGCCTGATGCGGTCGACCCAGCCGGTCGGCAGCAAGCGCTGCCCGTCCCATTCACCGTCATGCAGATAGAGCAGACCGATCCTGGCCGCGTCGCGCGGCGCGAGCTGAAGCCCGCCGCCGCCCTGCGTCAGTCCGGGACCGATGCTGTGCCAGTACGGCGCGGCTATCCCGAGCGGGCGAAACAGTTTGGTCACCGCGTAGTCCCGCGCGCTCATGCCGGTGAGCTTGTTGATGATCGCAGCCAACAGCTGCGCATTGCCGGTGTTATAATCAAACGCCTCGCCCGGCGCCTTCGCCATCGGGCGGTCGAGGATGAACTGGATCGCATCAGGGCTGCGCCCCCACTCGATCAGCGAGTCCGGTCGGCCACCCTCAACGCCTTCGGTCCAGGCCATTCCCGAGGTCATGTCCAGCATGGTCTGGACCGTGATCGCCCGCTTGCGGTCGTCGAGATTGGCGATGCTGCGATCGCCGAAGAAATCCACCATGCGATGGTCGAGGCTGTCGAGCACGCCATCCCTGAGCAGCATCGCGACCAGCGTGCCGGTCACCGCCTTGGTGACGGAATTGAACAGATGCGGGATCTCCGGCGTGTAGGGCGCATAATAGGCGTCGAGCACGATCCGGCCGTGCCGCGCGATCAGAAGGCTATCGAGACTGTGGTCCGCGCCAAAATTGACGAGCCGCGCCAGCGCAGCGGAATCCATCCCCTGCTCTTCCGGCGTCGAGGTCTGCCCTGCCAGGTCTGCCACTGCGAGGTCTGCGGCATCGGCTCGGCGGCGCCTTGCGCCCGGGCTGCGCCCGACAAAGCCGAAGCTGCAAGCACGAGCCCTGCAAGCATCGGCAGCGCCAAACGTTGAACTTGCATCGGCGTCTCATTGCGACACGGCGGAGAGCCGCACCATCCGCGATCCCTCGCTTGCTTGTCAATCGCCGCCGCGACCGCGCGCCAATCAGGACGGGCAAGCCGTCTAGCGCTGCCGCTGCGCGAGATAGAATCCGGCCAACACGGCGGCCAATCCGGCCGCCTGCAGCGTGGTTGGTGGCTCGCCGATCAGGAGCCATCCCAACAGCAGAGTCAGCACCGGCACGGTCGCAGGAAATACGGCTGCGCGGGCAACGCCGAGGCGCTGGATCGACACCGCGAACAGATACATCGCCGCGGGCCCGGCCAGGATGCCCTGGGCGATGGCCTGCAGCGTGTTTTCATGCAGGCCGATGGCCGCATCGCGAGCGAGCCCACCCGAGGCGGCATAGAGTGGAAACAGCGAGAGCGACAGCACGCTGATGACGCTGGCCACGGAGAATGCCGAGACACGCCAATAGCGCACCAGCGTGGCGAAGCCCGCGAACATCAAGCCGGTCGCAACGAAGATCAAATCGCCGATCACGGCGCTCGGCCCCATATGGCCGATCGACTCGCTGCCGATCACGGCAAGGCCGACGACGATGACGACAGCGCCGGCCGCCCGCGAGAGCGAGACCGATTCCTTCAGCAAAACGACCGCGAGAAACAATCCACCCAGCGTCGCGCAGGACGGCTGGATCACGCTGCCATGCCCCAGCGGCACGAACATGAAGCCGGCATAGCTGATCAGCGACATCACCGGCCCGCCAAGCAGCATCAGCGCCATGCCGCGGCCCCAGCCGATGCCGCAGAGATCGCGGAGGCCGGCGCGCACAACGAGCGGCAGGAAGACGATGCCCGACCACAGGAAGCGATGCATCAGCAGGTCGACGGGTGTGAAACCGACCTTGAGGCCGTGTCGGGTCGCCACGAAGCCGAGCGCCCAGCACAGCGCCGCACCGAGGCCGCAGGCAACCCCGAGCAGGATGGCTTTCGTATCCGGAAGGGCTGCGGCCTTGGCGCCGGCCGTGCGTTCGCTCATCGCGAACGACTACGTTAGTGCCGGAAGCGGATCAACCCATCGATACGCACGGCTGGTTGGCGCAAGCCAGCCAGGGTCCGCTTGGATCAAGCTTTGACGTCATTCCGCGCTGCCGCGATGTCCGTTTGCTGCAAAGGGCGAGCTCGAGGGCCGGTTCACCCTAAGGGAAGCTGGCCTTTCACAGACAAGACGTGGGACCTACTTCCGCGGTTCAACCACGGTTTTTGTCGATCCGTCCGGCGCTCCCTGCATTCCCGGCGGGCTTTGACCTTGCGGGCTTTCCGGCGGCGCACCACCTGATTTTGTTTCAAGTGGCCCGGTCCAACCTTGTGGCTGCAATTGACCTTTTTCTTCCGGTGCCGAGCGCCCGGTTGCCGTGTTCACGTCCTTGTTGGGATCGGCCTGGGCTAGCGCGAATCCACACGACAACGCCCAGCCAATCGTCGTCATCAGAATGATCCTCATTCCGACCTCCCTTGGCTAATCGTACCAAACAGGCTGGACCGGCTTCGGTTCCGTTTGCCGAAGTAGGCGACCAAAACCGGCGTCAAACGATACCCGCTATGGGTCCAGCAGCGGACGTTCGGATGTGGAGCATCAATCTTAAGCCGCGGGCGAGCCGCTGCGTTGAGGAAACAGCCGAGGTGCCCCCTCAGGAAGTAACCCGCAAGCCTGGAGCACGCCGTAGACGAGCGCTGCTAGAATGATGAAACCGACAATGCGATTGAGTTTGAACACCAAATCTCGAAGCTCTTCGTTGCCAAGCGCCATATTGCCCGAGATGCATCACTCGCAGCAAGAGCACCGAGGCCACGAAGATCAACGCCGCCATCATGCCGCGATGATCGAATGCTTGTACAACCGGGCCACCAACGTAAACAAAGGCCCTTCGGAAGATCAGGCGGCGCTGTAGCCGCCGTCGACCACGTGCGATGCGCCGGTCATGAACGACGCCTTGTCCGAGCACATCCAGACCACGGCTTCGGCGATTTCCTCGGGCACGCCCAGGCGACGGACCGGCACCTTGGCGATGATCTCGTCGTAGCGTTCATCCATCGTCTCCTTTGTCATCGGCGTCTTGATGTATCCGGGATTGACGCAATTCACGCGAATGCCGTCCTGGGCATATTCGATCGCGGCGGACTTGGTCAGCCCGACGACACCGTGCTTGGTCGCGACATAGTGGCCCGACGTGGCGAGACCGACCAGGCCTGCGATCGAGGCCGTGTTGACGATGGCGCCGCCGCCGCCTTGCTTCAGCATTTGCGCGACCTCGTATTTCAGGCACAGGAACACGCCCATCAGGTTCACCGAAAACATCTTGGCCACCGAGGCTTGCGTGAGTTCATGAATGCGCTGGCCGGGCGGGCCGACGGAGCGCCCGGCAACGCCGGCATTGTTGAACGCACAATCGATGCGCCCGAACGCCGAAACCGTGCGGGCCACCATGTTCGCGACCTCGGCCTCGTCGGTGACGTCGCCCTGGATCGCGATCGACTGGCCGCCGGCGGCATTGATCAGCGCGACCGTCTCCTCAATGCCGTCCTTCGAGAGGTCCGACACCGCCACGCGCGCGCCTTCACGCGCCATCGCGATCGCCGTCGCCCGGCCGATGCCGGAGCCGCCGCCCGTCACCAATGCAGCCTTGCCGTCCAGAATGCCTGCCATGAGAAACTCCTCTAAAGCGCGACGCGATCGAATCGAATCGTCATCGCGCTCTTTGCTCCCTGTTTGAGCATGATCTTGCCGGAAAACCGCTTCGCACTTTTCCGGATCATGCTCTAGCGCTTGCCTTCGATTGCGATCTCGACGAGGTACGGCCGCTGCGCCGCGACAGCCTTTGCGACTGCACCGGCAATGTCGTCGGCCTTCTCGACCCTGACCGCCTCGACGCCCATGCCGGCCGCGAGATGCACGAAGTCGAGCGCGGGGCCGGTGATATCCATGTTCTGATAGGGATGCTGGGTGTCGGCTTCGAAATTCTGCCGCCAGACGTCCACATTGTGCTTGAGGATGCGGTACTCGCGGTTGGCCAGCACCACGAACACGATCGCAAGCTTGTGGTGCGCGGCGGTCCACAGCGCCTGGATCGCGTACATCGCCGAGCCGTCGCCGGAGATCGCGACCACCGGACGATCCGGCATCGCGACCTTGACGCCGATCGCGCCGGCGAGGCCCTGGCCGATGCCGCCGCCACGGCCGCCGAAATAATCGCCGAAGCCGCGATAGTCGAAGGCGCGCGCGAGATCGAGGCTCGCGGTGATGCTTTCATCGACGATGACGACATCATCGGGCAGGCCGCGACGAAGCTCCGCGGTGACACGCGGCATCGCGGTCGGCTGGCGGTCCCGGCTTTTCTCGACGCGTGCGCGATAGGCCTCCTTCTCCTTCGCCTGCAATTCGGCCAGCGCGGCATTGCGGTTCTGCGCGGCCTGCCTGAAGTCCTCGCCCGCCTTTGCACGCACCGCTTCCGACAAGACACCGACGCTGACGGCGATGTCGCCGACGATGCCGGCATCGAGCCGGTTGTTGAGCGCGAGGCGCTCGGCCGAGGCTTCGATCTGCAGCACGGACGCGCCGTCAGGGATGTGGCCACTAGGCGCAAACCAGATGTCCTCAAAGAACGGGCCGCCGATCAGCAGCACGAGATCGACGTCACCGAGCGCCTTGCGCACCTGCCTTGCGTCGCCCGGAAGCGACTGACGATAGCTCGGATGGCTGGTCGGGAACGGCGCGTGATGGCGGAGCCCCTCGAACCACACGGTGGCGCCGATCGCTTCCGTGAGCGCCACCAACGCCTGCTCGCCGCCCGATCGTGCCACGTCGTCGCCAGCGATGATGGCCGGCTTTTTCGACTTCAGAAGCAGCGCGACAAGCGCTTCGATGCCGGCCGGATCGGGGCGCGTCGAGCGCCACAAATTGTCCGGCGCCAGAGCATCGACCGCGGTCTCCTGTTCCATGACGTCGATCGGCAGCGACACGAACACCGGCCCCTGCGGCGCATCGGTCGCCACCTTGAACGCGCGGCGCATGATCGGCGCGATCTCGTCGGCGCGCTCGATCTGCACGCTCCACTTGGTCACCGGCGCCGCCATCGCGACGAGGTCATGGCCGAGCAGCGGATTCTTCAGCCGCATTCGCGTATCCTGCTGGCCGGCCGTCACGACCACGGGCGAACCCGCCTTCAGCGCGCCGTACAGCGAGCCGATGCCGTTGCCGAGGCCGGGAGCGACGTGCAGGTTCGCGACCGTGACACGCCCCGACGCCTGCGCGTAGAAGCTGGCGGCGCTGACCGCGACACCTTCATGCAGCGCCATGATGTATTCGAGTTGCGGAAATGCCGGCAGGCTGTCAAGCAGTGGCGTTTCGGTCGTGCCAGGATTGCCGAAGATATGACGCACGCCGTGCGACACGAACGATTCCATCAGCACACGACGCCCGCGCATTCGCTCCCTCTCGATTGTTCTGATCCGTTTTGCGCATCATCGGCCGGGGAGCGCCCCGTGGCAACCGTGCGAGACGGCCAGCATCCGCGCGCCCGGCTGCGTCTTCCGCATGGCTTCAAGGCGCAGCCGCGCCAGCGAGGCCGCGGCCCTGCCACTTCCGCGGCCGAACCAGCCAAAGAAAAGGGCCACCGTTTAGGTGGCCCTTTTGCTTATTTCTTGAGGTTGGCGGCAAACAGCTTTGCGGCTTCGGCCTTGGATTCCTGATCGGCCTTGGCGTCGTATCTGAGCGGCAAATTGAACTTCTTGCCGAGCTCGGTGGCTTCGGGGTTGGTGAACGCGTGAACCGCGCCGGGATACTCGACGATGCGGTAATCGGCCTTCGCGGCGTCGAAATCCTTCTTCAGCGCATCATACTGCTCGCGCTTCACGAACGGGTCGTCCGCGCCGTTCAGGATCAGGATTTTCGCCTTGACGGTGCCCGGCGCCGGTGCGGGGGTATTGAGACCGAGCGAGGCGTGGAAGCCCGCGACGGCGGCAAGATCGGCGCCAGTGCGCGCCATGTTCAGCACCACCGCGCCGCCGAAGCAGTAACCGACGGCGCCGATCCGCTGCGGATTGACCGAGGCCTGCTTGGCGAGTTGCTCGCGCGCGGCATTGAAGCGCTGCTCCATCACCTTCGGGTTCTTCATCACCGAGCCCGAGAGCGCGCCGGCATCCTTCGGGTTGTCGGCAGTCTTGGCGTCGCCGTACATATCCGCGATGAAGGCCACGTAGCCCTGCTCCGCGAACTTCCGCGCCTCGTTATGGATATGCGGGGTGATGCCCCACCATTCGTGCACCATGACGATGCCGGGCCGCTTGGCCTGGGTCGCGTCGTCATAGACGACGAAGCCCTTCATCGTGGTCTCGCCGTCGGTATAGGTGACCGGCTCTTCCTTGACCGCTGCGTGGGCGCTCGCGACCATCGCGATGGCGCAGAGTGCTCCCACTATGTTCGTTATGATCGTTCGCATGCTGACCTCCTGCGGGTTTGGCACGACGCGACATTGGCATACCAGCGAATCCTGCGCTAGGCTTGGAAAGCGGAGCCGCTTCGCTCGCCGGCTGCGCATCATCTCCCGAGCGCGCCAACATTTCTGTCGGTTGCTGATCTGTGAACGATGTTGCGTCAAGGTCAGCGCGTCGCCGTTGCTGAGCTTGTCGCGCTATCGATGAACGCAACCGGCGTGCCCTTCGCGACACCGGCCGCGACGCGCTGCGCGTCCCAGTTGGTGAGCCGGACGCAGCCGTGAGACTCCGCCTTGGAGACCTTGCCGGGATCGGGCGTGCCGTGAATGCCATAGCCTTCGCCCGAGAGGTTGATCCAGACCACACCGACCGGGTTGTTCGGACCGGGCCTGATCGTGAACGGCGTCTTCGACCTGACGCCCTTGAACGCGTATTTCGGATTGTAGCGATAGGTCGGGTTCTTGTTGATCGCCGTCACCTTGAGCGTTCCGCTCGGCGTCGGCTTCTCCGCGCTGCCGACGGTCGCAGGATAGAAGCCGAGCAGCTTACCTGCTGCATCGAACGTGCTGAGCGCCTGCCGCGTCTTGTCGACCTCGACGCGCGCGACCTGCGGCGGTTTTCCGGCGTCGACGACGTTGGCAACCGCAATGGTCTCGCCGGCCTTGTCGAACTTCTGTCCCGGATTGAGCGCCTGAAGCAGTGCCTCGCTCATGTGGAACTTTTCGGCGAGCGCTTCGCGCGGACTGGTATAGCCCAGCGCCGGCAGGCTCTTCATGCTCTCCATCCTCGCGGGAATCCTCTTCGCGAACGGCCCCTTCACGTCGGCGTCGACGATCGTGTAGCTGACGATCGCAGGCCCCTCGCTGGCGGTTGTGAGCCCGCTCCAGAGCTCCGGCGTCACCGCCTTGTCGAAGGACAATCCATTCGCGTCGGCAAACGCCCGGAGCGCCTTCTGCGCGTTGTCGCCCAGCTTGCCGTCGATCTCGCCGGGAGAAAAATGCGCGCGGTCGAGCAGGATCTCGAGCTTGGCAACGAAAGCGTTGAGCTGACCACGGTCCGGCAATTTTGCCGGCGGCGCCGCCACGTCGTTGATCGCGGCCGCATCAAGACCCGCGGCCACCGCCGGCGCGGCCGACACAAGCAAAAGTGCAATCGCAAAACGTGCAACGGAAAACGGTCGGAACATTCCCAACGCGATCATCTTCCGTAAAGCTACGGAAAGCGTCGAAGTTCCAATGCGAACAGCGGCGAAGTTCCACGGCGGAACAGCTGATTTCGCGGCTTCGCCGCAATCGACCCGCTAAAAAGTCGTGATCCGAAGTGCATTTGCGCGCAACTCACATCACAATTCAGGTCTCTGGAAGCAAATGCGATTTGTCATCGCGGCGCTTGCCGCGTTTCTTGTCTTGATGCTCGATTTCGATCGTTCGCCCGGCTCGATCAACGCCTCAACCCAAGCCCCGACATTCTCGCGCGACGCGACATCCGGCGCCGTTCCGTTTGCCGCGCGCTTTACCGAAAGCGCTGATGCCAGCGAGGCGCCCGCTGCGACGGACGCGGACAAGACGCCCGCGCCTGCGGCGCAGCCGAGCGATGCCGCGGCCGAGCCGCAGCTGTCCGCGATCGACAAATTCTGCCACAGCCTGAAGGACGCGGCGCAGGCGAGCGAAATCCCCGTTGCGTTCTTTGCGCGGCTGATCTGGCAGGAGAGCCGCTTTCGCTCGAACGAAATCAGCCATGCCGGTGCGCAGGGCGTTGCGCAGTTCATGCCGGAGACGGCGGCCGAAGTCGGGCTCGACGATCCCTTCGATCCGCTGCAGGCCTTGCCGGCATCCGCAAGACTGCTGCGCAAGCTGCGCGACGATTTCGGCAATCTCGGCCTGGCGGCGGCCGCCTACAATGCCGGCAGCGGCCGCGTCCAGAAATGGCTCGCCCGGCAAAGCGAGCTGCCGCGCGAGACCCGCGACTATGTCCGGATCATCACCGGCACCAAGGCGGAGGACTGGATCGAGCGTGCCGACACGCTCGCCATCCGCATCGACTTGCCGGGCGAAGCGCCGTGCGAAGGCATAGGCGGCCTCTCGAAGGCGAAGGATGTCGCCTTCGTCGCGGCGTCGCCGGCGTCCGCGGTGACGACGATCATCCGCAAGGCCGAGGCCGCGCGAGAGGCGGCAAGGTCGGTCGCCGGCCGCGCGCGCAAGCGGCTCGCGCTGCTGCTCAGAAAGAGCTCGCCGGGCGCGGCCCGGCTCGGCAAGGCGCGCCCGACCGTCGTCGCCGCCAAAACGAAATCCGGCAAGACCCGCGCCATTCACGTCGCCTCGCGCGCGCGTTCGTCGAGCTGAGGCCGCGTCACGACGCGTGCACCGCCGCAAGCGTGGGCCGGCGATATTTCCGTTCAGGAAACTGAGCGCACTGGTGTATGTTGCCGGTCGTTTTCAGATCGGTTTGCTTGCAATTTTCATTTCCCAGTGGGCGTTGTCATGACGTTGATCGATGGTTTGGGTTATCTGGCGTCGGCGCTTGTGTTGCTGACGTTCTGCATGAGTACGATGTTGAGCCTGCGCGCTGTCGCGATATTCAGCAATCTGGCATTCATCAGCTATGGATTGGGCGACCGGATCTACCCGGTGCTCATCCTGCATATCATTCTGCTGCCCCTGAACGTGGTGTTGCTGTTCCAGATGGTTCGGCTGCTTCGGAAAGCGAAGCGTGCTGCAGCGACGGACCTTTCTCCGAACTGGCTGCAGCCGTTCATGCAGCCGAAGCATCTCAAGGCGGGAGAAACGATCTTCCGGAAGGGCGACGACGCCGACCTGCTGTACATGGTCGTGTCCGGCGAGGTCAGGTTTCCCGAGATCGATCGCGGGGTATCGGCGGGTGAACTGTTCGGCGAGATCGGGCTGTTTTCGCTCGAGCGCCGCCGCACGCAAACCGCTCAAGCCGCGACCGATGTAGATCTGCTCTGGATCAGCGACAGCGCACTGAGGAAGCTGTGCGAGCGCAACCCGGGACTGTCGCTGTATTTCCTGCGCCTGACGGCGACGAGGATGACGGAAAACGCGGCCCGCGCGATCGGGGTCGGCGAGGTGGCGCCCAGTCCGGCGTAAGGTGCGCCGCCTCGCTTGCCGGCGCTACGGCGCGGACGACGCCGCAAGGCTCGGCAGCGGCGCAAACTGCATCTCTGCAACGGCCGAGCCGGCGTATGCACTGGCGATCAGGATCATGACTCGAATGGCGACGAACATGGTGCCTCCTCAGTCTTGTTGTTGGTCTTTCAATGCCAGAGACTTCTTTCCCGCCGGTGAGGAAAGCTGGTTGCCGCAACCTTGAAGGCATTGGTAAGCGGGCCGTTTACGCAAGCTTCTGTTCATGAGTTGGGAACCGTATCGGCCGATCGGCCTCGGCCCTAAACGCGCGGTTCACCGTCACCGGGCATTGTTCGCCTCAATCAAGAAGGCGCAAGCACAATGCCGATTTTCAGGACGATCCTTGTTGTCGTATCGATTTTTCTTGCCGGTTTGTACGTCTACGACAGCTGCCGCAGCGATGGGCTCGCCATGCCGGTTTCGGTAAACGGAATCCTTGCACGGCGCTGGCCGGAACCGGACGCTTTTCATCCGACGGCAGCCCCTGTTTTCGCGACCGCCGGCACCGTGACGCCGGCCGCGCGCGTTAGGGAAACGTTTGCGATGTTCATTCCCAAGGATGCGCGACGCCATCCGATGCAGCGCAGCCTTTAGAGCATGATCCGGAAAAGTGGAAACCGGTTTTCCGAAAAGATCATGCTCAAACAAGGAGATGAGATCATGATGCGATTCTGTGGAAACGCATCATGATCTAGCGGCCTCGAGTCAGCCCAGCGACGCGCCGGCCTTGGCGCGGCTTATTCCGAGCGTCACGATGCGCTGCAGGAGATCCGGATAGTCCAGCCCGTCATGCCCGGCGGCCGTCGCGAACTCCTGGCTCTTGGCGATTTCGGGGTTGGGATTGGCTTCGATGAAATACGGAACGCCATTGGTGGACAGGCGGAAGTCGATGCGCGCATAGCCATCGAGCCCCAGCGTCCGGTAGATGCGCTTCGCCAGCCGTTGGATATGGGCGGATAGTTCCGGCGTGAGATCCTCGGCCGGGCCGTCGACAATCCCGACGCGCTCCTGATAGCTGGTATCGTGCTTGACCTTTTCGGTGGCGATCTGGCGCGCAGCAGGGCCGCCCATGCTGCCGAATTTCAGTTCCCACACCGGCAGCACCCGCAGCCGGTTGTTGCCGAGCACGCCGACATAGAGCTCGCGTCCCTCGATGAACTGCTCGGCGATCGCGGCCGTTCCGATCCGCTCATGGATGAAGGCGACGCGCTCGGCGAGCTTCTCGTCGGTATCGACGATCGACGCCTGCGAGATGCCGAGCGATCCATCGCTGCTCAGGCTCTTGACGATCAGCGGCAGCTCGAGACGCGGCGGCCGCTTGACCTTGCGGCGCATCGGAAACACGGCGAAGGCCGGCACCGGGATCCGGCGATGGTGCACCAGCGTCTTGGACAGATCCTTGCCGCGCGCCAGGATCAGGCCGCGCGGGTTGCACCCGGTATAGGCGATCTTCATCAGCTCGAGATAGCTCGCGATGTGCTGGTCGTACACGACGTCGTAGTGAAACTCCTCCAGCAGCGTGAACACGACGTGCGGCTTGAAGCCCTCGATCTCGTCGCGCACCGGCTTGATTTCCTCCTGCACGCCGAGCGGACGTACCTCATGGCCGGCCGCGCGCAGGGTGCTGACGACGTCGTATTCCGTCTTCCACTCGTTGATCTCCCGCGCGCTGTATCCATCGCTGGAGTCGGGCGGCACACAATCCGGGTGCATCAGCACCAGAATGCGAAGCTGTTTCATAGCGCGATCCATTTCCGGCGCGACGGGCCGAACAGCGCGTGCATGGTCTTGGCGGTCAGCAGAATGGTGAAGTTTGTCACGAGCTTCTGCTCGGGGCCGACGGCACGCAGATTGAGCTCGCGGCAGCGCGAGATCATATCATCGAGCACGGCATCGAGCGTCAACTGGTTCTCGCCGGTCCACCGCGCCACCAGCTGCCTGATCTGGGCGCGGTGCCGCCTGATGAAGGCCGCGGCCGGCGGACGCCGATAATGCCGCGGATCGGCGGAGAACAGCTTGGAGAGATCGCGGTCGTAGGTCTTCGGCGGCGTGAAGGCGTAGAATGCCTGCTTCTTCCTGTAGTGCTCGGCGAGCGTTTGCTTGAGCGTATGCAGCGGATCGACCCGCTCGCGCGTCGGGAGCAGCGGCCGCTTGCCGGCGATCTCGCCCATCAGCTCGTCGACATATTCGAGCTTCTTCAGCGCGGGCCAGCCGGCATAGCGCGTCCGCCAGTTCGAGCGCGGCCGCAGCCACACCGCGAAGGTCTCGGCGAAGTCCTCATCCGGATGACTCTGCGCGTACCAGAGCCGAAGATGCTGGACATAATTGCGGCTGGCCGGATTGGGCCGGTAGTAGCGCGGATAGTGCTGCGACGACGGGCCGAACAGCTGCTGCCAGCGCCGGCGGCGCTGCAGCTGGTAGCCGTGCTGCACGGCGTGCCCCGCCTCGTGGCGGAGAATGGCCATGCACTCGGACCACGAGGCGCCCTCGACGTCGAGCATCATCTTCTTCTCGAGCTTCATCAGGCGGGGATGGGCGAGGTAGAACGGGATCGCGATGCCGGGCACATCTGCCGGGCTGAACCATTCGCTCGAGATCCATGTGTGCGGCCGCAACCGGATGCAGCGCTCCTCGAGCTCCTCATAGAGCGTATTCACACAATCGGCGAGCCAGGTGCCCTCGACGGCAACCCTCAGACGATTGAGCGGTTGCGCGAGCAACTGCTCGTCCGTCAGCTTTTCCCAGGCAAATTTGCGGCGCGGCATAGGCTTCCAAAGTCTAAAGCAAATCGGACTCTGGATGGTGTCATAGGTTGCCGCCGGCAACAACCGCCGGGCCTTCGCGGCGAGCCTCCGGCCAATGCCGGCATCGGGCCGGCCCGAGTGTCCGCCTTGGGCGGCGGGCAGCGCGCCGAGCCCGATTCGCCGGCGCAAGGCGACGCTCATCTGGCGTCCTAAGGCCTGACCCAGCGTTGCACGGCAGCGGCGGTGTCGGCCGGCCTGGTGTTGAAGCAGATGGCGGCATCGGGGGCGAGCCGGTGCACCAGATTGAGGATCGTCTCGAACAGCAAGAGCCGCTCCGGCGGCTCGCGCAGCCCGGCACCGATCACGACGCAGTCGTAGCGGCGCGCGTCGAGGGCCGCCGCCGTCACGGCTTCCGCCGTATCGCCGAGGTCGATCAGGCAGCTCTCGACGTCGTAGCCGAGCGTCCGCAGGCCCTCGATCTGCGCGTCGAGATAGCTGCGTACCAGTTCGGGCGTGAACTGCGGCATGACGGACAGATCGACGAAGGTAGGGTCGAGGCCGATCGCCAGCACGGATGGCTTCGTCATGGTGGCAGTTCCCGGTCCGAGAGAATTTCGTCCGAGCATGCCGCAGGTTTGAGTCGAAATCGCGGACACGACGACCCGCAGCAACCTTGTGAAGCCCGGGTGAGCGAAGCGACACCCGGGGTCGCTCGTGGCAAAGACCCGCATGTCGCTTCGCTCATGCGGGCTACATGGTTTCGCTCCGCCGGAATCGCGGAGCCGTCAGCGGCAGCCATGATCCTGCGCGGCACGCGCAGCGATTGCGGCGCGCCGCTTGAGGAACTCGCGCTCGCGCGAATTGCCGGCTAATGCGGCGGCGGCCTCGAACGCGGCATGCGCCTCCGCGAAACGGCTCAGCTTATTCAGCAGATCGCCGCGCACGCTCGGCAGCAGATGATAGGATTTCAGCGCCGGCTCATCGGTGAGGCCGTCGACGATCGCGAGCGCGGCAAGCGGCCCCTCGGCCATGCCGATCGCAACTGCGCGGTTGAGCTCGATCACGGGTGAATCCAAGAGCGCGGCGAGATCGCCGTACAGCGCGGCGATGCGGCGCCAGTCGGTCGCGTCCGGTGTTCCGGCTTCGGCGTGGCAGGCGGCGATCGCGGCCTGCAGCACATAGAAGCCGCCGGCGCCGCCGAGCTCGCGGGCACGCGCCAGCGCGAGCTGCCCGCGGCGGATCTGCAGGCGATCCCACCGCGCACGGTTCTGGTCCATCAGCAGGATCGGCTCACCGGACGCATCGGTGCGCGCCGCCATCCGCGAGGCGTTGAACTCCATCAGCGCCAGCAGGCCGTGCGCCTCCGGCTCCGATGGTGCGATCGAGGTCAGCACGCGGCCCATGCGCAGCGCCTCGTTGCAGAGCTGCGGCCGCAGCCATTCGTCGCCGCTTGCCGCGGTATAGCCCTCGTTGAAGATGAGGTAGACGACCTCGAGCACGGAGGCGAGCCGCTCGGACAGCTCCTCGCCACGCGGCGTCTCGTAGGCAAGGCCTGACTCCGACAACGTGCGCTTGGCGCGCACGATGCGCTGGGCGATGGTCGCCTCCGCCTGCAGGAAAGCGCGCGCGATCTCCTCGGTGGTGAGGCCGCAGATCATCCGAAGCGCCAGCGCGGCGCGCGCCTCCCGCGACAGGCGCGGATGGCAGGCGGTGAAGATCAGCCGCAGCAATTCGTCACCGATATCGTCGTCGAGCGCGGCATCGAAGTCGGGCATGGTCTCCTGCTCCCGCGCCAGGTCGTGCGCGATCACGCCGTGCTTCTCGGCCAGCATGCGATTGCGGCGCAGATGGTCGAGCGCGCGGCGTTTGGCCGT
Source organism: Bradyrhizobium sp. USDA 4541 (assembly GCF_024171085.1). Classification (NCBI taxonomy): domain Bacteria; kingdom Pseudomonadati; phylum Pseudomonadota; class Alphaproteobacteria; order Hyphomicrobiales; family Nitrobacteraceae; genus Bradyrhizobium; species Bradyrhizobium sp. USDA 4541. Next base: position 811,978 of record NZ_JALJZF010000001.1, read on the forward strand.
CGCCATCAGCCAGGCACCGGGCTTTTCCGGCACGCCATCGGCCGGCCAATGCTCGAGCGCGGCGACCAGCGCTTCCTGGGTCAGGTCCTCGGCGAGCGGCACGTCGCGCAGCATCCGCGACAGGCTGGTGATCAGCCGCGGCTGCTCGATGCGCCACACCGCAAGGATCGTGGCCTGGATGTCGGCGGCCGTCATCGCCGCCGACCTGGATTCTCGGCTTGACGCGTTTTCTTCACGCGAACCGGCGTCCACTTCGCTTGCGAACGCCCTGTTCGCGCGGCGCATCAGGCGCAGGCGGACACATCGACCTGACAGCCACCGTCGGCGCCCGGGGTGGCGAAGGGGCGAACCTCACAGGTTCCCTCCCAGCCCGGCATATGCTCCTTGTGCAGCTGCATGAACTCGACGGCGGCGGCGACCGCCTCTTCCTTGTTGCGGAGCTCGAAGATCGCGTAGCCGCCGATCATCTCCTTGGTCTCGACGAAGGGCCCGTCGACGACGTTGAGCTTGCCGTCGGTGATGCGGACCTGGGCGCCCATCGCTACCGGCAACAGCCCGCCGGTGTCGATCATGCGGCCCGCCTTGATTTCCCGCTCGGCAAGCCTGCCCATCGCCTCCATCAGAGCGGGCGTCGGCGGGCCCGGGGGCTGCGCGGAGGTGACGATATACATGAAGCGCATCGGAAAACTCCTGTTGGGCGAGACGCGGCGATGATCGCCGCAAGACCGGCTCGCTATGGGGAACGACGATCCGGGAGGGGGTGAATCGACATGGGAAAGGGAATTTTTTTCGGGCAGAAGCAAATCCTTGTCGTCCCTGCGAAAGCAGGGTCCCATAACCACTGGGTTGAGTTGCTGAAGCGAGCCATGGCCACAGCCGCGCAAAACCAACCGGCATCGTGGCTATGGGTCCCTGCTCCCGTGCGCAATTGCGCACTAGGCGCGGACGACACGGAGCTTGTGGCAATCCCGTAGCCGGGTGAGCGAAGCGATACCCGGGGAATGCACCGGCGAAATCCCGCATATCGCTTGCGCTCATGCGGGCTATGAAGCCAGCCCCGACCTACTGCTCCCGCAGCATGATCAGCGGATCGGCGCTGTCCGGGACACGGCGCCACTGGGCGTTGTCGTCGGCCTCGAACTGCCAGGTCTCGCCTTTGGCCGACATCAGGATCATCTGGCCGTGATCGAGCCGCCACATGGTCGGGTTGAAGGCCGCAACCGCGGGATCGCATTTGCCTTTCAGGAACACCTGGAAATTGTCGTTGCCGGCGTCGGTGTTGGTCAGCACCAGCGTGCAGATCGCCTGGCCGTTGCCGCGCACCATCGACCAGTCGCCGATCATCTGGTCCATCGATTTGGCGAGCGAGCGCGCCGCGGCAAGGTTTTGCAGGATGTAGACGCCCTCGTTGGTGCGCATCCCTTCGAAGATGCCGGTTTCGACCTCGGTGAAATCGATCACGGTCTCGCCGGCGGCATTGTGCAGCCGCACGATGTCGCCGAGGCCCTTGATGCTCCAGCCGGTGATGTCCTTGGTGAAGGGCAGCGCGGCGGCGCAGGCGGGCTCGAGCTCGAGCTTGAAGCCTTGCGGCGCCGTATCGCCCTTCAGCGTCACGACGCAGGTCTTGCTGCGCTCGGTGGTGGCGAGCTCCCACTGCCCGATCATGTCCTTCTTCAACGTCGTGACGTCCTGCGCCGCTGCCGGACCGCAAGCGGCCAGCAGCAGACACAGCACGGCGTTGAAGCGGGACAACGACATCAGCGATCCTTGACCGGCGTTTCGGCAACCGGCGTCAGCGGCGGCTTGCCGGCGAACCAGTTCTTGATATTGTCGACCACGAGCTGGTCCATCGCGTTGCGCGTCACCACCGAGGCCGAGCCGATATGCGGCAGCAGCACGACGTTCTGCATCGCCTTCAATTCGTCGGGCACGTTCGGTTCGGCCGCGAACACGTCGAGACCGGCGGCCAGGATGGTGCCGGACTTCAGCGCCGCGACCAGCGCCGGCTCGTCAACCACCGAGCCGCGCGCGACATTGATCAGCACGCCGCGGGGACCGAGCGCCTTCAAGACGTCGGCATTGATCATCTTCGCCGTCGAGGCGCCGCCCGGCACGATGACGATCAAGGTGTCGACCGCCTTCGCCATCTCGATCAGATCGGGATAGTGCTTGTAGGAGACGTCCTTGGACGGATTGCGCGAGTGATAGGACACCGGCACCCGCGAGGCTTCAAGACGGCGCCCGATCGCCTGGCCGATCCGGCCCATGCCGACGATGCCGATCTTGCGGTCGCGCAGCGAGCCGACGCTGAGCGGATAATTCTGGGTCTGCCACAGCCCGGAGCGCACGTAGCGGTCGGCCTTGACGAATTCGCGCAACGTCGCGATCAACAGGCCCATCGCGACATCGGCGACCTCCTCGGTCAGCACGTCGGGCGTATTGGTGACCACGATATTGTGATCGCGCGCATAGGCGGAATCGACGTGGTCGTAGCCGACGCCGAAGCTGCCGACGATCTCGAGCTTCGGAAACATCGCCAGCGCGGTCTTGTCGGTCGCCATCGTGTGATAAGTGACGGCGATGCCGCGGATCTTGGCCATCGTATCGGGCGTCAGCCGCTCGAGGTCGCCGCGGCTCTCCGCGCGGTGCAGCACGTATTGATCGGGAAAGCCGTTTTCGAGGATTGGCCGGATCGGTCCATAGATCAACAGATCGATCTTTTCGGAAGAAATCGGGGCCATCAACTGTCCTTTCCTAACGCGCTTTCATGCCAACGCCGCAACAACAAATGCGAAACTAGCGCCAGCAACCCATAAATGACAATCCCGGCCAGCGATAGCAGCAGAAGTGCTGCGAACATGCGGGGAATATTCAGCCGGTAGCCTGATTCAGCGATCCGGAAGGCGAGGCCCGAGCCGGCGCCGGCGCTGCCCGCCGCGATCTCCGCGACCACGGCGCCGATCAGCGACAGCCCGCCGGCGATGCGCAGACCGCCGAGGATATAGGGCAGCGCCGCGGGCAGCTTCAGGAACAGCAGCGTCTGCAGCTGTGAAGCGCCATAAAGTTGAAACAATCCGGCGAGGTTGCGATCCACCGAATTGAGGCCGAGCGTCGTGTTCGACAGCACCGGAAAGAACGCCACGATCCAGGCGCAGACGATCACCGCGGTCTGCTGCTGCAGATAGATCAGGAGCAGCGGCGCGATCGCGATAACGGGCGTGACCTGCAGCACCACCGCATAGGGAAACAGCGAATACTCCAGCCATTTCGACTGGTTGAACAATAGCGCCAGCACGATGCCGCCGACTGCCGCGGCAACGAAGCCTTCGAGCGTGGTCAGCAGCGTGACGCCGAGCGATTGCGACAGGATGGGCCAGTCCGCAACCAGCGTCTTCAGCACCAACAGCGGGCTCGGCAGCACGTAAGGTTGGATGCCATAGCCGCGGACGATGGCTTCCCAGAGCAGGAGGCCAGCGGCGAACACCGCAAGCGGCAGCAGAAAACGGACGAGGTCTTGCGGAGATTTCATGCGCCCGCCTGCCCTGCATAGGATGGCGCCAACGCGCTGGAGACCTCGCGGCAGAACGCGGCGTATTCGGCCGACGTGCGGAACTCCTCGCCGCGCGGTTCCGGCGAGGTGATGCGAAACTCGGCGCCGATCCGGCCCGGGCGCGCGGTCATCACGATCACGCGCTCGGAAAGATAGACCGACTCGAACACGGAGTGCGTCACGAAGATGACGGTCTTGTGCAGGGTGCGCCACAGCGACAGCAGGTCGTTGTTGAGGCGAAACCGCGTGATCTCGTCGAGCGCCGCGAACGGCTCGTCCATCAAGAGGACATCCGGATCGGTGACCAACGCGCGCGCCAGCGACACCCGCATCTTCATGCCGCCGGACAATTCGCGCGGATAGGCCGTCGCGAACTCCACAAGCCCGACCTGATCCAGCGCCGCATCGATGCGCGCATCGGCGTCGGTCGCAGGCAGCCGGGCAAGCTTCAGCGGCAGGCGGACATTGTCGCGCACGGTAGCCCACGGCATCAGGGTCGGCTCCTGAAATACGAAGCCGATGCGGTGGCTGCCGCGCTGCTCCGCGCCATGATGCGAGACCTCGACCGTGCCGGCGCTTGGCGTGGCGAGACCCGCAATCAGCCGCAGCGCGGTGGATTTGCCGCAACCGGAGGGCCCGAGCAGCGAGACGAACTCGCCGCGCCTCACGTCGAGGTCGAGCGGCCCGAGTGCCCTCACGCCGCTGTCATAGGTCTTGCTGACGCCGCGCAGGCGCACAGCCGACGCTGCATCAGATCCAGACAACGCAGGCTCCGCCATCGCCCGTCCGCACCCGTCAGTTCTTCGGCCGGAGCTCGGCGCCGACAGCCTTGTTGACGAAGCGCAGCGTGTAGCCCTGGCGATAGTCGATAGCGCTCTTGACCACGCCGGCGCGCACCATCTTGTCGAAGAAGCTCGCCATCCGCTCATCGGTCATGGCGCCGATGCCGTTCTTGATGGAATCGCCGGAATCGACGATGCCGTGCTCGCGCATCTTGGCGACGCAATAGGAGAGCAGCTCGTCGTTCATGTCGGGATTGAGCTTCTTGATCATCGCATTGCCGGCCGAGTTGTCGCCGTAGACGTAGTGGTACCAGCCGACGATCGAGGCATCGACGAAGCGCTGCACGAGGTCAGGCTTCTTGTCGACCAGGTCGCGGCGGGTCTCGATCAGCGTCGAGTAGGAGTTGAAGCCGTAATCGGCGAGCAGCAGCACGTTCGGCTTGAAGCCGGCGGCTTTCTCGACCGCGAAAGGCTCCGAGGTGACGTAGCCCTGCATCGCGGTCTGCTTGTTCACGATGAAGGGCTGCGGGTTGAAGGTGTAGGGCTTCACCTTGTTCTCGTCGAAACCGTATTCGGACTTCAGCCACTGGAAGTAGCTGGTGATGCCCTCCTTCGAAATCAAAAGCGTGAGCGGCTTCAGATCCTCGATCTTTGCGACCTTGACCTCGGGATGGGTCAGGAAGACCTGGGGGTCCTTCTGGAACATGGCGGCGACAGCGACCAGCGGCACGTTGTTGGTGACGGCGTCGAAGGTCTGCAGCGAGTTCGCGCTCATGAAGAAGTCGAGCTTGCCCGCGATCAGCAGCATCCGGTTGTTCTCGTTGGGACCGCCCGGCACGATGGTGACGTCGAGGCCGTATTTCTTGTAGGTGCCGTCGGCGAGCGCCTGGAAGAAACCGCCATGCTCTCCCTCGGCGACCCAATTGGTGCCGAACGAGACTTTGTCCAAGATATTGTCTGAGGTCTGCGCCTGCGCCGGGGCAAGCGTCGCGGCAACGCAAAGCGCGGCGGTCAGAAGGCTTGTGGTTAACGCTCGCAGCAAAAAGGCCGGGATCATGGTTGGACTCCGTCGATCATTATGGCCCATGATGGAAGGCGGAAAGACGTGGACCGCGCCCGGAGACGCGAACCCGTTATGATGTTAAACAAACTAGCCTGCAAATCCATCCCGTGAAACGCTTGTATTGAAACGACCGGCTTGATGACTTCTCAGCTTCCACCCCGCGACTGGACCGCCATCCACTGGCCCGATATCGCCAGGGATACGGCCGCGCGCTGGATTGCGGTGCTGCCGCTGGCCGCGACCGAGCAGCACGGGCCGCATCTGCCGCTCGGAACCGACGTCATGATCGGCGAGGCCTATCTTTCGCGGGTGCGAGAGTTGCTGCCGGCGCCCACTCCCGCCACGTTCCTGCCGTTGCAGCCGGTCGGCATCTCAACCGAGCACATCGATTTTCCGGGTACCTTGACCTTGCCGACCAACGTGGCGCTGAAGAGCTGGATGGCGCTCGGCGAGAGCGTGGCGCGCGCAGGCGTCAGGAAGCTCGTGATCGTGACCAGCCATGGCGGCAATTCCGCCGCGATGCAGCTGGTGGCGCAGGATCTGCGCGCGCACCATCAGATGCTGGTGGTGACCACGAGCTGGTCGCGCTTCGGCGCGCCCGACGGGCTGTTCGATGCCGGCGAACTGCGCCACGGCATCCATGGCGGCGCGGTCGAGACCTCGATCATGCTGGCGAAATATCCGCACGCCGTGCGCAAGGACGCGATCGCGGACTTCAAGCCGGCCAGCGTGCGGATCGAGAAGGATCATCGCTTTCTGTCGACGCAGCGGCCGGCGCCGTTCGCCTGGCAGGCGCAGGACCTCAATCCGAGCGGCGCGATCGGCGATGCGACCAAGGCCTCGGCCGAGAAGGGCGAGAAGCTGATCGAGCACGGCGCGCGCGCGTTCTGCGAGCTGCTCGCCGATGTCGACAGGTTCGATCCCGGCGTATTTCGCGGCAAATGACCGCGATTGCTTCGTCCTGACAAGCGCGACGAAACAATTCGCGAAACCATATTTCCGCCCCGATCTTCGAACCGGAACCGGACAGCCTCCGTCCAACGGGCATGCGGACCACACCGGCGCCGCCCACACAGGATGGAGTATTCCATGTCGATCAAGACCAAGTTCGCCGCCCTCGCCCTCACCGCGCTCGCCGTGACCGGCACCGTCGCGTCCACGACGTCGCAGGCTGAAGCGAAGCCCTATGGCTGGGGCTGGGGCGTTGGCGCAGGTCTCGTCGGCGCCGCCGTTGTCGGCAGCGCAATCGCGGCCAGCGACGGCTATTACTACGGCGGTGGCTATCGGCGCTGCGGCTGGGTGCGCCAGTTCGACGCCTACGGCAATTACATCGGCCGCGTGCGCAGCTGCTCCTACTGATCGACGCAATTCCTAAGGTTGCGGATCCTGCGTTCGGCGCGGGTCCTCATCCACCCCGTGTCGCAACCGACCCGTCCGGCGATCCCCCCGGGCGGGTCAATTCTTGAACGCAGCGATCACAGATACTTCGCGACCAGCCTGAAATCGCGCAGCACGGCTCGCCCTTTCGGCCCCGATGCCTTCAGCGTCTCCTCCAGGCTGTGACCGATGTGATCGTGGATCAGCGCCTTCTTGGCGCTCTCGATCGCGCTCTCCACCGCCTGCAATTGCTGGGCGATCTGCGCACAAGGCCGGCCCTGCTCGATCATCTCGACGATGGTGTCGAGATGGCCGTTGGCGCGCTTCAGGCGCCTGGCGATCGCAGCGTGCGGATGGTCGTCGGACATCTGGCTCTCCTATCCTCCGGGGAGGATAGCTATGATCCTCCCCGGAGGATAGCCGAATCGACTTGACAGGCCATTGTCGCGGGCGTAGCGCCCGATGGCGGGAACGTTCGTTCCGCCCCCGGGGTTCTGGCCCCGGAGACAAGTCGATCCACGAGCCAGCACAGAAGGCACATGGGCAGTAGCAACTCAGGCGACAGTAGTCCGGCGATGCCGGGACTGGTGACGCCGCAACACAGCAAGACTGATCGCGCAGATCTCGCCTGCGTGGACGGGTGGTCGCGCCCAAGCTGACCACTGCTCCTCACCGGCCTGCCGCGACCAGCGGAAGTGGAGGTGAGCGATGTTCGAAAAGCTCGCAAAATTCCGGCAAGCAAGCCCGCGGCGCGTTGTCGAGCCGCGGCGCATGCCGCCGCCGGCCGTCATTCATTGCAATGACAACCTGCCGGGCTTTCGCCGCCTGGCGGATCGTCGCCGGCGTCCAACCCCGGCCTGTCATTGGGTCCTGATCGACGGCCGCCTGGAATGCCGTTGGATCGTCGACGACAGGGGCGGTGATCTCGATCAGCAGCGACGCGCCGCAGCGAAGCCACGGCTGTGCGCTTAGGCCGACCGTGAGGGCGGGCTTGATAACGACAGTGCTGGCCGCTCCCTCTCCCCGTTCTTGCAGGGAGAGGGTGGGGGTGAGGGGCCGTCTCCGCGCACACGGTAATAGCTGAGTTCGCGGAAGCTCCCCCTCACCCGGATCGCATCTGACGATGCGATCCGACCTCTCCCCGCACGCGGGGCGAGGTGAAGCGGCGCCCGCTGCTCGGTCGGAAGTAGTCGTCTTGGTTTAGGAGGCCGACATGGACGAAGGACCTAGTTGCCCCGTTGCGCGGCATTCAGGCGCGGCAACGGGATTCTCGATCTGCATCACATCTGGAAATGCCGCTGCTCACGGCAGCGGAGACGTGCGCGCCTGACGACGCCTGCGTCCCTCCCGCCGTGCCGAAAGGCGGCGAGGAGACGCGAAATGACCGAAAGCAAGACCACACAAACCGCCATTCTCGACAGCGCGCATGCCGGCGACATCCACGGCGCGCTCGGCAGCATCGCGCGCGACGACACCGCGCCGCGCGCGACCTTGCTGGCCCGGCTGAAGACGCTGCTGGCGATCGTCGGCCCCGGCCTGATCGTGATGGTCGGCGACAACGACGCCGGCGCGTTCGGCACCTATACCCAGGCCGGACAGAATTACGGCACCGCGCTGCTGTGGACGCTTCTGCTGCTGATCCCGGTGCTCTACGTCAACCAGGAGATGGTGGTGCGGCTCGGTGCCGTCACCGGGGTCGGCCATGCGCGGCTGATTTTCGAGCGCTTCGGCAGGTTCTGGGGTGCCTTCAGCGTCATCGACCTCCTGGTATTGAACGCGCTGACCATTGTCACCGAGTTCATCGGCATCACGTTTGCACTTCATTTTCTCGGCGTCTCGCAGTTCTGGGGCGTGTTGGCCTCGGCTGTTATCGTGATGCTGGCGGTCTCGACTGGCGACTTCCGCCGCTTCGAACGCTTCGGCATCGCGCTGGTCGCAGGCAGCCTGCTGCTGGTACCCGTGATCCTGATGGTGCATCCGCCGGTCGGGCAGATCGCCTCCGACTTCTTCGTGCCGAAGATGCCGCAGGACGCCAAGCTCAGTGAGGTGATGCTGCTGATCGTCGCCATCGTCGGTACCACGGTGGCGCCGTGGCAATTGTTCTTCCAGCAGAGCTACATCGTCGACAAGCGGATCACGCCGCGTTTCATCCGCTATGAACGGATGGATCTATGCATCGGCATCGTGCTGGTGGTGGTCGGCGCGGTGGCGATGATCTCGTTCTGCGCGGCAGTGTTCGCAGGAAAGCCCGAATTCGGCAATTACACGGACGCGCTGGGGACCGCGGTCGGCCTCGAGACATATGCCGGCCGGCTGCCGGCGGTGCTGTTCGCCCTTGCGCTGCTCGATGCCTGCATCATCGGTGCTGCGGCAGTCTCCCTCGCGACCGCTTATGCGATCGGCGACGTGTTCGCGGTCAAGCACTCGCTGCACCGCAAGCCGTGGGACGCGAAGGGCTTCTACAGCGTCTATTGCGGTCTGATCGTGCTCGCGGCGGCGCTGGTGCTGACGCCGGGCACGCCGCTCGGCCTACTGACCAACGCGGTGCAGACGCTGGCCGGCGTGCTGCTGCCGAGCGCGACCGTGTTCCTGCTGCTGCTGTGCAACGATCGCCACATCCTCGGGCCCTGGGTCAATTCCCTCAGGCTGAACCTGTTCACCGGCGCGGTGGTCGCGGGGCTGGTGATGCTGTCGGTGATCCTGACCGCCGCGGTGCTGTTCCCCCATCTCGGCGAGACGTGGATCATCGGCATCCTCGTCGGCGGCAGCGTGCTTGCGCTCGCGATCACGGCAGCCGTCAAGTTCTACGGGACGTCGTCGCGCCGCAATGCGTCCTTCCGCTTCAAGCGCAAGCCCTCGCTGGTCGACCGCGACAGCTGGCGGATGCCGCCGCTCGACCGGCTGCCGCCGGCGCGGCTCAGCCCGCTGAGCCGGATCTGGATGATCGTGCTGCGCGGCTATCTCGTCGTCGCCGCCGGCCTCGTGCTGCTGCGGATCGTCCAGCTCGCCACGGTGGGAGCGTGACCGCGCTCAGTCGCGGCCGGCGATGGGGCGCGATCGTGCTGCTCAGGCTGGCGAGCGCCATCCTGCGCGGCGCGGCCGCGCTCCACCGGAAACGCACAATCTCAAACGCCGGGCTGCGGACGGCGCTGTCGCTGGCGCGATGTATCGAACGGGCCGGCGCGCGGGTCGTGCTCGGCAGGGCATCGCAGCCGGCACTCATCAACACATAGGACGATGACAATGGCGGCATCGATTGAACGGTCGGGTCGCGACCGGTTTGCCACCGACACGCGGCTGATCGCCGCCGATGTGGCCCTGCCGCCTCGCGCTGTTACGTGACTGTCACGGTGGCGTGCAAATCGGAACGGTATTGGGCGCGCCTCAGTTGCTATTGCGAATTATTTGCAATAAGTAACAGGGGATGCTAGGTGCTGATCTGGCTTTGGATGGGACGACACAGATCGGACCGGGGACGGCGGGCGATGATTTCAAATCTCGGGTGGCAAGCGGCCACCAAATCTGCAGTGATGCCGGGCGAAACCGCCACTCGTTCGCGGAAAGCCGCGTCATGACCTGCGTCCGCCTCTTCCGGGTCCAGATCGCCGCCGGCGCAGCGCTCGGTGCGGCAACCTTCGGCGCACCGGCGACCGCGGCCGATCTGGCCCTCAAATCCCCCGCCGCCAGGTCGGTCTACAGCTGGACCGGATTCTATGTCGGCGCCCATGTCGGTTATGGCGACGGCACTCTGGGCCCCAGCACCAATCCGATCCTGGAACAGGGCGTGTTCTTTCCGCCCACCATCACCGGCGGGATCGGCGGCTTCCAGGTCGGATACAACAAGGAGTTCGCCAACCGCTTCGTGCTCGGCATCGAGGCGGATGCGACCTTCACCGGCCCGACCGACCTGCCGCGGCGGGTGCTCGGCCCCTTCAATTCGTCGATCGACTATGTCGGCACGCTGCGCGGCCGCGCCGGCTACTCTTTCGGCACCTGGATGCCTTACGTGACCGGCGGCTTCGCCTGGGGCCACAGCCAGGTTCGGGTCAACGACGCCGCGGGCGAGGTGATCTCGGAGCCCGGCCAGTACCAGACCGGCTGGACCGTCGGCGCCGGCGCCGAATTCGCGGTGAGCGGCAATTGGACCGCCAAGGTCGAATACGACTATGTCGACCTGTCGCGCCGCACGCTCGGCCTCAATGATTTCGGCATGCCCGGCGTCAGCATCGACCCGCGCATCCATTTGCTGAAATTCGGCCTCAACTATCAGCTCGGCGACTCGCCATGGTCGGCGACGCCGACGCGCACCGCACTGCCCGAATCGAGCGACTGGAGCGTGCACGGCCAGACGACGTTGCTGCCGCAGACCTATCCGTCCTTCCGCTCGCCCTATGCCGGCACCAACAGCCTTCCCGGCGCGGGGCAGTTGCAGCAGACCTGGACCACGACGGCGTTTCTCGGCGTGCGGCTCTGGGAAGGCGGCGAGTTCTACTTCAACCCGGAAACCGCGCAGGGCTTTGGCCTCAACGGCACGCTCGGCCTTGCCGGCTTCTCGAACGGCGAAGCCCAGAAGGCCGGCGCGCCGTTCCCGAAAATCCGGCCGCAGCGCTACTACTTCAAGCAGACCTTCGGCTTCGGCGGCGAGCAGGAAGACGTCGCCGACGGCCCGAACCAGATCGCCGGCAAGCGTGACATCGATCGCCTCACGCTCGTGGTCGGGCGCTTTGCGGTCGGCGATTTCTTTGACGGCAATTCCTACGCCAAGGACCCGCGCGCCGATTTCATGAACTGGGCGATGTGGGCGTCCGCCGCCTACGACTTCCCGGCCGACTTGCCCGGCTACACCCGCGGCGCCGTGGTCGAGCTCAACCGCAAGGATTGGGCGGTGCGCGCCGGCGTGTTCCAGGTGCCGAACGCGCCGAACAGCGACGTTCTGGTGTTCAACACCGGCGGCGCCGTGGTGGAATTCGAGGGCCGCTATTCGATCTTCGACCAGCCCGGCAAGCTGCGCGTCGGCGTGTTCGGCAACCGCGGCAACACCGGCAATTACGCCCAGGCGCTCGCGATCGAGGACGCCAATCCGGGGCTCGACATCAACGACGTGATGGCCGGCATCCGCAAGGACAATCTGAAATACGGCTTCTATCTGAACGGCGAGCAGCAGATCGCAAAGGATGTCGGCCTGTTCGGCCGCCTCAGCTGGAACGACGGCCGGACCGAGATCCTGTCGTTCACCGATGTCGATCGCAGCGTGTCGGGCGGCCTGTCGATCAAGGGCAGCAGGTGGGGACGGGCGAACGACACGATCGGCATCGGCGGCGCGATCAACGGGCTGTCATCAGCGCATCGCGACTACCTTGCCGCCGGCGGCCTCGGCCTGCTGATCGGCGACGGCGCGCTGAACTACAGCCCGGAGCGGATCTTCGAGACCTACTACGCCTATCAGGTGAACAAGAACCTGACGCTGACCGCGGACTATCAGTTCATCACCAACCCCGCCTACAACGCCGACCGCGGCCCGGTGCACATCTTCTCCGGCCGCATCCACGGCGAGTTCTGAACGCGCCATCTCTGGGTCCCGGCCTGCGCCGGGACGACAGCAAATTGCCGCGCCGTTCTTCTCAACGATGTCTCGGAGTTGGTTGGTTCGGGCAGCGAACGCCCTCTCCCCACTCAGATATATGTAGACCCCCCGGGCTTGCCGCAAGCCCGGGGTCATCCCGTAGAACGCGCGCCCAATCGAACGGAGGAGTGCGGGATGCGGAAACATGCTGTCGTGATTGCCGGCGGAGGTCCGACCGGGCTGATGCTGGCGGGCGAGTTGGCGCTGGCGGGAATAGATGTTGCGATTGTCGAGCGGCGCGCGGGGGAGGACCTGATCGGCGCTCGGGCCGGCGGCCTGCACGCGCGCACCATCGAGGTGCTCGATCAGCGCGGCATCGGCGACCGATTCGTCGCGCTGGGAACGCGCCATCCGGCGGTGCTGTTCCATTCGCACCTGGTTCCGCTTGAGATCACCGACTTTCCGACCCGGCGCAATTTCACGCTGGGGCTCCGGCAGAACCATATCGAGCGCCTGCTCGGCGAATGGGTTGGCGAACTGGCGGTGCCGATTATTCGCGCGCGCGACGTGACCGGCTTCACGCAGGACGACGCCGGCGTCGACGTCGAACTGTCGGATGGCCAATTGCTCCGGGCACAGTATCTCGTCGGCTGCGACGGCGGCCGGAGCCTCGTCCGCAAAGCGGCCGGCATCGAATTCGCCGGGTGGGATCCGACCACGAGCTGGCTGATTGCCGAGGCCGAGATGGCGGGCGAGCCGGAATGGGGCTTTCGCCAGCACGACACCGGCACCTCGGCGATCGGCAAGGCGGACGCTGGCGGGCGGGTGCGGCTGGTGCTGGCCGAGCGGCAACTCGGCACCGACCGGGAGCCGACCCTGCGCGACGTCAGCGAGGCGCTGGTCGCCGCGTACGGCACCGATTTCGGCATCCACAGTCCGGGCTGGATCTCGCGCTTCACAGACATGACCCGGCAGGCCGTGACCTACCGCAAACAGCGCGTGCTGCTGGCCGGCGATGCCGCCCATGTGCATCCACCGATGGGCGGCCAGGGCCTCAATATCGGCGTGCAGGACGCGGTGAACCTGGGCTGGAAGCTGGCCCAGGTGGTCAAGCAGATCGCGTCGGACAGCCTGCTCGACACCTACGAAGCCGAACGGCATCCGGTGGCGGCCCGCGTGCTGCGCAACACCATGGCGCATGTCGCGCTCAACCGCACCGATCCGCGCACCAAGGCGTTGAACGAGATCGTCTCCGACCTTCTGCGCATGGACGTGCCGCGCAAATGCTTTGCCGCGATGATGTCCGGCCTCGATCTTCACTACGATCTTGGCGACGGCCATCCGCTGCTCGGACGCCGCATGCCCGATCTCGATCTGGTCACCGCCAACGGCCCGGTGCAGGTCTTCGCGCTGCTGCAGCGGGCGCGGCCGGTGCTGCTGAATTTCGGCGAGCCCGGCGGCATCGCCATCGCGGGATGGACCGACCGGGTTCAGCTGGTCGATGCCGAGTATCGCGGCGCATGGGAGCTTCCCGCGCACGGCACGGTTTCGGCCCCGATCGCGGTGCTGGTGCGGCCCGATGGCTATGTGGCGTGGGTTGGAGAGGGAACGCGCGCGGGGCTAACCGAGGCGCTGACCAAATGGTTCGGCGCGTCCGCCGGTACGTAATGAGCGTAGCCCCCTACCCCGCCGGCTGGAACGAATCCGCGCGCGCCATCGCCCAGGCGTCGCGGAAGCGGCGGTCCTGGGTGCCTTCGAGCAGTTCGCCGGGGCGCAGCGTCGGATAGAGCTCGGCGAAGGAAGAGACCTCGGTGGTCGAACTCCGCTGCGAGAAGTGGATCGGGCGCAGCTCCTTGGTGTGCTCGAGGCCGGCGGCGGCGAGTAGCTCGGTCAGCGCATGCAGGGTCGAGTGGTGGTAGTTGTACACACGGTCGATCTTGTCGGGCACATAGAGCGCGCGGTTGCGGATCGGGTCCTGCGAGGTGACGCCGGTCGGACAGCGATCGGTGTGGCAGCTCAGGGACTGAATGCAGCCGAGCGCGAACATGAAGCCGCGCGCCGAATTGCACCAGTCGGCCCCGATCGCCATCGCGCGCGCCATGTCGAAGGCGGTCGCGATCTTGCCGGAGGCACCGATCTTGATGCGATCGCGCGCGCCGATGCCGACCAGCGCGTTGTGGACGAAATTGACGCCCTCGCGCATTGGCATGCCGAGATGGTCCATGAACTCGAGCGGCGCGGCGCCGGTGCCGCCTTCATTGCCGTCGACCACGATGAAGTCGGGATAGAGCCCGCTCTCGTGCATCGCCTTGCAGATCGCCAGGAATTCCCAGGGATGGCCGATGCACATCTTGAAGCCGGCCGGCTTGCCGCCGGACAGCTGGCGCATCCGGGCGACGAATTCCATCATCTGCAGCGGCGTCGAGAACGCCTTGTGATAGGCCGGCGAGATGCAGTCCTCGCCCATCGGTACGCCCCGGATCTTGGAAATCTCCTCGGAAACCTTCGCCGCCGGCAGCACGCCGCCATGGCCGGGCTTGGCACCCTGGCTGATCTTGAGCTCGACCATCTTGATCTGGTCGTCACCCGCGACGCTTGCGAAGAGATCCGGATTGAAGGTGCCGTCGCGGTTGCGGCAGCCGAAATAGCCGGAGCCGATCTCCCAGATGATGTCGCCGCCCATCTCGCGGTGATAGGGGCTGACGCCGCCCTCGCCGGTGTCGTGGGCGAAGCCGCCCTTCTTGGCGCCGGCATTGAGCGCCCGCACCGCGTTCGGGCTGAGCGCGCCAAAGCTCATCGCCGAGATATTGAAGACCGAGGCCGAATACGGCTTGGTGCAGTCGGGGCCGCCGATGGTGATGCGGAATTTCTGGTCGGCCCTCGGCTTCGGCGCCACCGAGTGGTGCATCCACTCATAGCCCTCGCGATAGACGTCCTCCTGGGTGCCGAACGGCCGCTTGTCGAGCACCATCTTGGCGCGCTGGTAAACCACCGCGCGGGTGTCGCGGGAGAACGGCATGCCGTCCTTCTCGCTCTCGAAGAAATATTGCCGCATCTCCGGGCGGATTTCCTCGAGCAGGAAGCGGACATGCGCCGAGATCGGGTAGTTGCGCAGCACCGCGTGGTTCTTCTGGGTGAGGTCGCGAATGCCGAGCAATGTCAACGCGCCGAAGATGACCAGCGGGATCAGGACGATCCTGAAGACCTTGTGATCGAAAATTCCAACCAGCAGCAGGAGCGCGGTGACGACGGCGCAGATGGTCAGCACGATGAAGCGCGGCGAGAACGGAAGCAGCACTGTATCCATGAAATTCCTCCGGTCTGCCCAAATGACCTGTCGGCCACGAGCCTAATCCAACTCGCGGAACAAGTGCACTACGGTTATACGGCCGAGCAGTCACAGATGTGACAACCGCCCGAATGGGCGGGTGCGGATACCGGTCAAATTGAAACGGTATCGCCTTTTGCACTGCAACGGAGCGCAGCGGATCGGATTCGATAACCTGCCGTCGCGGGCGCACTACCAAAATATCGAAAACAACCCCATGCAAAGGAGCCGGCTGCGGCCGGCGCTCGACACAGCGACTTGACACGTCGGGCAACTCACCGGCACAATTCCACCATTCCGAAATCGTGATGTGAGTCTGCGGCTCCTCCAACCCGTCGTCCCTGCCTAGTGCGCACTTGCGCACGGGAGCAGGGACCCATAACCACAAATGCCAATTGTTGGGCCACGCTGCAACGACGAGTCCCTTCAACAAGGTCCGCCGCGGCGTATGGGTCGCTGCTTTCGCAGGGACGACGATGGGGATGGTTCTCGATTCGAGGCGTCGCACCACGCGGTGTCATCACCCGCGCATGTGAGTGCGCTTGCAGAGGAGATGAGGAGAGAGCACCGTTCGCCTAATGGTCGTGCGGCTGCAATTCGTGCGGGATGTGGCCCGGCTTCAGACCGTCGCCGTCGAGCCAGGCGTTGGTGGTGTCGAGCGCCCGCGTGATATGATCCGAGGTCCGGGAGAAATCGTAGGGCGAGCCGACCAGCGGGCAGAGCGGCGGCACCACGAAGTACTCGACATCGGGCCCGATGTTCTCGAGCTCGTTGACGAGCTGCCGCGCGATCAGGAGCGTCAGCGCGTGCAGGGCATTGGCGAGCGCGCCGACCGGCGGCGCCTGGTTGGCGCAGGCATGCCCGGTCGGCAGCACGATCAGGCGTTTGGCACCGTGCCTGACCGCAACGCGGACCGGCGTGTTGCTGGAGATCGCGCCATCGGCCAGGAAACGATCGCGGTAGTGCACCGGCGTGAACGCGCCCGGGATCGCGGTCGACGCGACGATCGCCTCCGCTGTCGAACCTTCCGACAGCACCACGCTGTCGCCGCTGATGATGTCTGTGGTGACGATGTGGATCGGGATCCGCGCGTCCTCGAGATTGCGGAACGGGATGTTATCGTCGATCAGCTTGCGGACGCCGTCATGCGGGATCAGGAAGTCACGCCGCCACAGGAAGCTCACCAGCGTCCGCCAGGTCACCGGAAACACGTCCTGACGGCTGAGGCCGCGCCAGATCTCGGCCAACCGCGCGACGCCCGAGACCGTCGGGTCGCCGGCGTAGAACGCTCCGTTCAGTGCGCCGACGCTGGAGCCGACCACCATGTCGGCAACCACGCCATGCGCGGCCAGCGCCTGCAGCATACCGACCTGGATCGCGCCAAAGCTGCCGCCGCCGGCAAACACAAAGGCGGTTTTCGGTGCATCCGGATCGGTGATGGACAAGGTTCTGCTCCCAAATCGCCGCGTTCGCGCAAAGGCCGCGCAGCGTTGGGGGCGTTATAGCAGCGTGGCAATGGTGCGCACTACAAACACCATCGTCGTCCTGGCCTAGTCTAGTGAGCAATTGCGCACGGGGCCGGGGCCCATAACCACAAATGCAAAGGCTGAAGCCCGGTGGGGCCTCAGCCTTCGTCCAATCAGCAACGGTGGTTATGGGTCCCGGGTCGCGCTTCGCTTGCCCGGGACGACACCGGTTAGCGCTCGACGAACGCCTTCTCGATCACGAAGTGACCGGGAGTGTTGCCGCTGCCTTCCTTGAAGCCGCGCGTCTCGAACAGCTGCTTCAGCTCTTCCAGCATCGCCGGGCTGCCGCACATCATGATGCGATCGGTCTCGATGTCGAGCGGGCCCTGATGCAGGTCGCTGAACAGCTGGTTGGAGGTGATCAGATCGGTGATGCGGCCGCGGTTGCGGAACGGCTCGCGCGTCACGGTCGGGTAGTACGAGAGCTTCTCGGACAGCAGCGGCCCGAACAGCTCGTCGTCGCGCAGCTTGGCGACCAGCTCCTCGCCATAGGCGAGCTCCGAGACCTGACGGCAGCCATGCACCAGCAGGATCTGATCGTAGCGATCATAGACCTCGGGGTCCTTGATCAGGCTGGCGAACGGGGCGAGGCCGGTGCCGGTCGACAGCAGCATCAGCCGCTTGCCGGGAATCAGGTTGTCGGTGATCAGCGTGCCGGTCGCCTTGCGGCCGACCAGAATGGTGTCGCCCTCGCGGATCTTCTGCAGCTTGGAGGTGAGCGGGCCGTCCTGCACCTTGATCGAGAAGAACTCGAGCTCTTCCTCGTGATTGGCGCTCGCCATCGAATAGGCGCGCAGCAGCGGCCTGCCGTCGACCTCAAGGCCGATCATGGCAAACTGCCCGTTCTGGAAGCGGAAACCGGAATCGCGGGTCGCCCGGAAGCTGAAAAGCGTATCGGTCCAGTGCTGAACGGAAAGAACTTTCTCTCGATAGAACGCGCTCATGGGTTTTCGTTTTCTCGACTGACCAGAATTAGAATGGTTTGATTTCTAGACGGCTCGCGACGGCGCGGAAGTGGCCGAAATCACTGAAGATCTCGCGTGTCCATTGCGCCAATGCAGGAGATAGTCAAGATCAACTGGCGTGCAATTGCGATCTCAGAATGGCAGTCGTTCGATTTCGCGCAGAGGTTCAACGACGTCATCGTTAACACGTGGCGCTGTACGTAATTTACTTGCTGAGATCGGCATCGATCTGGCAATTAATTGCTACAAAAACCGCGGTGAATGGAAAATGATCTCGTGGTCCTGATCAGCCAGCGAATCTTCCTGGAAACCATCAAAAAGTATTGTTTGGCGCACGCGATTGCCGTCGAGGTGCGGTCCGGCGGCTGGCTGGTCACCATGACCAAGGGCAACGCGCGGCGGCTCGCGATCGGCTACGACGTCGGGCTGAACAGCGCGGTCGCGCATCAGGTCGCCAACGACAAATCGGCCTGCGCGGACGTGCTGGCATCGGCCGGCGTCCCCGTCATTCCGCATACGCTGTTTTTGGGCGCGAAGCTCAGCAAGCACATCCCGGGATCGGACTCGCTGGACGCGATGCAGCGTCTGCTCGAGCAGCATCCGCAGGGGCTCGTCATCAAACCCAATGAGGGGACCTCCGGCGAGCTCGTGTTCCGCGTGACGACGCGGGCGCAATTGGAGACCGCGGTCGCGCGCGTCCTTGCCGCACATCCAAGTCTCGCCATCTCGCCCTATGTCGAGATCGTGGACGAGGTGCGCGTCGTGCTGCTCGATGCGCGCGCGCTGATCGTCTACGGCAAGGCGCGCCCGTCGGTGACTGGCGACGGCATCCAGTCGCTGCGCGCGCTGGCGCAGGCGAGCGCGACGGCCGAGCAACTCAAGACCATCACCGAGGATTTCGATGCCGCCGCGCTCGACGCCGTTCCGCCCGCCGGCGAACGGCTTCTGCTGAACTGGCGGCACAACCTCGATGCCGGCGCGGAGCCCGTGCTGCTCGCCGATGACGCAATGCGCGAGGCCTGCGTCGCGCTCGCGATCAAGGCCGCGCAAGCCGTCGGCATCCGCTTCGCCTCGATCGACGTCGTGCGCACGGATGGCGCGTGGAAAATCCTCGAGGTGAACTCCGGGGTGAAGATGGAAGCGCTGGGGCGCCGGCATCCGGCGTTGGTCGAGGCGGCGTATTCGGCGGCGCTGGACGAAGTGTTCGCGTAGCGTTTCCCTGCCCGACGACCCAGGCTCGCCGGCGCCATCCTGCACTGTGAGCGCCCGATCAGTCTTGCGGGTGCTCCTTTTCATAGGCGGCGACGATCAATTCCGATTGCTCGACCTGTGCCATGAGACGGTCGATCTCGGCTTGCGTCTCCGGAAACACGTCAGCCCCCGCCGTATTTCCGGATTGCAATTCCGCGATCAGTTCCCGGTTCTTCGCAATCTGCTCCCGGTGCCAATCGATTTCGGGATCGTCTTGCATGGGCCACCCGTCGGCGAGATCTACGACGCCAGCTCTCGCAGCAGCATGGGTGGATAAACCGGCTTCTCGAAAAACTTGACGCCCTCAGGCAGCGCGCTGTCCGGGGGCCGGCCCGAGATGACCATAACGCGCACGCCCGGGTCGCAATCGACGGCCAAGCGTGCAAGCTCGACGCCATCCATTTTGCCCATGAGCTTGATATCGGTAACCACCAGCGACGGATGACGCATCTTGATGGCCAGCGCTGCCGTCTCGGCGTCTTCGCACTGGATGACGTCGAAATGGCCTTCTTCCAACAACAGCGCAATCATGTCGCGCTGGATCGTGTCGTCTTCGACCACAATTGCTATTTGACGAATTGGTCTCGCGTAAGCCATGGCGACCTCCGAACGATCAACCAGAGTTAATGATCGAGGACGCTGATGGTTCTGGTTCCCGCTTCATGAGGGACTGTTCCGGCAGACCTTTGCAGGTTCCGTGCGGAACAACTTTGCAGGTTTCAGCGTCATCGATGGGCGACAAGCCGGACGAGCCGAATGGTTCGGGCCTGAGCAAGGGAATTCTTGCGAGATAGTGCCAGGAGGCAGAGCTCATGAAGAACGTTGTGCAGTCGGATCAGGATCCTTGCGAACCCCACGGGACTAACGTGACGGCCGGCGCGACAGGCTATGCGTCCTCTCGACGATTGATCGAGGATCAGGCGCTTAAACGACCCGCGCTCGCCAAGCGGCCCAGGATGCAGCACGAGACGACCGATCCGCTCCGCGCTCGCCTGCCGCACGACGTCATTTCCGAAATGGAAGCAGAGCTGAAGCAACAGGTCGATCGAATCGTCGCCGAACGACATTAGCCGGTGAAGCGACGAGTTCGCAGACCGCAACAGCCGAATCTTGCCTGCCGATGATGCTCCAGAGATCGCGGCGCGTGGACACTCGAAGGAAGATCCCGCCGGATCGACGGAGCTTTGATGGGAGCGATTCTTGGGCGCGCGGTTTTCCAGGTCATGGTTGTTCTGGCGGCGGTCGGCATCGTTGCCCTCGCATGCATGGCGGTTCGCGGCGGCTGACGCGGGGGCGGCGGTACAGCCGGCACCGAAGTTCTGACCGTCATTTTGATCGATTCAGCGCCTTGCTCATCCTGCGCAAGGGAGTACGCTTCCGTGCATTGATTGATCCGGAAACAGATTATGCGCAAACTTCTTTTGAGCTTCGTCGCACTCGCGGCGTTCGCCGCCGCCTTCAATCCTCCGGCCGCCAACGCGGTGTTTTGGCGCGGCGTCACGGCGCCGACGAATATCGACATCCACGGCTACCCGATCATCAAGGAGCCGCCTCCGAGCACATGCCAGTTGATCCATGTGAACGGATACTGGGTCCGGCAGTGCCTGGATTTGTCGCGGCGCTATTGGCGGTGAACGGCGCGCACCGGGCTTTCCGACCTCTCCCGCAAGGGGAGAGGCCTAAATTCGCGGCTAGTTCGACCCGCCCGGCGAATCGTCGAGCGCCTTGAAGGCCTCTTCGAGCTGCGGTGACAGCGCGACGTTGAGCTTCTCGCCGGTCGGCAGCCGGGCGACGAACCATTTGTTGTAGAGCGGGACGATGTCGCGGTTCGAGGCCAGCCTGCGGAACGCGCGCTCGACCACGTCCTTCATCTGCGGCTCGCCCTTGCGGTACATGATGCCGTAGGGATCGTAGGACAGGTAGTCGCCGGTGACGCGGAATTTGTCCTGCGACTTGTGCCGCGCGATCAGGCCGTGGAGCAGGATGTCGTCGGTCGCGAACGCATCCGCCTTGCCGTCCACCAGCATCTGGTAGGACTGCTCGTGGTCGGGGGCGGTGACGATGTTGAGGCCGAGCTTTTGCTTGCCGTCGACATTGTGCATCGCCTGCTCGTTGGTGGTGCCCTTGGTCACCACCACCGTCTTGCCCTTCAGGTCGGCGACCTGGGTGACGCCGGAGGCCTTCGGCACCATCAGCTTGGTGCCGGCCACGAACATCAGCGGCGAGAATGCGACCTGCTTGCCGCGCTCGGCATTCGCCGTGGTCGATCCGCATTCAAGGTCGATCTTCTTGTCGACGACCGCCGGAATGCGGTCGTCGGAGGTGACCTTGACGTAGTCGACCTTGAGATTGGCGTCGTCGACCTCGGTCCCGATCTCCTCGACGATCGCATCGCACAGCTCGAGGCTGTAGCCGATCGGCCGGTTGGAGTGATCGAGGAACGAGAACGGCGGCGAGCTTTCGCGATAGCCGATCCGCACCGTGTGCGTGGCCTTGATGTTGGCGAGCGTGGGGCTGAGCCCCTCGCCCGCCGGCTGTGCGGACGCCGGTGCGGCGAGCAGGCTTGCCGCCAGCAGACAAGCTGACAGCAGGCGTGTCGACAGGAGAGGCGCCTCAGCCCGTATCGGCCTCCAGCGGGCGCGGTGCATGCATGCCTCCCGTCAATGGCCGGCCATCACGGCGCCGGGCACCGCATCCTGCGGCACCGCGTCGTCGGGCCCGAGCTCGTGCTCGGGCTTCAACTCACCCTCCCACTTCGCGACCACGGCGGTCGCCAGCGAGTTGCCGATCACGTTGGTGGCGCTGCGGCCCATATCGAGGAAGGTGTCGATGCCCATGATCATCAGCAGGCCCGCCTCGGGGATGTTGAACTGCGCCAGCGTCGAGGCGATCACCACCAGCGACGCGCGCGGCACGCCGGCGACGCCCTTGGAGGTGATCATCAGCGTCGCCAGCATCGCGAGCTGCGTGCCGAGCGACATCTCGATATGGTAGGTCTGCGCGATGAAGATGCTCGCGAAGGTGCAGTACATCATCGTGCCGTCGAGGTTGAAGGAATAGCCGAGCGGCAGCACGAAGGCCGAGATGCGCGAGGAGGCGCCGAACCTGTTCAGCCCCTCCAGCGTCTTCGGATAGGCCGCCTCCGACGAGGCGGTCGAGAACGCGATCATCAGCGGCTCGCGGATCAGCCGCAAAAGATGGCTGTAGCGCGGCCCGATCACGATGAACCCGACGACGACCAGGATGCCCCACAGGATCAGGAGCGAGAGATAGAATCCGCCCATGAAGACGATGAGCTTCCAAAGCACGCCGAGGCCGTTCTTCGAGACGGTCGCCATGATCGCGGCCCACACCGCGAGCGGCGCGAACAGCATCACATAGCCGGTGACCTTGAGCATGATGTGCGCGAGGTCGTCGATCAGGCTCATGATCGGCTTGGCCCGTTCAGGCATCGCACCGAGCGCGACCGCGAAGAACACCGCGAACACGACGATCTGCAGAATCTCGTTCTGCGCCATCGCGTCCGCGATCGAGGTCGGGATCAGATGGGTGAGGAATTTTTCGATCGAGAACGCCGACACCGGCAGTCCGGTCGACTGCGCCTTGTCGGGCAGCGTGCCGGGGAAGTTGGCGCCGGGCTGCAGCAGGTTGACCATCACGAGGCCGAGCAGCAGCGAGACGAAGGAGGCGGAGACGAACCAGCCCATGGTCTTGGCAAAGATGCGGCCGAGCTTGGCGCCGCTTCCCATATGGGCGATGCCGCCGACGAGGGTCGCGAAAACCAGCGGCGCGATGATCATCTTGATCAGACGCAGGAACAGCATCGCGATCAGGTTGACGTCTGCTGCGATCTCGGCACGGCTGTCAGGAAAGTAGTTGAAGACAATCGTCCCCATCGCGATGCCAAGGACCATCGCAATCAGGATATACTGCGTAAACCTGCTGGACATTCTCTTACCCCCGTCAGTTCCCGGCGGAGGGCAAGTGTGGCAGATTTACGCAGCTACGCAACACGCTTCGCGTCCAGCAGGACTTTGCCGAAACGTTCCCGTTGTGGAATGCCAGCGCGCGGACTAGCGTTCATGCAGCGCACAATCTGTGCACGGCGCTGCGCGCGTCGCAGTCAATTTGCATGCGAAACGACCAACGCCAAGGGAAGGCAAAGCGAAGGCAAAGGGGGAGACACCGCCAATGAACGACACCGTCAATCGCCAGATCCTGCTTGTCGAAAAGCCGACCGGCAAGCTTGGCCCCGAGCATTTTCGTCTGACCACGGGGACGATCCCCACGCCGAAGGACGGCGAGGCGCTGGTGCGGACGCGCTACATCTCGCTCGATGCCGCCAACCGCGCCTGGATGCACGGCGCCACTTACCGCGCTGCGGTGGAAGCCAACACCGTGATGGCCGGCGGCAGCATCGCCGAGGTGATCTCGTCGAAGGATTCTACCCTGAAGCCCGGCGACATCGTGTTCGGCGACACCGGCTGGCAGGATTATGCCGCCGTGCCCGCCAAGCATCTGGCGAAGATG
Source organism: Bradyrhizobium sp. USDA 4541 (assembly GCF_024171085.1). Lineage (NCBI taxonomy): Bacteria > Pseudomonadati > Pseudomonadota > Alphaproteobacteria > Hyphomicrobiales > Nitrobacteraceae > Bradyrhizobium > Bradyrhizobium sp. USDA 4541. The sequence continues at coordinate 835,913 of NZ_JALJZF010000001.1, forward strand.
CCGAAGCTCGAGCCGATGACGCATTTGCTCAGCGTCTACGGCGTTGCCGGCCTGACCGCCTATTTCGGCCTGCTCCATGTCGGCAAGCCCAGGGAAGGCGAGACCGTGGTGGTGTCGGCGGCCGCGGGCTCGGTCGGCTCGATCGTCGGCCAGATCGCTGGGATCAAAGGCTGCCGCGTCGTCGGCATCGCCGGCGGCAAGGACAAGTGCCATTGGCTGACCAGCGAGCTCGGCTTCGACGCCGCAGTCGACTACAAGGACGGCGCCACCTACAAAGCGCTGCGCGCGGCGGCGCCCAAGGGCATCGACGTCTATTTCGACAATGTCGGCGGCGACATTCTGGAAGCCTGCCTGGCGCAGATGAACAATCGCGGCCGCATCGCCTGCTGCGGCGCGATCTCGCAATATGACGGCGTCCCCTCCGCGCACGGCCCGCGCGGCGTGCCCGGCCTGATCGTGGTGAAGCGGCTGATCATGCAGGGCTTCATCGTGATGGACTACATGGACCAGCGCGACGCCGCACTCGCCGACCTGCAGTCCTGGGTCGCCTCGGGCAAGCTCAAGGTGCAGGAGGACGTGATCGACGGCCTCGAGAACACGCCGCAGGCGCTGATCGGGCTCTTGGCCGGCGAAAATCGCGGCAAGCGCATGGTGAAGGTGTAGGCGGGGAACATCTCCGAACCCGTCATCCCCGCGCAAAGGCTTCGCCTTTGTCGCTGGAGGAGCGCGTAGCGCGTCTCGAAGGATGCACGGCCCGGCTGGTGGCCGTCGCCCCTTCGAGACGGCCGCTTCGCGGCCTCCTCAGGGTGACGGGGATGCAGCGCAATCTCTCCCCTCGTCGTCCCGGCGAAAGCCGGGACCCATAACCACAGGGTTGAGTCGTTAGAAAGCTGTGGCCCCAGCGTCGTGCAACAATGACCTTCGGTGGCTATGGGTCCCGGCTCCCGTGCGCAATTGCGCACTAGGCCGGGACGACATCGAGTATGTTGCGTCATCGAGAGTCATACATTCACGGCCTCTCAGGGGCACGGTGATAGGTTTGAATGCGCAGCCCTAATGCGCCGTACCCGACGCCTGTGGAGCGGCTTGCGGCGCCGTCTTGCCTTTCTTCGCCTTGCGCCAGTTCTCAAAACTCTGCACCACGACGAAGAACGCCGGCACGAACAGCACGGCGAGGCAGGTCGAGGCGATCATGCCGGAGAACACGGTGATGCCGATCGACTTGCGGGCGTTTGCGCCGGCGCCGGTCGCGATCACCAGCGGCAGCACGCCGAGGATGAAGGCGAACGACGTCATCAGGATCGGCCGGAATCTCGCGCGTGCCGCGTCGATCGCCGCATCCAGCACCGACCGTCCGTCGCGCAGATGACGTTCCAGCGCGACCTCGACGATCAGGATCGCGTTCTTGGCCGACAGCGCGATCAGCAAGATGGTGCCGATCTGGGTGTAGAGGTTGTTCTCGATATTCAGGCTCAGCAGCACCAGCGTCGGGCCGAGCAGCGACAGCGGCACGGCGAGGATCACCGAGATCGGCGCGTACCAGCTCTCATATTGCCCGGCGAGCACGAGATAGACCAGCAGCAGCGCCAGCGCGAACACGTAGTAGATCTGACTGCCGACCTCCTTCTCCTGGTACGACATCGCCGTCCACTCGAAGCCCGACCCGGGCGGCAGCGTCTTGGCCGCGATCTCCTCCATCAGCGCCATCGACTGGCCGGACGAGTAACCCTGCGCCGGCAGCCCGATGATGGAGGCGGACGGATAGAGGTTGTAGAGGCTGATCAGCGACGGTCCGATCGAGGGCGTGATCTTGGCGACCGTGCCGAGCGGGATCATGTCGCCGTTGCTGTTGCGCACCATCATGTTCTCGATGTCGCGCAGGCTCAGGCGGTACTGTGCCTCGGCCTGGGTATAGACCTGGAAGGTGCGGCCGAACTTGGTGAACTGGTTGACGTAGCTGGCGCCGAGATAGGACGACAGCGCCGCGAAGATCTGGTCGGGGGTGACGTGCAGGGTCTGCGTCTTGATGCGATCGACGTCGACGTCGAACTGCGGCACCATCGAGCGGAACGACGACTGGACCCGCTGCAGCGCGCTCTGGGTCTGTGCATTGGCCACGATCGCCCCGGTGACCGCCTGCAGCTTGCCGTAGTCGGCATTGCCGTCGCGCAGCTCGACCTGCATGGCAAAGCCGGCGGCGTTGCCGATGCCCTGGATCGGCGGCGGCGGGATCACCAGGATGCGCGCCTCCGGGATCACCGCGAGCTTGTCGTTGAGCCCGTAGACCAGCGAGCGCAGATCCTCGCCCGGCCCGCGCGCGCCCCAGTCCTTCAGGATCAGATAGGCGACGCCGGCATTGGCGAGGCTCGAGGAATTGTCGAGCGCAGAGATGCCGGCGATCGAGACCACCTGGTCGACGCCGGGCGTCTTGCCGGCGATCCTGGTGACCTCGTCGAGCACGTGCTGGGTGCGGTCGAGGGCCGCGCCGTCGGGCAATTGCACCGCGGCGAGCAGATAGCCCTGGTCCTCGATCGGAATGAATCCGGTCGGCACCCGCGACAGGCCGTAGCCGGCAAGCCCGATGATGACAAGCGCAACGGCGACCGAGGTCTTGGCATGCCCGGCGATGCCGCTGACCAGCCGTGTGTAACCGCGCTCGAGCCGGTCATAGACCGCGTTGAAGCCGCGATAGAAGAAATTGCGCTGCTCGGGCGGCGCGGGAGGACGCAGCCATAGCGCGCACTGTGTCGGCTTCAGCGTCGCGGCGTTGACGGCGCTGAGCAGCGCGGTGGCGGCGATCACGAGCGCGAATTGCGCGTACATCCGCCCGGTCAGCCCGGGCAGGAACGCCGCCGGCAGGAACACCGAGATCAAGACCAGCGTGATGCCGACGATCGGCGCGAACAATTCGTCCATCGCCTTGATCGCGGCGTCGTGGCCCGACATGCCGCGCTCGATATTGTGCGCCGCGCCCTCGACCACGACGATGGCGTCGTCGACCACGATGCCGATCGCCAGCACGATCGCAAACAGCGTCGACAGGTTGATGGTGAAGCCGAGCGCCGCCATGGCCGCGAACGCGCCGATGATCGTGACCGGCACGGTGGTTGCCGGCACCAGCATCGCCCGCCAGTCCTGCAGGAAGACCAGGATCACGACCAGCACCAGCAGGCCGGCCTCGAACAGGGTCTTGTAGACCTCCTCGATCGAGGCGTTGACGAATTTGGTGGTGTCGAACGGCGTGTCGTATTTGATGTCCTGCGGGAACTGCCTGGCGAGCTCCGCCATCTTCTTCTCGACGGCCTTCTCGACCTGCAAGGCATTGGCGCCCGGCGACTGGAACACGCCGATGCCGGTCGCGGGCTTCTGGTTCAGCGAGAAGATCTGGCTGTAGGTCTGCGCGCCGAGCTCGACCCAACCGACGTCGCGGACCCGGGTGACGTCGCCGACATTGCCTGTCTTGACGATGATGTCCTCGAACTGGCTCTTGTCGTCGAGCCGGCCGTTGACGTTCAGCGTGTACTGGAACGCCTGGCCCGCCGGCGTCGGCGGCGCGCCGACCTGGCCGGCGGTGACCTGCTGGCTCTGCTGCTGGATCGCCTGGATGACGTCCTGCGGCACCAGCCCGCGCACGTGCAGCTTGTTCGGATCGAGCCAGACCCGCATCGAATATTGCCCGGCGCCGAACACCGTGACGTTGCCGACACCCGGAAGGCGCGACAGCTCGTCCCGGATGTTGATGGTGGCGTAGTTCGACAGGAACAGGCTGTCATAGGTTTTGTTCGGCGAGGTCAGCGTCACGAACAGCAGGATCGAGGTCGACCGCTTCTGGACCGTGACGCCCTGGTTCTGCACCGAGGTCGGCAGCTGCGACAACGCGCTGGAGACACGGTTCTGCACCAGCACCTGCGCGAAATTGAGGTCGGTGCCGATCTTGAAGGTCACCGTCAGCGTATAGGTGCCGTCGGCGCCGCTGTAGGACTGCATGTACAGCATGTCCTCAACGCCGTTGACCTGCTGCTCGATCGGCAGCGCCACGGTGTCGACCACCGTCTTGGCCGAGGCGCCGGGATAGCGCGTCGTCACCTGCACCGTCGGCGGCACCACGTCGGGATATTGCGCGACCGCGAGATTGTACAGCGCCACGCCGCCGATCAGGATCATCAGGATCGCGATGACGTTGGAGAGGACCGGGCGCTCGATGAAAAATTTCGAGATCATGGCGCGTGCGTCCTATTTGGCGGCTGTCGGCGCCGCGTCGGCCTTCTGCACCTGCGGATCGACCTTCTGCCCGGGGATCGCGCGCAGCAATCCGGCAGTCACGATGCGGTCATCCAGCTTCAGGCCGCTCTCGATGACGCGCAGCCCCTCATCGAGCGGGCCGGTCGTCACCTTGCGCTGCTCGACCACATTCTCGGCATTGACGACCAGCACGTAGCGGCCGGCCTGGTCGCTGCCGATCGCGACGTCGGGCACCAGCAGCGCCTTGTCTTGCTTTTCGAACGGCACGCGAACGCGGACATAGAAGCCGGGCAGCAAAGTCCGGTCCGGATTTGGGAACACGCCGCGGACCGCGAGCGTGCCGGTCGACTGGTTGAGGGTCGGCGAGATGTAATCAAGCTTGCCCTTGTGCGGAAAGCCGGTCTCGGTCTGCAGGCCGACCTCGACCGGCAACTGCCTGAGTTCGTTGACCGTCAGGCCACGACGGCGCGCTTCATCCCGCACGCGCTGCACGTCCTGTTCGTTGACGTTGAAGTTCACATAGATCGGATCGAGCTGCACGATGGTGGCAAGCTGCGTCGGCGACGCCGCGCCGACCAGTTCGCCGACCGAGACCAGGTGATTGCTGACGATGCCGTCGAACGGCGCGGCCACGTTGGTGTAGCCGTAGTTGACCGCCGCGATCCTGGTGTTGACCTGGGCCTGCTGCAGGCTGGCCTGGGCGTTGTCCCGGGTGGAGGTAGAGGTATCAAGGGTCGCCTGCGAGACCGCCTGCCGCTGCACCAGATCGGTCTGCCGCTTGAAGTCGAGTTCGGCCTGCTTCAGTGTCGCCTGCGCGCCGACCTCTGCGGCCTGCGCCTGTTCCAGCTTCAGCTTGTAGGTCTCCGGCTCGATCGTGAACAGCGTGGTCCCCGCCTTCACGAAGGAGCCGTCCTGATAGTTGATCGCCTGCAGGAAGCCCTGCACGCGCGCGACCAGATCGACGGTCTGGATCGGCGCGGTGTTTCCGGTGGCGTCCAGATAACGCGTGACGGCGCGCTGCACCGGAGGCGCAACCTCGACCTTGGGCGGCGGCGGCGCAACAAAACTGTTTTGCTCGCAGGCACTTAAACTGACGAAGGCCGATACGACGAACGCGATGCGCGCAAGCGGTGCATTTCGCAGCCGCACAAAACTGCTCCGACCGAAATGTGCCGACGCGCGCGCATGCCTCATGTCCGAGCCTCGATTCAAATGACTAAATTTAAAGATCTCGTGACGGGCAAAAAATCCGCCTGCTTCATCCATAGCAACAATCCGCTTGCAGCGGAACTCGAAAGCGAAAATGATGCCGCTCGCCGAGGTTGCTACAACAAGACTTTTTCAGAACTCAGTTCAGTTGAGCCGGAGACATCCGGCGCGACCAGAGGATTAATTCAGATGATCAATGCGTTGACACGAGCAACGAAGCTGTCCGCATGTCTTGCGCTTGCAGCATCCATGAGCACCGCACCGGCCTTGTCGCAGGCGCCGACCCAGGCGCAGCGCGACGCCATCAAGTCGCAATGCCGCAACGACTACATCGCCCATTGCTCAAGCGTACCGCCGGGCGGCGAAGCCTCGCTGCAATGTCTGCAGAAGAACATGGCAAGCCTCGGACCGGGCTGCGCCAGCGCGGTGAAGGCCGTCGAAGCGCCGGCCGCCACACCGAAGGCAGACTCCGCGCCCGCGGCGGCCAAGACCGAAGCTGCTCCCGCGGCAGCGGCCAAGCCCGCCACCGAAGCCGCCGCACCGAAGGCGGCCGGGACGCCGTCCAACACGCAGATCTCCGCGATCCGCAGCGCATGCCGCTCCGATTATCCCAAGGTTTGCGCGGGCGTGCCGACCGGCGGCGCGGCGGCGCTGCAGTGTCTCGAAAAGAACAAGGGCAAGCTTTCGCCGGCCTGCGAGAAGGCCGTCGCCGCCGCTGGTGGCGGCGCCGCCGCGCCGGCCGCCGGCGCTGCAGCGACGACAGCACCAGCCGCGGCGCCGGCCGTGATCGCGTTGCGGCCGCTGCGACCGCGCGAAGAGCTGTTCGTGCTGCGCTCGGCCTGCGGCGCCGACGTCCGCTCGATCTGTGGCGGCGTCCAGCCGGGCGGCGGGCGGATCGTGCAGTGCCTTGCGACCAATGCCGGCTCGCTGTCGCCGGCGTGCCGCGATGTGTTGGCGCCGTTCGCAGCGCGGTAATCCTGTTGTCACGCTAGAGACCGGAGAAGGGAGCAAACAATGCTGCGTATCGTCCTGACCGCCGCGCTGCTTTGCGGCGCAACCGCTGTCTACGCGCAGGAACTGACCACCGCGCAACGCGACGCCTGCATGGGCGACTACGAGAAGTTCTGCAAAAGCGTGACGCCCGGCGGCGGCCGCATCATCGCCTGTCTCGCCAAGCAGAGCGACAAGCTGGCGCCCGCCTGCAAGAAGGTGCTGGCGGAAGCGGAAAAGAAATAGCCGCGCAGGCGGTGAGACGACAGGTGCCCGGCGATTTTCCGGGCACGGAACCGCAGCACCTTGTTGCCACCTGCAGGCCAACCATGCCTCACCCGGGAGAGGGAATTTTCATGCGTTCAATATTGCTGATCGCCGCGGCCCTGCTGTCCTTTGCCGCGACGATGACCTTTGAGTCCTCCGACGCCAATGCGGTCGTTTGCGCGCGCGGCGTCTATCGCGCCGGCTGCACCGGCCCCAACGGCGCGGTCGTCGCCCGCAAACCCGTCGCCGCCGGCTGCCGCTGGGTATGGGTCGACGGGGTCAAGGCCCGCCGCTGCTACTGAACCCTTCGGCGCCACGCGGCTAGTCGCCGCACGCATTTTCCCTCTGGCGTTCCCGCCGGAGGGCGATTAGTCTGGACCCAAATTGTAAGTATACTGTCAATCTGGGAGGCAGACGTTGCGGATCGCCGTGATCGGCGGAGGGCCCGGCGGGCTCTATTTCGCCTATCTGTGGAAGAAGCGTCATCCCGGCGCCGAGATCGACCTGTTCGAGCAGAACGCGGCCGGCGCCACCTGGGGCTTCGGCGTGGTGTTCTCCGAACAGGCGCTGGACTTCCTGCGCGCCGACGACCCTGAGACGGTCGACGCCATCGCCCCGCTTATGGAGAGCTGGAAGAACATCACCCTCAATCTGCGCGGCGAGAGCGTCGAGATCGACGGCGTCGGGTTCTCCTCGATCGGCCGGCTGGCGCTGCTGACGATCCTGCAGGAGCGGGTCCGCAGCACGGGCGTCACGCCGCGCTTCGACGCCGTGGTGCAATCGGTCGACCAGCTCAGGGGTTACGACCTGATCGTTGCCGCCGACGGGCTGAACTCGATGGTTCGCCGCGGCTATGAGTCCGCCTTCGGCGCCTCGGTCTCGCATTCCACCAACAAATTCGCCTGGTACGGCACCACCAAGACCTTCGCGACGCTGTCGCAGACCTTCGTGGCGACCGAGCGCGGCAGCTTCAACGCCCATCACTATCGCTATGCGAAGGACATGAGCACCTTCCTGGTCGAATGCGACGCGGCGACCTGGGCGGCCTACGGCTTCGCCGACAAGAGCATCGAAGAGTCGCAGGCGATCTGCGAAGATATATTCGCCGCGGCGCTGGACGGCCACCGGCTGATCTCGAACAAATCGGTGTGGCGCAATTTCCCGTGGATCTGGAACGAGCGCTGGTCGCACGGCAACATGGTGCTGATCGGCGATGCGCTGCATTCGGCGCATTTCTCGATCGGCTCGGGCACGCGGCTCGCGATCGAGGATGCGATTGCGCTGACCAAGGCGCTGGAGACCGAGAGTGGCATTGGCGCCGCGCTTGCCCGCTACGAGAGCGAGCGCAAGCCAATCGTGAAGAAGCTCGTCACCGCGGCGCGGACCAGCGCCGACTGGTACGAGCACTTCCCCGCGCACATGACGCTCGACCTGATGGATTTCGCCTACAGCTACATCACCCGTTCCGGCCGGATCGACGACGCGCGGCTGCGCGCGATGTCGCCCGCCTTCATGGCCCGCTACGCAGCCGCAAAGGGACAATCATGACCGGGATCGCCGACCAGGTTCCGCTGGACAATCCCGGTGCGCGCGAGATCGGCTTTACGATCCCCGAGCGCTACAATGCGAGCTGCATCCTGTTCGACAATCTCGGCAACGGGAATGCCGAGCGCCTGGCGCTGACCGGCCCGGCCGGCACGCGGACCTATCGCGAGCTCTGCGCTGAGGCCGCACGCTGGGGCCACGCCTTCCGGTCGCTTGGACTGCAGCGCGGCGACCGCATCCTGCTGTTTCTCGACGACACCCCGGCCTATCCCGCGGCATTCTTCGGCGCGGTGCGTGCCGGCTTCGTGCCACTCTTGATCAACACGCTGACGACGCCCGAGCTGCTGCAATTCTACCTGTCCGACGCCGGCGCGCAGGTCGCCGTCACCGATGCGGAATTCTGTGCGCGCTTCAACGCGGAAGCCTGCAAGGACACGCCGCTGCGTACGCTGGTGGTGGTCAACGGCGCCGCCGGTGATCACGCGGCTGCCGAAACGCGCGAGGCCGCTGATTGGCTGCAAGCGTTTCCGACCGAGCTCGACGCGGCCGACACGCACCGCAACGAGATGGCATTCTGGATGTATTCGTCGGGCTCGACCGGCCGTCCCAAGGGCATCGTGCATCTGCAGCACGACATGGCCTATAGCGAGCGCGCCTTTGCCCGCAATGTGCTGAAGCTTTCGCCCGGCGACATCTGCTTCTCGGTGCCGAAGATCTTCTTCGCCTACGGTTTCGGCAACTCGATCACGTTTCCATTTTCCGTCGGCGCCGCGACGCTGCTGCTGCCGGGCCAGCCGAAACCGGCCGCGATCTTCGCGGCGATCGGGCAATATCGCCCGACCGTGTTCTTCGGCCTGCCGACGCTCTACATCTCCCTGACCAAGGCTGAAGGTGCCGACACCGCCGATTTCTCCTCGCTGCGGATGGCGGTCTCGGCCGCCGAAGTGCTGTCGGCCGATGTGTTCAACGGCTGGAAGCGGCTCACAGGGCTCGAGATCATCGAAGGCCTCGGCTCGACCGAAGTGCTGCACGTCTATCTCAGCAACCGCGCGGAGCGAAAGAAGCTCGGCGCCGCCGGCCTGCGCGTGCCCGGCTACGAGATCATGCTGCGCGACAGCGATGACCGCGAGGTCGGCGACAATGAGGAAGGCATCCTGTGGGTGCGCGGCGATTCCGCGACCCCGCTGTACTGGAACCGGCCGGACAAGACCGCCGAGACCGTGCGCGAGGACGGCTGGATCTACACCGGCGACCGCTTCATGCGCGACAGCGACGGCTTCCACTTCTTCCGCGGCCGCGCCGACGATCTGATCAAGATCTCCGGCCAGTGGGTCTATCCGCTGGAGGTCGAGCTCTGCCTCGCCGATCACCCCGACGTCCGCGAATGCGCCGTCTACGCCGCCGAATTGCCGGACCGGCGCATGACGCTGCGCGCCGTGGTTGTCATGAACAAGGCCGGCTTCGACACAGCCGAAGCGACGCGGCGGCTGCAGGACTACGTCAAGACAAGGCTGTTGCCGTACAAATATCCGCGCGAGGTCAAATTCATCGACGAGCTGCCGAAGACCGGCACCGGCAAGATCGACCGGCAGGCGGTGATGCGGATGTAGGGCGTTGGTTGATGGACGCGGCCACCGCAAATTCAATGTCGTCCCGGCGAAAGCAGGGACCCATAACCACAAATGCTTGTGGCGCAAAGGCTGGGGCCCCAGCCTGCCATCACAACAGCCTTCGGTGGTTATGGGTCCCGGATCGCGCTTCGCTTGTCCGGGACGACGAGCATTAGCTGCCCCGCCATCCCGCCACACATTCGATGTCGTCCCGGCGAAGGCCGGGACCCATAACCACAAATATTTGCGGCGCAAAGGCTGGGGCCCCAGCCTGCCATCACAACAGCCTTCGGTGGTTATGGGTTCCGAATCGCGCTTCGCTTGTCCGGGACGACGAGTAATTAGCTGCCCAGCCCCGTCCCGCCATACAGCCAGGCGATGTCATCGCACCACTCGACCTGCGACTTCGCGCTCATGATCGCGTTGCGGATGCGGGCGTGCTCGCCTGCGGGATGGTAGACGTGTTCGCCGATCGCGCGTGACATCAGTTGCACGCGCGCGGTGCGCGGGAAGCGTTGCGCGCTGTAGGCCTCCAGCGCCGCTGTCTGGTCATCGTGACTGGCCAGCATGTGCGACAGGCAGACCGCGTCCTCCATCGCCTGGCAGGCGCCCTGCGCGAAATATTGCAGCATCGGATGCGCGGCGTCGCCGAGCAGCACCACGCGGCCGTCGATCCACTGCTCGTTCGGATCGCGGTCGCACAACACCCAGAGCTTCCAGTTGGTGCCGTGGCGGATGATGTTCTGCGCCCGCTCATGGACGTGGGTAAAACCCTTCATCACCTCGGCCTCGGACACCGGCTTGCCTGCAACCGGCTCCGGCGCATTGTTGTGATAGGTGACGACGAGGTTGAACACCTTCCAGCCCGACAGCGGATAATGCACGATGTGGCATTTCGGGCCGGCCCACAGCGTCGCCGCATTCCAGCGCAAATCCTCCGGCATCTGCTCGGTCGGGATCACCGAGCGATAGGTGGTGTGGCCGGAGACGCGCGGCGGGCCGTCCGACGTCACCTGCTTGCGGATGTTCGACCACAAGCCATCGGCGCCGATCAGAAGCCGGCCGGTGATCCGCTCGCCATCGGCGAGCTTTGCCGTCACCGACGAACCATCCTGCTCGTAGCCTGCCACCTCGCTGGACACGCGCAGTTCAATCAGCTCGTGATTCTGGCACGCGCGCAGGAATACGCCATGCAGATCGCCGCGATGTACCACGGCATAGGGATTGCCAAACCGCGCGCGAAAGGCGTCGCCGAGATCGATATGGGTGATCTCGTCGGCGGTCAGCGCATCCATCAGCCGGAGCTGATCGATATAGACGGCCATGTTGCGCGCGGCCTCGCCGACACCGAGATAGTCGAAGGCGTGGAACGCGTTCGGGCCGAGTTGGATGCCGGCGCCGATCTCGCCGAGCGCGGCGGCCTTCTCCAGCAGGATCGAGCGGATGCCTTTTTGCGCGAGGCCCAGCGCCACGGCAAGGCCGCCAATGCCGCCACCCGCGATCAGGACAGGTCTCGTCTCCGCCATCAGCCCGACCTCCCGAGATGTTCGAGCGCGTCCTCGGCGCGCAGCGGCACCCGCGACGCCTCGTTGTTGAGGTCGACGAGCTGGGTCAACAGCGCCAGCAGCGTCTTGCGGTCGGCCGGCTTCAGCGGCTGCAGCATCCGCGCCTGCGCCTTGTCGACCGAGGGCATGATGTCGCTCAACACAGCCGCGCCGGCCTTGGTAAGATAGAGCAGCTTGACGCGCTTGTCCTCGGGCGCCGGCTTGCGCACGATGAACTCCTTGGCCTGCAGCCGTTCGATCACGTTGCCGAGCGTGGAACGGTCGAACGCGATCACCGCCGAGAGCCTCGTGGCGTCGATACCGGGATGGGTCGAGATCGTGACCAGCGCGGCGTATTGCACCGGCGTCAGGTCGAACGCCCTGCACTCCTCGATGAACAGCGCGACCGCGATCTGCTGCATCCGCCGGAACAGGTAGCCGGGCGCGGTATAGACCGCGTCCATGGTGACAGGCGCTGGTTTGTTATTCGGCATCGGGCTGCTTGTCCGGAGCGGCGTCGGCAAACGCCTTGATTTGCTTTGCCGCGGCCTCGGCCTTGAGCAGGCGCGGATAGGCCGAAACGTCGACGCCGAAGCGCCGCGCATTGGCGAGCTGCGGCACCAGGCAGAGATCGGCCAGTGTCGGCGCATCGCCAAAGCAGAACGGGCCGGACTCCGCCGCGATCAGGGTCTCGCAGGCCGACAGTCCCTCGCGATTGGCCCAGGCCGCCCATTCCGTCACCTGCTCCTCGGGCAGGCCGAGCTGACGCAGCCGCGCCAGCACCTTCAAATTCTGCACCGGATGCGTGTCACAGGCGATCGCCTGCGCAAACGCCCGCACCTTTGCGCGCCGCAGCGGATCTTTCGGCAAGAGCGGCGGGTTGGGATTGGTCTCGTCGAGCCATTCGATGATCGCGAGCGACTGGGTGAGGATCGCGCCGGCATCGCTTTCCAGGGTCGGCACCAGCCCCTGCGGATTGATCGCGAGATAGGCCGGCGCGCACTGCTCGCCCTTGCGCAGATGATGCGGCAGATGCTCTGAGGTGAGCCCCTTCAGGTTGAGGGCGATCCGGACCCGGTAGGACGCGCTGCTCCGGAAATAGCCATGCAGCTTCATCGGAACCTCCCTTGCATTATTCTGGTTTGACGCGTTTTCCTTGCGCGAACCGGTATCCACTTCGCTCGAAAACGCCATGGCTTGCTTCATTGACGCTAGCCATATTGTCAGTATACTGTCAATTAAATTGCACCGACAAGAATGATGGGAGGCTTGCCATGGAAGCCGTGCAGAAGACCCCGGAGCGCGAGGCATTCTACAAGAAGATCGACGGCCAGAACCTCTCGGCGCTGTGGAACGTGATGAACGATCTGATCACGCCGGAGCCGAAAAGCGCCTGCCGTCCTCACTTGTGGAAGTTCGACCAGATCCGCGACTACATGAATGAGGCCGGCAAGCTGATCACGGCCAAGGAAGCCGAGCGCCGCGTGCTGGTGCTGGAAAATCCCGGCCTGCGCGGCCAGTCCAAGATCACGACCTCGCTGTTCGCCGGCGTGCAGATGGTGGTGCCGGGCGACATCGCCCCCGCCCATCGCCATGCCCAATCGGCGCTGCGCTTCGTGCTCGAGGGCAAGGGCGCGTTCACCGCCGTCGACGGCGAGCGCACCGCGATGTCGCCGGGCGACTTCGTCATCACGCCGTCGATGACCTGGCACGATCATTCCAACGAAACCAATGAGCCGATGTTCTGGCTCGACGGGCTCGACATCCCGATGGTGCAGTTCTTCGACTGCTCGTTTGCCGAAGGCGCCAAGGAAGATCAGCAGTCGATCTCCAAGCCGGCCGGCGCCAGCTTCGCGCGCTACGGCCACAATCTGCTGCCGATCGACCAGAAGCGAACCTCGAAAACCTCGCCGATCTTCAACTATCCCTATGAATACACCCGCGAGGCGCTCGAGAAGGCCAAGGCCAGCGACGAATGGGACGCCTGCCACGGCCTGAAGCTGAAGTTCTCCAACCCCGAGACCGGCGATTTTGCGATGCCGACCATCGGCACCTTCATCCAGCTGCTGCCGAAGGGTTTCAAGTCCGCGCGCTATCGCGCAACCGATGCGACCGTGTTCGCCGCGATCGAGGGCAAGGGCCGCACAAGGATCGGCGACCAGACCTTCGAATGGGGACCGCGCGATTTGTTCGTGGTGCCGAGCTGGCACTGGGTCACCCACGAGGCCGATGCCGACTCCGTGCTGTTCTCGTTCTCCGACCGCCCGGTGCAGCAGAAGCTCGACCTGTTCCGCGAGGACAGGGGCAACGCGTAACGATCGTCTGCGCGAGGCACGCAGCGCCCACCTCACGTCGTCCCGGCGAAAGCCGGGACCCATAACCACCAATCTTGATTGGTTGAACGCGTTGGAGCCCCAGCCTTTTTCTAACAACCACGCCCTGTGGTTATGGGTCCCGGCCTTCGCCGGGACGACACTTTGTGTGTGGCGGCAGCGCGCCCTTACCGCCAGTGCAGCAACCGCGTCTCGAGCAAATTGATCAGCTTCCCCACCGCAAGCCCGAACAGCGACAGGATCACGACGCCGGCGAGCAGCTGATCGGTCTGCATCAAATTGCCCGCCTGCAGCACGAAGGCGCCGATGCCGTATTGCGCGCCGATCATCTCGGCGCTGACCACGAGCAGCAGCGCCACCGATGCGGTGATGCGGAAGCCGGCGAGGATCGAGGGCAGCGCGCCCGGCCAGATCACGCGGCGCACGATAGCGTGGAACGGCACGTTGAAGCTCTGCGCCATCCGGATCAGGTTGCGTGGCACGGCATCGACGCCGCTATAGACCGAGATCGCGGTCGAGAAGAACACGCCAAGCGCAATGGTCGCGATCTTCGGCTCCTCGCCGATCCCGAGCCACAGAATGAGCAACGGCAGCAACGCGATCTTCGGAATCGGAAACAGCGCCGAGATGAAAGTGATGCCGACGCCGCGCGCCATCGTCGACAGCCCGATCGCGAAGCCGACCACGACGCCGGCGGCCGTGCCGATGATCCAGCCGGTACCGATCCGCATGATCGACCACGACAAGTGCTGCCACAGCGCACCCGACATCGCGAGCTTATAGATCGCGACCGCGATCGCCGACGGCGCCGGCAGGAACAGCGGATTGACCCAGCCTGCGCTGCCGGCGAGTTGCCAGACCGCGATCACGAGCGCGAGCGCGATCCAGCCGGCATGGCGGCTGCCGCCAGACGTGAAGCCGGCGCCGCGAAACGCGACCGGGCGCGTCGCCTCCGCCGACTGGTCTTTCGCTTCCTGCGGCGCGCGGTCAAGCATGCTGGACCTCGCGCTCGGCATCGATCGCCTCCTTCCGGATCAACGACCACAGCTCACCCTGTAGCGCGGCCATCGGCCCGCGCGCATCCGTCGTGCCGCGCTCGGCGCGCGTCATCGGGATGGTCACGATTTCCCGGATCCGGCCAGGGCGCCGCGACAGCACCACGACGCGGTCGGCGAGCCGCACCGCTTCCTCGAGATTATGCGTGACATAGACCGCGCCCATCGCGCCGTCGGCGAGCAGGCGCACGAAATCCTCCATCAGGAGCTCGCGGGTCTGCGAATCCAGCGCCGACAGCGGCTCGTCCATCAGCAGGATCGCGGGGCGAACCGCGAGTGCCCGCGCAATGCCGACGCGCTGGCGCATGCCGCCGGACAGTTGCTTCGGATAGGCGCTGCGGAAATCCGACAGCCCGGTGCGGCGCAGCGCATCGTCGATCACGGCGCGGCGTTCGCCGGCACTCAAGGCGGTGTGCAGCAGCGGAAACGCGACGTTCTCCTCGACCGTATTCCACGGCAGCAGCGCAAAATCCTGGAATACGAAGGTCAGCGGATTGAGGCTATCAGCCGGCGCCGCGCCGCGCAGCTCGGCAGCGCCTGTAGCTGGCCGCAGCAGGCCGCCAAGGATCGACAGCAGCGTGCTCTTGCCGCAGCCTGACGGACCGACGATCGCGACAATCTCGCCGGCGCGCACCGTGAAGGAGACATCGTCGAGCACGTCGAGCGCGCCGAAGCGATGGCTGATATGGTCGGCGATCAGGTCCATCTACCGGCTCACTCTTTGACCCGTCATCCTGAGGAGCGCGCACTTGCGCGCGTTTCGAAGGATGGACGGCCGGCCACTATCGGGGCCGTCGATCCTTCGAGACGCCGCTTCGCGGCTCCTCAGGATGACGGGGATAGAGTGGTGTCTGCGGTCCCACATCAATCCGCCTTCACGTAATCCTTGGCGATGATCGCATTGGCATCGAAACCCTTGTCCACGAAACCCTGCCCCTGCAGCCATTTGATCTGGTTGTCGAGGTTCTTCACGTCGAGCTTGCCGTCGGGATCGATATAGGCGCAATTGCCGACCACCTGCGCGACCGGCAGGTTGGTGTATTTGGCAATGATCTCGAGCAGCGGCCTGGTCTTGTCGTTGATCGGCGCCACGCCGTCCTTGATCGCAGTCAGGATCACATCGTGATATTCGTGGTCGGCACGGGTGAGCGCGGTGAGCAGCCTGGTCACCAGCGGTGCGTTGGTCAGCGCCTTCGGCGACGCGAAGATGGCGCCTAACTGCCACGGCGTCTCGTCGCCGACCCAGCCGAGCAATTTCGCGCCGTTGGAATCCATCAGCGTCCGCGCGGTCGAGACCGGCAGCAGCGCGGCGTCGACGGTTTCGCCCTTCAGCGCCGCGGCTGCGTTCGACAGCGACTGCAGCGGCACCACCTTCACCTCGGACAGCTTGAAGCCGTATTTGTCGGCGAGCAGGCCGAGCGAATAATGGAAGCTGGAGCCGACCTGGGTCACCGCGACGCGCTTGCCCGCCAGATCCTTCGGCGTCTTGAGGCCGGCGGCATAGGCGTTGTTGCTGGCGAAGTAGCCGATCAGGGGATAGCCGGCCTTCTCGCGGCTCATGCCGCCGATCACCTTCAGCGTGCCCTTGCCGGCGAGATTATAGAGCCCCGCGGTGACGGCGGTGATGCCGAAATCGACATCGCCCGACGCGGTCGCGACTGCGATCGGCTGCGCCGCGTCGAAGAACTTGAGCTCGACGTCGAGGCCGGCGTCGCGGAAATAGCCCTTGTCCTGCGCAATGAACACCGGCGCCGAGGACGACAGGCGCAAGACGCCGATCTTCGCCTTCAGGAGATCATCGGCCCGCGCGAGACCGCTCGCGGCCCACACCAGGAGACCCGCGAGTGCGAGCCGCGCCCAACGCTTCATTGCCGTCCTCCGCTTACAATCCCTCGGGCACGGCCTGATCGCGGCCGATGAACGCGCCCTGTGTGCCGAGCTGTTGTTGCAACTTTTCGACGGAAATGTCGCGCGGAATCGTATTGCCCGACAGCGCGAGTGCGGCTGCGGTTCCCGCCGCCTCGCCCATCACAAAGCAGGCACCGGAGACGCGCGCCGCCGATTGCCCCTCATGGGTCATCGAGGCGCAGCGGCCGGCGACCAGGAGATTGTCGACGCCCTCCGGTACCAGCATGCGGTACGGCAACTCGTTATAGCCGCGGCTCTCCGGGATCGGCGGAAACTCGAAGATCACATCACCCGGCACATGGGATTCCTTCGGCCAACCATTGACGCCGATCGAATCCTCGAACGAGGCGCAGCCCAGCACGTCCTCGCCTGACAGCATATATCCGCCGATCACACGCCGCGTCTCGCGGATGCCGAGCTGCGGCGGCAGATCGACGATGTAGGAATTCTCGAAGCCAGGCACCGTGCGCAGGAACTTGAACGCTTCGACCGCCTGGCGGCGCCCCTCGATCTCGCCGCGCGTCATGTCGTCAGGATCGATACCGGAAATGGCGCCGCCGTCGCTGCGCGTCACCTGGGTGAAATTCACCCGCCATTCGATCTGCGATTTCTGCGGCCGCACGATCGCCGACTTGCGCGGGAATGTGTGGGTGCCGGCGGCCTCGGCCTCAGCCATCAGCGCCGGGATGGTGCACCAGGCATCGCCGGCCTTCGCTGGATCGATGCCGTTGAGGCGGAACATCATCGAAGGGTAGAGCATGCCGCCGGCATTATCGCCGACTTCATGGGGCGCACCGGCCCACACCGCGAGATCGCCGTCGCCGGAGCAATCGATGAAGATGCTGGCGCGCACGGCCTGACGGCCGGCCTTGGTTTCCACCATCAGCGCACGGATATGCGAACCATCCATGACGACGCCGGCGCCGAGCGCGTGGAACAGAATGTCGACCTTGTGATGTGCGAGCAGATCGTCGGCCGCGATCTTGTAGGCCGCGGTGTCGTAGGCCTGCGCAAGGATCTTGCCGAGGATCAGATGTGGCGCGTTCAGCCCGCCGAGCCGGTCAATCCGCGCCAGGAGGTCGGAGGCGATGCCCTGCACCACGCGGTGCATCTCGCCGAAGATGTTGGCGTGCAGTCCGCAGAAGTTGGTCACGCCGGCCGCGGTGCCCATGCCGCCGAGAAATCCGTAACGCTCGATCAGGAGCGTCCGCCGTCCGGCACGAGCCGCGCCGACCGCTGCCGCGATGCCGGCCGGTCCGCCGCCAAGCACCACCACGTCATATTCGCCATAGACCGGGACCTGCCGCGCAGGTTCTTCGATCGTGCTCGCTCGCATCATTTCCGCCCTGAACAAAGTTGATTGGGCCAACTATGAATTGATGCAGATTGCAGTACAATCTACCAAATTATGTAATCAGCTTTCGCGAATCGAGAAAGGCGAGCAAGGCAGATGGATACGCTGGTCAATCTCGAAGCCTTCCTTGCCACCGCCGATGCCGGCGGCTTTTCCGCCGCGGCGCGCAAGCTCAACGTCGCGACATCCGTCGTCGCCAAACGCGTCACCCAGCTCGAGGAGCGGATCGGCACCGCGCTGTTCTACCGCTCGACCCGCCAGTTGCGGCTGACCGAGGCCGGGCAGCAATATGTGCATCGCGCCCGCGGCGTGGTTGCCGATGTCGGCGATCTCTTGTCGCGGATGGGCGAGAAGCAGCGCGACCTCTCCGATCATCTGCGCGTCAAGGCGCCGACTTCGGCTGACGGTGGCGCGGCTCGCCGATGCCTTCACGATCTTCCAGAAGCAGAACACAAGCGTGAAGCTCGAGATCGTGATGATCGATCGTCCGGTCGATCCGGTGACCGAAGGTTTTGATATCGCGATCGGCGCCTTCCCGCATTCCTTTGGCGGCGTGGTTGACGAGCCCTTGTGCCGGCTGCCGCGTCTCGTATGCGCCTCGCCGGCCTATCTGAAGAAGCACGGCACGCCGAAGCATCCGCGCGACCTGGTCGATCATCGCTGCCTCAGCTTCCTGCCGACCGGACCGGAATGGCCGTTCGAGGGACCGCGCGGCCGCATCAATGTCCAGGTCCGCCCGATTCTCTCTTCGAACGAAGGCCGCGTGCTGACGCAAAGCGCGATCGCCGGCAACGGCATTGCGCTGCTCTCGCATTATCTGGTCGCGGACGCGCTGCGCGACGGCGCGTTGCAGCCGGTACTCACCGACTTTCCTATTCCGGAATTGTGGGTCAAGGCCGCCGTTCCCGAGCGCCTCATCGATGCCGCCGCGGTGCAGGCGCTGCTAAGGACATTGAAAAAATCGCTGTCGCAGCCGCTGTGATGCGACGCCGGCCTTGCCGTTGGCATGCCGACCCGAGACAAGGACGCGAAAGGATCGCCCGCTTGAAACTCCCGATCTCAATGTCGTTTGGTCTCATCATCGTCGCTGGGCCCGCGGCCGCGATCGAGACCTGCCGCTTCATTGAGGCCAAGGCGGAGCGCGAGGCCTGCTACCATCGGCAAGAGCAGGAACTTGCGGCGAAGCGCAAGCCCGAGCCGCCGGTGACGCGGTCGAGCGAATCGAAGACGTTCGATCAGCTGCAGCAGATGCGCCGCGACGACGAAGAGGTCTATCGCAGCATGCGCGGCATCTGCCGCGGCTGCTGAGCTTACGCGCCGCCGCCCCACCGGCCCGCGCGCTTCTCGGCGAACGATGCAAGCCCTTCGGCAGCTTCCGCGGTCTGCCGCTTGGCTGAATGCAGCTGGACGAGGCGCTTGTAGGCCTCGTCGTCCACCGCCATGCCGCCGAACGAGCTTTCCATCGCGAGCTTCTTGGTCTCGGCCATCGCATCCGGGGCATTGCCGAGCAGCTGCTCGACGACCTTGGCGCCGGCGCTGTCGAGATCGGCCAGTGGCACCACCTCATGGACGAGGCCGATGCGGCGGGCATCCTCGGCGCCGAACCGTTCGCCGGTCAGCGCATAGCGGCGCACCTGGCGGACGCCGATCGCGTCGCAGAGCTGCGGGATGATGATCGCCGCGGTCAGGCCCCAGCGCACCTCGGTGATCGAGAACAGCGCATTGTCGGCCGCGATCACGATATCGCAGGCCGAGATCACGCCGGTGCCGCCGCCGAAGCAGCCGCCCTGCACCAGCGCGACGGTCGGGACCGGCAGCGTGTTGAGACGCTGCACCGCCTCGAAGGTGGCGCGCGACGCCGCCTCGTTCTCCTCGAACGATTTCGGCCGCACGCCGTTGATCCATTTCAGGTCGGCGCCGGCCTGGAAATGCTTGCCGTTGCCCTTCAGTACGACGACGCGCACCGGCCTGGTCGAGAGATCGTCGATCGCGGCCAGCACGCCTGCAATCAGCGCGCCGTCATAGGCATTGTTGACCTCGGGACGATTCAGCGTGACGGTCGCGACACCCCGCGCATCGAGGCTCCACAGGACTGGGCTGGCCGACATGACGTTGCTCCCTCGTTCGGCATTGCTGTTATCTTGTACTGGCCTTGCACTATGGCGAGAGCGGATGCCTTGATCCATCACTTTCGAGCGCGCGCGACCGCGCCACGCGCATGACGGGTTGCGCGATGCCCCGCGCTTGTGGAAACTGACCGGGCACGTTGCGGAGAATTGTTCCACTCATGCGTATTTGCATTTTCGGCGCGGGCGCCGTCGGCAGCCACTTCGCGATCCGGCTCGCACGTGCCGGCCATGATGTGGCCTGCGTGATGCGCGGGCCACATCTCGACGCGGTCAGGACCAACGGACTGACGCTGAAGGTCGGCGACACCAGCATCACCGCGAAGGTGAAGGCCTCAGCCGATCCTGCCGATTTGGGACCGCAAGACATCGTCATCAGCACACTGAAGGCGACCGGCATCGGCGCGCTCGCAGCCGGGCTCCCGCCGCTGCTTCAGCGCGACACATCAATCGTGTTCGCGCAGAACGGCATTCCCTGGTGGTACGATCTCGGCCTGCCGCCACAGCATCCCGCGATCCCCGATCTCGGCTTCCTCGATCCCGGCGGGCATTTGCGCAGCGCCGTCCCGAAGCAGCGGATCATTGGCGGCGTGATCTTTTCCTCCAACGAGGTGGTCGCGCCGGGTGTCGTCGCGAACCTGTCGCCGGACCGCAACCGCCTCTTGATCGGTGAATGCGACGATCGGCAGAGCGAGCGCATCGCCCGCCTGCGCGCGGCGCTCAACGACGCCGCGATCGAATCGCCCGAGGTCAAGCAGATCCGCGAGACGATCTGGTCGAAGCTGTTGACCAACATGTCGATGTCGGTGCTCTGCCTGTTGACCGGGCTGACTGCGCGCGGCGTCCGCGACGATCCTGACATGCAGGACGTGATCCCGCGCCTGCTCGACGAGGCCAATGCGGTGGCGACACACTATATTCCCGAGGTCAAGCGTGTCACCCGCTCAGGGCCGGCGCCGGACCACAAGCCGTCGATCCTGCAGGACTACGAACTCGGGCGCGCCATGGAGATCGACGCGCTGGTGCGCGCACCGGCGGCATTCGCCCGCGCGGCCGCCATTTCGACCCCGATGCTCGACCTGATGGCCGCGCTCGCGATCCAGAAGGCGCGTGACAAGGGCCTGTATCAGGGCTGACAATCCGACCCACCACGATAACAAGCAGGGACATCGAACCATGCAAGTCAAGGACAAGGTCTGCGTCGTCACCGGCGGCGCGAGCGGGATCGGCGAGTCGGTGGCGCGGGCCTATGCGGACGCCGGTGCTCGCGGCGTCGTGGTCGCCGATCTCAAGACCTCGCGCGATCGGCTCGCGAGCGTCGCCGGCGATATCGACGGTCTTGCCGTTACCGCCGATGTCGGGCTCGAGGAGGACATCAAGGTGTTGATCGCCGCCGCCGAGGACAAATATGGTCCGGTCGATGTGTTCTTCTCCAATGCCGGGCTCTCGCGCAAGGGACAAGAGACCGCGTCCGATGCCGACTGGGACGTGAGTTGGCGCGTGCATGTGATGAGCCACGTGTACGCGGCGCGCGCGCTGGTGCCCGGCATGCTCGCGCGCGGCTCCGGCTATCTCATCAACACCGCATCCGCCGCGGGGCTATTGGCCTCGCTGAACTCGATGCCTTACGGCGTGACCAAGAATGCCGCGGTCGCGCTCGCCGAGCATCTCGCCATCCAGTATGGCGATCGCGGCATCCGCGTCTCCGTGCTCTGTCCGCAATCGGTGCAGACGGGCATGACGACGCCGGGTCCGAGTGCCGCGCGCGTCGACGGCGTGCTGCAGCCGGGCGAGGTTGCGCGCATGGTGATCGAGGCGATGGCGGAAGAACGTTTCCTGATTCTGTCGCATCCGCAGGTGCAGGAATACATGCAGCGCAAGGCCACCAATCGCGAGCGCTGGCTGTCCGGCATGCGCCGCCTGCGCGACCGGATCTATGGCGGGGTGGCGTCATAAAAACTTCATCCGTCATTGCGAGGAGCGACAGCGACGAAGCAATCCATTCTCGGCATGCGGCGCCATGGATTGCTTCGCTTCGCTCGCAATGACGAAGCTTAGTCTTCTGGAGCCGGCGCGAATCCTTCGAGCAAACCCGTGTATCTCTTCGCCCCAGGTGAGGCATAGGCACCGCGGCGCGACGTCGTCAGCTTGAGGCCGGCAAGCGCTTCCGCCTGCTTCACCGCGGCGGCCACGCCGTCGACCACGGGCACGCCGAATTTCACCGACAGCTCATGGGCAAGATCAGCCATGCCGGCGCAGCCGAGCACGATGGCGTCCGCGCCCTTGTCCAGCGCGCGGGCGATCTCGGCCTCCAGCTTCGGCCTCGCGCCCGAGCCCGGCTTCTCGAGATCGAGCACCGCGACGTCGCAGGCAGTAACCACCGCGCGGTCGGCAAAGCCGTAGCGGCGGACCAGTTCCTCCAGCGGGACGATCGAGCGCGGCAGCGTGGTGACGATGCCGATGCGCTTGGCGATCTGCCCGGCGGTGACCAGCGCCGCCTCGCAGATGCCGACCACCGGATAGCGGGCCGCCGACCGCGCGGCATCGAGCCCGGTATCGTCGAAGCAGGCGATGATGCCGGCGTCGGCATCGGGCGTCTTCAGCAACGCCTCGATCAGCCCGGGAACGGCGAAGGCCTCGTCATAGAAGCCTTCGATCGAGGCCGGTCCCATCGCAGACGTGACGGCGACGATCTCGGTGCCCGGTGCGGCCACCGCCCGCGCGGCGGTCGCGATGGTTGCGGTCATCGACACGGTGGTGTTGGGATTGACGATCAGGATCTTTGTCATGGGTGGAGAATAACATCCCTTTCGCGGCCAAGCGTAGCCCGGATGAGCCAACGGGTCGCGCGAACGCGCGCCCGATGACAGGCTCCGCGATATCCGGGACCGATCTCGCCCGCGGCATGCAGACCCCGGATGTCGCCTCGCTCATCCGGGCTGCACACCTATGCATACTTCGCTACCCAGCCCGCGAAGGCATCGAGCACGTCGGCCATCACCTCGCGGTCGTTGCGGCCGGAGCGCTTGAGGACATGGAAGGAGTGGTCGGCCTCCTGCACCGGATGCAGCGTCGCGCGATGACCCAACCCCTTCACCACGGGCTCGAGCAGGTCGAGCTCGGCCAGCGCGTCGCGGGTGCCCTGCAGGAACAGCATCGGGACCTTGACCTCGGCGAGATGCCTGGCCCGCTCGCTCGACGGCTTGCCGGCGGGATGCAGCGGAAAGCCGAGAAACAGCAGCCCGCGCACGCCGGCGAGCGGCGCCTTGGCCTGTGCCTGCGAGGTCATGCGTCCGCCGAACGACTTGCCGCCGGCGAACAGCGGCAGTTCGCCGCAATGACGCGCAGCTTCCGCCACGGCGGCACGCACCGTTGCCTGCGCGACGGCGGGCGGATCGGGCCGCTTGCTGCCCTTCTCCATGTAGGGAAACTGATAGCGCAATGTCGCGATGCCGCGCTCCGCCAGGCCCTCCGCAATCGCGACCATCGAGGGATGCGTCATGCCGGCGCCGGCGCCATGGGCAAACACATAGGCGCTACGGGCCTTCGCCGGCCGCAGCAGCAGCGCGGACACCGTGCTGTCGTCCGAGACCGTGATCGTGAGCGGCTGCACGCCTGACGTGTTCAAGATGACATCTCGAAGAATTGTTGCGCCGTTGTTTCTAGCCGCAGGCCTCGATGCGCGCAAATGCCGCCGCGGAGGGAACGCCACAAGTGAACTGGCTCACAGCCAATCAACATTTCCGTTGTTAGACCAAGCGCCGCGACTGTAGGATGGCGCACACCGCATCACACGCTTAACGCGAACTCGTTTTTCGGCGAATTTTAACATCTCATCCATATCACGCGCGGATACCGCGAATTGGGGGAACGGGGCATGCCTCGCAAGACGATATCCGTCATCGGACTGTTGATTGTCGCCGGCGTGCTCTATTTCAAGGACGATATCGAGACGGTGGCGAGCGGCTTCCGCGTCAAGGTCGTCGACTACCAGCCGCCGGCAAAGACGGTGTGGCTGGATCAGAATGTCAGCGCGGAGCGGCTGCGCTGGTTCTATCACGCCGACCAGGGCACACGGACCTTCGGCATTCCCCATGAATGGTTCATGGCGCTGGAGCAGCCGACGGTCTGGCCGCTGTTCACCGCGGCGCCGCGACTCAGCGAGACCAATTATCTCGGCCGCTTCGGCTTTATTCCCGACACGGTGATTCCGGGCAAACCCGATGCGCTGCCGATCGGCTTTTCGCAGGGCGGCCCGATGGCCGATGCCAACGGCGCGCCGTGGCGCAATCCGCACAGCAAGGCGGATATGACCGGCGTCGGCCTGACCTGCGCCGCCTGCCACACCGGCAGCTTCAGCTATCGCGGCACCGAGATCGTGATCGACGGTGGGCCGGCCAACACCAATCTGTTCGAATTCCAGAAGAGCGTCGGCGTCTCGCTGCTGCTGACGCGCTTCTGGCCGGGGCGCTTCTCGCGCTTTGCCGACGAGATCCTCGGCAAGGATGCCAGCCTCGACGAGCGCATGGCGCTGCGCGGCCAGCTCGACCTCGTGCTGAAGCAATACGCCAACATCAATTCGCTGGAGAACAAGGTCGCCGCCAACAGCGTCGAGGAAGGCTATGCGCGGCTCGACGCGCTGAACCGGATCGGCAACCAGGTGTTCTCGATCGACCTGAACAACCCGAACAACTACGCCTCGCATTCGGCGCCGGTGCATTTCCCGCGAATCTGGAACGCACCGTGGTTCAGCTGGGTGCAATATGACGGCTCGATCATGCAGCCGATGGTACGCAACGCCGGCGAGGCGCTCGGCGTCAGCGCCGAGCTCAACCTGCTCGACGAGTCCAAGGGGCTTTACAAATCGAGCGCGCGGATCGACGTGCTGCACGAGATGGAGCGGATGATCGCCGGCGAGCCGCCCAGCGAGGACAAGGGTTTTGGCGGACTTGCTTCGCCGAAATGGCCGGAGAACATCCTGCCGCCAATCAACATGGACCTCGCGAAGAAGGGCGGCGAGCTCTACAAGACGCATTGCCAGGGCTGTCACGGCCCGGCGATCGACAGCAAGGCGCTGCCCGCGAGCGAAGCCTTTGCGCTGTTCAAGGACAAGAGGCGCTGGACCAGGAACGAGGCCGGCCAGCCGCTGCTCGATGTCGAGATGATTCCGATCAGCCATATCGGTACCGACAGCGCGCAAGCCGAGGGCCTCGCGCACCGCACCGTCGAGACGCCGGCCAATCTGAACATCAAGGACAGCAGTTTCGGTCCTGCGCTCGGCGATCTCGTCGAGAAGACCGTCGACTATTGGTACGACCAGAACAAGACCCCGCCGGAAGATCGCAAGCGCATCAACGGCTACCGGCCGAACGAGATCCAGGCGCCGCTCGCCTACAAGGTCCGGCCGCTCAACGGCATCTGGGCGACCCCGCCGTATCTGCACAATGGCTCGGTCCCGACCATCTACGCACTGCTGTCGCCGGTGAAGGACCGTCCCGCGACCTTCTATCTCGGCGGCCGGGAGTATGATCCCAAGGATCTCGGCTACGTCTGGAAGGACAAGATCAGGAACGCCTTCCTGCTCGACACCACCAAGCGCGGCAACGGCAATTCCGGACACGAATTCTCCAACGAGAAGCGCACCGGCGTGATCGGGCCGGAGCTGAAGGAAGATGAACGCCGCGCCCTGATCGAGTTCATCAAGACGCTGTAGGCCCCCGAAGGGACTGCGCCCCCTCTCCCGCTTGCGGGGGAATCGCATATAGAAAAATCTGTCGGGCAGCGTCCTCGCGGCCATCCTTCGAGACGCCGCTGCGCGGCTCCTCAGGATGACGGGTCTTGTTTTGCGGCACTCATGGTGAGGAGCGCCGCTTGCGGCGCGTCTCGAACCACGAGGCCGAGTTACCTCCGTAGCCGCTGAAGGTCATATGCGATTGCCCTAGCCGCAAGCGGGAGAGGGAGCCGACTGCCTATGCAGCGGCTGTCCTTCAACTCCTCGGCACCGGCTGCCGGCGCGCCGGGCGGGTCATGGCCTCGAGCTCGAGGAGCTGGTTGAGCTGCGCTTCGGTCAGCAGTTTTTCCTCCAGCACGATGTCGGCGACCGAGCGGTTCTCCTTGAGCGCACGGCGCGCCACGCGCGATGAGGCTTCGTAGCCGAGCGACGGCGCCAGCGCCGTGATCAGGCCGATCGAGCCCTGCACCAGGCTGCGGCAACGCTCGCGATCGGCCTCGATGCCGTCGACACAGCGCTTGGTCAGCGTATCGACCGCCGCCGTCAGCATGCGCAGCGAACTCAAGACGCAATAGCCGATGGTCGGCTCGAACGCGTTGAGTTGCAACTGGCCGCCTTCGGCGCACATCGTGACCGTGAGGTCGTGCCCGATCACCAGGAAAGCCACCTGGTTGACCACTTCGGGAATGACAGGATTGACCTTGCCGGGCATGATCGACGAGCCGGCCTGCACGGCGGGCAGGCGGATTTCGCCGATGCCGGTGCGCGGTCCGGACGACAACAGCCGCAGGTCGTTGCAGATCTTTGAGAGCTTGACCGCGACGCGCTTGAGCACGCCGGAGAACAGCACGAAGGCGCCGAGATCGGACGTCGCCTCGATCAGGTTGGAGGCGAGCACCATCGGCTGGCCGGACAGCCGCGACAATTCCTCGACCGCGAGCGCCGCATAGCGCGGATCGGCATTGATGCCGGTGCCGATCGCGGTGGCGCCGAGATTGACCTCGCGGAACAGCGCGGAAATCTCGTTCAGGCGCGCGACATCCTCCTTCACGGTCACGTGGAAGGCATCGAATTCCTGGCCGAGCGTCATCGGCACCGCATCCTGAAGCTGGGTGCGCCCCATCTTCAACACGTCGGCGAACTCCACCGCCTTGCCTTTGAGCGAGTAGGCGAGATCGTCCAGCGCGCGCACCAGCGGCTGGGTGGCGAAAATCACCGCGAGCCGCAGCGCGGTCGGATAGGCGTCGTTGGTCGACTGCGCCATGTTGACGTCGTCGTTCGGATGCAGCGCGTGATAGTCACCCGGCTTGCGCCCCATCAGCCGCAGCGCGACGTTGGCGATCACCTCATTGGCGTTCATGTTGGTCGACGTGCCGGCGCCGCCCTGGATCGCGTCGACGACGAAGGATTCGGCATAGACCTTGTCGGTCGCAATCTGGGTGCAGGCCGCTTCGATCGCATCCGCCTTCTCCGGTGCGAGATAGCCGAGCCGCTTGTTGGCGCGCGCGGCAGCCTGCTTCACCAGCGCCAGCGCGCGGACGAATTCCGGGAAGTGCCCGACCGGCACGCCGGTGATCGGAAAGTTCATCACCGCGCGCTTGGTGTGAATGCCCCACAGCGCATTGGCCGGGACGTCGTCCTCGCCGAGCAGATCGTGCTCGGTGCGGGACTGCGCCTGCTCGATCGGCACGGTGCGGACGGTCGCGACCGCGAGCTGGCTGGGGCCGCTGCCGCTCTCGCCGGAGGGGGACGCGGCAGCTGCAGCGTTGGCGGTCTCAACCTTCGATTCGGCCATGGTACCTCCGTTACCTCACGCAGATCGTGTCGTCAGCGACGCCATGATGCGCCCGGCGGGCGTCGAAAGCCAATGCCTATCGGCAGAGTCTTGCACACCGGTGAGCGGCAAGACGCGGAAAACCGGCATTGGCGCGCGCCGAACCGTGAGATTAAGGACTTTGCCTTATCCGTCATGATAACAACAACTTATAGCTCGATATCGCGGCTCGCTTCGCGACCGATGCGGCTGCTTTCTCCGCCCCGTCGTCGCGTGCTAGACGAGCATCGACTGGCGCAAGGGCGCCGCCGACACTGAACGAATCAAGGACCAAAGCCGTGTCCAACAATAACGAAGCGATCACCATCAAATTCCGCTGCCCCGCGGAGCTCGAGGGCAAGATTCCGCCGCCGATGCCTGCGTCGTTGGGGCTTCCCGGATGGCTCAAGGCGATGCCGACGCAGGCCTTCAATACGATGAGCAATCGCGAAGAGGATACCGTCAAGCGCTGCCCGCCATTCGTCGATGCGATGACATCGGGTTTCCTGTTGCCGCTGATCTGCGATCTCAAGGTCGAGAATGGCGCGATCACCTGGGACAACGACCTTCCCGCCGGCGGCGCGCTCGAATTCCCGCGCTCGCCGGTCGGCTTCCACGACGAAAGCCAGGTAGTCGGCTCGCCGCTGTTCGAGCCCGACCGCTTCGTCATCAAGTTCGTCAATCTGTGGACCATCGAGGCACCGCCGGGCTACTCGCTGTTCTTCACGCATCCGGTCAACCGGTTCGACCTGCCGTTCACCACGCTGACCGGCATGGTCGATTGCGATCTGTTTCACGACAGCTGGGTTCATTTCCCGGCACGCTGGCACGACACCAGTTTCAACGGCGTGTTGCCCAAGGGCACGCCGGTTGCGCAGTGCTTCCCGGTGAAGCGCGAAAACTGGGTCGCGCAGACCGCCGCGATGACGCCGGATGAAACATCGCGCGCCCAGGAACTGACCAACAGGATGGCCCGCGAGTCCGGACTCTATCGGCGGCAGTTTCGGACGTAGAGCGGGCGCGCGAAGCTCCGCTGCGGCCTCCTCCGTCATTGCGAACTACCCGATGGGAGGCTCGGCATCCACCGCCGTCGTCCTGGCGAAAGCCAGGACCCTTAGCCACCGTCTTCGGTGATGAGCGGGACCGCGGCCCGGTAGCGCTCAACAATTGAGATTTGGGTAATGGGTCCTGGCTTTCGCCAGGACGACACCGACTATGGGGCGCGATCCTGAGCCAGTTCGGTGTCTTCACCCGGATGCGGGCGATCCAGCATTCCAGAGGCGCTTGTGCTTGAGCGCAGAGGCCGCGGCTTATCCCCGCCGCTCTAGATTCTAGTTTTGACGCGTTAGCGCGAGCCGGTGTCCGCTTCGCTCGAAAACGCCCTAGCTCAGAAATTCCGCAAAGGCGCTGCGACGGAAGAAGAAGCGGCCGTGCGATGACATGATCAGCGCGGCGGTCGTGCGGCCGATCATTTGCGGCCGGCCGCGCAACGCGAGACGCAGATTGGCCTCGCCGGCCGCGCGGTCGCCCATTTCCAGAAGACTGGCGGAGAAGCTGAGACGCGTCAGCGGGTCGTCGGGGCGCTGCGCCACCACCTGGCGGTAGAGATCCGCCGCGGCAGCATATTCGCCATCGAGCAGCAGCACACGCGCGAGCGCGGCCAGAACATCGGGATGTCCCGGCGCCGCATTGCGCAACTTCTCCAGAATCTCGCGCGCCCGGCCACGCTCATTGCGTTGGGGCAGCAACTGCGCCAGCAGCAGCTGAAACTCGAGGCTCCCCGGCGCGAGAGCAAGCGCGCTCTCAATGACGGCAACCGCCTCGTCGATGCGACCGGCCGAGTGCAATTGCCCTGCCAACGCCTGGAATGCGGGCAGGTACGGCGGCCGCCGCGCGGTGGTTCGCCGCAGCACATCGATCGCCTCGCTGCCGCGACCAGCGCCGCCGAGCGCCGCGCCGAGCAGGGTCTCGAGGCCGGGATCCTCGACGCGGCGTACGGCTCGCTCGAGCGGTGCGATCGCTTCCTCGTTGCGGTTCTGGATCATCAGCGCCCGTGCCAGGATCGAGGCCGCGCCGACATCGGTCCGGTTTGCCTTCAAGACCTCCGCCGCCAGCCGCTCGGCTTCGACGACCTGTCCCATCTGCAATGCGACCACGGCGCGTTGCAGTACCGGGGATGGGCTGGGCCCGCGATTGGAAGGAGGCGGCGGTTTCGGCATGCGGTCCGTCGTGAGATGGTTGTTGTCAGCCGTTATCACTGCCGCCGACGGAGCGTCCAGCGAAAGTCGCATCCGGACACCGAGATACCGTCCGGTTCCAGCCTCCACCGACCGATTTCATGCATCCCTGCGGCTGTCAGGCGACAGGGGACCCCACCCTCTCCGTGCAATTTTTCGACTGCTTAACCTATTCAATCTAGCTTGGGTTGCCATAACAGGGCCCGGCTTGATGCTCGCAACAACGCTCGAAACAATTCAGTCGACCGACTCGAAGCGCACCAACTACACGCGCGGAATCCTCGTGATGCTGGTCGCCGCCCTCCTGTTCAAGGTTGTGTGGTTCTCCCAGCTGGGGCTGGGGCACGGCCGCGAACTGGTCGACTTCGCCGCCTTCTACATCACCGCAAAGCTGGTGTGGCTCGGCGACCTCGACCAGGCCTATCAATTCGCGAAGCTCGCCATCATCGAGAAGCAGGCGTCGGGCGGGCACGACGGCTTCATGCCGTGGACTTATCCGCCGCAATTCAACCTGCTGCTGGCTCCGTTCGCGCTGGTCCCGTTCGGAATGGCCTATCTGTTGTTCATGGCCTCGACGCTGGCTGTTTACCTCGCCGTGCTGCGGCGTCTTGCCGGAAACCGGTTCGTGCTTGTGCTGATCGTTTTCTTTCCGACGATCGGGGTCACGCTGGCATGCGGTCAAAACAGCTTCCTTACCGCCGCATTGATCGGACTGGTGTGCCTGTACTTCGAAGAGCGACCGATGCTCGCGGGCGTGGCCCTTGGTCTCATGATCATCAAGCCGCATTTCGCCGTTGCCTTCGCGCTCTATGCCATCCTGCGGCGCTCGTGGATCGTCGTGATGACGGCCGGCGCCGTCGTGCTGATCAGCTCGGCGATCTGCACCGTGCTGTTCGGCATGCAGATCTGGACCGTGATGCTGCAGAGCGCGCATGATTCGTCGGTATTCCTGCGGGAAGCCTATTATCCGCTGTATCGAATGGTCTCGACCTATGCCGCGTTGCGAACCACGGGGTTCTCCGCATCGGCAGCGTTTATCGGCCAGGGCATCGTCGCCGTCCTTGCGCTCGGCATCGTGCTGGTCGCGGTCTACCGCAAGATGCCGGTGCGCGAGAGTCTCGGCCTGACCGCGATCGCATCGGTCTGCATCAGCCCCTATGCGTATGATTATGACTTCCTGATCTTCAGTATCGGAATCGCGCTGCTATTGCCGGCGCTTCAGGCCAAGGCCCGCGAGTGGGAACGTGCGATCATCTATGCCGCGCCGATACCGATCGGAGCCTTCGGCTACATGCACACGGTCCATAACAACACGCCGCGCACGGACGTCCATTGGGTCGACGTGCTTTCGATCGGAGGCTTCGGGATCGCCGCGCTGATCACGCTGATCGTCGCAATCCTGCTGCTGCGCGAATCAAGCAGCGGCTCTCCCGTTCCGGCGCAGGGGCCGCTTGCGAGGATTTGAGCACCCGGCGCGACGCCGCCCACGATCACGCAACGCTTACGGCGCCACCATTTCGAGACGATCGCGCGCCGGCAGGGTCGACGCGAAGGCCCTCAGCGCGCCGGCGACGAGCTCCGGCTCCGCGGCCGGCGTGACGTAGAAGCTTACGTCACCGCGCGCGCCGGTCACCGGAATCGTGTGCAGGATCGCGACCTTCCTCCAGCTCGCCGGCACGCCCTGCGCAAACCAGCTGTCGTAGATCATGGCGACGCCGACATGATACTCGTCGGCGAGCGCGGCCATCTCGGCCGGGCCGTAGCGGCCGGCGCGCTTCGCCTTGCGCACGCGCTCCGAACCGAGCCCCCACAGATCCAGGACGAAGTTCGCATTTCCCCAGGCGACGAGTCCAAGATCGTTCACGGCAACCGGCCGCCGGTAGAGCTGCTGGGCGAAGCGGCCCAACTGATAATGCTGCTCGTAGACGCCGCGCGAGGCAAACGGCGTCTCCAGGGCGGCGCTGACATAGCCCACGCTGGCAAAACCGGCCAGCCCGACGCTGGCGAGCGTCGCGGCGGTCCATTGCGGGACGCTCAAGACCGCTCGCGCGCGTGCAACCGCGTAGAGCAGCGCCAGCACCGCAAGCGCAACGATGTAAACCTCATACCGGTAGAACCAGCCATATTGGCCAAAGCCGAGATGCGCAGCGATCGCGGCGAGCACCGTCGCACAGACGATCAGGGCGCCGCGGTCGGAGCGGAGCAGCGCCATCACGGCGGCGAGCGCAAGACCGAGCAGCATCAGCCTGAAGCCGGCGGGATCAGCGAAGCTGTCGCCGAGATTGCGGAGGATGGAGGCGATGACGCCGGTCCCTTCATAGCCGGATTCGGCGATGCGCGATTTGAGCAATACCGAACTCGGCAAAAGCGGGAGACCGAGCGAGGCCATTCGCGCGAAATACGCGGCGAACGCGCAGAGCGTGACGGCAGCGGCCGCGGCGGCAAAACGGCGCTGGCCGAGCAGGGCAAACCCCATCATCGCCGCGATGGCGAACGCGATTCCCTCGAAGCGAATCAGCGGCAGCAGCACCAGCGCCGCGAAGTGTATGACGGTCGGCGACCGTCCGCGCGCGGCTTCGGTCAGGCCGCCGAAAGTCGCGACCGTGGCCCAAACGTGAAGACTGTGCTCCATGCCGGTCATCGGCAGGGCGATCGCGCTTGACGAAAAAATGGCGAGCAACGCGACGAAAAACAGCAGCGACTTCTCCCGGCCGGGGCCAAGCAGTTCAGCCGATTCAAGGATGCGCAGGAAAGCCACGACGGTCGCTGCCGCTGCCGCGGCATTGATCAGGAGTGGACCGAATGCGCCAAGATGCAGCGTCTCGGTCACGGCCAGCAGATAGGGCCAGATGATCGACGAGCTTGGCGACGAGACCTCGGACGCATTGACGCCGTAGCCGCCGGACAGGATGTGATCGGCGACGGCGAGGTGGATGTAGGGATCGTCGAGGGTGAAGATCAGCCTGCCGTCGCAGAGCATGACGCTGAAGATCAGCGTCACCGCGAACAGCACGAGCCACAGCGATGCCGTCACGAGCGGGACGCTCGGCCGGATCGCGCTGGATCGCGGGAACGACGCGTGGTTGGCGGCGACGCCGGGCATCAGATACGCATCCGTTTGAAGATCGTCTCCGGCAGCGCGCAGATGATCGCCATCACCAGCCGGAAGCGGCGCGCCACATAGATCACGTCACGCGGCCTGGTCACATCGGCCCGGAAGATATCCTCCGCCACCCGATCCGGCTGCACCGTCAGGGGAGCCGGCAGCTTCATATGCGCCGTCATCCTGGTCCGCACGAATCCCGGCTTGACGGTGACGACACGGACCTTACCCGCAAGCGCCAGGCGATTGCGCAAGCCGGACAGGAATTGCGAGAAGCCGGCCTTGGCCGCGCCGTAATAATAGTTCGAGGCCCGCCCGCGATCGCCGGCGACCGAGCTCACGCCGACGATGGTTCCCGAGCCGCGCGTCGCGAAGGCTTGCGCGAACAGTTCGAGCAGCAGGCTGGGCGCCTCGAAATTGGTGCGCATGATCTTCGTCGCAAGCTCGGGATCGGTCTCGGCACGCTGCTGATCGCCGAGCTCCCCGACAACGCATACGACGGTGTCGGGAAGTGGGGAAAGACCGGCGACGAAGCCGGCAAGCTGCCCGGTCTGCAGCACGTCGAGCGCGACAACCGAGATTTCGGTACCGCTTCGCGTCTTGATGTCGTCCGCATTGCGCTGTGCCGCGGCGATATCGCGGGCGGCGAGCATCACGCGCCATCCGTCCGTCGCATAGCGCAGCGCGGTCGCGTGCCCGATGTCCGAACTGCCGCCAATCACCAGAATTGATTTTGTGCCGGTCATCAAATTCCAAGCCGTGCTGAAAGATGGGACACGAGGCGACTGTTCGCCCCGATCTGCTGGCGGATGTCGCGCAAGGCCGCAAGGCCGGGATATCCGGATTCGAATGTCGCGCGGGACTGCCGCGCATCCTTGGCGAGATAGAGCCGGCCGCCGGCATCGACCACCAGCGCATCGAGCTGGTCAAGAAACCCGAACAGCGCGTCGCTGACCGGAAAGTCCATCGTCAGCGTGTAGCCGCGGAGCGGAAACGACATCGGCCCGCTGCCTTCGCCGAGCTGCTTGAGCACCGCGAGAAACGACGCATCGCCGCGCCGCGACACACGATCGAGAATTTCGGCGAGAACGCGGCGCGCGCGGTCGAGCGGGATCACGCATTGATATTGCACGAAGCCGCGCCGGCCGTAGATCCTGTTCCAGTCGGCGATCGCATCGAGCGGAAAGAAATACGGGTCCCAATGGACCAGCCGCGGCTTGCCCGGATGCGCGGCGCCGCGGCGGAAGTACAGCTCGTTGAACGCCCGCATCGATGCGCGATTGAGCAGCCCCCCCGGAAACAGCTCCGGGACCGCGAGCCGCGACGTGCGGAGGCTGGGAAACGCTTCGAGGCCGGGTCCCAGCATATCCTTGTCGCGGCGCGTGGCGTGCTCGGCGAGATAGACCAGCGACCGGCCGAGCGCCGCGCCGCGCGCGAGGCAGTCGATCCAGGCCACCGAATAGGTGGTCGATGCGCGGCTTTCCAGCTGATCGATCGCCGCGTCGAGATTGCCGGCGACGCGGGTATCCTGACGTAGCCAGGCGGTCTCGATCGGCAGCAGCCGCAGCGTCGCGTCGAGGATCATGCCCGTCAGGCCCATGCCTCCCAACGTCGCCGCAAACAGCGCGGCGTTTTCCGATCGCGAGCAGGTGACGATCTCGCCGCCAGGCAGCGCAATGCGGAACGAATCGACGACGGTGCCGAAGCCGCCATCGCGATGATGGTTCTTGCCGTGAACGTCGGCCGCGATCGCGCCACCGACCGTCACGAATTTCGTGCCGGGCACGACTTTGAGGAAGAAGCCGCGCGGCTCGAAAACGGCAAGGATGTCGGCGATGGTTACGCCGGCTTCGACCGTCAATCGCGCGGTTGCGGCATCGAAGCTCCGCATCCGGTTCAGGCCGCGCGACGAAATCGTGGATTGCGTTCCGATCGCGGCATCGCCATAGGCCCGTCCGGCCCCGCGCGCGACGACGCCGGACCGCGCAAGCAGGTGGTCCCGCGCGCCTGCGGGCGTCTGCGGCGCCAGCAGTTCGGACGACGCCCTGGGATAGTTGCCCCAGCCGGACAGGCCAATGCCGCCCGGACTGGAGGTCGACATCACAGCTCCTGGTAACGCAGCCGCCGGCATCGCTAGATGGCGGCGAGCATGATGGCGCCGATCGCGCCGAGCGCGACCCAGCTGACGCGATCCCTCAGCGCAAAGATGACCGGATCGTCGTCGATCAATCCGCGCTGCGCGAACAACATCACGCGGCCGATCCAGTACATCAAGATCGGACAACCGACCCAGAGCAGTTGCGGATGGCTGTAAAGCGCGCGCACCGTATCGGACGAGATGTAGAGCGTGAAGATCACGACGGCGTTGAAGCCTGACGCGGCGGCGAGGATCGCGATCATCGATTTGTCTTCGACCTGGTAGCCGCGCGCCGCCAGCACGGCGCCGTCCGGCTGGCCGGCGAGCTCGATATAGCGCTTCACCAGCGCCAGCGACATGAAGATGAACAGCGAGAACGCGAGCAGCCATTCCGACATCGGCACGCTGATCGCGACGGCGCCGCCGATCACGCGGACGGTGTAAAGCGTGGCGAGCACGACGACGTCGACGGTCGCGATGCGCTTGAGCCAGAACGAGTAGGAGGTGGTCAGCGCGAAATAGCCGAGCAGGACGCCGCCGAACTCGATCGATATCGACATTGCGATCGCAAATGCGGCGACCAGCGCCAGGGCCATCGCGCCGACGGCCCGCGATGCCGGGATGGCGCCACTTGCGATCGGGCGGTTGCGCTTGGTCGGATGCGCGCGGTCGGCCTCGACGTCGAGAAGATCGTTCAGGATGTAGGCGCCCGACGCGCAGAGCGAGAATGCGATCACCGCAAGCAGCGACGTCGCCGCCGATCCCAATGCGAATTTGTGTGCGGTCAGCAGCGGCACCAGCACGAGGGCGTTCTTGGCGTATTGATGCACCCTGAACAGCTTCAGCCAGCTGCGCATACTGACGCGCATACTGACCCGCGCGGGCGCGGACGGCTCGGATCGAGCGGAGCGCGCGAGGCGCGATGCGGAATCGGGCAACGCGACCGCCGCGCTGCCGATATAGTCAAAGCCCTGCCGAAGCGCGGGCGGCAGCTCTTCGCGCTGCGTCGGCGGCAATCGACGTTCCGGCGCGGCAGCCCAGGCGGTGAAGACGCCAAGATGCTCGGCGACCGCGCTGACGAACGGCTCGGGATGGGTTTCCGAGCAAAGGTAGACCGGGCGGCCTTCGCCCAGCACCTGCAGCAGGAACCTCACCGCGTCGGGGTCGAATTGCACCCGGGACGGATCGAACCCCGATCGAGCTACACCATGAGTCGATCGCGCTTGCGCTCCAAGGGAAGCGGTGATCGCCGCGGCGAAAGCGCGAAGGCGGCGGATCAGATCGGATGCGATATCGGCCGGGACGGAGCTTCCCCGCACCATGACCTCGTCGACATCGACGACGAGCGGCCGGCCCTTCGAACGCAGCGGATCGCGAAGGGCATCGCCGTCCCCCTGCTCAACCCGTTCTGGAACGCTAGCTCGCATACGTGCGGTCTTCCGGTGCCCCCTCCCCATTGTCCCGGGCTTTCCCTAATTTGGGGTGAACTTGATCTCGGGTGAACTTGGGGGGAGCGAACGCCGGGCAGATGGCGCCGGAATGCGTGTTGAAAAGCCTCGCGCGGCGAGCGAAAAATGGCGATCCCGGGAAGACTCGAACTTCCGACCTACGGTTTAGGAAACCGTCGCTCTATCCGGCTGAGCTACGGGACCGCACGGCCCGCAGCGAAAGCATGCGGGCGTCGCCATCCCATAGCAGAGCTGCCGGGTGATCGCCAGCCCGCGCCACATCGGGCGCGCGCGAAGTTGCATGGCGTTTGGCGCGTCGCGCGTTACGCCACCTGGCGTGCCGGATTCGAGGCGGCATCCGCGCTGGCCCGACGCGCCGGGAGAAACTCGATGGCTTCATCCTTCAGCGAGCCGAAGCGCAGCGTCATGATATCGAGAGCATAATTCTGGTAGAGCCGCCACGGCCGGCGCGAGCCCTGCTTGGGGAACCTGGCGGCGGCGCGCTGGATATAGCCCGATGAGAAATCCACCCAGGGCAGTTCGGCGACATCAGGGTCGTTCCGCCGCGGCGTGACCTGCGCGTAGCCGTTCGCCTTCATGTGGTTGAGCATGCGGCAAACATATTCGCAGGTCAGGTCGCATTTCAGCGTCCAGGACG
This sequence comes from Bradyrhizobium sp. USDA 4541, assembly GCF_024171085.1. Taxonomy (NCBI): domain Bacteria; kingdom Pseudomonadati; phylum Pseudomonadota; class Alphaproteobacteria; order Hyphomicrobiales; family Nitrobacteraceae; genus Bradyrhizobium; species Bradyrhizobium sp. USDA 4541. The sequence continues at coordinate 873,223 of NZ_JALJZF010000001.1, forward strand.
CATTGGTGTAGCCGAAGGCGGCGGCGAGGTTCGGCACGCCCGAGTACATCAGCCCCTTGTAGTTCATGGTCTTCGACAGATCGACGCGCGCGCCGTCGACATTGATCTCGAGTCCGCCGAGCACCTGCAGATCGAGGCCGGTCGCGGTCACCACGATGTCGGCGTCGAGCACATTGCCGCTCTTGAGCTTGATGCCCCCACGCGTGAAGGTCTCGATCTGATCGGTGACGACGGACGATCTGCCGTTGCGCAGCGATTCGAAGAGATCGCCGTTCGGCACCAGACAAAGCCGCTGGTCCCACGGATTGTAGCGCGGCGTGAAATGGGTGGCGACGTCGTAGTCCGGACCGAGTGCATGCCGCACGCCGCCGAGGATCAGCTTCTTGACGCGCTCCGGATCGCGCTTGCAGAGCCGGTAGAAATACATACCGAACAGCACGTTCTTCCAGCGCGTGAGGCCGTAGGCGAGTTTCGCGGGCAGCCGCGCGCGCAGCCAGTTGGCGACTTTGTCCTCGTCGGGCCGCGCCACGACATAGGTCGGCGAGCGCTGCAGCATCGTGACATGGGCGGCGGTCTTGGCCATTTCCGGCACCAGCGTCACCGCGGTCGCGCCGCTGCCGATCACCACCACCTTCTTGGCGGCATAGTCGATGTCGTCGATCCATTTCTGCGGATGGACGACACGGCCGGCGAAATCGGCGATGCCGGGGAAGTCGGGCGTGTAGCCGTGTTCATATTTGTAGTAGCCGCTGCACATGAACAGGAAGCTGCAGGTGAAGCGCTCGATCGTCTTCTCCGGCCCGCGCTCGACCTCGACCGTCCATTGCGAGTCCGCCGACGACCAGTCGGCGCGCACGACGCGATGGTTGAAGCGGATGTTCTTGTCGATGCCGTAGGCGCGCGCGGTCTCGCGCACATAGTTCAGGATCGACGGGCCATCCGCGATCGCCTTCGGCTCGGTCCACGGCCGGAACGAATAGCCAAGCGTGTACATGTCGGAGTCGGAGCGGATGCCGGGATAGCGGAACAGGTCCCAGGTGCCGCCAATGCAGTCGCGGCCTTCAAGAATGGCGTAGCTGCGGTCAGGGCAGTTGGCCTGCAAATGATAGCCGGCGCCGATGCCCGACAGTCCCGCGCCCACGATCAACACGTCGAAATGAACGGACACGCCTTGACCCTCCCGTGGCAGTATTGACAATACATATTGTCAGATAACTTGACATCTGACAATGCCTCGTGTCAATACACTTTCATGGCAAGCAGCCGGAAAGCCCGCCTCTATGGCGGTATGGACGCCGAGGAACGCCGCGCCGAGCGGCGGCTCAAGCTGATCGACGCGGCGATCGAGGTCTATGGCGAGGTCGGCTATCGCGGCGCCACCGTGAAGGCGATCTGCGAGGCGGCCGAGCTGACCGAGCGCTATTTCTACGAGTCCTTTACGAACAGCGAGGCTCTGCTGATCGCCGCTTACGGCCATGTCGTCGGCCACCTGCACGAGGAAATGACCGCGGCCGCTGCAGCCGCAGGCGACGATGCCGAGATGAGGCTGCGCGCGGCGCTGACGCTCTATTTCACGCGGCTGAAGCAGCACCCGAAGCCCGCCCGGGTCTTTCTGCTGGAAATTTCAGGCATCAGTCCGGCGGTCGATGCCGTCAAGCTCGACGCCTTGCGCGTCTTCAGCGACATCCTGGTGCCGCCGGCGCTCGACCCGAAGCGCAGCGGCAAGGGCGCGGCCGCCTCGCTGCTCTCGGTCGGCATGGTGGGCGCCGTCATCTCGATCGCGCTGCGCTGGGTGTCGAAGCAATATCCGCAGGCCGTGGAAGAGGTCGTCGCGATCGCCGCCAGCTTCTGCCGCGTGGCGCTGACCGAGGCCGGCCACCGTGAGGATGGTCACTTATCGTAGCGGCCGGATCGCACCGGCCAGCGGGACCCGCCGATTTTCGATCATGTTTCGCCAGCGCTTGCGGACCCGGCCCCTAGCCTGTCGCTGATTTAACTTGCATATCGGGCCCCTGGGTTTTCTTATGCCCGGTACCGGGCGCAACGAGGTGCAGCCTGTTTCGCCTGACAAAACAACGCTGTTTGCATCGGCGGAGCTGAATTTTGGTCGATCTGCACAGGCTTGACGATGTGACCGCGCGCCTCGGCGATGTGGTTCTCGATCCCTCGACCTGGCCGTCCTTCATGGACGAGGTCTGCGCCGCCGTCGGCGCGACCGGCGCTGCGATGCTTCAGAGCGATATCCGCACTGAAGACATTCCGCGCACGGACTCGATCACCGAGTATTTCACCAAGACCTACTTCCCGCACAATCTTCACCTCACCGACATCCGCGCGGCCCGCGGCGTGCCGCTGATGCATGCCGGCGTCGATGTCATCACCGATGCGGATCTGTTCGAATCCGAAACCGAGATGCTGCGCGATCCGCTCTACGCCACGCTCGGCGAGTTCGGACTGAAATGGTTCGCGGCGATCGGCTTCCACTCCGGCCCGGCGTTATGGGCACTGACGATCCAGCGTTCGCCCAGGGAAGGCTTGTTCGACGCCGACGAGATCAAGGCGCTGCAAAGGGTGTCGGCGCCGCTCACGGAAGCCGCGACGCTCTCCGCCGTCGTCGGCCGCTCCGCACTCTCGGGCATCACCGGCGCGCTCGATCTGATCCAGGTCGCTGCGATTGCCGTCGGCCGCTTCGGCACCATCATCGGCATGAACAGCCAGGCGGAACGCTGCCTCGGCTACGACCTTGCGATCCGCAACAATCGCCTCACCCTGCTCGACCGACAGGCCAATGCCGATCTGACCAGGCTGATCGATCAGTTGGCCCACGGCTCGGACCTGCACCCATTGCCGTCGTCGCCGATCGTGGTGCGCAGGATCGACAAGCGGCCGATCGTGATCCAGATCCAACCGGTGCCTCCGGCGGCGCGCTCGCCGTTCCTCGGGGCGCGCGCGATCCTGTTGATCCGCGATCTCGAAGGCAGCGCCGCGTTCGATCAGGCGCTGCTGGCGGCGACGTTCGAGCTGACGCCGGCGCAGGCACGCCTCGCCGCGCGGCTTGCGCGCGGCGATTCGGTCGAAGCGGCCGCGCAGGCGGCCGGCGTTGCCCTTGCCACCGCGCGCAATCAGCTCAAGACGATCTTCCAGAAGACCGGCACCCACCGGCAGGCGGAACTGGTTGCGTTGCTGCACAGGGTGAAGTGAACGATTAGAGGCGAATTGTTCTGATCTCCGGCCCGTTCCGATGAGATTCTTCAATTATTCCAATCGCGAAGGCTGTGTTCCATCAGCCGCGGCAACATTCCACAGGTCAGGAAAATCGTCGGGTTCCCGGGTGACAAGTGTCACTAAAATGGCGACAATCTGCTCACTCTGTGTCGTTCGGGTTTGGTCTCAATGTCCGTGATGCCGTCACGATCATCGACGTTGGCTGTTGCCGCTTTCGCCGTCGCTTGCGTGCTGGCGCCGATGAGCGCGCACGCGCAATGGTGGCGCGGCGGCCCGAAAGACTTCGAGGACTGCGCCGACCTCGCCGAGAAGGCGAAGACCAGGGAAGACAAGACCGCGCAACTCGCCGATTGCAACGCCAAGTTCGCCGGCCGTCGCAAGCCTGGCGGTGGCTACACCTATTACGACTTCATGCAGGACCGCAGCTTCGACATCGCAGGTCCCAATCCGACGCCGGACGAGCAGAAGAAGATCGACCAGGAATATACCGGCTACCTCGAGCAGCAGCGCCGCTCGCGTATCGTCGCGGCGTTCAATGCGAAGCAGCTCGAGCGGCAGGAGACACAGCCGGTGCGGCCGCCGCAGATCCAGCAGGCGTCATTGCACAATGAGCCGGTGCGCAGTGAGACTGCGAAAGTCCCCGTCCCCGCCGCAAGGCCGGTCAAGCCGCGGGTCGCTGCCGTCCCCATTCCCGAGCCGCGGCCGCGGGCAAGCAACTGCGTGAAGGGTACGTTCTCCTGCGAATGGCCGCGGCTTTCCGAGGGATTGGACGGCCTGAAGAAGCTGTTCACGCCGACACCGCCGCCACCGACCAAGGTTGCGAAGCGAAACTGACGGTTCGCTTGGTCATTCCGAGGCTCGCGCAAGCGAGAACCCGGAATCTCTCTGCCGTCGAGATTCCGGGTTCGTCGCTTCGCTCCGCCCCGGAATGACACCGCAGGCTCAATCGGTAATCACCATCGCCCAAAACCTGCGGTACGGCGACTTCGGATTGTCGACGAAGGCGACGCCGACGCGCTTGGCGCCCGGCATCAGCAGGTTCTCGCGATGGCCCGGCGAATTCTCCCACTGCTTCAGCATCTCGGCGAAGGCGATGAAGCCGGCGCCGATATTCTCGGCGGCGCGCTGCTTCTTGAGCGGCGCGATGCGCGTGAAGAAGCTGCCGCCCGCGGAGTGGCTGACCGATCCGGTCGCCGACATCGCCTGGGCCTGCTTCAGCGCCATCGCGTTCAGCTTCGCGTCGAGCTTCACCGCGGGCATGCGGTTGGCGCGCCGGTAGGCACTGATCGAGCCGGCATAGTCGGCGGCACCTGAGGCCGTGGTGAAGCCAAACACGAAGGTGAGCGCGAGGAACAGCAGCTTCATCTGAAGTCGTCTCTGTAATGGATCAGTGCGCGCGGGTGCGCTTGTGGTGTCGGGGCGCGACCGATTTGTGCGCAGGCGTGGCCGCTCGGCTGGCTGCCGCAGCCGCCGCGCGCTGCTCCTGCAAGCGCGCATCATAGCCAGGCGACGGTGTCACGGTCGGCGGCGCCGCACGGACCGGGCCGGCCGCGAGCGCAACAAGCGTGAACAGCATGATGTTGGACCATTTCATGATGTCATCTCCTCTGTTGTTCGATCGACGTGGCGGACGATCATCGGCGTTCACGGCCACTGCCATCGCGGATCTGTTCGGGCGTCAGCCCCGGCGAGCCCTTGCCGTCCGCCTCCGCCTTCCGGATCAGCGCGATGACGCGGCGCGACAATGGCGCCTCGAGCCCGCGGCGATCCGCGATCGCGGTAATCACGCCCTGCAAATAGTCGATCTCGGTGCGGCGGCCGCGCTGCAGATCCTCCCACATCGAGGAGCGCGCCTCGGGATCGATTTTCATGGTGCGGCCGAGCAGCATGTCGAACAGCGCATCGGGCAGCCGCAGCAAAGGCGGCATCCAGTTCGACGGCAGCGGCGTCGGCGACACCGGCGCAATGCCTTCGGCGCGCACCGCGGCCAGGCCCTCGGCCATCTGATCGGCAAGCAGTCGTCGCCAGCCGCGCTGCGCGAGCTGTTGCCGCAGCGGAATATTGGACAGCGCATTGAGCGCATTGTTGAGATTGACGATCAGCTTGCCCCACTGCACGCCGTCGATATCGCCGGTGGGCTTGATCGCAAGGCCCGGCACCGACAGCCGCGCCGCGGTGCCCGCGTCATCCTGCGCGATGACGATGTCGCCGGAGGTCGAGCGATGGAAGCGGCCGTCGCCGAGCGCGACCACGTTGAACGGCACCATGCCGCCGAGCACCCTGCGGCCCGGCAGGCGGTCGCGCAGCAGCGGCACATTGCCGACGCCATTCTGCAGGCTGATCACCGCGGCATCGCCAGGCGCGTGGCGCGCGATCGCATCGGCCATCGCAGCGGTATCGGCGCTCTTCACCGTCACCAGCACGGTCTGAACGTCGGACAAGATCGACGGATCGTCGGACACAATGAGCCGGTCCGCGGATACCGTCCGCTCGGAGCCGTCAAAGCTGCTGACCCGCAAGCCGTTGCCTGCGATCTCCTGGATCAGCCGCGGCCGCGCCAGCAGCACGACACGGCACCCCGCAGCCGCGAGCGTGCCGCCGACGAAGCAGCCGATGCTTCCCGCGCCCGCAATGCCAATCGGCCGGTCCTGGTTCATGTGGCCAAACGTCCATTCATCATTGGCTCGATAGCAGACCTTGGGTTGCCTGCCTATTTCGACGCACCGCGGTCCGGGTGGCCCGCCTTGTAACCGTCATGGGCGGAAGCTATGTTTCCCGCTCGGGGCACGGTTGCGGCAGGAGACGATCATGGGTTTACTCGACGTACTCAACGGCATGCAGAACGGCCCGCGCGGTCCGAGCGCGCCAAGCACCTCATCCGACAGTTCGAGCGGCGGCGGAATGTCGCCGATGACGATGGCTATCCTCGCGCTGCTCGCCTGGAAGGCGGTCAAGCATTTCTCCGGCGGCCAGGCGGACGCGAGCGCCCCTGAGCCGAAGCCGGCGCAGGCGCCGCCGCTTCCTCCCGGCAACGTCACCGCAGGCCTGCCCGGCGGCGCAGGCGGTGGCGGGCTCAGCGATCTGCTCAAGGGCGGCCTCGGCGGCCTGCTCGCCGGCGGCGCAGCCGGCACCGTGCTCAGCGGCGGCCTCGGCGATCTGCTCAACCAGCTGCAGCAGAAGGGCCATGGCGACGCGGCCAATTCCTGGGTCAGCAACGGTCCCAACAAGCAGATCGCGCCCGGCGATCTCGCCAACGCGCTCGGCGCCGACCAGATCAACTCGCTGGCATCGCAGAGTGGCCTCTCGCGCGACGAACTGCTGCAGGGCCTCAGCCAATATCTGCCCGACGCGATCAATCACCTGACGCCGGACGGCCGGCTGCCAAGCGGCGACGAGTTGCACCGCAGGCTCTGACGGTAGCGTTGATTCCATCTGAGGAGGACGACAGTCATGGGCGGCATCATCTGGGTCATCATCGTCGGCTTTGTCGCGGGGATCATCGCGCGATTCCTGTCGCCGGGACCGAACAATCCAAGCGGCTTTATTCTCACCACCGTGCTCGGCATCGCCGGCGCGTTTCTTGCGACTTTCATCGGCCAGGCGATCGGCCATTACGGTCCCGAACAAGGTGCCGGCTTCATCACCGCCACGATCGGCGCTCTGGTGGTGCTGTTCATCTGGAATCGGCTGGTCGCGGCGCGCGTGATCCCGGATATCGGAAACAGGTAACGCCGTAGGCGTCATCCCGGAGCGATGCGAAGCATCGAATCCGGGATCTCGAGATTCCGGGTTCGATGCTAACGCATCGCCCCGGAATGACGGAACAACGACAGGTTCAAAATCAAAATGCCCGGGCCAGGCCCGGGCATTTTTCATTTGTGCAACGGCGCTCCGTCACTGAATCAGATGCATGCCGGCGTCCATGCGGACGAACTCACCGGTCATGTTGCTCGACGCCGGGCTCGCCAGGAAGCAGACCAGGTTGGCGATGTCTTCGGCCGTCGAGGCGACCTTCAGCGGCACGCGCGCCACCACGGCATCGCGCACCTGCTTGGCGCCGGCCTCGCCGCGGCCCTTGGTGAACCAGGGCGTATCTATATAGCCCGGACACACCGTGTTGACGCGGATCAACGGTGCCAACGCGCGCGCCAGCGACTGCGTCATGGTGTTGAGCGCGCCCTTGCTCGCGGCATAGGCGACCGACGAACCGCCGCCGGAAATGCCTGCAACCGAGGAGACGTTGACCACCGCCGAGGGACGGCTAGATGCCTTCGCGCCGGCTTCGAGCAGCGCGCGCGCGGCACGAACCATCTGGAACGGGCCGATGGTGTTGACGGCGTAGATGCGCTGGAAATCTTCCGCGGTCAGGCCGTCGAGATCGTGATGCGGCACGTGCTTGGTGGTGCCCGCATTGTTGACGAGCACGTCGAGGCGGCCCCAGCCCTGCGCGGCGGCTGCGATCTTCTTGCAGTCCTCATCGCGCGAGACGTCGCCCTGCACCACCAGCACCTCGGCGCCCTGCTTGCGGCAGACTTCCGCGGTCGCCTCGGCTTCCGCCTTGCTGTTGGAATAATTGATGACGAGGCGCGCGCCCTGCGTGGCGAGGATTTGCGCGGTGGCGGCGCCGAGTCCCGATGCCGATCCCGTCACGATCGCGCACAAACCATCCTTGGACATCTGCATTTTCCTTGTTGTTGTGAGCCAGATGAACTCCGGCGGCGGCACACCATATCGCGTGGAACGACATCTGCAAGCCGCGCCCAAAATCCTCACGTGTACGCGTTCAGGCCCTTTTGCAGGCTGGCCCACTGCGCTTCGTCATGGCCGCAGATGATCTTGACGCCGGACGCCTCGAGCCTGGCGATCTCGTCGAGCGACTTCAGGAACTGGCCGACGTCAAGGCTGTTCCTCGGCGAGGTCCGCTGGTCGAGATTGGCGCGCACACTGAGCGCGTCGGAGGCGAGCAGGAATTCGCCGCTGTTGTCGAGCTTGACCAGCGCGCCGGTCGTTCCCTTCGAGTGTCCGGGCAGCGGGACCAGCGTCAGCTTGCCGTCGCCGAACACATCCATCTGCTTGTCGAAGATCTCCATCTTCAGCGGATGATCCCAATCCGCCTTGATGTATCCGCGATCGAACGCGTTATCGGCATTCGCGGCCTCGATCTCGAGTGCGTGGACGAAGATCGTCGCCTTCTTGAAGAAGGCGTTGCAGCCGCAATGGTCGGTGTGCAGGTGGGAGCAGATCACCACGTCGATGTCATCAGCGCCAAGGCCAACGGCCTTCAGGCTCGTCAGCACATGATCATCCGCCGGCATGATCGGGCGCATGTATTTGGCGAGCGTGCCGAGCCGCCCTTCAGGATCGGTCGCGACATCGGGATGGCATCCGGTGTCGAACAGCACATTGCCCTGCGCATGCCGCAACAGCACGCAGGCGACCGGAAGCTCAATCATCTCGCCGCGCGCCGCATCGGGCAGATAGGTCCGCTTCGACATCTGGAGACGGCCGCCCGACAACATATGCATCTTCATCTCGTTACCTCCGCTTTTGGCTTCAAACTACATATGAGTTTTATGGAAACTCATAATGGATTTGACAGCATATTATTCGTCCTTATAGCTTCCGCGCAACGTCGCGATCGCATGACAAATGCGCTCAACGAAGCACCCGGGCTCCTTCGGATCGGCATCGTTGGCATCGATCAGCGGCCGTCGAAGGGAAGTTTCGCCACGATGTACACCGTGTTCAGCACGTTCGCTGCGACATCCGATGCGGCAGCGTTCAAACCCTTTCTCTGCATTCCCGCGCGTGCCGACCGCGCATACTTTCCCGATGGCGTCGAACTGTCCTATGGCGGCATTGCGCGGCAGGTCTGCGCATTGCGCGATCAGTACCGCGCAGCAGGCTTCGGCCACGGCCACCGCGCCTGCCTGCTGCTGGAGAACCGCCCCGATTTCATCGTGCACTGGCTGGCGCTCAATGGCATCGGCGTCTCGATCGTTCCGATCAACCCGGCCTATCGCGCAGCGGAAATCGAATACCTGATCGCGCATGCCGAACCCGACCTGATCGTCACGCTGGCCGATCAGAAGGAATTGCAGAAGGCGCTGACCGGCGACGTTCCGCTGCTCACCGTCTCCGGTGACGATCTCGGCGCCAGCGTCGAGACAGTCCCGCACGCCCAGCGGCCGCCACCGCGCGCCGACGAGCCGGGAAGCGAGACCGAGGCTGCGCTGCTGTACACGTCAGGCACGACGGCGCGTCCGAAGGGATGCATCCTGACCAATGAATACGTGGTCTCGACCGGCCGCTGGTACGTCAGCCACGGCGGGGAGGCGACGTATCATGCCGGAATGGAGCGCCTCTACAGCCCGCTGCCGCTATTTCACATGGCCGGCCTGACGCTGACCCCGATCGCGATGATGCTGACCGGCGGCTGCCTGATCCTGCCGGAACGCTTCAACGCAAAGTTTGCCTGGCACGACATCGTCGCATGCCGCGCCAGCGTGCTGCATTATCTCGGCGTGATCGTCGCGGCCCTGCTGGCGCAGCCGGAGACGCCGGACGAGAAGGCCCATGCGCTGCGCTTCTCGATGGGCGTCGGCGCCAATCCCGAGCAGCGCGCGCGAGCCCGCGAGCGCTTCGGCATCCCCTTCGTCGAAGGCTGGGGCATGACGGAGACCGGGCGCAGTCCGTTCAACACGGTCGAGCCGCGCCATCTCGAGACCAACACCATCGGCCGCAGCGTACCGGGGCTCGAAATGACGATCCTCGATGCCGACGGCAATACGCTGCCGGCTGGCGCAGTCGGTGAACTCTGCGTGCGCCATTCGGAAGCGACGCCGCGGCGCGGCTTGTTCTCCGGCTATCTGAAGGACCCCGAGGCCACCGAGCAGGCCTGGCGCGGCGGCTGGTTTCACACCGGCGACAGCGCCTGGCAGCACGAGGACGGCGCCTTCGTGTTCGTCGACCGGCTGAAGCATCTGGTCCGGCGCGCCGGCGAGAACATCTCGGCGGCGGAGGTCGAGGCCGTGCTGACGACGTCGCCTCAGGTCAAGCAGGCCGCAGTCATCGCCGCGCGCGATCCGATCCGCGACGAGGAAGTTGCGGCCTTCATCGTGAGCAACGACGGCGCCGATGCTTCACGCGAGCTCGCGCAGGACATCTTCCGCTTCTGCCGCGAACGCCTGGCGGCGTTCAAGCTGCCGGCGTGGATCGCTTTCGTCGCCGAGTTGCCGCTGACCTCGACCAACAAGATCCAGAAGCACGTGCTGCTCGGCGCGGACAGGGATCCGCAGTCGCATCCGGGCATGATCGACCTGCGGCAAGACAAGACCAACGCCATAAGGCAATCGAACTAGAGGAAACCAGGGACAATGACATCGAGATACGGATGGATCGCCGCGAGCGCTGCAATCCTCTCAGTCGCCTTCGCCGCCGCGCCATCCCACGCGCAGATTTCCGACGACGCGGTGAAGATCGGCGTGCTGACCGATCAGGCCGGACTCTACGCCGACGCCGCCGGCCCCGGAGCGGTCGAAGCGGTCCGGATGGCGATCGCGGATATCGGCGGCAAGGTGCTGGGCAAGCCGATCGCGATGGTCGATGCCGACCATCAGAACAAGGCGGACATCGGCGCCGGCATCGCGCGGCGCTGGTATGAGCAGGAGAATGTCGACGTCATCGTCGATTTCGCCAATTCCGCCGTCGCCTTCGCCGTGCTCGAGCTCACCAAGCAGAAGAACAAGGCGATGCTGGTGTCGTCGGCCGGCTCCTCCGATCTGACCGGAAAGGGCTGCTCGGCGAATTCGGTGCAGTGGACCTACAACACCTATGCGCTCGCCAACAGCACGGTGCGGGCGCTGGCCAAGGAAGGCGCGAAGAGCTGGTACTTCGTCACGGTCGACTACGCCTTCGGCCACGCCCTGCGCAACGACGCGGCCAAGACGGTGGAGAAGGTCGGCGGCAGCATCGCCGGCGAGGTGCGGCATCCGCTCAACAGCATGGATTTCTCGTCCTATCTGCTGCAGGCCCAGAGCTCGAAGGCTGACGTGATCGCCTTTGCCAACACCGGCGGCGACCTCGCCAACTCGATCCGGCAGGCGCAGGAATTCGGGATGGCGCATACGCAGAAGCTCGCGGCCTTCCTGATGCAGACCAGCGACATCCACGCGATCGGCTTGCAGGCCGCCCAGGGGCTGCAGCTCGCGACCGCCTTTTATTGGGATCTCGACGACAAGACCCGCGACTTTGCCGCGCGCTTCATGGCCAGGACCAAGAAGCGGCCGACCATGGTGCAGGCCGGCCTCTACTCCGCGGTGATGAACTATCTCAAGGCGGTCGAGAAGTCCGGCACCGACGACGGCCCCAAGGTGATCGCGCAGATGAAGGACATGCCGATCGACGATTTCTTTGCCCGCAACGCATTCCTGCGCGAGGACGGCCAGCTCATCCACGACATGTATCTCGTGCAGGTGAAATCGCCGGCCGAATCGAAGGGCGCCTGGGATTACGAGAAGCTGGTTCAGGTGATTCCGGGCAAGGAGGCGTTTGCGACGCCGGAGGAGAGCGCCTGTCCGCTGCTGAAGAAATGACTGCGCGCACGAATCCACGCACCACAGGCAAGAAACCACAGGCAAGGCTGGACATCCCATGACTGAGCTGCCGCTGCTGTTTACCCCACTGCAACTGCGCGATCTCGAACTGAAGAACCGGATCATGGTCTCGCCGATGGCGACCTATTCGGCGCGGGAGGGGCGCGCCACCGATTGGCACACCGCGCATATCGGCAAGCTCGCCGCCGGCGGCGCCGGCCTCGTGTTCGTCGAGCAGAGCTCGGTGAACACCCAGGGGCGCATCACCCATGGATGCCTCGGCATCTGGGACGATGCGCACATCGCGGACCACGCCGCCCTCGCCGCGCTGATCCACAGCTTCAACGCCAAGGCCGCGATCCAGATCGCACATGGCGGCCGGAAAGGCTCCTCGCAGCGGCCGTGGGAAGGAGGCAACCCGCTCGGCGAAGCTGACATCAAGGCACGCGGCGAAGGCCCATGGCAGATCGCGGCCTCGAGCGGCATTCCCTTCGATGACGGCTGGCCGGCACCGCAGATGATGACTTCAGAGCAGATCGATGCCCTGGTGGACGACTATCGCCAGGCATTTCGTCGCGCCAGGGCGGCCGGCTATGACGTCATCGAGCTGCACTGCGCGCACGGCTATCTGATGCACTCGTTCCTGTCGCCGCTGGCGAACAACCGCAACGACGAGTATGGCGGGTCGCGCGAGAACCGCATGCGCCTGCCGCTGCGGATCGCGGCGATCATGCGCGAGGAGTGGCCCAGCCATCTGCCGGCCTTCGTCCGCATCTCGTCGGTCGACGGCGTCGACATCGGCTGGTCGATCGAGGACTCGATCGCGTTTGCGGCGGAGCTGAAGGCGATCGGGATCGACATGGTGGACTGCTCGTCGGGCGGCATGAAGCTACCGCGCGGCAATTCGCTGGTGTCGCGCACCCCGGGCTTCCAGGTGCCGTTCGCCGAGCGCATCCAGAAGGAAGTCGGCATGCCGACGGTGGCGGTCGGGCTGATCCGCGAACCGGACTACGCCGAAGCCATTTTGCGGGACGGCAAGGCGACGCTTATTGCACTCGGCCGCGAACTGCTGTGGAATCCGAACTGGCCCGCGCAGACGGCACTTGCGCTCGGATGCGATCCGGAGTGGACGAGTTGGCCCGAGCAATATGGCTGGTGGCTGAAGCGGCGGGTGGCACAGCAGGGACGATAGCGATGCCGGTGGCGAAGAAAGACTTGGCGAAGGCCGGCACGGCTGCCGGCGCGCGGACTTTCGACCGCCCCGATTTCCCCGGCGACACCTCGCGCGACCTGCCGAAGATGGACAATGCAGTCAAGTCGGCGCGGCGCGTGTTCGACGTGCTCGAATTCTTCGAGGAGCACCAGCGCGCCGCCTCCGCGATCGAAGTCGCGGCCGCGCTCAAGTTCCCGCAATCCAGCACCTCGGCGTTGATGCGGACGATGACGGCGTTCGGCTATCTCCACTATGACACCAGCCGCCGCACCTATATCCCGACGCCGCGGATCTCGATGCTGGGGCACTGGCTGAGCCCGGCGTTGTTCACGAAGGGACGCCTGGTCAATCTGATGGAAGAGCTCTCCGCGCGGACCGGAGAGACCATCATGCTCGCGGTGCGCAACGGGCTCAGCGCGCAGTATGTCCATATCATTCAGGCCAAGCTGCCGATGCGGCTGTATGTCAAGGCCGGAACGCTGCGGCCGCTGGCGCGATCCGCGTCGGGTTACGCGCTGCTGTCGGCCTATCCGGACAAGGAGGTGCGCCGCCTGGTGCGCCTGATCAACGCCAACGAGAGCCGGCCCGATCGTCAGGTCGACATCAAGGCGCTGCTGCTTGAGCTGAAGAAGGTCCGCGCCAAGGGGCACGCTTTCTCGCTCGGCCTGGTCACGCCGGGCGCGGGCGCCGTCGCCATGAACCTGCCGCCGATTGCGGAATCGAACGAACCGCTGGTGCTGTGCGTGGCCGGATTGAACGACGCACTGGTCACCCAGGAGACCGAGTTCGCCGACCTGATGCGGAAGGCAATCGAGTTTCATCTGGCGGACTGAACTTATGTCGGCGGCCGGTTTGCGCGTGTGCGTGGCATACAAACGGGGACAATCGAAAGTTCACTATGCGGAATTCATGCGCCAAGTCCGGCTTCATGCCATCCGCGCAAGTGGCCCTGCGGGCAGCGCTTGTCACGGCTATGGCTTTTCCGCATCATTGAGCGCAAGACAACATCGCAAGCAGGGCATGGCCGAACAGCCAGCCCGAGCCAATCAACACGAGGAACGCTGTGGCGGAGAGTGAAAACATCGTCGCCGAGACCGCGGAAAAGATTTTCGCCGATCTCGCGGATGCCCAAACCATCAATCACGACAAGCAGGGCGCATGGAAGGCGCCGCTGTGGCAGGCGCTGACCGAAGCCGGCCTGCCGCTGTCCTGGGTGCCCGACGATCTCGGCGGTTCCGGCGCCAGCCTCGCCGAAGGATTCAGCGTCCTCAACGTCGCTGGGCGGCATGCGATCGCTGTTCCGCTGGCCGAAACAATGCTGGCCGGCTGGCTGCTGACGCAAGCCAGGATCGCCTCTCCCGAAGGCGAGATGACCGTGCTGCCGGCAAGCCCGAAGGACCGCGTCACGCTGAACGCCGACGGCTCGCTCTCCGGCCGCGCCCGCGGCGTGCCGTTCGCCAAGGACGCAAAACATTTCGCGGTGCTGGCTGAAGGCAATGGCGGCGTGTCGGTCGCGCTGCTCGATGCAGCGAAGTGCCGGATCGAATCCGGCATCGGGCTCGGCGGCGATCACAACGACACCGTCACGCTCGACAAGGTGCAGCCGGTCGCCACCAGGCCGGCGCCGAAGGGTTTTGACCAGACCACGCTGATGCTGATGGGCGGCGTGGTGCGCAGCCTGCAGATCGCCGGCGCGCTGGAAGCGATGCTCGACATCTCGGTGCGCTATTCCAATGAGCGCATCGCCTTCGAGAAGAAGATCTCGAAATTCCAGGCGGTGCAGCACAACCTCGCGCGGCTCGCCGGCGAAAACGCCGCGGCACTGGCCGCTGCGACCTCGGCGGCGGACACGATCGTGAACGCCAAGTCGCTGGACACTGATGCGGTGTTCCTGGAAGCCGCAGCGGCCAAGGTCCGCTGCTCGGAAGCGGCGGAGAAGGGCAGCGGCATCGCGCATCAGGTGCATGGCGCGATCGGCTTCACCATCGAGCACATCCTGCACCGCTATTCGCTGCGGGCGCTGGCCTGGCGCGACGATTTCGGCTCGGAGAGCTACTGGGCGGTCGAGCTCGGCAAGCTCGTCGCGAATCGTGGCGCCGATGAATTGTGGCCGCTGGTGGCTTCGCGCTGAGATCAGGCAGAAAGATCAGGACTGGACATCATGACTGCAGCCCTTCGTTTCGATCCGATCCGCCTGCCGGAAAAATGCGAGCAGCTCCGCAAGGAGGTGCGCGCCTTCCTCGCCGAGGAAATCGCCGCCGGCACCTTCGATCCCCACGCGCCGAACCGCGAGGACAATGACGCGCCGGAATTCTCCCGTCGCGTCGGCGCCAAGGGCTGGCTCGGCATGACCTGGCCGAAGAAATATGGCGGCCAGGAACGCTCGTTCCTCGAGCGCTACGTGGTCACCGAGGAGATGCGTGTGGCGAACGCGCCGACCCGGCGCTTCTTCGTCGCCGACCGCCAGAGCGGGCCGGTGCTGCTGAAATACGCGCCCGAGCACATCAAGATGGACATCCTGCCGCGCATCTGCCGCGGCGAGGTCTGTTTCGCCATCGGCATGAGCGAGCCGAACTCCGGCTCTGACCTGTTCGCGGCGAAGACCCGCGCCACCAAGACCGACGGCGGCTATCTGATCAACGGCACCAAGATCTGGACCTCGTCGGCGCACATCGCCGACTACATGATCGCGATCTTCCGTACCTCGCCGCCGACCAAGGAAAACCGCCGCCACGGCCTGACCCAGTTCCTCGTCAAGATGAAGCAGCCGGGCATCCAGGTGAATCCGATCGGCCAGATCACCGGCCAGTTCGAGTTCAACGAGGTCGTGTTCACCGACTACTTCGTGCCCGACGATCACGTGCTGGGCGAGGTCGATGGCGCCTGGAAGCAGGCGACGTCGGAGCTCGCCTATGAGCGAAGTGGTCCCGAGCGTTTCCTCGAGACCTATTACGTGCTCACCGAGCTGGTGCGCGCGGTCGGCAAGAACCCGGACACCCGCAGCGCCGAGGGCATCGGCCGCCTGGTGGCGCAGGTGCACACAATGCGCCGCATGTCGGTGTCGGTCGCCGGCATGCTGCAGGCCGGCAAGGAGCCGGTGGTGGAGGCCTCGATCGTCAAGGACATCGGCACGGTGTGGGAGCAGCAGCTGCCGCATCGCGTCCGCGATCTCGCCGCCTTCGTCGAGGAGACCGCGACCAACCGCGAGACGCTGGAAAAGCAGCTCGATTTCGCCATCAAGACCGCGCCCAAGCTGACGATCCAGGGCGGCACCACCGAAGTGCTGCGCGGCATCATCGCCCGCGGACTTGGCCTGCGCTAGCCGCGCGGGCACGCCTGCGCTAATTCAACGAGGACAGATCATGACCAAGTACACTGATATCGGCGTCGAAACCCACGGCCATGTCGGCCTGATCGAAATCCGGAAACCCCCGCTGAACTTCTTCGACGTCGCGCTGATCAACCAGATCGCCGACGCGCTGGAGGAGTTCGACAACAATATCGAGATCCGCGCCTCGGTGCTGGCGGCGCAAGGCAAGGCGTTCTGCGCCGGTGCCAATTTCGGCGATCCGGCCCGCCAGGAGCAGGAGGAGCGCGCCAAGAGCGATCCGGCTTCCAACCTGCCGATCAACCATCTCTACGTTCAGGCGGTGCGCATCTTCCGCAACAAGAAGCCGATCGTCGCGGCGATCCATGGCGCCGCGATCGGCGGCGGCCTCGGCCTTGCCGTCTCGGCCGACTTCCGCGTCGCCTGTCCCGAGGCGCGCTTCGCGGCAAACTTCACCAAGCTCGGCTTCCATCCGGGCTTCGGCCTGACCGCAACGCTGCCGGAACTGATCGGCAAGAACAATGCCGAGCTGATGTTCTACACCAGCCGCCGCGTCACCGGCGAAGAGGCCTATCGCTGGGGCCTCGCCAATGTGCTGGTGCCGCAGGATCAGGTGCGGGCGGAAGCGATGAAGCTCGCGCAGGAGATCGCCGAATGCTCGCCGCTCGGCCTGGTCTCGACCCGCGCCACCATGCGCGCCGGCCTCGCCGACCGCGTGCTCGCCGCAACCAACCATGAGCTCGCCGAGCAGACCAAGCTGCGCGCGACCGAAGACTTCAAGGAAGGCGTCAAGGCCACCGCCGAGCGTCGCGTCGCCAACTTCAAGGGGCGGTAGCCGCAAGCGCCGCTCTCTCCACGGGTCGTCCCGGCCTAGTGCGCAATTGCGCACGGGAGCCGGGACCCATACGCCGCGACCCGCGGAAGGGGCACAAGCGGCGTCGGCTTCTCTTACAACTCACTTCGGTGGTTATGGGTCCCGGCTTTCGCCGGGACGACACCGGGGAGATATCTAGCTACCCCCTCGGTACCACCAGCGCATCGACGATCGTGACGCCCTGCCCCTCGGGGTGGACCAGCACCGGATTGACCTCGATCTCGGCGATCTCGCCTCGGTGCTGCGCCGCCAGCACTGAAATCTGCGAGATCAATCGGGCGAGTGCCGCGACATCCGCCTTCGGCGCGCCGCGGAAGCCGTGCAGCAGCGGCGCGGCCTTCAGCGTCTCAAGCATCGTGCTCGCTTCAGCCGGGCTCACCGGCGCGGGGCGATAGACCACGTCCTTGAACAGTTCGGTAGTGATGCCGCCGAGCCCCACCATCACCATCGGCCCGAACGTCTTGTCCGTCATGGTGCCGACGATGATCTCGACGCCCTTCCTGGCCATCGGCCCGACCAGCACGCCCTGGATTTCAGCGCCCGGCCGCTGCTTCTGCACCGTCTCCAGCATGTCGCGATAGGCCGTGAATGCCGCGCCCTTGGCGGCGATGTTGACGCGGACGCCGCCGACCTCGCTCTTATGCGCGATCGCGGGGGACTGGATCTTCATGACCAGTGGAAATCCGGCGCGCTCGATCGCAGCGTCGAGCCCATCGCGGTCGGTCACCAGCACCTCATCCGGCAGCGCAATGCCGGCCGCGCGCAGCAGCGATTTGCTGTCATATTCCGACAACGTCTTCGACGTGAGATGCATGGAGAGATCGTGCGCCGGCGACGCTGACGCCGAGATCTCCGGCGCCGGCTTGAAGCCGGCATAGTCCGCCAGCCGCCGCATTGCGACGCCGACATGGGTCAGTCCCGAGAGCACCACCACGCCCGACTTCGCCAGCTCCTGCCGCGCGAATTGCGACGGCAGCGTGTAGGAATAGAACACCACCGGCTTGTTCTGCGCCGCGATCACCGGCTTCAGCTCGGCTTCCTTGAACGGCATCCGCGTCTCGCTCGACAGCGACAGCACCACCAGCGTCGCGTCCACTTCATCAGACGTGTCGAACAGCTCGATGCCCTTCTGCAGTCCGCCGGATGACACGCCCTGCGCGGTCACGTCGACCGGATTGCCCGCCGCGCCGTAGGACGGCATCCATTGCTTGATCTGGCTCTGGATCGCGGCTGAAAGCTCCGGCACGCGCAGGCCCTGCATCGAGACGGTATCGGCGCCCCAAATGCCGGCGCCACCTGACACCGTCAGCACCGCGACGCGATCGCCCTTCGGCAGCGGATTGGTGGTCAGAACCGCGGCAATGGTCACGGCCTCGTCGAGGTCGTTGGAGACGATGAAGCCGTATTTCGCGAACACCGCGTCATAGGCCGCCGACCAGCCTGCCATGCTCGCGGTGTGCGAGGCCGCCGCGCGCTCGCCAGCGCCGGAGCGGCCCACTTTAGTTACGATGACGGGCTTTTTGAGCTCTGCGGCGCGCTTCGCCGCCGCCAAAAGCTTGTCGACGTCGCGGATACCCTCGATGAACAGCAGGATCACGTCGGTCGAGGCATCCTGCACCATGTAGTCGAGGAACTCGCCGGCGCCGAGATCGCTCTCATTGCCGGCGCTGACGACATAGCTGAGCGCAACCCCGAGCGCCTTGGCGCGGTGATAGATCGCAAAGCCGATGCCGCCGCTCTGCGCGACGATGCCGATCCGCCGCTTGCTGGCGACCAGATCGGGCGCATCCGGCTTGACGTCGACGGTCGGGCTGAAGGTCGCGGCGACCTTCTGCGCCTGGCTGTAAAACCCTTCCGCGTTCGGCCCACTAATCCGCATCCCGGTCCGCTTCGCCAGCGCGACGATCGCGTCCTGCATGTCAGCGCTGTCGCCGCCCTCCTCGGCGAAGCCGGACGAGATGATGACCGCGTTCTCCACGCCGGTGGCCGCGCACTGCTCCAGCGCCGGCAGCACTGCACGGGCGGGAATGACGATAACGGCAAGATCGATCGGCGCGCCGATCTCGGCAACCGACCTGAAGCACCTCAAGCCGTCGATCTCGTCATAATTCGGGTTGATCGGATAGAGCGCGCCGGGATAGCCGTTCTTGCGCAGCATCGCGAGCAGCCGCCCGGGAATCTTCTCGTGATCGCGCGAGGCGCCGATCAGCGCGATGCTCTTTGGTGCGAAGAAGGTATCGAGCGGATGCGGCATGGGGGCGTGTTCCAATTGTTGTTATTGCTCTTGACGATATTGGATCGCTACAGCGAGCTCAACCGCTCTCCCCGCAAGCACCAATCGTTCACCGTCACCCTGAGGTGCGATCGAAGAGAGCCTCGAAGGGTGCACGGCCACAAGCCGGGCCGTGCATCCTTCGAGACGCCGCTTCGCGGCTCCTCAGGATGACGGGAGAAAGATGCGTAGCCCGGATGGAGCGCAGCGCAATCCGGGGCCGGTCTATCCGCGAAGAGCGCGGTCCCGGATTGCGCTCCGCTGCATCCGGGCTACGACGTCACGCCGTCAGCTTGAACGTCACGCCGCAGAGCAGGAACTCGTCGCCCTTCACCGCACAGCCTCTGGCTTTTGCGGCTTCCAGCACCTTCGCCTTGTCGGCGACCTTGAACGTCAAGCCGCTCATGATCTCGCTGTCGCCCTTGACGAAGCGGAAGGTGCCGTTCGGCAACTTCACCACGGCACCATCGGCGGGAATGCCGATGATCCTGCCCCAATGCGTCGCCAACGCCTCAGGCTCGGGGCTCTGCATCTCGACCGTGGTCAGCGCCAAAGTCGTGTCCTTGCGGATCGACTTCTGCCAGTCGGGGCCGGCCGGCGGGTACGGTCCCAGCACGTCGTCGCTGCCGTCGGTGTGGTTGAACTCGATGAAGGCGGCTCGGCAGTCGCGCGGATGCAGCTGCACGCCGTGATATGGCGCGTGCGTGATCACGTTGGCGGTGCGCACGCCCATCGCGTTGGCCTTGGCGCCACGCGCGTCGGGATCCTCACAAACGAAGATCGCCATATAGCCGCCGCGGCCGCCGGTCTTCTCGATGAAGCGGCCGGCCGCCGTGCCCGGCCCCGGCTGGAACGGCGCGACGACTTCGAGCAGGATGGTATCGACCGGCAGCAGCGCATTCTCGAGGCCGTATTTCGCGACGTTGCCGTCGCGATAGCAGACGTCGAGGCCCATGATCGCGGAGATGTCCGCGATCACGGGCGCAAGCTGCGGCGCCACCAGGCAGATCTGCCGCAGCCGCATGTACTCGGCCATGGTCTACTGCCCCTGGAAGGTGGGCTTGCGCTTCTCGACGAACGCTTTTGCCGCTTCCTTGTGGTCCGTGGTCTCGCCGGCACGCGTGTGGTGGATCGCCTCGCCGTCGAAGCAGGCTTCGAGGGTCATGGTCTCGGCATTGTTGATGTTGCGCTTGATGTAGCCGAGCGCCACCGACGGGCCCTGCGCCAGCGACCGCGCCAGCTCCAACGTCTCGGCCTCGACGTCGGCATCAGGCACCACCTTGGAGACCATGCCGAGATTGTATGCTTCCTGCGCCGACAGCACCGGCGACATCATGTAGAGCTCGCGCGCTTTCGCGCTGCCGAGCATCTTGGTCAGGAAGTAGGTGCCGCCGTAGTCGCCGGAGAAGCCGACCTTGGCGAAGGCGGTGGTGATCTTGCAGGAGGCGCCGGCAACGCGGAGATCGCAGGACAGCGCGATCGAAAGCCCGGCGCCGGCCGCGGCGCCGTCGAGCTGCGCCACCACCGGCTTCGGCATCTGGTGCAGGATGCGCGAGACCTCCATGCCGCGGCGCAGGTTGGCCATCTTGGCCTCGAACGGCAGCGGGGCGCGGCCTTCCGCCATCGACTTGACGTCGCCGCCGACGCAGAAGGTGCCGCCGGCGCCCCGGATCAGCACGGCGCGCACCTCGGTATCGTCCTGCGCCCGCCGCGCCGCCTCGACGAGGCCGCGCGTCATGTCGGGATTGAGCGCGTTGCGCCGATCGGGGCGGTTCATGGTGATGGTGAGCAGGCCCTTGTCGAGGGATTGGAGGACCATCTGATTATCGCTCATGGCGTTTTGCCTTTCGTTGTTATTTTGAATCCGTCATTCCGGGATGGTGCGTAAGCACCAGACCCGGAACCTCGAGATCCCGGGTTCGTGCTTCGCACGCCCCGGGATGACTGCGTGACTTCGTCACTTCGTCACTTCTTCACCAGCGGGCAGCGCGACTCCGACAGCGGCTGGAAGGCCTGGTCGCCCGGCACGGTCGCCACCAGCTTGTAGTCGTCCCAGCGGCCCTTCGATTCCGACGGCTTCTTGACCTCGAACAAATACATGTCGTGCACCATACGGCCGTCCTCGCGGATCTTGCCGTTCTTGGTGAACATGTCGTTGATCGGGCTCTCCTTCATCACCTTCATGACGGCGGCCGCATCGGTGGTGCCGGCGGCCTTCACCGCCTTGAGATAGTGCGTCACCGAGGAATAGACCCCGGCCTGTGCCGAGGTCGGCACCCGCTTGGTGCGCTCCATGAAGCGCTTCGTGAAGGCGCGGCTGTCGTCGTTGAGATCCCAGTAGAAGGCTTCCGCCAGCAACAGGCCCTGCGCGGTATCGAGCCCGACGCTGTCGATGTCGGTGACGAAGGCCAATAGCGGCGACAGTTTCTGGCCGCTCTTGGTGAGGCCGAATTCGGCTGCCTGCTTGATCGCGTTGATGGTGTCGCCGCCGGCATTGGCAAGGCCGATCACCTTGGCCTTCGACGCCTGCGCCTGCAGCAGGAAGGACGAGAAATCCGAGGTGTTGATCGGATGCCGCACGCTGCCGAGCACCTTGCCGCCCGACTTCACCACGACGTTGCTGGTGTCCTTTTCCAGGTCCTGACCGAACGCGTAGTCCGCGGTAAGGAAGAACCAGGTATCGAGACCGGATTTCACCGCGGCAAGGCCGGTCACATTGGCCTGCGCGAAGGTGTCGAACACGTAGTGCACGGTATAGGGGCCGCAGGCCTCGTTGGAGAGGCGGATCGAACCCGGACCGTTGAACATGATGATCTTGTTGCGCGCCTTGGCGATTTCGGCAGCGGCGAGCGCGGTCGCGGAGGCCGCGACGTCGAAGATCATCTCGACGCCCTGGTTATCGATCATGTCGCGGGCGATGTTGGCGGAGAGGTCAGCCTTGTTGAGATGGTCGCCGACCACGATCTCGACCTTGCGGCCGAGCACCTCGCCGCCGAAATCCTCCACCGCCATCTTGGCAGCGGTTTCGCTGCCCGAACCGGTGATGTCGGCATAGAGGCTCGACATATCGAGGATGCCGCCGAGCTTCAGCGGAGGCTTGTCCTGCGCCAGCGACGCATTCGCCGAGATCGCAAACGCACAGGCCAACACGCCGGCCAAAACTCGTCTCATTCCAATCCTCCCTTGCAGCGCGGACCTCGTTCCATCAGGTCCGTTTCGAGGGCCGGATCATGCCGCATGGCCTGCACTGCAGCAAGCCGCAGCGGCAGCAATCTGTTTTCCACTAAGCGGAATGAAGCGCCGCGCCGGAGCTTCCGGCGGCGCTGCGATCAGAGATGAAAGTCGGGAACGGTCTGATGGGGCGTTCCCGCCGGCAGGCCGAGGAACAGGTACTGCATGCCATAATGTCCGGCGAATGCCGATGCCGTTGCATCCATGATGATGCGACCGCCCAGATCCAGATGCAATTCCGGCCGGGTAATAGCCCCGAGTGTGTAGGCCGGCACGATGGTCTCGTTGATATGCAGGGCGTCGAAGACGGCGGACACCGCCGAAAGCGAGGCCGCATTACCGGCCAGGTCGACGACATCGGCGCCATCGGCGGCGAAGCCGGTCACCGCCAGCGATCCGGCACGATCCGTCGATGACACGATGTGATCGAATACCAGCTTCGAGGAATCGCCGAGCAGCGCCGTCGCCGCGGCGTCGTAGATTGCGGTGCCGCCATCGTTCAGCGTCAGGCTCGGCGTGCCGCCATTGACATGCACCGCCTCGTTGAAGCCGACCGTCAGTTGCACCAGCGAACCCGGCGCCGCGACGCCGCCGGAGGGCGTCGCCGTGATCCCGGCGAGATGGGGCGCCGTGGTGTCGAGGGTGAACGTCAGGCTCGACGACGCGCTGACATTGCCGGCGGCGTCGACCTCCTGCACCGTGACGGAGTGCATACCATCAGCCGTAAAGACCGGCGCCGCCGTGGAGAAGCCCGAGGCGCCGTCGGCCTTGTAGCGCAGCGTGTCGGCCGCATCGAACTTGGTGTAATCGATCAGCGGATTGCTGGTGATGTGGTCGGCGCTGGAGACGCCGGTGTCGCGGTGCAGCGCCAGCGTCGGCGCCGATGGCGCCTTGGTGTCGCCGGTGAAGCTGACCGCGTTGCTCGCTCCGCCGGCGTTGCCGGCGATGTCGGTGTAGCTCGCCCCGGCAACCGAAAGATCGGCCGACAGATCGTCGGTGACATCGGCGGTGAAGGTCGCGGTGTAGATATCGTGGCCCGCGCCATTGATGCCGACATGGACGAGGCTGCCCAGCAGGCCGCCATGGACCGTGACATCGCCGAGTCCGAAACCTGCGACCGCCTCGGAGAAGGTGAACGTCATCAACGCGGCGTCGCCGGCGTGCAGAAGGGTGTGATCGGCCGCCACCGATACCGTCGGCGGATGCGTGTCGCCAACGATCGTCGCGGTATTGCTCGCCGCGCCGGCATTGCCTGATACGTCGGCATAGCTTGCGGCGGTGACCCGGATCGAGCCCGCCACGACGTCGTTGATATCGGGCGTGAAGGTCGCGGTGTAGACGTCCTGCCCCGACACGTTGAGCCCGACATGGACCAGATTGGTCACCGTGCCGCCGGCGACGACGGTATCGCTGAGCGCAAAGCCCGCGACCTGCTCGGAGAAGGTGAAGGTGACAACCGAAGTCTGGCCCAGCACCGTGCTCGGGCTCGCCGCAACCGACACCGTCGGCGTCCTGGTATCGCCAGTGAAGCTGATGGTGCCGCTCGCCGCACCGGTATTGCCGGCAACATCCGTATAGCTCGCGGCGGTGACTTGCACCGAGCCCGCTTCAGTGTTGCTTTCGTCCGGCGTGAAAATTGCCGTGTAGACGTCCTGGCCCGATGCGTTGACGCCGACATGGAGCAGATTGCCCAACGCCCCGCCATGCACCGTGACGTCACCGAGCGCGAAGCTCGCGATTTGTTCGGAAAAAGTGAACGTCACCAGCGCGGTCTGGCCCGCCAGCAGCGCGTGACGGTCAGCCGCGATCGACACCGTCGGCGCCAGCGTATCGCCGCCGATCGTCGCGGTGTTGCTTGCCGCGCCGGCATTGCCGGCCACATCGCCGTAACCGGACGCATTCACCTTCACCGAGCCGGTCTCGGTGTCGCTGACATCGGGCGTGAAGGTCGCAGTGTAGACGTCCTGCCCAGCGCCGTTGAGCCCGACATGCACGAGATTGCTCAGCGCGCCGCCATGGACGGTGATGTCGCCAAGGGCGAAGCCCGACACCGCCTCCGAAAAGGTGAAAGTCGCGACCGAGAGGTCGCCGGCCAGCACCGTGTCGGGATTGAGCGTGACGGAGACCGTCGGCGCCAGCGTGTCACCGGTGAAGTTGATGGCGTTGCTGGCAACGCCGGCGTTGCCGGCCGTATCGCTATAGCTCGATGCATTGACCTGCACCGAGCCAGCCTCGGCGTTGGTGACGTCGGGCGTGAAGGTCGCGGTGTAGATGTCCTGGCCGGCGCCGTTGACGCCGACATGGACAAGGCTGCCCAACGCGCCGCCGCTGACGCTGATGTCGCCGAGCGCGAAGCCCGCGACGGCCTCGGAGAAGGTGAAGGTCACGACCGCGGTCTGACCGGCGAGCAGCGTACCATGGTCAGCCGAGACCGATACAGTCGGCGCCTTGGTGTCGCCGCTGAAGCTGATCGTGTTGCTCGACGAGCCGGAATTGCCGGCCGTATCGCTATAGCTCGATGCATTGACCTGCACCGAACCTGCCTCGGTGTTGGTCACATCCGGCGTGAAGGTCGCGGTGTAGACGTCGTGGCCGGCGCCATCGATGCCGACATGGGTGAGGTTGCCCAGCGAACCGCCCTGGACCGTGACATCATCCAATCCAAAGCCGCTGACGGCCTCGGAGAAGGTGAACGTGACAACCGCGCTATCGCCGGCAACCAGCGTGGTGTGATCGGCTGCAACCGCCACCGTCGGCGCCTTGGTATCACCGGTGAAGCTGATCGCGCTGCTTGCCGCGCCGGCGTTTCCGGCGCTGTCGGTATAGCTTGACGCGTTGACCTGCACCGAGCCCGCCTCGGCGTTGGTCACGTCGGGTGTGAAGGTTGCCGTGTAGATGTCCTGGTGCGCGGCGTTGACGCCGACATGCACGAGGTTGCTCAGCGCGCCGCCGCTCACCGTCGTGTCCGTCAACGCGAAGCCGGTAACCGCCTCGGAGAAGGTGAAGGTGACGGTCGAGGTCTGCCCGGCCAGCAGCGCGGTCGAGCTCGCCGCAACCGACACGGTCGGCGCGATCGCGTCGATCACGAGATGCAAATCGGTCGCCGCATGGGTCACGTCGGCATCCTGGCCGCCGGGATCCCTGATCGTGCCGCCGTTGAGCGAGAGGCTCTGCACCTGAAGATCGGACGTGCTGTCGCCGTCCTGCACCGTGTAGCTGAACACCAGCGCCTGCGAGCCGCTGCCGCTCAGATAGGTCGCGGCCTTGCCGTCGTTGAGCAGCAGCTCGGGCGCGCCGATCACGCTTACCGTGTTGCTGAAATTGACGGTGATGGTGACGACCTTGCCGGCGTTCAGGATCGTGAGATGATCGGTGGTGTCAGAAGTGACCGAGGCGATGCTCGCCTGTGACCGGATCTCGAGATGCGGAGAGGCCGAGCCGTCGGACGCCAGCATCAGCGAGCCGGCCGAGGCGCCAGCGCCAAAACTCAGGTTCAGCGATGCGAGCGTCGTGCCGCTGCCGCTCTTCACCAGCAACACGCCGTTCGCATAGGACAGCGTCGTCGTGGCATCATAGGCGATGTTGCCGAAGTCGATGGTGTCGCCGCCGGCAAAGCCGGTGATCGACGTGCTGAAGGAGGCGCCGGAGAATGCCGCGGCATCGAGCACGAGTTTTTCGGTACTGCCGTCGGTGAAGGCGATCGCGCCGGTCCCTGCCGCGCCGTTCGCCGCCAGCTCCAGGATGGAGCCCTTGATGACGGTGCCGCCCGAATAGGTGTTGTGCGCGGACAGCACCAACCGGCCGCCGCCGGTCACCTCGACATCACCAGGCGTCGTGCCATCGGAAATGACGCCGCTCTGGGTGACGGTCTCGCCGGCGGCGACGTTGAAGACCGGATCGCCCGCGACGATGATGTTGCGGGTCTGCGTGAAGCCGTCGGTGAAGCTGATACCGGTGCCGTCGCCAAGCTTCAGCACATTGGTCACCGCGCCGAGATTCACGTTGGCGGAGATCGACACCCGGGTGCCGGCGCCGCTGACCGTGGTATTGCCGGTGTAGGTGTTGTTGCCGCCGAGGATGACGGTGCCGCCGCCGCTGATGGCGAGGCCCCCAATGCCCGCATTGGCACCGGTGCCGCCATTGCCGCTCTGGTCCGCGATGTCGTTGGCAACCGTCAGCGTCTGGCCGCTGGCCGGCGTGAAGCTGAGATTGTTGTTGCCCTGGATGAAGATGCCGGAGCCGAAACCCGAGCCGCTGGCCTGGCCGATGCCATTGGTGCCGCCCTTGACGGCGCTGAAGCCGGAATCGTTCGACAGCGAGCCGCCCTTGACGGTCAGCGAGCCGCCTTGCTGAACGAAGATGGTGCCACCAGCGCCGAGGCCGCCACCCCCACCCGCCGTGCCATCACCGCCGCCGAAGCCGCCGAGCCCGCTGACGCCGCCACCGCCGCCGAAGCCGCCACCGCCGCCATAGCCGCCGCCACCACCGAAGCCACCATTGCCGAACGCCCCGCCGCCACCGCCGTAGCCACCATTGCCGCCGTCGATTGCGTTGCCGCCGCCGACGCCACCGCCGGTACCGTGCGCGCGGTTGTTGTTGCCGAAGAAGCCACCCGCGCCGCCGCCGCCGCCATTGGCGCCGCCCGTTCCGCCATACCAGTAAAGCATGGTCCCGCCTCCGAACGGGATCAGGTAGCCGTCGACGCCTTTGCCGCCCCCCGCGGCGCCGGGAACGATGCCAGCGGCCCCGTTCTGAAATGCGGCAGAGTTCGCACCCTGTGCGTGAAGGCCGATGCCGCCACCGCTGCTGTTTCCGCCTTGGCCCCCCATGCCGCCACCACCGCCGAAGCCGTCGATGTTGGCGTTGCTCGCGGTACTGCCGGTTCCGCCATTGCCGCCGATCGCGGCACTGTTGTGAAATACGACATTGTCGATCGTGGCGCTGCCGTTCGCCGAGACGAACAGGGCGCCGCCGAGCCCGGCGCCACCGCCGCCGCCGCCCTGGATGATGCCGCCGCCGGCCGCCACCGTGTTCTGGATGGTCAGGTTCTCGAGATTGACGTTGCCCGCATAGACGAAGAAGCCACGCTGGGCGTTGAGGCCGTCGATCGTGTGCGTGCCGCCGTGGCCGTCGCTGCCGTTGATGGTGACGCTCGATCCGCTCAAGAGATTGAGCGCGTACAGCTCCGACGAGAGGCTGAAGCTGGCGGTGATGTTGATGGTGTAGTTGGCATTCGGCGCGGCGTTCTGGCCGCCGGAATCCATCTGCAGGATGGCCGCATTGAGCTCGGTGACGTTTGAGACATTGAAGACGCGGGTCGACACAAGCTGCACGACCGTGCCGCCATTCGCATCCTGCGAAAGCTGGAAGCGGGCGCCGCCGTCGAGCCCGTTCACCGTCAGCGTATCCGTCACTGTGCCGTTCGAGATCGAGAGCGTGTTGCCGGAAAGACTGACCGTGTTGAGCGAGGTATTCTGGGTGTTGTAGTGCAGCCCGGTCAGGTCGATGGACTGGCCGGGATTGAAGTTGGAGATGCTGTTGGTGAGCGCGTTGCCGGTCAGCGCGGCGTCGTCGATCTTCAGCGTGCCGGGAAGGCCGGTCGTGAAGGAGATGTTGCCGGTGCCGGCTGCGCCGGCCGTCGCAAGCCACACTGTGCCGGAATAGATCGTCGTGCTGCCATAAGTGTTGGCATGGCCGAGCACGAAGGTGCCGCCGCCGTCGATGCCGAGATTGCCGCCGCCACTGATCAGGGCGGTATCGGTGACGGTTGCGCCGTTCGCGATCTTCAGGAGCGAGCTGCCGCCGACCGAAATTGAGTCGTCGAACGTGCCGCCCGTCGTCAGCGAAAGATGCGCGCTGCTCAGGTTGAGCGTCCCGGTCAACCCCGCGAGCTGACCGAGCCCGAGCTGCAACGTGCCGGCGCCCGACAGCGTGAACGTACCGGAGCCGCTGATCGCGCCGGTGTCGGCAATCGTGCCGGACGAGATGTCGAAGGTGCCGCCAGCGGCGGTGACCTGGATGTTGTGGGTGAAGGTGTAGCCGCCGGTCGTGGTCAGCGTGCCGCCGTTGAGGATCAGCGCACCGGCCGAACCGCCAATGTTGTTGTCGGCCGTGATCGAGAGAGTGTTGCCGGCATCGATCTGCGTGCCGCCGACATAGGTGCTCGCACCCGTCAACGTCAGCGTACCGCCGCCGGAGACGACCAGCTTGCCGGTCGTGCCGCTGCCGCTGATGCCACGTTCGTCGGCGATCGTGTCAGCTATCGTGAGCGTCGTCGATATCGTCGGCCCGCCCGCGAAGGGGGAGGAGATGGCGTGCGTCGGCGTGACGATCATCGTGCCCTGGATGAAGATGTCGCCATA
This sequence comes from Bradyrhizobium sp. USDA 4541, assembly GCF_024171085.1. NCBI lineage: Bacteria > Pseudomonadati > Pseudomonadota > Alphaproteobacteria > Hyphomicrobiales > Nitrobacteraceae > Bradyrhizobium > Bradyrhizobium sp. USDA 4541. Next base: position 902,322 of record NZ_JALJZF010000001.1, read on the forward strand.
GGCGGAGCCGTTACCCGCACCATTGGCGCCGGTGCCGCCGGTCTCGGTCGCATCCATCAAGGTGCCGCCGATGACCGTCAGCGTGCCGCCTTGTTGAACGAAGATGTCGCCGCCGGCGCCAAGGCCGCCGCCACCGCCGCCGGCGAGCGAGCCGCTGCCGGCGCCGAATCCGCCGGTGCCGGGCGTGCCGTTCGAACCGCCGCCTCCGCCGCCGAAACCGCCATTGCCGCCGGTATGCGCGTATCCGCTGCCGTTGCCGGAGCCGCCGCCACCGCCGGCGAAACCACCATTGCCGCCGCCATAAATGCCGCCGCCGCCACCGCCGCCCATGCCGCCGGCGCCGCCGAAGCCGATCAGGGTGCCCGAGGGGCCGCCGCCCACCGAGTTGGCGCCGCCGATGCCGCCGCCGCCGCCACCGACACCGCCGCCACCACCGCCGCCACTCGCGCCACCGCCGGCATGTGCTCCGTAGCCTGAGCCGCCGTAATTGTCGGCGCCCTGTCCGCCGCCCGCCGCACCTTCGATCGTCGCCGGCGTGCCGCCCGCGGTCTGCGCCCCGGTCGAGGGATGCTGGCTGTCGGAGCCCGCCTCGCTGTAACCGCTGCCGCCATTGCCGTGATAGCCGTAATAGTCTTGGCCGCCGAAGCCGCCGCCACCACCACCGCCGCCATTGCCGCTGCCGCCATCGGCACCGATGCCGCCGCCACCGCCGCCGCCGCCGGCCGGATCGACCACGCCGCCATCGCCGCCCTTGGCCGTGTTGCTGCCGAAATTGACGTTGTTCAGCGTGACGTTGGCGTTTTGTCCGACGAACAGGCCGCCGCCGAGGCCCGCGCCGCCGCCGCCACCGCCGACCCCGCCATTGCCGCCGCTCGCAACCGCGTTGACGATCGTGAGGTTCTTGAACGTCACCGTGCCTGATGTGACGACGAAGCCTTGATAGCCGCGCGCATCGATGATGTCGCTATAGTCCTGTCCGCCGAGTTGATTGTTGTAGTCGGAGTTGCCGTCGAAGGTCAGCGTTGAGCCGTTCATCAGATTGATGGCCGGCAGATCGTCCAGCAATTGCAGCGTGCGCGCGCCGGACGAGAGCGAGAAGTTGATGACGTAATCGGTGTTGGCCGCAGCCAGACCACCGCCGACGCTGATCGCCGAGATCGCGTTGTAGAGCTGGAGATAATCGTGCAGCGGATCGCTGGTCGTCAGCGTCAGAACAACGGGATTCGACACAAGGACCTCGGCAATATGCGTGAGCGACCGCAATCGGTCGCCTTTCAAAAAATTGCCGAATAGTTACCTTGCGCCGCAAGTCATTGGCAACAATAACGAATTCTCATTCCGCGCACGGAGTTGCAATCATGAATGGGTAAGGTTGACGCGTGTGAGGGCCGCTCGACGCACGATCGGACGGCAATTTTCGTCACGACAAGGGGTGCTGAAGACGAGTTCGTCCCGCGACAGGCACGCATTGATGTGAAACACCAATTTCGCCTGTGCACGCGATGAGAAGCGCCGCAGAAAAATTGACCACCGAATCAACGATGGCATCCCTCGATGCGATTTCGCTTCGCTTGTGGTGGCTCTGAAGCGATCTTTCCGTCAGACTGTCCTTGTTGGCGACCACGCTCCGAGCGGAGCACGCCGAAGTGACGAGTGCCGCATGACGCCTCCACGCGATAGAGCATGGCGTCGCCGTCCGTGGGCGGTGATGATGACAGCATGCGTCCTCGCGATCGGCGCGTGCAGCGGACGCGCCGAAGCGGCTGGATGCAATTTCGAGATTCAGGGCGAGGGTCGCGTCGCCGCCATCGTCGATGCGCGCAGCCTGCGGCTCGACGACGCCCGTGAGGTCAAGCTCGCCGGTATCGAGGTGACCGACAAGGCGAAGACCATCGCTGCATTGACGGCGCTGCTGGTCGGCCGCGAGGTGACGCTGCGCGGACAGGACGACACGCCGGACCGCTATGGCCGGCAGCCGGCCTACGCATTCCTCGAAGGCAGTGAGAAGCCCGTGCAAAGCGAGTTGCTGCGCCAGGGCCTCGCTGTGGCGTCATCCGAGGTCGCCGACAAGGACTGTGCGGCGGCGCTGATGGCGGCCGAGGCCGAGGCCAGGGCCGCCCGATCGGGAACCTGGGCCGAGGCCACCGTCATAAAAAACGCCGAAAGTTCCGCCGATATTTTGACCGGGATCGGGCGTTTTACAGTGGTCGAGGGCAGGGTTTTGTCCGTGCGTCAGGCGGGCGCGACGACCTACCTGAATTTCGGTCGAAACTGGACTCAGGACTTTGCTGCGACTATTTCAAGGCGCATAGTCCCTGCGTTCGAGGCGGCCGGGCTTGCGCCCAAGTCTCTGGAAAATCGTAAGATTCGTGTACGAGGCTGGGTGGAAGCACGACGTGGGCCGCGAATCGAACTGCTCCGGGTGGGGCAGCTTGAAGTGCTCGGCGGGAACTAGAGGCCCAAGGGACTCAAGAGACCCAGGGCCATGCCCTGGTCTTTTTACGGGACAATTTGTGAGTTTTTGACGTGATTGAGCGCGCAGGACGGCGTGAAGAGGGGACTGGCCGCCGCCTTTTGGCTGCGCCGGCGCTCGTCTGCGCCGCCCTGACGCTGTCGGCCTGCGGCAATGTCGGCCGGTTCGAGCAGGCCGCGCCCACGGCAGCAGCGGCGCCGGTAAAGCCGAACCGCGTGGTACAGCAGACGCCCACGAGCGAACGCGAACATGAGCGCATCCTGTCGTCCTATGGCGGCGCCTACGACGACCCGAAGCTCGAGGCCCTGATCAGCAAGACCGTCGAGCGGCTGGTCGCCGCCTCCGAACGGCCCGACCAGGCCTACAAGGTCACGATCCTCAATTCCGGCGCGGTCAACGCCTTCGCGCTGCCGACCGGCCAGCTCTATGTCACGCGCGGCCTGATTGCGCTCGCCAGCGACACCTCCGAGCTCTCCTCGGTGCTGAGCCACGAGATGGCGCATGTGCTGGCCAAGCACGCGGCGATGCGCGAGGACCAGGCCCGCCAGGCGGCTGTGGTGACGCGCGTCGTCACCGACATGAGCACCGATCCCGATCTCACCGCGCTGGCGCTCGCCAAGACCAAACTGACGATGGCGAGCTTCTCGCGCCAGCAGGAGTTCGAGGCCGACGGCATCGGCGTCGGGATCGCCGCTCGCGCGCATTTCGATCCCTACGGCGCGGCGCGCTTCCTGACCGCGATGGAGCGCAATGCCGCGCTCAAGATCGGCAAGACCGCGCTCGATCCGCGGGCGCAGGACTTCACCTCGTCGCATCCGGCGACGCCCGAGCGCATCAACAACGCGCAGACCACCGCACGGCAATACTCATCGCCCGAGAGCAACGAGCGCGATCGCGAGACCTATCTCGCCGCGATCGACAACGTCGTCTATGGCGAGGATCCCAGCGAAGGGTTCGTGCGCGGCCGCCGCTTCCTGCATCCCAAGCTCGGCTTCACCTTCACCGCGCCCGATAATTTCACGCTCGACAACACCGCGCAGGCGGTGATCGGCGTGCGCGAGGGCGGCAGCCAGGCGATGCGCTTCGACGTGGTGCGGGTCCCGGCCGAGCAGTCGCTCGGCGACTACCTGAATTCGGGCTGGATGGAAGGGGTCGAGAAGTCATCGACCGAGGACCTCAACATCAACGGCTTTCCGGCGGCGTCGGCCACCGCCCATGGCGACCAGTGGCAGTTCAAGGTCTATGCGCTGCGCTTCGGCAGCGACGTCTACCGCTTCATCTTCGCCGCCAAGCAGAAGTCCACCGAGAGCGAGCGTAACGCGCGCGAGACCGTCAATTCGTTCCGCCGCCTGACGCTCGACGAGATCCAGGCCGCGCGCCCGCTGCGCATCAAGGTCATTAACGTGCAGCCCGGCGACACCGTGGAATCGCTGTCGCACCGCATGTCCGGCGTCGATCACCCGGCCGAGCGCTTCCGCGTGCTCAACGGCCTCGACGCCCATGCCCAGGTCAAGCCGCGCGACCGCGTCAAGATCGTGGTGGATTGAGGCCGCGAGGCGTCGTGCTCGCGCCTCACCACCGCTGTCGTCCCGGCGAAGGCCGGGACCCATAACCACCGTCGTTCATTATTGGAAGAAGCTCGGGCCACAGCGCGCTCGAACAACACAACCCTGTGGTTATGGGTCCCGGCCTTCGCCGGACGACAGGCTACATTCTACTTCGCCTTCTCCTTGAGGAAGGCAATGATGTCGGCCCGATCCTTCGGGTCCTGAACCTCGTAGAACATCTTGGTGCCCGGAACCATCGTGTCCGGACCGGTGAGCCATTTGTCGAGATTCTCCTCGGTCCACACGATCTTCGAGTTCTTCAGCGCCGGCGAGTAGTCGTAGCCTGCGACGGAGCCGGCTAGGCGGCCGACGACACCCTTGTGCATCGGGCCGACGTCGTTCTTGTCGATCGAGTGGCAATCGCCGCAGCCCTGGTACAGCATGGCGCCGCGCGCCGCATCTCCCGCGGCACGGGCGCTGTTCAGGGCGAGCAGAATCGCGATGGCCGCCATCGCGGCAATTTTGGCTTGCCGCGGCGCCAGCACGCCTGCGATCGAACGAATGCTCATTCCCGGGGCTCTCCTGTTTGCCACCACAACAGGAGCAGCCATGCCGCGATTCTATTCCCTGGAATGCCGCGCGCTCGCGCGACCGGCGACTGACGAAGATTTTTGAGCCAACCGGGAATTTCCCCGCGCGCCGCCGATCTCTATCGAAAGCTGCCACCTCCGCAGCGGCGCCGGGCTATTGGAGCATCCCCAGTGTTTCAGAATCGGTTCGGCGCCGTCGCTCGACTTGCCGAACTCGGGTGCGTGCTTGCTGCGCTCACACTCGCAGCAGCCACCGCCGCGCGCGCGGACGGCTGTCCCAAGCCGGGCGACGAAATCGCGACCGACCGGCCCGACGTCACCAATTCGAGTATCGTCGTGCCGGTCGGGAGCCTGCAGAACGAGAACGGCATCAACCTGACCGGCCGGAGCAGTGGCCGCAGCATCGACGGCAGCAACAGCCGCTGGCGGCTCGGGATTGCGCCCTGCCTCGAGGTGCTGATCGACCTACCGAGCTATGTCGGCACCGTGAAATCGCCCGGCGCGTCGGGCTTTTCTGACGTCGCGCCTGCCATCAAATGGCAGATCAGTCCGCTGCCGGGGAAGATCGACCTCTCGATCACGGCCGGCGTCGCGCTGCCGACGGGCGCTGCCGAAATCGCCGGTCGCGGCGCGCAGCCCTACATCCAGTTGCCGTGGTCATGGGAGTTGCATGACGGCTGGGGCGTCAGCGGCATGTTCACGGAATTCTTCCGCCCTGCCGAGCTGACCGGCCGGCACATGTCGGAAGCGACCTTCGTGATCGAGAAGAAGCTGACCGAGCGGATCAGTGTGTTCACCGAATATGTCGGCGACTATCCCGACGGTGCGCGGCCGACCCAGCTCATCAACTCCGGCGGCCTGTACCAGATCACGCCGACCCAGCAGGTCGACTTGCATGTCGCGTTCGGACTCAGCCGCAACTCGCCGAACTACATCGTCGGCCTGGGGTACTCGTTCCGCGTCGACGGATTGTTCCGCTAGCCCACCTCCCCTTGAAAAGGGGAGGTCGCTTTGCTCGCCAGAGCAAAGCGGGTGGGGATCTGCTCTCTCCGCTTGCAGCGGAGCCTGTGGCTGACCCCCATCCCAACCTTCCCCCTTTTCAGGGGGAAGGAGAAGAGCTCAACCCTCGGCTTTGCGCAATCCGCTCAGCCACAGCGCGAGCAGCGTCCACACCGCGCCCGACAGCAGGTAGGCGCCGGCCGAGATCAGGCCGAAATGCGTTGCCAGCAGCAGCGCCGCGAGCGGCGCGAAGCCGGCGCCGAACAGCCAGGCGAGATCCGAGGTCAGTGCCGAGGCCGTGTAGCGATAGTTGCGCGCGAAGCTCGAGGCGATTGCGCCCGACGACTGGCCGAACGACAGGCCGAGCAGCACGAAGCCGAGCACCATGTACACCGTTTCGCCGAACGCGCCGGCGTCGAGCAGCTGCGGCGCGAAGCCGCTATACACCGCGATCGCGACCGCAGACCCGAGCAGCAGCGGCTTGCGCCCGACACGGTCGGCGATCATGCCGGAGGCGACGATCGCGGCGACGCCGACCATGGCGCCGATCATCTCGATGATCAGGAAGCGCACCGGGCTTTCCTTGGTGAACAGGAACACCCAGGACAGCGGAAACACCGTGACCATGTGGAACAGCGCAAAGCTCGCCAGCGGCGCGAAGGCGCCGAGCAGGATGTTGCGGCCCTCCTGCGCGATGGTCTCGCCGACCCGCGCCGGCTCGAGATCGCGGCTTTCGAACAGCTCGGAATATTCATCCGTCGCCACCATGCGCAGCCGCGCGAACAGCGCCACCACGTTGATCGCGAAGGCGACGAAGAACGGATAGCGCCAGCCCCAGTCGAAGAAATCATCCGCCGAGAGGTTGCCGGCGAAGAAGGCGAACAGCGCGCTGGCCACGATCAGCCCGAGCGGCGCGCCGAGCTGCGGCACCATCGCGTACCAGCCGCGGCGATGCGCCGGCGAATTCATCGCCAGCAGCGAGGCAAGGCCGTCCCAGGCGCCGCCCCAGGCGATACCCTGCAGCACGCGCGCGGCGGCCAACAGCCAGATCGCCGCGACGCCGATCGTGTCGTAGCCGGGCAGAAACGCGAGCGCCACCGTGGCGGTGCCGAGCAGGAACAGCGCGATGACGAGCTTGGCGCCCTTGCCGTGGCGGCGGTCGACCGCCATGAAGATGACGGTGCCGAGTGGCCGCGCGGCGAAGGCCAGCGCGAAGATGCCGAATGAATAGAGCGTGCCGGTCAGTTCATTGACGAACGGGAACACCAGCTTCGGGAACACGATGACCGAGGCGATCGCATAGACGAAGAAATCGAAGAATTCCGACGTGCGTCCGATGATGACGCCGATGGCGATTTCGCCGGGTTTCGCCTGCCCGTGACCTGATGCGGTCGGGGTGCCGTGAGCCATTGCTGGGGCTTGTGCCATCGCCGGAGAACCGTCCTTTGGAGCACGATCAAACCGGTTTTCCGAACAGACCGTGCTCAAACAAGAAGTGAGGCCACGGGCAGATTGCCACGCGGTCCACCTCACCTTCTGACCCTCAATCCCGCAGTGCAACATTGGACAAATTGTCCAATGTGAACTTTGCTGCATCGCAGCTACCCCTTGGCGGAACTCATAAAATTCAAGTGGGGTGAGCCGTGCGCGCCTTGAAATTATTGGCCTTATTGCCGTTCGCGGCGCTCCTTGGCGGGTGCGATTTCGTCGTCCTGGCGCCTGCCGGCGACATCGCCGCCCAGCAGCGCGACCTCGTCGTCATCTCGACCGTGCTGATGCTCATCATCGTGCTTCCGGTGATGGCGCTGACCGTGTTCTTCGCCTGGCGCTACCGCCAGTCCAACACCGCGGCCCCCTACGAGCCGGAGTGGGATCACTCCACCCAGCTCGAGCTCGTGATCTGGTCGGCGCCGCTGCTGATCATCATCTGCCTGGGTGCGCTGACCTGGATGGGCACCCATCTGCTCGATCCCTACCGCTCGCTCGGCCGCATCGCCGCCGACAAGCCGATCGAGAGCAAGGACGCCCCGCTCAATGTCGAGGTGGTCGCGCTCGACTGGAAGTGGCTGTTCATCTACCCGGATTACGGCGTCGCCGCCGTCAACGAGCTCGCAGCTCCAGTCGACCGCCCGATCCGCTTCCGCATCACGGCGTCCTCCGTGATGAACTCGTTCTATATCCCCGCGCTTGCCGGCCAGATCTACGCCATGCCCGGCATGGAGACCAAGCTGCACGCGGTCGCCAACAAGGAAGGCACCTATCGCGGCTTCTCCGCCAACTACAGCGGCGCCGGCTTCTCCGGCATGCACTTCGACTTCAAGAGCCTGTCTGGCGCCGATTTCGACAAGTGGATCGCCACCGCCAAGGCGAGCAGCAACATGCTCGGCCGCACCGACTATCTGCAGCTCGAGCGTCCGAGCCAGAACGATCCGGTCCGGCTCTACCGCTCGGTCGACCGCGATCTCTACAAGGCGGTCCTCAACATGTGCGTCGAGCCCGGCAAGATGTGCATGAGCGAGATGATGGCGATCGACGCCAAGGGCGGCCTCGGCCGCGAAGGCTTCAACAACACGCTGCCGCTGACCTACGACAAATACGCCCGCCGCGGCGCGCCGCTCGGCTCTGAGCCGACCTTCGTCGCCGGCATCTGCTCGATGGACGAGATCAAGGACGCGCCGTCGCACGAGATCACCGCGCCGCTCGACCTGACGCCGCTGCGCGGCTTCGGGCTGAAGCGCCCGCCGTTCTCGCCCGCGCACCCCTCGTCGACATCCTTGCTGCTCGGTCAGCGTCCGAAATCAGAGTCCTGAGGAGGACCGCATGAATCCCGATCTCGTCAAGATGATCTTCGGTCGCCTCAATCTGGAGGCGCTGCCGATCCACGAGCCGATCCTGGTCGGCACCTTCGCGGTGGTGGCGACCGGCGGCCTCGCGCTGTTTGCGATCGTCACCTATTTCCGGCTCTGGACCTATCTGTGGCGCGAGTGGTTCACCACCGTGGACCACAAGCGCATCGGCATCATGTACATGATCCTCGGCATCGTGATGCTGCTGCGCGGCTTCGCGGACGCGCTGATGATGCGGCTGCAGCAGGCGATCGCCTTTGGCGGCTCCGACGGTTATCTGCCGGCCCATCATTACGACCAGATCTTCACCGCGCACGGCGTGATCATGATCTTCTTCGTGGCGATGCCGCTGGTCACCGGCCTGATGAACTATGTGGTGCCGCTGCAGATCGGTGCTCGCGACGTCTCCTTCCCGTTCCTCAACAATTTCAGCTTCTGGATGACGGTCGGCGGCGCCGTGCTGGTGATGATGTCGCTGTTCGTCGGCGAATTCGCCCGCACCGGCTGGCTCGCCTACCCGCCGCTGTCGAACATCGGCTACAGTCCCGATGTCGGCGTCGACTATTACATATGGGGACTACAGGTCGCCGGCGTCGGCACGACGCTATCGGGCATCAACCTGATCTGTACCATCGTCAAGCTGCGCGCGCCGGGCATGACGATGATGAAGATGCCGGTGTTCACCTGGACCTCGCTCTGCACCAACGTCCTGATCGTCGCCTCCTTCCCGGTACTGACGGCGGTGCTGGCGCTGCTGTCGCTCGACCGTTACGTCGGCACCAACTTCTTCACGAACGACTTCGGCGGCAACCCGATGATGTACGTGAACCTGATCTGGATCTGGGGCCACCCCGAGGTCTACATCCTGGTGCTGCCGGCGTTCGGCATCTTCTCCGAGGTGACCGCGACGTTCTCCGGCAAGCGGCTGTTCGGCTACACCTCGATGGTCTACGCCACCGTCGTCATCACCATCCTGTCCTACCTGGTCTGGCTGCACCACTTCTTCACGATGGGCTCCGGCGCCAGCGTGAACTCGTTCTTCGGCATCACCACCATGATCATCTCGATCCCGACGGGCGCGAAAATGTTCAACTGGCTGTTCACGATGTATCGCGGCCGCATCCGCTTCGAGCTGCCGATGATGTGGACGGTGGCATTCATGCTGACCTTCGTGATCGGCGGCATGACCGGCGTGCTGCTGGCGGTGCCGCCGGCCGATTTCGTGCTGCATAACAGCCTGTTCCTGATCGCGCATTTCCACAACGTGATCATCGGCGGCGTGCTGTTCGGCCTGTTCGCCGGCATCAACTACTGGTTCCCGAAGGCGTTCGGCTTCAGGCTCGATCCGTTCTGGGGCAAGCTGTCGTTCTGGTTCTGGGTCTCGGGCTTCTATTTCGCCTTCATGCCGCTCTACGTGCTCGGGCTGATGGGCGTGACCCGAAGGCTCCGCGTGTTCGACGATCCCTCCTTGCAGATCTGGTTCATCATTGCGGGCTTCGGCGCGTTCCTGATCCTGCTCGGCATCGTCGCGATGCTGGTGCAGTTCGCCGTCAGCATTCTGCGCCGCGAGCAGCTGAAGGACACCACCGGCGATCCCTGGAACGCGCGGACGCTGGAATGGGCGACCTCGTCGCCGCCGCCGGACTACAACTTCGCGTTCACGCCCGTGGTCTACGACAACGACGCCTGGTGGGACATGAAGCGCCGCGGCTACAAGCGCCCGCTGACCGGCTTCAAGCCGATCCACATGCCGTCCAACACCGGCACCGGCATCATCCTCGCCGGCCTCGCGACGGTAATGGGGTTCGGCCTGATCTGGTACATCTGGTGGCTCGCCGCCGTCAGCTTCGTTGCGCTGCTCGCGGTCGCGATCGGCCACACCTTCAACTATCACCGCGACTTCCACATCCAGGCGGATGAGGTGGTGCGGACTGAAGACGCGCGGACACGCGTGCTCGCCGCGGGAGCCCAGACATGAGCGTAGCAACAACCGTCTCCACCCAGGACTCCGAGCCGATCTTTCACGTTGTGGACGAGCACGATCATCCGGAAGGCGCCAGCACCATGCTGGGCTTCTGGATCTACCTGATGAGCGATTGCCTCATCTTCGCGATGCTCTTTGCGACCTATGGCGTGCTCGGCGGCAACTATGCCGCTGGCCCATCGCCGAAGGACCTGTTCGACCTCAAGCTGGTCGCGCTCAACACCACGATGCTGCTGCTCTCCTCGATCACCTATGGCTTCGCCATGCTGACGATGGAGAAATCGAGGATCGGCGCGACGCAAGCCTGGCTCGCCATCACCGGGCTGTTCGGCCTCGCCTTCCTCGGCATCGAGCTCACCGAGTTCGCGCATATGATCCACGAGGGCGCGACGCCCCAGCGCAGCGCCTTCCTGTCGTCATTCTTCACCCTGGTCGGCACCCACGGCCTGCACGTCACCTTCGGCCTCGTCTGGCTGGTGACGCTGATGGTGCAGACCGCGCGCTTCGGCCTCATCGAAGCCAACCGGCGCCGGCTGATGTGCCTCTCGATGTTCTGGCACTTCCTCGACGTGGTCTGGATCGGCGTCTTCACCTTCGTCTATCTCCTGGGAATGCTGCGATGACAACAAAAGCTCACGCCAAAGCTCATACGCTCGAAGCCAATGCCAGCCACGGACATGGCGATCACGGCGGCGCGGCTCACGGCTCGCTGCAGAGCTATCTGATCGGCTTCGGTCTCTCCGTCGTCCTCACCGCGGTGCCGTTCTGGCTGGTGATGACCGGCGCCATCGCCGACAAGCAGGTCACCGCGCTGATCGTGCTGGTGCTCGCCGCGGTGCAGATCGTCGTGCACATGGTGTACTTCCTGCACATGAACACGCGGTCCGAGAACGGCTGGACCATGATGGCGATGATCTTCACCGTCGTCATGGTGGTGATCGCGCTGACCGGCTCGCTGTGGGTCATGCATCATCTCAACATCAACATGATGCCGCTGCACGACATGAGCCAGATGCCGTGACGATGCGGTCTGCCAGACCCTCGCTGTTGCTGCTCACGCTCGGCATGCTGGGCGTGGTGCTGCTGAGCGCGCTCGGTATCTGGCAGATCGAACGCCGGACCTGGAAGCTGGCGCTGATCGAGCGGGTTGAGCAGCGCATGCATGCCGCGCCGGTCGCGCCGCCGCCCCCATCGTCATGGCCGGCGGTCACGGCCGCGAGCGATGAATACCGCCGCGTCACCCTACGCGGCACGTTCCTCAACGCCGACGAAACGCTGGTGCAGGCCGTCACGGCCGAAGGTCCCGGCTTCTGGGTACTGACCCCGCTGCAAGCCGCCGACGGAACCACCGTGCTGGTCAACCGCGGCTTTGTTCCCGCTGATAAGCGCGATCCCGCGACAGGGCGCGATGGCGAGCCGCAGGGCGCCGTCAGCGTCACCGGACTGCTGCGGATGTCGGAGCCGAAGGGCGGCTTCCTGCGCAGCAACGATGCTTCGGCCGGCCGCTGGTATTCCCGCGACGTTGCCGCCATCGCCGCCGCGCACGGACTGTCGCATGTAGCCCCCTTCTTCATCGATGCCGATGCGACGCCAAATCCGGGCGGCTACCCAATCGGCGGGCTCACTATCGTGCGGTTTCCGAACAACCACCTGATTTACGCGCTGACATGGTTCGCACTGGCCCTTATGCTGGCGGGCGCGCTCCTGCGCGTCATCAGCGGCAGGAGCCGCGCCGGCGCCTCCGATCCAAGGTGGGGTTCACGGCGCGCCGCCGTGCGCCGCTTGATCGGCGCAGCCCGCAATCTGTCTCGCGACACAGGCCCAGATGCTCGAGCGCACATCGGATCTGCATGACGACAAGGCCGCGACCGGCGCGGCGGTAACGCCGTCCGCCGCGGGCGCGGCCGCCGGCATGCCGTTCGACCTCGCAGCGCCCGCCGACATCGCGACCAATCGCAAGAACATGGCCCTCCTGGTCCAGCTGCGCTGGATCGCCGTGATCGGCCAGATCGCCACCATCGGCTTCGTGCAGTTCTGGATGGGCGTCGCGCTGCCGCTGCTGCCCTTGGCGGCCGTGATCTCCGGGCTGGTGGCGCTCAATGTCGTCAGCCTGCTGTGGCTGCGCTACCGCGCCGACATCAACAATCGCGAGCTGCTGGTCGCGCTGGCGCTCGACGTCGCGGCGCTGACCGCCCTGCTCTATCTCAGCGGCGGCGCCACCAACCCGTTCACCTCGCTCTATCTGCTGCAGGTGACGCTTGGCGCGGTGCTGCTCGACGCGCCCTCGACCTGGTCGCTGGTGGCGCTGGTCTGCATGAACTTCGCCTGGCTGACCAGCTATTACCGGCCGCTGGAGCTGCCGCAGCAAGGCTTCGCCGATGCCTTCAACCTCTATATCGCCGGCACCTTCATCGGCCTCGTGCTCGATGCCGTGCTGCTCGTGGTGTTCATGACCCGGATCAACCGCAATCTGCGCGATCGCGACCTGCGCCTCGCGGCGCTGCGCCAGCACGCCGCCGAGCAGGATCACATCGTCCGGATCGGCCTCCTGGCCTCCGGCGCCGCGCATGAGCTCGGCACGCCGCTCGCCTCGCTCTCGGTCATCCTCGGCGACTGGCGCCGGATGCCCGCGCTCGCCTCCGACCCTGAAATGTCGCAGGACCTCGGCGAGATGGAGATCTCGGTGCAGCGCTGCAAGTCGATCGTGACGGGCATCCTGCTCTCGGCGGGCGAAGCCCGCGGCGAAGGCTCCTCGCCGACCACGGTCACGGCGTTCCTGACGGCATTGGTGGAGGAATGGCGGACGACGCGGCCGTCGGCCACGCTGTATTTCCGCAACGTCTTCGGCGCTGATCTCGCGATCGTATCCGACATCGCGCTCAAGCAGGCGATCTTCAACGTGCTCGACAACGCCGCCGAGGTGTCGCGCGACTGGATCGAGCTGACCGCCGAGCGCAATGCCGACACGCTGGTGCTGTCGGTGACCGATCGCGGCCCGGGCTTCTCGCGCGAGATGCTGGCGCATATCGGCAAGCCGTATCAATCGACCAAGGGCAGCCCCGGCAGCGGCCTCGGCCTGTTCCTCGTGGTCAACGTGGTGCGCAAGCTGGGCGGCGTGGTGACGGCGCGCAACCGGCCGGACATCGGCGCCGCGGTCAGGCTCGAGCTGCCGCTCTCGACGCTCGCGATCGGAGACCATCTTGACGGATGAACGCCAGCTCCTGATCGTCGAGGACGATGCGGGTTTCGCCCGCACATTGAAGCGCTCGTTCGAGCGCCGCGGCTATGATGTGGCGGTGTCGGCCTCGCTCGACGAGGTCCGCCAGCTGCTCGAGCAGCAATCGCCCGGCTATGCGGTGGTCGACCTGAAGCTCGCCGGCGGTGCATCGGGCCTTGCCTGCGTCGAGGCGTTGCACACGCATGATCCTGAGATGCTGATCGTCGTGCTGACCGGCTTTGCCAGCATCGCGACGGCGGTCGAGGCGATCAAGCTCGGCGCCTGCCACTATCTGGCCAAGCCGTCAAACACCGACGACATCGAGGCCGCGTTCCTTAAAGCGCAGGGCAATGCCGCCATCGAGGTCGGTGCGCGGCCGACGTCGATCAAGACGCTGGAATGGGAGCGCATCCACCAGACCCTGATGGAGACCGACTTCAACATCTCGGAAGCCGCCCGCCGACTCGGCATGCACCGCCGGACATTGGCGCGCAAGCTCGAGAAGCAGCGGGTGAAGTAGGCGATAGAGGCGGATGACGCCGACGACATCCGCGCATGCGCGCCTGCCTCTTGCTTTGTCACGACATCGCGGCAACATCCGCCGCAGTGTCAATGTACTCCTGAAAGCGGACCGCCTTCCCGTCACGGTACTTGAAAACGTGGGCCCATTCGTTCGTTACAGTCTTGCCTGTTTTCTTTGCCCGCGCCGTGAGTGTACCCAGGACCACGACGGTGTCGCCCTGCTCAATCATCTCACGCGGCGCGAACTCGCTGAATTCCAGATTCTCGCCAACCTGGACGAAGAAGTTTGCAATCTGCTGCTTTCCCTTGAAGGTCCCGGCCCAAGGCAGTTTGTCCTGGGGACCCGGGGTTATCCACGTGCAGTCGTCATCGATCAGATCCCTCATGAGCGTCGGAATGTCACCACGTTGAAAGGCCTCATAACCCTTCCTGGTTGCCTCAACATTGGATGCCATCGAATTTCTCCTCGCTGCAAATTGATGGGGTCAGTTTAATGTCGATCAAATAACGGCAGGGCGGTCAGCATAGCACGCCGCGCTCCGGTTGCCGTCGTCATCCATGAAGCAAGACAAGACGATACTGGTCAGGATCGTTTACGTAGCTTCGAGCGTCATTGCGGCTCGCTTCGCTGCCAGTGTAAAGCGACGGCATGAGTAATGCCGACAAGCTCTTCCAACCCGACCCTGACAATGCCGACCATGCGGCCATGATCGCGGCGGCGATCCGCTGCATCGACGATTGACCGCTTCAACGCTCGCGATCTCGCCGGCATGGACGCGCTGCTGCACTTCCCGCACGTCATCCTATCCGGCGAGCAGCTCGTGATCTGGGATGGCCCGGGCCAGCTGCCGCCGTCGTTCTTCAACGATCTGGCGCGCACCACGGGATGGACGAAGAGCACCTATCAGTGCAAGGAGCCGGTGCTGGTCGGGCCGCGCAAGGTGCATCTGCTGGTCGAATACAGCCGCGACCGCGCCGACGGATCGATTGCCAGCCGTCACCGCAATCTATGGATCGTGACCTCCGAGAACCGCCGCTGGGGCATCAAGCAGCGCTCGTATTGAGCACGCGGCGCGGCAGCATCAACGGCGTAGCCGACGGGCTACCGCCGAGCCAGGAAGACCCCCAGCAAGAATGCAACGGCCAGCGATTGAAGCGGAGCCGCCCTGGTCGCTTCACTCAAGTGATGCAGCCACCGATCTTGTTCCGGCAAAGGTTCGAATACGCCGCGCTCAGCCATCTGACGGATCGCCTCTGACGCCTGCTCTATGCGTTGTTCAGGACTGGCAGTTGAAGCAATGGAGTTTTCGTTAGCCATCAGACGAACGGGCCTTCTGTATCAGCACTAACGTCCCTCGATTGCGGACTGTTCCTCGGCTCCTTCACTAAAGCGATGCGCTCAGTCATTCCTGAAGAAATTCGCGAACGGACGCGGCGGGGAGTCATCGTCTTCAGACGCCATGATCGGCACTTCGTGGCGTCGCGCCTGCTCCAAGAGCACCGGAGCTTCGCGGCGTTGCTCGCCTTGTTCGATGCGCCGCTGTTGACGCCTCGCCTGCTCGGTCGCGACGCGCTTCGCCTTGCGTTCGGCGTAGCGCTTACGCCGCTCCTTTTCTGCAATGTCAGATTTTCTCGTGTCCACCACGTCCGCCTGCTTCTCGACAGGCGCTTGTACGTCCTTGACCGGCTCCAGTGGCGGCTGCGGCGGTGAGGCTGCGTCTGGCGTGGCGGGCTCTCGTTGGGTGGCAGGCTGCGGTGGCTGCGCAGCTTCTGCCGTGGATGGCAGGATAACGCGCGCTGGTTCCGCGGGCGCTGGCGAAGAGACGCGCGCGGGGGCGCCGGCAGAATCCTTAAGCGCCGAATTCGCCATGAACAGTCCACCACCGAACCCAGCGCCTAGGATAATAAAAGTTGTTCCAACGCCTGCGAAAAAAATGCCTGCCTTTGATGTCATGGTCCGCTCTCCTCACTGGCGAGCGAACGCGCGAAAGTTACCGGCGTTCCGTTTCGGGATAAGTCGGCAACGTGTGCCGCTGGTCCAAGAGTCCAGCGGCGCGGACAGTTTGGAATATCGATCTGCCCGGGCGAAGATCGCGGTCGAGGGGCTGCAACTTGCGGAGAGCCTGCACCCTCACCCGGATTGCATTTGCCATGCAATCCGACCTCTCCCACAAGGGGAGAGGTAAGCGTGCCCCACGGACACGCCGCCAAAGCAAAAAGCCCGGTCTTGCGACCGGGCTTTTGTTTTCAATCCGTCGAACCCTTTCAGGCGGCTTCGTCCTCGACGGCGGTATCGTCGCCATCGGTATCGGCATCCTCGCCGTCGGCATCACCCTCGCCTTCACCCTCGGCTTCTGCCTTGGCGCCGCGGCGCGGGCTCTTGGCGAGCTGGCCTTCGATCTCCTTGATCGCCTCGGTCTCGGTCGAGTGCTGCACGACCGCGATCTCGCGCGACAGGCGGTCGAGCGCCGCTTCATAGAGCTGGCGTTCGCTATAGGACTGCTCGGGCTGCGATTCCGAACGATAGAGGTCGCGGACCACCTCGGCGATCGCGACGATGTCGCCCGAGTTGATCTTCGCTTCATATTCCTGGGCGCGGCGCGACCACATGGTGCGCTTGACGCGGGCACGGCCCTTCAGCGTCTCCAGCGCCTTCTTGACCAGCGCCGGCTCCGACAACTTGCGCATGCCGACATTGGCGACCTTCGCCGTCGGGACGCGAAGCGTCATCTTGTCCTTCATGAAATTGATCACGAACAGCTCGAGCTTGGCGCCCGCGATCTCCTGCTCCTCGATCGCCAGGATCTGGCCGACGCCGTGAGCGGGATAGACCACGAATTCATTGGCCTTGAAGCCCTGACGCTGCGTCACGACCTTCTTCGGCTCCTCGATGCGCGGCGCGGCGGCCGGCTTGGCGGCAGCCTTCGGAGCAGCGGCGGGGACGGCAGCCTTCGGGGCGGCCGGCTTCGGCGCAGCAGCCGTCTTGGTCGCGGCAGGCTTGGGGGCGGCCTTGGCAGCAGCGGGCTTCGCAGCTGCCGCTTTCGCGGCAGTCTTGGCAGTCTTTTCTGGCATCACGCTTCTTTTGTTCTTTGAGGACTTTGCAGCCGCCGCCTTCTTGGCCCCCTTCACGGACGCCTTGGCACGGCCCTTGGTTGCGCTGCGAGCAACGACAGCGGCTTTTTTCGTCGTCTTTGAAGCACTCTTTTTACGCGTTTTCTGTGACACAGCCTGCGCGCGGAAACTGCCACGCCCCTGTTCGAGTTTGCGGGAACCTCGAAGCCACAAGGTACGCATGGCAGGGGGTTCTTGGCCTGTAATGTGTCAGATATAGCACATTTTCCGCAAAAATCAATGGTTTACGCCCGATTCCGGGCATAACAGGGGCCGTTCAGGTCATATGTCCGTCATTAGGGTTAAATCGGCGGCCGAACGGAGGGCCGCGGCGGACCAGAGTCCGACCTTACCACGGTATTCCCTGGCGAATCAGTCGCCGCTGCCGGGATTCGGAGAAAAATATTTATCGAACTTGCCTTCCTTGCCTTCCCACTCCTTGGCGTCTTCCGGCGAGTCCTTCTTCTGGGTGATGTTCGGCCAGCTCTTGGCGTAGTCGCGGTTGACCTCGAGCCACTTTTCCAGGCCCGGCTCGGTGTCCGGCTTGATGGCGTCCGCCGGGCATTCCGGCTCGCACACGCCGCAATCGATGCATTCGTCGGGATGGATGACCAGCATGTTCTCGCCCTCGTAGAAGCAATCGACGGGGCAGACCTCGACGCAGTCGGTATATTTGCACTTGATGCAGGCTTCAGTGACGACGTAGGTCATCCAAAACTCCGGAACGATCGATTTTTCTGGGGTTGCGTAGCGCAGGAATACCGGGGCCGCAAGGGAAGCGGCCCTCGAAAAACGCCCGTATTCTCACGCTCCTGCCACCCAAATTGAGATAGCAAGCGCTAGATAACTACTCCTTACCGGCCTGCAAATTGCCAGCCTGCAAATCCTCGTACAGCACCCGCGCCGAGCTGGCATCGCCGCGCCGCTCGGCAAAGCCGATCACCTTGAGCACGCGGACGCTGTTGTCGAGCGCGACGGTGACGACGTCGCCCGCCTTCACCGCATGGCCCGGCGATTTCTCACGCGCGCCGTTGATCCGGACATGCCCCGATACGACGAGTTCAGCGGCACTGGTGCGGGCCTTCACCAGGCGCGCATGCCACAGCCATTTGTCGAGGCGCTGTCGATCCAAACTAGACCAAGCGTTAAACCAAGGGTTGGACTATTCCTTCCGGCCTGCGAGCTGCTCTTTCAGGGCAGCGAGCTTGGCGAATGGCGAATTCGGATCGATCGGCCGGTCGCGCTCGCGCGGCGCGCTCGAGGCGTAGGGCCGATGCGACGGGCCGCCCTCGCGCTTGTCGCGGCCGCCCTTGCCGAAATCGCGGCCGCCGCGGTCACGATCGCCGCGCTCGCCCTTGCGGTCGCCGCCAAACTTGTTGTCGCGGCGACGCTCATTGTCGCGATCGCGACCCTTGCCTTCGAAGCGTTCGCGGCGCTGGCCCTTGTCGTCCCTGTTGTCGCGGGCCTGCGCGCCCTCGGCGGGCGCCGCAGCCGGATCCGCGGGCGCGCCTGGACGCGGCGCGCGGAAATCCTGGTGACGGCGCGGACGGCGATGCTGTTCGCGCTTGCTGTCGCCCTCGCCGCCGCCTTCAGCGGCCTGCGCGCCCTCGGCGGGCTTGCCCTGGTGACGGCCGCGGTTGCGATCGTGGCCGCGATGATGCGGACGGCGCTCGTCGGAGCGGCCGCCGGGACGCCAGACTTCGACCAGCTGCGGCTCGGCCGGCGTCTCCGCGGCGGCGGCTTCAGCCGGTGCTGCCTCGGCACTCGCGGTCTCCGCGGCCGCCTCAGTGGCGGTCTCGGAGGGTGTCTCTGCAGTGGCTTCCACGGCAGGCGCGGGCTCGGATACTTCCGAAGCGGGCGCCTCAGCAGCGGGCTCTTCGGCGACCGCGGCGGGCTCCGCGGCAACTTCTGCCACGGGCTCGGGCTTGGTCTCGACGACGACCGGCGTAGCCTCGCTGGACACCACCTCGGCAAAGCCGACATCGGGCAGCAGCGCGGCCGACGGTGCGGGATCGCCCGACACCGGCTGATCCGTGGCAGCCTCGGGCGCTTCGGCCACAACCTCGGCGGTGGCACCGACCGGCGCATCCACGGCGGCCTCAGAGGTGACCTCGACCGGCGGCGTCTCGGCGGCGACCGTCTCGGTGGTCCCGGCCATGGTCTCGGCGACGGCCTCCGTGGCCTCGGCCGGCGCGGCCTCGACGGGCTTCGGCGGCAGCGGCGGACGGCGGTCCATGCGGTAGCCGAGCGCGCGCAGGATCGAGGCAAAATCCTCGCCTGCGGAGCCGGTCAGCGAGGTCATCGCCTGCGTCACGACAAAGCCGCGGCCGTCGAACGCACCCGCAGGCTTCTCGCCCGGCGAGGTCTCGCGCCAGGCCAAAGCGGGGCGGATCAGGTCGGCGAGCCGCTCCAGGATGTCGACGCGCACCGCGCGCTCGCCGCACTGGCGATAGCCGAGTACGCGATAGGCATCGCGCGGCAACGCCTTGTCGACCGGGAACGAGGTGCGGCCGCTGGAGGCGAGATGCTGCACATTCGACAGCGCCGCCATGTCGGCGTTGCTCTGCTTCTCGGCCCACAACAGCGAGGCCAGCGAGCGCGCCGCGGGCTTCAAGAGCTGCGGGAAATAGATGTGGTAGGCGCCGAACCGCACGCCGTATTTGCGCAGGGCCGCGCGCGAGGGTTGGTCGAGATCCTTCATCTCGGCCGCGATCTTCGCGCGTTCGAGCACGCCGAGCGCCTCGACCAGCTGGAAGGCGATGCCGCGGGCGATGCCCTGCAGATCCTCGGCCTTGGACAGTTCGAACAGCGGCCCGAGCAGCTTTTCGATATGCGTCTTGAGCCAGAGGTCGAGCCGGGTCTGCACCGCTTCGCGCGAGGCGCCGGTCAGCCGCTCGTCGGAGATGATGCGCAGCCGCGGATGCAGCGCGTCCTCGGCGGCCACCAGCTTGGCGACCGCATCGCCGGTCCAGCGGATGGTGCCGTCGGAGGTCAGCACGAACTGCTCGTCGGGGGCGGCGCCCAGCTTCTCGGCGCGCGCATCGATCTCGCGCGCCAGCACTTGCTGGGCGGCGGCTTGCAGCGCCTTGGCGTCGCTGCCGGCCTCGGCCGCATCAGGTGCGAAGGTGAAACCATCGAGCCGGCCGATCACGTGGCCTTCCACGATCACTTCACCGGTCTTGCCAATTTCCGTATTCAAAACTGAGTTCTCCCGCAGGCGGCGCATCAATACACTGGTCCGCCTGTCAACGAAACGCTCCGTGAGCCGTTCATGCAGCGCATCGGATAATTTATTTTCGAGCTCGCGCGTGATCCCCTGCCAGTGGTCCGGGTCGTAGAGCCAGTCCGGCCGGTTGGCAACAAAGGTCCAGGTCCTGATCTGCGCGATCCGGCCCGATAGCGTGTCGATATCGCCGTCGGTCCGGTTGGCCTGGTCGACCTGGGCGGCAAACCATGCGTCAGGGATACGCCCCTTTTGCATCAGGAAGCCATACAGCGTGGTCACGAGTTCGGCATGGGCGGCCGGCGACAGCTTCCGGTAGTCCGGAACCTGGCAGGCCTCCCACAGCCGCTCCACCGCGGCCGCCCCATGCGCGAGGTCGCGCACCTCGGCGTCGCGCGCGACATGCTCGAGCACGCGCAAATCCTCGGCCACCGGGGCCCGCGTCAGTGCCTCATGATTGGGCGACAGCGCCAGCGACACCTGCAACGCGCCGAGCGAGGCGAAGTCCAACTTCGCGTTGCGCCATTGCAGCACCTTGACGGCATCGAAGGTGTGGTTCTGCAGCGCGTTGACGAGCTCCGGCTCGAACGGCGCGCAGCGCCCGGTGGTGCCGAAGGTGCCGTTGCGCGTTGCGCGGCCGGCGCGGCCGGCGATCTGCGCGAATTCGGCCGGCGTCAGGCGGCGGAACTGATAGCCGTCATACTTGCGGTCGGAAGCGAAGGCGACGTGATCGACGTCGAGATTGAGCCCCATGCCGACCGCGTCGGTGGCGACGAGGTAGTCGACGTCGCCGTTCTGGAACATCGCGACCTGCGCATTGCGCGTGCGTGGCGACAGGGAGCCAAGCACCACCGCCGCGCCGCCATGCTGACGGCGGATCAATTCGGCGATCGCGTAGACTTCGTCGGCGGAGAACGCGACGATCGCCGTTCTGCGCGGCTGCCGCGTGATCTTGCGGTCGCCGGCGAATTCGAGCTGCGACAGCCGCGGCCGCGTAATGATCGAGGCACCCGGCAGCAGCCGCTCGATCATCGGCCGCATCGTCGCCGCGCCGAGCAGCAGCGTCTCGTCGCGGCCGCGGCGATTGAGGATGCGATCGGTGAACACATGCCCGCGCTCGAGATCGGCCGCGATCTGGATCTCGTCGACCGCGAGAAACGACACATCGAGATCGCGCGGCATCGCCTCGACGGTCGAGACCCAGAAGCGCGGCGCCTTCGGCTTGATCTTCTCCTCGCCCGTGACCAGCGCGACATTATCGACGCCGGCACGATCCGCGATCTTGTTGTAGACCTCGCGCGCCAAGAGCCGCAGCGGCAGCCCGATCAGGCCCGACGAATGCGCCAGCATGCGCTCGATGGCCAGATGCGTCTTGCCGGTGTTGGTCGGCCCGAGCACCGCGGTGACGCCTGCACCGGGCACGCGGTCATTTCCGAACGAAGTTGAGAAAGCCATATTTTGCAGGTGTTTCTTGAATTGTTGGGGCGCTCTCTGATCCGTCATCCCCGGTACAACGGCGAATTCGCCGTTGTACCTATGAGCAGCGCGTCAGCGCGTCTCGAAGGATGCACGGCCGAGATCGACCCGTTTGCGGCGATCTTGATGAGACAGCAGGGCCGTCGCCCTTCGAGAGGGCCGCTGCACGGCCTCCTCAGGGTGACGGTGAGGGATTGACGCTCTGGTCTTCACTCCTTCACGCGTCCTTTTCACAAAATCTGTCTCACAATGCGACGCTTTCCGCGCCTACCTTAAGCTCTGGAACGACTCTAGAACGAATCGCGGCCGAATCGCTGACTCCATTCCGGGCTCGAAACGTTCACCGCAACATCTCGGGCAGGCTGACGACGGCGGCACTAGATCAAGTTTGAAGGGGCTCCACAAGCACAGGATATGCGGACTGAATTCCTTAAGTTCCAGGGGTGGCCGAGTCGAATCAGAAGCGGACAAGAGTCAACTGGATTCCGGTGACATTTGTTGTTGGTCCGCGCCTACCTCTGTCTGTCATTCCGGGGCGCGCGTAGCGCGAACCCGGAATCTCGAGATTCCGGGTTCGCGCTACGCGCCGGTGCGACTTACTGCGTCTTCGCCACGCGCGGCGGCGCGGCTGTGGTGACGAACGAGGTGGCTTCCAGCATGGCCTGGCCGAGCGGGGTCGGGATCGTCATGCGGAACGGCACCAGCAGGCGGGTGCCGGCGATCGGCACGAAGGCGATCTCGATGTTGCGCTGGGCGGCGAGATATTTGATCACCGGGCGATCCGGGATGTAGCCCGAGATCGGCACGAAATAGAGCGCGCAGACCAGCGCCGGGCCATGATAGCCGCGCTCGGCCTTGACGATCTCGACCCGCTTGAAATCGAGTTTGAGGTCGTAACGCATGCGGCCGTCAAAGATGCCGGCGCCGCTGCGGCAAATATCCGGGCTCATCAATTCGGCATTGCCGGGCGCGCGCAGGAACGAGCCGGTCATCGGATCGAACACGTTCTTCTTCTGCGCATCGGTCACCGGCAGGCGGTCGGGATCGACCGGCGGCTCCGGCTCGATCGCGGATTCCTTGATGCCGCCATTGGCCAGCACCATCCGGATCGTCTCCGACTTCTTCGAGGTGGTGGTGGTCGCGGTGTAGGAGGTGGCGGCCAGCGCGCCGTTGACGACGCGGCCCTGCGAGGCGCCCGCGCCAGAGCCGCCGGAAAACGCTTTCAGAAGGCCCGCGGTGCCGCCCTGGGCCGAGGCCGAGAAGCTGTCGTCGCCGACTTCGATGGTCCAGCTGCCCTTGCCGACCGGGATACCGGCCAGGGTCGCCTCATACTGGGCGTCGAGCCGCCCCTGCGCGCTGGCGCGCTCGGCGCAGAACAGCAGCAATGCGCCCGCGCACAGGCCGAGCAGCCGGCCGAGCGGGGGCAAAATGGCAATGGCGGTGGTCACTTAACCTACCTGACGGTCCTGCTATCGGCGCTCTATCCATTGTCCATTTCGGCGTTCAATTCGGCCGGACAACAAGGCGCATCTTGTATGGAACCTAGACTTGCAGCCGAATACGCCCTTTATATGGTTGCCATATCCGCCGTTAAGTGGCTGGAAGACCTTATGAACCGGCAATTCCGGTGCCCCGCATGCGGCGATATAATCTTGACGCCCGGGTATTCTCCCCCTATACACCCGCGGTTCCTGGAAAATGGACGCGAATTCAAAACCCCCGCGCGGGCCGTGTGATTGCACGCCCTTCGAGCGGCGGGGATGCAATAAGGATTTTGTAAGATGTCCCGGCGCTGCGAACTGACGGCCAAGGGCCCCCAGACGGGCCACAAGGTGAGCCACTCGAACATCAAGACCAAGCGGCGCTTCCTGCCGAACCTGGCCAACATCACCTTCATCTCCGAAGCGCTCGGCCGCAACGTGCGCCTGCGCGTCTCGACCAACGCGCTGAAGAGCGTCGACCATAACGGCGGCCTCGACGCCTATCTGCTCAAGGCCAAGGCCGACGTGCTCTCGCCCCGCGCCCTCGACCTGAAGCGCGCGATCGAGAAGAAGGTCGGCAAGCCGGCACCGGTGAAGAAGGCGAGCTGAGCGAGACTGCGGGAGCGGAATTCGCGGGAAGAGAGATTTGAACGGCCGGGTCGGATGACCCGGCCGTTTTTGCTTGGCCAACAAACTGGCTACCGAGATGGTCGCTCTGGTTGCATGCGTCGCACATTCATGCGTGAACGCTGGACCAATTTCGGAAGGGGACACGCGGGCTCTCGTGTCAAGCGACGCATCAGTGCATTTCGTCGACTTGGTATCAAAGCAATAGAATTGAAATGAGACCGCGATCGAGGCGCGATGGCGAAGTAGAATCTTCTTTGCGCAATGACGACCGAAGTAAAATCATCCATTGCTCTGCGTAAGGAGAGATGGATTGCTTCGTCGCTTCGCCAAGGCTTCGGCGGACAAGTCGTCGCTTCGCTTCTCGCAATGACGGCGTCACCATGGGTTGCGACAGTTCGCTGACAGCTGCTGCCAATGACAGCGGTGTCATCTCCTCCATCACGCGCACATCACACGAATCTTCTGCTTGATCCATCGAGAGCGCGTGAAGAAACGCTTAACGCGCGCGCCCCGACCCACAAAGAAAGACTATAAATAAAGGCAAAAGCGGCTTCTCGCGTGGGCTTGTCGCGCCGCAGCCTTGGCGAAGGCGGACGTTAATCACAACCTCACGCGATCAATCACGAGCGCATGAGGCGCATGCAAAACGCCACGATCTCTTCCAGATATTAGTGTGCAAACAAGCCGTCCGACACGAATGCGATTCGACGCGGTACGCCGCATCGTCTCGAAGACCGTGAGAGACATCACGGCCAGCACAACTGATTGTGAGGCATGTGCGCCGCACTCTTGGGAAGAAGCCTGGCCGTTCCTATGTCACGTCCAAAGAACGACCCCGATAAAGGAATTGCTCGATGCAAGTTCGCGCAGCCGATCCGCGCGGAAGACTGGTGCCTGCGATCGCAACCGCCGCCGTGGCGGTGCTCGCCACGGCCGCCCTCGTCATCCTCGAATTCAACCCGCCCCGCAATGTGCAGGCCGCGGCCGAGCCCGGCATGATCACCTCTGCCGCCGCCAGCAGAGCCGGCGCCACCGTGCTGCCGACCGATCCGGTCACCACCGGCAGCGTGCGGGTGCGCTAGAAGTTATTCCCTCGCCCCGCTCTTGCGGGGAGAGGGTTAAGGTGAGGGGCTTCTCTCCACACGTTAGGTCGCCGTTAGACCTGTACTCCCTCACCCGGATCGCATTGCGCTACGCTGCATGCGATCCGACCTCTCGCCGCAAGCGGGGCGAGGTTAAGGAAGCGGCATTCCGCTCCACGGCAGGCCACCGCACATTGGCCGATTTGGCCACCCCGCCGCATTTTCGCATCCCTGCCCCGGCGTCTCACCACAAGCCCAACGTGCGGCCGCTCACGTAAGCTCTCCCTCGCGAACAAAACAAAAAGCCACAGGGAGGCTCACGATGATCTGGAAGGCCATTGCGGCAACAGTCGCGCTTGCGCTCGCGACACAGGTTCACGCCGCCGAAAAGAAATATGGCACGGGCGCCAGCGACACCGAGATCAAACTCGGACAGACCTCGCCATTCTCCGGCGCGGCGTCGGCCTACAGCGTGATCGCGAAGACGCAGGCCGCCTACTTCAGGATGATCAACGACCAGGGCGGCGTGAACGGGCGCAAGATCAACCTGATCACGCTCGACGACGGCTACTCGCCGCCGAAGACGGTGGAGCAGACGCGCAAGCTGGTGGAGCAGGAGGAGGTCGCCGCGATCCTCAATCCGCTGGGCACGCCGACCGGCCTGGCCGTGCGCAAATATCTCAACGACAAGAAGGTGCCGCAGCTGTTCGTCGGCGCCGGCGCCACGCTGTGGGGCGACTACGCGCATTATCCGTGGACGATCGGCTTCCAGCCGTCGTACCAGGCCGAGACCGCGGTCTACGCCAAGTATGTCCTGACCAACAAGCCGGACGCCAAGATCGCGCTGTTCTACCAGAACGACGACGCCGGCAAGGATTACGGCAACGGCTTCAAGAAGGGGCTCGGGCCGGAGAACACCGCGAAGATGGTGGTGGCGGAAACGACCTATGAATCGACCGATCCGACGGTCGACAGCCAGATCGTGAAGCTGAAATCATCCGGCGCCAACGTGCTGTTCATGCACGCGATCCCCAAGCAGGCGGCGCAGGCGATCAAGAAGATCGGCGAGATCGGCTGGAAGCCCGACCTGTTCTTCCTCGCGGCGACCTCGACCTCGGTGTCCTCGGTGCTGAAGCCGGCCGGCTTCGAATATTCCAGGGACATCATCTCGTCCTACTCGCTGAAGGATCCGAACGATCCGCAGTGGAAGTCGGATCCGGACGTGATCGCCTGGCAGGACTTCATGAAGAAGTATTTTCCGGACGGCAATCTGCAGGACCAGCTGATCGTCTACGGCTATGTGGTGGCGGAGGCGACGGTGCAGGTGCTGAAGCAGTGCGGCGACGACCTCACCCATGAGAACATCATGAAGCAGGCCGCCAATCTCGACGTCGCGCTGCCGATGTTCCTGCCCGGCATCAAGGTGAAGACCTCGCCGACCGACTACTTCCCGGTCGAAGCGATGCGGCTGCAGAAGTTCAACGGCGAGACCTGGCAGCTGTTCGGCGACACGATCGGGAACGATTGAGGGGGTTAAACGCAAATCCATCCACGTCGTCGTCCCGGCGAAGGCCGGGACCCATTACCCCGACTGGATGGAGTGGCGCGACGCTGGGGCCGCAGCCCGCTGCAACAACAGGCTGCGGTGGTTATGGGTCCCGGCCTCCGCCGGGACGACGAGGAGGTTAGAGTCCGTTCGCAAACAAAGGCCGGGACGACGGGAGCTTAGACGCCCCGCTCCAGCAACGCCCGAAAATCCGCCCGCGCGCGCTGCGCCTCGGCGCGTGCGGCCTCCGAGGCGTCGCCGAGACCAAAATAGCCGTGAATCAGCCCCTCGCCGGAATGATAGGTCACCGGCACGCCGGCCGCCTGCAACGCCTCGGCGTAGGCATGGCCCTCGTCGCGCAGCGGGTCGAACCAGGCTGTGGTGACCACCGCCGGTGCCACACCCGCAAGGCTCTTCGCGCGCAGCGGCGAGACGCGCCAGTCGGCGCCCTCGGCCTTGTCGGCGAGATAGTGCCCGCAGAACCACTGCATCGTCGCACGGGTCAGGAAGTAGCCGTCCGCATTCTCGGCGCGTGACGGAAATTTGGCGTTCTCGGCCGCGTCGGCAAAATTGCCGACCACATCGGTGACGGGATAGACCAGCAATTGCCCGGCGAGCCTGATGCCGGCGTCGCGGCAGGCGAGCGCTGACGTGGCGGCGAGATTGCCGCCGGCGGAATCGCCGGCGACGCCGACGCGGGAAAGGTCGCCGCCGAATTCGTCGATCCGCGCGACCACGTCGCGGATCGCGGCGAACGCATCCTCGAACGCGCCGGGAAAGCGGGTTTCCGGCGGGCGGCGGTAATCGACCGAGATCACGACAGCGCCGGTGTCGATCACGAGGTTGCGGGCCTGGCGATCATGCGTCTCGAGATCGCCGGCGACCCAGCCGCCGCCGTGGAAGAAGATCACGGTCGGCGCCGTGCCACGGCCGTTGCGATAGAGCCGCGCGCCGAGCTTGCCGGCGGCGCCAGCGACCTCGATATCGCGTGCCACGTCGACCGGCGGCGGCGGCACCGCCTTGCGCACCTCCGCCAGCGCCCGGAGCGAATCGCGACAGCTCTGCGGCGTCATGGTTTCGGGATCGCGCAGCGGCAGCAGCGGGATGATCTTCTCAATGACGGGATCGAGCGGAAGCGGCATGGGAGTCCTTCAGTGCGAGTGCGTGGAGTTCAGGTGAGTTGCTTGGAAAGCGTGCCGGCCTCGATCGCTGCGATCTGCAGCGCGATGAAGCGGCTGTAGATGCGGGCCTGCGAGAACGCGCCGCCGGCGAACCAGAGGCCGGGCTGCGGCGTGCGCGTCCACATGTTGCGCAGCTCCTGGGTCGCCTCGTCGAAGCCCCAGACGCGGCCGACGCGGGCGGCGATGTCCTCGCCGAACAACCTGCCGACCAGATGGTCCGGGCCCTTGTAGCCGGTGGCGAGCACGAACAGCTCGGCGGCGAGCGACGTGCCGTCCTTCAGCGCAAGGCCGGCGGCGGTGATATCGGCGATGTCGGCGGCCTGGATCAGGCGGATCTTGCCGTCGGCGATCAATTCGGAGCAGCCGACATTGAAGTAGTAGCCGCCGCCGCGGGAGCGAAACTTCAGCGGCCAGCCGGTGCCGTCCTCGCCGAACTCGAGCCGGAAGCCGGCGCGCTCCAGCCGCGACAGCAAGGGCGCATCGAGCCGCTTGACCTCGTCGGTGATGATCCTGTGCGCGATCTTCATCACCGGGAGCGGCACGCCGGAATTGAGGATGTCGCGCACCTCGATCGGCGGGCCGTCGCCGAGATAGGTCTTGTCGTAGAGCTGCGCCGGCTCGACATTGACCACCATGGTCGGGCTGCGCTGCACCATGGTGACGTCGGCGCCGGCGGCGTGCAGCTCCTGGCAGATATCATGCGCGCTGGTGCCGGTGCCAAACACGACGACCGAACGCCCCGCCCATTCGCGCCCGGCCGCGAAGGCGCTGGAGTGCAGCACCTTCCCCTCGAAATTCCCGATGCCGTCGATCCTGGGAATGTTCGGCGTGCCGCTGACGCTGGTCGCGAGCACGATGTGCTTCGGATGCAGCGTGCGCGGGCCGCTGGTCCCTTGCAGCGTCACGGTCCAGCGCTGCGTCGTATCGTCATAGCGCGCGCCCTCGAACGAGGTCTCGGTCCAGAAGTCGAGCTCCATGATGTCGACATAGCTCTCCAGCCAGTTCGCGATCTTGTCCTTCGGGATGTAGTCCGGAAAGCTCGGCGGGAACGGGAGGTAGCGAAACAGATTGACCGGCGTCTTGTTGTGCAGCTTGAGCCCGCGATAGCGCAGCCGCCAATTGTCGCCGATGCGCCGCTCGCGATCGACGATCAGGGCATCGAGCCCGATCCGCTTGCACTCGACCGCGGCCGCGATGCCGGCATGGCCGCCGCCGACGATCAGCACATCGGGCTCGCGGTCGGCATAGGCGCGCGAGGCCTGCCGCTGCTCCAGCCAGTCGGGTGCGGCGAAATCGCGCGCATGGGATTGCTCGGCGGCGCCATCGGCGCGCGCCTCGCAGATGCGGTTGAAGTCGAGCATCGTGGAGAACGTCCACGCCACGGAATTTCCGCCCCTCTCATGCAGCAGGCGGACCGCACCGGTGCCGGGACCATTCGACGTGTCGAAGGTGAAGACCGCCTCGATCGTCTCGCGTCCGGCCACCACGGCCCGCCGCGGTATCAAGGCACGGTCATCGAGACGAAATCCGCTCGCGCCGACCGCTTCAGCGCGCGTCAGCAGTTCGGCAACGACGCGCTGCCGCCCGCTGAAGGTCGCAAATTGCCAGGAGATGCCGAAGATATTGCGCCAGTGGCTCTCCGGCGCAAGCAATGCGGATAGAGCCTCCATGGAGCGGCTCGCGAGCGCCGCATCCAGCGCGCCGATCCATCGCTCGGCGGCAAGTTCAGGCGCGTCCTCCGTAGCCGGGTTCAGTTTGTCCAGCATGATCGTGCTTTCTCGGGAGCAGTTGCCGTCTATCTGACAACATGCTCCCGAAAAGCACAACCATCATGCCAAGCCTCATGCGACGTGTTGCGCCAGCTGCGCGGGCTCGGCCTCGCCCTCATCGCCGGCGGGCTCGGCCTGCGGCGCGGGCGCCGCGGCGAGTTCCGCTGCTATTTCCTTGGCCAATGCAGTGGCACCGACATAGTCGGTCTTGCCGGTGCCGAGCAGCGGCACCTTGTCGATGACGCGGATATCGGCCGGCACCGCGAGCTCGGAGGCGCCGACGCTCTTGGCCTGGCGCTGCATCGCGGCGCGGTCGGCGTCCTTCTGCGTAGTGAGCAGCACGATGCGTTCGCCCTTGCGCTGATCGGGCAGCGTGACCGCAACCGACATGGCCTGCGGCCAGATCGCGGCCGCGATCGCCTCCACCGCGGACAATGAGACCATCTCGCCGGCGATCTTGGCGAAGCGCTTGGCACGACCCTTGATCGCGATGAAGCCCTGCGCGTCGACCGAGACGATGTCGCCGGTGTCGTGCCAGCCTTCGGGCAGCGGCTCGAGCACGCCGGGATTCTCGGCACGGAGATAGCCGAGCATCACGTTCGGGCCCTTCACCGACAGGCGGCCGCCTTCCTCGATGCCGGGGACCGGATCGAGACGGTACTGCATCAGCGGCGAGATGCGGCCGACGGTGCCCTGGCGATTGGCCATCGGCGTGTTCATCGCCAGCACCGGCGCGGTCTCGGTGACGCCATAGCCCTCGAGGATGCGGATGCCGTAGCGCTCCATGTAGATCTGCCGCGTGCGCTCCTTCACCGCCTCCGCACCGGCGATGACGAGCCGCAGCGTGCGGAAGTCATAGGCATGCGCCGAGCGGGCGTAGCCGGTGAGGAAGGTGTCGGTGCCGAACAGGATCGTCGCGCCGGTTTGGTAGATCAGCTCGGGCACGATCCGGTAATGCAGCGGCGACGGATACATGAAGATCGGGATGCCGCCGAGGATCGGCATCATCATGCCGCCGGTCAAACCGAACGAGTGGAACACCGGCAGCACGTTGAACACCTTGTCGTTGGCATTGGCATCGACCCGCGCCAGCGCCTGTGCCGCGTTGGCGAGGATGTTGCGATGGGACAGCACGACGCCCTTCGGCGTGCCTTCCGAACCCGAGGTGAACAGGATGACCGCGGGATCGTTGGCCTTGCGGGCGACGCGCGGCGCGATGCCGGCGCGGAAGCCCGCGACCTTGTCGGCGAGGCCGATGCCGGCCCTGACATCCTCGAGATAGACGACGCGCGCCTGGCCGGCGAGCGCCGCGATCAGCTTGTCGAGCTTGCCCTTCTCGATGAAGGCCTGCGAGGTCAACACGGTCTTCACCTGCGCCGCCTTCATCGCCGCCAGCATGTTGACTGGACCTGCCGAGAAGTTGAGCATCGCCGGCACGCGGCCGATGGTCTGCAGCGCCATGAACACGACGGCGACGCCGGCCGAGTTCGGCAGCAGCACGCCGACATTCTCGCCGACCGCGGTGCCCTGCTCGAGCTTGCGGCTCAGCACCTGGGCGCCGAGGATCAGCTTGCGGTAGGTCAGCTTGGTGCCGAGCGCGTCCTCGATGATCGGCTTGCCGGTGTCGCGGTCGCGATAGGCGTGGCCGAGGCCCTCGAACAGCGTGTGGTCGAGCATCGCGTTCTGGACCATGGCGTTGATCATCACGTCCTGCAGCGCGGCACCGGCGGCATTGCGGCGCGCCTTGCCCTTCAGCGACTGGTCGACCGGCAGCTTCACCGGCGGCAGGATCGAGATCGTCACCTTGGGGAACCAGGAGCGCTTGATCTCGCCATTCTTGAGATAGCTGAGATGCGAACGCTGCGCGCCCTCGATGCGGACCGGGACGACGACCGCATCGGCCTTGTCGGCGATCATTGCGGTGCCGTCATAGACCTTCATCAACGAACCCGAGACCGTGATGCGCCCTTCCGGGAAGATCACCACCGGCTCGCCGGCGGCGACCAGCTTGATCAGGTCGCGCGCGGCCAGCGGCTTGGTCGGGTCCATCGTGTAGTGCTTGATCATCTTCAGGAACGGCTTGGCCCACCACGCCTTGGAGATGCCGGTGTCGACCGCGAAGCTCGCATCGATCGGCAAGGTGGCGTGCAGCAGCGGGCCATCGACCAGGCTGACATGGTTGGGCGCGATCAGCATCCGCGTGCCCGATGGCGGCAGGTTCTCCATGCCGCGCACCTCGACGCGGAACAGCGCCCGGAACAGCAGCGCGCCGAAGTCGCGCACGCCCTCCTTGCCCCACTTGCTCAGCACGAACCAGACGGTGCCGAAGCTCGCGACGGCGAGGCCGAAGAAAATCCAGGCGATCGGCAGGCCGATATATTGCAGGGCGCCGACGAACACCGCGCCGGCGACCATGAAGCCGGCCTGCAAAATGTTGCCTGCGGCGATGATGCGGGCGCGCTCGGACGGCGCGGTCCAGGCCTGCACGGCAGCGAACGACGGCACCACGAACAGGCCGCCGCCGAAGGCGAACAGGAAGAAGTCGGCCAGCATGCGGAAGCCGCCGAACGAGGTCGCGAACGCAACCGCGGTGACATCCTTGCCGAGCGAGGTGGTGGCGATCGCCCAGGCGAGGTCGAGGCCGACCACGCCCATCACGATGGCGCCGATCGGCACCAGCGCGAGGTTCGGGCGGACATGGCTCAGCTGCGCGGCGAACAGCGAGCCGGCGGCAATGCCGATCGCGAACACGGCAAGGCACAGCGTGACCACGCCCTCGGTGCCGCCGACGCCTTCCTTGATCAGCGCAGGCAGCAGCGACAGCACGATCGCACCGACCATCCAGAACCAGGACACGATCACCATGCCGTCCCACAGCCGCGGCTCGGCATAGAGCGACTTCAACAGGCGCACGGTCGAGGTCCAGGGATTCTTGGTGATCGGCAGATCCGGCGCGGACGGCTGCGTCACCGGGATCCGTGACGCAAAGCCCCAGGACAGCACCGACAGGCCGACCACGGCGGCACAGATCCAGCCCATGTGGCTGGCGCCGGCGACGAACATGCCAC
Source organism: Bradyrhizobium sp. USDA 4541 (assembly GCF_024171085.1). NCBI lineage: Bacteria > Pseudomonadati > Pseudomonadota > Alphaproteobacteria > Hyphomicrobiales > Nitrobacteraceae > Bradyrhizobium > Bradyrhizobium sp. USDA 4541. The sequence goes on from NZ_JALJZF010000001.1 coordinate 935,067, forward strand.
CCGCAATGGTGCCGATCAGGATCGCCATGAAGGTTGCGCCCTCGACCAGCGCGTTGCCGGTCGCGAGTTCAGACACCGACAGCTGGTCGGGCAGAACGGCATATTTCACTGGGCCGAACAGCGCGGCGACGATGCCGAACAGCGCCAGCGCGATGAACAGCAGCGGGATCGAATGGGTGAAGAAGCCGGCGGCGGCAAAGGCCGCGGCGAAGATCTCGAAGAACTTCAGCCGGCGGGCGACGACGGATTTGATGTAGCGGTCGGCGAGCTCGCCGCCGAGCGCCGAGAGCACGAAGAACGGCGCGATGAACACCGCCCCCGCGAGTTGGACCAGCGCCGGCCCCTGCTCGTTGGCGACGCCATACAGCAGCATGATGACGAGCGCGTTCTTCAGCACGTTGTCGTTCAACGCCGAGCAAAACTGCGACCAGAACAGCGGCGCGAAGCGGCGGGACGTCATCAATTCCTTGATCATGACCGGTTCCTTGGGTTAGCGCGCACGGCGCTGGCAGGTCTGCGAATTCGGGTGGCGGAGAATGGTGAGCGTGGGGAAAATGACGGAGATGCCGCAGCCTTTAGTCTTTTCCGCAACGTATCGGTTCGAAGGCGCGCAAAATCGGGCGAACCGGGACGTCGCGACATTGCCCGCCAGAGATGTACGAGACCTTATCCAGACCTGGGGTTGATCGACGCCGGATAGGCTCGCAGAGGACATGGTGAGCGCTTTGTTGAGGTTTCGCCGACAATTGCGGGCCGCGTGCTTCAGGTCAATTCACTCAAGCCGCCGAACGGTGACCATCGGCAGTTGCGCGGCTTGCAGCGGCCTCCGCTCGCAGCCGCCTGGCGCGGCGCGCGCCGATCCGCGCGCCGCTGCTCCAGGACGCCTGCGACGTCGCAGGCGCGGGCAATCCGCTCGATCGGCGCGGTCGCCAGATTGAGGACGGCGCGGCCGAAGCCCTTCACGAGCTCGATCGAGTCATCGACAAGGGTGGTGGTCAATTGAAGTGCTAGGGTCTGCATCTGAGTGGCCTCCTATGCCAACTTGAGCAACGCTCAAATTAGTAGTATGAAAATGAACATTGTTCAAGAAGAATCGCGACGAGACCGAAAAAAACTTCAGCGGCGAGCCCTGCTGATCGAGATCGCGCGCCGGTCAATCGCCACTAAGGGATTGAGATCACTCAAGGTTCGCGATGTGGCCGAGGCCGCCGGCTGCTCCATCGGCAGTGTCTATAATGAGTTCGGCGACTTCGACGGGTTGATCCTGACCGTGAACCGGGAGACCGTTCACGCCCTGACCACACGCCTCAAGGCGGTCCCGGCCGACGATCCCCTGCGCCAGCTACACGGACTTGCCGACGCCTATCTCGGCTTCGCCACCGAGCACGCCAATCTGCTGCGCTCGCTGTTCGAGCACCGGATGGAGGACGACCGGCCGTTTCCGGAAGACATCCTCACGATGGTGATGGACGCGTTCGCGCTGATGCATGCGCCGCTGCTCCGGCTGCTGCCCGATCGTGATCCCGGCGACGTCGCGCTGCTGTCGCGGACGATGTTCTCCGCGGTCCACGGCATCATCTCACTCGGCATCGAGGAGCGCATGGTCGCGGTCCCGCCCGAGATGCTGCGCGAGCGCCTCGCGCAGTTCGTCGACACGCATCTGGCGGGGCTCGGTGTTTCGCGGCGCGCGTAATCACACCGGGTGCGTCTCGATCAGGTTTGACTGCGTGCAATGCGGCCCGGGTGGGCAAGGGTCCAGAGCGGTTCGAGGAACACGACACCGGTACCTCCCTCGCGGAAGACGAGCTTGAACTCGATCCGCCCATCCGCGGTGATGGAGGCGGAGTGCAGTCCGGTATTGCCGTCATAGCGCAAGACGTCGTCGAGGACATATCCGGTGAAGCCGCCGGAAAAGCCGGGCCCGGGTACACGGCTGTGCGGCATCGCCGGGCCGTTCACGAGATAGCCGGTCGCGACACCATCCCGATCGACATTGGTGACGATCATCATGAATTGGCGGTGCGAATTGATCCAACCCTCGGCGCTCACCCACACGCCGAGAAAGCGGCGGACATTGTCCGGTACGTCACTTGCCGGCGCGCGAACGCGATAGGCGGGAAGCGGCAGCTGCTTCTCGGCGGCCAGCGCGGTGATCCGCTCGACATCCTGCTCCGGCACGATGCCGTGATCCTGCGGCACAAGCCAGTGCGCCAATTCGGCCAGAGGATGCCACATCCCGTTGGCGAGCGGCGGCGCGGATGCGAATGATGCGAAGGCGATCACCGACAGGCCGGCGATCAGCGACCATCGGGGAAGCGCGGCCAAGCGTGCCGCGATGCCGCGGGGAGCGGACGTTCGGCGCGAGACGTTCTGCGATCCATGATCGTGCGGCGGCGGCAGCGGCCTGGCATCGAGACGATAGCCGCGGCGAGACACCGTCTTGATGATGCGGTGGTCATCATCGCGCAGCTTCAGGCGCAGCTCGCGGATGCACTGGACGAGCGAGTCGTCGGAAACCGCGACGTTACCCCAGACCGCCTCGTGCAGATCCTGCTTGGACGCCAGCCGTCCGGCATTGCCGGCGAGATAGCCGAGCACCGCGAATGATTTCGGCCTGAGATCGAGATCGACACCATCCACGCGGGCTACGCCGCGGGCGAGATCAAGCTCAAAGGAATCAAATATCAAAACGGAATCAGTCGCCGGGTCCATAGAGGTCACTCCATGCCCACAGACGGCACCAATCGGGAAAATTTAGCAGGAAATTCGCCGTTCTGTCACTTCTTCATCAGGACTTCCCTGGCCCGAAGCCGATAGTCGCGAACCGGCCCGGCATCATCTCCGGGCTCGCGGGAGGTTGGCCATGTCGAGTACCCGGTTTGCCATGTTGGTCGGGGCCGTTCTGGCGCTTGCGGCGGTGCGACCGGGACCCACCCAGGCGCAGGACGTCGTAAGGGTCGGGCTGGTGATGCCATTGACCGGCGTTCTGGGGCCGGTCGGCAAACAGGCGGTCGCCGGGGCGCGGCTCTATATGGCGCAGCACGGCGACATGGTCGCCGGCCGCAAGGTCGAATTGATCGTCCGGGACGATGCCAGCGTGCCCGACAATGCCAAGCGCATTGCGCAGGAGCTGATCGTCAACGACGAGGTGGCGATCCTCGGCGGCGGGTTGACGCCGAGCGTGCTGGCGCTCGCGCCGCTGGCCAATGAGAGCAAGACGGCAACCGTCGTGATGGTATCGGGCACTTCGATCGTGACCGAACGGTCGCCTTACTTCGTGCGCACCAGCTGGACGCACGCGCAGCAGGCCAGCGTGCTGGCGGATTGGGCGGCGAGAAACGGATCGAACCGGGCCACCATCATCGCATCCGACTGGGCACCCGGGCGCGAAGCCGCCGGCGTATTTTCGGCGAGCTTCACCGCGGCAGGTGGAATGATCGTCGAAGCGCTGAAAGTGCCGCTGGCCAACCCCGATTTCGCGCCGTTCCTGCAGCGCGCGCGGGATGGCAATCCCGACACCCTGTTCATTTTTGTCCCGACAAGCCAGGCCGGTATCCTGGCCAAGCAGTTCGTCGAGCGCGGGCTCGACAAGAGCGGGATCAAGCTGATCGGCCCCGGCGACATCGCCGACGACGAGGACCTGCCGGGCATGAGCGATGCGATGATCGGCATGATCACGGCGGGGTTCTACTCCGCCGCGCATCCATCCGAGCTGAACCGCGACTATGTCGCGGCGTTCCGCAAGGCCAACGCGAATGTTCGACCGAACTTCATCAGCGTCAGCGCCTATGACGGCATGCATCTGATTTACGAGGCGCTGAAGGTGACCGGCGGCAAGACCAATGGCGATGCGCTGGTCGAAGCCATGAAGGGCATGGCCTGGGAAAGCCCGCGCGGCCCGATGTCGATCGACCCGAAGACGCGCGAAGTCGTCCACGACATCTACATTCGCAGGGTCGAGAAGGTCGGCGGCGAGCTCTACAGCGTCGAGCAGGAGACGTTCAAGGCGGTCAAGGACCCCGCCAAGGTCGCGAACCGATGAGGGAGGCGCAGTAGCAGCTGATCCGGCTCGGCGTAGGCCTTTGCGGTGTCCCGGCGTAGCGGTGACGGCCGACACAGGACTTGCGTTCAGACCATCCCCCCTGCAACACGACCGATCCCGAGCCAGCAAACCAGCCTCGTCCAACGCCACTCCGACGCTTCACGCGCGCGCCCGCGCGATCGTGCCGCCGACGATCTGCATGGCAACGCCGAGCACCCAGCCCGCCATGATGGCCGCGGTCCAGCCGATGTCCGGCTCGCTGCGCAGCACGACGACGCCAACCGAGAAGAACGCAACCATTGTCGCGAGGAAGGTCCCGATCGCGCCGAGCAGCTCCGCCGCGTCGATCTTGCGCATCGAGGCCGTATCCTTCGGATGGAACAGCTTGGGGGGCGTATCGATGCCGAGATAGAAGCCGATCGCGCCGCCCAGCATCATGATGAGCAGGAACGCCTGCGAGGTCAGCGCCGAGACGCTCGAGCCGACATGGATGGCGACAAACAGACCGCTTGCAGCTCCCGCCAAAGCAAGGCCGAAGCGCTCTAGGACATGGGCAAATTTTCTGACGTGGCTGCGCATGGCTGTGCCTCATCAATGAATTGCGCCGCTATCAGGCTAGGCCTTTTCGCAGCAGCGCGAAAGCGGTCACCTCTCACATGGCCGCGACCACGTGACGCTTTGTGCGCCAGTTCACACCTATCGCGGCATGGAATGTTTAAAGAACGATCAAAGGTAGCAATCGATCCGGTCCCTGCTACGCTGCGCCATCCGCTTCATTCGTTTCAGCGAGCATCCTTTAATGCCGAGTCCGAAGATCATTATTCTGTCCGACGGCACCGGCAACGCCGCTTCCAGCGTCTGGCGCACCAATGTCTGGCGGATATTTCAGTCGCTGGATTTGCAGGGCAATACGCAGGCCGCCAAATATGATGACGGCGTCGGCACGTCGAAATTCATTCCGCTGGCCATCCTCGGCGGCGCCTTCGGCTACGGCCTCAAGCGCAACATCCTCGACGCCTACAAGTTCATCTGCCGGAACTACGACCACGAGAACGATTCGAAGGTCTACCTGTTCGGATTCAGCCGCGGCGCGTTCACCGTGCGCACGCTCGCCGCACTCATCCTCGATCAGGGCCTGATCGTCGCGGACACCGAATCCGAGCTGCACGACGGCGCGGTGAAGGCCTATCGCGCATACCGGGCCGAGGGCTACCACTCGATCTGGCGCATCGAGGTGCTGTTCCGCGCGCTGCGCGACTATGTTCTTGTGCCGCTGTGGGATCGCCTTCGAGGCAACAAGCCGTATGCAAGGATCGCGCGGAAGCCGGTGCCGGCGATCGAGTTCATCGGCATCTGGGATACCGTCGCGGCCTATGGCCTGCCGATCGACGAGATGACGCGCGGCATCTCCAACTGGGTGTGGCCGCTCGAACTACCGAACCGGACTCTCAGCCCGAAGGTCAAGTGCGCGCGACACGCGCTGGCGCTCGACGACGAGCGCACGACCTTTCATCCGGTGCTCTGGACCGAGCAAGAGCCGGGGCAGCCCGCACCGGCCGTGCCGACCAGCATCGATGGCGAGCGCCTCGTCCAGGTCTGGTTCGTCGGCATGCACGCCAATGTCGGCGGCGGCTATCCGGACGACGCTGTCGCATTCGTGCCGCTGGCCTGGCTGGTCGACGAAGCCGTCAAGCGCGGCCTCGCATTCAAGAGCGCACCGATCGCCGACCCTGACGCGATCAAGTCAATCAAGTCCTCCGAGGACAAGGATGGCCGCCTCTACGATTCCCGGGCCGGCCTCGGCGCGTACTACCGGTACGGTCCGCGCAAGGTCGCCGACCTCTGCAACGATCCCTATGCCGGCGTCAGCGTGCCGATGCCGAAGATCCACGAGAGCGTGTTCGAGCGGATCGACAGCGGCGCCAATGCCTATGCCCCGATCGGACTTCCGCCGAACTACGTGGTCGTGTCGCGCAGCGGCCAGGTCACTCCGCTCGGCGCCAATACGTTTGAGACGCCCGCGGGCGCACCGGCGCGCTATGCCGCACAGGAGAAGCTGTGGAACTACGTCTGGATGCGGCGGATCGCCTACTTCGCCACGCTGGCGGCGTCGCTGCATCTGGCCACGTTCTGGCTGTTCCACAACCAGCACAAGGAGCACGAATTCAGCTCACCTGTCAGGATGATCTCGGAGCTAGTGCGCTTCGTTCAATCGTTCCTGCCCGATTCCTTTCATTGGTGGACCGATTGGTACGCCGGCAATCCGGAATGGTTCGCCGGCGGCATCCTTGCTGTCATCGTGCTGATGGGTGCCGGCAGTTCGCTCAGCGCGACGATCAGCGACAGGATGCGGATCATCTGGCGTGACCGCGCGAAGCCGACGCCACTCTCCGGGTTCATGCACGATGCGATCTATCGATTCCGTACCAGCGCGGTCTATCAGTGGATTCTCAACGTCGGAAAGCGGCATGTCGTCCCTTTCCTGCTCACGGCCCTGCTGGTCTGGTTCAGCGCGACGCTGTTCAGCCACTTCCTGTTCAATCTCGCCGATTCGACGGGGGCATTCTGCAAGGGCACTGCAACGGACAAGCTTGTCGCCGTCGACAAGGGCATCCCGCAGGATGCCGCCGACTTCGACACCGGCGCCATCTGTGCGCCGACCGGCCTCAAGGTCCGCACCGGGTTCAAATACGAGATCGCGATCACGATGTCGGAGCCATGGGAGGACGCCGGCCGCGCGGTGACGCCGATCGGATACCGGACCTCGACCATCGAAGGCACAAAGCAGTTGCGCGGCTATTTCGCGATCTTCCTGCGGCGGATCCTGTTCCGGCCATGGTTCAGGCTGATCGCACGGGTCGGAGAGACCGGCGTCGACGAGTATTTTCTCGACCCCCTGCCGGTGTCGAACACCGACCCGCAGGTCTACAAGGCGCGTTTCACCGCCGATCGCAGCGGCGAGATCTTCCTCTACGTCAACCAGGCCGTCATCAGCCTGCCCTGGGTCTGCGGATGGTTCTACGGCGACCATAAGGGCAAGGCGAAGGTCACGGTGCGGTTGCTGTAGGAAGCCGCGATCGGGCCCACAGCATCGCGGCCCAACGGGTGCGCACGACGTGACCGATCTGTGATCCTGCCGACAGACCAGGTTGTAGATTGTCTGGCATACTCTCCTTGCTAGATCAGCTGCCCCGACGCCCGGAACGATCCGACGCGACTTCAGGGATCGCCGGGCGACGTTGACGCGCCAGGTTCATGTCGACCGGATATTTCTCAGCCGCGATTTGGAGGCATCACCATGATTTCCACAATTCAGGCGTTCCCGACCACCGACGGCATCTTCGTGGTCTGGGAGGTCGCGGCAATGATCCCGGACTGCCTCGGCTTTGCGCTGTATCGTCAGCAGCAGGGCAAAAGTGCAACCGTGGTCGACACCTGGGTCGGGTTCGAGGACCAGGCGCAGGATCACAAGCCGGGCGAACATCGGCCGAGCACCGAATGGCCGGTGCAGAAGACCAACTGGACCGATTTCCTGGCGCCAACCGACGCGCCGGTCCGCTATGGCGTCGTTCCGGTTCTCAAGGACGGCGCCACCAAGGTGAAGCCCGCCTACAGTGCGCCAGCGACATGGACCGAATACGTCTCCGCAATGCCGTCGGGCCCGCTCAAGCCATGGTTCAACCGCGGCGCGATCTCGGCGCAATGGCTGTCGCGCGCGATCGGCAAGGACAAAAAGCCGGCGCAAACCCTGGAGAAGGCGATCTCGACCAAGGGCAACAAGATCCGTGACTTCCTCAAGGGCCAGCTCGGCGCCCGCCTGCTGGCGCTGTTGGCTGAAGCCAAGAAGAGCAAGCGCGACGTCTATCTCGCGCTCTACGAGTTCAACGACCCTGAGCTGATCGCCGCGCTGACCGCGATGAAGGGCAAGGCGCACGTCGTGCTCGGCAACAGCACAGGCAAGGCCGACGCCACCGCCAAGGACACCGAGAAGAACGCCGGCGTGCTGAAGAAGGCCGGCGTCGACATCGTCCGCCGCAAGATCGCGCCGAGCCGTTACGCCCACAACAAGTTCGCGGTGTTCTGCGACGGCGCGCAGAAGCCGAAGGTGGTCTGGACCGGCAGCACCAACTGGACCCGGACCGGACTGTGCACCCAGAACAACAACGGGCTCGAGATCACCGACGACAAGGTCGCGGCGGCCTATCATGACCATTGGAAAGCGATCTACGCCGACGGCAGCAAGTCGCCGAAGGCGCTGGCCGTGGCCGGCGATCACGAATGGCCCTTCACCATCGGCAAGTCGAAGCTCAGCGTCTGGTTCACGCCCACCACCAGGAGCGGCGACCTCAAGGAAGCCACCAAGATGATCGAGGACACCGAGCATGGCGCGGTGTGCCTGATGCTCAATCCCGGCAACAAGGGCCTGCTCGGCCCGATCCTGGAGAAGGCGCAGGACAAGAAGCTTTATGTGCGCGGGGTGCTCAACAATTTCCCGGCGCAGGGCAAGGACAGCCCGAAGGATCAGCTGCAGCTCCTGGCCGGCGACGGACAGCAGCAGGTCTTCAAGGGCAAGCAGATCGCCGACGTGATCCGGCCCGCCGGCATCGACAAGACCGCGGACTGGTGGGAGCACGAGATCAAGAACACCGGAAAGTTCATGATCGCCGTGCACAGCAAGGTGATCGTGCTGGATCCGGCCGGCAAGAACCCGGTGGTCATGACCGGCTCGCACAATTTCTCCGACCGCGCCAGCACCAAGAACGACGACAACCTCGTCATCATCAGGGGCGATTCGCAGCTGGCGCTGACCTATGCGGCGCGCATCGTCAGCATCTACGGCCAGTATCGCTGGCAGGCCTGGCGCAACACGCCGGAGGGCCAGAAGGACAAGGGTCTGAAGCGCAGCGACACCTGGCTGGGCAACCGCATCGGCAAGGGCTGGGCGGAAACCGAAACGCGGTTCTGGCTTGGCACCACCTGACGCCGGCGATCCGTCATGAATACGGGGCAGCGTTACCGCTGCCCCGTATTATCTTCACCGTCAATCCTACGCCGCGCGGCCGACCGAGGCGTCGAGATGCTTCAGCCGCGGCAGCACCTCTTGCTTCAGGAGCCGCAGCGAATTGTGCCAGGCTTCCGGCTTGTGCTTGTAGTCGAAGCCGAACACCAGGAGCACGCCGAAGCCGCCGACCTCCTGGTAGATCTTCTCGATCTTCTCGGTGACGGTCGCAGGCGAGCCGACGATCCAGTTGTTGCGCGCGCAATATTCGACCGTGACGTCGCTGTCCGGCACGTCGGGCGAGGCCTTCAGGTAATCCTTGAAACCAAAGTGGCCGAGCAGCGGCAGGAAGTACTCGCCCATCATTCGGCCCATCATGTCGCCGGTCGACAGCTTCCATGCTTCTTCATCGGTGTCGGCGACGAATACCTCGCGCACCATTCGCCAATCCTTGCGGCTCGGCGTGCGGCCGGTCTTGGCCGCGCCGGCTTCGACCGAATCCCAGTGGCTGCCGACATAGGCAGGGTTGAGGTTGAGGCTCATCGGAATGAAGCCGCGCTCGCCGGCGAGCTTCAGCGTATCCGAATTCTTGGAGAGCCCCGCGACGCCGATCGGCGGATGCGGCGCTTGCTGAGGCTTGATGTGCGGCTTGAGGAAATCGAACATCGTGTCCGGCTTGGTCACGGTCCAGAACTTACCCTTGTGGGTCCAGGGAGCCGGCTCGGTCCACATCTTCAAAATGATCTCGAGCGCCTCGCGGGTCATGTCGCGGTTCTGTCCCGACATGCCGTCGACATTGAACATCGCCCAGTCGCTCGGCAGCCCGGAGGCCGCGACGCCGAAATTGAGCCGCCCGTTCGAGAGGTGATCGAGCATCGCGACGCGGTTGGCGAGCTCGGCCGGGTGATGATACGGCAGCAGGAAGCCGCCGGGCCCGATGCGGATGTTCTTGGTCTGCAGCAGCGCCTGCGCGATCAACAGATCAGGCGACGGATGCGGCTCCCAGGGTGCGGTGTGGTGCTCGCCGATCCAGGCTTCCTGATAGCCGAGCTCGTCGAGCCAGCGCAGCACCTGCAGGTCCCAGTCGTGGCCCTCCTTCAATCCGCACTCCGGCGGATGCGACGGCATCGCGAAGTATCCGAGTTCCATGGGTTTCCTCTCTTTGTTCGATGCGTGTCTTCCGCACGCGCTTCGAGAGTAGCTGCCCCGGCTACGGCAGAACAATGGCCTTGTCGCATCCGGCTCGGCCGGGATTCATGCGTAGGGCGTATCCTTCAGCATGATCGCGATACCGGAAAAGCTTCGCTCCATGATCCGCAGGAAGGTCTCGCGTGACGTCGCAGCCGACCTGCGGGCCTTGTGCTCGCGAAGCCCTTCCGCATAGGCGACGGTCAGCGCCGTGACCACCATCGACGCGGCGAGCCGGGCATCGGCATCGGCGAGCGGGCGCTTGATGGCTGCCGCCAGCACGCTCGCGAGATCATCGATCAGTTCGTCACGCATCTCGCGCGCCCGCGCCGAGAGCGCCGGGCTCTCGGCGACGGTGCGCCAGAATTTCGCCGTTGCGTCGGTGAATTTCGCGAACGGATGCACGCGATCCGCCAGGCTGTGCACCAGCTTGCGGAGCGTCGCGATCGGCGCCTCGCCGGCCGGACGCTCGGCAAAGGCAGTCCGCAGCAACTGACGGCTTTCCTCTTCACGGTCGAAGAACAGGTCTTCCTTGCGTGGAAAGTAATTGAACACCGTCATCCGGGAGACCTCGGCTGCCTCGGCGACTTCGGCCACCGAAACATTGTCGAAGCCGCGTTCCAGGAACAGCTCGGTGGCGACATCCGAGATCGCCTGGCGCGTCGCCTCCTTCTTCCGCTCCCGCAACCCGCCCTGATTTGACATGCGGGAATTTGTACCATAATAAATATTATACTGAGTATAATTTTATGGTGACGGCGTGACGCGTGAACGAACCGATGTGGTTGTGGTCGGTGCCGGGCCGACCGGACTGCTGCTGGCGATCGAACTGACCCTGGGCGGCGCCGACGTGATCGTCATCGAGCGGCTGGCCGAGCCCGACCAGACCATCAAGGCCGGCGCGATCGGCGCGCTAGCAGGCGAGGCCCTCGAGCGCCGCGGCCTCGGCGATGCGATGAATGCGGTCGAACGCAGCATGGCGGACAGCATGTCCAGGCTCATGAAGGGCTCGGGCGATGCGAGCGACCTGCCGTTCAAGAAATTCGGCGGTCACTTCTCGGGCATTTTCCTGATCGACCAGACGCGTCAGCGCGAGCCGGACCGGCGGTTGCGCGGGGTGAACCAGCGAGCCCTGGAAACGATGCTCGCCGGGCGCGCCCACGCGCTCGGCATCGAGATCAGGCGCGGCTGCGAATTGATCGATTTCGAGGATAGCGGCGACGGCGTCGTGGCGCGGACCAGGGACGCGTCCGGCGATGCCACGCTGCACGCGGCCTATCTCGTCGGCTGCGACGGCGGACGCAGCGCCGTGCGCAAGCGCGCAGGCTTCGCATTCCCCGGCACCGAACCGACCCTCACCGGACACCAGGCCATCGTCGACCTCGATCATCCAGATCGACTTCTGCCGGTCGGCTGGCGGCGAACGCCGGTCGGCATGATGGCCTATGGACCGATTCCTGGCCGGGTGTTCCTGGCCGAGTTCGACGGACCGCCGGCCGATCGCAGCGCGCCGGTCACGCGCGAGGAGATCGAGACCACCCTGCGCCGGATCAGCGGCGTCGACGTTCGCGTCACCGCCGTCAAGACCGCGACGCGCTTCACCGACAATGCGCGACAGGCCGACAGCTATCGAAGGGGCCGCGTCCTCTTGGCGGGCGATGCGGCGCATGTGCACTCGCCATTCGGCGGACAAGGCCTCAATCTCGGCCTGCTCGATGCGGTCAATCTCGGCTGGAAGCTTGCGGCGGTCGTGTGCGATCGCATGCCCGACAGCCTGCTCTACAGCTACACCGAGGAGCGGCACCCGATCGCGGCAAGGGTGCTGGCCAACACCCGCGCCCAGGTCGCCTTGATGCGGCCTGACGTCATGACTGATGCCCTGCGCGAGATCGTCGCTGATCTGATGAGCCTCGACGAGGGCACCCGCTATTTCGGCGAAATGATCAGCGGCATCAGGATCCGTTACGATCTCGGCAGCGACCATCCATCGGTCGGCCGGCTCTCCGGCAATTTTGCTCTCGGCGACGACGGCGCGGAAACAACCCTGTTCGATCGGATGGAGGACGGCAGGGCCGTGCTGGTCGATGCGACTGATGGAGCCGCGTCAGCGATCGCGGCACGCTGGGATATCTTCGTGCGATGCGTGCCGCGACGTAGCGGCGCTTCGCTGCTGATCCGCCCGGATGCCTGCATCGCCTGGGCAGCCGACGACGCCGACACGACGGGCCTCGACGCCGCGCTGACGCGCTGGTTCGGGCCCGCCATGCCGTGACCTCGCAAGCGAGGTGCGCTGTCAGCGCGTCCCGAACGTGGTCTTGCCGAACAGCGCCTTCTGCGTCGAGGGCTGCGAGCGCCAGTATTGCGGCGGTGCGCTCACCTCGCCGCCGAGCTCGGCGGCAGCGTGCCAGCCCCAGCGCGGGTCGTAGAGCATGCCGCGGGCGAGCGCGACCATATCGGCCTTGCCGGACGAGACGATCTCCTCCGCCTGCTTCGCTTCCGTGATCAGGCCGACCGCCATCGTGGTAACGCCGGTCGCCTCCTTGACCGCCAGCGCCGCCGGCACCTGGTAGCCCGGCCCGAGCGGGATCTTCTGCAACGGCGAGACACCGCCGGAGGAGACATCCATCCAGTCGACGCCGCGCTTCTTCAGCTCCCTGGCAAACTCGATGGTCTGCGCAAGGTCCCAGGCGCCCTCGACCCAGTCGGTCGCCGACACCCGCATGCCGATCGGCTTGTGATCCGGGAATACGGCGCGCACGGCGTCGAACACTTCCAGCGGGAAGCGCATGCGGTTTTCCAGCGAGCCGCCATAGCGGTCGGTCCGCTTGTTGGCGATCGGCGACAGGAACTGGTGCAGCAGATAGCCATGCGCGCCGTGCAGCTCGAGCGCATCGATGCCGAGCCGGTCGGCGCGCCTCGCCGACGCGACAAAGGCCTCGCGGATGCGCGTCAGGCCGGCGTCGTCGAGCGCCACCGGCGCGGTCTCGCCTTCCTTGTGCGGGACGCTGGATGGTCCGACCGTCTGCCAGCCGCCTTCGGCAATCGGGATCAACTGCCCGCCCTCCCAGGGGCGCTGGCTCGACGCCTTGCGGCCGGCATGGGCGAGTTGCATGGCGACCGCCGCTTTCGAATGCTTGCGCACCGAGGCCAGGATCGGCTTCAGCGCCGCCTCGTTGGCGTCGTTGTAAAGACCGAGGCAGCCCGGCGTGATCCGCCCGATATCCTCGACATGGGTGGCCTCGATGCAGAACATCGCCGCGCCCGACAGGGCCAGCATGTTGATGTGGGTGAAGTGCCAGTCGTTGGCGGAGCCGTCGACGGCCGAATACTGGCACATCGGCGAGACCATGACGCGATTGGAGAGTCTCAGGTCGCGCAGTTCGATCGGGGAGAACAGGGTGCTCATGCGGCGGATATCCGGGATCGGGGAGAGGGCCCGGTTAAGATAGAGGCACCACGGCCGATCACCAACCGTCCGGATGGCCGCGCAGGCCGGGGCGCAGATCAGCAATGTCCTGACGGGGTCCCTCCGGGCCGGCGCCCTCAGTCCACCAGCGTGAACTGCAGCAGCAGGTTGCGCTGGATCAGGGAGAAATTGTCGTCGGAGACCATGGTCAGCACGGTCTCGCCCTCCTCCGTGACATGGGCGTCGATGCCTTCCATATTGTCGATCTCGTTGCCGAGATCGGCATTGAAGATCGCGGGGCCGTCGACCACGGCGCCGGGCGCGATCTCGGACAGCGCGAGACGGCGGATGCGGATGCCGACGCCGCCGAACCAGGAGAATTTCCGCTCCAGGATCAACAGGCCGCCCGACGGCAGCAGGACCGCGTCGCTGATGTCGAAATTCTCGCTGCGACGGACGCTGAACTGGCCCGGCGTCTTGCCGCCGACCAGGAAGGCGACCAAATTGCCGCTCGCATCGAGCCCGCGTTCCGAGAATGCGATCAGCGTACCGGCAAGCGGCTGGCCTTTCGGCACGAAGACGAGCCCCTCCAGCCCCTTGTTGTTGGGAAGCTTGCGTGCCGCCGGCGGCAGCGCAATCACCTCGCCGCGCGAGCGGGTAAAGCCCTTGGCGAAATCGAAGCGCAGCACCTGGTTGACCCGCTCGAGACCGACATAGGCGAACGAGCCGTCGAGCGCGAGCGATTCCGAATCATACCAGCCGCGGGTCGCGGTGATCGGCCTGCCGTCGGCGCCGAGCAGCGGCGCCGCTTCGACATCCTCGAGCCCGACCATCTCCCGGCCGCGATAGACGATGCGGCCGGTGAACCAGCTGCCCTGGTCGCTGACCGCGATGAAGCGTTCGCCCTTGGGATCGAGCCGTAGCGCGGAGAGGCCGCCGAAGCCGGAGAACGACGAGGTCAGGATCAGGCCGCTGCGATATTCCAGCGCGCCGAACCGCGTGCGCGCGCGGTCGCGGATATCGAACGACGGCAGCGGCCGCGCGTTGACGTCGATCGAAACCGGTTCGTTGACCCGGTAGGGGCTCGGCCTCGCAGCCGGCCTCGGCGTTGCCGGCGGCTGGGTCGCGCTCTGCGCCTGCGCAAGACCCGGCAATGCGGCGGCCGACAGCCCCGCCGCCATACCCTGGAGGAAACGGCGGCGGCTAGGGGGTGAGCGCATGTCTCACGAGTGGAGGCGGTGCCGGATGCCCGGCGCGGGCGCCGAGCCGTGAGTCTCGCTGAACAGCTCGGCGAGCTTTTCGGTAATGGCGCCGCCGAGCTCTTCGGCGTCCACGATGGTCACGGCACGGCGATAGTAGCGCGTCACGTCGTGACCGATGCCGATCGCGATCAGCTCGACCGGCGAGCGGGTCTCGATCTCGTCGATGATGTGACGCAGATGCCGCTCGAGATAGTTGCCGGGATTGACCGACAGCGTGGAGTCGTCGACCGGCGCACCATCGGAGATCATCATCAGGATGCGGCGCTGCTCGGGACGCGCGAGCAGGCGCTTGTGCGCCCAGTCGAGCGCCTCGCCGTCGATGTTCTCCTTGAGCAGGCCCTCGCGCATCATCAGCCCGAGATTCTTTCGCGCGCGGCGCCAGGGTGCGTCGGCCGACTTGTAGATGATGTGCCTGAGATCGTTGAGGCGGCCCGGATTGGCCGGCTTGCCGGCCGCGAGCCACGCCTCGCGCGACTGCCCGCCCTTCCAGGCGCGCGTGGTGAAGCCGAGAATCTCGACCTTGACGCCGCACCGCTCCAGCGTGCGCGCCAGAATGTCGGCGCAGGTGGCGGCGACCGTGATCGGGCGGCCGCGCATCGAGCCGGAGTTATCCAGCAGCAGCGTCACCACGGTGTCGCGGAAGGTCGCCTCCTTCTCATGCATGAAGGACAGCGGATGATAGGGATCGGTGACGACGCGCGACAGCCGCGCCGGATCGAGGATGCCCTCCTCGAGATCGAAATCCCAGGCGCGGTTCTGCTGCGCCATCAGCCGGCGCTGCAAGCGGTTGGCGAGCCGCGCCACGATGCCCTGCAGATGCGCGAGCTGCTTGTCGAGATAGGAGCGCAGCCGCTCGAGCTCGTCGTGATCGCAAAGGTCTTCGGCGGCGATCACCTCGTCGAACTTCGGCGCGAAGGCGTGATATTCCGGACCGCGCGGCTCGTTCTGTCCGCGCGCATTCGGCCGCGTCGCCTCGCCCGGCGTCTCGTCGTCGCCGAGCTCGCCGTCGTCGAACGTATCAGACGTGGAGGCCTGCGCGCTCTCCATCGCGCTTTCGCTCATCTCTTCCGCTGACGTCTGCGCCTGGTCGGCGCTCATCTCCTGCGCGGCATCGGAGTCGGGCGAGCCCTCGGCGCCGGACTGATCGCTCTCGCCGTCCTGGTTCTCGTCCTGGTCGTCGTCATCGTCCGAATCCATGTTGCGGTCGTCGCCGAGATCGAGCGCCGACAGCAGATCATGGACGAGGTCGCCGAACCTCGCCTGGTCCTCGGTGAAACGGCTGAGCTTGTCGAGCCGCGAGCCGATCTTGTCCTCCAGGGTCGGACGCCAGAGATCGACCATCTTCTTGGCGGCCGCGGGCGGCGCCATGCCGGTGAGACGCTCGCGCACCAGCATCGCCAGCGCATCCGACAGCGGCGCGTCGGCGCGGTCGGTGATCTCGTCATACTTGCCGCGGTGGAAATGATCGTCGAGCATCGCGGTGAGGTTCTTCGCAACGCCCGCCATCCGCCGCGAGCCGATCGCCTCGACGCGCGCCTGCTCGACCGCCTCGAACACGCCGCGCGCCTGCGGATTACCCGGCATCAGCTTGCGATGCACCTTGGGATCGTGACAGGCGATCTTGAGCGCGATCGAATCGGCGTGGCCGCGCACGATCGCCGCATCACGCTTGGTCATCTTGCGCGCCGGCTCCGGCAGCCGCGCCTTGCCGGGCGCGAGCCCCGGGCGCTCGGCGGCGAAGGAGACCTCAAGCTCCGGCTTCTTGGCGATCGCCTTCAGGCACGCCGATACCGAGCGCTTGAACGGCTCGGTCGGCGCTTCCTTGGATCCGGGACGGAATTTGATGTTGGAGGTTGTCATAGCGATTTCGTAAACCAATGGCGCGTTACGCCGCCGGGATACCCCTCAATCGAACCGAACTCTTTATATCCGTTGGCGCGGTAGAAGCCCGGCGCCTGGAAGCTCATCGTATCCAGATAGGATCGCGTCGCTCCGAAGCGCCGCGCCTCGTCCTCGATCGCCTTGATCAGCTTCGCGCCAAAGCCCTTGTTGCGAAACTTCTGCTCCATCCAGAACAACTGGATGAACAACACCGCGGTCCAGACCTCGCCGACGATGCCGCCGACAATCTCGTCGCCTTGCCGCAGCGAGATGGCGAAGCGCTTGTACTTCTGCTTCCCCATCTTCTCGTTGTTGTAGTGGAGCAATCCGCCGAGCACCGCCTTCTTCGTCTGTGTGACTGTGCGCTCGACGGAGATTTTCGGCATGGACTAGCTGAGCGCCACGTTGACCGAGGATTCCGGCAGCTCGACGTTGAAGCAGCGCTGGTAGAACTCGGCGACCAGCGGCCGCTCCAATTCGTCACACTTGTTGAGGAAGGTGACGCGGAACGCGAAGCCGATATCGCTGAAGATGTCGGCGTTCTCGGCCCAGGTGATCACCGTACGCGGGCTCATCACCGTCGACAGGTCGCCATTGGCGAACGCGTTGCGGGTCAGATCCGCAAGCCGCACCATCTTGTTGACGATGTCGCGGCCTTCCTGCGTGCGGTAGTGCTTCGCCTTCGCCAGCACGATCTCCACTTCCTCGTCATGGGCGAGGTAGTTCAGCGTGGTGACGATCGACCAGCGGTCCATCTGGCCCTGGTTGATCTGCTGGGTGCCGTGATAGAGGCCCGAGGTGTCGCCGAGGCCGACCGTGTTGGCGGTCGAGAACAGGCGGAACGCCGGATGCGGCTTGATCACCTTGTTCTGGTCGAGCAGCGTCAGGCGGCCGGAGACTTCCAGCACGCGCTGAATCACGAACATCACGTCCGGGCGGCCGGCGTCGTATTCGTCGAACACCAGCGCGATATTGTGCTGCAGCGCCCAGGGCAGGATGCCGTCGCGGAATTCGGTGACCTGCTTGCCTTCTTTGACCACGATCGCGTCCTTGCCGACGAGGTCGATACGGCTGATGTGGCTGTCGAGGTTGACGCGCACGCAGGGCCAGTTGAGGCGGGCCGCAACCTGCTCGATGTGGGTGGACTTGCCGGTGCCGTGATAGCCGGTGACCATCACGCGGCGGTTCTTGGCAAAGCCGGCGAGGATCGCGAGCGTGGTGGCGCGGTCGAAGCGGTAGTCGCTGTCGACTTCCGGCACATGCGGATCGACTTCGGAATAGGCGGGAACTTCCAGGTCGCTATCGATCCCGAAGACCTGCCGGACCGACACCTTCATGTCGGGCAAGCCGACGGGTTCCTGAGCTTTGGTCTGGACGGCGGTCGTCATTCATCCTCCGAGGTCCCGGGCGTTCCCGAAACCAGATTAATCGTTTGGCTGCGGATGGGGTGCTTCGCATAAGCCTAGCAGAGAGCAACGGTTGGCAGAAGCCCGCGAGCAAATCAAAGTTCCGTTGTTCTATCATAAAGATAGGAGCGAAACTCGGTTTTTGGAAGGCTGCCCTGCAAATCCCGCCGTACTTTTGCCGCAGCACCACGACGGCCGGCCCGGGCCGGGCACTTTTCAGGCCGGCGGGGAGTTGTTAGCTCTCAAATCGATAACACCGCCACATGGGAATTTTGTGACTTCATTCCTTGACCCTTTGATCGCGTTCGTTTCGGCCCATGCCTGGCTTGCCTATCTGACGCTGTTTCTGGCCGCCCTGCTGGAGGCGGTGCCGGTGGTCGGCTCCCTGGTGCCGGGGTCGACCATCATCCTGGCGTTGAGCGCGCTGGTGCCGGGCGGCGAATTGAAGCTGTTGCCGGTGCTCGCCGCGGCGGCCGCCGGCGCGATGCTCGGCGACGGCACCGCCTACCTGATCGGCCACCGCAGCCAGCGCGAGATACTGTCGGCCTGGCCGCTTTCCAACTACCCGCGCGTGGTGGCGCAGAGCGAGGCCTTCTTCAACCGCTGGGGCGTGCTCGCGGTGTTCTTCGCCCGCTTCGTGCCGCCGATCCGCGCCTTCGTGCCGATCACGGCCGGCGCGCTCGGCATGCCGCCGGCGCGCTTCTACGCGGTCAACATCCCCGCGATCCTGCTCTGGGCGCCGGCGCATGTGCTGCCCGGCGTGCTCGCCGTCACCGCGCTGCATGACTATGCCGGCCTGCCGCATCATGGCCATGTCGGCAAGCATCTCTGGATGTTTGCGGTCGCGGGCGGCGCCGTGATCCTGGCGCTGGCCGTCTGGACCATCCGCCGCCGGCATGGCGGCAGCCTGATCGAACCGGCCAAGCCGGCGAAATAATTCCTTTCACTTGCGCATGATCTTCTCGGAAAACCGGTCTCCACTTTTCCGGATCATGCGCTAGATGCTGTTGGTCGTTCCCGCCCGCCCGGGTGCCGGACCGACATAGCGCGCGCGAGGCCTGATCAACTTGCCGAGCTGAAGCTGCTCGCTGGCATGCGCGATCCAGCCGACGCTGCGCGCCATCGCGAACAGCGCAAGCTCGCTGCCCGCGGGCATCCGCAGCGCATGCACCAGCACCGCCAGCGCGTAATCGATGTTGACGAATTCGCCCGTTGCCTCCGCGATCCGCTCCGGCACTTCCCTGGTGAATTTGCGCGGCGCGCCGGCCCGCGTCAGCGCCTCGAGCAGCGAGATCGCGCGCGGATCGCCCTTCTTGTAGACGCCGTGCCCGAAGCCGGCGAAACGTTCGCCAAGCGCGACCCGCTCACGAACCACCGGCGCAACGTCATTGTCGAGCATCGTCTTGACGAGGCGCGAGGCGAGCACGCCGGCACCGCCATGCATCGGTCCCTTCAGCGCGACGAGACCCGCAATGACAGCGTCGTACAGATTGAGCCCGGTCGATGCCGCGCAGCGTGCGGTGAAGGTCGACGCATTCAGTTCGTGATCGGCGAGCAGCACCAGCGCGCGGCGGATCAGGTCGGGCGCGTGCTTGTTGCCTGGCGTCCAAACCTGCGCCACCTGCTCGTGCAGCGGCTCGTTCGATGGCGCAGCGTTCAGCATGGTCGCGACCAGCAGCCGCAGGATGCGGCCGCCGACCATGGCGCGGCCGTCGGGCGCGCGCGTGAAGGCGCCGGGATCGGCACTTGCCGCCAGCGCCAGCACTGCCACCGTGCGGTCGATCGGCTGGGCGCGGCGCGCGGCCTCAGCGATCGCGCGCATTTCGTCCGAGAGGTGCGGGCAATTGTCCGGCGCGAACGGATCGACGCCGGTGACATCCCACAGCAGCGTCGCGGTGTGCTCCAGCGTGTCGCGCTCGGCGAGCTCGACGCAGTTGACGCCGCGATAGATCGGGCCTTGCTCGGTGATGGTCGCGATCGCCGAATCCATCACCGGCAGGTCGGCGTCGAAATTACGGAAGCCCCGCGGCTCCGGCGACGGCACGCGGCGCTCCTTCAACCCCCTGATGTCCTCGGCGCGGTAACGGTGGCTGCGCGAATCCGGCGACGGCTCGGAGCGGATCAGCCCGCGGCTGACGTAGGCGTAGAGGGTCGCCGGCGAGATCGCGAGCTCGGCGGCGGCTTCGCGAGCGGAGAGGTAAAGCTCGGCGGATTTTTTCATATTGATTTATATAATCAAGATTGATCAACTCGTCGAGAGGCCTGACCTTGAGGGGGTGAAGCAAGGAGATCAGGCCATGAATATGCATCTCACCAAGAGCCAGATCGGTCTGGACGGCGTTCCTGCCGCCGAGACCGTGTTGAGCCATGTCGACGGCGAGCGCGGCGAATTGATCATCGCCGGCGAGCACGTCGCCGACCTCGCGGGCAAGTCGAGCTTCGAGGGCGTCACGGCGCGGCTGTGGAACGGCGCCACCGGCAAGTCGCTGAGCGAAGCCAATGTCCGCGCCAGCCTCGGCGCCGCCCGCGAACGCGCCTTCGCCCGCCTGCCGGACCTGCTGCCGGCGACGCGCGGCATGTCGATCGTCGACGGCTTCCGGGCCGCGATCGCGGGCCTCCGCGGCGAGAGCGGGCTGGAGCATGAGGCGACTATCGTCGGCGCCTTCCCGGTGATCGCGGGCGCCCTGGTCCAGCACGCCAAGGGACACGACCCGATCGCGCCGGACCCGAATGCCGGCCACGCCGCCGACACGCTGCGGATGCTGCTGGGCCGCAAGGTCGAGCCGCGCGAGGTGGCAGCGCTCGACGCCTATCTCGTCACCGTCTGCGACCACGGCATGAATGCGTCGACCTTCACCACACGGGTGATCGCCTCGACGCAGGCCGACCTGTTCGCGGCGATCACCGGCGGCTATTGCGCGCTGACCGGCCCGCTGCATGGCGGCGCACCTGAGCCGGTGCTCGAAATGCTGGACGCGATCGGGACGCGCGAGCGCATCAAGCCCTGGGTCGACGGCGCGCTGGCGCACGGCGAACGGCTGATGGGGTTCGGTCACCGCGTCTATCGCGTGCGCGACCCGCGCGCCGACGTGCTGAAGGTCGCGATCGAGCGCCTCGAGGCCAGTGGCGCCGACCTGCCATTTGCCGCCGAGGTCGAGGCCTACATCCGCGAGGCGCTGCGGAAAAAGAATCCGGAGCGGCCGCTCGAGACCAATGTCGAGTTCTTCACCGCGATCCTGCTCGACGGGCTGGAAATCCCGCGGCAGGCGTTCACGCCGATCTTTGCCACCGCGCGCGCCGCCGGCTGGACCGCGCACGCCCTGGAGCAGCGGCGCACCGGGCGCCTGATCCGGCCGAGCTCGTCCTATGTCGGGACGGTGCCGAAGGGGTGAGAACTAAGCCGCATCAACGTTTACGACGGCGGAGCCACTCACTCCGCCGTCGTCCCGGCGAAGGCCGGGACCCACACGCCGCGGCCCATCGATGGGGCAATCGGGCAGACATCTTGTGCAAACGATAACGGCCGGTGGTTATGGGCCCCAGCTCCGTGCGCAACTGCGCACTAGGCAGGGGCGACGAGGACGAGAGACTTCAGGCCTCGCGCACCACGGTCTTCAGATAATTGTACGCCTTGATGATCTCGATCAGGCGATCCTCGGTGGAGCGGTCGCCGCCATTGGCGTCGGGGTGGTGCTGCTTGACCAGCGCCTTGTACTTCGACTTGACGTCTTCGAGCGTCGCCTCGGCCCCGAGCCCCATCACCTGCAGCGCCTTGCGCTCGGCGTTCATCACCTTGCGGGTCTCGGGCTTGGGCTCCGCGCCACCGGGTCCGGGGCGCCAGCGGCCGCGGCCGTTGAGCTCGGAGAATACGTGGAACGGATCGGAGGCGGCATCGAGACCGCTCTCGCCCTTCTTGCCGTTGTTGGCGCCCATCTTCCAGGTCGGACGGTGGCCGGTCAGCGCGTCCTTCTGGTAGCGCGCGACGTCGTCAGGGTTCATACCCTGGAAGAAATTGTAGGACTGGTTGTATTCACGGACGTGGTCGAGACAGAAGTGCCAATACTCGCGTGAATTCTCGCGGCCTTTCGGGGCGCGATGCGCGCCCTTGTTCTGGCAACCCGCCCACTCGCAGGTCACGGCCTGCTCGCCGGCCTGCGCCTGGCGCTTCGCACTGACCTTGGTCGGCTTGATGCGAATGGAGTCGAAGAATTTTGATGAATCGATCGGCATGTTCTCTTTGACTACGCAATGCACAAATCTTCAAGTCTTGACATTGCGCGGACCTCGTTTCCCGCTTGCACCATTGACGAAAAGCTGTCGCGAACCTAACTCCGCCGCCATGAGCACCAAAGACGCTATCATAAACAAGTTGCGTGAAGCTTTCTTGCCGGAAAGCCTCGACGTCGTCGACGAGTCACATCTGCATGAGGGCCACGCCGGCCACAGGCCAGGCGGGGAGACGCACTTTCGGGTATATATTGTGTCTCCGGCCTTCGAAGGGAAGAGCCGGATCGAACGCCATCGCATGATAAATGCGACGCTGGCGCAGGAACTCGCCGGCTCGGTGCATGCGCTGGCGATCCACGCCCACGGCCCCGGGGAAAAGCCGCGCTAGTTCGCGCTTGCCTCAAGACGAAGCAGTGGTTTTCCTCTATGAGAACAGGATGGACCTGCTCCCTGCGTGAGCAGGTGAAACTACGGATTGCACCGCCACGCATGATATGGGGCCATTGATGATCCCTTGCTGGCCACGTTTTCGGTCGATCGTCACCGCCGCCGGCCTGCTCCTGATCTGCGCGATGCGCCCGGCCTCGGCGCTGGACATGCCGAGCCCGTTCGTCCAGGAGGTTCTGATCAAGAGCATCCTGGTCTCGCTCAACGATGCGGTGGCGGCGAACAATTTCACCGTGTTCCACGCCAAGATCTCAAAGCCGTTCCGCGACCAGTTTCCGCCCGACAAGCTCAAGACCATCTTCAAGGATCTGGTCGACAAGCACGCGGTGTTCGACGCCGTAGTCGCCAAGCCGATCGTTCTCGACGAGGACGCCAAGATCGACGACAAGGGCGTGCTGCGGCTGAAGGGTCATTTCGACACCACGCCCAAGCAGGTGAAGTATCAGCTCGGCTTCATCCCCTCCGACGGCGCCTGGAAGCTGTCGGGTATCTCGATCGATATCGAGTAGCACTGGGGCAGTCGCCAAACCGTCATCCTGAGGTGCGAGCGGAGCGAGCCTCGAAGGATGCACGGCCCGGCTGGTGGCCGTCGACCCTTCGAGACGCGCGCGATGCGCGCTCCTCAGGGTGACGGTACCGGCAGCCTAGCCAACTCGAACTAGAACGCCGTCCCCGCCCGCTTCGGCTTCTTCTCCTCCAGCTCGGTCTCGCGCGGGACGGCGACGATGCGCAGCGCGGTGATGCGGTTGCGCTCGCGGCGGAGCACGCGGAAGCGGAAGCCGTGGAAGGTGAAGCTCTGGCCGCGCTCCGGGATCGAGCGCGCCTCGTGGATCACGAGGCCGGCGACGGTGGTCGCCTCCTCGTCCGGCAGGCGCCAGTCCATCGCGCGGTTGAGATCGCGGATCGGCACCGAGCCGTCGACCACGACCGAGCCGTCCGGCTGCGCCCGCACGCCGGCAACGACGACGTCATGCTCGTCGGAGATGTCGCCGACGATCTCCTCCAGAATGTCCTCCAGCGTCACCATGCCTTCGACCTCGCCATACTCGTCGACCACGAGGGCGAAGTGGGTCTTGCGGCGACGGAACGCCTTCAGCTGTTCGGAGACCGGACGCATCTCCGGCACGAACCAGGGCGGCAGCGCGATCGCGGAGGCATCGATCGCCGACATGTCACCCTCGTTGGCGCGCATCGCGCGCAGCAGGTCCTTAGCGTGGAGCACGCCGACGATGTTCTCCGGCTTCTCCCGCCACAGCGGGATGCGGGTGTATTCGCTCGCCAGCACCTCGCGCACCAGTTCCTCGGGCGGCAGGTCGGCGTTGACCATCGTCATCTCGGTGCGATGGACCATGACGTCGGAGACCTGCAGCTCG
Organism: Bradyrhizobium sp. USDA 4541; assembly: GCF_024171085.1. NCBI lineage: Bacteria > Pseudomonadati > Pseudomonadota > Alphaproteobacteria > Hyphomicrobiales > Nitrobacteraceae > Bradyrhizobium > Bradyrhizobium sp. USDA 4541. The sequence continues at coordinate 959,298 of NZ_JALJZF010000001.1, forward strand.
CTGAGATCCAGCAAGCCGCCGAGCATGTCGCGATCCTGCTTCTCGACCTTGCCCTCGTGATGCAACAGATCGACCGCACCGCGCAGACGTTCGGTCGGCGACAGCACCGCCTGATGCGCCCCGACCTTGATGCCGAGCAGCTTCATCAGCGCCAGCACGATGGTCTCGATGATGGTGAGCAGCGGCCCCAGCACGAAGATCGTCAGCCGCATCGGCCGCGCGACCAAAAGCGAGATGCGGTCGGGCGCGTTGATCGCGATGGTCTTGGGCAGCACCTCTGCAAACACCACGACCATCACGGTCATGACAGCGGTGGCATAGAGCACGCCGACGTCGCCAAACCAGGCGGTGAACACGCCGGTCGCCAGCGCCGAGGCGCCGATATTGGCGATGTTGTTGCCGAGCAGCAGCGCGCCGATCATGCGCTCGCGCATGTTGACCAGCTTGGAGACCACACCGGCATCGGTGTTGCCCTGCTTCGACAGCCGCAGCATGCTGGCGCGCGAGGCGCCGGTCAGCGCCGTCTCACTCGCCGCGAAAAACGCCGAGATGAACAGGCAGAGCAGCACGATCGAGAAGGTGAACCATCCCACTGAACTGATCCGTGGCTAGAGCATGATCCGGAAAAGTGTGTAGCGGTTTTCCGAAAGGATCATGCTCAAATCAAAAAGATAGAGCGGGATGACGATCCGAAGGAGAGGCATCCCGGTCTAGGCCTTCAGCTTGGCTTGCAGGAAGTCGCGCACCGGCTGCGGCTCGACATTGTTGGCGATCACGGCGCGGCCGACGGCCTCCAGCAGGATGAAGGTGAGCTTGCCGCGCTTGACCTTCTTGTCCTGCGCCATCAGCGCCAGCAGCGCGTCGGCGTCGGCAAGGCCTTCCTGCGCGAAGCCTGCGATATCCTGCAGGCGCGTCGGCAATCCGACCGCGGACAGATGACGCGCGATGCGCCCCGCATCGTCGGACGAAATCATGCCGAGTTGCGCCGAGAATTCCGCCGCCAGCACCATGCCGACCGCGACGCCCTCGCCGTGGAACAGCCGGTCGGAGAAGCCGGTTGCGGCTTCCAGCGCATGGCCGAAGGTATGGCCGAGATTGAGCAGCGCCCGCTCGCCGGTCTCTCGCTCGTCGCGCGAGACGACGCCCGCCTTGGCGCGGCAGGAGGTTGCGATCGCGTGCTCGCGCCCGGCGCCGCCGGCGAAGATGTCGGTGTGGTTCTTCTCGAGCCAGGCGAAGAAGGCTTCATCGCCGAGGATGCCGTATTTCGCGACCTCGGCGTAGCCGGCGCGGAACTGGCGCGGCGACAGCGTGTCGAGCACCGAGGTGTCGGCGATGACCAGCACCGGCTGGTGGAATGCGCCGATCAGGTTCTTGCCCTGCGGCGAGTTGATGCCGGTCTTGCCGCCGACGGAGGAATCGACCTGCGCCAGCAGCGAGGTCGGCACCTGCACGAAATCGACGCCGCGGCGCAGGATCGCGGCCGCGAAGCCGGCGAGATCGCCGACCACGCCGCCGCCGAGCGCGATCACGAGGTCATTGCGCTCGATCTTCGCCGCGATCAGCGCCTCGCTGACCTCGGTCAGCGTGGCATAGCTCTTCGAGCCCTCGCCCTCCTCGACGACGATCCGCGACGTCGGCACCCCCGCGGCGGCGAGCGACGCCTCGGTCGGCTCCAGCCAGTGCTTGGCGACGGTGCGGTCGGTGACGATGGCGGTACGCACGCCGGGCCGCAGCGCCGCGACACGCTCGCCGAGCGACTGCAGCACGTCGCGGCCGATCACGATGTCATAGGCGCGGTCGCCGAGCGCGACGTCGACGGTAACGGAGGCGGAATGTTTCAAGGGCGCAGTCATGAGGTCGCGTTCAATCCATCACAGGTGGTTGCTCGTCGGCCGGACGCGCACCACACAGATGCGCATGCAGGGCCTCGAGGCATTCGTCGACGATGCGGTCGTGCGGCACGTCGCGCGAGGCAATCGTCAAATCGGCGGTGCCGTAGACCGGCTCGCGCTCGCTGAGCAGGCGGTTGACGGTCGCCTCCGGGTCGGGGGTGTGCAACAGCGGACGATCGGCGCGGCGGCGCACCCGGCGCATGATGATATCACTGTCGGCCTTGAGCCAGATCGAGATCGCGCGGTCGCGGATCCGGTTGCGGGTCTCCTCGCGCATGAAGGCGCCGCCGCCGGTCGCCAGCACGACCGGGCCATTGCCGAGGATGCGGGCGATCACCCGCGCCTCACCGTCGCGGAAATACGGCTCGCCCTTGCTCTCGAAGATCTCCGGGATAGTCATGTCCGCCGCCGCCTCGATCTCGGTGTCGGCATCGGTGAACGGCAGCTTGAGTCGCGCCGCCACCCTCCGGCCGATGGTCGACTTGCCGGCCCCCATCATGCCGACCAGCACGATCGACCTCGTCCCCAGCGCGGCCGCGATGTCGGCCTCCAGGGTCGGGTGGGTAGGCGCCGGTACGGCTGCGTCGGACATCAAAAAGCTCGGATATTGGGACGAATTGTTCAGAATTCGAGCCACCTATACTACCCCCGGCGACACCCTTACCAGCGACTCTTGCAACCGCGCGGGGAACATGTTGGATGATTTCATTGGTTAATTCGCCGCCCGAGTCGCCTCCATGCCCAGCCTGTTCCGCTTCCTGACGGTCGTCGCCGTGATTTTCGGGATCGGCTACGGCATCGTCTTCGCGCTGGCGAATTTCGTGCACCCGAAGCCGCGGGAAATGACGGTGACCATCTCACCGGATAAGTTCCTCAAGAAATAGACGCTATGATTCCGGCATGCCCGCTGCTGCCAAAAATCCCGCCAAGACCCTCGCCAAGTCCTCCGACGCCAGACTGACCGCGTTGTTCCTCGACATGCTCGCCGCGGAACAGGGCGCCGGCGCCAACACGCTCGACGCCTACCGGCGCGACCTCACCGATTTCTCCGACTACCTCGCCCATGCCGGCGCCGATTTCACCAGCGCCGACACCGAGACGCTGCGTGGCTACCTCGCCGACCTCGATGTCAGAGGCTTCAAGTCGACCAGCGTGGCGCGGCGGCTGTCGGCGATGCGGCATCTCTACCGTTTCCTGCTCAATGAGCGGGTCCGCACCGACGATCCGGCCGCGATCCTGTCCGGCCCGAAGCGCGGCCGCGGCCTGCCCAAGGTGCTGTCGATCGCCGATGTCGACCGCATGCTGACCCGCGCCAAGGAACTGACCCAGACCGACGTCTCGCCGGCGCAGCGGCTGCGCGCGCTGCGGCTGTATTGCCTGCTCGAGGTGCTCTACGCCACCGGCCTGCGCGTCTCCGAGCTGGTGTCGCTACCGGTCTCGGCGGCGCGGCGCGATGCGCGGATGATCGTGGTGCGCGGCAAGGGCAACAAGGAGCGGCTGGTGCCGCTGAACGACGCCTCGCGCCAGGCGATGGCAGACTATCTCGCAGCGCTGGAGGTGATGCAGCCGAAGGCGAAGAAAGCCGCGCCGGCGAAATGGCTGTTTCCGTCCTCCGGCGAGAGCGGCCATCTGACCCGGCAGCATTTCGCCCGCGATCTGAAGGAGCTCGCGAGCGCCTCCGGCCTTGCGCCGCGGCTGGTCTCCCCGCACGTGCTGCGTCATGCGTTTGCCAGCCATCTGCTGCACAATGGCGCGGACCTGCGCATCGTGCAGACCCTGCTCGGCCACACCGACATCTCGACCACCCAGATCTACACCCATGTGGTCGAGGAGCGGCTGAAGAGCCTGGTCCGCGACCTGCACCCGTTGGCGGAGAAGTCCTAGGGATCCGAAGCCCAGAGACCTCAATACCTTCATCTGATCCGCCTTGACTTCCGCTTCGTCTCCGCAGAAAGAGCGTCACTTGCTTGCGATCCCGAAGCGTGCATTCCACCCGGATGCGCGTTAACCGTTTGAAGTTACAAAGCTTCTCTTTCCGACGCCGAAACCGCTTCGCCCCTCGCACCGATCTTCCCTATATTGAGTTGATGCCCGACCCGATGCGCAGCTATCTCGACTTCGAAAAACCCGTCGCCGAGCTTGAATCCAAGATCGACGAGTTGCGTGCGCTTGCCGCAAGCGGCAGCGACATCGGCGACGAGGTCGCGCGGATCGAGGACAAGGCGGCGCAGGCGCTCACCGAGCTCTATTCCAATCTGACGCCGTGGCAGAAGACGCTGGTGGCGCGGCATCCGCAGCGGCCGCACTTCACCGATTTCATCGGCGGCCTGATCACCGAATTCACCCCGATGGCCGGCGACCGCAAATTCGCCGACGACGAGGCCCTGGTCGGCGGCTTCGGCCGCTTCCGCGGCGAGAGCATCTGCGTGGTCGGCCAGGAGAAGGGCGCCACCACCGAGAGCCGCATCAAGCACAATTTCGGCATGGCGCGGCCCGAAGGCTACCGCAAGGCGGTGCGCCTGATGGAGATGGCCGACCGGTTCGGCATTCCGGTGCTGTCGATCGTTGATTCCGCCGGCGCCTATCCCGGCATCGGCGCCGAGGAGCGCGGCCAGGCCGAGGCGATCGCGCGCTCGACCGACGCCTGCCTGTCGCTCGGTGTGCCCAATGTCGCGATCGTCACCGGCGAAGGCATGTCGGGCGGCGCCATCGCCATCACCACGGCGAACCGCGTCCTGATGATGGAGCATGCGATCTACAGCGTGATCTCGCCGGAGGCGGCATCCTCGATCCTGTGGCGCGACGGCACCAAGGCGCAGGAAGCCGCCAACAGCATGAAGATCACCGCCCAGGACATGCTGCGCTTCGGCGTGATCGACCAGATCCTGAAGGAGCCGTCCGGCGGCGCTCATCGCGACGCGGGCGCGATGATCGCGACCACGGGCGATGCCATCGCCCAGGCGCTCAACGACCTACGAAATCTTGATCCGGACGCGATTCGCAAACAGCGGCGCCAGAAATTCCTCGATATCGGCCGCAAGCTCGGCTGAGGCGCCCAAACCGCCCGATTTTTCGTCCAAATCGACCAATTTTGCCGTAATTGGGCCCCGAGCCGGGTCTTTAACATTCCTTGAACCATGCCTGCTACCGTGAGGGCTGTCCGCCCCGGTTCAGGTTGCGAGCAGGGGTCGTCGAAGGCTAATATTTTACACAATGGCTTCAGGGCATATTCGCCGTGTTGGGGTCGCGAAAATCGCCCGGTGGGTGTGGAGCTCGGACTTGACTCATCGCACGCTCGTACGCGCGCTTCTGACCTCGGCGGTCCTCGCCGCAGGCGTCATGCTCGCCGGTTGTGACAGCGACCAGATCTCGCTCGCGCAGAACGCCAAGGCCAACCAGCCGGTCCCGCCAAAGCTCGTCGCTGCCATGACCGAAAAGGACATGGACATGCAGTCGCCGATCCTGGTGCGGCTGTTCAAGCAGGAGGCCGAGCTCGAGGTCTGGAAGCAGAACCGCTCCGGCCAGTTCGCGCTGCTCAAGACCTATCCCATCTGCCGCTGGTCGGGCGATCTCGGTCCGAAGGTCCGCGAAGGCGACCGGCAGGCGCCCGAAGGGTTCTACTCGATCAACCCGAGCCAGATGAACCCGCAGTCGGCCTATTACCTGTCGTTCAACACCGGCTATCCCAACGCCTTCGACAAGGCGCTCGGCCGCACCGGCTCGCAGCTGATGGTGCACGGCGATTGCTCTTCGCGCGGCTGCTACGCGATGACCGACGAGCAGATCGCAGAGATTTACTCGCTCGGCCGCGAATCCTTCTTCGGCGGCCAGAAGGCGTTCCAGCTGCAGGCCTACCCGTTCCGGATGACGCCGGTGAACATGGCCAAGCACCGCAACAATCCGAACATGCCGTTCTGGAAGATGATCAAGGAAGGCTACGATCATTTCGAGGTGACGAAGCAGGAGCCGAAGGTCGACTTCTGCGAGAAGAAGTATGTGTTCGACGCGGTGAAGGCGCCGGGCGCGACACGCGATCCGGTGTTCGACGCCTCCGCGAAGTGCCCGGCCTATGTGATCCCCGAGGAGATCGCGAGCGCCGTGCACGAGAAGGAGCAGAAGGACGCCGCCGAGACCGCCAAGCTGGTATCCAAGGGCACGCCCGTTGCGCGCCTCAACACCGGCATCGACGGCGGCATGAACGCGATCTTCGCCTCGAAGATTCCGGAAGGAAACACCGGCCTCTCCGAAGGCGGCGACAGCCAGGCGCTGGCATCGATGTCGCTGGCGCGCGCGCCCGGCACGATCCCCGGTACGGTCAATCCGCCGAAGCCCAATCTCGCGGTCCAGCAGGAAGAGCCGGTCGTGGCGACGACGTCGTCCACCGCATCGTCAGCCGGCATCCGCGTTGCCTCGGCGAACGCGTCCGACAAATCCGCCTCTGACAAATCCGCCTCTGACAAGTCCGAAGGCCTCTTCTCCAGCTTTGCCCGCAAGGTCGGGATCGGCGGCACCGCCGACGCCAGCAAGACGACCGCGCCGGCTCCGGCCGCTGCCGCACCAGCCAAGCCGAAGGTCGCCGAGGCCAAGCCGCAATCGGTGGTTCGCGTCGCCCCCAAGGCTGAGCCGAAGCAGGCCGCCAAGCCCGCGCCGAAGCCGGCAGTGACCACGGCCGCAGCCGCCGCACCGGCCCCGTCGTCGTCGACCCAACTCGCCGGCTCCGCGCCTGTCGTGCAGACCAACTCGTTCGACACCCGCTTCTCGGCGGTGAAGTAGGCGGGGCGCGTCTGCGCGAAGACAGCTCGCTGCCGCTTGTCGCAATGCTGCTGTAGCGCAAACTATTTCCAGCCGTCGTCCCTGCGAAGCAGGGACCCAAAACCACCGAACTTGATCGTGAATGGGATCGTGGCCCCAGCGTCGCGCAACAACTCTCATTTGGGGTAATGGGTCCTGGCTTTCGCCAGGACGACATTGAGTGTGTGGCGCGGTCTGTGAGTCACACCACAACGTTCTCGCGACATGATTTGTCCGAGCTTTGCTCTTCGTTCCGCCCTCTCCGTTGGCAGAGCGCGCAGGGAAAGCCGGGCGCCGATCGCACCCAAAGCGTCAGGCCTGCACGATTTCGCCGTCCGCGTTGCGTGCTTTCGTCAGTACCGCGCGCAGACGCCTCGTCGCTGCCGCACCGCCACGCTCGCAGGTTCGAACACCACGCTCCGTCACCGTCGCATGCGCGTTGACCGTTACATTCCGTGGCTTTCGAAAACCTTCTTGCAGCTTCGGCTCAGGCTGGCCCGCTTCATCTGGAGACAGCTCTGCACGGCGCCGTCATTGCCGAGGTCCTTCCGGCAGAAGCGCTGTGCATCGCGCGTGCACGCGCTCTGTTCCGATGGCGTACCGGAATGCTGCGCCAACGCGGCACCGCTGCTCATCACGGCAGCAGCAACAAGAGCTGCAATCGAAATATAGCGCATTGTGACTTCCTCCCGCGGCCTAACGGGCAGCGGGGGCCCATCGTTCCTTTGGGAACCCGGATTCCATCCTACTTCGGCCGCGGGTCCTCAAGCCCCTTGCCGGGATCTTCCAGATGCCCGGTGCGCGCGAGGTCGACGGCGGCGCCGAGCGCCTGCGCGACATTGCGCACCTGTTCCTGGAAGGCCTTGTCTTCGTCGAGATCGCGATGCGACGTCGCATAGGGCTTCATGTAGCCGACATAGCCATCGATCTCGGCCCTGCCGCCGGCCGAGATCAACTCCATGTCGGTGAGCCAGTCCGCAAGAAAGCGGCGGCATGTTTCCGCACCGACGCTGTCGCCGTGGACCACGATGCCGAAATGCCGGCCGCGCAAATGCTTGGGGTATGGCCAGCCCTTGAGTTCGAGCGCCTTGGCTTCGCTCGCGGTCTTGCCGTGGGTCGAGGTCGGATCGGGATTGCCGCCATCGGCGCAGACCAGGCGATCGATCATCGCCTTGAGTCCGGTCGGCGTCTGGTACCAGTTGACGGGCGAGATGATCATGATGCCGTGCGCGCGCACCCACAGCGGATAGATCTCGTTCATCCAGTCGTCGGTTTGCCCGAGCGAGTAGTTCGGATAGCAGCTGCACGGCCAGTGGCAGAGTGCCATCGAGGTGGAGACGCAGGACTTGCAGGGGTGAATCTCCCTGCCGAACTCGGACGTCAGCCGCGACAGATCGAGCACATCGACCGCGAGGCCCATCTCGCGGAAGGCGGCCTCGGCGATCTCGACCATGCGCCAGCTTTTGGACATCTCGCCGGGACACGTATGTTCGCTGCGCGAGGAGCCGTTGATCAGCAGGATATGCGGCGCTTCGTTTGGATCGTCGTGCCTGCGTTGCGCTTCATCGATGGCATCGCGCGCGGACAGCCAATCGACCGCGAGATCATAGTCGGGATCGGCAAAACCGGGGCCGGCCTTGCGGGTAACCGGCGCCTTGCGCGATTGACGATAGGCGTCCCAGGCGCCGGCGATGATCGTCGCGAGCTCCGTCTGCATGGATTGAAAGACCGGATCGGCAAATCGCTTGCGGTAGCGCCGTTCGAATTCATCGCGCGAAAGCTTGACCGGCGGCATCCCCTTGCGAACGTCCGGCTCCGTCATCGACACCTCTCCCTGCCTACAATCCATCGCCCGCCGTGCATCCCGGTTGGCGCGCGAAACCTCGGGATGAGACCTTGGGATCAAGTCGAGACGGGCAGAGGCTAAAGACCATCGATCTGCATTTGGTTCCTCCGGGCGATGCCTCGCACGCCGGTTAGGACCCATGCCGCGGCTGGCGCGTTGGATGGGAACCTGACCATGGATACGACAACCAGAGTTCGCGCACGCCGCCAGCGAGGCGCCCCCTTCCCGATCACCATTCGCCCGACCGCGGCGGACGCCATGATCGCGCGTGCGATCGCCCGCAACACCGCACCTGCGCCGGAAGAGATCGCCCGCACACTGACCTGGGGCGCTGACGAAAAGGTCCTGCTTGCGCTCGCCGCCGCAGGCTGGCTCGCCTCGCGCGGGCGCGGTGCCTCGCTCGAGCGCGCCGGCAATCACGCGCTGCTGGTGACGGTCGCAGCATCGCTGCTGCCGCATGGCCTGAAGTTGCTGTTCAACCAGACTCGCCCGGATCGCCTGACCGTGGCCGGCCATGCCAACGGCATCCCGATCTCTGGCAAGCGCGACGACGCCTTCCCATCCGGCCACGCGCTGCATATGGGCGCGCTGGCGTCGGCGGCAGCGACATTGCCCGCCGGCGCGCGCCGCCCAATCCAGGCACTCGCGGTCGGCCTCTCGCTGACGCGCATTATGGTTCTCGCACACTGGACGAGCGACGTGATCGCGGGATTCGGGCTCGGAGCACTTCTCGAGCGGCTGCTGCGATTGTGGACCGGCTATCCCGGTGACGATCCACCGCGGGGCAAGGCGCGATGAGCGAATATGTCATCCGCTTTCTCGTGGGCGGGGCCGTGGTGTCGGCCTTCGCGATGCTGGGTGACGTGCTGCGTCCGAAGAGCTTCGCCGGGCTGTTCGGCGCAGCGCCGTCGGTTGCGCTCGCCACCCTCGGCATCGCCGTGTACCAGCACGGCACCGACTATGCCGGCCTGCAGAGCCGCGCGATGATGGCTGGCGCCGTTGCGCTGGCCATCTATAGCTTCGTGGTCTGCCAATTGCTGATTCGCGCGAGGCTCCGCGCTGCCCCCGCCACCTTGCTGGCGCTTGTCGTCTGGCTCGCGATCGTCTTCGGCTTGCTGGGCGTTGCCGGAGGACAGGCATGACACCGGTCCGCGTCTCACTGTCCTCGCTCAGGGAAAGCCGGTGGACCGAATATCTGATCCGCCTCGTGCTCGGTGGCGGCGCCACCGTCCTGACCGGACTGATCAGCAGCACGTGCGGCGCCTATGTCGGCGGCGCCTTTCTTGCACTCCCCGCCATCTTCTGCGCCAGCGCCACCCTCATTGAGAAGCATGAAATCCGCCGCAAGCGGAATGCCGGCCTCGACGGCACGTGGCGCGGGCAGCAGGCCGCGGCGCTCGATGCGGCGGGCGCAGCGCTCGGCGCGGTCGGCATGCTGGCATTCGCCGTCGTCTTCGCGCTGACGGTGGGCCGCAGCGTCCCGGCCGCCTTCATCGCGGCATCGCTGGCCTGGCTGATCTGCTCGGTCGCGGCCTGGTATCTGCGTCGCGAGATGCGATCGGCACGGCGGACGCGGACGCCGGGAGACGGCGTGATCGGCCGCAAGGCCGACCGCCTGCCGCGTTGAAGCCTGCTACGGCGCCAGATAGCGCAACAGTTCCGGATCGCTCCGCACCTCGCTGGCGCCGCCCTGCAGCGCGACGCGACCGCGGTCCAGCACATAGGCATAGTCGGCGACGCGCAGCGCGAGGTCGAGATGCTGCTCGACGATCACGACCGAGATGGTTTTGGCGAGCTCGATCAGCCGTTCGGTGATCTCCTCGATCACGCCGATCCAGACGCCTTCGGTCGGCTCGTCCAGCAGCAGCAGCTTTGGATTGCCGAGCATGGCGCGGCCGATCGCCAGCATCTTGCGCTCGCCGCCGGACAGCGTGCCGGCCGGCTGGTCGAGCCGCTGGCCGAGTTTCGGAAAGATGGCCAGCACGCGATCGACGGCGCTGGCATCGGAATTGAACAGCGAGCCGACGGCGAGGTTGTCGCGCACCGACAGGCGGGCGAACACCGAATGCTCCTGCGGCACATAGCCGATGCCGGAGCGCACCCGCTCCTCGGTGCGGCGGCGGGTGATGTCGCGGCCGTCGAAGAACAACTCGCCCTGCGAGCTTGCGAGCTCGCCGACGATGGTCTTCATCAGCGTGGTCTTGCCGGCGCCGTTGCGGCCGAGCACGGCGACGCCGCCGCGCCAGGGAATGCCGATGTTGACATCGAACAGGACCTGGCTGCGGCCATAACCGGCGTCGAGATGCCTTATATCGAGGAAGGTTTGCTCAGGCACGGCGAAGATAGATCTCCTGGACGCTTTTGTTGGCCTGGATTTCCGCGACCGTTCCCGAGGCCAGCACCTTGCCCTGGTCGAGCACGGTGAGGCGGTCGCAGATGTCGCGGATGAAATCGAGGTCGTGTTCGACGATGACGAGCGAGCAATGCTGCTTGATCGGCTGCAACAGCTCGCCGGTGACGCGGCGCTCTTCGAGGCTCATGCCGCCGGTCGGCTCGTCCAGCAGCAACAGCCGCGGCTTGCCGGCGAGCGCCATCGCGATCTCGAGCCATTGCTGCTGGCCGTGCGACAGCGCCGCGGCGGCGTCATGCGCGCGATCGGCGAGCCGGAACTGGGTCAGCATCGTCATCACCTGGTCGTGCAGCTTCTTGCGGGTGCGCGAGAACACCAGGTCGAACAGCGAGCAGTGTGCCTGCAGCGCCAGCAGGATGTTGTCGTACAGCGTCAGCGTCGGCAGCACCGAGGTGATCTGGAACTTCAGGCTCATGCCGGCGCGCGCGCGCTCGGTCGGCGTGAACGCGGTGATGTCGGTGTTGACGAAGGAGACCTTGCCCGTGGTCGGCACCTCGGCGCCGGCGACGCATTTCATCAGCGTGCTCTTGCCCGAGCCGTTGGGGCCGATCAGGCCGTGGAACTCGTTCTCGCCGACGGTCAGCGCCGCACCGTCGAGCGCGGTCAGCTTGCCGAACACTTTGCTTATGCCTTGCGCCTCAAGGAGCGGCATTGCCGGTCTCCTTCGGGGCTTTGCCGAAACTGCCGACCCGCTCGCGCTCGCCGAGCACGAAGGAGATCAGCCCGAGCGGGCGGAACATGATGACGAGCAGCAGCAGCACGCCGAGGATGATCGGCCAGACGTCGCGATAATTATCCGACAGCCAGAAGCTGACGCCCTCGATGATCACGGTGCCGATCACGGCGCCGATCAACGTGCCGGAGCCGCCGAACAGGACGTAGAGCACGACCTGGGTCGAGAACACGACGCCCAGCATGTTGGGCCAGACGAAGCCCTCGTGGAAGGCATAGAGGCTGCCGGCGAGACCGGCGATGGTGCCGCCGACCGCGAAGATGATCGCCTTCAGATGCTGCGCCTTGTAGCCGAAGAAGGCGATGCGCTGCTCGTTCTCGCGCAGGCCGGCGAGCGCGAGGCCGAATTGCGAGCGGACCAGGAAGCGGCAGAGCAGATAGACGACCACGAGGATGCCGAGCACCATGTAGTAGTAGATCGGCCCCTCCTCGAACTCGTAGCTGCCGAGGGTGAGCGGCGGGATCGACGGGATGCCGTTCTGGCCGCCGAGATAGTACCAGCCGCGCGCCAGCCGGTCCGCGGCATAGGAGCCGGTGAGGGTGCCGAGCGAGACGAAGATCACGCTCGAGGGATAACGCCCGAGCAGCAGGAAGCCGCCGAGCAGCAGCGACGCGGTGAGCCCGATCAGCGTGCCGGCAGGCAGGATCAGGAGGATCGAGGTGACGTTGAGATCGCGCGCCAAGAGCGCCACGCCGTAGCCGGCGGCGCCGAAGAACAGCGCCTGGCCGAAGCTCATGATGCCGGCATAGCCCCACACCAGGTCGAACGACAGGGCGAACAACGCGAGGATCACCACGCGGGTGGCGAACACCGTCAGATAGTCCTGCAGCACCCATGGCAGGACCAGTGCGATCAACAGCACCAGCCCTTCCACGATCGGCAGGACCTTCCATCCTGCCGATACTCGTCCCGCCGGCGCGCTTGCGGCCGGTGCACCCTCGCCCGTCACGACATCTGGTTCCTCACCGACGCGTGCGACAGCCTCTCTTGCTCCAACCATGGATCGCTCAGCATTCCTTGGGATCAACGAGACCGTCGCTGCGCGCGACGATCTCATAGTTCCCGCCTTTGGCAACAGCGGTGTACATCTTCATCTTGCAGTGACGCTTGCCCGGCACCATCTCCGCCGGTCCGCCCGGCCCTTCGGCGATCTTGGCGTGGTCGAGCGCGGCCGCAACGGAGTCGCGGTCGACCTTGCCGGCCTCCTTGACCGCCGCCTCCCACAGCTTGAGGCCGCGATAGGTTCCGGTGGCGGCGCTGCCGGCCGCGAACAGGAAGTTGCCGGGGAAATCCTTCTCATAGGCTGCCTGGAGCTTGGCGTCGAACGGATCCTCCTTGGTCAGCACCTTGAAATAGTCGAGGCAGCTCGCAAGGCCCTCGATCTCGTTGGCCTGATTGATGTTGAGCGTGTTCTCGTCATAGTAGACGCAGGCGAGCCGCCCGCCGTTCTTGAGGAAGCCGGCTTCATAAAGCTGCTTGAAGAACGGGCCGACGCCGGGCGGGATCACGGTGTTGAACACGACGTCGACCTTGTTGGAGATGACGCGGTTCACGGTGGCCGAGAAGTCGACCTGGTCGAGCGGGTAGTATTCCTCGAACACCACCTCGCCGCCGTTCGATTCGATCACCTTGCGGGCGTAGACGTTGAGCGTGTGCGGCCAGACATAGTTGGCGCTCGGCAGCGCGAACTTCTTGCCGCCGTTCTTGATCAGCCAGGGTATGAAGGTGTCGCACTGCTGCGCCGGGGTCGGTCCGGTGCAGAACAGATAGGGCGTGCACTCCTTGCCTTCGTAGAGCTGCGGATAGATGTAGAGCGTCTTGCCGCGCGCCACGATCGGATCCTTGATCGCATTGCGCATCGACGAGGTGATTCCGCCGAGCACCATGTCGACCTTGTCGCGCTGGATCAGCTTGCGGACATTGCCGACCGCGACCGATTCGTTCGAGGCAGTGTCCTCGATATAGAGCTCGAGCGGCCGGCCGAGCAGGCCGCCGCCGGCGTTGATCTCCTTGATCACCATCTTGGCGACGTTGGCGTCGGCGTTGCCGGCATAGGCGATCGGGCCGGTCAGGTCGGTCGCGATGCCGACCTTGATCGGTCCCTCCGCTGCGTTGGCCCAGTCGGGCCTGACCACCCAGCTGCCGACCCCGGTCGCGAGCGCGCCGGTCGCGAACGCGAAATTGCTCATGAAGCGGCGGCGCGTGAGATTGGTGCGATCGAACATCTGACTAAACCCCTTTTCCCGATATGAGGCCCTGCGGGCGGAATTTGATGAAGGCAATGGCGAGCACGAAGACCAGGACGTCGGCGACGACAGGAGACATCACCCAAGGCAGCGCCGCGCTGAGCGTGCCGATCACACCGGCGCCGGCGACCGGACCGATGAAGGAGCCGACCCCGCCGACCATCACGGCGACGAAGCCCTGGATCAGGAAGCGGATGCCGAGATCGGCGAACAGGCTGAACACCGGCACAATCAGCGCGCCGGCAAGTCCGGCCAGCGCCGCGCCGAACGCGAAGGTTGCCCCGTAGATCAGGGGCGTCGAGATGCCCGACGCGCGCGCCAGCGCCGGATTCTCCAGCGTGGCGCGGACCCGAAGCCCGAACGAGGTGCGCGCCAGCAAGAGATAGCAGCCGCCCATCACCAGCAGCGTGATCACGATGATGGTGAAGCGCCAGGCCGAGATGTGGACGGAGCCGAGGTCGATCGAACCGCCGATCGGCTCCGGCACCGTGAGATAGAAGCCGCCGATCAGGCCGCGCACGCTCTCGCGGATGATCAGGCCGAGCGCATAGGTGCCGAGCATCGCCACGATCGGCGCGGCGTAGAACCGCCTGATGATCAGCGCCTCCAGCACGAAGCCGATCGCGCCGACCACGAAGGGCGCCGCGACCATGCCGGCCCAGACCGGCGCGCCGTGGGCGTAGGCCAGATAGGTGACATAGGCCCCGAGCAGGACGAACTCGCCCTGCGCGAAGTTGAAGATGCCCATCATGCTGGCGATGATGCCGAGCCCGAGCACCACCAGCACGATGATCGCGCCGAAGCTCACGATCTCGAACGCCGCGGCAAAAGTGCTAGCCATGTCGTTCGATCCGGCGTTCGATCCATCCAGCCTGCGTCTGCAACAAGCGGCGCCTCACATCTTCTTCCAGTCGCCGGCCTGCTCGAAGGCGTGCGCGGCGCGGTAGATGGTGGATTCCTCGAACATCCGGCCGACCAGCATCAACCCGACCGGCAGGCCGTCGACCATGCCGCAGGGCAGCGACATCGCCGGGTGGTGGGTGATGTCGAACGGCGCGGTGTTGGTGATCATCTCGAGCGCACGGGCGACATAGTCCTCGCGGCTGGCATTGGCCGCCGGCAGCGCCGGCGCCTTCATCGGCGTGGTCGGCAGCAGCAGCAAGTCGTAATCCTTGAACGCCTTGTCATAGGCCGCGGTGAGGCGGCGGGAGATGTTGAGCGCCTTGCCGTAGAAGCGCGGACCGAAATTGTTGTTGATGTAGGTGCCGAGCATCATGAACAGCTTGGTGGTCTCCGACAGCGAGTCCGCCTGGCGGCGCCAGCCGCGATGGAAGTCCATCAGCGAGGTCGAATAGAGGTCGGGCCGGCTGAGGCCGTAGCCGTCGCCGAACATCATGGTCTGGGTCAGGCCTTCGGTGCCGATCGGGGTCCAGATCGCGGGGCCGACCATGTGCATCGGGATCGACACGGTGTCGACAGACGCGCCGAGATCCTTGAAGCGCTTGGCCGCCTCGCGCACGCTTTCATTGACCGCGGCTTCCGCGGTCGGCTGCTCGAAGCCTTCCTTGAGGATGCCGATCTTCATGCCCTTGACGCCCTTGCCCAGCGCCTTGGTGTAATCCTCGACCTTGGGCGCCTTGATGCGCGGATCGTAGCCGTCGTCGCCGGCGATCACCTCGAGCAGCAGCGCGTTGTCCTCCACCGTTGCGGTCATCGGTCCTGTGTGGTCGACGAAGATCTCGATCGGCATGATGCCGGTATAGGGCACGAGGCCCCAGGTCGGCTTCATGCCGTAGGTGCCGCAGAACGAGGACGGCATGCGGATCGAGCCGCCCTGGTCGCCGCCGATCGCCATCTCGACCTCGCCGAGCGCGACCACGACGCCGGAGCCCGACGACGAGCCGCCGGCCGAATAGCCCATCTTGTGCGGATTGTGCACCGCTCCGTAAGAGTTGGTGTGGCTGCCGCCGGACAGGCAGAAGTGCTCGCAATGGGTCTTGCCGGCGATCTCGGCGCCGGCATCGAGCATCCGCGTGACGATGGTGGCGTCGAAATCGGGGATATAGCCTTCCAGCGTCGACGAGCCGTTCGTCATCGGCACGCCGGCCAGCATGATGTTGTCCTTCAGCGCCACCGTCTTGCCCTTGAGCTTGCCGGACGCCGCGCCCTTCACGGTCGACTTGTAGTACCAGGCGTTGCGCGGGTTCTCCTCTGGCGCCGGGCGATAGCCGGGCGTGCGCGGATATTTCACCGCAGGCAGCTCGTCCGGCATCGCGGCGATCACGTTGTAGGCGTCGATCGAGCCCTGCATCAGGCCGCGGAACGAGGCCACATCCTCATCGGTCAGTGACAGGCCGCACTGCTCGGCGACGGCACGAAGTTGCGTTGGCGTGGGAAGGACGACGGTCACGGCGCTCTCCTGATAGCTTTTGATCTTTGGATTTGATCCCTCGACGCAGGTGCAGCGGCGCGCTGCCCGCGCGAACCGCTCACCCCGTTGCTGTATTGAAAACGGAAATATTTTCCTTTTCAAGTATTATTTCGCAAAACCTTCCGGCGACGCTGTCGCACTGCTCAGATCGGCTTGATCACCCTGAAGTCGAGACCGTCGGCTTCGGCAAGATACATCGGCATCCTGGCATGGCCGCTGCGCACCGTGACCGGACCGCGCGGGCCGCGATAGACGAGGTTGTCCGCCGCCGCGAGCAGCGGCCGCATGTCCAGCGTGCCGGCGCGCTTGGCGGCGGCCTCGAGCAGGCAGAACCCTTCATAGGCGGACTCGCTGCACGAGCCGACCGGCGGCGCGAACGCACCGAACATCGCGCGATAGCGGTCCCTGAAATCGTCGCCTTCGCGTGAGCCGACGGAGGGGAAATAGCCGGAGGCGCAGTAAAGGTTCTCGGTCTTGTCGGCGCCGATGCCGAGCAGCGCCGTCTCGTCGAAACAGCCGGCAAAGCGCAGCGTGGTGGCGGCAAGGCCGGCATCGGCGAAGGCGCGGTTGAAGGTCACGCTATCGGTGCCGATCAGCGAGATCAGCACGACATCGGGTTTCGCGGCGCGGATGCGTTCCAGCTGCGCCTCGTGATTATCCTCGCCGACCGGCACGAACTCCTCGCCGACCACGAGCCCGCCGGTCTCCTTGATGTAACGCTTCACCGCGCGGTGCGACTGCCATGGCCAGACATAGTCGCTGCCGATCAGGTACCAGCGCGAGGCGCGCTTCGCCTCGGCCAGCCAGTGGATCGACGGCCGGTTCTGCCAGCGTGGCGTCTCGCCGATCGCGATGACGCCCGGCGTCCGCTCGCCGCCTTCATAGACCGGCGTGTAGATGTAGGGGATCTTGCTGCGGGTGATCAGGCCGCGCAGCGCGACGCGCACCGCGCTGGTGTGCATGCCCATGATGAGATCGACATCGTCGGACGCGATCGCCTGCTCGGCGCGATCGAGCACGTCCTCGATCGGTCCGCCGGCGTCATAGACCGAGAACTCGACCTCGCGGCCGAGGATGCCGCCGCGCCGGTTGATGTCGGCGACGGCGAGCTGTGCACTCGAGGTCGCGGCCGGTCCCCACATCCCGGGCGAACCGGTGCAGCAGACGAAGCCGGCGATCCGCAGCCGGCTGCGCGCACCGCGCGGACCGAAACCGTCCCGATCCATCGGGGAAAACACCCGATCGGACCGCGCCGACGTCAGGTTCCGGAACAGCAGGGAAGGCGGGCATGGAAGGCCGCCATACCTGTTGCTCGAGGTTCGGGCCATGACGTAGGGCGTCGATTGCACACCTGCTCCTGTCTGGCACCGGCAAGCCGCGCGGCGAGCGCGGCATCGCCCGGTCCATCTAGATCGTCCTGATCACATTGAAGTCGAGACCGTCGGCCTCGGCAAGATAGATCGGCATCTCGGCGCGGCCGTCGCGAATTGTGACGGTGCCGCGGGCACCGCTGTAGACGAGATTGTGCGCCGCGGCGGACAATGGTCCGATCGACAGCGAGCGCGCCTGATTGGCCGCCGCCTCGAGAAAGCGCATCCCCTCATAATTGGACTGCCCGACCGAGCCGATCGGCGGCGCATGCGCCCCGAACATCGCGCGGTAGCTGGTCCGGAAGTCGTCATTGGCGCACGAATCGATGCAGCCGAAATAGCCGGAGGCGCAGAACAGGTTTTGGGTCGAGTCGGGGCCGATGCCGAGCATCACGGTCTCGTCCATCGCGCCGGCGTAACGCAGCGTGGTCGCGGCAAGCCCGGCCTCGGCGAAGGCACGGTTGAAGGTGATGCTGTCGGTGCCGATCAGGGTGATCAGCACGACATCTGGCCGTGCTGCGCGAATCCGCGCCAGATGCGGCTCGTGATTGTCCTCGCCGAGCGGGACAAATTCCTCGCCGACGACGTGGCCGCCGGCCTCCTTGATGTAGCGCTTCACCGCGCGATGCGACTGCCAGGGCCAGACATAATCGCTGCCGATCAGGTACCAGCGCTGGGCCTTCTTGACCTCGGTGAGCCAGTGGATCGCCGGCCGGCTTTCCGCGCGCGGCGTCTCGCCGATCGCCATCACGCCGGGCGTCCGCTCGCCGCCCTCATAGACCGGCGTGTAGACATAGGGGATGCGGCCGGCGGTGACCTTGCGCAGCGCGAGGCGCACCGCCGAGATATGCGAGCCCATGATCACGTCGATCTCGTCGAAAGCGATCGCCCGCTCGGCGCGTCGCACCACTTCCTCGATCGGGCCGCCGGCGTCGTACATCGACAATTCGACCTCGCGGCCGCGGATGCCGCCGCGCCGGTTGATCTCGGCGACCGCGAGCATGACGCTGTTGGCGGAGATCGGCCCCCAGATCCCGGGCGCGCCGGAGAAGGTGATGAAATTGCCGATTCGAAGCTTGCTGTCGGTGCTGCGACGGCGCGACGAGCCGGGCTTGAGGGTCAAAGCGAGATCGGCCGCGCAGGACGACGGATTTCGAAACAGCAGCGGCGGCGCGACGGGCATGCCGCCATACGCCTGGAAAGAGACCGTCGAGAGCACGCCAACTCCTGTCTGGGAAGCAGTAAGCAACGCAGCCAGCGGGCGGTCGCGGCATCCGCCCCTTGGTTGGGGGAATATCCTAGGTGAAAATATTGAATATTCAACAATTGAAGTGCATATAGAAATGGCATGAGTTGCCGGACATTCATTCACCGGGTCAGGAACCAGGTCTTACGCCGTGGCTAAACCGCCGAAAGAAAATTCCCCGATCACCGAACATCTCGCCTACCTGCTGGCGCAAGCCAACCGGGAGATCAACCGGCAGTTGGAGACGCGGCTCGCCAAGGAAGGCGTGCCGGTCGAGCAGTGGCGCATCCTGAAGGTGCTGTCCGACGGCAACGGCCACTCGATGGGCGAGCTTGCGGATGCTGTGCTGCTCAACCATCCGACGCTGACCAAGATGATCGACCGCATGGTGTCGGACGCGCTGGTCTATCGCGTCCAGGATCCCAAGGATCGCCGCAAGGTGCTGATGTTCGTCTCCGACCGCGGCAAGGCGCTGTGCCGGCGGCTCAACTCGCTCGCGGTGAGCCAGGAAGAGCACATCGTCGAGAGCTATGGCGACAAGTCGACCACTGAACTCAAGCGCCTGCTGGAAAGCCTGATCGGCAGCGCCAATTAAGGCCGCGCCGGCCCGGCGCGCCCCTGCCGAAACCATCGAAAAAAGACCGGCAGGAAATGTCGGGATGCGGCGGTTTGGTGCGTCCTTGGGGCGCGCCCTGCGGCGCAGCCTTCGCGCTTGGCCGCGCTGGTCCACCCGATTACTCGTTAGTGAGGATTTCCCGTCATGACTTCGATCACGCCGTTCCTCTGGCTCGACAACAACGTCCGCGATGCCGTCGCCTTCTACCAATCGGTGTTTCCGAACGCCAAGATCGAGACCGTCAGCGATTTCATGGCGACCTTCGAGCTCGAGGGGCAGCGGTTCCACGCGCTCAATGGCGGGCCGCAGCACAAGTTCAACGAGGCGGTGTCGTTCTTCCTGAGCGTCGAGACCCAGGAGCAGGTGGACTACTTCTGGGAGAAGCTCACCGACGGCGGCCAGGAATCGCGCTGCGGCTGGCTCAAAGACCGCTTCGGCCTGTCCTGGCAGGTGATCCCGACCGCGCTCGGCCGCTATCTCAGCGCCCCCGATCGCAAGGCAGCCGACCGCGCGATGCAGGCGATGCTGAAGATGCAGAAGATCGTGATCGCCGATCTCGACAAGGCCTTCGCCGGCTGAGAGCGATGCGGCTCGACGGGCGCGGGCCAGTCGCCCGCCGCCTCAGCGCGCGCGCGGCGGCTACGCGTACCGGCCGTGGCAGTGCTTGTACTTCTTGCCTGACCCGCAGGGGCAGTCCTCGTTGCGGCCGACCTTGCCCCAGCTCGCCGGATCGTTCGGATCGCGGTCGGTGGCAATCATCCCGGGCGCCAGTGAGGCCTGGGCGTAGGTGGCCTCGGTCAGGCGGGCCTGCGCGAACTCGTCCTCGCCGGTGTTGGGATCGAGCTTGTGCGCCTCCATCAGCGGCAGCGGCTGCGGCGGCTCCTCCGGCGGCACGATCTCGACCCGCATCAGCTGCGCGGTGACCGCCTCGCGCAGATGCGCGCTCATCTCCTGGAACAGGTTGAAGGCCTCGGTCTTGTACTCCTGCAACGGGTCACGCTGGCCATAGCCGCGCAGGCCGATCACCTGTCGCAGATGGTCGAGCATGATCAGGTGCTCGCGCCAGAGATGGTCCAGCGTCTGCAGCAGGATGGTCTTCTCGACGTAACGCATCACGTCGGGACCCCATTGCGCGACCTTGGCGGCCATGCGCTCGTCGACATGGGTCTCGATGCGGGTCAGCAGCTCCTCGTCGGCGATGCCCTCTTCCTTGGCCCATTCGTCGACCGGCAGATCGACATCGAGCACGCGCTTCAATTCGTCCTTGAGGCCGGCGGTGTCCCACTGCTCGGCATAGGCGTGCTCGGGAATGTATTTGGCGACCACGTCCTCGACGAAGGCATGGCGCATGTCGGTCACGGTCTCGACGACGCTGTCGTCCTTCATCAGGTCGACGCGCTGGTCGAAGATCACCTTGCGCTGGTCGTTCTGGACGTTGTCGAACTTCAAGAGGTTCTTGCGGATGTCGAAGTTGCGCGCCTCGACCTTCTGCTGCGCCTTCTCGAGCGCCTTGTTGATCCAGGGATGGATGATCGCTTCGCCTTCCTGCAGGCCGAGCCGCTGCAGCATGCTGTCGAGCCGGTCGGAGCCGAAGATGCGCATCAGATCGTCTTCCAGCGACAGGAAGAACTTCGAGCGGCCGGGATCGCCCTGACGGCCGGAACGGCCGCGCAGCTGGTTGTCGATGCGGCGGGATTCGTGACGCTCTGAGCCGATGATGTAGAGGCCGCCCGGCTTCTTCACGGTTTTCGCGGGCTTGTTGCCCTTGGCGGGCTCGACCTCGAAATCCTCTTCCGCCTTCAGCACGATCTCGCGGAAGCGCTCGATGTCGGCCTTGATCTGCTCGATCTTCTTGGCCTTCTCGGCCTCATCGGTGATCCCGGCGGTCTCCTGCTGGATCCGCATTTCGAGCGAGCCGCCGAGCTTGATGTCGGTACCGCGGCCGGCCATGTTGGTCGCGATCGTGATCGCGCCCGGCACGCCGGCTTCCGCGACGATATAGGCTTCCTGCTCGTGGAAGCGCGCATTCAGCACCGCGAACAGCTTTGCCGGCTTGCCGGCGCGCGCGGCGGCATAGAGCTTCTCCATGCCGGATTCGGACGTGAAGTCGATCTGCTTGTAGCCGTGCTTCTTCAGGTACTCGGCCAGCACTTCCGACTTCTCGATCGACGCCGTGCCGACCAGCACCGGCTGCAGCCGCTTGTTGGCGCGCTCGATCTCGGCAAGGATCGCGGCGTATTTCTCGTTCTGGGTGCGGTAGACCTCGTCGTCCTCGTCGAGGCGCGCCACCGGCAGGTTGGTCGGGATCTCCACGACCTCGAGCTTGTAGATGTCGAACAGTTCGTCGGCTTCGGTCAGCGCCGTGCCGGTCATGCCGGACAGCTTCTGGTACATCCGGAAATAGTTCTGGAAGGTGATCGAGGCCAGCGTCTGGTTCTCGGGCTGGACCGTGACGTGCTCCTTGGCTTCCAGCGCCTGGTGCAGGCCTTCCGAATAGCGGCGGCCCTGCATCATGCGGCCGGTGAACTCGTCGATGATGACGACCTCGTCGTCGCGGACGATGTAGTCCTTGTCGCGCGTGAACAGCGTGTGCGCGCGCAGCGCCTGGTTGACGTGATGCACGACGGAGACGTTCTCGACGTCGTACAGCGAGTCGCCCTTGAGCTGGCCGGCGTCGCGCAGCAGGTTCTCCAGCTTCTCCATGCCGGCTTCGGTCAGCGTCACCGTGCGCTGCTTCTCGTCGACCTCGTAGTCGTCCTTCTTGGCGAGATTCGGCATGAAGGTGTCGATGGTGTTGTAGAAATCCGAGCGGTCGTCGAGCGGGCCGGAGATGATCAGCGGCGTGCGCGCCTCGTCGATCAGGATGGAGTCCACTTCGTCGACGATCGCGTAATAGTGCTCGCGCTGGACCATGTCCTCCAGGCGGTACTTCATGTTGTCGCGCAGATAGTCGAAGCCGTATTCGTTGTTGGTGCCGTAGGTGATGTCGCAGGCATAGGCAGCCTTGCGCTCGGCGTCGTCGAGGCCGTGCACGATCACGCCGGTGGTCAGCCCCAGGAAGGCGTAGATCTGGCCCATCCAGCCGGAGTCGCGGCGGGCGAGGTAGTCGTTGACGGTGACGACGTGGACGCCCTTGCCGGCGAGCGCGTTCAGGTAGACCGCGAGCGTCGCGACCAGCGTCTTGCCTTCGCCGGTTTTCATCTCGGCGATGTCGCCCTCGTGCAGCACCATGCCGCCGATCAGCTGAACGTCGAAATGGCGCTGGCCGAGCGTCCGCTTGGCGGCCTCGCGCACCGTGGCGAAGGCCGGAACCAGGATGTCGTCCAGCGTCTTGCCGCTGGCGAGCTGCTGCTTGAATTCGGCGGTGCGGGCCTTGAGCTGATCGTCCGTCAGGTTGACGAGCTCGGGCTCCAGCGCGTTGATGGCGTTGACGCGGGACTGATACCCCTTGACCCGACGGTCGTTGGCGGAGCCGAAAAACTTGCGGGCGAGCGCGCCGATCATGCGAAATTCCTGTTCTTCGGTCTCGAGTTCGGTCTTCGTTCAGTGTTGGAATTCAACTTGGAATTCAGTCTTGGATTACAGCCTGAGATGGTCCGCCGGATCGCCTATCAACTCAACGTGACGCGCTACGGTTCGAGCCCCGGCCCGGGGGCTCCTCCGCCAATTGAGTGGGAAACAGGCCATCCTGGGTTCAACGGCGAAAAACGCAGCAAAATAAGCGCTCTCGCCGCTGACGCGGTTGGCCAGAGATATGGCCCGGTCGGGGGGTTGTCAACGCTGGCAAGATGTCAAGGAATTCATCATTTTGACAAGACTTTCGCGTTGCCAATGTAACACGATTGGGCGAGTGTCCGCCCCGCTCGAGCTTCCCCCCTTTGAGACAAGGATTTTGCATGACCACCTCGCCCCCGGAAACCAAAACCGGCCTGCGCCTCGGCCTCGCCACCCTGGCCGCGACGGGCTGTCTTGTCGCAGTGCTGGCTGCCGGCCTCCCGGTCCGGGCCGCGGAATCCGATCCGGTGCTGGCGAAGGTCAACGGCTCGGAGATCCACGCCAGCGACGTGGCGCTCGCCGAGGAGGAACTCGGCCAGAGCCTGCAGCAGATGGACCCCTCGACCCGCAAGGACAACGTGCTGTCCTTCCTGATCGACATGAAGATCGTGTCCAAGGCCGCCGAGGACAAGAAGATCGAGAACAATGACGACTTCAAGAAGCGGCTCGCCTTCACCCGCAACCGCCTGTTGATGGACAGCCTGCTTGCCAGCGAGGGCAAGGCCGCGACCACCGACGACGCCATGAAGAAGGTCTATGAGGAGGCCGCCAAGCAGATCACAGGCGAGCAGGAGGTGCACGCCCGCCACATCCTGGTCGAGACCGAGGACGAGGCCAAGGCGATCAAGGCCGAGCTCGACAAGGGCGCCGATTTCGGCGAGCTCGCCAAGAAGAAGTCCAAGGACCCCGGCGCCTCCGACGGCGGCGACCTCGGCTTCTTCACCAAGGAGCAAATGGTGCCGGAATTCTCCGCGGTCGCCTTCTCGCTCGAGCCGGGCAAGATCTCCGATCCGGTCAAGTCGCAGTTCGGCTGGCACATCATCAAGGTCGAGGAAAAGCGCAACCGCAAGGCGCCCGACTTCGAGCAGGTGAAGGCCCAGATCGAGACCTATGTGACCCGCAAGGCCCAGGCCGACTATGTCGCCAAGCTGCGCGAGGCCGCCAAGGTCGAGCGCATGGACAAGCCGGCCGACGCGGCCGCGCCGGCGGATGCCGCCAAGGACGCGCCGAAGCCGGCCGACAACAAGATGGCGCCGGCGAAGAAGTAAGCTTCGCGACGTCAATAGCTTCAATGCGCGATGGCCGGGCATGTCCCGGCCATTTTGCTTTTTACAGCTTCCTCGTAGCCCGGATGAAGCGCAGCGAAATCCGGGGTCTGTTGCCGCGGAGGGACCTGTCCCGGATTGCGCTTCGCTCCATCCGGGCTACGCATTCGTCGCGCTGCTGCTTCCTTGAACGATTCATGACAGCGCGTTCGCATCGCAGCCCTCTCCCGCTTCTTGCGGCGAGATGTTATGGAGCGCTTCCCTCCCCGTAGCCGGAAGCTTGCCGATGTCCACCGCCGTCTCCCCCCTCGCCCCGCCCGACGTTCCAGAGATGCCCGTGATCGCGGGTGTGCGGCTTGCGACCGCTGCCGCCGGCATCCGCTACAAGGGGCGCACCGACGTGCTGCTTGCGCTGCTCGACAAGGGCACCACGGTGGCCGGCGTGTTCACCAGGTCGAAGTGCCCGTCGGCGCCGGTCGAATGGTGCCGCGCCAAGCTGAAGGGCGGCGCCGCGCGCGCGCTGGTGGTCAATTCCGGCAACGCCAACGCCTTCACCGGCAAGACCGGCAAGGCGTCGACCGCGCTGACCGCGCAGATCGCGGCGAAGGCGGTCGGCTGCGCGACATCGGACGTGTTCCTCGCCTCCACCGGCGTGATCGGCGAGCCGCTCGACGCCACCAAGTTCGACGGCGTGCTGGCGCAGCTCGCACAGACCGCGACCCCCGATCGCTGGATGGACGCGGCCAGGGCGATCATGACCACCGACACCTTCCCGAAGGTCGCCACCGCGACCGTCAATCTCGGCAAGGCCAAGGTGACGATCAACGGCATGGCCAAGGGCGCCGGCATGATCATGCCCGACATGGCGACCATGCTGTCGTTCATCTTCACCGACGCGCCGCTGTCGGCCTCGGTGCTGCAATCCCTGCTCAAGGCCGGCGTCGAGGACACCTTCAATGCGCTGACCATCGACGGCGACACCTCGACCTCGGACACGCTGCTGGCATTTGCAACCGGCGCAGCCGCTGCCAACGGCGCGCCGAAGATCTCGCGCGCCGGCGACCCGCGGCTGAAGGCCTTCACCAAGGCGTTCCAGCAGATCCTCGCTGATCTGTCCGAGCAGGTGGCGCGCGACGGCGAAGGCGCCCGCAAGCTGGTCGAGGTCGTGGTCGAGGGCGCCACCACCAAACCGTCGGCACGCAGAATCGCGATGTCGATCGCCAATTCGCCGCTGGTGAAGACTGCGATCGCCGGCGAGGACGCCAATTGGGGCCGCGTGGTGATGGCGGTCGGCAAGGCCGGCGAGCCCGCCAACCGCGACAAGCTCTCGATCTCCTTCAACGGCATCCGCGTCGCCAAGAGCGGCGCGCGCGACCCCTCCTACAACGAGAAAGAGGTGTCGGAGGCGATGAAGGCGCCGAAGATCCAGATCAAGGTCGCGCT
The DNA here is from genome assembly GCF_024171085.1 of Bradyrhizobium sp. USDA 4541. Lineage (NCBI taxonomy): Bacteria > Pseudomonadati > Pseudomonadota > Alphaproteobacteria > Hyphomicrobiales > Nitrobacteraceae > Bradyrhizobium > Bradyrhizobium sp. USDA 4541. Next base: position 985,142 of record NZ_JALJZF010000001.1, read on the forward strand.
TGGCCTCGGCAAGGCCAAAGACCGCGTGCTGACCTGCGACCTCACCAAGGAATACGTCGCGATCAACGGAGATTACCGGTCTTAATCGCACACCTTCCTACCCGTCATCCTGAGGAGCGCGTAGCGCGTCTCGAAGGATGCACGGCCCGATAGCGCCGCGCGGAGAAAATCGGGCCGTCGACCCTTCGAGACGGCCGCTTTGCGGCCTCCTCAGGGTGACGGTGATAGAGCGTGTGCGCTTCGCTAGCTGCTGATCCGCGCGTCGGCGACGGCCTTCTTGAACAGCGCGTTCATCGCATCCGCGATGCCCTGCGTCGGGCTGACCTCGAAATAGAAGCCCGGCGACGCGCAGGCCTGCATGTTCTGCGCGATCTGGCTGTTCGGCGACGGGCCGAACGGGCCCTGGTTGAACGGATCGATCCAGGTCATGTACCAGCCGTTGGTCGGCAGCTGCAGGTAAGTCGTGTAGAGCACCGCGATCTTGATGCCGCGGTTCTTGATGGCCGTGCACAACGCCGGATTGATCGGCGACTGGCAGCGATTGCCGCCGCTGGCCGGCTTCAGGCAGCTTGAATTCGGTTCGTCAGCCACGCCGTCGGACACGAAGAACAGGTATTTCATCGGCGCCGCCGCCGTGCCCGGGCCCGGCGCGCTGATCGCGTTGCTGATGGCCGGAAGCACCGTCGAGAACTGGCTGTCCTTGTCGGCGGTGTAGGAATCGTTGTTGCCGTAGACGCCCATCAGGTCGATGTTGCCGGCTGCGGTCTTGGCGCTCGATAGGCTGGTCGACAGCGAGAACAGTGCGCGCAGGCCGATCGTCTTCGACGAGGCGCCGAAATCGTAGATCGCCATCCGGTACTGGCTGGCATAGGTCGCGGTGTTCGCGGCCGTGTCCATCAATTGCTGGGTCGCGCTGCGCAGCACGTCGATCCGCGTCGTCACGCCGAGCGTCTTGGCGAGATTGTAGTAGTTGTTGGCGTCGTTGTAGTCGTGACAGGCGAAGGCGCACTTGTCGGACGTGTTGTTGACCATCTTGGTCACGTCGGCGGGCGTCGCCGCAACCCCCATCGACGGCGAGTTGTCGAGCAGGAGATAGAAATCGATATAGAGCGGCATGTTCGCGGTCGAGGTCGACGCGCCGGTCACCGTCATCTTGCTTTGTCCGATCACGCCGAGGAACATGGTCGGGACATCGGCGGTGAACTTGACCGTCGAGGTGATGACGCCGCCGGTCTTGGTCATGGTCGGCGTCACGCTGGTCAGCGTGAAGCTGTTCTGGTTCAAGATGTTGCCGTTGAAGATCTTGGCCGCATCGGCTTCGCCCGCCTGGATCTCGCCGTCCGAGGTCATGGCGCCGGCGGCGATGAAGCCGGGCGATGCCTTGGCGATCGATCCGACGCTCGCGGCGTCGGCGGCCGATATCAGCTTGCTGCGGATCTGGTTGGCGCGGGAATAGTCGACCGCGCATCCGACCGCGACGATGAGCGGCAGCACAGCGAGGCCAAAGGTCATTGCGATGTTGCCGGAGCGATCGCGACGGAAACGGCTGATGGTCCGGATCAAGGTGCTCATGGGTTATGTCGGCAAAGAATATGATGCGCAGATAAATGAGAACCTTCACCCTGCCGGATACGAATTAAGGCCGGCTTATCGCGATCGCGGAAAGCCGCGCGGGCATAAATCGTTTGGCTGACAGCGCGTTGCTGGTTAATGAAAGCTTGCAGACTGGAAGGAATCCCCCGCCGCATGGCTGACATCAAGCTGACTCTCGTCGTCGCCTGCGCGCTTGTCGATGCCGACAAGCGCGTGCTGCTGGCGCAGCGCCCCGAGGGCAAGGCGCTGGCCGGCCTGTGGGAATTCCCCGGCGGCAAGATCGAGCCCGGCGAGCGGCCGGAGCAGACCCTGATCCGCGAGCTGCATGAGGAGATCGGCATCACCGTGAGCGAGCCGTGCCTCGCGCCGCTGACCTTCGCCAGCCATGCCTACGAGACCTTCCATCTGCTGATGCCGCTCTACATCTGCCGGCGCTGGGAGGGCATCGCGGTGGCGCGCGAGGGCCAGAACCTCGCCTGGGTCCGCGCAAGCAAGCTGCGCGACTACCCGATGCCGCCCGCAGACATCCCGCTGCTGCCGCATCTGATCGATCTGTTGCTGTGATCCTCTTCGCCTCTTCCGCTTGCGCGGGAGGCGCGCTGCCAAAATATCGAAAACAACCCCATGCAAAGCAGGTGGCGGTGGCAGGCGTTCGAGCAGGCGACTTGACACGTCGGGCAACTCACCGGCATAATTCCATTATTCCGAAATCGTGCAAGCTCCCCTCGCCTTTTCCCGCAAGGACAGGGCAATCGCATATGGCCGTTTGAGGCGATCGGAGTTCCCACAAACTCGTCATGCCCGGGCTTGTCCCGGGCATCCACGTCTTCGTTTCCACCGGAGAAAAGACGTGGATGGCCGGGCTAAACAACAAGCCCGGCCATGACGGCGCGGAAGAATCGGTTCATTCCATATGCAATTGCCCTCCCCCGCAAGCGGGAGAAGGAGCCCTAGCATCGTGCGTCCCTAGCGCTTCGTCCCCTTCACCGCCGCCTCAAGGCTCGCCTTCGCCGAGCCGGGCTTGAGCGGCTTCGGCTGGCTTTCATGCGGCGCCCACCCGGACAGCCAGACGATGTCGAAGGTGGCGCGGATGCGGCCGTCGGGATCGGCGAAGCGTTCGCCGTAGATCTGCGCCATCCGCAGCATGGTGGCGCGGCGGGTCAAGGTATGGCGGCGCTCGCGCAGCACATTGGTCGCACCCATGCGTCGCAGGTCAGCCATCAGCGCGAACGCGCTTGAATAGCGCACCACGACGCGGTCGACGTCGGTGACCGGCAGCGCGAAGCCGGCCCGCTGCAACAGCGCGCCGATATCGCGCAGATCGGCGAACGGTGCGACGCGCGGCGACGCCCCGCCCTCGCATTCCGCCTCCGCCGCGGCAAAGCTTTGCCGCAGCTCGGTCAGCGTATCGCCGCCGAGCATCGAAGCGAGCAGCAGCCCGTCCGGCTTCAGCGCCCGGCGGAGCTGCGCCAGCACGCCCGGCAGATCATTGACGAACTGGAAGGCCAGCGCGGAGACCACAAGATCGAGCGACTCCGGCGGCAGACCGAGCGCTTCCGCCTCGCTGAAACCGATCGCATCGACCGCGGCGACACGCCCGCGCAGGACGTCCGCGAGCCCGACACCCGGCGTCCAGACATCGGCCGCCGCCGAAAAGCTGCGCGATACCGCCTGCAAGCGGTCCGCCATGTCTTCGCTGGCACGCTCGAGCAGGAATGTCGCCGCGCCCTCGCGCCGCGCGCGCGCCAGCCGCGCGCCGAGCAAGGCGCGGTCGAACAGGATGGGGGCTGAGGGCGGGTTCGGTGTCATGCCGCTGGTTACGCCGGACCGCCGCCGCAGGCAATGCGCCTTGAGCCGGCGTTGCTCAAACGCTAGCCTCGCCCGCCATGGACGCCGAGGCATCACCGACACGCTCCATTACCGGTCACGTCCAGCGCGCGCTTGGCGCGATCGGGGGCGCGTGGCTGCGCACGGCGCGGCTGGCGCTCGATATCGCGCTGCCGACGCTATGCGTTTCGTGCCGCGAGCCGGTCGATGGCGAGGGGGTGTGCGCGGCCTGCTGGGCCAGATTGTCGTTCATCGCGCCGCCGTTCTGCCCGCGGCTCGGGATTCCCTTCGTCTACGATCCCGGGCCCGGGTTGCTGTCGATGGAGGCGATCGCCAATCCGCCGGCCTACAGCAGAGCCCGCGCCGCGGTGCGCTATGACGATGTCGCGCGCACGCTGGTGCACGCATTGAAATACCAGGATCGCACCGATCTGGCGCCAACAATGGGTCGCTGGATGGCGCGGGCGGGGAAGGAATTGCTCGCCGACGCCGATCTGCTGGTTCCGGTTCCTCTGCATTGGCGGCGCGGCTGGAGCCGGCGCTACAACCAGTCCGGGGCGCTCGCCAAGGTGATCGCGCTCCAGAGCGGCGTCAAAATGGCTGCCGAAGCGCTGCGGCGCATCCGCGCCACCGAGCAGCAGATCGGGCTGTCACGCAAGGACCGCGCCAGCAATGTGCAGGGCGCATTCGGGGTCGCCGATGAACGCAAGGCTGACGTCCAGGGCCGCCGCGTGATCCTGGTCGACGACGTCCTGACCTCGGGCGCGACAGTGGATGCCTGCGCGCGGGCGCTGCTCCGCGCCAAAGCCGCGCAGGTCGACGTGCTGGTGTTTGCCCGGGTTGTCGATACCCACCGCGCTCCCATATAATCTGACATTCTGGTTCAACCGAGCGCACCATGACCGCTGCCATTGAAATCTACACCCGCCCGGGCTGCGGTTATTGCAGCGCGGCCAAATCGCTTTTGACGCGCAAGAACGCCGCGTTCACCGAATTGAGCGTCGCCAGCAACCCGGCCTATCGCGACGAGATGTATGGCCGCGCCGGTGCCGGCTCGACCTTCCCGCAGATCTTCATCGGCAAGACCCATGTCGGCGGCTGCGACGAGCTCTACGCGCTCGACCGCGAGGGCAAGCTCGACGGCCTGCTCAGCAACGGAGGCGGCGCCTGATGACGGAGAACATTTTCACCGCCGCCATGGTGCAGATGCGCACCGGATTGCTGCCGGAGCCGAGCCTCGAGCAGGGCACGCGGCTGATCCGCGAGGCGGCGGCGCAGGGTGCCAAGTACGTGCTGACCCCTGAGGTCAGCAACATGATGCAGCTCAACCGCAAGGCGCTGTTCGAGCATTTGGCGAGCGAAGAGGACGACCAGTCGCTGAAGGCGTATCGCGCGCTGGCCGCCGAGCTGAAGATCCACCTGCATATCGGCTCGCTGGCGCTGCGCTACTCGCCGGAGAAGGCGGTCAACCGCTCGTTCCTGATCGGGCCCGAGGGCAATCTGCTCGCGAGCTACGACAAGATCCATATGTTCGATATCGATCTGCCGGGCGGCGAAAGCTATCGCGAATCGGCCAATTATCAGCCCGGCGAGACTGCCGTGATCTCCGACCTGCCCTGGGGCCGGATCGGACTGACCATCTGCTACGACGTGCGCTTCCCGGCGCTGTACCGCGCGCTGGCCGAAGCCGGCGCATCGTTCCTCACCGTGCCGTCCGCCTTCACCCGCAAGACCGGCGAAGCGCATTGGCACACGCTGCTGCGCGCCCGCGCCATCGAGACCGGCTGCTTCGTGTTCGCGGCAGCGCAGGCCGGCCTGCATGAGAACAAGCGCGAGACCTTCGGCCATTCGCTGATCATCGACCCCTGGGGCGAGATCCTCGCCGAGGGCGGCGTCGAGCCGGGCGTGTTCCTGGCCGAGATCGACCCCGCCAAGGTCGAGACCGCGCGCAAGACCATTCCCTCGCTGCAGCATGGCAGGCGTTTCGGCATCGCCGACCCCAAGGCCGGCCCGGAGCATCTGCACCTCGTCCGGGGTTCGGCATGATCCGCTACACGCTGCGCTGCGAGCGCGGCCACCAGTTCGAGAGCTGGTTCCAGAGCTCCTCGGCCTATGAATCGCAGGAGCGGCGTCACCTGATCGATTGCCCGTCCTGCGGCTCAAGCAAGATCGAGCGCGCCATCATGGCGCCGCAGGTCGTCAGCAAGAAGGGCCGCGAACCGGCCCAGCCGGCGCCGGCCGCGCCCGTCGAGGCAGCGGCGAGCGAGTCGACATCGCTGATGATGGCGCAGGAGCGCGAGCTGCGCAGCAAGCTGAAGGAGCTGCGCGACCACATCGTGAAGAACGCCGACAATGTCGGCGACCGCTTCCCCAACGAAGCACGCAAGATGCATTACGGCGATATCGAGCACCGGCCGATCTACGGCGAGGCCTCGCCCGAAGAGGCCCGCGCGCTGATCGACGAAGGCGTCGAGGTCTCGCCGCTGCCGACGCTGCCGGAAGACCGGAATTGACGCGCAGCATCATTCCGGGGCACGCGAAGCGTGAACCCGGAATCTCGCGCCGCAACCTCGAGATTCCGGGTTCGGTGCTGCGCACCGCCCCGGAATGACAATCTGGGACGAGCATGACCCCCGATTCATTCTCCTCCTGGCAGGTCTGGGCGTTCCTTTCCGCCGTCTTCGCCGCGCTGACCGCGATCTTCGCCAAGGTCGGCGTCGAGGGCATCAACTCCGATCTCGCCACCCTGATCCGCACTGTGGTCGTGCTGATCACGCTGTCGGCCATCCTGTTCGCGACCGGACAGTTCACCCAGTCCGGGCCGATCTCGGCGAAGAGCTGGCTGTTCCTGCTGCTGTCCGGGCTCGGCACCGGCGCGTCGTGGATCTGCTATTTCCGCGCGCTCAAGCTTGGACCTGCGACGCTGGTCGCGCCGATCGACAAGCTCAGCGTCGTGCTGGTGGCGCTGTTCGGCGCTACCTTCCTCGGCGAACGCCCCTCGGCCTATGGCTGGATCGGGATCGCGCTGATCTCCGCGGGCGCGGTGCTGATCGCGGTGAAAGGGTAATTACGCGGCGATCAAGAGCGCGACGCCGATCACGATCAGGACGATGCCGAACACCTCGCGCAGCGAGAACGGCTGCTTGAGCGAGAAATACGCCACGCCCTGCGCGAACAGCACCTCGATCAGCGCCAGCGTGCGCACATTGGCGGCGGCGGTGAGCGCGAACGCCAGGAACCAGAATTGCGATGAGAATGCGCCCATGAAGCCCGCGAACATCGAGGGCCGCCACAGCTTGAGGATCGACCTCAGCACGTCGGGCGCGCGCAACAACAGATAGACCGACAGGATCAGCGTCTGCACGAGGAGGCTCCACATCAGCGTGTAGGAGGCCGCCGTAACAAATGAGACGCCGGGCACCGCGATGATCGCGCCGCGAAAGCTCACCGCCGAGATCGCGAACACTGCGGCGGCGCCGAGGCCGAGCACGGTCGGGCGCAGGTCGGCAAAGCTCTTCTGCCCGCCGGGCCGCAGCGCGGTGATGACGACGCCGATGGTCGCGATCACGATCGCGATCACCTTGGTCGTCGTTAGATGGTCGCCGAGGAAGATGAAGCCGAAGATCGCGGTCTGGATCGCCTCGGTCTTCATGTAGGCCGTGGTGACGACGAAAGAGCGGTCGTTCATCGCCAGCAGCATGAAGCCGGTGCCGACGATCTGGCTGAGCGCGCCGGTCACCAGCCACGGCCAGAACGACGATGACGGCCACGGCACGCGATCGCCGGTCAGCAGCACCGCCAGCGCGAAGAACACCACCGAGAACGGCAGGCCGAACAGGAAGCGGATATTGGTCGCGCCCCAGGTCCCGAGCGGCCCGGTCAGATGCCGCTGCATCGCATTGCGCGCCACCTGCCCGAACGCAGCGACGATGGTGAAGGGGATCCAGAGCGAGGCGATCGTGAACATGGGGGATAAGGAAAGCATGCCGGCGGGAGTACACGCCCAGCGTGCCGACTACCGCTGAGGCGGTCAACCTAATGGGCGCATGACTGGATTGCGCGATGTCCACAAACTTCCGTAGCCCGGATGAAGCGAAGCGCAATCCGGGGCCAGCTCATCCGCGGACGAAGGGGTCCCGGATTACGCTACGCTCCATCCGGGCTACGCATTCTGTGTTCGCAGGGACGACACCTGTTGTGTGGCCAAGGCCGTGACACTCAACTCACACCTCTTCCGCCACCACCATGTAGTTCACGTCCATGTCGGTCGACACGGTCCATTTGTCGGCGAGCGGGTTGTAGACCACGCCGGCCTGCTCGGTGACGGTGAGGTTGACGTCGCCGAGATAGCGCTCGAGCTCGGCGGGGGTGACGAACTTGCTCCACTCGTGGGTGCCGCGCGGCAGCCAGCGCAGCACGTATTCGGCGCCGACGATCGCCAGCGCAAAACTCTTCAAGTTGCGGTTCAGGGTCGAGACCACCATCAGCCCGCCGGGCTTGAGCATGACAGCGCAGCGCTTGATGAAGGCGCCGACGTCATTGACGTGCTCGACCACCTCCATCGCCAGCACGATGTCGAAGCGCTCGCGGGCGTCCATCTCCTCCACCGTGGTGCAGCGGTAGTCGATCGACAGATGGCCCTTGTCGGCGTGCAGCTTCGCGGCAGCGATGTTGGTGGCGGACGGATCGATCCCGATCACCTGGGCCCCTAACCGCGTGAACGGCTCGCACAACAGGCCGGCGCCGCAGCCGATGTCGAGCAGGCGCAGGCCGGACAGGCAGCTGAGGCTCTTGGCGTTGCGCTCGAACTTGCGGCAGGCCGCGTCGCGGATATAGGTCAGGCGCAGCGGGTTGATCTTGTGCAGCGGCGCCATCTTGCCGCGCGGATCCCACCATTCATCGGACAGTTTCGAGAATTTCGCGACCTCGGCCGGATCGACCGAGCTGGCGGAGGCATTGGCGGAGGAACCGGATAGAGTTGATTGCGTGGCCATGATTGCGCGCGCCCCTATCGCGCGGTGATCGAATTGCGGAACGACAGCGGCGCGGCGATGGTCCTGATGGTCTCGATGCCCTCGCCGACGCCGCGGATGGTGACGTCGCCATAATTGAGCAGGCGCCCCATGATGCTCTGGTTGACGTCGACGCTCTCGACCTTGTCGAGGCTCATCTCGAAGGTGCGCCGCTTGACGAAGCCGCTCTTGTGCACCACGCGGAAATTGGTGACGTCGGTTTCGGTGGTCCAGCGGTGGAACCAGGCCGCGGCGGTCCAGTACAGCGCCGCGACCGCGACCACGGCGGCGGCCGCAAAGCAGGTCATCACGAGGCCGTCGACCGTCGTCATCCGCGACAGGATCAAGAGCGCCAGCACCACGATCCAGGCCCCGATCGCCGGCAGATAGAACATCCAGTGCGCATTGGTGGAATACAGCACCTTCTCGCCAGGCTGCAGGATCTCGTCGATATAACGTCCCATCCAATCCCGCCTTCGAGTTGCCCCGTGTTACCCGTGCGCCACAACCCGCCCGCAACCGGTCAAAACACCCCCAAAAGACACTCGAGGGCCCCCTACCTACCGGCTTGCCCCCGGGCGCGGCGCTATGTATACGCGCGTTTCGGTCCCCGCGCTTGCGGTTTTCGGCGTGGGTTAACCTACTTATCCTCTTAAAGGAATAGACGCGTCGTCATGGGCCGCCTCGTGATGAAATTCGGCGGTACATCCGTCGCCAATATCGATCGTATCCGCAACGTCGCGCAGCATGTGAAGCGCGAGGTCGACGCGGGCCACGAGGTCGCCGTCGTCGTCTCCGCGATGTCCGGCAAGACCAATGAGCTGGTGGCCTGGTGCACCGATGCCTCGCCGATGCACGACGCGCGCGAATATGACGCGGTGGTCGCCTCCGGCGAACAGGTCACTTCGGGCCTGCTCGCGATCGTGCTGCAGGGCATCGGCATCCAGGCGCGCTCCTGGCAGGGCTGGCAGATCCCGATCAAGACCTCGGAGGCGCATGCCTCGGCGCGCATCCTCGATATCGACGGCACCGAGATCATCACCCGCTTCAAGGAGCGCAAGGAAGTCGCCGTGATCGCCGGCTTCCAGGGCATCAATCCCGACACCGGCCGCATCACCACGCTCGGCCGCGGCGGCTCGGACACCTCGGCGGTGGCGATCGCCGCCGCTCTGCGCGCCGACCGCTGCGACATCTACACCGACGTCGACGGCGTCTACACCACCGATCCCCGCGTGGTGCCGAAGGCGCGCCGGCTCGACAAGATCGCCTTCGAGGACATGCTGGAACTGGCCTCGCAGGGCGCCAAGGTGCTGCAGGTTCGCTCGGTGGAACTCGGCATGGTGCACAACATGCCGATTTTCGTGCGCTCCAGCTTCGACAAGCCAGAGGATATCGACCCGCACGCCAACCAGCCGCCGGGCACGCTGATCTGCAGCGAGGAGGAAATCATGGAAATGCACGTCGTCACCGGCATCGCCTTCTCCAAGGACGAAGCCCAGATTTCCGTGCGCCAGATCGAGGACAAGCCTGGCGTCGCCGCCGCGATCTTCGGGCCGCTCGCGGATGCCAATATCAATGTCGACATGATCGTGCAGAACGTGTCCGAGGACGGCAAGACCACCGACCTCACCTTCACCGTTCCGGCCGGCGACTATAACCGCGCCAAGGACACGATTACCGCCGCCAAGGCCAAGATCGGCTACGCTCGCGTCGATACCGCGACCGACGTCGCCAAGGTCTCGGTGATCGGCAGCGGCATGCGCAGCCATGCCGGCGTCGCGGCCAAGGCGTTCAAGGCGCTGGCCGACCGCAACATCAACATCCGCGCCATCACCACCTCCGAGATCAAGTTCTCGGTCCTGATCGACGCCGCCTACACCGAGCTCGCGGTCCGCACGCTGCACACGCTGTACGGCCTCGACCAGGCGTAGGCGCGACCGGCAGGGGCAGGGCTCGCTCCGCTGTCATTCCGGGGCGATGCGACAGCATCGAATCCGGAATCTCGAGGTTCCGGGTTCGCCGCTTCGCGACGCCCCCGGAACGACGAGACCGAGCACTGGCCGTGCTCCCCAGCCGCGCCCCGGAGTTAGAATTTCTCTTAGCGGGCGCAGCATTGGGCTGACGCAGACGTTATTTGCTACTGGCAGGCGTTTTGCTTGGCAAAGCAAGCCTCGATTGGCTATACGGCCAGTCAGGTAGGCTGTCGCAAACTGTGGCACAGTTTAGTGATCCCGAATCGGCGGGAACTGGCGAGCGGCGACGCCGAATGATTAAAATTGTTGTTTTTGACGAGTTTTGCGCCAACGGCCGGCCGCACCGGTGCGCTGGCTACGTGGGGAGGGACTGAAACATATGCGGAGCGCGTCGGGAGGCCCCCGCATCCTGTTGAGACGGCTCCGCGAGACCATGGCGGAGCAAGTCTCCGCCCAGGAGCGGCTCGACAAGATCGTGGTGCTGATCGCGGCCAACATGGTGGCCGAGGTCTGCTCCTGCTACGTGCTGCGCATCGACAACACCCTCGAACTCTATGCCACCGAAGGTCTGAACCGCGACGCCGTCCACCGCACGGTGATGAGCGCGCATGAAGGCCTGGTCGGCCTCGTCGCCAGCGAGGCGACGCCGCTCAACCTGTCCGACGCGCAAAGCCATCCCGCCTTCGCCTACCGCCCGGAGACCGGCGAAGAGGCCTACCACTCGTTCCTCGGCGTGCCGATCCTGCGCGCCGGCAACACGCTCGGCGTGCTCGTGGTGCAGAACCGCGCCAAGCGCACCTATGTCGAGGAAGAAGTCGAGGCGCTGCAGACCACCGCCATGGTGCTGGCGGAGATGATCGCCTCCGGCGAGCTTGCCGCGCTGGCGCAGCCCGGCGCCGAGCCCGCCGCGCGGCACTCGCTGCACAAGACCGGCGCGGTGCTCTCCGACGGCATCGCGCTCGGCCACGTCGTGCTGCACGAGCCGCGCGTCGTCATCACCAACTACATCGCCGAGGATCTGCCGAAGGAGATCAAGCGGCTCGACACTGCGCTCGCCAATCTGCGCGCCGATCTCGACCGCATGCTGGAGCGCGGCGACGTCGCCGACGGCGGCGAGCACCGCGAGGTGCTGGAAGCCTACCGCATGTTCGCCAACGACCAGGGCTGGTCGCACAAGCTGCACGAGGCGGTCGCCACCGGCCTCACCGCGGAAGCCGCCGTCGAACGCGTGCAGTCCGACACCCGCGCGCGCATGCTGCGCTCGACCGATCCCTATCTGCGCGACCGCCTGCACGACCTCGAGGATCTCGGCCATCGCCTGATGCGGCAGCTGGTCGGCCAGGACCATGCGCCGTCGCGCGAGCAGCTGCCCGACAACGCCATCCTGATCGCCCGCGCGATGGGCCCGGCGGCGCTGCTCGACTATGACCGCAAGCGGCTGCGCGGCCTGGTGCTGGAGGAAGGCACCGCGAATTCCCACGTCTCGATCGTGGCGCGCGCGCTCGGCATTCCCGCGGTCGGCGAGGTGCCGAACGCGCCCGGCATCGCCGACCCGGGCGATGCCATCATCGTCGACGGCATTTCCGGCGAGATCTATGTCCGCCCCTCGACCGAGATCGAATCCGCCTATGCCGAGCGTGTCCGGTTCCGGGCGCGGCGGCAGGCGCAATATTCGGCGCTGCGCGACAAGGCCTGCGTGACCAAGGACGGCCAGCCGATCGAGCTTCTGATCAATGCCGGCCTGACCATCGACCTGCCGCATATCGACGACACCGGCAGCGCCGGCATCGGCCTGTTCCGCACCGAATTGCAGTTCATGGTGAGCCCGAACCTGCCGCGCTCGAGCGACCAGCTCGCGCTGTACCGCACCGTGCTCGACGCCGCGGGCTCCAAGCCCGTCACCTTCCGCACGCTCGACATCGGCGGCGACAAGGCGCTGCCCTATATGGAGACCGTGATCGAGGAAAATCCCGCGCTCGGCTGGCGCGCGATCCGGCTCGGCCTCGACCGTCCGGGCCTTTTGCGCGGCCAGATCCGCGCGCTGCTGCGTGCCGGCGGCGGCCGCGCGCTGAAGATCATGTTCCCGATGATCTCGGACATCGCCGAGTTCGACCAGGCCAAGGCGATCGTCGAGCGCGAGTTGACCTATCTGCGCCAGCACGGCCATTCGCTGCCCGAGCGGATCGATATCGGCACCATGGTCGAGGTGCCGGCGCTGCTCTACCAGCTCGACGAGCTCCTGAAGAAGGTCGACTTCGTCTCGGTCGGCTCCAACGATCTGTTCCAGTTCCTGTTTGCTGTCGACCGCGGCAATGCCAAGGTCTCCGAACGCTTCGACATCCTCTCGGCGCCGATCCTGCGCGCGCTGCGCGACATCGTGCGCAAGGCCAAGGCGGCGAAGAAGGCCGCCTCGCTGTGCGGCGAGATGGCGTCGAAACCGATCGGCGCGCTGGCGCTGATCGCAATCGGCTACCGTTCTCTTTCATTGTCGGCAACTGCGCACGGCCCGGTCAAGGCGTTGATCCTCGACCTCGATGCCAAGAAGGCCGAGGCGATGATCAATCCGCTGCTGGACGCGCCGGTCGGCAGCGTCTCGATCCGCGCGGCGCTGACGAAGTTTGCGGAAACCGAGGGGCTGGCCTTGTAGCGACGCTGCCGTCGCCGCTGCCGCCCCTCCGTACCTTCCGCAATTCGAGATACCGCTATGCTACCCGAAGCCAAACTCGACGTCTTGCTCGCCCATCATGCCTCGCTCGAGGCCGAGCTGCTCGGCGAGGTCAAGTCCGAGCGCTATGTGCAGATCACGCGCGAGCTCGCCGAGCTCAACCCGCTGATCGATGCAGTGAAGCTCTATCGTTCTGCGCGCAGCGAACTCGCCGATACCGAGGCGATGCTGGCGGATGCGGAGACCGACGCCGAAATGCGCAGCATGGCGGAAGCCGAGCTGGAAACGCTGCAGGCGCGGCTCGGCGAGCTCGAGCAGCAAATCCGGATCGCGCTGTTGCCGAAAGACGCGATGGACGACCGCAACGTGATGCTGGAAATCCGCGCCGGCACCGGCGGCGACGAGGCGTCGCTGTTCGCCGGCGACCTGTTCCGGATGTATGAGCGCTTCGCTTCCTTGCAGGGCTGGAAGGTCGAGGTGATTTCGGCGAGCGAAGGCACCGTCGGCGGCTACAAGGAAATCATCGCCGAGGTGCAGGGCCGCGGCGCGTTCGCCAAGCTGAAATTCGAATCCGGCGTGCACCGCGTGCAGCGCGTGCCCGACACCGAGACGCAGGGCCGCATCCACACCTCGGCCGCCACGGTCGCCGTGCTGCCGGAGGTCGAGGACGTCGACGTCGATATCAAGGACACCGACTTGAGGATCGAGACCATGCGCGCGGGCGGCGCCGGCGGCCAGCACGTCAACAAGACCGAATCGGCGATCCGCATCACCCATCTGCCGACCGGCATCGTCGTGATGATGCAGGACAGCCGCTCGCAGCACAAGAACCGGGCGTCGGCGATGAACATCCTGCGCTCGCGCATCTACGATGCCGAGCGCCAGCGCGTCGAGGCGGCGCGCTCCGCCGACCGCAAGGAGAAGGTCGGCTCCGGCGACCGCTCCGAGCGCATCCGCACGTATAATTTCCCGCAAGGGCGAGTCACCGACCACCGCATCAATCTGACGCTCTACAAGCTGCCGCAGGTGATCGCGGGCGAAGCGCTCGGCGAATTGATCGACGCGCTGACCACCGAGCACCAGGCGGCACAGCTCGCCGCGCAGGGCGCCGCGGCCTGACGCGCGCCGCCGCTTGCGCCGGCGGATGCTGCACTCAGTCCTCTTCGGAAGACGGCGAAGACTTCAGCAAGCGGCGCAACGCCGGGCTCGCGACGCGGCGCAGCTCCTCGATGTTCTTCTTCGAGACCGCCTGGAGCTTCTGCTCACCCTTTGCCGTCAGCTTGAGCTGAACCCGCCGCGCGTCGTCGGGATCGGCAAGGCGGCTGACCAGCCCGAGCTTTGCCATGCGGTTCATCAGTTCGACGGCGGAGTGATGCCGGATCAGCAGGAACCGGGCGATGTCGCCGACGGTCGGCGGACCGGGATCGACGAAACCCTTGATGCCGAGCAGCGCCTGATGCTGCCGCGGCGTCATTCCGGCCTTCCGGGCGCCCTCCTCGCTGAATGCGAGAAACCTGCGCAACTCGTAGCGAAACTGCGCCAGCGCCCGGTAGTCCACCGTCGCGGCCACGGCCTTGCGTTTGGTTGCGCCGGCGAGCGCTCGTCGTTGCTTTGGTTGCGGCATTCGATCGTCCTGCTGCTGGCTCGCTCCGCCGGACGGCAGACGCCGTGCAACGCTATCAAGCCCGCGCCGAACGCACCATACTACCGGTCGCCCTTCCACTCATGTTTCAACGGTTTGACGATCGAGCGGCGGGGCCGCGCAAGCTCAGGGCTGCGGCCAGTGATCGTAGGTCGAGCTCAATATTTTCAGCAGCACGATCTGGAACGCGACCGGAATCCGCGGGCTCCTGCGGCGAATGGATTTCTCCAGCGCCTCGGTGATCTCGCTCCTGGTGAGATGCCCGGCCGAGGCACGCGCGACCAGATCGCCCCAGACCTCCGACAACGACTTGCCGGTGTGATGCGGAGACGGGATCGTTATCCCGCGCGTCTCGGCCCAAGCGATGATCTCGCGCATGGTTTGCCGTCCGCAATTTCGCGCCGTCGCGAGGTGGCGCGCGGTGAGCAGCCGCAGCAGATCGTCCGGCGGCGCCCAGCCCACCTTCGGCGGCACTTCGTCGAGCAGCTCGACCGCCAGTTCCTTCAGGACGTTGATCGCGCGGATGCTCAGGCTGCCCGATTGCCCGGCGGCACCGTGCTCGGACACGGCGTGCTCTCCGGCATTTCCGGTGCGACTTGAAGGCTCCTGGATCATCGCTCCCTCACTTACAGGACCCGCACCCGGTCGGTAAACCTCGATACATCGTAGAACGATATTATTTCTATCGTAGGCCGATATGATTCGACGAAAGGTGACATTGACTAAATATGCCGGTGGGGAATTGTAGCTGTGACAGGCTGCTCGATTGCAGCCGGCGCATCGTGCCGCCGATCGATCCGATCAGGCGACGAGTGAGCATGCGCGCCAACAATCAATATAATTGGAGGATACTGAGCGATGAGCACCAAGGATTTTCGGCCGGGCAGTGCCCCGAACGTTTCGCGCCGCACTTTGCTGCAAGCCGGCGCGGGCCTGATCGGCGGCAGCGTGCTGCCGGCCTCGATCGCATCGCGGGCCTTCGCCGAGGACCACCCGGCGATCGGAACCTATCCCGCGGGCACGTCGGGCTCTTCGGCGTTCATCGGCATCTCGGTCCCGCGCACCGGCACCTATGCGGTGCAGGGCGAGGATGAGCTCAAGGGCTATCAGCTCGCGATCGAGCACATCAACAGCGGCCACGAGCTGATCAAGAAGATCTCGCCGAAGACCAGCAAGGGCGTGCTCGGCAAGGAGCTGAAGTTCGGCGTCGCGGATTCCGCGGCGAAGCCGAACGAGGCCGTGCAGGCGCAGCAGCGCTTCATCTCCGAGAACAAGGCGGTGATGATCACCGGCGGCACGTCGAGCGCGGTCGCGGTGGCGCTGAACAAGCTGGCGCAGCGCGAGAAGGTGATCTTCGTCTGCGGCATTTCCGGCTCGAACGACACCACCGGCAAGGATTGCGTGCGCTACGGCTTCCGCCAGAACTTCTTCGGCCAGACCGCCGCGGCGGCGATCGCGCCGGTGCTGATCAAGCAGTTCGGCAAGAACAAGAAGGCCGCCTACCTGACGCCCGACTACACCTACGGCCACACCGTCACCAAGTCGATGCAGGACTACCTCGCCCAGGCGGGCTGGACCACCGTCACCAACCAGGTCTCGCCGCTCGGCGCGCCGGACTATTCGTCCTATCTGCTCAACGTCGCGAATTCCGGCGCCGACGTGCTGATCAACGTCAACTGGGGTCACGATGCCGTGCTGTCGACGCAGCAGGCCAAGCAGTTCGGCGTGCTCGACAAGATGAAGCTCGTGGTGCCCTACCAGGTGCCGTTCATCGCCCGCGAGACCGGCGGCCTGATGCAGGGCGTCTACGCCGCGACCGACTATTGGTGGACCATCGAGGACAAATATCCGCTGGCCAAGATGTTCAACGAGGCCTTCGAGAAGAAGTACGGATACAAGCCGGAATGGGGCGCAGAGAACGCCTATGTCAGCTTCGCGCACTGGGCCCGCATGGTCGAGGAAGCCGGCAGCTTCTACCCGCCCGACGTCATCAAGGCCTATGAGAAGGGCGAGACGCTGCCCTCGCTGGTCGGCGACGTCCACTATCGCCCCGAGGATCACCAGTGCGTGCGCCCCGTCGTCATCGTCCGCGGCAAGATGGAAAAGGAGATGAAGAACAAGGAGGACTATTACGAGGTGGCCGAGATCGTCCCCGGCGACGGTCTGATGCAGAAGCCGGATGCGTTCGGCTGCCATCTCGGCGACTACACCTGATTAACGTGGGAAGACTCGGCGCCGTGGGCGGGGCGACCCGGCCCGCGGCGCCGCTTTTCTCGGAACGCATCCTCCATCGACCGGGCCAGGTATACGGCCGAGTGAACGCGCGCCATGATCAACTGGCCAAATTTCGTCTCGCAACTTTTCAACGGACTGGCGCTCGGCGCGCTGCTCGCGCTGATCAGCTCCGGATTGACGATCATCTACGGCACACTCGGGGTGCTCAACCTCGCCCACGGCGCCATGTTCATGATCGGCGGCTACGCCGGATACGTGACCTATTCCTACACCGGCTCGTTCATTCTCGCCGTGATCGCAGGCTCGCTGTTCGTGATGGTGCTCGGGATTGCGATGGAGCGGATCATCATCCGCCACTTCTACCATCGCCCGCATGAGGACCAGCTGCTGGTCACGTTCGGCCTCGGCATCTGCTTCGTCGAGATCGTGCGGCTGATCTTCACCAGCCAGTCGCAGGTGGTGCCGCCGCCGGCGCTGCTGCAGGGCATCACCTCGCTCGGCTTCCTGTTCTACCCGACCTACCGGCTTGCGGTCGTCGGCATCGTCGCGGTCGCGCTGGGCGCGCTGTTCCTGATCCTGTACCGCACCCGGCTCGGCATGATCGTGCGCGCCGGCATCGAGGATTCGGTGATGGTCGATTCGCTCGGCATCAACGTCTACCGCGTCTTCATGATCGTGTTCGGCATCGGCGCGATGGCCGCAGGCTTCGCCGGCATCATCGATGCACCGGTGGTGTCGCTGACGCCGGGTGTCGGCGACGACATCCTGGTCGAGACCTTCGTGGTGGTGGTGATCGGCGGCGTCGGCTCGTTTCCCGGCGCCATCCTTGGCGGGCTGATCGCCGGCGAGATCATCAGCATCACCTCGATGTTCAACCCCGGTTACGCCTACGTCATGCTGTTCGCGGCGATGACGCTCGTGCTGGTGCTCAGACCGCACGGCCTGCTCGGCACGCAGGGCCGCGAATGACGACGGATATTTAGATGCTTAAACAGCGCCCATACCTGATCGAATTCCTGACGGCCGCCGGCCTGATCGTTGCGCCCTTCGTGCTGCCGTGGCTCGGCTTCGCGCCCAACACGGTGAACCGGATCCTGGTCTGGGGCCTGTTCGGCCTCGGCTTCGACATCCTGTTCGGCTTCACCGGCCTGCTGTCGTTCGGCCAGTCGGCCTTTTACGGCACCGGCGGCTTCGTCGCGGCCTATCTGCTGACGCGCGCCGGTTTTCCATACGTCGTGCTCGCGCTCGTCATCGGCATGATCGCGGCCGCCGCCACCGGCTATCTGATCGGCCTGATCGCGCTGCGTCGCACCGGCATCTACTTCGCGATGATCACGGTGGCGATCGCCGAGGTGTTCTTCTTCGTCGAGTTCAATCCGCTGTCGGACTTCACCGGCGGCGAGAACGGGCTGCCGGGCGTGCCGACCCCGAGCTTCAATCTCGGCTTCACCACGCTGCACTTCACCACCGGCTGGTCGCTCTACCAGTTCCTGGCGCTGTGCTACTTCATCGGCGTCGTGATTGCGCTGCGCATCGTGCGCTCGCCGGTCGGTGCCGTGTTCAGCGCGATCCGCGACAACCCGCTGCGCGCGACCGCGGTCGGCCACAACATCCACGGCTACAAGCTCACCGCCTTCGTGATCGCCGCCGCCTATGCCGGCTTTGCCGGCGGGCTGCTCGGCGTGCTGCAGGCCTTCATGCCGCCCGACGCGTTCACCTTCGACACCTCGGGCCAGCTCGTGATGCAGACCGCGATCGGCGGCCGCGGCACGCTGTTCGGGCCGCTGTTCGGCGCCGCGGTGTGGCTGTCGCTGCAGGACTTCCTGCAGGCGGCGCTCGGGCTCGGCGCGGCCTGGAAGCTCGTGCTCGGCATCGTGTTCGTGCTGCTGGTGTGCTTCCTGCGCCGCGGCATCATCGGCGGCCTCGCCGATCTTTACCGCCTCCTGACCGGACAGCGCGGCGCCAAGGAGCCGGAGGAGAGCGCACCCGAGGTCGTCGCCGTGGCAAGCGAGCGGCACGCCACGGCGCCCGCCGCGCCGAAGCCGGTGGCGGCTCGCGCCGGCGGCAATCCGTCCGGCCCGATCCTCCAGGCCAGGGGCCTGACCAAACGCTATGGCGGCCTGCTCGCCAACAGCGACATCGACTTCACCGTCAATCACGGCGAGCTGCGCGGCATCATCGGCCCGAACGGCGCCGGCAAGTCGACCTTCTTCAAGATGCTGACCTGCGAGGTGCATCCGACCTCGGGGACCATCCTGTTCGAGGGCCGCGACATCACCGGCATGAATGTCACCGACGTCTGTCAGCTCGGCCTGACCAAGAGCTACCAGGTCAACCAGCTGTTCACCGGGCTGACGGTGCGCGAGAATTTGGTGATCGCGGCGCTGTCGGCGCTGCGCGGCAAGTTCAAGCTCGATCTGTTCCGCAGCATCGACAGCATCCCCGGCCTGTCCGAGCGCGTGCAGCAGACGCTCGAGCTGGTCAATCTGACCTCGAGGCCGGACACGCCCGTGTCCGAGCTTGCCTATGGCGAGAAGCGGCGGCTGGAGATCGGGCTGGCGCTGGCAACGTCGCCGAGCCTGTTGCTGCTCGACGAGCCGCTGGCCGGCATGAGCCCGCGCGAGCGCGTCGAGACCGTCAAGCTGCTGAAGTCGATCAGCCAGGGCCGCACCATGATCATCATCGATCACGACATGGATGCGCTGTTCGAGCTCGCCGAACGCGTCACCGTGCTGCAGGAGGGCCGCGTGCTGGTCGAGGGAACGCCGGAAGAGATCAAGACCAATTCGACCGTCCAAGAGGCCTATCTTGGCGGCGTGCATGGAGTGCTCGCCGCATGAGCCTGCTCGAGGTCAATGGACTGAACAGCTATTACGGGGATTCCCACATCCTGTTCGACGTCTCGATGCGCGTCGAGCGCAACGAGGTGGTGGCGCTGCTCGGACGTAACGGCGCCGGCAAGAGCACGACGCTGAAGAGCCTGATGGGCGTCGTCACCCCGCGCCGCGGCTCGGTGATGTTCGACGGCGTCGAGATCTCCGGCCGGAAGAGCCACAAGATCGCGCAAGCCGGCATGCAGCTGGTCCATGAGGAGCGCCGTATCTTCGGCAGCCTGAGCGTCGAGGAGAACCTCGTGATCGCCGGCCTGACCGCCTCGCAGCGCTGGCCGCTCGACCGCATCTACGAGATGTTCCCGCGGCTGCGCGAGCGGCGCGGCAACCGCGGCACCGACCTGTCGGGCGGCGAGCAGCAGATGCTGGCGATCGCGCGCGCCTTGGTACGCGACCCCAAGATCATCCTGCTCGACGAGCCGTTCGAGGGCCTGGCGCCGGTGATCGTGCGCGACCTGATGAAGGCGTGTCGCGATCTCGCCGAGGCCGGACAGACCATCGTGCTGGTGGAGCAAAACCTCGCCGCGACGCTCGCGCTGGCGCAGCGCATCTACATCATCAACAACGGGCACATCGTCCATGAAGGGCCGGCGCAGGAGATCAAGGCGCAGCCCGATGTTCTGCAGCGCTATCTCGGGGTTTAGGGCGCGTCACTTTCTCCGCCGTCATTGCGAGCCAACGGGTCGCGCGAACGCACACCCGATGACAGGCTCCGCGAAGCAATCCATCGGTCCGCATGCGCGGATGGATGGATTGCTTCGTCGCTACAGCGCAAAATTGCTTTACAAATTTTGTCGCGAGCTCCTCGCAATGACGAACTCGATATTGCGCATGGCCTCTCGGGATAGGGATTACGGCATTCCCGCGTCGGACCGGGCCACCCGCTCACCCACCCAGCGCCGCGATCATCCGCCTGGCGTGATCGGCGAGCACATCCATCTCCGCCTTGACGGTCTGCGCCGGCAGCAGTGCGACGCCGGCCTTCACCGGCATCACATGCATGTGCAGGTGAAACACCACCTGACCGCTGGCGGGCTCGCTGAACTGCTGGATGATGATGCCGTCGGCCGCGAACGCCTTCATCGCGGCGATGGCGATGCGCTTGGCCGACCGCGCCACCGCGGCGAGGTCGTCTTCCGCGATGTCGAGGATGCCGCGCGCGGGCGCCTTCGGAATCACCAGGGTATGTCCCGGCGATCGCGGCATGATGTCGAGAAAGGCAAAGGTCCGGTCGGTCTCGTAGACCTTGAAGCTCGGGACCTCGCCGCGCAGGATCCTGGCGAAGATGTTCTGGTCGTCATAGCCCGTCATGGTCGCGCGTTCCGGATCGCTAGGTTCAGATTCTGACCGTGCGCGCCGGCCGCACGGGGCGCAAGTGATATCGACGCCGCATCGACCATCGGCTAACAACGCGCCATGAGCGAACCCGCAGGACATGGCCAGACCGTCGAGAGCATCAGGCGCAGCCTCACCGCCCGCCTCAAGGCGGCCGGCCACGACGCCGCCGAGCTCGATGCGCGACTGCTGGTCGGCGCCGTGCTGGGGCTCGATCTGACCGGCATGATCACCGGCGCGAAGCGCGCGCTGACGAGGGACGAAGCCGATCGCCTCGAGCACCTCGCGCAGCGCCGCCTCGCCGGCGAACCGGTCGCGCGCATCCTCGGCGTCAAGGAGTTCTGGGGACTGCCGCTGCACCTGTCCGCCGCGACGCTGGTGCCGCGCCCGGACACCGAGACGGTGGTCGAGCGCGCACTCGAACTGCTGCGCGCCGACGGGGTGGCCGAGCGCGCCTTGCGGATCGCCGATCTCGGCACCGGTTCTGGCGCGATCCTGCTGGCGCTGCTCTCGGAACTGCCGAACGCGCATGGCTTCGCCACCGACATCTCGACGGAGGCGCTGCAGACCGCGAGCCGCAACGCCACCGCGCTCGGATTCGCCGATCGCACGACATGGATCGAGTGCGACTACGGCCGCGGGCTCGTCGGCGCGTTCGAGCTGATCGTGTCCAATCCGCCGTACATCCCCTCGGCCGACGTCGCCGGACTCGACATCGAGGTGCGCGCGCATGATCCGCGCGCGGCGCTCGACGGCGGTGCCGACGGGCTCGACGCCTACCGCGCGCTGATTTCGCAATCTGCGGGTCTTTTGACCTCAGGAGGATTTCTGGTTGTGGAAGTCGGACAGGGTCAGAGCGGCGACGTTGAAGCGCTGATGACGGCATCCGGGTTATCCCCAACGGGGCCGCCAAAGGCCGATCTGGGGGGCATCCCGAGGGCCGTTTCCGCCCGCCGGCTGCCCCGATAAAGTCCTATTGGAACGAAAAAAAACCTCTTGGATTATCCCCCGGGAACGACTACGTTCCGGGCACAACATCGGTGCTGGCCCCGTAATCCGTTACGGGTGATGACCAGGGTTCAGCAGAGCCCGCCGATCGAAAGGTTCCAGGAACGCAGGTCATATAGAGCGCAATAGCCGAAGCTGTGCTGCTCTCGACCGCCAAGCGAACGAAAGCCTGTTATTGCGCTTGAAGACTTACGCACGAGAACTGAGCCTGTCTCAACGGGCGGAATGATTTGGTCGCTGGCGCGATTGCCGGCGGTTGGGGAACGCGTCTTTGCTGCACGCGACTTTGCTGAACGAGATGGTCGGCAACATCGAAACCACTTCGAACGGTATTGCGATTCCGTGTGCCTAGGCGCGCGCCGAATCGGACTCTGGGAATCGGACTTCTGAGAAATCGGACTGTGGACTGCAATAACTTCAGGGCTGGAATAAAAGGCGACAGATGAGAAACGGTCAGAACAACAAGCGGATGCGCAACCGGAATAACAACAACAATAACAACAACAATAACCGGCGCGGCCAGAATCCCCTGACACGGGTGTACGAATCGAACGGACCTGACATCAAGATCCGCGGCACGGCCTCCCACGTGGCCGAGAAATACGTTCAGCTTGCGCGCGATGCGCGCTCCTCCGGCGATCCGGTGGCCGCTGAGAACTACTACCAGCACGCCGAGCACTACTACCGGATCATCGCGGCCGCGCAGGAGCAGTTCCGGCAGAATCAGCAGCCGCCGCGCCCCGACGCCGAGGTCACCCCGACCGAAGACGGCGACGACGACAGCGACGGCTATTCGAGCTTCGGCCAGGAGCCGGGCTTCGTGCCGCAGCAGCAGCAACCTTTCATGCGCGACAACGGCCAGCAGCCGTACCAGCGCGAGCAGCAGCAGCCGCGCGAGCATCGCGAGCGCGACCAGCAGCCGCGTGAGCACCGCGAGCGCGAGCATCGTCCGCAGCCGCAATATCAGCCGCAACCGCAGAACCAGCCGCAGCCCGCGATGGCCGATGCCGGCGGCGTCGATCGCCTGCCCTCGTTCATCACCGGCGGCGCGCAGCCACAGGTCAACGGCGCCTATGAAGGCAATAATGGCGGCGCAGAACGCGGCGAACGGAGCGAGCGCTTTCCGCGCCGCCGCCGCCGTCCGCACGGCCCGCGCCCCGACCTGGCGACGCAGCCCGCACCGAGCGACGACTTCAATCCGGGCAACGAGTAATCCTGAAAATCTGTCACCCTCCCTTCACGGGGAGGGTGAATTGTCCGCGTCACGCCTCGGGTCGTGTTACGACTCTGCGTGAGTCGATTTGCGCGTCGCCGTCGAGGACGGCACCAGCACCGGACGCAATGACGGGATCAGCTGCGTGCGCTCGCGACGCGCGGGAATTGCCCGATAGACCTGCTTGGTCGCCTCCACGATATGCACGCCGGCGAACGGCATCGACAGCGCCGCGCCGACCCGCTCCCACGCCATCGCCGAGCGCAGGAACCAGCTGCCCTGCACCGGCGGCATGAACAACGCCTCGCCCCACGACGACGGCGTGAACCAGGTCTGCCGCAACAGCTGCGTGATCTGCGCCCGCGAATAGGGCCGGCCATGGCCGAACGGCGTGGCGTCGGTGCGCGTCCAGACGCCGCGGCGGTTCGGGATGATCGCGATCAGCCGCCCCGACGGCGAGAGCACCCGCCACACCTCGCGCAGCAACCGCTCCGGGTCATCGGACATCTCCAGCGCGTGCACCAGCAGCACGCGGTCGACCGCGGCATCCGGCAGCGGCATCGAGAATTCGTCGATCAGGGTGGCCAGCGCCGGCCGGCCGGTCGGCCATTTCAGCACGCCCTGGGCCGCCGGCATGAAGGCGATGCAGCGCTCGCAGGACTCACGGAACAGGCCGAGATAGGGGGTCGGATAGCCGAGGCCGAGCACGCGCTGGCCTTCCGCGTTCGGCCACCGCGCGCGGATACCCCGGTTGATCAGCTGCCGCGCCACGATGCCGAGGCGCTGCGAATAGAAGTCGCGCAGGTCGATGACGTCCATGGTGTTTAGCCTAACACGCCCCCTGCTGCCCGGGTGCGCCGAAAATTGCATTGCCGCCGGAGCGTTAACGCCATATTTCACCCCTATATTGGGCGCGTTAAAAGCATGACCCGGGAAAGTCGATACCGGTCTTTCGAATACATCATGCTTTGAAAATGTCCGTCCCGTTTGTTCGTGGAGATATCATGACCGCCGAAATTCGCACCTTCAGCTGCCTC
This sequence comes from Bradyrhizobium sp. USDA 4541, assembly GCF_024171085.1. Classification (NCBI taxonomy): domain Bacteria; kingdom Pseudomonadati; phylum Pseudomonadota; class Alphaproteobacteria; order Hyphomicrobiales; family Nitrobacteraceae; genus Bradyrhizobium; species Bradyrhizobium sp. USDA 4541. The sequence goes on from NZ_JALJZF010000001.1 coordinate 1,009,573, forward strand.
ACCGACAATTTCGGGTATTTGATCCACGATCCCGCGACCAAGGCGACCGCGTCGATCGACGCGCCGGAAGCCGCCCCGATCATCAAGGCGCTGGAGCGCGAAGGCTGGACGCTGACGGATATCCTGATCACCCATCACCACGGCGACCATGTCGGCGGCGTCGCCGAGCTGAAGCAGAAATACGGCTGCCGCGTCGTCGCCCCGCACGACCAGTCGGCCAAGATCGCCAATGTCGATCTGCGCGCCGCCAATGCCGATGTCATCAAGGTCGGCAGCCTGCTCGCACGCGTGGTCGAGACACCCGGCCATACGCTCGATCACATCTCCTATGTGTTCGACGGCGAGAAGGCGGTGTTTGCCGCCGATACGCTGTTCTCGATCGGCTGCGGCCGGGTGTTCGAGGGCACCTACCCCATGATGTGGGATTCGCTGCTGAAGCTGCGCTCGCTGCCGGACGATTTCCGTCTCTATTGCGGCCATGAATATACCGCTGCGAATGTGAAATTCGCGCTCACCATCGAGCCCGACAATCCGGCCCTGCAGAAGCGGGCCGAAGAGGTCACAAAGCTGCGCGCCGAGAACAAGCCGACGATCCCGGTGCTGCTCGGCGACGAGAAGAAGGCCAACGTGTTCCTGCGCGCCGACGAGCCGGCGGTGGCGGCAAAGCTGCACATGAAGGGCGCCGACCCGGCGCTGGTGTTCGGCGAGCTCCGCGAGCGCAAGAACAAGTCGTGATGGCCGACCTCTCGGCGGCCGACATCATCGCGCGGCTCGCGCTGCAGCCGCATCCCGAAGGCGGGCACTATCGCGAGACGTTTCGCGACGCGCGCGGCGACGCCAATGGCCGTGCGCATTCGACCGCGATCTACTTCCTGCTGGCGCGCGGCGAGCGCTCGCATTGGCACCGCATCGACGCCGTCGAGATGTGGCACTATTACGCCGGCGCGCCGCTGACATTGCGGATCGCGCAGGACGGCGGCCCACATTCGATCACGCTCGGGCCGGATGTGGCGCGCGGCGAGCAGCCACAGGCAATCGTGCCGGCGCACGCCTGGCAGGCCGCCGAAAGCAACGGCGACTGGACGCTGGTCGGCTGCACCGTCGCGCCGGGATTCGAGTTCGCGAAGTTCGAGCTGGCGCCAAAGGGCTGGGAGCCCGCTTCTTAAGAGCTTTTTCCCGTCATCCCCGCGCAAAGGCTTCGCCTTTGTCGCTGGAGGTGCGAGCCTTGCGGCGCAATTGCGCCGCTGGGCGAGCCTCGAAGGATGAATCGGCCACAGACGGGGCCGTCGACCCTTCGAGACGGCCGCGTTGCGGCCTCCTCAGGGTGACGGTGAAACAGTAGCAACAACCCTCTTCGTAGGATGGGTAGAGCGCAGCGAAACCCATCAATTCCTATCTACTCTGCGGGATGATGGGTTTCGCTTCGCTCTCCCCATCCTACGTTCTTTTTCTCAGCACCATGTCCTTTGCCGCGATCAGCCCGCCGCCGGCGATCAGGATCGCGGCGATCGCGATATTGGCACTCGGCTTGGCAAACCCCGCTGCTATCAGGAACGCGGTCGAGAGCAGCGGCGTGGCATAGGAGGCGGCACCGAGCACGCGGATGTCGCCGCGCTTCATGCCGATATCCCAGGCGAAGAACGCGGCCCCCACCGGACCGATGCCGAGCGCGACGACGGCAAGCCACTGCAGCGGCGTCGCGGGCCACACCGTCGTCTCCACCATCATGTGCACCAGCGCCGCAAGCACGGCGGTCGCGAGGCAGAAGCCGGCCACCGCATCGGTCGGCACCGCCTTGAGCCGGCGCGACATCACCGAATAGGACGCCCACACGAACGCCGCGACGAAGGCGGCCGCGAAGCCTGGAATCTGCTCTTTTGTGAAGGCGCCGGTGTTGCCGGCGAACAGCAGCACGGTGCCGGCGAGCCCGAGCAGCGCGCCGACGATGTGATGCACCGCAAGCCGCTCGCCCGGCAGCAGTGACGAGAACAGCACGATCAACAGCGGCCAGAGATAATTGAGCAGGCCGGCCTCGGCCGGCGGGGCGAAGCGCAGCGCCAGGAAATACAGCGCGTGATAGCCGAACAGCCCGCCGACGCCGACGACCCAGGCGACCAGCGGTTGCTTCAACGCGCCGAAGGCTGACGGACGCAACAGGAAGCTCGCGAACGCGACCGCGGCGCCGATCGCAAAGGTCATGGCCGCGAGCTGGAACGCCGGGATCGCCCCGGTCGCGACCGTCATGACCGACAGCAGCGACCACATCAGGATGGCGGTCAGTCCGACAAGGGTGGCAGTTCGGGTCGTCATCTCAATTCAATCCGTCGTGGCCGGGCATGACTATCCAAAGGATGGCGGTCTGAAGCCGCTCGCCGATGTCCCGGCCGGCCACGTCTTCCTTCGCGTGTGGCGCGTTGTAAAGACGAAAATGCCCGGCACAAGGCCGGGCATTCGCTACTTGATTGTGCGCGCCTGCGACGCGACGACGCTACTCGCGTCAGGCGTGATACTGGCCGCCGTTCACCGTCAGCGTCGAGCCGGTGATGAAACCGGCATCGTCGGCGGCGAGGAACACCACGGCCCGCGCGATCTCTTCGGGTTCGCCGAGCCGGGCGACCGGAATCTGCGGGATCACGTTCTTCTCGAGCACGTCCTTCGGCACCGCCTGCACCATCTCGGTGTTGATATAGCCGGGGCAGATCACGTTCACGGTGATGCCGCCCTTGGCGTTCTCCAGCGCCAAGGCCTTGGTGAAGCCGATGTCGCCGGCCTTGGCCGCGGAGTAGTTGACCTGGCCGAACTGGCCTTTCTGGCCGTTGATGGAGGAGATCGAGATGACACGGCCGAACTTGCGGGCGCGCATGCCCTCGATCACCTGGCGCGTCATGTTGAACAGCGAGCCGAGGTTGGTGTTGATCACGGCATTCCACTGCTCGACCGTCATCTTGTGGAACGCGGTATCCTTGGTGATGCCGGCATTGTTGACGAGCACGTCGACCGGGCCGAGATCGGCCTCGACCTGCTTGACGCCGGCCGCGCAGGCGTCGAACGAGGCGACGTCCCACTTGTAGACCGGAATCCCGCTCTCCGCCTTGAACTTCTCCGCCGCGGCGTCATTGCCGGCGTAGCTCGCCGCCACCTTGTAGCCCGCCGCTTTCAGCGCCTTGCTGATCGCAGCTCCAATACCGCGCGTTCCGCCCGTCACCAATGCAACACGTGCCATGTCCGTTTCCTCCTTGGCCGTCTTTTATAACCGGATAACTCCGGCCTACGCACTCACTCAACAAAGCGCGATGAGATCAGGTTGAATTGTCATCGCGCTTTGGCTCCCTTTTTTGAGCATGATCTTCTCGGAAAACCGCTTCACACTTTTCCGGATCATGCTGTCGAAACAAAAATGCCCGGCGCAAAGCCGGGCATCTTATTTATCAGCTCGCTTCGCGGTTGACAGATGATCTTTTCATCACCTAACCGGCCTCGCTGCCTTTTGTTCAGTCGCGTGCAACGCACATAGCGATGCCCATGCCGCCGCCGATGCACAGCGTCGCGAGGCCCTTCTTGGCATCGCGCTTCTGCATCTCGTGCAGCAGCGTCACCAGCACGCGCGCACCCGACGCGCCGACCGGATGGCCGATCGCGATCGCGCCGCCATTGACGTTGACCTTGGCCGGATCCCAGCCGAGGTCCTTGTTCACCGCGCAAGCCTGCGCCGCGAACGCCTCGTTGGCCTCGATCAGATCGAGGTCGGCGATGTTCCAGCCGGCCTTCTTCAGCGCGGCGCGCGAAGCGGGGATCGGGCCGGTGCCCATGATCTTGGGGTCGACGCCGGCTTGGCCCCACGATACGATGCGGGCCAGCACCTTCTTGCCCTGCTTGGCGGCTTCCTTGGCGGTCATCAGCACGACGGCGGCGGCGCCGTCATTGATGCCCGAGGCGTTGCCCGCGGTCACGGTGCCGTCCTTCTCGAAGGCCGCGCGGAGCTTGGCCATCGCGTCGAGCGTGGCGCCGTGGCGCGGATACTCGTCGGTGTCGACCACGATATCGCCCTTGCGGGACTTGATGGTGACCGGGACGATCTCGTCCTTGAACTTGCCGGCCTTCTGCGCCGCCTCGGCCTTGTTCTGCGAACTGACCGCGAACTCGTCCTGCTGCGACCGGGTGATCTGGTACTGCTTGGCGACGTTCTCGGCGGTGTTGCCCATGTGGTAGCCGTTGAAGGCATCCCACAGCCCGTCCTTGATCATGGTGTCGATCAGCTCGAGCCCGCCCATCTTGACGCCGCCACGCAGATATTGCGCGTGCGGGGCCATGCTCATGGATTCCTGGCCACCCGCGACGACGATCGAGGAATCACCGTTGAGCAGCGCCTGGTAGCCGAGCGCCACGGTGCGCAGGCCCGAGCCGCAGAGCTGGTTGACGCCCCAGGCCGGGCTTTCCACCGGGATGCCGGCCGCGATCGAGGCCTGGCGGGCCGGGTTCTGGCCCTGCGCGGCGGTGAGGATCTGGCCCATGATGACTTCGGAGACCTGACCGCCCTCGACGCCGGCACGCTCCAGCGCCGCCTTGATGGCGATGGCCCCGAGGTCATGGGCCGGCGTGGTGGCGAAAGCGCCGTTGAAGCTACCGACGGGGGTGCGGGCGGCGCTGACGATGACGACATCGTCTGACATGGACATCTCCTATGGGTTGTAGCTGGGTTTCTCGACGGCGGGCGGCCGATTTGGCGGGCCTGTCTCTTGACGGCTATCCTGTAAACCTCGTTGAGACATGTCAATCGCACTGTCGGGCAAATCGCGCCGCGACGCACTCAAAATGACGCCCTTGGCACTTTCCTGAGCAAATCCTATGCTTTGGAATTAACCGCACAGCACAAAACTGTAGCCGAACCGCTTTGAAAATGCTTACCTTTGCTGCGATGCGTTGCATTTTGCCCTGCGGCGATGCCGTAGGGTTCCAGGTTCTTCGGTGTTGAAGTGAGAGCCCATGGCAAAATCTGAACAACCGACCACGATCAAGAAATACGCGAACCGGCGGCTCTATAATACCGGGACGAGCACCTATGTCACGCTCGAGGATCTCGCGGCGATGGTGAAGGAAGGCGAAGATTTCCTCGTCTATGACGCCAAGACCGGCGACGACATTACCCGCTCCGTGCTCGCGCAAATCATCTTCGAGCAGGAAAACAAGGCCGGGCAGAACCTGCTGCCGACCACTTTCCTGCGCCAGCTGATCCGCTTCTACGGCGACAGCATGCAGATGGTGGTGCCGAAATATCTCGAACAGTCGATCGAGACGCTGACCAAGGAACAGGAAAAATTCCGCAAGCAGATCGCGGGCGCGCTGAGCGGCACACCGTTTGCGCCGCTGGAAGAACAGGTCCGCCGCAACATGGAGCTGTTCCAGCAGACCTTCTCGATGTTCAAGCCGTTCGTGCCGCAACGCGGTGGCGGCGAGGCCGACAAGGCGCCGGAGCCCACGCCCGATGACGGCAACATCGACGATCTTCGCCGCCAGATGAAGGACATGCAGGAACGCCTCGAGCGCATGTCGCAGCCGACGAAGAAGGACGAGTAGGTCTCGTTCAGGTCCGCTGCCGGCCCGGCCGGACCTCCGGCCGCCATCACTTCTGAAGTCCTGACGGCGGCTCTCGCCGACGTCGGGCGGTCTCCGTCTGGTCGAGCATACCCTCGCGGGCGCGTCTATGCAGGCCGGCGGCAGACGAGATCGATTTCGATCAACGCATCATAGGCGAGACCGGTGACGCCGACGCAGGTGCGGGCCGGCAGGCGGTCGGACGGGAAATAGCGGCGATAGGTCTCGTTCATCGCCGCATAATCTTCCTTGAAGCGCGTCAGATAGATGCGCGACATCACGATATGCTCGAGGCCGAGATCGAGGCCCGCAAGCACCACGCGCAGATTCTCCATCACCGCGCGGGTCTGCGCCACGATGCCCTCGGGCAATAGGCCGGGTGCGGCCGGCGTATCCGGCATCTGGCCGGTGACGAAAACGAAACCATCCGTCTCGACCGCGTGGCTGAACGGCGCGACCGGCTTCGGGCCGCCGGATATCATGTGAAATTGCAACGACGTCTCCTCGCCTGCTCTCTGATGGATCATGATGCGTTTCTACGGAATCGCATCATGATCTCATGTCTTTGTTCGAGCACGATCTTTCATGCTCTAGTGTCCCGAATCCGAAGTTCGCATCATTTGCCGCACCTTCGGAGCGAACTTCGGATTCGATAAGGACACTAGCAAATTTATGATTCTAGTGTGCTTTATGAGTGCGAAGTTCGTGAAAGTGGCTGCCGCGAAATCGCACGAACTTCGCATTCAGCACACTAGTTTTGCGGCGCGTGATCGAAGACGCGCTTGCTGAGAATGGCATGGACGCCCCAATTGCCGTCCACCACCTGCGTCACGCCGAAATCCACCGCCACCGACATCAGCGCGATCGCCTCGTCCTCGGTAAGGCCTTTGATGTTCATCAGGAAGCGGCGCATTTTGCGGAACGCATCCTTCATCGCGAGATCGAGCGACGAGGTCGCGTAGACCTCGCTCTGCCCCTTGGCGCCGAATTCGGCGAGATAGTTGGGATGACTGAAGCCCATCAGCACCCAGTCGGCTTCAGTCTCGATCAGCGGATAGGTAAGATCGGCGAAGGGCTGATTGGTAAGCTCGTTCTTCTTGTGCAGGATGACCCGGAACGTGCCGGTCATCGAACATTCGATGGCGGTGCCGCCGAGTTCGCCGTCACCCTGCGCAGCATGGGGATCGCCGACTGACAATAGCGCGCCCGGCACCGACACCGGCAGATAGACCGTCGAGCCCTTGCCGAGCCGCCAATTGTCGAGATTGCCGCCGAAATATGCGGGCGGGACGGAATCGACAAGCTCGGCCTCGCGCGGCGCAAGCGCGATGACTCCGAAATGCGGGCGCAGCGGAATGCGGATGCCGTCGAGCACGTCGTGGCGGCGCCGCACCGATGACGGCGGGATCGGAATGCCCGGATAGTCGTAAGTCTTGTGCAGCGTCCCGAACGGATCGGTCTGCGGCTCCCAGCGATAGGAATACAGCGCACGGGCATGCGGCGCGTCATCGTCGTCGACGATCTCGTAGATCGTCACCGCCTCATGGGCGTTCTGCTCGGCGAGGAACTCCTTGTAGTGATAGCCCCACCAGGCCGCGACGCTGCTGCCGAACACGCGGCCCTCGAAGTCCGGATTGCGGCTCGCGCGCGGCGCGATGTCGAGGATGCGGATTTCCAGTACGTCCCCTGGCTCCGCATCCTTCACGGCCACCGGCCCGGTGCAAATGTGAACGCCGAATCCCTCGCCGGCGCCGCGGCCGTAGATCGAGGCATCGAGCGGGCCGGCGCCGCGGCGATCGACGTTCTTCCGATCGCGCGTCCAGTGGAACACGCTCTCCGCGCCTGGATCACCCTTGATCATGCGCTCGGGATCGTCGGAGGCGTGCTGGGTCAGCGTCTCAATGGTGATGGTGTCGCCGGAGCCGATCTCGACCTGCGGCGGCAACGAATGGCTGAAATAGCCCCAATGCACGCGCGAGGCATCCGCGGCGAGATGGTGATGGCGCGGCGCGTCCGCGATCTCCACGTCGTGCGCGTTGAATGGCGCAGCCGTCCTGCGCGCCAGCGCTGCGCGCCGGCTGCACAGCTGCGCCAGCGCCTGTTGAGGCCAGCCGCGTTGCACCGTGGCCGCGGATGCGGTCTGCCGCTCGGCTTCATGCTGGCGGAATTCGCGCGGCGACAGACCGAAGCGCTGGCGAAACGCGCGGCTGAAATGGGCAGAGTCGTTGAAGCCGACGCGGAACGCGATCTCGGAAATCGAACGATGCGCCTCGGCGGGATTCGACAGATCGGCCCAGGTGCGCTGCAGCCGACGTTCGCGCAGGTAATGCGTGAAACTGGTGCCGGCCCCCTCGAACAGCTTTTGCAGATAGCGTTCAGAAATGCCCTCGGCACTGGCGATTTTGACCGGCGTCAGATCGGGTTCCTCGAGGCTGCGTTCGACGGTCTGGCACAGGCGATGCAGCGTCGCTGCCTTGGAAGCGCCGCCGCCGCGATCGCCCGCCGTCTCGCCGTGCTGACGCATGAAGGTCGGCAGCAGATCGGCGAGACTTCGCGCCAGCGCCGTCCATTCGACATCGGACAGCGCGTCGAGATCGCGCGCGGCGAGCTCCATCATCTGCGCGAATACGCTGCCAAAGCCGCCGGGCTGGAGCACCCGCACCTCGCCGCCTTGCAACGTGGCGCGATGGCGATGTGCCGGTTCGGACGTCACCGACAGCACTACCGCGCGCATCTCGCGCTGGAACGACACGCTCCAGTCCCCTGCGCGTGGCAGCAAGAGAAGATGCCGCGCAGCAACGATCTGATAACCGGTGGTCGTCTTCAGCGCCACCCCGTCTTCGAGCGGCAGCAGCACCAGCGGATGATCGGCCACAGCATCCGTGCGCGGCGACACCGATTGTTGCCCTGCCGAAAGCCTGGCCAGCGTCACGCCCTGAAAGCTGCGCCGCACCGCGATGGCATGGCCGGCATGGGTGCTCGTGGCGACCGTGGGCTGCAAGCCGACCGACGCCAGGACGTCCCGCCACGCCTCGGGGCGGTCGCCTTCGGAGTAGGATTCACTCGTGAACGGACGCAACCTCATGCATCGACCTTTATGGCCGAAGCGAAGCAATCTCCGTGCCATCCTCAAGGATGACACGTCCTGCTCGGCGGCCGGCGCGTGATCAGTCACACCGGAACACGTTCTTGCGGATGGTCCCGTGCACGCCCCAATTGGCGTCGACCACCTGCGTCACGCCAAAATCTGCCCCCACCGACATCAGCGAGATCGCCTCGTCCTCGCTGAGCTTGTGCACCGTCATCAGGAAGCGCCGCATCTTGCGAAAGGCGTCGCGCATGGCGCGGTCGAGGCTGGAGTGATTGGCGATTTCGAGCTGCGCATTGGCGCCGAGCTCGGCAAGATAGTTCGGGTAGGTGAAGCCGTAGACCGACCAGGCGTCGGGGGTTTCCAGCATCGGATGCGTCAGGCCTTCGAGCTGTGTGCCGCCGAGATCGCGATGCTTGTGCAGGATGAATTCGAAATCGCCGGTGAGCGAGGTCTCGATCGCCGTGCCGCCGAGCTCGCTGTCGCCCTGCGCGGCATGCGGATCACCGACCGAAAAGAACGCACCGGGCACCGCAACCGGATAGAACATCTTGGCCCCCTTGCCGACGCGCCAGTCGTCGATGTTGCCGCCGGTATAGCTCGGCGGGATCGAGGAGACGAAATCCTGCTCCGACGGCGCGAGGCCCATGGTGCCAAAATGCAGCCGCGCGGGCACACGGACATTGCTCAGAACATTCTCACGCTTGACGACGGTGGCGTGATCGACGCGGACGCCGGGATAATCGATGGTCGGGTGCACGATGCCATCAGGATCAGTCTGCGGCGTCCAGACATAGTTGTAGACCGCTTTGGCGAAAGGCTCACCCGACGCGTCGAGCTCGAAGATCGTCACCACTTCGCGCGGCTTCGGCTCTTCGATCAGGTCGTGATAGTGAAAGCCCCAATTGGCCGCGACGTTGGAGCCGAAGCATTTGCCGGCATGGCAGGCCTTGCAGGCCGGCCTCGGTCGCACGTCAAGAATGCGAACCTCCAGCACGTCGCCCGGCTCGGCGCCTTCGATCGCCACCGGACCGGTGAGCAGGTGCACGCCGACGCCTTCGCCGGAGCCGCGGATGAACGGCCCTTCGATGGGCCCCGAACCGCGCCGCACCACCGCCTTGTGCTCGCGCGTCCATTTGAACACGCTCTCGGCACCCGGATCGCCCTCGATCATGCGCTCGTAATCGTCATTGGCGTGATGCGTCAGCGTCTCGATGGTCGCGCGGTCGCCGGACTTCAGCTTCAATGCCGGCGCCACGACCTTGCTGAAATAGCCCCAATGCACAGTCTTCGCAGATACCGGCAGCAGATGATGTTTCACGCAGGGGTCCTCACGCGGATGGAAACGGAACGGGTTCTATTCATGCGACCTCGGCCTCCATGGCATTGAGGAAACGCTGCGCGACCGGATTGCGCGGATTGCTCAGCACCTCGTCGGCCGGGCCCTCCTCGACGATCGCGCCATCCGCCAGCAGCACCACGCGATCAGCGACTTCACTGGCGAAGCGCAGTTGATGGGTTGAGATGATCATGGTGAGGCCGTCTTCCACCGCGAGGCGACGGATCACTTCAAGGACCTCATTGACGAGTTCGGGATCGAGCGCGGAGGTCGGCTCATCCAGCAACAGCACGCTGGGATTCGGCGCGATCGCACGGGCGATGGCGACGCGCTGCTGCTGGCCACCGGAGAGATGCCGCGGCAGCGCATCGGCGCGGTGGCTGAGGCCGACGCGCCCGAGCAGTTCGGTCGCCCGGCGATCCGCATCGATGCGCGACACGCCATGCACCCAGCGCAGCGGCCCGGCGATGTTCTCCTTCGCGGTGAGGTGACCGAACAGGTTGAACTGCTGGAACACCATACCGACACCGACCTCGGCGCGCGCCTGCGCCAACAGTCGCGGCGACAGCGCCTTGCCGCTATCGCTGAAGCCGAGCCGGCGACCGCCGACCTTGATGCTGCCGTCGTTCCAGAGTTCGAGATTGTTGATACAGCGGAGCAGCGTGCTCTTGCCGGAGCCGGACGGCCCGAGCAGCGCGACCACCTCGCCGATTCGCACCGTGAGATCAACGCCGGCGAGCACCATTTGCTTGTCATAGCTTTTGCGCAATGCGGCAACATCGACCGCCACATTGTTCCGCTTCAGGGTCTCGTTGCGTTTGGCGCGATCGACACGCTCGGTCTGCACCCGCGGCGGCGGCAATTCGGCGACACCGGCATCGGGCAAGATCTCGGGCGGCGCGTCCTCGGCCGCAATCAGCGGATCATCGAGTCCCTGCGCGCGATACCACGGCATCATCCGCATCAGTTTGATCTGCTTCGATGCGCGGTCGAGATCGAACAGCCATTCGAGGAACAGCTGGATGCCGGCGATCGCCGCGGTAAGGAACAGATAGATCAGGCCCGAGGCGAAGAAGATCGAGAAGAAATCAAAAGTTGCCGACGCCATCTGGGTCGAACGCAACGTCAGCTCCTGCACGGCGATCACCGACGCCAGCGAGGAATTCTTCAGCGCGCTGACGGTCTCGTTGCCGAAAGCGGGGATCATCGAGCGGATCGCCTGCGGAGCGATGATCCGGCGCATCAGGACGCCGGGCGTCATGCCGAGCGCCTGCCCGGCCAGCACCTGGCCGCGATCGACGCCGAGCACGCCGGAGCGCAGCATCTCGGCGATGAACGGAGCTTCGTTGCAGGCCAGCGCGAGGCCGGCGGCGAGAATGGCCGGTAGCTTGATGCCGATCTGCGGCAGGGCATTATAGGCGAACACCATCTGCAGGATCAGCGGCGTGCCGCGAAAGATCACGGTGTAGACCCGGGCGAAGGACGCCAACGCCTTGAAGCGGCTGAGTTGCATCCACGCCAGGATCACACCGAGGATCAGGCCGCCGAGCAGACCGAGGGCGGTGACCTGCAAGGTCGCCTGAATGCCCTCAATCATATACGGCATGGTCAAATAGTGGAGGAACAGCTCCATGGAGCATGTCGTCCTTTTGCCGGTGCTGGGGCCTACTTGACCGTCAGCAGACCGGGCTCGATCAGGTTCTCCGGATCGAGATTCCACTTCTTCAGCAACGCGAGCTGATCGCCCGATTTGTAGATCTCGGTCAGCGCCGCCTTCACGGCATCGCGGAAGGCCGGTTTGTCCTTGGGCACGCCGATGCCGACCTTGTACGGGATCGTCACCGCGATAGCTTTTTCGAGCTTGTCCGGATAGGCCTTCACCGCATTGTCGACGGTGTTGACGTCGTTGACATAGGTGTCGGCGCGTCCGGCCAGAATCGCCTGGATGCAGTTGGCGTTGTTGTCGTAGAGCTGAATGGTCGGCTCAGGCTTGCCCTCCTTCTTGCACTCCGGCACGAGCGCCTGGATCAGCGGAACTTCAACGTAGCCTGTGTTCTCGGCCGCTGCCGCACCGCACATCGAGGTGTTGATGCCGGAGATCTTCTTCGGATTGCCCTTGGCGACCAATACGCCGTCGAACACCTTCGAATAGGTGATGAAGTCGGCCGCCTTGGCACGCTCTTCCGTGGCGTAGATGTCGGAGATCACAATGTCGGCCTGACCACTGGACAGCGTGGTCAGAAGTGCGGCGAAGGTCACCGCCTTGTAGGTCAGCTTGAAGCCGAGGCATTCGCCGATCTGCTCGCCGAGATCGATATCGAAGCCGACATATTTGCTCGGATCCTTCGGATCGATCGACTCGTAGCCCGGCGTATGCGGATTGATTGCGTTGACGAGGGTCATGCCCTTCCAGTCCGGATACTTTGCCTGCAGCTCCGCACAGGCGGCCGGCGCAGCTGCCCTGGCGTCGGTTGGAGCACCGACGCCCACAACGAGCAATGCCCCTAACGCTGCGATGTGCATGAGTTTGTACGCGCGCGGAAAAGATAACGTGACCATTCGATCCTCTTTCGACGTTGTCATGGCGCAAGCCACGGTCCAAACCTCGAAGAAGTAAACGGCGGTCTCCGGCGGAAAACTTGTCTGGGGACGCACAATTAATTGGATGAACTCCCGCCAAACCTTGGGCAGGACGCGCTCATATTTTGAGCAATCCCTTTCGCGGGTATCACGACCGATATTGTGAAACGGCCTATGGCCGCTTCAGCCCGTGGCGGGCACGGGCTTCTCCGCCGACGCGTTCCACGGGCGGTCCGGCGAGGCGAGGCCGATCAGGCGGCCCTGGATGAAGTCGCAGCCCCATTCGCGCAGCATCACGGCGGCTTCCTCGTCCTGCACCCATTCGGCGACCGTCCTGATCTCGAGGCGGCGGGCGAGATCGATCAGCGTTTGCACGAAAGCGCGGTCGTCGGCCGAACGCACGATGTTCTGCACGAAGGCGCCGTCGATCTTCACGATGTCGACGCCGAGCTTGCGCAAGTTGCGGAACGAGGTGTAGCCGGCGCCGAAATCGTCGATCGCGATCCGGCTGCCGAAGTTCTTCAGGCGCGTGACAAAGCCGCGCACGTCGTCGATATCCTGGATCGCCACCGTCTCGGTGATCTCGACGATCAGCCGCTCGCCGACGCCGGGATGCGCGCGCATCAGGGATTCGATGGTGGCCCACCAGTCCGGATCCATCGTGGTGTCGGGCGAGATGTTGAGGCTGAGCTGTACGCCGGGAGCGGCAGCGAGCTCGGCGATGGCGAGCTCCAGCACACGGTGATCGACCAGCCGGATCAGGCCGAGCCGCTCGGCGACCGGCACGATATCGGGCGCGAGCAGCGCGCGGCCGTCGTCCTGCTCCATCCGGACCAGGCACTCGTAGAACGCGGGCTGCCGCAGGCGCGCATCGACCACGGGCTCGAAGCCGATCACGATGCGGCGCTCGTTCAGCGCGGTGACGATCTCGTCGGTGACGCGGATGTTGACGCGGCGCTGGGCGTCGCGCTCGACATTCGGCTTCCACAGCGCGAACGATCCGGCGCGGCGGCTCTTGGCCGCGTCCAGCGTCTCCTGGGCGCGATTGACCGCCTCCTCCGCCGACCGCGCATGGCGGGGAATGGTGACGGCGCCGATCGAGACCGTCACCGATACCGGGCCGGACTTGGTCGGCACCACCTCGTCGCGCACCGCGGCCAGGAAGCGCTCGGCCGCGACATTGGTGTCGTCGACGGTGCAGTTGCGCAGGATCAGGCCGAACTTGTTGCCGGAGAAGCGGCCGAGCATGTCGCCGCTGCGCAGCCGCGCACGAATCCGCTTCGCGACCTCGGCGATGACGGCGTCGGCGACATCGAAGCCAAAGGCATCGTTGACGCGCGCGAGGTGATCGATGCCGATCAGCATGAAGGCGCAGGAGGAGCGGAAGCGCGCGCACTCCTCCATCGTCTCGGCGAGCGAGGCGATCAGATGGGTGCGGTTGAGCTCATTGGTCAGCGGGTCGTGCCGCGACAGCTTCAGCAGCTGCTCGTCGCGGGCATGCCGCTCATTGTTGATGCGGACGACGCCCTGCACGCGCGCCGGCCTGCCGTCGGCGCCGGCAAACCAGCAGCCGGTCTCCTCGATCCAGATCACCGGCGCCGAGGTGACGGCCCGCACGCCATATTCGATCCGGTAGGGAACGCCCTCCCCGCCGCGTACCGGCGCCGGCGCGCCGAGCGCATCGGATCGCACCGAGCGCGATGGCTCGATCAGCTTTGCAAGCTCGGCGCCGCTCGCCAGCGCCGCGACCGGGATATCCGGGAAGACCGCCGCCACATTGTCGCTCCAGGCGATCGCATCGCTCGCGAGGTCCCAGGCGAATGTCGCTTGGCCGAGCGAGGCGAGGATGCTGGCAGCTGGCGGGACAGGGGGCATCGAACATGTCTCGATTTGGGACGGCGCCCGGTGATTCTACACGCTCTCAAGATAGTGGTTCCGGCGAATCCAACGCTAGGTGAAGTTGATAAATAATCTGGAAACCACGTTTTCGACTGTCCGGGAACGAACTGGGGACGGCGGGCATGACCCTTGCCACAGGGGTGTTGCGGAGGGCCGCAACGTCCCAAACTATGACGCTCCAACGGGTCGCAGACGATGCCGGATATCGATCAATCGGAAATCCTCGACGGCGAGTGCACCGGCGATGCTGCGGCGGCCAGCACGGCGCTGGTGCCGCTGGCCGCGACCACCCATTGGGCGCCCAAGATCCCGCTGCCGCATGCCGATCCGTCGTTTGTGGCTCACCTGATCGCAACCGCCGCACACGAGCCGCAGACGCGCGGGCAGCGGCGTGGGTCATTGGCCGACGCGCAGAGCGCTTACGGCCCGCATGTCGACGAACGCCGCAGCGTGGCGCGGCGGACCCGGCAGATAATCTAGGAAAATATCAGCGCTGCGGCGTGTCCGACGGCGGATGGCCGCCCGGCTGCAAATCCGGCGAGGTCACCGTCGGCTTTGGCGCGGACTGATCGAGCAGCACGGATTCCGCAACCGACGTCGCCGAGGGGACCGGTGCGGCCGGTGGCGGCGCGGCAGGCGCCGGTGCTGCGACAGGCGCGGGCTCGGAACGCGGCGTGGGCGCCTCTGCCGGCGGCGCGGGCTGCGGCGCCTCGGGTTGCGGCCTGCTGACGCTCGGTGCCGCAGGCGCGACCATCGCACGGCGGCGGGTGCGCAGCGCAATTCCGGAAATGAAATCGACCAGCGCCAGCAGCGTGAGCAGGCCATAGGTCGAGTTGCCGAATTTCGGCCAGAGCACGAATTCGGCGGCGGCGGCGCCGAACACGATCAGCGACAGCAGATGGTCGGTGAGATATTTCGCGCCGGGGCGCGCGCCCTTGATGACCTCGAGCAGCAACAGCAGCACGGCGGCGGCGAGCAGCATGTCGCTGAGCGTGATCTGCCACTGCTCGCCCGACAGCAATGTCAGCCTGATCAGCGGGTCGGTGAACGACACGCCGGGCATCAGGAAAGCGATGATGTTGTAGACCGCGAGCGGAACGAGCAGCAGCGGAAAACCGACCATCGGGGCTTGCGCCTTATTCAGGGAGAACCAGCAATGCGGCGATGCTCATTGGCCTCGCCGCGGACGCGCCCGTCTTGGCCGCACTCGTTGACCGAATTCAGGCGCCGCGCCGCATGGCTGCGGCGCGTAGGCCGAATGTCCGATCAGGACTCTTTCTTGGCCTTCAGGACCTGGCGGCCCTTGTACATGCCGGTCTTCAGGTCGAGGTGGTGCGGACGGCGCAGTTCGCCGGAGTCCTTGTCCTCGACATAGGTCGGGGTCTTGATCGCATCGGCCGAACGGCGCATGCCACGGCGCGACGGCGAGGTTTTTCTTCTGGGAACGGCCATGACGGTGTCCTCTAGGGGTGTTGCGGAGGCATCGTCCGAAATGGGGACGAGCGCACAGCGCTTCAAAGCGCCAGCTGCGATGCCGGTAAGGCCGCGCTTATAGAGGAAGGCACTGCGTAAAGCTAGGGCCGGAGACAGCAAAAAGCGTCCGAAATCGGCCTCAGGAGCCGCGATTTTCGCGCCAGCAGCGCGTCACGGAGTTGGCCCGGACCATATAGGTGGCGGACAGCCTGCGGACCCCCGGGCCGGGGTTCCGGGCGCTCCTCTTGACCGGATTCGGCAGGATCGCGGCCAAAAGCGCGGCCTCGCGGGCTGACAGCCCCGCGGCGGACCGGCCGAAGGCATATTGGGCGCCGGCTTCGGCGCCGAACTGGCCGGACGGGCCCATTTCCGCGATATTGAGGTAGATTTCCAGGATCCGCTGCTTGGGCAGCACGAGATCGATCCAGAGGGCCAGCGGCAGTTCCAGCCCCTTGCGGATCACGCTGCGGCCGGACCACAGGAACAGGTTCTTGGCGACCTGCTGGGTGATGGTCGAGCCGCCGCGGGCCACCTCGCCATCCTCGGCTTCGTCGAGCACCTCGCGCAGCGCGCCCCAGTCGATGCCCCGATGCTTGCAGAAATGAGCATCCTCCGAGCCGACCACGGACCGCACCAGATAAGGCGACATCGCGCCGAAATCGATCCAGTGCCGCGTCACCGGGGCCCCGCGCAGGGTCCGCCACGCCATCAGCGCCGAAACCGGATGGCCGGTGCGATAGAACGGCGCCACCAGATACGGCAGCAACAGCAGCGCCAGCAAAAGCAGCAATAAAATTCGGACGATGCGCAAAACAGGGGTTTCCGGGGAGGACCATTCCAGGAAGGATTTGGGACCCGCCCGCCAGAACACGGCCGGCGCCGTCGACGTCTGCGGGATAATTCACGGTTTTTCCAGCACTTTTAAGGCGCATTCCGTCGCAGGGCGGGAATTGACGAAGCCGATGCCATCAACGATTGTCCGGCCGAAAATCGATCTGGAGCAATTCTTAATGACGACCGGTACTGCAGAGTTTTCCAAGCGGCTGGACCAGACCGCGGAGGATACCGAAGCCCTGCTCGCCAAACTGCTGTCCGACGCGACCGAAAGCGATGAGATCGTGCGCCCGAAGCGGCTGATCGAGGCCATGCGCTATTCGAGCCTCGGCGGCGGCAAGCGGCTGCGGCCGTTCCTCGCGGTCGAGAGCGCGGCGGTGTTCGGCATCCCACGCGAATCCGCGCTGCTGGTCGGCGCCGCGCTGGAATGCATCCACTGCTACTCGCTGATCCACGACGATCTGCCGGCGATGGACAATTCCGATCTGCGCCGCGGCCGCCCGACCCTGCACAAGGCCTATGACGACGCCACCGCGATCCTCGCCGGCGACGCGCTGCTCACCATCGCCTTCGACATCATCACCCGTGATGCGATCCACAAGGACGCCCAGGTCCGCCTGCTCCTGACCCGCGCGCTGGCGCGCGCCTCCGGCGTCGGCGGCATGGCCGGCGGCCAGATCCTCGACCTCGCCGGCGAAGGCCGCTTCGGCGACCGCGAGCCGGTCGACGTCGCGCGCCTGCAGCAGATGAAGACCGGCGCGCTGCTGCGCTTCGGCTGCATCGCCGGCGCGATCCTCGGCCAGTCCTCGCAAAAGGAGTACCAGGCGCTCGACGATTACGGCAAAGCACTCGGTGAAGCCTTCCAGATCGCCGACGATCTGCTCGACGTCGAGGGCGATGCTGCCGCGCTCGGCAAGCCGGCCGGCGCTGACGCCGCGCTCGGCAAGACCACCTTCGTCACCCAGCTCGGCATCGATGGCGCCAAGCAGCGCGTCCGCGATCTCCTCGCGCGTGCCGACGCCGCGCTGTCGGTGTTCGGCGACCGAGGCGACGTGCTGCGCGCGGCCGCCCGCTTCGTCGCCGAGCGCAAGAACTAGCCGAGAGCACAGCGCGAAATGAACAAGGAGATCGACGACCGCCTTGTTCGCTTCCGCAAGCTGCCGCTGCCGGTCCGCGTCGTCGTGGGCCGGCCGCGCACCTTCGGCTCGATCGCTTTCGGTATCCTGGCTGCGCTGCTGGTGCCGGGAGCACCGCGCATCGTCACGCGCCTGCTCGCGGGCTGGGATGCCTTCGCCGCGCTGTATCTCGTGCTTGCCTATGTGATGATGCTGCGCTGTGGCGTCGCCCATATCAAGCGAAGCGCCATCCTGCAGGACGACGGACGTTTCCTGATCCTGCTGCTGACCGCGTTCGGCGCGCTGGCGAGCCTCGCCGCCATCGTGTTCGAGCTCGGCGCATCAAAGGGCAGCCCGGCCGGACTGGCGCTGGCAATCGTCACCATCACGCTGTCATGGGCCTTGGTGCACACCGCGTTCGCGCTGCACTACGCCCATGAGTATTACCGAGGCAAGACGCCCGGCGGATTGCAGTTTCCGAGCGGCGAGGAACATGCCGACGCCGATTACTGGGACTTCGTCTATTTCTCATTCGTGATCGGCATGACGGCGCAGGTCTCAGACGTCGGCATCACCGACAAGATCATCCGCCGCACCGCGACCGTGCACGGCATAATCTCGTTCGTGTTCAACACCGCGCTGCTCGCCCTGATGGTAAACATCGCCGCGAGCGCGATCTAGTCGCGCCGCCTGATGAGATGCCGTGCGCAGGGCGGTCGGCAAGGGCTACAAGCAGCACGCCGATGACGTCGTGCGAATTTATTCCCCGCCTTGCGTCACGTGCTCCTGATATTGCGGCAGATCGTCCGATATCGCGTACCACGGCGCCTTGGAGCCGACGAAGATATGGGCGGTCGGCCGGATCGCCGGCGCATCGAGCAGCGTACCCATCGCGACATGGACATAGGCGCCGCCGCGGACCTGCGAATAGAGCAGCGAGCCGCAGCGGCCGCAATGCGCGTCGTGGGTGAGTTCATCGCCATAGATCAGGAGCTCATCAGCGCCGCTGACCACGGTGAATTTGTCGCGCGCGATTCCCGCGAATGGCTTGAACGCCGATCCGGTGGTGCGCCGGCAGTTCGAGCAGTGACAATTGAGCGCATAGGCAAACGCGTCGGCCACCTCGTAGCGCACGTCGCGGCAGAAGCATTCGCCGGTCAGGATATGTTCGTTCGAATTTGCAGATGCGGTCACAACTCGTCCCTCACGCAGAATTTTGTCGCCGGCCATGGCGCAATCTAGCGGTTCATGGCTAAATCCTAGCATTGTGTCTCTGACAGTCCATTCCGTCATTCCGGGGCGCGACGAAGTCGCGAACCCGGAATCCAGAGGTTGTGGATCGAGATTCCGGGTTCTCGCTTCGCGAGCCCCGGAATGACACTGAGTGAATCACGCGTCAGAGACACAACACTAACAGATCAAACCCTGCCGGGAGGACCAACCAATGAGCCAAGATCGATCCAGCGTCGAAAGCGTCGTGCAAACCTATTTCGACGGTCTCTACGAGAGCAATGCCGACAAGCTCGCCGAGGCTTTTCATCCGAGCGCCGATTTGCGCTGGGTGGAGAAGGGCGAGCTGAAGGTCCTGACCGTGCCGGACTGGCTTGCCCTGGTGCGCAAGCGCACCTCGGCGAAGGCCGAAGGCAAGCCGCGCGAGGATTTTATCGTCACCATCGACCGCTCCGACGACAACACCGCCTTCATCAAGGTGCGCTGCCAGCTGCCGCCGCGCTATTTCACCGACTATCTGGTGGCGATGAAGCTCGCCGACGGCTGGCAGATCGTCTCGAAGTCGTACCGCTACGACCTCAGGGATTGATCGACCGGGCGCGGCGCGCCCGCGACGGCTTTGTGACACGCCCCCCGCGGTCCGGCTCCGGCCGGACCGCATTGACTGGCACCGGTTTCCGGGCGAATTGAGCCCGTTATGGAAGCCAAATTTCAGATTTTTCTCACTTTGCTCGGCGTGCTGGCGGGAACCGCCCTGGTGGCGCGGCGGACCGATATCGCGCCCGCGATCCTGCTGCTGCTGGTCGGCATCGTGCTCGCCTTCGTGCCGGGCATGCCGTCGCTGGAACTGCCGCCTGAGCTGGTGCTGCTGGTGGTGCTGCCGCCGCTGATCTATTCGGCGAGCGTCGCGATGAGCTGGCGCGAGTTCAAGGCCAACCTGCGGCCGATCATCCTGCTGTCGGTCGGCTGCGTGATCTTCACCGCCTTCATGGTCGCGGCCGCGACCCATTATCTGATCGGCCTGCCCTGGAGCATCGGCTTCCTGCTCGGCGCCATCGTCGCGCCGCCTGACGTGGTCGCGCCGCTGGCGATCGCCCGCAGGCTCGGCATGCCCCGCCGCATCCTGGTGGTGCTCGAGGGCGAAGGGCTCGCCAATGACGCGACCGCGCTGATCCTCTACCGCTTCGCGCTCGCCGCGATCACCACCGGACTGTTCTCGCTGCCGAAGGCGACCGGCACCTTCCTCGTCATCGTCGCCGGCGAGATCGCGTTCGGCACCGCGGTCGGCTGGCTCAGCCTGCGCGCCCGCCGCCGCGCCAGGGATCCGCAGGTCGAGATCACGCTGTCGCTGATCACGCCCTACCTCGCCTACTGGATCCCCGAGCATTTCGGCGGCAGCGGCGTGATCGCGACCGTCGCCTGCGGCCTCTACATGAGCTGGAACGGACCGCTGTTGATCTCGGCCGCGACGCGCCTGCAGGGCATCTTCTTCTGGGACTTGATCATCTATCTGATCGAGGGCCTGCTGTTCCTCTTGACCGGCTTCCAGATGCGTTCGCTGTACGAGAAGTCGAAGTCGTTCCCGCTGCACGACATCCTCACCGCGACCGTGCTTGTCGCCGTCATCGTGATCGTGGCGCGCTTCGTCTGGGTGTTTCCCGGCACCTATCTGCCGCGCTGGATCAGCCGACGCGTGAGCGAGCGCGATCCGCTGCCGTCGTGGCGGGCGGTGTTCGTGGTCGCCTTCACCGGCGTGCGCGGCGCGGTCTCGCTCGCCGCGGCGCTGGCGCTGCCGCTGACATTGCCGAGCGGAGACGCCTTCCCGTATCGCGACCTGATCCTGTTCGTCGCCTTCGGCGTGATCTTCGTGACGCTGGTCGGGCTCGGCCTCACTCTGCCACCGGTGGTGCGCTGGCTCGGCCTCGCCAGGGACGGGCGCAGCGAGCACATCGCCGAGCACGAGCAGGAGATCGCGGCGCGGCGCGAGGCGCTGAACGCCGCGCTGAAGTCGCTCGATGCCATCACCGACGACCGCGAGCTTTCCGACGAGGTGATCAAGCTTTTGCGCTCACGGCACGAGATCCGGATCAACCAGCTGCCCGACTCGCTCAATCCCGACACGCACGACGTTTCCGCCACCGGCACCGAGCTGACGCGGGAGCTGATCGCCTCCGAGCGCAAGTTCATCCACATGCTGCTACGCGACGGCAAGATCACCGACGAGACAAGGCGCCGGATCGAGCGCGACCTCGACCTCGAGGAAGCGAGCCTCGCCAACCGCGAGTATCGCAGGATTCCGTTGTAGCGCGTGTAGCGCGCGGTATCCCTCCCCACGTCGTCCCGGCGCAGGCCGGGACCCATAACCACCGTCGCTGGCTTGGCGAAGGTTCGGGCCACAGCGCATCTCAACAATATCCAACGGTGGTTATGGGTCCCTGCTTTCGCACTAGCGTATATACATATCCTCCGCAGTCTTTCCGGAGTCTTCTCAAAGAGTTGGCCGAAAACCGCAGAGAACTTACTCATCTGCACTAGGGTTGCGCCCGCCGATTTCGGCTCTCGCCCAGTAGCTAACCCCTTGATGATGAGTCGGTTTTCTAGCCTCGAAGAGATGTGTAAATGCCCTAGTGCTTTCGCAGGGACGACAGCAGAGATTACTCCGCCGCGGCGTTCTGGCCGGGACCGCCGACGAAGCCGGCGGGATCGCCGAACCGCTCGATCATGACGGCGGTGAGGTCCTTGGTCTTGCTGGTGACGCAGGCGCCGGAGCGCACGGTGTAGCGGTCCTGATGCTGAGCATGCGGCGGCGCCTCGCCCTTCTGCAGCGCGCGCGCCGCCTCCATCATAAGCTTGCGGAAATGCATGATGCCCAGATCGGTCGGGCCGAGATGCTCGCGGGTACGGTCGGCGATCGGCCCCTGGCTGTCCTGCACCGCGGCGTCTTGCTCGGAGACGCCCTTGATGCCGGTGTAGCTCTTGGTCCGCTGCAGCTTGCGGTCGATCAGATAGTCGTTGGCCTTGTTGCGCAGCGGCACGTAGTTCTCGTCGACGACAGCCATCACGCCGTTGCCGTTGGCGTAGCCTTCGCGCTCGGCATCGGTCAGCGGCCGGTGGGGATTCCACGCATAGGTGTAGATCCAGCAATTGGTGTCGGTGACCGGCACGAAGGTCTGGCCGAACATGTTCTCGCCCGGCATCGAGCTCGGCGCGTAGCTGTGGAACGGCATCAGGAACTGGGCGATGCGCCAGTAGATGTTGTCGCTGCCGGTGAGCCGTCCGCCCGCCACCGTGAGGCCGGCCTCATGCGGATTGATCTTGATCACCGGGCGCGGGTCCTCGGCGATCCAGCGCATGTGATCGGTCGCGACCCGGGTCAGCGGGTTCACGAAATGCTTCTTGATGTCGAGGATCTCGTTCTCCTCCTTCTCGAAGGAGAGATGCGCGAAGGTGAAATGCGCGGTGTCGATCGAGCCTTCCACCGCCTGCACCCAGTTGCAGTCCTGCCACTTCTTGGTGACGAAGCGGTGCGAGGCCGGCAGCAGCGCCATCTCCAGCGCCGGCAGTTCTGGCATCTGATCGGCCGGGCCCATATAGGCCCAGATCATGTCGCCCCATTCGCGCACCGGATAGGACTTGATCCGGATCAGGTCCTTTGCGTTGAGGTCGGGATACGAGGTCGGCATATCGACGCAGCGGCCGTCGGTATCGAACTTCCAGCCGTGATAGACGCAGCGGATGCCGCATTCCTCGTTGCGGCCGAGCCAAAGATTGGCGCCGCGATGCGCGCAGTACTGGTCGATGACGCCGACCACGCCTCTGGTGTCGCGGAAGGCGAGCAGCTCCTCGCCCATGACAACGATCTTCTTCGGGTCGCTGTCCGGCTCCGGCAGTTCCTCGGACAGCAGCACCGGAATCCAGAACCGCCGCAGCAATTCGCCCATGCCGGTCCTCTCACCGGATTCGGTGAGGAATTTGTTGTCCTCGGCGCGAAGCATGGGCGGTCTCCCGATGGCATTTTTTCAGTTCGTAGTTCGTAGGATGGGTGGAACCAACGCAGCACGCAATTCCTCACACCGGCCGCTCTCCCTTCACGGTGACGCGGGTGCCGGAGCGGGTGTGCGGCCAGTAATCCCACATCGCGCGATGCTGGGCGCAACGGTTGTCCCAGAACGCGATCGCGTTCTCGGTCCAGCGGAAGCGGCACTGGAACAGCGGGTTCTCGGCGTGCTGGTAGAGATAGGCCAGCATGGCGTCGCTCTCGTCGCGCGGGATGCCGACGATGAAGCGGGTGAAGCCGCGATTGACATAGAGCGACTTCTTGCCGGTCACCGGATGGGTGCGGACCACCGGATGCTCGGCGCGGGGATATTCCCGTTTGTCGGCGACGCCGTAGTTGGCATACAGGCCACGATAGGTCTGCTCGCCGTCATGCAGCGCGGTCAGCCCGTCGAGATAGGCCTTCATGCGGTCCGACAGCGCCTCATAGGCGGCGTACATGTTGGCGAACAGGGTGTCGCCGCCGCGCGGCGGGCACTGCTTGATGTAGAGGATCGAACCCATCGGCGGCTCGAGATCGCAGGACACGTCGGTGTGCCAGCCCTCGCCATTCGCGCGTGGCGAATCCTTGTCGGCATAAATCTTCATCAGCGCCGGATCGCCCTCGTTGGGCGCGGCCGGATGCACATGCAGCTCACCGAACTTGCGGCCGAAGGCGAGATGCTGGTCGGGACTGATGTGCTGGTCGCGGAAGAAGATGACGAGGTTTTCGGCGAGCGCGCGATGGATCTCGTCCATCTGGCGGTTGGAGCGCGCATCGTCGCCGACCAGCTTGCCGATATCGACGCCGGAGATCTCCGCGCCGATGATCGGCGTCAGCTTCTCGACGCCGATGGTCTCATAGGGCTCGGATTGGTCGGCGAAGTGGCGATAGCGCGGACCCTGCTTGCCGGATAGCGAGCTCATGGGCGTTCTCCCAATCATTCTTGATTGGGAGCATGGTAACGCGCATCGACGGAAGCGCAATCTGCGCCTCAAACATATCTGTCGTCCCGGACAAGCGCAGCGAAGCGGAGCGCAGATCCGGGACCCATAACCACAGGATCGGGTTTTGCGAAGGCTGGTAACCCGCATCTCGCGCCACAACCACATCCTGTGGTTATGGGTCCCTGCTCCCGTGCGCAATTGCGCACTAGGCAGGGACAACGGTTGAGTGTGGGTCACGCGCGGAGTGAAACTACTCCGCGGCGCCGGCCTGCTCCGGCAGCTTGGCGCCGTTGCCGTAGCGCTGGTCGATATAGTCGATCACCAATGCCTTGAAGTCGGCGGCGATCCCGGGGCCGCGCAGAGTGCGGAACTTCTTGCCGTCGACGAAGACGGGCGCGGCCGGCGCTTCGCCGGTACCGGGCAGCGAGATGCCGATATTGGCGTGCTTGGATTCGCCGGGGCCGTTGACGATGCAGCCCATCACGGCGACGTTGAGCTGCTCGACGCCCGGATACTTGGTCTTCCAGGCCGGCATCTCGTCGCGGATGAAATCCTGGATCGAGCGCGCCAGCTCCTGGAACGTGGTCGAGGTCGTGCGGCCGCAGCCCGGGCATGCCGCAACCAGCGGCACGAAGGTACGGAAGCCCATGGTCTGCAGCAATTCCTGCGCGACCTGCACTTCCAGCGTGCGGTCGCCGCCGGGCTCCGGCGTCAGCGAGATGCGGATGGTGTCGCCGATGCCCTGCTGCAGCAGGATGCCGAGCGCAGCCGAGGAGGCGACGATGCCCTTCGAGCCCATGCCGGCCTCGGTGAGGCCGAGATGGATCGCATAATCCGAGCGGCGCACGACTTCCTGATAGACCGCGATCAGGTCCTGCACGGCCGACACCTTGGCCGACAGGATGATCTTGTTCTTCGGCATGCCGAGCTCTTGCGCACGCGCGGCCGACAGCAGCGCCGACTGCACCATCGCCTCGCGGGTCACCGCGCGGGCATCGCGCGGATTGGCCGAGGCCGTATTCTCGTCCATCAGCTTGGTGAGCAGCTCCTGGTCGAGCGAACCCCAATTGGCGCCGATGCGCACCGGCTTGTTGTTCTTGTTGGCGATCTCGATGATGTCGGCGAACTGCGTATCGCGCTTGTTCTTGAAGCCGACATTGCCGGGATTGATGCGGTACTTGTCGAGCGCCTCGGCGCAGGCCGGATATTCGGCGAGCAGCTTGTGGCCGATATAGTGGAAGTCGCCGATCAGGGGCGTGGTGATGCCGCGCTTGCGCAGGCCGTCACGGATGTGCGGCACGGCGGCAGCGGCTTCCTCGCGGTCGACGGTGATGCGGACCATCTCGGAGCCGGCGCGAGACAGCGCGGCAACCTGGGCGATGGTGCCGTCCACATCGGCGGTGTCGGTGTTGGTCATCGACTGCACGGCGATCGGCGCACCGCCGCCGACGGCGACGTTGCCGACCATGACCTGCGTGGTTTGGTGCCGCGGCGCGGGGCCGGCGACGTCGTCTTGCGGCAAAATCTCGGGCTTGTTCATGGCGTCTCGAATATCAGGTTTTGGTGACATTCACCAAGGGGGCGATGGGCCTCGCGCGCGGCGGGCCAAACGATCATGTTTCGGAGTGAATTCAATAGCTTATGGCGCCGATTGAGGCCAAACGCAAGCCATGCAGCGGCGTCCTGCATGCCCAGCTATATTGGACCGGATTGGGGTGAATCAAAGGGCAAAGTGACAGCTTTTCATGTGATCTGGCGCATCTTAGCATCCCGTTAAACACACACCGGGAGGACGCAAAATGGCCGGCAACAGCGAGCTGATCACCACGGCGGAACTTGCCGAGATCCTGACCCGGCCGGATCTTCGCCTGTTCGACTGCACGACCTATCTGGAGCCGGCCCCCGCCGGCAGCAACGCTCCCTATATGGTCGTCTCGGGCCGCCAGACCTTCGAGGCCGGCCACATCCCGGGCGCCAATTTCCTCGATTTGCAGGCCGAATTCTCGGATGCCCATACCCATCTGCGCTTCATGATGCCGCCGACAGCGCAGCTCGAAGCCGCGTTCGGCCGCCACGGCATCTCGGCGGGCAGCCGCGTCGTGCTCTATTCGATCGGCACCGCAATGTGGGCGACGCGGTTCTGGTGGATGCTGCGCTCGCTCGGCTTCGAGGGTGCCGCCGTGCTCGACGGCGGCATCGACAAATGGACCGCCGAAGGACGCGACATCGAGACCGGACTTGCCGGCGGCTATCCGCCAGCGACGTTTCCGGCGCGGCCGAAGGACGGCATGTTCGTCGACAAGCATGACGTGCTCGCCGCGACCACGGAGGGCGACACCGTCATCGTCAACGCGCTCGGCCCGCAATTCTACAAGGGACTGGAGCCGAGCCGTTACGGCCGGCCCGGCCGCATCCCCGGCAGCGTCAGCGTGCCGGCGGCGACCTTGATCGATCCCAAGGCCAAGACGTTCGTGCCGCTTGAGGAGGCCGAAGCAATCTTCGCAGCGCAAGGCATCACCAGGGACAAGCGCGTCGTCGCCTATTGCGGCGGCGGCATCTCCGCGACCATCGACCTGTTCCAGCTGCATCGGCTCGGCTACGACAATCTCACGCTCTATGACGGCTCGATGGGCGAATGGGCGAAGGATGCAGAGTTGCCGATCGAGAAAGGTTAGCGATCGACAAGGCTCTTTCCACTCGTCGTCCCGGCGAAGGCCGGGACCCATAACCACCGCGTTTGGTGATGAACGGGATTGTGGCCCCAGCGGCGCGCAACAATTGAGATTTGGGGTAATGGGTCCCGGCCTGCGCCGGGACGACACTGAATTTGTTGCGCCGCTCGTGAGTCATACATCCGCATTCTCGCGACATGAATCGTCGGAGTCTTGAGGCGATCAAGCCGGCTTCTTGACGATCTCAAGGCCGCGGGCCGCCAACTCCTTCAAAATGCTCCGTGCCAGATGGGAGCACTCATCCGGCTTGATCCAGCACGCGCTCCGCCAGTCCGGATCATCCTCCTTGGAGTATGCGGTGAACGCGGAGCGAATACCGGCTTCAATTGCATCGATGGCATCGATTGGCATCAGCGCGCCTCCAACGGCATCCCTCGCATGGGAGCCTTCGTGGAGGCGATGTTGACGTAAATCGATACCGTCCGCAATTGCGCCTGAAGGCCACAATTGTCCGCTCAGCAATAGGGAAACGTAAATCTTCGCCGCTAGAGTGCTGCCGTCTGCCGGAGATGGTCGTGCATCCCACCACGTCGATCGCCACCTGTTTCAGGAAGTATGCTGATTTCACCGGACGGGCTTCGCGCGCCGAGTTCTGGTGGTTCTTCGGCTTTTGTCTGCTGCTCCTGCTCGCAGCCCATCAGCTCGACAAGACGGTCTACGCCGCCGTCGCAATAGCGCTGCCGCTGTTTGCCGTGACGGCCCGGCGCTTCCACGACAGTGGCCTGACCACCGGCCTTGCGGTGTTCTTCGCCGTTGCGCCGTTTGTCATCTTCTACTTCTTTTCCGCTGTCCAGGATCGCATCGAGGCATGGTTTGGCGTGCACGTGCCGTATGGATTGATCGCCGCGATCCCGGCGACCTGCGCCTTTGCTTTCTCTGCCTTCTGCTTCCTCGCCGCACTCGGCCGCCGAAGCCTGCAGACCGCTTCGACGGCACGGGCGAGGTCCGGCGTCGATTCATCGGAAGCAAATCCGGCCGTGCTCGCCAGGCAAGAGGCGGAACGCAAGGTCTCCGGTTTTTCCAAAGCCGTCATGGCCGTATTCGCGATCCCGGCGGATGGCGGGGCGTCGGCCGGCGCCGACAAGACCGACCCCGGCGTCACCGCCGCGTGCGGGATCGTCGTCGATCCTGCGCGCGTTACGGACACGGCATCACCTCACCGCCATTCAACGTGCTGTTTTCCGGATCAGGGGCGCGACTTGAGGCCGCCGGCTGGCACGCCCTACCGGACGGCGGCGCGGAGATCGACCTGAACCATCGCGCAAGCACCAGCATCGTGCGCAATTGCGCAGTTGAACTGCGCAAGGACGCGGGACAGACCGACATTGCCGGCCTGCTGCGCTAGGAGAAAGAGCAGTTGCAGGCGGCCGAGACGGCGACGCCGGAACAGGATCGGACGACGGCCTATTACGCGCTCGACGGAGCGGGCGCAGCCGGATTCATTGCGATCGAGAAGCTGCGTCAAAGCTACAACACCTATTTCCGAATCCGCATCTGCCTTGCCGAAGGGCATGGGCGCGCCGCGATGGAGACCCTGCGATCGTCGACGCTCTACCAGGCATTCCGCCACGCGTTCTCCGATGGCGCGCCGCCCTATCCCGCGTTCGGCCAGAGAATCATCAAGGGCTATCAGCCGATCCTCTACCGGGACGGGCTCGGCATCTCACTCGAGGTCACCGATCTCGGAGCCGGGAGCGCAAAAATGCTTGCCGGCCGCGGGCTGCATCTTCCGCCGGTCTACGTCGATTTCGAGATGCATGAGCGGATGATGTAACGGGATTGAGCCCCGGTTGTCTGCGGCATTCCGCTCCTCTTTGCTCGTCATCCTGAGGCGCGAGCTCTTGCGAGCCTCAAAGGATGAACGGCCCGGGTGCCGGCTGGGCCGTCGTGCTTCGAGACGCGCGTTCCGCGCTCCTCAGCATGACGGGGAGAGAGTTGAGCGCACGGCACCCAGGATAACCTCACGCCGGCACGTTGGGATCCGGCGTCACCTTCGGGTCGGGCTTGTTGACGAGATAGAGCCCGGCGATCACCAGCAGCGCGGCGACGCCGAACACCGCCGTCAACGTGTCGTGCATGATGAAATAGGCCGCGACGACGCCGAACAGCGGCGTGACGAAGGTGAAGGCCGACAGCTTGCTCGCGGAGTAGGTTTTCACCATCGCAAACCAGATGACGAACGTGCAGCCCACCACCCAGACCGCCTGATAGGCGAGCAGCGAGATCGACAGCGCGCTCGGCACATGCTCGATGCGCTCGCCCGCGATCCAGGCGGCGAGGCCGAGGATCGGAATCGAGATCGCGACCTGGTAGCCGAGCGCCTTTTCCGGCGCGGCCTTGCGCAAGCCCGTGCCCTTGGCGACCAGCGTAGTTGCCGCCCACAGCGCGCCGCCGCCGACCACCATGAGGTCGCCGAGCAGCACCTTGGCATCGACGTTCGGCTGCGGCACGCCGATCGCGAGCGCGACGCCGGCAAAGCTCAGCGCAAGCCCGCTCCACTGCACGGTCGAGAGACGCTCGCCGAGGAACTGGTGCGAGCCGAGCGCAACGAAGAACGGCGCGGTGTAGAGGAACACCGAGGCGCGCGAGGCCGAGGTGAAGACGAGGCCGGTGAAGATCAGCACGAACTCGCAGCCGAACATCAGCCCGGCGATGATGCCGGGGACGAGGGTGCCGTCGCGCTCGAAGAATTTGACGCCGCGCAGGTGGCCGACGATCAGCATCACCGGCAGCGCGCCGGCAGAGCGGATCATCGCCTGCAGCATCGGCGGCACGTCGGGCAACGCAAGCTTGACCGCGAGCTGGTTGAAGCCCCAGCTCACGCACAGCATCAGCATCACGGCGATGGCGCCGGGCGGCAGCCCGTGTCCGACGCTGACGGGCCTTGTGACGTTGGCGGAGATCGCTTGGGTCGACATGTTTCCTCGCGGGCCGGCTTGGTGCCGTGTTGTTAATTGCCGGTTGGGCTCCCTCGCCCCGCTCCTGCGGGGAGAGGGTTGGGGTGAGGGGCCGTCGCCGCAAATTCGATAGAGGCGAGCGTGCGGAGAGTCCCCCTCACCCGAAATTCGCTACCGCGAATTTCGACCTCTCCCTGCAAGCGGGGCGAGGTAGCTCGAAAGCAGTGCGAGTTAGCTGAAACCATCGCGCCATCACGTCTTTTGGCAGTGCGCACAGGTGCCGGCGATCTCGACGACGGAGAGTTTCGGGATGAACCCCGAGGCCCGCGCCGCCGCGGTCAGGCTTTGCGCGACGGGGGCGGCCGGGATCTCGCCGACCGAGCCGCAATGGTCGCAGATCAAAAACGCCACCATCGAGGTCTCGTCATGGTCATGCGCGCAGGCGAGGAAGGCGTTGCGGCTCTCGATGCGGTGGACGAGGCCGTTCTCCATCAGGAAGTCGAGCGCGCGGTAGACGGTAATCGGTGCCGGCCGCGGCATCGTCTTGGCCAGCTCGTCGATCACCTCATAGGCGCCGAGCGGGCGATGGCTCGACAGCAGCGCCTGCAGCACCTGACGGCGGATCGGGGTGAATTTCTGGCCGCGGCGCGCACACACCTGCTCGGCATGCGCCATCGCGTCCGCGGCGCAGCGGCCGTGATCGTGGTCGGGGGCAGGAAATGTCGGCTTGGCCAGGCTCATTGCCTCGATATGTAGCATTTGCGCGCCCGTTCCCAAAGCCCGGCTCTCAACCCCGGTTCGCCGCCGCGTTGCAGCCATGCCCGCAATGCGGGGCAGCCTCGCGTTAACCCGGCATGCAGAAATCATAAGCAAGCTTATTATATCCCAAGCTTATGGAGGCAGGATCGATGCGCGGTTCGGTGGACACCGATTTCTTGTTTACGCTGGGCGAAGTGTTCCGGCTGATCCGCGTCTATGCCGACAAGGAGGCCGCACGCTACGGCATCACCCGCGCGCAATGGGCCGTGCTGTCCAAGGTGGAACGCCAGGAAGGGTTGAAACAGACCGAGCTCGCCGAGCTGCTCGAGGTGCAGCCGATCACGCTGACGCGGCTGATCGACAAGCTCTGCGACAATGGCTGGATCGAGCGCCGCAGCGACGAGAACGATCGCCGCGTCAACCGCCTCTATCTGAAGAAGGCCGCGCGCCCGCTGCTCGGCAAGCTCGCCGGCCTCCGCTCCGAACTCACCGCGACCGCGCTCGAGGGCATCAGCCCCGCTGACGCGTATCGCCTGCTCACCCAATTGGAATCGATCAAGGAAAACGTTCGCAATGCCGTCCAGACCCCAGCCGGCGAGCCCTCCCGAAAGGAACAGCGCTATGGCTGAACCCGTCCTCAAACTGGCCCCCGAGCAGAAGAGCAATCCGGGCGAGCCTGCGCCGTCGGGCAAGGCCAGCCGCGCGCCGCGCCGTCGCCTGATGGCCGGTCTGCGGCGCTATCGCCGCACGCTGCTGCTGGTCGTGCTGCCGACGCTCGCTGCGATCGGCGGCATCGTGTTCTATCTCAATGGCGGCCGCTATGTCGGCACCGACGACGCCTATGTCGGCGCGCAGAAGGTGCTGATCACGCCGGAAATCTCCGGCAAGATCGACAAGATCGTCGTGAAGGAAGGCCAGCACGTCAGGAAGGGCGACGAACTGTTCGAGATCGACCCCGTGCCGTTCCGCCTCGCGGTGGCGCAGGCCAAGGCCGCGCTCGACCAGACCAGGACCACCTATGACAACCTGGTCGACAACATCAAGATCAACGGCAGGATGCTGGAATTCGCCCAGCAGAGCATCGAATTGAAGAAGCGCGACGTCGAACGCAAGTCGACGCTGGCCAAGCAGAATTTCGGCTCGCAGCTCGACCTCGACAACGCGGCGAATGCGCAAGTGACGGCCGAGAGCCTGGCGCAATACATCAGGCAGCAGATCTCCAAGGACAAGACGCAGCTGCTCGGCGATATCGACCTGCCGATCGAACAGTTCCCGCCCTACGCCCAGGCCAAGGCCAAGCTCGACGACGCCCAGCGCAATCTCGACCACACCGTGCTGCGCGCGCCGATGGACGGCGTCGCGACCCAGGTCGACCAGATCCAGCTCGGCCGCTTCGTCGCCGCCGGCTCGCCGGTGTTCTCGATCATCGACGTCGACCATCCCTGGGTCGACGCCAATCCGAAGGAAAGCGACTTCACCTATGTCGCGGTCGGCCAGCCGGTTGAGCTCGACGTCGACGCGTTCCCCAACCATCGGTTCAAGGGCAAGGTCGGCTCGCTGTCGCCCGGCACCGGCGCACAGTTCGCGATCCTGCCGCCGCAGAACGCGACCGGCAACTTCGTCAAGGTGGTGCAGCGCGTGCCGGTGCGGATCTATTTCGACGAGAACGATCCGTTCGTGAAGAAGCTGAAAGCCGGCATGAGCGTCTACGCGACGATCGACACCAACCACCGCCGCACGCTGGCCGGCCTGCTCGGGCTGGCGCCGGCCTCGGCGCACCCGGACCACGAGTAGAGAGAAGAAGCGGTCGATCATCGACCGCAGAGACAGTGCGCCCCCTCTCCCGCTTGCGGGGGAGCGGGTTTCCAACGCTCGAACAGGACCGACCTGAATGAATGCACCGTCACCATCCGCCGTACCCGGCATGCGCCGGAACATGGTGACGATCTGCGCGATGACCGCGACGATCATGCAGGCGCTCGACACCACGATCGCCAACGTCGCGCTGCCCTATATGCAGGGCTCGCTGTCGGCCTCGCAGGACCAGATCAACTGGGTGCTGACCTCCTACATCGTCGCGGCCGCGATCATGACCGCGCCGGTGGGCTGGATCGCCAACCGCTATGGCCGCAAGCGCATCTTCATCATCTGCTCGGCCGGCTTCACCGTCGCCTCGGTGTTCTGCGGCCTGGCGCAGGACATCAACCAGATGGTGCTGTTCCGCCTGCTGCAGGGCGTGTTCGGCGCGGCGCTGGTGCCGCTGTCGCAGGCCGTGATGCTCGACTCTTACGCGCTGCATGAGCGCGCGAAAGCGATGTCGATCTGGGGCATGGGCGTGATGATGGGCCCGATCATGGGGCCCTCGCTCGGCGCCTGGCTGACCGAGACCTATTCCTGGCACTGGGTGTTCTTCGTCAACCTGCCATTCGGCGCCATCACCGTGCTCGGCCTTGCCGTCTTCATGGACGAGACCAAGCAAGACCTCAATCTGCGCTTCGACTGGTTCGGGTTCGGCGCGCTCGCGGTCGCGATCGGTTCGCTGCAGCTCGCGCTCGACCGCGGCGAGCAGCTCGGCTGGCTGGAATCCAACGAGATCATGATCGAATTCATCGTCTCCGCGATCGGCTTCTACTATTTCTTCGCCCATTCGCTGACGACCAGCCGGCCGTTCATCCAGTTCGCGCTGTTCAAGGACAAGAACTTCCTCGGCGGCTGCGTGTTCATGACTGTCATGGGCCTCGTGCTGTATTCGACGATGGCGCTGTCCTCGCCCTATCTGCAGAACGTGGTCGGCTACCCGATCATCACCGCGGGCCTGTTGTTGGCGACCCGCGGCGCCGGCACCTTCGTCGCGATGATGCTGGTCGGCCGCATGATGCGCTACATCGAGGCGCGCACGCTGATCATCTCCGGCCTGGCGCTGACCGCGGCCTCGCTGTTCCAGATGACCGGCTGGACCGACATGACGCAGGCCAACGAGATCATCGTCGTCAGCGTGATCCAGGGCTTCGGCTTCGGCCTCGTGTTCGTGCCGCTGTCGACGGTGGCGTTCATGTCGCTGCCCAACCATCTGCGCACCGACGGCACCTCGATGCTGACGCTGTTGCGCAACGTCGCAAGCTCGGTCGGCATCTCGATCGTGATCGCGCAGCTGACGGAAGGCGGACGGCGGATCTACGCAAAGCTGTCGGAGCAGATCAATCCGTTCAACCACGCGCTGCAGATGCCCGACGTATCGGGCATGATCAACCTCAACACCGATGCCGGCCGCGCGATGGCCGACAAGATGGTGGCGGCGCAGTCGCAGATCATCGCGTTCTCGCACGACTACCAGCTGGTGATGCTGTTCATCCTGGTCTCGATCCCGCTCGCGCTGATGATCGGCTCGACCAAGGCCACGCTGCGCGCGCAGTCGGCGCCATCGGATCATGCCGCGGTGATGGAGTAGATTCTCCTCCGTCATTCCAGCGCTCGTACCGGACTTTTCGACCCGTCGTCCTGAGGTGCGCGCGGAGCGAGCCTCGAAGGATGCACGGCCCCAGTTGGGCCGTCGCCCTTCGAGACGGCCGCTTTGCGGCCTCCTCGGGGTGGCGGTGATAGAGATGACACTCCCTCCTAAAGCGCAAGACGCCGCAGCCGCAAGCCGCGTTGACTTTCCGACCTTGCCTCCCAATACTCCGCGAAAACAAGCAGACCCGTCATACAACTGACGGTTTCAGGGGAGGACGCGATGCCGACTTCACGCAGGACGCTGCTGAAGACTTCAGCGGCTGCCGCCGCTGCTTTCAGCTTGGATTGGACACGGGCGCAGGCGCAGGCCGAGACGGTCCGGATCGGCGTGATCTACGACCTGACAGGCCCGTTCGCCGCCGGCGGCTCGGTCGCCTCCTCGATCGGCACCCAGATCGCGATCGACCTCGTCAACGAGAAGGGCGGCATCGGTGGCAAGTACAAGATCGCGCCGGTCAACGTCGATTCCCAGAGCAAGCCCGATGTCGCGATCAACGAGGCCAATCGCCTGATCGACCAGGAGAAGGTCGACATCCTCAACGGCGTGTTCGCAAGCTCCCACGCGGTGCCGCTCGCCGCCAAGGTCGAGCAGCAGAAGCGGATCCTGTGGATCACGACCGCAGTCTCGACCGCCGTGTTCAAGGACAAGAACCTGCAATACGTATTCCGCGCGCAGATCCATTCCGACCAGTACGGCCAGGCCTTCGCGAGCTTCATCAACGAGCATGCCAAAGCCAAGCTCGGCATGGAGCCCAAGGACGTCAAGGTGGCGCTGATCCACGAGGACGGGCCCTATGGCGTCGGCGTCGCCGCGGCCGACGAGGCCTTCGCCAAGGAGGTCGGGCTGCAGGTCGCGCTGAAGGAGGGCTATTCCGCCTCCGCGCCCGATCTCTCGGTGCTGGTCACCAAGCTGAAGCGCGCCAAGGCCGACGTGATCTCGCATGCCGGTTACAATCCCGACATCACGCTGTTCCTGCGCCAGGCACGCGAGAGCGGGCTGAAGTTCAAGATGCTGTTCGGCGCCGGCGCCGGCTACAGCCAGCTCGACAAGCTGCGCGCGACCTTCGGCGCCGACATCGACAATTTCTGCAACATCGATCCGGTGCCGGCGCAGCTGCTCGATCCCGCCAAGCTCGCGCCGGGAATCGGCGACCTCACCAAGACCATGGTCGCGCGCTACCGCGAGAAGACCAATGCGACCGAAGTGCCGCCGCACTGCTCGATGGGCTTCAACCAGACCTGGATCCTGCTCAACAATGTGCTGCCGGTCGCCAAGGAGAAGTACGGCGGCTTCGATCCCGAGGCGATCCGCAAGGCGGCGCTCGACGTCGACATCCCCGCAGGCGGCACCATCCAGGGCTATGGCGTGAAGTTCTATCCGCCGGGCACGCCGCTGTCCGGCCAGAACGAGCGCTCGACGCCGGTCGTGATGCAGAACGCCGGCGAGCGCATCACCGTGGTGTGGCCGACCAATATCCGCACCCAGGATCCGGTGTTTCCGCTGCCGAAGGGCTCGGTGTACGCGGCGTAGCGTGGCGACGAGGCGAGACTGCCGCCGCATCGGGGCTGCGCTCCCTCGCCCCGCTGTTGCGGGGAGAGGGTTGGGGTGAGGGGCTTCTCTCCGCGAATGCGATCGCGATGAGACCTGTACCCCCTCACCCGGATTGCATCTGGCGATGCAATCCGACCTCTCCCCGCAAGCGCAGGGGTGTCCGGGGAAATTCAGGCATAGCGGAGCTCCATCTGGTCAGGTGAGATGGTTGATTTCCGACGGCTGGGGTTGATGGGCGGAGGTTTGTCGATGGCAGCGAGGGATCGACGCGTGAGCAGGAGCTGGCCGACGAGTTCGGCGAACCTGAGCGGGAGCATTTTGATGCAGTTGGTGTGAGCGGCGATGCGCAGCAGCAGGTAGGCAATCATCGCAGCGAGCACCTGAAGGCGGATCGCGTTGTCGTTGGCGCCGAGGAACTTGCGAATATCGAGATGCTGCTTGATCCAGCGGAACAGCAGCTCGATTTGCCATCGGCTCTTGTAGAGGGCGGCGATCTCGACGGCGCTACGGGCAAGGTCGTTGGTCAGGAGTGTGATCTTGCCGCCTTTCTCGCGTCTGATCTTGATGCGGCGGAGCGGGATTGGAAGGCGCGAATCGCCCTTGCTGGTGAGCTTCACCTCGTCATCGGCAAGGATTTCGAAGCCATCCCCGTTACGCTTGCGGATGGCGCGATGCCTGAGCGAGCGAAGACGGATGCTCGTCTTCGCCCGGGTAACGAACAAAGCCTTGCTATCATTGATCTTCTGCCACCAGTCGAAACGGCAATAGCCCTTGTCAAACACATAGGTGGTGGCGGGCTGGATTGGGGTCTGTCGGCCGATCTCGATGTCATTGACGTTCGCGGCCGTCATCTCGACGCAGGTCGGGACATCGCTCCTTGGGTCGTAGACGACATGCAGCTTCATGCCGCGGATGCGGCCGTTCCACGTCGCCCAACTGCAGACCTTGCCGAGCGGGATCGGACTGGCGTCGATCAGACGCACCATCTCCATGCCTTCACTCCGCAGCTGGCGACGCGCCATCGCCGACAGCGCCGCAAAGGTTTGCGCGAAAATGCCGATCGGACGGCGGGCATTGGCATCGGACAACGTCGAGCGCGACAGCTTGCCGGTTCCCAAGTGATAGTGATGCTGCGAATTGGCGTTGAAGCCAGTCACCACCCCGCGCAGACTGCTGTTGCCGCTAAGCTGGGCATAGATCAGCGCCACCAGATGATCCCAGCTCCTGAACGACTTGTCGTAGGCATCCCCGTCCAGACGATCCACAACCGTCTGAAACTGTCGTCGATTGATCGGTTCAAGCAGCCTTCCAAAAATGCTACCGCGATATCGCATGCTCGGCCCTCTGTGTCTCGACAACCAGAAAAGACCGATTTGCCTCGGTCCTGCCGAGCATGCACCGCGACACAGTGAATCATTCCCCGGACACCCCTGCCGCAAGCGGGGCGAGGTGAGGTGAGATGTCGCCTCGCCGCTCGAGCGAATGACGCGGTGACAACCTCTCATCCGGCGCGCTGTGCGCGCCACCTTCTCCCACAAGGGGAGAAGAGAAGAGCAGCCGCAGGGTAACCAAAAGGAGTGCGACGACGTACCAGACTCACATGCTGCTCTCGACTCCGTCATCCTGAGGTGCGAGCGGAGCAAGCCCCGAAGGATGGACGGCCCGGCATACGCACTATGGGACGAGAGCAATCACGCTGCTCCTCCCGCGCCGTTACAACACCACCCGCCTGCCCTCATCCGCCGCCCAGTAGCCGGCGTAATTTACCCTGGTCGTCTCATACGCCAGCGCGAGGTCCGCGAGGGGCTGCCGCCCGGTCGCGACGCATTCCATGAAATCCTGGATCTCCTGCAGGTAGCCGCGGGTCCATTCCTCCTCGAGGCAGACATATTGCCAGCCGGTTTTGCGATCGACCTTTTCGGTGATGTAGACCGAGGCGAGCTTCTCCTCGCTCGTCTGGTAGCTGGTCAGATGCGTGTTCGGGGTGATGTTGGCAAACAGTGAGCCGCCGCTCGTATAGGTCTCGATCAAATTGCGCACGCCGCCCATGATCATGTCGCCGGAGAACACCGTTGCCTTGGTGCCGTCGGAGAAGGTTGCGGTCAGCGTGCCCCAATCCTCGACATCGACCGGATTGGCCTTGATGTAGGCGCGCTCCTCGGATTTAAGGCCGGCGGTGACATTGCCGACGTCGCAGGTGACGCTGGCGACCGTGATGGTCTCGCCGCGTGCTTTGGCCTCGACCTGCTTGAGATAGAGCACCGCCGACAGGGGATGACAGCCCATCCGGATCAGCGAGCCGCCGCCGGTCATCGCCCACTCGGCGGCATGCGCCGCATGCGAGCCGGAATGGCTCTCCTCGCCCTTCATGAACAGGATCTTGTCGCCTGTCGCGCGGATGATCTCCGCGGTCTTGGTCACCGCCGGTGCGTAGATCCAGTCCTCCGCATACATGAAGAGTTGTCCGCTTCGCTCGATCGCGGCGCGGGTCACCTCCATCTCCTCCATCACCCGCTGGTACATCAGCGCTTTCGGCACATGCCTGCCGATCGGCGCCTTGTCGCCGTCGCGGCCGAAATAGCCGCTGAACGGCTTCTCGCAGATCACGTGCTTGCCGGCCTGCATTGCCTCGACGATCATCGCGGCGTGAAGGTTCGGCGGCGTGCAAATGTCGATCACGTCAAGCTCGCGGTCGGCGATCAGCTCGGCGAAGCTGCGATAGGCGTTCGGGATTGCGTGCTTGCGGGCGAACGCATTGACATGATCGCCGCGCGCCGCGACCGCCCTCACCTCGACGTCGACGCCATAGACGCGCCGGTAGGCAACCATATGCAGCTCCGACACGAAGCCGCAGCCGGCCAGCCCGATCCTGATTTTTGTCATTTTGTGTCTCCGCCCCTCAGGCGGGCGCAGAGTAGCGTGCGGCCATCACCGCGTCGAACGCATTTGCCATGACATCCGTCGAAGGCATCATTGTCGTGAACAATTCGAACGCGTCCGCTGCTGCGTAGATCGCAAGATCGCGCCCGGTCAGAACTTTGGCGCCCTTGGCCTTGGCCGCCAACAGCAGCGGCGTCCACAGCGGCGTGTAGACGGCGTCGGCGACCCACATCGACGGATGCAACAAGCCGTCCGGCACAGGACTGTCGCGGCTCGGCAGCATGCCGACCGGCGTTGCGTTGACGACGCCGGTCGCGCCATCGACCGCGGCCTCGATGCCGGCGACACCACGAACCGCATGACGGCCGGCCAACTGGCCGGCCAGCCACGCGACCTTCGCGGCATCAGCGTCGAAGATGCGGAGCCCACCAACGCCGAGGATGGCGAGCGCGAAGGCGATCGCCTTGCCGACGCCGCCGGCACCGATCAGCGCGATCGGGCCGCGCGGCGCTGACGCAAGCAGCGGCGCGATTGCGCGCGCAAAGCCGGTCGCGTCGGTGTTGTGTCCGACCAGCCGCGTGCGATCGACGACGATGGTGTTGACCGCGCCGATCGCACGCGCATCGGGTGCGAGATCGTCGAGTAGCTCGACCACCGCCTCCTTGTTGGGAAAGGTGACATTGACGCCGGCAAAGCCGAGCCGCCGGATGCCGTCGAGCATCGCGCGCAGCTCGTCGCGGCCGGCGCCGTTGACCTCGATGAGCTGGTAGTGGACGCGAACGCCGAGCGCTGCTGCGGCCGCTTCGTGCATCGCAGGCGCCGCCGAATGCGCGATCGGATAGCCAATCAGCCCCGTCAGGAAACGGTCGCGCATTGTCCCTCACGTCAGGCGCGTTCAGCCCATGCGGTCGAGCCGAGCATAGCTGTCTTCCATGCCGTGCTCCATGCCGGTCGCGAGCATCGCTGCGCGCGTTTCGGCATCCGGCAAGGTCATCCGCATCGTCATCAAGGTGCCGTCGCCGTCGGGCGCAAAGCGCGTCTCGACATGATTGTCCGGCGTCGGATCCGGCAGATGCATGCGCTCGACATGCACGATGCGGCTGAACGGTTCGAGCGCGAGATATTCGCCGGTCAAATGAAAGCCGCCGCCCTTCCCGTCGGTCCATTCGTAGCGGATCCTGCCGCCGGGCTTCGCCTCGCTGATGCAGACCGGCATGGTCCAGCCGTCGGGACCGAGCAGCCATTTCTGCAACAGCTCCGGCTCGGTATGCGCCCGATACACCGCCTCCGGCGGCGCGACGAAGCGCCTGGTCACGACGACATAGCGGTCGCCTTCGGTCTTCAGCGTCAACTTGCTCATGGGGATACCCTTCACTGCTCAGGCTTCATTGTGGCCAGCACACCGTCCAGCCGGTCGTAATTGGTTTCCAGCGCACGGCGCAGCATGCCGAGCCATTGATCGATCTCGGTAACCGCTGATGGCGCCAGCCGGCACGGTCGCTTGGTGCCCTCGATCCGCCGCACGATCAGGCCGGCGCCCTCGAGCACCTTGAGATGGCGGGAGATCGCGGGCTGGGTCATGTCAAACGGCTCGACTAGCTCCATCACAGTCGCCTCGCCCAGCGCGAGGCGCGCCAGGATCGCCCGGCGGGTCGGGTCGGCGAGCGCGGAAAAGGCGGCGTCGAGGTTGGCCATGCTTTATCTCTCATCGGTTATATAATAACCTTATTATATAACCGATGCCGCATGTTCAAGCCAAATCCGCTGCGGCGAACGCGCGCAGCGGATTTTTCGGCCGTCCCCCAAAGTTGGATTGGCGCGCCGCTGGCGGCGCGCAGCTAGACGTCGAAGAACACGGTCTCGTTGTCGCCCTGCAGATGGATGTCGAAGGTGTAGACGCTGCCCGCGCCGGCCTTGCGCCTGGCGATCAAGGTCGCGCGGCGATCGGCCGGCACCAGCGCCAGCGTGGAATCTGTGGCGTTGCTGGCCTCGTCGTCGAAATAGATCCTTGTGTAGAGGTGCAGCAGCATGCCGCGCGCGAACACCGCGAGCCCGATATGCGGCGCCTGCGGCTTGCCGTCGGCATCCGGCACCACGCCCGGCTTGATAGTGTCAAACGAGTAACCACCGCTCTTGTCGGTGCCGCAGCGGCCAAAGCCCTTGAAACTCGAATTGGGCAGCGCGCGCGCATCCTGCGGATCGGAGAAGCGGCCCTGGCTATCGGCCTGCCAGATCTCCAGCATGCAGTCCGGGATCACGGCGCCGTCGCCGTCATAGACCTTGCCCTCGACGCGGATGCGCTCGCCCGAGACGTCAGGCGTCAGAAGGTTGTTGGTAAAAGCGTCGTTCCATTCATATTCGCCGTTCGGCGTCAGGCCATACTTGAAATAGGGGCCGACGGTCTGCGAAGGCGTGATTCCATCAGGACGCGGGTTCGACACGTTACTTGGTCTCCATCGGCGTGGCACTCTGCCCGCGCAGCACGATATCGAAGCGGTAGCACAGCGCCCATTCCGGCTTGGTGTTCTCGATATCGAACGACGAGATCATCCGCGCCCGCGCCTTCTCGTCCGTCACCGAGTTGAAGATCGGATCGAACGGGAACAGCGGATCGCCCGGGAAATACATCTGGGTCACCAGCCGCGAGACGAACGAGTGGCCGAACACCGAGAAGTGGATATGCGCGGGCCGCCAGGCGTTGTGGTGATTGCCCCAGGGATAGGCGCCGGGCTTGATGGTGATGAACTTGTAATAGCCCTTGGCATCGCTCTGGGTGCGGCCGGCACCCGTGAAGTTGGGATCGAGCGGCGCCGGGTGCTGATCGACGACATGAATGTAGCGGCCGCAGGCATTGGCCTGCCACAGCTCGACCAAGGTGTTGGGCACGCCGCGGCCGTCCTCGTCGAGCACATAGCCGTGCACGATGATGCGCTCGCCGAGCGGCTCGCCCTTGGCCTGGATGGTGAGGTCGTTGTCGTGCGCGCGCACGGTCTCATGACCATAGACCGGGCCGGTCAGCTCCGAGAGCGTATGTCGCATCGGGATCAGCGGCTTTGAGGGTACGCGCTTGATCGCGCTGCGGTACGCAGGCGACAGGCGCGCCGGATGGACGCTGTTCGAAGCGACCGGATAGATCAATGTCATGCGTATTCTCCGGACCGGATTGCCGCCGGCGCCCAACGTCAGGCCGGCGCCTTGAAATCGTAGGAGATGCGCCCGGCCGGCAGATAAAACAGCGCGATGACCGCGCCGCCCCTGACCTCCGGATAGTGCAGGCTGCCGGGATCCGGCGCGGTCCAGCCCGGCCCCTGCCAGCCCTGCAGCCCCTTCAACTGCGCGCCCTTGTCGAGGGGAACGACGAGGTTGAGCTCGCCATAGGGGTGACCATGATATTGCCCGCGCAGCACGTCGTGATCGTCCTCGTCCTTGATGCGGCGCGGATCGGTGCTGTTCATGTAGACCGCGGTGATGCTGAACTGGAACGTCTCGGGGACCGGCTCGAGGATGCGGCTGCGCCGATAGTTCGGACCTTCCACCTCCTGGTTCGCCGCCCAGCCCTCCTCGACTCCCATTTTGATCAGGCGGGCCAGATCCTGGTACAGCGCGCTGTCCTCTCCATAGGTCTCGTTGAGCCATCGCTCCATCGCCGCGCTCGGCGTCATGTCCTTGACCTCGCGCAGAAACGGAATGCTGCGTTCGATAAGCTGTTCCCGGCTTCCCATGACTTTCTCCTGTCTAATCCTCGAAACCCTTGAAGGACGCGAATGCCTCCAGTTCCGCGCGCGGCATCAGCCGCGTGCGCGACCGCTCCCTAGGGTGGCCCATCGAGATTCCGCAGGCCACCATCTGCTCGGCGGGGATCGACAGCAGCGGACGCAAGATCCGATGGAATCTGGCGAAGGTCTCCTGCGGACAGGATTGCAGCCCGCGTCCGACCGCCGCCAGCATCACGTTCTGGATGAACATGCCGAGATCGAGCCAGCTTCCCATCGCCAGGCGCCGATCGATGGTGACGATCAACCCAACCGGCGCACCGAAGAACATGAAGTTCTTTGCGGTCTGCCGGCTCCTCGCCGCAGCGTCGCTTTGCGCTATCCCGAGCGAGTCATAGAACAATCGCCCGAACTCCTGACGACGGCCGAGATACGGCTCGGGGAAAGCGCTGGCGTAGTATTGATATTCGGAGACGTGCTCGTTCGGCTCGTTCTCATACGCATCCAGCAGCGCAGCCGACACCTCGGTCTTGGCGGCGCCGGCGAGCACGTAGACGTGCCAGGGCTGGATGTTCGCGCCGCTCGGCGCGAACCGCGCCACGCGCAGGATCTGCTCGATGGTCGATCGGGAGACCGGACTGCCGGAGAACTCGCGGCACGACAGCCGGCCGGCGATCACCTCGTCGATTGGATTGCGTGCGGCTCCGCACGCCACATCCCGGTCGATCACGACTTCTTCACGAGCGAGCATCCGCCGTCCTCCATCGGTCTGAAGGCCTCTTCACCCGGGATGGTGGCCAGCAGCTGGTAGTAGTCGAACTGGTATTTCGACTCTGCCGGCGACTTGACGCGGAACAGATACATGTCGCGGACCAGCCGGCCGTCGGGACGGATCCTGCCGTTGCGGGTCATGAAATCGTTGACCGGCAGTTCGCGCATCTTGGCCGCGACCGTCGGCCCATCAAGCGTGCCGGCGGCTTCGACCGCCTTGAGGTAGTGCATGACAGCACCATAGGTGCCGGCGTGGATCATGGTGGGCACTTTCTTCGTCTTCTCGATGAAGTGCTTCGACCATGCCCGCGTCTCGTCGTTGAGGTCCCAGTAGAACGCCGAGCTCAGCATCAGGCCTTGCGCACTCTGCAGCCCAAGGCTGTGAATGTCGGCGATGAAGACGATCAGGCCGGCAAGCTTCTGCCCGCGCGTCACCCCGAACTCGCCGGCCTGCTTCACGGCGTTGATGAAGTCGCCGCCGGCGTCGGCGAGCGCGATCACGTCGGCCCTGGAGGCCTGCGCCTGCAGCAGGAAGGACGAGAAATCGGGCGTGTTGATCGGGTGTTTCACGGCGCCGACCACCTTGCCGCCGGT
Source organism: Bradyrhizobium sp. USDA 4541 (assembly GCF_024171085.1). Lineage (NCBI taxonomy): Bacteria > Pseudomonadati > Pseudomonadota > Alphaproteobacteria > Hyphomicrobiales > Nitrobacteraceae > Bradyrhizobium > Bradyrhizobium sp. USDA 4541. The sequence continues at coordinate 1,053,114 of NZ_JALJZF010000001.1, forward strand.
CGTGTCGATCACCTTGCGGCTGTCGGCCTCGAGCTGCGCACCGAGCGAGTAGTCGGCCGAAAGAAAGAACCAGGACCTGGCGCCGAGGCGCGAAATCGCCCTCGTCGTCCCCTGCGACAGCGCATAGGTATCGTAGGTCCAGTGGATGCCGGTCGGCGAGCACTCGTCGCCGGTCAGCCGGGACGTTGCCGCGCCGGTGGCGAGAAACAGCTTCTTCTTGTCGCGCGTGATGCCCTGGACCGCCAGCGCGACCGCGGAATTCGGGACATCGAGAATGGCCTCGACATTGTCGTTCTCCAGCCAGCGCCGGGCAATCGCCGAGCCGGTATCCGCCTTGTTCTGATGATCGCCGGCAACGATCTCGATCGGGCGGCCCAGCACCTTGCCCTTGAAATCGTCCACCGCCATTTGCGCCGCGACCACCGAGCCCTCGCCGCCATTGTCAGCGTACAGCGACGACATGTCGGTCAGCACGCCGAGCCTGACCGGCCCGTTCTGTGCAATCGCCGACGTCGCCGTCGCCACCAGCATCAACGCCAGTCCGATTGATTTACGCGCGCCACTTCGGGCCAACATCACCCAGGCCTTCATCGCTCTTCTCCTCCCAACCCGGCGCCGGCAATCTTGGCCAGAACGCCGCGTTGCGGAAGTGAAAGTCTTGCAGAGTGATCCTGAACCGGCTTCAGATGGCAGGTGGTGACGACACGGCTATACGCTCGTGGAGAATCCGCTCGGTTGCATCCGCCAGACGCCTGGCCTTAACTGCCGTCGATCGCGGAATTTTGCCGAGGCGAGCGATCTGCCATAGACGGGGACTCTCAGCGTGTCCGTTTCCTTCAAGACTCTGGACCTGAACCTGCTCAAGGTGTTCGACGCCGTCATGGAGGAGCGCAGCGTGCTGCGGGCCAGCCAGAAGGTCGCGCTGAGCCAGTCCGCAGTTAGCCACTCGCTCGCGCGGCTGCGCGAGATGCTGGACGACGAGCTGTTCGTTCGCACCGCCACCGGCATGCAGCCGACCGCGCGCGCATTGACGATGGCCCCGCAGGTTCGCCAGGCGCTGCGATCGCTGGAGGCTGCGGTCGAGCTGCCGACCTTCGCTCCGGCGGTCTCGACCAAGCCGTTCACGCTGGCCGCGAACGACTTCACGACCATGGTGCTGGCGCCGCCGCTGCTGAAGATCTTGGGCCGGGAGGCCCCGTCGATCGATCTCACGATCAAGCCGGTGACCCGAATCGATCTTGCCGAGCAGATCGACCTCGGCCGCATCGACGTCGCGATCGGCGTGTTCTCGTCGCCGCCGAGCCGCTTCCGCACCGCGCTGCTGTTCGAATATGACGATGTGCTGATCGTCGGCAAGAAGCGCAAGCTCGACCGGCTCGACAAGGCGAAGCTCGCTATCTTGCCGCTGGTCGTGGTGTCCTTCGGCGGCGAGCAGGAGGGCGCGATCGGCGGCTTCATTTCCGAACGCGGGCTTGCCCGGCGTTCGGAGATGTACGATCGCCCCGCGCTCGAGCGCGCGCTGGCCGACAGCGACCGGCCGCCGCGGATCGCGGTCTCGCTGCCGCATTTCCTGGCCCTGCCCGCGCTGCTGGTCGATTCCGAATTGGCGGCGATCGTGCCGCGGCCGCTGGCGCGCGCGCTCGAACAGGCACATGCGATCACGACCCACGAGCTGCCCTACACCACGACGCCCGTGGAGGTTCGGCTGCTCTGGCACGAACGCGTCGAGGACGAGCCTTCGCACGAATGGCTTCACGAGGTGCTCCGGCGCGCCACCGAAGAGCTGCGGCGCGGCGGCTAGCGGCCGGGCTAGACGTCGAAAAACACCGTCTCGTTGTCGCCCTGCAGATGGACGTCGAAGGTGTAGACGTTGCCCGCGCCGGCGTTGCGCCTGGCGATCAGCGTCGCGCGTCGATCGGCCGGCACCAGCGCCAGCGTGGAATCTGTGGCGTTGCCGGCTTCATCTTCGAAATAGATCCGGGTGTAGAGGTGCAGCAGCATGCCGCGCGCGAACACCGCGAGCCCGATATGCGGCGCCTGCGGCTTGCCGTCGGCATCCGGCACCACGCCCGGCTTGATGGTGTCGAAGGCGTAGCCACCGCTCTTGTCGGTGCCGCAACGGCCAAAGCCCTTGAAACTCGAATTGGGCAGCGCGCGCGCATCCTGCGGATCGGAGAAGCGGCCCTGGCTATCGGCCTGCCAGATCTCCAGCATGCAGTCCGGGATCACGGCGCCGTCGCCGTCATAGACCTTGCCCTCGACGCGGATGCGCTCACCCGAGACGTCAGGCGTCAGAAGGTTGTTGGTAAAAGCGTCGTTCCATTCATATTCGCCGTTCGGCGTCAGGCCATACTTGAAATAGGGGCCGACGGTCTGCGAAGGCGTGATTCCATCAGGGCGCGGGTTCGACACGTTACTTGGTCTCCATCGGCGTGGCACTCTGCCCGCGCAGCACGATATCGAAGCGGTAGCACAGCGCCCATTCCGGCTTGGTGTTCTCGAGATCGAACGACGAGATCATCCGCGCCCGCGCCTTCTCGTCCGTCACCGAGTTGAAGATCGGATCGAACGGGAACAGCGGATCGCCCGGGAAATACATCTGCGTCACGAGACGCGAGACGAACGAGTGGCCGAACACCGAGAAGTGGATATGCGCAGGCCGCCAGGCGTTGTGGTGATTGCCCCAGGGATAGGCGCCGGGCTTGATGGTGATGAACTTGTAATAGCCCTTGGCATCGCTCTGGGTGCGGCCGGCACCCGTGAAGTTGGGATCGAGCGGCGCCGGGTGCTGGTCGACGACATGGATGTAGCGGCCGCAGGCATTGGCCTGCCACAGCTCGACCAGGGTGTTTGGCACGCCGCGGCCGTCCTCGTCGAGCACATGGCCGTGCACGATGATGCGCTCGCCGAGCGGCTCGCCCTTGGCCTGGATGGTGAGGTCGTTGTCGTGCGCGCGCACGGTCTCATGACCATAGACCGGGCCGGTCAGCTCCGAGAGCGTGTGCCGCAGCGGGATCAGCGGCTTCTGCGGCGAACGCTTCACGGTGGAGCGATAGTGCGGCGACAGCCGCGCCGGATGGGCCGCAAGCGATTGCAGCGGGTACAACAAGGTCATGGCGAATTCCTCCGCGGCCCACGCGCCCGGTGAGCTCACGTCAGATCATTATAATGCATAACCAAATTGGGGAAGGGCTGTTTTCAGCCCTTCCAAGACCTTGGTTTAATTCAGCTTTTCAATCGCGACCGCGACGCCCTGGCCGACCCCGACGCACATAGTTGCCAAGGCAAGCTTCCCGCCCCGCTTCTCCATGCCGTGCACGGCGGTCAAGACCAGCCGCGCGCCGCTCATGCCGAGCGGGTGGCCGAGCGCGATCGCGCCGCCATGCGGATTGACGAAATCGGCGTCTTCCTTGACGCCGAGCTGGCGCAGGCAGGCGATGCCCTGCGAGGCGAAGGCCTCGTTGAGCTCGATCAGGTCGAAGTCCGACACCTTGATGCCGAGACGCTCGACCAGCTTCTTCGTTGCCGGCACCGGGCCGATGCCCATGATGCGCGGCGGCACCGCGGCCGAGGCAAGGCCGAGGATTTTTGCGCGCGGCGTCAGGCCGTGCTTCTTCACCGCGGCTTCGGAAGCGAGGATCATCGCGGCGGCGCCGTCATTGACGCCGGACGCGTTGCCCGCGGTCACTGTGCCCGGATTGCGCACGATCGGCTTCAGCTTGGCGAGACCTTCGAGCGTGGTCTCCGGACGCGGATGCTCGTCCTTGTCGACGGTGATCGGGCCGGCCTTGCCGCCGGGCACCTGGATCGGAACGATCTCCTCGGCGAAATAGCCCGACGCAATCGCCGCGCCCGCACGCTGCTGCGAGCGGATCGCCATCGCATCCTGATCGGCGCGCGACACCTGGAATTCCTCAGCGACGTTCTCGCCGGTCTCCGGCATCGCATCGACGCCGTACTGCGCCTTCATCAGCGGATTGATGAAGCGCCAGCCGATTGTGGTGTCGTAGATCTCGGACGAACGCGAGAAGGCTTCCGCGGCCTTGCCCATCACGAACGGCGCGCGCGTCATCGATTCGACGCCGCCCGCGATCGCGAAATCGATCTCGCCGGCGCGGATGGCGCGGCCCGCAGCGCCGACTGCATCGAGGCCGGAGGCGCAGAGCCGGTTCAGGGTCTGGCCGGGAACCGACTCCGGCATGCCTGCGAGCAGCAGCGCCATGCGCGCGACGTTGCGGTTGTCTTCGCCGGCCTGGTTGGCGCAGCCGAAATAGACCTCGTCAACCTCGTTCCAATTGAGCGTCGGGTGCTTGGCCATCAGCGCCTTGATCGGGGCCGCCGCGAGATCGTCGGCGCGCACCTTGGCGAGCGAGCCGCCGAAACGGCCGATCGGGGTCCGAACGGCATCGCAAATGAACACATCACGCATTGAATCTCTCCCTGAATGCCGCGACTTAGGCGCTGGATCGGCTGGAACTTGAGATCGGTTTTAGGAGCGTGCCCGCGGCAGGTCAATTGATGCGGCTGCGTGCCCCGCACGCATTGCCGTGAGGGCTGACATAATTGGCACCGTGGACAGGGTGGAAAACCCCGACCTCGCGGATAGGACCGCGCGACGAAATTTTGTAGTTTCCGCCCCCTCATGACAGTCCAGCAGCCCATCCCCGTTCCGCCCGAGCCCGCTCCTGCCGCCGAGGCGCCGTCGCGCGTCACGCCGATGATGGAACAGTATCTGGAAATCAAGGCCGCCCATCCCGGCCTGCTGCTGTTCTACCGGATGGGCGACTTCTACGAGCTGTTCTTCGAGGATGCGGAGATCGCCTCCCGGACGCTCGGCATCGTGCTGACCAAGCGCGGCAAGCATCAGGGCATGGACATCCCGATGTGCGGCGTTCCGGTCGAACGCTCCGAGGATTACCTGCATCGCCTGATCGGCGCCGGCCATCGTGTCGCGGTGTGCGAGCAGACGGAAAATCCCGCGGAGGCCAAAGCCCGAGGCAACAAAAGCGTGGTCCGCCGCGGCGTGGTGCGGCTGGTGACGCCGGGCACGCTGACCGAAGACACCCTACTCGACGCCCGCACCAACAATTACTTGATCGCGATCGCGCGCGCCCGCGGCTCGGCCGGTGCGGATCGTCTTGGCCTTGCCTGGATCGACATTTCGACCTCCGAATTCATGGTGACGGAGTGTGCGACCGCGGAGCTCGCGGCGACGCTGGCGCGCATCAATCCGAACGAGGCCATCGTCACCGATGCGCTCTACAGCGACAGCGAGCTGGCGCCGACCTTGCGCGAACTGCCGTCGGTGACGCCGCTGACGCGCGACGTGTTCGACAGCGCCACCGCCGAGCGGCGGCTGTGCGACTATTTCGCGGTCGCGACCATGGACGGCCTGTCAGCGATGTCGCGACTGGAGGCGACCGCCGCGGCCGCGGCCGTCACCTATATCGACCGCACCCAGGTCGGCAAGCGTCCGCCGCTGTCGCCGCCGGCGCGCGAGGCCGCCGGCACCACGATGGCGATCGATCCGGCGACCCGCGCCAATCTCGAACTGACGCGCACGCTGGCCGGCGAGCGCCGCGGCTCGCTGCTCGATGCGATCGACTGCACCGTCACCGCGGCGGGCTCGCGCCTCCTGGCGCAGCGCCTTGCCGCGCCGCTCACCGACGTCGCCGTGATCGCGCGGCGGCTCGATGCCGTCTCGGCCTTCGTCGCGGATTCCGCGGCGCGCGAGGACGTCAGGACCGTGCTGCGCGCGGCGCCCGACATGTCGCGCGCATTGGCGCGGCTCTCGGTCGGCCGCGGCGGCCCGCGCGACCTCGCCAGCCTGCGCGACGGCATCCTCGCCGCCGACCAGGCGCTGGAGCTGCTGGCGCAGCTTTCCAATCCGCCGGCCGAGGTTTCGACCGTGATGGCGGCGCTACAGCGCCCCTCGCGCGATCTGGCGCAGGAATTCTCCCGCGCACTCTCCGAGCAGCTTCCGCTGATCAAGCGCGACGGCGGTTTCGTCCGCGAGGGTTATGAGGCCGCGCTCGACGAAAGCCGCAATTTGCGCGACGCCTCGCGCCTCGTCGTCGCCGCGATGCAGGCGCGTTATGCCGAGGATACCGGCATCAAGACGCTGAAGATCCGGCACAACAACGTGCTCGGCTATTTCGTCGAGGTCACCGCGCAGCACGGCGACAAGCTGTTCGCGCCGCCGCTGAATGCAACCTTCATCCATCGCCAGACGCTGGCCGGGCAGGTCCGCTTCACCACCGCAGAGCTCGGCGAGACCGAAGCCAAGATCGCCAATGCCGGCGAGCGCGCGCTCAATCTCGAGCTCGAGATCTTTGAACGCCTGAGCGCGATGGCGCTCGCGGCGAGCGATGATCTGCGCAATGCCGCGCATGCCTTTGCGATGCTCGACGTCGCGACGTCATTGGCCAAGCTTGCGATCGACGACAATTACGTGCGGCCTGATGTCGACGGCTCGCTCGGTTTTGCGATCGAGGGCGGCCGGCATCCGGTGGTCGAGCAGGCGCTGAAACGCGATGGCCAGCCGTTCATCGCCAATGCCTGCGACCTGTCGCCGGCGCCGGGCCAGAAATCCGGCCAGCTCTGGCTGATCACCGGTCCGAACATGGCCGGCAAGTCGACCTTCCTGCGCCAGAACGCGCTGATCGCGCTCTTGGCACAGATCGGCTCTTACGTGCCGGCGTCGCGAGCGCGGCTCGGCATCGTCGACCGGCTGTTCTCGCGCGTCGGCGCCGCCGACGATCTGGCGCGGGGACGCTCGACCTTCATGGTCGAGATGGTCGAGACCGCGGTGATCCTGAACCAGGCCAGCGAACGGTCGCTGGTGATCCTCGACGAGATCGGCCGCGGCACGGCAACGTTCGACGGGCTGTCGATCGCCTGGGCCGCGATCGAGCATCTGCATGAGAGCAACCGCTGCCGCACGCTGTTCGCGACGCATTATCACGAGCTGACCGCGCTCTCGGCGAAGCTGCCGCGGATGTTCAACGCCACGGTGCGGGTCAAGGAGTGGCAGGGCGACGTCGTGTTCCTGCACGAGGTGCTGCCGGGCTCGGCCGACCGCTCCTACGGCATCCAGGTCGCAAAACTCGCCGGCCTGCCGCCGGCCGTGATCACGCGCGCCAAATCGGTGCTGGCAAAACTCGAAGCCCAGGACCGCGGCCAGACCGCGCGTGCCTTGGTCGACGATCTGCCGCTGTTCGCCGTCCCCTCCCGCGCCGCCAGCGAGGACAAACCGCCGAGCGAGGCGGATCTGCTGGTCGAGGCGGTGAAGGCGCTGCATCCCGACGAGATGTCGCCGCGCGAGGCGCTGGATGCGCTGTATGCGTTAAGGGCAAAGCTGCCGAAGGGGTAGCTCCTGTCGTCATTCCGGGATGGTCCGAAGGACCAGACCCGGAATCTCGAGATTCCGGGTTCGATGCTTCGCATCGCCCCGGAATGACGGCGTCAACGTTTTACTTTCCTCCGCCCGATCTGCCACAGCACCAGATTCCAGACGATGCAGGTGGCGAGCGCGCAGCAAAGGCCGATTGGCGAGCCGAGTTGCAGCACCGCGACGTGCAGCACCGCAACCCCGAGGCCAAAGCCCATCAAGCCCCAGGCGCTGTTGGCGAGCACGGCGGCAGTTGCGGGGCCGCCGATGCGCGGATGCAGAATCAGCATCATCGAGGAGAATACGATCGGAAACAGCGCCATCACGCCGGTGACGCGCGGGCCGACCCAGCCTGACGCCGTGACCACGGTGCCGACCAGGCTTGCGACCAGCGCGGCGCGCAGCGGAATGTCGTACCAGCGCCGCGCGATCAGCGGCATTTTCGCGACGTGCCGATAGGGTCTCAGCAGCGGGATGCAGATCGCAAAGGTGATGGCGTTGACGATCAGCCCGGCGGCGAGCGACCACTCGAACTGGCGGATGATGGTGGCGAGCACCAGCCACACCGCGATCGCGCTGCCCGCGCTGATCCACATGCTGAAGCGCTGCGCCAGCACGGCGTAGGTCAGGCCCATATAGATCGTGGCGGCGTTGACCGGCAGGCTCGCCAGCGCCCCCTCGGCGATGAAGGCGGCGTCATGGTCGAGCGCGAGGAAGGTGTAGGACGGCCCGGCCGAGATCGGCAGGGTTGCGATCAGCGCGCCGATCACCGGTCCCGAACGCTCCGTGATGATGGACGCGCTGACCACGAATGCGGCCGCAACCGCCATGCGCAACACGAGGATCAGGACGAAGTGGAGTTCGGGGGACATTTGTTCCGTCGTCCCGGCCTAGTGCGCAATTGCGCACGGGGGCCGGGACCCATAATCACGACTGGGCGTGAGGAGCGAAAGCCGTCGGACAGCGCGGCTTGAACCGATGGGACACGGCGTATGGGCCCCGGCTCCCGTGCGCAATTGCGCACTAGGCCGGGGCGACGCGCTAAACCCGCTGCATCGTCACCGAAACCTTCGGGCCGTTCTTGATGGTCTGATAGACCACGCAATAGCGCTCGGTGAGTTTCAGCAAGAGATCGAGCTTGTCCTGCGGCGCGTCGGTGCCGATCTCGAAGCGGAGGCGGATCTCGCGGAAGCCGACCGGGGTCTCCTTGTCGACGCCGAGCGTGCCGCGGAAATCGAGATCGCCCTCGGCGAAGACATTGCCAGGCTTCAGCGGCACGTCGATCGCGGTGGCGACCGATTTCAGCGTGACGCCGGCGCAGGCGACCAGCGCTTCCAGCAGCATGTCGCCGGAGCAAAGCTCGAGCCCGGAGCCGCCGGTAGCGGGGTGGAGGCCGGCGATCGCGAGCGCACGGCCAGTCTCGACCTTGCAGGCGATGCTCTCATTGTCGATCGATCCCTTGGCCTTCAGCGTGATCACGGCGGCCTGGGGGTCGGTCTTGTAGCGCTCCTTGATCGGAGCCTGCATTGCGCGGAGTTCGGCGGAGTCCATGGGTCTGCTCCCGGCTATTCTTCTTTATGCCGATGTAAGGCCTTAACGAGCGGATGTCACCACCACATCGCCTCGCCGGCGCTGGATTTGTCGGTGACATCCCGCACCGAACGGTCGAGCGAGCGGTCGAGCGCGGTCAGCACGCGGCGCTTGAAGGTGTCGAACAGCTCCGATTTGCGGTCGCGCGGCCGCGCCAGGTTGATGGTAATCTCCTCGAACAGCCGGCCCGGCCGCGGCCGCATCACCAGCACGCGGTCGGCGAGCACCACGGCCTCGTCCACGTCGTGGGTGACCAGGATCAGGGTCGGCCGCGTGTCGGCCCACAGATCGAGCAGATGATCCTGCAGATCGCGCCGCGTGAAGGCATCGAGCGCCGAGAACGGCTCGTCGAGCAGCAGCACTTCGGGCTGCGGCACCAGCGCGCGGGCTATCGCGACCCGCTGCGCCTGGCCGCCGGACAATTCGCGCGGCCAGGCCGCGGCCTTGTCGGCAAGGCCGACGCGGGCGAGCGCCGCCACGACGCGCGCGCGCCTCGCCTCGGCCGGAAGGCCGGCGAGGCCGAAGCCGATATTGTCGGCGACGCTGAGCCAGGGCAGCAGCCGTGGCTCCTGGAAGATGATCCCGATCTTGGCGTGCGGCGATGATATCACCGCATTGTCGAGCGTCACGCTGCCTGAAGAGGCGCGATCGAGGCCGGCGATGGCGCGCAGCAGCGTCGACTTGCCGCAACCGGAGCCGCCGATGATCGCGATGATCTCGCCGGGCGCAATCTCGGCCGAGAACCGCTCCAGCGCGCGGACGCCGTTCGGATAGGTCTTGCCGACTGCTTTGAGCGCCAGCATTACTGCCCTCCCCGCGCGCCGAACGCGTCCTGCCAGCGCAGCAGCGGTGCGGCGGCGACCTCGATCAGCCAGTCGGTGAGCTTGCCGAGAATCGCGAAGATCACGATCGCGGCGAGGATCTGCGCCGGCTTGCCGAGCTGCTGGCCGTCGAGCAGCAGATAGCCGAGGCCTTCGGACGCGCCGATCAATTCGGCCGCGACCACGAACATCCACCCCAAACCGAGCCCGACCCGCAGCGCCACCACATAGGCCGGCAGCACGGCGGGCAACAGGATGCGGCGGATCATGGCGGGTCCGGAGAGGCGGAACACGCGCCCGACCTCGACGATCTTGCGATCGACCGACAGGATTGCGCCCATCACGCCGAGATAGATCGGAAAGAACATGCCGACCGCAATCAGCGCGACCTTCGAGGTCTCGAAAATGCCGAGCCAGAGCACGAACAGCGGCACCCAGGCGAGCGAGGGGATCGCGCGCAGCGCCTGCACCGTCGGATCGAGCAGCCGCTTGGCGAAATCCCAATAGCCGGAGATCGCGCCCATGATGGTCCCGGCGACGACACCGAGCGCAAAGCCCGCGCCCACGCGCCACAGCGTCGCGAGGATATGGCGCGACAGCTCTCCGCTCTTGGCGAGCTCGACGATGGTCTCGAACACCTTTGACGGAGGCGGCACCAGGCGGCCGTTGGAATAGCCGAGAGAGACGACGAGTTCCCAGCCCAGCGCCAGCGCAATCGGCAGCACGAGCCCGAGCACCGGGCGCGCATAGCGTGACCACCGCGCAGGTGCACCGGGCGGGGCCGTCTGTTCCAGCGCGGGCAGGTCAACGGTCATGGCCATAGCAACAACTATTCTTCCGGCGGGATTGCAAGGCGGAGCGCGCCTAACTCCATCCACGTCGTCCCGGCGAAGGCCGGGACCCATAACCACAGGGCGTGGTAATCAAGCGAGCTGGGGCCACAGCCTTGTTCAACAATAAAGCCCTGTGGTTATGGGTCCCGGGTCGCGCTTCGCTTGCCCGGGACGACGGAGGTTAGTTTAAGGACAGCGGTTAGTTGGTGGGCAGCGGGACCTGATCGTCGACCAAGGAATCCAGCGCGGCCTTGACGTCGGTCTTGGCGTCGATCACGCCCGCCTGCTGCAAGGCGAGGCCGGCGGCGAGGATCGATTCGCGCTGGGCACTGCCGATCCGGCTGTGGGTCAGCTCGGTGCGCTCCTTGAGCTGCTTGTCGACCACGGCGTCCGGCAGCTTGGTGACGGCGATGAAGGTCTTCTTCAGCTCGTCATAGTTGGCCAGCGAATATTTCCGCGCTTCCTCGTACGTCGCGAGCACGCGGCGGACGATATCCGGATGCGCATTCAGGAACTCCTCGCGCACATTGAGGATGCCCCAGGTGTTGGCTTCCGCCTTGCGGTAGAACAGCTTTGCACCGTCCTCGACCTCCGCCTGCGCCATCATCGGATCGAGACCGGCCCAGGCATCGACGTCGCCGCGGATCAACGCGGTCTTGCCGTCGGCGTGCTGCAACAGCACCGGCGTGATGTCCTTTTCGGTGAGACCGGCGCCGAGCAGCGCACGAACCAGGAAGATGTGCGGATCGGTGCCACGCGTCACCGCGACGCGCTTGCCCTTGAGGTCGGCGACGGACGCGATCCTGGCGTCCTTGGTCGTGACCAGCGCGGTCCATTCGGGACGCGAATAGACATAGATCGACTTGATCGGGTTGCCGTTGATCTTCGCGACCAGCGCCGCCGAACCCGCGGTCGAGCCGAGATCGATCGAACCGGCGTTGAGGAATTCGAGCGCCTTGTTGGAGCCGGCCGACTGCACCCAGACGATGCTGATGCCGTCCTTGGCGAATTCCTTTTCCAGGAGGCCCTTCTGCTTCAGGACCATCGACACCGGATTGTAGGTCGCCCAGTCGATCCGGATCTCCTTCAGCGCGTCGGCGGCGCGCGCCGCGCCGGGCAGCAAGGTCGAGACCGCGAGCAGCGCAGCGAACGTGCGCCGGGAAAATTTTTGCATTCGTCGACCCCCTCGATCAGTTTTAAGAAACAATCTTTTATTTCAATGAGTTAGCCTTGCGGTCAACGAGAAAATCTCTACCCTTTACGGGATGGCGCGAGAACGATCTTGCTCGAAGCGCCGCCATGAGAGCATGGAGCTGCTGTCGTTATACTTTGGTCAGTGACAGCAACGGCTCCGTCCGATATCGGATGAACCTATGGACAGCGTCGTAGCCGAGGCCCGCCCTGAAGCGGATGATCGTCTCGAGACCGAGCGGATCACCGCGGCGGTGAATGCACTTGCCGAACGGCATGCCGGCCGCGAGGACCAGTTCCGCGCCGCGATGGCGCAGCTGCTCAAGGCCGAGCTGATCGCCGCGCGCGCCACGGCGCAGGCGCTGCTGCTCAAGGACCGTCACGGCCGGCGCTGCGCCGAACGGCTCTGCTTCGTGCAGGACGAGATCATCCGCATCCTCTACGCGGCGGCGACCCGCCACCTCTATCACTCGCCGATCCCCTCGGGCGCCGAACGCATGGCCGTGGTGGCCACCGGCGGCTATGGCCGCGGGCTGATGGCGCCGGAGTCCGACATCGATCTGTTGTTCATCCTGCCCTACAAGCAGACCGCCTGGGGCGAACAGGTCGCCGAAGCCATTCTCTATTGCCTCTGGGACATGGGGCTGAAGGTCGGCCACGCCACCCGCTCGGTCGATGAATCGATCCGTCAGGCCCGCGGCGACATGACGATCCGCACCGCGATCCTCGAGACGCGCTTCCTGACCGGCGACCAGCCGCTTTATGACGAGCTGGTCGAGCGCTTCGACAAGGAGGTGGTGCAGGGCACCGCGTCGGAATTCGTCACCGCAAAGCTCGCCGAGCGCGAGGAGCGGCATCGCCGCGCCGGCCAGTCGCGCTATCTGGTCGAGCCCAACGTCAAGGACGGCAAGGGCGGCCTGCGCGACCTGCACACGCTGTTCTGGATCGCCAAATACGTCTACCGCGTGCGCGAGACCGACGAGCTGCTGGAACGCGGCGTGTTCGACGCGCAGGAATACCGCACCTTCCGCCGCTGCGCCGACTTCCTGTGGTCGGTGCGCTGCAATCTGCACTTCTTCGCCGGACGCGCCGAGGAACGGCTGTCATTCGACATGCAGCGCGAAATCGCGGTCCGCCTCGGCTACACCTCGCATCCCGGCATGCAGGACGTCGAGCGCTTCATGAAGCACTACTTCCTGATCGCGAAAGACGTCGGCGACCTCACCGCGATCCTGTGCGCCAAGCTCGAGGAAGAGCACAACAAGCCGGCGCCGGTGCTGAGCCGGATGGTGGCGCGGCTGCGGCCCGGCACCAAGCGGCGGCGGGTTAACGGCAGCGACGACTTCATCGTCGACAACAACCGCATCAATCTCGCCGCGCCCGACGTCTTCAAGCACGATCCGGTCAACCTGATCCGGATCTTCCGCCTTGCGCAGCAGAACAACCTCGCCTTCCATCCCGATGCGATGCGCACGGTGACGCGCTCGCTGAAGCTGATCAACACCCAGCTGCGCGAGAACGATGAAGCCAACCGCCTGTTCATGGAGATCCTGACCTCCGACAATGCGGAGATCGTGCTGCGGCGGATGAACGAGACCGGCGTGCTCGGTCACTTCATCCGCGCCTTCGGCAAGATCGTGTCGATGATGCAGTTCAACATGTACCACCACTACACGGTGGACGAGCATCTGCTCCGCTGCATCGGCTTCCTGCAGGACATCGAGCGCGGCGGCAACGAGGAGTTCACGGTCGCCAGCGACCTGTTTCGCAAGATCCGCCCCGAGCACCGCCCGGTGATCTATATCGCGACGCTGCTGCACGACATCGCCAAGGGCCGACCTGAGGATCATTCGATCGCCGGCGCCAAGGTGGCGCGGCGGCTGTGTCCGCGGCTCGGCTTCTCGGCGGCCGACACCGAGCTGGTGGCGTGGCTGATCGAGGAGCATTTGACGATGTCGACGGTGGCGCAATCGCGCGACCTGTCGGACCGCAAGACCATCGAGAATTTCGCCGCCGTGGTCCAGTCGGTCGAGCAGATGAAGCTGCTCACGATCCTAACCACGGCCGACATCCGCGGCGTCGGACCGGGCGTGTGGAACGGCTGGAAGGCGCAGCTGTTGCGCACGCTGTATTACGAGACCGAACCGGTGCTGACCGGCGGCTTCTCCGAGGTCAACCGCGCCCAGCGCATCGCGGTGGCACAAGCCGAATTCCGCCGTGCTTTCACCGAATGGCCGGAGGCGGAGCTCAACGCCTATATCGGCCGGCATTATCCGGCCTACTGGCTCAAGGTCGAGCTGGCACGCAAGATCCGCCAGGCCCGCTTCATCCGCGCCAGCGAGCAGGCCGGCCACAAGCTTGCGATCAATGTCGGCTTCGATGAGGTCCGCGCCGTCACCGAGCTGACGATCCTGGCAACCGACCATCCCTGGCTGCTGTCGATCATCGCAGGTGCCTGCGCGTCGGCCGGCGCCAACATCGTCGACGCCCAGATCTACACCACGACCGACGGCCGCGCGCTCGACACCATCTCGATCTCGCGCGAATACGACCGCGACGAGGACGAGGGCCGCCGCGCCACCAGAATTGGCGAGATGATCGAGCACGTGCTGGAAGGCAAGCTGCGGCTGCCCGAGGCGGTCGCCAAGCGCACCGTCCGCAGCAAGGCGCGGCCGTTCATCGTCGAGCCCGAGGTGACTATCAACAACCAGTGGTCCGACCGCTACACCGTGATCGAGGTCTCCGGCCTCGACCGGCCCGGCCTGCTCTACCAGCTCACCACCGCGATCTCGAAGCTCAACCTCAACATCGCCTCGGCGCATGTCGCGACCTTCGGCGAACGCGCCCGCGACGTGTTCTACGTCACCGACCTGCTCGGCGCCCAGATCACGGCACCGACCCGGCAGGCCGCGATCAAGAGCGCGCTGCTGCATCTGCTGGCGAGCGAGGACCAGGCGGCGAAGCCGGCGGCGTGAAACGCCGCACCAGAGCCTGATGAAGTCAGGCTGGATCGGTCTCGCGCCACGCTGGCTGCACCTCTCCCGCTTGCGGGTAGGGCAATCGCATATCGGCTCGATAGCTCCACAAACTCGTCATGCCCGGCCTTGTGCCAGGCATCCGCGTCTTGGTTTCGCGAAAAGGCGTGGGTGGCCGGGACAAGCCCGGCCATGACGGCGCGGGAACAGCGGTGCTGGAGCCATTGCGATTGCCCTGCCTTTGCTGGGGAGGCGCGTTGCCAAAATATCGAAAACAACCCCATGCAAAGTAGCCGGCAGTGGCTGGCGTTCGACCAGGCTACTTGACGCGTCGGGCAACTCAGGGATACTCTTCCAATAATCCGAAATTGCGCAGATGCACACTCACCCCTGGGTGCAAATGTCATTTGCGTCCTTCTTTAACGCTTCCACGTCGTCACGGCCGATGGCCTGCGATAGCCCCGCCCTTTCGGGGAGCGGGCGCACCGCCTTCGCGGCCGCCATTCGACCTAATCTCACCGTGCCTTAGCCGAACAGCCGCATCAGCAGGGCCTTGCCGACCGGCGCGGCGCGCACGCCTTGGAAAGCGCGGACATATTCGCCGGCATAGAATGCGCGCACGACATTGACCCGGGTCGCGACCGCGTCCTCGAAGCGGACGCCGAAGCCGTCGCGGGTGCGCCGGACCACAGTCGCGGCGACGTTCTGTCCGTAGACATTGCATTTGATCAAGGAACCGATGGCGGGCGGGACGGGATCGATGAAGCGCGCACCGGAGATCGAGATGTCGGCCATCCGGATCAGCCGCATCTCGCTGTCCTGATGGATCAGGATCGGCTCGTCGCGCTCGAACCGCTCGGCCTTGCGGCGCCGCGGCTGCTCGATGCAGATGAAGCACACGATCGCGAGCACGACGCAATTGTACAGGCTCCAGGCCAGCGCCAGCCCGCCATAGGCGATGTTTTCGCCGCGCAGATGCAGGATGAAGGCGTAGGCGATCGCAAACAGCGTGATCAGCAGGGCGGCACCGTAGAGCCGCAGCAGCGGCCACTCGATGAAGCGGCGGTTGCGGTCGCCGCCCTTGGCCGTCACCTTGAATTTGTGGCCCTGCGGCCTGGCGAGGCCGGTCACGATCGCCTTCAGCACCGCGGGCGCCGCGATGTATTGCGACACGTCGGTCATGATCGCGAGCGAGCGGCCGCGCGAAATCCAGGCCATCGTGAAGGCGTGCCAGACATAGAACGGCAGGAAATATTTTAGCAGCTCGAACAGGTCGGCATGGACCGCCTTGATCCCGAACAGCAGATAAAGCCACGGCACGACCAGGCCGAACACCTTGGTGCCGTAGACCGCCGCCCAGCTCATGAAGGCGTCGACCAGCGACAGCCGGTCCATGAAGGCGAGCTTCGATTGCCGCGAGAACGGCCCGCTGCGGCCGCGGAAGATCTGCATGAAGCCGAGACACCAGCGTCCGCGCTGCGTGATGTATTCCTTCAGTCCCTCCGGCGCGAGTCCGATGGTCAGGCGCTCGTTCAGATAGACCGTGCGCAGTCCCTTCTCCTTCAGCCGCAGTGTGACGAGGTAATCCTCCGTCACCGAATCGGTCGGGAAGCCGCCGATCTGCATCAGGCCGGAGAAGCGGATCAGCGACGAGGTGCCGCAGCAGAATGCCGTGTCCCAGGCATCCTTGGCCGGCATCAGGATATCGAAGAAGAAGCGCTGCTCGTCGGGCCACACATCGGTCGCCGCAAGATTGGTCTGGATCGGATCCGGGTTGATGAAGTGCTGCGGCGTCTGCACGACGCCGACGCTGCCGTCCTGCATCAGGCTCATCGCCCGGGTCAGGAAATCCGGCATCGGGACGAAATCCGCGTCGAGGATCGAGATGAACTCCGGCCGCTCAGCCAGCCCGGAAACGTGCTGGAGCGCATGATTGATGTTGCCGGCCTTGGCGTGGCGGTTGTCCGGGCGGGCCAGATAGTTGCAGCCGAGCTCCTGGGCGAGCCGGCGCAGCCAGAGCCGCCGCCCGTCGTCGAGCACCCAGACGCGGTAGTTCGGATAGTTCAGCCCGGTCGCGCCGATGATGGTGCGCTCCAGGATCGCTTTCTCCTCGTTGTAGGTGCAGATGAAGACGTCGACGAGCGGCGCGTTTGCGGGCAACCTCGATCGGCGCAGGATCGCATTGACCTCAGGCGAACGGTCGATCGTGCGGCTGAGAAACAGTAGCGACAGGCACACCGCGTTCATCGAGGCCGCCTCGGCCAGCATGAAGGGATAGCCGACCAGCGCGTCGGCGGTGAGGCCCGGAGGCGGCAGGGTGTGGGTCACCCGCCACGCGAAATAGTGGACCAGCAGGACGAACGACATGCCGGTCATCATGACGCGGGCCAGGGTCTGCTCGCGGCGGAGCAGGGGCAGGATGGCGAGGCAGGCGCCGAAGGCGACCAGCCCGGGCGCAAATGCCGCCATCATGACTTTGCCACGTCCGCGTTGAACACCACGCGCCCGGTGCGGCCGACCGCGCAATCCTTGCCCGTGGTATCGAGCGCCGGCATCGAGACCGTGACCCGATAGGGTTCCTTGTTCAGCGCATCCGGATTGATCGCAAGGTTCGCGGGCGCGCCCGACGCGCCGGTGAGATTGACGATCTCGCCCTGCAGCGCGGCGCTGCCGTCATTCGGCTCGAAGCTCGCCTGCTCGCCGAGTTTCAGTCCGTTGTAGACGCTCTCGGTGACGTTCGCCGTGACCACCGCGCCGCTGCAATCGAGCAGCTTGAGCAAGGGCTGCCCGGCCCTGACGTCCTCGCCGGGCGACGTCATCATCTCCCAGATGCGCCCGCCGACCGGCGCCTTGATGTCGGCTTCCGCCCGGTTGACGTAGTGCAGCTGCTCGGCTGCGATCTCGTGGGTCAGCCAGTCGATCTCGGCATCGGCATGCGCCAGATCGGCGCGCAGATCGCTAACGCGCTGGCGCATCTCCTCTTCGCGCTGCACGGAGCTCGGCCGGTCATTGTAGCTGTCGCCGAGATAAGTGCCATTCCTTGCGGCGGTGAGCTCGACCTTGGCGGCGTCGAGACGCCGTCGAGCGCCGATTTCGGTCTGCTGCGAGATCGCCTGCTCGCGCGTCAGGCGGGCCATTTCGACCGTCGACACGCTGCCCGACTTGATCAGCGACGACGCCCGCTCGACGGCGGCCACGGCCTCCTCCCGCCGTGCGGCGGCGGCCTCGATCGCGGTCTGGATTTCGGCGATCCGGGCCTCGAGCTGAAGGATGCGGCCGTCACGGAACTGGCCGGCCTGGCGGGCAAGATCCTGTTGCGCCGTCTCGGCGGCCGCAAGCTTGGCGGCCAGACTCGGGCGCTCATTTTCCAACCGCGACATCTGTCGCCGGAGATCATCGAGCCGGGCGCGATCGCCGCGTGCGTTAACGACGTGAAGGATCGCATCGCCCTCGTGAACCACGCTGAGCTGCGTGGATTTCTGCGGCTTCGCGCTCACGGTGCCGTCGATCGGTGAGCGCAAGGTCACGATCCTGGCGTTGACCACGGCCTCCACGCTCGAGGTCTGCAACACAGCCCTGAGCGGCAGCCATCCGAAGACGGTGACGATGGCAAGGCCAATGCCGACCTTGAGCAGGCGGCGAACCATCCGGCCTGAGCCTGCGGGCGCTTCGGGATGGGGAGCGCTATCGCTGGCCGGCTCGTCATGCTCCGGCTGCAGCCGTTCCTGCAGATCGCGCTGCAATCCCCGTGCGCCGTCGGCCTCATTCCTGGTGACGGAATTATTGTCTTCGGGAAGCGGCTTGTGCTGCTGTGCCTGATTCATAATGACCGGCCCCTGATCTGTCAGTGCGCGAACCAACGCACAGCTCTGCAGAGCGATGCCGTTGCCGGACAGATCCAATAATCAGGTGCTTCAAAAGCGGCTAAAGCGAACCGGGCATCTTTCGAAAAAATTGCTGCAATTTGCCGCCGTCGGGAGCCTGGCGCGGGAGCCGCGCCGTCGACCTGCTCCGCCCATCATTGCGGTGCGCCATTGCGCAGCCGAGGGCGTCTGCAGAACTGAGCCCGGAATCCATCAGGGCCGGGGCTAGGCGGGGAATGGATTCCGGGCTCTCACGGAGGCTGTGATCGGACCCGTCTTGCGCGACCCAGGCGTGAGCAGCCAGCGCTTCGGTCCCGGCAGCCTGCCGGACTTGGAATTCAGGGCCGGCTACCGCCCTGAGTCTGGCGCGTCGAATTGCGGCTGCAGCGCCGCCAGGCTCGCTCCCAGCAAGGCCAGGTAGCTGGCCTGACAGACCACCACGCCCAGATCGAATGCGTCCAGCAGATCGATCCACGGGTTGTCGGTCAGCGTGCTTGCTGTTTGCCTGCCACCAACGATAACGGAAGGCTGGAAGCTGCGATCGCGTCTCTGAGGCCTTGCCTCGTGGTCGACGTCGTCGGAGCAAACGATCAGATGCAGGCGCGCGCTGGGCATTTCAATCTCCGTCACTGATTGGCGATTGCTGAACCCCGGAAATCTCTGCCGTCGTCGAGTTACCCAATAAGCGTAGTCACCGGGATGGAACGGGCCATTGAACGGAGGTTGATCCGACCGTTACATTCGGTGGGGACGACTCATACTTGAGTTTAGGTCGCAACCTGGACCTGAGCGCGCTCAACGGCTTCGCTTTCTGCGCGATCCCACGGGCGTGGACCGCCAAAAAGGCCGGCGTCATCCCGCCCGGGCGGCAAGAAAGCTGCTAATATACAGTCTATTGGGAGGGCGACGTTGTCGCCGCTGATGGTAGCAGTCACCTAGCGACGCAGCGCGGCCCATGATGATGGCCAAGTGCTGGGCTGCCGATGATCCGCGACCCGACCACGAAGTCCTGGTCGGCCGAGCAATGGCTGCTCGGCGGCATGGTGCTGGCCTTGGCGGCAACCTGCATCGGGCTGTTGCTAGGTTCGCAGCCGGCAGCTTCCGCCCATCTGGTTGCCCTGGCGCTGCTCGTCGCGTCGCTGACCGCCGCATTGCTGATGATCCGCCTGGTGGGCCGTTCGCAAAGGCGGATGGAAGCCATGTTGCGCGGCCGAGCCAGCAGCGAGGAGCGCGCGATGGAGGCGCTGCGCAACAGCGAAGCGCAATGGAAGGAGGTATTCGAGCACAACCCGGTCATGTACTTCATGGTCGACGCAACGGGGCTCGTGCTGTCGGTCAACACGTTCGGCGCGGCGCAGCTCGGCTACACCGTCGACGAACTGCTTGGACAATCGGTGCTGCGGGTCTTTGCCGCCGAAGACCGGGACATGGTCCAGCGCAACGTCGCGGCATGCCTCGACAACATCGGCCAGACCCACAATTGGGAAATCCGGAAGGTCCGCAAGGACGGTTCACGGATTTGGGTTCGTGAAAACGCCAAGGCGGTGCGGCGGCTGGGCGATCAGCTGATCGTGCTGATCGCATGCGAGGACATCACCGAGCGCAAGCACGCCGAAAATGCGCTGCAGCAGAGTGAAATGTACCTGACCGAAGCCCAGCGATTGAGCCACACCGGCAGCTTCGGCTGGCACGTCGCCAGCGGCGAGATCATCTGGTCGGAAGAGACGTTCAGGATCTTCGAATTCGACAGAGCTCCTTCCATCACACATGCCACGGTCCTGCAGCGCGTCCATCCGGATGATCGCGCCCGCGTGCAACGGACCATCGACCGCGCCTCGCTCGACGGCAAGGACTTCGAGCACGGCTACCGATTGCTGATGCCCAATGGGGCGATCAAATTTGTTCACGCCAGGGCGCATGCGGTGACGAATCTTTCGGGCGACACCGAATTCATCGGAGCGGTCACCGACGTGACCGCCCGCAAGCGAGCCGAGGCGGAGTTGCACGAAGCGCAGACCAACCTCGCACACGTCACGCGCGTGACGGCGCTCGGCGAGCTCGCCGCATCGATCGCCCATGAAGTGAACCAGCCGCTTGCCGCCGTGGTCACCAATGCCGCGGCATGCCTGCGGTGGCTCAACCGGGCGGCCCCCGATCTGAACGAAGCTCGCGGCGCGGTCAGGTCGATCATCAGCGACGGCAACCGGGCGGGCGAGGTCATCCAGCGCGTTCGCGCGATGGTGAACAAGACGACCGATCAGAAGGCGCCACTCGACGTCAATGAAGTCATCAACCAGGTGATCATCCTGGTGCAGCATGAACTGCAGCGCCACCATGTATCCTTGCAGCTCGACCTCGCTCCCGCGCTCCCGTCTGTCGTTGCCGACCGTATCCAGCTGCAGCAGGTCATCCTCAACCTGGTCCTCAATGGCATCGAGGCCATGCAGCCGGTCACGGACCGGCCGCGGGAACTGGTGATCCGGACGCGACATGACGAGGTCGGGCAGATCGTGGTCACGGTCACCGACTGCGGCGTCGGAATCGCGACCGAGAATGCCGAACGGCTGTTCGACGCCTTCTACACCACCAAGGCCCGCGGCATGGGAATGGGGCTGTCGATCTGCCGATCGATCGTCGAAGCCCACCGAGGCCGCCTGTCCGTGACCGGAAATAGCGGCCCCGGCGCGACATTCCAGTTCACCTTGCCACTGCACGAAGAGGATCATGCATGGTGACCGGGCGCGCGGCATCGCCTTCTGGTCTGGCAAACGCCGAGGATCCCATCGTCTTCGTCGTCGACGACGACGCATCCGTGCGGGACGCGCTGAGCAATCTGTTCCGGTCGGTCGGCTTGCGGACCGCAGCATTCGGCTCGGCCCATGAATTTCTGCAGCGCAAGCCTCCGGATGTCCCGAGCTGCCTGATCCTCGACATCAGGTTACCGCGGGTGAGCGGGCTGGACTTTCAGGGGGAGCTGGCGAAGGCGGGCATCGATATTCCGATCATCTTCATGACCGGCCACGGCGATATCCCGATGACGGTCAGGGCCATGAAGGCCGGCGCTGTGGACTTCCTGACCAAGCCATTCCGCGATCAGGACATGCTGGATGCCGTCACGACGGCGATCGAGCGCGACAGGAATCGTCGCGATGAGGCCAAGGTTCTTGCCAACCTGCGCGCCGCCTTCGCGACCCTGACGCCGCGTGAACGCCAGGTGATGACGCTCGTCACGGCGGGGTTGATGAACAAGCAGGTCGCCGCCGAAATCGGTGTGGCCGAGATCACAGTGAAGATACACCGCGGGCACATCATGCGGAAAATGGCGGCAAAGTCGTTACCCGATCTGGTCAGGATGGCACAGATGCTCCAGATCGGACCGGCAGCCGGCGGGGCGCAAACCTAAGTATGATTCTCCGGCCCCGATTGGCGACGCACTGTGGTCCCCACATGATGCACACGCCAGAGGCCCTTCCGGCCCGGGATAACCTCCTTGCCCAACCCGCCAGTGATATCAATCATCGACGATGACATGTCGGTTCGCACCGCGACCGACAATCTCGTCAGGTCGCTAGGCTACGCGGTCGAGACCTACGCGTCGGCCGAGGAATTTTTGCACTCGCCCCGCCTGAATGACACATCCTGTGTGATCGCGGATGTCAGGATGCCGGCCATGAGCGGGCTCGACTTGCAGAGCCACCTGATTGCCAGCGGACACCGCTTTCCGTTCATTTTCGTCACGGCGTTCTCGGTCGAAAGCGATCGCGTCCGGGCGCTGAAGGCTGGAGCGATCTGCTTTCTGAGCAAGCCCTGCGACGGGGACGTCCTGATCAAATGCCTCGATACCGCCCTCAGGCAGCACAGCGCGGCGCCGGGTGCGTGAGTTGGATCAGCCGTGACCAGGCCGGCTATACGCAAGGATGATGCCACAAAACATCTGGACAAGTTGCGCATGGACGGCGGCGGCGCGAGATTTCGCATCGTCGTCCTTCGGGAAGATCGACGGCGAGGACAGCACCAGACATTTTGATTGGCAAATGGCAATTCCTCGGAGGGAGGTCGCCATGCGTGCGGAACCGCGCTGCGCCCAGTGTGACAGCGAAGAGCCCAAGATCATCTGTTTGCGAAATCCGGCGGGCGAACGCTACTGCGGACGCCTCTGCCTCTACAAAGGCCAGGAGGACTTCATCCGCTGGCTTTGGCGCGCGAATGCGGAGGCAGCGTCATGACAGCTCGTTGCGGAAATCCGGCCTGCAAGCGGCCTTTCGGGCTGATCCGGCATAATTGGTATTTTGAGCAGTTTTGCTCGACGAAGTGCCGCGAGATCCACAAGCGGCAGCTGGAGCGCAACAAGGCCTATTGGAAGTGGCTGTATCCCTTCCCCAGAACCGGCGCCCCATCGAAAAAGCCGATCTGACGACGTTGGCCAACAACGCGCAAGGAGTCTCACATGACGACGGTCGATGCGATGCTGGTAGGAGCGATACTCGCGTGGGTGCCTTCGCTCGTTGTGTTCCTCTATATCGTACGCGATCTGCGCAACATGCCCCGCGAAGATCTCGACTGATCGCCGCACCGGCGGCCGAAGCGGATTGCTGGATCGTTATCTTGACGCGCTTCTTCACGCGAACCGGTTCCCGCTCGAAATCACTCTAGACCTCCACGCCCTCGTGGCGCAGCAGCCAGCGCTTGCGCTCCAGCCCGCCGCCATATTTGACCAGTGAGCCGTTGGCGCCGATCAGGCGATGACATGGCACGACGACGCTGATCGGGTTGGAGCCGTTGGCATGGCCGACCGCGCGCATCGCATCCGGCGCGTTCAGTTTCGCCGCCAGCGCGCCGTAGCTCATGGTGGTGCCGTGCGGAATGTTCGGCAGCGCGTGCCAGACCTTCTGCTGGAACGGCGTGCCGGCGACGCGCCATTCGACATCGGTGAGACGATCGAGATCGCCCTTGAAGTAATCGCCGAGCGCCTTGCGCATCGCAGCCGGCGCGTGGCCGTCCCGCAGCGTCACGGCGCCATAATGCAGCCGCAGCAGGTCGAGCATGCGCCCTTCATAATCGTCCCAGTCGAGCGCGCGCAGCACGCCGTCATCATCGGTCACCAGCAGCGCGGTGCCGATCGGGGTCTTGAGGCGGTCGAGGTTGAAGGTCTGTGGAGTCCTGCGGTCGGCCATTGTCATATCTCGGGCAAGCAGATCGGCCAGCATACAATTCACCGCCCGCATGCTAGCGTCCACCCGAATTCTGGGTAGAGCGTTTTTCGAGCGAAGCGGAGACCGGTTCGCGTGAAGAAAACGCGCCAAAACAAGAATCTTGAGCTTCGATTCTGATTCAATCAGAACCGAAGCTTTGGGGGGCCGCAATATGTTGTTGCTTGGCAATGTTCTGGTCGCGGTGGTGGCCATGCTGCACGTCTATTTCCTTGTGCTCGAGATGTTTCTCTGGACCAAGCCGCTCGGGCTGAAGACGTTTCGCAACTCGATCGAGAAGGCAAACGATTCCGCGGTGCTCGCCGCCAATCAGGGGCTCTATAACGGCTTCCTCGCCGCCGGACTGATCTGGGGCCTCGTACATGGCAATCCGGCCTTCGCGTTCCAGATCAAGACATTCTTCCTGCTCTGCGTGATCGTCGCCGGTGCCTATGGCGCCGCCACCGTCAGCCGCCGCATTCTTTATGTGCAGGCGGCTCCCGCTGCGTTGGCGCTGATCCAGCTCTGGCTGGCCTAAAGCGCGAGCGCGCTTTTGTTTTCTTGAGCATGATCCGCTCGGAAACCGCTTCACAGTTTTCCGGATCATGCTCAAACGCGACATCGCGCGCAGGGTGCATCGTCTTGCAATGGCCCAGCCGTTCCTCCATCATCCCGTGCAACGGTGACATCCGCCGGCCTGAGCTTGCGGACAAGATCACCGGCAACAGGGAGGTCACGGACATGAGAAGCGTGCAATTGCTCGCTGCGACGGCGCTTGCGATCGCGTTGTCGGTTACATCGGCCACCGCGCAGAAGAAATACGACATCGGCGCGACCGACACCGAGATCAAGATCGGCCAGACCGTGCCGTTCTCCGGCCCCGCATCCGCCTATGCCGGCATCGGCAAGACCCAGGCGGCGTACATGAAGATGATCAACGATCAGGGCGGCATCAACGGCCGCAAGCTGAACCTGATCCAGTATGACGACGCCTATTCGCCGCCGAAAGCGGTCGAGCAGGTACGCAAGCTCGTCGAGGGCGACGAGGTGCTGTTCACGTTCCAGATCATCGGCACGCCGTCGAATGCGGCCGTGCAGAAATATCTGAATGTCAAGAAGGTGCCGCAGCTGCTCGCCTCCACCGGCGCCTCGCGCTTCTCCGACCCGCAGAACGCGCCGTGGACGATCGCGTTCAACCCGAACTACCAGTCCGAGGGACGCATCTACGCCAAATACATCCTAGCCAATCACCCCAACGCCAAGATCGGCATCTTCTACCAGAACGACGATCTCGGCCGCGACTACATCACCGGCCTGAAGAGCGGACTCGGCGACAAGGCCGCCAGCATGATCGTCGCCGAAGTCTCCTATGAACTGACCGACCCGACCGTGGACTCCCAGATCGTCAAGTTGAAGGCCGCCGGCGTCGACCTGCTCTACGACGCCTCGACGCCGAAATTCGCTGCGCAGGCAATCCGAAAGGTCGCCGATCTCAACTGGAACCCGGTGCACATCCTCGACATCAATGCGAGCCCGGTGTCGGCGACGCTGAAGCCGGCCGGTCTCGACATCTCCAAGGGCATCATCTCGACCAATTACGGCAAGGACCCCGCCGACCCGCAATGGAAGGACGATCCCGGCGTGAAGGCCTATTTCGCCTTCATGGACAAGTATTATCCGGAAGGCGACAAGCTCAACACCGTCAACACCTACGGCTACTCGACGGCCGAGCTCCTGATCCAGGTGCTCAAGCAGTGCGGCGACGACCTCACCCGCGAGAACCTGATGAAGCAGGTGACCAGCCTGAAGAAGTTCGTGCCGAGCCTCGCGCTGCCGGGCATGTCGATCACGACGGGGCCGAACGACTACCGCATCAACAAGCAGATGCAGATGATGAAGTTCAACGGCGAGCGCTGGGAGCTGTTCGGCCCGATCATCGAGGACACCGGACCGGCGGGCTAGCCGCGGTCGGGACGAGACTCCACTCCCTCTCCCCGTCCTTACGGGGAGAGGGTCGGGGTGAGGGGCACTTCCGCGCACCGCTGCATTACTCCCCCTCGCCCGCATCGCATCTTCGATGCGATGCGACCTCTCCCCGCAGGCGGGGCGAGGTAAAGCGGGCCCCAACCCTCGCGCCGCTCCACCCACCTTTTCGCAACGCCCCCTACTTTGGTTGACTGAAATCGCTCACCTTTTCGGCAGCGCTCGTCTTGCGTTGCAATAACGGTTCCTCCAGTATCCCGGCCCAGCGATGGCGACCGCGGGACCTTGAACCCGCGGACAAGATCATCGGCCAACCATCAGTCACGTGAGGGAAACAGCATTATGAGGAACGGGATTTTTCACCTGGTCACGGGAACGGCGCTCGCGATCGCGCTGTCGGCAACGTCGGCCTTTGCGCAGAAGAAGTACGATCCCGGCGCGAGCGACACCGAGATCAAGATCGGCCAGACCGTCCCCTTCTCCGGACCGGCCTCTGCCTATGCCTCGATCGGCAAGACCCAGGCGGCCTACTTCAAGATGATCAACGATCAGGGCGGCATCAACGGCCGCAAGATCAACCTGATCCAGTATGACGACGCGTATTCGCCGCCCAAGGCCGTCGAGCAGGTTCGCAAGCTCGTCGAGAGCGACGAGGTGCTCTTGACCTTCCAGATCGTCGGCACGCCGTCGAACGCCGCCGTGCAGAAATATCTCAACGCCAAGAAGGTGCCGCAGCTGTTTGCCGCGACCGGCGCCTCGAAGTTCACCGACCCGAAGAACTTCCCCTGGACGCTCGGCTTCAACCCGAACTACTTCGTCGAAGGGCGCATCTACGGCCAGTACATCCTGAAGGAGCATCCCAACGCCAAGATCGGCGTGCTCTA
This sequence comes from Bradyrhizobium sp. USDA 4541, assembly GCF_024171085.1. Lineage (NCBI taxonomy): Bacteria > Pseudomonadati > Pseudomonadota > Alphaproteobacteria > Hyphomicrobiales > Nitrobacteraceae > Bradyrhizobium > Bradyrhizobium sp. USDA 4541. Next base: position 1,079,833 of record NZ_JALJZF010000001.1, read on the forward strand.
TCAGAACGACGACCTCGGCAAGGATTATCTGAACGGCATCAAGGCCGGCCTCGGCGACAAGGCCGCCAAGATGATCGTGGCCGAAGCCTCCTACGAGGTCTCCGACCCGACCATCGATTCCCAGGTGATCAAGATCAAGGACGCCGGCGCCGACCTGTTCTTCTCGGCGTCGACGCCGAAGCAGGCGGCGCAGGCGATCAAGAAGATCGCCGAGCTCGGCTGGCACCCGATCCACATCGTCGACATCAACGCGACATCGGTCGGCGCCGTGCTGCAGCCGGCCGGCCTGGAAGCCTCCAAGGGTCTGATCAGCACCAATTACGGCAAGGATCCGGCCGATCCGCAGTGGAAGGACGATCCGGGCATGAAGCGCTATTTCGACTTCATGGCCAAGTACTATCCCGACGGCGACAAGAACTCGAACTTCAACACCTATGGCTACTCGACCGCCCAGTTGATGGTGCATGTGCTGAAGCAGTGCGGCGACGACCTGACCCGCGACAACGTGCTGAAGCAGGCGACCAACCTGAAGAATGTCGAGCTCGACATGGCGCTGCCCGGCATCAAGGGCAACACCGCGCCGAACGACTATCGCGTCAACAAGCAGCTGCAGATGATGCGCTTCAACGGCGAGCGCTGGGAGCTGTTCGGCCCGATCCTCGAGGACGCCGGCCCGGCCGGCTAGTCGGTTCGCGCAGGTTTGAAATGCAATCGGCGGCCTCCAGGCCGCCGATTTGTTTGCGGGGATGTCCTATCACCGTCACCCTGGGGAGCGCGAGGCGCGTCTCGAAGGGTCGACGGCCGCCAGCGGGGCCGTGCATGCTTCGAGGCTCGCTCCGCTCGCACCTCAGCATGACGGGGATGGAGATCGCCGCGACCCATCGATTTTTACGCGCCTACTTCGGAATCTCGCCGAAATTCTTCCCCACCGGCAGCACGGCATGGCGGATCAGGCGGGAATCGTCCACCGCGGCCTGGCGGTGCTTCACCGCCTCGCGATAGACCGGATCGCGGATCATCTCGACGAAGGCGGCGACGCTTGGATATTCCGCGATGAAGCAGTGATCCCAGCGCTCCTCCTGCGGTCCGATCAGCATCAGCTCGAAGCGGCCTTGCCAGACGATGCGGCCGCCGAGCCGTTCGAACACCGGCCCGCTCTCGCGGCCATACGCCGCATAAGCCTCCGCGCCGGTGGCCTTGCGGCCGTCGGGATAGGCGGCCCATTCGCGCAGGCGCACCAGGTTGAGCATGTGGATCGGGCCCGGCCGGTTGTTGTCCCGGAACTGCGCGAAAACGTCCTTGGTCGGATCGATATGGCCCATGCGGTGCTCCTTCGTTTCTTGTTCCCTAGCGCGATCGCTCTATCGCGCTCTTCCATCCTGTTTGAGCATGATCTCCGCGCAAACGCTCCGCGTTTGTCGCGAGGGAAAACCGGTGCCCACTTTTCCTGATCATGCTCCTTATGTAGCACGCGCTGCCTCACCTCCTAATGCCCCGTTAAGCTTTGCGTAACCGCCCCTTAAACCGGGAACGCTAGCGTGCGTCCCTGTCAGGGTGTGAGCGTTGCGGATGGCGTGGGGACGGAAAAAAGGCGGTGCGCGCAAGGAGCCGCTGTTCGGGCTTCCGGCCGCGCTTGCCGACCTTCGGCTGTCGCCGTCCGATCGCATTCCCGGAGGCGGCGACGACAAGCCCGCCAAATCCAAACCCAAGAGCAGCGACAAGAGCAGCGATTCCGGTAGCGAGAAACCGCGCCCGTCGCGCAGCGGCAGCAAGCGGCGCAGCAAGTCGCGGGGCTTTGGCATCGGCCGCCTGTTCTATTGGACCGCGGTGCTCGGCCTGTGGGCCGGCATTGCGGTGATCGGTGTCGTGGTGTGGGTCGGCGCGCATCTGCCGCCGATCCAGTCGCTGGAGATTCCCAAGCGTCCGCCGACGATCCAGATCGTCGGCATCGACGGCAGCGTGCTGGCGCAGCGCGGCGAAATGGCCGGCGCCAATATCGCGTTGAAGGATCTGCCGCCCTATCTGCCGAAGGCCTTCATCGCGATCGAGGACCGCCGCTTCTATTCGCATTACGGCGTCGACCCGGTTGGCATCCTGCGCGCGGCGGTGACCAACCTCCTGCACCGCGGCGTCTCGCAGGGCGGCTCGACGCTGACCCAGCAGCTCGCCAAGAACCTCTTCCTGACCCAGGAGCGCACCATGCAGCGCAAGCTGCAGGAAGCCGAGCTCGCGCTCTGGCTGGAGCGCAAGCATTCCAAGAACGAGATCCTCGAGCTCTACCTCAACCGGGTCTATTTCGGGTCCGGCGCCTATGGCGTCGAGGCCGCCGCGCAGCGCTATTTCGGCAAGTCGGCGAAGAACGTGACGCTGCCGGAAGCCGCGATGCTGGCCGGCCTCGTCAAGTCGCCGTCGCGGCTGGCGCCAAACCGCAACCCTGAAGGCGCCGAGCAGCGCGCGCAGGTCGTGCTGGCGGCGATGGCCGACGCCAAGTTCATCACCGAGGCGCAGGCCAAGGCCTCGATCGGCCAGCCCTCGATTGCGGTGAAGCCGGCCGGCGCCGGCACCGTGAACTATGTCGCCGACTGGATCGGCGAAGTGCTCGACGATCTGGTCGGCCAGATCGACCAGGACATCGTGGTGCAGACCACGATCGATCCGAAGCTGCAGAACGTCGCCGAAGCCGCCATCATCGATGAGCTCGCCGCCAAGAGCGTGAAGTTCAATGTCAGCCAGGGCGCGCTGGTGGCGATGACGCCGGACGGTGCGGTGCGCGCCATGGTCGGCGGCCGGAACTACTCGGAGAGCCAGTACAATCGCGCGGTCACCGCGAAGCGCCAGCCGGGCTCGGCGTTCAAGCCGTTCGTCTATCTCACCGGGGTCGAAGCAGGGCTGACGCCGGATACCATCCGCACCGACGCGCCGCTCGACATCAAGGGCTGGAAGCCGGAGAACTACACCCACGAATATTTCGGCTCGGTGACATTGACCCAGGCCCTGGCGATGTCGCTGAACACGGTCGCGGTGCGGCTCGGCGTCGAGGTCGGCGCAAAGAACGTGGTGCGCACCGCGCACCGGCTCGGCATCTCCTCCAAGCTGGAGTCCAACGTCTCGATCGCGCTCGGCACCTCGGAAGTCTCGGTGATCGAGCTGGTCGGCGCCTATGCGCCGTTCGCCAATGGCGGCTACGTGGTGTCGCCGCATGTGGTGACCAAGATCAAGACCAGTTCGGGCAAGCTGCTCTATGATCGTCCGACCGATCCGCCCAACCAGGTGATCGAGCCGCGCTATGATTCGATGATGAATAGCATGATGCGCGAGACGCTGATCTCGGGCACCGCGCGCAAGGCGGAGATCCCGGGCTGGACAGCCGCCGGCAAGACCGGCACCAGCCAGGATTATCGCGACGCCTGGTTCATCGGCTACACCGCCAAGCTCGTCACCGGCGTCTGGCTCGGCAATGACGACAATTCACCGACCAAGAAGGCGACCGGCGGCGGCTTGCCGGTCGAAGTGTGGACCCGCTTCATGAAGGCGGCGCATCAGGGCGTGCCGGTCGCGGCGATCCCGAACTCGCAAGGCAGCTGGGGGCCGGCGAACCTGATGCAGATCTCGTCACAGGTCACCGCGCCGTCAGCGCCGGCGGGACCGATGCAGATTCAGCCACCGATGCAGGCATCGCAACCGCCCGCGCCGGTACCATCCGGCGGTTACTATCGCCCGCCACCGCCGACGCCGGCCCGCGCCTCGGCGCCACCCAATCCCAACGCGCGGCCGGAGGCAGCGGCCGGACTGGACGGCTGGCTGGCGGATCGGTTGTTTCGATAGAAGTCGGTAGGCGGACGGATCGCGTTGCTCCGTAGCCCGGATGAAGCGAAGCGTAATCCGGGACCAGTCGCGCCATCGGTGAAAACTGCCCCGGATTACGCTTACGCTCCATCCGGGCTACGCACTCAAGCCGTCATCCCCCGCGAAAGCGGGGGATCCAGTACGCCGCGGCCCATCGATTGAAGACAAATGTCTCTGGAATACTGCATCGCCCGCTTTCGCGGACGATGACAGCAACGTTCGGGGCGAACAGCGCGCCCTACTCCTGGATCCCGTAGCGGTGCAGGTCGTTGCCGTAGGTGTCGAGCCAGTTCTTGGCGCGCGTTACCGACGCGCAGACCTTGTCGACCACCCGCCAGAACCGCGCCGAGTGGTTCATCTCGACGAGATGGGCGACCTCATGCGCGGCGAGGTAATCGAGCACGAAGGGCGGCGCCAGGATCAGCCGCCATGAGAACGACAGCGAACCCGCCGAAGTACACGAGCCCCAGCGGCTGGACTGATCGCGGATCGAGATCCGGCGTACCCGCACGCCGAGTTCCGCGGCGTGAAGCTGCGCCGCCTTCTGCAGGTCCTTGCGCGCCTCGCGCTTGAGGAAGTCGTGCACGCGGCGATCCATGTACTCGACGCCGCCGGCGACGCAAATGATCCTCTCGCCGCTGTCGCGCGTCTCGGTCCACACCGTGCCGCGCTCGCCCGAGCGGTGCACCAGGCGATGCGGCACGCCGCGCAACGGCACCACGGTGCCGGGCTGGAACGGCGCGGCCTTCGGCAAGCGGCCAAGACGGGCGGCGATCCAGCCGCCATGGAGATTGGCGAACTCCTTGGCTTCCGGAATCGTGCCGCGCGGCGGCATCGTCAGGATCGCTTCACGATCGGTTGGATGTATCCTGAGTGTGTAGCGGCGCGCGCGCCTATGCCGGCGCAACCTGACGGTGAAGAACTGGGAGCCGTGTCTGACCAATACGGTCGCGGGTTCGGCAGGCCGCCGATAGAGGAGCGCGCGAGTAGCCATTTCTGAGAGTCCGGGGAGCAGGAGTTCGCCCGAACTTTGCCATATCCGCCGCCAGGGAAAGCGCTCGGCGCAAAAACAAATCATTTGCCCAATATACAGGGGTCGGACGTTAATTGACCTCTACAGGCAGGGGCTGGAACCGGAATTTTTCCGATGAATCAAGGTTACGAAAAAGGCCCAAAGAATGAAATTACATTCACCCTTTTGGCCTTGCCCGATTTGGGATTCTTTTAGTTAAATCAGCGACTTGCGCGACCGCGAAAATCGCGGCCGGGGCGATACCTATTCGGCGGCGGCGACCAGCGAAAGTCGCGTATTGGCCGCCGAAACCATGAAATCGGAGATCCGCGGCACGATTTCGGAGCGGAAACGCGAGCCGTTGAACACGCCATAGTGCCCAACGCCCTTTTGCACGTAATGCACGCGGCGATGGTTCGGGATCGCGGTGCAGAGCGCGTGCGTCGCCTCGGTTTGGCCAAGACCTGAGATGTCGTCCTTCTCGCCTTCGACCGTCATCAGCGCGACGCGGCGGATCTTCGACGGATCAACCGGCTTGCCGCGATGGGTCATCTCGCCCTTCGGCAGCGCGTGCTTGACGAAGACGAGGTCGACGGTCTGCAGGTAATATTCGGCGGTGAGATCCATCACCGCGAGATACTCGTCATAGAATTCGCGGTGCTTGTCGACGAGATCGCCGTCACCCTTGACCAGATTGGCGAACAGCGCCTTGTGCGCGTCCATGTGCCGGTCGAGGTTCATGCTGATGAAGCCATTGAGCTGCAGGAAGCCCGGATAGACGTCACGCATCACGCCCGGATGCGGGAACGGCACCTTGGTGATGACATTGTTGCGGAACCACTCGATGCCGCGCTCTTCGGCGAGGTTGTTGACCGCGGTCGGATTGCGCCTGGTGTCGATCGGCCCGCCCATCAGCGTCATCGACAGCGGCACGAACGGATCGTTGTTGGCTTCCATCACCGAAACCGCTGCCACGACAGGCACCGAAGGCTGGCACACCGCGATGACATGCATATTGCCGCCGAGCGCGTGCAGCATCTCGATCAGGTAGTCGACATAGTCCTCGAGATCGAACCGGCCAGCCGCGAGCGGCACCATGCGCGCGTCGGCCCAGTCGGTGATGTAGACCTCATGGGTCGGCAGGAACGCCTCGACTGTGCCGCGGAGCAGCGTCGCATAGTGACCCGACATCGGCGCCACGATCAGCACGCGCGGCTGCGGCGAGCGCAGCGGGCGCGTCAGCTTGCGATCGAAATGCAGCAGGCGGCAGAACGGCTTTTCCCAGATCGAACGGACCTCGACCGGAGTGCGGATGCCGTTGACCTCGGTCGTCGGCAGGTTCCATTCCGGCTTGCCGTAGCGGCGCGTGGTGCGCTCGAACAGCTCACAACCGGCGGCGATCGACTTGCCGAACTCGGTGTGGGTCCACGGATTGAGCGGGTTCTGAAACAGGATCTTGGTGGCGTCGGTTACCGCGCGCACCGGATTGAGCGACGCATGCGCCATCTCGTACATCCAGTACAACGGCGTCGTGAGTGCCGGGCTGCCTTCCGCCGCTAGTGGCGGGGCACCGCCAAATTCACCGATGGGCATAGTATTTTCAGACCCCTGTTTTGCGCCGCAGCATACTGACCAATGCGTAACAATGCGTCAATGCGCCGCGAGCCGAATCTGGGGGCGATATCGGGCTAAAAGGCCGAGAATCCACGAGAAAGTGACATTTATTCACCACCGCCGAGCAGCGACCCGTTGCGCTTGGCGCTCTGCAAAAGGGCAAGGAAGATCGCAAAAGAGGCAGCGAACAGGAACGCGTTGATGACCAGCGCCCACGCCATCAGGTCGGCGCGGAAGACGTGATCGATCAGAAGCGAGCGCATGCCTTCGAACACATAGGTCGGCGGCAGCGTCCAGGCGACAGCTTGCAGCCACGCCGGCAGCACCTCGACCGGATAGTAGATGCAGGCGAGCGGCATCACCGCGAACATCAGCGTCCAGACGATGCTTTCCGCCCCTAACCCGTTGCGCAGCACGAGGCCCGAGGCGAACACGCCGACCGACCAGCTCGTGAAGATCAGATTGCAGAAGAACGCGATCAGCGGCAGCCCGATGGCGTAGAAGTTGAAGCCGAAAAAGAACAGCGCCAGCAGCGTCATCGGGATCACGCCGATGGCGAGCCGGATCAGGCTCATGATCATCAGCGAGAGCAGGAATTCGATCGGCTTCAGCGGGCTCATCATCAGGTTGCCGAGGTTGCGTGCCCACATCTCCTCCAGGAACGAGATCGAGAAGCCGAGCTGCCCCCGGAACAGGATGTCCCACAGGATCACGGCACCGATCAGCGTGCCGCCCGCCTTGGCGAATAAGCCGGATGCCTGCGAGATGTAATTCTGCAGGAAGCCCCAGGTGATGATCTGCAATGCCGGCCAGTAGACCAGCTCCAGCAGCCGCGGCCATGACGACATCAGGAGATACCAATAGCGCAGCACCATCGCGTTGATGCGTTGCAGTGAAATGGTGTGCTGGTGCTGGCTGACGAGTTCGCTCATGGTGTGTCCTCTGGCGCGCCCTCCCGCACCCGGCCGCGCGCCACGTCGAGAAACACCTCTTCCAGCGTGTCGCGGTTGTAGCGCGCCAAGATCCGGTCGGGGCTGTCGTCATCCTCGATCTTGCCGCGCTTCATGATGATGACGCGGTCGCAGAGGCGCTCGACCTCCAGCATGTTGTGTGACGCCAGCAGGATGGTCGCGTTATGGGTCTTGCGATAGGTCTCGAGATGCTGCCGCACCCAGTCGGCGGTATCCGGGTCGAGCGAGGCGGTCGGCTCGTCGAGCAGCAAGAGGTCCGGTTCGTTGATCAGCGCCTTCGCCAGCGCCACGCGGGTCTTCTGCCCGGCGGAGAGCTTGCCGTTGGAGCGGTCGAGGAATTCCTTGAGATCGAGATCGTCGGCGAGCTGGTCGATCCGCTCACGCAAACGCTGCACGGCATAGAGGCGCCCGAAAATGGTCAGGTTCTGCCGCACCGTGAGCCGCATCGGCATGTCGACATAGGGGCTTTCGAAGTTCATCCGGCCGAGCACATCGTAGCGCTGCTCGGGGATTTTTGCACCGAGCACCTCGACGCTGCCTGAGGTCGGCAGCACCAGGCCCATGATCATCGCGATCGTCGTGGTCTTGCCGGCGCCGTTGCCGCCGAGCAGGCCGGTAATGCTGCCGCGCGCGATGCGGAACGAGATGTCGTCGACCGCGCGGGTGGTCTTGTAGACCTTGACCAGATGCGCAACGTCGATCGCGGCCGACTCGCCTTGTTCAGCCGCCGGAGCTTGCCTCTGACCTGTCCCGACCTGTTGCATATGGCCGTCATTGAGCCATTGCGACAATAAGCGCAAGGCTCGGCGGTAATTAAAGGCTTGGCGGTAATTAAAGGCTCGCCCTGCATCGTTGCGCTAAGTCGCGAATTTGTGCGCCGCCCACGGCACAGCTAAGGTCCCGGCATGACCGACGTCGCTTCCGATTTCCGCCAACCCCGCCGCTACGTCCGCCTGGATACGATCCTGCGGCTGCGCTGGCTCGCCGCGCTCGGCCAGCTCGTCGCCATCTTCATCGTGGCGCAGGGACTGGAATTCGACGTTCCGATCGTCCCCTGCGTCACCATCGTGACGTTCTCGGCGCTGCTCAATCTTGCACTGCAGATCGCCTTCAACCCGATGCAGCGGCTGGAGCCGGCCTATGCCGCCGCCCTGCTCGCCTTCAACATCGTCGAGCTCGGCGGGCTCCTGTACTTCACCGGCGGATTGCAGAACCCGTTCTCGTTCCTGTTCCTGGCGCCGGTCCTGATCTCGGCCACCGTGCTGCCGATCCGGCTGACGATCGCGCTCGGCTGCCTTGCGGTCGCCTGCGCCTCGGCGCTGTTCTTCTATCATCTGCCGCTGCCCTGGGATGCCGACGATCCCTTGGTACTGCCGCCGATCTATCTGATCGGCGTCTGGCTTTCGATCCTGCTCGCGATCGGTGTCACCAGTCTGTACGCATTCCAGGTGACCGAGGAAGCGCGCCAGCTCTCCGATGCGCTGGCCGCGACTGAACTGGTACTGACACGCGAACAGCACCTGACTCAGCTCGACGGCCTCGCCGCCGCCGCCGCGCATGAGCTCGGAACGCCGCTGTCGACGATCTTCCTGATCTCGCGCGAGCTCGAGAAGACGGTGCATGACGCGGCGATCGCCGGCGACCTCAAGACCCTGCGTGAGCAGGCGCAGCGCTGCCGCGACATCCTGAGCAAGATCGCGCAATTGTCATCGAGCGGTGCGCCGTTCGACACCATGAAGCTGTCGACCTTGATCGAGGAGGCGGTGGCGCCGCATCGCGATTTCGGCATCAACATCAAGGTGCGGCTTGCTGTCGCAGCAACGCCTGAACCGGTCGCCGCGCGCAATCCGGCGATCCTCTATGGCGTCGGAAACATTCTCGAAAATGCGGTCGATTTCGCGCACCAGACCGTCGAGGTGAACGCGTGGTGGAACGCCGAGACCGTTGAAGTCGTCGTCTCCGACGACGGTCCGGGCATCGCGCCCGACATGCTGAAGCGGATCGGCGAGCCGTATCTGTCGCGTCGCCGAGGTGCGGATGAGGCCCAAAACCCACGTGGGGGCCTCGGTCTGGGCGTTTTCATCGCACGGACGTTGCTGGAACGCACCGGCGCCAAGGTGTCGTTTACCAATCGCACCTTTCCCGATCACGGCGCCGTGGTGCAGATCGTCTGGCCGCGCGAGCGCTTCGAGGAAGCCGCGCCGGGCGACGAAACCGAATCCTAAGAACGATTCTTAATCGCGACCCTGGCATTACGGATGCATTGCTCTTTCCGGACGAGCACGCGACTTTCGGCTGCCTTGGCAGCGCCGCAGTAGGACCCCATATATTAGGGGTCTGCCACAGGGAAAAATGGATCGTGAACGCCATCACTGAACTGAATGACCATGCCGACCGCTCGCTCCTCATCGTCGAGGACGACAAGCCGTTCCTGGAACGGCTGTCGCGCGCGATGGAGACGCGGGGTTTCGCGGTGAAGTCATGCGACACGGTATCTGATGGTCTCGCCGAGATCGGCCGCGCCGCGCCCGCTTTCGCAGTCGTCGATCTTCGCCTCGGCGACGGTAACGGCCTCGACGTCGTTTCGGCGTTGAAGCGCAAGCGCCCCGAGGCGCGCGCGATCGTGCTGACCGGCTACGGCAACATCGCCACCGCCGTCACCGCGGTGAAGATGGGCGCCGTCGATTATCTCTCGAAGCCCGCCGACGCCGATGACGTCGTCGCCGCGCTGCTCGCGACCGGCACCGAGAAGTCCGAGCTGCCGGCCAATCCGATGTCGGCGGACCGCGTGCGCTGGGAGCACATCCAGCGCATCTACGAGATGTGCAACCGCAACGTCTCGGAGACCGCGCGCCGCCTCAACATGCACCGCCGCACCTTGCAGCGCATCCTCGCCAAGCGCGCCCCGCGGTAAGCGATACTTCATTTGCTTTCGCGATGGCCGGGCTCCTCCCGGCCATTTGCTTTTGTAGGGTGGGCAGCTACGTAGGATGGGTGAAGCGAAGCGAACCCACCAACTTCACGCCGCGGCGACAAGTGATGGGTTTGGCTTCGCTCTACCCATCCTACGCCTCTATGTCCGTCACCCTGAGGAGCGCGCCCTTGCGCGCGTCTCGAAGGGTCGACGGTCACCAGCCCGGCCGAACCATCCTTCGAGGCTCGCTCCGCTCGCGCCCCCGGCGACAAAGGCGAGGCCTTTGCGCGGGGATGACGGGGCAGCAATGTTCTTCGCTAAAACTCGTGCCCCTGCGGATCGACCAGGCGGTTGATGCGCTGCGCCGCGGCCATGGCAAAGCGCACCGTCATCGCCTTGCGCGTGGCCGCCGGCAGGCGATGCTCCGGCGCCTCGCAATGCAGATGCCCGCCATAGGCGTCCGCGATGATCAAACCGGTGTCGACGGGAAAGATCTCGCACGGCAGATCCTGCGTGAAGGCGAAGAACAGCCGGTCGCAATGCATCCGGTAATCCTGCCATTTCTGGTCGGCGCGCAGATCCTCGACCGATGACTTGATCTCAACGATCCAGATCTCGCCGCGCTCGTTCAGCGCGACCAGATCGGCTCTTCGGCCGGACGGCAGCGGCAATTCGCTGATGCAGGAAAATCCCAGCGATCTCAGAAGCCTCGCCGTGCCGCGCGCGATCGCAAGCGCGGTCTCCGACTGGCGTCGGTCGGGCGCGGGCACAAGCGCGATCTGGCGGGCGGATGAGTCCATTGCGCGAAGATTAGCCGATTCCACGAGACCATGATCCGGAAAAATGGAAGCCGGCTTTCCGCGAAGATCATGCTCCAGCCGATAGAGCGCGGCAGCGTCAGGCCGGCACGGAGCGTCGTCCGTCTCCGTTGTGGGACGGCGCTCCGCAGGAACCCGTCACCGCTTCACCGCTTATCCTCCCGGCCGCCGCCACGGGTGGGACTGGAGAGGATTGCCTGGTGATCGACGACCTCTGGTACAAGAACGGAGTGATCTACTGCCTGTCGGTTGGCACCTACATGGATGCCAACGGCGATGGCATCGGTGATTTCAGCGGTCTGCTCCGGCGCCTGGACTATTTGCACGGGCTCGGCATCACCGCGATCTGGCTGATGCCGTTTCAGCCTTCGCCCAACAGGGACGACGGCTACGACATCTCGGATTATTACGACGTCGATCCGCGCTACGGCACGCTGGGCGATTTCGTTGAATTTACCCATGGCTGCCAGCAGCGCGGCATCCGCGTCATCATCGACCTCGTCGTCAATCACACCTCGGATCAGCACGACTGGTTTCGATCGGCGCGCAGCTCGAAGGACTCGCCGTACCGCGATTGGTATGTCTGGTCGGACAGGAAGCCCGCCAATGCCAACACCGGCATGGTGTTTCCCGGCGTTCAGAAATCGACCTGGACGCGCGACAAGCAAGCCGGCGCCTGGTACTTTCATCGCTTCTACGATTTCCAGCCGGACCTCAACACATCGAACCCGCATGTGCAGGCCGAGATCCTCAAGATCATGGGGTTCTGGATTCAGCTCGGCGTCTCGGGCTTCCGCATGGACGCCGTGCCCTTCGTGATCGCGACCAAGGGCGCCTCCAGGCGCAAGCCGGTCGAGCAGTACGACATGCTGCGATCGTTTCGGGAATTCCTGCAATGGCGCCAGGGCAACGCGATCATCCTCGCTGAAGCCAACGTATTGCCCGAGACGGACATGGAATATTTCGGGCGTGACGGCGACCGGATGCACATGATGTTCAACTTCCATGTCAATCAGCATCTGTTCTACGCGCTGGCGTCGGCGGATACGAAGCCGTTGGCGAAGGCACTGACGGCGACCAAGCCACGGCCCGCGACCGCACAATGGGGCTTGTTCCTGCGCAATCATGATGAACTCGACCTCGGCCGCCTGTCGAAGCCGCAGCGCGAGACGGTGTTCGAGGCATTCGCTGCCGACAAGAGCATGCAGCTCTACGACCGTGGCATCCGGCGACGGCTTGCGCCCATGCTGGGCGGCGACCGCCGACGCATCGAGCTCGCTTACAGCGTGATGTGCACGCTTCCCGGCACGCCCGTGATCCGCTACGGCGATGAGCTCGGCATGGGCGACAATCTCGACCTGCCCGAACGCGGTTGCGCGCGCACACCGATGCAATGGTCGACCGAGCCACACGCCGGCTTCACCGAGAGCGATCGGCCATGTGTGCCCGTCATCGACAATGGACCGTATGGCTATGAGCACGTCAACGCGGCCAAGCAACGGCGCGACCCCAATTCGATGCTGAACTGGACCGAGCGCATCGTCCGCATGCGCAAGGAAGTCCCCGAGGTCGGCTGGGGAGATTTCAAGGTTATCGCAAGCCGAAACCCCGCCATCCTGATCATCCGGTACGACTGGCGTAACAACTCGGTGCTGTTCGTGCACAACTTCGCGGAAAAGCCGCTCGAGATATCGTTCAACGTCGGTCTGCCCGACGACGCCGGCAAACTCCTCGTCAATCTCCTGACCGAGGACCACAGCCGGGCCGACGAGGCCGGTCGCCACAAGCTTCTGATCGAGGCCTACGGCTATCGCTGGTATCGGGTCGGTGGGCTCGACTATCTGCTCAAGCGCAGCGACATCGATACCATGGAGCCCCGCACCCGGCGTCAATCGTCCTGATGTGGTCCGAGGATCACGCCCTCATTGGGGCGCAGATCGAGCACGCCTTCGACCTTCTCGCCCTGCCGGTCCATCAAGGTCGACAGCAGGACTTCATTGCTGAAGCCGATCGCGCTCGAGGAGACCGACGCGGCGGCCGCGCCGAAGTTCAGCGCGATCACGGCGACGCCCTCAGTGCTGCGCCGCCGGTAGAGCAGCACATCACCGTGCGCCGCCACCGGCTCATAGCTGCCATGGACGAGCTGCGGCAGCCTTCGCCGCAGCGCGATCAGCGCCTTGTAGAGATTGAGGATCGACGTCCTCTCGGCTTCGAGACTTGCGACATTGTCGCTGGCAAAATCCTGCGCCAGCGGCAGCCACGGCGGAGCCGTCGAGAAGCCGGCATGGCGCTCGGCGCTCCATTGCATCGGCGTGCGGCAGCCGTCACGGCCGACGCCGATATCCGGCACGTTCTTCTCGAAGGGATCGCGCACCTGATCCGGCGCAATCGCAACCTGGCGCATGCCGATCTCGTCGCCGTAATAGAGCGTCGGCGTGCCGCGCAGCGTCAGCAGCAGCATCGCGGCGACCGGCGCCTGCGCCGGCCCCACCCGGCTCGCCACCCGCGGCCGATCGTGGTTGCCGAGCACCCAGTTCGGCCATGCCCCCGGCGGCAGCGCCTTTTCGTAGTCGGCGATGATCATCTCGACCGATCGCGCGCTCCACAAGGTCGACAGCAGCGCAAAGTTGAACGGCATCTGCGCGCCGCGCAGATCGTTGCCGTAATAAGCGACCAGCCGATGCAGCGGCAGATAGATCTCGCCGATCAGCACGCGGTTGTCGAATTCCTCGGTGACGCCGCGCATCTCGGTGATGACGGTGTGCACCTCGAGCTGATCGGTCGAATATTGCGTCAGCAGCTTCTCGTGCGGCGGTCGGCCAGCGCGATAATGCGGGTTTGTCGGGTTATCGCGGAAGTCGGCATCCTTGATCAGGTGCCAGATCACGTCGACGCGAAAACCGTCGACACCCTTGCGCAGCCAGAAGCGCATCACGTCGTAGATCGCGTCCCTGACCTCGCGATTGCGCCAGTTGAGATCGGGCTGCTGCGCGAGGAAGGCGTGATAATAGTATTGGCCTGAGGCCTCGTCATACGCCCAGGCGCTGCCGCCGAACTCGGACAGCCAGTTGTTGGGCGGGCCGCCGTCCGGCGCCGGATCGCGCCAGATGTACCAGTCGCGCTTAGGGTTATCGCGCGAGCTCTTCGCCTCGATGAACCATTGGTGCTGGTCGGATGTGTGGTTCGGCACCAGATCGAGGATCAGCTTGAGGCCGGAATCGTGCGCGGCCGCGACCAGCGCGTCGAAATCCTCCATCGTCCCGAACAGCGGGTCGATGCCGGTGTAATCGGAGATATCGTAACCGAAATCGGCCATCGGCGACGGGAAGATCGGCGACAGCCAGACCGCGTCGACGCCAAGCCGCGTCAGATAGGTCAGCCGCGTGATGATCCCCTTGAGATCGCCGACGCCGTCACCGTCGCTATCCGCGAACGAGCGCGGATAGACCTGATAGAAAATGCCGCGCCGCCACCAGTCCCTGCTGTCCTGATCCATCCCGTCCCCCAAGCTCGCAGCCCGGCCCAGGCCGCTCCGCGCCCGGAGTGGCCGATCGGCTCAGGGATGACGCACAATTCGGGACGGAAAGATGGCCGGATTCGGCCGCTGTAGCCCGTTCAATGCCGGGCCATCGCCAGCTGATAGATGGTGATCAGCACCTCGAACAGGATCAGGAAGACGATGATCAGCTCCAGCCGCAGCGAGCGGCTGGTGTCGATGATGTCGGTCAGCACCTGCGCGGTTTCGGCGACGACTGCGAGCTTGCGGTTCAGCGACTCCGCACGCTCCTTCAATTCATACTCGTCCTCGAGCCTGGCGTAGAGGCGCTCGAGCTGCGGCTTGTCCCAGAGGATATCGGGCTTCTCCGACACTTCCACCGGCCCGGCCACGCGATGCCGCACCAGCAGCGCGTTGCCGATGTGCTTGAGGATCGCAACGCGGCCGCGATGGACGCGGCCGCCCTTGGCGAGCTCACGCGCAAGTGGCTCGGTCGTGTCGAAGACTGCCCGGACCTCGCGCTCGTGCCGCGCCAGCACCACGCTTTTCGCCAACGCCTCGCCGACCAGGATCAGCCGCTCCGGCGAGAGGCCCTGCAGATAGATCGGGCCGCCCGGCGGAATCTGATCCTCCTTCTCGGCGGCGAGCTCGATGATTGCGATCTCCTCCTCGCGCCGCGTGAACAGGCCGGTCATGCGCGACTGCAGGCTGCGCAGGAATTCATCCTCCTCCAGCGCATTGAGGCCGATCAGCACGACGACGCCGTAGCGGAACAGGATCGCCACGCCGTTTTCATTGACGCGAAACGCCAGCGGCGTCGTGGCCAGCACGTCGCCGCGCTCGAGACCGGACGTGTTGATGCGGTCTGCGACGAAGAAGGCGCGCGCGGTGGTCCGGGGTCCGCCGAGCGGTGATTTGGAAGCCTGGGTCATGAAGTTCCGGACTGCGATGACTTGAATCATGATCGAGAGCAGCCGCGTACCGGCCCGCTCACGAACTTCTTCTGCTGGAGGTGACCTTATCACGGTCCGTTTTGGGATCACACGCCGGGGCAGCCGCATTTCCAGCGCGTGTTGACGACGTTTCCCGGAAGCCTATGGTGCCCCCATGAACGAGACAACCGACACCAAACCGAAGGCCGGCGCGATCATCGTGCCGGTGACGCTGTTCGAGCAGAACTGCACCATCATCTGGCACGAGCCCACCAAGAAGGCCGTAGTGATCGACCCGGGCGGCGACGTGCCGAAGATCCAGGCCGCGATCAAGCAGACCGGCGTGACGGTCGAGAAGATCTGGCTGACCCACGGTCATATCGACCATGTCGGCGGCGCCGCCGAACTGCGCGACGCGCTGCAGGTCAAGATCGAGGGCCCGCATATCGCCGACAAATATCTGCTCGACAATGTCGTCTCGAGCGGCGCGCGCTTCGGCATGACCGGGGTGCGCAATTTCGGGCCTGACCGCTGGCTCGATGAGGGCGATCAGGTCTCGATTGGCGATCTCACCTTCGACATCCTGCACTGCCCCGGCCACTCACCGGGCAGCGTGGTGTTCTTCAACAAGGAGCTGCGCTTCGCCCATGTCGGCGACGTGCTGTTCGCCGGCTCGGTCGGACGCACCGATTTGCCCGGGGGCAGCCATCCGACCCTGATCCAGTCGATCAAGGACAAGCTGCTGCCGCTCGGCGACGATGTCGGCTTCATCTGCGGCCATGGCGCCGGATCGAGCATCGGCCAGGAGCGGATGACGAATCCGTTCCTGACCGGCGAGATGTAGCTACTTCATCAGCCCCGCGGCGGTAAGCGCCCGCGTGATGACGCCGCCGACATCGACACCCTTGCTCCGTCGCTTGCGCGGCCGATCGCTCTTGCGGCCGGATGCCACCTCCGGCTCGGCCGCGGGCACCGGTACCGTCATCGAGACCGTGTCAGCGCGCTCGCGCGGAATTCCGGTCGGCGCGATATGCGGCTGACGGACCTTGTCGGTCAGGCCGAAGAAGCTCGCGATGTGATAGGAGGAGGAGATCCCGGCCTCGATCAGGAACGCGCCCTCCACGCCATAGCGCTCGTCATTGTCGGCAAGCCCGAGCGGCGTGCCATGCGCCATGTCGGCGATGGTGTAGGACTCGACCAGCGTTTCGCCGTCGGCGTTCCACCACACCTCGCGCGGATGGCCGTCGACATCCGCCTTCGACATCGCGGCAAGCGGCAGGCCGTGCACGTCGAGCCACTGCCGCACGATTGCATCGGCATTGCCGGGATGCACGGTGCGGTCGGCACTGCCGTGCCACACCGAAATCTTCGGCCAGGCGCCGCCATGCGTCGACGCGTTGCGCACCAGACCGCCGAGCTCGGGCGCGGAGAGCGCGCTGCCATGCATCATCGCGTGCAGCGCTTCGCGCAGATCGGTGGCGACGCCGAACGGCAGGCCGGCGATGATGGCGCCGGCCGCGAACACATCCGGATAGGTCGCGAGCATGACCGAGGCCATCGCGCCGCCGGCGGACAGACCCGTCACATAGATGCGGCGCGGGTCGATCTCATGCGTGCCGACCAGATGCGCGATCATCTGCCTGATCGACGCGGCCTCGCCCTGCCCGCGCGCGATGTCTTGCGGGTTGAACCAGTTGAAGCAGGTGTTGCCGTTGTTCAACGCCTGCTGCTCCGGCATCAGCAGTGCGAAGCCGTAATGCGCCGCAAGCGCCGACCAGCCGGCGCCGAGATCGTAGGACGCTGCAGTCTGGCCGCAGCCATGCAGCACCACGACGAGCGCGGGTGACCGCGCCAGCTGCGCGGGCACGAACGAGAACATCTTCAGATCGCCGGGGTTGACGCCGAATTCGGTCGTCTCGACGAGCGGCGTCGGCACGGCCGGCGCGAGTGCGCCAAGGCCGCTGAACGCGTTCATCTTCGGCAGATGACGCAGAAATTCGACGTTGTTGATCAGGGACAACAGCAACTCCTGAGGTGATTTAGTCTTCTGTGTCACCCGATCAGATAATTGCTGCACTGCAAAATGAAAAGGCCGTGTGCTGTCTTTCCCTGCGGAATTTGTGAGAATCGGCGTTAATGCGTGATCGCGCTGCGAGCCGGCCGAAATAGTTGCCATAGCACCTTGTTTGAGCACCAACTTTTCAGGAATGCGCGCCGCGTGGCGCCGGATTCACGCCGTGGCGCGGCGCATCCATGACAGAAATGCGGCTGAAATTGCGATCGACAGCACAAACAATGCGCATGCCGCAAACAGCGCCAGACGTGCTGACATCGTACTCTCGATTGCGAAGAAGACTGCGCCGATCGCGGCAACGCCGGCCGCGTTGCCGATCTGCGTCGTCGTGCCGTACATGCCGGAGCCGGCACCGGCGCTCGCGGGCTGCACGCTCGCGAGCACCGCGCTCGACAATGGCGCCATGACGAGCCCCTGACCGTAGCCGAAGATCATCAGCACCACCGCGAGCAGCAGTGCCGACGGTGCCGCGACCACCTCAATCGTCGCGACGAGCACGGCGAGACCGACGACCTGCAGCGCACAGCCCTCGATCAGCACCAGCGTGCCGCGATGCCGGGCGCGCACGCCGCTGTGACGCGAGGCAACCACGAAGGTCAGCGCCAGCGGCACGAACACCAGCCCGGCCTGTAGCGGCGGAATCTGCAAGCCCTTCTGCATGAACATGGTCATGATCAGATAGAACGACAGATTGGCGAAGAAGAAGAAAAACACCGCGACCAGCCCGCGCATGAAGGCGCGATCCGACAGCAGCGACAGATCGATCAGAGGCATGCCGCCGCGGCGCGCGACGGACCGCTCGAGCCGCACGAAGGCCGCGATCACAGCGATGCCCACGGCCATCACCAGCCACACCCATGCCGTCCAGCTGAGATCATGGCCGAACAGCAGCGGACCGATCAGGCACAGCAGGCCCGCGAACAGCACGATTGCGCCCGGGATATCGAGCCGCGTGCCGGCGCGGCGCGGTACCGTCGGCATGATCTTCAGCGCCGCCGCAATGATGACGACGCCGCACGGCACGTTGACGAAAAACACCGCGCGCCAGCCGAGGCCGGCGAGATCGAGCGTCACCAGCACGCCGCCGAGCATGAAGCCGGCGGCTCCCGCGAGCCCCAGCACGATGCCGTAGATGCCGAACGCCCGCGCGCGGCTGGCGTCTGAGAACAGCAGATGCAGCGTCGCCAGCACCTGCGGCACCATCAGCGCCGCGGTTGCACCCTGCGCGAGCCGCGCGACGATGAGCTCGGGCCCGGACTGCGCAAGACCACACCACAGCGAGGTCACCGAGAATCCGGCGACG
This sequence comes from Bradyrhizobium sp. USDA 4541, assembly GCF_024171085.1. Lineage (NCBI taxonomy): Bacteria > Pseudomonadati > Pseudomonadota > Alphaproteobacteria > Hyphomicrobiales > Nitrobacteraceae > Bradyrhizobium > Bradyrhizobium sp. USDA 4541. The sequence goes on from NZ_JALJZF010000001.1 coordinate 1,098,813, forward strand.
CCGGCGATGAACACGTTCCTGGTGCCATGGATGTCGCCAAGCCGGCCGCCGGTGACCACCAGCGTGGCATAGGCGATCAGGTAGATCGCGATCACGGCCTCGATCTCTGCCGGCGTCGCGTGCAGCTCCGCCGCGATCGTCGGGATCGCGACGTTGACGATGAAGGCATCGACCCCGAACATGAATTGCGCCGACACTACGATCGCCAGCACCCACCAGCGGCGGGACGTGTCCGCTCGCGTCGAAACGATCTGGTGCATGTCCTGTCCTGCCCGAAATGACGTTACAGCGGACATCAGCAGATTCCGGTCATCGCTTCGATTACCTGCGAGGTAAGCCCGGGATCACAGACGCTCGAGCCCCGGCTGCCAATTTGCGTTGACGCGCTAGGAAACATTCCGGACGGCGGCAATCGCCGCCGATTTGCGCAACAACCATGCGACCGCCGCAACCCCCGAGCATTGCCTTGCCCCGGGCCACCCCGTAGGTTGGCGGAAAGCCCCCGATAACAATAGTCCGGAGAGAACGACCCATGGCGCGCCTCAAGTTCGGAGCCTTCCTCGCCCCGCATCACCCGATCGGCGAGCATCCGATGCTGCAATTCCGCCGCGACCTCGATTTCGTCGAGCAGCTCGACGCGCTCGGTTACGACGAATTCTGGTGCGGCGAGCACCACTCCTCGGGCTGGGAGACCATCGCCTCGCCGGAAATGTTCCTGGCCGCCGCCGGCGAGCGCACCAAGCGCATCAAGCTCGGCACCGGCGTGGTCTCGCTGCCCTATCACCACCCCTTCAACGTCGCGCAGCGCATGGTGCAGCTCGACCACATGACCGGCGGCCGCGCCATCTTCGGCTCCGGCCCCGGCGCGCTCGCTTCCGACGCCCACACGCTCGGCATCGACCCGATGACCCAGCGCGATCGCCAGGACGAGGCGATCGCGGTGATCCGCCGCCTGTTCAACGGCGAGCGCGTCACCGCCAAGACCGACTGGTTCGAGATGCACGACGCCGCGTTGCAGATCCTGCCGCTGCAGGAGGACATGCCGTTCGTGGTGGCCTCGCAGATCTCGCCGTCGGGCATGACGCTCGCCGGCAAATACGGCATCGGCATCATCTCGCTGGGCTCGATGTCGACCCAGGGCTTGATGGCGCTGCCGCAGCAATGGCAGTTCGCCGAGGATGCCGCCAAGAAGGCCGGCACCACGGTGAGCCGCGCCAACTGGCGCGTGCTGCTGTCCTGGCACATCGCCGAGACCCGCGAGCAGGCGCGGCGCGAGGCCGGTGCCGGGCTGATGCGCTGGCACAACGAATATAACGTCGGCACCCTGATGCGGCCGGGCCTGACCGCGTTCTCCTCGCCCGATGAGGCCGTCGACAAGACCGCGTTCGTCGAAGGCGCCGCGTCCACCATCGGCACGCCGGATGATCTGATCAAGATGATCAAGAACCTGGTCGATGTGTCGGGCGGCGTCGGCTCGATCATCGGCTTCGCGCACGACTGGGCCAATCCGGAAAATACCCGCCGCAGCTGGGACATGGTCGCGCGCTATGTCGTGCCCGAGATCAATGGCTATATCGACGGCCTGCGCAAGTCGCGCCAGTTCCTGATCGACAACCGCGCCGTGTTCGAGCGCGCCGGCCAGGCTGTCATGGCCAAGATCATGCAGAACGACAAGGCCGCCGCCGCCCTCCAGCAAACCGGCCCCGGCCGCGTCGCGATCCCCGCCGTGAACGCACCGGATCTTACTAAGGCCGCGGCGAAACAGAAGGCGTGATTTGTGATCCTTCCTGGAGGAAGAAAAAGCGCTGGAGGAAGAAAGAACGCCAGCTCGCGCCACACCCACCGCCGTCGTCCCGGCGCAGGCTGGGACCCATACGCCGCGGCGGGTGTTGTGAAAGGGGCTCGTCCTTCCAGCATTGGGCAACAATCACCATTCGTGGTTATGGGTCCCGGCCTGCGCCGGGACGACGGTGGGGATGGTTTGCGCTTCAAACGCCAAACAATGCGGCGTCATCACCCGCACATGCCGCGTGCGAGTGAGACTATTCGGGTGTGTCAAGGTCGTAAGCCCGATGACCGCGCGCAACCAACTCTTCGATCGCGGACGATTTCCCCGTTCCAGACATGCCCGTGATCAAGACGAGCTTCATGCATTTTCCTCGCCCTGAGGGAATCGGCAGCGCACGCTATGGATTACTCCCGCCTTCGCCAATGCTTCTGCGGACAAGTCGCTCCACTCGCAATGACGGACGCTGCTACCCCGCGCCCTGATCGAACGCCTTGCGCAGCGCGACGTAGCCCGCCTGCTGCTGGCTCCAGTTGCGGCCGCCTGTGATGGCGCCGTCGATGACGAGGTCATGGCCGTTGATGAAACTCGATTCGTCGCTCGCCAGGAACACCGCGGCATGCGCGATGTCGTCGGGCAGTCCGGCGCGCGGGATCGGCTGCGCCGCCTTGTAGACCTCGCGCATCACGGCCGCGGTCTTCTCCGCCGCTTCCGTCGACAGCCCGAGCGCCTTGCCGAAAATGCCGGTAGCGATCGCGCCGGGCGAGATCGAGTTGACGCGGATGCCGGACTCGCCGAGCTCCATCGCCACGCATTTGGTGAAATGAATGACCGCGGCCTTCGCGGCGCCATAGACCATCGACGACGAGAAGCCGGCGAGCCGTCCGGCGATGCTGCCATTGTTGATGATGCTGCCGGAGCCCTGTTTGCGCATGTAGGGCGCGGCATGCTTCATGCCGAGCATGACGCTGCGCACCAGCGTCGCCATCGCGGCATCGAACCGCTCGACGTCGAGGCCTTCGATGCCCCCGGTCTGCGCCGGGCCGCCGGCATTGTTGAACAGGCAGTCGATCCGGCCGAACTTCTCAACCGCAAGCGCGATCAGCGCCTGCATCTGTTCCTCGACCGTGACGTCGGTCTGACGGAACACGCAGGTCTCGCCGAGCTGTTGCGCCAGTGCCTCGCCCTCCGGCGCGCGGCGTCCGGCAATCACCACCTTCGCGCCCTCCGCGACAAAGATCTCCGCCGTGCGCAGCCCGATGCCGCTGGTCGCCCCTGTGATCACCGCGACCTTGCCGTCCAGCCGTCCCATGTCGGTCCCCTCAACTTACGTATGATGTTGCGGATATTCCCCAGCTCCTGCTGCCAATACAAGTACTTGCAAGCCGCCACAGTCGCGAGGTCCGCCTGTGGCCAGAAGGCCACTACTGCGGTTTTTCGGTCGCAGCGGCCTTATTTTGGGTCGCCTGTTCACGTGAACTGGAACGACCGATGGCGAAGTGGATCGACGATTTCAGGGCGTGTTGGCGGGGCGATGCCCAGCCGTCGGTGCGGCTTGCGGTCGCCTTCGCGGTGCTTTGTCTCGTTTTGGCCACGGCCGCGCGCTTCGGGCTCGCCCAGATCCGGCCGGATGTGTTCTTCACGCCCTATTTCCCGGCGGTGTTCTTTGCCACCGCCCTTGGCGGTTTCCGGATCGGGATCGCGACCGCGCTGGCGAGCGGCCTGCTCGGCGTCGTGCTCAATTTCAGCGGCGCGCACGCCGATCCTGCGCGCTTTGCGCTGCTGATGATCTTCTGGGTTGTGTGCGGCATCGCGATCTGGGGCGTCGAGCATTACCGTTCCCTGGTCGCACAGCAGCGCGAAGTTTCCAAACGGCTGATCGAGGAAGAGCAGTACCGCAAGGTGGTGGTCGACGAATTGCAGCACCGGCTGAAGAACAAGTCCTCGACCATTCATGCCGTACTGCATCAGGCGCTGCAGGACCGGCCCGATGTCTGGCAGCGCATCGACCATCGCATCCGCGCGCTCTCGGCAACCGACGATCTGATCGCGCGGGTCGACGGCTATGGCTGCGATATCAAGGATTTGCTGCGCTCGGAACTCGGGCCCTACGGCCACGTGCGGTTCAACCTCAATGGCGAGCAGCTGTTCCTGCCCGCCAAGCTCGCCGTCTCGCTGGCGCTGATCTTCCATGAGCTTGCAACCAACGCCGGAAAATACGGCGCCTTCTCCTCGCCGCGCGGATTTTTACAAGTGTCATGGACCGTCGACGACGGACGTCTCAACGTGATCTGGGACGAGACCGAGGGACCGGTGGTCGAGGCGATCGGCGAAGCCGGCTTCGGCACCAAGCTGCTCAAGTCGGCGCTGCGGCCGTTCGACGGCAAGACCGAGATCAGTTACCTGAAGACCGGTGTTCACTGCACCATGCAGTGCAAGCTTCCGAGCTGTTGATAAGTCGGCTTTCCGGCACACGCGCATGCGTTGATGCAACCGCGCGCTGCGCAATCGCTTTCAGCAGCGGTCGCAGCCGACATTGATACTCTGTTAATGACGATTGCCGCGACGGCTTGCGAAAGCCGTCGCGGTCTCATTCTGTCACGGCATTTCGCAGGTCCGCTTAACCAAAACTACAACGGACTTTGCCAAGGTCGGCGCATGCACAGTCTCACCAGACACGATTTTCAGGCGGGCGCGGCAGTGCCCGGCCAAGACGATATTTCCGGCAATGAATTGCGTATCCTGCGCGACCTTCTCCAACTCCTTCCGGCGGGAGTGACCGTCCAGGACGAGCAGGGCCAGATCATCCTGGTGAATGAAGCAGCCGCGAGCCAGCTGCAGCTGGCCGCCAGCGCGAGCCAGCCGTCCCCGGTCGACGAGCGCCACGCCGCCAACCTGGACCTGCTGCGCAGCGGCCGTCCGGTGGTGCTCGAGGAAACGCTCTCCTGCGGCGCATCCAAATACGTGTTCCTGACCTCGCACCGGCCCGTCCGGATCGCCGGTCGCAATCTCCTGATCTCGACCTCGACCGACATCAGCGAGCAGAAGGCGTTCGAGGACCAGCTGTTCCGCTCGGCCTATTACGACGAGCTGACCGGCCTGCCGACCCGCCGGGTGATCGAGCACCGCGTCAACGGCTTGATCCGCGACGATTCGCAAGGCCATTTCGCGCTCGCCTTCCTCGACGTCGACAACTTCAAGCACATCAACGACTATTACGGCCACGCGATCGGCGATGCGCTGCTCGTTGAGCTGTCGAAGCGACTCGGCCACGCGCTGCGCGACACCGATATCCTGTCGCGCATCTCCGGCGATGAATTCCTGCTGCTGCTCAACCCGATCAGCGGCAATGACGAAGTCGCCGAATTCATCCATGTCATGCAGGAGCGGCTGAAGGCGCCGTTCTTCATCGAGGACTCCGAGATCTTCGCCTCGACCTCGATCGGCGTCAGCCTCTATCCGATGCATGGCCGGAGCTACGAGGCGCTGCGCCAGAATGCCGATATCGCGATGTACCGCGTCAAGAACAACGGCAAGGGCTCGACCGCGTTCTTCGACAACAGCATGGAGCGCGAGGCGCTGGCGCGGATGAAGATCGAGCAGTCGCTGCGGCTGGCGATCCTGGAAAAGCGTTTCTGCTGCGCGTTCCAGGCCAAGGTCGATATCCGCACCCAGGAGGTGAAGGGCATCGAGGCGCTGGTGCGGCTGCGCGACGACGAGGGCGTGATCCAGGCGCCGGGCACCTTCATTGATCTCGCGGTCGAGCTCGGCCTGATCGACGAGCTGACGTTCCTGGTGCTGGCGGAGATCGTCAAGTCGATCGACCTGATCAACGACACGTTCGGTCCGACGGCGACGATCAGCATCAATGTCGCCGCCAAGCAGGCCTCCAACCTCGAATTCATGCGCCGGTTCGCGCGCGCGCTCGAGGAGACCGGCTTCCCCAAACGCTTCATGATCGAGGTAACCGAGGACGCGTTCGTGACGCGGTCGCATTTCCAGGACCAGATCCTGCCGATCCTGCGCGGCATCGGCGTCGGCATCTCGATCGACGATTTCGGCATCGGCTATTCGTCGCTGTCGGCGCTCGCCGATATCACCGCCGACGAGATCAAGATCGACCGCTCCTTCATCACCGACATCCATCAGCGGCCGCGCAGCCAGGGCATCTTGCGCGCAATCGAATCGCTGAGCGAGGCGCTCGGCATGACCGTGATCGCCGAGGGTATCGAGTCCTACGAGGAACTCACCTATCTGCAGGCCGCGACCAAGATCCGCTATGCCCAGGGCTATTACTTCGCCAAACCGATCTTCCTCGAGGATTTGAAGCCGGCGACGCCGGTCGCCAGCGAAACGCGCGCCAGCATGGCCGCGCGCCCCGCCCAGGAAGGCCGCCAGGGCTATTCGCGCGCCAGCGGCTTCCGGCGGTAAGGGCGCGATGTGACTGCGCTCCCTCTCCCGCTTGCGGCGGAGGGTTGGGGTAGGGGTTTCACCACGAGTCAAAACTGGGGAGAGAGCCCCCACCCGCCGCGCGCTGCGCGCACGTCGACCTCCCCCGCAGGCGGGAGAGGTAAGAACGCGAGACCGCTGCAGACGCCCTACTTCTCCAGCACCGCCAACGGCTGCACGCCGTTATTCGCGGGACCGGCCTGCATCGTGATCAGCATCATCGAGACCATGTCGTAATAGCCCATGATGGCGATGATATCCGTGATGCCGCGCTCGCCGAATTTATCCAGCGCCGCCTTGTAGACAGCGTCGCTGACCTTCTTGTCGCGATAGAGCGCGATGCCGAGATCGTACAGCGCGGCCTCGTCGTCCTTCATGCTCTCGGGCCGCGTGCCCTTGGCGATCGCGTCCGCGATTTTCGGATCGAGCCCGCCCTTGATCGCCAGCGGATGGTGCGCGGACCATTCATATTGCGCGGTCCAGTGCCGCGCCGTGATCAGGATCGCCATTTCGCTGAGCCGCGCCGGCAGCGAGGTATTCCACCGCAGATACTCCGACAGGTTCGACAGCTTTGGTGCCAGATCGGGATTGCGGATATAGGCGCGGTAGGGCGGCGCGGTGAATTTGGCATTGCGCGGCGGCGCGCTGATCATGTCGGCCCAGGCCTTTTGCGCCGGCGACAGCTCCTCCGCCTTCAGCGGCGCGAAGCGCACGGCGTCCTCAGCCCGCACGGCCGACACCGACAATGCCAGCGCCGCCAAGATCCCTGCTCCGAATATTGTTCTCATTGTTGTTCTCCCTTTTCGGTGCAGGCGTCTTTGCGCCCTGCCCGGTCGCGCGAGATTAATTGCCGTCGCGATGGATGCAATGAGGTGCCAGCTGTCGTTCGGTGCCGGCCGCCGGTGAAGCGCCTCGTCACGGCAGGCGCGCGGTTAGGCCACACCTACCGCAGCGCCGGGCGGCGGCGTATATAAAGAGCAGTCCCAAGCGGCGCGAAGGTGTCAGCCATGCAGCCTGTATCTATCCTCCTGAACATCCTCTGGATCCTGATCGGCGGCGCGTGGATGGCGTTCGGCTGGCTGGTCGCCGCCGTGATCATGGCTGTGACCATTATCGGGCTGCCCTGGGCGCGCGCCGCCTTCAACATCGCCGTCTACACGCTGCTCCCGTTCGGCTCGCGTGCGGTGCGCCGCGATGAGGTGACCGGCACGTCCGACATCGGTACCGGACCGCTCGGCGTGATCGGCAATCTGATCTGGTTCATCCTGGCCGGCTGGTGGCTCGCGATCGGCCATGTGATCACCGCGATCCTGCTGGCGGTGACCATCATCGGCATCCCGTTCGCCTGGGCGCATCTCAAGCTTGCCGGCATCGCGCTGTGGCCGATCGGCAAGGTGATCGTGCCGGCGTGACGCTGGTCAGGCCGTCGACGGCTAGTGTCCCGAATCCGAAGTTCGCATCATTTGCCGCACCTTCGGAGCGAACTTCGGATTCGATAAGGACACTAGCAAACTTATGATTCTAGTGCTTTATGAATGCGAAGTTCGTGAAAGTGGCTGCCGCGAAATCGCACGAACTTCGCATTCAGCACACTAGAGCCAATCCTTCGTGGTCTGGCTGCAAGCCTGGTAGTCGCGCCGCCAGACGAAGCCAGCGCCACCACACGGCGGGCGCGGGCGCGAGGTGGCGGGACACTCATTCCTGACCCGCGCGGCGGTGCCCCAGCCGTCGATCACGCAGGCACCTCGTGAGGTCCTGTGGCAACCGTCACCGCATCCCTCTGCGGCGTTGGCCGGGGTCAAGCCGAGGAAGGCACCGGCTGTCAGAAGCGTGATCAAACCTGCTCTCATGATGTTCTCCATCGAGCTGTCGGTCGTGCTGCTCCATTCGCGGCACAAGCGTAGGCGATCTCTGTGCCGCTTGCCACCGTCTCCGCGCACAAATTCTGGTGTCGGGGGGCTCAGCGCGCTGCTTCGCAGCCGGGGATGTCGAATACGGCGGTCAGGCCGCAGGGCGAATTGAGCATCTTGCCGCCGGCATGGCCGACGCCGGGCACATCCCACACGCTGTGGTTTGGCGCGCCGCCGTCGCGGGCCTGCATCACGGCGGCATAGGAATGCCCGCGCGCGTAACGGTACGGCCCCTCGGCCTCCGCCATGCAGGATTTGTCGAGCGCGGGATGATTGGGGTTGGTGTCGAGCGTTCCGAGCAGATAGATCACGCGGCGCGCGACATAGGCCTGCTCCAGCGCAGCCGGCGAAGGCTCGGCAAGATAGGGCGGGCGGTCGTCCATACCGAATTTCCAGCTGTTGTAGCCATGGCAGTTCGCCGCGATCGCGGGCTCCGGCCGCTCCTTGGTGAAATAGGCGTAGGAGGACGGATTGGCGACCACATAGCGCACGCCGATGCCCTCGCGCAGCAGCAGCTGATCGCCCTTCACCGCGATCGCATAGCGCTGCACCACCTGGCCGCCGCCGGAATGACCGAACACGACAGGTTCGGAAACAGCTTGCGGTCGCCGAGCTTCGCCAGGATGGCATCGAGCGCCTCGAACGAGCTCGCCGCGCTCGGCGCGAGCGCAGGCTCGCCGCCCTGCCAGCCATAGAGGCTCCAGCGCAGCGTCTCCGCCGGCAGCTTGAAGGCCTCGACGTCGGATTCGATCAGGAATTGCGGCGCGATCATCAGCGCATGCTCGCCGGCATCGCCGGCCGCGGCCTGCGCGCTCAGCGCCGCGCGAAAATAGTCGTCGGCATTGCGCAGCACGCCATGCAGCACGAGCACCGCGCGCGTAACATCCGGCAGCGGGTTGGACCAGTCGGCCGAGAGGTAGAGCGGAAAGCTCGCTTTGCCGACGGCAATCCGCGCATTGGCGATCTCCTTGACCGGTTTTCGGTCGCGCTCGGTCTGTGCCTGCGTCGCGGACGCCGCGGGTCCGTGCGCCGCCGCCACGACGAGCAATGCCGCGGCCGCAAGCCAGGCCCGGTGATGCGTGGTTCGACTCCGTTGCTGCCGCGAGCTCGGCTGGATCATGGCGCGTCCGGCGCAGATTCACCCGTGAATTTTCGGAAAGCTTCCGCACCCGCACCTCAGGCCACGAGCCGTCCATGATTGTTGGCGGCGAGGATCGGGCGGATCAGGCGGCCGAACCGCTCGGCCTCCTCGTCGTGCAGATAACCGGACAGGCAGAAGGAGTGGCAACCGGCATCGATGAACTGCTGCAAGGTCGCGGCGCATTGCGCGGGATCGCCGACCACCGCGATGCCGGCGCCGGGCCGCACCTTGGTGATGCCGGTCCACAGATGCGGCATCAGGAGATCGCCGTAGTCGCGCGCGAGCTGCTGCACGCGCTGGTTGGCCTCCGAGCGATTGTAAAGCGTCTTCATCTCCTGCTTCTGCCGCTCGGTGGCGTGGCGCACCAGCTGGTCGGCCGCCTCCCAGGCATCCGTCTCGTTCTCGCGGCAGATCACCTGCAACCGCATGCCGAAGCCGATCGCATCCCCGCGGTCATGCGCCCGCGCCATCCGCCGGATCTCGGCGATATTCTCCGCGATGCGTTCCGGCAGGTCGCCCCAGAACAGATGAACATCGGAATGCTTCGCCGACACCTCCCAGGCCTGCCGCGAGCCACCGCCGAGATAGAATTTCGGGAACGGCTGCTGCAGCGGCCGCGGCCTGATATGCGCGCCGGAGATCGTGTGAAACCTGCCCTGGAAATGCACCGGGCCGCGCGTCGTCCACAGCGCCTTGAGGATCGAGACCTCCTCCTCCATCAGCGCGTAGCGTTCCTCTTTGGCATAGCGCACGCCCTCGGCCTCGACCTCGCTCTCGTTCTGGCCGGCGATCAGATTGATGCAGATCCGCCCGCCCGACATCTGGTCGAAGGTCGAGATCATCTTTGCCATCAGCACCGGGTTGATATAGCCGGGCCGCGCGGCAATCAGCGGCTTGATCCGGCTGGAGCGCGCCGCCATGAAGGCGCCCGTGATCCAGGCCTCCCAGCACACCGAGCCTACCGGGATCAGCAGATACTCGAAGCCGGCGTCCTCAGCGGCCGCGACCACGCGCTCGCAGAGTTCCGGCGAACCGGCGATCTGGGCCTCCATCAGCCCATAGGCCGTGGTGTCGCCATGCGTGGGCAGATACCAGCCGAATTCCAGCGGACGCATGGGCAAACTCCCTCGAAAGACGGCCTTTTTTCGCGGCCTGTCATATTGTCGGGAGGCAGTTTACAGCCCTTAACCAGTTGGACAACGCCGTTGCCGACGCGGAGCCAATCAGCTAAATGAACCCCTGCACGCACCCGTAGCTCAGCTGGATAGAGCGTTGCCCTCCGAAGGCAAAGGTCACACGTTCGAATCGTGTCGGGTGCGCCATTTCCGCTTCGTTGCCGCCGATCAACCGTAGCCTTTGCTGCGATTCCCCCAGCTTAGGGGATTCTTTCCATAACGTTGGGCCGGTTTTTCTCGAGCCAGGCGACGGCCTCGGGTCCATCGACGACACACTCGAAGGTTTCCCAGGTTGGGTCTTCCAAAGACTCCAATTGCAGTCGCTTCGCCGCATACTCAATGAGGTCGTGGAGGCGTTCGTATCCTCGTCTGTGCTCGAGGGAATCTGCAATCGCAGTGCTGGTCCATCCTCGTTGAGCCAAATCGATAATGCTCGGAGCGTCAGCCTCGCTGAACCACGGTGTGGCATCGAACTCGATGCAGCGAACATTGTCGGCGGTATGACAAGTGGCGTGGATCATTGGATTCCTCCGTTTACCGGCTAGCTACCTGCGCCAGCATCGCGCTTCTCACGTCGCTGCCTCGCACGCCCTCAGGCCTTGACCAAGTCCCCCAGCAGGTTCGCCGCCACCGTCAGCTTGGCGAGGGTCAGGCCGCTGGCAGCGATCTCCTCCACCGAGCGGCGGATACGCGTCGCCTCGGGGTGAGCCGCGAGCCAGGTCTCGACGGCCTGCTGGCCAGACTGGCCGGTTGCCAGCATATCGGCGGCCAGTCTCCTTTCGGCGCCGGCGATCTGCTCGACGGCGCGATCGATGGCCATGCGTTCGAAATAATCGTTGGCCGGCACACTGCGTGCGGCGGCGATGATGCGGTCGAGACGGAAATTCGCCTCGGCGGCGTAGAAGGTCGCAGCGGCATCGCCGATGGGGCGCGTGGTGCGCTCGGCAACCGTCACGATGTCGGGAGCCGAGACCAAAGCGTCAAGATCGGCGAGCTCTCCGGCGAGGCCGGCCGGGACACCGGCGTCGGCGAGTTCCTGCCGCCGCTTGACGCGCGCGGCTTGCAAGTCCGGCGGCAAGGCAGTGTCGAGCCCGGCGACGATCTGGCGGATCGCCGGGCCGAAGCGCGCGACGACGGCCTCCAACCCGTCCTTGAAATCGGCATTGCGCACGTACCAGACCATGCGGGAGAGCAGGAGATCCTGCACTGAAGCGTAGAGGGATAGCTGCAGCTGCCCGTCGATGCAGGCGTCGAGCGCGTCGATCGCATCATTGAGCCACTTCAGGCCGTAGCATTCATCGACCGCCACATAGGCCATGACGATGGTCGGGATATCGGCGTCGGTCTCGTCGATCAAGCGCACGACGCAGGCCGGGCCGCCGCGATTGATCACCGCATTGGCGAGACTGGTCGCGATGATCTCCCGCCGCAGCCGATGCAATCCGGCGGCGGTCGGGAATTTGTCCTGAACCTCGCGCGGAAAATACTGGGAGAGTTCGCGGGCGAGATAGGGGTCATCGGGCACGCTGGTGACGAGCAGGTCATCGTAGAGGGTCAGCTTGGCGTAGGCGAGCAGCACGGCAAGCTCCGGCCGCGCGAGGGACTGGCCGCGCCGTGTGCGCTCGGTGAGCGCGGCGTCGTCGGGCAAGAACTCCACAGCGCGACTGAGCAAGCCGCGCTGTTCGAGCGACTGCATCAGGCGAGTGAGGAAACCGGTCTCGGCCACACCCTTGCGCTCGGCCAGCGACAGCGCCAGCGTCTGCAGATAGTTGTTGCGCAGCACCAGCACGCCGACCTCGTCGGTCATCGCGGCAAGCAGGCTGTTGCGGTCAGTGGGACTGAGGCGTCCCTCGCGTTCGGGACGCGCCAGCGCGATCTTGATGTTGACCTCGACGTCGGACGTGTTCACGCCGGCCGAATTGTCGATGGCGTCGGTGTTGAGCTTGACGCCCTTCTGCGCCGCTTCGATGCGACCGCGCTGGGTAACGCCGAGGTTGGCCCCTTCGCCGATCACCCGGGCGCGCACGTCGCCACCCGCGATGCGGATTGGATCGTTGGCGCGGTCCCCGACCTGGTCGTCGCTTTCCCCGGAGGAGCGGACATAGGTGCCGATGCCGCCAAACCACAACAGGTCCGCGCGAGCCTTCAGGATCGCCGTCATCACCTCGAAAGGCGTGGCTTGCGGCTTGTCGAGATCGAGCAGCGTGCGCACTTCCGGCGCAAGCGGGATCGCCTTGAGCGAGCGCGAGAACACGCCGCCGCCCTGCGAGATCAGCGACTTGTTGTAGTCCTGCCAACTCGATCGCGGCAGATCGAACAGGCGCTTGCGCTCGGCGAAGCTGGTCGATGGATCGGGTGAAGGATCGATGAAGATGTCGCGATGATCGAAAGCCGCCACTAGCCTTGTCGCCGGCGAGAGCAGCATGCCATTGCCGAAAACGTCGCCCGACATGTCGCCGACGCCGACCGCGGTGAACGGCATGGTCTGAATGTCGGTGCCGAGCTCGCGGAAGTGGCGCTTGACCGCCGTCCAGGCGCCGCGCGCCGTGATCCCCATCTTCTTGTGATCGTAACCCTGGCTGCCGCCAGATGCGAAGGCATCGCCGAGCCAATGGTTCTTCTCGGCCGAGATCGCGTTGGCAACATCGGAGAAGGTGGCGGTGCCCTTGTCGGCGGCGACGACGAGGTAGGGGTCGTCGCCGTCGTGGCGCACGGTGGATTCGGGCGGCACGACGATGTCGCCGTCGAGATTATCGGTGAGTTCGAGCAGCGAGCGAACGAAGATGCGATAGCTTTCGGTGCCCTCCGCGAGCCAGGCGTCGCGCTTGGAAGGCGGCGGCAGGCGCTTGGGCACGAAGCCGCCCTTGGCTCCGACCGGCACGATCACGGCGTTCTTGACCTGCTGCGCTTTCACCAGGCCGAGGATCTCGGTGCGGAAATCCTGCGGCCGGTCGGACCAGCGCAAGCCACCGCGCGCAACCTTGCCGAAGCGCAGGTGGATACCTTCGACACGAGGGGAATAGACGAAGATCTCGTAGAGCGGTCGTGGAGCGGGCAAGTCGTCGATCCGGCGCGCCTCGAACTTGAAGGAGATCACCGGACGCGGGTGTCCATCCTCGCCGATCTGCCACAGATTGGTGCGAACGGTAGCCTGCACCAGATTGGTGAAGCGGCGCAGGATGCGGTCTTCATCGAGCGAGGCGACGGATTTGAGCTGTTCCTCGACCTCGGCAAGCAAAGCCGCCTCGCGCGCCGCGCGCTCGGCCTCCGTCAAGGCGAGGCGCGGATCGAGGCGGGTCTGGAACATCGCGACCAGGCTGGCCGTGATCGCGGCGTTCTTGCGCAAGGTCTCCCACATGTAATCCTGGGTGAACGGAGCGCGGATCTGGTGCAAATAACGCGACAGCGCCCGAATGGTCGAGACTTCCCGCCAACTTAGGGCGGTGCGCAGGATCAGGCCGTTATATCCGTCAGATTCGGCGCGATCGGTCACCACCGCCATGATCGAGGCTTCCAGGCGATGGCTGAATTCCGGGTTGATCTCGATGGGCAGGCCGTCACTGGTCTCGATCGTCATGTCGTGCAGCCAGACCGGCGCAGGCCTGGTACCGGGCACGACCTGATAGGTGCGTTCGTTGACCACACGCAGGCCGTGATTTTCGATCACCGGCACGCGGTAGGATAACGACAGCGGTACGGCGTCCGAAAACACCTTCAGGCCGAAGCGCCTCGGATCGTCGCCTTCGATGCGGTAAACCGAAATCGTCACCGGGCGCGCCGGCGTCAACTTTTCGACGGTCGTGATATCGGCGATCGCCTGTTCCGCGCCGAACACCTCGGTATAGCCGCCGCTGAAGGCCTGGGCATATCGGTTGGTGAGCATGCGCGCCCGCATGCCATCGGTCGACGCGGTAAGCGCGGCCTTCAGCTTGTCGGCCCAGGTCGCGGCAATGGCGCTGATCCCGGCTTCGAGCAGGGCGCGGTCGACGACGGGCGTTTTGCCTTCATAGCGTCCGATGATGAAGTGGACGCGCGCAAGCGCCCCTTCCGGGAATGATACGTAGGAGGCGGACAGCTTCCCTTTGTAGGCCTGCGCCAAAAAGGCTCCGACGCGCGTGCGGACGTCGGTGTCGTATTTGTCGCGCGGAATGAAGGTGAGGATGGAGACAAAGCGATCGAACTTGTCGACCCGCGGCAGCGCCCGGACGCGCGGACGCTCGTAGAGGATCAGGATCTCGATGACGAAGTTGTAGAGCGTGTCGACGTCGATCTGGAACAGCTCGTCGCGCGGATAATCTTCGAGAATATGCATCAGCGCCTTGCCGGAATGACCGTTCGGGTCGAAGCCCGCGCGCTGCAGCACCCGCGAAACCTTGTGGCGAACATAAGGGATCTGCCGTACCGAGCGAGTATAGGCGCCCGAGGTGAAAAGGCCGACGACGCGCAACTCGCCTTCGAGCCGGCCGTCGGGCGAGTAGAGTTTGATGCCCACATAATCCATCCGGGTGCGGCGATGGACGCGGCTGGAGACATTGGCCTTGATGACGATCAGCAGGGTCGGCTCGTGCATGAACTCGCGGATTTCCGGTGTCATCACCACCATTTCGCTGCCGCGACGCAGGACCTTCACGTCCGGATCGCGCAGAATGCCGAGGCCTTCGCCGGTTGTAATGTCGTCCGACGCGTCGCTGTCGGGCGAGAAGCGATATTTGCGCACGCCGAGGAAAGTGAAATTGTCCGCGCAGAGCCATTGCAGGAACTGATTGGCTTCGGCGAGTTCGTCGATCGGCAGCGGCGGCGGATTGGAAGAGAACGTCTTGATCGCTTCCTCGACACTGTCACGCATGACGCGCCAGTCGGCAACGCAGGCGCGGACATTGTTCAACGTCCTGGTCAGGCCGTCGATCAGCTTCTGGCGATCGGAATCCGCATCCAGGCGGGTGATGTGGAGATGAATCAGGCTTTCGCGCGCGCCCTTTGCTCCGTCCGGCAGTGCTTCCCCGTAGAATCGCAGCAGCTTGCCTCCATCGTCGCGCTCCACCGCGATGATCGGGTGAGCGACCAGGGTGACCTCGAGGCCCTGATCGGCGAGCTCCGCCATGGTGGAATCGAACAGGAAAGGCATGTTGTCGTTGAGAATTTCGAGCACGGAAATCTCGCGTCCGTTCGGCAACGTCGGATTGACGACGCGGATATCGGCGCTGCCGGCCGTGCGCCGCTGCACGTGCTCCCAGGCCTGCTCCGCCAGCAGGGCAAGCGAGGCGGCATCGTAATTGGCGAGATCCTCGATATTGGTGTAGCCGAACAAGGGCTCGGCAAAGGCCCGGGGGCTCTTGCCCGCTGGCACGCTGCCCGCTGCATCGCGGATCAGGGCTGCCCGGGCCTTGTCGTCACGCCACGCCATAATGTCCTCCATTTGCCGTGCCGTCCGATCGCAGCCGCGACCATCCGCTTGATTCTGGAGTGCATCTCTTCGTGCGTCGCGATCGAATGCTACGCGAAATCCTAGCTTCGACGGCTGCCGACGACAATACTACGATCCCGCAGCGAACGGCGCACGCTGTCGTGAGGCGTGCTGAATTTCGCTTGCGACAGCGGGTGGGCCGAAGTCGGCCGACGGCGGCCGAACGCCTGGGGCAGGAAAAATCACATGCAATTTCAATTATGTATGGGTTCGCGCCGCTGTTCGGCAGGGATGTCGTATCTGACGGTGGCGGTCAGCGACGGCGGGCAACGACCGCACTCAGGTCAGGTCTTTCGGCATCGTGATGCCGAAGCGGACAATCTGGCGATGGATGGTCGAGCGATCGACGCCGCGTTCGCGCGCCACCTGCGAGACGTTCCAGCGATTGTTGCGCAACGCCGCAAGTAGCGCATCGGCTTGCCACGACGTCGCCGCTCTGCCACGTGCCGGCTTTCCGGAGCTGTCCTGACCCAGGGGATGAGCGATCCGGTCCGGCAGATCGGCAAGATCGATCGTGCCGTCGTTCGACAGCGCGCAGCCATGATCGAGCGCATTGATCAGCTCGCGGATGTTGCCAGGCCATTGGTACTTGAGCAGCGCGCTGCGCGCGCTTGCCGTCAGCGCATAGTTGGCCTTGTGCTCCGTCGAAAGCCGATGCAGGGATTGATCGATCAGCCACTCGATATCGGTGCGCTGACGCAGCGGAGGCAGCGCAAGCACCGCGCCGTTGAGGCGGAAATAGAGATCCTCGCGGAACTGCCCCGCCTTCACCAGCGTGACGAGGTCGCGATGGGTGGCAGCGATGACGCGGACATTGAGCGGGACCGGCCGGGTGCGGCCGACCGGTGTCACCTCGCGCTCGGCGAGCACGCGCAACAGGCGCGTCTGCGACGAGATCGGCATGTCGCCGATCTCGTCAAGGAACAGGGTGCCGCCGTCGGCTTCGAGCACGAGACCCTTCTTGCCCTTGGCCGCCGCTCCGGTGAAGGCGCCTGCCTCGTGGCCGAACAGCTCGCTCTCGATCAGGCTTTCCGGCAGCGCGGCGCAGTTGACCGCGACGAAGGGCCTGCCTGCCCGCGCACTGACCGAATGCAGCGCCTTCGTCAGGTGCTCCTTGCCGGTGCCGGTTTCGCCGGTGATGAGCAGGCCCATCTGGGTGTTGATGAGCTTGGCGGCGCGCGTCACCACGTGATGCATGGCGGGATCGCCGCGGAACAGGTTCCGTAGCGGCGCCGGAAGCGCCGACTCGCTGCGGGAGGAGGCCGGCGCCGCCAGCTTGTTCGGGGGCGGCAAGGTTTGCGCGAACAACGTCGCGCCGCTGTTGGCTAGCCGCAGCGTACGTTGGCCGGTGGGGCGCGAATGGGCGAAGCGCGGCAGATCGTCGATGGTGCATTCGAAGATGTCGGACACGCCGAAGCCGTCGGCCCGCAGGCGAAGGTCCGGACGCTTGGCCAGTTCGCGGGCGAGCAGCTGCCTTGCGCGATTGTTGAAGCCGATGATGTGGCCGCTGCTATCGACGGCCATCACATAGTCCGGATCGACATCGGCGAATTCCGCGGAGCCGGACAGCTTGATGATCCATTCCTGCCGGAAACGGTTCAGCAGATTCGCATTCTCGATCTTGTGAGCAAACGACTTGACCAGTTGCAGCGCCAGGAACTGGCTGGCCTTCGGTTCCGGCGAGCGCAGCGCGGAGATATCCAAGACCGCAGCGAGCTTGCCGCTGGGATCGAAGACCGGCGCGGCCGTGCAGGTCAGCGGAATATGGGTGGCGTCAAAATGGTCGGATTGATGCACCGTCAGGGCTTCTTCGGTCGCGATGCAGGTGCCGACTGCGCAAGTGCCGGCATGCGGCTCGTTCCAGTCGGCGCCGAGATAGAGGCCGGCCCTGCGAAGCGTGTTGTTGAATGTCGGGTCGCCGATGAAATCCACCGTGATGCCCCTGGCATCGGTGAGCAGCAGCACATAGCCGAGTCCGGCGATCTGACGATACAGCATCTCGACGCCGAAGCGCGCCGTGTGCAGGAACTCGTCCATGGCGTCGCGATGCTCGCGCAGCCGCCCGGACGTTACGATATGAGCGTCGCGCAGCACCAACGGATCGAGCTTGTGTTCGGAGACGCATCGCACCCACGACTGATGGATGATTGCGTCACGCGCGCTGCTCTGGCCGTCCGCAACGCGAACCAGCTCGTCGATGTGCGCAGCCCGCTCCGTCGTCACGGCTGATGCTCCTGGATGTTTCCCCGCACGTTGTTGCGTCGAGTGTCACTCGGATTGTGCCGCCGATCAAGTTTGTTGCGTGCAACACCTGTTGCATGACGCAACAAGTGAGGCGGCCTGGCGCCGACAGCTAACGCGAGGAAATGCCGAGCGTTTTTCGAGATTCGCCGCAATGGCATGAGGCTTGCTGACATGGTGGTCGAGGCAAGATTCGACCTCGCTAACAAACGCGCCGGACCCACGACGCAAAGGCGATCGACGCCGGCATATGGGAGAATGAAACCATGCTCACGAAGGCCCCGGACGGAAAGATCACCGCGCTGCTCGACGAGTTCAACGTCGCATTGTCGTCGGGTGACATCGAACGCGCGATCGCGCTGTTCCAGACCGATTGCTACTGGCGCGATCTGGTCACCTTCACCTGGAACATCAAAACCATGGAAGGCAAGGATCAGATCCGCGACATGCTTCAAGCGCGGCTTGCGGATAGCAAACCGTCGGGATGGCGCATTGCCGATGGCGAAGCCGCGAGCGAGGCCGGCGGCATCATCGAGAGCTGGATCGAATTCGAGACCGATGTCGCGCGCGGCTATGGTCACCTGCGCATGAAGGATGGACGCATCTGGACCTTGCTCACCACCATGGCCGAGCTCAAGGGACATGAGGAAAAGTCCGGCTCCACCCGTCCGCTCGGCGCCAAGCACGGCCATGGCAAGGACCGTAAGAGCTGGCGCGAGGAACGTGACCAGGAAATCACCGAGCTGGGTCATGCAAAACAACCCTATGCGCTGATCATCGGCGGTGGCCAGGGCGGCATCGCGCTTGGCGCGCGGCTGCGGCAATTGAACGTGCCAACCATCATCATCGAGAAGAACGAACGCGCCGGCGATTCCTGGCGCAAGCGATACAAGTCGCTCTGCCTGCACGATCCGGTCTGGTACGACCATCTGCCCTATATCGACTTCCCGAAAAACTGGCCGGTGTTCGCGCCGAAGGACAAGATCGGCGACTGGCTGGAGATGTACACGAAGGTCATGGAGCTCAACTACTGGAGCTCGACCACGGCGAAGTCGGCCAAGTATGACGAGAAGGCCGGGGAATGGACCGTCGTGGTCGAGCGCGACGGCAAGGAGATCACGCTCAAGCCGAAGCAGCTCGTGCTGGCGACCGGCATGTCGGGCAAGGCGAACTGGCCCACCTACAAGGGGCAGGACATCTTCAAGGGTGAGCAGCAGCATTCCTCGACCCACCCGGGGCCGGAGAAATATCGCGGCAAGAAGGTGGTGGTGATCGGCTCCAACAACTCCGCCCACGATATTTGCGCGGCGCTATGGGAAGGTGGCGCCGACGTCACCATGGTGCAGCGCTCGTCCACGCATATCGTGAAATCCGACACGCTGATGGATATCGGGCTCGGCGCGCTCTATTCGGAGCAGGCGGTGGCGAGCGGGATGACCACGCGCAAGGCCGATTTGATCTTCGCCTCGTTGCCCTACAAGATCATGCACGAATTCCAGATCCCGCTCTACGAGCAGATGCGCGAGCGCGACAAGGATTTCTACGCCGCGCTGGAGAAAGTCGGCTTCATGCATGATTGGGGCGACGACGGCTCCGGCCTGTTCATGAAGTACCTGCGCCGTGGTTCGGGCTATTACATCGACGTCGGCGCCTGCGATCTCGTGATCGACGGTTCGATCAAGCTCAAGAGCGGCAAGGGCGCTGCGGTGCGGGAACTGACCGAAACCGGCGTCAGGTTCGTGGACGGCAGCGAACTCCCCGCCGATCTCGTCGTCTATGCCACCGGCTATGGCTCGATGAACGGTTGGGCCGCCGACCTGATCTCGAAGAACGTCGCCGACAAGGTCGGCAAGGTCTGGGGTCTTGGATCCGATACCACCAAGGACCCCGGCCCGTGGGAGGGCGAGCAGCGCAACATGTGGAAGCCGACCCAGCAGGAGGCACTTTGGTTCCACGGCGGCAATCTGCACCAGTCGCGGCATTACTCCCAGTATCTGGCGCTGCAACTGAAGGCGCGGATGGAAGGCATCCCAACCCCGGTCTACGGCTTGCAGAAGGTTCATCACCTCGGTTGATCGACCGGGCGATAACGAGGTGTCGGGCGGATCGTCGTGCGATCCGCCCCTCGACAGATCGGATGGAGATCGAACCGTGCCGATCGCCGTCCAGCTTCGGGCCGATGCCTGCGAGACAGCCGGCACCGGTTGCCTTCCCGGTTGACCACGATACTGGCCGGTCTGCCAGCTTCCCGCAGACCGGCCTCGCCTCAATGATGAGCCGACACGCTCTTCATGCATTGGGACAAGAGATCGGCACCGGCAAAGTGGCCTACATCGCCCAGGCTGATCATGCCAACCATCCGCTTGCTCTTGTTGATCACAGGCAGTCTGCGAATCTTCAGCGTTTCCATGTGATGTATAGCTTTCGTCAGATCGTCGTCTTCCCGGCAGCAGTGGATGCCTTCGGTCATCACATCCCGCGCTGTGGTGCGCGCAGAGTTGAAGTCCTTGCTCGCGAGACCTTTGCAGACGAGGTCGCGATCCGTCACCATCCCGATCAGACGATCGTCTTGCCCGATCGGAATGCAGCCGATGTCGTGCCCTTGCATCAATTTCGCGATTTCGGTGATTGGCGTGTCGGGGCTCACCCAATCGACGCCCTTGTGCATCACGTCCTTGACTTTCATGGAGAACCTCCCGTCCAAGGCAGCACCCCCTCGCTCGCAATTATACAACAGAGCTGGCGCGACTGCATGCGTGCTGCGCCTTAAGGCACGATGAAACCGGGTCGAAGCGTTATCGCGCTCGAGCCCCTTGCTTGAGCATGATCTCCGCGCAAGCGCGTTCCTCCCTTGTCTCGGGGAAGAGCCGCTTCGTACCCCTCCGGATCATGCTCCAGTCGGGGCGCACAGATAGATGGTCCCGCTGTCACGCCGCCTCAGTCATGCGCACTGAAGCTGCCATGCAGGGAACCGGCGGTCAGGCGTGCGAATTGCGCACGACCGAGATGAAGCAACGTCTCATGATCGCCGGCTTCGATATAGATCTCGGGCTGCATCCGGATGCTGTCATCAACGATAACGTCGAGCCCGTAGCAGCTACCGGCGGCGGGAACCGCCCCGTGCGCACAGTCCGTGAACAGCCGATCGATCTCGCCTTCAGCGGCCATGGCGATATCGTCACCGAATCTCGCCCTGAGATCCGCCAGCCTGAGGTGATGCGATGCCGGCAGCACGGCGAGCAGATACCCGTCGTTGCGGCGCAGCACAATGGCCTTGGCCAAGCGATCGCCCGAGACGTGACAAGCCTGGGCGGTAAGGGCTGACGACATCGTCAGTACGTGCGGGATTTCGTCGTACTCGATGTTTTCTGCAGCGAGATAATTGTGCAGTTTGGAAGAAATGGTCATGGCGTCACCTCCGGTGCGACATGCAACCATCCACCGTGGTCGTGCCCGCCGCACGATGAGCGGCTGCGTGGTTCTCAAGACAGAACATAGGTCTTGTCGCAGGACACTGCAATTCGATCCCTAACGGGGGCGCCGCGCCAAGTTCAAGTTCCGGGCCTTGTCCAGATTGCGGGCCTCGGCCAGCGCCGCCGCGCTCGGCAACAGGGCCGACGCAAGGTCGGCCTCGGTGAAATCTGCGCCGGCGACATTGGCGTCGGATAGGTCGGCTCCCGCAAGGTCAGCTCTATGGAGGCTGCAGTTCGCCAAATTGGCATTCTGCAGTTGCGCAAATTCGAGATCGGCGCGCGAGAGATTGGCGCCGCTTAAATCCGCGTTCCGCAGATCGGCGGATTTGAGCACGCCACGCATCAGGCCCATCGATTGGTTGCGCATATCAGCGCTCAGATCGGCGCCCGCAAGCCTGGCCCCGATCAGGCTGGCACCGGAAAGATCGGCGGTTATCCGAGCGCCGCTCAAGTCGGCGCCGCCAAGCTTGGCGCGTTGCATCTGCGTGCCGAGCAGCGATGCCTTGACGAGGGACGCCCCCGTCAAGTCTGCGTCGATCAGCCAGGCCTGGTTCAAGATAGCCCGATCGAAGCGGGCGCCTTTCAGATTGGTCTGGTTGAGCTTTACGAGATGAAGGTTGCCGCCGGAGAAGTCGAGGCCCGAGAGATCGAGGTGCGACAGTCGCTTTCCATCCAAATCTGCAGTGCGTCCGTCCCCTTGAGGGATCGACTTGAGGAGCGCATCGACCTCGGCGCGCGTCATCTCCGACGCCGTCATTTCCGGACTGTTGAGGTCGACACTCCGCAGCATGTCCTGCGACACGGCGTCAGTCGAATCAACCAGCAGCGCCGCTATCGACACAAAGGCGAATGCGAGACGAAACGACATCGCCGTCTCCCGCCGCTCAGAAACCCGGTATTGTCTCTTGTATTCTCCGGGTTGGCCGCGCCGTCAGGTTAGCTGGCCGGCTCCGGCCTATGCCAGAGTATGAAACCGGATATCGATCCTGGCAATGACAGTGACCGTCTCAGCCGGAGCAGGACGAGGCGAACCAAGCCAGGCGCGGAATATGGTCGGGCACCTTCATGCCGCCGGCTCAACCCGAGGCCTGATCCCGATTGACGGGACGCCGCCAACACCTCGCGATGCACCACCGAGCCAGTTAACGCAGGATCAGCCGACCGCGCTCGTCAACAAGCGCCAGAAAACGGGCCGCGAGAGTAGCGGTGAGCGGCGCATTCTGCTCGACCACTTGAAACGTCATTCTGCCGAGCCGGTAGCCCGCCCCGAAGGCGGCGGCGAGATTGTCGGACGAGACCACGACAACGGATTTAGGCTTGCTCGTGTCGGTGAACGTCACCAGCGTCGGATAGTCCTTCGGGCGCAGGACGCCGGATGGCTTGGCTTTGACAGCCGCGCTCATGGTTCTCGCGTTGTCGCCGGACGGAAGTGGCGGCGCCAGCTCGCGATAACCGAGAACCTGGACGACGATATGCGTCATGCTGCTCAGATAGCTGTAATTTCGATCGTAGTTCGTCGCGAACAGAACCTTTCCGTCGCCAAGATCCACAAATGGGACTTCGCCGTGCACGGTGAAGCCACCACCCCAGTCGGAACCACCAGCGCCCGGCATCGGGATCAGGAATTCCCGCTCAAGGCGCAACTCCATGACTGAAGAGCCGGACCTCATTCCGCCGGGGGTTTCGACCTCGATGGTCATCCGGTAGCGCAAAGATGCCTGCGGCGTACTGCATCGGACCAACAGCCACGCCAATGCAATGGCCATGACGGCAAGAATGACAGGCCGTTTCAAAAGGACACCTTTGCGCAGCCAGCAATTGGATATTGGCCGTCTTTCGCTTCGCTGATCATTCGGCTGCCACCGGCAACCGCCTTTGCGGCGGATCTGTCAGTTCGATACATCCACCCGCACATGTCTGAAGTCGTGCCGTTCAAGATCGGAGCGGGAGATCGAGACGACGAGGTCGCTGACGTCGCCGCATCTGAAATGCGTGAGATTGTTGCTCGGAAATTGCAGCAGCATGACCGAGTTCGGCTTGTTTTCGATAAAGTCCGCGCACCAGCCGCGCGGGGCGCCGCCGATCTGGAGCGTGGCTTGCTCGGCGTCGAACGCCCAGTCGGTCTCAAGCGGATGCCGGGCGGCCATGATCACTGCATCGGGATCGTCGGCGTAAAGCTGCTTGGCGATTTCGGAGCGCAACACCCTGTACCCCGTCGACCAGAACTCCGGCAGCGCCTGATCGGCCGCCCGCTCATCGAGCAGCCGATACAGCGCGGTCCACTCGTCAGGCACGAACGCAGCCTCGCTCTGGCGATCGCGGATCCTGTGCATGACCGTCTCCAGCTCTGCGACGAGCGCCTCGGCCTTCTGCTGCCTGCTCCGTGCGATGGCGGGCCTCTGGCCCTCGCTTGCCTCGACCATTCCGAACCTGCGCAATTGCTCATGCGCCCAGTCGCGCTCGCTCTCCGCGCGCCCGCGGGCGTCTGCCCAGCTTTCGGGCGGCGGCAGCCCGCGACCATGCGCCATCGTCGTCTCGAGCGCCGCGGCGTTGTCGATCCAGAACGCGTAGTACAGTTTGCGAATCCCGCGAACCCGCGCCGCATAGGCTTCCCACTCCTGCGGAAACTTCTCCCTGTATTCCAGCCAGCCGGCGAGATCGGCTGAAACGCCCCTGTCGGGCGACGGCATCCGTACGTCGGCCTGAATATCTCGTTCAAGGTCCTGAATGAGCCGAACCAGCCCGGCATATCTGCGCCCTTGCTCGGTATCGGGCGGAAACAGAGGCGCTTTCGATTTCACCCAGATCGGCGCCAGAAAACCCTCGCCATTGGCGAGCTCGATTTCCGACTTGTCGAGCGCCGCAACGAAGCTGCCGCCACGCTGCAAGGTGATCTCGTCGCGCAGCTCCCTGATGCGCAGGACCAGTTCGGCGTGGGACAGCCAGCTTTGCAACGAGAATGGCTGCTCCGCTTCGGAACGTGCCAACGCCTCGCGCAGCCGTTCCGCTGTTTCAGCGAGTTGCTCGAACGCAGTCACCAGCTCCTTGCGCGGCTGCTTGAGCCGCGCTTCCTGCTGCCGCGCCGCGTCGGTCAGACGCGCCGCCCACGCCCTCGATTGGGCAAGCGCCTCCTGCACGAGCAGTTCGAGCGTTCTCCAATCGATCGGCTGAAGCTCCCACGATGCGATGGCGAAAACTGCATCGGCAGAAGGATTGCGCCGCAGCCGGTTTGGAACGCAGCTTTCGCCGTCGACGGGATGCACGAAGTCGAGCGGCCATCTGGGCGGCGTTGCCAGCAGCCCGTCATACTTGTCATCGACCCAATACAGACCCGTGGCGCTCTTCTGCCAGGCGCGTTCGTTGCCGCGTTGCGGTCCGAGCGTCGGTTGATGGATGACCTTCACGTCGATACGGCCGGAAACGGCTGCGAAAAATGCCAGCCATCCCGTCCTCTGACCGACGCCGCCCCACAGGCTGGGCGGCAAGGACGCGCAATTGATCTGGCAAAGAAACTGATACGGCTGGCCGTCCCTGCTGGGCCATTGGAAGGGATCAGGAAGTTCTGGATTGCCGCCGATCCAACCGATCTCGGCTGCCGCCGGACAAGCCGGAATCGCAGCGCGCAGCCAGACTGCATTCTGGTCATGCGCGGCCGGGTCCTCATCGTAGGCCTTGGCAAGCATCTCCAGATTGTACGTTAGGAACTTGGCAATAAGGTCCTTCATCGCGCGCCGCTCCTCAACCTGGGCCAGAATATTGGCGTCGATTCAGGATTGCGCCATCCAAATTCTGTATCTTGGAAAGCGAGTTCTTAATTCCCGCGGACGGGCGCGCTTGATCAGGTAAAGGCCAGGACTGTGCTACGCTCCATTTCGCCGCACGTTGGGCGGCGCGGCGCGACCGCAGCGGCGCCGCTCACATCGACGATCGCACGAACGTCCGTCCAAAGTCGCCGAACGCGCCATCGACCGCTGACCTCTCGAGCCGATCGTCGCTCCAGCCGAGCCATTCCGCAAACACCTCGCTTGTGTGTTCGCCGAGCATCGGCGGCGGCGTGGAAGGTGGCGGCGGTTCGTCGCCGAACCGCGTCGGCCTCGCGATGAACATCACATCTCCCGCGGCCGGATGGCTGATGGTCTGGACCATTCCGCGCTGCGTGAGCTGCGGCGTTTCGCAGACCTCGCCGACCGACTTGATCGCGCCGCA
The DNA here is from genome assembly GCF_024171085.1 of Bradyrhizobium sp. USDA 4541. Classification (NCBI taxonomy): domain Bacteria; kingdom Pseudomonadati; phylum Pseudomonadota; class Alphaproteobacteria; order Hyphomicrobiales; family Nitrobacteraceae; genus Bradyrhizobium; species Bradyrhizobium sp. USDA 4541. Next base: position 1,124,658 of record NZ_JALJZF010000001.1, read on the forward strand.
CGGAATGCCCGCCGCGCCGAGCGCCTGCAGCCAGTCGGCGCGACTTCGCCGGGCAAAGATCGGCGAAAGGATCGCGACGAGCTCGTTGCGGCTCGCCGCACGCTTCGGAGCGGTTGCGAAGCGGATGTCCTCGCGCAGCTTCGGACGGCCGACGACGCCGCAAAACGCCGCCCAGAACTTGTCGTTCGCGACCCCGACATTGATCCAGCCGTCACTCGCCTCGAACGGTTCATACGGGCTGATGGTCGGATGGACATTGCCGCGGCGCTTCGGGCTTTGTCCCGAGGCGAAGTACATGCCGGCGTTGAACGTCAGCAGCGACGCCATGGCGTCGAGCATGGAGACGTCGACCCGGCCGCCCTCGCCGGTGCGGCTCTTGCGCATCAGCGCGGCCAACACCGAATGCGACGCATAAAGGCCCGTGACGAGGTCCGCGATCGACGTGCCGACCTTGGTCGGCGGTCCGTCCGGATCGCCGGTGATGTCCATCACGCCGGATTCGCCCTGCAGAATCAGATCGTAGCCGGGGCGCGCGGCGTCGGCACCGGTGCGACCGAATCCCGAAATGCTGCACAGGATGATGTCGGCCTTGCGGGCGCGCAGCGCGTCGAAGCCGAGCCCCCATTTGTCCAGGGTGCCGGGGCGAAAGTTCTCGATGACGACGTCTGCGACGGATGCAAGATCGAGCACCGCGTCGCGCCCGGCCGGCGACTTCAGATCGATGGCGCAACTTCGCTTGTTGCGGTTCACCGACAGAAAATACGCACTCTCGCCGCCGACGAAGGGGGGTCCGTAACGGCGGCTTTCGTCGCCTTGACGCGGATCCTCGATCTTGACGATGTCGGCGCCGAGATCGCCGAGCTGCATCGTGGCAAACGGGCCGGAGACCACTCGGCAGAGGTCGAGGACCCTGATGCCCGACAGCGGCTCGCGATCAGACGATCGCATCGGCGAGGTCCTTCATCGACGGCACCAGGATATCGGGCTGATGCGGCGTGATGCCGAACGGGCGGCTGCGCCGATCGATGAAGGCCGTCCGCATGCCGGCGGACTTGGCGCCGATGCAGTCGAAGGCATGATTGGCCACGAACAGCACCTGCGCCGGCTTCACGCCCATGATCTCGGCCGCTTTGGTGTAGGTCGCGACATGCGGCTTGAACGAATTGGCCTCCGCCACCGAGATCACGCGATCGAACGGGACCTTGTGGTATTGCTTCGCGGTCTCGAGCATGTCCGGATCGCCGTTCGAGAGCACGACGAGCTTGTACTTGCGTTGCAGCCGCGCGAGTGCGTCCGGCACCTCTGGAAACGGCAACAGCTTCTCGATCTCGCCCACGAGGTAACGCACATCGTCCATCGTATAGTCGATCTTCGCGCGGTCCATGACGTGAGCAACCGCGCGGTGCCCGATCTCGCGATAGGGCGTGTGCTCGCGATGCAGCAGCGCATCGATCATCGAGTTCTCGAAATGCGTGCGACGCCACCACGTGACGAAGGAATCCGGATCGCCCTTCCAGCCCTTCTTCTCGAGGAACGGCGCCGCGATCCTGGTCAGGCCGCCCTGCATGTCGACGACCGTGCCGTACTGGTCGAACATGCAGATCTTCACGTCGCGCTTGATCGTCTCAAAGCTCATTGATGCCCTCCTTGGTCCTGATCGATTGATACGCGCTGCGCCATCATGGATGAAATGGATTTGTTATCTTTCGTCATTCACGATATGAATGATGGATGAACCTTCGATCCATCGACCTCAATCTGCTCGTCGCGCTGGACGCATTGCTGACCGAGCGTCACGTCACCAAGGCGGCGGATCGCGTCGGCCTCAGTCAACCGGCGATGAGCAATGCGCTCAACCGGTTGCGCGCGATGTTCAAGGACGAACTCCTGGTGCGGACCACGACCGGGATGAAGCCGACGCCCCGCGCCACCGAACTGGCGGAGCCGCTGCGCCAGGTCCTGCGCCAGGTCGAGCGCGTGATGGCGAGCGACGCCGGCTTCGATCCAGACCGGACCGAACGCACCTTCACGATCAGGATGTCGGACATTCTCGCGTGCCTGCTGCTGCCGCGGCTCGCCGCAACGCGGCCGCCGGAGGGCCGAATTTCCTACAACACGATCCATCTGCCGCCCGCCCTGACGATCGATGCGCTGGAGCGGGACGAGATCGACGTCGCGGTGAGCATGGGGCTCGAGCATTCCGCATCGATCCGTTCGGAAACGCTGCTGCGCGACCGCATGGTCTGCCTGATGCGACGCGGACACCAGATCAAGCGCGCACGGCTGACCTTTGAGCGCTTCATCGCGCAGGAGCACATGAAGGTCTCGATGAGCCCGACCGATCTTCGCTTCGTCGACGACGTGCTCGCCGAACGCGGCCATCGAAGACGCATTGCCCTGAACGTGCCGCATTGGCTGGTCGTGCCTCACGTCTTGAAGAAGACCGATCTGCTCGCGGTGATGCCGAGGCACCTCGCGACCGTGCTGATGGACGACGATCTGAGGATGGAGGAACTGCCGTTCGAGTCCGCGCCGTTCGACTGGATGTTGTACTGGCACCGCAGATACGATCAAAGCAACGCGAACGGCTGGCTCCGCGACCGGATCAGGGCGGCGTGCTCCGACCTGAACTAGGCGCCGAGGTCCGCCGGCCTCCGCGCCATGGGCGATTGACGTGCTGCCTCGGCGTCCGTGACGGCCGATGCGTCCTCTAAAGAGCGCCCCTTGGTCTCGAAACCGAACACGAGGAAGACCACGGCCTGGAAGACGAGGATGCCGGCCAGGGTCGTCAGCACGCCGGTTAGCCCCTGCCAGGCGAAGATCGCAACCACGACGTATTGAACCAGCGCGGTCGCGATGCGTCCGGATGTGGCGCAGATCGCCGTGCCGCGAAGCCGATACCGCGTCGGAAACAGTTCGGGGACGTGCATCGCGAACCCGGTCGCCAGCATCACGTAGATCGCCGTGATCAGCAGGAAGCCCACACCCGCGAGCGCAACGCCATCCGGCATGTATGGATAGGCGATACCGAGCGCCGCTGCCGCAATCGACGAACAGACGATCGACAGCCTGCGTCCGAGCCGGTCCGCCAGCACGAGCCCGATCAGCGATCCGACCGGGCCGCCCAGCGCCATCACCGTGGTGTAGCCCAGCGAGGAAACCACGCTGTGGCCGCCCTTGACCATGAAGGTCGGCAGCCAGCCGATGAACCCGTAGAGGCTGAAGCCGACGACGATGTGCAACAGGCTGCCGAGCAGCGTGCGCGCGAGATACGGCGGCTGGAACAGACGCCAGACCGCGCCGGGAGACTCCTGCACCGGCGCGCGGGCAGCGACGGCAGGCAGTGTCGCCTTGCGCGCGGCCTCGACTTCGATCGCCGACAGGATCTTCTCGGCTTCATCGGCGCGTCCGTTGGCGGCGAGCCAGCGCGGCGATTCCGGCATCGACTTGCGCAGAATCCAGACGACCATCGCAAGGCAACCGACAAGGCCGAACATGTAGCGCCATCCAAGCGTCGGGATCACCCACAGGCCGACCATCGACGAGACGAACAGCGAGAAATTGGTGATCACCGCCAGCAGCCCGATCCAGCGCCCACGCGAGGAAGCCGGCACGAATTCCGTCAACGTCGCGTAGCCGACCACGATCTCTGCGCCGAGGCCAATGCCGATGATGAAACGCAGGCCGATCAGGACGATCATGTTCGGCGCGAAGGCCGCGGCGATCGAGGCGAGGCCAAAGATCGCGAGGTTCATCTGATAGGAGAAGCGGCGGCCGAACCGATCGCCGAGGATGCCGGAGCACCACGCGCCGATCGTCATCCCGACGAAGGTCGCGGAGACGAATGCGGCGTTGAGCTCGAGCGTCGACCAGCCTTCCTTGAGCACGGCGCCCAGCACGCCGCCGGCCAGATAGATATCGAACGCGTCGAGGAACATGCCGGCGCCGATCAGGGCCATGATGCGCCAGTGGAATCCGCAGATCGGTAGCCTGTCGAGGCGCGCGCCCGCGTTGATGTCGATGTCGGCGGATCGCGCCATGCCAAACCTCCCTGCCCGGCCTTTGGCAGCCGGATGCTCCGGGCACCGATTGATGACGCGCAGGGGGTCGTCGTCCAATTCAAATCGAAAATTCGACTATTTGGCGCAGTGATGAAGCTGACGCGACCGCACCGTCGCGTTCCATCCTGACACCGAGCTGACTTGCATTCGCCGTCGTTAACGATCCCGCCGTCGCGCGATCTCGAAATCACGGTGTCAGCACAAACATTCACAACGGGTTCATGTCGCCGCCACTATTCGACTCCAACGCTGGGGGAAGAAGATTGGAGTATGTGCCATGCGCCGCATCGCCGGACTGCCTTTCGCCCTGGCTCTCAGCCTCTGCTGTCTCTCACCGCTCGCGCCAGCACGCGGGCAGCTTGCCATCGGCATCACCGTCAATGCGGCGCCGCCGCCATTGCCGGTCTATGTCCAGCCGCCGATCCCCGCGCCCGGCTACATCTGGACTCCGGGCTATTGGGCATGGAACGACGACACCGGTTACTACTGGGTGCCCGGCACATGGGTGCTTCCGCCTGCGCCCGAATTGCTGTGGACACCCGGCTATTGGGGCTGGAGCGACGGCGCCTACGCCTTCCACGCCGGATACTGGGGCGCGACCGTCGGCTTCTACGGCGGCATCTCTTATGGCTTCGGCTACACCGGCGTCGGCTATGAGGGCGGCTACTGGCGCGGCGGCAGCTTCTTCTACAACAGTTCCGTCAACAACATCTCGAACGTCTCGGTCACCAACGTCTACAACAAGACCGTCGTCAACAACACGACCAACGTCAGCTACAACGGCGGCACCGGCGGCACTACGGTGAAGCCGACGCCACAGCAGCTCGCGGCCCAGAGCGCGCACCACGTGGCCGCGACCGGCGAGCAGACGCGACACGCGGAAGCGGCGATGAAGAATCCGGCGCTGACGCTCGCCAACAACCATGGTCATCCGGCGGTCGCCGCGACCGCGCACGCAGCACGGTTCAGCGGCGCCGGCGTGGTGGCCGCGCGCCCGGGCAAGCCGATCGCGGCGCCGCCGCCCCGACATGCGCAACCCACGGCCGCACACGCCTTGCCAACGGGACATGCACTCCCGACGGGGAATGCTCCGCCGCCAGGACACGCCCTGCCGACAGCAAGCGCTTCGCCGGCCGGACACGCTCTACCGACGGGGAACGCTTTGCCGCCGGCACACGCCTTACCGCCGGGACACGCCTTGCCGACTGCGCATGCTCTCCCCGGCACCGGCGCACATCCCGCACCCGCGCCGCACGTCGCTCCGCCGGCGTCAAGACCGCAGCTCGTGCAGCATGCACCGCCGCAGCCACGCGCGGTCGCGCATCCACCGGCGCCGCGCGTCGCGCAAGCGGTTGTGCATCGGCCCGCGCCCCCGCATGTGTCACGACCGGCGCCGCGGCCGCATCCTGCTGCGAGGCCGCATCCGGCGGCACGCCAGCACTCATGATCGGGCTCATCGGCGTGCCTGCAAGGGCACGCCGATGTCGTATGAGACCCCATCGCGCACACCACGACCGCGATGCGATCATCATCCCTGACTTTTGGGCGCGAAGCGCGCCGTCAAGCCAGCGCGTCGGCCGCGCACCTGATCCCGTCGTAGATCTCCTCGAGATCCGCCTCCGTGACGCAGTAGGGCGGCATGACGTAGATCGTGTTGCCGAGCGGCCGCAGCAGCAGATTGCGGCGTTCGAAGAAGGCCTGAAGCTTTGGGCCGATGCCGGCGAGATAGCCCGCATCGCTCGCCTTCAGATCAAGTGCGGTGACGGTCCCGGTGCGGCGGACGTTCTCGAAACGCGCGTCGGCGCGGAACGCGGCGATCAGGCGCTCCTGCATCGCAGCCACTGAGGCTGTGCGCGCGCCCGCGCCGTGTTGCCAGAGCTCAAGGTTTGCTTTTGCAGCGGCGCAGGCGATCGGATTAGCCGTGTAGGAACTGGAATGGAAGAAGGTGCGCGAACGATCGCTGGAATAATGTGCGTCGTAGATCTCCGCACGGCACAGCGTCACCGCGAGCGGCAGCGAACCGCCGGTGAGGCCCTTCGAATAGCAAGCGATATCCGGCGCGATGTCGGCCTGCTCGCAGGCGAACAAGGTGCCGGTGCGGCCCCAGCCGGTCATCACCTCGTCGGCGATGAACAACACGCCAGCGGCTGCGCAGATGCGTTTCATTTCCTTCAGCACCCAGGGCGGATACATCAGCATCCCGCCCGCACCCAGGATCAGCGGTTCGACAATGAACACTGCCGCGGATTCCTTCCTGCACGCGGCTTCGAGCGCGTCGAGCGTCGTCTGTTCATAGCCAGGCGCCGGAAACGGGATCGACGCGACGTCGAACAGCAGCGGCTCGTAAGCCCTGTTGAAGACGCCGCGCGCGCCGACCGACATCGTCCCGACCGTGTCGCCATGGTAGGAATTTTCCATCACGATGATCTGCGTGCGCGTCGCGCCGATATTGTGCCAGTAGCCGAGCGCCATCTTCAGCGCCACCTCGACGCTGGTCGAGCCAGAGTCGGAGAAGAACACGTAATCGAGCCCGTCGGGCGCCAGCTTCAACAGCTGCGCGGCGACCTGCTCGGCCGGATCGTGGGTATGGCCCGCGAAGATGATCTGGTTGAGCAGCTCCGCCTGGTCCTGGATCGCGCGCACGATGTGCGGATGGCAATGGCCGTGGGTCACGACCCACCAGGATGCGATCGCATCGATGATGCGGCGATCATCCGCGGTGTAGAGATAGGCGCCCTCCCCACGCACGATCCTCTTCATCTCGCCGTGCAGCGCGTGCTGGGTGAACGGGTGCCAGATCGGCGACTTCCGAGCGGATGTCATGGATTGAAATCTTCCCGCCGGAACGACGCCTTGAACGCTGCCTGCAGCGTGTCTGCCGCAAGCGGAGCAAGCCAGGACAACCGGCCTAGCCGGCGCACCTGCCCGATCTCGCAGATCGCGCGCTCGCTCTCGGGATTGCTCTCGCCGATGAATGCGATCCCGTGAATGTCGATCCCGCGCGTGCGCAGCGCCTCGACCGACAACAGCGAGTGATTGATGGTGCCGAGCGCGGTGCGGGCGCACAGCACGACCGGAAGGCGCCATCGCGCGAAGATATCGATATAGAGCGTGTTGCCGTCGAGCGGCACCATCAGCCCGCCGGCGCCCTCGATCACCAGCGGACGGTCCCCGGCATCGGGCACGCCGAGCGCGGCAGCGTCGATGCGCACGCCGTCGAGCGCGGCGGACTGATGCGGCGAAGCCGGCGTTCGAAGCCGGTAACGCTCCTGCACGATGCGATCCGCCGGGAGCCCGCCAAGCCGTGCGACCAGTTGCGCATCGGTTTCCTCCTCGAGGCCGGCCTGAACCGGCTTCCAGTAGCGCGCGCCGAGGAAACCGGCGAGGCCCGCGCAGAACACCGTCTTCCCGATCCCGGTATCGGTGCCGGTGATCACGATCCGGCTCGTCATCGCGACCAGCCTTTGGTCTCGTCGACCAGCGCGTCGAGCAGCGCGCGCACGTCGTCCTCGTCGACATTAAGGGTCAGCGCAATCCGCAACCGGGCAGAGCCTGCCGGCACGGTCGGCGGCCTGATGCCTCTGATATCGAAGCCGCGCGCCTGCAGCGCAGACGCCAGCTGCATCGCACGCGCATTGTCGCCGACGATATAGGGCACGATCTGCGAGCGCGACGGGCTGCGCCAACCGCGCAGGTCGAGCTCGCGATGCGTGAACGCGACCAGTTTTGCCAGGCGCTGCTGATGCACGGGCTCCTGCTGCAGGATCAGCAGCGCCTCGCGCACGGCGACGGCCACAAGTGGCGACGGTGCAGTGGCGAAGATGAACGGGCGGCAGCGATTGACCATGAAGTCGCGCAGCACGGTCGAAGCGGTGACCAGCGCGCCGGCGGCGCCCAGCGCCTTGCCGCAGGTATGAACGATCACGAGGTTCTCGCGCCCCTCATAGGACGCCGTCAGCCCACGCCCCTGCTCGCCATAGACGCCGGTGCCATGCGCCTCGTCCACCATCAGGAACGCGTCGTGCCGGTCCGCGATGGCGACGAGGTCGTCGAGCGGCGCGACATCGCCATCCATGCTGTAGACGCTTTCGACCACGATCCAGGCCCGGCCCGTGCCGCCCTCGGCACGCCAGCCGCGAATGGTGTCTTCGACCGACTGGGGATCATTGTGCGCGCTGATCCGGAATTCGGCCCGGCCGGCCCGCGCGCCTTCATGGATGCTGGCGTGCACGAGAGAATCGAGCACCAGGAGATCGCCGCGCTGCGGCAGCGTCGTCAGCACGGCGAAATTGGCGACATAGCCGCCGCCGAAGAACAGCGCCGTCTCGGCTCCAAAGAACGCGGCGGCTTCGGCCTCTAGCCGTTCGTGCTCCTCGCAATTGCCGCGCAGCAGCCGCGACCCACCGGCGCCGATCGGTGTGCCGGCCTCGAGCGCGGCCGAGACCGCATTCTTGATGCGCGGCGCGTTCGCGAGCGCCAGATAGTCGTTCGAGACGAAATCGATGCCCGCGCGCGGCTTGAGACCGCGCAGCCGATCGTCCTTGCTCAGGGCGTGCAAGGCCGCGACGTAATCAGCGACCTTGGCCGCATGGATTGCGCTCATGCTTCTCTCTCAGATTTGTAGTTGGTCGCGCGGCGAATCCCGCCGCGCGCGTGCCAGAGGTGCGCTCAGGCGAGGGCGGAGTTGATGCCGAGCCGGTCCAGCAGATTGGCGTCGCGATCGCGCTGCGGGTTCCTGGTGGTCAGCAGCACATCGCCGATGAAGATCGAATTCGCGCCGGCGAGGAAGCACAGCGCCTGCAGCTCGTCGGTCATGTATTGCCGTCCGGCCGACAGCCGCACCACGCTCTTCGGCATCATGATCCGCGCGGTGGCAACCAGACGCACCAGCGCGATCGGATCGGGCCGTTCCGCGGTGTCGTTGACCGGCACGCCCTTGACCTCGTTCCACAGATTGATCGGAACGCTCTCCGGATGGCTGGGAAGATTGGCAAGCAGCATCAGCATGCCGAGCCGGTCATCGACCTGTTCACCCATGCCGATAATGCCGCCGCAGCAGACCTTGATGCCGGCGTCGCGCACATGCGCGAGCGTATCGATGCGATCCTGCAGGGTGCGGGTGGTGATGATCTTGTCGTAGAACTCGGGCGAGGTGTCGACGTTGTGGTTGTAGAAATCGAGGCCGGCGTCGGAGAGACGCTCGGCCTGCTTTGGCGTCAGCATGCCGAGCGTGACGCAGGTTTCCATGCCGAGGCCCTTCACCGCGCTGACCATGTCGCAGACCTGATCGAGATCGCGGTCCTTCGGGCTGCGCCAGGCCGCAGCCATGCAGAAGCGGGTTGCGCCGGCGTCCTTGGCGCGCTGCGCGACCGCGACCACTTCGTCCCGCGGCATCAGGCGAGTGGCCTTCAGGCCGGTGTCGTAATGCGCGCTTTGCGAGCAGTAGCCGCAGTCTTCCGGGCAGCCGCCGGTCTTGATGCTGAGCAGGCTCGCGGTTTCGACATGGTTCGGATTGAAGTTGGCGCGATGCACGCCTTGCGCCTGAAACATCAAATCCGCGAACGGCAAATTGTAGAGTGCTTCAGCCTCGGTACGGTCCCAGGTCTTGCGGGGCGCTGCACTGGTGCCGCTGTCGGTCCGTTCGATTTCCACGACATCAACCATATGGCTTGCTTTCTCGTTTGCTGTGGATCATAGATAATCTGGTATATTATCTATGATCTGTGGACTTGGAACGATGCTAGCCGAGCCAGTACGCGCGCGCACCCGTTTTTACGATAGATAATCTATGACGAGCGAAGGCGAGAACACGACCACCGCGGGGCGCATCGCCGAAGCGATCGGCGAGCGCATCATCAACGGCGAATTGCTGCCGGACGCGCCGCTGCGGCAGGATCATGTCGCGCGCGAATTCCATTCGAGCCACGTGCCGGTGCGCGAGGCCTTCAGGCAATTGGAGGCGCAGCATCTCGTTGTTGCGGTGCCGCGACGCGGGGTGCGGGTCGCGCCGCTCGACACCAGGTCGGTGAAGGAAATCGCCGAGATGCGCGCCGCGCTCGAGGTGGTCGCGTTGCGCAATGCCGCCCCCAGGCTCACATCGGCCCATCTGGCACGGATCGAACTCGCCATGATCCAAGGCGACAATGCCGAGACGGTGCAGGATTTCGAGATGGCCAATCGCGCCTTTCACCATGCGCTGGTGGCGCCGTGCGCGATGCCGCGGCTGCTTGCCAGCCTCGACGGCCTGCAGCTTGCGAATTCGCGACTGGTGTTCGCGATGGCGCGCAACGCCGGCTGGCGGCCGCGGCCGAGCCAGGATCATCGCGTGATCCTGCAGGCGCTGCGCGCACGCAACATCGAACAGGCCTGCAGCCTGCTGGCGCGGCATATTCAGACCATCGAGCGGCTTGCCCTGCCGGCAGCGTGATCACTTTGCTCCGAATCGAGCGGCGGACTCCGGTTCACCTCGCCCCGCGTGCGGTCGCGTGCGGGGAGAGGTCGGAACGCATCGGCAGATGCGTTCCGGGTGAGAGGGGGAGTCTCCGCGAGAGTATCTGTCTCCGCGTGTGCGGAGGCAGCCCCTCACCCCAAACCCTCTCCCCGTAAGAACGGGGCGAGGGGACGCGCCGCCTTTGCGACCGCCATTCAATCTAATCCCATCACTCTCTAAGCGATCGCGACGATCTCCAGCTCCTGATCGCCCGAGCCTGCGACGTCGCCCAGGGCTTTGCCCATCAGCGACCTCGCTACCGGCGAGACAAAGGAAATCGAGCCTGCCTTTGGATCGGCTTCGTCCTCGCCGACAATGCGATAGGTCTGCACCCGCCCGTCGGCGCGGCTGAAGGTCACCGTGCTACCGAAGGCAACGGTTTCGGTGGAAGCAGGGTCAGGCACGACCTGCGCGGTGCGGAGCCGCTCCGTGAGATAGCGCGCGTCGCGCAACGGAACCGCCGACTGCCGCCGCCGTTCGTTGACGTCGTCCAGCTGCTGCGCGGCCTCCAGGGCCTCGCGTGCCGCCTGGAGCTCACGCTCCAGCGCCTTGCGTCCTGCTTCGGTCACCAGGTTGGGATGCGGCGAAATGGGGCGGTCCGGCAACAGCGTTTCGGACGCGGTCTCGGCACTTTCTTCCTTGGTGAAGGCAACGCTCAATCCAGAACTCCATCGATGAGGCCAGCAGCATAGACCCGCCCCACGCGCCTCCCTAATGCGCGAAGGGATTAGGCAGGATCTAATGCGAGGCAGGCTGTTCCGCCTTGGTCCGTCTGCCGAAGCGGTTCTTTACACCCTCGCGCCAGCCCTGGAAGGTGACGAACAGCATCGGCACCAGGAAGATGCCGACCGAGCTTGCGGCGAGCATACCGCCGAACACCGCGGTGCCGACCGCACGGCGGCTGATTTCCGCGGCACCGGTCGCGACCACCAGCGGCACCAGGCCGAGGATGAAGGCAATTGATGTCATCATGACGGCGCGGAAGCGCATTTGCGCGCCCATCGTCGCGGCCTCCGCGATCGGCTTGCCGGCCTCGCGCTGCTCCTTGGCGAACTCGACGATCAGGATGCCGTTCTTGGCGGCGAGCGCGATCAGCACCACGAGGCCGATCTGACCGTAGAGATCGAGGTTGAGGCCCGCGAGCTTGATCGCAAGATAGGAACCGAACACGCCGACCGTGACCGATAGCAGCACGGGAATCGGGATCGTCCAGCTCTCATACAGCGCGACCAGGAACAGATAGGCAAACAGCACCGCGAGGCCGAGAATGATGCCGGTCTGGCCGGAGGCCGCCTGCTCCTGATAGGCCGTGCCGGTCCACTCGTAGGAATAGCCGGAAGGCAGCGTCGACTTGGAGAGCTCGGCCATCGTCGCTATCGCGGTGCCCGAGGACACGCCCGCCGCCGGGCTGCCGTTCACGGTGACCGAACGATAATTGTTGTAGCGCGTGATCACCTGCGGTCCGGTCACGATGCGCAGGCTTGCGATCGAACGGATCGGCACCATCTCGCCGCCGCTGTTGCGCACATAGATCTGCCAGATGTCGGGAATGTCGCGGCGATCGGCGGCATCGCCCTGCACATTGACCTGCCAGGTGCGGCCGAACAGGTTGAAGTTGTTGACGTAGATGCCGCCGAGCGTGGCCTGCAGCGCGGTGAAGACGTCGGCCATGTTGAGGCCGAGCGCCTGCGCCTTGGCGCGATCGATGTCGAGATAGACCGACGGGTTGGTCGCGGTGAAGGTCGAGAACACGCGGGCCAGATTTGGATTGCGGTTCGCAGCACCGATCAGCCCGCCCATCACGCTGCTGAGCGAAGCCGGATCCTGCCCCTCCAGCGCCTCGAGCTGATATTCGAAACCGCCGGAGGTCGAAAGCCCGATGATCGGCGGCAGGTTGAACGGCAGCACCGAAGCCTGGCGAATCTGCGATCCCCCAACGAAGGTCTGCCCGATCGCAGCCTGCACCGAGTCGGTGACGGCCTTGCGATCGGCGAACGCCTTCATGCGCGCCACCATGAATGCCGAATTCGGCTCGCTGGCACCGTCGAGTAGCGAGAAGCCGATGATCGACAGCACATGGTCGATCGCCGGATTCTTCTTCAAGAGTGCCTCGACCTGCTTGGTGACCTCGCTGGTGCGTGCCACCGACGCGCCGTCGGGCAATTGCACCGCGATGAAGAAGGCGCCCTGATCCTCCTCGGGCAGGAAGCCGGTCGGCGTGATCTTCGACACGCCGAACACCGCGCCGGCAAACACCAGCACCGCAACCAGTGACAGCACCGCCACACGAACCAGCCGTTGCACCACGCCGGCGTAGCGGTCGCGCACCCAGTCGATGCTGCCGAGCACCCGTCCCATGATGCCGCGGCGCGGCCCGCCGTGGCGCAGGAACACGGCGCACAGTGCCGGCGACAAGGTCAGCGCATTCAGCGCCGAGATCACCATCGCGGCGCTGATCGTCACCGCGAACTGGCGGAACAGCGTGCCGGAAATGCCCGGGATGAACGCGATCGGCACGAACACCGAGAGCAGCACCAGCGAGATCGCGATGATCGGCGCCGTGATCTGCGCCATCGCCTTCTTGGTGGCGTCGGCCGGCGACAGCTCGGGCTCCTCCTCCATGACGCGCTCGACGTTCTCGACCACGACGATGGCGTCGTCGACCACGATGCCGATCGCCAGCACCATCGCCAGCAGCGAGACCGTATTGGCGGAATAGCCGAGCGCCAGCAGCACCGCGAAGGCGCCGATCAGGCTGACCGGAACCGCGACCGCGGGGATCACCGTGGCGCGCAGATTGCCGAGGAACAGGAACACCACGATCACGACGAGCACGAAGGCTTCGCCGAGCGTCTTCATCACCTCCTTGATCGTATCGGACACGAAGGTGGTGGAGTCGTACTGTACGAGATAGGTCAGCCCCGGCGGAAACCGCTCCGACAGCCGCGCAAGCGTGGCCTGCACCGCCTTGGCCGTGGTCACGGCATTGGCGCCAGGCGCGAGATAGATGCCCATCGGCACGCCGGGATTGCCGTCGATCCGCGACTCCGAATCCATGTTCTGCGCGCCGATCTCGACACGAGCAACGTCCCTGATCCGCAGCACCGAGCCATCCGGATTGGCCCGCAGCACGATGTCGCCGAACTGCTTGGATGTCGTCAGGCGGCCCTGCGTCTGCACATTGAACTGGAACTGCTGGTCATTGCTGATCGGACGCGCGCCGATGCGGCCGACCGGCGCCTGCACACTTTGCGCCCTGATCGCGGCGATCACGTCCGACGGCGCCAGGTTGAGGCTGGTCAGGCGCTGGGTGTCGAACCAGATCCGCATCGAGTAGTTCAGCTTCGCGAACAGCGAGGCCTGTCCGACACCAGGCGTGCGCGAGATCGCGTCCAGCACGTTGATGATGGCGTAGTTGGTGATGAACAGCGGATCCTGATCGCCGCTCTTGCTGTACAGCACGATGAATTGCAGCACCGCCGAGGATTTCTTCTGCACGGTCAGGCCCTGCGCCTGCACCTCGGTCGGCAATTGCGCGAGCGCGCTCTGCACGCGGTTGTTGACGTTGACGGTGTTGATATCGGGATCGGTGCCGAGCGCGAAGGAGACCGTCAGCGTGTAGCTGCCGTCGTTGCCGCTGGTCGACTTCATGTAGAGCATCTTGTCGACGCCCACGACCTGCGCTTCCAGCGGCTGGGCGACGCTCGATTCCACCACTTCGGCCGATGCGCCGGGGAACACGGCGGAGACCGTGACCTGCGGCGGCACGATGTCCGGGAACTGCGCGACCGGAATCTGCATCAGCGCCAGCGCGCCCGCGATCGTGATCACGAACGCGATGACGATCGCAAGCCGCGGACGATCGACGAAGACGGCAGAAATCATGGGTTATTGCCCGTCGATTTCGGCGTGTTGCTCGCGCCGCTGTCCGCCGAAACCTTCATGCTCGACTGGATCAGCGCGCTGACGGGCCCCGGCGCCACCACCTCGCCCGGCTTGACCTTCTGCAACCCCTCGACGACGACCTTGTCGCCGAGCGAGATGCCGCCCGTCACCGCCGCAATCGTTGCGGTCGATTGCCCAAGCTGGATCCGCCTTTGCTCGGCCTTGTTGTCCGCGCCGACGACATAGACATATTCGCCTTGCTGGTCCGACAGCACCGCCGAACGCGGGATCGCGAGCACCTCGACCGGCTGCACGCCTTCGAGGAGAACGGTCACGAACTCATTGTCGGTGAGTTCGCGGAGCGAGCCGCCGGCCGCGACGGAGGTATATGTCGGCGGATTAGGGATGGTGCCGCGCAGGGAGATGGTATCGGTGTTCTGCGCGATCGTGTTGTTGACGAAATTCAGCTCGCCGGTCTTGTCGAAGAGCCGGCCGTCCGGCAACCGCAGGCGGATGACGACGGCCTTGAAGCCGCCGCGCGTCGCATAACGGTCGCGCAGATCGAGCGCCTCGCGCACCGGCACGGGAAAGGTGACATACATCGGGTCCTGGCTGACGATGGTCGTCAGGGTTCCCGAGCTCGGCGTCACGACGTTGCCCTCGGTGACCGCGGTGCGTCCGATCCTGCCGTCGATCGGCGAGTGGATCATGGTGTAGTCGAGATTGATCTGGGACAGGTCGACCTGCGCCTGCGCGGCCTGCACCTGTGCCTCGAGGCTCTGCTGGTTGGCGACCGCCGCATCAACATTGGATTGCTGGCCGGCCGGGCCGCCCATCAGGGCCTTGGCGCGATCGGTGGTCAGCTTGGCGTTGACCAGCGTCGCCTGCAATTGGGCGACCTGTGCCTTCTTCGATGCGAGATCGGCCTCGAACGGTCCGCGCTCGAGTTGATACAAGAGATCACCGGCCTTGACCTCGGAGCCCTCGACAAAGTTCCGCTTGTCCAGGAACGCGGTCACACGCGCCACCACGTTGACGCGGTTGGGGGCTTCGATGCGTCCGAGAAATTCATTGGTTTCGGTGATCGGCCGCTTCACCGCCTCGAACACGCCCACGGCAGGAGGCCCGGGCGGCCCCGCCTGGGCATGGGCCGCCGATACTCCCGCCGCCATTAGTCCCGCCGATACGAAAAACCCTGCCAAGCCACCGAGCATGCGTTCCGTACCACTCATGCAGTCCAACCCTTCGGCTACCAACAGACGCTACGAGACGGATATGACGTCGAGTTCCCTCAGACCCGAAGGTCAGGATGGGCAGTGCGTTGCAGCAGATCATAACGCGGCCAATCCGACAATGCTGTAAGCTGATCGCGATCGTTGCGCCGATCCCGACGACAGCCAGCTTTGTGAAGCGCTGCGACGCCACCATGACACAGCCATTGCGGCCGCGCGGACCGGCTCAGTGCATGCCGCCGTCGCCGAAAGCTCCCGTCAATGTGATCCCACACGAGCGCACTCTCGGTACCCTCGAGGTCAGGCTGCGCTCACAACGCGATGGCGTTCTTCAAGCCAGAGGTGTCTTGATAGGCTGGCGACGCCAGACGTTCGGATAGCCACGGCCGCGCGCGCTTGCCGCTGACCTCGTGCACACCGTCAAAGATGTCCATGTCGATCAAATGCGGATGGCCTGACGATGCGTAGACCGACTGCATTTGAGAAAACTTTTCATCCCGCCCAAGTTCCAGCGCGTTTGCACCGTCACGGCTCCCGATCTCGACGAACAGCGGGCACGGGCAGAGCAAGTACGCCAGCTCCGCGCCGGCGTACTTGGCGCGGCCGTTGCTGAAATGAATGTAAGCCGCAAGTTCGACGCCGAGATTCCTGGTGATCACGGATGACATCAGGAACCTCTTCTCGTCGCGCATATATCCGGACACGACAGTCGGCCGCATCTGCCCCGTCGCGGCTTCCAGATGCAGCGCGAGAAAGGCGCCCCAGGACACCCCGTAGACGCCGACATTCAAACCCGACACGCCGGTGAGCTTCCTGCAAACGATTTCGCCGGCGTCGAGCGATGCGCATGACACGTTGTGGGCGGAGATGCCGTGAGATGCCAGCATCGCGGCGATGTTGTTCTGGCTCTCCTGATTTCCGATCTGGACGATGTAAGGACACCAGACGACGTAACCGTCCCGACATAGCCGTTTGCCGAGCGCGTTCATGTAGTCCTTGTCGGCATCGTCGAAGCAGCGCTCCGGCGTGCTCGCCATGCCGTGGCCGAGCAGGATCAACCCCTTGAATTCTCCGTCGGGAATTCCAAGACATCCGCGCACCGGCACGCCGCATTCCAGATCGAACTCGACCTTCACGACCGAGAAGCCATCCGCCGGCGCGCGCCAGAGCACCCGGATCTCGTCACGCGACGGCCGATAAAGCCGCCGCGCCCGGAACAGAGATCGCATCTCTCCGCGAATCTCCGAACCGGTTGCGACCGCATGCAGCCTGCCGCTTGCCGCGATATCGAACAACGACCGGCAGAACTGATCGTAGCCAAGGGTCGGCAAGTCGACATTCGCGCATGATCCCTGGCAATGGCCCAGCGCCAGCCTATCGCTGCCGGCCCGCGACGAGGGGCCGACCAGCGTCATCAACAATCCGGAAAGCGCCCTGCGGCTGATCATCGGCCCTCCCCGAGCCGACGATGGCTCGCATGAATGTCAGAGGTGGCCGCTTAAAAAGCGCGATCAGACCCGGTTTGAATCGTCATCGCGCCTTAGGCCGCCCGTTAGGCATGATCCTTTTCGAAAAACCGCTTCGCACTTTTCCGGATCATGCCCTAGCTGGCGCCACGGATTGCGCGGATACAAATTAAAGGATGTTCATGCTCGAACGATCGCGTGCAACGTTGCAAATGTGTGACGCCGGCGGGCTTGGCGCAGCGCCAGTCATGCCAATCCGGTTTCGGGATGCTTCGGAATGTTTCCATCTGTCACGTAGCTTCGATTTTGCCGCGCGCGGCGATGATCGTCAGGCCCTGATTATCGAGTCTTCATCAAGTCTCTATCAAGTCATGGGGCCGCCCCGCCGACCTGGCATCGAGCTTCGCCTTCGTCGTCCGTGCGCCGGCGGCCGCGCGCCGGATCGCAGCCGAGCGAGCGAGACCCCGGCCGCCGCGCGAAAATCGCGAAGAAGAGGCGGCGAAAACGTCGGAATTCCCTCCTGATGCGCGTGAACGCGCACCGGAATAACCCGGACTCGTGGGTTGGGCCGAATTACTCTACGCAATATTTCCGGGGTCGATGGGTTTATCTATTGGGCAACAACGGTTTTTGGGATGACCGATGGCGAACGACCTGCACGAGCATCTGATTGAACTGGCCTATGAGGCCGCGGTCGTCCCCGAATTGTGGCCGAATGTCCTGCATCAGGTCGGTGCAATCGCGCGTGCGCGCGGTATCGTGCTGCTGACGGCGGCCCCACACGACGTCCGCTGGGTCGCGTCGCCCGACATGCACGACGACACGGTGGCCTATGTCGAGGGCGGCTGGCACGAGCGCAACGGGCGATTGCCGCGCCTGCTCGCGGCCAACCATGCCGGCTTCCTGCGCGACATCGACGTTTTCGATACGCCCGAGGAGGTGCAGCAGGATTTCCAGATCCGCGAATTCTTCCGCCCGCGCGGGCTCGGATGGGGCGCCGGTACTGCGATCCCGGTGCCGAGCGGCGACGTGCTGATCTACAGCGTCGAGCGCGAATACCAGCACGGGCCGATCGAGCGCGAAGCGATCGAGCAGCTCGACGCGCTGCGGCCGCATCTGGCGCGTGCCGCGCTGCTGTCGGCGCGGCTCGGGATGGAGCGCGCCAGGGCGGCAACCGAATCGCTGGCGATGCTCGGCCTGCCCGCGGCAGTGCTGCGGCGCGGCGGCCGTCTGATGACGGCCAACACGCTGTTCAACCGCCTGGTGCCCGACGTGATGCAGGATCGCGGCGAGCGCCTGACGCTGGCGGCGACCACTGCCGACACGCTGTTCGCCCAGGCGCTGGCCGCGCTTGATCAGGGACTGATCAGCGTGGAGGTGCGCTCGGTGCCGATCGCGGCGCAGGAGGATCGGCCGCCGCTGATCGTGCATCTGGTCCCGATCCACGGCGCGGCGCGTGACCTGTTCGACCGCGCGGCGGCGATCGTGATCGTGACGCCGGTGGTGCCGGCCGAGGTGCCGACCGCGGAAGTGCTGCAGGGCCTGTTCGACCTGACGCCGGCGGAGGCGCGTGTGGCGCGCGGCATTGGCGAAGGACGCACCGTCGAGGCAATCGCGGGCGCTTTCGGCATCTCCCGCGAAACGGTGCGCAACCAGCTCAAGGCGGTGCTGGCCAAGACCGGACTGGGCCGGCAGGTGGAGCTGGCCAGACTGCTCGCCGGCGCGAAGGTGCCGCCGGGGTCGTCAGGAGACTAGCGCACGCCGCGCAAGCCTCGGTGCAGGGGTCGATGCGATCCTCCGGGAATTCGCAAAACGATCGCATGTTCAAACGGCACCGGTTACGCTAGGGGTAGCTCCCCTCCCTCCGTGCGCCCGCCCCGGCGCATGTCCAGTCAATGAGTGCAACTGAATGGCCGAAGCCGACCTCGACGCCGTCATCCGGCAAACCGCAAAAGCGCAGACCAAGGCCGTGATGGCGGCTGCCAAGAAACGCCAGGCCGTCTGGGTCACGCGCGCCGCCAAGGCCAAGGACAAGGAGACCAAGGCGCGCTTCCGCTTCCTGGCCAAGAGCACGATGCTGAACGCAACCGCGACCGCCAAGCGGTTGCAGAATTCGGCCGAGAACGCCGCCGACGCCTATGCGCGCGCCATGAAGAAGGCGATGGAAGAGCCGCCGCCGGCCAAGAAGCCTGCGAAGAAGAAAACCGACGGCTAGTCGATGCCGCGTTATGTCGCCCTGCTGCGCGCGGTCAATGTCGGCGGCACCGGCAAGCTACCGATGACCGAGTTGAAGGCAATGTGCGGCGATGAGGGATTTGCCGACGCGCAGACCTATATCGCCAGCGGCAATGTCGTGTTCTCCTCGAAGCTCGGCGCGGCCAAGGTCAAGGCGACGCTGGAGCGGCGGCTGCAGGCCTATGCCGGCAAGCCGGTCGGCGTCGCCGTCCGCAGCGCGGACGAGATCGCCGCGGTGCTGAAGGCCAATCCGTTTCCGAAAGCGCCGCCGAACTATACTGTCGCGATCTTCCTCGACGAGCCGCCGCCCAAGGACGCCTTGAAGGACATCAAGGGCCAGCAGGACGAAGAGGTGCGGCTCGGCAAGCGCGAGATCTATGTCGCCTATGGCAGCGGCATGGGCCGCTCGAAGCTGAAGATCCCCGCCGCCGCCAAGGGCACCGCGCGCAACATCAACACCATCGCGAAGCTCGCCGAGCTGGCGGCGGGGGACAACGAGGGTTAGTTCGCCCATTGAAATCCGTCATCCTGAGGAGCGCGCACTTGCGCGCGTCTCGAAGGATGCACGGCCCGGCTGGTGGCCGATTCATCCTTCGAGGCTCGCTCCGCTCGCGCCTCAGGATGACGGTCAAGCAGTCTGACAGCTAACTCTCCCGCACCGCGAATCCTTCGGCGCTGAGCCTTGCCAACACCTCCTCCAGATGGGCGCGGTCGCGGGTTTCGATCACGAGCTCGAGCAGCGTCGCCTTCGCCGGAAGATCGGAGAAGGTGCGCTGATGCGAGACCTCGATGATGTTGGCGCCGGCATCGGCAAGCAGGATCGACACCGCCGCGAGCTGTCCGGGCCGGTCGACGATGTCGAGCGCCAGTTGCGTCAGTCGTCCCTCGCGCGCGAGCTCGCGGGTCAGGACCGAGGCAATCAGCCTGGTGTCGATATTGCCGCCGGTCAGCACCAGGCCGACTGAGCTGCCCGCAAAGCGCTCGGGAGCTGCGAGCACCGCCGCGAGACCGGCGGCGCCGGCGCCTTCGACCACCGTCTTTTCGATCGAGATCAGGGTCGCGACCGCGCGCTCGATCTGGTCCTCGCTGACCAGGATGATGTCGTCAACGAGCTCGCGCACGATTTTCGTGGTGATCTGCCCGGGCGCCTTGACCGCAATGCCCTCGGCGAGGGTGTCGCCGCGCATCGGCAGCTGCTCGCCTTTGACCGCATTGTACATTGACGGATAGAGCTGGGCCTGCACGCCGACGACCTGGATCGACGGCTTCAGTGCCTTCGCGGCCGTGGCGATGCCCGAGATCAGCCCGCCGCCGCCGATCGGTACCACCAGGATATCGAGCTCCGGCACCGTCGCGAGCATTTCCAGTCCGATCGTGCCTTGCCCTGCAATGATCAGCGGATCGTCATAGGGATGGATCAGGATCAGGCCCTTCTGCGCAGCATGCGAGCCAACGAACGCGAAGCATTCTTCCAGCGTCTGCCCGGTGATGATGACCTCGGCGCCGTGCCGCCTGGTGTTCTCGATCTTCACCATTGGCGTGCCGATCGGCATCACGATGGTGGCGGGGATGCCGAGCCGCTTGGCGTGATAGGCCACGCCCTGGGCGTGATTGCCGGCCGACATCGCGATCACGCCGCGCTTCCGTTCCGCGGGCGAAAGCGCCTGCAGACGATTCAGCGCGCCGCGCTCCTTGAAGGTCGCTGTGAATTGCAGGTTCTCGAATTTGAGGAACAGGCGGCAGCCGCAGATCTCGCCCAGCGTGCGGCTCTCGTTGCAGGCCGTGACCATGACCGCATCCCGGATCACATCCGCGGCACGGCGTATGTCGGCAAGGGTGATGGCGGCGGTGTCGGAAGGCTGCGGCATCGGGTTTCGCTTTGGTCCGTTTCGTCGGACGGAACCTAGCGGGTTTCGGCGCCGAACACGACCGCGTTAGCGTGCGGCTAACACCCGTTCCTCCGCCCTCGCCGGCCCGGCCGGCTGAACTTCATCGCATTTCGGGCATACCAGCGCGGTGCGGAAATGCTTGTCGAGCACAATGGTTCGCGTCCTGCCGCACTGGCAGCGCATCGGCTTATCCATGGAAAACCGGCCCGGGTTCGAGATGCAAGGAGAGTGTGCGCCTGGCTACCCCGGTCCGGTTAACCCGATATGACTTGCCGCCGGATAATTTGTCGCGCGGCTAAAAGAGACCGGCGCTGAGATCGAGGCCGTAGCCTGCCCTGAGCGCCGCGACGAGCAGGACCGCCAAGGCGAACAGCAGGAGATGCCGGGCGATGCTGCTCCGAAGCGAATTGGCCGGAAACGCGCGTGCGATCGATTGAGCCAAAGCAGTCATTTGCGACCTCCGGAGCCACGTCCCGAAGGTAGGTCGCGGGCAGCGCAGTGAGGTTCAATGCGGCTCGCGGATCGGCCGGCGGCGCGCCAATGTGCTCTGTTCGGGATCACTCGGTGCCCGCACCCGATTCTTGAAGCGGTGACCGACCACGATCAGCCTGCCCTCGGCGCGGATTACGGTATCGGCCGATGGCGCGGACGGCAGATTGTCTTGCGTGACCGCTTCCAGTGCACGCAGGAACTCGCGACCGGCCGATGTGATCTCCCAGCCTTCGACGTCACGGAGCACATAGCCATGGCTAAAGATGTCGAGTTCGGGGACCCGCGACGCCAGACGTTTGATCCGCGCATGCCAATCGTCGCCGCTCGATGAGAGCACGGCGAGATCGTGCTTAAGTGAATTGATTGTGGCTTTGCCGCGGACGTGACTGGCCAATATTTTTAAGATCGCAACCTGTATGCTCAACTCGACGCCTCGACCGCCACGGTTCTTTTTGTTCTGCGCAGCCGACCTGGAAATTATCGCGCTGATGACTGAGGCGTCCAGTCATCAGCGCCAGATATCCAGAACCCGACAAGACGGTATCGACTTACGCCGCGCGTGATGTGCCGACGCGGCGCTCGGGCCGGTGCGACGACATCGATTCCTCCTCCATATCCTGCGGCGCGCCCCAAAATTCCTGCACGGTGGGCCCGTTCTTCAGCCTCTTGTCGCGCAGGAAGCCGAGGATTTCGTGCGGCCAGACCCGGCGGCCCATCTGCGTGTACCAGCGCATCGCGTGACGAAGTCCGGCGTCGCGGTGGAGCAGCACGCGGAGCAGCGCCTTCGGGCGGCACTGCAGCACCATCTCGGTGAACTTGAACCAGAGCAGCACGCGCCATGGCGGCATGTGCCGGGTCGCCAGCACCTGATGCTTGTAGTCCCAGAGCCTGCGATCGGTCTGGATGACGCGCCGCTCCGCCGCGAGACGGAAATACGGCGTCCAGCGATGCGGCGTGACGTAGAGCATCTGGATCTGGTCGGGATCATAGGACAACAGCTGCCTGAGACCACGCCAATGATCGCGATCGGTCTCCTCCTCGAAGCCGACCACCCACGTCGCCATCGACAGGATGCCGTGCTGGCGCATCAAACGGATGGCTTCGCGATCGATCGTGGTGGTCGCGCCCTTGCGGATCAGCTCCAGCGTCTTCTCGTCGGTGTTCTCCATGCCGAGCAGGAAGCGCTGCCAGCCCGCCTTCCTGTAGAGATGCAGGATATCGGCGTCGCGCACGATGTCGTCGGCGCGGGTCGAGCCGACCAGGATCAGATCGACATCCTCCGCGATCAGGGCCTCGAGAAAGGCCCGCCACGCCTTCTTCGAGACGGTCGGATTCTCGTCGGCGAAATTGATCACCTTGACGCCGTGCTCGCGATGGAGCCGCGCCAGCTCCTTCGCAAAGCGCACGGGATCGCGGCGCCGCCACCGCGTCCAGAAGCCGCGCTGGCCGCAGTAATTGCAGAGATGCGGACAGCCGCGCGAGAATTGCACGACGACGGCACGCAGCCCGCCCCAATAGCTGTAGCGCGCGTGATCGATCAATTCCCAGCCGACGCGATAGGCATCGAGGTCACGGATGACAGGCGCAGGCGGCGTCACGCGCGGCCCGTAATCGTCACGGAATGCGATGCCGTTGATGATACGGAGATCCTCGCCGGCCTCCAGCGCTCGCATCAGACGCCGCGCCGTCTCTTCGCCCTCGCCGCGCACGATCGCGGTGATGTAGCGCTCCTCGCGCAGGATGTCGCGCCAGTGATAGGTCGGAAACACGCCGCCATAGACGATCCGCACACCGGGCACGGCCTTGACGATCGCCTGCGCCACCTCGGCGATGACAGGATGGCCCGTCGAGCCGGAATGGCCGAACAGCACCGCATCCGGTGCAAATCTCGATGCCTCCGCCACGATGGCTTGGACCGGCATCGGCCCGAACTCAGCATCGATAAGACCAACGTCGTGGCCGTCATCGATCAGCGGCCCGCCGATCGACAGCAGGCCGAGTGGCGGCAGATGGTCGTCGGGGATCCGGCTGCCGATCGCCGGATGCGGCACGTTGATGAGAAGAATGCGCATGGATGATCGCTCCCGCTTTGGTTGGCGTGATCGTTCGTCCCCGCATCTTGTGAGAGAGAGCCCAACCCCCCGGCCGGGCTTTAGGAATAGAGCAGTTGGCGCGGCTTGACGCGTTAGAGGTTCGGCACCTCCGCCGGCGCGATCGCGGTCAGTCCGCCGAAGCGGCGCTCGCGGCGATGGAAGGAGCCGAGTGCGTCGGCGAGATCGTCGGCATCGAATTCGGGCCACATCCGCTCGGTGAAATGCAGCTCGGCATAAGCGCCCTCCCAGAGCAGGAAGTCCGACAGCCGCTTCTCGCCCGAGGTGCGGATGATCAGGTCGACGTCGCGCAGCCCGGCCTCGCCGGTAATGAGATCGGAGAACGTCTCGCGGCTGAGCTCGCCGGCGCCGGCCGCGCGCGCGGCGGCGTTCAGGATGGCGTCGCGCGCCGAATAATCGATCGCGATGCGCAGATGCAGCGTGGTGCCGCCGGCGGTCTCGGCCTCGGCGCGCGTGATCGCGGCGGCGATGCCGTCGGGCAGCCGGTCGCGGCGGCCGATCACGGTGAGGCGAACGCCGTTGCGCACCAGCGCAGCGATCTCGTTGGCGAGATAGAAGCGCAGCAGCCCCATCAGTGCCGCGACCTCGGCCTTCGGACGGCGCCAATTATCGCTCGAGAAGGCGTAGAGCGTCAGCGTGCCGACGCCCTGGTCCGGCGCGGCCTCGACGATGCGGCGGATCGCCTCGACGCCGGCCTCGTGTCCGCGCAGCCGTGACAGGCCGCGCCGCGTTGCCCAGCGGCCATTGCCATCCATGATGATGCCGACATGGAGCCTGAAGGCGGCTTCCGGCTTGAGCGCGACGTTACTTTGCATCACAAAGTCTCCGGACAAAATGAGATGGTTCAAACCGGCTGGATACCGAGGCGGCCAGCTGCGCGGTCGTCCTTGCCGGCGGCCTTTTCTGCCGTGCCGGCGGCCCTCTCGGCCGTGCCGGCGGCCTTGGCCGCGTCACGCACCAGCTGCTCGAGCACGGCGAGATAGTCGAGGAAGCGGCGACGACCGCTCTTGGTCAGGCGGCAGGTGGTGTGCGGACGATTGCCTTCATAGCCCTTGATGACGTCGACGAGACCGGCCTCCTGCAGCACCTGGAGGTGCCGGCTGAGGTTGCCGTCGGTCAGGCCGCAGAGCTGCTTGAGATCGGCAAAGGCGAGCCCCTTCGGATGCGCCATCAGCGAGGTCAGCAGGCCGAGCCGCGCCTTCTCGTGGATGACGCGGTCGAGGCCGTCATAGGCGAACGGCGCGGTGGTCAGGTCAGTCTTCGGCATCATGGCCTCCGGAAGCGAAATAGAGCAGCGCTGCGAGCAGCAACTGGCCGATCGCGAATGGCAGTCCCATGGTCCAGGGCGACAGCGCGTGGCTCTGGCTTGCGATCAAGAGCACCGTGAAGCCCGACAGGAAATACCAGGCGCCGCCGAGCGCGATCGTGCGCGGCAGCAGGCGGACCGAAGCGAACACGCCAAGGCTGACCAGCACCTGCCACAGGCCGGGCAGCATCCACAACGTCTCGGGCGCGAACTTCCATTGCAGGATCGCGAGCAGCACGCCGGCGATCGCCGCGGGAACGAACTGCTCGATCGCCTGCTGGACCATCGCGTCCGCAAGGCCGGAATGATGCCGCCGCGAGCGCGCCTGCATCTCGATCCAGATCAGCACGGCGGAGACCAACGCGGCCGCCGCCCAGCCTGCGAGGAACGCGATCGGATGAGCGGTGGGATCGGCGAGCCAGAGATATTGCGCAAGCGCCGTGACCAGCGCGATGCCGCTGGTGGCGGCGACGGTTGCCGGACCGTAGCCGCGGAACGCCGTTCCGGCCGCAATCTGGCTGCGGATGGCGAGGATATCGGCCAACGCCTTGTCGAGGTCACGCATGATTCGCCCGAACTTTGTATTGCAAAGTATACGGGATCACCAAGTAAACGCAAGCGGCATCGCGCGGCTTGCCGAGCGTGATGTTTAACAGCTGGTTACTGCGCGGATTGCGGCGAAACCGTGCCGCGTCAGACCTTCACCAGGCTGGCGAAGCCGCCATAGATCATCCGCTTGCCGTCGAACGGCACGTCACCCATGCTCATCGATGCCAGGCGCGGATCGGCCATCACCTTGGCGTTGATCCGGTCGCGCTGGGCGCGCGACTTGTAGGTGATCCAGGCAAACACGACGGTTTCGCCGGCCTTCAGTTTCACGCTCTGCGGAAATGAGGTCAGCTTGCCTGGCTTGACGTCGTCGGCGACCCATTCGCGATAATCCAGTGCGCCATACTCGCGCCAGACCTTGCCGGCCTTCTTCGAGAGTTGCGCATAGGCTTTGAGTTTCTTCTTCGGCACGGCGACGATGAATCCATCGACGTAAGGCATTGGGCGGTTTCCTGCTGTTTGGGCTCCCTGTCATTACGAGCGCCAGCGATGCAATCCATCTCTCCAAACGCTGAAGATGGATTGCTTCGTCGCTTCCGCGCAAAATTGCTCCGCAATTTTGTCGAGAGCCCCTCGCAATGACGATCAGGAGTGACAGCAGGATGCCTGAACCGGCGCCGGTTGGTACTGGTCACGTAGCCGCACCCAATCCATCGGATAGGGCAATCCTTCCTCGTGGCGGCCGAGCGGCGTCAGGTCGAGATAGTGATAGGCGGCATTCATCATGTCGAGGCCGCGCGCGAAGGTCGAGTAAGTGTGGAACACGCTCCCTGTCTCATCGCGGAAGAACACGCTGATGCCGGGCAGTTCGGGACCATAGAGCGGCGTCGTTCCATAATTGTATTTCGCGTCCTCCGCATCGATCTGCCCTTGCGTGAACGACACGCCGTAATCGTAGTTGAAGTCGCTCTCTCCCGAGGAGACCCAATCGAAGGTCCAGCCCATCCGCGCCTTGAATGCGTCGAGCTTGACGAGCGGCGCCCGCGAAATCGCGATCATCGTGGTGTCGCGTGCGGCGAGATGCGGAACCATGCGCTCGAAACCGTCGGCCCAGAACGAGCAGTTCTTGCACGCCGCGTCCCACTCCGGCGCGAACATCACATGCTGCACCACGAGTTGCGGCCTGCCCTTGAAGAGATCGCCGAGCGTCATTTTGCCGCCCGGCCCGTCGAACACATAGTCCTTGTCGACCTTGACCCAGGGCAGTTCGCGGCGCTGCCGGCTGAGCGCTTCGCGGGCCTGGGTCAGTTCCTTCTCACCGGCCATCAGCGCCTTGCGGGCTGCGATCCATTCTTCACGCGAGACGATCATGTGCTGTTGCATGGGATGCTCCTTTGCAGGTCAGGCGTCGACGAAGCTTTCCAGATTGCCGAGGAATGCGGTCCAGCCGCGCTGGTGGTTGTCGCGGGCGGTCTCATCGACGAACTGCGCGTGATGGAAGGTGAGCAACGTACCGCCGGCATCGGGCTTGATCGATATCGTTACCTCGGATTCGCGTTCGGGCGTCGAATGCCAGGCCCAGCTGAACACCAGCTTCTCGTTCGGCACCACCTCACGATAGACGCCGCCGACCTCGTGATATTCGCCGTTGGTGCCGATGAATCCGATGCGATAGCGTCCGCCGACGCGGACATCGAGCTCCGCACGCGTCGTGGCCGGCTTGACCCCACCCGGTCCGAACCACTGCGCTAGATTTTCCGGCTCGGTCCACGCGGCGTAGACTTTTTCCGGCCGCGCGCGGAGGCGCCGCGTGAGGGTGAGGCTTGGGCGCGCGGCGAGGCCGGCGTCGGCGGCGACTGCGGATTGGTTTGCCATGGTTCTTCCTCCACAAAGGCGGCAAGGCGATCGAGATTGTCGGACCAGAATTGCGCATAGCGATTGAGCCAGTTCATCGCCTGCTCCATCGGCCGTGCGGTGAGCCGGCACGCCACCGTGCGGCCGGTCTTTTCGCGCGCGACGAGACCCGCATCGGTGAGCACGTCGAGATGCTTCATGATCGCCGGCAGCGACATCGCGAATGGCTGCGCCAGCTCGCTCACCGACAGGCTTTCCTGGTCGCCGAGCCGCGCCAGCAGCGCGCGACGGGTGGGATCGGAAAGCGCCGCAAAGGTGCGGTCCAGCGTCTCATCCTGATACTTCACCATGTGGTTTAGTATAGGCGCAAACGGCGTGACGTCAAGTGCGCGGCTTCACGATCACGTCAGCATGGACCCGACGCGAGGGACGAACGTCAGGAACAGTGGCGACAGACTGCCTTGCGGTGATGCCGCAACGCTAGTCGGGATAAACGGTCCGGTGCCGACGCTGATAGCGGCCCGGTGGTGGCGGCGGCGGTTCGCTGAACAGGAAGCGCGGATTCTCGCCGCAATAGAGATAGCGGCCGGACACGCTCGCGAGGCATTGCTGGTAGGTCCGGTAAGCGCATTCGCCGGGATAACCCAGGCTCGGGCCCTGCGCGCACCATGGGTAGTCATAAGGATCGGCGGAAGCGGGCGTGATACTCGCCGCGCCTGCGAGCGTCATCGTTCCCAGAACAAGCATTGCCAATCCCGATGCGCGCATGATCCGGCTCCTCGGACGCCGCAGTTAGCCAGGTGCGGCATCTTTGATAAGGTTCCTGAAGGTCATTTTATTCCGCGTCAAGGCCGACGAAACCGGCTTCGGCCAGGGACCGGCTGTACCACGCGGGCCACGTTTGTCCCGCGCGATCCAGCATCGCGCCTCTTGCGAGGCCTACTCGACCTTGAGGCCGGCGAACTCGACCACCTTCTTCCACTTGTCGGTTTCGGCCTTGATGTCGTTACCGAAGGCTTCCGGCGTCTGGATCAGCGGATCGCCGCCGAGCTCGACCAGGCGCTTCTTCATGTCGGGTTCGGCGAGCACGGCGTTGATCTCGGTGTTGAGCTTGGCGATAACTTCCTTCGGCATGTTCTTCGGCGCGCCCATGCCGAACAGCGCGCTCGCCTCGTAGCCCTTTACGGTTTCGGCAACCGACGGAACATCGGGCAGTTGCGAGGATCGCTCCGTTGACGTCACAGCCAGCGCGCGCAGCGCGCCGGAGCGGATGTGCTGGATGATCGAGGGCATGTTGTCGAAGATCACCTGCACCTGGCCGCCGAGCATGTCGGTGATCGCGGGCGCGGCGCCGCGATACGGCACGTGCTGCATCTTGCAGCCGGTCATCGCCATGAACATCTCGCCGGAGAGATGCACCGAGGTGCCGTTGCCGGAAGAGGCCATGTTCACCTTGCCGGGATTGGCCTTCACATATTCGATGAACTCGGCGACGGTCTTGGCCGGCACGTCCTTGTTGACGGTCATCACGTTCGGCACGCGATTGAAGGAAGCAACCGGCGCGACGTCGCGCACGAAGTTGAACTTCAGATTGGCGTAAAGCGAGGCGTTGATGTAATTGGCCGGATTGACCAGCAGCACGGTGTAGCCGTCCGGCTCGGCATTGATCGCCGCCTCGGTGCCGATATTGTTGCCGGCGCCCGGCTTGTTCTCGATCACGAATTGCTGCCCGAGCCTCTCCGACAGCCGCTGCCCGACCAAGCGCGCGATGATGTCGGTGGCGCCGCCCGGCGGATAACCCACGATCCAGCGCACCGGCCGCGCCGGATAGTCGGCAGCGGAAGCGCGGCCGATCGCGAATGTCGAAATCCCCGACCCGATCAGGCCCAGCGCGGTACGGCGTGAAATCATGAAGTTTCTCCCAATCCAGCAGGGTTTGGCGCCCTGCCCGTTTCTGTTGCGTTGCGTGCGGCGCGGTTTTAACAAACAATGCCTGAAGCGACCAGTGCGACACGTGCGCCGCCGACCGCGACGAAAGACTAAGCTTCGGCTCTGATCGCACCAGAACCGGCGACCACATCGCTCGAAAGCACTCTGGACCGAAGAGGATCGATCATGTCCGTCAAGGTAAATGGCCTCGACCATCTCGTGATCAACGTCACCGATGTCGTGCGCTCGGTTGCCTGGTACAGCAGGATCCTCGGCATGGAGGTGAAAGTGTTCGACCCGGGCAAGGGCAAGACACCGCGCACCTCGCTGGTGTTCGGCAACCAGAAGATCAATGTGCGGCCGCGCGATGCCGACAAGGTGGACTGGTTCACCGCCGATCACGAGGCGGCCGGCAGCGACGATCTCTGCTTCCTCACTTCGAGCACGCCCGAGGAAGTGGTCGCACATCTGAAGGCCAATGGCGTCAGAATCGAGGAAGGCCCGGTGGCCAAGCAGGGCGCGCGCGGCACGCTGCGCTCGGTCTATTGCCGCGACCCCGACGGCAGCCTGATCGAGATCTCGTCGTACGAGAAGAACGCGACGTAGCTTTCGTTCGTCCTTGCGAACCGGCGCGGCGTGCGAAGGCGCGCCCGATAACGGATGCTGCGAATAAATCGATCTCTTCCGTGCGGCGGAACAGATTGCTTCAGCGCAAAACCGCTTTGCAAATCCCGATTTGCTCTCGGCGCACGCCGATGGCAGAACTGCTCCCAACCAAGACCAAGGGCGGCCGACAAGGCTGCGCGGGAGGACATATGGCCAACTCGAATCCAGCACCAGGCATCGTGGGACCGTTTGCGGGGCTCGACGTACCATGGCTGCTGCGGATGCGCGCCGAGGTGCGCCGCGACCATCCATTCCTGATCTGGGCGCCGTTCGACACGCCGGCACGGCGCTGGAGCTACGGCGAATTCCATGAGCGGGTCGGCGCGCTGGCTGCGGGCCTTGCGAAGCGCGGCATCCGGCAAGGCGACTACGTCCTGATCCATCTCGACAATTGCGTCGAGGCGATCATGTCGTGGTTCGCCTGCGTCGAACTCGGCGCCATCGCCGTCACCACCAACACCCGTTCCGCCGCCGCCGAGATCGAATATTTTGCCGGCCATTGCGGCGCGGTCGCCGCGATCACCCAGCCGGCCTATGCAGAACTGATCGCCGCCAACTGCAGGAGCCTGCGCTGGATCGCGGTGACCTCGCACGACGCCGGGCAAGCGCCGGCACAGTCGCCTGCGCGCGGCGACAGCTTCGACGCGCTGTTTGCCGACAGCGCCGACCGGCCGCGTCGCCCGACCGATCCGCTCGCCCCCTGCAGCGTGCAATATACCTCCGGCACCACGTCGCGGCCGAAGGCGGTGCTGTGGACCCACGCTAACGCGCTGTGGGGCGCCAAGATCAACGCCGCGCATCAGGACCTGCACGCCTTTGACGTGCACCAGACCTATCTGCCGCTGTTTCACACCAACGCGCTGGCCTATTCGATGCTGGCGAGCCTGTGGGTCGGGGGCACCTGCGTGATCCAGCCGCGCTTCTCGGCGAGCCGCTTCTGGCCGGTGGCGATCGAGCATGGCTCGACCTGGACCTCGACGATCCCGTTCTGCATGAAGGCGCTACTGGAGCACGAGGTGCCGAAGGATCACAGGTTCCGGCTCTGGGGCACCGCCGTGAACGAGCCGCCGGCGTTCAGCGTGTTCGGCATCAAGATCATCGGCTGGTGGGGCATGACGGAGACCATCACCCACGGCATCATCGGCGAGGTCGATCAGCCCAACACGCCGATGTCGATCGGCCGCGCCGCTCCCGAATACGAAATCCGCATCGTCAATGACGACGGCGCGCCGACCGGGGTCGGCGAGACCGGCAACCTCCTGATCAAGGGAATCCCCGGCCTGTCGCTGTTCGCCGAATATCTGCACAACGAAAAGGCCACGCGCGAGAGCTTCGACGAGCACGGCTATTTCATCACCGGCGACCGTGTCACGATGCTGGAGCGCGGCTACGTCAAGTTCGGCGACCGCTCCAAGGACATGCTGAAGGTCGGCGGCGAGAATGTCGCGGCCTCCGAGATCGAGCAGGTGATCGCGGTGGTGCCGGGCGTGCGCGAGGCCGCCGTGGTGGCGAAGAAGCATCCGATGCTGGACGAGGTGCCCGTCGTCTTCATCATCCCGCAAGCCGGCGTCGCCGCGTTGCCCGTCGACCTCCACGACAACATCATGGCCGCTTGCCGTGCAGGCCTCGCCGACTTCAAGCTGCCGCGCGAAATCCGCTTCGTCGAGGAGATGCCGCGCTCGACGCTGGAGAAGGTCGCGAAGGCGGAACTCAGGAAGATGCTGGAGTGAGGCGGACTTGATCGCGTCATTCCGGGGCGATGCGTTAGCATCGAACCCGGAATCTCGAGATTCCGGGCCTGGTCCTTCGGACCATCCCGGAATGAAAAGTACTCAATTCACCTCGAACCGGATCGGCAGCTTCTTCGGGCCGTTGACAAAATAGGCCTGCGTCATCTTCACCTCGCCGTCGAGCGACAGCGACCTCAGGTGCGGCAGCAGCTCCTCGAACAGGATGCGCATCTCGAGCTTGGCGAGGTACTGACCGAGACAGAGATGCGCGCCATAGCCGAACGCGACATGGCGGTTGGGCTTGCGGTCGCTGCGGAAGCGATCGGGTTCCTCGAACACCTCCTCGTCGCGATTGCCCGAGGCGTAGCACAGCATCAGCCAGTCGCCCTT
The DNA here is from genome assembly GCF_024171085.1 of Bradyrhizobium sp. USDA 4541. Classification (NCBI taxonomy): domain Bacteria; kingdom Pseudomonadati; phylum Pseudomonadota; class Alphaproteobacteria; order Hyphomicrobiales; family Nitrobacteraceae; genus Bradyrhizobium; species Bradyrhizobium sp. USDA 4541. Next base: position 1,156,943 of record NZ_JALJZF010000001.1, read on the forward strand.
GGCGATCTTGCGGCCGCCGAGCTCGGTATCCGCGGTGGCCGAGCGCATGAAATGCTTGACCGGCGTCATCCAGCGGATCGACTCGTCGACCAGGCCCGGAATCAGGTCCGGATTGGCCTTCACCTTGGCGAATTCCGCGGGGTCCCTGGCCAGCGCCCAGATCGCGCCGGCGGTCGAGGATGAGGTGGTGTCGTGGCCCGCCGTCGCGACGATCATGTAATAGCTGGTCTGATCGTGCTCCGGCATGTACTCGCCGCCGATCTTCGCGTTGGCGATGACGGTGGCGAGATCGTCGCGCGGGTGCTGGCGGCGATCCTCGGTGATCTTGCGGAAGTAGGCGGAAAAGTCGGCGATGATCGCCTGCAACATCGCGGAGACCTGCTCCGCGCTCAGCGCGTCGCGGACGCGCGCGGTGTCGGGATCCTGCGGCCCGAACAGTTCCTGCGTCAGCTTGAGCATGCGCGGCTCGTCCGCCTCGGGCACGCCGAGGATCTCCATGATGACGTGCAGCGGATAGCCGAGCGCGACATCCTCGACGAAGTCGCAGGCGCCGCCCCTCGCGAGCATGCGTTGCACCGTGGCGCGCGCGATCTCGCGGACGCGGGCCTCGAACTTGCCGAGATTGGCCGGCATGAACCAGCCTTGCGTCAGCGCGCGATATTTCGGGTGATCGGGCGCGTCCATCTGCACCAGCGAGCGCACCAAATTGGGCCCGCCGGTGATCTTGCGAACGCGCTCCTCGAGCGCCTGCGTCGTCAGGGTGGTCGGCCGATCGGCGTTGTGGAACAGCTCGTTCTGCCGGCTGATCGCCTGGATATGCGCGTGCTTGGTCACCACCCAGAACGGATCGAACTTCTCGGGCCGCGCGATGCCGAGCGGGTTGTTGGCGCGCAGCCAGCGATAGCTGTCGTGGATGCGGTCGTCCGCATAGGCGACGGGATCGACGAGGGTTGCCGCGATGTCGGCGGGGATGTCGAAATCCCCGGTCGTTGCCGTATCCATGATCGTCCTCACGCGTCGGAGCATCGGTCTTGCCGATGATCACCGGAATCTAGGCGGAGGTAAGGACCGCGACTTGCGTTGATTGGCTAGAGCCATCGCCTCAGCCGGCATTGCGACGACGAAGCGACGAAGCAATGACGGGGTTGAGGGCTCAATAATGCCCGAACGCCACCGGGCGGAACGCCTGCAGCAATTGCTGGTCGAGCTTGCCGCCCATCTCCTCCATCATGGAGAATGCCTTGGCGTGGGTGAACTGCAGCCGGTAGGCGCGCTTCTCGACCAAAGCGGCATAGACGTCGACGATCGTGGTGACGCGGACGATGTCGCTGATCTGGTTGCCGCTGAGGCCGTTCGGATAGCCGGTGCCGTCGAGGAATTCGTGGTGATGCAGGATCACGTCGAGCATTTCCGGCGGGAAGCCGCCCTGCGCGGACAGCGCCTCGTAGCCGCGGCGCGGATGCTCGCGCATCTCGGCCATTTCCTCCACCGTCAGCGCGCCGGGCTTGTCGAGCAGCGCGACCGGCACGAAGGCCTTGCCGACGTCGTGCAGCAGCGCGGCGCGGGCGAGCCGGCGCTGATCGTCGTCGCGCATGCCGAGATGCTGTGCGAACGCGACCGCAAAGCCTGTCACGAACAGGCAGTGGCGATAGGTCTCCTGGTGATGGCAGCCGACCGTGGTCAGCCATTCGCGCAGCGAGTTGTGCTTGATCGCCTTGAGGATCTTGTTCTCGGCGGCGACGATGTCCTCGAACTTGAGCGGCTCCCCGGCGCGCATCCGCTCGAACATCTTGACCATCACGCCGTGCGCGGCTTCGACGCCGCGGTTGAGCGCCTTGCCGCGATCGGTCTCGTCATAGCCGCTGTCGTCGGGGAATGCGGCGCGGATGCGCTGCAGGATGCCGCGCGCATCGAACGGCCGCGAGATCGTGTCGGTGGCGCCGAGCGCCCAGGCCTGCATCGAGGCGTGATGCAAGGCGTCCGCCAGCACGAACAGCCGCGGCATCTCGCGATAGGCGTCGGCCTGCAGCTTGGCGCGGACGAGTTGCACGGCTTCGGGCGAGCGCAGATTGATGTCGACGACGATGCCGGAGAGATCGCGGGCCGGCTGCTCGGGAATGTCAGAGGTCGGAACGGTATCGACCTCGCCCACCGAGCGCAGGATGTTGGCGAGCTCATTGCTCTGATCGCTTCGATCTGACGCCAGCAGGAGGCGGCGCTTCGAAGTCTGGTTGTTGGCTAAGGCAGTCATGGCATCCCCGTCGCGGTAACGACCGACGCCGGACGCTACCTGACGATGCGTTCCCTCCGGCTTAATGGGGATGCTGAACGGCGCTTAAGCGCAATGGATACAATTTGAGGGATCGCCGAATCCGCCAGCAAAATCAGGCCGGCCGGAAATCGATGCAGTTGCGCAGATCGGCAGTGAATCATGAATTTCTGCGGCGTCAAGGTTGATGCCGTCACTGCCCGGCCGACGCGCGGAGCAAAGAAAAACGCCGGAGAGCTCGTGCTCTCCGGCGTTCTTGTTCGTTCAGGCCGTTACGCCTTCATCGCAGCCTTGACGGCTTCCGCGGTGATCGGCAGGCCGCGAACGCGGGCACCGACCGCGTTGAAGACGGCGTTGCCGATCGCCGGCGCCACCACCGTCACCGCGGGCTCGCCGACGCCGGTCGCCTTCTCGCCATTGGCGATGACGTTGACCGCGACTTCCGGCAGCTGGCTCATCCGAAGCGGCGTGTAGCTGTCGAAGTTGGTCTGCTCGATGCCGCCGTCCTTCAACGTCGCCTTCTCGAACAGCGCCAGCGACATGCCCCACAGCGCCGCGCCCTCGACCTGGGCGCGGATGCCGTCGGGATTCACCTGCGTACCAACGTCGGTCGCAACCGTCAGCTTCTTCACCGTCACCTCGCCCGACGGGGCGACCGCGACATGGGCGACGCAGGCGGTCCAGCTCGCCGTGGCGCGCTCCTGCGACGACACGCAGGCCACCCCCATGCCTTCGCCCTTGGGCAGCTGCTTGGTGCCGTAGCCGGCAAGGCCCATCGCAGCAAGCAAGGTGTTGCGGAGACGCTGCGCGCCGCCGTCATTCTTGCCCTTGCCGTCGAGCAACGAGATGCGCAGCTGCGCCGGGTCCTTGCCGGTCGCATGCGCGATCTCGTCGATCATGCTTTCGACCGCCCAGAACGTCCAGCCCGGCGCCACCGAACGGAGCTGACCCGACGGGGTGGCGTTGTGCGCCATCTCGTTCTTGATCGCCCGCACATAGTGGTTGGGCACGGTATAGAAGAAGTCCGCTCCGTTCACGGTGAAGGAGTCGAGCGGGCCCTTCTTGTCGACCGACGGTGTGAGGAAATCGGGGATTCCCCAGCGCGCGGTCGGCCAGGCCGAGACCACGTCGTGGCTCATCGCGACGATCTTGCCGTCGCCGTCCATGCCGGCCTTCACCTTCTGGTAGGTCAGCGGACGCGAGAAATCCATCGTCATGTCGTTTTCGCGCGTGTAGATGACCTTGACCGGCTTGCCGACGGCCTTCGCCGCCTGCACCGCGGGCACCATCATGTCGGCGTCGAGACGCCGGCCGAAACCGCCGCCCAGCCACATCTGGTGCATCACCACGAACTTCGGATCGATCCCGGCGGCGCCGGCCGCAATCGCGCCGGAGCGCGTCGCGAACTGGTTGCCGGAATAGATGTGCAGGATGTCGCCCTTGAACTCCGCGGTGGCGTTCATCGGCTCCATCGGCGCGTGGATGTTGATGTTGGTGGTGTATTCCGCCTCCAGCACCTTGGCCGCCGATCCGAAGGCCGCCTTGGGATCACCGTCCTTGACGAAGAACTGGCCGGAATCGTCCAGTCCCTGAAGCCGCTTGGCCTCGGCGAGCAGCGATTCGCTCGACAGCTTCGCGTTCGGACCGCCGTCATAGCTGATCTTCAGCGCCGCCGCGGCCTTCTTCGCCTGCGCATAGGTGTTGGCGACCGCGACGACCCAGCCGGTCGTGGTTGTGGTCTTGTCGTCGAGGGTGACGGCCTTGATGAAGCCGGGCAGCTTCTTGGCCGCGCTATCGTCGACCGACTTCACGGTGGCGCCGTAACGCACCGGTGGGGTAACCAGCGCGCCGTAGACCATGCCCGGCACCATCACGTCGATGCCGTATTTGGCCGTGCCGTTGGTCTTCGACGGGATGTCGAGTTGCGGCACCGAGACGCCGATCATCGTGTACTGGTCGGGCGTCTTGAGCTTGATCGCCTTCAGATCATCCGCCGTGAAGGTCTTGGTCGCCTTGCCGCTCTTCACCACTTCGGCGAACGACATCGACTTCTTCGACTTCGCATGGCTGATCCTGGAGTCACGTACCACCAGCTCGCCGGCCGGCACGCCCATGGAGGCCGCCGCCGCCTCGGTCAATGCAATGCGGCCGGCTGCGCCGGCGCGGCTCATCGCGTCGAAGTTCATCATCGTCGACCAGCTGCCGCCGGTGATCTGCGCGCCCAGCACGGGATCGTTGAACTTCGGATCGTTGGAGGCGAGTTGAACCCGCATGTCCTTCCAGTTCGCGCCGAGCTCTTCGGCCACGATCTGCGCCATGGTCGAGGCGACGTGCTGGCCCATGTCGGCCTTGCCGCAGGTCACGGTGACGAGACCGTCGGGCGCGATCGAATACCAGACGCTCGGCTCGAAGTTGGCGGGCGCGGGTGCCGCGAGCGCCTGATCGATGCCGGACCCGGCGTAGCCGAGCACGAGGCCGGTTGCAGCGGTGCCGACCAGGAAGGAACGGCGGCTGAGATCGGTCGTCTCTGGCGCGAGGTTTTTCACGTGCTTGTTCATGTGGCCCTCCGCTCGGATCCGGTGGCCGATGCGGTGCGCATGTCGGACGCAGCGCGCATGATCGCCTTCTGGATTCGTGAATAGGTCATGCAACGGCACAGGTTGCCGTCCATATGCGCGACCACTTCTTCCTTGGTCGGGTTGGTATTCTTCGACAGCAGCGCCGCCGCCTGCATGATCTGGCCCGACTGGCAGTAGCCGCATTGCGGCACCTGCTCGGCGACCCAGGCCTTCTGCAAGGGATGATCGCCCTTGGCGGAGAGGCCTTCGATGGTGGTGATCTTCTTGCCGACGGCGTCGGCGACCGAGGTCTGGCAGGACCGCACCGCTTCGCCGTTGACGTGAACCGTGCAGGCGCCGCACAGACCGGCGCCGCAACCGAATTTGGTGCCCGTCATCTGCAATTGCTCGCGGATGACCCAAAGCAGCGGCGTGTCATTGGCCGCCTCGACGGACATATTCCGTCCGTTGATATTGAGATTTGGCATCTCTCTCCCCTTCCGGTGTAGGAAGCCGCTTACGGCGGCAACTCACTGTTGGGTCTTGGCCGGCGCCCACCGGGTAAGCGACAGTTGCCGAAACAATGATCCGGTTCCCGGCTGGAGGCAATCCAATTTGGAATTGCTCGAAAAGAATAAATTTCCGAAGATGCCTGTTGTGCGATGCGGCAACGGCATGACGCTTTTTGGAATACCAGCGTTGGTGTCTAATCGACAGGCGCTTGCTCAAAGCGTCGGCAGCAAGCATCGGCAACGCCGTCCGATGACAGAGCGGCGAGAGAAACACAAGGAGCCCGTCAATGGCCAAGCTCAACCGCAACGGCGTCGAGATCTACTACGAGATTCGCGGCAGCGGCCCGCCGCTGATCCTGACCCACGGCTATTCCTCGACTTCGGCGATGTGGCAGGGCCAGATCGAGGCGCTGTCGCAGCGGCACAAGCTGATCCTGTGGGACATGCGCGGGCACGGCCAGTCCGACTATCCCGACGATCCCGATGCCTATAGCGAAGCGCTGACGGTCGGCGATATCGCCGCTCTGCTCGACGCCGCCGGCGCCGACAAGGCGATCGTCGGCGGGCTGTCGCTCGGCGGCTACATGTCGCTCGCCTTTCATCGCACCCATCCGGAGCGGGTGCGGGCGCTGCTGATCATCGACACCGGCCCGGGCTTCAAGAAGGACGACGCCCGCGAGGTCTGGAACAAGCGCGCCCGCGAGACCGGCGACCGCTTCGACCGCGAAGGGCTCGAGGTGCTGAGATCGCTGAGCGCCGAGCGCGCGTCGGTCACCCATCGCAACGCCAGGGGCCTCGCGCTCGCCGCGCGCGGCATGCTGGCACAGCGCGATGCACGGGTGATCGAATCGCTGCCCGGGATCCAGGTGCCAGCACTGGTTGTGGTCGGCGCCGACGACACGCCGTTCCTGGCGGCGTCCGACTACATGGCGGCAAAAATCCCCGGGGCGCGGAAGGCGGTGATTCCGAACGCCGGCCATGCCGTCAACATCGACCAGCCGCAGGCCTTCATCGCCGCGGTGCTGCCGTTCCTGGATGGCCTTGAAGCCGGCGCGCCGGGAAAGCCCGCGCCATGAAGACAATCGCCGTTGCCTTGTTGCTAACTGCGGCGACGACAGGGGCGAGCGCGCAGAAGCTGCCGTTCGTCACAGCCCCGTCCACTTTCACTGCGACGTTGTCGAACACCACGCCGCTGGTGTTCGGCATGGGCGTTGCGGACGCGCAGCGCGCGCTCGGCACACCTTTCACCTATGTCAGCGGACGGCCCGGCAACGAGATCTTCCTGACCTTCCGCGACCTCGGCGGCAGCGGGCTGTTTCCGCACCACGACCGCCTCTTCCTGCAATTCCGCAAACACCGGCTGACCGGCTGGAAGGCCGACTGGGGCGAGAACTGGATGTGGCGCTAGAGCATGGTCCGGAAAAGTGCGAAGCGGTTTTCCGAAAGGCCATGCTCAAACGAGAGCTAAAGCGCGATGACGATGTCATCGCGCTTTGGACCTCATCATCGAAAACTTCATGCAACCCCCAAACTGACAAGGATGGACCATGGGACAAGACATCAAACTGAAAGCTTCCGACGGATTTGAACTCGGCGCCTACCGCGCCGATCCTGCCGGCGCGCCGAAGGGCGCGGTCGTCGTGATCCAGGAGATTTTTGGCGTCAATCACCACATCCGCTCGGTCTGCGACCGGCTGGCGAAGGAAGGCTATGCCGCGGTTGCACCTTCGATCTTCGACCGCATCACGCCGAACTTCCAGAGCGGCTATTCCCCCGACGAGATCGCCGAGGCGCGGAAGTTCGTCGCCAATCCGGACTGGGCCGCGATGCTGCGCGACAGCCAGGCGGCGATCGACGCTGTGAAGCCGGTCGGTCCGGTCGGCATCATCGGCTTCTGCCTCGGCGGCAGCGTCGCCTATGCTGCCGCCACCAAGCTGGCCGGGCTGTCCGCCGCGGTCGGCTATTACGGCGGCGCCGTCGTGCGCTTCGCCGACGACAAGCCGGCGGTGCCGACGCAGCTACATTTCGGTGAGAAGGATGCCGGCATTCCCCTGAGCGATGTCGAGACCATCAAGTCGAAGCGGCCCGAGGTCGAGGTTTTCATCTATCCCGGCGCGCAGCACGGCTTCCATTGCGACGAGCGCGCCAGCTACGACAAGGCAAGCGCCGATATCGCCTGGCCGCGCAGCATGGAGTTTTTCGCAAAGCATCTGAAGAAGTGACGCTGCAAGCGTCATTCCGGGGCAATGCGCAGTATCGAACCACAGATGCGCAATTGCGCATCGGGGAATCTCGAGATTCCGGGTCTGGTGCTAACGCACCATTCCGGAATGAAGAAGGACACTATCCTTCTTCAGAACCAGCGCTCGCCGACGAATACCGTATCGCCCGGGCTCATCGGCGTGCCCAGCGGCACCACAAAGCGCCCGGAGCCGGACGCATCGGTGTGGGTCAGCGTCACGCTGTCGCGGCGGGCACGCGGCGAGAAGCCGCCGGCAATCGCGACCGCGCTCTCGACCGTCATGTTCGGCACGTAGGGATATTGGCCGGGGGCCTGGACTTCGCCGAGGATGAAGAACGGACGATAGGACTCGATCTCGACCGCCACCGAAGGCTCGCGGATATAGCCGTTGCGCAGCCGTGCCGAGATTTCGCCGGCAAGCCCGGCCGGCGTGCGGCCGCGCGCCGGCACCGAGCCGATCAGCGGCATGGTGATCGCGCCCGCGGCGTCGATCGCATAGGAATTGGTCAGGCCTTCCTGGCCGTAGACCACCACGCGAAGCTTGTCGCCGGGGCCAAGGTGATAGCCGTTGTCGTAACCGGCGGGGGGTCCACCCGGGGAGGCGGCGGCATAGACGACCGGGGCGGCGGCCGGTGCGGCATAGCCATAACCAGGGGACGTGCTGGCGAAGGCGGAACGCAATGCGCTGATCGCACCGCCGCCGCCTGCATCGGCAACCGGAGCGGGTGCGTAGGCCGGGCCGTAGGTGACGGCATCGACGCCTTGCGGGCCGACGGCGACGGGACCGGACGTGCTCATGCAACCAGACAGCGCGAGCGCAGCCACAACGGCAGTGATCGGCAATCGTAACGCGCGTGCAACCGGCACCGGACCTATCCCTCAACGGCGAGACAGGCCCAGTCTTGCACCACTTATGGTTAACAAAGGGTTTTCGAGGATCGAGCGGGAGGCCGGAACAGCTGGCCTCCCATTGGCTTGGAGCCGTGCCCGGGAAGAGCGCAAACCGGCTTTCCAGAGCGAGCTCTTTCTCAACAAGACGATCAGGCGGTGACGCCGACGCCGATCGGGCAGGACACGCCGGTGCCGCCGAGCCCGCAATAGCCCGCCGGATTCTTGGCGAGGTATTGCTGGTGATAGTCCTCGGCGAAGTAGAATTCACCGGCCGGCGCGACCTCGGTGGTGATGGCGCCGAGGCCCTTGGCGGCAAGCGCCTTCTGATACATCGCCTGCGACTCATCGGCGGCTTTGCGCTGCGCGTCGCTGAACGTGTAGATCGCGGAGCGATATTGCGTGCCGATGTCGTTGCCCTGGCGCATGCCCTGCGTCGGGTTGTGGTTCTCCCAGAACGTCTTCAGCAGCCTCTCGTAGGAGATCTTCTTCGGGTCGAACACGACCAGCACCACTTCGGTGTGGCCGGTGCGCCCCGAGCATACTTCCTCATAGGTCGGGTTCGGCGTGTGGCCGCCGGCATAGCCGACCGCGGTGGTGTAGATCCCCTCGCCGAGTTCCCAGAACTTGCGCTCCGCGCCCCAGAAGCAGCCGAGCCCGAACACCGCCTGCTCGAGGCCTTGCGGATAAGGCGGCTGCAACTTGCTGCCATTGACGAAATGGGTGGTCGCGGTCGGGATCGGCGTCGCGCGGCCCGGCAACGCCTCGGCGGCGCTCGGCAACGCGGTGGTCTTGCGCATGAACAACATGGACACCTCCAGGCGGGACATCGGCCGACGCGGCAACGGCCTGCGGGCCGGCTGTCACCTATATATGTCCTTACGCGGATGATGGCAGCCCCGTTACGGGGCGGTGCAGCCAAGGAGGGCTGCCGACAAGTCAGTCGCGCGCGTAGCCGATCAGGGGCTTACGCGGCCGGAACAGGATCATCAGCAGGATGCCGGCAATGCCGAGCACCGCGAATACCGGCTGCTCCAGAAGCAGGCGGATCACGTCATTCCAGAGCCAGGGCGCGAAGCGATCCACCCAGGCATGGAATGCCTGCTGGCTCGACTGGTGGATGTCGTTCCAGAACTGGCCGAACTGGGTGAACCGCAGGCTCTGGTCGGCGACGTAGCGGGCCCCGTCATAGACCATGAAGATGAAGCTGCCGGCCAGCAGCAGAAGGCCGATCAGACGGAAAAAGCCGCGGATCATGCGTCACCCTAACTCCCAGTCGCGCCCCACGCGTCCTCAGGCCTTACCGGGCGCCCCCCGGAAATTCAACCTCTTCAGCGGCTTATCCGGCCCCCGCAGGGACGATTTCGGGCCCTTTTGGGGTCCCGAAAGCGTTGACGCTTAAGCCCGCGCCATCTATAAGACCGACCGATGGCGGCGGGCGCAATCCTGCCGCCGCTGTTCTTTGGACAGTGTCGCATGCGGAGGCAGCATTTTGCGCTCTTCGCATGGCCGCCTCAAGGACACCCAAGAAAACCACCTTGGACAAATACATCAGAGTTGAGATTTGAACCGGCCGGTGCGCGCAAGCCCGACCACCGAGCGATCACCGCCGAAGGACAGTTAGAGAACCATGGCCAACACCACCTCCGCCAAGAAGGCGACCCGCAAGATTGCCCGCCGCACCATCGTCAACAAGTCGCGCCGCACGCAGATGCGTGGCGCGGTGCGCACCGTCGAGGAAGCGATCAAGAACGGCGACCGCGAGGCGGCACTGAAGGCGATGAGCCGCGCTGAGCCCGAGCTGATGAAGGCAGCGCAGCGCAACATCATTCACAAGAACCTCGCGAGCCGTAAGGTGTCGCGCCTCACGCAGAGCATCGCCAAGCTCGCGAAGTAACGGCTCGCCACCAGAGCTGACTGGGAAAACACATTTGTCACGAAGCCCGGCTCGCGCCGGGCTTTTTGTTTTTGTCTCGACTTTTGTCGTGGAAGTTTCATAGCGCGAGAACACTTCGCGTTGCCGCGCAACGAACTGCGTGTCATGTTTCGTCGCGTCCGTAGTTCTACCGGCTCGACATGCTTAACGCGCCGCACTCGCCCACAGATTGTTCTTCGCTAAGCTAGATAGATGGAATAGCGCGCGAGCATTTCGCGGACGAAACTTGCGAAGCGGGGTTACCCTGCAAAAGTAATCGAGAAAAATGACGTCTCGCGAATTACTTATGCACATAGCGTTGGACAGCGATTGGAAAAATGACCGGCGCGAGACCAAATGTAAATTTTCTATGAAAAATTTTTGGTATTGCACCGTCGTTTGTGACACGCGTGAATCTGTGCGCTGATTCAAAAACTTGCTTTCGCAACTCAGCATCGGCAACGCCGCAACAGTCGCGAAGAGTCTCGATCCCCGTCGAATCCACGGATTGTCAGAAAATCAGCTTGGTGTATTTATTTCTTGTTCGCGACGCCCACGGCTCTCCAGATCAGCGCGGTTTGAGACCCAGGGGCGGACGCACAAATCGGCGGCGGTGTGTGCGTTAGCGACGCTTTCCAAGCGAAGCTAGATTGACAACTCATAGCGATATGAGGACAGACGACCTGTGTCAAAAATTCTCCGGCGATGTCCCCGGCAATTTGGGGGATCAAACAAGAGAGACCAGGACGTCAGTCGGAATCTGGCAGCGGGAACGCGGAGCGAGTGAACGGGTTGACGACGACACGGCGGCGGCGAAGCGCCGGGCATTTCGGTGTTCGGTAGCAGCAGTTCGAATTTGAAGACACGAGCAAGCTGACAACTTGCCGCGATACGTCGCGGCGGGAGGGGGAGGTCATATGGCTTACGGTATCATCACTGCAGTCGAACCAACGACAGCCGAAGCGCAAATTTCCAGTGGTGCCGTAATCAACCCCTCGGACGTCAGCTCCCACCCGAAGCGTCCGTCGAGTACGCGCTGACCTCGCGGGGCGCATCTTCTCCAAACAGCTGATCTGTCGGGTGGCGCATGGACGCCACACGGGAGAGCTTTGTCCGGAGCAGACCGCGCCCGCTAGAGGTCGCGCCGCGGCAGGAAACCTGCACGGCGCTTTCGCAACGATTATCTCTCAGACTTGGAAGTACGAAGGCAATGACGAACACGGAACAGGATCGCTGGTCGCGGGTGAAGGGACGTTTGCGGACGAGCGTTGGCGAGGACGTCTACACGAGCTGGTTCGCTCGGATGGATCTGGAGAGCGTGCACGACGAGAGCGTGCACCTGTCGGTTCCGACCCGGTTCCTCAAGAGCTGGATCCAGGCGCACTATGCCGAACGCGTGCTCTCCTGCTGGCAGGCCGAGATGCCCGAAGTGCATCGCATCGACCTCACCGTGCGCTCGGCAATCCGCGCGACGGCTCCGGTGAAGGAAACGGTTGCGCCCGTCGAAGTGCGCCGCATCGAGCGCACTGACGGCCGGCTCGTGCCTGAACTGCGCTCGGTTGCGACCGCGCCGGTGTCCGCGAGCCACGACGCGCTCGGCGGCTCGCCGCTCGATCCGCGCCTGACCTTCGCCAGCTTCGTCGTCGGCAGGTCCAACACGCTGGCTCATGCGGCGGCCCGCCAGGTCGCGGAAGGTCGCCGCGGCGATCCCGTGATGTTCAACCCGCTCTACATTCATGCCGGCGTCGGCCTCGGCAAGACGCATCTGCTGCAGGCGGTGACCTGGGCCGGCAATTCCGGCGGCGAGCGCAAGGTGCTGTATCTCACCGCCGAGAAGTTCATGTACGGCTTCGTCGCGGCGCTGAAGACGCAGACGGCGCTGGCCTTCAAGGAGGCGCTGCGCGGCATCGACGTGCTGGTCATCGACGATCTGCAGTTCCTGCAGGGCAAGTCGACGCAGGCCGAGTTCTGCCACACGCTGAACGCGCTGATCGATGCCGGCCGCCAGGTTGTGATCGCAGCCGACCGTCCGCCGTCGGATCTGGAAAGCCTCGACGACCGCGTGCGCTCGCGGCTCGCCGGTGGCCTCGTGGTCGAGATGGGCTCGCTCGGCGAGGAACTGCGGCTCGGCATCCTGAAGTCGCGCGTCGCCGCCGCCCGCGCCCACCATGCGAGCTTCGATGTACCGGAGGAAGTGCTCGACTATCTGGCGCGCACCATCACCCATAACGGCCGCGACCTTGAAGGCGCGATCAATCGCCTGCTGGCGCACTCCAAGCTCAACAACCAGCCGGTGACGCTGGAGATGGCCGAGCGCGAGGTGCGCGACCTGATCCGCCCACAGGAGCCGAAGCGGATCAAGATCGAGGACATCCAGCGCGTGGTCGCCCGGCAGTACAATGTCAGCCGCTCCGACTTGCTGTCGTCCCGCCGTACCGCCAATGTGGTACGCCCGCGCCAGGTCGCGATGTATCTGGCGAAGACGCTGACCTTGCGCTCGCTGCCGGAGATCGGCCGGCGCTTCGGCGGCCGCGACCACACCACGGTGTTGCACGCCGTGCGCAAGATTGAGGCACTGGTAGCCAAGGACACGGCGCTGTCGGAGGAAGTCGAATCGCTGAAGCGCCAGCTGCAGGAATAGGGCCGCTTCATCCGGCCGGATCGTTCCATAGCCCTCCCCTCGCCAAAGGGGAGGGCTAAACTTTTTTCCGACCCAAAACGTGGGGAACGGGGCTCGTTTCGCGCCCGTATCCCTTGCACCGGCCGCCCATCCGCGCCACCTTGCGGTCCCCCCGTGGGTTTGATCAAATCCGGTATTGATCCGGCTTTTCGGGTTTCCAATGCCGCGGTGCTGCCCTGAACGGCCGCCCGGCTTTTCCATCTGAGGGATCTGGCGGGTATTGCAATGAAGGTCACCGTCGAGCGCGCGCAACTCCTGAAATCGCTGGGTCACGTTCACCGCGTGGTCGAGCGCCGCAACACCATCCCGATCCTCGGCAACGTGTTGATCCGCGCCGAGGGCGCCAAATTGTCGCTGAAGGCGACCGACCTCGACCTCGAGGTGACGGAGACCTTGGCCGCCGAGACCGGAACCGCCGGCTCGACCACGGTGCCCGCGCACATGTTCTACGACATCGTCCGCAAGCTGCCCGACGGCTCGCAGATCGTGCTGGAAGCCGACGGCGACCGCTCGGTGCTGGCCGTGCGTGCCGGCCGCTCGCGCTTCACGCTGCAGACCCTGCCCGAGAGCGACTTCCCGGGCCTTGCCGCCGGCGACATGACGCATTCGTTCTCGCTGCCGGCGTCCGACATCAAGCGCCTGATCGACCGCACGCAGTTCGCGATCTCGACCGAAGAGACCCGCTACTACCTCAACGGCATCTATCTGCACGCGGCCGGCAGCGCCAAGGCGGCGACCCTGCGCGGCGTTGCGACCGACGGTCACCGGCTGGCGCAGATCGACCTCGCGCTGCCCAAGGGCGCAACCGGCATGCCCGGCGTGATCGTCCCGCGCAAGACGGTCGGCGAGGTGCAGCGGCTGATCGAGGGCGACGACGCCGAGATCTCGATCGAGCTGTCGGACGGCAAGATCCGCTTTACGCTCGGCAACGTGGTGCTGACCTCGAAGCTGATCGACGGCACCTTCCCGGACTATGGCCGCGTCATCCCGCAGAACAACGATAAGGAACTCGTCGTCGACAAGAAGGATTTCGAGGCCGCCGTCGACCGCGTCTCGACGATTTCCAGCGAACGCGGCCGCGCGGTGAAGCTCGCGCTGTCCGCGGGCAAGCTGGTGCTCTCGGTCACCAACCCGGATTCCGGCAGCGCCACCGAGGAGCTCGAGGTCGAGTACGCCTCCGACGCGCTCGATATCGGCTTCAACTCGCGCTATCTGCTCGACATCGCCGCCCAGATCGAGGGCGAGGTCGCAGTGCTGAAGCTCGCCGATCCCGGCTCGCCGACCCTTGTGCAGGACCGCGACAGCAAGGGCGCGCTCTACGTGCTGATGCCGATGCGGGTGTGATGACCCTCTCTTCACGAGCAACTGCACCCTCTCCCCTTGTGGGAGAGGGTGGCGCCGCAGGCGCCGGGTGAGGGGTTGGTGCCGCGAACGCCGCACCATCGACCGACCGATGAACGCCTCCGCAGCTTCGCAAAGAAGATGCGCCGGGAGCCGACTGACGCGGAAGCGAAGATGTGGCGCCTGCTGCGCGATCGGCGCCTGTCGCACTTGAAATTTCGAAGGCAGGTTCCATTTCGAAATTACATTCTCGACTTCGCGTGTTTCGAGGAGCGCCTCGCCATCGAGATCGACGGCGGTCAGCACGCTTCGTCGCCGCGTGATGCATCCAGGACTGACGCGCTTGCGGCGGAAGGCTTTCAGGTCTTGCGCTACTGGAACAATGACGTATTGCGGACGCCCGGGGCGGTGCTGGAAGACATTGTCGCCAAGCTTGCCGAGCTGTGAGATACCCCTCACCCGTCGCCTCACTTCGTGAGACGCCACCCTCTCCCACAAGGGGAGAGGGGAAGGAAGAGAAATGACCCCGTCCCGCATTCACCGCCTGTCGCTGACGCATTTCCGCAATTACCGGACGGCGACGCTGCAGGTCGCCGGCGACATGGTGGTGCTGGTCGGGCCGAACGGCGCCGGCAAGACCAATTGCATGGAAGCGGTCTCGTTTCTGTCGCCGGGCCGCGGCCTGCGCCGCGCGACGCTGGAGGACATCGCCGACAACCAGGGCGACGGCTCCTGGGCGGTCTCGGCCGAAGTCGAGGGCGCGCTCGGCCTTGCGACGCTCGGCACCGGTATCGATCCGCCGACCGGTGACGCCGGTAACACAAGGCGCTGCCGCATCGACCGCGAACCGGTGGGGTCCGCAACCGCGTTCGGCGATCATCTGCGCATCGTGTGGCTGACGCCGGCGATGGACGGCCTGTTCATGGGCGCCGCCTCGGAGCGGCGGCGCTTCTTCGACCGCCTGGTGCTGGCGATCGATTCCGAGCATTCCAGCCGCGTCTCCGCGCTGGAGCGATCGCTGCGCTCGCGCAACCGGCTGCTCGAGGTGCGCAACTATGACGACCATTGGTGTGATGCGATCGAGCGCGAGACCGCCGAGCTTGCGGTCGCGGTTGCCGCATCACGCGGCCAGACCGCCGCCAAGCTCGCCGTGATGCTGCGCGAGCGCGGCGCGGCCTCGGCCTTCCCCTCCGCCGAGATCATGCTCGACGGCTGGATGGAGAATGCGCTGCTGCAGGAGCCTGCAACGGCGGTGGAGGACCGCTACCGCGAGATCCTGCGCGCCAGCCGGCCGCGCGATGCCGCCGCCGGGCGCACGCTCGACGGCCCGCATCTGACCGATCTGCAGGTGGTCTACGCGCCGAAGAACATGCCGGCGCGTGACGCCTCGACCGGCGAGCAGAAGGCGCTCCTGATCGGGCTGGTGCTGGCGCACGCCACGATGGTCGCGGAGATGACCGGCATCGTGCCGCTGCTGCTGCTCGACGAGGTCGTCGCCCATCTCGATCCGAACCGCCGCAAGGCGCTGTTCGACGAGCTCGCCAAGCTCGGCGCGCAGGTCTGGATGACCGGCGCCGATCCCGCGGCGTTCGTCGATATCGGCCCGCGAGGAGAGATTTTCGACGTCGAATCCGGCCGCGCCACGCGGCGCGGCTGATTGGCTAGTCTAGGGCAATCTGAAGCGATGGCGCCGTCGCAGAGCGCATTGCCAAAATATCGAAAACAACCCCATGCAAAGTGGCCAGCGGCGGCAGGCGTTCGACCAAGCAGCTTGACACGTCGGGCAACTCAGGAACAATATTCTAATATTCCGAAATTACGCGAGCATCCCTCGCCCCGGTTCGCCCTGCCCAGCGGGGAGAAGCGAACCTCCGAAGTCGCTCCAATTCAGCTTGGTCTCATCATGTTTCTGGCGGCGCAGAATCGGCCTCGATAGGGGCTCCGAATCCGCCACCGAATCGGGCTTTTCAAAGCCCTCGGAATCCGCCTTTGAAAGCCTTGAAACAGGCCTAAAAAATCCTATTTATTCAATAGTTTGTAGATGGAGACTTTGCGCTAGGCGCAACCCCTCTTTCATGGCACAAATAGCGGAATCAGCGCCTCATATTGCGCGGCTGATTCGGATATCCTCGAAGGCCTCACATGACTGAACCTGCCCGGCAGACCCCTGCCGAATCTGAGCATCCCGTTCCGGCCGAATATGGCGCGGAATCGATCCGGGTGCTGAAGGGCCTCGACGCCGTCCGCAAGCGCCCCGGCATGTATATCGGCGACACCGACGACGGTTCCGGCCTGCACCACATGGTCTACGAGGTCGTCGACAATGCGATCGACGAGGCGCTGGCGGGCCACGCCAGCCGCGTCCTGGTCACCCTCAACGCCGACAATTCCGTCACCGTGTACGACGACGGACGCGGCATACCGGTCGGCATCCACAAGGAAGAGGGCGTCTCGGCAGCCGAGGTCATCATGACCCAACTGCACGCCGGCGGAAAATTCGACCAGAACTCCTACAAGGTTTCCGGCGGCCTGCACGGCGTCGGCGTCTCCGTCGTCAACGCGCTCTCCAGCAAGCTCGCGCTGCGGATCTGGCGCGACGACAAGGAGCACTACATCGAATTCGCGCACGGCGATGCCGTGGCGCCGCTCAAAGTGGTCGGCGATGCCCCAGGCAAGCGCGGCACCGAGGTCACCTTCCTCGCCTCGGTCGAGACCTTCAAGAACATCGAGTATGATTTCGCGACGCTCGAGCACCGGCTGCGCGAGCTCGCCTTCCTCAATTCCGGCGTCAACATCGTGCTCTCCGACATGCGTCACGCGGTCGAGAAGCGCGAGGAGATGCACTATTCCGGCGGCGTCGAGGAATTCGTCAAATATCTCGACCGCAACAAGAAGGCGATCGTGCCGGCACCGATCATGGTGCGTTCGGAAGCCAACGGCATCGGCGTCGAGGCGGCGCTGTGGTGGAACGACAGCTACCACGAGAACGTGCTGTGCTTCACCAACAACATCCCGCAGCGCGACGGCGGCACCCATCTGGCCGGCTTCCGCGGCGCGCTGACGCGCCAGGTCAACGGCTATGCCGAGGCCAATGCGAAGAAGGAAAAGATCGCGCTGACCGGCGACGATTGCCGCGAAGGCCTCACCGCGGTGCTGTCGGTGAAGGTGCCCGATCCGAAATTCTCGTCGCAGACCAAGGACAAGCTGGTGTCCTCGGAGGTTCGACCGGTGGTCGAGAACGTCCTGAACGAGGCACTGGCCGCCTGGTTCGAGGAGAATCCGAAGGAAGCCAAGGAGATCGTCGGCAAGGTGATCCAGGCCGCCGCGGCCCGCGAGGCTGCGCGCAAGGCCCGCGAGCTGACCCGCAAGAATCCGCTCAGCGTCTCCTCGCTGCCCGGCAAGCTCGCCGACTGCCAGGAGAAGGACCCGGCCAAATCCGAACTGTTCATCGTCGAGGGCGACTCGGCAGGCGGCAGCGCCAAGCAGGGCCGTAACCGCGAATTCCAGGCGGTGCTGCCGCTGCGCGGCAAGATCCTCAATGTCGAGCGCGTCCGTCCCGACAAGATGCTGTCGTCCGAGCAGATCGGCACGCTGATCACTGCGCTCGGCACCGGCATCAGTGACGATTTCTCGGTCGACAAGCTGCGCTATCACAAGATCATCGTGATGACCGACGCCGACGTCGACGGCGCCCACATCCGCACCCTGCTGCTGACCTTCTTCTATCGTCAGATGCGCTCGATCATCGATGGCGGTTATCTCTATATCGCCCAGCCGCCGCTCTATAAGGTCTCGCGCGGCAAGTCCGAGCAATACCTGAAGGACGAGCGCGCCCTCGAGGACTACCTGATCTCGACCGGGCTCGACGAATGCGTCTTCAAGCCGGCCTCCGGCGACGACCGCTCGGGCCGTGATCTGCTGTCGCTGGTCGAGGACGCCCGGGTGATCCGCTCGGTGTTGCGCAACCTGCACAGCCGCTATAATCGCGCCGTCATCGAGCAGGCCGCGATCGCGGGCGTGCTCAATCCCAGGATCACCGGCGACATCGCCACCGCCAATTCGGCGGCCGAATACATCGCCAAGCGGCTGGACGCCGTGGCCGAAGAAGTCGAGCGCGGCTGGATCGGCACCTTCACGGAGGGCCAGGGGTTCCAGTTCGAGCGCACCGTGCGCGGGGTCAGGGAATTCGCCGTGATCGACGACGCCTTTCTCGGCTCGGCCGACGCCCGCAAGCTCGATGAGTATGCGACCGAACTGCAAGAGATCTACGTGCGCGCGGGCAAGCTGCGGCGCAAGGATGCCGAGCAGATCATCCACGGCCCGATCGACCTGTTCGAGGCCGTGACCGACGCCGCCCGCAAGGGCATCTCGCTGCAGCGCTACAAAGGTCTCGGCGAGATGAACCCGGAGCAGCTCTGGGAGACCACGCTGGACACCGAGGCGCGCTCGCTGCTGCAGGTGAAGATCAAGGAGGTCGACGAGGCCGACGATATCTTCACCAAGCTGATGGGCGACGTGGTCGAGCCGCGCCGTGAGTTCATCCAGGACAATTCGCTCAGCGCAACCATCGACATCTAGGTTCCGCGCACGGCCAAGCGGGTGTGCGCTTTTCGGCGCCGTCGCGGCGCTACCTTTCGTGTGGAAGCTGCGCCGCCAGTTGTGTTACGGTGCCGGACGGCCGTTGATTCCGTTGCGGAATTTCCAATGGCCCAGTCTGAATGATGCGTTAGGGGACATTCCGCGTGCCGCCGATCCAATACATCGTCGAAGGCGGCCGCCGCCTTTCGGGCACCATCGAGCCGTCGGGCAACAAGAACTCCGCGCTGCCGATCATCGCCGCGGCACTGCTCACCGAGCACCCGGTCACGCTGACCAACGTGCCGCGCATCCGCGACACCGAAACGCTGGTCGAATTGTGCCGCTCGGTCGGCGCCACCGCCGAATGGACCGAGCGCAACACGCTGCAGATTCATGCCAGGGAGATCCGCGCCGCCGATCTCGATCCGGCGCTGTGCGCGCGCATCCGCGCCTCGATCCTGCTCGCAGGCCCGCTGCTCGCCCGCTGCGGCGAGGTCGCGCTGCCGCCGCCCGGCGGCGACGTGATCGGCCGCCGGCGGCTCGACACGCACTTCCTGGCCTTCGAGCAGCTCGGCGCCACCGTCACCGCGACGCACCGGCTCGAATTCCGCGCCACGCGGCTGAAGGGCGCCGACGTGTTCCTCGACGAGCCCAGCGTCACCGCGACGGAGAACGCGCTGGTCGCCGCGGTCGCCGCCCGCGGCACCACCTATCTGCGCAACGCGGCCTCCGAGCCGCATGTGCAGGACCTCGCCAATTTCCTGATCGCGCTCGGCGCCAGGATCGAAGGCGTCGGCACCAACACCATCATCGTGCACGGGCCGACAACGCTCGGCAGCACGACTTTCGCGATCCAGCCCGACCATATCGAGGTCGGATCGTTGATCGGGCTCGCCGCGGTGACCCGCTCGCCGCTGCGCATCGCGCGCGCCGGCGTCGAGCATCTGCGCTCGATCCGGATGGGTTTTGAGCGGCTCGGCATCGTCTGCGGCGTCGAGGGCGACGACCTCGTCGTACCGTCCGGCCAGACCATGAAGATCCAGGACGATTTCGGCGGCCATGTGCCGAAGCTTGAGGACCAGCCCTGGCCGGCCTTCCCGGCCGACCTGATGTCGATCGCGATCGTCACCGCGACACAGTGCGACGGTGTCATCCTGATGCACGAGAAGATGTTCGAATCCCGGATGTTCTTCGTCGACAACCTGATCGCGATGGGTGGCCGCATCGTGCTGTGCGACCCGCACCGCGCGATCGTCGCCGGCCCCAGCCGGCTGCGCGGCGCGCCGATGAACTCGCCCGACATCCGGGCCGGTATGGCGATGCTGCTGGCCGCGGTGTGTGCCGAGGGCACCTCCACAATCAACAACGCCGACCAGATCGAGCGCGGCTATGAGCGGATCGATGAGCGGCTCAACGCCCTCGGCGCCAAGATCAGGCGGATTCCCGCGCGATCGTGATTCCCTGCGGCAGCTTGGCCATCCTTCCGGCCGGTTTGCCGTGCTAAGCGTGCCGTCATGACCTGCATCGACAAGATCGACCCGGCCGCGCCGAACGCGGCCGTTGTCGTCCCTCGCAACCTGTTCACGGCCGAGCTCGCGGAAACGCTGAAGCTCGCGGTGCCGCTCGCGCTGACGCAGCTCGGGCAGATCGCGATGATGACGACCGATCTCGCCTTCATCGGCCGGCTCGGCAGCGAAAACGTCGCCGCCGCGGCGCTGGCGCACACCGTGTATTTCGTCAGCTTCACCATTGGCATGGGCATGATGTCGGCGGTCTCGCCCCTGGCCGCGCAGGCGTTCGGCGCGCGCAACCCGCGCGTGATGCGGCGCGCGCTCCGCGTCGGCCTGTGGGCCGGCTTCTTCATGGTGCTGCCGCTGATGGCGCTGCCGTTCCAGGGCGAGCGCATCCTGCTTATGCTCGGCCAGACCCAGGCCACCGCGCATCTGGCGCAGCAATATCTGTTCGGTCTCGCCTGGGGCATCCTGCCGGCGCTGTGGTTCATCGCACTCCGCGGCTTCATGAGCGCGGTGAACCGGCCGGAGCCCGTGCTGTGGATCACGCTCGCGGCGATCCCGGCCAATGCGCTGATGGTCTACCTGTTGCTCTACGGCAAATGGGGCATGCCCGAACTCGGCATGTTCGGCGCCGGGCTTGCGACCACGATCGTCAATCTCGGCACCTTCCTTGCCGGCGTGTGGTTCGCGGCGCGCCGCCGCCCGTTCCGCAAGTACCACGTATTCAGCCGCGTCTGGCGCATCGACTGGCCGCTGATGGGCAAGCTGGTCGCCGTCGGCGCGCCGATCTCGATCGCCTTCTTGCTGGAGTACGGCCTGTTCGGTGCGGCCGGCCTGCTCATGGGGCTGATCAGCACCACGGCGCTGGCCGCGCACCAGATCGCGCTGCAGATCGCGGCGATCCTGTTCATGGTGCCGTTCGGCGTCAGCATGGCCGCTACCGTGCGGGTCGGCCAGGCCGTCGGCCGCCGCGATACCGACGCGGTGCAGCGCGCCGGCTTTGTCGCGATCGCGCTCAGCGGCATCTTCATGAGCATCATGACGTTCGCGGTGATCCTGGCCCGCTTCGAGATCGCGGCGCTGTTCCTCGGCGAGGCCTCCGATACCACCGCGCAGCTCACCGCGGCGCTACTGTTGATTGGCGCGACCTTCTTCATCGCCGACGGCATCCAGACCACCACCGCGGGCGCGCTGCGCGGCATGAACGACACCCAGGTGCCGCTGCTGTTTGCCGTCATCAGCTATTGGCTGATCGGCTTCGCGTCGGCCTCAGCGCTCGCCTTCTGGGTCAAGCTCGACGCCGCCGGTGTCTGGATCGGGCTGTCGCTCGGGACGGCGGTCTATGCGACCCTCCTTGTCTTGCGTTTCCGCCTGCTGGCACGCAGACTGGGCAAATGAGGGTCGACGAGGTCACGCCGAACGTGGATTCCGCCGCGCTGCTCGCCGGCGCGCAGTTCGTCGACGCGTTCCGCATCGCGACCGCGCGCCCCGACCTCGATGCGCGGCACGCCGCCGAGGCGATGGTGGCGCGGCAGCCGCGCTGGATCGAATGGCTGCTTGCCCTGCGTAATTTCATCGTCGCGCCGCTTGGCCTGAAAACCTCAGGCGCAGCCGACGGCGCGACACGCGACATGATCGGGATCTTTCCGGTGGTCAGCGAGACGCCGGAGCGGCTGGTCGCGGGCTTCAACGACAAGCATCTCGACTTCCGGCTCGTCGTCGACGTCGCCTCCGCGGGAGCTGTGCGCAGCATTACCGCGACCACGCTGGTGCTCACCCACAACTGGTTCGGGCGCGCCTATCTCGCGGTGATCCTGCCGTTCCATCGCCTGATCGTGCCCGCGATGCTGCGCAAGGCCGGACGCTGAAGTAGTACTCGATCTCAAGCCGCGCTCTTCTCCGGCGTGTCGGCGACGATCTTCTCGGAGGCGTCGGCGTTGGTGCACCAATTGCCGTGGCAGCGCTTGAGGTCATTGAGATTCTGCCGCATCTGGTCGAGCGAGAAGCCGAGCGCGTAGAAGCGCTCGGCGGCATCGACCGGCAGGCCGCGGATCAGGCCATCCCTGCGGACCGCGGCGACCTCCTCGCTATAGGCATGCAACGCCGCATCGACCGGCGCCATGTCGGCCGGGCCGCTGCCGGCGCGCAGAGCGGTCGCGACCGCCACCATGTAAGTCACGATCGCCTTGCTGACGTCGGCCAATGGCCGCGCCAGCCTCGCCTGGATATCGGCCGGCAGCGGCACCACGCAGGCCCGCCCGATCATCACGACGTCGTGCCGCAGCCGCTGGATGGTCCGCAGCAACGGGCCGGTGTCCGGTCCCGACGACAGATGCATCGAGCGCTCGCGCTCGGCCTCGAGGCCGGTCGCGTGCAGATTGCTCACCGCGGTGCCGATGCCGTCCTGGATCCGGTGCAGCGCGTCGTTGTCGAGGCCGCGGGTCAGGCCGGCGAGCAATTCGGCGAACGCCGCCGACAGCAGCTCCAGCAGGTTCGATGCATTGACCCTGATCTGACTGACCGCGCGCGACGGCAGCACCAGGAACGAGATCAAAAGCCCGGTGAGCGCGCCGACCGTCACCTCGAGGACGCGGTCGATCGCGGAATCCAGCGGGTTGGAGTGATGCATCGTCGGCAGCAGCAGCACGATCACTGCCGTCACGGTCGCAGAGTTCAGACTCGGATTGAGCGCGGCGATGAAGGCCAGCGGCACGATCGCCAGCACCAGCAGCGCCAGCAGGCTGCCCTCGCCGGAATGCGGGATCAACACCGCGATCGCGCCGCCATAGACGGCGCCGCCGATAGTGCCGAGCATGTAGTCGCGGCTGGCCTTCAGCGAGCGGCCGACGCTCATCTGGGTCACGATCAGCGAGGTCAGCACCGCCCAGAGCGGCAGCATCAGGTTGAGCGCCAGCGCGATGGTATAGGCCGCCACGCCGGCGGACGCGATCCGGACCGCCAGCGCCAGCTGCGTCTTGCGAGCCCAGAGCTGGTCGAACATGCGTTTTGCGAAGGTCCTCATGCACCGTGATCCGCAATCAAAGGAAAGGCCCGTGTTACATGACTTGAAGCTAACCGACCTGAAGCTAACCGATCTGGAGCATGGCAGCTGCCCGCGGCGGCAAGGTGGCTTGAAAGGCCTGACCTGCCCGCCTACCCTGCGCCGCAAAATTGAGGAAACACGATGGCCCACGAAACCGCAACGCTCGCCGCCTATGTCGCCGACCTGAAATATTCCGACATTCCGCCGGAGGTGCTGGAGCGCGCCAAGGTTTTGACGCTGGATTTCCTCGGCAGCACCATCCGCGCCCGGCGCGATGCGGAATCGACGCCGTCGCTGATGAAGATGCTGGAGGCGCTGGCGCTCGACGGCAAGGGCGAGGCCACCGTATTCGGCGACACCAAGACCTGGACCCCGGCGGTCGCGGCGCTGCTCAACGGCGCGCTCGGCCATTCGCTCGACTTCGACGACACCCATGCCGATTCCTCGCTGCATCCGAGCGCACCGGTGGTGCCCGCCGCGTTTGCGGTCGGCGAGATGGTCGGCGCCTCCGGCCGCGACGTGCTGACCGCGATCGTCGCCGGCTATGAAGTGTGCTGCCGGCTCGGCAACGCACTCGACCCGACCTCGCATTACGCCCGCGGCTTCCATCCGACCGCGACCGCCGGCACCTATGGCGCTGCCGCGGCGGCGGCCAAGCTGTTCGGCCTGTCGAAGGAGCAGATCGTTTCCGCGTTCGGCGTCTCCGGCAGCCAGGCCGCGGGCTCGCTGCAATTTTTGGTCAACGGCGCCTGGAACAAGCGCTACCAGGTCGGTGCCGCCGCGATGAACGGCGTGATCGCCGCGACCCTGGCGCGCAACGACTTCATCGGCTCGAGCGAGTCGGTCGAAGGCAAGCACGGCCTGCTGGTCGGCTACAGCGACGATGCGCATCCGGACAAGGCGGTGGCGGACTTGGGCCACACCTACGAGACGCTGAAGATCGGCGTGAAGCCGTATCCGAGCTGCCGCTACACCCACGCCGCGATCGACGCGCTGATCGCGATGCGGCGCGAGCACAACCTGACGCCGGACCAGATCAGGAAGGTCGAGATCGGTCTGCACCGCAACGGCATCACGCTGACCGGCGACGCCGCCACCAAGCGCCACCCGACCTCGGTGGTCGGCGGCCAGTTCTCGATGTTCTTCACCGGCGCGATCGCGCTCGACCAGGGCCATTTCGGCTGGGACGACTACGACCGGCTGGGCGACAAGGCCATCGACGCGCTCGCCGACAAGTTCGACGTGGTGCAGGACGACCGGCTCGAGGTCGGCCGCACCCATCCGTTCGGCGCCCGCGTCTCGATCACGACAGATGACGGCACCCATGAGCGCCTCTATGCCGATCCCTCCGGCGAGCCGACCTCGTTCCCCGATGCAAAGGCGATGCAGCAGAAGTTCCTGACGCTGGCCCGCCCGGTGCTCGACAAGCGCGCCGACCAGCTCGCCGACGCCATCCTGACGCTGGAGCGCTTCGATCGCGTGGAGAAGGCGACGCAGCTGGGAAGGCAGTAAGCAGGCCGTCGAGGCGCAGGCTGCACGCCACGCCCACAGCTGTCGTCCTGGCGAAAGCCAGGACCGATAACCACCGCATTTGATCATGAAGGGGATCGTGGCCCCAGCGTCGCGCAACAAGTCTCATTTGGGGTAATGGGTCCCGGCCTTCGCCGGGACGACGACGGCGGGGATGCGTCGTAATTCAAGAAGTCAAACAGCGCGGTGTCATCGCCCGCGTGGCGAAATGGATTCCGGGCTCATGCTTCGCATGCCCTGGAATGACGGCGCGTCCTACTCCGCTCCATCGATAATCACAAAATCCCCCTCCGAGTATTTCTGCCGGACCGCCTTCGCGGCCTGATATTCAGGGCAGGTGTAACATTCCATCGCAGTGGCGCGATCCCTGAACTCGATGACGAAGTTGCGCTGGCGCGTTGCGCCTTCCATCACCTCATAGGGGCCGTTGCGCACGATGAAATTGGCGCCGTATCTGGCGAATACCGGCATCGCGGCGGCGAGATATTCGGGATAGCGGGCTTCATCGTGAACCGTGACGTGCACGATCCAGTAGGCTTTCGGCATGATGGTCTCCGGTTGACGCGTGCTTCAAGAAACTATGGCGCGCCTCCTCGCGAGATGCGCCACAGCATCAGAAAATTCCGGAGGCCGAGATTCAATTCACGATCGCGAGGGTGTTGTGTGACATGCCGGTCAATTGCCGCCCGCGAGCCGCGCACTTGCGGACGTCGCTGTGACGACGTCACGGACCAGATCGAACACGCCGTCCGCCTCGGGCGGCATGTTCGGCGAGCGGCCGAGGCGGACGATGACGAGGTGCTGCGACGGCACGATAATCACATATTGCCCGATCGTGCCCTTGGCGAAGAAGGCATCGCGCGGCCAGCCGTGCTCGACACGGAAGCGAGCGCCAAAGCTGTCGCCGAGATTGGTCCAGAAGCCCGCGCCATAGCCGACCCAGGCATTCGGCGTCGGCGATGCCGAGTATTTCACCCAGCCCTCGGGCAGGATACGCTTGCCGCCGGCCACGCCGTCATTGAGATAGAGCTGACCCAAGCGCGCCCAGTCGCGCGCGCTCGCCATCATCGCGCCCGATCCTTCCGGCGTGCCCGCAGCATCGAACTGCATCACGACATTGCGCATGCCGAGCGGTCCGAACAGCTCCTCACGCGCGAAGCGCATCACATCAGTCGCATGCCCGCCGGCGGCGTTGCGGATCAGGTGCGAGAGGATCAGGTAGTTGCCGTCGTGATAGTTCCAGACCCGGCCGGGCGCGCTCTCCAGCGGAGCGCTCTCGGCGAAGGCGGCCATATCCGATTCCATGAACTTCATGCGGTTGACCGGCTCGAGCACGGATGCCAGCGACGCCTGCAGCGAACTGCCGAGTGCGAGGCCCGCGGTGTGGCGCAACAGCTCGTCGACCGTGATCGCGTGGCGCGGATCGTCAGGATTCCGCCAGGCCGCGATTGGGACCGGCTGGTCGCGCGTCAGCCTGCCCTCGCGCACCAGGATTCCGATCAGCGCCGAGATCACCGATTTGGTCGCGGAGAAACCGAGCAGCGGCGTGTCGGTGCCAACGCCGGCGGCGTAGCGCTCGGCGACGATGCGGCCGTCCTTCATCACGACGACAGCGCGGGTGCGGCGGAACGGCGGCTCGGCCGGCTCGGCAAAGGCGCGGTCGAGCGCAGCCGCAAGCTGCGGGGTTTGCGGCGCGACGAGCGCGGGGCCGGCGATCTCGGGCAGCAGCGCGGCCTGCGGCCTCAAAGGCGGCAACGCAGTCTCGCCCAGCGTCTCGTCATGTTCGAGCGTGCAGCCCATGCCCTCGCGATAGACCGCATGGCTGCGGCCAAGCCCGAACAGCGTCACGGTGACGTCCTTGCGGTCGAGGTCGACCTCGGTGTCCATCGCCCAAGTGATCAGGCCGGCCCCCGGCATCGCGTCAGTGGTCTCGGTCAGGTTTCGCCTGGGGTCGAGCCCGCTGACGAAGGTCTCCGAGCAGATCACGTTGGCGACAAAGCCGGTCGCGACCTCAGGCACATCGCGGGCGCGGGCGGCGGACAGCGCCAACGCACCGAAGGCGGTGGTGGCGGCGAGAATGAGAAAGAGCTTTCGACGGGTCACGGGATCCTCCGGCATGGCGCAACGGGCGCGTGGCCGGATCGGGCCGCCGGGGACGGGAGAGCGCTCGCCGGATTTGGAAATCGGGCTGGTCGAGGATTGGAGGCGACTGGTCGATTCTGGAATTCTACAGCGATTACAAGGGCCTGTAATCGCGACGCCTCTTAGGTGGCGCGGACGAAGTCCGCGACGGATGAGGGGTCTCTCTCTATCCGAGGAGACAAACCCCTCACCCGGCTTCGATGCTACCGCATCGAATCCACCCTCTCCCACAAGGGGAGAGGGTGCAGCGGTATCCGCCGCAAGCAGGACATCTACACCGCGCTTGCCTTCAGCTTCCGGTACTCTGTCGGGGTCACGCCGGTCGTCGCCTTGAAGGCGCGGTTGAAGGGGCCGAGCGACTGGAAGCCGGCGTCCATGGCGATGGTGATGACCGGGACTTCGGCTTGGGAGGGATCGGCGAGCGCCGCCTTGGCCTCCTCGATCCGGTGGTTGTTCAAGAAGACATTGAAGTTGCGGTAGCCGAGCCGCTGGTTGATCAGCCGTCGGAGACGATATTCGGGGATTTTCAACCGGGTCGCCAGCGCGCCGATGGTGACGTTGTCATGGCGGTAGATCCGCTCGTCCGCCATCAGCCGCATCAGGGCATCGACCAGCTTGCGGTCGGCCGCCTCCTCGGCCGCGGCCGGCTTCGTCGGCACGACGGCCTCCGCCGGCACCGTGAACAGGTCGGCGCCGTCGACGCGCACCATCGCCCAGGTGATTGCGGCCACGATGGCGGTGAGCACGGCCGCGTTCACCAGGTTGGCCCATTCCACGGTTACGCGGCTGCCGGCATAGGCAATCTGCAGCAGCGCGTTCATTCCGCCGTACAGCGCAGAGGCGGCGACGATGAAGACGCGGACACGTCGGCGGCGCTCGACCAGGTCCGCCGACCACGATCCGATGGTTTGCGCCACCGCGAGCGCAACGAAGACGAGCGTGAGCGAATTGACCATGGTGATCGCGATCCGCGCGTGACCGGCGGGTGCAATCCACATGCAACTGACGAAGCTGTAGGCCACGACCGCGGCCCAGATCAGGCCGTGCCACCAGCGCAGCTGAAACGCGTCATCGAACAGCGCGCGCGTGAACAGCCAGAACACCACGATATCGCCGGTCGAGAGCGCGATCAGTGGCGCATGCCAGTCCGAGACCGGCGGCCCGGCACCGATCGACGCGGTCACCGCATGCGCGGCCGAACCGAGCGCGAAGGCGGCTGCAAGGCGCCCGGAAAGCGCCTTACGAAAATCAGTCAGCAGCAAGGCGGCAAGCACCAGCAGCAGCGCCACGCTGGCGCTGCGCAGGCAGAGTTCAAGTGCAGGCCAATGTGAAGCAGCCGATGTCATCGCCGAACAATCGTCGGTCGGACGTGGTTTTTCAAGATGGCTCGCGCTGCCAGCGTTGACGCGACGTCACCCAGATATCGACGACATCACCCTCGAGCTGGCTCGGCCCCTCATTCACGGCACCTAGCCGCCGCGCCACGGCCTGGGAAGCTGCGTTGGCCGGATCGATGCAATGGATAATGCGGTCGACCGTGAAGTTCGCGAACACAAAGTCGATCGCGGCACGCGCCGCTTCCACCGCATAGCCCTTGCCGCGATGCTCTTTGGCGATGCCCCAGCCGACCTCGAAGCCGGGCCATTCCGGCGGATAATACGGGCCAACGCGGCCGATGTAGCGGCTGGAAGATTTCTCGTCCACCGCGAACATGCCGAAGCCGTGCAGCGCCCAGTGGCCCGAGATGACGGCGGCATTGCGCCAGCCCTTCAGCTCAGACGTGACCGGCTGGTGATCCGGCGTAATGAAGCGCGCCGTCTCGGGATCGGACAGCATTTTCGTGTTCTCAGCGACATCGGATGCGCGCCACGGGCGCAGGATGAGCCGCGCGGTCTCGATCACGGGACCGTCGACCTGCAGCAGACTTGCGCCTGGCTTGATCAGAGAAACCATGACTGTCTCCGGTTTCCAAGTTTGAACTTGCTGCCATCGAGAGCAGGTGCAAGCCACAAGTAATTCGTCGTCCCTGCGAAAGCAGGGACCCATAACCACCGATGTGTGTTGCTAGCGAAAGCTGGGGCCCCAGCCTTCGCAAGACTAGCATCGGTGGTTATAGGCCCCGGCTCGCGCGGAGCCTGTCATCGGGCGGCGCTTCGCGCCAACCCGTTGGCTTGGCCGGGACGACGGATAGAGAGTATGATCACGGCAAAAGAGTATCATCGCTACACTACTGTAAGGAGTCCGACATGAGCTGGCAGCCCTCGACCGATCCCGAACTCGGCGATCCCAAGACCTGCGACGCGCTGGATCTGATCATCGTGCCGCGCACCCGCGATCTCGGCGACGGCTTTGCGGTGCGCCGCGCGCTGCCGCACGGCAAGCGCCAGATGGTGGGACCCTTCATCTTCTTCGACCATTTCGGGCCGGTGCAGTATCTCGCCGGCAAGGGCATGGACGTGCGGCCGCATCCGCATATCGGGCTCGCCACCGTCACCTATCTGTTCGACGGCAGCATCATGCACCGCGACAGCGAGGGCAACATCCAGGAGATCCAGCCCGGCGCGATGAACCTGATGACCGCAGGCCGCGGCATCGCGCATTCCGAGCGCACACCCGACGTGCAGCGCCGCGACGGCCAGAAGATGCTGGGCCTGCAAAGCTGGATCGCGCTGCCGGCGGGCAAGGAGGAGATCGCGCCGTCGTTCCAGCACTATGGCGCCGGCGATCTGCCGATGATCTCCGAGCGCGACTTCACCGCGCGCATCATCGCGGGCTCGGCATTCGGCATCACCTCGCCGGTCAGCATGGTCTCGCCCTGGTTCTACACCGAGGTGACCGCGAAGGCCGGCACCTCGGTGCCGCTCGACCCCGATCACGAGGAACGCGCGATCTACCTCGTCGACGGCGAGGTCGAGATCGCGGGCGACCGCCACGAGGGGCCGAGGCTCCTGATCTTCCGGCCCGGCGACCGCATCACCGTCAAGACGCTGCGGCCGACCCGAATGATGTTCCTCGGCGGCGACGCCCTGGAGGGGCCGCGCCATATCTGGTGGAATTTCGTCTCGTCATCCAAGGAGCGGATCGAGCAGGCCAAACAGGACTGGAAAACCGGCCGTTTCGCGCAGGTTCCGCACGAACACGAGTTCATTCCGCTGCCGGAGTGAGCTAATTCCTGTGATAATCTCGAACGCCCGCACGGCCGCGTGCGGGCGCTCGTCTTTGCAAGCCACCTATTTTGAAAAGCCACCTAGAAAGATCACGCCATGACCGCGATGCTATCCAGCGATTTGCCCCTGTCCCGGATCGGCCGCGGCAAGGTGCGCGATATCTACGCCGTCGGCGACGATCGTGTGCTGCTGCTGACCACCGATCGCATCTCGGCATTCGACGTGGTGATGGCGGAAACCATACCGATGAAGGGCGCGGTGCTGACCCAGATCAGCGCCTGGTGGTTCCGGCAGCTCGAGGGCTCCGTGCCGCATCACATGATCAGCGCCGATGCCGACGAGATCATCCGCGCCGTGCCTGAACTGAAGGACCATCGCGCCGACATCCTCGGCCGCGCGATGCTGTGCAAGCGCACCACCGTGTTCCCG
The DNA here is from genome assembly GCF_024171085.1 of Bradyrhizobium sp. USDA 4541. NCBI lineage: Bacteria > Pseudomonadati > Pseudomonadota > Alphaproteobacteria > Hyphomicrobiales > Nitrobacteraceae > Bradyrhizobium > Bradyrhizobium sp. USDA 4541. Next base: position 1,187,751 of record NZ_JALJZF010000001.1, read on the forward strand.
ATCGAAGCCGTGATCCGCGGCTACATCTCCGGCTCGGCCTGGAAGGAATACGCGGCCGAGGGCACGCTTGCCGGCGAGAAGCTGTCGGCCGGCCTGGTCGAGAGCCAGAAGCTCGAACCCGCGATCTTCAGCCCGGCGACCAAGGCCGAGGCCGGCCATGACGAGAACATCACGGTTAAGCGGGTGCGCGAGATCGTCGGTGCCGACGTCGCCGCGACGCTGGAGAAGATGGCGCGCGACGTCTATGGCTACGGCGAGCAGACCAGCCGCGCCCGCGGCATCATCATCGCCGACACCAAGTTCGAGTTCGGCCGCGACAAGGACGGCCGCATCATCCTGATCGACGAGGTGATGACGCCGGATTCGTCGCGCTTCTGGGCGGTCGATGCCTACAAGCCCGGCCAGCCGCAGCCGAGCTTCGACAAGCAGCCACTGCGCGACTATCTCGACGTCGAGCGCCGCGCCGGCCGCTGGAACGGCGATGCGCCCGCTCCGCCGCTGCCAGCGAGCGTGGTGGATGCGACGAGCAAGCGGTATCTGGAAGCGTATCGCCGCGTGACGGGAAGCGAGCTGAAGGTTTAGCTGCACCGTCGGCGCGTTCGCTCTTTCACCGTCACCCTGAGGAGGCCGCAACGCGGCCGTCTCGAAGGGTCGACGGCCCGGCTGGTGGCCGATTCATCCTTTGAGGCTGGCTCCGCTCGCACCTCGGGATGACGGGGAATGAGCGGTGCACGCTTCGCTTTGCCCACCCTGCGGAATTGCGCTGTCTGTCGTGGGATTGCAACGAACTCGCCTCTGATGCCACTCTCCGGGCACAACAAGAACAGCCCAGGGAGCGCCCCATGTCCGATGCCGATACCGTGCTCGTCGAGCGCGACGGTCCTGTCACCATTATCTCCATCAACCGTCCGCACAACCGCAACGCCGTCGATGGCGCCACCGCGCGCAAGCTGTATGACGCGTTTCTCGCCTTCGATGCTGAAGCGAGCGCATCGGTCGCGGTGTTCACCGGCACCGGCGGCTATTTCTGCGCCGGCGCCGATTTGAAGGCGGTGGCGGCGGGCGATCCCGAGAAGAAGCGCGAGGTCGGCGGCCACGACACGATCGCGCCGATGGGACCGAGCCGGCTGCGGTTGTCGAAGCCGGTGGTCGCCGCGATCGAAGGCGTTGCGGTCGCCGGCGGCATGGAGCTCGCGCTGTGGGCCGACATGCGCGTCGTGGCCGAGGACGCAACCTTCGGCGTGTTCTGCCGCCGCTTCGGCGTGCCGCTGATCGATCTCGGCACCATCCGCCTGCCGCGACTGATCGGCCATTCGCAGGCCATCGACCTGATCCTCACCGGACGCCCGGTCGGCGGCGCTGAAGCCCACCGCATGGGGCTCGCGAACCGGCTGGTGCCGAAGGGCGAGGCCCGCGCCCACGCCATCGCGCTCGCCAAGGACATCGCGAAATTCCCGCAGAACTGCCTGCGCGCCGACCGCCTGTCGGCGCTGCGGCAGTGGGACCTCGACGAGGAAGAGGCGATCAGAAACGAGATGCGCGGCGGGCTTGAGGTGATCGCCTCGGGCGAAACGCTGTCGGGCGCGGCGCGCTTTGCCTCCGGCGTCGGCCGTCACGGCGCCTTCGGCAGTGAGAGCGGCCACGGCTGAAGATTACGTCTCGCTAGCCTTCTCCTTTTCCTGAAAGGGGGAAGGTCGGGATGGGTGAGCCGCAGGCGATGCCGTATGCGGAGAGAGCTGATCCCCACCCGCTTGCTCTGACGAGCAAAGCGACCTCCCCTTTTCAGGGGAAGGTAATGCGGAGAGACTCCGGATTTCGCTTCGCTTCATTCGGGCTACGAAGGCGAGAACTACAGCGACCCGCGGCTTTCGCTCGCCGCAAGCTGACCCATCAGCGCCTTGTCGTCATAGCGCGCGAGCGAAAGGCTGCGGGCGAAGACTGGCACGGGCGCGCCGACCACAGCGCGGGCGCAGAGGTCGCCGGTGGCGCGGGCGCCCATCGTACAGCGCGGTGGCGTGGAACACGCTTGGCGTCTTCGCCGCCCCGATCAGTGGCCAATTCTCTCTCGTCATCGGATAGTAGCCGCCGTAATGCACGCGGTCGCGCGGCAGCGCGCCGAGATAGTGCGCGAGCTTTGGCTGCAGCCGGCTCGCCGCGCGCAGCACGACTTCGGGGAAATAGGGATTCAGTTCCGGCTCGCGAACCGGCTCGGTGATCTGTTCCGCGTTGAACGCCCAGCCGAGCTTGATCCACTCGCCGTGATCGCCGCCGTCGGGCCGGCAATGGATGCTGCCCGGCATGCCCCCCACCCCAACCGTCTCCCCGCAAGAACGGGGAGAGGGTGCGCAGCGGCAGTTGCCGTCACGATACGGCCTAATCTCGCTACACTCTCAAAGGTAATGACGGCGATCAGACGCCGGCCATCATCACGTATTTGATCTCGACATATTCCTCCATGCCGTGGCGCGAGCCTTCGCGGCCGAGGCCCGATTCCTTGACGCCGCCGAACGGCGCCACTTCGGTCGTGATCAGGCCGGAGTTGACGCCGACCATGCCCGACTCCAGCGCCTCGGCGACGCGCCAGACGCGGCCGATGTCGCGCGAATAGAAGTAGGAGGCAAGGCCGAACGGTGAGGCATTGCACATCGCGATCACGTCGGCCTCGTCCTTGAAGCGGATCACCGGCGCGAGCGGGCCGAAGGTCTCTTCGTGCGACACCAGCGCGTCCGGCCGCACATCCGACAGCACCGTGGGCTCGAAGAAGCTGCGGCCGAGCGACGAACGCTTGCCGCCGGTGACGATCTTGGCGCCGCCCTTCACCGCATCGGCAATGTGCCGTTCGACCTTCTCGATCGCCTCCATGTTGATCAGCGGCCCCTGCGTCACGCCCTGCTCCGTGCCGTCGCCGATCTTCATCTCCGCGACCTTCTTCGACAGCTTCGCGACGAACGCGTCGTAGATCTTGTCCTGTGCATAGAGACGGTTGGCGCAGACGCAGGTCTGGCCCATGTTGCGATACTTCGAGACGATGGCGCCTTCGACGGCGGCATCGATATCGGCGTCGTCGAACACCACGAACGGCGCGTTGCCGCCGAGCTCGAGGCCGAGCTTCTTCACGCCGACCGACGCCTGCCGGTACAGGATCTTGCCGACCTCGGTCGAGCCGGTGAAGCCGACGAAGCGCACCGCCGGATGCTCGCACAGCACCTTGCCGATCGGCGGCGCATCACCGGTGATGATGTTGAACACGCCCTTCGGCACGCCGGCCTTCTCGGCCAGCGCAACGAGCGCGAGCGCGGACAGCGGCGTCTCGTTGGCGGGCTTCAGCACCACGGTGCAACCGGCCGCCAGCGCCGGCGAGACTTTGCGGGTGATCATCGAGTTCGGGAAATTCCATGGGGTGATGGCGCCGCAGACACCGATCGGCTGCCGGATCGCGAGCAGACGCGCGTCCGGACGCTGGGTCGGGATCGTCTCGCCATAGACGCGACGCGCCTCTTCCGCGAAGAATTCGACATAGGCGGCGCCGATATCGACCTCGCCGAGCGCTTCCGCCAGCGGCTTGCCCTGCTCGGAGGTCAGGATCAGCGCAAGGTCCTCGCGGTTGGCGATGATCAGATCAAACCACTTGCGCAGGATGTTGGAGCGCTGTTTCGCGGTCAGCTTGGCCCAGGCCGGAAACGCGCGCTCGGCGGCCTCGACGGCCTTGGTCGCGTCATCGGCGCTCAGCTGCGGGATCTTGATCAGCTCGACGCCGGTCGCCGGATTGTTGACGGCGAATTCGGGGCTGCCGACCCAGGCGCCATCGATATAGCAGCGGTCGCGCAGCAGCGAGGGGTCCTTCAGGCGGCTCTGCAGGGAGGATGCTGCGGATTGGGTGGCGCGTGCGGCGACGGGCGGGGTCATGGCGTTACTCCTGTCATTTCTGGAATTTCTTGGGGGTGTTCACCGCCTATATAGGCGGAAAGCCGCTGCGATGCACCGGCGCCGGGCGCGACCCTGCTTGGACGCAAACGCGGCGCGATTGTTGGAGGGTTGTCATTCCGGGGCGGCTCTAAGAGCCGAACTCGGAATCTCGAGATTCTCGGTGCGCAGTTGCGCACCTGAGGGTTCGATGCTGCGCATCGCCCCGGAATGACGGCTCTGATCAGACCGCGCCGCCGGACATATAGGTTTCACGACGCCCGATCATGCGCTCGGCCGCGGCCTTGGCGTCCGCCTTGGTCGAGGTCGCGCAGGTCCGGTATTCGAGGTCGGCCTGCGCCCGCGCATCGCGGCGGCCGAACCAGGATTTGGCGCCGGTCTGCAGCAGCGCCAGCGCCCGCGCGACATTCGCGACGGCCTCGAACGAGTGCAGTGCGCCGGTACCTGCGTAGCGGACTTCGTAGAGACCTGGGCTGATCGGCGCTTCGATATTCTCGCCGCGGCCCGGCCGCGGATAGCGCTTCCATTCACTCCATGTCGAAATCATTGCTGCGCCCCCGCAAGGCGGGAAATGACGAATCTTTTCGTCAAATCCGGTCCAATCCGCCGCACCGTTTGTGCAGCGATCTGAATGCGTTAATGCAAATAATCAGGTACGAAAATCATTCCTTGATCACGTTACCGTGGCCACCCGCGAAGGTCACCGGGACTTGCTCGAAGTCCCCTGCAAAATCTGCGCGCGTGGTGAACGCCTCCCGACCAAGGCCGTTCCTGGCGGCCGGCCTTCACGACATCGCGACGTCGTCGCATCGCGCCCGCCTTGCGGGAGCGGAAAAGCGGGAGGATGATCCGCCCACTTCAAAACAATAAACCCCACCGGAGGAAGCCCCCAATGCAGAGCAAGGCTCAGATCGATCAGGTATTGCGCCAGAAAAGCGAGGCAAAGGAAATTCCCGGCGTGGTCGCCATCGCGGCCACCGGCAAGGACGTGATTTATGAAGGCGCGTTCGGCAAGCGCGACCTCTCCAAGAGCGATCCCATGACGGCGGACAGCGTGTTCTGGATCGCCTCGATGACCAAGGCGGTGACTTCGGCGGGCGCGATGCAGCTCGTCGAGCAGGGCAAGCTCTCGCTCGATGAGCCGATCGGCAAGCTGTTGCCCGATCTCGCCGCGGTGCAGGTGCTCGACGGCTTCGACGCCAAGGGCGAACCGCAGCTGCGGCCGGCGAAAAAGCCGATCACGCTGCGCCAGCTCATGACCCACACCGCCGGCTTCGCCTACGACATGTGGGACGGCAACCTCGGCAAATATCTGGAAAAGACCGGCACGCCCGGCATCATCACCTGCCTGAATGCCGCGCTGAAGACGCCGATCATGACCGATCCCGGCACGCGCTGGGAATACGGCACCAATATCGACTTCGTCGGCAAAGCGGTGGAGGCCGCATCCGGCAAGAAGCTCGATGCCTATCTGCGCGACAACGTGTTCGCGCCGCTCGGCATGAGCGACACCGCCTTCAAGATCTCCGACGACATGCGCAAGCGGCTGGTCGGCATGCATGCCCGCGGCGAGGACGGCACGCTGGCGGCAATCCCGTTCGAGCTCGAGCAGAATCCTGAATTCCACATGGGTGGCGGCGGCCTGTATTCGACCGCGGCCGACTACATCAAGTTCTGCCAGATGATCCTCAACAAGGGCAAAGGCAACGGCAACCAGGTGCTGAAGGCCGAGACGGTCGCGACCATGGGGCAGAATCATATCGGCGAGCTCACCGTCGGCAAGATGACGACGGCCTTGCCGATGTACACCAACGATGTCGATCTCTATCCCGACATCGTCAAGAAATGGGGACTGAGCTTCCTCATCAACACCGCCAAGACGCCGGAAGGCCGCAGCGCCGGCAGCCTCGCCTGGGCGGGCCTTGCCAACACCTATTACTGGATCGATCCGTCGCGCGACGTCTGCGGCGTGATCCTGACCCAGCTGTTGCCGTTCGCCGACAAGCACAGCCTGGAAGCCTTCGCAGGCTTCGAGAAGGGCATCTATGCCGGGCTCGACGCCGGCAGCGGGCAGCGGGCAGCGTAAGGCTCGATGAGATAAGTCGTACCAACCGTGACGGGACTCCTCTCCCTCTCCCCGTTCTTACGGGGAGAGGGTTGGGGTGAGGGGCTGCTTCCGCGCAGACGGTCGCAATTGGACTCGCAGAGACTCCCCCTCACCCGGATCGCATCTTCGATGCGATCCGACCTCTCCCCGCACGCGGGGCGAGGTGAAGCGGAACCCGTCGCCGCCACAATCGAAAACCATACCCGCCATAGGTCGGGCCTGTCCCATCGGCGCCAAACGACTAAGATCGCGCAAAAAGCGTGACGACATGAACACGACCACGAGGAGGACGAGCTTGGCACCCACACCCAAGGGAGACAGCAAGGCAGACAGCTATGTCTGCGGCATTTCCGATACGCCGCTGCTCGGTGAAACCATCGGCCGCAGCCTCGACCGCGCACGGGCGCGCTGGGGCACGCGCGAGGCGCTGGTCTCGCCCAGCCACAATGTGCGCTGGACCTGGAACGAGTTCGCCGAGCGCGTCGGTGCCTTGGCGGCGGGCTTCATCGCGCTCGGGCTGCAACGCGGCGAGCGGATCGGGATCTGGTCGCTGAACCGGCCGGAATGGACGCTAACGCAATTCGCCGCCGCGAAAGCCGGACTGATCCTCGTCACCATCAATCCGGCCTATCGCCTCAGCGAGTTGGAATTCGCGCTCGGCAAGGTCGGCTGCGCCGCGATCGTGACCGCGACCGCATTCAAGACCTCGGCCTATATGGAGATGCTGAACACGCTGCTGCCCGAGCTTGCGAGCTCCGAGCCCGGCCATCTGCGCTCGGCGCGGCTGCCGCAACTGCGCGCCGTGATCCAGATCGGCGGACCGGCGGCGCCGGGCACCATTCCGTTCGATGCGGTATCGCAGATGGGCGGCGATCGCCATCGCGAGCAGCTTGCGGCGCTCGGCGAGAGCCTGCAATTCGACGATCCGGTCAATATTCAATTTACGAGCGGCACCACCGGCTCGCCCAAGGGCGTGACGCTGACCCATCACAACATCCTCAACAACGGCTACTTCACCGGCCTCGCCATGCGGCTGACCGAAGCGGACCGCATCTGCATTCCGGTGCCGCTCTATCACTGCTTCGGCATGGTAATGGGCAACCTCGCCTCGGTCACGCTCGGCACCACCATGGTCTATCCCGGCGAAGGTTTTGATCCGCTGGCGACGCTGACCACGGTCGCGCAGGAGAGATGCACGACGCTGTACGGCGTGCCGACCATGTTCATCGCCGAGCTTGACCATCCCGACTTCGCGCGCTTCGATTTGTCGTCGCTGCGCACCGGCATCATGGCCGGCGCGCCCTGCCCGATCGAGGTGATGAAGCGCGTCAACACCGAGATGAACATGCGCGAGGTGACGATCGCCTATGGGATGACCGAAACCAGCCCGGTGAGTTTCCAGAGCGCGACCGACGATCCCTTGGAGCGCCGCGTCTCCACCGTCGGCCGCATCCATCCGCATGTCGAGGTCAAGGTCGTCGATCTCGACGGCAAGGTGGTGCCGCGCGGCGAACGCGGCGAGCTCTGCACCCGCGGCTACAGCATCATGCTCGGCTATTGGGAAGAGAAGGAGAAGACATCAGACGTGCTCGACGCCAATGGCTGGATGCACACCGGCGATCTCGCCGTGATCGACGACGAGGGCTACTGCAACATCGTCGGCCGCATCAAGGACATGGTGATCCGCGGCGGCGAGAACCTCTATCCGAGGGAGATCGAGGAATTCCTCTACCGCCATCCGAAGATCCAGGACGTGCAGATCTTCGGCGTCGCCGACGAGCGCTATGGCGAGGAGCTGTGCGCCTGGGTCAGGATCAGGCAGGGTGAAACGCTCACCGCCGACGAGGTCCGCGCCTTCTGCCATGGCCAGATCGCCCACAACAAGATCCCGCGCTATGTCGAGTTCGTCGAGGAATTCCCGATGACGGTGACGGGGAAAATCCAGAAGTTCGTGATGCGCGACGCGGTCGAGCAGCGGCTCGGGCTCAAGGCGGCGAAGACGGCGTGATCTCTCTTCTCCCTCGCCCCGCTCTTGCGGGGAGAGGGTCGGGGTGAGGGGCCGCCTCCGCAAACTGGATGAAGATGAGTACGCGGAGATTCCCCCTCACCCGGATCGCATCTTGCGATGCGATCCGGCCTCTCCCCGCAGGCGGGGCGAGGCGAGAAAGAGCGGCGCCCTTAAACCAGCAGCCCCTGCTGCTTCGCCAGATCCTGCAGCGACACCAGCGGCCGGGCGCCGATGTGCTGGATCACTTCGGCGGCGGCGAGCGCGCCGAGCCGGCCGGCATTCTCATGGCCGACATTGCGCACGAGACCGACCAGGAAGCCGGCGGCGAACAGATCGCCGGCGCCGGTGGTGTCGACCAGCCTGTCGATCGGCGAGGCGGGCGCCGAGACGACGCTGTCGCCTGATATCACGACGCAGCCCTTCTCGCTGCGGGTGACGACGCCGAGCTTGGTGTCCTTGCCGAACTGCTTCAGCGCGGTGTCGAAATCCGAGGTCTGGTACAGCGAGTGCAGCTCGGACTCGTTGGCGAATACCAGATCCACCACGCCCTTGCGCATCAGATCGACGAACTCGTCGCGGTAGCGATCGACGCAGAACGAATCCGACAGCGTCAGCGCGACCTGGCGGCCTGCGCCATGCGCGATGTCAGCCGCCTTCACGAACGCGTCCTTGGCGTTCTTCGGATCCCAGAGATAGCCCTCGAGATAGATGATGCTGGCGGCTGCGATCTGGTTCGGATCGATATCGTCCGGCGTCAGATCCTGCGCGGCCCCGAGATAGGTGTTCATGGTGCGCTCGCCGTCCGGCGTCACCAGGATGTAGGAGCAGCCGGTGGCCGGTCCGGTCCTGGCCGGCGCGGTGTCGAACGCCACGCCGGCGGCGCGGATATCATGGACGTAAAGCTTGCCGATCTGGTCGTCCTTGACCTTGCCGACATAGGCGGCGCGGGCACCGAGACTGCCGACGCCGACGATGGTGTTGGCAGCCGAGCCGCCCGACATCTCGGTCGCCACGCCCATGTCGCCGTAGATCGCGGTGGCGCGCGCCTCGTCGATCAGTTGCATCGAGCCCTTGGTCATGCCGTGACGGGCAAGGAACCCCTCGTCGGTCTGCACCAGCACGTCGAAGATCGCGTTACCGATCCCAAGAACGTCGTATTTTGCATCAGCCATAGACCTGCCCTGTGTTAACGCCACCCAACAAGAGTGGCGGCCTATCACGTTACGCCTCGGGGCAGCAAGCGAAGCTGAACCTGCCTGTTCCCCGTCATCCTGAGGAGCGCGCAGCGCGTCTCGAAGGATGAACGGCCCGGCTCCGGCCGATTCATCCTTCGAGGCTCGCTTCGCTCGCATCTCAGGATGACGGGTTTAAGACGGCACCACTGGAAGCTATACCTGCTACTGCTATACAAGCCTCATGTTCCGCTCCTTCCTCACGGTCTCCTCGGGAACGCTGGCCTCGCGACTGCTCGGCTTCGTGCGCGATTCCGCGATCGCGGCGCTGCTGGGCGCGGGACCGGTGGCGGATGCCTTCCTGGCGGCATTCCAGCTTGTGAATGTTGTGCGACGGCTGTTGTCCGAGGGCGGACTGAATGCCGCCCTGGTGCCGGCCTGGCTGAAGGCACGCGATGCCGGCGGCTTGGAGGCGGCAACCGCCTTTGCCGGCCGCGTGCTCGGCACCGTCAGCGCCGCGGTGATCGCATCCGCGCTCGTCATCGGCCTGCTGATGCCGCTGGTGATCGCGGCGATCGCGCCGGGTTTTGTCGGCCGCGACACGCTGCAATTCGCCGTCGACGATGCAAGGCTGATGCTGCCCTATCTCGCCTTCGCCGGCCCGGTCACCGTGATGATGGCGCTGCTCAGCGCCCAGGGGCGCTTCACGCTGACCGCGTTCTCGCCGCTGTTGTTCAACATCGCGCTGATATCGGTGATGGCCGTGCTGCTGGTGCGGCAGCAGGAGCCGGCGCAGGCCGCGATTGTCATGGCGGCAACGATCGGCATCGCCGGCTTCCTGCAACTGTCGATGCTGGCGCTGCGCGGCGCAAGGCTCGCCTCGCCGCTCCGCGTGTCCTTCGATCCTGACATGCGCGGCTTTCTCGGCCGCGCGATCCCCGGCATGGTCGCGAGTAGCGCGCCGCAATGGCTGATGGTGGCAGGCGCGGTGATCGCATCGACCTCGCCGTCGGCGGTGTCCTGGCTCTATTTCGCCAACCGCCTGCTCGAGCTGCCGCTCGGCATTGTCGGCGTCGCCATGGGCACCGTGCTGATCCCGGAGATGACGCGCGCCGTGCGCAGCGGCGAATCCAGCGCAATCGCGCATGCGGAATCACGTGCCCTCGAGCTCGCGGTCGGGCTGGCGCTGCCGGCGACGCTCGGCCTGATGGTGCTGAGCGAACCGATCGTGCGGATGCTGTTCGAGCACGGCGCGTTCGCCGCCCAGGATAGCGCGGCAACCGCGCAAGCCTTGATCTGGCTGACGCTGGCCTTGCCGGCGCATGTGCTGGTGAAGGCGCTGTCGCCGGCATTCTTTGCGCGCGAGGACACGCTGACGCCGCTGCTCGCGACGCTGAAGGCGGTCGTGGTGACGATCGCGGCGGCCTTTCTGCTCGGGCAGATCTTCGGTGCGAGCGGAATTGCCGCAGGCATCGCGCTCGGCGCCTGGAGCAACGCACTGGCACTGATCCGCAAGGGGGCCGCGACCTTCGGCTTCTCGATCGACGCCGATGCGCGCCGCCGGCTGCCACGCATCCTGGCCGCGGCGCTCGCGATGGGCGCCCTGCTCTGGCTCGCGGAGGGCGGGCTGCCGTCAGCCGGCAGCCACGGTTTCGTGCAAGCAGGGTCCCTGCTCGTGCTGATCGCGGCAGGTATCGCCGCTTACGGGCTGTTCTTGCAGCTTTTCGGCGTCACCGGCTGGCGCGAGGCGGTTAACGCCGTCAGGCAAAGGCGCCCCGCCTGACTTGCGCGCGCGGAGCTTAAGTGGCAAACGACGCGGCAAAACTAGCCATTTCCGGGAATTAGACCATGGCGTTCGTTGAACGGGTTTTCTCAGGCGTCCAGCCGACGGGCAATCTGCACCTCGGCAACTACCTCGGCGCCATCGTCAACTTCGTGAAGATGCAGCAGACCCACAACTGCATCTATTGCGTCGTCGACATGCATGCGATCACGCAGGGCGTCGAGGTCTGGGGCGGCCCGGCCGAGCTCGCCCGCAACACCCGCGAGGTCACCGCGGCCTTCATCGCCGCCGGCATCGATGCCAAGAAGCACATCGTGTTCAACCAGAGCCAGATCGCCGGCCATGCCGAGCTGACCTGGATCTTCAACTGCGTCGCGCGGATCGGCTGGCTGAACCGCATGACGCAGTTCAAGGAGAAGGCAGGCAAGGACCGCGAGAACGCCTCGGTCGGCCTCTACGACTATCCGGTGCTGATGGCCGCCGACATCCTGCTCTACCGCGCGACCCATGTGCCGGTCGGCGAGGACCAGAAGCAGCATCTGGAGCTGTCCCGCGACATCGCGCAGAAGTTCAACAACGATTTCGCTGATTCAATTCGTGGTCATGGTTTCGCCGACGGCCTGTTCTTCCCGCAGCCCGAGCCGCTGATCACGGGGCCCGCGACGCGGGTGATGAGCCTGCGCGACGGCACCAAGAAGATGTCGAAGTCGGATGCGTCGGACAATTCGCGCATCAACCTCACCGACGACGCCGACACCATCGCGCAGAAGATCCGCAAGGCGAAGACCGATCCGGAGCCGCTGCCGTCGGAGGAAAAGGGCCTGGAGACGCGCCCCGAGGCCGACAACCTGGTCGGCATCTACGCGGCGCTGGCCGGCATCTCCAAGCAGGAGGTGCTGACGCAGTTCGGCGGCGGGCAGTTCTCCAGCTTCAAGAACGCGCTGGTCGAGGTTTGCGTCGCGAAACTGGCGCCGATCGCCTCCGAGATGAAGAAGCTGGTCGCCGATCCCGGCCATGTCGACGCGGTCCTCGCCGACGGCGCCAACCGCGCCCGCGGCATCGCCGACGAGACCATGCGCATCACCAAGGACATCGTCGGCTTCATCCGCCCGCGCTGACGCGCGAGGCAGGAACTGCGCGCTCCCTCTCCCAAACGGCGAGGGAGTATGGCACCATGGGTTGGTTTGGTTCAGCACCGGGACATGCATGACCACCCAGCGACGCAGCTACGAGTCAGGTCACAAGCCGAAATGCCTCGTCATCGTTGACGACACTGCGGAATGGGACCGCGCGGTCTACTACGCCAGCCGGTGGGCGATCCGGGTCGGCGGCGGCGTCGTGATGCTGCGGGTGATCGAGACCGAGGACCAGAACCAGCAATGGCTCGGGGTCGCCGACATCATGCGCGCGGAGGCGGAGGAGGCCGCCAACGAGGCGCTCGACCGCGCCGCCGGCCGCGCCAACGGCATCGCCGCGATCACCCCGGAGCGGGTGATTCGCGAGGGCGAGCCGATCGAACAGATCCTCGACGTGATCGACAAGGACGTCGATATCGCAGCGCTGGTGCTGGCCGCCAACCCGGGCGCCGAGGGGCCCGGGCCGATCATCACCACCATGGCCAAGACCATGGGGGCATTCCCGATCCCGGTAACCATCGTGCCGGGCGGCCTGACCGACGCCGAGATCGACGCCCTGTCCTAACGCGTTACCGGCGCCGGACCCGCTTCCGGGCATGGGTATGCGCCTGGAACCGCGGTTTTGCGGCTTGATCGCGGGCTTTTTAGTTGCCATCTGACTCCTTGATTTGACGCGTTTTCTTCGCGAACCGGTGTCACTTCGCTCGAAAACGCTATAATGGAACCCAACGCGCCGGCCTTGAACCGGCGACGCCGGAGACAGCAGATGTTCATTCAGACCGAAGCCACGCCGAATCCCGCCACGCTGAAATTCATTCCGGGCCGCACGGTGCTCGACAGCGGGACGATGGAATTTTCCTCGCCCGAATCCGCCGCGCGCTCGCCGCTCGCCGAACGGCTGTTCGCCGTATCCGGCGTCACCGGCGTGTTCTACGGCGGCGACTTCATCACCGTGACCAAGGCGGACGGCGACTGGCAGCACCTCAAACCCGCGATCCTCGGCGCGATCATGGAGCACTACATGTCCGGCGCGCCGCTGCTCGCCGACGGCACCGCCGGCAGCGACGACGCCCGCGATGAGGAGGACGAGTTCTTCGACGAGGCCGACGCCGAGACGGTCGAGCAGATCAAGGACCTGATCGAGACCCGCGTGCGTCCCGCGGTTGCCAATGACGGCGGCGACATCACCTTCCGCGGCTTCAAGGACGGCATCGTCTACCTCAACATGAAGGGCTCCTGCGCCGGCTGCCCGTCATCGACCGCAACCCTGCAACACGGCATCCAGAACCTGCTCCGGCACTTCGTGCCCGACGTGCAGGAAGTCCGGCCGATGTGATGGAGCGGCGAATGGCGAGTGGCGAATCGCGAATAGCATTCTCCGCAAGACCCCTGTTCGCCATTCCCTATTCGCTATTCGCCCTCCCATGATGATTCTCGCCATCGATACGGCGCTCGACGCCTGCTCCGCGGCGGTGCTCGACACCACCTCCGGCAATACAATCGCCATTGAATCGCGGGCGATGCAGCGCGGCCATGCCGAGGCGCTGATGCCGCTGATCGCTCGGGTGATGAAAGAGAGCGGCATCGGCTTCGCCGGGCTCGACCGCATCGCCGTCACCACCGGCCCCGGCAGTTTCACGGGCCTGCGCGTCGGCCTCTCGGCGGCGCGCGGCCTGGCGCTGGCCGCAGAAAAGCCGGTGGTCGGACTGTCGACGCTCGCCGCCTACGCCGCGCCTGTCGTCGCCGAGAATGGCGCGGCTGCGATCCTGTCGGCGATCGATGCGCGGCATGATCACGTCTATTTCCAGCTGGTCGGCGGCGACGGCAGTCCGATCATCAAGCCGAAGGTGGCGCCGATCGCGGAAGCGCTCGAGGCCTCCCAACACGGCGCGCTGCATCTGGTCGGCAACGCCGCCAATATCCTCGCCGAGCGCTGGCCCGCCGACGCCGCACCGCCGGTCAAGGTCGACCGGCAGCCCGCGCCCGATATTACCTGGGTCGCCTGGATCGGCGCGGCCGTGGATCCTGAAACCGCGCCGCCGCGGCCGTTCTATCTGCGCGCGCCCGACGCCAAGCCGCCGAAGGACCGGCTCGAAATCAGCACGCCGCGATCGACATGATCGGTTGGCTGTCACGATGGTGGGGCGGCGGTCCGCCCGCGGTCGAGCCCGCATCGCTGCGCGACGCGGCGCGACTCGCGCAATTGCACGGCGCGTCGTTTCATCGCGGCTGGGGCGAGGGCGAATTCGAGGCGATGCTGACCGAGCGCAACACGCTGGTGCACCGGCTGCGGCAGGGACGCAAGGTGATCGGCTTTGCCGTCTCGCGGATGGCGGCGGACGAAGCCGAAATTCTGTCGATTGCGATCGATTCCAATCAGCGCGGCCGCGGGCTGTCGCGCGATCTGCTGCTGACCCATCTCGGCCATCTTGCCGGCCGCGGCATCCGCACCATCTTCCTCGAGGTGGAAGAGAACAATCAGCCGGCGCGACGGCTCTATGAAAAGGCCGGATTCGGCGTGATCGGCCGCCGCGAACGCTACTACAAGCAGCCCGGCGGGGAACATTTGAACGCGCTTCTGATGCGGCGCGACTTGTCGTAACATCGGCGCGATGGCAGAACAGCGCCCTGCTCTGCCATCCAAGGCTCAAGGGCTGGCCAAGGACCTGCCAAGGACCCATGACGACGGTGAAAATCACGCCTGCGCAGAAGAATACCGGCATCGAGGCGCGCTGCGCCGCGACCGGCATGCGCATGACCGAACAGCGCCGTGTGATCGCACGCGTGCTGGCGGAGGCCATGGATCACCCTGACGTCGAGGAGCTCTACCGCCGCTGCGTGGCGGTCGACGACAAGATCTCGATCTCGACCGTCTACCGCACCGTCAAGCTGTTCGAGGATGCCGGCATCATCGAGCGCCACGACTTCCGCGAGGGCCGCGCGCGCTACGAGCAGATGCCCGAGAGCCATCACGACCACCTGATCAATCTGCGCGACGGCAAGGTGATCGAGTTCACCTCCGAAGAGATCGAGAAGCTGCAGGCCGAGATCGCGCGCAAGCTCGGCTACAAGCTGGTCGATCACCGTCTCGAGCTGTATTGCGTCCCGCTCGACGAAGACAGCAAGTCGTAAGCCGGGTGAGTTTCGACCTCGTCATCTTCGATTGCGACGGCGTGCTGGTCGACAGCGAGGTGATCTCCTGTCGCGCGCATGCGGAGACGCTGACGCGGCACGGCTTTCCGATTACACCCGACGGCGTGCTGAAGCGCTTCCTCGGCGTGTCCGACCGCGAGGCGCGGCGGATCGTCGAGAGCGAGATCGGCCGCGCGCTGCCCGAGACCTTCGAGGCCGAGGTCAAGCACGCGACGCTGAGCTTCTATGCCGACGATCTCAGCGCGATCGCGCATGTCGGCGAGGCGATCGCCGCGCTCGGCTTACCGAAATGCGTGGCGTCGAGCGGCACGCCGGAAAAGATCCATCACGGCTTGACCTGCGCCGGGCTCTACGACCAGCTCGCGCCGCATATTTTCTCCGCCACCCAGGTCAAGCGCGGCAAGCCGGCGCCCGATCTCTTCCTGTTCGCGGCGGCGCAGATGGGCGCCACCCCCGCGCGTTGCGTCGTGATCGAGGACAGCGTGGCCGGCGTCACCGGCGCCCGCGCCGCCGGGATGACCGTGCTCGGTTTTTACGGCGGCAGCCACTGCACGGCGGAACATGAGGGGATGCTGCGCCAGGCCGGCGCGGCCGTCACCTTCGCCGATATGCGGAAATTGCCCGATTTGATCGCCCGGGTGGGGGCCACGGCGAGCGCTGACTGACCCTGCGAGGTCATTCCGGGGCGCGACCGAAGGGAGCGAACCCGGAATCTCGAGATTCCCCGATGCGCAATTGCGCACCGGAGGTTCGATGCTGACGCATCGCCCCGGAATGACGTCCAGACCGCTGGATTTTCCCCGGTTTAAGCTATATTTCAGCCTCGGCGCCCCGATGGCGCCGTTTCCATTTTTCACTCTCAGGGTTCCATGACGACGCCGCGCAAGCTGCACATCAAGTCCTATGGCTGCCAGATGAATGTCTACGATGCGCAACGCATGGCGGACACGCTGGCCGGCGAGGGCTTTGTCGAGACCGCGAGCGCCGAAGACGCCGACCTCGTCATCCTCAACACTTGCCACATTCGCGAGAAGGCGTCGGAGAAAGTCTATTCCGAGCTCGGGCGGCTGCGCGTCGCCAAGGACGAGGCCGCGCGGGCGGGCCGCGAGATGAAGATCGCGGTCGCCGGCTGCGTCGCGCAGGCCGAAGGCGCAGAGATCATCCATCGCGCGCCGACCGTCGACATCGTGGTCGGGCCGCAGAGCTATCATCATCTGCCCGAGCTGTTGAAGCGCGCCAAGGCAAACGGCCGCGCGCTGGAAACGGAATTCCCGGTCGAGGACAAGTTCGGCTTCCTGCCGCAGCCGAAGCCGGATGCGATCCGCGCCCGCGGCATCTCCGCCTTCGTCACGGTGCAGGAAGGTTGCGACAAGTTCTGCACCTTCTGCGTGGTGCCCTACACGCGCGGCGCGGAAGTCTCGCGTCCGGTCGCCAGGATCATCGACGATGTGAAGCAGCTCGCCGACAATGGCGTGCGCGAATTCACGCTGGTCGGACAGAACGTCAACGCCTATCACGGCGAAGGTCCCGACGGCCGCGTCTGGCCGCTCGGCAAATTGTTGCAGCGGCTGGCCACAATTCCCGGCGTCATGCGGCTGCGCTATTCGACCAGCCATCCGCGCGACGTCGACGACGCCCTGATTGCGGCACATCGCGATTTGCCCGAACTGATGCCGTTCGTGCACCTGCCGGTGCAATCCGGGGCGGACCGGATCCTTGCCGCCATGAACCGCAAACATACCGCCGATGACTACCGGCGCGTCATCGACCGGTTCCGCGCCGCGCGGCAAGACATTGCTTTTTCATCAGATTTTATCGTGGGCTTCCCCGGAGAGACCGCGGAAGAATTTTCAGCCACCCTCGCGCTTGTCACGCAAATCGGGTACGCTGCGGCGTATTCATTCAAGTATTCGCCACGGCCGGGCACGCCGGCGGCGGAGATGCGGGAGACAGTGTCAGCAGCCGAGATGGACGAGCGCTTGGGGCGGCTTCAGGAATTGATCGACAGCCAGCAATCGGCCTTCAACCGGGCTGCGATTGGCACAACGGTCGATGTGCTGTTCGAGCGCGCCGCGCGCAATCCGGGCCAGATCGTCGGCCGCACCGCCTATCTGCAGCCCGCCCATGTGATGGCATCGCCCGACATCATCGGCCAGGTCCTCCCGGTGAGGATCGACAGCCTCGAGCGCTACAGCCTGATCGGCGAGCTCGCGACGCGACCCGTGCCCGGCCTCATTTCGCAGACCATTGGAGCCTGAAATCCTTGCCCAAAAGCGCATCGGATTCGTCTTCGCTCGCTCCCAGCCGCAAACCTGACCGCGACATGCAAATGCCACCTGAGACCCGGCCCCCTGAAACTCAGGTCGTCATCGATTTCGACGACAACCGCGCGGCATCCGCGCTGGTCGGCCCCTACGGACAGAATCTGGCGCTGATCGAGCGGCGGCTCGGCGTCGTGGTCGATTCCCGCGGCAATCATCTCACCATCGCAGGCTCCCGCGACGGCTGCGACGCGGCGCGGCGCGTGCTGGAGACGCTCTACGCGCAGGCCGTCGAAGGACACGACCTCGATCAGGGCGAGGTCGAAGGCGCGATCCGCGCCGTGATCGCACAGGGCTCGCTGTTCGAATTCGACAACAAGACCGCCAAGCCGACCTTCGAGACCATCAATCTGCGCAAGCGTCCGGTGCGCGCCCGCACCGCGGCGCAGGATTCCTACATCCGCGCCCTGAAGCGGCATGAGCTGGTGTTCGGCATCGGCCCGGCCGGCACCGGCAAGACCTGGCTCGCGGTAGCCCATGCCGCGCAGCTGTTCGAGCGCAAGGAGGTCGATCGCATCATCCTGACGCGGCCCGCTGTCGAGGCCGGCGAGCGGCTCGGCTTCCTGCCCGGCGACCTCAAGGAGAAGGTCGATCCGTATCTGCGCCCGATCTATGACGCGCTATACGATCTGATGGACGCCCGCGTCGTCGAGCGCGCGCTGCAGGGCAACGAGATCGAGATCGCCCCGCTCGCCTTCATGCGCGGCCGCACCCTGACCAATGCCGCCATCATCCTCGACGAGGCGCAGAACACCACGACGATGCAGATGAAGATGTTCCTGACGCGTCTCGGCGAGAACAGCCGGATGATCGTCACCGGCGACCCGTCGCAGGTCGACCTGCCGCATGGCCAGGCCTCGGGCCTCACGGAAGCCGTGAAGCTGCTCGACGGCGTCGAGGGCATCGCCCAGGTGCATTTCAAGGCCGAGGACGTCATCCGCCATGAATTGGTGGCGCGCATCGTGGCCGCCTATGAGGGATTGCCGCAAAAGCCGGCAAACGCCAGATCTTGAGACCAATAGCTTCGGCCGCGAGCCCGCACGATGCGGGATCCGGCCATAACGCAGATTTTGAAACCAACGTGTCCGCTTTTCCTGCCACCGAGGTTCTCGTCACCGCCGAATGCTGGCAGGCCGAGCCCAATGCCGACGCGGTGATCCACCGCGCCATCGAGGCTGCCGCTGAAATCGCCGATGCCGATGTCGCCGACGCCGAGCTTGCGGTGATGCTGACCGACGATGCCGGTATCCGCACGCTGAACGCCAACTGGCGCAGCATCGACAAGCCGACCAACGTGCTGTCGTTCCCGGCGCTGCAGCCCGAAGGCGCCGGCGGACCCGACGATGCCCCGCGCATGCTCGGCGATATCGCGATCGCCTATGAGACGACTCGGCGGGAAGCCGATGAAGAAGGGAAACCGTTCGACCATCATTTGAGCCATCTCGCGGTGCATAGCTTCCTGCACCTGATCGGTTACGACCACAAGAACGATGACGATGCCGAGGACATGGAGGCGCTCGAGCGCGAGGTCCTCTCTTCCCTCGGCATTCCCGACCCCTATGCGGATCGGACCGCCTGACATGCCGGATTCCGAACCGACCCACGACAACCCGCGCAACGTGAGCAACCTGCCCGCCGTGGTGCATGAGGGCGAGGTGCAGCGCCCGGCGGCCGAGGGCTGGCTGGTGCGCGCGATCCGCACCCTGTTCGGCTGGAAGGCCGGCTCGGTGCGCGACGATTTGCAGGTGGTGCTCGACGCCTCGACGCCCGACGATGTCGGCTTCTCGGCGATCGAGCGCACCATGCTGCGCAACATCCTGTCGCTGAACGAGCGGCGGATCGCCGACGTCATGGTGCATCGCGCCGACATCGTCGCGGTCAAGCGCGACATTCCGCTCGGCGAATTGATGAGCCTGTTCGAGAGCGCGGCGCATTCGCGGCTCGTCGTCTACAACGAAACCCTCGACGACCCCGAGGGCATGGTGCACATCCGCGACCTGCTCGCCTTCATGACCGCGAGAGCCCGCGTCACCGACGCGACCAAGACGAAGCGCAAGAAGCCGTTCCCGGCGGGGCTCGATCTGCGCAGCGTCGATCTCGCGCTGCCGCTGTCGGAAGCCAACATCATCCGCAAGCTGCTCTATATCCCGCCGTCGATGCGCGCGATCGACCTGCTGGCGCAGATGCAGGCCTCGCGGATCCATCTCGCTTTGGTGGTCGACGAATATGGCGGCACCGACGGACTGGTGTCGATCGAGGATATCGTCGAGCAGATCGTCGGCGAGATCGACGACGAGCACGATTCCGACGAGCCGCCGTCCATCGTGCGCCAGCCGGACAGCTCCTTCATCGCCGATGCGCGCGCCAGCCTCGACGATGTCCGCTCGGTGATCGGCGAGGATTTCGTGATCGGCGACGCTGGCGAGGAGGTCGAGACGCTCGGCGGTTACCTCGTATCGTTCGTCGGACGCCTGCCGGTGCGCGGCGAGGTGATTTCGGGACCCGGCAATTACGAGGTCGAGGTGCTCGACGCCGATCCGCGGCGGGTCAAGCGCGTGCGCATCAGCGCGCGCAAGGAACGGCCGACGCCGCGCAAGGAGCGCGAGCGGCGCCGCGAGCAGGCGCCGGACTCCGGAAACCCGCAGGCGAATGACAACCTGCCGCCGCCCGGCGAGGGAGCCGGTCCGCAGTGAGGCTGTCCGACAAGCTCCGATCGATCGGCCTTGCAATCATCCTGACCTGGGGATGGAAACGCGCCGTCCTCGCGCTCGCGGCCGGCGCGCTGTCTGCGCTGGCGATGGCGCCGTTCAACGCCTGGCCGGTTCTGTTTCTCACCTTTTCCATCGCGGTCTGGCTGATCGACGGCAGCGCGGCCGGCCGCTGGCGCGGTCTGCCTGCCGCGGCGCTGTCCGGCTTCTGGTTCGGCCTCGGCTATTTCGTGCCGGGACTGTACTGGATCGGCTACGCCTTCTTCGTCGATGCGGACACCTTCGCCTGGCTGACGCCGTTCGCGGTGCTCGGCCTGCCTGCCTATCTCGCTTTGTTCACCGCGTTCGGCTTCGCGCTGGCGCGGCTGATCTGGCCGCGCGACGCCTCGCGCGTGCTGGCGCTCGCGGTCAGCCTGACGATTTCGGAATGGCTGCGCGGCCATCTCCTCAGCGGCTTTCCGTGGAATGCGTTCGGCTACGCACTGACCGAGCCGCTGGCGCTGGCGCAGACCGCGTCGCTGATCGGGCTCTGGGGCATGACGTTCCTGGCCGTCGCGATCTTCGCAAGTCCGGCCGTGTTGATCGATGGCGCCTCGCGCGGCCGCAAGCCGTGGCGCGCGCCGGTGGCCGCGGTGCTGGTTCTGGCGGCGATGCTGGCGTTCGGCGTGGTCCGCCTCGCGCAGCAGCCGACCAGGTTGGTCGACGGCGTCAAGCTGCGCATCATGCAGCCCGATCTGCAGCAGGACGCCAAGTTCAACTACTCCGCCAAGGCGGCGGTGATGCAGAAATATCTCACCCTGTCGGATCGCGCCTCCGGGCCGCACGCCACCGGCGTGAAGGATGCCACCATCCTGATCTGGCCGGAATCCGCGTTTCCGTTCTTCCTGACCAAGGAAGCCGACGCGATGGCGCAGATCGCCGACCTGCTGCCGAAGGGAACCGTGCTGATCACCGGCTCGGTGCGCGCGCCCGATCTGCCGCCCGGCGTCCGCGTGACGCGCGCCTATAATTCCATCTACGTCATCGACCACGACGGCAACGTGCTTGCGGTCTACGACAAGCTGCATCTTGTCCCGTTCGGAGAATATCTGCCGTTCCAGGACTGGATGGAGAAGCTCGGCTTCGTGCAGCTCACCAAGGTGCAGGGCGGCTACATTCCCGGCACGATTCGCCGGACGCTCGATATTCCGAATGCACCGCGCGCCCTGCCGCTAATCTGCTACGAGGCGATTTTTCCCGGCAATGTCGTGAGCCGCGACGACCGTCCCGGCTGGATCGTCAATGTCACCAATGACGGATGGTTCGGAATCTCGACCGGCCCTTACCAGCACCTGCAACAGGCCCGGCTGCGCACCATCGAGGAAGGCCTGCCGATGGTCCGCGCCGCCAACACGGGCATCTCGGCCGTGATCGACCCGGTTGGCCGGATCGTTGCACAACTCGGGCTCGGCATCGAAGGCGTGCTCGATGCCGGCCTGCCGGCGGCCATCGCGCCGACGATCTATGCGCGTGTCGGGAACGTCCCCGCCGCTGTGATTGTGATCACAGCCCTGGCGTTCGTGTTGCGGCGGCGGTTTGTGAGGCGAAAACCCTGACGGCTGCATATCGCCGGTTGTCGCGAACCCGAAAAAACGTCGAAATTTACCTCAGTATGATTCCACCAGTTGACAGATCGACCGTGCACTTCGCATTGTACGGGTCCACGCGAAATCACAAGCCAAGTCAGCCCCTTTGCGCAAATTGTCCGCATTTCGTCCCGATCCTCCTTGCAGGATTTGACGGCACCGGCGCCTGAGGCATACTCCACTTCCAACTTGCCTCATCCACGGGCGCGCAATCCCTTAGGAGAGTTGGAGATGTCCACCAAAGCGCCCAATCCTGTTGACAAATATGTCGGCAGCCGCGTCCGTATGCGACGCATCATGCTCGGCATGAGCCAGGAGAAACTGGGCGAGGCGCTAGGCCTGACGTTCCAGCAGGTGCAGAAATACGAGAAGGGCACCAACCGCGTCGGCGCCAGCCGGCTGCAGCAGATCTCCGAAATCCTGCAGGTGCCGGTCTCCTTCCTGTTCGACGGCGGCCCGAGCGGGGTCAAGACCGCCGACGGCTTCAGCGAGGGTGCCTCGCCGACCTACGTCTCCGATTTTCTGGCAACCGCCGAGGGCCTGGCCCTGACCCGCGCCTTCACGCGGATTGCGGACGCCAAGCTCCGCCGCAGCATCGTCGAACTTGTCGAGCAGATCGCGGCGCGCGAGGCGGCCGAGCAGGCCTGATTCAGCCATATCCGTTTGAGAGATCGTCAAATCTGGAATATGCCATTCCGGCGCGCGCCAACGCGATGAGCTCAGCTTGAGCATCATCGCGCTTGAGCGCCTCCTTTGAGCATGATTCCTGATCGTGCTTCGGCGCGTGCGCGCAATGACAAAGCGAACTCACAGGCGACGACAACAGCATGTCCAGCAATCCGTTCGAAACCGCCGTGATTCTCGACGGCATCCGCCGCTGGGTCGAGATCGAATCTCCGACCGAGCGGCCCGATCAGGTCAACAAGCTGGCTGATCTCGTCGCGTCGGGCTATCGCGACCTGCCGGCCACGGTGGAGCGCATTGCGGGACGCGACGGCTGCGGCGACCACCTGGTGACGCGCTCGTCCTGGGGCCAGGACGCGCCGGGCATCCTGGTGCTGAGCCATCTCGACACAGTTCATCCGATGGGATTCATCGAACGGTTACCATTCAAGGTCGACGGCGACAGCGCCTTCGGCCCCGGCATCTACGACATGAAGGGCGGAGCCTACCTCGCCCATCATGCGTTCAGGCAGGTCTGCGCCGACGGCGCGCGCCCGCCGCTCGGCATCACCCAGCTCTACGTATCGGACGAGGAGATCGGCAGCCCGACCTCGCGGGCGCTGATCGAGGCCGAGGGCCGCAAGGCGAAATACGTGCTGGTGACCGAGCCGGCGCGCGACGGCGGCAAGATCGTCACCGGACGCAAGGGCGTTGCGCGTTTCGACGTGTTCATCAAGGGCGCGCCGGCCCATGCCGGCACGCGCCCCGAGGACGGCCGCAGCGCGATCCGGGAGCTCGGCAATGTGATCCAGGCGCTGGAGGCGATGAACGACCTGAAGCGCGGCGTCACCGTCAATGTCGGCGTCGTCCGCGGCGGCACCAAGCCGAACGTGATCGCCGAGGAGGCCTATGCGGAAGTCGACATGCGCGTGCCGACGATGGCCGACGCCGACGAGCTGGTGCCGAGGATCCTCGGAATCACCTCACGCACCGAGGGCGTCAGCGTGAAGATATCGGGCGAATTGAACCGTCCGCCCTATGAGAAAAGCAACGCCGGCGCCGCGCTCTACGAGCACGCCAAGGGGCTGGCCGCCGAGCTCGGCTTCGAGCTGGTGGATGTGTTCACCGGTGGCGGCTCCGACGGCAATTTCACCGCGCCACACACGGCGACCCTCGACGGCCTCGGCGTCGACGGCAAGGGCGCGCATACCCATTACGAGCAGCTCTACATCTCGTCGATCGAGCCGCGCGCGCGGCTGCTCCACCGTCTCTATCAAACGCTGCGATGACACCGGCTCCAGGCGACCGCAGCGATCGCGATTCCCCCGACGACGGCGCGATGGCGCATGCGCGCGGCTCGTTCTTCGGACGGCGCAAGGGCCACAAGCTGCGCCCGCATCAGGCCGACCTGATCGACACTCTGCTGCCGCATCTGGCGGTCGACATCTCGGCGCCCGCGCCCGAGGCGCTGACCGAGTTGTTCGATGACGGCATCGAGAATGTCAGGCTCGAGATCGGCTTCGGCGGCGGCGAGCATCTGATCGCGGAGGCACAGGCCTTTCCGGCCACGGGCTTCATCGGCTGCGAGCCCTATGTCAACGGCATGGCGAAGATCCTGACTCAGATCGAGGCGCTGAATATCGGCAATATCCGCCTGTTCGCCGGCGACGCGGCCGAACTGCTGGCCTGGGCGCCGACGCGTTCGCTTGCGCGCATCGACCTGATCCATCCCGATCCCTGGCCGAAGCGGCGGCACTGGAAGCGGCGCTTCGTGCAGGATGCGACGGTCGCTGCGATGACACGATTGCTGCCGCCGGGCGGCGAATTCCGCTTCGTCAGCGACATCGACGACTATTGCGCCTGGACGCTGGCGCATCTGATGCGCTCGCCCGACTTCGCCTGGCTCGCCGAGCGCGCGATCGACTGGCAGCAGCCGTGGCCGAACTACACAATGACGCGCTACGGCGCCAAGGCCGAGCGCGAAGGGCGCAAGGCGGCGTATTTGAGGTTCAAGCGCTTGCCTTGACGCCGTCATTCCGGGGCGTGCGAAGCACGAACCCGGAATCTCGAGGTTCCGGGTTCAATGCTTCGCATCGCCCCGGAATGACGGATATCTTCACGCCTGCCCCGCCAGCCGCGCCTTCCTGACGTCGGTCGCCTCCCACACCATCCGCTTGCCGCGCTCGCGGCCGAGCAGCTCGATCGGATCGTGATTGTCGATGTGGCCGAACTGGCCCTTGTAGACGCTGTAGCCACACAATTCCTGCAGCCGGCGCGGAAAGCGGGCTGCGGTCTCGCGCGGAATGCCGAGCTGCAGGTTCTCCTGCTGCCGCATCCAGCCCCAGCAATAGGCGCAGGAGAAGGCAAAGCGCCTGGCGTCGCTGCTGTTGGCGCCGCCGCCATGCCACAGCGCGCTGTCGAACAGCATCACGCTGCCGGCCGGCATGGTCGCGGTGACCGCGTCGTACTCCTTGCCGTATTCGGGCGACGAATCGAATTTGTGGCTGCGCGGGATGATCCGCGTCGCGCCGTTATCTTCGCGGAAATCGGACAGCGCCCAGATCGCATTGATCGTGATCGGAATGTGCGGCCGCGGCAACGGGATCAATTGGGTGTCTTCGTGAATCGGCTGCGCTTCCTGGCCGGGCCCGAGCACCAGCGAGCAGAACGACGAGAGCAGGCATTCCCTGTCCAGCACGCGTTCGACCACCGGCAGCACGTTGTCATGCAGCGGCACCTCCCAGAACAGATCGTCATAGGTCAGGAGGTTGTTGATGCGCAGCGTCTTGAAGCCTTCGAACGACGTCCTGGCAGGTGCGAGATTGTGCTCGCTCTCGATTCTCAGCACCGCCGCCTTCAACCCCTCGACCAGATCGGGCGAGGCGGCGCGCTCGATCACGGTGTATCCGTCGTCGCGGATCCGCGCGGCGTGCGTTTGGATGTCGGCGTCCGTCAGCATGGCAATCTCCCCGTTGGCGCTGTGTCGCGCCTTGCGGAAAGCATAGCGGAACGATTTTGGGTTTGGGAAGTGTGCACGGTGATCCGTCATGCTGAGGAGGCCGCAAAGCGGCCGTCTCGAAGCACGACGGCCCGGCTGCAACAGCGTGGCCGTGCATCCTTCGAGACGCGGCTGCGGCGCTCCTCAGGATGACGGAGCCAAGAGCAGTTAGCGTGAACTAGCGCGACTTCCAGAACTCCACGACGCGCTGCGCCGTCGAGGGCATCAGGCGCACGAAATTCACCCGCGCACCTTCGATATCGGCAGGAGACGGCACGCGGTTCGGCCCGAGCCGCATCAGGATCAGGGCGCGCACGGTCGGCCATTCGAAGCCGATCGTCTTGCTGGCGATCAGGATCGGATCGTAACGGTCGCCGGAGATCAGGCGATCGAGCGTGACGATTTTCACGCCGGCCATCGCGGCGAGCGCCGCCACGCATTCCTCATATTTGAAGGCCTTTGCGAAGCCGGCCACCGCGGCCTCGTTCAATTCGCCGGCGCGATGCAGTGCCAGGATGACGCGCTGCGCGGCCGTGAAATCGCGGCCCTCGACCTGAACGATCACGCCCTCGATCTCGGTCATCGCCAGCTTGATCTCGGCCTGGCGTTCCGGCTTGGCGACGGCATGCAGACGGCGGCGGATCACGTCGATCGAGCCGGCGAGCAGGCCCTTCAGATGCTCGGGCGGAAGATCATCGCGGCGGCCGATCCGCAGCGTCAGCACGCCGTCCTGGCTGGCGCGTTGCACGAGCGTCGTGAAGGAGGCGTCCGAGAACGCCGCGCCCGCATTGCCGGCCGCGCATCGGATGACGTCGCGATCGCCGCGTCGGACGAGGACGTCGGTCAGCGCAGTCGAGAGCTTCGATCGCTCGGCCATCGCGAGCAGATGGCCCTGGCCCTTGGCATTGGCGATCTCGACCAGCACCTTTTCGTCAATCACCGGCGATCGGCGCAGCAGCGGCCCCGCGATCGCGACCTCGTCGTCGCGGGCGAGCTGCCCGACCAGATGCCGCGGCGCATTGGCGAGCAGCGCGAGCCGTTCGGCGAGATCGACCCGCGCAGCAAGCTCGGCATGCGGGACCAGGCTGGTCAGCACCCCGTCGAACAGGTCGATATGGTCGGGACGGAAGCTCGCGGCGCCCTGCAGGAACAGCTCGCCGAGCCGCCGCGCGGCCTCGGCGCGGCGCTTGGGGTCGCCGCGGCGAACGATATCGTCGAGTTCCGGGATCAGCGCAGGGGCTGTCGTCATGGGCCTTGTCCAACCGGCGACTTCTGCCGATTTTCGGCAATCTATGGTCCCGTTCGTAAACGGAGGGTTAGATCAATCCGGCATCCGGAGAGCCGTAAAATCGCCTCCCGCCGGACCCGAGGGCCTTGCCGGACCCGGGCAAAAGAGCTATATCCGGCGCAACTTATGGTATCTCATACGATCGCGTAGGAGAGTGGGCCCCCCGGGACCCGCTCTTTTTTATTACCTGACGGGACCCAACGAGGCCGGGTCCGGTTTGGGTAGCGTTAGCGGCCCCTTAAGGCCACCTGAACAACACAACAGACCTCAGCAGCCTTTAAGACCCTAGACAGCCTTTGACACTGGATATGACCGAACCGACCGCCACGTCCGTGGACACCGAACTGCTCGCCGAGCCGCGTCTCGTCGTCGAGCCCGGGGTTGCGGCGCGCATCGCCGCGGTCGCGGTCCCGGTGCTGCAGGGCATGGGCTATCGCCTGGTGCGCATCAAGGTCTCGGGCGATGCCGGCTGCACCGTGCAGATCATGGCGGAGCGACCCGACGGCTCGATGCAGCTCGAGGATTGCGAGGCGATCTCGCGCGCGCTGTCGCCGGTGCTCGATGTCGCCGACCCGATCGAGCGTGCCTACCGGCTGGAAATCTCGTCGCCCGGCATCGACCGCCCGCTGGTGCGCCGCTCCGACTTCGAGCGCTACACCGGGCATCTCGTGAAGATCGAGATGGCGGTGGCGCATCAGGGCCGCAAGCGGTTTCGCGGCGTGCTTGCCGGCGTCGAGGGCGATGCGGTGCGCATCAGGCGCGACGATCCGCGTCCGGACGAGGACGCCGAGGTTCTCCTGGTGATGGAGGACATCTCGGACGCGCGGCTGGTGCTGACCGACGAATTGATCGAGGAATCGATGCGCCGCGGCAAGGCCGCCGAGCGCGAGCTGCGCCGCGAGCTCGGCCTCGCGCCGCCGCAACCGGCCCACGCCAAGAAGAGCGATCCGGCGAAGAGCCAGAAGCCGAAACCCAAGCCTGGTGATAAGCCTGCTCACAAGCCCGGCAAGAAACCGGCTCCGACTAACACCAAAAAGCACCGCCTGGCGGCCGAGCGCGCGCGCCGTGGCGAGATCGATCCATCCGAAGGAGACTAAGCCATGGCAGTCAGCGCCAACAAACTCGAACTGCTGCAGATCGCAGACGCAGTTGCGCGCGAAAAGTCGATCGACCGCTCCATCGTGATCGCGGCGATGGAAGACGCCATCGCCAAGGCCGCGCGTGCCCGCTACGGCAGCGAGACCGACGTCCATGCCGAGATCGACGCCAAGAAGGGCGAGCTGCGACTGACCCGCCACATGCTGGTGGTCGACGTCGTCGAAAACTCGTCGAACCAGATTTCGCTGCACGACGCGCAGCGCGCCAATCCGGGCGCTCAGGTCGGCGACACCATCGCCGACACGCTGCCGCCGCTGGAATATGGCCGCATTGCCGCGCAGTCGGCCAAGCAGGTGATCGTGCAGAAGGTGCGCGAGGCCGAGCGCGACCGGCAGTACCAGGAATTCAAGGACCGCATCGGCGACATCGTCAACGGCATCGTCAAGCGCGTCGAATATGGCAGCGTGATCGTCGACCTCGGCCGTGGCGAAGCGATCGTGCGCCGCGACGAGATGCTGCCGCGTGAAGTGTTCCGCAACGGCGACCGCGTCCGCGCCTATATCTTCGACGTCCGCCGCGAGACCCGCGGTCCGCAGATTTTCCTGTCGCGCACCCATCCGCAGTTCATGGCGAAGCTGTTCGCGCAGGAAGTGCCGGAGATCTACGACGGCATCGTCGAGATCAAGGCGGTCGCCCGCGATCCGGGCTCGCGCGCCAAGATCGGCGTGATTTCGCGCGATTCCTCGGTCGACCCGGTCGGCGCCTGCGTCGGCATGCGCGGCTCGCGCGTGCAGGCCGTGGTGAACGAGCTGCAGGGCGAGAAGATCGACATCATCCCGTGGTCGCCCGACATTGCGACCTTCGTCGTCAACGCGCTGGCGCCGGCTGAAGTCGCCAAGGTCGTGATCGACGAGGACCGCGAGCGCATCGAGGTCGTGGTTCCCGACACCAACAACCAGCTGTCGCTTGCGATCGGCCGCCGCGGCCAGAACGTCCGCCTCGCCTCGCAGCTGACCGGCTGGGACATCGACATCCTGACCGAGCAGGAAGAGTCGGAGCGCCGCCAGGCCGACTTCGAGAACTCGACCCGCGTGTTCATGGAAGCGCTCAATGTCGACGAGGTGGTCGGCCAGCTGCTCGCCTCCGAAGGCTTCACCTCGGTCGAGGAACTCGCGCTGGTCGATGTCAAGGAACTCGCGGGCATCGAGGGTTTCGACGAGGAGACCGCCACCGAGCTGCAGACCCGCGCCCGCGAATATCTGGAACAGCTCGAGGCGGAACTGGAAGCCAAGCGCAAGGAACTCGGCGTCGAGGACGCCATGAAGGACGTGCCCGGCATCACCGGCAAGATGCTGGTCAAGCTCGGCGAGAACGACGTGAAGACGGTCGAGGATCTCGCCGGCTGCGCCACCGACGACCTGGTCGGCTGGACCGAGCGCAAGGAAGGCGGCGAGCCGACCAAGCATGCCGGGTTCCTCGACGGCATCGAGATTTCGCGCGACGAGGCCGAGGCCGTGATCATGCAGGCCCGTCTGAAGGCCGGCTGGATCACCGAGGCCGACCTCGCCAAGCCTGCCGAGGAGGCCGAGGCCGCCGAAGCAGAAACGACGGCTTCGTAAGGAGATGCCACACGGATGCTGGCTCAGGCTGACCCCGATCTCGACGATGGGCCGCGGACGCAGAAGTCCGCGACCACGCGGATGTGCGCGGTCAGCCGCGAGGTGCGTCCGATCGACGAGCTGATCCGGTTCGTCGTCGCGCCCACAGGCGAGGTGATCCCGGATATCAAGCGCAAGCTGCCCGGCCGCGGACTCTGGGTTTCCGCGTCGCGGCGCAGCGTTGCGGAAGCGGTCCGCCGTCACCAATTTAGCAAGGGATTCAAGCGCGACGTCCGCGTCGCGCCGACCCTTCCCACCGATACCGACACCCTCCTGGTGCGCAGCGTCACCGAGGCCCTGGCAATGGCCGCCAAGGCCGGTCAGGTCGTTTCGGGCTTCGGCAAGGTCGAGGACGCACTCAACCGGAACGAAACTGCAGCCCTGATCCACGCTTCCGACGGCGCGGCGGACGGAATCCGCAAATTGGACGCGATCGTGGGGCAAAGGGGCGAAAAACGTGGTGAATCGCCGGTAATCCCCGTCGTCAATGTTTTGACGTCGGAAGAATTGGATTTGGCACTTGGGCGGTCAAATGTGATACATGCTGCGCTGCTCGCGGGCCCGGCGAGCAAGACGTTCCTGTCACGCTGCCAGATGCTGGTCCGATACCGGATGGCCGACGACGACAAGACCGCCGAAGCGGCCAGAAATTCCAGAGCGTGATCCGGGAAGGCGGACGCCGTCTTTCCGACCGGTCATGCTCAGCAAACGACGACACGTTGAAGGATTTGTGCGGCAAACGCACAGCGAAACGAGATTAGGACTGCTGAATGGTTGATACCAAGACCCCTGGCGACAAGACTTTGAGTGTCCCGAGCAAGACGTTGTCGCTGAAGCCGCGCGTCGAGACGGGCACCGTGCGCCAGAGCTTCAGCCACGGCCGGACCAAGCAGGTCGTGGTCGAGAAGCGCGGCAAGCGTCGCGTCGGTGGCGATGGTCCCGGCGAGGCGCACGCGCCGGAACCCGTGGTTGCAAAGCCAGCGGCGCCGGCCGCCAGGCCGCCGCTCGGCCGCCCCTCAGGCCCGCCTCCCGGCCAGCAACAGCGTAACACCCGCTCCGGCGTGGTGCTGCCGACCCTGACCGAGGACGAGCGTTCCGCGCGCGCCAGCGCGCTGGCCGACGCCCGTCAGCGCGACATCGAGGAGCGCCGCCAGGCCGAAGAGGAAGCCAAGCGCCGCGCCGTCCGCGAGGCTGCCGAGAAGGCAGAGCGCGAGGCCGCCGAAACCCGCCGCAAAGCGGAAGAGGAGCGCCACCGCCACGAGGAAGAGGCCAAGCGCAAGGCCGAGGTCGAGGCCAAGCGCCGCTTTGGCGAGGGCGAAGCCAAACCCGGCGCTCCGGCCACAACAGCGGCTAGGCCCGCGACAGCCGCACCTGCGTCTGCTCCGCCTGCCCGCGCGCCCGCAGCACGCCCGACCACCACGACAACCGCGCGCGCACCAGCCTCTGCGCCGCGGCCGGCGGCAGTTGCGGCCGGGCCGGACGAAGACGAAGGTCCGCGCCTGGTGCGCCGCCCCGGCGGCGCCGTGCGCCCCGCCGCGGCTCCGAAGACCACCCACAAGCCCGGCCCGCAGAAGGAGCGCGGCCGCCTCACTCTGACCACTGCGCTCAACGCCGACGACGTGCGCGAGCGTTCGATCGCCTCGTTCCGCCGCCGCACCCAGCGCCTGAAGGGGCATGCGTCGAACGAACCGAAGGAAAAGCTGATCCGCGAAGTCACCATTCCGGAAGCGATCACGATCCAGGAACTCGCGAACCGCATGTCGGAACGCGCGGTCGACGTCATCCGCATGCTTATGAAGCAGGGCGCGATGCACAAGATCACCGACGTGATCGATGCCGACACTGCGCAACTGATCGCCGAAGAACTCGGCCACAGCGTCAAGCGCGTCGCGGCGTCCGACGTGGAAGAGGGCCTGTTCGACGTCGTCGACAATTCCACCGACACCGAGCCGCGCTCGCCGGTGGTCACCGTCATGGGTCACGTCGACCACGGCAAGACCTCGCTGCTCGACGCGCTGCGCCACGCCAACGTCGTATCGGGCGAAGCCGGCGGCATCACCCAGCATATCGGCGCCTACCAGGTGCTGTCGCCCGAGAGCGGCACCAAGATCACCTTCATCGACACACCCGGCCACGCCGCGTTCACCGCGATGCGCGCCCGCGGCGCCAAGGTCACCGACATCGTCGTGCTGGTGGTCGCGGCCGATGACGGCGTGATGCCGCAGACGATCGAGGCGATCAATCACGCCAAAGCGGCCAAGGTGCCGATGATCGTGGCGATCAACAAGATCGACAAGCCGGATGCGCGGCCGGAGCGCGTGCGCACCGAGTTGCTCCAGCACGAGGTGCAGGTCGAATCGCTCGGCGGCGACGTCGTCGACGTCGAGGTTTCGGCCAAGAACAAGACCAATCTCGACAAGCTGCTCGAGATGATCGCGCTGCAGGCTGAAATCCTCGACCTGAAGACCAACTCGGAGCGTCCGGCGGAAGGCACCGTGATCGAAGCCAAGCTCGATCGCGGACGCGGTCCGGTCGCGACCGTGCTGGTGCAGCGCGGCACGCTGCGCGTCGGCGACATCATCGTGGCCGGCGCCGAGATGGGCCGCGTCCGCGCCTTGATCTCCGACCAGGGCGAGAATCTCGAAGAGGCCGGCCCTTCGGTGCCGGTCGAGGTGCTCGGCTTCAACGGCCCGCCGGAAGCCGGCGATCGTCTCGCCGTGGTCGAGAACGAAGCCCGCGCCCGTCAGGTCACGAGCTATCGCGCGCACCAGAAGCGCGAGAATGCCGCGGCCTCGATCTCGGGCATGCGCGGCTCGCTCGAGCAGATGATGTCGCAGCTCAAGACCGCGGGCCGCAAGGAGTTCCCGCTGATCGTCAAGGCCGACGTGCAGGGCTCGCTGGAAGCGATCCTGGGCTCGCTCGAGAAGCTCGGCACCGACGAAGTCGCCGCCCGCATCCTGCATGCCGGCGTCGGCGGCATCTCGGAATCCGACGTCACGCTGGCGGAAGGCTTCAACGCCGCGATCATCGGCTTCTCGGTCCGAGCCAACAAGGAAGCGGCGGCCGCGGCCAAGCGCAACGGCATCGAGATCCGCTACTACAACATCATCTACGACCTCGTGGATGACATCAAAAAGGCGATGTCCGGCCTGCTCGCGCCTACGCTGCGCGAAACCATGCTGGGCAACGCGCAGATCCTGGAAGTGTTCAACATTTCCAAGGTCGGCAAGGTCGCGGGTTGCCGCGTCACCGACGGCACCGTGGAACGCGGCGCCAATGTTCGCCTGATCCGCGACAACGTCGTGGTGCACGAAGGCAAGCTGTCGACGCTGAAGCGCTTCAAGGATGAAGTGAAGGAAGTGGTCGCCGGCCAGGAGTGTGGCATGGCGTTCGAGAACTACGGCGACATGCGTGTCGGCGACGTGATCGAGTGTTACCGCATCGAGACGATCCAGCGCTCTCTGTAAGTCCAAATCTTACGAAGCGCAGATCTTGCTAGGCGTTGGGTCCATTTAACTGAAAATGCGACGGCGTGGCCGGACTTTAGTCCGGCCACCAGCGCATCGTCCGATTGAAAGCAAAGCAAGGACATTGATGCCCGCGGCCACGGCTGGCGGGCGCGACGGTTTTGGAAAAAGGTCATGCCCCGTCAAAAGAAGAGTTCCAGCCCCGGCGGATCGCAACGTCAGCTGCGCGTCGGCGAAACGGTTCGCCATGCAGTTGCCGAGATTCTGTCACAGGGTGAGGTTCACGATCCCGATCTGGAAGGCCACATCATCACCGTTCCCGAGGTGCGTATGTCGCCGGATCTGAAGCTCGCCACGATCTACGTGATGCCGCTCGGCGGACGCGACACCGACACGGTGATATCCGCGCTCGAGCGCAACAAGAAGTTCCTTCGCGGCGAGATCGCGCACCGCGTCAACCTGAAATTTGCACCCGACATTCGCTTCCGCGTCGATGAGCGGTTCGACGAGGCGGAGCGCATCGAGAAACTACTGCGGACACCTGCGGTGCGGCGAGACCTTGCACCCGATTCGGACGACGAGTGATGACTGTGATGACGACCAACAGCGTTATCGACGCGAAGGATGCCGACGCGCGCGACGCTGAGCGGGATGCTTTTGCCGGCCAGCGCACCGACGATGCGCGCCGCACCAACAACGACCCGCGCCAGAAGCAGGGCAGGCAGAACCAGCAGCCGCGCCGCGACAAGCGCGACGTCCACGGCTGGGTGGTGCTCGACAAGCCGATCGGCATGACCTCGACGCAGGCGGTCGCGGTGCTCAAGCGCCTGTTTCAGGCCAAGCGCGCCGGCCATGCCGGCACGCTCGATCCGCTCGCCTCCGGCGGCTTGCCGATCGCGCTGGGCGAGGCCACCAAGACGGTGCCGTTCGTGATGGACGGCCGCAAGCGCTACCGCTTCACGGTGTGCTGGGGCGAGGAGCGCGACACCGACGACACCGAGGGACGGCCGGTCAGGACCAGCGACAGCCGGCCGACCGCCGATTCGATCCGGGAACTGTTGCCGCGCTTTACCGGGGTGATCGAGCAGATCCCGCCGCAATATTCGGCGATCAAGGTGCAGGGCGAGCGCGCCTATGATCTGGCGCGCGACGGCGAGACCGTGGAACTGAAGCCGCGCCCGGTCGAAATTCACGAATTAACCCTTGTAGAACATGGCGATAACGGTCAGTCCGTATTCGAGGCCGAGTGCGGCAAGGGAACCTATGTCCGGGCGCTGGCCCGCGATATGGGCCGGATTCTGGGCTGTTTCGGCCATATCTGCGCCCTGCGGCGAACCCTTGTCGGTCCGTTTACCGAACGAGACATGATTCCGCTGGAACAGTTGGAGGCTTTATGCAATAGAGCCGCGTCTGGCGAGGGCAGCCTCGCCGACGCGCTTTTGCCCGTTGAGACCGCGCTGGACGACATCCCGGCACTGGCCGTCACACGGGCTGATGCGGCAAGGCTCCACAGGGGCCAGGCCGTTTTGTTGCGCGGACGGGATGCGCCCAATACCAGCGGCACAGTCTATGTCACGGTGGCAGGCCGGCTTCTCGCGCTTGCCGAAATTGGCAATGGCGAACTCATCCCCAAGCGCGTGTTCAACCTGAACGGACTGACTGCCGGTCCGGCTCGCAACCATGAAAGTAACTGACGATGTCGATTACCGCCGAACGCAAAGCGGAAGTCATCAAGACGAATGCCAACAAAGCCGGCGACACCGGCTCGCCCGAGGTTCAGGTCGCGATCCTGTCGGAACGCATCAATAACCTCACCGAGCACTTCAAGAGCCATGTGAAGGACAACCATTCACGCCGCGGCCTCCTGAAGCTCGTGTCGACGCGTCGTTCCCTGCTTGACTACATCAAGCGCAAGGACGAGGCGCGCTACAAGGCGCTGCTCGAAAAGCACAACATCCGTCGTTGATTTGAGAAGCACGCGCGCGAGGGTTCGCGCGCGTTTTCGCATGGTCGTCCGTGAACTCGGGCTTTCGAATTGTCGAAAGATGACCATGCGCAGCATGGCAGTCGCGCCATGCACACTAGCGTCCAGCAGCAATCCGGCCGCTGGGCCGGGCAAGATGCCCAGATGACCGAAAGGATGGACGCCATCCGAAATCCAGGGACCATGGCAGGATCGCCGGATGCTGATCGCGACAGCGCATCAGTGTCTCGCCGTCTTGGCATGGTCTTTGTGTTTCAGGGCGCCGTGCTTTCGTGAAACCATGAAAGAAAACCGAAATGTTCAATTCGCATTCCGTCGAAATCGACTGGGGTGGACGTCCCCTCAAACTTGAAACCGGCAAGATCGCCCGCCAGGCCGACGGCGCCGTGATGGCCACCTACGGCGAGACCGTGGTGCTTGCCACCGTCGTTGCGGCGAAGGCGCCGCGCGAGGGCGTCGACTTCCTGCCGCTCACGGTCGACTACCAGGAGAAGACCTACGCTGCGGGCCGCATTCCCGGCGGCTACTTCAAGCGCGAAGGCCGTCCGACCGAGAAGGAGACGCTGGTCTCCCGCCTGATCGACCGCCCGATCCGTCCGCTGTTCGTCGACGGCTGGCGCAACGAGACCCAGGTGATCGTCACCGTGCTCTCGCACGACATGGAGAACGATCCGGACATCGTGTCGCTGGTCGCCGCCTCCGCCGCCCTGACGCTGTCGGGCGCGCCGTTCAAGGGCCCGATCGGCGCCGCGCGCGTCGGCTTCGCCAATGACGAATACGTGCTCAACCCGACGCTGGACGAGATGACCGAGACCCAGCTCGATCTCGTCGTCGCCGGCACCGCCGACGCCGTGCTGATGGTCGAATCGGAAGCCAAGGAGCTCAACGAGGACGTGATGCTCGGCGCGGTCATGTTCGGCCACCGCCACTTCCAGCCGGTCATCAACGCGATCATCGAACTCGCCGAGAAGGCCGCCAAGGAGCCGCGCGAAGTCACCACGATCGACAATTCGGAGATCGAGAAGGAGATGCTCGGCATCGCCGAACAGGAGCTCCGCAAGGCCTATGCGATCCCGGTCAAGCAGGAACGCTATGCCGCGGTCGGCGCCGTCAAGGAGAAGGTGCTGGCGCACTTCTTCCCGGAAGGCCAGGAGCCGAAATACGACAAGCTCCGCGTCGCCGGCGTGTTCAAGGAACTGGAAGCCAAGATCGTTCGCTGGAACATCCTTGACACCGGCAAGCGCATCGACGGCCGTGACGCCAAGACCGTGCGCAACATCATCGCCGAAGCCGGCGTGCTGCCGCGCGCCCACGGCTCGGCGCTGTTCACCCGCGGTGAGACCCAGGCGATGGTCGTGACCACGCTCGGCACCGGCGAGGACGAGCAGTACATCGATGCACTGTCGGGGACGTACAAGGAAACGTTCCTGCTGCACTACAACTTCCCGCCCTACTCGGTCGGTGAAACCGGTCGCCTCGGCGGCACCAAGCGCCGCGAAATCGGCCACGGCAAGCTCGCCTGGCGCGCGATCCACCCGGTGCTGCCGCCGCACCACGAGTTCCCGTACACGATCCGCGTGGTCTCCGAGATCACCGAGTCGAACGGCTCGTCCTCGATGGCTTCGGTGTGCGGCGCGTCGCTGTCGCTGATGGACGCCGGCGTGCCGCTGAAGCGGCCGACCGCCGGTATCGCCATGGGCCTGATCCTCGAAGGTCAGCGCTTCGCGGTGCTGTCGGACATCCTCGGTGACGAGGATCATCTCGGCGACATGGACTTCAAGGTCGCCGGTACCGACCACGGCATCACCTCGCTCCAGATGGACATCAAGATCGAGGGCATCACCGAAGAGATCATGAAGGTTGCGCTTGGCCAGGCCAAGGAAGGGCGCATCCACATCCTCGGCGAGATGGCCAAGGCTCTGACCGCGGCGCGCGCCGAGCTCGGCGAATACGCACCGCGCATCGAGACCTTCAAGATTGCCACCGACAAGATCCGCGAAGTGATCGGCACCGGCGGCAAGGTGATCCGCGAGATCGTCGAGAAGACCGGCGCCAAGGTCAACATCGAGGACGACGGCACCGTGAAGGTCGCCTCCAACGATGGCGAGGCGATGAAGGCTGCGATCAAGTGGATCAAGTCGATCGCCTCCGATCCGGAGGTCGGCCAGATTTACGAGGGCACCGTCGTCAAGGTGATGGAGTTCGGCGCGTTCGTGAACTTCTTCGGCGCCAAGGACGGCCTCGTCCACATCAGCCAGCTCGCGTCCAACCGCGTGCAGAAGACCTCCGACGTCGTCAAGGAAGGCGACAAGGTCAAGGTCAAACTGCTCGGCTTCGACGATCGCGGCAAGACCCGCCTGTCGATGAAGGCGGTCGACCAGGAGACCGGCGAAGATCTCGAGGCCAAGCAGAAGACCGAAGCGCCGGCTGCGGCGCCGCGCGAAGCTGCCGGCGAGTAAGCCAAGGCCAATCGACTAGCAAATCGACTGTTACGAAAAGGGCGGCCCTGTGGCCGCCCTTTTTGGTTTGCCGAGATCGGACGCAAATCAATCTCCGCTGATCGGCATGCGCGATTTTGACCCGGCATTGTGACCGGA
This sequence comes from Bradyrhizobium sp. USDA 4541, assembly GCF_024171085.1. Taxonomy (NCBI): domain Bacteria; kingdom Pseudomonadati; phylum Pseudomonadota; class Alphaproteobacteria; order Hyphomicrobiales; family Nitrobacteraceae; genus Bradyrhizobium; species Bradyrhizobium sp. USDA 4541. The sequence continues at coordinate 1,225,441 of NZ_JALJZF010000001.1, forward strand.
TTCGCTGGAACCCGTTCACAACTCGGGCCTAACATCAGGAAGCTTTCCCAGCACGGAGAACCACGATGTCCTCGATGTCCCGACGCCATTTGATCATCGCAGCAGGCGGCATCGCCGCAGCCGCAGCCGCATCGCGCACGGCATTCGCGCAGGCCCCCGCCGGACCGTTCAAGATCGATCCGCTGACCTATCCCACCAATGCGCTGGAGCCGCATATCGACGCCAAGACGATGGAAATCCATCACGACCGGCATCATCAGGCCTATGTCACCAACCTCAACAATTTCGCCAAGGACAATCCGCAGATCGCCGAGAAGCCGGTCGTCGAGGTGCTCGCCAATCTCCGCAGCGTGCCGGAGGCGATCCGCACCGGCGTGCGCAACAACATGGGCGGCCACGCCAACCACACGATGTTCTGGCAGATCATGGGACCGAACGGCGGCAAGGCGGACGGCGAGGTGCTCGCCGCGATCGATCGCGACCTCGGCGGCATGGAAAAATTCCAGACCGATTTCAACGCTGCCGGCGGGCGCGTGTTCGGCTCCGGCTGGGTGTTCGTCACCGTGACCAAAGACGGCAAGCTCGCGATCGAGACGCGGCCGAACCAGGACAATCCGATCATGGACGGCAAGCGCGCGCTGCTCGGCAACGACGTCTGGGAGCACGCCTATTACCTGACCTACCAGAACCGCCGCCCCGATTATCTCAAGGCGTGGTGGAATACGGTGAACTGGAAGGCCGTGGCTGAGCGCTATGCGGCAGCAAAGGCCGGCACGCTCGGCGTGTGAGCCGCCGGGCTCGCCGGTCGCAAACAACTACGCTAGAGCTGAAAGCTCCGCGAGGCGCTCGCGGGCTTTCACCTTTATGCACCCACAGCGTCGCGCCGCCGGCGTCGAAGGCGATAGGGAACAATGACGCTGCCGATCATCCGCCCCGCTCGTCCCGACGAACATGACGCGATCGCGCGCGCCTGGATGGCTAGTTGGGTTTCGACCAAGCTCTCGCAAGCCAGCGACAGCCTGTTGAACGATCTGCGTATCCGCTTGCCGCGCGAGATCGCCGGCGGCTGGAGCCTGTTCGTCGCCGACGATCAGGGCAGCATCGCCGCCATGCTGGCGCTGCACTTGCCGACCTTGCTGCTTGATCAGCTGATGGTGGTCCCCGCCTATCAGGGCCGGGGCCTGGGACGCGAGCTGCTTGCCTTCACGCGCCGGCAGATGCCCGACGAGATCTGGCTGAAATGCGTCCGGGAGAACGAGAAGGCCTGGCGCTGGTACGAGCGCGAAGGCTTCATCTTCGAGAAGGAAGCGCCCCATCCGGTCACCGGCTTCATGATGAAGCACTATCGGTGGATGAGAACAAACCGCACATCGGAGGCTAAGCCATGATCAAGCTGTACTGGTCGCCGCGCTCGCGCTCGTTCTCAGCCATCTGGCTGCTGGAGGAATCCGGCCTGCCATACGAACGGGTGCTGACCGACATCAGCACCGGGGCGCAGAAATCGCCCGATTTTCTCAAGATCAACCCGATGGGCAAGGTGCCGGCGCTGACCGACGGCGACGCGCAGCTCGCCGAGGCCGCCGCGATCTGCGCCTATATCGCCGACCGCTATCCCGAGACCAAACTCGCGCCGGCAGCGACGGACCCGAAGCGGGCGCGCTATCTGCAGTGGCTGTTTTTCTCGCCGAGTTGCATCGAGCCGGCGCTGATCCAGCTCTTCACCAAGCTCGAGGTGCCGACCAGCACCGCGGCATGGGGCAACGCCGCGCAGGTGTTCGACGTGCTCGACGCCGAGCTGCAGAAGGGGCCATGGATCCTCGGCGATCAATTCTCCGCGGCCGACATCGCGATCGGCGCGGGACTGAACTTTGCGGTGCGCGTGTTCAAGATGGTGCCGTCGCGGCCGTCATTCGAGGCCTATATCGGCCGCTGCGTGGCCCGGCCCGCGTTCCAGCGCGCAGAGAAGATCGCGGCGGGGTGAGACATGTAGCCCGGATGAAGTGCAGCGAAATCCGGGGCTCTCTGCCACAGAGGGACTGTCCCGGATTGCGCTGCGCTCCATCCGGGCTACGAAGCTGTGATTGCGATGTTTCCCGAACGGCCTAACCCGGCACGACGCGGGGATCGACATCCTGCGTATAGTCGACGCCGTCGATGCCGAAGCCGAACAGGCGGAGGAACTGGCTCTTGTACTCGCCGAGATCGGCCAACTCGCCGAGCGTCTCGGTGGTGAGCAGTGGCCAACGCCGCGACACTTCCGTCTGCACTTCGGGCGAAAGCTCCCAATCGTCGACCCGGACGCGCTGCGTATCGTCGAGCGCGACATCCCTGCCGAGTTTGGTCCGGAACAGGCGATCGATCTGCTCGATGCAGCCTTCGTGGAGACCGAGCTGCTTCATGACCTTGAACAGCACCGTGCCATAGAGCGGCACCACCGGAATGGCCGAGCTCGCCTGGGTGACGACGGCCTTCAACGCGACGACGCGGGCCGCGTCCGCGCCGAGCCGGCCGCGGATCGCTTCCGCCTTGCTGTCGAGATCGACCTTGGCGCGGCCGAGCGTGCCGTTCCAGTAGATCGGCCAGGTCAGTTCGCTGCCGATATAGGTGTAGTTGAGCGTCTGGAAGCCCGGCGCCAAAACGCCGGCATCCGCGAGCTGGTCGATCCAGCGCTTCCAGTCGTCGCCGCCCATCACCGCGACGGTCGCCGCGGTTTGCTCCTCGCTCGCCGGCTCGAGCGTGGTCTGGAATACCTCGCCGGTCTCGGTGTCGAGCGTCTTGATCTCGACCGGGGCGCCCAGCGGCTTGATCACCGAACGATAGGTCTTGCCGGTGTCGGGATCAGTGCGGACCGGCGCGGCCATGCTGTAGACTAGGAGGTCGAGCTGCCCGAATTTCTCGCGCACGCGCTCGATGAAGGTCGCCTTCAGCTCGTCGGAGAAGGCGTCGCCCTCCAGCGTGAGCGGCGAGCGTCCGATCTTCTGGGCCTCGATCTCGAAGGCGCGGTTGTTGTACCAGCCGGCGCTGGCGCTTCTCTTTTCCGACGGCTCGCGCTCCAGCGACACGCCGATCGTATCGGCGCCGCCGGCGAAGGTCGCGACGATGCGGCTCGCGAGGCCATACCCCGTCGAGCAGCCCAGCACGGCAACGCGCTTCGGGCAGTCGGCGACCGGACCCTGCTTCAGAACATAGGCGATCTGTTCGCGGACATTCGTGGCGCAGCCGACGGGATGTGCCGTCGTGCAGATGAAGCCTCGCACGCGCGGTTCAATAATCATTCCCACCCCATTCCGGATCGTTGCAATGTTCCCATTCGCTGCCTGCGGACCTCCCTCAGCAAGCGAGGAGAGGCGAAATCACGCGTCAAGCCGCCTGAACACCAGCGTCGCGTTGGTACCGCCGAAGCCGAACGAGTTCGACAGCACGGTGTTGAGCTTGGCGTTGTCGATGCGCCTGCGCACGATCGGCATGTCGGCAAACACCGGATCGAGTTCGGTGATATGCGCGCTCTCGCAGATGAAGCCGTTGTTCAGCATCAGCAGCGAATAGATCGCTTCCTGCACGCCGGTGGCGCCGAGCGAGTGGCCGGTCAGCGCCTTGGTCGCCGAGATCGGCGGGCACTTGTCGCCGGTGCCGAACACCTTGCGGATCGCCTCGATCTCCGGCGGATCGCCGGCGGGCGTCGAAGTGGCGTGCGGATTGATGTAGTCGACCGGCGTGTTCACCGTCGACATCGCCATGCGCATGCAGCGCTCGGCGCCCTCGCCTGACGGCGCCACCATGTCGTAGCCGTCGGAGGTTGCGCCGTAGCCGACGACCTCGCCATAGATCCTGGCACCGCGCGCCTTGGCATGCTCGAGCTCTTCCAGCACCACGACACCCGCGCCGCCCGCGATGACGAAGCCGTCGCGGTTGAGATCGTAGGGACGCGAGGCGGTGGCGGGCGTGTCGTTGTATTTCGAGGACATCGCGCCCATGGCGTCGAACAGCACCGACAGCGTCCAGTCGAGTTCCTCGCAGCCGCCGGCGAAGATGACATCCTGCTTGCCGATCTGGATCGTCTCATAGGCGTTGCCGATGCAGTGGTTCGACGTCGCGCAGGCCGACGAGATCGAATAGTTCACGCCCTTGATCTTGAACCAGGTGGCGAGCGTCGCCGACGCGGTCGAGGACATGCCCTTCGGCACTGCGAACGGACCGACCCGCTTCGGGCCCTTGGCGCGCGCGATGTCGGCGGCCTCCACCAGCGTGCGCGTCGACGGACCGCCGGATCCCATGATGATGCCGGTGCGGATGTTGGAGACTTCGTTTTCCTCGAGGCCCGAGTCGCGGATCGCCTGTTCCATCGCAACGTGATTCCACGCCGCACCTTCGGCAAGGAACCGCATCGCGCGGCGATCGATCACCTCGGCAGGATTGAGTGTCGGCGCACCGTGCACCTGCGAGCGGAAGCCGAGTTCGGCGGCCTTCTCCGCGCGCGAAATGCCCGACTTCGCCTCGTAGAGGCTCGCAAGCACTTCCTGGGTGTTGTTACCGATGGACGAGACAATACCCATCCCCGTGATGACAACCCGCCTCATGTTCGCCTCGCCCTGCCTTTATGTTGCCGCATGATGATCCTGCTCAAGATGGAGCCGTGCCCTGCTTGAACAACCCGACCTTCAAGTCCTTGGCGCGATAGATAATCTCGTCGTCCATGGAAAGCCACCCGTCGGCAATTCCAAGCACGAGCTTTGACCGCATCACGCGCTTGATATCGATGTTGTACACAACCTTGCGCGCTTGCGGCAGCACCTGTCCGGAGAACTTCAGCTCGCCGAGGCCGAGCGCGCGGCCACGACCTTCGCCACCGATCCAGCCGAGGTAAAAGCCGACCATTTGCCACATGGCATCGAGGCCGAGGCAGCCCGGCATCACCGGATCATTCTTGAAATGGCAGCCGAAGAACCAGAGATCCGGTTTCACCTCGAGCTCGGCGCGCACCAGCCCCTTGCCGAACTCGCCGCCATTCTCCGAAATCTCGCTGATCCGATCGAACATGAGCATCGGCGGCAGCGGCAACTGGGCGTTGCCGGGACCGAAAAGCTCGCCCCGCCCGCAAGCCAGCAAATCCTCGTATTCGTAACCGCCGCGCCGATCCAGCATCCTCTTTCCACCTCTGATGTCCCGATGAGCGCTTTGCTTGGTCGGACCTTGATCTACCCACGGGAACCGGAATAACCCGTCCCGCATCTTGGCGCTACCTGGGTACGCTACGGCCCGTTATCTCTGCCGAAAGCGCATATGTGGTCCGCGCGCTCTCTAACATAGCGCCAACTGGGCGGCAAAGCGGCATTCCGAGGATAAATGACCGCTTCTCCTTAGGTTTCTACCGCAGCTTGGATTCGTTCTAGTTGCGAAAAACTTGCATCTGATAGGCATCCTTTTTATATTTATGAGGAATATTGCCTGAGTTGGGTGCATAGAGTGGATATGAACGAGGAAGTACCGGCTGTGAACGATGATGCCGTGCACCCGGCTGCCCGGGGCGCTGGTCACCACCCTGCCCTGACCGGCTGTCCGTGGCATGACGTCAACGAGATGTTGCAGTCTGCCGGTCTGCGGCCGACCCGTCAGCGCATGGCGCTGGGCTGGCTGTTGTTCGGCAAGGGTGCCCGCCACCTGACCGCTGAAATGCTGTACGAGGAAGCCACGCTGGCCAAGGTTCCGGTGTCGCTGGCGACCGTCTACAACACCCTGAACCAGCTGACCGACGCCGGCCTGCTGCGCCAGGTCAGCGTCGACGGCACGAAAACCTATTTCGATACCAACGTGTCGACGCACCACCACTTTTATCTCGAGCATAACCACGAGTTGGTCGACATTCCCGACCCGAACCTCGTGCTGTCGAAGATGCCCGACGTGCCCGAAGGCTACGAAATCTCCCGCGTCGATATGGTGGTGCGGCTGCGCAAGAAGCGCTGAACCGTCTTACCGTCGATTTGAGTTGTGATGGCCGGGCTCGTCCCGGCCATTTTCATTTGCGGTCGGGGAAGCTCAATCCACCTTCTCGTCGGCGTAGACGCCCCAGAGGCGCTGCTGCTCGATCCAGCCATCGAACCCGCTGCCGGTGACCCGGCACCAGTTATTGGCGCATTTCTTCACCTGCGCGACGACTCCGGCCTGCAGGCGCGCCGCGATCGCGCTGGTGGCATCGGGACGGTCGTAGAGCGAGGCCAGATCGTCCTTGTTCTTCATCGTGACGACGGCGGTGCGGCGGCCGGACAGCAGGGAGTGATAGACCCAGCCTTCGGCGCCCTCGGAATCGCGCACCCGGCGCCAGTTCTCGAACTCGGCGGTGATTTCGACCGGCAGCCCCGACCGCGTGTAGACCCAGGCGACGTCATTGTCCTTGGTCGGGCCGGCCCGGACGTTCACGTGATCCGACTTCAGGCTGACATAGCGCGGGATCGGCAGGCCGCTGGTGGTGGGGCTCATATCCTTGGCGGAATGTCCGGGGATGACCGACGCGCTCAGCATGCTTCCGACCAGCGCCACCAATGAACCGAAACGCCAGACCATCAACTCGTCTCCTGCCGAAATGCCCAACCCGCATTCGGCGAATTGCAACCCAAACCACGCCCGAAGGCCCCTGCGCCTGCGCCGTTCGCTCCCGCACTGCAAGTCCGAGGGGTTCTTGTCTTGGCCCGGCCTTCTGCTAGAGAGGACGGAACGCCTGAGAGCCAGAACACCCGAATTTGCCCGTCGTTTCGCCTTGGCGAAGAGCCGGGGCAAGTATCGGGGAACCCTAGGAAACGCGAAGGAAACGCCGGGACAGCGCGGCTATCAGCAGTGTCGAACAACCGGGTTAATGAGGCCTCAACGGTTTGCTTTTTGGCAAGCCGCGCGTCATGAAAGCAGGACATGTCGGTGAAGAAAAAGCCTCTCGTCGTCGTCACCCGCAAGCTGCCGGACTCGATCGAGACCCGGATGCGCGAGCTGTTCGACGCCAGATTGAATCTCGACGACACGCCGATGACGCCGGAGCAGATCGCCGAGGCGGCGCGAACCGCCGACGTGCTGGTGCCGACCGTGACCGACATGATCCGCGAAGACGTGATCAATCAGCCCGACTGCAAGCTGAAGATGATCGCCAATTTCGGCAACGGCGTCGACAATATCGATGTCGCCGCGGCGCATGCCCGCGGCATCACGGTGACCAACACCCCGAAGGTGCTGACCGAGGACACTGCCGACATGACCATGGCGCTGATCCTGGCGGTGCCGCGGCGCCTGATCGAGGGCGCCTCGATCCTGACCGAAGGCAAGCAGCATTGGGCGGGCTGGTCGCCGACCTGGATGCTCGGCCACCGCATCGGCGGCAAACGGCTCGGCATCGTCGGCATGGGTCGCATCGGCCAGGCCGTGGCGCGCCGCGCCCGGGCCTTCGGCCTGCAGATCCACTATCACAACCGCCGCCCGGTGGCGCCCATGATCGCCGAAGAGCTCGGGGCGACCTATTGGGAAAGCCTCGACCAGATGCTGGCGCGCATGGACATCATCTCGGTGAATTGCCCGCACACGCCGGCCACCTATCACCTGCTCTCGGCGCGGCGGCTCAAGCTGATCCGGAAAGAGGCCTATGTCGTCAACACCGCGCGCGGCGAGGTGATCGACGAGGACACGCTGATCAAGCTGATCGAAGCCGGCGATATCGGCGGCGCAGCCCTCGACGTCTATGAGCACGAGCCCGCGGTGAACCCGAAGCTGGTGCGGCTCGCCAAGGCCGGCAAGGTGACGCTGTTGCCGCATATGGGTTCGGCCACCATCGAAGGCCGCGTCGAGATGGGCGAGAAGGTGATCATCAACATCCGAACCTTCCTCGACGCCCACAAGCCGCCGGATCGCGTGCTGCCGAGCATGCTGTAAGCGCTCGTAGCCCGGATGGAGCCAACGGGTCGCGCGAACGCGCGCCCGATGACAGGCTCCGCGCAATCCGGGACCGCTTCTTTCCATAACCTCCCCTTGAAAAGGGGAGGTCGCTTTGCTCGCCAGAGCAAAGCGGGTGGGGATCATCTCTCTCCACGAGCGACGGTGCGTGTGGCTGGACCCCCATCCCGACCTTCCCCCTTTCAGGGGGAAGGAGAAGAGAGATCTGTAGCAGGGATGGAGCGCAGCGAAATCCGGGGCCTGTATCCGCGGACAGACCGCCCCGGATTACGCTTCGCTCCATCCGGGCTACGGGACGTGGGTAGTCATATGCGATAGCCTCGCCGTCGCGGGGGCGCGCTGCCAAAATATCGAAAACAACCCCATGCAAAGGAGCCGGTGCGGCCGGCGAGGCGCATGCTGTAAATCACGCATTCGGTGTCGTCCCTGCGCAAGCACTAGGGCATTTACACATCTCTTCGAGGCTAGAAAACCGACTCATCATCAAGGGGTTAGCTACTAGGCGAGAGCCGAAATCGGCGGGCGCAACCCTAGTGCAGATGAGTAAGCTCTCTGCGGTTTTCGGCCAACTCTTTGAGAAGACTCCGGAAAGACTGCGGAGGATATGTATATACGCTAGTGCGCAAGCAGGGACCCATAACCGCTGGGCCTCGTTGTTGCGAGGGCTAGCTGTGGCCCCAGCGCTGCAAGGCAATCCGCATTTGTGGTTACGGGTCCCGGCTCAAGGCCGGGACGACGATGTGGCGAGGTCCTGCTCTACTTCTTCCGTCGCGCCTGCTTGCGCCAGTCGGCGACGAATGACACGAACGCCGCCAGCGCCGGCGGCGGCTGGCGACGGCTCGGATAATAGAGGAACGGTCCGTCGAATGGCGGGCACCAGTCGTCGAGCACGCTGACCAGCGCACCGGATTTGACGCCGTAGCGGACATAGCCCTCGAACGTCGCCCAGTAGCCGACGCCGTCATGAACCGCACGCAGCGCGAGGCCGAGATGGGTCGCGGTCAGCCTGGCCGGCGGCGAAATCTTCACCACGCGGCCGTTCTTCTCGAACTCCCAATCGAACATCACACCGTTGCTAAAGCGGCTGCGGATGCAGGGGTGCGCCAGCAGATCTTTCGGATGCATCGGCCGGCCGTGCTTTGCGACATACGCGCTGGACGCCACGATCGCGTAACGTTGCGGCGCGCCAAGCGGAACCGCGACCATGTCCTGTGCCAGGTGCTCGCCGTAACGCACGCCGGCGTCAAAGCCCTGCGCGACGATGTCCACGAACGCACTCTCCGCAACGACGTCGAGCTCGACCCGCGGATATCTGGCGAGGAACGGCGCGATCATCGGCGCCAGCACCAGATCGACCGCGGGCGGCGGCGCGTTGATGCGCAACCGCCCCGACGGCTCGGCGCGCAGGCCGCGCACCTCGGTGATCGCATCGGCGACGTTGACCATGGCCGGCGCGACACGGGCAAGCAGCAGTTCGCCGGCCTCGGTCAGCGCGACGCTGCGGGTGGTGCGGTTCATCAGGCGGACGCCGAGCCGCTCTTCCATGTCGCGCAGGCGCTGGCTGAGGCTGGAAACCGAGACGCGCTGCTCGAGCGCCGCACGCCGGAAATTGCGCGTGCGCGCCACCGCCACGAAGGCGTCGAGGTCGCGAAGGTCGAAATTCTGCATTGTTCGATGTAGTGAACAAGCCATTCGGGATTGTCCAGCTTATCGGCGAAAGCTGGCCGGCCCATATCACCTCGGCATTTGGCGACGGATTTTCCGCCGCAAACGTTCGAGGAACATCCACATGGACACACGCAAACTCGGCTCAACCGGGCCCACCGTCGCGGCCCTCGGCCTCGGCTGCATGGGCATGTCCGAGGTCTATGGCCCGGCCGATCGCGGCGAGAGCATCGCCACCGTGCACGCGGCGCTCGATGCCGGCATCACGCTGCTGGATACCGGCGACTTCTACGCCATGGGCCACAACGAGATGCTGGTGCAGGAAGCCCTGAAGGACGTCGCGCGCGACCGGCTGCAGATCAGCGTCAAGTTCGGCGCGTTGCGCGGCCCCGCGGGTGAATTCGCCGGAATGGACACCCGACCGGCCGCTACGAAGAATTTTCTCGCCTATTCGCTGCAACGTCTCGGCACCGACTACATCGACATCTATCGCCCGGCACGTCTCGATCCCAACGTTCCGATCGAGGAGACGATCGGCGGCATCGCCGATCTGGTGAAGTCCGGCTACATCAGACATATCGGCCTGTCCGAGGTCGGCTCCGACACCATCCGCCGTGCTCATGCCGTGCATCCGATCGTCGATCTCCAGATCGAATACTCGCTGATCGAGCGTGGTATCGAGCGCGATATCCTGACGACCTGCCGCGAGCTTGGCATCGGCATCACAGCCTACGGCGTGCTGTCGCGCGGGCTGATCAGCGGCCACTGGTCGAAGGAGTCCGGCAAGATCGGCAGGGACTACCGGCTGATGACGCCGCGCTTCCAGGGCGCGAACCTCGATGCCAATCTCGCGCTGGTCGAGCAGTTGCGCGCCGTTGCCGCCGAGATCGGGGCGACGCCGGCGCAGGTCGCGATTGCCTGGGTCGCGGCGCAGGGCAAGGAGATCGTGCCGCTGGTCGGCGCCCGCACCCGCAACCGTCTTGCCGAAGCGCTCGGCGCGACCAGGCTGACGCTGACGCAAGCTCATCTCGCGGCGCTGGCGAAAGCCTTCCCGCCGGATATCGCTGCCGGCACGCGCTATGCGGCCGAGCAGATGGCGCATCTCGACAGCGAGAAGCCGGCCAGCAGATAACGGCAGCAATCAGGTGCGATGGGCGCTGAGGTCAGTGATGACAGGCCCATCGCCATTGAGCGGGTTCTGCGAATCGCGCGCGTAGCGCAGGGTTTCGAACCGCATCGCGCGCGCATCCACCATCAGGAGGCGGCCGACCAGGCCCTCGCCGAAGCCGACGATCTCGCGGATCGCCTCCAGCGCCATCATCGACCCCAGGACGCCGGCGAGCGCGCCCATCACGCCGGCCTCGGCGCAGGCCGGCACCGTGCCCGGCGGCGGCGCCTCCGGAAACAGGCAGCGATAGGTCGGATTGAACACGCCGTCCGCATTCTTCTCATGCGCGCGGATCGTGGTCAGCGAACCGTCGAACTGGCCCAGTGCGGCCGTGATCAGCGGCCGCTTCGCGAGGAAGCAGGCATCGGCGACGAGATAGCGGGTCTCGAAATTGTCGGAGCCGTCGAGCACGAGGTCGTAGTTCGCGATCAGCGCCATCGCATTGTCGGCGGTGAGCCGCATCGAATGCGCCTCGAACGTCACATGCGGATTGAGCGCATGGATCTGTGCCGCCGCGCTGTCGACCTTGCGCTTGCCGATATCAGACGTCGCATGGATGATCTGGCGCTGCAAATTGGAGAGCGAGACGATATCGTCATCGATCACGCCGAGCCGGCCAACACCGGCTGCCGCCAGATACATCAGCACCGGCGCGCCGAGGCCGCCGGCGCCGATCACCAGCACCGACGCTTTTTTCAGCGCATTCTGGCCGGGACCGCCCACCTCGCGCAGCACGATATGGCGGGCATAGCGTTCAAGCTCGTCGGCACTCAGCATTGCGGTGTCCTGCGCGCTGTTCCCTGAACCGGAGCGCGGTTGTTGCCGACCAAGCAGATGTGCTTAATTGCCTGGACGTCAATGGTGTCAGTCATTCCCCCCGGATTTGTCATGAGATCGGTGCTTTCGGCAACATTGATGGCCGCTTCCATTACGGTCACAGGGATGGGCATGGCGCAGGCCCAGATGACGCCGCCCTCGACGGCGGGGGCGAAGCCGAAAACCGTGGCGACGGTGCCGATACGCCCCGGGCTGCAGAAGCCGGAGGATACCGCTGGCGCGATGGCGCAGGCCGAGCGGCTGGCGCTGCAATCCGACCTCGCCTGGGTCGGCGAATATAACGGCGCCATTACCGGCGACGTCAGCGAGCGCATGGTCAATGCGATCAAGGAATTCCAGAAGAAGCGCGGCGGCAAGCCGACCGGGGTGCTGAATCCGCAGGAGCGCGGCGTGCTCGCCGACACGGCGCGGCGGAAGCAGGAAGGTGTCGGCTGGCGGATCGTCACCGAGCCGGCCACCGGGGCGCGGCTCGGCATTCCCACAAAGCTGGTGCCGCAGCTCACCAGCGACGCTTCTGGCGCCAAATGGACCTCGCCGACCGGCACCGTCCAGGTGCTGCTGACCCGGCGCAAGGAAGCCAGCCCGACCACCGCAAAGCTTGCCGAGCAGGAAAGGAAGGAGCCGGCCGGGCGCACCATCGACTACACCGTGGTGAAGCCGGATTTCTTCGTGCTGTCGGGCATGCAGGGCCTGAAGAAGTTCTATCTGCGCGGCACCTTGAAGGGCGACGAGGTCCGCATCCTCACCATCCTCTATGACCAGGCGATGCAGACCACGGTCGAGCCGGTGGTGATCGCGATGTCGAGCGCCTTCAACGCATTTCCGTCCGCCGTGCAGGCCGGTCCGCCGCCGCGCAAGACCGTCGAATATGGCACCGGCGTCGTGGTCAGCGACGACGGCGCCATCGTTACCGATCGCGTGGCGACCGACGACTGCATCACGCTGACGATCCCGGGCTACGGCAATGCCGATCGGGTCGCCGAGGACAGGGATCACGATCTCGCGCTGCTGCGCATCTATGGCGCGCGCGGGCTGAAGCCGCTCAATATCGCAGGCCAGGCGACGCAGACCGCGCTCGACATCACCGGGATTGCCGATCCGCAGAACCAGGGCGGCGGAGCGGCCGCGAGCAGCGTGAAGGCTTCGGCCGCACAGATCGGCGGCGGCGATCAGGCGCTGTCACCGGCGCCGGCGCTCGGGTTCTCCGGCGCAGCGGCGACCGATAGCGGCGGCAGGTTTGCCGGGATCGCGGTGCTGAAACCCGTCATCGTTGCAGGCCCCGCAAACGCGGCGCCGCCGGCGCAGGCCGCGCTGGTGCCGGCCGACACGGTGCGCAGCTTCCTGAAGGCGCACGGCGTCACCGCGTCGGGCGACTCGGCAGACGCCAAGGCCGCCGTGGTCCGCGTGATCTGCGTCAGGAAGTAGAGTTACCTCGCCCCGCTTGCGGGGAGAGGTCGGATTGCATCGCCAGATGCAATCCGGGTGAGGGGGTACAGGTCCATCAATGGACACCACCTCGTGGAGTGAGCCCCTCACCCCACCCTCTCCCCGCGAGAGCGGGGCGAGGGAGCCTAACCAACCTCACCTCAACGCAAAGCGCACCCCGGCGCGGGCGAGGCCGCCGGCAATGCCGACCGGGGTGCCGTCGGCGCGCCAGCAGGCTGCGCCCGACATCGTGCCGTCGGCGTGAAACTGGATCGCGTTCATGCCGCCGGCCACCGTCGGCACGACCTGCACCTTGTGGCCCTTGGCTGATAGCGCGGCGCGGACAGCCTCCGGCACCGCCTGCTCGACCTCCAGCGCATTGCCCTCGGTCCAGACCCGCGGCGCCTCGACCGCCTCCTGCAGGCTCATGCCGTGGTCGATCAGATTGATCAGCGCCTGCATCGCGCTCGGGAAGATGCGCTTGCCGCCGGGCAGGCCGAGCGCGTAGGCGAGCTTGCCGTCGCGCAGCGCCATCATCGGCGACATCGAGGTGGTGACGCGCTTGCCGGCGGCCAGCGACAGCGCGTGTCCCGGCCGCGGATCGAACAGGTTCATGTAGTTGTTCGGCACGGTGCCGAGGCCCGGGATCAGGATCTTGGCGCCGAACAGATTGTTGATGGTCTGGGTGGTCGCGACCACATTGCCCATCGCATCCGCCGCGGTCATGTGCGTGGTGTGCGCGCTTTCGAGCTGGGTGACGCCGGCGCTCCAGGCTTGCGCGCGGTCGGGATCGATCGCGCGGCGGCGCTCCTCGGCATAGGCCTTCGAGGTCAACCGCTCCACCGGCACGTTGATATAGGCGGGATCGCCGCTCGCGGCCGCGCGGTCGGCAAAGGCGATCTTCAGCACCTCGGCAAGATAATGGATCGTCTCGGTCGTGCCGAAGCCGAGCCGCGCGATGTCATAGCCCTCGAGGATGTTGAGCATCTGCGTGATATGCACGCCCGATGCCGCGGGCGGCGGAGGCCCGAGGATTTCCCAGCCGCGGTAGTCGCAGCGGATCGGCTGCCGCTCGACGGTCTTGTAGGTCGCGAGATCCTCCTGCGCGATGAAGCCGCCGCTCTTTTTCATGTAGTCGACCAGGATGTCGCCAAGCGGCCCCTGGTAGAGCGCGTTGTCGCCATGATCGGCGATGTATTTCAGCGTCTCGGCATATTCCGCCTGCACCACGCGCTCGCCGGGCTTCAGCGGCGTGCCATCAGGCAGATAGATCGCCGAGATCGGCTTGTCCTTCAGCATCTCCTCGGCGCCGTCGGTGATGCATTCATGCAAATAGGGCGTCGCCGCATAGCCGCGCGCGGCGTGCTTGATCGCGGGCTGCATCACATCGGCAAGGCTCATGGTGCCGAAGCGGCGCAGCGTTTCGCACCAGGCTTTCAGCGAGCCCGGCACCGCGACCGCTTTCGGCCCGTTCAAATTCTCGTTGCCGACGGTGTCGAACACGTCGTGCGCCGATCCTGGCTTCGAAGTGTAGGTGTCCGGCCGCACCGCGTTCGGCACCGTGCTCTGGCCGTCGATGAAGCGATGGCTGCCGTCGGCGAGACGAATATGCGCCATGCCGCCGCCGATGATGCCGACCATCATCGGCTCGACCACGGTCAGCGTGAACAAGGTGGCGATCGCCGCATCGATCGCATTGCCGCCGGCAGCCAACATCTCGGCGCCCGCGCTCGATGCCAGCGGATGATTGCTCACCACCATGCCGCGGCTGCTGGTGGCCGGCTGCTTCTCGCATTGAAAACTTGTCGCGGCGCGGTCGCGCCAGGCGTCATTCATCGACATGCCGTTCATCGCCATTGTGTTCTCGTTCTTGATGGAGCGATCGGAGCCATGTTCTCCGGCCGCGCGTGCACGGTCAAGGCGCCGCGATTTTCCTCGCGGCGGTATTCGCAAATAACGTCACGGCTTCGCGCGATCGCGCAACCAGGTCTCGCGCGTCACCTTCCACTTCTCCGCTCTGGATTCGCCATTGTGGTGCGGAAGCTCGACGAAGCCGACGAATTCGGCTCCGGTCTTCTGCTTGACCCGGCGCGAGCCGACGTTGGACGGCGCGTTGCAGACATGGAAGTGATCGAGGCCGAGCGCCAGGAAGGCGAAATCGTTCACCGCCGCGATCGCCTCGGTCATGAGGCCCTGATTCCAATACGGCTCAGCGAGCCAGAATCCGCGATTGCCCTTGCGGCCGTCGGCGCGCGGCCGGAAATTGATGTTGCCGATCGCCTCGCCATCGCGGGCACGCAACACCAGTGACCATTGATAGCTTTCCTCTCCGGCCGCGATCTTGTCGAGCTCGCGCCTGATAAAGCTTTCCGCGCCGTCGCCGGGATAAGGCCACGGCACCACCGTGGCGAGAGTCTTGATCACATTCCAATTGTTGAAGTGACTCTGGATCGCCGCGGCATCCGACAGCGCAAGCGGCCGCAGGATCAGGCGTGGCGTCTCGATGCGCGGGGTCTCGAACATTGTTACTTCTGGCACTTCGGGCACCAGAACGTCGAACGGCCGTTCTGGGTGAAGCGCCTGACAATACCTTCGCAGCCCGACGTACGGCACGTCTCGCCCTCGCGGTCATAGACCTGGAACGAATGCTGGAAATAGCCGAGATCGCCGTTGGTCAATCGATGGTCGCTGATCGAGGAGCCGCCGGCCTTGATCGCCTGGTTGAGCACCGAATGGATCGCGTCGACCAGCCGCCTGGCGTGGTCGGTCGGCTCGCCCCCGGCAACGCCCTTGCGTTGTCCGGACTTGGTCGCGAGCGTCGCGGCCAATCGCCGCGGCGACAGATGCGAACGAAACAGCGCCTCGCAGACATAGATGTTGCCAAGTCCCGCCACCACGCGCTGATCGAGCAGCGCGGCCTTCAGGCTGGTCTTCTTGTTGTGACAGGAGCGCGCCAGCATCGCCGCGTCGAACTCGTTGCCGAGCGGCTCGGGACCGAGCCCTTTCAGGAGCGGCTCATCCTCGATCGCGTTGCGCGCGATGATCTTCATATAGCCGAAGCGCCGCGGATCGTTGAAGACGACGGCCGCGCCCGACGACATGTGGAACACCACGTGATCATGCACGCGATCCTCGCTGCGCGGATGGTGGAATTGCCCCGGCGTCGCCGCGCCGTCCTGCTTCAGCACGCGGAACGAGCCCGACATGCCCAGATGCATCAGCAGCACGTCGCCGGAGTTCAGGTCCGCCATCAGATATTTGGCACGGCGGCCGAGCCCGGTGATGGTCCGGCCCTCCAGCCGGGCGATAAAGTCTTTTTGAAACGGAAACCGCAAATCCTTGCGGCGAGCCTCGGCCTTGAGGATCCTGGACCCCTCCATGGCCGGTTGCAGGCCGCGGCGGACGGTCTCGACTTCGGGTAATTCCGGCATGGCAGGCATTCACCTTTTGGAAGTGACGTGATAGCGCCATTGCGGCCGCCGCGCTATGGTTTGGCTGGAGCGTTTTTCGAGCGAACCGGCTACCGGTTCGCGTGAAGAAAACGCGACCAAAAAGGGTAAGAGTTCTGAGTGATGGATCGGCCGGATCAAACCACCCATTTCGGCTTCAGGGATGTGCCCCTGGGCGAGAAGCAGACGCTGGTGAACGACGTGTTTCACAGCGTGGCGTCCCGCTACGACCTGATGAACGATCTGATGTCGGCGGGCCTGCACCGGGCCTGGAAGGACGTCATGATCACGATGCTCGATCCGCCGAAGGGCGACCGGCCGTTCGCGCTGCTCGACGTCGCCGGCGGCACCGGCGACATCGCGTTCCGGGCCGCCAAGACCGCGGGCGCGGGCTTTCATGCCACGGTCTGCGACATCAATGCCGACATGCTCGCCGTCGGCCGCGAGCGCGCCGCGAAGCAGCACCTCGATGACCGGGTGTCGTTCGTCGAGGGCAACGCCGAAACGCTGGGTTTTGCCGACCGCGCGTTCGACGCCTACACCATCGCATTCGGCATCCGCAACGTGCCGCAGATCGACCTCGCATTGCGCGAGGCCTATCGCGTGCTCAAGCCGGGCAGCCGCTTCCTGTGCCTGGAATTCTCCACCGTCGACGTGCCCGGCCTCGACAAGATCTACGATCTGTTTTCCTTCAAGGTGATCCCGCCGCTCGGCCGCGCCGTCACCGGTGACGCCGAGTCCTATCAATATCTCGTCGAGTCGATCCGCAAATTCCCGCGGCCGAACGCGTTCGCCGAGATGATCGGCGCCGCCGGCTTTGCCCGCGTGAAGTGGCAGAGCCTCTCCGGCGGCATCGTGGCGCTGCATTCGGGCTGGCGTTTGTGATCTCTGCACTGACCCACATCACGCGCCTCGCCCGCGCCGGTTTCGTGTTTGCGCGCGAGGGCGTGTTCGGCGTCGTCGATCCCGCGCTGGTGCCGCCGCCCGGGCAGCTCGCGCTGAAGCTGGCGCGGCTGATCGAGCGCCGCTCCGCCAAGTCAGGTCCGCGGTTGTCGCGCGCACTGACGCGGCTCGGACCGGCCTATCTCAAGCTCGGGCAATTCCTCGCCACCCGGCCCGACGTGGTCGGCGTGGCGATGGCGCGCGATCTCGAAGCCCTGCAGGACCGGCTGCCGCCGTTCGCGCAGGAAGCGGCCGAAACCGTCATCACGCAATCGCTGGAACGGCCGCTGCCGCAGGCCTTTGTGCATCTGGGCCCTGCGGTTGCCGCGGCCTCGATCGCGCAGGTGCATCGCGGCGAAATCGAGCGCGACGGGGTCCGGCATCAGGTTGCGGTCAAGGTGCTCCGGCCCAATGTCGCCGCGCGCTTCCGCCGCGACCTCAGCGACTTCTTCTTTGTCGCGCACAAGGCCGAGGCGCATTCCGCCGAGGCGCGGCGCTTGCGCCTGATCGAGGTCATCAACACGATGTCGCGCTCGGTCGCGATGGAGATGGACCTGCGGCTCGAGGCCGCCGCGCTGTCCGAGATGGCCGAGAACACCCGCGACGATCCGGACTTCCGCGTCCCCGCGGTGGATTGGGATCGCACCGCGCACAGCGTGCTGACGATGGAGTGGATCGACGGCATCGCGCTGAACGATCACGTCCGGCTGGCGCAGGCCAAGGTCGATTTGCCCGATCTCGGCCGCAAGGTGATCCAGAGCTTCCTGCGCCACGCGCTGCGCGACGGCTTCTTCCATGCCGACATGCATCCCGGCAATCTGTTCCTCGACGAGGCCGGCCGGCTCGTTGCCGTGGATTTCGGCATCATGGGACGGCTCGGGCTGAAGGAGCGGCGCTTCCTGGCCGAGATCCTGCTCGGCTTCATCACCCGCGACTATCGCCGCGTCGCCGAGGTGCATTTCGAGGCCGGCTACGTGCCGGGCCACCATTCGGTGGAGAATTTCGCGCAGGCGATCCGCGCGATCGGCGAGCCGATCCACAACCGCACCGCCGAGGAAATCTCGATGGCGAAGCTACTCACGCTTCTGCTCGAGGTCACCGGCCTGTTCGACATGCAGACGCGCCCCGAGCTGATCCTGCTGCAGAAGACCATGGTGGTGGTCGAGGGCGTGGCGCGCGGCTTCGACCCGAAGCTCGACATCTGGAAGATCGCCGACCCCGTGGTGCGCGAATGGATCACGCAGAATCTCGGCCCGGCCGGCCGCATCCAGGGCGCGCTATCGGGCGCGGGCGAACTCGGTCGCATCCTCGCCAACCTGCCGTCGATCGCCAACCGCGCCGTGACGGTGCTCGAGCAGCTGGAGACCATGACGCTGGAGGGCCACATGCTGTCGTCGGACTCGATCGACGAAATGGCCCGCGCCGAGGCCCGCAAGGCGCGGGTGCAGACCGTCGGCCTCTGGGTCATTGCGATCGCCTCCATCGCGATCTTTTTCGCCATCCGGGCGCACTGATTGCAATGCATGCACTATGTGATAGCATCGCTATC
Organism: Bradyrhizobium sp. USDA 4541; assembly: GCF_024171085.1. Taxonomy (NCBI): domain Bacteria; kingdom Pseudomonadati; phylum Pseudomonadota; class Alphaproteobacteria; order Hyphomicrobiales; family Nitrobacteraceae; genus Bradyrhizobium; species Bradyrhizobium sp. USDA 4541. The sequence continues at coordinate 1,244,402 of NZ_JALJZF010000001.1, forward strand.
ATATTTATTTGAGCATGATGCCTGAGGGCACGCCATGGCCAGCCTGACCATCCGCAAACTCGACGACACGCTGAAGGCCTATCTGCGGCTGCGCTCCGCCAAAAACGGCCGGTCGGTCGAGGAAGAGGTGCGGGTGATCCTGCGGGAGCTCGCAGACGGCGGTACGGAGCCTGCCGAGGCGCTTGGGGCGGGTTCCGCGACGGTTGCCGCCCCTGCTCCACGGGCCGCCAGCGCGGCCGGAGAGCCGCGCATCACCCTGATCATCGGCGGGGGGATTGCGGCCTACAAGGCGCTGGATCTGATCCGGCGACTCAAGGAACGGCACATCCAGGTCCGCTGCGTGCTGACCAGGGCGGCCCAGCAATTCGTCACCCCGCTCGCCGCCAGCGCGCTGTCGCATGAGCGCGTCTACACCGACCTGTTCGACGCCGAGAGCGAATTCGATGCCGGCCATATCCGCCTGGCGCGGGACTGCGACCTGATCGTGGTGGCGCCGGCGACCGCCGACCTGATGGCCAAGATGGCGCAGGGCCATGCCGACGACCTCGCCACCGCCACCTTGCTGGCGGCCAACCGGCCGATCCTGCTGGCGCCGGCGATGAACCCGCTGATGTGGAACAATCCGGCCACCCGCCGCAACGTGCTGCAGCTGCGCCGCGACGGCGTCCACACCGTCGGCCCCAATGCGGGCGAGATGGCGGAAGCCGGCGAGGCCGGCGTCGGCCGGATGGCCGAGCCGACCGAGATCGCCGCCGCCGCCGACCGCATGCTGCGCCCGCCGCAGCCACGTCCGCTAGCCGGCAAGCGGGTGCTGATCACCGCGGGCCCGACCCATGAGGCGATCGATCCGGTCCGCTACATCGCCAACCGCTCGTCCGGCAAGCAGGGCTTTGCCATTGCCGCCGCCGCGCGCGCCGCCGGCGCCGAGGTGGTGCTGGTGACCGGCCCGGTCGAGCTCGACGACCCCCAGGGCATCTCGGTGATGCGCGTGGAGTCCGCGCGCGACATGCTGCACCGGGTCGAGGCCGCGCTGCCGGTCGACGTCGCGATCTTCGCCGCCGCGGTCGCCGACTGGCGGGTCGCCACCGAGGGCAGCCAGAAGCTGAAGAAGACCGCGGCCGGCATGCCGCCGCTGCAGCTGGTCGAGAACCCCGACATCCTCGCGACAATTTCCAAGCTGAAGGAGCAGCGGCCGCCGCTGGTGATCGGCTTCGCCGCCGAGACCGAGCATCTGATCGAGAACGCCAAGGCGAAGTTCGCGCGCAAGGGCTGCGACTGGATCGTCGCCAACGACGTCTCGCCGGCGACCGGGGTGATGGGCGGCGACCGCAACACTGTTCACCTGCTCTCGCGCGAGGGCAAGGACGTCACCGTCGACTCCTGGCCTGTGATGACCAAGGAGGAAGTCGCGACCGCGCTGGTGTCGCGCATCGCAAGAGCGTTTTCGAGCGAAGTGGTCACCGGTTCGCGTCAAGAAAACGCGACCAAACAAAAGGATTAGAGCATGATCCGATTCAATCGGATCATGCTCTAGAGCCGTAGGAACCGCATCGTGAGCGCCACCATCAAGGTCGAAGTCCATCAACTGCCGCACGGCGCCGATCTCCTGCTGCCGATCTATCAGACCGCCGACGCGGCCGGGCTCGACCTGCTCGCGGCGGTGCCGCAGTCGGCGCCGCTGCTGCTGCTCCCGGGCCGCTACGAGATGGTTCCGACCGGACTGACGATCGCGCTGCCGCCGGGCTACGAGGCGCAGGTGCGGCCGCGCTCCGGCCTTGCCGCCAAATACGGCGTCACGGTGCTGAACTCGCCCGGCACGATCGACGCCGACTATCGCGGCGAGATCAACGTGCTGCTGATCAACCACGGCCACGAGGTGTTCTCGATCCGGCGCGGCGAGCGCATCGCGCAGATGGTGATCGCGCCGGTCACACGGGCCGAGCTGGTTCCGGTCGACGTGCTGCCGGCGACCGGGCGCGGCAGCGGCGGCTTCGGCTCGACCGGACGCTAGTGCGCGACGACTTCACTCGAGCGGCGGCGCCACTTCACCTCGCCCCGCGTGCGGGGAGAGGTCGGAACGCATCGTCAGATGCGTTCCGGGTGAGGGGGAGTCTCCGCGAACGCAGCTATCACCGGCTATGCGGAGACGGCCCCTCACCCCAACCCTCTCCCCGTAAGAACGGGGAGAGGGAGCCAAGCGCCTTCGCATCGGAGAAGTGTGCGGACGAGCTCGGGAAGATCACGCTTCGTGCGCGCTCTCCGCACCAATACGGAGTCAATTCGCGTAAAATCCGCCCCACCCGGCGGCATTTTTTCACAGGGGATTCCGCGTTCACGGTCTGGACTCTTACTCGCCGAGTCCCGTTGGGACTATTCTGTCTTGATTCGAGCACGACGGGGGGTCTTCGTCGGGCTGTCTGGTCCTGCTTGGGCATGATCGGCGGACAAACGTCGTACGTTTGCCGTGAGGGAACACCGGTCTCCTCTTTTCCGGATCATGCCTTAAGGTTTGTGCGTTCTGGGGCAACATATGTCGGGCGTAGTCGCGGCAATGCGTCGAACCCTGCTGTCATGCACCTCACTGGCGCGCGACGGCATGATTGGGCTCGCCATCACCGCATTGCTGCCAGCCCGCACCGCGTTTGCCGCCGAGAGCCCGGTCGCCCAGGCGATGTCGGATCATTTCGGCTTCAATCACCAGGAGGTCGCGGTCCTCGCGACGTCGCTTGCGCTGGTCGGCTTCTCGGCCGTCGCCGCGATCCTCTTGATGCGCACCCGCGTGCGCGCGACGAGGAACGAGGAACAGCTGCAGTCCGAGATCACGGACCTGCAGGCGCAATCGGACCGGCTGCGCGCGCTGCTGTTCGTCGAGCCGCAGGTCCTGATCTCCTGGGCCGCGGGCGACAACCGGCCACAGATCTCGGGCGACATCTCGCTGGTGATGTCGCAGGAAGGCTCGCCGCAACGCGTCCTCGCCTTCGGAACCTGGCTGCCGCCCGAGCCGGCGCTGCAGATGGATCACGCCGTCGACGCGCTGCGCGAGAAGGGCGAGGCGTTCCTGCTCAACCTCTCGACCTCGGCCGGCCGCGCCATCGAGGCGATGGGCCGCGCGATCGGCGGCCAGGCCATCGTGCGGATCCGCGAGCTCGGCGGCCTGCGCCGCGAGCTCGCCGAGTCCAACCTGCGCTACAAGGCGCTGCAGGAGGAAACCGAGCTGCTGCGCGATTTCGCCGCCGCCGCGCCATGGCCGATCTGGGCGAAGAGCCTCGAGGGTAATCTGCGCTATGCCAACGCGGCCTATGTCCGCGCCACCGAGGGCAAGAGCGTGTCGGACGCGCTGCAGCGCAATCTCGAACTGCTCGAAAGCGACCAGCGCGGCGAATTGACCCGCGCGCTGAACGACAATGCCAATTATGCCGCGCGGCTGCCGATCGTCGTCAGCGGCGAGCGGCGGATCTACGACGTGCAGGCGCTCAAGCTCTCCGGCGGCAGCGCCGGCATCGCGATCGACGCCAGCGAAGCTGCGGCGTTGCGCGCGGCGATCGCGCGGATGGTCGAAGCGCACCGGCGTACCCTCGACCAATTGTCCTCGGGCGTCGCGGTGTTCGATGCCGACCGGCGGCTCACCTTCTACAACGAGTCCTATCGGCGGCTGTGGGGCCTCGATCAGGCTTTCCTCGACGGCAACCCCGACGATTCCAGCGTGCTGGACCGGCTGCGCGCCAACCGCAAGCTGCCCGAGCAGCCGGATTTCCGCGCCTGGAAGGCCAAGCTGCACGAGGCCTATCGCGCGGTCGAATCCGAAACCTATACCTGGTTCCTGCCCGACGGCCGCGCCATCAGCGTCGTCACCACGCCGAACCTCGAGGGCGGCGTCACCTATCTGTTCGACAACGTCACCGAGAGCCTCGACCTCGCGCGCCGCTACGACCGCCTGACGCGGGTGCAGCGCGAGACCCTGGACAATCTCGGCGAGGCGGTCGCGGTGTTCGGCAGCAACGGCCGCGCGGAACTGTTCAACCCGCCCTTCGCCAAGATGTGGAAGCTGCCGGCCGACGCGCTGCAGGGCGAACCGCATATCGAGGCGGTGGAAGCACTGTGCCGGCCGCTGTTCGACGACGCCCTGACCTGGCGGACGCTGCGCGAGCAGATCACCGCGATCGAGAACCGCGCCCAGGTCGCGCTCAAGCTCGAGCGCAAGGACGGCAGCGTGCTGAATTGCATGACCATCCCGCTGCCCGACGGCAAGACCCTGCTCGCCTTCCAGGACATCACCGACACCGAAAATGTCGAGCGGGCGCTGCGCGAGCGCAACGAGGCGCTGGAAGCCGCCGACCAGATGAAGGTGGATTTCGTCCACCACGTCTCCTACGAGCTGCGCGCACCGCTCACCACCATCATCGGCTTCGCGCATTTCCTCAGCGATCCCTCGACCGGACCGCTGACGCCGAAGCAGGCCGAATATCTCGACTACGTCACCAAATCGACCAACGCGCTGCTGGCGCTCACCAACAACATTCTCGATCTCGCCACCATCGACGCCGGCGCGATGAAGCTCGAGCTCGGTCCGGTCAATATCGGCCAGGCGATCGAAGCCGCCGCCGAAGGCATCCAGGATCGCCTCGCGACCGACCGCATCACCCTCAAGGTCGATATCGAGCCCGACATCGGCGCCTTTGTCGGCGACGAGCGGCGCGTGGTGCAGGTGCTGTATAATCTGCTCGCCAACGCGGTCGGCTTCTCGCCGCACGACGCCACCGTCACGATCAGCGCGCACCGCACCGAGCACAGCGTGGTGTTTGCGGTGACCGATGCCGGTCCCGGCATTCCGGCGGAGATGCGCGACAAGGTGTTCAACTGGTTCGAGAGCCATTCGCACGGCTCGCGGCACCGCGGCGCGGGCCTTGGCCTGTCGCTGGTCCGCTCCTTCGTCGAACTCCATGGCGGACGGGTGCGCGTCGATTCGACCGTAGGCCGCGGCACGACCGTGACCTGCGACTTCCCGATCGACCAGACCGCACACCGCAACGCTGCTGAATGACGGCGACCTCGACATTCTCGGTGGCGCTCGCGAACGAGACCGCGACAGCAGAGCTGATGGCCGACCTCGCGCTGCTGATCGGCGCCGGCGACGTCATCACGCTGTCCGGCGACCTCGGCGCCGGCAAGACCACGGCCGCGCGCGCGTTGATCCGTTACCTCGCCGCCGACGACGCGCTGGAGGTGCCGAGCCCGACCTTCACGCTGGCGCAGAGCTACGAGCTGCCGTCGTTTCCGCTCGTCCATGCCGACCTCTACCGCATCAACGACGCCGGCGAGCTCGAGGAGATCGGGCTGTCGCCGCTGCCCGACGACATCGTGGCGCTGATCGAGTGGCCGGAGCGCGCGCCCGACGCGATGCCCGCCGACCGCATCGATATCGCGTTCAGCCATCGCCCGGCGCTCGGATCGGCGGCACGCGCGGCCGAGATCACCGGCCATGGCAAGGGTGCGGCGAAGGTCGCGCGGCTCAACGAGCTGCGCCAGTTCCTCGACCGCGCGGGCTTTCTCAATGCCCGGCGCGAACGCATGCCGGGCGATGCCTCGACGCGCTCCTATGCGCGGCTGCGCAACGACGACGGCACCGTCATCCTGATGAACTCGCCGCGCCGTCCCGACGGCCCGGCGATCTACAGCGGCCAGTCCTACAGCGCAGCGGTGCATCTCGCCGAAGACGTCAGGCCGTTCGTCGCGATCGGAAACGGCCTGCGCAAGCATGGTTTCTCGGCGCCCGCGATCCGTCACATCGATCTCGGATCCGGCTTCCTCATCACCGAGGATTTCGGCGCCGAGGGCGTCATCGAGGGCGACCCACCGCAGCCGATCGCCGAGCGTTACGAGGCCGCCGTCGACATGCTGGCGGCGCTGCACCGCGAGGTGCTGCCGGAGCAATTGCCGCTGACGTCGGACGAGAGCTACGACATCCCGGTGTTCGACATCGACGCCTGGCTGATCGAGATCGGGCTGATGCTGGAATGGTACCTGCCAGACCGCGGCGCGCAGCCGAGCGAGGAGCTTCGCGCCGAATTTCTCGGGATGTGGCGCGGCCTGCTGGAGAAGCCCGCAGCCGCACCGCAGACCTGGGTGATCCGCGACTTCCATTCGCCGAACATCATCTGGCTTGCCGAACGCACCGGCATCCTGCGCGTCGGCGTCATCGATTTCCAGGACGCGCTGCTCGGCCCCGCGGCCTATGACGTGGTGTCGCTGCTGCAGGATGCCCGGATCGATGTGCCCGAGCAGCTCGAGCTGTCGCTCTTGACCCGCTACATCAAGGCGCGGCGCGCGACCGATGAAAGCTTCGATCCGGCCGGCTTCGCCGAGCTCTATGCGATCATGTCGGCGCAGCGCAACACCCGCCTGCTCGGCACCTTTGCGCGACTCAACCGCCGCGACGGCAAGCCGCAATATCTCAAGCACCAGCCGCGGATCTGGACCTATCTCGAGCGGTCGCTGGCTCACCCCGCGCTGACCAGCTTCCGCATCTGGTACAAAGCCAACGTCCCTCCTCCAGTACCGTAGTTTACGGGTTATTAGCCTCGCCTCCCCTAAGGTTGCGGAGCCCGCACCTGATCCATGGCGCGGCCGGATCTGGAGCGGGACCACACGATGGGGACGGAACGACGCAAGGGCGATCGTGTCACGTTTGAGCGCGGCATAGCAGCGCACATGATGGGCATCGACGGCACCTGGCGGCGCGACTGCACCATGGAAGACGTGTCGGAGACGGGCGCCAAGCTCTCCGTCGACGGCTCGGTCGAGGGCCTGAACCTGAAGGAGTTCTTTCTGCTGCTGTCGTCCACAGGATTGGCCTATCGCCGCTGCGAGCTGGCATGGGTCAATGGCGACCAGATCGGCGTCAACTTTCTCAAACAAGGCGACAAGAAGAAGAAAACCGCCAGACGCGGCACGCAAGCTGCCGACATCTAGGCCAGGGTCGTCATTGCCGTCTTACGGCCGTCATGTCTCGTGACTATGGCGTCTGATTGATGTGCTTGCCGAATCGCCGTGATATGATCGGCGCATGAGAGATGATGACCGAGAATATCCGGAAGATGCCCGTCACTCCCCATAAAGCCATGGTGCTCGCTGCGGGCCTCGGCGTGCGCATGCGCCCCCTGACCAACACGATGCCGAAGCCGCTGGTCAGCGTCGCCGGCCAGCCGCTGCTCGACCATGTGCTCGACAAGCTCGCCGGCGCCGGCGTCAGCGAAGCGGTCGTGAACGTGCACTATTTGCCCGACCAGATCATCGAGCACGTCAAGCCCCGCAGCCGTCCGCGCGTGATCATCTCCGACGAGCGCGACCAGGTGCTCGGCACCGGCGGCGCGGTGGTGAAGGCGTTGCCGCTGCTCGGCGATGCGCCGTTCTATCATCTGAACGCGGACACGATGTGGATCGACGGCGTGCGCTCCAATCTGGCGCGGCTCGCGGAAACCTTCGATCCCGCGCGGATGGATATCCTGCTGCTGATGGCGCCGACCGCTACGAGCATCGGCTATGGCGGGCGCGGCGACTATTCGATGTTGCCGGATGGCGCGTTGCGCAAGCGGCGCGAGCACCAGGTGGTGCCGTTCGTCTATGCCGGCGCCGCGATCATGTCGCCTGCGCTGTTCGCCGACGCGCCGGCCGGCGAGTTCTCGCTGACCAAGATGTTCGACCGCGCCAACGAGCAGGAGCGGCTGTTCGGCCTGCGCCTCGACGGCGTCTGGATGCATGTCGGCACTCCGGACGCGATCCAGGCTGCGGAAGAAGCTTACCTGGAAAGCGTCGCGTAGGCGGCGCCTTCGTCAGCCATCGGCGTCGATCGCGAGCACCGCGAAGCTCGCAAGCCAGTGTTCACCCATATAGTCGCTGGCGATATGCGGCAGGCCGGCGTCGAGATGCCGGCGCGCGGCATCCTGCAGGATCGGACGGCGCGCATCGGCCGCCGGCAACGCACCGGCCAGCGCCCGCCAGCACCATGCGCGGCTGAGATTGAGCCCGTCGAGATGTGCCAGCTTGCCATCCGAGCGATCGGTGACCGTGGCGGGCCGGAACAGGGTTGCGGGTTCGCGCAGCTCGAGCCGCGGCAGGAAGCGGTCGAACCAGGGCAGGAAGTCACCCGGTGCCAGCAGCCGGCGCATGCACTCCGCTTCGATCAGCGCGGATGACTGGAAGTCATCACCGCTCGGCTCACCCCAGGCGGGGCAGTCCTGATCGGCGCCGTACCAGCGCAGCGCTGTGTCGCGCAACAGCGCACTGAGCGCATCGTCCTGTGTCACCGCGGCGTAGTCGGCTGCCATGCGCAGTCCGAACGCGGTGTTGAAATGGGTGCCGACCCGCACCGGATAAGTGGCGAGCGGCAGGAAATCGCGGTAGCGCTGCGCGAAGATCTCGGCGAGCGGAGCGATCCGATCGCGCCAGTTGGTGTTCTCGACGAGCGAGAGCTCTGCGGCGAGCTTCAATAGCCAGCCCCAGCCGTAAGGCCGCTTGAAGCCGCGCGCGGTCGGGGCGGCGAGATAGCTGCATTCGGCCGCGATCTTCTCCGCAACGAACTGCGCGTCGAACAGCGCGCGGATATCGTCCGCCGCCTCGGATGAGGGATAGCGGCGCAGCAGCCGGGCAAGCATCCAGTAGCTGTGGACGCAGGAATGCCAGTCGTAGCTGCCGAAGAACACCGGATGCAGCTCGCGCGGCGTGCGCGCATCCTGCGGCCCCGCCAGCACGTGATCGGGCTTGTTCGGATATTCGCGCGTGACATGGCCGAGCGCGATGCGCGCGAAACGGACGGCGAGGTCTTCGGTCAAGATCGTCGCGCTCATGGTGAGGCATTCTCCTTGCACTCGCGGCGAACAAGCATCTCGATCAGCCGCGGCGTCATATACTGCGTGGCGGCGAAGAACAACGCCGTCATCGGCGACACCGCAACGCCCATCGCCGACCAGACCAATCCGACATTGCGGTTGCCGAGAATGAGGCCGCTGGTCAGCCGTGCAGCCAGATTGCCCGGCGTGAGCAGCGCGCCACACAATTGCAGGGCGAGATTGCAGCCGAAGGCAAGGCCGACGCAGGTGAACGCGGCGGCCGGTTGCGCTTCGATCTGGGTGCGCACCCCCGCCATGGTGGCGATCGCGAACAGCAGCAGCGAGGCCAGCACGAGCGCGTCGATGATGCGCGCATGCTGCACCAATCGTGCCGCGGCCTGACGGCGCAGCAGCAACGCCAGCGCGCCGGCGCCGCCAACCAGCAGCGCCAGCCGCGTCGCGAGCGCCAGCGGATCGATTGCGAGATCTGCAAATCCCGCCGCGATCAGCGGCACGGTGACCGGCGCCAGCGCCATCGACAGCAGCGTCACCGCAAGCGGAATGGTCGCATCGAAGCCGAGCATGCGCGCGACGGCCGCCGTGCCGCTCGACGGCGGCGCACACGCCGACAGCACCAATGCGACGATCAGCTCTGGTCGAAAGCCGGCGCCGCGCGCCGCGAAGCCGACGGCAAGCGGGCTCGCCAGCATGGCGAGCGCCGGCAACAGCAGCCAGACCAGCGGCCGCCGCAATGCGCGCCGGAACGCCGTCCCGTCGACCTGGAGGAAGGTGCCGAGCACCAGGACGAAGATCGCCGCCGTCATCAGCGGGCGCACGCCGTCCGCCAACGCAGGGAAAGCCAATCCTGCCAGCACGCCGATGATCAGCAGTGTCGGCCCGCTTGGCACCAGCCTCGCAAATCTCGCCAAATTCCTGGGTCCCGTCGTCATGTCCGACCAACGAGCATAGGCCGGGGCAAATCATTGTTGAAATCGATTATTCTTATAAGCATTATTGCTACGATGAATTTATCCGCCATCGATCTCAACCTGTTGGTCGCCTTCGAGGCGCTGATGGAGGAGCGCCACGTCACCCGGGCGGCCGAGCGCATCGGGCTCGCCCAGCCGTCCATGAGCAGCGCATTGCGGAGGCTGCGTGCGCTGTTTGCGGACGAACTGTTCCTGCGTGCCGGCGCGGGCATGCAGCCGACCGAAAAGGCGCTGGCGCTGGCCGGGCCGATCGGCGAAGCGCTGCGGCAGATCCGGAGCGCGTTGGTACCCGATCAGGGCTTCGATCCGGCGATCGCGCGACGGCGCATCACCATCGCCGCGACCGACTATGGCGATCTCGTTGTGGTGCCGGAACTGACCCGGCTGCTGCGCATCGAAGCGCCCGGCATTGACCTTGCCGTGCGCCCGCTCACCGATGCGACGGTGGCGCTGGCGAAGCTGGAGCGCGGCGAACTCGATGCCCTGATCGGCGGGCACCTGCCCGACTCGCCGCGCTGTGTCCGGCACCGGCTGTTCGAGGAACGCTTCGTCTGCGCCCGCGATGCACGCACGAACCGATCGGAGCGCCTCAGTCTGGAAGATTACGCGACCTTGCCGCACGCGCTGTTCTCGGCGGCCGGCGGCGATGGCCTGCCGAGCGTGATCGACGCGCTGCTGGCGCGCCATGGACTGAAGCGACGGGTGGCGGTGACGCTTGCGCATGTGGTGGCCGTTCCGTTCGCCGTGGCCGGCACCGATCTCATCGCCACGATGTCCGAACGCGTCGCCCGGCGCTTCACGCATCTGGCCGACATTGCCGTCGTCGCGCCGCCGATCGACATCCCCGCCTTCGCGATCGACCTGATCCATACGAGCCGCGCCGCCCAGGATCCGGCGCTGCGCTGGTTCCTGGATGCCGCCGATCGCTGCGCCGGCCGATTGCGATATTGAGCGGTGACGGTTCTCCGACAGGGGTGGCTAACGACGGTCGCCGCTCCCTATATTGGCGCCGGATTCGAATCAGGCAGCCCATGCGCGTCTTCAGTGTTCCCGTTTCTGCGCCGTTCCTGCGGACCGTCATCTCGGCGCTGGTCGATGGCCGGCTGGTCGCGGGATTTGAGGCGCAGAGCGATCCGGCAAGGCTCGCCAACGCCACGCTGTATCTGCCGACCCGCCGTGCCGGGCGGCTGGCGCGGGAAATCTTCCTCGATGTGCTCGAGTCGGACGCCGCCGTGCTGCCGCGCATCGTCGCGCTTGGCGACATCGATGAGGACGAACTCGCCTTCGCCGACCAAAGCGAGGACGTCGGCGGCGCCGCGCCGCTGGAGATTCCGCCAAGGCTGGGCGAGCTCGAGCGCCGGCTGACGCTGGCGCATCTGGTCGCCGCCTGGGCGAAGACGCCGGTATCGGCGCCGCTGGTGGTCGGCGGGCCGGCCTCGACGCTGCAACTCGCCGGCGGTCTGGCGCGGCTGATGGACGACATGGTGACGCGCGGCGTCGACTGGCGCGCGCTCGACCGCCTGGTGCCGGACCAGCTCGACAAATACTGGCAGCACTCGCTCGACTTCCTGCGGATCGCGCGCGACGCCTGGCCCAGCTACCTCAAGGAGATCGGCCGGATCGAACCCGCCGCGCGCCGCGATCTGCTGATCGAGGCGGAGGCGGCGCGGCTGACCGCGCACCACGCGGGCCCGGTGATCGCGGCCGGTTCGACCGGCTCGATGCCGGCGACGGCGAAATTCCTGCACGCGGTGGCGAAGCTGCCGAACGGTGCTGTGGTGCTGCCCGGGCTCGACACCGATCTCGACGAGGACTCCTGGGACACGATCGGCGGCGAGCGCGGCGACGACGGCAGGTTCGTAACGCCGCCCTCGTCGAACCATCCGCAATTCGCGATGCACGCCTTGCTCGACCGCTTCGGCATCAAGCGCCGCGACGTCGAGAGCCTTGCCGAGCCGGCGCCGCTCGGCCGCGAGGTGCTGGTGTCGGAGACGATGCGTCCCTCGACCGCGACCGCGCAGTGGCACGACCGGCTGGAACGGCCGGAGATCGTGGCGCGGATTTCCGCCGGGATGACCAACCTCACCGTGGTCGAGGCGCCCAATCCGGAAATGGAGGCGCTGGCGATCGCGGTGGCGATGCGCGAGGCGCGGCATCTCGGCAAATCGGCCGCGCTGGTGACGCCGGATCGCGCGCTGGCGCGCCGCGTGATGGCGTCGCTGACGCGCTGGAAGCTCGAGTTCGACGATTCCGGCGGCGATGCGCTGATCGAGACGCCGGCCGGCGTGTTCGCCCGCCTGACCGCGGAGGCGGCGGCCAAGGGGCTGGAGCCGCCGACGCTGCTCGCGCTGCTCAAGCATCCGCTGTTCCGGCTCGGCGGTTCGCGTGGCGCGCTGCGGCGCGCGATCGAGGTGCTGGAGATCGCGCTGCTCCGCGGCACGCGGCCGCAAGCCGGGACCGGCGGCCTCGCCCGCGACTTCGCGCGCTTCCGCGCCGAGCTGGTCAAACTGCACGGCGGCGAGACCTCGTCGCTGCACGCCATGGAGCCGCGCGCCCGGCTGCGCGACAACGAGCTCAACCGGGCGCAGGACCTGATCGCCAGATTGCAGGCGGCGCTGGCGCCACTCGAAGGCATGGCGTCGTCAAAACCCTATGATTTCGCGGAGCTGGCCGCGCGCCACCGCGAGGCCCTGATCGCGCTGTCCGGCGACCAGAACGGCGTTGCCGTCGTGTTCGAGGAGCGCGCCGGTGCGTCGCTGGCGTCTGCGTTCGACGAGCTGCTCGCCAAGCAGCAGCCGAGCGGGCTGATGACGCCGCTCGCCGATTATCCCGAGGTGTTCCAGACCGCGTTCGCCGACCGCATGGTGCGGCGGCCGGAATCGGCGCGCGCGCAGCTCAACATCTTCGGCCAGCTCGAAGCCCGTCTAACCGAATCCGATCGCGTCATCCTCGGCGGCCTGGTCGAGGGCGTCTGGCCGCCGGCGCCGCGGATCGATCCGTGGCTGAGCCGGCCGATGCGGCACGAGCTCGGGCTCGACCTTCCCGAGCGCCGCATCGGCCTTTCCGCGCACGACTTTGCGCAGCTGCTCGGCCATGACGAGGTGATCCTCACCCACGCCGCAAAAGTCGGCGGTGCGCCGGCGGTCGCCTCGCGCTTCCTGCATCGGCTCGAAGCGGTCGCCGGCGAGGCGCGCTGGAAGGCCGCGACATCGGCCGGCGAAACTTACGTGCAATATGCCGCCGAGCTCGACCGGCCCGACAAGGTCGAGCCGATCCCGCAGCCGGAGCCGCGGCCGCCGCGCGAGGCACGTCCGCTGAAGATGTCTGTCACCGCGATCGAGGACTGGCTGCGCGATCCCTACACGATCTATGCGCGCTACATCCTGCGGCTCGATCCGCTCGACCCCGTCGACATGCCGTTGTCGGCGGCCGATCGCGGCTCGGCGATCCACGAGGCGCTCGGCGAGTTCACGCAGGTCTATGCCGACGCGCTGCCTGCCAACACCCTGCTCACGTTGCGCGAGATCGGGGCCAAATATTTTGCGCCGCTGATGGAGCGGCCCGAGGCGCGAGCGCTGTGGTGGCCGCGCTTCCAGCGCATCGCAACATGGTTTGCCGAATGGGAGCAGGCCCGGCGCGGCCAGATCGAGGCCATCAAGGCCGAGATCCGCGGCGAGATCGGCATCCCGCTCGACGATGCCAGGACCTTCACGCTCTCGGCGCGCGCCGACCGCATCGAGCGGCGCGATGACGGCAGCTTTGCGATCCTCGACTACAAGACCGGCCAGCCGCCGACTGGCAAGCAGGTGCGCATGGGCCTGTCGCCGCAGCTCACCCTGGAAGCCGCGATCCTGCGCGAGGGCGGCTTCGCCGACATCCCGGCCGACTCCTCGGTCGGCGACCTCGTCTATGTCAGGCTGAGCGGCAACAATCCGCCGGGCGAGCAGCGTTCGCTGGAGCTGAAGATCAAGACCAACGACACGCCGCAGCCGCCCGATGAGGCCGCCGACAGCGCGCGGCGCAAGCTCGAGGCCCTGATCCGCGCCTTCGACGACGAGCAGCAGGCCTACACCTCGCTGAACCTCTCGATGTGGGCGAACCGCTACGGCGCCTATGACGACCTCGCACGCATCAAGGAATGGTCCGCCGCCGGCGGCCTGGGGATCGAGGAATGGTGAAGGCGCCCCGTCCGATTCCGCCCGCCGTGCGCGACGCGCAGGCGCGCGCGTCCGATCCGAAAGCGTCGACCTTCGTGTCGGCCAACGCCGGCTCGGGCAAGACCCATGTGCTGGTGCAGCGCGTCATCCGCCTGCTGCTGTCGGGAGTGCCGCCGGAAAAGATCCTCTGCATCACCTTCACCAAGGCGGCTGCCGCGAACATGGCCGAGCGCGTGTTCACGACGCTCGGCCATTGGGTGACGCTCGACGACGCCGGGCTCGACGCCGCGATCCGCGAGGCCGGCATTGCGCATCCTTCCGCCACGTTGCGGCGCGAGGCGCGCAAACTGTTTGCCTGCGCGCTGGAGACCCCCGGCGGCTTGAAGGTGCAGACCATCCACGCGCTGTGCACCCGCCTGCTGCAGCAGTTTCCGTTCGAGGCCAACGTGCCGGCGCGCTTTGCCGTGCTCGACGATCGCGACCAGAACGAGATGATGGAGCGCGCCAACCTCGCGGTGTTCCTCGAAGCGTCGCGGATTCCCGACAGTCCGATCGGCCGCGCGCTGCGGACGGCGATGGCAAATGCCGCCGACGTCACTTTCAAGGAGGTGGTCCGCGAAGCCTGCCTCAGCCGCGACCATTTCATGGCCTGGACCGATGCCGCCGGCAACGCCGCGGCCGCCGCAGCGCAGATGTCGGCCGCGCTCGGCGTCTCCTCTGACATTCGCATCGAGGAGGTCGAGCGCGAGATCGTCGACGGGCCGAACCTGGCGCGCGCGAGCTGGAAGGAGATGGCGATGCTGCTCGATACCAGCAGCAAGGCGGATCAGAAGCAGGCCCAACGGCTGCGGAGCGCGCTGACCTTCACCGGTGCAGCCCAGGTCGACGAATATCTCGGCGTCTTCCTGACCGATGAACGCGCCCCCCGCGCGTCTGTCGTCACCAACAGTTTCATCAAGAAGAATGCGGTCGCGGGCCATCGGTTCGAGGCGGAGGTCGACCGTCTCGGTCCGTTGATCGAGCGCCGCCGCGCCGTGGTCGCGCGCGACCGCACCGAGGCGCTGATCCACATCGCGACCGCGGCCGCCGCGCACTACCGGCGCGAGAAGCTGGAACGCGGCCTGCTCGACTATGACGATCTGATCGACAAGACGCTGGCGATGCTCGACCGCGTCTCGTCGGGCTGGGTGCATTACAAGCTCGACCGCGGCGTCGATCACGTGCTGATCGACGAGGCGCAGGATACGAGCCCGCGGCAATGGGACATCGTCGCGCACATCATCTCGGAATTCACCTCCGGCGCCGGCGCGCGCGACGGCCTGGTGCGCACCGTGTTCGCGGTCGGCGACGAGAAGCAGTCGATCTTCTCGTTCCAGGGCGCGGCGCCGCGCGAATTCGACCTGCGCCGGCGCGAGCTGAAGCGGCGGTTCGAGGAAGCCGGGCTGAAATTCGACCCGGTGTCATTCACCTATTCGTTCCGCTCGGGGCCGGTGATCCTGCATTCGGTCGACCATGTGTTCCGCGAGCAGGAGATCTTCCGCAGCATTCATGCGATCGAGAACGGCTACCCGATCCACAACGCGATGGCCGATGCCGGCCCCAGCCAGATCGAGCTCTGGGATCTCGCCGTGGCCGACGATCGCCAGGATATCGAGGGCTGGCGCGCGCCGTTCGACGGCGTGTCGGTGACCAGCCCCGAGGTGAAACTGGCGCGTCGCATCCAGGCCGAGATCAAGCGCCTCGTTGCCAGCGGCACCATGACCGGCAGCACCGGCGGACGGCGGCCGCTCAGCTACGGCGACATGCTGATCCTGGTGCGGCGGCGCGGCAACGCCTTCGACGCGGTGATCCAGGCGCTGAAGCACGCGGGCATCCCGGTCGCCGGCGCCGACCGGCTGAAGCTGACCGAGCACATCGCGATCATCGACCTGATGAACCTCGCCGATGCGCTGTTGCTGCCGCAGGACGATCTCGCGCTGGCGGTGGCGTTGAAGAGCCCGCTGTTCGGCCTCGACGACGACGATCTATTCAAGCTGGCGTACCAGCGTCGCGGCTCGCTGCGCGAGGCACTGGCCGCGCAGGCACCCACCGATGAGCAATTTTCGGCCGCGCTGCGCCGTCTCGAACAATGCGAGCGCCGCTTCACCCAGGAGACGCCGTTCGCGTTCTACGCCTGGCTGCTCGGCGGCGATGGCGGGCGGGCGCGCATCCTGCGCCGGCTCGGCCATGAGGCGAACGACGCGCTCGACGAGTTCCTCGAGCTTGCGCTGAGCTACGAGCGCAAGGCGCCGGCCTCGCTGCAGGGCTTTGTCGCCTGGCTGCGCGCCGCCGACACCGAAGTGAAGCGCGACATGGAGATTTCGCGCGACGAGGTCCGCGTCATGACCGTGCACGGCGCCAAGGGCCTCGAGGCATCGGTGGTGTTCCTGGTCGACACCACGACCTCGCCGTCGGACACGCAGCGGCTGCGGCTGATCCATCTGCCGCAGGGCAACGCCGCGCCGAACGCGCCCGGCGTCGTGGTGTGGGCCGGCAAGAAGGCCGAGGATCCGCCCGGCGTCGCCGAGGCGCGCAAGGCGATGCTCGGCGACACCGAGGACGAGTATCGCCGCCTGCTCTATGTCGCGATGACCCGCGCCGCCGACCGGCTGATCGTCGGCGGCTGCATGCCCGGCAACATGAACACGGTGCGGAAATCGTCCTGGTACGATCTGATCACCAAGGGGCTCGCCAATTCCGGGCTCAAGCTCGAGGAGCTGGAGACGCCAGGCGGCAAGGTGATGCGCTATTCGCGGCCGGATGACGTCGCCGATCTCACCGGCGCGACTGCGTCGGCGGCCGCGGTGCCGATCGCTTTGCCGTCCTGGCTGCGGGCTCCGGCCGTACCGGAAGCATCGGCGGCGAGCATGCTGCGTCCGTCCGATCCGGCTGATGACGACAGCCATCCGATCCGAACCGGCGAATCGGTGCAGCTGCGCGCCCGCGCCCTGCAACGCGGCACGCTGGTGCACCGGCTGCTGCAGTCGCTGCCCGACGTCGCCCTCGAGCGGCGGCGCGCCGCCGCGCTCGGCTTCCTCGCGCGCAATGCCGACGGCTGGAACGAACAGGAGCAGGTCGCGCTCGCCGATCAGGTGCTCGGCCTGATCGGCGATCCGCGCTTTGCCGCCGTGTTCGCGCCCGGCAGCCGCGCCGAGGTCTCGATCGTCGGGCGGCTGGAGCGGCCGGGCCAGCCGAAGGCGCTGGTGTCGGGCCAGATCGACCGCCTGGTGGTGACGCCAACCGACGTCCTGATCGTCGATTTCAAGACCAACCGCGCTCCGCCCAGGACGGCAGCCGAGGCGCCCAGGGGCTACGTCCGGCAGCTCGCGCTATACCGCGCGGTGCTCGCCAGGCTTTATCCCCAGCTGCCGGTGCGGGCCGCCCTGCTCTGGACCGAAACGACTGAAATCATGGAGGTTTCCGCCTCCGCGCTGGACGCTGCCCTGGCATAAGTTCATGTCGGCGTGAGCAAGCTTGACCCGGCAAGGGGGCGTTCATAGGTTTGACCCATGCTCCTGGGCGCGATTCCCAACCGCGCCCTTTTGTCTCAACCGAACGAGGTACTCACATGGCCGTTGGCAAGGTTTCTGACGCCGATTTCGAAGCCGAAGTGCTCAAGGCGACCGGGCCGGTGGTCGTCGACTTCTGGGCCGAATGGTGCGGCCCCTGCCGCATGATCGCGCCCGCTCTCGATGAGATTTCCGGCGCGATGGGCGACAAGGTCAAGATCGTGAAGCTCAACGTCGACGAGAGCCCGAAGACGGCGTCGAAGTATGGCGTGATGTCGATCCCGACCCTAATGATCTTCAAGGGCGGCGAGATGGCGTCCCGTCAGGTCGGCGCCGCGCCGAAGGCCAAGCTGCAGCAGTGGATCACCGCTGCGGTCTGATCCCGCTTCTTCTGATTAATAAATTCGTGCACGGCCGGCGGATTCGCCGGCCGTTTGCGTTGGGACCGTGTGTGTTGCGTTTGAAGGTCCCGGCACTTGCCCTCCCCGCGTCAAAAGCCCGCTTCCAGGTCCACGCCGCTCGTTGCGATGGAGGCGCGCTCGGTCGATGCCATCCCGCGCGGGAAGGAGTGGCAGTACGAACCCAAGTGGGACGGCTTCCGCTGCCTGCTGAAACGCGAAGGCCGCAAAGTCGACCTGCGCTCGAAATCCGGCGAAGACCTCGCCCGCTACTTCCCGGAGCTGGTCGCCGCGGCGCTGAACGTGAAGGCCAGATCGTTCGTGCTCGACGGCGAGATCGTGGTGCCGCACGGCCGAACGTTCTCCTTTGACGATCTCCTGCAGCGCATCCATCCTGCCGCCAGCCGGGTGACGCGGCTCGCACAGGAAACGCCCGCCTTGTTTCTGGCGTTCGATCTCTTGGCCTCGCCAACCAGGAAGAAGCTTTCCGGCCAGCCCTTGAGCGAACGACGACCGCAGCTCGAGGCGTTCGCCAGGTCGCAATTGAAATCCAATTCCAGCTTTCGGCTGTCTCCCGCGACGACAAGCTACGCGCTTGCCGGGAAATGGCTGGCGCGATCCGGCGGCGGCTTCGACGGCGTGATCGCCAAGCGCCTGGACCTGCCCTATCAGGCCGGCAATCGCGACGGCATGCAGAAGATCAAAAGGTTCAGGAGCGCCGACTGTGTGGTCGGCGGCTTTCGCTACGCCACCAACAGGATCGGCGACCGCCAAGTGGTCGGCTCGCTGCTGCTCGGCCTCTATGACGACGATGGCTTGTTGCATCATGTCGGCTTCACCTCCGCGATCAGGCAGCAGGAGAAGCTGGCGCTGATCGACCGTCTCGAGCCGTTGATTGCAAAGCCCGGCTTTACCGGGAATGCGCCGGGCGGCCCGAGCCGGTGGTCGACCGAGCGCTCGGCGCAATGGTGCCCGCTGAAGCCGAAGCTCGTGATCGAGGTCTGCTACGACCATTTCAGTGGCGATCGTTTCCGCCACGGCACCTCGATCCTGCGCTGGCGTCCGGACAAGGCGCCGAAGCAATGCTCGTTCGAGCAACTGAAGCAGAAGGCGGCCGACCCGATGAAGCTGTTGAGGGGATAACGGCACTGCCGTTGCGGTGCAGCGAATAGGAACCCGGACAGGCAGTCGATGTTGAGGGATCAAATGGCCCTCAGGAGGGACCCATGTCGAACCCCAGATCAACCGCGCAGGTCGCGGGACATCCTATCCATCCGATGCTTATTCCATTTCCAGTCGTATGCTTTGTTTTGACCTTCGTTGCCGATCTCGCTTTCTGGAAGACGGGCACTGACTTCTGGGCCAGCGCCTCGCTCTGGCTGCTTGGCATCGGCTTGATCATGGCCGCGCTCGCCGCCATCGCCGGCGTGATCGATCTCCTCGGAGACGATCAGGTCCGCAATCTTTCCGATGCATGGCAGCACGCCGGCGGCAATGTCATCGCGGTGCTGATCGCGCTCTACAACTGGTATTCGCGCTTCGAGCACGGCGCATCCGCCATCGTGCCGACCGGTCTCGCGCTATCGCTCATCGTGGTCTTGATCCTGCTGTTCACCGGCTGGAAGGGCTGGGAGATGGTCTATCGCGAGCATGTCGGCGTCTCGGATGAGGCGCACATCCATTAGGCAAGTCAGCGAATCCATCCCGTCGCCAGCGCCGAGGCGAGCTCGGCCTGGCCATTGCGCTGCGCCAGTGCCGCCATCGCTGCGTGATCGTACGGGATGTGGCGGAAGGTGACATCCCAGCCACCATCGACCTGTTCGAGGATCGCATAGCGCGCATCGGGCGAACCGGCCTCGACGACATGCGGATGCGGCTTGCCGACGCGATAGCCGGGCGAGCCGACGCTGCCGGGATTGACGATCAGCCGGCCGTCGCGAAGCCGCACGGCGCGCGCAGTATGCGTGTGTGCGCAGAGGATCAGCGATTGCGGCACGCCCGCCGCTCTCGCCTCGATCGCTTCCAGCGAGGACATGCAGACTTCGCCGCCCGGCAGCACCGTCTCGAGCCAATAGGTCTCGTCATTCTGGGGCGTTGCATGACAGAGGAAAACTTCGTCGCGATAGATCGAATTCGCCGGCAGCGTGCGCAGCCAGTCGAGATGCCGCGGCTCGAGCTGGGTATAGGTCAGCCGCTCCCAGGAGCCCATTTTCTCATGCGGGCGGTCGATCAGGTAGCGGTCGTGATTGCCGAGCAGATGGACCGCATCGAGCGCCATCAGCGTATCGATGGTGGGCCGGGCGTCGAGCGGCCCGCTCACCATGTCGCCGAGGTCGACGATGTCGGAAATGCCCTGCGCGCGGATGTCCGACAGTACGGCTTCGAGCGCGAGATGGTTGCCGTGGATGTCGGCGATCGCAGCAAAACGCATGATGCTCGTCCTCCCTCATGCGCACCGCATCCGGGACGCGTCACCTGTTATGCAGGAGGCGTGCCGTTGGCCGCAAGCACGGGACCGGCCAAATACAGCGAGCCCGTGATCAGGATGCGCGGCGGCACCTCGTAGGCCAGCGCAGCAAGCCGCCGCAAGGCGGCGGCGACGCCATCAGCGATCTCGACCCGCATGCCGAGCGCTCGCGCGGCGTCAGCCAGCCTGTCCGGCGCCATGCCGTTGTCGCGGCCGGGCACCGGGACCGCGATGATGTGGCGGGTCAGTCCAGCGAAATTGGCGAGGAATGCGTCGGCATCCTTGTTGGCCATCATCCCGACGATCACCACCAGCGGCCGCGACACGCGCTCCTCCAGATCGCCGAGCGCAGCCGCCGCGACGCGGCCGCCCTCGGCATTGTGTCCGCCGTCGAGCCAGACCTCGGAGCCCTGCGGCCCCTGTCCGACGAGAGTGCCGGAAACCAGCCGCTGCATTCGCGCCGGCCATTCCGCATTGACGATGCCGGCTTCAAAGGCCGCGATGTTGAGCTTGAATGCGTCGATCGCGCGCAGGGTCGCGATCGCAAGGCCCGCATTGTC
This sequence comes from Bradyrhizobium sp. USDA 4541, assembly GCF_024171085.1. Taxonomy (NCBI): domain Bacteria; kingdom Pseudomonadati; phylum Pseudomonadota; class Alphaproteobacteria; order Hyphomicrobiales; family Nitrobacteraceae; genus Bradyrhizobium; species Bradyrhizobium sp. USDA 4541. The sequence goes on from NZ_JALJZF010000001.1 coordinate 1,265,346, forward strand.
GAACTGGTGCCGGCCGAACAATTTCGGCGCGGCGAGATCCAGCAGGCCGCGCTCGTCCTGATAGACCAGCCGGCCGCGCTCGACGCCGACATGCCATTGCTGGCCGGCCGCATGCAGCGGCGCGCGCATGCGGTTCGCCTGCGCCTCGATCACGGCCATCGCATCCGGCGCCTGCTCGGCACACACCACCGGCACCTTGCGCTTGATGATCGCGGCCTTCTCGCCGGCGATCGCCGTCAGATTGTCGCCGAGGAATTCCATGTGGTCCATGCTCACCGGTGCGATCACCGAGGCGAGCGGCGCCTCGACCACATTGGTCGAATCGAGCCGGCCGCCGAGCCCGACCTCGAGCAATGCGACGTCGGCCGGATGCTTGGCGAACAGGCAGAACGCCACCGCCGTTTCCATCTCGAAGATGGTGATGGGACTATCGGCGTTGATGCGCTCGCAGTGCTCGAACGTCTCGCGCAGCTCTTCGTCGCCGACCAGCTTGCCGCCGCCGACGGCGCCCAGCCGGTAGCATTCGTTGATCCGCACCAGATAGGGCGAGGTGAAGACGTGCACGCGCAGGCCGGCGGCTTCGAGAATCGCGCGCAGATAGGCGATGGTCGAGCCCTTGCCGTTGGTGCCGGCGACATGGATCACCGGCGGCAGCTTGCGCTCGGGATGATCGAGCCGCTCCATCAGGCCGCGCATGCGATCGAGGCTGAGATCGATGCGCTTGGGATGCAGCGCCGATATCCGCGCGATCAACGCCTCGAACGAGGCTTGCGGTGAGGTGGCGCTTGCGGTCACGCGTGCGGCGCGGCCGGCACCGTCTCAGGCGCCGTGACGATCTGGGCCGGCTCGGTGACCGCGGCCTTGGGCTTCGATGCGGATTCAAGCGCCGGCGCCTTGGTCAGCAGGCGGCACAGCCGCGCCAGCGTGGCCTTCATCTCGTGGCGGTGCACCACCATGTCGACCATGCCATGCTCGCGCAGATATTCGGCGCGCTGAAAGCCGTCCGGCAGCTTTTCGCGGATGGTCTGCTCGATCACGCGCGCGCCGGCAAAGCCGATCAGCGCACCGGGCTCGGCGATCTGGATGTCGCCGAGCATCGCATAGGACGCGGTGACACCGCCGGTGGTCGGATTGGTCAGCACCACGATGTAGGGCTGGCGCGCTTCGCGCAGCATCTGCACGCCGACGGTGGTGCGCGGCATCTGCATCAGCGACAAGATGCCTTCCTGCATCCGCGCGCCGCCGGATGCGGCGAACACGATGAAGGGCGACTTCTTCTCGACCGCGAGTTCGAGCCCGCGCACCATGGCTTCACCGGCGGCCATGCCGAGCGAACCGCCCATGAAATCGAAATCCTGCACGGCGACCACGACGCCGGCACCTTCTAACTTGCCGTAGCCGACCTTGATCGCGTCGTTCAGCCCGGTCTTGGTGCGGGCGTCCTTGATGCGGTCGACATATTTGCGCTCGTCGCGGAATTTCAGCGGATCCGCCGTCACCTCGGGCAGCGCGACGTCGAACCAGGTCTCGTTGTCGAAGATCGACTTCAGGCGCGCCACCGCGCCCATGCGCATGTGGTAGTTCGAGCCGGGGATCACGAACTGGTTGGCCTCGACGTCCTTGTAGAACACGAGCTGCCCGGAATCCGGGCACTTGATCCAGAGGTTTTCCGGCGTCTCGCGCCGCAGGATGTTGCGGATCTTCGGCCGGACGACGTTGGTGAGCCAATTCATGGTTCGCTCCGAAATGCGGATCGGTTCCGCACCAGCTGGATATATGGCGGGCCGGGCGAGCCCGGCAAGCCGCCATCGGCGGCCTTGTTGCCGCAAAATGTGGCTTATTCAGCGGCCTGCTTGGCGCCCCGGACCCCCTGCGCCAGCGCCGACACCAGGTCCGCCACCGCGCTCACCGTCTTCGGCGTCGCACGGCCCTCGGCATCGAGATTGGCACGCACCACATCGACGATCGCGGTGCCGACCACCGCGCCGTTGGCGTTCTCGGCGATCGCGCGCGCCGTCTCCGGGGTGCGGATGCCGAAGCCGACGCAGACCGGCAGCTTGGTGTGCCGCTTGATGCGGGCCACGGCCTCCGCGACCACCTTCGAATCGGCCGTCGCGGCGCCGGTGATGCCGGTGATCGAGACGTAGTAGACAAAGCCCGAGGTGTTGGCGAGCACCGCCGGCAGCCGCTTGTCGTCGGTGGTCGGCGTCGCCAGCCGGATGAAGTTCAGCCCGGCCTTCATCGCGGGGATGCAGAGCTCGGTATCTTCCTCCGGCGGCAGGTCGACGATGATCAGGCCGTCGACGCCGGCGGTCTTGGCGTCGGCCAGGAAGCGGTCGACGCCGTAGATGTAGATCGGATTATAGTAGCCCATCAGCACGATCGGCGTGGCGTTGTCCTCCTTGCGGAAGTCGCGGACCATCGCCAGCGTCTTGCGCAGCGTCATGCCGCCCTTGAGCGCGCGCAGACCGGCGGCCTGGATCGACGGGCCATCCGCCATCGGGTCGGTGAAGGGCATGCCGATCTCGATGACATCGGCGCCGGCCTTCGGCAGCGCCTTGAGGATGTCGAGCGAGGTCTTGGCGTCGGGATCGCCGGCCATCACGAAGGTGACGAAAGCGGAGCGGCCCTGCTGCTTCAGCTCGGCGAAACGTGCGTCGATACGGGTGGTCACTTCTTCCTCGCCTTCAAGATGTCGCCGACCTGCGGCACGTCCTTGTCGCCGCGACCCGAGAGGTTGACCACCATCAGGTGATCCTTCGGCCGCTGCGGTGCGAGCTCGGACAGTTTCGCGATGGCGTGCGCCGATTCCAGCGCGGGGATGATGCCCTCGAGCCGCGACAGCAGCTGGAATGCGGCCAGCGCCTCCTCGTCGGTCGCCGAGAGATATTTCACGCGGCCGGTCTCGTGCAGCCAGGCGTGCTCCGGGCCGATGCCGGGATAATCGAGACCCGCCGAGATCGAATGCGCTTCCTCGATCTGGCCGTCGGCGTCCATCAAGAGATAGGTGCGGTTGCCATGCAGCACGCCGGGACGGCCGCCGGCCAGCGAAGCGGCATGCAGCTGCGTCAGTCCGTGACCGGCAGCCTCGACGCCGAAAATCTCGATCAAGGGATCGTCGAGGAACGGATGGAACAGGCCCATCGCATTGGAGCCGCCGCCGATGCAGGCGATCAGCGAATCCGGCAGGCGGCCCTCGGCCTCCTGCATCTGCTTGCGTGTCTCGTGGCCGATGATCGACTGGAAGTCGCGCACCATCATCGGATAGGGGTGCGGACCCGCCACCGTGCCGATGCAATAGAAGGTGTTGTGCACGTTGGTGACCCAATCGCGCAGCGCGTCGTTCATCGCGTCCTTCAGCGTGCGCGCGCCCGACTGCACCGGGACGACCTTGGCGCCCAGCATCTCCATGCGGATCACGTTCGGCTGCTGCCGCTCAACGTCGACCGCGCCCATATAGACCACGCATTCGAGCCCGAACCGCGCGCACAGCGTCGCCGTCGCCACGCCATGCTGGCCGGCGCCGGTCTCGGCGATGATGCGCTTCTTGCCCATGCGGCGCGCGACCATGATCTGGCCGAGCACATTGTTGACCTTGTGCGAACCGGTGTGGTTGAGCTCCTCGCGCTTCAGATAGATCTTGGCGCCGCCGAGATGCTCGGTGAGCCGCTCGGCGAAATAGAGCGGCGAGGGCCGGCCGACATAATCCTTCAGATAGACATTCATCTCGGCCTGGAACGCCGGATCGGCCTTGGCGTCGGCATAGGCTTTTTCGAGATCGAGGATCAGCGGCATCAGCGTTTCCGCGACGAAGCGTCCGCCGAAAATGCCGAAATGCCCGCGCTCGTCGGGACCGCTGCGGAAGGAATTGGGCAGATTTGGATTCATCGAACCATCAGTTCTTCTTGCCGGCTTGCGGCGCTGTTTCCGTTCCCTCGCCCCGCTCTTGCGGGGAGAGGGCTGGGGTGAGGGGTTTCTCCAATTGCTCGATCATCGTTGCAGCGCCCCTCACCCGCCCGCGCGTTGCGCGGTCGACCTCTCCCCGTGAACGGGGAGAGGTGAAGAAGGCTGGATTGCGCGCGCGGCGCGGATGAAGGCGCGGATCAATTCGGGATCCTTGACACCGGGCATGCGCTCGACGCCCGACGAGACATCGACGCCGCCGGCGCGCGTGACGCGGACGGCTTCAGTGACGTTGTCGGCGTTGAGCCCGCCGGAGACCATGTAGGGCAGCGCAAGATCGAGATTTTCCAGCACGTGCCAATCGAAGGGCGCGCCGAGGCCACCCGGCCGCGTGGCATCCTTCGGCGCGCGGGCATCGAACAGGATGCGATCGGCGACACCGGCATAACCCGGCAGCGGCGCAAGGTCGGCCGACGTCTCGACCGGCAGCGCCTTCATCAGCGGCAGGCCGAACTTCGCCTTGATGTTGCGCAGCCGCGCCGTGGTCTCCTTGCCATGCAATTGCAGGATATCCGGCCGCAGCGTCTCGACGATGTTTTCCAGGATCGCATCGTCGGCATCGACGGTGAGGGCGACCTTGACGGCGCGGCCCTTGGCGCGGCTGCCAAGCTCGCGCGCGGTCTCGAGGCTGATGTGACGCGGCGACGGCGGAAAGAATACGAACCCCACCATATCGGCACCGCCTTCAAGCGCGACGTCGAGCGTCTCGCGCGTGGACAGGCCGCAGATTTTGACGAGCAGGGGCATGGTCTCGAAACAGGTCTCAAAACGGGTTGTCGGGCGACCGGAACCGGGGTGAACCCTGGTCCGGTGGGGCGGGTTCTACAACGTCGCGCCCTGCTTGTCTCGCCCGGCGGCCCCGTAAAAGCCGAGTTGCGCCGGGGCCGAACGGCGCTGCGCGTCGTCCCGGGAGGCGGCGGCCTTGAGGTCGGCGAGCTCGGCGCGGACATGGCGGGCGTCAGCCTCGTGCTGCCGGGCCGCGCGGCGCCAGCGCCCTTGCTTGAACCAGGTTCCGATGCCGCCCGCGAGCACGCCCAGGATCGCGGAGGCGATGATGACGACGAACAACGGCAGCGTGACCGCAACCGTCGGGGTCACCGAATTGAAGGGATCAAACGACACCGTCACCCAGTGACGGTTAGCGACTGCAAAAATGATGAAGATCAGACCGAGCGGAACGACGACCACTGCCGTGAAGAACTTTCGCATGACCATCTCTCGCAGCGATGGAGCAAATGCGGGCATATCGCCCGCAACACGGCAACGCCTGACGTCGCGCCTTAGGCGTCGGCCTTAAGCATCAGCCTTGGGCGCATCGACCTTGGCGGCGCCCGCCTCGGTCACGTCGCGGTTGAGGCGCTCGCGCATTTCCTTGCCGGTCTTGAAGAACGGCACGCTCTTCTGGTCGACCGGCACATGCTCGCCGGTGCGTGGATTGCGGCCGGCGCGCGCCGGGCGGTGCTTCACCGAGAATGCGCCAAAACCGCGCAACTCGACACGGTCGCCACGTGCCAGCGCTGCGACGATTTCATCGAGAATCGCATTCACAATGTTCTCGACATCCCGCTGATAGAGGTGCGGGTTGTGCTCGGCGATACGCTGAACAAGTTCGGATTTGATCATCGAAAGTGGGATCCGGGCTCTTGCGGAAACCCATTTCCGTGAAAATGCCGTGCACTGTCAAGACGCTAAATCGATTTAGGGCGTCGTGAAATCACGTGACAAATAGCCCAATTGGGGCATGCGGCGATTCCCGCAAAGCGGGAATAGCCTGACGAGCACGCCTTTGGCAGCCGATCAGTTGGTTCCAGCCGGGCTCCACAGCGCCAGCATGCCGTCAAGCCCGAACCGGTCGACCGCCTCGGCCACGCCGCCCTGCTCGATCCGCCGCGCGATCGCGCCAAGACCGAACGCATCGAGCGTCACGGACGCCGCCGTGCGCAGGAAGGTCAGGTCGCCGAACCGCGGATTAAGCTTGTAATTGCGCACCGGCAGGTCGCTTTTGACCTTCTTCTCGGCAACCAGCCAAGCGATCGCGGTCTTCTCGTCCCCCAGCTGATCGACCAGCTTGAGATCGACCGCCTGCCGGCCGGTGAAGACGCGACCGTCCGCGACCTTCTCCAGCAGGTCATCGTCCATGCCGCGCCGTTGCTTCACCAATCCACGGAACCATGCATAGGAGTCCTTGACGAGACCGTCGATCGCGGCGCGGGCCTCCGGGCTGGTGGGTTCGAAGCCGTTGGGCGCGGCCTTCAGCGGGGAAGATTTGATCTCCTCCATCTTCACGCCGACAGTCTTGAGCAACTCCGAAACGTTCGGATACTGGAACAGAACGCCGATCGAGCCGACCAGCGAGGTCTGCTGGGCGACGATATGATCGGAGGCGATCGCCGTGATGTAGCCGCCCGAGGCGGCCAATCCCTCGACCACGACGACAAGCGGCTTCTTCGCCTTCAGCTGCATCAGCGAGTCGTAAAGCTGCTCGGAGCCCGCGGTGGTGCCGCCGGGCGAATTGATGTGCACGACAACAGCCGCATAGCTCGACTTGCCGAGCCGCTCCAGCGCCTCGACGCGATCCTGGTCGCTGCGGATCAGTCCGTCGATATTGACCCGCGCGATCGTGTTCGATGTCGAAAAGGTGCCGCGTCCGCCGGCGGCGACCACGCCCACGCCGACGATGGCCGCGATCGCAATGACCGCGGCGGCGACGCGCCAAAAGGTCAGTTTGCGCCTGATGCGGCGACGATCGACGATCACGTCCGAATCCAGCGACATCCGATCTCTCCAGAAATGGTCAGCGCAATCCGCGCGTTTTGCAGTCGCAGCGTCACTATCAGCTTAGCCAAATACATCAATTGCGACGCAATATGAAGAAAACAAGGCCCGGTATTCGGAGGCACTCGTAGCCCGGGTGCACGTGCGCTTGATCCCGGCCGCGCCCTAACCTCCCCTTGAAAAGGGGAGGTCGCTTTGCTCGCCAGAGCAAAGCGGGTGGGGATCAGCTCTCTCCATGAGCAGCATCGCCTGTGGCTGACCCCCATCCCGTCCTTCCCCCTTTCAGGGGGAAGGGGAAGACAAATCCGTAGATGGGGTAACGGGCCGGCCGCCCGCTCGCTACGGCGCAATTTGGAAGCGCGCTCGCGAGCGGCCTGTTGGTTGGAAGGCGGTCGTCCCTCAAACTGATGGTGTTCAACGGAGTCGGGCAAGCCCGCTCCAAGCATCATTAAGGGACGACCATGTACCACTATGCAGGAATTGACGTGTCTTTGGAATGCTCGAGCGTTTGCCTTGTCGATGGGACAGGCAAGATTTTGCGCGAGACGAAGGTTGCGAGCGAGCCGGCGGCGCTGATCGCCTGGTTCCGGTCGCTGGGTCTGGTACTGGAACGGATCGGGCTGGAGGCAGGCCCCTTGTCGCAATGGCTGTATGCGGGTCTGCGAGACGCAGGGCTTGCGGTCGAGCTGCTGGAAACGCGGCACGTTCGCGAAGCCTTCAAGTCGATGCCGGTGAAGACGGACCGCAACGATGCCCGCCGGATCGCGCAGTTGATGCGGCTCGGCTGGTTCCGGCCGGTGCACTGCAAGTCGGTCGCGGCGCAGGAGACCCGCGCCATCCTGACGGCGCGCAAGCTGCTGCAATCCAAGCTTCGCGATGTCGAGAACAGCCTGCGCGGCATACTTCGCGGTTTTGGCCTGAAGGTCGGTGCGACCACCGAGCGCACGTTCGCCGGACGCATCCGCGAGCTCGTGACCGGCCATCCCGGACTGGAGTTGGTCGCGGCGGCGCTGCTCCAAGCCCATGCGGTGCTGCTGCGGGAGTTCAAGAGCCTGGACAAGCACACCCAGAAGCTCGCCAGGACGCATCCATCCGCCAAGCTCCTGATGACAACGCCGTCCGTTGGTCCGATCGTGGCGCTCACCTATGCCGCGGCGATCGACGACCCGAAGCGCTTCCGCTCCTCGAAGGCCACGGGAGCCCACTTTGGGCTCACCCCGAAGAAGTACCAGTCCGGTGAGACCGACTACACCGGCCGCATCAGCAAGATCGGGGATGCCTCCGTGCGCGAGGCACTCTACCAGGCAGCTCACGTCATGCTGACCAAGCCGGTCAAGAATTGCTCGGCATTGAAGAGCTGGGCGATGCGGATCGCCCGGCGCGCAGGCATGCGCAAGGCCAAGGTAGCGCTGGCTCGCAAGCTCGCCGTGATCCTGCATCGCATGCTCGCCGACACCAAACCGTTCAACCCGATGACCAAGGCCATCTAGCCAGGAGCAGCAATCGGTTCCGGGCGGGCCACGACACCAGGCTCTCCCCGAGCGAAGTCCCTCCGCTGGGACGATGGATCCGGTCAGGCCGCCATCCGGGAAGTGGCTCACGACCACGCAATCCGTAGATTGGCCGGCCGGCTCCTCAATGCACCCCATCAGGCGACGGCCTTCGCGCCGATCCCGTACAGAAGCAAGTGCCCGGCGAGTGGATGACGCGAAAAGGGATTGACTAACCAAGGCCCGTTACAGAAGCCCGGATGAAGCGAAGCGTAATCCGGGAGGCTTCAGCAGCACGGATAGAAAGTCCCGGATTTCGCTTCGCTTCATCCGGGCTACGGATGCCCCAAAGCAAAGGGCCCCGGCTTGCGCCGGGGCCCCGATTGTTCGCCTCAAATCGCGCGAACGCTTACTTGTCGGTGCCGCGGTTCTTCAGCGCGGTGCCGAGGATATCGCCAAGCGTCGCACCCGAATCGGAGGAGCCGTACTGCGCGATGGCTTCCTTCTCTTCGGCGACTTCCAGCGCCTTGATCGAGACCTGCACCTTGCGGGCCTTCTTGTCGAACTGGATGACGCGGGCATCGACCTTCTCGCCGACGGCGAAGCGCTCGGCGCGCTGGTCGTTGCGGTCGCGGGCCAGCTCGGACCGCTTGATGAAGGTGGTGAACTCGGTGCCCGAAATCCGGACCTCGATGCCGCTCTCCTTCACTTCGAGCACTTCGCAGGTCACGACCGCGCCCTTCTTGACGTCGCCCGGCTCGGCGAAGGGGTCGCCTTCGAGCTGCTTGACGCCGAGCGAGATGCGCTCCTTCTCGACATCGACATCGAGCACCACGGCCTTGACCATGTCGCCCTTCTTGAAGTTGTCGATGACCTGCTCGCCCGGAAGCTTCCAGTCGAGGTCGGAGAGGTGGACCATGCCGTCGACATCGCCCTCGAGACCCAGGAACAGACCGAACTCGGTCTTGTTCTTGACCTCGCCCTCGACCACCGAACCGACCGGGAACTTCTCGACGAAGACTTCCCAGGGATTGCGCATGGTCTGCTTGAGACCGAGCGAGATGCGGCGCTTGACCGAATCCACTTCCAGCACCTGCACTTCGACTTCCTGCGAGGTCGAAACGATCTTGCCGGGGTGCATGTTCTTCTTGGTCCACGACATCTCGGAGACGTGGATCAGGCCTTCGATGCCCGGCTCGAGCTCGACGAACGCGCCGTAGTCGGTGATGTTGGTGACGCGGCCGGTGAAGCGGGCACCCAGCGGGTACTTGCCTTCGATGCCCTGCCACGGATCATCCAAGAGCTGCTTCATGCCGAGCGAGATGCGGTGCGTCTCGTGGTTGATCTTGATGATCTTGACCTTGACGGTCTGGCCGATGGTCAGCACCTCGGTCGGGTGGTTGACGCGGCGCCAGGCGATATCGGTCACGTGCAGCAGGCCGTCGATGCCGCCGAGATCAACGAACGCACCGTAATCGGTGATGTTCTTGACCACGCCGTCGATCACCTGACCCTCTTCGAGGTTCTGCACCAGCTCCTGGCGCTGCTCGGCGCGGGTCTCTTCGAGAACCGTGCGGCGCGACACCACGATGTTGCCGCGGCGGCGGTCCATCTTGAGGATCTGGAACGGCTGCGAATTGTTCATCAGCGGCGCAACGTCGCGGATCGGACGAATGTCGACCTGCGAGCGCGGCAGGAAGGCCACCGCACCGTCGAGGTCGACCGTGAAGCCGCCCTTGACCTGGTTGAAGATGACGCCGTTGACCTTTTCGTTGTTCTGGAACGCCTTCTCGAGCTTGCCCCAGCTTTCCTCGCGGCGCGCCTTGTCGCGCGACAGCACGGCTTCGCCGAGCGCATTCTCGATACGGTCGAGGAACACCTCGACTTCGTCACCGACCTTGAGATCGCTTTCACGGCCGGGGCCGGCGAACTCACGCAGCGCAACGCGACCTTCGGTCTTCAGGCCGACGTCGATGACGGCCATGTCCTTCTCAATTGCAACCACCTTGCCCTTGATGACCGAGCTTTCCTGCAAATTGCCGCCGGCAAAGGACTCATCAAGCATCGCCGCGAAGTCATCGCGGGTGGGAGTATAGGAAGACGCAGAATTCGAAACCATTTGTTCTCCAGATGCGGGATCTCGCCGGCCGTTCGGGTTGATGGGCGCACCGTGCGTGAAGTGTCGGGGTTCCGCAAACCCTGACGACCGCTCATTGCAGGAGGTGCAACAGCGGGCCGGCAACAAGACTGCACGTTCGGTACGTATGATTGATCCGGAGCCTGAAACGAAAATATCGACTGCAAGACCTGGGAGCGGGCGTTCCTCCAGATGCGGCGTTGGTTTCGTTTGAGGAATAGCTCAAACCCATCGCCGGCCCGCTCAGACACGGCCTCGACATCGTCGATGCTGCTCCGAACGGCGCTGATATAGCCCTGCATGCGACTTTCGGCAAGCAGGAAATGCCCCATTTTGCTGGGTTTTCGGGCCGAGAGCGACGCGACGGCCCGCGATTCTAGCGCCTGGCGCGCGCGGCCTCGACGATGGCGATGGCGGCGCGGACGCCGGCCTCAATGTCCAGATTTGAATTGTCCAGCGTGTGGGCGTCCGGAGCCGGCCGCAAGGGTGCAATCGCCCGGTTCTTGTCTCGCTCGTCGCGCTTGAGGATGTCGGCGAGCACCGCCTCTTCGTCGGCGTCCTCGCCGCGGGCGCGCGCCTCCAGCGTGCGCCGCCGTGCCCGCACGCGGGGGTCGGCGACCACGAAGATCTTCACGTCGGCATCCGGGCAGATCACGGTGCCGATATCGCGTCCGTCCAGCACCGCACCGGGCGGATCGGCGGCAAACTGGCGCTGGAAGTTCACCAGCACCTCACGAACCTGCGGAATCGCCGACACCACGGAGGCGGCATCGCCGACCTTCTGGGTCTTCAGGATCGGATTGCCGAACTTTTCGGGGTCGAGCTCGAGCGCCGCGGCCACGGCCAGCACCTCGTTGCTGAGCTCGGCACCAGCTTGAATCATCGCATAGGCCACCGCACGGTAGATCACGCCGGTGTCGAGATGACGATAGCCGTAGTGGTGGGCGAGCCGCTTGCCAAGCGTGCCCTTGCCCGAGGCGGCGGGTCCGTCGATGGCGATGATCATGCGAAATCAGCTCCGAGCGCGCGCATCATCGGGATGAAATCCGGAAAACTGGTGGCGATGAAGGCGGTATCGTCGATTTTCACCGGCCGATCGGAGGCGCAGCCCATCACCAGCGCCGACATCGCGATGCGATGATCCATATGGGTGGCAACGAGGCCGCCGCCTGGAACATGGCCGCGGCCCTCGACGATCAGATCGTCGCCGGAGACCTCGACCTTGACGCCGTTGACCCGCAGCATGTCGGCGGTGGCTTCAAGGCGGTCGGATTCCTTGACGCGCAGCTCCTGCAGGCCGCGCATGATCGTGGTGCCCTCGGCGAAGGCGGCCGCGACCGCCAGCACCAGATACTCGTCGATCATCGACGGCGCGCGCTCCGGCGGCACTTCGACACCCTTCAGCTTCGAGGCGCGCACACGCAGCTGCGCCATCGGCTCGCCGGCATCGCCGCGCACATCGCTCTCCTCGATCGAGGCGCCCATCTCGCGCAGCGTGGTGAACAGGCCGGTGCGTAGCGGATTGGTCATCACGTCTGAGAACACGACATCGGACCCTTCGACGATCAGTGCGGCCACGATCGGGAATGACGCGGAGGACGGATCGGCGGGCACCACGACGTTGGCGCCGTGCAGCTCGGGCTCGCCGTGCAGCGAGATTCGCCTGCCGTGGCTGCCTTCCTGCTCGGAGGAGATCTCGGCGCCGAAATGCTTCAGCATCAGCTCGGTGTGGTCGCGGCTTGCCTCCTGCTCGATCACCGTCGTGATGCCGGGCGCGGAGAGCCCCGCCAGCAACACCGCGGACTTGATCTGGGCCGAGGCGACCGGCGTCTTGTAGACGATCGGCACCGGATAGCGGGCGCCGTGCAGGGTGAGCGGCAGCCGGCCGCCCTCCCTTATGTCGCTGGTTCGGGCGCCCATCAGCTCCAGCGGGTCGAGGATGCGGCGCATCGGCCGCGAGCGCAGCGAGGCGTCGCCGTCGAAAATGGCGGCGATCGGGCAACCGGCCACCGCGCCCATCACCAGCCGGCAGCCGGTGCCGGAGTTGCCGAAATCGAGCGGCGCGGCAGGCTGGGCGAAGCCGCCGACCCCGACGCCGGACACCGACCAGGTAAACGGCGCCGTCCGCTCCACTTTGGCGCCGAGCGCGCGCATGGATTTGGCGGTATTGAGGACGTCCTCGCCCTCCAGGAGGCCGGAAATGCGGGTTTCGCCGACCGAAAGCGCCCCCAGGATCAGGGCGCGGTGGGAAATCGATTTGTCGCCGGGAACGCGGACCGTGCCGGCCAGGGGGCCGCACGCGCGCGATTCCAGCGAGGTCGGGGTGTCAGAATGGGCCAAGATTGTGTCCTCTCGCGTCGCGGCAGGTATCACATAGGCAACACCGCGTCACGCGCCCGTCAAATGCGCGCAGACCGCTATTGACAGCGGCTCCTCAACTAGCCAAGTGAAGCTCCGTTTTTCAGGAAAATTCTGGGATTACCACGTGGCCAAGTCCGAGCTCGGAACCAAGCGCATTTGCCCGACCACGGGCAAGAAGTTCTACGACCTCAACAAGAATCCGGTGATCTCGCCCTATACCGGCGAAGTCGTGCCGATCGCGCCGATCGCCCCGCCGCGGGGCCGTGGCGCCACCGTCAGTTCGCCTGCGACCGCAGCCGACATGCCGGAGCCCGCCGAGGCCGAGGAGATGGTCTCGCTCGAGGAGGCCGATGCCGAGGAGAACACCGGGAAGGTCAAGGCCCAGGTTCCCGAATCCGAGGACGATATCGAGGTCGATGAGACCATCGACGACGATGACGACGACGATTCGACCTTCATCGCCGACGAGGAAGAGGGCGATGAGGACGTGACCGACATCATTGGTGACGTCGGAGGCGACGAAGAGACTTGAGATCGGCGCCGATCTATGATCAACGGTGCTGCCGCGCGAGTCGTCCAGGCCGCGCGGACCGGGATCGATCCCCCAGGATCATCCCAACTGGATAAGGGGCCATAGCTCAGCTGGGAGAGCGCTTGCATGGCATGCAAGAGGTCGGCGGTTCGATCCCGCCTGGCTCCACCAGCCTTCGCTCGCTCCGCGAGCTTCGGCTCGGCAAGCCCGGATAGTCCATCGTAGCGAAGTGAGCGAAGGCTGCCGCGGCGTAGCCCGAAGGGCGGAGCCGGGCTCTCTCACCGCCCCGACCGCCCCTACTCCCCCAGCACCGCATTCAGCCGGTCGCGCAGCGCGACGATCTCGTCCTTCATCGCCATCAGTTCGCCGACGGTGCAGTCCGAGGCCGCGAGGATCGACTGCGGCACGGCCTTGGCCTTTTCGCGCAGCGCGTGGCCCTGCGGCGTCAGCGCGATCAGCACCACCCGCTCGTCCGCGGTGCTGCGGGTCCGTTTGATCAACTCCGCCGCCTCCAGCCGCTTCAAGAGCGGCGTCAGCGTGCCGGAATCCAGGAACAGGCGCTCGCCGAGGTCCTTCACCGCGACGTCGTCGCGCTCCCACAGCGCCAGCATCACGAGATACTGCGGATAGGTCAGCCCGAGCCGGTCGAGCAGCGGCTTGTAGACGCGGTTGAAGGCGTGCGCGGTCGAATAGACCGCAAAGCAGATCTGATTGTCGAGCCGCAGCGCCTGATCCGCGGCCGTCGGTTTCCTGGCCATGATTCCCATCTAATCCATCTCGTTTCCGGGTCATTCTGGGCTCACGGGACCGCGGATTCAATTGCGAACAATTAAATGTGAGACCGCATATTTTATATTGTGCGCAATCTATTTGCGTGCAATACATGCGTCATCGAATTCAAGCCCAACCCACCAAGGGAGACCACGATGTCTGTGAACGTGCTCTACAAGACCAGCGCCAAGGCAACCGGCGGCCGCGACGGCCATGCGGCGACGCTCGACGGCGCACTCGACGTCAAGCTCACGACCCCGAAGGAGCTCGGTGGCGGCGGCGGCGCCGGCAACAATCCGGAGCAGCTGTTCGCGGCCGGCTATGCCGCCTGCTTCATCGGCGCGATGAAGTTCGTGGCCTCGCAGGGCGGTCCCAAGGTTCCCGCCGACGCCTCGGTGACCTCGACGGTCGGCATCGGCCCGCGCTCGGAAGGCGGCTTCGGCCTCGCCGTCGAGCTCGCGGTGTCGCTGCCCGGCCTTGCGCGCAACGATGCCGAAGCGCTGGTCGAGAAGGCCCACCATGTGTGCCCCTATTCCAACGCGACCCGTGGCAATGTCGACGTCAAGCTGAGCGTCGTCTAATTCCACGTCACGTAATGGTCCGCCGCAACACGTGGCGGACCATTGCTCTTTCAGCGGCTGGTTCGCTTGGCGAACGCATGCGCCGCCTGCTGCATGGGCCTGCGCCGACGGAAGCATTGCTGCCCCGGCTGAAGACCGTTAGCTCTGGGACCCTCGTTATCTGATCCCAACTGAGCGAAGGTTGCTTCCATGAATACCCCAGCGGCTACGGGCGCGATGACCGGCCTGCGCGTGATCGATCTGACGCGCGTGCTCGGCGGTCCGTATTGCACCCAGATTCTCGCCGACCACGGCGCCGACGTGATCAAGGTCGAGCCGCCCGCCGGCGACGAGGTGCGAGACTGGGGTCCTCCCTTCCACGAAGAAGACGCGGCCTATTTCGTCGGCATCAACCGCAACAAGCGCTCGATCGGCCTCGACCTCGCTTCCGAGGGCGGACGCGCGGTGCTGATGAAGATGCTCGAGACCGCCGACGTGCTGATCGAGAATTTCAAGCCCGGCACGCTCGACAAATGGGGCATCGGCAACGACGTGCTGCGCGCGAAATTTCCGCGCCTCGTGCATTGCCGGATCTCCGGCTTCGGCGCCGACGGCCCGCGCGGCGGCAATCCCGGCTATGACGCGATCATCCAGGCGATGACCGGCATGATCGCGGCGACCGGCTCGCCGGAGAGCGGCCCGATGCGGATCGGCGTGCCGCTGGTCGACATCACCACCGGGCTCTACGCCACGATCGGCATCCTGATGGCGCTGTCGGAGCGGCAGCGCTCGGGGCTCGGCCAGTTCATCGAGACGACGCTGTACGAGACCGGGCTCGCGATCATGCATCCGCACACCGCGAACTACTTCATGCACGGCAAGCCGCCGTCGCTCACCGGCAACGAGCATCCCAACCTCGTTCCGTACGCGATCTTCCCGACCAAGACCGACAACATCTTCATCGGCGTCGGCAATGACGGAACCTTCCGCAAGCTCGCCAAGGAGATCGGCAAGCCCGAGCTCGGCACCGACCCGCGCTTTGCCCGCAACAAGGACCGCATCGCCAACCGCGATGCGCTCCGCGTCGAGCTGGCCGCGGTGTTCAGCCAGCACGAGGCCGAGCCGCTGTGCAACCGGCTGCTCGCCGCCGGCCTGCCCGCTGGCCCGGTGCAGAAGATCGACCAGGCGCTGACCAACCCGCACACCATTCATCGCGGCGACGTCATCGAGAAGGATTGGTACAAGGGCGTCGCCTCGCCGATCCGCCTCGAACGCACCAAGCCGAACCTGCGCCGGACGCCGCCGAAGTTCAGCCAGCACGCCGCGGAAGTGCTCGGCGAGTTCGGCTACTCGAAGGACGAGATCAACGGCCTGGTTGAGAAGGGCGTCGTCTGCGGTCCCCAGCGCAAGCGCTAAAGGCGTTTTCGAGCCTGTCCCGCACGCGATGCGGGATGCGCACCGGTTCGTGTCAGGACAAAGCTGGAGCGTCGGCCCGTATCGAACCGGCCGACGCATCAACACTGCGGTGCAACGTCGCGTTTGGCGCTGCACCGCACGGAGCCGGCTGCGGTCTTCGCCTTTTTTACCGCTTCCCTTCGCTTCGGCTTCCCCCCTACCATGACTTTCGTTTATACGGTCATTTGAACGTCATCCGGCGCTGATAACGCGCGCAACGAAAGATGATGTTCCAATTGGGAGGGGTTTTGATGTTCTTTCGACGACTAGGCGCTGCCGCGGCAGCCGCTGCCGCGCTTGCATTCGCGTCGCCCGCGTTCGCGGTGACCGAGATCCAGTGGTGGCACGCGATGACCGGCGCCAACAACGACGTCATCGTCAAGCTGGCCAACGACTTCAACGCCTCGCAATCCGACTACAAGGTGATCCCGACCTACAAGGGCGGCTACGCCGACACCATGAACGCCGGCATCGCCGCGTTCCGCGCCGGCAACGCGCCGCATATCATGCAGGTGTTCGAGGTCGGCACCGCGACGATGATGGCCGCCACCGGCGCCGTCAAACCGGTCTACAAGCTGATGGCCGACGCCGGCGAGAAGTTCGATCCGGGCGTCTATCTGCCCGCGATCACCGGCTACTACTCGACCTCCAAGGGCGAGATGCTGTCGTTCCCCTTCAACTCGTCGTCGACGGTGATGTGGATCAATCTCGATGCGCTGAAGAAGGCCAACATCGCGGAGATTCCGAAGACCTGGCCGCAAGTGTTCGACGACGCCAAGAAGCTGAAGGCAGCCGGCTATAACACCTGCGGCTTCTCCGGCTCGTGGGTCACCTGGGTCAATCTCGAACAGCTCTCGGCCTGGCACAATGTGCCGCTCGCCAGCAAGGCCAATGGCCTCGACGGCTTCGACACCGTGCTCGAATTCAACGGCCCGCTGCAGGTCAAGCATCTCGAGAGCCTCGTCGAGCTGCAGAAGGACAAGACCTACGACTATGCCGGCCGCACCAACACCGGCGAAGGCCGCTTCACCTCGGGCGAATGCCCGATCTACCTGACCTCGTCGGCCTTCTTCGGCAACGTCAAGGCGCAGGCCAAGTTCAACTTCACCGCGGCGCCGATGCCGTATTATCCCGACGCCAAGGGCGCGCCGCAGAACTCGATCATCGGCGGCGCCTCGCTCTGGGTGATGGGCGGCAAGTCGGCCGAGGAATACAAGGGCGTGGCCAAGTTCCTGACCTTCCTCTCGGACACCGACCGCCAGGTCTGGATCCACAAGGCCTCGGGTTATCTGCCGATCACCAAGGCCGCCTACGCCAAGGCCAAGGAAGAAGGCTTCTACAAGGACCAGCCCTATCTCGAGACCCCGCTGCTCGAGCTCACCAACAAGGAGCCGACCGCGAATTCCCGCGGTCTGCGCCTCGGCAACATGGTGCAGCTGCGCGACATGTGGTCGGAGGAGATCGAGCAGGCGCTGGCCGGCAAGAAGACCGCCAAGCAGGCGCTGGACGCCGCCGTCGAGCGCGGCAACCAGATGCTGCGGCAGTTTGAAAAGACCGCCGTCCGCTGACATGATGCCTTCGGGCATGATCCGGAAAAGTGCGAAGCGGCTTTCCGAAAAGATCATGCCCAGACGACAAGCTAAAGCGCGATGACGATCCAAGCTCATCTCATCGCGCTTTAGGGCGATCAACCGGCAGGCCGCATCCGCGGCCTGCCCTTCCTCCGAGCCCATGCAAAAGCAAGCGATTTTCCAGTCAAAGCTGTTGCCTTACGCGCTGGTTGCCCCGCAACTCGCGATCGTCCTGATCTTTTTCTACTGGCCGGCCGTGCAAGCGGTGATCCAGTCCTTCCTGCTGCAGGACGCCTTCGGCCTCTCCACCAGCTTCGTCTGGTTCGAGAACTATCTCGAGCTGTTCAAGGACCCGGCCTATTTCGCGGCGATCGTCCGGACCTTCGTGTTCTCGTTCGCGATCGCGGTCTCCTCGCTGTCCTTCGCGCTGCTGCTCGCGGTCATGGCTGACAGGCCACTGCGCGGCTCGACGCTGTATCGCACGCTGCTGATCTGGCCCTATGCGGTGGCCCCGCCGGTGGTCGGCGTACTCTGGGTGTTCATGCTGCACCCCTCGCTCGGCGTGCTGTCGCGCTATCTGCGCGCCATGGGCATCGACTGGAATCCGCTGCTCGACGGCGACCAGGCGGCGGCCCTGATCATCCTCGCCGCGGCCTGGAAGCAGATCTCCTACAATTTCCTGTTCTTCCTCGCCGGGCTGCAGAGCATCCCGAAAAGCGTGATCGAGGCCGCCGCGATCGACGGCGCCCGGCCGATGCGGCGGTTCTGGACCGTGATCTTCCCGCTGCTGTCGCCGACCATCTTCTTCCTCTTGGTCATCAACATCGTCTACGCCTTCTTCGACACTTTCGGCATCATCGACACCATGACCCGCGGCGGTCCCGGCAAGGCGACCGAGACGCTGGTTTACAAGGTCTATACGGACGGCCTGCTCGGCGGCAATCTCGGCTCGTCGGCGGCGCAGTCGGTCATCCTGATGGTCATCGTCGTCATGCTGACGGCGATCCAGTTCCGCTTCGTCGAACGCAAGGTGACCTACTGATGGTCGAGGAGGAAGGCTTCCAGCGCTATCTGGCTCACGCCATCCTGTGGATCGGGATCGCGATCGTCGCCTTCCCGGTCTATCTCGCGCTGGTCGCCTCGACCCAGGACAACGCCGTGATCGCCAACGGCCAGATGTCGCTGCTGCCCGGCGGCCATTTCCTCCAGACCTACTACCAGACGCTGTTTGTCGGCACGAGCGGCTCGACCCGCGAGCCGGTGCTCCACATGATGCTGAACTCGCTGGTCATGGCGCTCTTGATCGCGGTCGGCAAAATCGCGATCTCGATCATCTCGGCCTACGCGATCGTGTATTTCCGGTTTCCGTTCCGGATGGCGATCTTCTGGATCATCTTCATCACGTTGATGCTGCCGGTCGAGGTACGCATCTATCCGACCTACAAGATCGTCGCCGATCTGCATCTGCTCGACAGCTATGCCGGCCTGTCGCTGCCGCTGATTGCGTCGGCCACCGCGACGCTGCTGTTCCGCCAGTTCTTCATGACCGTGCCGGATGAATTGCTGGAGGCTTCGCGGATCGACGGCGCAGGCCCGTTCCGCTTCTTCTGGGATACGCTGCTGCCGCTGTCGCGCACCAACATGGCCGCGCTGTTCGTGATCCTCTTCATCCTCGGCTGGAATCAGTACCTCTGGCCGCTGTTGATCACCACGCGCGACGACATGCAGACCATCCAGGTCGGCATCCGCAAGATGATCACGACGACGGACGCGCTGACCGAATGGCCGATCGTGATGGCGACCGCGTTGCTCGCGATGCTGCCGCCGGTGTTCGTCGTCGTCGTGATGCAGAAACTGTTCGTGCGCGGATTGGTGGAGACGGAAAAGTAATGGCTAACGTCACGCTGCGCAGCGTCCGCAAGACCTATCCCGGCGGCTTCGAGGCCATCAAGGGTGTCGATGTCGACGTCGGCGACGGCCAGTTCTGCGTGCTGGTCGGCCCATCCGGCTGCGGCAAGTCCACGCTGCTCCGCATGGTCGCGGGGCTCGAGACCATCACCGGCGGCGAGATCGACATCGGCGGCCGCGTCGTGAACCAGGTCGAGCCTGCTGATCGCGACATCGCGATGGTGTTCCAGAACTACGCGCTCTATCCGCATATGAGCGTCTACAACAACATGGCCTACGGCCTGCGCAACCGCGGCATGGCCGAGGCCGAGATCAAGACCCGCGTCGAGGAAGCCGCGCGCGTCCTCGAGCTCTCGCCGATGCTGGAGCGCAAGCCGCGCCAGCTTTCCGGCGGCCAGCGCCAGCGCGTCGCGATGGGCCGCGCCATCGTGCGCCAGCCGAAAGTGTTCCTGTTCGACGAGCCGCTGTCGAACCTCGACGCCAAGTTGCGCATCGCGATGCGGGTCGAGATCCGCAAGCTGCAGCGCCGGCTCAACACCACGTCGATCTACGTCACCCACGACCAGCTCGAGGCGATGACGCTCGCCGACATCCTCGTCGTCATGAACGGCGGCCAGGTCGAGCAGGTCGGTAATCCGCTGGACATCTACCAGAAGCCGGCGACCACCTTCGTCGCCTCCTTCATCGGCGCCCCGCCGATGAACCTGATGCCGCTGCGCGCGGACGAGCTGAAGTCCCAGATCACGGGCGCCGACGGCGCCGGCATTGTCGGGATCCGGCCGGAGGATTTCGTGATCTCGAGCGAGACCGCATCCGGCGGCGTCGCGCTCGGCCTCACCGTCGAGGCGATCGAGCATGTCGGCGCCGAGACCTTCGTCTACGGCAGCCGCCAGCGCGAGGAGCAGGGCGTTGCCGCCAATCCGGGCGAGCTGCCGCCCGGTGAGGTGATCGTCCGGGTTCCCGGCGTCTCGGGTCCCGCCATCGGCGAGCGGATCCGGGCCGTCGCCCCCCGCGACAAGCTGCATCTTTTTACCGCCGATGGCCGCAAGCGCGTCGGGGAGTAACCGATCGGGAAGAATTTACCCCCATGTTGCGGGCGTTTAGGCTGGTTTCGGGGCTGCTTGAACGCTATCCAGATCGCCCCCATATCCCTCACTGACCGGAGGCCAGACGGCCCGCCGGTTGCATGGGGCGCCGCAAGGGCCCCTCAAAGTCGCTTCGAGAGGACTTTGTAATGTCTCGTGTTCCATCGTTGTCCAGTCCGTTCCTTCTGGGATTCGACGAGATCGAGCGTGCGCTCGACCGCGTCGTGAAGGGCGCCGACGGCTATCCTCCGTACAACATCGAGCGGTGCGACCGTACCAACGGGCAGCCTGAGCGGCTGCGCATCACGCTGGCGGTGGCGGGCTTCACCCGCGACCAACTCGATGTAACTATTGAGGAAAATCAGCTCGTCATCCGCGGCCGCCAGCAGGACGACAAGGCCCGGCAATACATCCATCGCGGCATCGCCGCGCGCCACTTCCAGCGCACCTTCGTGCTGGCGGAGGGGATGCATGTGCTGGGCGCGGATCTGAAGAACGGGTTGTTGTCGATCGACCTGGCTAGGCCGGAACCTGAACGGGTCATTAAGACAATCGCTATCAATGAGCACGAATAATAGAAACAACGAGCGGACTCGACCGCTTATCTGACTGAGGAGTCGAGACCATGAGTGAACTGAGTACCACCACCATCGAATCCGAGAGCGTCACGCCGGAAGCGCTGGCCCATCTGGGCGAAGGTCATATCGCCTACGTGAAGCAGGTCCGCTCCGAGGACGTGCCGGATCTCTTTCCACAGGCGCCGAAGATCGCGCCGGGCCTCAAACTGTTCGCACTGCACGCCGCCGACGGCACGCCGATCATGCTGACCGACAGCCGCGAAGCCGCGGTCGCGAATGCGTGGAGCAACGAGCTGCAGGCTGTCAGCGTCCACTGACGCAAATCTACGGCTGAATTCAGCATCCGCGAATTCAATGCGCGGGCCTGCTTCGTCACTGAGGGGGCCTGCGCATTTTTTATGGCGATGAGGTCGACGTGGCGAGCATCGGGCCCATGCTGAGCTGCACCTCGCCGGGCACGTTGTAGTCGCGCATCAGCATGCGGTTGTTGCGCAGCCCGCAGGCTTCCCGCTGCACCACGAACATCCAGAGCGCATGGCCGGCCTCCCGCACCAGGAGGCGCCGTGCCTGTTGTGTTGACGTCGATGTTTCAGCGCGCGGATGGGCGGCATCGAACTCGCGCAGCTTGGCGAGTGCCTGTTCCAGCGCGCGGCCCATGCGGCCGAGCGCACTCGCCCTCTCTTCGGCGAGCTCGTAAGCGAGAACGTCGACGGGAACGCGATCAAGGCGAAAATCGCGGGACATCAGTCATCCCTGGTTCGTTGCGCGCGTCCGTCTTCCGGCGTCATCGGCTGGTTGTCAATAGGTGCTCGTGTCTTCGATCGCCAAGCGAAAGCTCGCTCAACTTGAGCAATTCATTGCACAGGCTTGGGCAGCGGACCATGGCCGCAGCTCCATTTCGCTCTGTGCATTTCCGTGCTGTAATAAGTTCCCGCGAGAAGCACTGCGACAAGGAATTTCCAGCACGAATCATTCGCCGCCAAATCGATTGAAGGAGATGCGACCATGCAGAAGAGCTCGCTGATCAATCTCGTTGCTTCGGTGTCGATTTCCGTCCTCGCGACAGGTGTCGCGATTTCCGCGCAGGACAAGTACAGCCTGCAGGTGCCCAACGGTCTCGCGTTCTCCGAGTTCAGGGGATACGAGGACTGGCCCGTGATCGCGATCAGCGAGAACGAAGGCGTCATCGCCGCGATCCTGGGCAATCCGGCGATGATCGGCGCCTTCCGGGAAGGCATACCCGGCAATGGCAAGCCGTTCCCGGACGGCGCCAAGATGGCGAAGATCCACTGGATCCCGAAGAAGCAGGAGGCGTATCCCGGTCAGCCGACGGTGCCGGGCGCGCAGCACGACGTCGACTTCATGGTCAAGGACAGCAAGAGGTTCGCCGACAGCGGCGGATGGGGATACGGCGCGTTCGAGTATGATCCCGCCTCGGATGCGTTCAGGCCCGCCACCACGGCCGACAATCCGCCGCAGGAAAACGACGCAAAGTGCGGCTATGCGTGCCACACGGTGGTACAGTATCGCGACTACGTGTTCACCGAGTACGGTAAGAGGTAGACACCGGATCGCATGGGCTAGCGTTGCACCAGCCGCGCGCGGATGTCCGGCTTCAGCACCTTGCCGACCTTGGAACGCGGAAGATCGTCCCAGACCTCGATCTGCTTCGGCGTCTTGATGCTGCCGATCTGCTGCTTGACGAAAGCGGCGAGCGCTGACGCATCGACGGTGTGGCCGACGCGCGGCTGCACCACGGCGACGATCCGCTCGCCCCATTTGTCGTCAGGCAATCCGATGACGGCGCAATCCTGCACCGCCTCGTGGGCGCGCAACGCGTTCTCGACCTCGATTGAGTACACGTTGAAGCCGCCGGTGATGATCATGTCCTTGGCGCGATCGACGATATAGAGATAGCCGTCACCGTCGATGTAGCCGATGTCGCCGGTGTGGTGCCAGCCATGCGCCGAAGCCTCGCGCGTGGCCTCGGGGTTCCTGTAGTAGCCTTCCATGACAAGCGAACCGCGCACCACGATCTCGCCGCGCGATCCCGCCGGCAACAGCTTGCCGTCGCCATCCATGATGCCGGCGTGCACCAGCGGGCCGATCCGCCCGGCCGACGAGAGTCGCTCCATCGCAATGGTGCCGTCCGGATTGTAGTGATCGGCGGGCGGCATCATCGAGATCATCATCGGCGCCTCGGTCTGGCCGAACAGCTGCGCCATCGGCCCGATCCGCTTCAAGGCTTCCGCTAGCCGCGTCGCCGAGATCGGTGCCGCGCCGTACCAGAAACATTGCAGCGAGCCGCGATCGGCCGCGTCGAGCCCGGGATGATCGAGCAGCATGTAGATCACGGTCGGCGGCAGGAAGGTATGGGTGACGCGGTAGCGCTCGATCAGCGCCAGGAACTCGCCGATGTCAGGGTGGTGCATGATCACGACGCGGCCGCCCAGCGTCATGATCGGGAAACAGAGCACGCCGGCGGCATGCGTCAGCGGCGCCAGCGCGAGATAAATCGGGCGGCCCTTGAACGGATAGCCCATCAGAGTCAGCGCGGTCATCGCCTCGATGTTGCGTCCCGACAGCATCACGCCCTTCGGCTTGCCGGTGGTGCCGCCGGTCCCCGGGATCATCGCGAGATCGTCGATCGTGGCGCGCTGATAGACATCATCAGTAAGCCCGCCGAGCCAGCGCTCGAATGACGGCGCGAACGGCAGCTCGGCGTCGAGACAGACCAGCGCGCGCAGCTTGGGCAGGTCCTGCCGGACCGCCTCGACCATCGGCGCAAAGCTGGAATGAAACAGCAGCAGGCTGCAATCGAACTGATCGAGGATGAACTTGTTCTCGGTCGCCTCGTTGCGCGGATTGATCGGACACCACACGGCAGCCGCGCGCGAGATGCCGAACACGCAGGCGAAAGCGAGCGGATCGTTGCCGGACAGGATCGCGACCTTCTCGCCGGGAGCGATGCCCGACCGGTCGAGCCCGCGCGCGATCCGGTAGCTCAGCCGCTGCACCTCGCCATAGCTGAGGTCGCGTCCGTCCATCGTGAGGCATGGCGCGTCAGCGCCGAGCGAGGCACCCTTATCGAGATAATCGATGAAGCGCATGGCAGGTCTCGCGCAAGGGGCGGGTGACGCGCTACTGCGTCACCCGCGGAAGGTGCGTTTTCGAGCAAAACGAAAACGCTTCAGGGAACGGAGTGTCGAGCCCCGATCCGGGCGGGGCTCAAGCTCAATCATGCACGGTCAGGACCGGCTTGCCGACCAGGCCGAAGCTGCGCAATTGCCCGAGCAGCTCGCGATGACCGAACGCCTGACAGCCGGAGGCGAAGCCTACGCGCTTGGGCGGCTGCTGCAGCAGGTGCGCGGCAGCATAGGCCTGCAACATGCCGGTCTGCTTGTAGTTGCTGTTGCCGTAGATGACGCAGTGCGCGCGCCCCAGCGGGCCGGAGGCATACACCGAATCCAGCGACTTGTTGACACGCGGGTTCTCGCGCGGCGGCATGGTGTTCATCACGCCGGCAGCGGTCTGTGCCAGCGCGGCGTAGCGCTCGTCGGGCTTCATGTCCTTGGTCGCCTCCAGCGCGGCGGCGACGATCTGCGGCACGCCCAGCATCAGCGCGCGATTGAACACGCCGCCCAGCACCTTCACGTTGGCGACGCGCGGATCCTGCTTGAACCACACCGGGTGCGATGTGCCGCCCCACGGCAGCGCCAGCGCCAGCTCGTGTTGGCCGGGGATGGCGAGGTTGTAGAGGCCGGCATCGGGCTGATGCTCGACGTACTTGTTCTGCTCCAGGTAGTAGGCCTTGGCCATCGCGGCGTTGACCAGGATGGTCTGCGTCGAGGCGATGGTCGGGCTGCCGCCCCAGAACACGGCGATATCGAGTGTGTCGAGGCCGGGCGTTTCCAGGCACAGCTGCGCGGCGATCTCGCCGGTGGTGTACATCTGCGCGATGCCCGGCGCCAGCAACAGGCCGGCATTGGCGAATTTCGTGCCAAACTCGTGCTCGAGCGTGATCAGCCAGTCCTGCTCGCCGGTCGTATCCGTATAGTGGCACCTGGCAGCCAGGCAGGCCTGCACCACCTCGCCGCCGAACTTGGCGAAGGGGCCCACGGTGTTGAGCACCACCGAGGCGCCCTTGAACAATTCGGTCAGCGCGGCCACGGTGTGCGGCACCGACACGACCTCGTAGTCGGCGGTCTCGATGCCGGCCACGTTCGACTTCATCGCGGCGTTGAGCTTCTCGGCGCTGCGGCCAGCGGCGATGAAGGGGATGTTGTACTCGCGCAGATATTCGCAGACCAGCCGGCCGGTATAGCCGGAAGCGCCATAGACGATGACGGGCTTCTTGTCGCTCATTGCGATCCTCCGAAATGCTTGTTGTCGGCTTTGTTGCTACATGCCCATGCCGCCATCGACCGGCAGGCCGATGCCGGTGATGAATCGCGCATCGTTCGAGCACAGGAACACGGCGGCGTCGGCGATGTCGGAGACCTCCGCGAGCTTGCCGAGCGGCGTCTGCTCCACCACCGAACCGACAGCGGCGTTGACGTCGGGCGCGAGACCGATCTTCACGATGTCGTTGGCGAGCTGCAGGCCCATGTCAGTCGGGATCAGGCCTGGATAGATGCAGTTGACGCGCACGCCATAGCCGAGCTTGCCGGCTTCCATCGCGCCGACCCGCGTCATGCGGTCGACCGCGGATTTGGTGCCGGAATAGACCGCGATGCTCGGGAAGGCGATCGTCGCCGCGACCGAAGCGATATTGACGACCGCGCCGCCCTTGCCCGCGGCGCCGCCCGGCCGCATCGCGCGGAAGGCGTGCTTCATGCCGAGCACGGTGCCGACGATGTTGACGTCGCACATGCGGCGCGCGTCCTCGGCCTTGATGTCGGCGACCAGCGACGTGATCTCGATGCCGGCATTGTTGATCAGGATGTCGAAGCCGCCGAGAGTTTCGACCGTCGCTGCGGCGGCCCGCTCCCATTGCGCATCGTCAGTGACGTCGAGCTTGACGAAGCCGGTCTTGACCCCGGCCTTGGCGATCTCGGCGGCGCTGGCCTTGCCGGCGTCATCCAGAATGTCACCGATCATGACCGCGGCGCCGGACCGCGCCAATGCCTGCGCGATCGCCGCGCCAATCCCCCGGGCGCCGCCGGTGACCAGGGCTTTCCTGCCTTCAAGGCTCTTCCCACTCATGACGTAGTCCTCCCTTTGCTTGCCGATTGATGGTGGTGCTGACAGAGGCAGCGCGGGCCGGGGCCTGCGCATTTGGAGCGCAATGGTGATCGCGGCCGGCGTCGGCGGGCGCAGCGTTGGCGCGCCCCGGCGGTGCATTTCCTCCTGGTTCGTCGATTGGTCAGCCGTCTTGACGGTTGTCCAAATTATTTCGCCAACCCTCGTCCAGGAACTTGACACTTGTCAAGTCTGAATTTGACAAGTGTCAAAGAGGATGGTTGTGAAGAGATGGAGCGCGCCGCGGTCGCCGCGGTATAGTTGCTCGAGGGAAGCAGCAGAGGGAAGGCACGGAATGGCGCGGCAAGCGACAGGAGCGGCCCAACGGGTGGCTGTAGCGGCCGAGGCGCTGCGCGACGAGAAGTTCAACGCGCGGCGCGTCGAGCTCGCGGAGGCCGCGCTGGAGACGCTTGGCGAGCTCGGCTTCGCGCGCACCAGCCTGCGCGAGATCGCGCAAAACTCCGCATTCACGCACGGCGTGTTTCACTACTACTTCAGCGACAAGCTCGATTTGATCTGCTGCTGCGTCCGCCACTACAAGGCGAAATGCGTGACGCGCTATGACGAGGTGGTGACGACAGCACGCAGCCGCGACGAATTGACCGAAGGTTTTCTCGCCAAGCTCGCGGCCACGCTCGAAAACGAAGCGCGCATGCATCGGCTCTGGTACGATCTGCGCTCGCAGGCGATGTTCGAGCCGGCGTTCCGCAAGGACGTGCTCGAGATCGACAAGAGCCTGGAAGCGATGATCTGGCGCATCGCCACGCGCTACGCCGAGCTCGGCAACAAGCGGCCGGCATCGTCACCGGCGGCGCTGTACGCGCTGTTCGACGGCCTGTTCCAGAGCGCGCTGCTCCGGCATCTCGCCAATGACGAGAAGGCAATCCCCGATCTGCTCGACGAGGTTCGCCGTCTGCTGCCGACGATCTGCTGAGAGGTTTGCGAACGCTCCGTAGCCCGGATGGAGCGCAGCGTAATCCGGGACTGAACTATCCGCAGTTAGAGTAGCTCCGGATTGCGCTTCGCTCCATCCGGGCTACGGACTACTCCAATGAAGCCTTGAGCGCCAACAGCGCGGCCTTCAGCGGTGGTAGATCATCCTTGACCTCGTGGCGTCAACGCGCTGGTAATCATGCCGCAAGATGTTGCCTATGCCTGCGATGTCTTTCCAGCGGACATTCTCGTGCTGAGCCTTTAACTCGCTGCCGAGGTGGCGGCTCGCTTCCGAAATGACTTCGATTCCGCGTTCAATTGCGGAGCGCAGCAGCCACGAGCGCTCGTAGTCGCGGATGGATTTTCCTGCCAACGCCTTTTCGATGCCACGGATGCTTTCGAGCATGTCGTGGATACGATGCAAGGGGGAGCGCACGATCATTCAGAAAACCCGCGTTGCCTCCGCCTCGATCCGCTCTCGAATCAGTGGATGAAGTCCTTTGCGTGTGGTGAGATCGACTTCGACGCCGAGACTCTCTTCGAGCAGTCGCTTGGTCGCGACCAGGTCGAGAGCATTGAACCGGCTGCGAGGATCGTAGTCCACGAAAAGATCAATATCACTCCCTGCACGAGCCTCGTCGCGCGCAGTCGAACCAAATAGATACAGCGAAGTCGCCCCGAGTGCCTTGATGGCATCGGCCTGGTCACGGAGCTTCCTGAGGGCTTCGGTTCGCGTCATGAACGAACTATACCACGGGCCGCCAAGCGCCCGCAAAATCGTACGGCAGGCGGACTTACGCCGCGCTCGCCGGCGGCAGTGCGAGCACCGAGTAGATCGCCTGGGCGTCGCGCGAGGCGCGCAGCTTCTTGGCGACGTCCTGGTCGCGCAGCAGGCGGGCGATCCGCGCCAGCGCCTTGAGATGGTCGGCGCCGGCGCCTTCCGGTGCGAGCAGCAGGAAGATCAGATCGACCGGCTGGCCGTCCATCGCCTCGAAATCGATCGGGCGTTCGAGGCGGGCGAAGAAGCCGAACAGCTTCTCCAGCTTGGGCAGCTTGCCGTGCGGAATGGCGACGCCATAGCCGACCGCCGTGGTGCCGAGCTTCTCGCGCTGCAGCAGCACCTCGAAGATGGCGCGCTCATTCTGCCCGGTCAGCGCGGAGGCACGCGCGGCGAGTTCCTGCAGCGCCTGCTTCTTGCTGATGACTTTCAAAGCCGGGAGAATCGCCTCGGGTGCGACCAAATCGGTAATCGGCATTGGGACGTTCCGAGGTGAATGACCGTCAGGTTGCGAAATAGGCTTTACAGCGGCGGCGTCAAGAAGATGAGGTGGGATGCGGGCTTAGCCCGGGACCGGTTGGCAGGGCTTCTACTCCAACGTATCGGCGGTGCCAACACCTGCGAACCCTGTTCCGCCTCCCTTGTTCCTGGAGGCGGCGGACCATAAGCAGGGCCGGCTTCGGACGTCAATGCCATCTGCCAACTATCCTCAAGGGCTCACTGCCGGCGGATCGACCCAGCCGACATTGCCGTCCGTACGGCGGTAAATGATGTTCAACCGGCCGCTGCCGCCATGCTGGAACACCAGGCAGGAGGCGCCGGTCAGATCGAGCTCCATCACGGCTTCGCTGACCGACAGCCGCTTCAGCGCGGTGGTTGCCTCGGCAATGATCACCGGGCTGTATTCGGTGACCTCGTCCTCGTTCTCGGGCGCCTCGATGACGTAGCTCGGCGCGTCGAGCCCGACGCCGTTCAATTCGGCAAGCGCGGCAGTCGCGGCGTAGGTCTTGCGGGCGGAGCGATCCTTGAGCCGGCTCTTGTAGCGGCGCAGGCGCTTCTCGATCATCAAGAGCGCGGCGTCCGCGCTGGCATAGGCGTCGGTGGCGTTGGATTCGGCTTCCAGCGTGATGCCGGAATCCAGATGCAGCGCGCAATCGGTTCGGAAGCCGAAGCCATCCTTGCTCAGCGTGATGTGACCCGAATAGTTGCCATCAAAATACTTTCGCAGGACCTCGTCGGTGCGCTCGCTGACGCGCGCGCGAAGCGCCTCGCCGATGCTGATGCTCTTTCCCGAGATTCGAAGGGTCATTTGATGCCTCAATTGCTGGATGCCTCGATCACTCTTGCAGGAGCATGATGCTTGCTGGGCTTCCGGTTACCTCCCTTTCTGGACGACGCTCGACCTGGAAAGATTGAGACTATCCCGATTTGGCGCGAACGCAACGAGCGCATGGCCCGGTCCGTACCCGAACGGGGTCACGCTCAAGAAGTAACCTAAACGGAGGCTGTATCGCGCGACCGGTCGGACGAGGAGGCAGGAGCCGAAAGGGCATTACCGAGCATGCTCTGTTTGTCACGGCGGCGCTGCACCGAGGATGGTATCCGCATCGCCTCGCGATACTTCGCGACGGTACGGCGGGCGATATCAATGCCCGAGGCGCGCAAACGTTCCACGATCGTGTCGTCGGACAGGATCGCCGACGGGGCCTCGCCGTCGATCAATTGCTTGATGTGATGACGCACCGCTTCGGCCGAATGCGCCTCGCCGCCGTCGGCCGACGCGATCGAGGCGGTGAAAAAATACTTCAATTCAAAACTGCCGCGATTGGTCGCCATGTATTTGTTGGCGGTGACGCGCGACACCGTCGATTCATGCATCTGGATCGCGTCCGCGACCGCCTTCAGATTGAGCGGCCGCAAATGCGCGACGCCATAAGTGAAGAAACCATCCTGCTGGCGGACGATTTCGGTCGCGACCTTCAGGATGGTGCGGGCGCGCTGATCGAGCGCGCGGACCAGCCAGGTCGCGTTCTGCAAGCAATCGGTGAAATACGACTTGTCACCGTCCTTGCGGATCGTCTTCGACAGTTCAGCGTAATAGGTCTGGTTGACCAGCACGCGCGGCAGAGTGTCGCTGTTGAGCTCGACATGCCAGCCGCCGTCGGGACCCGGACGCACATAGACGTCGGGCACCATGGTTTGCGTTCGCGCGGTGCCGAACTTCAGTCCGGGCTTCGGGTCGAGCCGGCGGATCTCGGCGATCATGTCGGTGATGTCTTCGTCGTCGACGCCGCAGAGCTTTCGCAAGGCCGCGATGTCGCGCTTGGCGAGCAGGTCGAGATGCTCGACCAGCGCCTGCATCGCCGGATCGTAGCGATCGAGCTCGCGCAGCTGGATCGCGAGGCATTCGCTCAGGTTTCGCGCGCATACGCCGGGCGGATCGAACTTCTGCAGCACGGCGACGACCTCGTCGACCGCTTGCTGCGACGCACCGAGCCGCTCGGCGGCCTGGCCGAGATCGGCCGGCAGGTAGCCGGCGTCGTCGACCAGGTCGATCAGATACTGCCCGATCATGCGCTGCGCCGGCGCCGAGAACGCGACCGCGAGTTGTTCGGCGAGGTGGTCGGCAAGCGTCAGCTCGGCGGCCACGAAAGCTTCGAGATTGTACTCGTCGTCGCTGGAGGCGCCGCCGCCCCATTCGGTGTAGACCGATGGCGGTGCATCCTGCGCGGCGCGCGCCGCCGCCTCCGCCGGCTCCTCGGAAAACACGTTGTCGAGGCGGGTATCGAGCGTCTGCTCGATTTCGGCGCGGCTGCCGAGGTCGCGGTTCAGCCATTCCTCCTGGCCGGGATCGAATCCGGCCTCGCCGCCTGGGCCTGCGGCCATGTCGGAGGCGTCGCCATCGTCCCCATAGCTGCTGGAACCGTCGGAATCGCCGTAGTCCGGCCGCTCCATGGCGGGCTCGCCCGCCACCGGCGGCTCCGGTCCGTCGGCCGCCCGCTCCAGCAGCGGATTGCGCTCCAGCTCTTCCTCGACAAAGGCCGACAGATCAAGGTTCGACAGTTGCAGCAGCTTGATCGCCTGCATCAGCTGCGGCGTCATCACCAGCGACTGCGACTGGCGGAACTCTAGTCTTTGGGTCAGCGCCATGGAGGCAAGAACGATCCTAAAAGTTGGCTCGATTCTTGCTTATATTAGTCCGAAGCCCTTGTACACGGCTTGACGGATTGGAAAATAGCGATAACCGCGATCAGCAAAAGTGGACGCCCCTGTTTTGCGTCCGATCGCGCGTCAAATTCTTTAATTAGCGCATGATCTTATCGCCAAACCGCTTCACACTTTGGCGGATCATGCGCTACAGGCGGAATTCCTCGCCAAGGTAAAGCCGACGTACATCGGGATCATTAACGATCTCCTCCGGGCTTCCCTCAGTCAAGATTTCACCGGCATAGACGATATAGGCGCGGTCGGTCAGGCCGAGCGTCTCGCGGACATTGTGGTCGGTGATGAGCACGCCGATGCCGCGGTTGGTGAGATGGCGGACGAGGTCCTGGATGTCGCCGACCGCGATCGGGTCGATGCCGGCGAACGGCTCGTCGAGCAGCATGTAATTGGGGCGCGTCGCCAGCGCGCGCGCAATCTCGACGCGGCGGCGCTCGCCGCCGGACAACGCGATCGACGGGCTCTTGCGCAGCCGCGTGATGTTGAACTCGTCGAGCAGCGAATCCAGCTCGTGCTCGCGCTTCTTCTTCGAGGGCTCGACGACCTCGAGCACCGCGCGGATGTTCTGCTCGACCGACAGGCCGCGGAAGATCGAGGCTTCCTGCGGCAGATAGCCGATGCCAAGGCGCGCGCGCTGATACATCGGCAGCTTGGTGACGTCGTGGCCATCGAGCTCGATCGCGCCGCGATCGGCCTTGATCAGCCCGGTGATCATGTAGAACACGGTGGTCTTGCCGGCGCCGTTGGGCCCGAGCAGGCCGACCGCCTCGCCACGGCGCACATAGATGCTGACGCCGCGCACGACCTGGCGGCTGCCAAAACTCTTTTCCACGCTATGCACAGCCAGATAACCCGGCCGCTTGATCAGCTGCGGCGCGGCGGGCGCGCTGTTCCTGGCCGGCCTCGCCCGCGCCAGCGCTGCTGCCGGTTGGGATCGCGGCAGCTCGACGCCGGGAGCCGACGCGGCGCGCGCCATCGGCGGCGCGTCGCGCACTGGAGACGTCAGCATCTCGCCGAACTGGTCGTCGAGCGCCGTAATGTCGTCATGCGAGCGCGCAAATCCGGTACTGCGTTTCGCAGAGCGCCGCCGGAACATGCCGAGAAAATCCACCATCCCCGCTTCGCTTCAGCCTTTCACGGTGATCCCGCGACCTCGCCTGCGCATCGATCGATTCGCGTGCGAAGCCGCAAGCATGAGCCGGAAATCTGAATACCGGCCTTCCCGCGCGACAAAAGCGGACGCGTTTGCGCGGAGATCATGCTCGAACAACACGGCAAAGCGCGATCACCCGCGCCTTGAATGAATGGATGCCCCTGTCCCGGCCAACATATTCCCCTCGAGGCGCATTGTTCGGCCGGGCCGCTGCAGTAGATACAGTCTCGCCCCGCCGGCTTCAACCACGCGGCCGCAGAATATTATCTAACTGATTGATTCTGCTTGACCTTACGTGAAGCTTACTTGGACTTGCCGCCGGGAAGCAGCTGCATCGGCGACGGGGCCGGGGCTGAGCCGGGGGCGGCCGGCGTGCCGCACTTGCCGCTCTGTCCGCCCGGCGACTGGATGAACAGGCCCTGCACCTTGCCATTGTCGGCTTCGACGCGCGAGACGCCGGTGGTCATGTCGACCAAAAGGCGGTCGCCGCGCAGCACATTCTGGCACTGGGTCAGCACCACCTGGCTGCCGCCGCCGCCAAGCATCGTGATCAGATTGGTCTTGGTGTCGAAGATCGCGGTCTCGCCGGTGACGACCTGATCCTTCTGGGTCACGACGACATTGCCCTTCGCCTCCAGCCGCTTGATCGAGGAGGCGCCGCCGGGGCCCGGGGTTGCCGTCTGCATCGGCGCGGCGCCCTTGGCGTTTGCCCCCTTGGTGCCGGCCGGGGCGGGCGCCGGCGCCTGGGTCGATTTATCCTCGTAGAACACGACCAGCGTCTTCGACGTCATGGTGGTGTCGCCCTGCACGACCTTCACATTGCCGGCGAAGGTCGCCTCCTTTTTCTTGTCGCGCATTTCGAGCGAAGCAGCCTCGATCTGGATCGGCTGGTCGCGGTTCTGCGAGAAGCCCTGCATGGCGTTGGGCACGCCGCTCATCGAGCCCTGCGCGAACGCGGCACTCGCGGAGAAAAGCGCGAGCAGGAACGCCGCAATTGCCATGCCGTGCGGAAAACGTCTCATCATCAAAATCATTTCGTGTTGGCGGATTTGCGCGGCTTCGGCGGCGGCGGCGGTGGAGCGGGCTCGGCAGGCGGGGCAGCATTGTTGTCACCAAGCTTGTCGAGATTCATCACGACATTGCCTTCGAACCGCACCAGCTCGCCGCTGTTGTAGATCCGGAGCCTGTCGGCGGTCAGCGTGCCGTCGAGCAGCTTGACGTCGACATGCTCGTCCGACGACACGTTGCCCTTGTTGATGTCGACGAAGGCCTGCGTCAGCCTCGCCTCATAGCCGGTGGACGACTGCAGGAAGATGTCCTGGCGCAAGTCGAGCAGCTGCTTCTTGTTGTCGAAGAAGCCGGTGCGCGCATCCATCGTCACCGTCGACCGATCCTGCTGCGCCACCTTGGCGCGGATCGTCTTCAGCTCGACATGGTCGGGATCGGTGACATCCTGGATCGCCGCCTTGGCCCACATTTCGTAGGGCCGTCCGTCGTTGGAGAAGCCGGCGATATGCGGCGCTTCCATCGTGATCTTGGTGCCGGACACGACGAGGTTATCCATCTCGAGCGGCAGCTTGGGGATCAGGTCGTGGAACGGATTGAAGAGTGCGATGTAGATGATCACGGCCATCGCCAGCCCGACCATCGCGGGAACCGCGACGCGCAGAATCCGCACCATGCGACTGTGCCGCGCGGCGGCGGCAAAGCGCGCCTCGAGGCCCGTGACATAGGCTGGATTCTGAACCGAATTCACCTGAGCTCCAGAGGCGCGAAACTGCCCCTATTCTAGCCGGAGCCGCCCAAATATGCAGCCCGGACCTCACCTCGCGCCCCCGCAGCGGACCACGCGTGAACAGTTTGGCCGAAACGGGGCGGAACTGCCCCGGCCGAGACGAATTCGGCGCTCATCATGAATGGGCGAAAATGTCCTCGGCCTCCCAGCCGTCGAGATCGAGCCTGGCACGGGCGGGAAGGAAATCGAAGCAGGCCTGGGCGAGATCGGTCCGTCCCTCGCGCGCGAGCATGACGTTCAACTTGTCGCGCAGCGCATGCAGGTGCAGCACGTCGGAGGCCGCGTAGGCGAGCTGGGCCTCGCTGAGGCTTTGCGCGCCCCAGTCGCTCGACTGCTGCTGCTTCGACAATTCGACGTTCAGCACCTCGCGCACCAGATCCTTCAGGCCGTGGCGATCGGTGTAGGTGCGCGACAGCCGCGAGGCGATCTTGGTGCAATAGACCGGCGTCGGCATCACGCCGAACGTGTTGTAGAGCACCGCGACGTCGAACCGTGCGAAATGGAAGATCTTGGTGATCTTGGGGTTGGCGAGCAGCGCCTTCAGGTTCGGCGAATCGGTGTGGCCCTTCGGAATCTGGATCACGTCGGCGGTGCCGTCGCCGTTCGACATCTGCACCACGCAGAGCCGGTCACGGTGCGGATGCAGCCCCATGGTCTCGGTGTCGATCGCCACCGAATCGGTGTAGCGGGACAGATCGGGCAGGTCGCCGCGATGCAGGCGGATGGTCATGCTGTCAAAAACCTCGTCGAATCGCTGTCGGAATAAACTACCGTCCAATCCGCCGACAGGCGAGCATGCGCCAGTCTTCGGATCGCGCATTGGTATCGGGGCCCGTCAGGGCCGGACACGAGCAGCGGGAATCCTTAATTGTTCCGGCACAGATAGTTCAGGGTGTACCGCCATTGTGCAGCGGAGACAATGGGTTGCTGTCCCCGCCGCGCGCCCCCCACGAGGGCGCGCCATCATTGCCAGCTGACGCGGAGGCCGAAGCGGCCAGTGATGTCCTCGCGATGGAGGCTGTCCACCGAGGTCGTGTAGTCGGCGCTCGCATAGGCGCATCGTGCGATTGAGCTGCGCGGAGACGCCGGCACCGATCTCGACGGCGGTGCCGCGGCTTTGCACGCGATCAGGTCCGTCGTCGCGAAGGCGATGCTGCGGTCGTTCGCGGCCGTGTGCCAGAGATTGGCCTCGAGATACGGAAGCAGTTCGGTCGTGCCGACGACGAAGGTTGAGGGAATGCGCACGCCGAGCCGCCCGGTCAACGTATCGGCACTGCCGAGCGCGACGCTCGAAAACATGTCGTTGAAGCTGTCGAACGACTGGCGCTGCCATATCAGCTGCACCTGCGGCTCGATCGCGAGAAAACTGTTCAGCGGGATCGGCGCGCCGGCTTCCAGCGATGCAGCGACGCCGGTGCCCGACACCCGTGCGCCGACCTGACGATCCGACTGCGGGCTTGCGCCGTAGAAACTGCCCATCAGCACGGCGTCGACATACCAGCCCGACGGGCCGACATGGGTCCAGTAGCCGCCGATGTTCTGGCTGTCGATCGAGAGCGTGCCGATGCGGACGTCGTTCAGGCCGAGCGCGAAGCCGCTGATGTTGCCGCTGGCCCAGCCATACGCATAGAAGAAGCCGGCGCGATCATGATGCTCGGGCGCGGACTGGAAGCGCAGGATGTCGACGCCGACCTGCACGCCGGCCATGGTGCCGTCGAAGGCGGGGCTGACCGTGCCGGCCCAGCTCTGCGAGCTGTGCGAGCCATAGGCACGCGCCCACGCCGCCGGCTGTTCGCCGCCGCTGGTCAGCAAGGCCTGATCGCCCTGGCGCTGATGGAAGGTGCCGAGCGTCGCCAGCCCGAGCTTTTGCGCCACCTGCGGCAGCGCCGAATAGACCGACACCTCCTCACGGTAGAGCTGGACCGGCGCGGCGCCCGCCGGCGGCGGCGTCAGCGACGACAGATCCTCCGCAGGCAGCCCCGGAGGCGGCGGCACCACGTTGGGCGATAAAGGCGGCGCCGGCGCGGGCGAGGCCGTGCCGGGCAACAATGTCGAGCGCAGATACCAGTTGTCGGCGCTGCCGGCGGAGACGCCGCCGCGGAACAAGAGATATTCGTGCGCGCCCGCTACGACGGCGTTGGAGAGGCCGAACGCGCCCGCAGCCGTGGTGCCGCCGTTGACGGCCTGCACCACCATGATGCCGTCGGCGATGGTCAATGCGCCCGCGCCGCCGGCATTGGTGACGGTCACCGCGGTCGAGCCCGCCGCATTGCCGCCGGAGATGACGAGCCGATCCGACGGTGAGCCATCGCCGCCGAGCACGGTGCGCAGATAGAGCCCGCCGCCATTGCCGACATAGTTGCCGGCAATGGTCAGGCTGTTCGCCGCGGTAGCGCCGCCATTGGTCAGGTTGATGACGCCGGCATTGGTGACGGTGATCGGCGGGCCGCCCGGAAACGGCGTGATCGACGGATTGGCGCCATTGCCGGCCAGCAGGCTGGTGCCGGCCGCGATCGACACATTGCCGGTCAGCGACGTCTGCAGCGTCAGCGAGCCGCTGTTGTCGAAGGTGTTGGCGAAGGTGCCGGTGCCGGCCCAGGTCCAGTCATTGCCCTCCATCGTCAGCGTCTGGAATCGCGCGAACGCATTATCTACCGTGCCGCTGCCTTGCAGCCGCACCTGGTTGCCGCCGCCGCCGCCGTCGGCAAGCCCGACGGTCTGCGAGCCGGTTTGCAGGATCATCGTCACCGCACCGCCGCCGCCCGCGAGCGCCGTACCGCTGTTGCCGGCGATCAGGCCGGCATTGACGATGGTGGTGGCGCCGTTGAGCGTGCGGATCGCGGGCCCCCCCTGGCTGATGATCTTGCCGCCGGCGAGGTTCTCGATGCGGGCGGTGAACGACGATCCGGCGGTGTTGGAGAACACGCCGTCCGCATTGACGCCGCGCGCCTCGATCGTGCCGCTGTTGCGCAACACGCCCGCATTGCCCTGCATGAACACGGTGTTGTTGGCGGTGCCGCCCGCGTCCCCACCGGTCGTGAGCAACGTGCCGGTATTGGTGATGGTCGCAAACTGGCCGGCGGAGAAGATCGCACGGGCGCCTGCGCCGGCCGTGGTGATGGTGCCGCTATTGGTGAAGGTGTTGCTGTCGCCGGTCTGCACATAAAGGCCGTGCGATTGCGGGCCCTGGGTGGTGATCGTCCCGGTATTGATCAGCGTGTTGCCGTTGCTGCTGGCGGCGATCGCATTGCTGCCGGCGCCCGAGGTCGTGATCACGCCCGACGCGCCGTTGGTGAAGACGTTGCCGTCGCCGCTGCCGAAGATGCCGGTGCCACCGCCGCTGATGGTCAGCGTGCCGTTATTGGTGGCGGCACTGCCGGAGACAAGCCCGATCGCGGTCGCTCCGGCGCCGGGCGTAATGCCGGCGCCCTGCAGCACGTTCACGGTGACGTTCGAGCTGCCGGCAGCGGCCTGCACGCCGGCCGGCGAGGGATTCGGCGCTGCGGTCGAGCAGGTTACCGTCTGCCCGCTCGCCGGCGCGAGACTGTCGCAAGCGGCAAACGCCGGCGATGTGGACAACAGGCAACCGACACTTAGAGCCGTGCACGACAGGATCGCCGCGAGCCGCGAGGAAACCATGCCCTTACTCCAACGTCGGCGCGAAGCCGAGCGCCCGGCCTCCCGCCACCCCCGCCCCGCTCTCAGCTCCGCCGATCGCTCCATTCAAACTTGAACCGATTTGCAGCGACCTGTTGCGCGGTCGCCACAGACGGAACCATGAGATGCATCCGCATGATTCACATCCTTGACGTGCGCACGCTTTCAAGGTTGTGAAGTACAGCATTCACCCGTTGCAGTTATCGACCGACACAACCGGAAACAAAATCGCCATGGCGTCTCGGGTGCGCCGCTGTCCCCATTTTCTCGCCAAGTTCGACGTGGGCACGCGGCCAAGTCGGGGCCAAGTCATTGCCGCGACGCGTTCAATTTCGAGGGAACTGTTGCCCGCGCGCCCCATGAAATCGGGCCGCGCCGACCCTATTTGTTGCCAGCCCGAACCCGCCGTCCCAAATGAAATGAGCCTTATGTCCGACCAGACCATCGCCGCGCCGATCGACGACCAGCAGGAGCGCGGCTTCTCGCGCTACCAATCGTTCCTGATCGCGCTGCTCGCCTTCACGCAATTCACGCTGATCCTCGACTTCATCATCATGTCGCCGCTCGGCGCCATCCTGATGCCGTCGCTGAACATCACGGCCGGGCAATTTGGCGTCGCGGTCTCGGCCTACGCGTTCGCGGCCGGGATTTCCGGCGTCCTTGCCGCCGGCTTTGCCGATCGCTTCGACCGCAAGCGGCTGCTGCTGTTCTTCTATGTCGGCTTCATGCTCGGCACCGTGCTCTGCGCGCTGGCGCAGAATTTCCACGTGCTGCTGCTCGGCCGCATCGTCACCGGCGTGTTCGGCGGGGTGATCGGCTCCGTCGTGCTTGCCATCGTCACCGACCTGTTCCCGCTGCAACAGCGCGGCCGCGCCATGGGCATCCTGCAGACGGCGTTCGCCGCGAGCCAGGTGCTCGGCGTCCCGGCCGGCCTGTTCCTGGCCAATCACTGGAACTGGCACATCTGCTTCGTGGCCATCGTCGGCCTGTCGATTGCCGCGATCGCGGCGATTGCGATCGCGATGCACCCGGTCGATGCCCATCTCAAATTGCAGCACGACAGCAATCCGTTCCGCCATCTGATCGCGACTGTCGGCCAGCCGCGCTACACGCTGGCTTTCCTGGTGACCACGCTGCTCGCGACCGGCGGCTTCATGCTGATGCCGTTCGGCAGCGCCTTCACGGTGCATAATCTCGGCATCGACATCGTCCACCTGCCGACGATCTATCTCGTCTCGGGCCTGTTCAGCATCATCATCGGGCCGCTGGTCGGCCGCGCCAGCGATGCGTTCGGCAAATATCCGACCTTCGTGTTCGGCTGCGTGGTGTCCGTCATCATGGTGCTGATCTACACCAACCTCGGCCACGTCTCGCTGCTGACCGCGATCCTGGTCAATGTGCTGATGTTCATCGGCATCTTCTCGCGCATGATCCCGTCCCAGGCCCTGATGTCGGCGATTCCCGACGCCAGCCAGCGCGGATCGTTCAGCGCGATCTCGGCCTCGGTGCAGCAGCTGTCGGGCGGGCTGGGCTCGGTCTTTGCGGCGGCGATCATCGCGGAAAATCCCGACGGTTCGCTGCTGCATTTCGACCGGCTGGGCTACATCGTCGTCGCAACGACCATCATTTCGATGATCGCGATGTATTTCGTGCAGCGGCCGATCGCGCGACGCGCGGGCCGGCGGATCGTGTGACGGCAGGGCCGCTCGTTCCGGCTACGCGGGCTTCGGCAGCTACATTTGAAGCAAGGAAACGAGAGGAATTGCGCAGAATGCTTTGTCAAGCAAGGCCTTGCGAAGGCGCTGCGCAACGCCGCGGAGCTTCGGATGGTGTTCCACCAACCGCTTGGTGCGGCCCACCGCGGACATCACTCCGGCGGCCTGTCGGCCGAGCCTGGTGAGCGGAATGAAGCTGTCGAACAATGGCTCGTCGTCCTTGCAGAACAGCCGCTTGTAGTCATGCGAGCCGAGGCCGAAGTCGAAGGCGCAATAGTGCCGGCCGGCAAAATGATGGATGATTTCCTGCATCAGGAGCAGGCCGGGACTGAGTTTCGCGTTGTCTGACAAAGTGTAGGTGTTGAACATCGTGGAGAAGCGGTGGCCATCGGCAGCCAAGGCGAAGATCGCGATCACTTCCTCGTCGCATTCGAGCGCATG
Source organism: Bradyrhizobium sp. USDA 4541 (assembly GCF_024171085.1). Classification (NCBI taxonomy): domain Bacteria; kingdom Pseudomonadati; phylum Pseudomonadota; class Alphaproteobacteria; order Hyphomicrobiales; family Nitrobacteraceae; genus Bradyrhizobium; species Bradyrhizobium sp. USDA 4541. The sequence continues at coordinate 1,305,467 of NZ_JALJZF010000001.1, forward strand.
GATTTCGATGACACGGCCGCCGTGGGACAGCCTTGTCGTGCAGGCGGCGCGGATGAAGTTCTCCACCGCGCCTTCGGCGAACACATTGGACACCTTCCGCTCGGCCAACCGCTCCGACTTCACGCGGAAAAACCAGTCGAGCAGACGGGCAATGTCGGCATCAGTGGAGGCAACGTGATAGCGGTAGCGGGTCAGCTCCAGCAGTTTGCGCTGCTTGAGCTTCATGCGGCGGGAGGCATTGCCGATCAGGTTCGCGGCCGTTGCGCCCGGCTCGATTGTGCGCATCGGGCAGTTCAAGACCAGGGGCTCATGAGGCAGCAGCGCCAGCGGGTTTTGCACGCCGCGCCACTGCGCCGGCTGCTGGCGCAACGCCAGCACGTCGACTTTGTCACGCTTGGCGAGCATCGCCATGAATGCGTGGAGATCGGCCTTCGTGGCACCCAAGGCGAACCCACGCTCCCACAGGCCCATATTGAAGGTTGCGTGCTCGCCGCCCATGAAGCTCGCGCGGCGGACGCCGAGAACCGTTTGCAGAGCAAGCGGGAGCAAGCCCCGTGGTTGGCCATCGCCGTCACGCGCGATGACGATGAAAGGCGACAGTCCCGCGCGCTCACCGACCTCACGCTGCCAGGGGGCGAGGAAGTCGAACCGCTGAAAGGGCGTGATGGAATGACTCGAGTTCTCAAGACTCCGCCAGATCATCTCGGCGGCGTCGAGATCATGGACGACGTCGACGGCGGCGATGCGCGCTGATTGAGCTCGCGCCGTCCGGCTTTCGATCGCGATCATCGCCAAGCTCTGTCGTGGTGCATAGTCGGAGCGCGGCTGGGGCCGTCCAGTCGGCGCCCGATCTGAGCGTAATTCGATGTCGGGACAAAATTGGCAAAATGCCGCAGGACGAGAGAACTGGGATTACCTCCATCGTTTATTCGTTGGTCATGAAGCTGTCGCTTCGCGCGACGCGCGGGCCGACGGATCGTGTGACGGCAGGGGCTGCGGCGGCGATCGCCGGCGTTCTCGAATTCCCAGCATCGGCCGACGTGTTCAGCCAATCGCAAACATGTCGGCACGCTCAATGATCAGATCGCGGAATAGTCTCGCGCGGCGCGACATCCAATGCGGGTCAGGATAGACGAGATGCATCGGTAGCGATGGTACCGCATAATCCGGCAGCAGATGAACAAGCCGGCCTGCGGCGATGTGTTCGACGGCGCACCAGCTTGGCAGCACCGCGACGCCGAGCCCCTCAACCGTCGCGAGCGTCATCACGTCGGCGTCGTCGCAGGTCATGGACGGCGCGATCTCGACCACATGGCGGCCGGTCTCGGCTTCGAACGTCCACTGATTCCGCGGCGACAAGCGTGAATACGTTACGCTCGGCATGCGGCGCAGATGGTCGGGGAGGAGCGGGGCTTGATGCCGTGCGAGCAGTGAAGGGGCCGCCACCAGGAGGCGCTTGATGGTGCCGACGCGCCGCGCCACCAGCGAGCTGGAGTTCAGCATTCCGATCCGAATTGCCAGCTCCGTCCCGGTCTCCACCAGGTCTACGAACTGCTCGGTGAAGCTCGCATCGAGCCGCACGTCGGGATAGCGGCGAAGATACTCTGCGAAAATGCCGCGGAAAAAGTAGCGACCGAACGAGGTCGGCACAGTGATTCGCAAGGTCCCCGACGGACTGCGAACCCGGCTCTGCGCCGGCGTGCTGGCACTTTCCAACAGCGCGACGATATCCTTGGCGAGCTTGAGCACGCGATCGGCCTCCGGCGTCGGACGAACCTTGCGCGTAGTGCGGACGAACAGCCGGCAGCCGAACTCCGCCTCCAACAACGCCACGCGCTTGCTGATGGCCGGCTGTCCGAGGCCCAGATCGCTCGCGGCCTGGCTGAAGCTGCCGGCCTCCATCACGCGAATGAAGGTTTGCAGCGCATCGATTCGATCCATGCATTCCTCCCAGGAATTTGTAATATTCTTATCATTCCCTACATGGACACAGTCGATCCGGTCTAGCCTCTCGGTAACCAGGGAGGATCAACAATGAACAAATCGATCGGGATCGTCGGCGCCGGAATCGGGGGCCTGCATCTGGCTCTTTATCTCCAACAGCATGGGATCCAGGCGACGGTGCTGACCGACCGCACTCCGGAGCAGTACGCCTCGGCGCGGCTGATGAACACGGTCGCCCATCACAGCGTCACCATCGCGCGTGAGAACGAACTAGGCGTGAACCATTGGGATGACGCCGCCACGATCTACCACCACCACGACCATTTCTTTAATTTCCCAGGCAACGGGCTGCTGTTTCGCGGCGCGTTCAAGAAGCCGAGCCGGGCAGTGGATTACCGCATGTACCTGCCCGCGCTGATGAGGGATTTCGAGCATCGCGGCGGCAGCATCGAATATGCCAGCATCCAGGACGACGACATCCCGGCTCTGGTTTCACGCTTTGACCTTCTCGTCGTGTCGACCGGCAAAGGTGCGCTCGGGCGAATGTTCGCCCATCGGCCGGAGTTGTCCCCCTACAGCCAGCCACAGCGCCTGCTCTGCGTGGGCCTCTATGACGGCGTCGATCACGGCAGCCCGGACGGTGACGACCCGCGCGGTGTCACGCTCTCGGTGTCGCCCAGACATGGCGAGATGATCGTCATTCCGACGCTGTCATTCAGCGGCATGAAGACGGCGCTCCTGATGGAGAACATTCCCGGCGGCGACATGGCCGATCTGGTCTCGCTGAGCTACGACGCGGACCCTGCAGCCTTCCGCCAGACAATTCTCGACAAGCTGGAAAAGCATCATCCGCACACCTACAACCGGATCGACACCCATCGCTTCGGGCTTGCCCAGCCGCTCGACCTGCTGCAAGGCGCGGTGGTGCCGACCGTGCGGCAATCGTCGGTCGCCTTCGATGGTGAGAAATTCGCCGTCGCGCTGGGCGACGTACATTCAGTGGTCGACCCGCTGATGGGCCAAGGCGCCAACATCGCCTCCTACGCCGCCTTCGAACTCGGCAAGGCGATCGTGGAAACGGTGGCCTTCGACGCACGCTTCGTTGAGGAGGTGGATCGCGCCCGCGAAAATCGCGTGTTCGCGGCTGCGCGCTGGACGAATCTGATGCTGCGGCCGCCGTCCGAGGCGATGGGTCGGCTGATCCTCACCATGGCGCAGGACCGAGAACTCTGCGACGAGTTCACCGATAATTTCAACTACCCGGAGCGTCAGTGGGATCGTGTCGCGACCGACAAGCGCATCCACGCTTGGATCGACAGGCGCGCGCCGCTCGCTGCCTGACGCAACAATGATCGCGAGCCGGCCGTACGGTCCACTTGCACCAGGCCGCGACTGCGTGCCGACAAACCATCTCTCGAACCACACGCCGAAAGGCGCGACCTCTTGCCGTTTCGCCATGGAGCGCGATCGATGAACCCGCATCCCGATCCGGCGAGCTTCCGGGCGGCCGCTGCGCGATTCCCCACAGGCGTGACAGTCGTGGCGAGCATCGACCGCAACGGCACTCCGGTCGGCATGACGGCCAACAGCTTCACGACCGTCTCCACCAAACCGCCGACCGTGCTGGTCTCGGTGATGCGAGGGCGGACCTGGCAGGCGATCATGGATTCGAAGCGTTACGCCGTGAATGTCCTTCACGCGGAAGATCTCACACTCTGCGCGCACTTCTCCGGCAGGCCGCAGGCCGAAAGCTCGCCATCGCTGGTCAACCGGGAAGAGTTTCCCGTCCTGTCGCAAGCGATCGCCCAGTTCGCTTGCGACGTGGTCCGGTCAATTGACGTCGCCGACCACACGCTGTTCATTGGCGAGGTCCGCTGGTGCCGGCAGCGAGACGGTTCCCCGCTCGCCTTCTATTCCAGCCGATTCTGCAACGGGCTCGGCATGACGATCGAGCCCGCGGAGGCAGTCGCCTATCCCGCCGACGGATGGGCGATCTAAGGCGAACCGCGAAGCCTTCGCGCGACGCCCCCTGGAGAACCCGAAATTTGCGGCGCACTGGAGCGGTGGCGCCACGGGGGAACGATCGCAAGCGCCAGCTGAGCAGGATGCCTGCCAAGCTCGTCAAGCCCGTCCTGAGATGGTGGAATGAAGATCGGGGACAGAGTCGAAGTCGTGGCGATTCCAGATGCGCTACCGGAATACACGGGAACGCGGACATTCTTCACGAGGTGTCTCGGCCGCCATTTTCCGACCGTCGATCTCAAGGGAGAACTGGTCGAACTCGAAGTCGGCGAGGTGGTCGACGAGTCCAGCTACATGTACTCGATTTGGATCGAACGAGATTACGTCCGTCGCGTCTAACGACGAGAAATGAGGGCCAACGGTAGAATCGCTGTCTCGCCTCTACCCTCGCTGGGTGACGGCTTGCCCGCACCCACCCCCCGGATACTGAGCGATTTCAATCGCTTAAAAAGGGGGTGGTGCCCAGGAAAGGACTCGAACCTTCACGGCCGTTAAGCCACTGGCACCTGAAGCCAGCGCGTCTACCAATTCCGCCACCTGGGCATGTGGAGCGGCTTAGTAAGGATCGGTTGCGCGCTTGTCAAATTCGCGATTGGAAATTCAAATACCCTGTACAGGATAAGGCCGATGGCGTATCGCCAGACGGTTAACCTACATCAATCGCTCTCGAATCCCACAGGAATCACCCCATGGCATCGAACCTGGACACGCTGGTCACGGTCTTCGGCGGATCGGGTTTTCTGGGGCGGAACGTGGTCCGGGCGCTCTGCAAGCGCGATTACCGCGTCCGAGTCGCGGTGCGGCGGCCCGAGCTGGCCGGCCATCTGCAGCCGCTCGGCCGGGTCGGGCAGATCCATGCCGTCCAGGCCAATGTGCGCTACCCGGCCTCGGTCGAGGCGGCGATGCGTGATTCGCATATCGCCATCAACCTGGTCGGCATCCTGGCCGAGGGCGGTGGGCAGAGCTTCGATGCCGTGCAGGTGAAGGGCGCCGAGACCATCGCCAAGGCGGCGGCCGCGGCCGGCGGGCGGATGGTCCATGTCTCGGCGATCGGGGCCGACGCGGATTCGCCCTCGAGCTATTTCCGCGCCAAGGCGGGCGGCGAGGCAGCGGTGCTGGCGGCCTTGCCGTCGGCCACCATCATGCGGCCGTCGCTGCTGTTCGGGCCCGAGGATCAGTTCACCAACCGCTTTGCGGCGCTGGCACGGATGTCACCGGTGCTGCCGCTGGTCGGCGGCGGGGTCAACACGGTACAGCCGGCCTATGTCGGCGACGTCGCGGACGCCGTGGTCCATGCCGTGGACGGCGAGGCGAAGCAGGGCGCAGCTTACGAGCTCGGCGGGCCGGAAGTGCTGACCATGCGCGAGGTGATGCAGATCATCCTCAAGATCACCCAGCGCGATCGCATGCTGGCGCCGCTACCGTTCGGCCTCGCCAAGTTCCAGTCGTACTTCCTGCAGTTCGCGCCGGGGCCGTTCACGCTGACGCCGGACCAGGTCGAGATGCTGCGTTCGGACAATGTGGTGTCCGACGCCGCCAAGGCCGCCGGCCTGACCTTCGCAGGCCTCGGCATCTCGCCGGATTCGATGGAAGCGATCGCCCCGCAATATCTCTGGCGCTTCCGCGCGACGGGTCAGTTCCAGAAGAAGAGCGCGTAGGCAGCTCTCTCCACCTGTCGTCCCGGCCAAGTCAACGGGTCGCGCGAACGCGCGCCCGATGACAGGCTCCGCGCGAGCCGGCACGGCACCACTACGTTTTTCCCACGCTACCAAGCCCTTCCCCGTCATCCCCGCGCAAAGGCTTTGCCTTTGTCGCTGGAGGTGCGAGCCTTGCGGCGCAATTGCGCCGCTGGGCGAGCCTCGAAGGATGAACGGCCGGGATCGGGGCCGTCGCCCTTCGAGACGGCCGCTTTGCGGCCTCCTCAGGGTGACGGTGATGGGATGGTGTCCGTCGCGCCTTACCGTCCCATCGCCAGCGCGATCAGGCCGAGCGTGCCGACGATCACGCGCCACCAGGCGAAGAAGGTGAAGCCGCGGCGGGTGACGAAATTGAGGAAGGCCCGCACCACGATCATCGCCGTGATGAACGACACCACGAAGCCGACCGCGATGACGCTGAGATTGTCGGAGGTGAAGTCGGCCCGGTTCTTGTAGAAATCATAGGCGAACGCGCCGACCATGGTCGGGATCGCGAGGAAGAACGAGAACTCCGCCGCCGAGCGCTTGTCGGCGCCGAGCAGCATCGCCGCCACGATGCTGGCGCCCGAGCGCGACACGCCGGGAATCATCGCCAGGCACTGCGCGACGCCGATCCAGAAATACATCAGCAGCGGGAAGCGGGTCGCATCGTCCTCGTACACTTTGAGATCGAGCTGATCGACCCACAGCAGCACGGCGCCGCCGACGATCAGCGTGAAGCAGACCACCCACGGATTGAACAGGAACTCCTTGATGTATTTGCCGGCGATCAGGCCGATCACGACCGCGGGCAGGAACGCCACCAGCACGCCGATCACGAAGCGGCGGTCGTCTGGATTGGTGAACATTCCGAGCGCCACGCGCCACAATTTGACGAAGTAGAGCGCAAGGATCGCGAGGATCGCTCCGAGCTGGATCAGGATCGCAAAGCTCTTCCAGAAATTGCCTTCGCCCAGATTGAAGAAGCGCTCCGCAAGCAGCAGGTGGCCTGTCGAGGAGACTGGCAGGAACTCCGTGACGCCCTCGATGATGCCGAGAATCACCGCCCGCAGCATATCCGTCATCATGTTGTGGCCTGCCCTGTGTGGAAAACGGGATTCTTCTCGCTTATTCGTACATTGGCCGCAATCGCAAAAAATCGTCAAACAATGGGTTACCCGGCCGATTTGCTGAGCTATAGCGTTTTTGTGACCCGCACCATCTGCGGGGATGGCTACCGGTTTGCGTGCTGACGCGACATAGAGACGACCGGAACTAGTCTGGCCAAAGCACAGGTCCAGACCGCACAGGTTGATGATTTCTTAAGCGCCGCGAAACTACCAAGGGCTTCATGTACACGCTGTATCACCATCCGTTCTGTCCGCATTCGCGCTTCATTCGGCTCGTGCTCGGCGAGTATGGGCTCGATTTGCGCCTTGTGGAGGAACGGGTGTGGGAACGGCGCGAGGCGTTCCTGGCGCTCAATCCGGCAGCCACCACGCCGGTGCTGATCGCCGAGAGCTTTCCGCCGATTCCGGGTGCGCCTGTGATCGCCGAATATGTCGACGAGACGCACGGCCTCGATGCCGGCGATCGGCGGCTGTTGCCGACGTCGACGGCCGAGCGCGTCGAGGTGCGCCGGCTGATGGCGTGGTTCAACGAGAAATTCTTCGAGGAAGCCTCCAACCCGCTGGTGACCGAGCGGATCTACAAGCGGTTCATGAGCGAGGATAATGGCGGCGGCCCGCCGGCGCCCGACATCATGCGCGCCGCCAAGGTCAATGTGCGCTATCATCTGAGCTATATCGGCTGGCTGGCGAAGACGCGGAACTATCTCGCCGGCGACCGCCTGACCTACGCGGATCTCGCCGCCGCGGCGCATCTCTCGGCGATCGACTATCTAGGCGACGTGCCATGGAGCGAGGACGACGCGGCAAAGTCGTGGTACGCGCGGGTGAAGTCCCGCCCGTCGTTCCGCCCGCTGCTCAGCGAATGGCTGGCGGGGGTGCCGGCGTCGCGCACCTATGTGGACCTCGACTTCTGAACCCGGCGGTCAGGCTCTCCCCTTCCGATCTCAAGGCAGCGCTTCAGCGCGAGGCGCATGCGCTCGGCTTCGACGCCGTCGGCTTCACCGCGCCTGATGCGACCAGCGAGGCCGGAAAATATTTCCTCGAATTCCTCGGCTCCGGCGGCCATGGCGACATGGACTGGCTCGCGGCCAATCCGGAGCGGCGCACCGATCCGCGCGTGCTGTGGGGCGGCGTGCGCTCGATCATCATGCTCGGCGTCAATTACGGGCCCGACGACGACCCGCTCGACATCCTTGCACGCCGGTCGCATGGCGCGATCTCGGTCTATGCGCAGGGCGACGACTATCACGACGTGATCAAGAAGCGGCTGAAGGTCCTGGCGCGCTGGCTCGCCACGATCACCGGCGATGAGGTGAAGGTGTTCGTCGACACCGCCGCTGTCATGGAGAAGCCGCTTGCCCAGGCAGCCGGCATCGGCTGGCAGGGCAAGCACACCAACCTCGTGTCGCGCGAATTCGGCTCGTGGCTGTTTCTCGGCGCGATCTATTCCGCCACCGAGCTGCCGCGCGATGATGCCGAGGCCGATCATTGCGGCAGCTGCCGCGCCTGCCAGGACATCTGTCCGACCGCGGCGTTTCTCGCGCCCTACAAGCTCGATGCGCGGCGCTGCATCTCGTATCTGACGATCGAGAACAAGGGTCCGATCCCGCACGAATTCCGCAAGAGCATCGGCAACCGCATCTATGGCTGCGACGATTGCCTCGCGGTGTGTCCGTGGAACAAGTTCGCGCAAGCGGGGCGCGAGCAGAAGCTCGCCGCGCGCGATACGTTGCGGGCGCCCGCGCTCGCCTATCTCGCACGGCTCGATGATGCGGCTTTTCGCGCGCTGTTCACGAAGTCGCCGGTCAAGCGCATCGGCCGCGACCGCTTCATCCGCAATGTGCTGATCGCGATCGGCAACTCCGGTGACGCAAGCCTTGTCGGCGAAGCGCAGCGTTTGCTCGACGATGCGAGCCCGCTGGTGCGCGGCGCCGCGGTGTGGGCGCTGTCGCAACTGACCGCCCGCGAAGCATTCGCGGCGCTGGCATCGCGCGCCGGCGGCGAGCCCGACGTCACCGTACAGCAGGAGTGGCGCGCGGCCACCGCCTCTTGATTTCATCGCGCCATTCCCGTCATGGTCGCACGCCATGACAAACCAGCCCTTCTTCACCAGGCACGGCGACGGCTTCATGCCGACGGCCGTTGCGAACGGACCGTGGAGTCCGGAATCCCTGCACGGCCGCGTCGTGATCGGCCTCCTCGCCTTCGTCATTGAGGAGCGCCACGGCTCCGACGAATTCGTCCCGGCGCGGCTGACGGTCGACATGTTCCGGCTGCCCAGCATCACGACGCCGATCGAGGTGACGACCAAGCTCGTGCGCGACGGCATGCGCATCAAGATGATCGAGGCCGAGTTTGTCTCTGGCGGCACCAGCATGGCGCGCGCCTCCTGCCAATTGTTGCGCCGGACGGAAAATGCCCCCGGCAATGTGTGGTCGCCGCCGAACTGGAACGTGCCGGCGCCATCAGACATTCCGAAGCCGACCGATCCGAGGCTCGGCATGAACGGCAAATGGGAGACGCGGCCGATCGTCGGCCATATGGGCTCGCTCGGCGAGCGCCGGCTCTGGATGAGCGAGGTGCGCGAGCTCGTCGCGGGCGTGAAGATGACGCCGTTCGTCCATGTCGCGACCGGCGCGGATTTCGCCAGCCCCTTCGCCAATGCCGGCGACCAGGGGCTCGGCTACATCAACAGCGACGTCACGATCTATCTGCATCGTTTGCCGGCGACCAACTGGATCGGCTTCGAGGTCGTCAACCATCACGCCACGGACGGCATCGCGATCGGCGAATGCTGGCTCTATGACGAAAAGGGTCCGATCGGCACCTCCACGGTGGCCGCGCTCGCCCAGCGCAAGCCGATGACCAATCCGCCGCCGCCGTAGGCTCTCACCGTCGTCATTGCGAGCGAAGCGAAGCAATCCATGTCTCGGCTTGCCGAGGCGTGGATTGCTTCGTCGCTTCGCTCCTCGCAATGACGACGGAGAGTCCTCACGCCAGATGCCGCTGCATCTCCGGCCGCGCTTTCAGCTCCGCGCCCTGCTTGCCGACGATCTTGGCGATCCGCTCCGGCGCGAAGTTCAAATCGACGAAGGCTGGCGCGGTGTTGGCGACCTCGTGGTACTCCGTGATCTTGCCGTCGCGCAGCCGCATGATCGCGACGCCCTCGAACATCGCACGCGCGCCCTTGGCTTCCGGCAAGGTCGAGCGGTAGCTGAACGTGTAGCGCGCGTAGAGCGTCGTGCCATCGCTCACGGGATCATGCATCACCCAGCGGAAATCGGTCGCGGTCCGGTAGAACCAGTCGTCGATCATCTCGCCGATTTTGCCGTGGCCCTTGAAGGCACCGTAGAACACATCGTGATAGACGCCGTCCTCGGTGAAAAGGCTAGCGAAGGCCTTGCCGTTGCGCTGCTCGACCGCGTCGCAGAACGCGCGCAGCATTGTTGTCGTGTCCATTGGTATCCTCTCCCGGCTCCTCGCTTCTTCTTCCCTCTCCCCTTGTGGGAGAGGGTGGATCGAATGAGCGAGAGCTCATTCGAGACGGGTGAGGGGTCTGTGTCCGCGGAGAGAACCCCTCATCCGGCGCGGACATCGTCCGCGCCACCTTCTCCCACAAGGGGAGAAGGAAAAAAGCTTAGCCGATCTCCGCCACCGCGACGATGATGCGGGCGATGTCCTGCGGACGCGACAAGCGGTGGTCGCCGTCCTGGATCATGGTGAGCACGACATCTTCAGCCGGCAGGCGGTGCACCAGCGCGAAGGCGTGCTTCCACGGCACGTCGGGATCCCGCGCGCCCTGCAGGATGCGCACCGGGCAGCCGACGTCGATCTTGCTTCCGAGCAGCAAATGTTTGCGGCCCTCCTCGATCAGATTGCGTGTGATCGGATAGGGCGTGCCGTCGCCATAGTCGGACGGACGCAGCCACATGCCCTTGGCCTCGATCTCGGCGCGGACCTCCGGCGAGAAGGCCTTCCACATCAGCTCCTCGGTGAAGTCGGGCGCCGGCGCGATCAGCACGAGGCCGGCGAGCTGTGCTTTCCCGTTCCCGCGCCTGGCAATCTCGCGTGCGAGCAGCAGCGCCATCCAGCCGCCCATCGAGGACCCGATCACGACCTGCGGCCCACTGCAGAACTGCGAGAACACGGCCACGCTCTCCTCGAGCCAGCGGCCGATGGTGCCGTCGGCGAAATCGCCGCCGGATTCGCCGTGGCCGGAATAGTCGAACCTGACGCAGCCGCGGCCGTGCTCGGCCGCCCACGCATCGAGCGCCAGCGCCTTGGTGCCGGCCATGTCGGACTTGAAGCCGCCGAGCCAGAACAGCCCGGGATTGCTGCCGGCACGGGCCCGCACCGCGATCCGGCGCGCCTCGCTGCCCTCGCCGACCTCGATGAAGGCAGGTTCCTGTTCCGATGCGGCGGTTTGGCTCATGGTTCGGTCACTCGCGTGTCAGACATCTGCTTTTCAATTGTCGCGCGGCACCGGTCAACGGCTGCGACCCCTGCCTTGCGGAGCAGACGAGCCCGCTATATGTGCCGGGCGTGGCCAAAATGCCTCGCAATTGGCGGTTTTGCCGCTTAAGAAGCGAGTTCGCTTGCCCGTTGCAGCATCTTGCTTCAAAATATCCGCCTTCCCTTTCACAACTTTGGAGAGTTACCCATTCGCCGTCCCAATAGAGCCCCGCCCACAGTCGCCAAAGAAGGGCCGCGCACCAATGACGAGATTCGCAACGCACAGATCCAGCTGATCGATGCGGAGGGTGTCAATCAGGGCACCGTCGAAACCATGGTGGCCATCAAGATGGCCATGGAAGCCGGCATGGATCTCGTCGAGATTTCGCCGAATACCAGCCCTCCCGTCTGCAAGATCATGGACTACGGGAAGTACAAGTATTCCGCACAGAAGAAGGCTGCCGAAGCTCGCAAGAAGCAGAAGGTCGTCGAGATCAAGGAGATCAAGCTCCGCCCGATGATCGACGATCACGACTATGACGTGAAGATGCGCGCGATGCAGCGCTTCTTCGAGGAAGGCGACAAGGTCAAGATCACCTTGCGCTACCGCGGTCGTGAGATGGCGCACCAGGAGATCGGCACCAAGCTGCTGGACAAGGTGAAGGCCGACGTCGCCGAATTCGCCAAGGTCGAGCAGGACGCGAAGTTCGAGGGCCGCCAGGTCGTGATGGTTCTGGCGCCACGCTAGTTCGAATTTGTCGCTTTGTTGAAATGAAATGGCCCGTCAGGCGATCTGGCGGGCTGTTTCGTTTCCGTAGCCCGGATCCACCTCCCCTTGAAAAGGGGAGGTCGTTTTGCTCGCCGAGCAAAGCGGGTGGGGATCTGCTGTCCCCGCAGACGGGATCGCTTGCGGCTGACCCCCATCCCGACCTTCCCCCTTTTCAGGGGGAAGGGGAAGACGGTTCCGGCCCCGATTCCCGCCTGAAACGTTGCAAAACCGCCGATCCTCTGTCATAAGCCGGGCCTTCGCCGCCCGGCTGATCAAGGGCTGCCGTGGCGACGTCCGGTGCAGGTTCTTTCAATTCGGAAAAAACCTTAGCACTTTCAACGCTCTAACGAGCATTTTAGCCGGCCGGACGCCTCTCGGGGCGATTTTCGTGCTGTGCGACAGGAGAGCCAAATGCCCAAGTTGAAGACCAAGTCGGGCGCTAAAAAGCGCTTCAAGGTGACCGCCACTGGCAAAGTCATGCACGCCCAGCGCGGCAAGCGCCACGGCATGATCAAGCGGACGAAGAAGCAGATCCGTCAGCTCCGCGGCACCCGCGTGCTGTTCAAGACCGACGGCGACAACGTCAAGAAGTACTTCTTGCCGAACGCCTGATCGCACCGATCGCTTGAACCCTCGCCGCGACTGCGCGGCGCCCCGTCACCTCTTCCAGATCAAGGATTTCCGTCATGTCTCGCGTCAAACGCGGTGTGACCGCTCACGCCAAGCACAAGAAAGTCTACAAGGCCGCCAAGGGCTATTACGGCCGCCGCAAGAACACCATCCGCGTCGCCAAGCAGGCCGTCGAAAAGGCCGGCCAGTACGCCTTCCGCGACCGCAAGCGCAAGAAGCGCACCTTCCGCGCGCTCTGGATCCAGCGCATCAACGCCGCGGTCCGTCCGTTCGGCATGACCTACAGCGTGTTTATCAACGGCCTCTCCAAGTCGGGCGTCGTCGTCGACCGCAAGGTGCTGTCGGATCTCGCGATCCACGAGCCGGTTGCGTTCCAGGCGATCGCCGAGAAGGCCAAGGCCGCGCTGGCCGCCTGATCCTGGCGGGGCGGCCCTAACGCGATTTGGGGCCCGCCTTCAGCGCCTTCTGCGAATAGCGCTGGGCGACGATCGCCCGGCAGAACGCCGTGAACGAGCGGTACATGGTGCCGCTTTCGTGGTCGTATTTGTGGTCGCAGCGCTTGAGCTGGCCGGCATAGGCCTTCTTCTGCGACGCTCCGAGGCCGGACAGGAAGTCCCCCTCGCACCTCTTCTCGACCACGGCGCCGAACTGGACGTCTCCGCTGGCGCCGTATTCGCACGCCTCGAAGATCTTCATCGCGCGGTTGCAGCTCGGCGCCTTCTGAAGCTCCGCGATGATGTCGTCCATCTGGGTCGATTTGGCGGGACATTCCTCGGTCGCGGCATGCACCGTGGTGAGCATCAACAGCACCGCCGGCACGGCCAGGCAAGATCGCAGCAACATCGCGTGGGCCTCCTTGAACTCCCCTTGGGTAGCCCGGCCTCCGCGCGGGGTTCAATGCTGCCGGCCACCGGCTCGAAATGACCGGCTTTTCGCTTGACGTTACCGCCTTCGGGCGGCGACAACCCAGCCGAATTTTGGCGCATGGTACCGGTTCGGGTAGCGGTTCTTCCCACCGGATCATGCTCCGCTCAAGCGCAGGAATTGACCGTGTCCGACCTCGCAACGCTCGAACAATCCATCCTCGACCAGATCGCCTCAGCCGCTGACGAGGCCGCCCTCGAGGCGGTCCGCGTCTCGGCGCTCGGCAAGAAGGGCTCGATCTCGGCCTTGCTCGCCACCCTCGGCAAGATGTCGCCGGAGGAGCGCAAGACCGAAGGCGCGAAGATCAACCTCGCCAAGGATGCGGTGACGCAGGCGCTCGCGGCCAGGCGCGACGTGCTGAAAGCGGCCGCGCTCGATGCGCGCCTCGCCGCCGAGACCATCGACGTCACGCTGCCGCTGCGCGAGGCGCCGGCGGAGACCGGCCGCATCCATCCGTTGAGCCAGGTCTGGGACGAACTCACCACGATCTTCGCCGACATGGGCTTTGCGGTCGCCGAAGGTCCCGACATCGAGACCGACGACTACAACTTCACCAAGCTGAACTTCCCCGAAGGCCATCCGGCGCGCGAGATGCACGACACCTTCTTCTTCAACCCGAAGGAGGACGGCTCGCGCATGCTGCTGCGGACCCACACTTCGCCGGTGCAGGTGCGCACCATGCTGACCCAGCAGCCGCCGATCCGCGTGATCTGCCCGGGCCGCACCTATCGCATCGATTCGGATGCGACGCACACACCGCAATTCCACCAGGTCGAGGGCCTGGTGATCGACAAGGGCTCGCATCTCGGCCACCTCAAATGGATCCTGCACGAGTTCTGCAAGGCGTTCTTCGAGGTCGACCACATCAACATGCGGTTCCGGCCCTCGTTCTTCCCGTTCACCGAGCCGTCGCTCGAGGTCGACATCCAGTGCCGCCGCGACAAGGGCGAGATCCGCTTCGGCGAGGGCGAGGACTGGCTGGAGATTCTCGGCTGCGGCATGGTGCACCCCAACGTGCTGCGCGCCTGCGGCCTCGATCCCGACGTCTACCAGGGTTTTGCCTGGGGCATGGGCATCGACCGCATCGCGATGCTGAAATACGGCATCGCCGACCTGCGGCAATTGTTCGACAGCGACGTGCGCTGGCTCAGCCACTACGGCTTCAAGCCGCTCGACATCCCGTCGATCGCGGGGGGCTTGAGTTCGTGAATCTTGTCTTCGGTCCCATTGTGAAGAAAGCCGCCACCCTAACCCTCCCCCGCAAGCGGGAGAGGGGACTGGAGAAGTCATCGTCATGAAGTTCACCCTCTCCTGGCTGAAGGAACATCTCGAGACCGACGAGCCGCTCGACAAGCTCGCTGACAAGCTCACCATGATCGGGCTCGAAGTCGAGAACATCGAGGACAAGGCGAAGGCGCTCGCGCCGTTCACCATCGCGCGCGTGATCTCGGCCGAGCAGCATCCGAATGCGGACCGGCTGCGCGTGTGCATGGTCGACACCGGCGACGGGGCTGAGCCGGTGCAGGTGGTGTGCGGCGCGCCGAATGCGCGAGCCGGGCTGATCAGCGTGTTCTCGCCGCCCGGCACCTACGTCCCCGGCAAGAACATCACCCTCGGCGTCGGCACTATCAGAGGCGTCGAGAGCCGCGGCATGCTGTGCTCGGCGGCGGAATTGCAGATCTCCGAGGATCACGACGGCATCATGGAGCTGCCGGCGGACGCGCCGCTCGGCAAGGGCTATGCCGACTGGGCCGGGCTCGGCGATCCCACCATCGAGATCAATTTGACGCCGAACCGGCAGGACTGCACCGGCGTGCACGGCATCGCGCGCGATCTGTCCGCCGCCGACATGGGCAAGTTCAAAGACCCCGGCATCAGGCCGATCAAGGGCGAATTCCCCTGCCCGGTCGAGGTGAAGGTGGAAGACGCCACGCTGTGTCCGGGCTTCGCGCTGCGGCTGGTGCGCGGCGTGAAGAACGGCCCGTCGCCGGAATGGCTGCAGAAGCGGCTGACCTCGATCGGCCTGCGCCCGATCAACGCGCTGGTCGACATCACCAACTTCATGACCTACGACCGCGCCCGCCCGCTGCACGTGTTCGACGCCAAGAAGGTGCAGGGCAACCTCACCGTCCGCCGCGCCAAGGACGGCGAGACGCTGCTCGCGCTCGACGGCCGCACCTATACGCTCGACAGCAACATCTGCGTCATCGCCGACGAGCACGGCGTCGAATCGCTCGCCGGCATCATGGGCGGCGAGGCCTCGGGCTGCGACGACAACACCACCGACGTGCTGATCGAATCGGCGCTCTGGAACGAGATCAACATCGCGCAGACCGGCCGCAAGCTCGGCATCAATTCGGACGCGCGCTATCGCTTCGAGCGCGGCGTCGATCCGGCCTTCATGGTGCCCGGGCTCGAGCTCGCGACCAAGCTGGTGCTGGCGCTGTGCGGCGGCACGCCGTCCGAGAACGTCGTGGTCGGCAAGCAGTTCGGCGAGGATCGCGTCATCGACTTCCCGCTCAGTGAAGTGAAGCGCCTCGCCGGCATCGAGGTGCCGCTGGTCGAGGTGAAGCTGATCCTCACCCGGCTCGGCTTCATGCTGGCCGGCAACGGCCCCGTGGTGAAGATCGCGATCCCGTCCTGGCGCACCGACGTGCACGGCAAGGCCGACATCGTCGAGGAGATCGTGCGCATCGTCGGCGTCGACAAGGTGCCGATGACGCCGTTCGAGCGCGGCGAGGAGCCGCGCAAGCCGGTGCTGACGCCGATGCAGCTGCGCACCCGCCGTGCCAAGCGCGCGCTCGGCGTGCGCGGCATGGTGGAAGCCGTGACCTGGTCGTTCATCACCAATGACGCGGCAAAACTGTTCGGCGGCGGCCAGAGCGAGCTCGTGCTTGCCAACCCGATCGCGGCCGATCTTTCCGACATGCGGCCGAGCCTGCTGCCGGGCCTCGTCGCGGCGGTTCAGGCCAACATCAATCGTGGCTATCCCGATGTGGCACTGTTCGAGGTCGGCCAGGTGTTCCGCGGCGACCGCCCGGAGGACCAGTTGGTCGCCGCCTCCGGCGTGCGCCATGGCTTCGCCTCGTCGAAGGGGATCGGGCGGCACTGGGCCGGCTCGGCTGCGGCGGATGCGATGGATGCCAAGGCCGACGCCTTCGCCGTGCTGGCGGCCGCCGGCGCGCCGATGCAGGCGCTGCAGATCGTCCCCGGCGGTCCGGCCTGGCTGCATCCGGGGCGCTCCGGCACCATCCAGATCGGCCCGCAGAACGTGCTCGGCACTTTCGGCGAGCTGCATCCGCGTGCGGCCGAGGCGCTCGGCGCCGACGGCCCGATGATCGTGTTCGAGGTGATCCTCGAGCGCATCCCGCAAGGCAAGCAGCGGGCGACGCGCGCCAAGCCGGTGCTGGAGCTCTCGGCATTCCAGCCGGTGTCGCGCGACTTCGCCTTCATCGTCGATCGCAGCGTCAAGGCGGGCGACATCGTCCGCGCGGCGCAGAATGTCGACAAGAAGCTGATCACTGATGTGACCGTGTTCGACGTCTACGAAGGCAAGGGCATCGACCCCGACAAGAAGTCGATCGCGATCGCGGTGAC
Source organism: Bradyrhizobium sp. USDA 4541 (assembly GCF_024171085.1). Taxonomy (NCBI): domain Bacteria; kingdom Pseudomonadati; phylum Pseudomonadota; class Alphaproteobacteria; order Hyphomicrobiales; family Nitrobacteraceae; genus Bradyrhizobium; species Bradyrhizobium sp. USDA 4541. The sequence continues at coordinate 1,322,611 of NZ_JALJZF010000001.1, forward strand.
GATCCAGCCGCGCGAGAAGACCATGACCGACCAGGAGATCGACGCGGTCGCCGCCAAGGTCGTCGCCGATGTGACCAAGAAGACCGGCGGCACGCTGCGCGGGTGATGTGAACCACAGGCGGTCTATTGCACCGTCACCCTGAGGAGGCCGCGTAGCGGCCGTCTCGAAGGGTCGACGGCCCCGCCTGTGGCCGTGCATCCTTCGAGGCTCGCTCTGCTCGCACCTCCAGCGACAAAGGCGAAACCTTTGCGCGGGGATGACGGGTCTGAGTAGGGGCGCTTTGAGTTGCCAGCCAGCTAGTCGAATCTCGTTATCCTTTCATGACCTCCTTCAGCCTGATCCCCTCCGACATCTCGACCAGCATCGCGCTCGCGATTTGCGCGATCGCCTTCGTGTCGGGCACGGCGCGCGGCTTCTCGGGCTTCGGCTCGGCGCTGATCTTCATGCCGCTCGCGAGCAGCGTCGCGGCGCCGCGGCTGGTGGCGGCGCTGCTGCTCGTCATCGACTTCATCGCCGCCACGCCGCTGCTGCCGAACGCCTGGACCCACGCCGACCGCAAGGCGACCGCGGTCATGGTCGCCGGCGCGCTGGTCGGCGTCCCCATCGGCACCTATTTCCTGACCGTGCTCGAGCCTGTCACGACGCGCTGGATCATCTCCTGCTTCGTCGCGGTGCTGCTCGCACTGCTGCTGTCGGGCTGGCGCTATCACGGCAAGGAGCACGTCGCCCTCTCCGTCGGCGTCGGCGGCCTCTCCGGCTTCTGCAGCGGCCTCGCGCAGACCGGCGGCCCGCCGATCGTCGCCTACTGGCTGGGCCGCCCGATCTCGTCGGTGATCTCGCGCGCCAATATCGTGCTGTTCTTCGGTGCCTCGGACTTCTTCTCGCTGGTCAGCTACTGGTTCACCGGCCTGATCACGATCGAATCGGTCAAGTTCTCGCTGATCGTCGGCCCGATCTACGGCATCGGAGTCTGGTTCGGCGCCGCGCTGTTCGGCAAGGCGAGCGAAAATGTGTTTCGCGCGATCTGCTACGCGCTGATCGCGGCTGCCGTCATCGTCGGCCTGCCGGCGCTTGATGGCATCCTGCGCGGCGGCTAGGGTCGCAGCACAAAAAAGAGACCAGGGAGACACCGATGATCGATCGCCGCAACGCATTGAAACTGGCGCTCGGCAGCGCCGCCGTGCTCGCGGCACCGGGCGTGCGCGCGCAAACCGACAAGGCGCGGACCCGCATCGTGTTCCTCGGCACCAAGGGCGGGCCGCGCGTCGGCAACGGCGCTTCGAACCCTGCCAATCTCGTCGTCGTCAACGATACCCCGTTCGTGATCGATTGCGGCATGGGCGTCAGCCGCCAGCTTGTGCGCGCGGGCGTGCCGATCCCGCAGGTCAAGTACATCCTCATCAGCCATCATCATTCCGATCACAATCTGGAATACGGCAATCTGTTCTACAACGCCTGGGCGGCCGGCCTCTCGACGCCGATCCATTCGTTCGGCCCCAAGGGCATCGAGGCGATGACCAAGGAATATTGGGAGCTGAACAAGTTCGACGTCGAGACCCGGATCGAGGACGAAGGCCGCCCGGACCCGCGCAAGCTGCTGATCGCGAAAGACATCAGGGACGACGGTGTGGTGCTGAAGACATCGGACGTCACCGTGACCGCGTTCCGCACGCCGCATCCGCCGATCACGGATAACTTCGCCTACAAGTTCGAGACCCCGGACGGCACCATCGTGTTCTCCAGCGACACCGCCTACAACCCGAAGCTCGCCGAATTTGCCAAGGGCGTCGACGTGCTGGTGCACGAATGTCTCTATGTCCCCGCGGTCGATCGCCTGGTCGCCACGACCAAGAACGGCGCCACGCTGAAGAAGCATCTGCTCGACAGCCACACCTCGACCGAGGACGTCGGCCGCATCGCAGCCGCCGCCGGCGTGAAGACGCTGGTGCTCAGTCACTTCGTCCCCGGCGACGATCGGCAGGTCACCGACGATGACTGGACGAGGGACGTGAAGAAGAACTATTCCGGCCGCATCGTGGTGGCCAAGGATCTAATGGAGCTGAAGCTGCCGGTGTGATCGGACAAATCATGTCGCGAGAATGCGGATTCATGACCACCTGCTGCGCAACATACTCGGTGCCGTCCCTGCGAAAGCACTAGGTGGTGTGGACTCTAAGGATTCCCTTTTAGGCGCAAATCAGATTCAAGGCTGCTTTTGGGGAGGCCGCCTTGGGTGTGATGGACCGCTTGGTATTGAGCGACGCGACATGGGAGCGGATGGCGCCGCTGATCATCGGCCGGCCTGACCAGAAGGGTTCGACCGGACGGGACAACCGGATGTTTGTGGAGGGCGTACTTTGGATCGTGCGCACTGGCTCTCCCTGGCGTGATCTTCCGGAGGTGTTTGGAGACTGGAACAGCGTGTTTCGGCGCTTCAGTCGATGGAGCATCAAGGGGGTCTGGTGGCGCATATTCGAAGCGATGTCCGGTGATCCGGACTTCGAGTATCTGATCGTCGACTCCACCATCGTCCGGGCGCACCAGCACGCCGCTGGGGCGAAAAAAGGGGGTCTGAAGATCAGGCGATCGGTCGCTCGCGCGGTGGCCTGAGCACCAAGATACATATGGCCGTTCGCGGCCTGGGATGTCCCGTACGGTTCAAGCTCACCGCAGGTCAGAAGAGCGACGTACCGCAAGCCGCCGAATTGATCGAGGGATTACCTGCCCAGGTCGTCATGGCGGATACGGCTTATGACGCCGATCACTTGCGCCAGGCGATCGCTGCCAAAGGCGCGCTCGCCGTCATCCCCAACAACCCGTCACGTGCGCTCAAATATCCGCTGGACAAGCATCTCTATGCCCAGCGTCATCTCGTCGAATGCTGCTTCTCAAAACTCAAGCAGTTCCGCCGCGTCGCAACCCGCTTCGAAAAGACCGCCCGAAATTACCTGGCCGTCGTTACTCTCGCAGCCATCGTCTTATGGATGCGATAAATGTCCACACCACCTAGTGCATCTACACGTTTGTCGGGCCATTTGCGAGGATTTGGAAGCGGGCCATTCCGGTGTGGAAGGTGATTGGTCCAGGTGGACGGTGGGAGGCGTAGCCGGTCCATCCGCCGAGTTTTGCGATGATCCATGCCGCCCAAGCAAGAGTGTTGGGGCGATGGTGGTTTTTCTGAAGCTCGGTGCGACCTTTCATGGTTTTGTTGATGGCCCTGAGCGTCTCGATCTCTTCTGCGGTGAAGACAAATTCAGCCGGCAATTCTTCGCCACTGTTGCGGGCCTGAACGAGTTGAATGACGATACATGCCGCTCTGGTGGCGACCGCCACGAGCTTGATCAGGCCTTCGGCGCTCTCGATCTGACTATCCTCGATGCGCAAACCCTGGCTCTTCAGCGAGCGAAAGAGTTGCTCAATGATCCAGCGCTGGCGGTACCAGGAGACGATCTGCCAGGCGTCTTTAACGGTGGCGACCGGATGAGTGGTCAGGAGCAGCCAGCGAATGGGCTCCGCACCTCTCGGCGGATGCAACTCGACCACTTCTACGAAGCTGAGTTTGATGCCCTCCGCCAAGTCGGTGACGCCGGGCCTCTGCGGCCGCTTGAGCACGACGGTTCCGAAGCGCATCGAGAGATGGGCCTGCCGGCCGCGCCGATCCATTCGCTGCGGCAGATCGATCACCGCGTTGTCGCAGAAGCGGCTCCGCTCGACCGCCTGATAAAGTGTGTCGCCATCGACCAGCGCATGGTCGTGCATGGCACGCGACAGAAGATGGACATTCTCGGCTGGCGTCAGCGCCCAGTGAGCAAAGAAATCCCCCTCGCGGTCGTTGACGACGGTGATCATGCGGGCATCTGCCAGGACGTCGCGGCCTTGCTCGGCGGCCGTCACCCAGCGCGCCGACTCCTTGTCGGCCAAGGCGCGCCGCTCATGCGGGATTTTTACCCTTGCCTTTGCGCGTCCAAACGTTGCCGCCAGTAAGGCCAAGACAGACCCCGCTGTCGGCATCCACCGCCATCATCGCATGCAACAGCACGCCGCGAGCATTGCCCTTGCCGACTTTGCCCAGCCCGCGCCGCCGTCCCGCCTGGGTCTGGAACTTGACCTCGCTCGTATCCTGGATCGCCAGCACATGACGCCCGCTGACCGCAGTCCGCGTCTGCGTGCTCCAGCCCCTCAATCAATTTATCGATCGTGACTTGGGGGTTGTTCACAAACCGCCAGAACGCCATATTGGCAGCCCAATCGCCCCGGGCCATCTGGCGCAAGCAGACGCTGCGCGTGCAAAGCATAGCCCGGAGAAGCGTCGCCCCCTTTTGTCGAGACGAACGTCCCCGAACTCACCCAAAGACAAATCCGGCTGCATCGCTGGCGCTCCTTCGAATCAAAGCGCCAGTGAGAGAATCATACAACATGCTGCAGAGACGCCACTTCTTGCTGCACCGAGTCAATCTGTCGCGCCCCAAAACCGTGTAGACACGCTAGTGCGAACGCAGGGACCCATAACCACGAACGGTTATTGGTGAACGATGGTGGAACGACGAGTCCCGATCACAACATCTGCTGCGGCGTATGGGTCCCTGCTTTCGCAGGGACGACATCTGTCGTGCGGCAGCACTCGCCACCAAATCAAATCATCGCACACACGACGGTAAGGCCGGCCGCGCTCAACCGTCACCTCACCCGACCGTCAATTCATCGCCCCGGAGCGAGGCGACGTGCGGCGCTTGTGTTTTGCGGCGGGCGCTGCGGGCGCCGGTGTCGCTTCCTTCGCCCCGCCGATCCTGCGCAGCGCGGCGTCGGCGGCGCGCTCGCCGCTGTCCCAGGCGCCGTCGATGGTGCCCCACAGCGTCTCATGGGTGGCCTCGCCCGCGAGATACATCGCGCCGATCGGCTCGGCCAGGATTCGGCGCGAGAACTGTGCGCCGGGTGCAGCAGCCGACATCGCGCCCATAATGAAGGGCTGTGCATTCCAGCGCGTCGCGCTGGTCTTCTTCACGGCGGCGCCGACCTCGCTGCCATAGAGCTTGGTCAGCCATCCCACTGCGAAAGCCGACATCGCCTGCTCGCCCTGCGCCGACAGGTCGCGGCCGAACGAGCCTGCGACGTCGATCGTACACAGCGAGGAGCCTGCAATATTGCCGTAGAGCAGCGCCGTCTTGGTCGAATTGCTCTGCTCGATGATGACGTCATCGCGCGACAGTCCGAGCGGATTGCCGGGGATCTGCAGCGCGATGCGATCGTAGCTGCCGAGGCTGAGCTTGGCGGCGGCATCGAGCGCGCGCTTCGGAAGCTCCGGCGCGAATTTGATATTGCCGCTCGCGAGCACGTTGCTCGACACCGTGACGATGGCGGCGCGCGCGGTGATCTTGCCGGAGGGCGTCTCGACCATGACGTCGCGATTGCTCCACAGGATACGCTGCGCCGGCGTCGACAGCGCCAGCGGCAGTCCTTCGCCGAGCTTTGCGATCAGCGCGCCGAGCCCCTGCCGGCAAGCGATCGCGGTGTTGCGATCCTGCGCGCGCACCTTGTCGACGGCGGAGAGATCCTTCAGATCCTTGCCGCAGAAATTGGGCCCGAGCAGGAATTCCGCGGTGCCGGCCCAATCGCCGAGATCCTTCGGCATCGCAGCGGCGCAGGCGATATCGGCCTTGCGCGCAGCGTCGTCGATGGCGCGATTGGCGCGCACCAGCGCCGCCAAAAACTCCTCGGTCTCGCCGGGACGGGCGTAGCGCCGGCCAATGCGAATCTTCTGCCCCGCAGGCGCCGTGACGATGTCGAGGCCCGCGGAGCGGGCCAGCCGGATCATCGGATTGGTCTCGGGATTGTGCATCCAGCGCGCGCCGCGGTCGAACGGCACACCGAATGTCGACGCGTCGGTCTGGCAGCGACCGCCGACCTGGCCAGCCGCCTCCACCACGATCACCTTGCGGTTGGCGGCAACGATCCGTCGCGCCGCGGCAATGCCTGCGGCCCCTGCGCCGATCACGACGATGTCGGCCTCGCGCGGCGGCGGCGCCGCAAGCACCCGGCCGCCCAGCGCAGGCACCAGCGCGAAGGCTGCGGACGCCGACAGGAAATCGCGGCGGGTCACGGTCATGACATAGCTTCTGGCATGGTTTCCGGGTACTTGCGGAGAACGGGAACGCTTCGCGAACTGTGCCGCATCTCACCGACCGCAGCAACCATCACGGTAAATCAATCATGATTGATCCGCCGATGGCATGAACTAAATTGCAACAGCTTGCGACCATGATTAAGTGAAACACAAGCGGTCATAGAACCGCTGGGGGGAATCCATGGGCGTAATGCTCGATACCGTCGGTAAATGGATCGCGGGGTACCTGCAGAAGGAAGTCCCCGGTTACGAGCCGTTCACGCCGAGCGACCCGGACCATCTGCGGAGCATCATGCAGCCCGGCGACGTGCTGCTGGTCGAAGGCAACAACCGGATTTCCGGCATCATCAAATACCTCACGCAGTCGACCTGGTCGCACGCCGCGCTGTTTGTCGGGCCGATCGACGGCGCGTTCGAGCCTGACGGCGAACAGCATGTGCTGATCGAGGCCAATATCGGCGAAGGCGTGACCTCCGCGCCGCTGTCGAAATATCTCGCCTACCACACCCGCCTCTGCCGTCCGGTCGGACTGTCGTTCGAGGACCGCACCACGGTGTGCCGCTACGCCATCAACCGCATCGGCTTCGGCTACGACACCAAGAACATCGTCGATCTCGCGCGCTATCTGTTTCCGCTGCCGATCCCGCAGCGCTGGCGCCGCCGCATGATCGCGTTCGGCTCCGGCGATCCGACCAAGATCATCTGCTCGGCGCTGATCGCGCAGGCGTTCGACGCCGTGCGCTATCCGATCCTGCCCAAGATCACGCGCGCCGCCAGCCGCAAGGCGCGCCGCGAGATCCTGCATATCCGCGATTCTTCGCTCTACATGCCTCGCGATTTCGACATCTCGCCCTATTTCGAAGTCGTCAAACCCACCATCGTGCACGGTTTCGACTATACGGCCCTGCACTGGGCCGACAAGCAGAAGCCGCTCCAGGAGGTGGCGGGCGAATTCGGTGTGTTTCCAGAACGTAAGTCGCCGCCGCTTGTTCCTGAAGCGACTGACGAAGAGACGGCGCTTCCGGCTGCGGAAATGACCGCGGAAGGTCGCGCGCCGGTGTGACGATCAGAACGTTGCCGCAAGCGTCAGCCGAACGGCAAGCGGCTCGGCAGGATGCACATGGCGGTCGGCGACGCCATCGATCGGCTCGCCCGGCAGCCGCGACAGATAGTAGTATTCGATCTGGTTGGTTTGCGCGTTGAAGAGATTGAGGACGTCGAGCTGCAGCCGCATCCCGTTGTCGAATTTGTAGCCGGCGCGGGCGTTGACGATGAATGACGACAGCGAGCGCACGCTGTCATCCTCGATCAGCGGGCGCGGGCCGAAATAGCGGGCGCGCAGGCTGCCGAACCAGCCGGTCTCGCGGCCGAAGGTGACGCCGCCGCTGGCGACCCAGGCCGGCGCACCCGGAATGAAATTGCCGGCCGGATCGACATCCGTGAAGCGGGCGCGGGTATAGGCGAGGTCGAAATCGAGGCTCACCCACGGCAAGAGCTTGTACTGGTTGGTCCACTCGACGCCGACGCGCCGGCTCGGCCGGCTCGGCTCGGTGGTGCCGGCATCGCCGACGAACAGCAGCTCGGAATCGAAATCGAGCACGAACACGGCGAGCGACGAGGTGAGGCCGTCGATCGCCCTGGTGCGGATGCCGAGTTCGGCGCCCTTCGAGCGCACCAGCAGCGGCACGCGCTCGAGCGGCGTCACCTTGTCATTGGGATCGACGGTGATGGTCGCGCCCCTGATGTCGTTGGAATGCAAGCCGAAGCCGGCATTGCCGTAGAACTCGGTCCTGGACCAGGGGCCGAGCACGATGCCGGCCTTCGGGCTCGTCATCGCCGCCTGGGCGTTGCCGGAATTCTGCGGCGTGTCGCTCAGCACATGGCCGGCAAAATAATCCTCGCGGATGCCGACCGTGGTGCGCAGCCAGTCGGTCCAGCGCGCGGTGGTATCGGCCCACAGCGCGACGCTGCCCTCCTGCACCTGGTCGTTGCGCACGCTGGACAGGATCTCGCGCTGCACGGTCTTGAACAGACCGACATTGATGTCGTCGTAGCGGGTCTGCACGCCGACCCGGGTCTGCGTATCGACGCCGGCGAAACGAAGGTCGAAAGCATGGCTGGCGTCGAGGCCATAGACGGTGCGCCTGTCGGTCTGGCTGAACTGGTCACCGTTGACGGGGTCGTCGAGGAAATAGGTGAAGTTGTTGTCAAGCTGCAGCGACGAGCGGATCACATAGGCGTTGAGCTTGCTCTGCCCGTAGTCGCTGGACTGCGCCCAGTTGCCGGACAGGCTGAAGCGGCTGGCGGTGCCGCCATCGGTCGGATCGAGCGTGCCATAACGGCCGATCAGGCCCTGGTCGATCGCACGTTGCGCGACCTGGTCGGTCGAATTCCAGCCATTGGAATAGGCCATCGCGGTCAGCGAGAAGCCGTCGGTCGCGGTACCCTGGCTATAGCGCAGTACGCCGTTGAGCTTGCGAATGTCGTCGGGCACGTCCCACGGGCCATTGTATTTGTTGGCCTCGAAGGCTGCGAGCAGCGTGCCATCGCCGGCCTTGGCCGAGCTGGCTGTCATCGCGCGCAGATAGCCGAAGCTGCCAACCGTCAGCTCGGCGATGTTCTTCGGCAGTGCGTTCAGATAATTGATGTCGACCGCGCCGGCGGAAGCGAAGTCGCCCTTGTCCGCGTAGTATGGACCCTTGCGGACATCCATCGACCGGATCAGCTCCGGGATCAGGAAATTGATGTCGGCATAGCCCTGGCCATGACCATGGGTCGGCATGTTGACCGGCATGCCGTCGACGGTGATGGCGAGGTCAGTGCCGTGATCGAGATTGAAGCCGCGCAGAAAATATTGATTGGCTTTGCCCTCGCCGGAATGCTGAGTGACGATCAGACCCGGCACCACCTCCAGAACTTCGCCGACGCGCGAGATCGGCCGCGCATTCACCTCGTCGCCGCTGATCTGCCGCGCGCTGGCGGCGGTCGGTTGCAGATCGGACGCGGACACGGTCGCCGAGCCGCCGGTGATTCCGTCGCTCGCAGCGGTGGGTTGACTTGGTTGGAGCGCGGCAGGCTTGCGGCCGCCGCTGGCGACATGGCGCGGACGCCGGGACGGTCTGGCGTGCCTGGGTGGCCCCTGGTCCGGCAACGTTACCGTCACCGGCGGCAACTGGCCGGGCACGGTGGCGACCGCCTGCGCTTCGGCGGCCGGCGCAAATGCTGCAATGGACGCGGCGGCGGGAAATATCCGCCATGCAGTACGACGCAACGCCCATGCCCCCGCATGATACCTGTTACAGTCACGCGACGACCGCACCAGTCCAACCAACCTCGGCAAAGCGACGCTAGCAAGCACAGTATGACGTTACAAGAAAAATGTCATACCGCCAGGCAATCGAGCCACCACGGATAATCCATGCAACGCATAACCATCACCATCGAGGATGACCTGCTCGCGGAGATCGACGCCGCCGCCGAGGCGCGCGGCTATCAGAACCGCTCCGAGATCATCCGCGATCTCGCACGCGCCGGCTTGCAGCAGAGCGCGGAAGAGGCGCCGTCAGGGCAATGCGTCGCGGCGCTGGTCTATGTCTACGACCACGCCGCGCGCGATTTGTCGAAGCGGCTGGTGCAGAATTTCCACGGCCATCACGACCTGTCGCTGGCGACGCTGCATGTGCATCTCGACGACGACAGCTGCATGGAGGTGACGGCGCTGAAGGGCGCCAGCAGCGAGGTCCGGCATCTCGCCGATCACATCATCGCCGAGCGCGGTGTGCGTTACGGTCGCGTGGTGATGATCCCGACCGCTCCGGACAAGAAGCCGCGCAAGCGGGGGCACGGGCACGATTGAGAGCGTGTCGTCTCGTAGCCCGGATGGAGCGCAGCGAAATCCGGGAAGCTCCGTCCGCGGGCGCGAGGCCCCGGATTTCGCTTCGCTCCATCCGGGCTACGCAATGAATACGCTACGCCGCCCTCGCCTTGGTGCCGCGCGGCAGGCCGGCGCGGGCGAGGCCACCATAGAGCGCCTCGTTCGGCATCTCCGATTTCAGGATCGCGCGCACCTCGACCAGGCGATCGAGATCGATGCCGGTCGGAAATCCCTTGCTCTCGCAGAGGAAGACGAGGTCCTCGAACACGACATTGCCGGTGGCGCCCGGCGCGAACGGGCAGCCGCCGAGGCCGCCGAGCGAGCCGTCGAGCACGCGGGCGCCCTCATCGAGCGCGGCGGAAGCATTCGCGATGCCCATGCCGCGGGTGTCGTGCAAATGCACGCAGACCGGCTTCGATCCCGCGATCTTCACCGCGCCCCGCGTCAGCTCGCCGACCTGCTTCGGCCCGGCATAACCCACCGTGTCCGCAATCGCGACCATGTCGACGCCGACCTCGTAGAGCTTCTCGGTGAGGCGCAGCACCTCGTTCGGATCGACGGGACCGACGATCGAGCAGCCCAGTGCCATCGAGATCGCGGCATTGACCAGGGGCTTGTGCGCGCTGGCATCGCGCAGCTCGCAAAGCCGCTTGATGTTCCCGATCGCGGATTCGCGCGAGCGGTTGGCGTTGGCCTGGCTGTGCTCCTCGGTCGCCGATACCACCGAGGCGATCTCGGCAACGCCGGTGGCCAGCGCCTCGTTGACGCCGCGCTCGTTCAGCGCCAGCGCGACGCCGTGCGCCCCGGGCAGCGCGGCGATGGAGGCGACCACGTCGCGGACATCGACGAATTGCGGGAAGGTCTTGGCCGGCAGGAACGAGCCAACCTCGAAATGCCGTACGCCGGCGGCGTATTCATCGCGCACCCAGCGCTGTTTCGCCGCGGTCGACGGGAACGTCTTCACGAGCTGCAGCCCGTCGCGCAGGCCGACCTCGCGCAGGCTCACCTTGTCGGTGGGATAGATATCGTGGACACGGGTCATGTCAGCCTCACGCAGCGTTTCCGGTTGATGAAATCTTCTGTTGTGTGAGCTCGGCGCGCACCGCTTCGGTATCGGCGCCGAGCACCGGCACCTTCAGACCTTCGCCGATATTGCGGCCGTTCCATTCGAGCGGCAGCGCGGGGACGCGGAACGGCTTGCCGTCGGCGTTCACGTTGTTGACCAGCCCGCCGGGACGCAGCACATGCGGATCCCCGAGCAGATCCTCCGGCCGGTTGATCGGCGAGAAGCAGATGTTAAGCGCGTCGAGCCTCGCCGAGAGGTCCGCCACGTTCCAATCCTTGATCACCGCGGCAACGCGCGGAATGATCCGGTCGCGCGCCATGATGCGGTCCGTGGTCGAGCGCAGCGTCGGATCGTCGGCGAATTCCGTGAGGCCGAACTCGCGGCAGAAGCTCTGCCAATGACCTTCGGTGACGACGCCGATGAAGATGCGATCGCCGCCGGCGGTATCGAAGATGTCGTAGATCGGCCAGGCATGCTCGCGTTCCGGCATCGAGCGCGGCTTGCGTCCGGTCATCTCGTACTCGACCATGTGCTGGGCGACCAGGAACAGGCAGTTCTCGAACAGGCCGATGCGGATGTCAGCGCCGCTCCTGTCGCCGCCACGCTTCTGATAGAGCGCGGCGAGGATCGAGATCACCCCGAACATGCCGCCCATGATGTCGTTGGCGGAGGAGCCGACGCGCTGCGGCTTGTCGCGCGTGCCGGTCATCGCCGCGAGCCCCGACATCATCTGCACGACCTCGTCGAGCGCCGGCCGATGATCATAGGGACCGGACAGAAAGCCCTTGTGGCCGGCGATGATCAGCTGCGGATATTTTTGGCGAAGCTCCTCGGCGCCGAGCCCCTGCTTGTCGAGCTGGCCGTCGCGAAAATTCTCCAGGAACACGTCGGCGCTGGCAAGCAGCCGGTGCATCGTGTCGCGGTCCTCGGGCTTGGCGAAGTCGAGCACGACGCTGCGCTTGCCGCGGTTGAACAGCGGGAAGAACGAGACGCCCATGCCGCCGAGCGAACGGGTCTTGTCGCCGGCGGGCGGTTCGACCTTGATCACCTCGGCGCCGAGTTGCGCCAGGATCATGCCGCAGGTCGGCCCCATCACCATGTGGGTCATCTCGACGACCCTCACGCCTTCCAGCGGCAGTCCGTTCCCGGTCATCGGTTTCTCCGTGCTCGTTGCGCTCTTGTTCTGACGCGTTTCTTCACGCGAACCGGTATCCGCTTCGCTCGAAAACGCTTTGTGATCGGCGCAGGTTAGGCTTCCGCACGCTATCTGAAAAATATAATCTGTCGAATAGAGTATTCGTGGTTCTAGAACGCTGAACCCTCATGGATTCGCGCCAGCTTCGCTATTTCATCGCGGTTTACGAGCAGCGCAACCTGTCGCGGGCGGCGGATCAGGCCAACGTCGCGCAATCCGCGCTCAGCCACCACATCGCTAATCTGGAAGCTGAATTCGCCACGCCGCTGTTCGAGCGCAAGCCACGCGGCATGGAACCGACCGCGGCGGGCGAGCGGCTCTATGAACATGCCCGCATCATCCTGCGCGCGATGGCGGCGGCCGAGCGCGAGATCAAGGAAGGCGCCAGCGTGATCGCCGGCGATATCTCGATCGGCATGGCCAATTCCGGGATGAAGGCGATCGGCGTGCCGCTGATGCGCACCGTGCTGACGAAATATCCGAACCTGAAGCTGTCGCTGACCGAGAGTCTCTCCGGCGCGACGCTGCTGCATCTGCTGAGCTCCGAGGTCGACCTCGCGCTGGTCTACAATCCGCCGTCGGAAAAGGACTTGGTCGCCGAGCCGGTGCTGGAGGAACAGATGTTCTGCGTCGGCACCGAGAAGCTGATCGGGAAGAAAACGCCAATCACCTTCGAGGAGGTGACGCGGCTGCCCCTGATCCTGTTGCGGTACGGACTATCGGCGCGCGCGCTGCTGGATGATCCCGTGCTGCTGAAGCGGCTCGAGGCCAATGCGATCATGCACCTCAACTCGACCAGCGGCATGATCGGCGCGCTGACCGCGGGTTTTGGCTGCACGATCGCGACGACGCATTTCGTCAGCGAGCCGTTGAAGGCACGATTGCTGGTCGCGCGCGAAGTCATCGAACCAAAACTGACCCGCACGCTCTATCTTTGCCGCTTGCGCAATCGCCCGATGACTTACGTCATGGAGGAGATGTGCCGCCTGATCCGCGCCCTGATCGCAGACCAGGTGGGCCGCGGCGCCTGGGAGGCGACGCTGCTGATCTGAATGTATGACCCAGTGGTTGCACAGGTTCAGAGTCGTCCCTGCGAAAGCAGGGACCCATAACCACCGGACCGCAAAGTTGCGCACCAGTGGGACGACGAGTCCCTTTCACTGCTTTCGCAGGGACGACAGTTGAACAAGCCGTTTGAAAGGTGAATCAAAGCAACCCTCCCCCTGAGTTCGAAATATCGAACGATTCCTTCGATATGTTCGTCTGGATTTCTGGCTCCCGGCTGCCAAACATGCGCGACCGGCACGCCTTCGCAAGAAGGGCGGCCGTTGCACCATTCGGGGAGGACCATCATGCGCGCCGTCGAACTCGGCTCGGTCGCCGATCTCGCCACCACGACAAGCGGACCCGACGAGATTTCGAGACGGCTCGAGGCGCTGCCCACCTCCTTGTATGTCTGGCGGCTGGTGATCCTGCTCTCGCTCGGCGGCTGCTTCGAAATCTACGACCTGTTCTTCACTGGCTATATCGCGCCGGGCCTTGCCCGCAGCGGATTGATGACCACGACGACCCAGGCGTTCTTCGGCTTCTCCGGGATCGGCGCCTTCGTCGCGGCGACCTTCGCCGGCCTGTTCATCGGCACGTTCTGCCTCGGCTTCCTCGCCGATCGTTTCGGGCGCAAGGCGGTCTTCACCTGGTCGCTGCTGTTCTACAGGATCGGCATCGAGGTCATCACCATCGACGCCTACATCACCGAGCTGGTGCCGAGCTGGATGCGCGGCCGGGCGTTTGCGATCAACCAGGCGGTCATGCTGTCGGCAGTGCCTGTTGTCGCAGCACTTGCGTGGTGGCTGGTGCCGCTCTCGCCTCACGGCATCGATGGCTGGCGCTGGGTGGTGCTGATCGGCGCCGCCGCCAGCATGATCATCTGGGTGCTGCGGCTCTACGTTCCGGAAAGCCCGCTCTGGCTGGCCCGCCATGGCCGCGCCGCCGAGGCCGAGCAGATCATGCGGACGCTCGAGGCCGCATCGCCGACGGCGGCGCCGCGCCCGACCGCGACGGCGGCGATGGCGCCGGCAGGTGCGCCGGTCGAGACCGGCTATGCCGACCTGTTCAGGCCGCCCTACGCCTCGCTCGTCGTGCTGTTCATGATCTTCAATCTCTGCCAGGCATTCGGCGTCTACGGCTTCTCCAACTGGGTTCCGGCGCTCTTGGTGCAGAAGGGCATCAACGTCACCAAGAGCCTGCAATATTCCTTCATCATCGCCTTCGCCTATCCGCTCGCGCCGCTCTTGGCCGCAACCTTCGCCGACCGCTTCGAGCGCAAATGGATCATCTGCGGCGCGGCCGCCGCGATCTCGGTGTTCGGTCTCGCCTTCTCGCAGCTCACCGAGCCGGTGCTGCTGATCGCCAGCGGCGTGCTGGTGACGGGGGCCAACATGACGCTGTCCTACGCCTATCACGCCTACCAGACCGAGGTGTTTCCGACCGCGATCCGGGCACGCGCCGCGGGCCTCGTCTATTCGATGAGCCGGCTCAGCGCGACCTTCTCCGGCTTCATCGTGGCGTTCATGCTGAAGGAGGCCGGCGTCGGCGGCGTGTTCGGGCTGATCACCGCGGCGATGGTCATCGTGATCATTGCCATCGGTGTCTGGGGACCGAACGTCCGCGGCAGGCCGCTCGACGCCTAGAGCATTTCGCTCGAAAACGCTCGCACCGCGGCACAAACGGCACTTGCCGAAGCCATATTGGGTGTCTACCTCTCGCGGGTCATTTGTGCAGAGGTAACCCAGTCATGTTAGCCGCCGCCGTCAAGGCGCTTTCGCAAATCCTGTCGCCGCCGATGCGCTCGATCCTGTGGCGCTCGATCGGGCTTGCGCTGGTGCTGATCACCGTGCTGGCAATCGGATTGCAGCGGCTGCTCAGCTGGTTTGCCGACTATGGCGAAGTCTGGGCCGAAGGCATGCTCGGCCCCAATTTCCATTCCACGCTGCACGTGCTGTCCTGGATCGTCTCGATCTCGGCGGGCCTTGGCGTCGTGCTCGGCGGCATCTTCCTGATGCCCGCGATCACCTCGCTGGTGGCGAGCCTGTTTGTCGACGACGTCGCCGACCATGTCGAGCGCGAGCATTATCCGGCCGACCATCCCGGCGTGGCGCTGCCGGTGACGCTCGCGACGATCGAGGGCGTCAAGACCGCGCTGCTGACGATCCTGGTCTATCTGGTCGCGCTGCCTTTCGTGCTGTTCGCGGGCGCGGGCTTCATCATCTTCTTCCTCGCGACCGCCTGGCTGCTCGGCCGCGAGTATTTCGAGCTTGCGGCGATGCGGTTCCGCTCGCCTGATGACGCCAAGGCGATGCGCAAGGAGAACGCGGCGACGGTCTTTACCGCGGGCCTGTTCATCGCTGCCTTCGTCTCGATCCCGATCGTCAATCTGGCGACGCCGCTGTTCGGCATGGCCTTCATGGTGCACATGTACAAGCGGCTGTCGGGCCCGCGGCGCGAGCTGATCGAACCGGCGCGGCGAACCAACGTGTCCTCGGTCTAGGTGGTATCCGGAAGAACCGGCGGCGATGCCGGCACCCGATCGCTTGCGAAGGGCACAAGCAGCAGTCCGACGATCGCCACGCAGGCGAGCATCGCCCATGCTTCGTTCACGGTGAGTGCGAGCGACGCCCGTTCGACCAACGGCCGGATGAATGCCACCGTGGCGTCGTCCGGCAGACCCGGCGGCCGGTCGATCAGCAACTTCGGATCGAGCCCGATCGCCTGCGCCGCAGTGACATCCCCCGCCAGCAGGCGCAGGCGGAAATCCTCGCCATAGATCGGGCTTCGCCCATAGAGGATGGTATCGATCAGGGCGATCCCGATCGCGCCGCCCAGATTGCGCATCAGATTGAACAGTCCGCTGGCGTCGGCAATGTCCGCCTCCGGCAGGGCGCCCAGCGCAATGCGCGTCGGCGGTAGCAGGCAGAACATGATCGCGACGCCACGCACGACCTGCGGCCAGAACATCTCGCCAAAATCCGCCGTGCGCGGCTGAATGGCGCTCCAGCCGAGGCCGAGCGCGAACAAGGCGAAGCCCGCGCCGGTCAGCCGCCGCGCGCCGACGCGGCTTTCGAGGATCGCCGCAAGCGGCGCGGCGGCGAGCTGCGCAACCCCCGTGACCAGCATGATCGTGCCGATCTCGAAGGCGTCATGGCGGCGGACGAAACCGAGGAATACCGGCATCAGATAGGTCGATCCATACAGGCCAATGCCGAGGCAAAAGCTCAGTGCGCAACCGATCGCGAACGGACGCCGCTTGAAAAGCGTCAATTGCGCGATCGGATCCACCGCGCGGAGCGTGCGCCGGATCAGCAATGCCATCCCGGCAATGCTTCCGATCAGCAGGCCGAGACAAGGCATCGACGCCCAACCGCGTTGCGGCGCTTCCTTCAGACCAATCATGAAGCTTGCGAGCGTCGCTGCTAGCAGGACAAGCGACCATTTATCCAGTCTGGAGAACGCCCGAAGCTGCACGCCTTCCCTCGGAAGCAGCAACGGCGTGACTGTGGCTGCCACCGTTCCCGGAGCCAGATTGATCAGGAACAGCCATGGCCAGGACCATGTCTGCGTGATCCAGCCGCCGACGACGGGTCCGACGGTCGGCGCGAGCACCGCGACGACGCCGCCGATCGTGGTGGCCACCGGATGAAGCCGCGCCGGGAACAGCGTGAACACGGCGGAGAACACTGCGGGGATCAGCACGCCGCCGGAAAATCCCTGCAGCACGCGAAACGCCAGCAGCGCGGCAAAGCCGCCGCTGAGGGCGCAGCCGACCGAGGCGGCAGTGAACAGGCTCACCGCAAGCGCGAACAGCCATCGCAACGACAGCGCATGCGTGAAGAGGCCGGTCAGTGGGATCGCGATCACCTCCGCGATCAGATAGGCGGTCTGGATCCAGCTCATCGCCGCCGGCGAGATCGCTAGCGCGCGTTGGATCGTCGGCAACGAGGTTGCGACGACCTGGATGTCGAGAATCGCCATGAACATGCCGAAGCACATCAAGAGGAAGCCGGTCCAGGTCGCAGCCGATGGGCCGTCGGTTCGGTGATCCGCCTTGCTCATGGCGTGCTTGTGCGCGGCCAATCGGAGACGGAGAGCGCGCGGTTCTCGATCCGAATCCGGACCGCAAGCACCGCGAGATTGAGGAGGGTAAAGATCAGCGCCAATCGCGGCAGGTGGAGCGCGAGGGGAAGAAGTGCGATTTCACCGACCACGACGGCGTAGTTTGGATGCGGGAAATATCGGTACGGCCCGGATGCGACCAGCGGCGCGCCCGGCAGCACGACGATTCGCGTGGTCCATCGCGGCCCCAGCGCGACGAGGATCCATATCCGCAAGCCTTGCAGCACCAGGAAACCCGCCAGCGCGGCCAGATTGACGTCCTGGTCGCGGCCCCAGATCCACAGCGCGGTCAGCCAGCCGGCGTGAACCAGGACAATGAGCGGGTAGTGATTGGCGCCGACCTCGACCGCGCCTCGTGCGAGAAGCCGCTCGGTGTTGCGACGTGACAGCACGAGCTCGCCGAGACGCTGCAGCGTGACCAGCGAGAGGATGACCGACGCGAAGCTCACGCCGCGTGCCTGAGCGCAACGCAGCTGAGCGTGAAGCCCGGCCCGAGCGCCGTGAGCAGCGAGCGCGGCGGCAATCCCTTGGCGCAGGCTCGTTCGAGAACAAAGAGAACCGTCGGGCCCGACATGTTGCCGCAAGCCGCGATGACGTCGCGTTCGTGATCGAGCGTGCCCTGATCGAGCGCGAGTGCCCGCTCCAGCGCGGCGATGACCTTGGCGCCGCCGGGATGGCAGAGGAAGCGGTCGATGTCATCGGCGATCAGCTGCATCCGCGCCAGGATTTCGGCGACGGCTGGTCCAACATGGTCGCGGACGAAATCCGGAATGGTTCGCTGAAAGACCACGCCGAATCCTTCCGGATCGACCGTCCAGCCCATGATGTCGAGCGTATCCGGCCACAGCTTTTCGCCCATCGCCTCGATCCGCGTCGCGCCACCGTCCCCGGCACGCAGCACGATCGCGGCCGCGCCATCGCCGAACAGGCTGGCCGCAACGATATTTGCCTTGGTGAGCTCGTCGTGCCGGACCGCGAGCGTGCAGAGTTCGAGCGCAACCAGCAGCACGTTCGCTCCCGGCCGCGCTTCGGCCAGCCGCGCCGCGATCGACAGGCCCGACACGCCGCCCGCGCAGCCCAGGCCGAACACCGGCACGCGCGACACATCCGTCCGCAGACCGAGCTTGCCGGCGACGCGCGCCTCCAGCGTCGGCGTGGCTATACCCGTCGAGCACACCGTGACCACGATATCGATGTCCCCGCCGGTCAGGTCGGCGCGCGCAATCGCCTTGCGGGCCACGTCGACGTACAGCGTCTCCGCGCCCTCCAGGAACGCCAGCGTTCGCTCCGGCCAGCCGCGCCGTTCGAGATACCATTCGATCGGCTTGACGCCGTAGCGATGCTGGATGCCGGTGTTGGCGAACAGGCTGGAGAGCGTCTCGAATTCGGGATAGCGATCGGCGAGGAGATTGCGCGCGGCCTGCAGGACCTGTCCCTGATGGAATAGATGCGGTGGGACCGCCGTCGCCAGGGAAACAAGCGCGGCCGTCTGCTTTATCTCGATCATCATGGCTCCATTTCCCCCGCTCTTGGAACCGCGCGATGAGCAAAATATTTCAACACGCCTGCGACATAGCGCGAGCACCACCTTCACTATAAATTGACCCGGCGCCGATATCCGCGCCGCCTCTTCGAAAATCAGGAAGCGGTGACGCCCAGCCTGCGCATCGCGCTCTTCACCAAGCCGAGCGGCGCCGGCGACAACGGGCCCTGCGGCGCGCGCGTGATGAAGGCGACCAGGACCAGCGCCAGGATCGCGAGCCAGAAGCACAGCCAGAAGCCGTCGATATAGGCGAGCGTGTTGGCCTCGCGCTGGACCAGCGCCGCCAGCGTGCCAACGGCGCGCCCCGTCGCGGTCCCGATGCCGTGGCCGGAAAATTCACCCGCCAGCCGCTTCAGCAGGTTCACGACGTCGATATCGCCATTCTGGACGTGCTGTCCGAGATAGTTCGAATGGATCTGCTCGCGAACCCGCAGCCAGGTCCCCATCAGCGCAACGCCGATCTCGGCGCCGCCGAGGCGCATGATCTGGATATAGGCCGCGAACGCCGTCGCCCGCGACGGATCGGAATTCGACAGCGCCATGATGATGATCGGCAGCAGCGTGAACGCCTGCCCGATCGACGTGAGCAGGACGATGCCGACAAAGTCCTCGCGCGCCCAGACATGGCTCAGCTGCGTGCCCCAGAGATTGGCGGCTGCGAACGCCGAGAAGCCGAGCACCACGACGATGCGCGGATCGAGGTGGCGCAGCAGCAGAATCGAGATCGGCACCAGCACGAACATCGGCAGCGCGCCGTAGGTGAACAGCAGCACGCCCGACTGCTCCGGCCGCAGCGCGCCGACGGTGCCGAGGAAGTTCGGCACCAGCGACGAATTCGACAGGCTGGTCAGCGTGTACAGCAGGATGACGACCAGCGAGAGCCCGATATTGCGCGAGAACAGCACGTTGAAATGCGCCCAGGGCCGGCGCGCGACCATTTCGTTGATCATGAAGGCGACGATCAACAGCCCGCCGCCGATCAAGAGCGCCATCACCGTGCCTGACGAGAGCCAGTCCAGCCGGTTGCCCTGATCGAGCCCGGCATAGACCATCGACACCCCGGCGCCGAGCAGCAGCATGCCGCCCCAATCGGCATGGTGCAGCAGGTCGCGATTGACGGGTTCTTTCGGCGTGCCGAGATACACCATCAGCCCCATCAGCGGCGCGATCACCACGCCCTGCCAATACAGCCACTGCCAGCCGAGATGCTCGACATAGAAACCGACCAGCGAGCTTGACGAGTCGAGCGCGAAGCCGACGCGGATCGAGTACATCGCAATCGCCGGCAGCCACCATCGGATCGGCAAATTGCGCAGGATGATCATCAGCGTCGCCGGCACGAAGGTGCCGAGCAGCATGCCGTGGGCGATGCTGAGCGCGATCAGCGTCGTGTAGTCGCGCACGAACGGAATAGTCAGCGAGACCACGGCATAGACCAGGCTCGGAATGCCGAGCACCCGGCGCAGGCCGAACACGGTGGCAAGCCAGGCCACCGCAGGCGCAACGAAGATCTGCGAGCCGATGGCAGCCGTGGAGAGCCAGGCGCCCTCGTCAAAGCTGAGCGAGAATGCGCCGCGCAGATCGGGCAGGCCGACCGAGGTCAGGCGGCTGTCGAAATTCGCCAGGAACGCGCCGAGCAGCACGGCGACGACCGCGAACAGCGGATAGCGCGCGACGTCGCCGCGCGAGACCGGACCACGGTCGCGGTCGTCACTTTCCGCCATTGGCGACCGCCTCGCCGGTGTCGATCCGCGTGACGACCGACATGCCCGGCAGCAGGCGCTCGAGCAAGGGCTGGCCCTTGTCGAACTGGATCCGCACCGGAATGCGCTGCACCACCTTGGTGAAATTGCCGGTGGCGTTGTCGGGCGGCAGCAGCGCGAACTGCGATCCGCTCGCCGGCGCGATGCGCTCGACGACGCCGCGCAGCTTCTGGCCCGCGAACGTATCCACGGTGACCTCGACCGGCTGGCCCGGCTTGACGTTGGTCAGCTGGGTCTCCTTGTAGTTGGCGATCACATAGACGTTCGGCAGCGGCACGACGTTGATCAGATTGGCGCCGATGTTGACGTAGTCGCCCGGCTGGACTTGGCGCTCGCCGGTGACGCCATCGAACGGCGCGACGATCTTCGTATATCCAAGCTTGAGCTTGGCCGATGCCAATAGCGCCTTGGCGGCGTCGAGGTCGGCGGCGCGCTGCTTCTTGGTGCCTTGCAGGACCTCGAGCTGATGGCGCTGTGCCGCGATGACAGCGCGGCTGGCGCGCACGTCGGCCTCCGCCTTGGCGTAGGATGCGGTCGCCTGCTCGAGCCGCTGCCGCGTGCCGGCGTCGGTTTGCGACAGCGACTGCTGACGCTCTTCCTCCTGGCGTGCCAGAGTCTGCTGCGCCTCCGCGGACAGCCGCGCAGCTTCGGCCTGCGCGATGGTCGCATATTGCAGCTCGACCTGGTTGTTGAGGTTGTCGAGCACGGCCTGAGCACCGACCACGCCGGCCTCGGCTTGCGCCACCTGCGCCTGATAATCGGCCGGATCGATCTGCACCAGGAGATCGCCGGCCTTGACGTGCTGGAAATCGGAGACGGCGACGGTGAGCACCTCGCCGGACACGCGGCTGGAGAGCTGGGTCAATTCGGCGCGCACATAGGCATCATTGGTGGTCTGGATCGTGGCGCTGCCGACCCAGGCATCCCAGCGGCTGGTCGCCACCGCGACGAACACCAGCGCGACGAGCACGGCAAACAGCGGAATCGCGAAACGGCTCCAGAAGCCGCTTGCCGAAGGTTGCGGCTTGGCAGGTGCCGCAGCAGGCGCGGTCTGGCTGGCGGGTGACGGACCATCTTCAACCTGCTCTGCCACACCGCACTCCCTCAATCACGCACCGGAACAGCCGACGAACCTATCACGCGGACCGGCATCCACTTCGCTCGAGAACGCCCTGATAGCACATGACGACGATCATGCCTCAGACGGTCTTTTCCGGCCACCGGCAGAGATCATTGATCAGACACACGTCGCAACGTGGACCGCGGGCGAGGCAGGTGTAGCGGCCATGCAGGATCAGCCAGTGATGGGCGTGCAGCATGAACTCGGTCGGGATCACTTTTTCCAATCCCAGCTCGACCTCGAGCGGCGTCTTGCCGGGCGCGAGCCCGGTGCGGTTGCCGACGCGAAACACATGGGTGTCGACCGCCATCGTGTGCTCGCCGAACGCCATGTTGAGCACGACATTCGCGGTCTTGCGGCCGGCGCCGGGCAGCGATTCGATCTCGGCACGCGTGCGCGGCACCTCGCCGCCGAACTCGGCGATCAGCTTCTGCGAGAGCGCGATGACGTTCTTCGCCTTGTTGCGATAGAGCCCGATGGTCTTGATGTAGTCGCGCACTTTGTCCTCGCCGAGCTCAAGCATCTTGTCCGGCGTGTCGGCGACCGCGAACAGCGCTCGCGTCGCCTTGTTGACGCCGGCGTCGGTCGCCTGCGCCGACAGCACCACCGCAACGAGCAGCGTGTAGGGATTGAGGTGCTCGAGCTCGCCCTTGGGCTCGGGATTGGCTTTGCGGAACCGGTCGAAGGCCTCGTAGACCTCCTCCGATGTCCATGGCTTTGACTTTACGGTTCGCTTGGCGGCCTTCTTGGCCGCCTTCTTTGCCCCGCGTTTGGGCAGCAGCCTTGCCGCATTCGCAGGCTTCTTCTTCGGTGCGGAACGAACGCTTGATGTGCTGGCGCGTTGAGAGCGGATGATTTTGGCCATGAACCGGATATACTGATACGTCATGACCGCAGGCAACGACTTTGATCCGGGCGAAGACCGCAGGGCCAATGATCTCGCGGCTGATGCCGCTGAGGCCGAGCCCAAACTGTTCTCGGCATTGCTGACGCCGCACCGCTCGCTGAATCGCACCGGCTTTATCGTGCTGATGTCGTTCGTCACCGTGGTCAGCTTCATCGCCGGCGCGGTGTTCTGGTGGCTCGGCGCCTGGCCGATCTTCGGCTTCTTCGGCCTCGACGCGCTGGTGATCTATTGGGCGTTCAAGGTCAATTTCCGCTCCGCCAAGGCGAGCGAGGAGATCACCGTCACACCGTCGGAACTGCGGGTGCGCAGGATCAGCCATCGCGGCCATGTGGCCGAATGGGTGCTCAATCCGCTCTGGGTGCGGTTCGAACAGATCTCGCATGAGGAGTTCGGTATCGAGCGGCTCTATCTGGTCTCCCGGGGCCGCCGGGTCAGCGTTGGCAGCTTCCTCGGACCGGACGAAAAGGCCAGCTTCTCCAAGGCCTTGACGGCGGCGCTCAACGCCGCGAAACGCGGACCGACTTACAACCCCATCCACTAGTGTGCTGAATGCGAAGTTCGTGCGATTTCGCGGCAACCACTTTCACGAACTTCGCATTCATAAAGCACACTAGAATCAAAGGTTTGCTAGTGTCCTTATCGAATCCGAAGTTCGCTCCGAAGGTGCGGCAAATGATACGAACTTCGGATTCGGGACGCTAGTCGAGCTTACTTTTGAGCATGATCTTGCCGGAAAACCGGTCCCCACTTTTCCGGATCATGCTTGTCAGAAATCGGGTGGTTTGGACGCGCCATGGCTCCTAAATCAGACACCATGATGACACTCGCCATACACGACCAGCGCCTGGCCAAGCCGGGCCTCCAGAGCGCCGCGCTGCGCGACTATGACTCGGTTCGGCGCGCCATCGCGTTCATCTCGGAGCATTGGCGCACACAGCCGACCATCGAAGCGATGGCCGATGCCGCCGCCGTCACGCCGGATGAGTTGCACCATCTGTTCCGCCGCTGGGCCGGGCTGACGCCGAAGGCTTTCATGCAGGCGCTGACCCTGGACCACGCCAAGAACCTGCTGCGCGATTCCGCCAGCGTGCTCGACGCGGCACTCGACTCCGGCCTGTCAGGGCCGGGACGGCTGCACGACCTGTTCGTCACGCATGAGGCGATGTCGCCGGGCGAATGGAAGACCGGCGCCGGCGGCATGACGCTGCGCTACGGCTTCCATCCCTCGCCGTTCGGCACCGCGATCGTGATCGCAACGGATCGCGGGCTTGCGGGGCTTGCCTTCGCCGATCACGGCGACGAGCAGACCGCATTCGCCGACATGAAGCGGCGCTGGCCGAACGCGACCTATGTCGAGGACACCGACGGCACCGCCGCGCTGGCGCAGCGCGTGTTCGATACAAGGTTGTGGCGGGCGGACCAGCCGCTGCGCGTCGTCTTGATCGGCACCGACTTCGAGGTGCGGGTGTGGGAGACGCTGCTCAAGGTCCCGATGGGCCGCGCGGTCAGCTATTCCGACATCGCCTGCAAGATCAACAGCCCGAAAGCCTCGCGCGCGGTCGGCGCCGCGGTCGGCCGCAATCCGGTGTCGTTCGTGGTGCCCTGCCATCGCGCGCTCGGCAAGAGCGGCGCGCTGACCGGCTATCACTGGGGCATCACCCGCAAGCAGGCGATGCTGGGCTGGGAAGCCGGCCAGGTCGGATTGCACTAACCTCTATCTCGTCATTACGGGATGGTCCGAAGGACCAGACCACAGATGCGCAATTGCGCATCGGGGAATCTCGAGATTCCGGGTTCGATGCTGCGCATCGCCCCGGAATGACAACATCAAACCTCTACCCCGCGAGATCGACCTTGGACGCAACGGTGGAATCGGCATTGAGCCGATAGACCACCGGCGCGCCGGTGGCGAGTTCGCGCTTGAGGATCTGCTCCGGCGTCAGCTTCTCCAGCACCATGATCAGCGCGCGCAGCGAATTGCCGTGGGCGGCGATCAGCGTGCGCTGGCCGCGCAGCACGCCGGGCAGGATCTCCTGTACGTAATAGGGCAGCGTGCGCGCCAGCGTGTCCTTCAGGCTTTCGCCGCCGGGCGGCGGCACGTCGTAGGAACGGCGCCAGATCAGAACCTGATCCTCGCCCCACTTCTTGCGGGCGTCGTCCTTGTTGAGGCCGGAGAGATCACCGTAATCGCGTTCATTGAGCGCGAGATTCTTCGTGGTCGGCAATCCGGTCTGGCCGATCTGCTCCAGCATCAGCTTCAGCGTGTGCTGCGCACGGGTAAGATCGGAGGTGAACGCGACATCGAACGACAGGCCCTGCGCCTTCAGCTTGCGGCCGGCCTCGTTCGCTTCGTTGACGCCCTGCTCGGTGAGATCAGGGTCCTTCCACCCGGTGAACAGGTTCTTCAGATTCCAGTCGCTCTGACCGTGACGAACGAGCACAAGGAGACGATCACTCATTTCAGATTCCGTTTTCGCTTAGCTGGATTTCATTCCGTCGAGCGGTGTCAGTCGCTCAACCCGAGGACGTCGGCCATCGAATACATGCCTGGCTTCTTGCCATGCGCCCACAGCGCTGCCTTCAGCGCGCCCTGCGCGAACAGCGCGCGATCCTCTGCATGGTGCGAGAGCGTGATGCGCTCGGAGGGGCCGGCAAAGATCACGCTGTGATCGCCGGCCGCAGTGCCGCCGCGCAACGAGGCAAAGCCGATATCGCCCGCGCGCCGCGCACCGGTGAGGCCATCGCGGCCGCGCGCCGAATGCTGATCGAGCGCGATTCCGCGTCCCGCGGCCGCGGCTTCGCCGAGCATCAAGGCGGTGCCCGACGGCGCATCGATCTTGGACTTGTGGTGCATCTCGAGAATTTCGATGTCAAAGCTCTGGTCGAGCGATTGCGCGACGCGCTTGACGAGCGCGGCGAGCAGATTGACGCCGAGGCTCATATTGCCTGACTTCACCACGATGGCGCGATTGGTCACGCTGCGGATCACCGCATCGTCGGACGGCGACATCCCGGTGGTGCCGATGACGTGAACGAGGCCGCGCTCGGCCGCGATCGCGACGTTGGCGATGGTCGCGGCCGGCACGGTGAAATCCAAGATGCCGTCGGCGCCGGCCGACATCGACCACAGATCGGCCGACAGCTTGACGTCATTGGCGGGGAGGCCGGCGAGCACGCCGGCGTCCTTGCCGAGCAGTTCCGAGCCCGGCGCTTCCAGCGCGCCGACCAGCACCGCCCCCGGGGTTTCGGAAATCACCCGGGTCAGCGTGCGGCCCATCCGGCCGCCGGCTCCCGCAACGATCAAACGCATGTCAGCCATGGCTCACCTCTCCACGCGATATAGCGAGCCAAGGCTGTTCCGGCAACCGAACCGGCTACCCGATGTGCGGACTATGGGCAGTCGTGCCCCTCGATGATGATGAGGTCGGCGATCGAATGCGGCTGCCGCACCTTGATGTTGGCTTGGTATTCCGGCGATTGGTAGCAAGCGAGCGCGGTCGCGTAATCGGGGAATTCGATCACGACATTGCGGGAGCGGCTCTGGCCCTCCACGCCGGTGAACTTGCCACCGCGAACGATGAACTTGCCGCCGAATTTCTGGAAGATGGCGGGGTTGGCCGCCATGTAGGGCTTGTAGCCTTCCTCATTGTGAACGTCGACGCGTCCAATCCAGTATCCCTTCGCCATCTCTGTTCTCCCTCTTGTTGTTCAGGCGAGCGCCTGGGCGATTTCGGCGTGAATGGCTTCGGCTGATGCCTTCGGGTCGGCGGCTTCCATCACCGGACGTCCGACCACGAGATAGTCGGCGCCGGTGGCAATGGCGCGAGCCGGCGTCATGATGCGCTTCTGGTCGCCGGTCGCCGAGCCTGCGGGGCGGATGCCCGGGGTCACCAGGTTCATCTGGTCGCCGACGATCTTGCGCAAGGCGGCGGCCTCCTCGGGCGAGCTGACGAGGCCGTCAACGCCAAGCGCCTGCGCCTGTTTGGCGCGCGCTTCGACGAGATCGGAGACGTTGAGGCGATAGCCCGCCGCATGCAGATCGGTGTCGTCGTAGGAGGTCAGCACCGTCACCGCGAGGATCTTCAGGCCGGAGCCGGCGCGTGCCTCGACCGCCGCCTTCATGGTCTGCGGGTAGGCATGCACGGTGAGGAAGGTCGCGCCAAGCCCGGCGACGCTTTCGACCCCGCGCGCGACGGTGTTGCCGATGTCGTGCAGCTTCAGATCGAGGAAGACCTTCTTGCCGCTGCCTGCAAGCTGCTTCGCCAGGATGAGGCCGCCGGCATAACCGAGCTGATAGCCGATCTTGTAGAAGGTGACGGCATCGCCGAGCCGGTCGATCATCGCCTCGGCGCTGGCGACGGACGGCAGATCGAGCGCCACGATCAACCGGTCTCTTGGAGCGATCCTGGCTGGCTGCATGTCACCTCACATCATGCGTTGGGATTGGTCGATCAGCTGCCGCACCAGCGCCTGCATCGCGTCGATGTCGGCTTGGTGCTTCAGATGATCCATATCGTCGTAGGCCTGCTCGGCAAATGACAGCGCGAGCTGGTTTGGGATCACGGTGGCGCGGCACGCCGTCAGGATCAGGCGCAGCGCAGCCAGCGCGCGGGTGCCGCCGAGCCGGT
Organism: Bradyrhizobium sp. USDA 4541; assembly: GCF_024171085.1. Classification (NCBI taxonomy): domain Bacteria; kingdom Pseudomonadati; phylum Pseudomonadota; class Alphaproteobacteria; order Hyphomicrobiales; family Nitrobacteraceae; genus Bradyrhizobium; species Bradyrhizobium sp. USDA 4541. The sequence continues at coordinate 1,349,998 of NZ_JALJZF010000001.1, forward strand.
TGCCGGATGCGGCTGAAATCGCGAACGCGCGGCCGTGGAACACCTGACCTCGCACCTCATGCGGATCCTGCACGCGGCTCACCCAGTCGATCGTGTTCTTCACCAGCGCCGGCAACGAGGAATTGTATTCCGGCGTCACGATCAGCACGCCATGATGGACGCCGATCATCCGCTTCAGATTCACGGCATGCTGCGGCACGCCGGATTTCGCCTGCAGGTCGCCATCATAGATCGGCAGCGGAAAATCGCCGAGCGAGATGCGGGTGACGTCGGCGCCGGATTGCGCCAGTTCGTGCGCCAGCACGGCAGCCAGCTTCGCATTGAGCGAGCCTGACCGAAGCGATCCGGGGATCACGAGGATTTTCAGCGCGGACATTTTGAAATCGCAGGTAAGGCGCTCGCCCGGCGCGACGGCGCCGGGTGGTCAGCCCTTGCGATACACCCAGACCCGCGCGGGCGGAAGGTTCATCCAGATCCGCTCGGAGGCCTCTGTGGACACGCCCGGCAGCGACTTCGGAATCGGAGGCACCACCGAATAGGTGAACTGGATGAACGGCGCGCCGGGTGCGAGCGCCAGGAAAGCGTCACGGACCAGCCTCAGGCGGGTCAGCATCGGCTTGGTGACGAGCGGCAGGCCGGAGACCACGGCCGAGGCGGGAGATTTCATGACATCCCACAGCGTGTCGCGGAGCCTGTAGGCGTCGCCCTGGACCACCTTGGCCTGCGGATAACGTTCGCGCAGCAACGCGCAGAAACCGGGATTGTATTCGACCAGGACGAGACGCTTCTGGTCGACGCCGTGCTCGATCAGCGCGTTGGTGATCGCCCCGGTGCCGGGTCCAAGTTCGACGACCGGCCCCTCGGCGTCGCGATCGACATATTGCGCCATGGTGCGGGCGAGCAGCCGTCCGGACGGCATCACCGCGCCCATATGCAGCGGCTTCTCCATCCATGAACGGAGAAATCGAACCTCGTCGTCGAGACGGAGGGGCTTCTTCGACGCACGCACGGACGATTGCAAAGGCATGTCGCTACCAGGCGGGGACCGCACAATCGAGCGGTTGTCAGAAAACAGTCACAAAGACGTATAGATCGAAGTCGTTACGGTCAAGCATAACGACTGCGGCTAGACGGAGCGATTGCCAAAGAAGTCCTTGACCTTAGAGAAGAAACCCGCTGCCTCCGGCTGGGTTGCGCCGGACGACAGCTTTTCGAACTCCATCAGCAGTTCTTGCTGCTTCTTGGTCAGATTCTGCGGCGTTTCGACCACGACCTGGACATACATGTCGCCAGTCTGGCGCGAGCGGAGCACCGGCATACCCTTTGATGCGATGCGGAATCGCCGGCTGGACTGGGTGCCGGCAGGCACCTTCACCTTGGTCTTGCCCTTGTCGATGGTCGGCACCTCGAATTCGCCGCCGAGCGCTGCGGTCACCATCGAGATCGGCACGCGGCAGTGCAGGTCGGCGCCGTCGCGCTGGAAGAATTGGTGCGTGGTCAGCGACAGGAAGATGTAGAGGTCGCCGGGCGGTCCGCCGCGGACACCGGCCTCGCCTTCACCGGCGAGACGAATGCGGGTGCCGTCCTCGACGCCCGGGGGAATGTTGACCGACAGCGTGCGCTCGCGCGTCACCCGGCCGGAACCGGCGCAGGAGGTGCAGGCATCCTCGATCATCTGGCCGCGACCCTGACAGCCGGGACAGGTCCGCTCCAGCGTGAAGAAGCCCTGGGCCTGCCGGACACGGCCGGCGCCGCCGCAATGCGAGCAGGTCTTCGGCTTGGTGCCGGCCTTGGCGCCGGTGCCCGAGCAGGATTCGCAGGTGACCGAGACCGGGATCTCGATCTGCGCGGTCTTGCCCTGGAAGGCCTCCTCGAGCGTGATCTCCATGTTGTAGCGCAGGTCGGCTCCGCGCTCGCGGCCGCCGCTGCGACGCTGCCCGGCCATGCCGAACAGGTCTTCGAAAATGTCGGAGAAGGATGAGGCGAAGCCGGCGCCGAAGCCGGGGCCGCCACCGCCCATGCCCTGCTCGAAAGCGGCATGGCCGAAGCGGTCATAGGCGGCGCGCTTGTCGCCGTCCTTCAGCACCTCATAGGCTTCGTTGATTTCCTTGAATCGGACTTCGCTGGTGGCGTCGCCCGGATTCTTGTCCGGATGCCATTTCATCGCGAGCTTGCGGAAAGCCGATTTGAGCTTGGTCTCGTCCGCGTTCCGCTCAACCTCGAGGGTCTCGTAATAGCAGCGCTTGGTGGACATCCTTCAATTCCGTCCGAAGTTCATCGCGATCGCCAAAGATTGCGCTGACGATTGCGTCAAGGATTGCGCCTGTCTGGAAGATGCAGCGATCGCCTTAAAGAAAAATGACCCCCACTCCTCCGAGACGCGGCGCGTGCTCATTGGTGTGAGGGTCATGATCGCAAACCCGCGCTTAAGCAGACTTCTTGTTGTTCTTGTCGTCGTCGACCTCGGTGAACTCCGCGTCGACAACGTCATCCTTAGCAGCGTCCTTGGCCGCATCGGCCTCGGCCTGCTGCTTGTACATGGCCTCGCCGAGCTTCATCGAAGCCTGCGCCAGCGTGTTGGTCTTGGCCTTGATCGCCTCGGCGTCGTCGCCCTTCAGCGCTTCCTTGAGGTCGCTGACGGCGTCTTCGATCGCGCGGCGCTCGGTGTCGGCGATCTTCGAACCGTGTTCGGCCAGAGCCTTCTCGGTCGAGTGAACCAGACCGTCGGCATGGTTCTTGGCGTCGACAGCCTCACGGCGCTTCTTGTCCTCGGCCGCGTTGACCTCGGCGTCCTTGACCATCTTGTCGATGTCGGCCTCGGACAGACCGCCGGATGCCTGGATCCGGATCTGCTGTTCCTTGCCGGTCGCCTTGTCCTTGGCCGAGACGTTGACGATACCGTTGGCGTCGATGTCGAAGGTCACCTCGATCTGCGGCATGCCGCGCGGAGCCGGCGGAATACCCATCAGGTCGAACTGGCCGAGCATCTTGTTGTCGGCCGCCATTTCACGCTCGCCCTGGAAGACCCGGATGGTGACAGCGCCCTGATTGTCTTCGGCGGTCGAGAACACCTGGCTCTTCTTGGTCGGGATCGTGGTGTTGCGGTCGATGATGCGGGTGAACACACCGCCCAGCGTCTCGATGCCCAGCGACAGCGGGGTCACGTCGAGCAGCAGCACGTCCTTGACATCGCCCTGCAGCACGCCGGCCTGGATCGCAGCGCCGATCGCGACGACCTCGTCGGGATTGACGCCCTTATGCGGCTCCTTGCCGAAGAACTGCTTCACGACTTCCTGGATCTTCGGCATGCGGGTCATGCCGCCGACCAGCACCACTTCGCCGATCTCGCCGGCGGTCAGGCCGGCATCCTTCAGCGCCTTGCGGCACGGCTCGATGGTCTTCTCGACGAGATCGGCCACCAGCGCCTCGAACTTGGCGCGGGTCAGCTTCATCGTCAGATGCTTCGGACCGGTCTGGTCAGCCGTGATGAACGGCAGGTTGATTTCGGTCTGCGTGGTCGACGACAGCTCGATCTTGGCCTTCTCCGCAGCCTCCTTCAGGCGCTGCAGGGCAAGCTTGTCGTTGCGCAGGTTGATGCCCTGCTCCTTCTGGAATTCGTCGGCGAGATAGCCGACCAGGCGCATGTCGAAATCTTCACCGCCGAGGAAGGTGTCGCCGTTGGTCGACTTCACCTCGAACACGCCGTCGCCGATCTCGAGGATCGAGACGTCGAAGGTGCCGCCGCCGAGGTCGTACACGGCGATCGTGCCGGACTTCGACTTGTCGAGACCGTAGGCGAGCGCGGCAGCCGTCGGCTCGTTGATGATGCGCAGCACTTCGAGGCCGGCGATCTTGCCGGCGTCCTTGGTGGCCTGACGCTGCGCGTCGTTGAAATAGGCGGGAACCGTGATGACGGCCTGCTCGACCTTCTGGCCGAGATGCGCCTCAGCGGTCTCCTTCATCTTCTGCAGAATGAAGGCCGAGACCTGCGAGGGCGAATAGGTCTTGCCATCGGCTTCGACCCAGGCGTCGCCGTTCGATGCCTTGACGATCTTGTAGGGAACGAGCTTCTTGTCCTTCTCGACCATCGGGTCGTCATAGCGGCGGCCAATGAGGCGCTTCACCGCAAAGAACGTACGCTCGGGATTGGTCACCGCCTGGCGCTTCGCCGGCTGGCCGACGAGGCGCTCGCCATCGTCAGTGAAAGCAACGATCGACGGCGTCGTTCGCATGCCCTCGGCATTCTCGATCACCTTGGCGTTCTTGCCATCCATTACGGCGACGCACGAATTCGTGGTGCCGAGGTCGATCCCAATGACCTTACCCATGGTTTTGATATCCTCTTTGCTACGGCAGGTTGGTTGGGCCCTGACGGCGCTCCGTACCGAACCCCCAGACGTTCACATACTCGCGATATTGCGACGGTGAGCCTGATATAGGAGAGAGGGTCCTGCCCGCAAGGACTGGACGCAACGTTGAGGCCTGAAAAGACTGACGTTTGAAAGATTGTGTCAGCCCGGCTGCAGCGCCGGTTCAAGCCCGATCCAAGTTAACAAATCGGCAATGATGCGGCACGCCGTCGACCGCGAACATCCGCCACGCGACGTCCGCGCTGTTGAGTGAACACTCACAAACGTCGTATGCGGAAGCGGGCGCAGGCCGAGGGCGCGCTGTTTGGCCGCTGGTGGCCGATCGTCGGAAACGTCGGGAAACTGGAAAGTGCCAGCCAATCGGGACGAAAAGCCCATGGAATCGGGCCTGCAGGCCCGGAGCGCGGCTTTGGCGGCCTGTTGCAGGGTCATCAAAACCGCTAAAAGCGGTCCGACTGAAAGAGGCCATCCAGCCCTGCACCGGCCCCGTTGCGCGGCCACCAAGCAAAACCGGTAGATCCCCCATGACGCCTTTTCGACTTCTCGTTGCGGTTGCCTTGCTGCTTGCTGCCACCTGTCGTGGCTTTGCCGCCGACGTGGTGTTTCCGCCGGGCGCGCATGTCGGGATGAAGCCGCTGGTGGGCCTCAACCGCGCCAAGTCGTTCATCGGCTTCGAGACCGAGGACCAGGGCGTGAAGGTCTTGATCGCCGATCTGCCCGCGGACGCCTACAACGAGGTCGTGAGCGCCTTCAAGGCCAACCCGGCCGGCAGCGGAAACATCAAGCCGGAGAGCCTCGAGACGCCGGCGGGCCTCGCCTATTACACCGTGGAGAGCGCGCGTGACGGCACCACCAATGTGCGGCGCTACTCCATGATCCTGCCGGGACCGACCTTCTCCGGCTATGTCGCCGTACAGGTGCCGGAGAACGCGAGCAAGATCTACACCGACGACGCCGTGCGGCAGATGTTCGCCACCGCCCAGATCCGCAACGAGGTGCCGGTCGACGAGCAGCTAAGCATGATGCCGTTCAAGGTCACCGAGCTCAGCAGCTTCAAGAATGTCCGCATGCTGGCGCCGGGCGCGGCGCTGCTGATGGCCGACGGCGACGACAAGGGCCTTGAGACCAAGCCCTTTATGCTGCTTGGCATCATCGGCTCGGCCCCGGCCACACCGGATGATCGCGGCCGCTTCGCCCAGCAGATCGCCACCACGATCCCCGGCGTGCGCGACGGGCGGATCACCATGTCCGAACCGATCCGGATCGACGGCCAGCCCGGCTTCGAGACGCGCATCGACGCCGTCAGCGGCAAGGACAATACCCCGGTGACCATCGTGCAGTGGCTGCGGTTCGGCGCGCAAACATCGATGCGCATCATCGGCAGCTCCCCGCGCACCGATTGGGAGAAGGCCTTCCCGCGCTTCCGCGCGGTGCGCGACGGCATCCAGCCGCGCGGCTGACAGGCCCGCCGAAAAATCGGACTTTCGCAGCTCCACGAACGGAACTAGCCTCCTCGTGCAATTATCAAAGCGAGGAGGGGCGCGATGCCGGATCGACGACAGGTTGTTGCAGGCCTCGGTACGCTGGCGCTTGCCGCGCTGGTTCCAAAACATCTCTGGGCGGCTGCGATCAAGCCCGACGACGGCTCCGCGCTGCTCGTGATCGACGTCCAGAACTGCTTCCTGCCCGGCGGCAGCCTTGCCGTGAAGGACGGCGAGCAGGTGGTGCCGGTGATCAACCGGATCGCCAAGAGCTTTGCCAATGTGGTGATGACGCAGGACTGGCACACGCCCGGACACATCTCCTTTGCCTCGACCCATTCCGGCAAGAAGCCGTTCGAGACCGTCGACCTTGCCTATGGCAAGCAGGTGCTGTGGCCCGACCACTGCGTGCAGGGCACCGACGGCGCATCGCTATCGAAGGAACTCGCGATCCCGCAGGCCGAGCTGATCATCCGCAAGGGTTTTCACAAGGACGTCGACAGCTACTCCGCCTTCACCGAGGCCGACGGCAAGACCACCACCGGGCTCGCCGCCTATCTCAAGGCGCGCAACGTCGAGCGGGTTTTCGTGGCCGGGCTCGCCACCGATTTCTGCGTGGCATGGACCGCGCTCGATGCGCGCAAGGCCGGCTTCGAGACCTATGTGGTGGAAGATGCCTGCCGCGGCATCGACACCCAGGGATCGCTCGCCAAGGCCTGGGACGACATGGCCAAGGCCGGCGTCAAGCGCATCCAGTCCTCGGATATCGCGTAAGACGCAGCCTCGCGAGATTCGCATGGCCGAGCCTGCGTCACCTCATGCATTCGATCTCGCGCAGCGCCTGCCGTCGCCGCGCATGGCTGGCCTGATCGTCCGGATCACAGGTTATCGCGAGACCGCAACGGGCCGGTTCGCGCAGCGGCAGACCGCGCCGCTGATCGTCCCGCTGATCATCAGTTTCGGCTCGCCGTTCCTGATCGCGCTGTCGCGCGAGCCCGGTGCGGCCGATCGTCAGCTCAGCTTCGCCGCCGGCCTGCATGCCGGGCCTGTCTACATCGAGTCCGACGGGCGCGCCGCCTGCGTGCAGGTCGATTTCACCCCGCTCGGCGCCTACGGCTTCTTCGGCGGCGCCGTGACCGACCTGGTCGGGAGCATGGTCGATATCGACGATGTGCTCGGCCATGATGGCCGTCGTCTGCGTGAACAGCTCGGCGCCGTGACCTGCTGGCAGCGCCGCTTCGACCTGATCGAGGCGTTCGTGCTGCGCCGCGCCGGCCACATGCCGTCTCCCGAAGTCGCGTTCGCCTATCGAAAACTGGCGCGTTCGGCCGGCGCCATCAGCATCACGGCATTGGCCGACGAGATCGGCTGGAGCCGCAAGCATCTGGCTGGCCGGTTTCGGTCCGAACTCGGCCTCGCCCCCAAATCGCTGGCGCGCATGATGCGGTTTCACCGGGCGAGCAGCCTGGCACAAAGCGGCGCAGCGCTTGGCTGGGCGGGGATCGCGGCGGAAAGCGGCTATGCCGACCAGGCCCATCTCGCCCGCGAGTTCGTCGAATTCGCAGGCGAACCGCCAACCGCCTGGGCGCGCCGCCGGGCGCTGACCGACCGCCGGCTGGTTCACGCCGGCGATGGGCTGGCGGACTGGTAACAAACCTTCAAGCCAACGCCGCGTTGCCCCGTGCAGGATGGCGCCGTCAGCCAAGGAGGTGAGCGACCATGACGCACGACATCGAACCGCCCCGCATCTACCCGACCCTGCGCTGCAAGGACGCCGAGGCGATGACCAATTGGCTCACGACGGTGCTTGGGTTCACCGAACACGTCGTCTACCGCGATGGCGGCGTGATCCATCACGCCGAGCTCGCCTATGGTTCCTCGATGCTGATGCTGGGCCAGAGCCGCGACGACGCATATGGCAGGCTGGTCGGCGACCTCGACCACCGCCGCACCGACTCGATCTATATCGCCGTCGACGATCCCGACGCGCTGCACGCGAAGGTCAAGGCTGCCGGAGCGAAGATCGAGATGGAACTGCGAAACACGGATTATGGCAGCCGCGACTTCGCCTGCCGCGATCCGGAAGGAAATCTCTGGAGCTTCGGCACCTATTGGCCGAAGGCACACGAGAAGCCGCGACCGTGAGCCCGCGCAATCCGCGAGCTCACAGACGGGTGTCCGGGATCGGACGGATCAGGCGGTGATGTCAGCGGTCGGGGCGGCCTTGGCGCCGCCCTTGGAGACGCCGACCAGCGCCGGACGCAGGATGCGCTCGCCGATCATGTAACCGGCCTGCACGACCTGCACCACGGTGCCCGACGGCACCGACGGATCGGGCACCTCGAACATCGCCTGCTGGAAGTTCGGATCGAACTTCTCGCCGATCGGGTCGAACTTCTTGACGCCGTTCTTCTCCAGCGCGTTGAGCAGCGAACGTTCGGTCAGCTCAACGCCTTCGATCAGCGCCTTCAGGCCGGGATCGGCGGCTTCCTTGGTCTCGGCCGGCACCGCATCGAGCGCGCGCTGCAGGTTGTCGGCGATATCGAGCACGTCGCGGGCAAAGCCGGTGATGCCGTAGGTCTTGGCGTCGGCGACCTCGCGGCGGGTGCGCTGGCGGAGATTCTCCATCTCGGCCAGGGTGCGCAGCGTCCGGTCGCGCGCCTCGGCGAGTTCCTTGTTCAGCGCCTCCGCCGATGCGGCCTCGGGCTCGTCAGGCATGATGTAGGGTTTCGAGACCACGGGCTCACCCGTCGGCGCCGAATTCTCGGTGTTGTCATTGGCCCGGTTCGGATCGGTCATGGCTTGCCTTCTCGAAAACTCGCGTCGATTCAAATCTTGGGGATTGCTTGCCGGGATATCGTGCTTTGGGCGGCGAAAATCAAGCGCAACATACCGGTCTCGGGAACTGGGATCTCCGGCTTGGGTGAAGAAAACCCGTCAAATGAAAGCGAAATCGCCCTCCGGTCAGCCGCCGAGCATCTTGCTGACGATGCGCGCGGCATAATCGACGGTCGGGATCACCCGCGCATAGTTCAGCCGTGTCGGTCCGATCACGCCGAGGACGCCCACGATCCGCCCCTGGGCGTCGCCGTAGGGCGCGATGATGGTTGAGGAACCCGACAGCGAGAACAGCTTGTTCTCCGAGCCGATGAAGATCCGCACGCCCTCGCCGCGTTCGGCGCGGCCGAGCAGATCGATCACCCCGCGCTTGGTTTCGAGATCGTCGAACAGCGACTTGATGCGCTCGAGATCGTCGAGCGCATGCAGGTCCTCCAGCAGATTGGCGTGACCGCGCACGATCAGCTGGCGGTCCTCATTCTCGCCGCCGGACCAGCTCGCGATGCCCGCCGCGACCACTTTTTGCGTGAGCTGATCGAGCTCGGCGCGGTTTTGCGTCAATGCCGTCTCGAGCTCGAGCCGCGCTTCGGCCAGCGTCCGGCCGCGGATCCGCGCATTGAGGAAATTGGTCGCCTCGGTCAGGGCTGAGGATGGAACACCCGGCGGCAGTGCCAGCACGCGGTTTTCGACCTGGCCATCTTCGCCGACCAGCACGACCAGCGCCTTTTCCGGCTCCAGCCGGACGAACTCGATGTGCTTCAGCCGCGCATTCGACTTTTGCGTCAGCACCACCGCCGCGGCGCGGGTCAGCCCCGACAACCGCGTCAAGGCTTCGCCAAGCGCGGCCTCGACGGATTGCGCGCGGCCGACGGCCGCAAGCTGGGTCTGGATCGACTGACGCTCGGCCTCGGTGAGGTCGCCGACCTGCATCAGCGCATCGACGAAGAAGCGCAGCCCGAGTTCGGTCGGCAACCGGCCGGCGGAGGTGTGCGGCGCATAGATCAGGCCGAGCTGCTCGAGATCCGACATCACGTTGCGGACCGAGGCCGGCGACAGCGGTAATGCGATCAGGCGCGAAATGTTGCGCGAACCGACCGGCTCGCCGGTTGCGAGATAGCTTTCGACGATTTGACGAAAAATATCGCGCGAACGCTCGTTGAGCTGGGCGAGCCCGGCATGCGGCGCGATCAGGCCAATCGGATCGTGGTGAGTCACACTCCAGTCCCTCACAATTACTGCATAATTTGTCGATCCGGGAGGCCGATGACAAGCATGCATTCGGCCCCGTCGTACCGGACCCTACCGGGGCCGAAAACCCTCGCCAAAACCCTTGCCGCTGCCCCTTCCCGCTCCTACAAGCACCGCCAGCCAATTTTCTCGGATTTCTGGAGGATTTCATGCGGCCAAGCCGCCGTGCACCCGATGAACTGCGTCCCGTGTCGCTGGAACGCGGCGTCGTCAAATATGCCGAGGGTTCCTGCATGGTGAAGTTCGGCGACACCCATGTGCTGGTGACCGCCACGCTGGAAGAGCGGCTGCCGCCGTGGCTGAAGGGCCAGGGCCGCGGCTGGGTCACCGCCGAATACGGCATGCTGCCGCGTGCCACCCTGGAACGCACCCGCCGCGAGGCTTCGGCCGGCAAGCAGGGCGGCCGGACGGTCGAGATTCAGCGGCTGATCGGCCGCTCGCTGCGCGCGGCCGTCGATCTCGAGGCGCTCGGCGAACGCCAGATCACGGTCGATTGCGACGTCATCCAGGCCGACGGCGGCACCCGCACCGCCTCGATCACCGGTGCCTGGGTGGCGCTGGCCGACTGCATCAACTGGATGAAGACCCGCAACATGCTGAAGACCAACGTGTTGCGCGACAATGTGGCGGCGATCTCCTGTGGCATCTACCAGGGCACGCCGGTGCTCGATCTCGACTATGCCGAGGATTCCGAGGCCGACACCGACGCCAATTTCGTTATGACCGGGGACGGCCGGATCATCGAGGTGCAGGGCACCGCCGAGAAGACGCCGTTCTCGGAAGGTGAATTCCTGGCGCTGATGGCGCTGGCGCGCAAAGGTGTCGCGCGTCTGGTCGACTTGCAAAAGATCGCGGTGGCGTAGTCAGATTGGTCATGCACCGCCGAATCACCGGAAGGCTCGTCATCGCCACCCATAATCCCGGCAAGCTTGCCGAGATGCGGGAACTGCTGGCGCCGCACGGCGTCGAGGTGGTGTCGGCCGGCGAGCTCGACCTCGCCGAGCCCGAGGAGACCGGCGACAATTTTCGCGCCAACGCGGCGATCAAGGCGATCGCGGCAGCGAAGGCGACCGGACTGCCCGCCTTCGCCGACGATTCCGGCCTCGTGGTCGATGCGCTCGACGGAGCGCCCGGGATCTACTCGGCGCGCTGGGCCGGCGAGGGCAAGGACTTCATGGCGGCGATGACGCGGATCGAGCGGCTGCTGCAGGAACGCGGCGCCACCGCACCGGACCGGCGCAAGGCGCACTTCGTGTCGGCGTTGTGCGTGGCCTGGCCCGACGATCATCTCGAGCAGGTCGAGGCCCGCGTCGATGGAACCCTGGTCTGGCCGCCGCGTGGCTCCGCCGGCTTTGGCTACGATCCGGCCTTCCTGCCCGACGGCTACACGCGGACCTTCGGCGAGATGACCAGCATCGAGAAGCACGGCCTGCCGCCGCTCGGGCTCGGCCTGTCGCATCGCGCCCGCGCCTTCGTGAAGCTCGCGGAGATCTGCCTTGAGCCACGCTGACCGAGAAGCCTTCGGCGTCTACGTGCACTGGCCGTTCTGCCTGTCGAAATGCCCGTATTGTGATTTCAACAGCCATGTGCGGCATGCGCCGGTCGACGAGGAGCGTTTCGTGCGCGCGTTCGCCCGCGAGATCGAGACGACGGCCGCGCGCGTGCCGGGGCGGCAGGTGTCCTCGATCTTCCTCGGCGGCGGCACGCCATCGTTGATGCAGCCGAAGACCGTCGGTGCCGTGCTCGATGCGATCGGCAAGCACTGGACGGTGGCGCGCGATGTCGAGGTCACGCTCGAGGCCAATCCGACCAGCGTCGAGGCGACGCGCTTTCGCGGCTATCGCGCAGCCGGCGTCAACCGCGTCTCGCTCGGCGTGCAGGCGCTCGATGACGTCTCGCTGAAGGCGCTTGGCCGCCTGCACACCGCGCGCGAGGCGCTCGACGCGGTCGCGATCGCGCGCTCTGCGTTCGACCGTTACTCGTTCGATCTGATCTATGCCCGCCCCGACCAGACGCCGCGGATGTGGGCCGATGAACTGAAGCAGGCGATTTCGGAAGCGGCCGAGCATCTGTCGCTCTACCAGCTCACGATCGAGGAAGGCACGCCGTTCTTCGGGCTGCATGCCGCCGGCAAATTGCAGACGCCGGACGAAGCGACCGCGCGCGCGCTCTACGACGTGACGCAGGAGGTCTGCGCCCGCGAGGGATTGCCGGCCTATGAGATCTCCAATCACGCCCGCGCCGGCGCGGAGTGCAAGCACAACCTCGTCTACTGGCGCGGTGAGGAATATGCCGGCATCGGCCCGGGCGCACATGGCCGGCTCGACATCGATGGCGTCAGGCACGCGACCGCAACCGAGCGGCGCCCCGAGGCGTGGCTGTTGAACGTCGAGGAGCGCGGTCACGGCGTCGTCAGCGATGACAGCCTCAACAGCGAAGAACGCGCCGACGAGTTTCTGCTGATGGGATTGCGGCTCGCCGAGGGCATCGATCCCAAGCGCTATGCGAAGCTCTCCGGCCGCCAGCTCGACCCGCACCGGATCGCGATGCTGCGCGAGGAAGGCGCGATCGCCGTCGACGCCGACGGACGACTGCGGGTGACGACGTCGGGATTCCCGGTGCTCGACGCGGTCGTTGCGGATCTCGCCGCCTAGAACCTATCCCGTTCCGATTGAATCGGAACGAGGCTCTAGATTCTTGTTTTGACGCGTTTTCTTCACGCGAACCGGTATCCACGTCGCTCGAAACCGCTCTAGGTGCACGCTGCCAAAATATCGAAAACAACCCCATGCAAAGGAGCTGGCGGGTGCCGGCGCTCGACAAGGCAGCTTGACCGCCCGACGAAAATCAAGCGCCAAAGCTCTTCGGCGAGCCTGCCACCGGCGTGCTGCCGCCTGAGGCCACCTTCATGACCGCAAGGCCACGCTCATTGGTGCCGTCGGAGCGGAAGCGGAACAGACCGTCGATACCGGCAAAGCCGGACGGATTGGTCAATGTCTCCGGCGCAAAGCGCTGCGCCCCTTGCGTGCGCGCGAGCGCCGCCATCAGCGCCACGGCATCATAGGCAAGCGTCGCGGTGCGCACGGGCTCGCCGCCATATTTGCCGCGGTAGCGGCCGGCGAAGCTGCGGAAGCCGGACGGATCGGGCGCGGCGTAGAGGCCACCCTGCAAGACGGGGCTCGCGAACACCCGCGGATTGTCCCACAGCCCGGTGCCGAGCAGCTGGATGTTGCGCAGATTGGCGCCAGCTGCGGTCAAGGCATCGGCGGTCGCGACCACCGAATCACCATCGTCGGCGATCAGCAGCGCATCGGCCTGGCCGAGCGCCTGCGCCACGGTTCGCGCCGGCGTCGCGCGATCGGCGCCATATTTCTCGAATGCGACGACGCGGCCGTTCTTGCGGCCGACCGCCTGCTTGAACGCGGCCTCGACCACGTTGCCATAGGCGTTGTCCGGCACCATCGCGGCGAACGAGCGCTTTCCGATCCCCGCCGAGTAGTCGACGATGCGGTTGATGTCGGACTCCGGCAGGAAGCTCAGCAGATAGACGCCGCGCCCGGCCACGCTCGAATCGGTGGAGAACGCGATCACCGAGGTTCCGCGCGGCCGCGTCAGTTGCGCGACGGCCGGCACCGAGCCTGCGAACAGCGGTCCCAGGATGATCTCGGCGCCTTCGGACAGTGCCTGCTGGGCACCCTGCGATGCGCCCTGCGGGCTGCCGCCATCGTCCTTGATCAGGAGCTGGATGTTCGGGTTCTGAAATTCCGCCAGCGCCATTTCGGCCGCGTTCCGCATCGACTGGGCGGCAAGCCCGGCATTGCCGGACGCCGACAGCGGCAGGATCAGGCCGATCTTGACCTGCCCGGTGCCGACCGCCTGCGGGTGCTGCTGCGGGCCGGCAGGACCGCCTTCCTGGTTGCCGCCGAACGGGCTGGAAAACTGGCTCAAGCTTTGCTGCACGCCGGAACAGGCCGTCAGCAGCGGCGCGCCCACGATGAGGCCGAGCGCGGTCCGCCGGGTGGTGCCCGACGGCGGGGACTTGCGGTGATGCGGGCCTTCCATCGTCTCTCTTCTCTTGGCCGACCGTGATCAGCCAGGACTCCATCCAGCTCTGATGAGGCGGGTGGATTCAGGCATATTCTCGGCGAATAGTTAACTAAAACAAAAGGATTATGGCCCCGCGGCGCCCTTGCCGCGGCCTCCATTCCTCCGTCAGCCAGCGTTCCGTCACCGCCGTTTGCGGATGTGGCGCAAGCGCCGCCATCCCTCTAGATTGGCATTATGCGCGCAAAAGCCAGTTCCCTCCACAGTTCGGATGCCACGACAGGCGCTGCGGCCAGAACATTTTCGATCGGCGGCCAGCAATTGGCCGCGCCAAGGGCAGCACCCGGGCTCCATCTGGTCGCGACCCCGATCGGAAATCTCGCCGACATCACCCTGCGCGCGCTGGAAACGCTGGCCGGTGTCGACGTCATCGCCTGCGAGGACACGAGGATTACCCGGCGGCTGACCGAGCGTTATGCGATCGCCGCGGAGCTTGCGCTCTACCACGAGCACAACGCGGCCCAGGCCCGTCCAAAAATCCTGGAGCGGCTGGCGCAGGGCGCCGCGATCGCGCTGGTTTCCGACGCCGGCACGCCACTGATCTCCGATCCCGGCTTCAAGCTGGTGCGCGACGTCTGCGCCGCCGGGCATGCCGTCATCGCGGTGCCGGGGCCATCATCGGTGCTGACGGCGCTGTCGGTCGCGGCATTGCCGACCGACCGGTTTTTCTTCGAGGGATTTTTGCCCGCCAAGGAGCACGCGCGCCGCGCCCGGCTCAACGAGCTGGCGAGGGTCGATTCGACGCTCGTGATGTTCGAATCGGGCAATCGCGTACAGGACACGCTGCGCGATCTCGCCACGATCATGGCCGGCCGCGATGCCGCGATCTGCCGCGAGCTGACCAAGCTGCACGAGGCGATCACGCGCGCGCCGGTCGCCGAGCTGGCGGCAGGCGCGGACGCGCTGGAAACACGCGGCGAGTTCGTGCTGGTCATCGGACCTCCGGCCGATGATGCCGGGGTGATGGACCAGGATGCGCTCGACGATCTGCTGCGGGCGCAACTCGGCCGCGGCAGCGTCAAGGATGCGGTCGCCCATGCGGTCGAACTGTCGGGCCGGCCGCGCCGCGAGGTCTATGCCCGTGCCCTCGAGCTTGCGAAGACCATCGGGGACGGCAATGGCGAAGACTGACAGCGCCTCTCCCGAGCGCGTCGCGGCGTTCCGGACCGGCATCTCGGCGGAGAGCCGCGCCGCAGCGCTTCTGATCGCCAAGGGCTATCGCATCCTGGCACGACGCTTCCGCACCCCCTTTGGCGAGATCGACCTGGTGGTGCGCCGGCGCAATCTGCTGGCCTTCGTCGAGGTCAAGGCCCGTGCCAGCCTCGACGACGCTGCCTATGCGGTGACGCCGCGGCAGCAGCTGCGCATCATCAATGCCGCCCAGGCCTGGCTGATGGCGCATCCCGAACATGCCGAATTCGAGCTCAGATTCGACGCCGTGCTGATTGCGCCGAAGAGCCTGCCGCGCCATTTGTTAGCGGCATTCGATGCAAGCCCTTAACGTTATCCTCAGACCTCGCGGAACATGCCTATGAAATTGAAGATCGCCGTCCAGATGGATCCCATCGCGCGCATCAATATTCGCGGCGATTCGACCTTTGCGCTGCTGCTCGAGGCGCAAAAGCGCGGCCACGGCATTTCCTACTACACGCCCGACAAGCTGTCGCTGCGCGGCGAGGAGCTGGTGGCGCCGGTGCAGCCTCTCACCGTGCGCGACGAGGTCGGCAATCACTTCACGCTGGGCGAGCCGAAGCGCGAGGCACTCAACGGCTTCGACGTCGTGCTGCTGCGTCAGGATCCGCCGTTCGACCTCGCCTACATCACCTCGACCCATTTCCTCGAGCGCATCCATCCGAAGACCATGGTCGTCAACGACCCGGCCAGCGTGCGCAACGCGCCGGAAAAGCTGTTCGTGATGAACTTCCCGCAGCTGATGCCGCCGACCCTGATCTCGCGCGATCTCGACGAGATCAACGCATTCCGCGACCAGCACGGCGCCGTCGTCATGAAACCGTTGCACGGTCACGGCGGCGCCGCCGTCTTCCGCGTGATGCCGCAGGACATGAACTTCGGCTCGCTGTTCGACATGTTTTCCGTCACCTTCAAGGAGCCCTGGGTGATCCAGCGCTTCCTTCCCGAGGTGAAGCACGGCGACAAGCGCATCATCCTGGTCGACGGCGAGTTCGCCGGCGCCGTCAACCGCGTGCCGGCGGCGGACGATCTGCGCTCCAACATGGTCCGTGGCGGCGCAGCCACGGCGACCGAACTCTCGGATCGCGAGCGCGAAATCTGCGCCACGCTCGGACCGGCGCTGCGCGAACGCGGCCTGCTGTTCGTCGGCATCGACGTGATCGACGGCAACCTGACCGAGATCAACGTCACCTCGCCGACCGGCATCCGCGCAATCCAACGGCTCAATGGCCCCGACGTCGCGGCGATGATCTGGGATACCATCGAGAAGAAGCGCGCCGCGAAATAATCCTCCCTTGTGCGCCGCACAGCTGGCTGAAATTTTAGCCAGCGTTCGATCGCGCATGCGTTCTCCTTATTCTTCTTGCCAGCTTGCGCGGGCGAGGGCAGCATCCGCTTGCCTGCGTCAGGTCAAGCAGCGGGTCAACGCGCGGGCACAACGCGAAAATCTTATAAAAATTCTGGAGGAAGACGTTATGACGCTCAATGTCTCACGACGATCCTTGCTCGCGCTCGGTGCCGGTCTCGGCGCCAGCACCCTGCTCGGGGGCACCGCACAGGCACGCGCGCCGAAGCTCGGCACGCAGACACCCTACTGGCACCGCTTCATGCTCGGCGAAGCCGAAGTGACCGTCGTATCCGACGGGCCGCTTCCGCTCGGCGACCCCTCCGGCACCTTCACCGGTGTGCCGAAGGAGGAGGTGAAGAAGATGCTCTCCGACAACTTCCTCTCGCCCGACAATGTCGTGCTCGAGCAGAATTCGCCGATCGTCAACACCGGCGACAAGCTGATCCTGTTCGACACCGGCATGGGCACGTCGCAACTATTCGGCAAGACCACCGGGCGGCAGCAGAAGAGCATGCAGGAAGCCGGCATCAAGCCGGAGGACATCGACGCCGTCGTGCTGTCGCACGCGCATATCGATCATATCGGCGGCATCGTCGGCGCCAACGACAAGCCGTTGTTCCCGAATGCGCAATACTACATCGCGCAGAGCGATCTCGAGTTCTGGACCGACGAAGGCAAGATGGGCAGCCCGTTGAAGGATTTCATCGTGCATGCCCGCAAGAACCTGCTGCCGGTGCGCGACCGCATCGTGTTCTTCAAGGACGGCCAGGAATTCCTGCCCGGCGTGACGGCAATCGCAGCGCCCGGCCACACCGTGGGACACACCATCTTCATGGTGAGCTCGGGCGGCAAATCCTTCGCCTTCCTCGGCGACCTCTCGCATCACGCGGTGCTGCTGCTGGAGCGTCCGCGGATGGAGTTCTCCTACGACACCGATCCGAAGCAGGCAGCGGCGTCGCGGGTCAAGCTGCTGGAAATGCTGGCCGCGAACAAGACGGCCGTGATGTCCTATCACTTCGCTTGGCCGGGCTACGGCCACGTCGCCAAGGCCGGCGAAGGCTTCCACTACTATCCGGAGCCGATGCAGATGAACCTGTGACGGACTGATTGCGAAGACGGACTGCCTCGGGAGCGGCCGCCGCCGCTCCCGAATGCATTTGCCGCCCGGTGTAAGGAGTGCACAGGGCGCCCGGCCTATTCCGCCGGCGCAAGGCGGCTCGCGGAGCGAGTGCGCATCGTCTCTCGCGCGCCAATCCGCGCACGACGTTTGCGCCACCAGATCACGACGCCCGTCACTGACAGCGCCGCGACCACCAATCCCATCAGCGAGATCAGGATGCGCCCGGGCAGGCCGGCGATCCGGCCGGAATGCAACGGAAACTGCATCTGCACGAACACGTCGGCTGCGGTGCCGACCCATGGCAGCCGCTCGCCAAGCGGACGACCGTCCTCGCTGTCGTAGTAAAGCTGCGCCGGCCCGACGCCCGCCGCGCCATGTTCGTCGCCCGGCTCGAAGAATGCGACCGCATAGACGCCGTGGGCCGGACCATAATTGATCGAACCGATGGGCGTGGTCCAGCCGCGCGCCTTGCCGTCGGCCGCGGCGCGCGCGGCGATCTCCGCATAGGTGATCCTCGGCTCGATCGGATCGTCGAGATGACGGTATGGTCGCTGCTCGTAGGGTGTCGGCGTGTAGTCGGACACGGTCTTCATCAACGGCGAGAACACCTCGAAATAGAGGTTCAGCGAGAATGCCGTGAATGCGATCACGAACAGCAACGCCCAGGTCCACAGGCTGAAGGCGCGATGAATGTCGAAATTGATTCGATAGGCGCTGCCTGAGGTCTTGATCTTCCAGGCCGGTGCCCAGCGGGTCCAGAAGCTCTTGCCGCGCGGGCCTGATATCGCCGACGCCCGCTGTGCACTTGCGCGCCGCCGCGACGGCAGGGTCAGGTAGAAGCCGACGAAACAATCGATCGTCCAGATCACGGCGATGACGCCGAGGAAGCGCATGCCCCAGCGATCGCTGCCCAAGAATTCGGGGATATGCATCGTGTAATGCAGCTTGTAGAGGAACGAGACGAAGTTTTCGCGGGTCACCGGCCAGACCGCGCCCCAATAGCGGCGTCCGAGCTCGACGCCGGTGTTTGGATCGAGGAAGACCTGGTTGTAGTCGAGCGTGTAGCGTTTGCCGGTCGCCGGATCGATCCGCGGCAGCACGAAGAACCACAGCGATTCGCCCTTCTCCGTCGTCATGAACATGTGGACGACGCGGGCGCGATGATCGCGCTGCTCGATCAGCCGGGCGAGCTCCACCGACGGGATCGCCGGTCCGGAGCTTGTCACCTCGAACAGCTTCCTGTTGAGCACATCGTCGATCTCGTGGTCCCACGAGATGATCGCGCCGGTGACGCCCGAGAAGAACAGGAAGGCCGCGGTGACAAGGCCCGCCCAGCGATGCAGTCGTCCGAAGATGGGTCTCATGGGGATTTCAGCAAGTTGTGGGGTGATCACCAGCGATAGGTCAGCTTCGCGATCGCCTTGCGGCCCTCCGCGTAGAAGCAGCTGGTGTTGCCGTAGCAGGCTGCCACGTAGCGCGTATCGGCGAGGTTGGTGACGTTGAGAGAGAGGCGATAATTGTCCCTGGTATAGGCGACGAGCGCATCGACGACCGTCGACGCCGGCACCTTGAAGGTGTTGGCGTCGTCACCGAACGTCGATCCGACATAGCGGACGCCGGCCCCGAACTGGACGCCGGCGAGCGGGCCGCCCTGAACGGTGTAATCGCCCCACAGCGAGAAACGGTTGAGCGGCACCGTGGTCGGCGCCTTGCCGACATTGACGGGATCCTTGGTGACTTCAGCGTCGACATAGGCGTAGCCGCCGCGGATGTTGACGCCCTCGACCAGCGTCGCGGTGCCTTCGAGCTCAACGCCGCGCGACCTGACTTCGCCGGTCTGCTCGGCGAAATAGAACGGCGGCGCGTAGGTGACGACGTTGGACCGGGTCAGGTCGAAGGCGGCCAGCGTGATCAGCGCATTGATGCCGACCGGCTGGTACTTGACGCCGATTTCGTACTGCACGCCGGACTCCGGCTTCAGCAGCTCGCCGGCGGCATTGGTGCTCAGCACCGGCAGGAATGACTCCGAATAGCTGAAATAGGGCGCGATGCCGTTGTCGAAATTGTACATCACGGCGGCGCGACCGGTGAATGCCGAGGCGTCGGTCGACGTCGACGTTTTCGCGAGATTGTTGTCGAGGTCGGTAGTGACGAAATCCTGCCGCCCGCCAAGCAGAAACGACAGCCGGCCGAGCCTGATCTGGTCCTGCAGATAGAAGCCGGCCTGCGACTGCTTGATGCCGGTGTCGTCATACGGTCCGTTGTAGGTCCAGCTGTTGGTATAGACTGGCGCAAAGACGTTGAGCTTGCCGGTGCTGTAGCTCGAGGCCATGTCGCGGAACGAGGTGTTGCGGTAATCGACGCCGAACAGCGTCGTGTGGCTCAGCATGCCGGTGACGAACTTGCCCTGCAGCTGGTTGTCGACCGCGAAGGAATCGATCGTCGAGCTGCCGCCGGCGCCGCCGCGCGACAGCAGGCCCGCGGCTTCGTCGGCCGCCGATGCATAGCCGGTGCCGTAGAAGCTCTTCTGCTCGTTGTGCATCCACGAATAGCGCAGGTTCTGGCGGAAGGTCAGCGCCTCGTTGAAGTCGTGCGACAGCATGTAGCCGACCGAGGATTGCTCGGTGTCGAACTGGTTGAAGCCGGGCTCGCCGACGAAGCGCGTGTTCGGAATGTAGCGGCCGTTGTTGGCCCAGACGGTGCCGGACGGCGGCAGGAATTGCAGGCCCCAGCCGGTGCGTTCCTTCTGGTAGTTCGCGAGGAAGGTGATCGTGGTGTCCTCATTCGGCTTCACGGTGACGGCGGGCGCGATGAAGACGCGATTGTCCTTGGTGTAGTCGACCTGGGTCTCGCCATCGCGCGCGACGCCGGTCAGGCGCCACAGCACCGTCCCTTCCTTGTTGGCGCGGCCGCCGATGTCGAACTCGCCCTGATAGCGGTTGAAGCTGCCGCCCGACAGCGACACTTCCCCGAACTCGCGCGCGGTCGGCAGCTTGCTGACATAGTTGAGGATGCCGCCGGTGCCGCTGCCGCCGAACATCGCCGAGGATGGCCCTTTCAGGACCTCGAGGCGCTCGGCTCCGTACGGATCGAGCCCGAGGAAGTGCACATAATTGCTGCTCGGCAGCCGCAGGCCGTCGAGATAGAGGCCCGGCATCGTCATGTCGAAGCCGCGGATCTGCAGGCCGCCGAAGCGGGTGTCCGAGCCGCCATTCACGTCGCCGCTGACCCCTGCGGTGTAGCGCAATGCCGCGCCCACCGATTCCGCACCCTGGTTCCTGATCTGGTCCGTGGTGACGACCGAGATCGATTGCGGGATTTCGATCAGCGGCGTGTCGGTCTTGGTCGCCGTGCCCGAACGCGTGGCAACGAACCCGACCACCGGACCGCCGGCTCGCTCGCCGGCGCCGGCACCGGATCGTGCCGCAGCTGGCGTCGTCGCCTGCTGGGATCGAGCCACACGATTGGCGCGGCTCGCGCGTGCGGCCACCGGACGACGAACCGGTTTTGCATTCGCAGTGATCGCGCGCTGCTGAGGCGCGTCCACGCTCACCGGCGGCAGTTCCGATTGCGCGTCGGCGCGTTCGGTCGCGACTCCTGCGGCAAGGACGGCGGCGGTACATAGACCGATCGTTCGCAGCGCTGGATGTTGACGGGTGGAATGCGAAACAAGTCGACCGATCACGCGAAGGCGCCCCTGATGTCAGCCTGGATGGATTTGTGATCCGGCTCTACAGCGCGGGGCTCGCGAGTACAGACCTCGGCAGTTGGAATAGATCGAGACTGCGCGCGCGATCAGCGTGCGATCGCTGAAACAGCAAGGAAATCGACGACACGCTGCGACAATAAGCGCGCGATGCTCGTCGTGCTGGAATGATTCTTGAGAATGATTCCTGCAGTTGTCGACGATGCGAGCTGTGTTCGATCGCGCGAGGCGCGCGTCATCGCGCGCGACGCCCGACGCCTCCGCACCGGCCGGAAGCGGATTCGCCGCGCGGTGAATTGGTACCGGGCGACCAGCCCTCGGTGTCGCGAATGTTCCTGTAATGTTCTTGCACTTGTCGCCCGGTTCCGCTACCTTCGATTGCGGAAGATAGGGGCAGCATGGTTCAGCGCGTTTCCACCGTCGCATTCGAGGGGATCGAGGCCCGCGCGGTCGACGTGCAGGTCCAGGTTGCGCCGGGATTGCCCGCATTCGCCATCGTCGGCCTGCCCGACAAGGCGGTGTCGGAAGCCCGCGAACGCGTGCGTTCGGCGCTGATCGCCTCCGGCCTCGCGCTTCCCGCCCGCCGCATCACCGTCAACCTCGCACCCGCCGACCTGCCCAAGGAGGGCAGCCATTACGACCTGCCGATCGCGCTCGGCCTGATGGCGGCGATCGGCGCGATCCCGCCGGATGCGCTGAACGGCTTCACCGTGCTCGGCGAGCTCGGGCTCGACGGCTCGCTCGCGCCGGTGGCGGGCGTGCTGCCCGCGGCAATCGGCGCCAATTCGCGCGACGAGGGATTGATCTGCCCGGCCGCCTGCGGCTCGGAAGCCGCCTGGGCCAGTCCGGACATCCAGATCATCGCGGCAGATTCGCTGATCCAGATCGCCAACCACTTCAAGGGCACGCAGGTGCTGTCGCGGCCGCAGCCGAAGGTGCATGAGCGCGAGGAAACGCTTTTGGACCTGCGCGACATCAAGGGCCAGGAGAGCGCGAAACGCGCGCTCGAGATCGCCGCCGCCGGCGGTCATCATCTTCTGATGATCGGCTCGCCCGGCGCCGGCAAATCGATGCTGGCGGCGCGACTGCCCTCGATCCTGCCGCCGCTGTCGCCGTCGGAGCTGCTCGAAGTCTCGATGATCGCCTCGGTTGCCGGCGAGATCCGCGACGGCGCCCTGACCGCGCGACGCCCGTTCCGCAGCCCGCATCATTCCGCCAGCATGGCCGCGCTGACCGGCGGCGGCATGCGCGCCAAACCGGGCGAGATCTCGCTGGCGCATCAGGGCGTGCTGTTCCTCGACGAATTGCCGGAGTTCGATCCGCGCGTGCTGGATTCGCTGCGTCAGCCGCTGGAGAACGGCGAGGTTTCGGTGAGCAGGGCCAACCATCGCGTCACCTATCCGGCGCGCTTCATGCTGGTCGCAGCCATGAACCCGTGCCGTTGCGGCCATGCCTATGAACCCGGCTATTCCTGCAAGCGCGGCCGGCTCGACCGCTGCACCGGCGACTACCAGATGCGGATCTCCGGCCCGCTGATGGATCGCATCGACCTGCGGATCGAGGTGCCCGCCGTGACCGCGGCCGATCTGATCCTGCCGCCGCCGGCGGAGGGATCGGCCGAGGTTGCCGCCCGCGTCGCGGCCGCGCGCGACATCCAGCTCGCGCGCTATGCGGCTGCCGGCATGCCGCATGTCCGCACCAATGCGGAAGCGCCGAGTTCGCTGCTCGAGACCATCGCGCAACCCGACGCGCATGGGCAGAAGCTGCTGCGCGAGGCCGCCGACAACATGCACCTCACCGCGCGCGGCTATCACCGCGTGCTGCGGGTGGCGCGCACGCTTGCCGATCTCGACGGCGCCGAGACGATCGGCCGGCTTCATCTCGCCGAAGCGCTGTCCTATCGTGCATTGGCCGACGATTTGCGCCGCGCGGCGTGATCTCCCTCGCCTTCCGCCCGGTGCCCGCCGCGTCAACGTGACAGTAACCACTCTCATTTACGCTCCGCAAACCATAAGCACCGCGATCGGCGGCAAGCTTGGGTCGAGCGAGTTGTGTCATGTTGCGTTTGAAGATTCTGACCTCGGTGGTCCCCCTTGCCGTGGCCGCGGTCCTTGCCCGCGCCGAATTCCTGCCGGGCCCGCGGCCCTGCATCGAGGTGGGCGGCGCCACAATGCAGATCGCATCGATCCCCTGGCTGGCGCAGCTTCACGTCAGCTTCACTGACGACCCCAGCCAGGCCACCGTCCGGGTCCAGATCGCCGACAGCGCCGACGCCGCCGACTTCACCGTGATCGACGACATCGACGACGCCGAGGCCGGCGCCTGCGAGAGCAGCGCGACGGCGCAGCTGATCGGGATTTCCGGCGATGCCTCGGCAACCGGCCCCGTCATCTATCTGACGCGTGATGCTGGCCCGTCCGACTACCGTGTCTTCGTGCAATCGAAGACGTTCTCGGCGCGGGATGCCGCGGCCTTGATCGTCAGCGCCCGCGGCGGACACCGCCGACTTGAAGCCGCATCGCCCGCACCTGACACGCGCGTCCCGAACCGGGTCATGGCGGAATTAACCTCCCGCTAACCTTGTTCTGAGGGCAGCGCGAAATGGCCACCAATTTCAAGCACTTTGCAAGCTGGCCGACGCATCGTCAGCGCCAGATCAAGCTGTCTCAGGGTCACCATTGATGGGGCGTTTCTTCCGGATCAAGTTGCGCCTTCGCCGCTTCCTCCGGCGCCATTCCTGGCTCGCGACGATCGTGCGCTCGTTCACGATCTTCTCCGTCGCGTTTGGCAGCGCCTTCGGGTTCATTTCGGGCGCGCTCTCGCAACAGAGCGGCTACGATCCCAATGCATTCGCGATCGGGGTCAGCTTCCTGTTCGCGCTCGCCTGCCTTTGGATCGTGACGCTCGGCATCCGCCTGCGGCTGATGCGCAAGCGGCTGCGCACCATCGCCATGCACAATGAAGCGATGGCCGACCGCAACTGGGAACTGCAGGAGGCCGAGCAGCGCGCCTCTACCCTGTTCGAGGCGCAGGACGATTTGATCGTGCTGCGCGACCTCGAGGGGCTCATCACCTATGCCAACGATGCCTATTGCGAGCTGGCGCAGAGGCCCCGCAGCGAATTGATCGGCAGCACCGCAACGCTGAAGGTGCTCGAACAAGGCGACACCGCGCTCGAATCCAACGGCACGCGGGTCTACGACCAGAAGATCGAGGGACCGCTCGGACCGCGCTGGATCGCCTGGCGTGAAGGCCTCGTGCGCAACGATGCCGGCGCGCCTGCAGAGATGCAGAGCGTCGGCCGCGACGTCACCGACCGCACCGAGAGCGAGCACGCGCTCGCCGAAGCGCGCGATCAGGCCGACGCCGCCAACCGCGCCAAGTCGCGCTTCCTTGCGATGGCGAGCCACGAGATCCGCACTCCCCTGAACGGCATCATCGGCATGAGCGGATTGCTGATGGATACGCAGCTGACGCCGGAGCAGATGACCTACGTCAAGGCGGTCAAGACATCGGGCGACGCGCTGCTCGCACTGATCGAGGAGCTGCTCGACTATTCCAAGATCGAGGCCGGCAAGATCGATCTCGAACAGCGCGCGTTCGCGCTGTCCGGCCTGATCGAGGACATCACCGAGCTGCTGGCGCCGCGCGCGCAAACCAAGGGCATCGAGATCGCCGCCTATGTCGACGAACGGCTGCCGATGCAGGTGACCGGCGACGCCGCGCGGCTGCGTCAGGTGCTGCTCAATCTCGCCGGCAACGCCATCAAGTTCACCGCGACCGGTGGCGTGGCGCTGATCGTCGAGCCCGGCATCTGGCCGAACGAGATCAGCTTCCTGGTTCGCGACACCGGCATCGGCATCGCGCCGGAAGCGCAGCAGCGTATTTTCCGGGAGTTCGAGCAGGCCGACGACCGGATCGCGCGCAGCTATGGCGGCACCGGCCTCGGCCTCTCGATCAGCGACCGCATCGTCAAGCGGATGGGCGGCCGCATCACGCTCGCAAGCACGCCAGGCGCCGGCTCAACCTTCGAGGTGTCGATCCCGCTCGTCGCCGCCGATACCGGCGAGGCCAACGGCTTCGCCGCGCCCGACTTGACGGGACAGTCGATCATGCTGGTGGCGCCACACAGCATCGAGGTCTCGCTGATCTCGCGGCGGTTGCAGCGCTGGGGCGCACAGACCTGCATCGTGTCGGATGCCAACGTCGCCGAGGCGCTGCTGCCGGAGCGGAGCTGGCACGCGGTGCTGATCGATCACACGCTCGGCACGCCGGCGATGGAGGCGTTTGCCGACGCCGCCCGCCTCCATGCAACCCATCGCATCGTGATGTTCACGCCGGCGACGCGGCAGGACCTTTCGGCTTCCGAGTCAGCCATGTTCACCGGTTACCTGGTGAAGCCATTGCGCGCGTCGTCGCTCGCCGCGCGCCTGACCGCATCGCCGGAAGTCGCTGCGCCGAGCCTTGCGATCGAGGCGGCCGCCGAGTCCGCGCCCGCTGCGCTTGCATCCGCGCTGCCGGACAAGGGGTTCTCGATCCTGGTCGCCGAGGACAATGAGATCAACGCGCTGTTGATGCGCTCGCTGCTCACCCGGCTCGGCCACAACGTGGTCATCACCACCAATGGTGAGCAGGCGATGGAGTCCTGGCTGTCGGCGACCTCAGCCGGCACGCCCTATGATCTCGTGCTGATGGACATCCAGATGCCGCGCCTCAACGGCATCGAGACCACCAAGCAGATCCGCACCCATGAAGCGGCACAATCCGTCCGCCGGACCCCGATCCTGGCACTGACGGCAAATACGCTGGTGGAAGACCGCTACGCCTGCTTCGAAGCCGGCATGGACGGTTTTCTGATCAAGCCGCTCGACCGCGAAAAGCTGGAAGAAGCGCTCGCGGGCCTCGCCGCCGCGCGGCACATTGCGGCGTAGCAGCCAATACCTCAGTGTCGTCCCTGCGCAAGCACTAGGGCATTTACACATCTCTTCGAGGCTAGAAAACCGACTCATCATCAAGGGGTTAGCTACTAGGCGAGAGCCGAAATCGGCGGGCGCAACCCTAGTGCGATGAGTAAGCTCTCTGCGGTTTTCGGCCAACTCTTTGAGAAGACTCCGGAAAGACTGCGGAGGATATGTATATACGCTAGTGCGCAAGCAGGGACCCATAACCACCGAAGCCAGTTTTACGCCCGCTGGGGCTACAGCGCTGCAAATCACAGACACCTGTGGCTATGGGTCCCCGCGTTCGCGGGGACGACAGCTGTGATGTGGCGCGTTCGCCGGAATGCGGTGCCGGCTACAGCCGGCGCAGCGCGACCGACTGCACCACGTGGTCGGCGCCCTTCTTCAGGATCAGCGTCGCGCGCGGGCGGGTCGGCAGGATGTTGTCCTCGAGATTGGCGAGGTTGGTGCGCTCCCAGATCGCGATCGCGGTCGCCGTTGCTTCCTCGTCCGACAGCGGCGCGTAGCGGTGGAAGTAGGACCTCGGATCGGTGAACGCGGTGTCGCGCAGCGCCAGGAAGCGCTTGATGTACCACTCCCGCAGCACGGCCTCGTCGGCGTCGATATAGACCGAGAAGTCGAAGAAGTCGGAGACGAACGGCACCGCCTTGCCGTCGCGCGGCAGCCGCCCGGTCTGCAGCACGTTGACGCCCTCGACGATCAGGATGTCCGGCTGGTCGATCTCGACCCATTTGTTCGGCACGATGTCGTAGGTCAGATGCGAATAGACCGGCGCGCGCACGCGGCGCCGCCCCGCCTTGATGTCGCTGAGGAACGACAGCAGCGTCGGCAGGTCGTAGCTTTCCGGAAAGCCCTTCTTCTGCATGATGCCCTGCCGCTCGAGCACCGCGTTCGGAAACAGGAAACCGTCGGTCGTGATCAGATCGACCTTCGGCCGCGGCGACCAGCGCGCCAGCAGCGCCTGCAGCACGCGTGCCGTGGTCGACTTGCCGACCGCGACGGATCCGGCGACGCCGACGATGTAGGGCATCTTGCGGTCGCGGATGTTGAGGAACTGGCGCTGCGAGTAATACAGCCGCTGCGTCGAGTCGACATAAATCGAAAGCAGCCGCGACAGCGGCAGGTAGATGTCCTCGACCTCCTGCAAATCGAGGCGATCGTGCATCGAACGCAGGCGATCGAACTCGCCGGGCTCGAGCGTCATCGGCGTATCGTCACGCAGATGCGACCATTGCTGGCGCGTGAAGATGCGGTAGGGGTTGTACTGTTGATCTGGTGCCCGGATGTCCATGAGGCCGCCCCTCTCGATGCGCTCGATCATTTGCGCTAGTCGCGCTTGCGCGACGCCTTCTCTTCCAGTCCCGACATCGAGGTGCGCTTCTCCAGCGCGGCCTCGACGTCCTCCAGCTTCACGCCGCGGGATTTCAACAGAACCAGCAGGTGAAACACGAGATCGGCACTTTCGGCGATGAGGTGATCGCGGTCATTCTCGACCGCGGCGATCACGGTCTCGACCGCTTCCTCGCCCAATTTCTTGGCGCAATGCTCCGCGCCCTTGTCGAGCAGCTTGCGGGTGTAGGACGCCTCACCGCCCGTTGCAGCGCGGGCGTCGATGGTGGCGGCCAGATCGTGGACCGTGAAACGCGACATCAACTCAACTCAAGCATGCACAGCGGCACCGCGCGGGTACCATCCCTTAGGTGGGGACTTAGCATTTTTGTGACAAGGAGTCCCAGCTCTCCCTGTTTGAGCGTGGTCTTCACGGAAAACCGGTTTCCACTTTTCCTGACCACGCTCACGCTAGGGATCGAGCCGCATCGGCAGGCCGGCGCGCACCATGTGATCCTTGGCCTGGCGGATGGTGAATTCCCCGAAGTGGAAGATCGACGCGGCCAGCACGCCGGTGGCGTGACCCTCGCGGACGCCGTCGACCAGGTGGTCGAGATTGCCGACACCACCGGACGCGATGACCGGTACGGGGACACTGTCCGCGATCGCCCGGGTCAGCGGCAGGTCAAAGCCCTGCCTGGTGCCGTCCCGGTCCATCGAGGTCAGCAGGATTTCGCCGGCGCCGAGCGAGACGACCTCCTGGGCATATTCGATGGCGTCGATCCCGGTGGCATTCCGTCCACCATGGGTGAAGATCTCCCAGCGGTCCGAGCCGCCGGCGCGCTTGACCCGCTTGGCGTCGATCGCGACCACGATGCATTGCTCGCCGTATTTCTCGGCCGCTTCCTTGACGAATTCGCGCCGGCTGACGGCCGCTGAATTGATCGAGACCTTGTCGGCGCCGGAGCGCAGCAGGGTCTTGATGTCGTCGACGGTGCGGACGCCGCCGCCCACGGTCAGCGGCATGAAGCAGGCTTCCGCGGTCCGCCGCACCACATCGAGCATGATGCCGCGGTTTTCATGGGTGGCGGTGATGTCGAGGAAGGTGAGCTCGTCGGCACCGGCGGCGTCATAGGCGATCGCGGCTTCGACCGGGTCGCCGGCGTCGCGCAGATCGACGAAGTTGACGCCCTTGACCACGCGCCCGTCCTTGACGTCGAGGCAGGGGATCACGCGAACCTTGAACATGACCTCCTCCTACGCGCCGCGGATCAGCTGAAGGGCGGCGGCCGGATCGAGCCGTCCGTCATAGAGCGCACGGCCGACGATCGCGCCGGCCAGCTTCTTCGCACGCGGCTCCAGCAGCGCCTTGACGTCGTCGATCGAGGCAAAGCCGCCGGAGGCAATCACTGGAATCGAGATGCGGTCGGCGAGCGCGATGGTGGCGTCGAGATTGAGGCCCTTGAGCAGACCGTCGCGGGCGATGTCGGTGAAGATGATCGCGGCGACGCCGGCATCCTCGAAGCGCTGTGCGATCTCGAGCGCGGTCACGTGCGAGGTCTCGGCCCAGCCTTCGACCGCCACCTTGCCGTCGCGCGCATCGAGACCGACCGCGACGCGGCCGGGGAATGTGTTCGCCGCGCCCTTCACCAGCTCAGGATCGCGCACTGCCGCGGTGCCGATAATGACGCGCGTAATGCCCTTGTCGAGCCAGGCCTCGATGGTCTTGAGGTCGCGGATGCCGCCGCCGAGCTGCACCGGCATGGTGACGGCCTTCAGCATCGCCTCCACCGCATGCGCATTCATCGGCTTGCCGGCGAAGGCACCGTCGAGATCGACGACGTGGAGATATTCGAAGCCCTGCGCGGCGAAGCTCGCCGCCTGCGCCGCCGGATCGAGATTGAACACGGTGGCGCGCGCCATGTCGCCCTGCTCCAGGCGCACGCACTGGCCGTTCTTCAGATCAATCGCTGGAAAGAGAATCACGGCTTCCACTTCAAGAAATTGGCGATCAAAGCGAGGCCGAAGCGCTGGCTCTTCTCGGGGTGAAACTGGGTGCCGATCGCGGTGTCCTTGCCGACGATCGCGGTCACCGGCCCGCCATAGTCGGCGCGCGCGAGCACGTCCGCCTCATTGGCGGCGTTGAGGTGATAGGAGTGCACGAAATAGGCGTGACGTCCTTTCGGCCCGAGCGGCAGCCGCTCCAGCACCGGATGCTCGCGCACCATGTCGAGCGTATTCCAGCCCATATGCGGGACCTTCAGGCTCTCGTCGCGCGGCTCGATCTTCTCGACATCGCCGCCGATCCAGTTGAAGCCCTCGGTGATCACGTGCTCCTTGCCGCGCGTCGCCATCAGCTGCATGCCGACGCAGATACCGAAGAACGGCCGCGCCTTGACCCGCACCGCCTCGGTCAGCGCCTCCAGCATGCCGTCGACCGCGTCGACGCCGCGGCGGCAATCGGCGAAGGCGCCGACACCGGGCAGCACGATGCGATCGGCGCGATACACCGCATCGGGATCGCGCGTCACCTTGATGGCTTGCGGATCCTCCATGCTGCGTGCGGCGCGCTCAAAGGCCTTGGCCGCCGAATGCAGATTGCCGGAGCCGTAATCGACGATTGCAACGGTCATCGCGATCCTCCTGGCTCTGGAAACAATCCGATGATGCCGCCCTGCGGCATCGCCGGGGGTTTTGAGAATGACTGACCCGGAACGTCGCGGGTTGGTGGCGGCCCGCCGCGATCGACCGAGCGCTGATCGTTGACGGCGCCGCGATGCCGCGCGGTCCAGCGCGCGAAGAAACGGCGCTCGGCGGCCTCCACGTCGTCACCCACGACGATGTCGATCTGGCGCCACCTGCGCCGCGACAGCGTCCAGCGCTGCAGGGTCGCGGCCTCGAGGCCGAGCAACACCATCAGCACCAGGTCGACGAAGAAGATCGCGCTGCGGCCGACGCCAAGCTTGGCCAGCGCGTAATCGATCACGAAAGTAAGAACGAACCAGCCGATCAGCGCCAGCCAGAGCCGATGCCAGGCCAGCCAGATCACCCCCGCAACCGCGGCCCAGAAATGGAAGCCGTCTCGCACGAAGACGAACTTGTCGGTCGCCGCGAGATCGGCGCCGTTGGCCACGGGGGCATGCACTGTATAGACCGGCATCGAACGCTCCGCCGAGGATGGACTCTTATTTAAAGCATGATCTTTCGGAAAACCGGCATCCACTCTTCCGGATCATGCTCCAGAGATCAGCCGCCGAGCTGACCCTTGGTCGAGGGCACTTCGCCCTGGGCACGCGGATCGATCGCAATTGCCGTCCGCAGCGCCCTCGCCAGACCCTTGAAACAGGATTCGGCGATATGATGGCTGTTCTCGCCATATAGGGTCTCGACGTGCAGAGTCACGCCGGCGTTCATCGCGAAGGCGTTGAACCATTCGCGCACCAGCTCGGTGTCGAACTCACCGATCTTGTCGCGCGGGAATTCGGCCTTGAACACCAGCACCGGGCGGCCGGAAATGTCGATCACGACGCGCGAGAGCGTCTCGTCCATCGGCATGTGGATCGAGGCATAGCGGGTGATGCCGGCCATGTTGCCGAGCGCCTGCTTCACGGCCTGTCCGAGCGCGATCCCGACGTCTTCGGTGGTGTGGTGGTAATCGACATGGAGATCGCCATCCGCCTTCACCGTGATGTCGATGCGCGAATGCCGGGCCAGGAGGTCGAGCATATGGTCGAAGAAGCCGATCCCGGTCGAAACCGTGGATACGCCTGCTCCGTCGAGGTTGACCGTCACCTCGATGTCGGTCTCCTTGGTCTTGCGCTTGATGGTTGCGGTGCGCATGAAAATTAAGCTTTCCCGTGCCGAAAACGCCGGTCTTTTAACAGGCTGATGTCACCTTCGCTACTGCGGGATGACCTCGAAACGCCCCAACTTCCGGCCATGGTGACCGGAATTCGTTGTCGATCTGGTTCTGCCGCGCTTTCCTCACGCGAACCGGTGCCCACTTCGCCTGAAAACACGCCGATTTCGTCCCGATTGTAACCCCCTGCCCGACCGCCTAAATCTGCCCGGAAGAGAGGTAACCTATGCAAGCATCCCCAAATGAGCTGCCGGTCTGGCATGGCACCACAATCTGCACGGTCCGCAAGGGCGGCAAGGTGGTGATTGGCGGCGACGGGCAGGTCTCGATCGGCCAGACCGTGATCAAGGCCAATGCCAGGAAGGTCCGCCGGATCGGCAAGGGCGACGTGATCGGCGGCTTTGCCGGCGCCACCGCCGACGCCTTCACCCTGTTCGAGCGACTGGAAAGCAAACTGGAGCAATATCCGGGGCAGCTCACCCGGGCGGCCGTCGAGCTCGCCAAGGACTGGCGGACCGACCGCTACCTGCGCCGGCTGGAGGCCATGATGATCGTGGCCGACAAGGACGTTTCCCTGGTGCTGACCGGCACCGGCGACGTGCTGGAGCCCGAATCCGGGGTCATGGCGATCGGTTCCGGCGGCAATTACGCCCTCGCCGCGGCCCGCGCGCTGGTCGATACCGACAAGGACGCCGAGACCATCGTCCGCCGCGCGCTGGATATCGCCGCCGATATCTGCGTCTACACCAACCGGAACGTGACGATCGAGACGATCGGCGGCTGAGCATGGCCCGCCCCTATCATTTCCGCCCGATGACGCCGGCCGACCTGCCGCTGGTCAAGCAGTGGCTGGCGTTGCCGCATGTCCGGGAATGGTGGGGCGATCCGGCCGAGCAATATGCGCTGGTCAGCGGCGACCTCGACGAGCCGGCCATGGACCAGTTCATCGTCGCGGCCGATGCGTCCGATTTGGGCTACATCCAGTGCTACGACCTGACGGCGTGGAATTCCGGCTTCGGCGCCCAGCCCGAGGGCACGCGCGGGATCGACCTCTTCATCGGCGAGCCCAGGATGATGGCAGGTGGCCACGGCTCGGCGCTGATCCGCGCCTTTGTCGATGACCGGCTGGCGCAGGGCGCGCCACGCATCGTCACCGATCCCGATCCGGCCAATGCGCGCGCGATCCGTGCCTACGAGAAGGCGGGTTTTCGAAAGATGGGTATGGTCGATACGCCGGACGGGCCGGCGCTGCTGATGGCACGCGACGCATGACGATCGCGCACAAGCCCATCACCGGCGTTTCAGCGCGGCATTGGCTGGCGATCGCGGCAGCGCTGCTGGTGCTGCAGGCGGCGCTGCTTTATGCGATGGGCCGTCTGCCGATCTGTGCCTGCGGCTACGTCAAGCTCTGGCATGGCTCGGTTCAGAGCTCGGAGAACTCGCAGCACATCGCCGATTGGTACACGCTGTCGCATGTGCTCCATGGCCTGCTGTTCTACGGTCTGACCTTCCTCCTGTTGCCGCGCCTCGCCTGGCCCGGGCGGCTGATTGTCGCGATGCTGATCGAAGGCAGCTGGGAGCTCATCGAAAACTCCAACTGGATCATCGAGCGCTACCGCGCCGGCACGATCTCGCTGGACTATTACGGCGACACCATCGTCAATTCGGTGTCGGACACCCTTGCGATGGTTGTCGGCTTCCTGCTGGCGCGCAAGCTGCCGATCGGGGCGACCGTCGCGCTCGGCGTGTTGTTCGAAACCGTGCTGCTGCTTCACATTCGCGACAATCTGACACTGAACATCATCATGCTGATCCACCCGTTCGAGGCGATCAGGCAGTGGCAGGCCGGGCCGCCGATTCTTTAGGGGACCATGCCTTGGGGGACTGCCGCTTGCCGAGACCGCGATTCCAACCTAGCTAGAGCCAATGACTCACTTCTCTCCCCGTGAAATCGTTTCTGAACTCGACCGCTTCATCGTCGGCCAGACCGACGCCAAGCGCGCCGTCTCGATCGCGCTGCGCAACCGCTGGCGGCGGCTGCAGCTCGCCGGTTCCCTGCGCGAGGAGGTTCTGCCCAAGAACATCCTGATGATCGGGCCGACCGGCGTCGGCAAGACCGAGATCGCGCGGCGGCTGGCCAAGCTCGCCGGCGCGCCGTTCCTCAAGGTCGAGGCCACCAAGTTCACCGAGGTCGGCTATGTCGGCCGCGACGTCGAGCAGATCGTCCGCGACCTCGTCGAGGTCGCGATCGCGCAGACCCGCGAGCGCAAGCGCAAGGACGTTCAGGCCCGCGCCCAGCTTGCCGCCGAGGAACGCGTGCTGGACGCGCTGGTCGGCCCGGGATCGAGCCCGGCGACGCGCGAGTCGTTCCGCAAGAAGCTGCGCGCCGGCGAGCTCAACGACAAGGAAATCGAGATCGAGACGCAGTCGGGCGGCAGCGGCATGCCGATGTTCGAAATCCCCGGCATGCCCGGCGCCCAGATGGGCGCGATCTCGCTCGGCGACATCTTCGGCAAGATGGGCGGACGCAGCAAGACTCGCCGCCTGACGGTGGAGGGCTCGCACGAAATCCTCGTCAACGAGGAATCCGACAAGCTGCTCGACACCGATCAGCTGGTGCAGGAGGCGATCAACGCGGTCGAGAACAACGGCATCGTGTTCCTCGACGAGATCGACAAGATCTGCGTGCGCGAGAACCGCGCCGGCGGCGACGTCTCCCGCGAGGGCGTGCAGCGCGACCTGCTGCCGCTGATCGAGGGCACCACGGTCTCGACCAAGCACGGCGCCGTCAAGACCGACCACATCCTGTTCATCGCCTCGGGTGCGTTCCATATCGCCAAGCCGTCGGACCTTTTGCCGGAGCTGCAGGGCCGCCTGCCGATCCGCGTCGAGCTGCAGGCACTGACCCGCGACGACATGCGCCGGATCCTGACCGAGCCGGAGGCGTCGCTGATCAAGCAATATGTCGCGCTGATGAAGACCGAAGGCGTCACGCTCGACATCACCGACAATGCCATCGACGCGCTGGCCGATGTCGCCGTGGCGGTGAATTCCACGGTCGAGAATATCGGCGCAAGGCGGCTACAGACCGTGATGGAGCGGGTGCTGGACGAGATCTCCTTCACCGCGCCCGATCGCCACGGTGAGACCATCCAGGTCGACGCCGACTACGTCACCAAGCATGTCGGCGACCTCGCCAAGAACACCGACCTGAGCCGGTTTATTTTGTAGGCGGCCACCATAGTCGTCCCTGCGAAAGTGTTTGGTCCCTGCTGATTGGTTGGATGGAATCGGTGTAGAACGAGGCGTGGCCTTTGTTAGGGAGCGCCTCGTGTCATGGAACTGAGCTTGCACGCGAACGCCACGACGACGCCGAAGACACGTGCCTACATCCAGCGCAGCCGGAAGTCGGTCGCTCAGTTGGCGGCCGAACTGGGGGTCAGCGAGACCACGATTTATCGCTGGCGCAGCCGCACGACGGTCGAAGACCGCTCGCACCGGCCGAAGAACCTCACGACCAGCCTCTCCGCGGTTGAAGAAAGGGCCGTTTGTGAACTACGGACATCGCTCCAATTGCCGCTGGACGACATCGTTGAGGTGATGCGGCGATGCATCAACGCCAAGCTGTCCCGTAGTGCTATTCACCGCTGCCTGCAGCGCAATGGCATCAGCCGGCTTGCCAAGCCTGACAAGCCCAAAGCCGGCGTCTTCGAGAATGCCAGTATCGGCTTCATCCATATCGACGTGAAGTATCTGCCGGCACTGCAGCGCCGCACCAGCTATGCCTTTGTCGCCATCGACCGAGCCACCCGCTACGTCTTCGTCGAGATCCATCCAGGCGGGACGGAGCGACCGCGACCGGTTTCCTTAAGCGCTTCCTGGCTGATTTTCCGCACCAGGTTCACACTATCCTCACCGACAACGGAGCCGAGTTCACCGACCGCTTCGCCGTCGACAA
The DNA here is from genome assembly GCF_024171085.1 of Bradyrhizobium sp. USDA 4541. NCBI lineage: Bacteria > Pseudomonadati > Pseudomonadota > Alphaproteobacteria > Hyphomicrobiales > Nitrobacteraceae > Bradyrhizobium > Bradyrhizobium sp. USDA 4541. The sequence continues at coordinate 1,385,511 of NZ_JALJZF010000001.1, forward strand.
GAAGAACAAACCGGTCGGGAAGCCTTCCGGTGACCACCCCTTTGATCGGCTCTGCAAGCAGCGCGCAATCGAGCATCGCCTGACCAAGCCCTACCATCCGCAGACCAACGGCCTCGTCGAACGCTTCAACCGGCGCATCGCCGAAGCCATTGGCCGCGAACACAAACGGGGCAGCGCCCGCCGTACCTTTGTCAACCACGCCGACCGCGACACCTTCATCGCCAAGTTCGTCCACGACTACAATCGGACCCGCCTCAAATGCCTCGGCTACCTGGCGCCAATCCAGGCCCTCGCCAATCACACGGGACCGAACACGAAAGCAGGGACCCACAACCCCGCAGCTCGAAGTGACCAAGACTCGGGCCGACATTCCCCTTAGAACTGCCTTCGGTGGTTATGGGTCCCGGGTCGCGCTTCGCTTGCCCGGGACGACGAGAGTGGGCGATCGATGAATCTGCGGGTGTGGCAAAACCCCTGGCGCCTGATGCTGGCCGTCAATGCGGCGGTGCTGGTCGGCGTGTTCCTGCACAAGATCGCGCTGCCGCCCTTCGTTCCCTACATCCATCTGCTGGTCGACTATCACTACGGCTTCACCAAGCGCGCGCTGGTCGGGGCGATCGTGTCGCTGTTCACCGACAAGGTGCCCGTATGGCTGGTGTTCGCGCTGGCCGGCGCGATCTGGCTGGTGACGCTGGGGCTGTTCATCAAACTGTTCCGCCGCACATTCGGCTTCAACGACGCGCATTGGCCGTTGTTCGTCGTCATCGCGGGCTCGCCGTTCTTCCTGAAGAACTTCATGCACACGCTCGGCCATTTCGACATCTATGGCTGTGCGCTGACGATCGTGCTGCTGCTGATCCCGGCGCGTTCAGTGGCGTATGTGCTGATTGCCGCGCTGTTCTCGATCCTGCTGATCCTGGTCCATCACATCTTCGTCTTGATGTATGTGCCGACCATCACGGCGATCGTGGTGCTGCGCTTTTATCTGGTGCAGGACGTGACGCCGCGGAACGCCGTCTTCGGCATCGCAGCGCTCGCAGGGATCGGCATCCTGTTCCTGGTCGCGCAATTCGCTGGCACGGTCGACGTGCCCTATGACGAATTCATCCGTCATCTGCAGAGCCGGATGGCCGATCCGTCACGCACCGACCTGCTTCAGTTCGGCTACATCTGGTACCAGCCGCTGTCGAAGGAGTTCGCCGACACCTGGGCGCGCATGCCCTCGAACATCCTGGGCGTTCCGGTGTTTGCGCTGCTGATCTGGCTGCACACGCCGCTGTGGCGCTATTTCGCGCGACTGATTCGCGCGCTCGCGAGTGAACTGCATCGCCGGATCGTGCTCGGAGCGCTCGTTGTGATCAGCGCCGGCTATTTCGTGATGTTCGTGACCGTGTTCGACTATTCGCGCTGGATCTCGAACTGGGCGGTCTGCATGTTCCTGATGCTGCATGCCACCAGGATGCTGCCGGCGTCGAAGGACGTGCCGGCGATCCCGTCGGACGACCGCAAGACGACGATATCAGGCTGGATCGTAACGCTGATCCCGCGCGTCGGGATCGTCCGCCCGTTTTAGCTTTAGGCTCGCGCGCGCCGGACACGCACGTAAAGCGCGCCCTCGCCGCCATGGCCGATATGCGCTTCCTCGAAGCCGACAACCAGCGAGCGGAATTCCGGCAGGCTGAGCCATTCCGGGACCTGGCGGCGCAGCACGCCGCGTTCGGAATCGAGACCACCGACCTTGCCCTTGCCGGTGATGACGAGCACGAAAGTGAGCCCGTCGCTGTGCGCGCGCTGCAGGAAGGTGAACAGCACGCGATGCGCGCGCAGCTGGGTCATGCCGTGCAGATCGAGCCGCGCATCGATCTCCTGCCGGCCGCGCGAGAGCTTTGCACGTTCGCGACGGCCGATCGGCGCCAGCGGCGGCGCGTGCGGGCGTTGCGCCGGCGCAGCCTTGACCGCTGTCGCCGGCTTGACCGGGATGGGTTTGGCAATCGCGTGATGGGTGGCCGGGTCAGAGGCGGCGGCGGGGGCCTTCGCGGCGACCGGCCGCTTGCGCAGTGGCTTGACCTGCTTTGCCACGCTCTCCCAGAGCGCGCGCTCCTCTTCGCTCAGCGCGCGCTTGCGCCGCGACGGCGCGGACAGATCGGGGATCGGCGCGGGTCGTTTCATTGATCGCGGTAATGGCGATAGCGCCGGAAGCGCCGCTTCTCCGGTTGCGGAATATCGGGCCGGGCGACCGGCAGCGGCACCGGTTCTGCCACAGGTGCGGCCTGCGCGACAGGGGTCGTTGCTGCCGGCGTTGCGGGCGCGAAATCCTTCGCGGCCGGGTTCCTGGCGGCGCTATTGCCTGAGTCTTTCACCGCGCTTCTGGCGATGCCGGCGGTCGGCACATCCGCAGCCTTCGCCGCCGGCTTGTCCTTCGGCGGCTCGGTCTGCGGAAACAGCTTTGCGATCTTGGCCGAGGGCCGCTCATCCGGGAGAGGCAGCTTGTGGCCGCGCGCGACAGGGTCGAGACCCCTCGGCACCAGCATGACGAACTGCATGTTGTGCCGCAGGCGGCCCGAGACCTTTCCAGCTTCCGCGCCGGCGCCGAAATAAAGATCGGCGCGCGCCGGGCCGACGATCGCAGAGCCAGTGTCCTGCGCGATCATCAGCCGGTGGAACGGCGTCTTCGACTGCTCGGATTCGATCGGCAGCTCGCCGGCGATGAAGAACGGCGTGCCGTAGACATGCAGCGCCTTGTCGACCGCGATCGAGCGGCCCGGCGTCAGCGGCACGCCCTGCGCGCCGACGGCCTCGTCCTTGTCGGACAGCGGAACCTCGCGGAAGAAGACGAAGGAGCGGTTTTGCCGGCGCAGGTCCTTGGCGCCGTCGGGGTTCTGCTCCATCCACTCCCTGATCTTCTGCATCGACATCTGATCCTTCGGGATGATGCCGCGGTCGATCAGGACGCGTCCGACCGGCGTATAGGGATAACCATTATGCGCGTCGTAATTGATGCGCAGCGTGATGCCGTCCTCGAGCTTGATCCGCGCCGAGCCCTGGATCTGCGCGAACAGGAGATCGGTCTGGCTCTTCAGCCAGCAGATCTCGAGCCCGCGGCCGGCGATCGCGCCGTCCTCGATCTGGCCGCGGTCGTAATAGGGCACGAGCTTGCGGCGGCCGATCTTGCGATACACCGCGCCGCCATTGGGCAGCCCGACCGAATTCTGCGTCTTGCCGCGCACGAACAGGTTGGACGGGCGGCGATAGACCGGCACGTTGTAGACGTCGGTCTGGGTCCGCGATCCATCGAGCACCGGCTCGTAGTAACCGGTGACGAAGCCGGCGTCCTCGCCGAGCCGCGATATACGCAACGGCACGAAATTCTGCTCGAAGAAGTCCTTCGCCTTGACGCCGTCGCTCAGCGCGAGCCCCTTGGCGATCCGGCAGGGATCGCGCAGCGAGCTCCCGAGCGCTTTCGAATCTGCAGGCGCACCCTGCTGGGCCGCGATCGGCTTGCAGCTGGTGCGAAACGCCTTGTAGGCCGCGAGATGATCGTCGGCGCTCCAGCCGGCGACGTTGGACCAGGCGAGCGGCTCGTACTGGCTGCCGCTGACCTGCAGCGGCATTTCCAGATTGGGATAGGGGATCGGGTGGCTATGCTCGTGTCGCGGCGGAGGGTGCCGGCTTGATCTGTAGCGCGCGGCAATCGCTGCGGTGGAGCACAGCACCGCGAGCGCGCAGCACGCCACCGCGAGCCGCCCGTAGCTGAGATGCTTAGTGAGCGCTTCCAGTGCCAACCAGCTTCCAATTCGGATCGCGGGAAGTCGAGTCGCGGGCGAATGTCCAGATATCGGTGATGTCGGCGACCTTGTCCGGGCTGCCGTCGACGATGGTGCCGGCCTTGTCGCGCGTGACCGAGATCATCTGCGACACGAAGCGGACGGTGAGCTGAGTCGAGCGGTCGCGCGTCTCCGCGCTGACGATCTCGGCCTTGTCGATCGAGACGAACCGCGTCTCGGTCTTCTGCTCGTGCTTCTCGCGATCCTTGATCGCGGCCTCGAAGCTTTCATAGACCTCGGTCGACAGCAGGTCGCGCAGCGCGCGGCGATCGCCATTGGCGAACGCCAGCACGATCATTTCATAGGCCGAGCGGGCACCTGAGAGGAAATGCCGCGGATCGAACGAGGAATCCTGGACGGCCACCGCGTCGAGACCCTGCGCCAGCGCCGTGCCGGGCTCGGCGATGCCCTTCCAGCGTTCCGTGGGCTCGACCGGCTCGGCGGGCGCCGCCGAGGCCGGCTGGTCGATTACCGATCCCGGGATCGGAACGACGTTGTTGTCCTGACCGCGCTGCACGACGTTGGGCGCGGCGCGATCATAAGGCGGCCGCTCGCTTCCCGTGCGCTGTCCGAGAACGCTGCGCAGGCGCAAGAAGATAAACACGGCCAGCGCCAGGAAGATGATGGTGTAAATATCCACGTCGAATTCGCTTTCTGGTCTCTGCCGGCAACGGGCCGGCCGTCAAAGCGTTCCCGGTCGGGAACAGCAGAGATACATCACCGATAGAGTCCGCAGATGTAGGCACGAAACTATGCCCGGCCAATGGCGCTTTTTGGCACGGGCAAGTGTAGCGCGTTTTGACCCCCGGGGGAAACCGTTCCTTTTCAGGAAATCGCGCATCTTCAATAATTTAGGAAGCTGTTAAGAGATTGGGCAGGCTCGCGCGCGCTGCCCTTTGCCGGGAGAATTTGCCGCCCGCCCGCCCTTTCGTCGTCCTTGTGGACCGAGCCGGGCCTATGATAGCCACTCGCCCGGCATCGGCATTCTCAACACCGTAACGCGTGCCGTCGGACATTCTGTCCATCGAGCGCTGCTCCAGGAGACATTTTCATGACCAATGGCAACGGCGCCCCCGTCGAACAACCCGCTCCCCAGCTCAACGTACTGGCGCAGTACACCAAGGACCTGTCGTTCGAGAACCCGAATGCGCCGGCCTCGCTCGGCCAGCAGCAACAGCAGCCGGCGATCAACATCCAGATCAACGTCTCCGCCAACAACCTGTCGGAGAACGAGTACGAGGTGATCCTCTCGATCGAGGGCAAGGCCGAGACCGCAGGCAAGGTGATGTTCAGCTTCGACCTCGCCTATGCCGGCGTCTTCCGGATCGTGAATGTGCCGAAGGAGAACCTGCACCCGCTTGTGATGATCGAGTGCCCGCGGTTGCTGTTCCCGTTCGCACGCGAGATCGTCGCGACCGCGGTCCGCGACGGCGGCTTCCCGCCCTTGTTGCTCGACCCCGTCGATTTCCTCGGTCTCTACCGCCAGAACATGGAGCGGCAGGCGGCCGGCCAAGCCGCTCCCGGCGTCAAGCCGAGCTGATCCTGCAAAGTTCAATGACCTTACCCCCGTCATCCTGAGGAGCGCGAAGCGCGTCTCGAAGGATCGACGGGCCACCAGCCGGACCGTTCATCCTTCGAGACGCCGCTTCGCGGCTCCTCAGGATGACGGGGATACAGAGCAATCTTGATTAGGCCGCCGGTGCCGCAGCAGGCGCTGGCGGCGGCAGGTAATCGTTCCAGATCGGCTTGTCGCCGAGCGTGGCAATGAAGGCCCTGTGGGCCTCTCGATCGGCGTCACTGACCCGTGCGAGTAGCGGGGTTTCGCGCTGCCGCCGCGGCGTGTCACCACTATGGCCGCCCACACGCGCATCCGACGTTTCCGATGCCAGGATCAGCTGCGACTGCCGCGCGCCGATCAGGTCGATATAGACCTCGGCCAACAGCTCGGCGTCGAGCAAGGCGCCGTGCTTGGTGCGGCGGGAATTGTCGATCTGATAGCGCGAACAGAGATCGTCGAGCCGGTTCGACACGCCGGGATGCTTGCGCCGTGCCAGCAACAGCGTATCGACCAGCTGGTCCTTCGGGATCGCCTTCCGCTTGATGCGGTCGAGCTCGGCGTTGATGAAGCTGATGTCGAACGACGCGTTGTGGATCACCAGCGGCGTATCGCCGATGAAGGCCAGGAACTCGTCGACCACTTCAGTGAACAGCGGCTTGGAGGCCAGGAACTCGGTCGACAGCCCGTGCACGGCGAACGCTTCCGCCGGCATGTCGCGCTCGGGATTGATGTAGACGTGGTAGGTCTGTCCCGTCGGCATGCGGTTGAAAATCTCGACGCAGCCGATCTCCACCAGCCGGTCGCCGCGCAGCGGATCGAGGCCAGTGGTTTCGGTATCGAGAACGATTTCGCGCATGACGTGAATGAATCCGAAAAGGCGGGCGAATCAGGCGCGCCGCTTCGGCATCTTAACAACCTCGGCCAGAATGTCGCGGATACGCGCCCGCACCGGATCTAGGCCGTGCGAGGTATCCACTATGAAATCCGCGCGTTTGCGCTTCTCGGCGTCCGGCATCTGCTTGGCGATGATGGCGTCGAGCTTGGCCGCATCCATCGTGCCGCGGGCCAGCACCCGCTCGCGCTGCAGTTCCGGCGAGGTGGTGACGACAACGACGGCATCGACACGCTTCTCGCCGCCGGTTTCGAACAATAGCGGCACGTCGACAACGACGATCGGGTTACCTGCGGCTTCCGCATCGGCGAAGAATTTCTGGCGCGACGCGCCGAGCATCGGATGCACGATCTGCTCGAGCTGCTTCATCGCAGCAGGATCGTGCACCACGCGCGCTGACAGTTTCGCGCGATCGACCTTGCCGCCGGCGGTGGTGCCGGGAAAGGCGGCCTCGATCGCCGGCGCGGCTTCGCCTTCGTAGAGCTGATGCACGGCCGCATCGGCGTCATAGACCGGCACGCCGGCCTCCATGAACAGTTTGGCCGTGGTGGATTTCCCCATCCCGATCGAGCCGGTCAGTCCAACTATCAACATCGGTTCAGCATCTCTCCCGTCGCCACGCTCACACCGCGAGCAGTTTCTCAGCACGCAGGAACGCAAGCAGCGACAATAGCGGCAGGCCGAGGATGGTGAAATGGTCACCTTCGATCCGCTCGAACAGATGCACGCCGAGGCCCTCGAGCTGGTAGGCGCCGACGCTGGTCGTCACCGCCTCCCCGGCATGGTCGAGATAGCTCTCGATCTCGTCGGCGGCGAGCCGCCGCATCGTCATGCGGGCCACACCCACATCGCTGAACAGGACCTTTCCATCGCATGCGACCGAGACGGCGGAATGCAGCTCATGGGTCCGTCCGGCGAGCAGGCCGAGCTGCTCGGCAGCCTGCGCGCGGCCGGCGGGCTTGCTGAACATGCGCTGCCCCAGCGCCAGCGTCTGGTCGGCGCCGACGACATATTGACCGGGCCTTTGCCTGGAGACGAACAGCGCCTTCTCGCGCGCCAGGAGCGATGCGATCTCGCCCGGCGCCGAAAGGCCGGAATTCTTCTGCACCGCGCGTTCGTCGATGTCGGCCGGCAGCGCCTCGAAATCGAGGCCGGCATTTTCAAGCAGCATCTTTCGCGCGCGGCTCTGCGACGCGAGGATCAGCTTCTGTGGGCCGCGCCAGATGCTCATGACGTGAGAATCATTCCGACGGCCGCGCGCGCTGGCGGTCGTTGAAGAGTTTCATCACCGCGGCCGCGGTCTCCTCGATCGAACGCCGTGTGACGTCGAGCAGCGCCCAGTTGAATTTCGCGCTGAGGCGCCGGGCAAAGGCGACTTCGTCGGCTACCGACTGCTTGTCGATGTAGGTGTCATTGTCGCGGTCGCCCATGGTGAGCAGGCGGTTCTGCCGAACCTGGATCAGGCGCTCGGGCGTCGCATGCAGGCTGACCACCAGCGGCTTCTTCAAGGTCTCGAGCTGGTGCGGCAGCGGGATGCCCGGCACCAGCGGCACATTCGCCGTTCGGATGCCGCGGTTGGCGAGATAGATCGAGGTCGGTGTCTTCGAGGTACGGGATACCCCGACCAGCACGACATCGGCCTCCTCGAGGCCTTCGACATGCTGACCATCGTCATGCATCATCGTGTAGTTCAGCGCATCGATGCGGCGGAAATATTCGGCGTTCAGCACGTGCTGCGCGCCGACGCGCCCGGTCGTTGCGGCACCCAGATACGCCTCGAACAACTGCATCACCGGCCCGATGATCGACAGGCTCGGAACGTTGATCTCCTTGCACTTGCCCTCGAGCCGGCCGACCAGATCCTTCTCCAGCAGCGTGAACAGGACGATGCCGGGCGATTCCTCGATCTCGTCGAGCACGCGATCGAGCTGCTTCTGGCTGCGCACCAGGGGGTAGACATGCTCGACCGCGGTCACATTGGCGTATTGCGCGGCGACCGCGCGCGCCACGGTGATTAACGTCTCGCCGGTCGAGTCCGAGACCAGATGCAAATGGAAGTAGTTGGAGGTCGTCGGCACCAGAGCCCCTGTCTATCCTGTGAATCCCTGTGGAGGTCGAGGAGAAGAATCCGGGTCCATGGCTAGGCCCCTGTATATCTCGCCCCCTTCTTCACAGCACGTCGCAAAAGGATAAGTCGACGTCATGGCGGAGATGATAGTGAAGCAGTGTGGATTTGTCTCTTCATAAGCTGGCCATAGAGGCGCACAACCAATTGAGTCCTGCGACAGATTCCGGATATCCGCCGCCGCCGACCGGAATGTTGAGGGATGTGAACAAGCGCGCAGCAACCGCTGGACCGGATTGCATGAGTCAAATTCACTGCCATTAAGACTCAAAACTTAGATTCTAAAATTAATTAGGTTTAGGAGAGCCGTGTGTGCGGATATGTATCCGTCCCTCGCCGGCGAAGCCTTGCGCGCAGCGCTGAGCCCTCCCGAACTGTTCCCCGAAAGGCATCACTGCGATGTTCGACTGGATCAACGCCCTGCCGATCTATGCCTGGGTTAAGGCCCTGCACATCGTCGCCGTGATCTCGTGGATGGCCGGCATGCTCTATCTGCCGCGGCTGTTCGTCTATCATTGCGAGGCCGAGGTCGGCTCCAGGCAGTCCGAGACCTTCAAGATCATGGAGCGGCGGCTTTTGAAGGGGATCATCAACCCCGCGATGATCGTGACCTGGCTGGCCGGGCTTTTCCTGGTCTGGGCCGGACACTGGTACCTATCCGGCTGGTTTCACGTCAAATTTGCGCTGGTGCTCGCCATGTCGGGTATCCACGGCTTTTTGTCCCGCTGCGTGAAGGATTTCGCCGCCGACCGGAATCAACGAACCCAGAAATTCTATCGTATTATCAATGAGGTGCCGACGGTTCTGATGATCCTGATCGTGATCATGGTGGTGGTGAAGCCGTTCTAGACATCACGATGGTCAAGACGCATGCTTCAGTCCTTCTTGCGAAGGACGAATCGATTTTCTATATAGGATTTATCCCACCCCACGCAGGCGGATGTGGTCGCGTTCCGGTTCTTTTCGGACCGGCGCCGCATCAGGTTTGAAAGCCCAAACGGCACTTTCCTGGCTGAGACCTGCGGACCTTCCTTTGGCGTCCGCTTTTTCCAGAGCCACCTCGCACCCCTTCCCTACCTACTTCCTCACAGGACGACCCCAATGCGGGAAATCAAACTCCAGGACCTCAAATCGAAAACGCCGGCCGAGCTCGTCTCGTTTGCGGAAGAGAATGGGGTCGAGAATGCCAGCACCATGCGCAAGCAGGAGCTGATGTTCGCAATTCTCAAGCAGCTCGCGATCGCCGAGACCGACATTATCGGTGAGGGCGTTGTCGAGGTGCTGTCCGACGGCTTCGGCTTCCTTCGTTCGCCCGACGCGAACTACCTGCCCGGTCCCGACGACATCTACGTTTCGCCGTCGCAGATCCGCCGTTTCGGCCTGCGCACCGGCGACACGATCGAAGGCCATATTCGCAGCCCGAAGGAAGGCGAACGCTATTTCGCGCTGCTGAAAGTCAACACGCTCAATTTCGAAGATCCGGAAAAGTCGAAGCACAAGGTCAATTTCGACAACCTCACGCCGCTGTTTCCCAATCAGCGTTTCCGCATGGAGCTCGAGGATTCCACCAAGAAGGACCTTTCCGCCCGCGTGATCGATATCGTCGCGCCGATCGGCAAGGGCCAGCGCGCGCTGATCGTGGCGCCGCCGCGCACCGGCAAAACGGTGCTGATGCAGAACATCGCGCACTCCATCACCGCCAATCATCCGGACTGCTATCTGATTGTGCTGCTGATCGACGAGCGTCCGGAAGAAGTCACGGACATGCAGCGCTCGGTGAAGGGCGAGGTGGTGTCGTCGACCTTCGACGAGCCTGCGGTACGTCACGTCCAGGTCGCCGAGATGGTGATCGAGAAGGCCAAGCGCCTCGTCGAGCACGGCCGCGACGTCGTGATCCTGCTCGATTCGATCACGCGCCTCGGCCGCGCCTACAACACCGTCGTGCCGTCATCCGGCAAGGTGCTGACCGGCGGTGTCGACGCCAACGCGCTGCAGCGTCCGAAGCGCTTCTTCGGTGCCGCGCGCAACATCGAGGAGGGCGGTTCGCTGACCATCATCGCGACCGCGCTGGTCGATACCGGCAGCCGCATGGACGAAGTCATTTTCGAAGAGTTCAAGGGCACCGGTAACTCCGAACTGATCCTCGACCGCAAGGTTTCGGACAAGCGGACCTTCCCGGCGATCGATATTGCCCGTTCCGGCACCCGCAAGGAGGAGCTGATCACTGATCCGCAGGTGCTGAAGAAGATGTACGTCCTGCGCCGCATCCTCAATCCGATGGGCACCATGGACGCCATCGACTTCCTGCTCGACAAGCTCCGCAATACGAAGAGCAACTCGGAATTCTTCGATTCCATGAACACCTGAGGCCACGGCCGAAAAGAACAGGCGCTCCGCACAAACGGGGCGCCTTTTTTTCATGCTGCGGATTTGCTGCAGCGAAGTGCAGCATAAAGGGAGCGGCTCCCCCACTAACTTTTCATTTAACTATCTGAATTTATTTATATTTATATCGTAGCTTGTGAGCTAGCTGACGACACCCGCAGCAAAATTGCTGCGCGGCTGTTTGCAGTGAAACCAGACGATGCTGCGCTGCAACATTCTGCGGGAAGGCGTGCGCAATCGAAGCGGCATTGCCTTTGCCGATCTGCTGGAAGAAATAGGCGATGCATCCGCGCGACCAGACCATCTTCGCATTGTCCTCTGGACGGCCGCCGAGTGCGATCGCCATCGTCAGGTTGTCTGGCCCAATGGCCGAATCGGTCATTGCAGGACTGGCGGGCAAGACGCCGGTGCCGCGGCTCGCGACCCGCGCGCTGCTCCGCGATTCGAACCATCAACCGATCGATGACGCGGTCGTGCTGTGGTTTCCGGGCCCGGCCAGTGCCACCGGCGAAGACGTCGCCGAATTTCATGTCCATGGCGGACGCGCGGTGTTGTCGGCGATGTTCGATGCGATCGCGGCATTCGACAATGTGCGGCCGGCCGAGCCGGGCGAGTTCACCCGGCGGGCCTTCGAGAACGGCAAGCTCGACCTGACTGAGGCCGAGGGCCTCGACGACCTGATCCACGCCGACACCGACCGTCAAAGGCGCCAGGCGCTGCGCCAGTTGAAGGGGTTGCTCGGCGACCGCGCGCGCGACTGGCGCGAGCGGATCATCGCGGCGTCGGCGCTGATCGAGGCCGGCATCGATTTCTCAGATGAAGGCGATGTGCCGGCCGAGCTGATCGGGTCGGCGCTCGAGAAGATCCGCGCGCTGCATGATGAGATCAAGCAAGTCCTTGCAGGGCAGGGGCTTGGCGAGCGGTTGCGCGACGGCCTGGTGGTCGCGATCGCCGGTCCGCCGAATGTCGGCAAATCAACCCTGATCAATCAGCTCGCCAAGCGCGAGGTCGCGATCGTCTCGCCGCATGCCGGCACGACCCGCGATGTGATCGAGGTGCAGCTCGACCTCGACGGCTATCCGGTGACGGTCATCGACACCGCCGGCATTCGCGAGACCGACGACCCGGTGGAGCAGGAGGGCGTCCGCCGCGCCCGCGCCCGCGCCGCGGAGGCGGACCTCGTGCTGTGGCTGGCCGACAGCGGCGATGCAAAGGCGGGACATGGCGGAGCGACGCCGACCTGGCTGGTGCGGAACAAGATCGACCTGGTCAGGACCGCGGCGGGTGAGGGTGGCAGTTACCCCGAATTCAGGATCTCGGCTGCTCGTGGCGATGGGTTGTCAGAGCTGATCGCCGCGCTGGTCGGGTTCGCTCAGGACTATTTTGGAACCAGCGAAGGCGGCTTGATCAGTCGGACGCGGCAGCGCGGATTGTTGCAGGAGACCGTCGAATCCCTTCAGCGCAGCATCGACGTGGTCGGGCAGGGCGAAGAACTGGCGGCGGAGGAACTCCGGCGGGCCGCTTACTCACTCGGTCGTCTGCTCGGCCGGGTGGATGTTGAAGACATCCTGGATGTCATCTTCCGCGAGTTCTGCGTCGGGAAGTAGCGGGTGCCCCATGTTTCACGTGAAACATGGTTTCGATCTGGTTAAGGAACCCTCATCCCGTTTCACGTGAAACAATTGCCGATCATACAGCCGCACTGTTTCACGTGAAACGGTCCCATCCGTCATTGCGGGCGAAGCGAAGCAGTTCGATATTTGCCTCGGGCTTCGGTCTCAGAGCGGCGATCCCAACTTCGTTCTTCCGGCTTTCACGACTCCACGATAGAAGTCCCGGCATGACTTCCAGGGCAGACTCATTTGACGTCATCGTCATCGGCGGCGGCCATGCCGGCTGCGAGGCCGCGAGCGCTTCTGCCCGGATGGGCGCAAACACCGCCCTGGTGACCCATCGTTTCGCGACCATCGGCGCGATGTCGTGCAATCCCGCCATCGGCGGGCTCGGCAAGGGCCATCTGGTCCGCGAAGTCGACGCGCTGGACGGTCTGATGGGCCGGGTGGCCGACGCCGGCGGCATCCAGTTTCGCATGCTGAATCGCCGGAAGGGTCCAGCGGTTCGTGGCCCCCGGGCCCAGGCTGACCGCAAGCTCTACGCTGCGGCGATGCAGGCGGCGATCACCGAGACCGCGAACCTCAGCATCATCGAAGGCGAGGCGGATGAACTGGTCGTCGTCGATGGTCGCGTGACCGGCATTTGCCTGGGCGATGGCCGCCGGCTGTCGGCGGGGGCGGTTGTCATCACGACCGGGACCTTCCTGCGTGGTCTGATTCATCTCGGCGAGAAGAATTGGCCGGCGGGCCGGGTCGGCGAGGCGCCGGCCATGGGCCTGTCTGCGTCCTTCGAACGGGCAGGGTTTGTGCTCGGCCGGCTCAAGACCGGGACACCGCCGCGCCTCGACGGCACCACGATCGACTGGTCCGCGGTCGAAATGCAGCCTGGAGACGAGCCTCCGGAGCCGTTTTCGGTCATGACTGACCGGATTACGACCCCGCAGATCCAGTGCGGCATCACCCGGACCACGCCGGCGACCCATGCGGTGATCCGGGCCAATGTGCATCGCTCGCCGATGTATTCCGGCCAGATCAAGAGCTCCGGACCGCGCTATTGCCCCTCGATCGAGGACAAGATCGTCCGCTTCGGCGACCGCGACGGTCATCAGATCTTCCTGGAGCCGGAAGGGCTCGACGACACCACGGTCTATCCGAACGGCATCTCGACCTCGCTGCCGGAAGAGGTCCAGCTTGCGATCCTCGCCAGCATCCCGGGCCTCGAGCGGGTCAAGATGGTCCGGCCGGGCTATGCGATCGAATACGACCACGTCGACCCGCGCGAGCTCGATCCGACCCTGCAGACCAAGCGTCTGCGCGGGCTTTTCCTGGCCGGCCAGATCAATGGCACCACGGGCTATGAGGAGGCCGCGGGGCAGGGTGTTGTCGCCGGACTCAATGCCGCGCTCGCTGCCGGCAGTGCAGATCCGATCGTGTTCGACCGCGCCGACGGCTATCTCGGCGTGATGATCGACGATCTCGTGACCCGCGGGATCACCGAGCCGTATCGCATGTTCACTTCGCGCGCCGAATATCGGCTGACGCTGCGTGCTGACAATGCCGACCAGCGCCTGACCGACAAGGGCATTGCGCTCGGATGCGTCGGAACGGCGCGCGCCGAGCGCCATCGGACCAAGATGGCGGCGCTGGAGGCGGCCAAGCGGCTGGCGAAATCGCTCGCGATTACGCCGAATGAGGCCGCCAAGCACGGGCTCGCGCTCAATCGCGACGGCCACCGCCGGTCGGCCTTCGAGTTGCTGGCTTACCCCGAGATCGAGTGGCCCGCGGTCCGGGCCATCTGGCCGGAGCTGTCGGCCATTGACCCTGCGATCGCGGTGCATCTCGAGATCGATGCCAAATACGATGTCTATCTGAAGCGCCAGACCGCCGATGTCGATGCGTTCCGGCGTGACGAGGGTCTGGTTCTGACCGACGTCGACTATGCCGATGTTCCCGGTCTTTCGAACGAAGCGCGCGTCAAGCTGCAGAAGGCGCAGCCGCGGACGGTCGGGCAGGCGGGCCGGATCGACGGCATGACGCCGGCGGCATTGGGTATCCTGGCGGCCTATCTGCGGCGCGAGGCGCGACGGAAGACTGCGAAGGCCTCTGCCTGACGTTTCACGTGAAACGGCAGGCGGCCCTCGTCATTGCGAGGAGCGGAAGCGACGAAGCAATCCATCGCTTCCTCACGCGGCACTACGGATTGCTTCGCTTCGCTCGCAACGACGAGCTCGACCGGCATTCCAGAGAATGGCTTCAATTTCGCAGTCCGCCGAACTCAGTGTCTCCGTCAAGGACAAGGCCGCGGCGCTCGCGCTGACGCCTGTTTCACGTGAAACAGAGGCACGGCTCGACCGCTACATCGCCCTCCTCCTGGCGTGGCAGGCCAAGACCAATCTCGTCGCGCCATCGACGCTGCCGACCCTCTGGACCCGCCACGTCTCCGATTCGCTGCAGCTCCTGAGTCTGATGCCGACGGCGAAGTCGTGGGTCGATCTCGGCAGCGGCGGCGGCTTCCCCGGTGTCGTGCTCGCCTGCGCGCTGGCCGAGACCCCGGGCGCGTCGATTCATTTGGTTGAGCGAATCGCCAAGAAGGCGGCATTCTTGCGCGAGGCGATACGGGTGACGGGCTCCCCGGGGACGGTGCATCTGGCTGATATCGGGGATACTGTGGATAGAATCCCGGGGCGCATCGATTGCGTCACCGCGCGGGCGCTGGCTCCGTTACATCAACTCATCGGCTTTGCGGAGCCGTGGGTCAAAAAGGGCGCCAAGGCGCTGTTTTTGAAGGGTCAAGATGTAGAGGCCGAATTGACCGAGGCCACTAAATATTGGATTATTGAGCCAAAGCTACACTCCAGCCGGACCGGCGGACAGGGCTGGATCGTCGAACTCGGGTCAATCGAGCGGCGCTAGGGGACTCCGCGAGAGCAAATGGTATTTTGGTATGACTGTGATGGACGAGGTTTATCAAGAGGATAAGGCGTCCCAGCCGCCTGGCCATCCGCGCATCCTGTCGCTCGCCAACCAGAAGGGCGGCGTCGGCAAGACCACCACAGCGATCAATCTTGGGACCGCACTCGCTGCGATTGGCGAGCGCGTCCTGATCGTCGATCTCGATCCGCAGGGCAACGCCTCGACCGGCCTCGGCATCGATCGCCGCAACCGCAGCTGCTCGACCTACGACGTCCTGATCGGCGAAGCGCCGCTGCGCGATGCCGTGGTCGCGACCGCGGTGCCGCGGCTGCACATCGCGGCTTCCACCATGGATCTCTCCGGCCTCGAGCTCGAGCTCGGCACCACGCCGGGCCGCGCGTTCCGGCTGCGCGATGCGATCGCAGGATTGAACAACAATGTCTCGCCGGAAGCCGACTACACCTACGTGCTGATCGACTGCCCGCCCTCGCTCAATTTGCTCACGGTGAATGCGATGGCGGCGTCGGACGCGATCCTGGTGCCGCTGCAATGCGAGTTCTTTGCGCTCGAAGGTCTGTCGCAATTGCTGCAGACCGTGGAGCAGGTGCGCTCGACGCTCAATCCGAACCTGTCGATCCACGGCATCGTGCTGACCATGTTCGACTCGCGCAACAACCTCTCCAACCAGGTCGTTGCCGACGTGCGCCAGTTCATGGGCGACAAGGTCTACGACACCATGATCCCGCGCAACGTGCGCATCTCCGAGGCGCCGTCCTACGGCAAGCCGGTTCTGGTCTACGACCTCAAATGTGCCGGCAGCGATGCGTATCTCAAGCTCGCCACCGAAGTGATCCAGCGCGAGCGCGAGCTGCGCACGCATTGATGTTGCGTAGGATGGGTAGAGCGAAGCGAAACCCATCACTCTCATTGCGAGCCGCGATGGGTTTCGCTTCGCTCTACCCATCCTACGTTTCTTTTGAAATTCAAGTCTGGAGTACTGCGTGTGAATCCAAGGGAGCTCGCAACAATGGCCGATGAAGCGCGTTCGCGACTGGGGCGCGGGCTGGCAAGCCTGATCGGAGATGTCGGCGGCGAGGCGGCCGCGCATGTCGAGCGGCCGCGCAACCAGCGCAAGGTGCCGATCGAATTCCTCAAGGCCAACCCGCGTAACCCGCGGCGCACCTTCGCCGACACCGAGCTCGGCGAGCTTGCCGATTCGATCAGGCAGCGCGGCGTGATCCAGCCGATCGTGGTGCGTGCGATCAAGGGCGCGCAGGACCGCTACGAGATCATCGCCGGCGAGCGCCGCTGGCGCGCCTCGCAACTCGCCGGCCTGCACGAAGTGCCGATCGTGCCGGTCGAGGTCTCTGATTCCGACGCGCTCGAGATCATGATCATCGAGAACGTCCAGCGCGAAGACCTCAATGCGATGGAAGAGGCGCAGGGCTATCACGCGCTCGCCGACGAGTTCAAACGCAGCCAGGAAGACATCGCCAAGATCGTCGGCAAGAGCCGCAGCCATGTCGCCAACATGATGCGGCTGACCAAACTGCCCGTCGAGGTGCAGGCGCTGATCTCGAAAGGCGATCTCTCCGCCGGCCACGCCCGCGCGCTGATCGGCGTGCCGGATCCGCTCGCTGCAGCGAAGCGCATCGTCGCCGAGGGTCTCAACGTTCGCCAGGCCGAGGCGCTGGCGCATGAGGAGGGCGTGCCGGAGCGCAAGCCGCAGAAGGCGCGCAGTGGCAGCGCGGCCAAGGTCGACAAGGATGCCGACACGCTGGCGCTCGAGAAACGCGTCAGCGATGCGCTCGGCCTTGCCGTTACCGTCAGCCATCGCGATCCCGGCGGCACCGTCCAGATCAGCTACCGCAACCTCGAGCAGCTCGACGAAGTGGTGCGGCGGCTGGAGGGCGGCTAGCGGTTTCGTCATTCCGGGCGCGCGTCAGCGCGAACCCGGAATCTCTTTTTCAACATCTCTGGATTCCGGGTTCATGCTTCGCATGCCCCGGAATGACTTCTTCAATTTACCCCCGGCGCTTCGCATTCGCCGCGATCGAGAGCAGCGCGCGCTGCGCGATGACGGCGGCGAGCGAGGCCTGCTTGCGCATGTCGAGTGCCGCGGTGGCGAGCTGATCGATCACGTTCACCAGCCGCGGCGGCGTGAAATTGCGCAGCGCGATCTCGACCGCGGGTTTGCGCGAGAAGTGCAGCCGCGGGAATCCGCCTTCGAGCACGGCTGACGCCGGCGTGCCGTCCGCGATCGCGAGCGCTGATTTGTGCAGCCATGCCGCCTGGCGCTGCGCGGCCGAGATGATCACGCCGGGATAGGTGCCGGCGACCATTGCCTTGGTGAACTCGCTCTCGACCAGCGCGGCGTTGCCGGCGAAGGCGCCGTCGACGATCGGGTCGAGCTTCAGCTCGGAGGCGTCGGACACCACGGTCATGACGTCCTCGAGCGTGATCTCGCCCTTGCCGTGCGCGAACAGCGCCAGCTTGCGCAGCTCGTTGCGCGAAGCCATGCGGTCGCCGCCGAGCAGCGACATCAGT
Source organism: Bradyrhizobium sp. USDA 4541 (assembly GCF_024171085.1). Classification (NCBI taxonomy): domain Bacteria; kingdom Pseudomonadati; phylum Pseudomonadota; class Alphaproteobacteria; order Hyphomicrobiales; family Nitrobacteraceae; genus Bradyrhizobium; species Bradyrhizobium sp. USDA 4541. Next base: position 1,403,368 of record NZ_JALJZF010000001.1, read on the forward strand.
ACCGCGCGCGCATCCTGTGCGAGCCGCAGATTCGATGCGCGCAGCTCGTCCTCGATCAGCTTGGTGAGATCGCGCTCGGTGTCGGGATAACAGCCGATCGCCACCGCATTCTTGGCGCGCTCGCAGATCTTGCGCAGCGGCGATTCGGGCCTGAGCTCGCCGGCCTCGATCACGATGCGGCAATCCCTGAGCGGCGTGGTCTCGGTCAGCGTCTCGACGCCACTCGAGAAGTTGCGCGAGCCGGCGCGGACGCGGATGGCGCGGCGACCACCGAACAGCGGCACCGTCATGGCCTCGTCGACCAGCCGCGACGGCTCGGCGGCGAGTTCGTCGCCATCGAGCCGCACCAGCGAGAATGGATCGTTGGGATCGTCGACCGCGGAGGCCATCAGCGCGTCGGCACGCTCGCGCACCAGCCCGAGGTCCGGGCCGTACAGCAGGATGATCGGACGGCCGGCGTCAGGCCGGGCGAGGAAGCTGTCGATCTCTTTTCCGCGAAGCGCGACCATCTCGCCTTAAACTGTCATTCCGGGGCGCCTCGTCAGAGGCGAACCCGGAATCTCGATCCATCATCTCCAGATCCCGGGTTCGCGCCGGTGGTGCGCCCCGGAATGACCTCCCGCCTCAGGTTCCGGTGGAGAAGAAGGAGGCGAGGCGGGTCTGGATGTTGTCGGCGATCTCCTGCGCGGCGCGGTCCTCGGCGTCGCGGAAGGCGCGGGCGCGGGCGAAGCGCTGGTAGGAGCCGGGCATGTCATAGGACACGCGCGAGAACGTGGTGCCGGTCATCACAGACTTGTTCGACGCAATCTCGATCAGGTTGAACTGGGCGTCGATGGCGTAGTTCTCGCTGGTCGGCAGCGCGGTGGCCGGATCGATCATCAGCGAGGAGCGGCTGGTGTTGAAGCGCAGCACCAGCCGATGCGTAGGCGGCATGCCGGTGGCGGTGCCGTAGAGCTTGAAGGCGAGGGCGTTGCGGACCTCGACGCCAACCCGGGCCTCGCGCGAGGCGTTCGGCTTGTCGACCGGCGGAACCTCGACGCCCATCAGCTTTTCGCGCAGCGCGGACGACTGGCCGTCAAGGGTACGCTCGGCATACATCGGCTGGAAGCATCCGGCCGTCAGCGCGGCCAAGGCAGCCACGGCCACGAGCCGGGCGGCGATCCTGATCCTAGCCGACAACATTGACGATCCTCATGGGCACCACGATCACCTTGCGGACGGGTTTGCCGCCCAAGGCGGCTTTTACCGCATCGAGCGCCAAAACGGCAGCCTCTATATCCGCATTTTGGGCCGCGCGTGGCACGGTAACATCACCTCGTTTTTTACCGTTGACCTGGACAACCAGGGTCACGCTGTCTTCGACCAGCAAATCGCGCTCGATTTGCGGCCAATCGGCCTCGGAAACCAGCCCGGTCTGGCCCAGAACCACCCAGCACTCCTCGGCCAGATGCGGCATCATCGGCGAAAACAGCTGCACCAGGATGGTCGCCGCCTCCTTGACGGCCCAAGAAACATCTGGAGCCAGGTCCGGCGCCGGCTTGTCGCCCTTTGCCAGCACCTCGGACAGCGCATTGGCGAACTCGCGGATATGGGCGAGACACACGTTGAAATGCAGCCGCTCGATCCCGGACGACACCTTGTCGAGCGCGCCATGGGCGGCCTTGCGCAGCGCCAGCGCCTCGGCTCCGAACGTGGCCGGCCGGGCCGCCGGCGCCGTCTTGGCAATCTCGGCCGATTCGTTCACCAGCCGCCACAGCCGCTGCACGAAGCGTGAGGCGCCCTGCACGCGCTCGTCGCTCCAGATCACGTCGCGGTCCGGCGGCGAGTCCGACAGCATGAACCAGCGCGCGACGTCGGCGCCGTAGCTCGCGATGATGTCGTCGGGGTCGACGGTGTTCTTCTTCGACTTCGACATCTTCTCGATAGGGCCGATCGCGACGTCCTCGCCGGTCGCCATCAGCACCGCGCGGCGGCCGTTGCCGCCAACCTCGATCTTCACCTCGGCCGGCGTGACCCAGCTGCCGTCGGCCTTCTGGTAGGTCTCGTGCACCACCATGCCCTGGGTGAACATGCCGGCGAACGGCTCGCTCATGTCGACGTGGCCGGTGGCCTTCATCGCGCGGGTGAAGAAGCGGCTGTAGAGCAGATGCAGGATCGCGTGCTCGACGCCGCCGATATACTGATCGACCGGCATCATCCGGTTGGCGACCGCAGGCGTGGTCGGCGCGGTCTCGTTCCACGGGTCGGTGAAGCGCGCGAAATACCAGGACGAGTCCACGAAGGTGTCCATCGTGTCGGTCTCGCGCACGGCCTTGGCCCCGCACTTCGGGCAGCTGACGTGCTTCCAGGTCGGGTGATGGTCGAGCGCGTTGCCCGGCTTGTCGAAGCTGACATCCTCCGGCAGCGTCACCGGCAGCTGGTCGTCGGGCACCGGCACCACGTCGCATTTCGGGCAGTGGATCACCGGGATCGGGCAGCCCCAGTAGCGCTGGCGCGAAATGCCCCAGTCGCGCAGGCGGAAATTCACCTGCCGCTCGCCGACCGGCGCATTACCGTGGACTTCGCTTTCCAGCCGCTTGGCGACCTCTTCCTTGGCCGCTTCGATCGTCATGCCGTCGAGGAAGCGCGAATTGATCATGCGGCCGTCGCCGTCATAGGCGACGTCGGTGATGACGAACGTCTTCGGGTCCTGGCCCTCGGGGCAGACCACCGGCGTATTGCCGAGATTGTACTTGTTGACGAAGTCGAGGTCGCGCTGGTCGTGCGCCGGGCAGCCGAAGATCGCGCCGGTGCCGTATTCCATCAGCACGAAGTTCGCGACATAGACCGGCAGCTTCCAGCTCGGATCGAACGGATGCACCGCCTTGATGCCCGTGTCGAAACCCTGCTTCTCGGCGGTGTCGATGATCGACTGCGCGGTGCCGATCTTCTTGATGTCGGCGATGAACTCCGCGAGCTTCGGGTTCTTCGCGGCAGCCGCTACCGCCAGCGGATGATCCGCCGAGATCGCCATGAACTTGGCGCCGAACAGCGTGTCCGGCCGCGTGGTGAAGATCTTCAGCTCGCTCTTGCCGGCCGGCGTCGTCGCCGCATCCAGCGCAAAGCGGATCAACAGGCCCTCGGAGCGGCCGATCCAGTTGCGCTGCATCAGCCGCACCTTGTCGGGCCAGCGGTCGAGACCATCCAGCGCTTCCAGGAGCTCCTGCGAGTACTTCGTGATCTTGAAGACCCACTGGCTCATCTCGCGCTGCTCGACGACGGCGCCCGAGCGCCAGCCACGGCCGTCGATCACCTGCTCGTTGGCGAGCACGGTCATGTCGACCGGATCCCAGTTCAGCTTGCGCTTCTCGCGCTCGGCGAGGCCGGCGCGCAGCATGTCCAAAAACATCTTCTGCTGATGCTTGTAGTAGCCGGGGTCGCAGGTCGCGAACTCGCGCGACCAGTCGAGCGACAGCCCGATCGACCGCAGCTGCTTCTTCATCGCGGCGATGTTGTCGTAGGTCCAGGCCTTCGGCGCCACCTTGCGCTCGATCGCGGCATTCTCCGCCGGCAGGCCGAACGCGTCCCAGCCCATCGGGTGCAGCACGTTGTAGCCCCTGGCGCGCATGAAGCGGGCCAGCACGTCGCCGAGCGTGTAGTTGCGGACATGGCCGATATGGATGCGCCCCGACGGATAGGGGAACATCTCGAGCACGTAGTATTTCGGCCGCGGATCGTCGTTCTTGGAGGCGAAGATCGCCTTTTCGTCCCACAGGCGCTGCCAGCGGGGCTCGGATTCACGGGCGTTGTAGCGTTCGGCGGTCATGAAATCGCAAGGATTTTGGGTGGCTTTGGGTGGTTTTCGGGTCCCGTCCGGGGACGGCGGACTAGGCCACAAAAGCGCCTGCGCGGTCAACGGCTTGGGGCCTCCAAACGTCCCATCCCCTCGCGCAGCCGCCCTGCCGCTGTCGCAGGGGCGCCGTCTGCAGCCTCCTCGACGTCCTGGCGAAGGCCTGGAACAAAGAGCTTTTTCGAGGAAGGGATCGTGGCCCCAGCTTCGCGCAATAATAAACGGTGGGGGTAATCGGTCCTGACCTTCGCCAGGACGACGCTGAATATGCGGCGTCGCCGATGGTCATGGTTCCGCGCTCATGGCGCGGCTCGATCACGCACGATCTCAACTCGCCAGCGCCATCCCGGCTTCGTCCAGCGTCTGCAGGAAGCCGTGCTCGATCACGGCGTTACGGCCGCGGCGCTTGGCGGCGTAGAGGGCGGCATCCGCAGCTTCGATCAGGTCGCCGGGGCGCTGGGTCTCGTTCGGTCTGGTCGTCGCGACGCCGACGCTGACGGTGACGACGCAGTGGCTCGAGGACGCGTGCGGCACGGCGAGGCCGAGCACGGCGGTGCGTACGGTCTCGCCGATCGCGAGCGCATGCGCGGCGTCGGTGTTCGGCAGCAAGAGGCAGAATTCCTCGCCGCCATAGCGGCCGGCGAAGCCCATGGTGTCGGCGGCGATCCCCGACAGCACTTCGCCGATTCGGGTCAGGCAGGCATCGCCTTCGGGATGGCCGTAGGTGTCGTTGTAGAGCTTGAAGTGATCGACATCGATCATCATCAGCGACAGCTCGCATTCATATTGCTGCGCCCGCATCCACTCGAAGTCGAGCCGGCTCTGGAAGCCGCGGCGATTGGCAAGGCCGGACAGCGCATCGATCGAGGCCATCACGGTGAGACGATCGTTGGAGGCGACCAGCTCGCGCTCGCGCTGGCTGAGCTGCGCCGCCATCGCGTTGAAGGCACGCGCCAGCGGCACGAATTCCGCCGGCAGCTTGTGCTTGGCGACGCGCGCCGACCAGTCGCCCTCGCCGAACCGCCGCGCCATGCCGGTCATCAGCTCGATCGGATGGATGACGAGCCGCTCGGCGCCGACCAGGGCGCCCAACAAGACGAAAAGGCAGACAAATCCAAGCTGCAGATAGGCGGTGCGGATCTCGCGGTTGATCGCCGCCGTCACCTTGGCCTCGTCCATGCTTACGATCAGCCGGGACTGCGTGCCGGCGATGCGCGCGAAGCTCAGCGTGCGCTGTGCGCCGTCGGACGCGGTGAACGACACCGAGCCGGACGGCTCGTCATAGCTCAGCGCCTTCTCGGCGATCGCCGCCATCAGCGGGATGGTGTCGAGCGAGCGGCCGATCAGGCTCGCATGATCGGCGGGCGCGGCGATCACGACGCCGGTAGAGTCGACCAGCACGGCCGACATGCCGGGCTGGCCGCCGAGATTGGCCATGATCTGCGACAGCCAGTCGATATTGATGCCGGCGACCACCACAGCATCCTGCTCCGGATTGATCGCGGCCACCGGATACGCGGCCATCATCATCGGGCGGCCATTGGTCCTGCCGCGCAGATAGTCGCTGAACACGAAGTCGCGGTTGTCCTGCGCCTTCTTGAAATATTCGCGGTCGCCGACATTGAGGCCGACCTGGACGTTGAGGGTCGAGCACTGCACCAGCCCGTCCCTGGAGACGAACATGATGCTGCGGATCCAGGGCAGCACCGTCGGCAGGCTGGCGCGCAGCACCTCGCAGCTCTGCGCGATGCCGCCGGAAGCGCGGATGTAGGCTGCGGACTTCAGCATGGTCTCGACCGAGGAGACCACCTCGCGCTGGGTTTCCGCGGCATGCGCGGTGAGGCTGGCATAGCCGGCCGCGGCCTGCGCGACCTGCTTGCTGCGGGAATCCTCCAGCGTGCGGACGCGGTCCAGCATTAGGGGCGCGACCAGCATCAGCGCAAGCAAGGCCAGCCGGGCACGAATTCCCAGAACCTTCTTGAGCCTGACCCGGTTGCGGTTGAAAGTGACGCCCGACATTCTATTCCCTTGCCCGTGCGCAAGTTAGAATGCAGGGCTTCAAAAAGCCTTTCCCGAATTTGGTAAAATTCGAGCCAACCCCCCGCACCTGTCAGAGAACGGCACAAGCATGACGCAAAGCCCGACCACGCCGTTACCGGCCGATTCACCACATGGCCTCGCCGCCGTCGAACGCGAGATCGTCCATGCCTGCAAGGAAGCGCGGCGCGACCGCACGTCGGTGACCTTGATCGCGGTGTCGAAGACGTTCGCGGCCGACGCAATTTTGCCGATTATCGGCGCCGGACAGCGCGTATTTGGCGAAAATCGCGTGCAGGAGGCCAAGGGCAAGTGGCCGGCGCTAACCCAGGCTCATCCGGGATTGCAGCTGCATCTGATCGGACCGTTGCAGTCGAACAAGGCCAAGGAGGCCGTCGCGCTGTTCGATGCGATCCATTCGGTCGATCGCACCAGCATTTGCGAAGCGTTAGCCAAGGAAATCAAAAATCAAGGCAAGCACCCGGAACTGTTCGTCCAGATCAATACCGGCGAGGAGCCGCAGAAGGCCGGCGTCGCGCCGCAGGACGCGGATACCTTCATCGCGGCATGCCGTGACACCTACGGCCTGCCGATCTCGGGACTGATGTGCATCCCGCCGGTCGACCAGGCGCCGGCGCCGCACTTCGCGCTCTGCGCCAAGATCGCCGCGCGCAACGGGCTGACGAATCTCTCGATGGGCATGAGCGCGGACTTTGCCGTCGCGATCCAGATGGGGGCCACCCATGTGCGGGTGGGCTCGGCGATCTTCGGGACGCGGACGGTGCCGCATAACTGACTGTCGTCCCCTGCTTTCGAAAGCAGGGACGACAGCGGTGTGGGTGGCGCGTGCGCGGCGCCTACACGAACCGCACCGACACTTTTCCGATCGCGCCAAAATCGGCGGCGAATTTATCGCCGGCGGTGATCGGCAGCGGGGGATGGCAGGTGCCTGTGGTGACGACTTCCTCTGCCCGCAAGGTCAGCCCGAGCGCGCGCAGCTCGTTGGCGCACCAGGCGAGCGCTGCGCAGGGATCACCGAGCACGTTCTTGCCGTGGCCGATATAGCGCTCGCCGCGCAGCGTGATGACCGGGCGGTCCTCGACCAGGTCGATCGCGCGCCAGTCGGCTGAGGTTGGGGGTCCGAGCACGAACAGATGCGCGCAGGCATTGTCGGCGATCAGCTGCGCTTCGCCGGCGGCGACGAAATCGGCGAAACGCGAATCCGGAATCTCGATCGCCGGATGCAGCGTGCCGACGGCCTCCAGCACCTCCTGCACGCTGTACGGCGTCGTGCGCGGCGCGAGATCGCGCGCCATGCGGAAGGCGTATTCCGGCTCGCCGACGCGCATCTCGTTGCCCTGCATCGACGCGGTGCCGCCATCCGGTATCACCGTCTCGGCAAGGATGCGCCCGGCGAGCGGTCCGGCGACATTGATGTGCTTCTGGCCGGCCGCGCTGGTCGCCGCGATCTTCCAGCCGAACAGTTTTTTGCGCGACGTCTTTTCCAGTTCGGCCTGCACCGCATAGCCCTCGGCGCGATCGCGCGGCCGAATGGCGACATCGAGCGCTGCGAGCTTGGTGCCGGCGTGCCAGTGATCGTGCAGGACCTTCGAGGCGGCGGCGATCTTGTTGTTGTCGAGCATGCTGTTTCGCTCCCCGCGGGAATTATTTTCTGTTGTGCACGATCTCAGCACAAACGCGTCGCGTCTGTCGCGTGGGAAAACCGATGCTGAGCTATTCCACTACCCTACCCAATAACGATCCGGGTCTGCGGCGACATCCGCCGCAACAGCCGCAGCATCGAGGTCTTCGTCATCGAGACGCAGCCCGCGGTCGGCGAGAAATTCGGCCGCGCCAGATGCAGGAACACCGCGCTGCCGCGGCCGGCGACGCGCGGTGCAGCGTTGTGATCGATCTCGATAATGAAGTCGTAGAGATGGTCCTCGCGAGTCAGGCGGTCGCCGCCCTGCGCCCGATCGAGCCGGATCGGCTGGTTGTAGTGACGGTCGGCGGGGTCCTCGCACCAGGCGTCCTCGCGGTGGATCGGCCGGGTCGGCAGGAAAGTCGTCGGACGCTGGTGCCGGTCGGCGCGCCACCAGAGCTGGCGCGGATGGAAGACGCCGCGCGGCGTGCCGCCGTCGCCCTCGCGCTTGTTGGCGAGGATTCCGCCGCGCCCGAGCGCCACCGGCACGGTCCAGCCGTCAGCCGACAGCCAGCCCCGGCGCGGGTCGCCGGCGGCTGCTCGGACCTCGATGATGGAGAGCGGGCGATCACGTTTGGCTGTCATATAAGTGATTGAAATAGCTGACCTTCCCCTAAGAATCGTTCCAAACTGAGCTTGCCTTGGAGGTTCAGAACATCCTATCTCCCGGCATTACAGGACATTCACGTCCTGCCCCGCCGGATTTGAGGTAGACTGCGTTGCCTTGTGAATCGGTAACAATCGCCTACCTGAACACATATCTAGCCGATGTTACGGCCATAAGCGTCCTCTGCTTCTGACCGCCCGCCCCCGAAGGATTGTACCTATGGCCAATGCCCGCAAGATCTTGATCGTGGATGACGATACCGATCTGCGCGATACGCTGGTCGAGCAGCTGTCGCTGCACGAGGAATTCGAAGCCTCCGCAGTCGACACCGGCGCCAAGGGCGCCACTGCCGCCAAAGCTAATTCCCCCGATCTGGTCCTGATGGACGTCGGCCTGCCCGACACCGATGGCCGCGAAGTGGTCCGCTCGCTCCGCAAGGGCGGCTTCAAGGCTCCGATCATCATGCTGACCGGCCACGACACCGATTCCGATACGATCCTGGGGCTCGAATCCGGCGCCAACGACTATGTGGCGAAGCCATTCCGCTTCGCGGTGCTGCTGGCCCGGATCCGGGCGCAGCTCCGCCAGCACGAGGCCAGCGAGGACGCGGTGTTCTCGGTCGGTCCGTACTCGTTCCGGCCCGGCTCGAAGATGCTGACCGGCGCCAATGCCAGGAAGGTGCGGCTGACCGAGAAGGAAACCGCGATCCTCCGCTTCCTCTACCGCGCCGGCCAGATGCCGGTGTCGCGCGAGACGCTGCTCCAGGAAGTCTGGGGCTACAATTCCGGTGTCACCACCCACACGCTGGAAACCCACATCTACCGCCTCCGCCAGAAGATCGAGAAGGACGCCGCCAACCCGGAAATCCTGGTGACGGAAGCCGGTGGCTACAAGCTGGTGCCGTGATACGCTTTGCGCTCAACGATTCGTGAAATCGAGGCGCACCGCGGTTACCGGACCTGAATGTCGATCGATGATGACGTAGCCCTGCTCGAGCGGGTCCCGACAATGCGTCTGTTGGGCGAAAGCTCCTTGCGCATGCTGGCGATCGGCTCCGAGCAACGTGATTTCAACGCAGGCGACGTGCTGTTCAAGGCCGGCGACGCCGCGGACGCCGGCTATGTCGTGCAGCGCGGCACCTTCCGCGTCGAGGAAGGCGGCGCCGAGATCATCGCCGGTCCCGGCGCGCTGATCGGCGAGCTCGCATTGATCGTCGCGATGAAGCGGCCATCGACCGCCACCGCGCTGGAGCGCGGCTCGGTGATCCGAGTCGCGCGCAGCCTGTTCCAGCGCGTGCTGGAAAGCGATCCCGCCGCGGCCCTTCGGCTGCGCGACGAGCTCGCGCTGCGCACCAGCCAGCTCGCAAGCGATATCCTGATGGCGAGCGGGAAGCTGAGTACGTGATCTTTCCGCGCGTCATTCCGCAAGGTCATTGAACCGTCACCCTGAGGTGCGAGCCTTGCGGCGCAATTGCGCCGCTGGGCGAGCCTCGAAGGGTCGACGGCCACCAGCCGGGCCGTGCACCCTTCGAGACGCGCGTTCCGCGCTCCTCAGGATGACGGGTCGAGGGTCGGCGGCGCCCTTAAACCTCCATCACCGCCGTCACCGGCACGTGGTCCGACGGGCGCTCCCAGCTGCGGGCGTCGCGGGTGATCTTGAAATCGCTGACCTGATCCTTCAGCGCGCGCGAGACCCAGATGTGATCGAGCCGTCGGCCGCGATCGCCGACGGTCCAGTCCGCCGCGCGGTAGCTCCACCAGGTGTAGACCTTTTCCGACATCGGGATCCGCTCGCGCGCGATGTCGAACCATTCGCCATGCGCCTGCGCGGCGAGCAGCTTCTCGGTCTCGACCGGCGTGTGCGAGACCACCTTGAGCAGCTGCTTGTGCGACCACACGTCGTTCTCATGCGGCGCGACGTTGAGGTCGCCGACCAGGATGTGGCGGTCGTCGCCGCGCGGATGCAGCGGCTCGCAGGCCTTCATCTCGTCGAGGAATTGCAGCTTGTGCTCGAATTTCGGATTGAGCGCGGGATCGGGAATGTCGCCGCCGGCCGGCACGTAGAAATTATGCAGCACCAGCGGCTTTGACAGCTGCGCCTTCTCGCCGAAGGACACCGAGATGTGTCGTGAATCGATCTTGTCGCAGAACGTCCTGATGTCGGTCGTCTCGAACGGCAGGCGCGAGACGATGGCGACGCCATGATAGCCCTTCTGTCCGTTCAGCGCGACGTGCTCATAGCCGAGCCGCTTGAAGCGCTTGAGCGGAAACGCATCGTCGATGCATTTGGTCTCTTGCAGGCACAGCACATCCGGCCGCGCGCTCTTGATGAACTTGGCGACGGTGTCGATGCGCAGGCGCACCGAATTGATGTTCCAGGTGGTGACGGAGAACCGCATGAGAGGTGCCTCTTAGCACGGTTCTCGGTGCGGGTTGGCGCTTTGTCCACAAGCAAGCGCTTGTAGGATGGGTAGAGCGAAGCGAAACCCATCATTGACACGGCGCGCCGTGATCGCGATGGGTTTCGCTGCGCTCTACCCATCCTACGCAACTACGCAGCGCGCCTACCCCGGCGAGGTGCCGGGATAGGTCGTGAAGTCGATCTTGAACAGCGCCGGATCGGGCTTCTGCGTCGCGTCGAGATTGTAGACCGCAACTGTCGTGTCGTAGCCCTGCGGGTCGGTAACGGTCCACTGCTTGAGCTTGCCGTCCTTGGCGCCGATCATCAGTAGGAAGCGGCTGGTGCCGACCAGCGCCTGCTTTTCCTCGATCGTGATGCTGACGAACACGTCGTCGGCGGTGACGCTGATGACGTTGGTGTCCTTCATCAGGTCGATGCGGTCCGACAGCAGATAGCGCAGCGGGGTCTGCGACAGCGGATAGACGTCCTGGGTGGCGAGCCTGCGGTCGCGCACCGCGACCGAGGAGCCGTCCGCGATCACCTCGATCGGGCTCGGATCGTCATATTCGAAGCGCAGCTTGCCGGGCTTCTGGATATAGAAATCGCCCTTGGTCTTGGTGCCGTCGGGGCCGACCTGGACGAAATTTCCGACCAGCGTTTGCAGCGACGAGAGATAGGCCGAGACCTTGGCGGCCTGCGCCTTCTGGTTGGCGTCGAAGGTCTGGAAGATGTTGGCGGGCACGTTGCGGCGCGGATCGGGAATCACCGGGTTCGGCGGTGCCTGGGTGGCGCCCGTCGTCGTCGGACCCTTGTCCGCATTGGTCTGCGCGCCGGCGTCCTTCTTTGGCGCAGCCTTGGATCCGGCGTTGGGCGCGGGCTTCGGGGGCGGCGCATTCTGCGCAGTCGCAGCGCCGGCGATCGCGGCGGTGACGAGAAGAGCCAGCGCGGTGCGCGTGCCGCGGTCAATGAGGTGTTTTGCCATCAGATATGTCAGGTCTCTGTTCGACGTCGTCCCGCTGCGCCGGATTTTATCCCGCCTCTTCCGAGGGAGATATGGTTTTTCCGTGATGATCGTCCCCGATCAGAACTGGCCTTCTTCCTCCCCGACCAGGATTTCGCGCTTTCCGGCGTGATTCGCCGGACCGACGATGCCCTCAAGTTCCATCCGCTCCATCAGCGAGGCCGCGCGGTTATAGCCGATCTGCAGCCGGCGCTGAATGTAGGAGGTCGACGCCTTGCGGTCGCGCTTGACGATCGCAACCGCCTGCGTGAACAGATCGCCGCCGCCGTCGCCGCCCATGCCGGTGGCATCGAACACGGCGCCGTCCTCGTCGGTCGGCTCTTCCGCGGTGACGGCTTCGAGATATTCCGGTGCGCCTTGCGTCTTGAGGTGACGCACGACCTTCTCGACTTCCTCGTCCGAGGCGAATGGGCCGTGCACGCGGCTGATGCGGCCGCCGCCCGCCATGTAGAGCATGTCGCCCTGGCCGAGCAGCTGCTCGGCGCCCATCTCGCCAAGGATGGTGCGGCTGTCGATCTTCGACGTCACCTGGAAGGCGATCCGGGTCGGGAAGTTCGCCTTGATCGTGCCGGTGATGACGTCGACCGACGGACGCTGCGTGGCGAGGATGACATGCAGGCCGGCGGCGCGCGCCATCTGCGCGAGGCGCTGCACCGCGCCTTCGATATCCTTGCCGGCGACCATCATCAGGTCGGCCATCTCGTCGACGATGATGACGATGTAGGGCAGCGGCTCGAGGTCGAGCTTCTCTTCCTCGTAGATCGCCTTGCCGCTCTCTTTGTCGAAGCCGGTGTGGACGGTGCGCGTCAGCTCTTCGCCCTTGGCCTTGGCTTCGACCAGGCGCGCATTGTAGCCGTCGATGTTGCGCACGCCGAGCTTGGCCATCCGCTTGTAGCGCTCTTCCATCTCGCGCACGGCCCATTTCAGCGCCACCACCGCCTTCTTCGGATCGGTGACGACGGGCGTCAACAGATGCGGGATGCCGTCATAGACGGAGAGTTCGAGCATCTTCGGATCGACCATGATCAGGCGGCATTGATCCGGCCGCAGCCGGTAGACTAGGCTCAGGATCATGGTGTTGATCGCGACCGATTTGCCGGAGCCGGTAGTGCCGGCGATCAGCATATGCGGCGTGCGCGCCAGATCGATGATGACGGGGTCGCCGCCGATCGTCTTGCCGAGGCACAGCGGCAGCTTCGCAACCGAATCGACGCTTTCCTTGGCGACCAGAAGCTCGCGCAGATAGACCTTCTCGCGATGCGCGTTCGGCAGCTCGATGCCGATCGCGTTACGGCCGGCGACGACCGCGACGCGGGCCGACAGCGCGCTCATCGAGCGCGCGATGTCGTCGGACAACCCGATCACGCGCGACGACTTGATGCCGGGCGCCGGTTCGAGCTCGTACAGCGTGACCACCGGGCCGGGATTGGCCTTGACGATCTCGCCGCGCACGCCGAAGTCCTGCAGCACGCCCTCGAGCGAGCGCGAATTGGCTTCGAGCTCGGCCTTGCTCAGCGGCTGTCGATCGCTGGCTTTCGGCGCGCTGAGCACGGAGACCGAGGGCAGCTCGAACTTGTCGGAATTCTTCTTCTTCGGCTTCGGCTCGGCCTTCTTGCGCGGGGCGCGGGCGGCGGGAGCTTCGTCCTCCTCTTCCTCATCGTCGTCGAAAGCTTCAGCCTCGTCCTCATCATGGTCGTCATGCGCGGGCGCGATCGAGGGCGCCGGGCGGCCGCCGCCGATATTCGGCTCCTGGCGCTCGAACGCAGCGCTGCGGCTCTGGGCTCCGCTCGAGACCAGCGATTTGTAGGCGGTGGTCAGCAGCCAGCCGAGCCGCGCTTTGGCGCTCATCAGCGCATGGAACAGCCAGCCCAGCGAGACCGAGCTGCGGTCGTTGTCTTCTTCCTCGACGAACGGCTCGTCGTCGTCGGAGATCGGCGTCAGCTCGTCGTCCTGCTCCTTGGCACCCCAGCCGCAGGCGAACAGGAAGCTTGCCGCCATCGCGACGAACAGGATCAGGCCGAGCACGACGCGATAGATGAAGCCGGGCGGGCCGAACACGACGGCCGGCGCACGCAGCAGCGCGTCGCCGACCACGCCGCCGAGCCCGGTCGGCAGCGGCCATGCGGTGTTGTGCGGCCAGCAGCTGGCGAAGCCCGCCGCGATCACCGTGCACAGGATCCAGCAGCCGAGCCGCAGCGCCTCGCGGTCGAACGGGCGATGCGTCAGCATCCGCCAGCCCCACACCGCGACCGGCAGCACCAGCATGATCGCGCCGAGACCGAGAATCTGCATCAGGAGGTCGGCGCCGATCGCGCCGGGATAGCCGAGCACGTTGCGGATCGCGCGCGAGGTGGCGTGGCTCAGCGACGGATCCTGCACCGACCAGGTCATCAGCGCCGCCGTGATGGCGCCGGACAGCGCGATCAGGCCGAGCCCGGTGAGTTCGCGCAGCCGTCGCGCCAGCGCCTCGCGGAGCGAGAGCGGCAGATGGCCGACCAGGGGGATAACACGTTCGATCGCTGGCATACTCAATCTTCGCGCTTCGCGATTAACCCAGGGTTTCGACCAGGCGATGCATCGCCTCGGCCGTCGATTCACTGTCGGAGACGAGCGCAAGGCGGATATAGCCCGCGCCCGGATTGGAACCGTCGTTCTGCTGGCGCGCCAGATAGCTGCCGGGAATCACGCGCACGCCGGCGTCGCGATAGAGCCTGACCGCCGCCGCCTCGTCGCCGCCGCGCCCGGAGACGTCGAGCCAGACGCAGAACCCGCCGGCGGGACGCTTGTAGCCGTAGCGGTTGCCGAGGATCTGGTCGGCGAAATCGAACTTGATGCGATAGAGCCTGCGGTTCTCCTCGACATGCGCCTCGTCGCTATAGGCGGCGACCGCGACATGCTGCAGCGGCACCGGCACCTGCGGTGCGGCGACATTGCGCAGCTCGTGGAATGCGGCCAGAAACTTCCTGTCGCCCGCGGCGAAGCCGACCCGCGTGCCCGGCAGGTTCGAGCGCTTCGACAGCGACTGGAACGCCACGACATTGCTGAAGTCGGGACCGGCGCATTCGAGAACGCTGCCCGGCGCCTCGCGGGTGTAGATTTCCGAGTAGCACTCGTCGCTCAGGATGATGAAGCCATAGCGATCGGCGAGCTCTTTCAGCCGTGTGAAGTAGGCGCGCGAGGCGACCGAGCCCTGCGGATTGGCGGGCGAGGCGATGAAGAACGCGACGGTGCGCGCCAGCGTCGCCTCGTCGATCGAATCGAGGTCGGGCAGGAAACCGTTAGCGAGCGTGGTAGGCAGGTAGATCTGCTCGCAGCCGGCCGCGCGGGCGCCGGCGCCATAGGCCGGATAGAACGGGTTAGGCATCAGGATCGCCGGCCGGCCCTTGCGCGGCGCGACGTAGCGCGAGGCTGATATCGCGGCAAAGAACAGCCCCTCGCGGCTGCCGTTCAGCACCATCACCTCGCTCTCCGGATCGACCGGTCGCGGCAACTGGAACCGGCTTCCCAGCCATATCGCGACGGCGCGGCGGAACGGTTCGATGCCCTTGGCGATCGGGTAGCGGCCGAACTCGGCGGTATGCTTTGCCAGCACCGGTCCGACGAAATCGGGCACCGGGTGCTGCGGCTCGCCTAATGACAGCGTAATCAAGGGCTTGGCGGGCTGATACGGCGCCAGCAGCTCGGTCGTGCGCAGGAAAGGGGAACGCTCGGCCTGGCCGGCGGATGCGACATCGCCGGCGCCCTGCGCCAAGCCGGATGAGGCGGTCATTGCCATGATTGAAATGCCAGCACTTTCACTGCGGTCGGAGGGTAGGGGCGCCGACCGTAAACCGATCAAGTCACCATAGATAGGGCGAGGTTAAGACGCGATTAACCATCGGCGGTGCGGCACGATCGGCCGACGCGTGATATCCGCGCTGATCCCAAGGCACCGCATCGAAATTGCTCCGAGACATGATCCACCGCCGCGCCGTCCGGGCGCTCATCATCACCGGCGAGCGCGAAGTCCTGCTGATGCGGATTCGCTCGCCGCACGGCGGCGACTGCTTCTGGATCGCGCCGGGCGGCGGCGTCGAGGGCGACGAGACGGCTGAAGCGACGTTGCAGCGGGAACTGGCCGAGGAGTTGGGGCTGATCGATTTCGAGCCCGGGCCCGCAATATGGCGGCGGCACCACACCTTCAACTGGGGCGGCAGGCGGATTTCCCAGAAAGAGGAATACCGGATCGTTCACGCGGATCGCTTCACGCCGGTGATGGCCGACGAGGCCGAGGCGCGCGTGCTCGATTGCTTCCGCTGGTGGTCGATCGCCGACCTACCCGGTGCGAGCGAGCGCCTGACGCCGCTGTCGCTTGCCGACATCCTGGAGCGCTATTTGCGCGACGGCGCACCGAGCGAGCTGCCGGATGAGGAAGTTTTGATCGACTGACGCGGCTCCATGGCGTGACCCACAACTTGTCATGCCCGGGCTTGACCCGGGCATCCATCGACTAGGCCAGAATCTTGCGAAGCGGGATGGATGGCCGGGGCAAGCCCGGCCATGACGATTCGAATTTGCCGGTCCATCCGGGCTACGCGCGCGATGGGTGACCTCTACCGCGCCGGCAACTTCTCGAACGACGGCTTGCCCTCGGGCAGGTGGTGGAAGGTCTGCTTGTCGCAGGTGTAGATCGTCATCTGCGGGGTGAACACCGAGGGGTCGTCGAAGGTGCCGACCTTCAGGATGGTGGCGGGCAGGCCCGGCACCTTGGTCACGAGATGCGTGCCGCATTCCGGGCAGAACTCCCGCGTCACGGCGCGGTCGAGATCCTTGCGGGTGAACTGCTTGGGCTCGCTGGCGGTGTATTTGAAGCCGGTGGTCGGCATCGCCATGAACATGTTCGGCCCGCCGCCCGTGATGTACTGGCATTCCCGGCACAGGCACTGCGCCGCGATCATCGGCTCGCCCTCGGCCTCATAGCGCACATTGCCGCAATAGCATCTGCCCTGCACCTTCATGACGTCCTCCCGTTTTCGTTATTTGTGGCCTGTCATTCCACAATGGCAGGCAATTCAGACAATATTTTCTCAAGCAGCGGAAAAAAGAAAGGGGCCCCAGCTTGCGCTGGAGCCCCTCAACGGTCCGGACATTGCCGGGTATGTGCCCGAACCGTAGTTCTGGACCCGGCCCCGGAGGGAGCCAGAGTCCCGGGAGAACTCACATGTTGTAGGCGCGCTCCGTGTGCTCGGTGATGTCGAGGCCTTCACGTTCGGTCTCGACGTTGGCGCGCAGGCCGACGATCACGTCGACGATCTTGTAGAGGATCGCCGAACCGATGCCCGACCACACCAGCGTGGTGCAGACGCCCCAGACCTGCGAGATCATCTGCGCCGCGAAGTCATAATCGGCGACCTTCGGCGGGATCGCGGTGTAGTCGATGATGCCTGCACCGCCGAGCGCCGGGTTGACCAGGATGCCGGTGCCGAGCGCGCCGACGATGCCGCCGACGCAGTGGACGCCGAACACGTCGAGCGAGTCGTCATAGCCGAGCGCGTTCTTCACGACCGTGCAGAAGAACAGGCAGACCACGCCGACCACGAGGCCGAGCACGATGGCGCCCATCGGGCCGGCATAGCCGGCCGCCGGGGTCACCGCGACGAGGCCCGCGACCGCGCCCGAGAGCGCGCCGAGCAGCGAGGGATGGCCCTTGATGATCCATTCCGCGAACATCCAGGCCAGCGCCGCCGCGGCAGTGGCCACGAAGGAGTTGGTCATGGCGAGCGCAGCGCCGCCATTGGCTTCGAGGTTGGAGCCGGCGTTGAAACCGAACCAGCCGACCCAGAGCAGCGAGGCGCCGATCATGGTCATGGTCAGCGAGTGCGGAGCCATCAGCTCCTTGCCGTAGCCGGTCCGCTTGCCGATCAGCAGCGCGCCGACCAGGCCGGCGATACCCGCGTTGATGTGCACGACGGTGCCGCCCGCGAAGTCGATCGCGCCCTTCTTGAAGATCCAGCCGGCATCGGCGTTGATCTCGTCGAGCTTGGCCTGCGCCGCGGTCTTGGCCGCGCCGTCAGCCGCAGCGGCGAGCGCCTTGGCGGCATCCTGGATCGCGTCCGGGCCCGGCCAGTACCAGACCATGTGCGCGATCGGGAAATAGATCAGGGTGACCCAGAGCGGGATGAACAGCGCGATCGCCGCGAACTTCATGCGTTCGGCGAAGGCGCCGACGATGAGGGCCGGCGTGATCGCCGCGAACGTCATCTGGAAGCACATATAGATGAGTTCCGAGATGTTGGCGTCGACCGAGAAGGTCGCCGCCTTCGAGTCCGGCGTGACGCCCATCAGGAAGGCCTTGGAGAAGCCGCCGATGAAGTCGGAGCCGCCGGTGAAGGCGAGGCTGTAGCCGTAGAGGGCCCAGAGCACGGTGACGAGGCAGACCGTGTAGAACACCTGCGCCAGCACCGAGAGCATGTTCTTGGAGCGGACCAGGCCGCCATAGAACAGCGCGAGGCCCGGGATGGTCATCAAAAGCACCAGCACCGTCGAGGTCAGCATCCAGGCGTTGTCGCCCTTGTTGACGGTCGGCTCGGCGTAGGCGGCGGTCGCGGCGAACAGGCCGACTGCAAGGGCCGCCAGTCCCGCGCCATAGGGACGCTTGAACGTCATGTTATTTCACTCCTGAGGTCTTAAGGTTTGAGCGCGAAATCAGAGGGCCGCTGCATCGGCCTCGCCGGTGCGGATGCGCACGGCGTGTTCGAGGCTGATGACGAAGATCTTGCCGTCGCCGATCTGGCCGGTCTTGGCGGCGGAGGTGATGGCGTCGATGGTCTTGTCGACCTGATCGGAGTTGACCGCGACCTCGATCTTGATCTTCGGCAGGAAGCTCACGGCATATTCGGCGCCGCGATAGATTTCCGTGTGACCCTTCTGACGGCCGTACCCCTTGACTTCCGTCACCGTGAGACCGTGAACGCCAATGGCGGTCAGGGCGTCACGGACCTCTTCCAGCTTGAATGGCTTAATGATCGCCATAACAATTTTCATGAGTCCTATCCCCGCTTGGGCCCGGTGCGAATGAACACCGGGAGTTTCGACTGAGGTTCACCACGCGGAGGACATCCACTACGCGGGCACAGCCTGGAGCCTTAGAATCAAATGCCGTGCCAAACGGCCGGAGCTCGCTAATGGATTATGAATCCGGACCTTTTCCCGCTTTACGGGTGGGAGGTGCCCCTGCGCTATTCCGCCGCGCCTAAAATATGGTCAGACCTGTCTAGAACGCAGGCACGGCTAACTCCGGACACAATTCTGCTCAGCCGCGGGGCAGCAGGCGGTATCCGGCGAGGGCTTCCGGGCCCGCCCCGCGGTCCGCGAACACCCTCTCGATCATTTCGCCATTGGCGTCTGTCGGACGATTGCGCGATGGGAATTTGATGTTGGGCTTCATCGGCTTGTTTGGGTTCCCACCCGAAACGGGACCGGCGCGAAGACAGTTGCGGGCATCCTCGCCGCGTCGTTCTGCGCGAGCGGACAAGGGCTCGCATCAGGTACGCACGCCAGGACAGCAAATGCTGGACTTTTGCCGGCGCTCGTTACCGATCGTTAGCTGTCTGTAACATTGTCGTTCCGGCGTTAACGCCGCGGTTGCCGTCGTTGCGCTATTGCCGCCGCATAAGAACTTCAATGACAGGTGGGGCAACCAATGATTGATCGTATCCGCGCGCTGCTCGAGCAGCAGCCGATGATTTCGCTGGATTTCAACACAATCACCGACGACACGAATCTCTATGACGCAGGGCTGACATCCTTCGCCACGGTGCAGGTGATGCTGGCGCTCGAGGAAGAGTTCAACATCGAATTTCCCGAAGCGATGCTCACGCGACGGACCTTCTCGTCGCTCGCCAACGTCGCGGACGCCGTTTCACGGCTGACACAGCGGGCGGCGTAAGACCATGAGCGTGGTGAGAAAGATAGAGCCCGTGCCGGCCTCTGCCGCCACGCCGGCCGAGCGCATGCGTCGGGTCGCCAAGGTCGCGGCGCAGCAGGTCGATGCGGTAGACCGTGAGGGCCGCTTCCCGGCCGATACCATCGAAGCATTGAAGCGCGAGCGCCTGCTCGGCGTCGCGATTCCCGTCGAGCATGGCGGGGAGGCATTGGGCACGATGGAGATCGCGGAGCTGATCGTTCAGCTCGCCCAGGCCTGCGGCTCGAGCGCCATGATCTACGCCATGCACCAGATCAAGACGTCGAGCTTCGTCAGCCATGGCGGCGCCAGCGACTGGCATCTGGCCTATATGCGCCGCATTGCGGCGGAGCAGTTGCTGATGGCCTCGGCGACCACGGAAGCCGGCATCGGTGGCAATCTGCGCAATTCGATCTGTGCGGTCGAAGTGGCAGACGGCCGCTTCTCGCTGACAAAGGAAGCAACCGTTATTTCCTACGGCCGCCACGCCGACGCGATTCTTGCCACGGCGCGGCGCGCTCCCGACGCGGCAAGCTCCGATCAGGTGATGGTCGTCATTCCCGCGGACCTGAACCGCACGCTGGAGCGCACCTCCGTATGGGATACGCTCGGAATGCGCGGCACCTGTTCGGACGGTTTTCATCTCGTCGCGCACGGTGACGCGGCGCAGATTTTCCCCAAGCCGTTCTCGGAGATCGCGGCACAGTCGATGCTGGCGAGCTCGCATATCTTCTGGGCGGCGACCTGGTTCGGTATCGCCACCGATGCCTTCAATCGCGCGCAAGCATTCGTCAAGGCTGCGGCGCGCAAGCAGGCGGATGGAAGTCTGCCCCCGGGCGCGCTTCGGCTCGCCGAGGCGGCCGCCCTGCTTCAGGAGATGAAGGGTCATCTCACGGCGGCCATTGACCGCTTCGATGCGGCCAAGGGCAATGACGACGCGCTCTCCTCGATTGGCTTTACCGCCGAGATCAACGCGTTGAAGGTCGCTGCGAGCGAGAAGGCCGGGGCGATCGTGCGGCTCGCCATGCTGGTCAACGGCATCGTCGGCTACAAGAACGGCACGCCGTTCAGCGTCGGCAGGCACCTACGCGATGTGAGCTCAGCGCCGCTGATGATTTCGAACGACCGTATTCTTTCCAACACCGCGACGCTCCTGCTGATGAGCCGCTTTGACACCAGCCTGAGAGGTTGAGATGGACGCCAAGACGTTCGATGCCAAGAGCCTGCTCGACACCCTGTTCGACAAGAGCATCCTGTTCAAGACCGGAGTAGACGGGCTTTATGGCCGCTCCGGCGTTTTCGAAGACGTGATCGAGCGCTTTGAGCGGCTCGTGACCAGCATCGGAGCGCCAGACAAGGCAACCCGCATCCACTTCCCACCGGGCATGAGCCGCGCCACGCTTGAAGGCAGTGGCTATATGAAAAGCTTCCCGCAGCTTGCAGGCTGCGTGCATTCCTTCATGGGCGGCGAGCGCGAGCATGCGCAGCTTCTCGGCATGATGGCTGCGGGAGAGGACTGGACCGAACTGCAGCAGGCGACGAACGTCGTGCTGACGCCAGCCGCCTGCTATCCGCTCTATCCGACCGTTGCCGCGCGCGGTCCGGTGCCCGATGACGGTGTGCTGTTCGAGCTTTCCTCCTATTGCTTCCGTCATGAGCCTTCCAAGGATCCCGCGCGCATGCAGCTGTTCCGCATGCGCGAATTCGTCCGCATCGGGACGGCCGAGCAGGTGTGCGCCTTCCGCGAAAGCTGGCTGGAGCGCGGCAAGGCGATGATCGAGTCACTCGACCTGCCATGCGAAGTTGACCTCGCCAACGATCCGTTCTTCGGTCGCGGCGGCAAGATGATGGCCAACAACCAGCGCGACGAGGGACTCAAGTTCGAGCTGCTGATCCCGGTGACCAGTATCGAGAAACCGACGGCCTGCTTGTCCTTCAACTATCATCGCGACCATTTTGGCCAGACCTGGGGCCTCAAATTCGCGGATGGCAGCCTGTGCCACTCGGCCTGCGTCGGCTTCGGGCTGGAGCGCGTGGCGCTCGCGCTGTTCCGCCATCACGGCCCTGAGGTCGAGGCATGGCCGGCTTCCGTGCGTGACACGCTTTGGGGCAACTGAAATGCAGAGTGCCATCGCCGGGCTCGATCCGGCCGACTACAAGCCGCACCTGCTACACGACGCGGCGCGGCGATGGCCGCAGACCAACTGCTATGTCGATCTTCTGATCGAGGTCATGCATGCGAACGGGAATGACCCGGTCGCGGCGCTCGGCTTCACCGTGGCGCAGGATTTCGAAGGCGACCAGTTCACGTTCTTCAAGTTCCCGACGGCCGACCTGCAGCGATTGGCCGGCCTGGATATCCAGGAACTGTCCGTGTTCGATCGTCTGGAGGCGCACGTTCTCAATCAGATCGAGCGCGGGCGGCTGCCGCTGGTCGAGGTCGATGCCTTCTACCTGCCCGACACGAGGGGCATCACCTATCGCAGTGGCCATTCCAAGACGACGATCGGCGTCAACGTCCTCGTTCCCGGGCGCCGCCACATGGCCTACTTCCACAACGACGGCTACTTCGCCCTGGACGGCGAGGACTATGACGGCATTTTCGGGCAGCGCAACGACGCGCCGGCCGGCGGCCTGCCGCTGTTTCCCTATGCCGAGTTCGTCAAGTTCGACACCACGCGCCCCTCGCGCGAACCGGTCAGTGCGGCCACGGAAATCCTCGCGCAGCATCTGCGGCGCAGGCCGAAGCGCAATCCGCTCGATGCCTATGCGGCCGTGTTCGGCGGCCATGCCGAGGCACTGGCCGCCCGGTCACCGGAGTATTTTCACATCTACGCCTTCAACACGTTGCGGCAGGTGGGCGCCAATTTCGAACTCCTCTCCAGTCATCTGGAATGGCTGGGACGGCACGGCGAGACCGGTCTGGCCGAGGCGATCGAAGCCGCCGCGGCAATCGCCGAGGGCGCCAAGGTCATGCAATTCAAGCTCGCCCGCGCCATGGCCCGGCATCGGTTCGATGGGCTCGCGGACGCCATCGGGCCGATGGCCAAGGCCTGGCAAACGGTGATGAACGCTCTGGATGGTCGCATGGCGGATCTCGCCAGCAAGGCAGCGTAGGACCGGCCCGCCGGTCATGGGAATGCATGTGTATGGACGTTTTGGTGTCGACGACCGACACGGCCGAGCCTCTGGACAGCGGCTGGTGCATGGTCGTCTCGCCGGCCGGCGCGTGGGCGTCTCCGGCGGCGATTGACGGCAGCGCCGAATGGCTGGAGGCTGCGTGCCCCGGCACGGCCGCTGCTGCGCTGGAACGGCTTGGCCGCTGGGACCGCAACCATCCCACTCCGCTGCACGACCAGGACGTCTGGTATCGTCGCCGGCTCGATGTCACCGGCCCGGCCCGTCTCGTATTTGACGGCTTGGCGACGGTTGCAGAGGTCTGGCTCGACGATCGCCTCGTGCTGTCCTCGACCTCGATGTTCGAGCGCCATGATGTGGCCCTGACGCTTGCCGGCGGCGAGCAACTGGCCATCGCATTCCGCAGTCTCGACCGCCATCTGGAAACCCTGACCGGTCCGCGTGCGCGCTGGCGGCCGCGCATGATCGACGATCAGCGGCTGAGGCTCGTACGGACCACGCTGATCGGCCATATGCCGGGTTGGTGCCCTGGCTTCGACATCGTCGGACCATGGCGACCGATCAAGCTGATCCGCGATACCAACCGGCAAGGCGTGCGCGATGTGCAAATGCAGGCCGACCTCGCCGGCACAACAGGGCATCTTTCCATCGCGATTACGCTGGACGAGCCGTTTGATGACGCGCCGGCCACGGTCGCCTGCGCGGGCGCTGTCGCCGCATTGACCTCGGAGACAGCGACGCGGCTGACGGCGAAACTGGATATTGCGAACGTTGCGCCATGGTGGCCGAGCAGCCATGGCGATCCGGCGCTGCACGAGGTTGTCGTCACGCTAGGCTCGATGCGAGTAGCGCTCGGCCGCGTCGGTTTCCGGCATATCGAGATCGATCGCGGCACCGACGGACGCGGCTTTCGGCTGGTCGTCAACGGCGTATCCGTCTTTTGTCGTGGCGCGGTGTGGACGCCGTCCGACCTGGTGCGGCTGCCGTCCTCACGCGAAGAGATCGCGCGCGACCTCGATCTTGCACGACGGGCGGGCGTCAACATGCTCAGGGTCGGCGGCACGTTCGTCTACGAGAGCGACGCGTTTCACGAGCTCTGCGACGAGATGGGCATCCTGGTCTGGCAGGATCTGATGCTCGCCAATTTCGACTATCCGGCGAAGGACGAAGCCTGGCAGGCGTCGCTCTCGCGCGAGGTCGAGGACCTGCTCACGCGGCTCAGGCATTCGCCGTCACTCGCCGTTCTGTGCGGCGGCAGCGAGGTGGCACAGCAGGCGGCGATGATGGGCATGCCGATGTCGATGGATCCGACGCCCTGGTTCGACAAGGTGGTGCGCCCCATCGCTGAAGCGAAGCGTCCCGACCTGGTGCTTGTGACGTCATCGCCATCCGGCGGCAACCTGCCTTTCACGGCTGATGGCGGGCCGATGCATTATTACGGGGTCGGCGCCTATTGCCGGCCGCTGGATGACGCGCGCCGGGCCGAAGTGCGCTTCGCGAGCGAATGCCTTGCCTTTGCCAATGTGCCTGACCAGGCAACGCTGGATGCGCATCTGCCGGTGCCGCCGGTGCACGATCCGCGCTGGAAGGCGGGTGTGCCGCGCGACGTCGGCGCGTCGTGGGACTTCGAGGATGTGCGCGAGCACTATCTGGAAACGCTTTTTTCCGTCGACGCGCGCCGGCTGCGCATCGAAAATACCAGACGCTATCTCGAGCTCTCCCGTGCGGTGACGACCGAGATAGTGGAGCGCACCATCGACGAATGGCGCAGACCCTGTTCGCCGACGGCTGGAGCACTGCTGTTCTTCTGGAAGGACTTGCGGCCGGGCGCGGGTTGGGGCGTGGTCGATTCGACCGGCCGGCCTAAGCCCGTCTGGCACGGGCTGAGGCGGGCATTTGCCCCGCTACGGCTGATCCTGAGCGACGAGGGCGTCAACGGGCTGACCGTCCATGCCGTCAACGATACCGCGCAGACCGTTCGGGCGACATTATCGCTGACCTGTCTGCGGGACGGCGTCACGCCGGTGGTGTCGGCGCGCCAACCGATCAGCGTGCCGGCGCACAGCGGCCTGTCGCTTTCGGCCTTCTCGGTACTCGGCGCCTTTTTCGATATTTCCTACGCCTATCGCTTCGGGCCGCCCGGACATGAAGTCACCGTTGCAAGGCTGGAAGGCGACGACGGGAAGGTCTTTGGCGAGGCCTTCCATGTGCTGCCGGGTGTCATGACCGCGCAGCGCGACGTCGGCCTGACTGTGAGTTTGGTGCGTCGGAAGGACGCGTGGCGGCTGCGGCTGGCCTGCAAACGCGCGGCCTACCACGTCTCCATCCAGGACGATCGGTTCGTTCCAACGGAGAGCAATTTCCACCTGATGCCGGGCATCGAGCGGGAGGTCGGCCTTGACGGTCCGTCCCTGGCGACACCTGGCGGCGCGGTGACAGCGCTCAATGCCGATCGCGACGCGAGCTACGAGGTGCCGAGAGCGGAAGAATTGGAAGTCGTGCGGACAAGGGAGTCCGCCGGGAGCATGACATGAAACCAGTTGTGTTTGCCGATACCATCGGCTGGCTGAACGTAGCGAAGGGGCGGCGGGGCGTTGTCATCGCCGGCGCGCATGGTCATGAGGATCTGTGCAGTCGCCGATTCCTGAAGCTGTTGTCCGACAGGGCGGCCGCGGCGGGCCTGCCTGTCCTGCTGTTTGACTATCCCGGCTGCGGCGACGCCGCCGGCGACCATTCGGCGCCGGGCCGGGTGATGGCCTGGACCGCCAGCATCGGCGCGGCGATCGACCGGTTGAAGCGGGATTGCGGCGTGGAGGATGTCATCCTCGCCGGCTTCCGTCTCGGCGCGCTGCTGGCCCCGCTCGCTGCGGCGGGGCGGGACGACGTGGCAGGCCTTGCGCTGCTTGCGCCACCGAGTTCCGGCAAAACCTATGTGCGCGAAATCACCGCAATGTCGCGCGTGATCGATGGGTCGCTCGCCAAGAGCGCCGCAAGCGACGCGACGTTCGCCGAGGGCCGCGAGGTCGTCGGCTTCCGGCTTTCGCATGAGACGCTCGCCGATCTGTCGAGGCTGGATTGGCGGCGGGCCGTCGCGGCCCTTCCGCCTCTGCCGATGCTTTTGATCGCGAACGGAAAGCCGTTGGCAGGCTCTGAAATCCGCGACGGTCGAACTTCTTTCGAAGGCGCGACAATCGCGGAGTTCAAGGACTATCACCTGCTCATGTGCGACCCGACCGCGAACCGGATCCCGGCCGACGTTGTCGATTGCTGGGCGGATTGGTTGTCCGACCGGGCCGTCGCCGGCGTAGCTCAGGGCGTCGAATCCCTGACCGGCCGCGAGCTATTGGAGGGATCGCACTACACGGAAGAGCCGGTTGTGATCAGGCAGGCGCCATTGCTCTGTGGCGTGCTGACCCGGCCACGTGACGGCCATGCTGCGGCCGATCCGGTCATCTTTCTCAACTCCGGCGGCGTGCCGCATGTCGGTTGGGCGCGCGGCACGGTCGAGGCGGCGCGCGAGCTTGCCGCCGCCGGCGTGGCGTCGCTACGCATTGACCTGCCGGGCCTCGGCTTGAGCGACGATGCCGGGAGCAATCGTCTGTTCCTCTATGATTCCCGCACCCGCTTCGACGTCGGCGCGGCGATTGACTGGATGCAGCGGGCGGGCTTTGCCAAAGTCGAGCTTGTGGGCATATGCTCGGGCGCCTTCCAGGCCTTTCACACTGCGCGCGCGGACCGCCGCGTCCGCGCCCTGACCATGATCAACCCGCTCTGCTTTGCCTGGAACAGTTCCTACGCGCTGGAGCTTACGGCCTGGAAAGCATACGAAGCCTCCAAGGCGAATCGCGGAAGCCAGCCGCAGATCGGGCCGGAGGAGGGGTCTGCGATGACAACCAAGTCCGCCTGGAGGCTGTCAGTGTCAGATAGCGCCAGGCGGCTGGTGCGGCGCGGATTGGAAGCCGTCAAGTCGACGCTGTCGGCGATGCATCCGTCCGCCTTGCTTGGTCGTAACCGCGTCGAGCGCTGGATGCGCGAGCTTTGTAGCCGCGGCGTGCGCGTCCTCATGGTCACCTCGGACGGCGATCTCAGCCTGCAGGAGATCGCACGGCATTTCGGTCAGGACGGCAAACGGCTCACAAGTATCCCTGGCGTCACGCGGTTGACGCTGCCGAACGCCGACCATTCGCTGACGCCTCGTCATGCGCGGCGCGCTGTCGTCGCGCGCCTGATCGACCACCGCGGCGGCGGCAGGCGCGGAGGATCGAGCCGTCCCGATGCCGTGCGGGTCACGGCGCAGCATGCCGAGGTGAAGCCTAAATCGATGGCGCTGTCATGAAACGGCTTGGCCGCTCGAGCTACGAAGATCAGCGCGGCACCGGATCATGTTTTTCGGCGGCGTCGCGTTCGGCGAAGACCTTGTCGATCAGTCCCCATTCGAGCGCCTGCTGCGCGGACATGAAGTGATCGCGATCCAGGGTCCGTTCCACGTCGGCTTCGGTGCGCCCGCAGTGCTGCGCATAGAGTCGGATGATGCGCCGCTTGGTCTCCTGCATCTCGGTGGCATGGATCAGGATGTCGGACGCCTGGCCCTGGAAGCCACCGAGCGGCTGATGCACGTGGAGGCTCGCATTCGGCAGCGCGGCGCGGTGACCGGGCTCGCCGGCCATCAAAAGGAACGACCCCATCGAGCGCGCCGTGCCCATGCACAGCGTGTGCACCGGCGCCTTGATGAACTGCATGGTGTCGTACATCGCAAGCCCGCTGGTGATCACGCCGCCATAGGAGTTGATGTAGAGGTTGATCGGCTTGTTGGGGTTGTCGGCTTCGAGGAACAGCAGCTGCGCGCAGACCAGGCCGGACATCGCATCATTAACCTCGCCGTTCAGGAAGATGATGCGCTCGCGCAGGAGCCTGGAATAGATGTCGAAGGAACGTTCGCCGCGGCTCGACTGTTCGACGACCATAGGGACGAGTTGCATCATGTCGCGCATCGGCGACCTCCATTGCTGCAGGTGATGAAGTCTCGGTAGGTGAGGTTGGGGATCAGGCCGCGCGCATCATTGTGCGGTTGTTGCTGTTGGCCGGTTGCGGCTGTTTTGCCCTGATGTCGCAGGCTTGCTGGATGATGCGAAACCTTGTGCCGCCGGCCTCGTTCGGCTCGATCCGGAAGGTGACATGGCTTTCGCGAAACGGCGGCTCGGACTCGCGCAGCCGGAAGCGCACCTCTTCGCCAGCGATCGATGACAGGGGTTCAGCGTCCGCGAGATCGCAATCCGGGAGCCAGCGTTCGCGCAGAGCCGGAATGGTCACCGCGCGCCATACTTTTTCAGGCGGTGCATCGAGCTCGTATTCGAGCATCAGGTCGGCGTCGGCAAGATCAGGCTCAACTGTGTCGCTCATTGATCCATGTCCTTCAGCAGATCGGAGAGCGCTTCGATGCGCTTCGGCCAATAGGCGCGGTAGCGGGCAAGCCAGGTCCCGATGCTGGCGATGCCGTCCGGGTCGACCTCATAATTCACGAAGCGGCCCTGTCGCTGCTCGCGCACCAGCCCTGCCGCGCGCAGCACCGCCAGATGCTGCGACATCGCCGGTTGGCTGATCTCAAGTCCGTCGCGCAAGGCGCTGGCGTTCAGGCTGCCGCCGGCCAGCTTCTCAAAGACCTTGCGGCGGGTCGGATCGGCCAGCGCCTTGAAGATGTCGGTGTCGACCATGACGACACATAAGCATACACTTATGTGTCGTGCAAGCCCGAACCTTGCTCGCGCCGTACTTCGTGACGTCGCGGCGCTCGGGTCCTTTGCATGGGGTTGTTTTACAAATTCGCCCTCGCGGTGGCCGGTGTCGTCGTCCTGGCCCCGTGAGTCCGGCTGCCACCGCCGCCTCGGCTACTTACTGCAGCGCCTCGCCATGCTGGGAGATGTCGAGACCTTCGAGCTCCTGCTGCATCGAGACGCGCAGCGGGACGAAGGCGCTGACCAGCTTGAGCAGCACGAAGGTGACGCCGCCGCACCAGACAAAGGTGACCGCGACGCCGTAGAGCTGGATCAGCAGCTGCTTCGGATTGCCCTCGAGCAGGCCGGACGTGCCGCCGATCGCCGAGGCCGCGAACACGCCGGCAAGCAGCGTGCCGGTCAGGCCGCCGATGCCGTGCACGCCGAACACGTCGAGCGAGTCGTCATACTTGAAGCGATGCTTCAGCCAGGTGCAGGCCCAGAAGCAGACCAGGCCGGCAATGATGCCGATGACGACGCCGTGCCACGGCGCGACGAAGCCGGATGCCGGGGTGATGGTGCCGAGTCCCGCGACCGCACCCGAGATCATGCCGAGCACCGACGGCTTGCGGCGC
This sequence comes from Bradyrhizobium sp. USDA 4541, assembly GCF_024171085.1. Lineage (NCBI taxonomy): Bacteria > Pseudomonadati > Pseudomonadota > Alphaproteobacteria > Hyphomicrobiales > Nitrobacteraceae > Bradyrhizobium > Bradyrhizobium sp. USDA 4541. The sequence continues at coordinate 1,432,390 of NZ_JALJZF010000001.1, forward strand.
GTCGCCCATTCGATCGCGCCCCAGGTCAGCGCGCCGGCGCAGGCCGCAAGATGGGTGGCGGTGATCGCCATCACCGCGCGCGAATTGGCCGCGAGCGCCGAACCGCCGTTGAAGCCGAACCAGCCGACCCAGAGCAGGCCGGTGCCGACCACCGCGAGCGACAGATCGAACGGTGAAAGATTGTCATGGCCATAGCCGTGGCGGTTGCCCATCACCTTGGCCGCGACCAGCCCGCTGATGCCGGCGGAGAGATGCACCACAAGACCGCCGGCGAAATCCAGCACGCCCACTGATGCGAGGAAGCCGCCGCCCCACACCCAATGCGCCAGCGGCACATAGGCGAAGATGAACCAGCCGATCGAGAACAGCACATAGGCGGAGAACCGCATGCGGTCGGCGACCGAGCCTGCGACCAGCGCCACCGTGATGATCGCGAACGTCATCTGGTACAGCATGAACAGCGCTTCGGGGATGGTCTTCGCCGCCGGATTGATGCTGTCCATGGTGATGCCGGCCAGGAACCAGCGATCGAGCGAGCCGAGCCAAGGACCGTCGCCGACGAAGCTCAGCGAATAGCCGAAGGTGACCCAGAGGATCGAGACGAGCGCAACGGCGGTGAGGCTCTGCGCCATCGTCGCCAGCACGTTCTTCTTGCGCACCATGCCGGAGTAGAACAGCGCCAGTCCGGGGATCGTCATCATCAGCACCAGCGCGGTGGCGACGATCATCCAGGCGGTGTCGGCGGCGTTGACGCCGGATCTGGATGCCGAGTCTTGCGCGAAAGCCGGCGTGGCTTGCGCGAACAGGATTGCAGCAGTGATCGGCGCAGCTGATATCGCTGCACGAAGAGCTCGTGCCCCCATCATCATTCCCCGGCGGTCGTCGTTTCTTGGTGTGCGGTTGTGGCGTGCGCCGGCGTCGTTGCCGGCGATGATCTCGATCGTTTGGTTTGGGCATGATATCCGCGCAAACGCTTTCCGCGTTTGTCGCGAGGGATCAGGCTCCAGGGTTCAGAGCGCGTCGTTGTCGGTCTCGCCGGTGCGGATGCGCAGCGCATGATCGATCGGCGTCACGAAGATCTTGCCGTCGCCGATCTGGCCGGTGCGGGCGTGCTCGGTGATGACGCTGACCGCCTTGTCGGCGAGCTCGGTATCGACGGCGATCTCGATCCGAAGCTTGGGCAGGAAGTTCACGACATATTCGGCGCCGCGATAGATCTCGGTGTGGCCCTTCTGGCGGCCATAGCCCTTCACCTCGGTCACAGTCATGCCGTGGACGCCGATCGCGGTCAGCGCCTGGCGCACCTCATCGAGCTTGAACGGTTTGATGATCGCGACGACGAGTTTCATGGTTCAGGCCTTCATTCCCTTGAGGTTTTCCGTGTGCGCCCGTCCCGGAGCGGCACTTGCCGTCCCGCGAGCCGGCACCTGCTGCCTCCCGGAGCGGCAATTTGCCATCCCCGAGCGGCACTTCGCGTCCGCCAAATCTGGCAGCTTTCTGGGCAAATGGCATAAAAAACTTGCAGGTTGAAGCGGAAAACATGCGCAGCGCGTGTGCTCCCTCACTGTACGGAATGGAAACGCTCGGCCACAATGTGGCTTTCCCGCCCCGGCCAGCGCTCTTGCTGGTTCGTTTCGCCTATCGCGTGTCCCTGTGCGCGCGCCCCGAGGAAACAAGAAATGTCGAACCGAAACTGGTTTTATGCATCCGAAGGCCAGCAAAAGGGCCCCCTGCCTGAAACCCAGCTCCGCGACCTGATCACCCGGGGCACGGTGGGGGCCGACACCCTGGTGTGGACCGAGGGCATGGCCGGCTGGCAGAAGGCCGGGGAGATTCCGGGCCTCGTCCCGAGCGCCGGCGCGCCGCCGGTATTTCCGCAAGCCGGCGGACCGCCGCCGGTGGTGGCGTCCGGAAGCTATAGCGGCGGCACGCTGTCCGCCGACTTCCCGATCTGGGGCCTGTTCGGCCGCAGCCTCCTGATGTTCATCGGCCAGATTCTCGTCATCCCGGCGCCGTGGACCGCGACCGGCCTGTACCGCTTTGCGATCCCCTATATCCGCGTGCCGGGCCGGCCGCATTTCGCCTTCACCGGGCAGCCGCTCGACATCTGGTGGGTCTTCATCGTGCTCGGCCTTCTGACCTATGCCGGCGCGGCCGACAGCAACATCGTGACGCTGCTCTCGCTGCTGTTGCAGGGCTTCCTGAGCTGGATGATCGTGCGCTGGATCATCGGCCATCTCAGCTCGAGCGGCCAGGACCTGCCGATCTCGTTCAAGGGCAGCCCGGTCGCCTATGTCGGCTGGTACGTGGCGATGGTGGTCTCGGCCATCACCATCATCGGCTGGGCCTGGGTGCTGACCGCCTGGATGCGCTGGATCTGCCGCAACATCGACGGCACGCGCCGCGAGGTCAGCTTCAATGCGTCCGGCATCGAGGTGCTGTGGCGAACCATCGTGTTCACCATCGCCTGCGGCTTCCTGATCCCGATTCCGTGGGTGCTGCGCTGGTACGGCAACTGGTTCGTCTCCCAATTCGCGCTGACCGAGCGCGGCGCCTACGCCGGCCAGTAAGCGCGATCTCATTGTGCCCACCGGCTCCGTTCGAGCGTGAGCTCTACGCCTTTCGCTCGCGCACCGAACCTTCTTGCGCGACGGACGCCACCAGCGTGCCGTCGGGCTTGAAGATTAGGCCGCGTGTCAGGCCGCGGCCCGACTGCGCGCTCGGCGAATCCTGCGCGTAGAGCAGCCATTCGTCGGCGCGGAACGGGCGGTGAAACCACATCGCGTGATCGAGGCTCGCAGGCATCATGCGCTTGTCGAACAGCGTGCGGCCGTAGCGCGCCATCACGGCATCGAGCAGCGAGAAATCCGACGCATAGGCGAGCGCGCACAGATGCAGCGCGGGATCGTCGGGCAGCTTGGCCGCGGTGCGGATCCAGACATGGATGCGGCCGTCGTCGATCTTCTGGCCGAAATAACGGCCGAGCTCGACCGGGCGCAGCTCGATCGGCCGGTCGCTCTCGTAATAGCGGCGGATGAACTCCGGCATCTCCTTGAACATCGGCTGCTTCGACACTTCCTCCGCGGTCAGCTTCTCCGGCGGCGGCACGTCGGGCATCTTCTCCTGATGATTGAAGTTGCTCTCCTCCTCGGCATGGAACGACACCATGATGGAGAAGATCGCGTTGCCGTGCTGGATCGCGGTGACGCGGCGGGTGGTGTAGCTCTTGCCGTCGCGCAGCCGCTCGACCTGGTAGATGATCGGGATCTGCGGATCGCCGGGCAGAATGAAGTAGCAATGGATCGAGTGCGGCAGCCGGCCCTCGACGGTGCGGCAGGCCGCCACCATCGCCTGGCCGATCACCTGGCCGCCGAACACGCGCTGCCAGCTCGTTTTCGGGCTGTTGCCGCGAAACAAATTCACTTCGAGCTGCTCGAGATCGAGGATGGACAGCAGGTCGATCAGGCTCTTGGACATCGGCGGCTTTCGGTTTGACTTGAACGGTCATTCCGGGGCACGCGCAAGCGTGAACCCGGAATCTCGAGATTCCGGGTTCGATGCTGACGCATCGCCCCGGAATGACGTCCGTTAGGTTCGTGACCTTGTTTCTGGCCCCTGTTTCGCCCAGCTATTATCAGGTAGCAAGCATAGTCTGAGAGCGTGAGGCGCGTAAGGGAAGGGCAATGCCGGCACAGCGAAGTATTGTCATCTGCGGGGGCGCATTTGCAGGGTTGGCGCTGGCCGTGGCGCTGCGCCAGGGGCTTGGGCCCGACATCCCGGTCATCGTGGCCGATCCGGCGCTGAGCCAGCGCCCGAGCCGCGATCCGCGCGCGACCGCGATCGTGGCGGCCTGCCGGCGGCTGTTCGAGACCCTCGGCGTCTGGGGCCAGGTGGCGCCGACGGCGCAGCCGATCACGGATATGGTCGTGACCGACTCCAAGCTGGAGGACGCGACGCGCCCGGTATTCCTGACCTTCGCCGGGAATGTCGCGCCCGGCGAGCCGTTCGCCCATATGGTCGAGAACCGCTATTTGATCGATGCGCTCGCGAGCCGTGCCGAAGCCGAGGGCGTCGAGCTGCGCGCCGCCGCGGTGTCGAGCTTCGCGTCGCGGCCCGACGGCGTCAGCGTTACGCTGGCCGACGGCACCGTGATCGATGCGAGCCTGCTGGTTGCCGCCGACGGCGCCCGCTCGAAGCTGCGCGAGCGCGCCGGGATTGCGACCCATGGCTGGGACTACGACCAGTCCGGCATCGTGGTCACGGTCGGGCACGAGCGCGAGCATCACGGCCGCGCCGAGGAGCATTTCCTGCCCGCCGGGCCGTTCGCGATCCTGCCGCTGACCGGTAATCGCTCGTCGCTGGTGTGGACCGAGACGCGCAACGATGCCGCGCGCATTGTCGCGTTGAACGAAGAGCAATTCCACGCCGAGCTCGAGCAGCGCTTCGGTCTGCATCTCGGCGAGATCAAGCCGCTCGACAAGCCGCGCGCCTTCCCGCTCGGCTATTTCGTCGCGCGCTCGTTCATCGCCGAACGGCTGGCGCTGATCGGCGACGCCGCGCATGTGATCCATCCGATCGCGGGGCAGGGGCTCAACATGGGCCTGAAGGATGTCGCTGCGCTCGCCGAGGTCGTGGTCGATGCGGCGCGGCTCGGCATGGACCTCGGCCAGGCCGACGTGCTCGAGCGCTACCAGCGCTGGCGCCGCTTCGATACGATGGCGATGGGCGTCGCCACCAACTCGCTGAACTTCCTGTTCTCCAACGAATCGACGCTGCTGCGCACCGTGCGCGACATTGGCCTCGGGCTCGTCGATCGCGCGCCGCCGCTGAAGGAGATGTTCATCCGCCAGGCGGCGGGACTGTCAGGCGAGGTGCCGCGGCTGCTGAAGGGCGAGGCGCTTTAGCCCTCGTAACCCGGATGAAGCCGACGGGTCGCACGAATGCGCGCCCGATGGCAGGCTCCGCGAAATCCGGGGCAGACTATCCGGAGTGACTGAACTGCACCCCTGATGTGAGACACGATAATCAGGGACAGGTGCCGAGCGCTTGAGGCGGCTGGGCGGGTTGATGGGTTACGGGCGCGATGCGGGGCTGCTGCGCAGCAGCCCTGCATCGCGGTAAACTTGCTTCGAACTCGGCTGGCGGCCGATAAGCCAGGGCCGAGTGTAGCCGTTGGCGATTGTACACCTCCTCGATGAAGGCGCCGATTGCATTTCTGGCATGCTGCGCATCGCGGTAAGTCTGGCCGTTGACCTCCTCCTGTTTGAGGGTCTTCATGAAGCTCTCCGCCTTGGCATTGTCGTAGGGATTGCCGACCCGGCTCATGCTCGGGGCAATGTCGTGCCGCTGAAGTAGGTCCGTGTAGTCGCCGCAGGCATACTGGATGCCGCGATCGGAGTGGTGGATCAGGCTACCGGGCGTCGGCTGGCGCGCCGCCAACGCCATGGAGAGCGCTGTAACCGCCAGACGCGCCTCCAGGTGCGTTTCCAGAGCCCAGCCGATCACGCGCCGGCTGAAGGCATCGAGCATGATGGCGAGATAGGCGAACTCCTCCTGCAGACGGATGTAGGTGATGTCCGCCACCCAGAGCTGGTCGAGGCCATCAGGCACCATGCCGCGGGCGAGGTTCGGTACCACGCGCCAGGGGTGGCGCGAGTCTGTCGTCACAGGCACGAACGGCCGCTGCCGCAAGCACAACAGATTGTCCTCTCGCATCAGGCGCAGCACGCGTTTGCCGTTCACCGCCAAGCCCTCACGGCGCAACTGGGCGGCGATGCGGCGATAGCCGTAATGCCGATAGGCAAGCGCCAGCCGCTGGATCGCGTCCCGCACGCCGGTTTCTTCGGCACGTGGGGCGGAAGCCGCCCAGTGCCGGTAATAGCCGGCCCGACTGACGCCAGCCAGCACGCACATCCGCTCGATCGTCAGCTCGCCTTGCCGCGGGGGCATCGTCATCGCCTGGATGACCGCGTAGACCCCGTCACGCCAGGCCCGGTGCTCGGCCGGCGTGCTTCCTTGACCCGCCGCAAGGCTTGCCGAAAAAAATCCAGTTCAATCTGCTGCTGGCCGATCTTGCGCTCAAGCTCGGCAATGCGCTCCGGCGCACCAGGGTCGGCAGTCGCAACATCGCGTGCCCGCTCCTTCACGCTCGGCGCAACCGCATCACTTTTGCGCGGCCGGCCGATCGGCCGCAGCGCCTCCGCCCCGCCGGCACGAAATAGATCGCGCCATGCATAGAGGTCCTTACGCAACACATTCAGCTCCTGGGAAAGAGCCTTTATGCGCTCACCCGCCAGAATGCGACGGACCGCCTCGAGCTTAAACTCTCGGCTGAAAACACGGGGTGATTTGTTGGACATACATTCTCCGTTAGAGAACTGTCCCTAATTTCCCGTGTCTCACTTTTGGGGTGCACTCCAGACACTTTCCCGGATTGCGCTGCGCTTCATCCGGGCTACATCGTCTTCAATCGATCTTTCTCGCCTCTTCCGGCAGCATGATCGGAATGCCGTCGCGGATCGGATAGGCGAGCTTGGCCGAGCGCGAGATCAGCTCCTGCCGCGCGGCGTCGAATTCCAGCGGCCCCTTGGTGATCGGGCACACCAGGATTTCGAGCAGTTTTGGGTCGGCAGTGCTTTCGAGATGGTCGGTCGTGGAATTCATTGCGGCCTCCGACTGGAGCGTTTTCGAGCGAAGTGGGCACTGGTTCGCGCGAAGAAAACGCGGCGGAATAAACTGGCCGGTGATGTAGCACATCCAAATAAGCGCTGTCAGCGTTTGGCAATCCGCAGCAATTCGTCGATCGCGGCCTGCTGACGCGGCTTCGGCAGCGCCTGCTCGGACAGCGCGTAGCCGATGAACGCCCAGTAGAAGATCTGCGCGCGGCCGCGCGCCACGTCGTCCGGGAATCCGGCCTGCCGCAGCAGGGTTTCGATATAGCCGATCCGGCGCTCGTCGACCTCGAGCACGGCGGCGCGCGCCACGGCATCGGCGGTGGCCCAGCTGCGCACCGCGCGTTCCAGCGCCAGCCGCGCCGAGAAGGCACGGCGCAGCAACAGCGCCAGCGCGTCGCCGCCTTCCGGAATGGTCTCGAGCTCGGCGATCACCTGCTCGGCCGCGACCTCGCGCCAATGGGTGAGGATCGCCGCGCGGTAGGCGCCGATGTCGGCGAAATGCCAGTAGAAGCTGCCGCGCGAGACGCCCATGGCCTTGGCCAGCGGCTCGGCCTTGAGCGCCGTGAAGCCGCGCCGCGCAAGCGTCTTCAGGCCCTGATCGAGCCAGTCCTTGACCGAGAGCTGTTCCGTCATGGTTCCCCGTCCCGCCGCCACCATACACAAGTGTATTGACAGGCGCCAGCGGCCGGTATCATATCCATACAGTAGTGTATGGAGGCATCGCGATGCGTGATCTTCTGCTGCAGGGCGCCGGCGTCATCGCCATTCTGGTCAGCCTGATCCATGGCGTGCTCGGCGAGACCAGGATATTCGCGCGCGCCACCGTCGAGCCGCCGCGGCTGCGGCTCTTGCTCCGCCTGGTCTATCAGGCCGGTACCGTCGCCTGGATCGGCGGCGGCGTGCTGCTGATCGCCGCGCCCGCGATGGCCTCCGATGCCGCGCGGCACTGGATCGTGGCGACGCTCGGCGTCGTGTTCGGCATCGCGGCGCTCGCCAACGCGGTGGCGACCCGCTTCCGCCACTTCGGCTGGATGGCGATGAGCGCTGTGGTGGCGCTCGCCGCCGCCGGCTATTAGCGAGGACGACCATGACGACTGATCGCATCAGCCTCAGCATCGCCAATGGCGTCGCGGACGTCAGGCTCAACCGCCCGGACAAGCTCAATGCGCTCGATCCGGCGATGTTCGCCGCGATCGCCGAGATCGGTGCGCAGCTTGCGGACAACCGCAAGCTCCGCGCCGTGGTGCTCTCGGGCGAAGGGCAGGCCTTCTGCGCAGGCCTCGACATGGAGCGGCTGGTCGCAACGACGGAGGGCGAGTCCATCCTGCCCTTTGCCGATCTCGGCCAGCGGACCCACGGCATTGCCAACTTTGCGCAGCATCTGGTGTGGCTCTGGCGCGAGTTGCCGGTGCCGGTCATCGCTGCCGTCCACGGCATCGCCTTCGGCGGCGGCTTTCAGCTGATGCTTGGTGCCGACATCAGATATCTCGCACCCGGCACGCGCCTTGCGATCATCGAAGCCAAATGGGGGTTGGTGCCCGACATGGCCGGCACGCAGCTGATGCGTCATCTCGCGCGCGAGGATGTGGTCCGTGAACTCACCTACACCGCGCGCATCTTCTCCGCGGAGGATGCGCTTGGTCATGGCTTCGCCACCCGCATCGTCGAACAGCCGCGCGAGGCCGCGCTGGAGACGGCGCGCGCGATCGCGGACCGCAGCCCGGATGCGATCCGCGCGGCCAAGCGGCTGCTCAATCTTGCAGCCGATCGCGATGCGGCGACCGGACTCGCGGCCGAAACGGCCGAACAGGCGCTTCTGCTCGGCTCGCCCAATCACATCGAGGCCGTCAGAGCGAATCTCGAACGGCGACCCCCGCAATGGAGTTTTACATGACGACTGGCCCGGGCTTCGATCTCGAACGTCTCGTTGCGACCAATGCGTCGGCGGCCTTCAATCGGCTTGCCGGCTTTGAGATCGTCTCCACCGGCACCGGCACGGTGGAACTGCGGATGCCCTGGCGCGACGATCTCACCCAATATGCGGGTCACCTCCATGCCGGCGTGATCGCGGCGCTGCTCGACACCGCCTGCGGCTTTGCCGCGGCGTCGATCGCAGGTTCCGTCACCGCATCGCATTTCTCGATGAACTGCTTGAAGCCCGCGCTGGGCCGCTGCTTCATCGCCAAAGGAACCACATTGCGTGCCGGACGCAGGCAGGTCTTCGCGCGCGCGGAACTTTTTACGGAGAACGAGCAGGGTGAAGCCTCGTTGGTTGCAACCGGTGAAACCGTGCTCGTTCCGCTGGCAGGCTAAGCCGCGCGGATCGCGCATGACTGTGAAATTTATGGAGCCATCAATTTCGGTGCGGAATCGGCTTACGCGCGGATAACCATGCCACTGAAAGTTGCAGAATATTATCGAGAAGACAATTCAATCAGCCTAGCCTGTGCGTACGGACAACCATGGACCGACGCATGTTTCGTGTTCTTACGTGCCTTTCAGGTGAGCATGACTGGCGGCTCGTTCTGCTCGCCGGACTGGTCTGCTTCGTTGCCAGTATTGTGGCCGTCAATATTTTTCATCGTGCAATTGCATCGCAGGCGAGGACGCGGCTGATCTGGATTGCGATCGCGGGAGCCGCGATCGGCTACGGCATCTGGGCAACGCATTTCATCGCCATGCTGGCCTATGAGCCGGGAGTCCCCACCGGCTACGGCATCGTCCTCACCGCGCTGTCGCTCGCCGCGGCGATGATGCTGACATCCGGCGGCCTCGGCCTTGCCGCCAGCGACTCCAGCCGCTGGCGCGCGCCGGTCGGCGGCGCCGTGATCGGAGCCGGCATCGCCAGCATGCACTATCTCGGGATGTGGGCGCTGGAGGTGCCGGGCCACGTGGTCTGGTCGCTCGATCTCGTGGCGGCCTCCGTCGTGCTCGGCATGCTGTTCGGCTACGCCGCGCTGGCGATCGCGGTGCGCCGTCAGGGCCGCTGGATGTCGCTCGTCGCGGCGCTGCTGCTGACGCTTGCGATCGTGTCGCATCATTTCACCGCGATGGGCGCGGTCGAGATCGTTCCGGATCCGTTGCTGGCTCCGGCGGCCCTGTCGCTCTCGCCTGCCTTCCTCGCCATCGTGATCGCCGGTGTGGCGCTGTCGGTGCTCGGGATGAGCCTGGTCGGCGTGCTCGCGGATCGCCGGCTGGCGCTTCGCACCCGCCGCTTCGAGGAGATCATCAGCCAGCTTTCGTCGGCGCGACAGCAGGTCGAGGCGTCGCAGAAGGCGCTGGAGGAGCAGAGGTTCCGGCTGGATACCGCGATCAACCACATGGGCGAGGGCCTCTGCATGTTCGATGCAGAGAAGCGCCTCGTCGTCTGCAACGATCGCTACGCCAAGATGTACCGGCTGCCGCCGGAACTGCTGCTGCCCGGCACGGCCCATCGCGAGATCATCAGGCATCGCATCGCCAACGGCATTCTCAAGGGCGAGACCAGCGACAGTGCCGCGACGCAGGTGCTCGCGACACTGAACGCGCTCCCGGCCGGCGAGATCAACAGCCGGGTCGACGAGCTCGCCGACGGCCGCTTGATCTGCGTGACGCGGCAGCCGATGCCCGGCGGCGGCTGGGTGGCGACGCATCGCGACGTCACCGAGCAGCGGCGCTCCGAGGCCAAGATCACCTATATGGCGCAGCACGACGCGCTGACCGATCTGCCGAATCGCGTGCTGCTCAAGGAATGGATGGAGCGCGCGCTCTCCGGTGCCCGGTGCGGCGGACCGAGTCTTGCGGTGCTGATGCTCGATCTCGACCGCTTCAAGGACGTCAACGACACGCTCGGGCATCCGGCGGGCGATGCGCTGCTGAAGTCGGTGGCCGCGCGCTTGCGCAGATCCGTCAGTGATACGACGCTGGTTGCGCGGCTCGGCGGCGACGAGTTCGCGGTGATCGACCATGTCAGCGATCCGGTCACGGAAGCGGGCCTGCTCGCCGAGAAGATCAGGAAGGCGCTCAGCGAGCCGATCGATCTCGGCGACCATCGGGTGACCACCACGACCAGCATCGGCATTGCGATCGCACCGCGCGACGGCACCGATTCGGACGAGGTGCTGCGCAGCGCCGATCTCGCGCTTTACTCGGCCAAGAGCGGCGGGCGCGGCTCGTTCCGCTTTTTCGAGCCGGAGCTCGATCGGCTGCTGCAGGCCCGGCGCAGCCTCGAGCGCGACATGCGCAGTGCCCTCGCCAATGGCGAGTTCGAGCTGCATTACCAGCCGTTCATCCACGTCGCGAGCGGGGAGACCTGCGGCTTCGAGGCGCTGCTCCGCTGGCACCATCCGCACCGCGGCATGGTATCTCCGGCGCAGTTCATTCCGCTGGCGGAAGAGACCGGCCTGATCGTGCCGCTGGGGGAATGGGTGCTGCGCACCGCGTGTGCGGAAGCCGCCAAATGGCCGGGCGACCTCAAGATCGCGATCAACCTGTCGCCGGTGCAGTTCAGGAGCCCTGAGTTGGTCCCGGTGATCGTGCGCGCGCTGGCGAGTGCCGGAATTTCGCCGGAGCGCCTCGAGCTCGAGGTCACCGAAACCGCCATCATTCAGGACAGCGAAGCGGTGTTTACCGCGCTGAGCCAACTGCACGATCTCGGGGTGCGGATCGCGCTCGACGACTTCGGCACCGGCTACTCGTCGCTGAGCTTTCTGCAGAAGTTTCCGTTCGACAAGGTCAAGATCGACCGCAGCTTCGTGTCCGAACTCTCGGGAGCGAGCGACGAGTCGCGCCGGATCGCGCGCGCGATCGTGCGCTTTGCCGTCAGCCTCGGCAAGACCACGACGGCCGAAGGCGTTGAAACCAGGGAGCAGCTCGACATTCTCCGCGCCGATGCTTGCGTCGAAGTGCAGGGCTTCCACTTCAGCCCGCCGGTGCAGAGCGAGAAGGTCGCACAGATGATCGGCGGGCGAACCCCGGCAGCGGCCGAACGGCCTACGGTCCGTCTTGCAATGGCGGGTGCCGCGTCCTGATCGATGGGCTGCGCCGGGCGGCCCGATACGCATGAGGCTTAAGGCCGCAGCACGCGGTCAAAACCGATCTGCGCGTGGAGCGCAAAGCGGTTTTGGCGACCGTTAGAATTCCTCTAAAGCCAGCCGTCGCGGCGCTTCCTTGACTTGGCAATCGCGTCAGCATTCGTCACGCATGTGCCCTGCGCGAAGGCGTTGTGGGTAAGATTGTCAACGGAGGGGATATGCGCGTGAGAGTGATTTTGAGCGCTGCGCTTGCAGCATGCGTCCTTGGGAGCGTTCTTGGGCTGACCGGATCGGCGGCGCTCGCCGACGGCTACAAGAATTGCACCAAGCTCGACAAGGCGTCGTGGAAGCCGGCAAGCGAGGCCGAAGCCAAGGCCAAGGCGCTCGGCTACGAGGTGCGCCGGTCGAAAATCGAGGGCTCCTGCTACGAGGTGTACGGCGTCAAGGAAGGCAAGCTCTACGAGCTATTCTACAGCCCGGAAGACCTCAGCCTGAAGCACACGATCGCGAAGTGAAGCAGGCGCGATGACGGAGGCGGCGCGGGGCGCCCGCGGCGCGACCAGCGTGCAGGTCTGGGACCTGCCGCTGCGGCTGTGGCACTGGGCGCTCGCCATCCTCGTCCTGGTCGCCTGGGTGACGCCCAGCACCTATGACCGGCTGCACCGGCTGGCGGGTTATTCGGTGATCGCCCTGCTGGCGTTCCGGCTGATCTGGGGCTTTGCCGGCACGCGCTACGCGCGTTTCGGGAGGCTCGGCGTCCGCCTGCGCGCCGCGCCGCGCTACATCTGGAATCTCCGGCGCGGCATCACCGGGCGCTACATCGGACTCAATCCGGCGGGCACCGTGATGCTGGTGGCGCTGCTGTTGCTGCTTGCGATCTCGACAATCACGGGCGTGATGGAGGTCACCGTGACCTTCTTCGGTGTCTGGTGGGTCGAGGATACCCACGCCTATGCCTCGGATGCGCTCATGGTGCTGGTCGGGCTGCATGTGCTCGGCGTCGTCGTGGTCGGTTTGCTGCAGCGTCAGAACCTGGTGCGCGCGATGTTCACCGGCCGCAAGCAGCTGCGCAATCGTTCTTAAGCTGAAGCCGCACCGGAAGTTTACCTCTCCCCGACGGGGAGAGGTGGACGATCGCGGGCCGAGCCGATCCAAACAACAAACGTCTGATCCCGGTCGGTAGCTACTGCACCGGCGGGTCGCCCGAGGTGCGCTTCTTGGCGAGGTCCATTTCGGTGACCGCGATCAGGATCTCGGCGCGGGTCTTCAGGTCCGGCGCCTCGAGCATCGCCTGCTTCTCGGCGGGACCATAGGGCGACATCATCGCCAGCGCATTGACCAGCGCCTCGTTGGGCGCGGACTCGATACCTTCCCAGTCGACCTTCAGATTGTTGGCTTCCAGGAAATCGGCCAGCACTTCGAGCAGCGCCTTGCGGTCGACGGCCTCCTCACCCTTGCGCGCGGTGAAGTCGCCGGCGAAGGAGAAGAAGTCGACCTTGCACTGCCGGTACGGCGTCTGCACGGTCAGCTCCTCGACCACCTTGAAGCGCGCGACGCCGGTCAGTTCGAGGATGTAGCGGCCGTCGCCGGATTCGGCGAGCTGGGTGATGCGGCCGACGCAGCCGATCCGGAACAGGACCGGCTTCGCCTCTTTCTGCGAATGCGTCACGTCGGGCTGGATCATGCCGATCAGGCGATGGCCGTCGCGCAGCGCGTCGTCGATCATCGCGAGATAGCGCGGCTCGAAGATGTTGAGCGGCATCTGGCCGCGTGGCAGCAGCAACGCGCCGGGCAGCGGGAACACCGGGATCACTTCCGGGAGCTCGCCGGGCCCGCGATATTCGGCATTGATCGGCATCTGCGGTCCCGCTGCTGTGACGGGCGTGCTTTACGAGAACAGGATGGTCGACAAACGCTTGCGCCCCTCGACGGTTGCCTCATCGGTGCCGCCCCACGCCTCGAAGAACTGCACCAGCTGCTTGCGCGCGCCGTCGTCGTTCCACTTGCGGTCACGCCTGACGATGGCGAGCAATTGCTCGGTCGCTTCCGTGCGCTTGCCCATCGCATTGAGCGCGGTGGCGAGATCGAATCGGGCCTGATGATCGAGCGGGTTTGCGGCGACTTTCTGTTCCAGCTCCGCGACCGGGCCGACCGCTTCCGCCTGTTCGGCGAGATCGATCGCCGCCTGCACCGCCTTCACCGCGGCGTCGTTGCGCTTGGATTCCGGAACCATCGCCAGCGTCTGCTTGGCCTGCTCCATCGCACCCGACGTGACGTAGCACTTGGCGAGGCCGGCGAGCGCCGCGATGTTGGTGGCGTCGTGCGCCAGCACCTCGGCATAGATCTGCGCGGCCTGGGCGGCGTCGCCCTCGGCAAGCACGGCGTCGGCCTCGGCCAGGATCTCGGTGAGATTGGGCTCGCCGGCGGCCGGCACGCCCTTGGTGATCTTCTCGATGAAGGCGTTGACCTGGCTCTCCGGCACCGCGCCCATGAAGCCGTCGGCGGGCTGGCCGCCCACGAAGGCGATCACGGCCGGGATCGACTGGATGCCCATCTGGCCGGGGATCTGCGGATGCTCGTCGATGTTCATCTTGACCAGCTTGACCCGGCCCTTGGCGTTGCGAACCGCCTTTTCCAGGATCGGCGTGAGCTGGCGGCAGGGACCGCACCACGGCGCCCAGAAGTCGATCATGACCGGCTGACGGCGCGATTCCTCGATGACGTCCTTGACGAAGGTCTGGGTCGTCGTCTCCTTGATCAGATCGGGCGCTGCCTCGGGCGTGGGGCCGCCCTGCTCCATTATCGTCACGTTGTCCTCGCCTGCTTCTGAGGTCGGAAATCCGGGGGCGTTCTAGCACGCCCGGAACGGCACGTTCAGCCGTTCTGTCAGCTAGAGCATGATCCCGGAAAAGTGGGAACCGGTTTCCGGGATCATGCTCCGTAAATGGCAGTCAGCCAGCAAAATTCAATCGCTTGGCCGCCCGTCCCGTTCCATCGGAGATCGGGTGGGTTGGTGCCGCGGAACGGCCGATGATGGCGATCATTCATGACAGCAGGGGAGCGCCCGTGGCAAAGGCCTATTACAGCACGGTGTTCGAGCAGCCGGCCGGCGAGGTCTGGAAAATCATCCGCGATTTCAACAATTACCCGGTCTGGGTCCATGGCGCGGGGACGAGCGAGATCGAGGACGGCAAATCCGGCGATACCGTCGGGGCCGTGCGCAATGTGCTGTACCGGGAGCGGCGGATCCGGCAGCGGCTGCTCGCGCAGTCCGACGTCGAACGCTTCCAGACCTACGAATTTGTCGACACCCCGACCCTGCCGGTGACGGATTTCAGCGCGACCCTGCGGGTAACCCCGGTGATCGACGGCGACCGGGCCTTTATCGAATGGTGGGCCGTGTTCGATTGCGACCCGACCCGCCGCGTCGAGCTGGCGCAGACGCTGGCCGGCTGGTTCGAGACCTGGCTCGAATCGCTCCGGGACGAGATGGCCCTGAGGCCGGTTCCGGCGGAAATCTAAAAAGAAATCGGCGGCGCAGCCGGTTTCGGCCGATTCGGGGTCAATTTTTAGAGAAACCGTGCGATTTCGTGAGGTTCGGACCGCGCTCTTGTGTTGCATTCACAGACAGCTTTTGGCATAGGTCTGCCGTTGTCGGCGAGCGATCGCCGCCATTTCGGATGCGGGTGTAGCTCAGTGGTAGAGCACGACCTTGCCAAGGTCGGGGTCGAGGGTTCGAGCCCCTTCGCCCGCTCCAAAACTTCTCGCTGACCGAGCTGACAGTCTGATGAAGGCCCGTTGATGAGGCCAGCCCACTGGCGCGGGCTTTTTGCTGTCCGGCCCAAGGTCGCATCTCCAGGCCGCGATCGCGAGGTCAAGATGCCGCGGCCCGCCGTGGCGGTTTCCGGCTTTTGTTAACCGGCAAACGTTGCATTCTCAAAACTGATAGAAATCTGTGGTTGTGTTGCCGTTGGAATGGCCGCCGCCGGTTTTGCCGGCGCGGCAAGCGCGTGAACGATGTCGATCAGTTGGAAGCCGGCTCCCGGATTAAATCGCCGCTCGGCTCGCGTAAACATTGCTGCGCTGGTCATGCTCGTCGGCGTCTGGACATGTTCGGGCGCATCAGCGCAGCAATTGCCGAGCGACTCGGCGTATGCCCCGGCGCCCAGCTTCTCTCCCATGCCTGGCTTTGGGCCGGCGCCTGACCTCGAGCCGGCCGAACGGCCGCGAGCGCGGGTCTACATCACGACGCGGTCGCACCGGGGCGGCCAGCAAAATTTCTGCGTCAGGACCCGCGACGGCCGCTTCTTTCCGTTGCCGCGCGTCAGCGAGACGGCCGACGTCAAGGCATGCGAGGCGGCCTGTCCCGCCGCCGAGGTGAAGCTGTACTCCGGCTCCGATATCGACAGCGCCCGAACCGAAGCGGGCGAGACCTACAAGACGCTCGCCAATGCATTCCGCTTCCAGCGCGAGATGGTGCCGCAATGCTCGTGCAGCGCCGGCGCGTCCACCGGCCTTTCGCCGATTGCGATCGAGGACGACATGACGCTTCGGACCGGCGACATCATCGCCGCCGATGACGGCTTCAAGATCGCGGCGATCACGAGCGGGCAGCGGCGCAGCGTGTTGTTCAGGCCGCTGTCGAAGGCCAAGGCGCAAGCGCTCGGTCTGGCGCGCCTGTCGTCGCGATAGAGGCGATCACGAGCGTTAGCTTCATTCGAATATCACGCTGCGGTGCAGAATGCCTTGTTATCAGGCAGGCTGCTCAGGAAAATTTCGTCTCAAATATCGTCTCAACTAGTTTTGACGCAGCGCACACCGGCGGACGCGCTTTTCAGCCTCGATGGATGTGCTACCATTTTGCCGTCTGACCTACCTCGCAGACCGCCACCATCATCTCTCAGGGCGTTCAAAATCAATAACAGGCAAGCTGCAACGGCTTGCGTAGGGGAGTGACGCGATGAAATCCGCTTTCAATCGATCAATACTTGCGTTCGCGGCGATCGTGCTGCTGGCGGGGACGACCTTCGCCAGTGCGCAGCAACAGACAGACAAGAATCGTGCGCTGAAGAAGTACGAATCGGGCACCAAGGAATTCTGGACCCATCCGCCGGACGACTGGTTCCTCGGCGACGAGACCGAAGCGCAGAAGGGCCTTGCCCCGCCGTCCGGTCCGCCGACCGGCGCGTCGGATTCCGAGCTCGCGACGATGATGAAGAAGATCAAGCTGCCGCCGGGCTTCAAGATCGAGGTCTATGCCTCGAACGTGCTCGCCGCGCGGCAGATGGCCTGGGGTGACAAGAGCACGCTGTTCGTCGGCTCGTTCGGGCTCGGCAACGTCTATGCGATCAAGGACAACAACGGCAAGAAAGAGGTCAAGACCATTCTCAAGGGCCTCAACATGCCGACCGGCCTCGCCTTCCGCGACGGCGCGCTCTACGTCATCGCGGTCGACAAGCTGATCAAGTACGACAACGCCGAAGCCAATCTCGACAATCTCGGCAGCGGCAAGGTGGTGTATGACGACATGCCGTCCTACGCGGCGCATGGCTGGAAATACATCGCCGTCGACAAGGAAGGCTGGTTCTACATTCCGTTCGGACCGCCCTTCAACATCGGCATTCCGCCGACCTCGGTGTCGCAGATCCGCCGCGTCGATCCGAAGACCGGCAACGCGGAAATCTGGGCGCTCGGCGTGCGCAACTCGGTCGGCGGCGACGTCGATCCGCGCACCGGCAAGTACTGGTTCACCGAGAATGCCCGCGACTGGATCAGCGACGATCTGCCGAGCGACAAGCTCAACATGATCTCGAAGATCGGCGAGCACTTCGGCTATCCCTATTGCCACCAGGGCAACCTGCCGGACACCAAGTTCGCGATGGGTCACAAGTGCTCGGAGTTCACTCCGCCGGTGTACAATCTCGGTGCGCACGTCGCGCCGCTCGGCATGAAGTTCTATACCGGCAGCCAATTCCCGGCCGAGTACAAGAACAGCATCCTGATCGCCGAGCACGGCTCCTGGAACCGGCATAAGTATCAGGGCGGCCGCATCGTGAAGATCACCGCGAGCCCTGACGGCAAGAACGCCAAGCAGGAGATCTTCGCCGACGGCTGGATCGAGGGTGACCAGGGCTATCTCGGCCGTCCCGCCGACATCCTGCTCGACAAGGATGGCTCGATTCTCGTCGCCGACGACTGGGCCGGTGCGATCTATCGCATCAGCTACAGCAAGAAGTAACGGTTGAAACAATGCGGGGCTGCGGTGGCCGATCAGGCAGCCGCAGCCCCGTTTACGTGGTTCGCAAGCCCAACGACGGAACAGACTCGTCATGCCCGGACTTGATCCGGGCATCCATCCAAACAACAACCCTTCTGCAAGCCAGATGGATTGCCGGGCCAGGCCCGGCAATGACCCGTGGAGAAAACTGGCAATGCGTGTTACGTCCTTTGCAATCCTGTTCGCGGCGGTGATCGCAGTTGCGTCGTCCGCCAATGCCGCCGATGTCGCCGCCGGCAAGGCGAAGGCCGAAATCTGCGCCGCTTGCCACGGCGACAACGGCATCTCGCAGACCGAGAACATTCCCTCGCTCGCCGGCCAGCTCGACCAGTACGTTCAATGGCAGCTGGTGTTCTTCCGCGCCGGCGCGCGCAAGAACGAGCAGATGCAGCCGATCGTCGAGCAGCTCAACAACGACGACATCCGCAATCTCGGCGCCTATTTCGCGTCGCTGACGCCGTTCAAGGGCGGCAAGGACGACAATCCGGACCTGTCCGAAAAGGGCAAGCAGGCCGCCGCCGGCCGCCGCTGCGCCTCATGCCATGGCGATACGTTTGCCGGTACCAAGGCGGTGGCCCGCATCGCCGGCCAGCGCGAGGAATATCTCGTCAAGGCGCTGCACGATTACAAGTCGGGCCAGCGCTCCGGCGGCGCCCAGGCCGCCATGGCCGATGTTGCCTATCCGCTGAGCGACGAAGAGATCACCGCGCTCGCGCATTATCTGGCGCATTTGTAGGTACGAAAAATGTGCGTAGCCCGGATGGAGCGCAGCGCAATCCGGGGCGCTCTATCTGCCGCGAGATGATTCCCGGATTTCGTTCCGCTCCATCCGGGCTACAAGATCATCCAGCCCGCTGCTTCTCATACGCCTTGAGATGCGTGTAGGCCGTGCGCAGCTTCGGCACCGGGATCTTGGCGGCGTCGGCGCGCACGATCAGGTCGCCGATCACGTGATCGGCCTCGACCGGCAGCCCCGCCTTGATGTCGCGGAACATCGATGCGGTCATCGGCGAGCCCTCGGTGGTCAGGAGCCCGCGGGTGCGCTGGAAGAACGGTCCGCCCGGGCCATGGCCGGCGTCGGCGGCGATCGCGCTGCATTCGTCGAGGATGCCGAGCAGGAAATCCTTGCCGCCGGGCGCGGCCAGGATGTTGCCGACCGAGGTCCGCATCAGGCTGGTGGAGGCGGCGAGCGAGGCCAGGAACACCCACTTCTCCCACATGTCCTGCATCACATGCTCGCTGGCGTTGGCGCCGTTGATCGCCGAGAAAGTTTCAGCGATCGCGCGCACCCGGTCAGACAGGCCGCCGGCGCGCTCGCCGAAGCCGAGCGACTGCATCGGCTGCAGCTGCACCACCTCGCGTTTCTCGTTCAGCGTCGCCGCGATCGCGCACAGACCCCCGAGCACATGCTGAGCGCCGAACGTCTTGTCGAGCGCATCGAGATGCAGCATGCCGTTGAGCAGCGGGATGATCGCGGTCTTGTTACCGACGGCGGGCGCAAAGGACTTGATCGCATCCTCGAGATCGAACGCCTTGCAGCTCAACAGCACGACGTCGAACTTGTCCGACAGCTTGTCGGCCTGCACGGTCGGCGGGTTGTTCAGCGTGACATCGCCGTTCGGGCTCTTGATCACGAGCCCGGCGGAGGCGAGCTCGGAAGCGCGGCGAGGGCGCACCAGGAAAGTGACGTCGCGGCCGGCCTGAAGCATCCGGCCACCGAAATAACCGCCGATCGCACCGGCGCCGACCACGAGAACGCGCATGGGAATTTGTCCTTCTTTGTTGTTGCCCGAGGAGGCGAGCGAATAGGGAGTAGCGAATAGATAAGGATACTGTTCGATTATTCGCTACTCGCTATTGGCCATTCGCTCATCTCACTTTCCCGATACCATTTCCTCGACTTCGCGCAGCTGCTCCTTGCCGAAGAAGATCTCGTTGCCGACGAAAAAGGTCGGCGAGCCGAACGCGCCGCGCTCGACGGCGGATGAGGTATATTCGATCAGCTTGGCCTTCACGTCCGCGTCCTGTGCGCGGGCGAACAGTTTCGCGGCGTCAAGGCCGGAGGAGGCGATGGCTTTACCGGCGACCTCAGGATCGTCCATCTTCTTGGGCTCGACCCACATGTGGTGGAAGGCGGCCTCGATATACTTCTCGAACACGCCCTCAAACTGGGCGGCGACCGCCGCGCGCATCAGGTTCAGCGTATTGACCGGGAAAAACGGGTTCCAGGTGTAGGGCTTGACGTTGAAGCGCTTGAGAAAGCGTTCGGTCTCGATCTTCTGAAACTCCGGCTTGTTCCTGACGCCCGCCAGCGTCTCGGCCGGCGACTTGTTGTTGGTGGCCTTGAAGATGCCGCCGAGCAGGATCGGGACATATTCGAACTTGACGCCGGTGCGCTTTTCGATTGCCGGGATTGCTTCATGGCTGAGGAAAGCGTTGGGGCTGCCGAAATCGAACAGGAATTGCGGATTTTGGCTCACGGCGGTCTCTCCCTCGGCCTGTCTAGTTTGGGCTTATTTAGCATGGACCTGCTGTCGCAGGCGCCATCTGTAGAATATGATAGTCATCATGTGAGCCGCGGCGCGCGATGTCAAATCAGCCGCTTGATGGTCTGCTTGCGCCATACCAGGGCGTAATAGGCCATCTGCAGCACGAACATGGTTGCGAAGGTGACGGGATAGGCGATCCAGATGCCGCTGACTCCGATGGAGCGGCTGAGCAGGATCGCGACCGGCACCTCGACCACCGCGATCGCCAGCGTCGAGAGCAACAGCGGCATCCACACCGTGCCGCCGGCGCGCATCGCGCCCGAGAACACCGTCGCCATGCCGAACAGCACCATGCTCCACAGCACGATGTACAACAGCTGCTGCGCCAGCCCGAGCACGGCATTGTCGACGATGAAGAAGCCCATCAGCGGCCGCGCGAAGAGATAGCCGAGCACGACCAGCCCGCCGGTCAGCGCGAGATTCATCTCGATCCCGGTCCGGACGATGGCGCCGACCCGGGCGGAATCGCCGCGGCCGATCGCCTGCGCGCCGAAGATCGACACCGATATCGCGATCGAGATCGCCGGAAACTGCACATAGCCGATCACCTGGTTGACCGCGCCATAGGCCGCGGTGGCGTCCGAGCCGAAGCCGTTGACGAGGCCGAGCAGCACCAGTTCGGCGAGCGAGACCACCACCATGCCGATCGCGGTCGGAATGCCGAGCCGCAGCACGATGCGCAGCAGCGCGCCGTTCGGCCGCATCGCGCGCAGGAACGCGGCGTCGAAGGCCAGCGCATGGCGGTGCCGCAGCATATGGACATGCAGCCACAGCAGCGTGACCACGCCCGAGACCGCGGAGGCAACCGCAGCGCTGGCGACGCCGAGCATCGGCAGGCCGAGCCAGCCGCGGATCAGCGCCGGTGTCACCACCAGGCCGATGGCGGTCGAGACCGTCAGCGCGACCAGCGGCGTCACGGTGTCGCCGACGCCGCGCATCATCGCCGTCAGCAGCAGGAATGCGAAGGTGATGGGCATCGTGATCATCATGATCCGCGCATAAGCCGCCGCGGCGTCGAGGACGTCGGATGGCGTCGCGAGCGCGATCAAGAGCGGGCGGGCGAACAGGCCGCCTGATATCGCGATCGCCAGCGCGAGCAGCAGCGTCACGGTCATGGTGGTGCCGGCGACCGCTTTCACCCGGTCGGGCTCGCCGGCGCCCCAGGCCTGGCCGATCATGACCGAGGCGCCGGCGCTCAGGCCGATCACGAAGGAAATGAAGAAGAACATCACCGGAAAGAACACCGAGACGGCGGCGAGCGCGTCGACGCCGATCATCTGGCCGAGATAGACGCCGTTGATGGTGCCGAACAGCGACTGCAGCACGTTGCTGAGCAGCATCGGCGCGAGGAAGGCGAGGAAGGCTTTGCGCAGGGAGGGAGGGTTGGACACGTTCAACTTCCAAAAATTGCGACGTCAGGGACGGCGGCGGACCAGGGGCTGCGGTTCAGTTCGATCAGAACCGAATCGCCGGCAGGCCGGGCCGCCATCCATGTCACTCGAAACCAGTCAGTCCGCTTGATCGCTATAGGCGAGCCGGATCGCGTGATCGCGGATGTCGGCCGGCCAGTCCGCGATCAGCGTCGCAAAGCGGCGCCGGTCGTGGGCGAACAGCGCGCGGATCGCATCTTCATAGTTCGGCCGGTTGCCGGCCATGACAGTCATGAAGCGATAGGCGGCGTCCTGCGCGCTGCGCGTGCGATCCTTGTCGCCGCTCGCGCGGCGCGCCTCGTCGACCAGCTTGCGGATCGCAACCGATGCACCGCCCTTCTGCTGCGCGAGCCAGTCCCAATGCCGTGGCAACAGCGTGATCTCGCGCGCGACGACGCCAAGCTTCGGACGTCCCGGGCCGCGCGGCGCGGTCGGCGTCGGCTCCTCGTCG
This sequence comes from Bradyrhizobium sp. USDA 4541, assembly GCF_024171085.1. Taxonomy (NCBI): domain Bacteria; kingdom Pseudomonadati; phylum Pseudomonadota; class Alphaproteobacteria; order Hyphomicrobiales; family Nitrobacteraceae; genus Bradyrhizobium; species Bradyrhizobium sp. USDA 4541. The sequence goes on from NZ_JALJZF010000001.1 coordinate 1,454,783, forward strand.
CGCGCAGGTGCGGGCTGCGGCAGCCGCGCCAGCACGTCGTCGACCGAGCCGCGGAAATCGATATCGACCAGCGCCGAGGTGCGGCCGTTGAACACCAGGATCGCGGCGTCCTTGCGTTGGTCGAGGTGTTGCTTGGCGGCGCGCGCAACCTCCGGGAGGTCGCCGGCCCCGATGCGGTGCTCGCCTTCGAACGCGACATAGGCAGGATTCATGGTAGACCTCTCAGATTGCGCGACATACTGCCCGGATAATTCTTGGCAATCGCAGCGCGTGGATCTCGACTTTCTGGTTTCCCGCTGGCACCAAACGTCGCCCGATTGCGCTGATCTTTCAGAGGAGCCCATGCTGACGGTTCATCACCTCAACAATTCCCGCTCGCAGCGCGTACTGTGGCTGCTCGAGGAATTGGGTGTGCCCTACGAGATCGTGCGCTACCAGCGGCAGCCCGACATGCGGGCGCCGAAGGAGCTGCGTGCGATCCATCCGCTCGGCAAGTCGCCCGTCGTCACCGACAACGGCCACACGATCGCGGAATCCGGCGCGATCCTCGAATACATCATCGCGACCTACGGCAACGGGCGCCTCATCCCGCCGGCCGATACGCCGGAGCGGCTGCGCTACACCTATTGGCTGCACTACGCCGAGGGTTCGGCGATGACGCCGCTGCTGCTGAAGCTCCTGTTCACGCTGATGCCGAAGCGCGCGCCGGCGCTGCTGCGGCCCTTGGTGCGCAAGGTATCCAACACGGCGCTGTCCACGCTGGTCAATCCGCAGCTCAAGCAGCACATGGCCTATTGGGAAGGCGAGCTCGGCAAGAGCGAATGGTTCGCCGGCAGCGAGTTTTCCGGCGCCGACATCCAGATGAGCTTTCCGCTCGAGGCCGCCGCGGCGCGCGGCGGGCTCGAGGACGGCCATCCCAAGTGTGTCGCGTTCCTGGAGCGTATTCACGCCCGCCCGGCCTATGCGCGGGCGCTGGAGAAGGGCGGGCCGTACCAGGTCGGCCGGTAAATTCGCGCTCATCGCGGCAGCTCGACCAGCGGCAGCAGCCGCGAATCGGCCAGCGCCGCGGTGCGATGGCCGATGCCGGCGAGGTAGGCCTCCGCCACCGCGAAGGCGAGGAACGCGCCACGGCTCTTCTGCCGGATCAGCATCGCGCGATCCCAGCGCTCGCCTTCAGGCCCGATCAGGAACGAGCCGCCCTCACCCATGAACAGGATGTCGCCGCCGCTCTTGCGCAGATGCGGCAGCGTGTGCGCGACATAGCAGTCGTAGGCCTCCGCCCCCGTGATCGGCTGCGGCGGGGCGAGCTCCGGGCTTTGCGAATAGTCGGCGATCACGCGGAAGCGCAACAAATTGAGCATCACCAGCTCGCCCGCGATCTCGCGCTGGGCAAAGTCGCGCCCGGCGTTCCAGGTCGGCTCGAGATAGCAGGCGGCGGTGTCCATGTCGGTGTCCCATCGAAGGTTGATGGCATTTTTTACCCGGGCATAATTGCTTTGTCAATAATACCCGGATATAAATAGCCCGACAGAACGACAGGAGTCACCATGAAGACCGAGGACCGCAAGCAAGCCATCGCCGACTACAAGAAGCGCGCGAGCGTCGCCGGCGTGTTCGCGATCCGTTGCCGCGCGACCGGCGAGGTTTGGGTCGGGCAGGCGCTCGACCTCGACAAGATCGAGAACCGCATCTGGTTCACGCTGCGGATGGGCAGTCATCGCAACGCCGAGCTGCAGCGCGCCTGGTCGGGGCATGGCGCGGACAATCTCTCGCTCGAAACGCTGGAGCGGATCGAGGACGAGGAGCTCGCCTATGTGCGCGACACGCTGCTGAAGGAGCGCGTGCAGCATTGGCGCGCGGAGCTGAATGCGTTCGCGGTGTAGCCTAGTGTGACGGCAGCGGCTGCACGGTGACGCCGGGCGGCGGCACGTCGTCGTCGGGCACGAAGAAGTCCGACATCAGCGGCACCGAGGGATCGACGCGGTAGCGCTCGAAGTCGCGGACGCCATTGGCATAGAGCACCTTGTCGTCGATGCAGAAATGCCCGGTGAATTCGCGCGACGGCCGGGTGATGATCGCGTAGGCCGCATCGCCCATGATCTCGGGGGTGCGGCTCGCGCGCATCATGGCGTCGCCGCCGAGCAGATTGCCGACCGCGGCGGTCGCGATCGTGGTGCGCGGCCACAGCGCGTTGACGGCAATGCCGGCCGATTTCAATTCGCCCGCGAGCCCGAGCACGCACATGCTCATGCCGAACTTCGCCATCGTATAGGCGGTCGAGTGCTCGAACCATTTCGTCTTCATGTCGAGCGGCGGCGACAGCATCAGGATGTGCGGATTCTCCGCCTTCTTCAGGTGCGGGATGCAGTATTTCGACACCATGAAGGTGCCGCGGGTGTTAATCCCCATCATCAGGTCGAACCGCTTCATGTCGGTCGCCTGCGAATTGGTCAGGCTGATGGCGCTGGCATTGTTGACGCAGACGTCGATGCCGCCGAACTCGGCGACGGTCTGCTCGATCGCCGCCATCACCTGCGCCTCGTCCCTGATGTCGCAGAGCACCGGCAGCGCCTTGCCGCCGGCGGCGCGGACCTCGTCGGCGGCGGTGTAGATCGTGCCCTTCAGCTTCGGATGCGGCTCGGCGGTCTTCGCCGCGATCGCGACATTGGCGCCGTCACGCGCGGCGCGCAGCGCGATCGCCAGCCCGATGCCGCGGCTCGCGCCCGAGATGAACAGCGTCTTGCCTTTGAGCGACGTCATGAGAGCCTCCTGTGAGGGACGCACGAGACGATGGCTCCCTCTCCCCTTGTGGGAGAGGGCTGGGGTGAGGGGTATCTCTCCACACGGTATACTGCATGGAGAGACCGCAACCCCTCACCCGGATTGCATCTGTCGATGCAATCCGGCCTCTCCCACAGGGGGAGAGGCGAAGCGGCGCAAGTTGACAGGTCAGTGCTCAATTTCAGCCATCCGCATGCAGCACGCGGCCGCGGGTTTCCGGCAGCGCGTAGGCGGCAATGAAGAACACGCCGTAGGCCGCCACCGCGAAGATCGCGATCGCGTTGGCGAGCGTGGTCGTGGTCGACAGCGCGCCGACCAGGAACGGGAACAGCGCGCCGATGCCGCGGCCGAAATTGTAGCAGAAGCCCTGGCCGGAGCCACGCAGCCGGGTCGGATACAGTTCGGTCAGGAACGCGCCCATGCCGGAGAAATAGCCCGAGGCAAAGAAGCCGAGCGGGAAGCCCAGCACCCACAGCACCTCGTTGGACAGCGGCAGCTGGGTGTAGAGCAGCACCACTGCGATCGCGCCGATCGAGAAGATCAGGAACAGGTTGCGCCGGCCAATCCGGTCGGCGAGCCAGGCGCCGACGAGATACCCGATGAAGGAGCCGATGATCAGCGTCGCGAGATAGCCGGTCGAGCCGACCACCGAGAGCTTGCGCTCGGTGGTGAGGAAGCGCGGTACCCAGAAGGTGATGGCGTAATAGCCGCCCTGCATGCCGGTGCCGACCAGGGAGGCCAGCAGCGTGGTCTTCAGGATCGGTCCGTGGAAGATCTCCCACAACGCGGCGGGGCCGCTGCCAGAGGCCTGCGCCTGCGCCATGGTCGCGGCGGAGATTTCCGGCTCGGTGACGTAGCGGCGCAGGTAGAACACGAGCAGCGCCGGCAGTGCGCCGATCACGAACATCCAGCGCCAGGCGTTCTCCGCCGGCAGCACCGAGAACAGGATCGCCTGCGCCAGCACCGCGAGGCCCCAGCCGACCGCCCAGCCCGACTGCACCGAGCCGACCGCACGTCCGCGATACTGCGGCCGGATCGCCTCGCCGATCAGCACCGCGCCGGCGGCCCATTCACCGCCGAAGCCGAGCCCGAGCAGCGCGCGGGCGATCAAGAGCTGATCGAAATTCTGCACCAATGCGCAGACCAGCGAGAAGAACGAGAACCAGATGATGGTGAGCTGCAGCGTCTTCACCCGGCCGATCCGGTCGGACAGATAGCCGCCGAGCCAGCCGCCGACGGCGGAGGCCAGCAGCGTTACGGTGCCCGCGAGGCCGGCGGTGCCGGGGTCAACCTTCCACAGCGTGATGATGGTGCCGATCACCAGCGGATAGATCATGAAATCCATGCCGTCGAGCGTCCAGCCCGACGCGCAGGCCCAGAACGTGCGCCGCTCCTGCAGGTTCATGTCGCGATAGAAGGCGAGGAGGCTGGTGTCCTCAATCTCTGCAACTTCCATCGGTTTGGATTCGGCCGTGCTCATGCGCGTTCCCCGGAGAAATCTTTCACCGGCTGTTTGCGATCCGCGGCCGGAGGTGCGCGGACTGCCAATCTATCGCGATGTTGCAGGCGGGGCAAAGCCGCGTTTGCACGCCTTAGGTGCGGATCATCCTTTAGTACCCCGCGGCCTCCGAGCCGCGCGTGCGCGGATCCGGCGCGCCGAGCAGACCGTTGGTCGTGACGAGGATCGAGTTCGCGGAGGAGTAGCCGAGCGGCTCGACCAGCTTGTGGCCCTTGGCCTTCAGCTCGGTCAGCACCCCGTCGGGAAAGCCGCGCTCGATCCGGACCTCGTCGGGCAGCCATTGATGGTGCATGCGGGGCGCGGCGACCGCGGCCGCGATGTCCATCTTGTAGTCGATCACGTCGACGATGATCTGCGTCACGGCGGAGATGATGCGGCTGCCGCCGGGCGAGCCCGTCACCAGCACCGGCTTGCCGTCCTTCAGCACGATGGTCGGCGACATCGACGACAGCGGACGCTTGCCGGGTCCCGGCAGATTGGCCTCGAAGCCGACCAGGCCGAAGGCGTTGGAGGCGCCGGGCGCTGCGGTGAAATCGTCGAGCTCGTTGTTGAGCAGCACGCCGGTGCCGTCGGCGACGAGGCCGACGCCGTACGGGAAGTTCAGCGTATAGGTGTTGCTGACGGCGTTGCCGCCGGCATCGACGACAGAGTAATGCGTGGTGTTGTCGCCTTCGTGAGGCTGCTTGGCGTTGCGCACATCGGTCCAGGGCGCGGCGCGGGCAAGATCGATGGTGGCGCGCTGTTTGGCGGCATAGTCCTTGTCGATCAGCAATTGCGTCGGCGCGTCAACGAAGGCGGGATCGCCGAGATAGCGCGCGCGATCGGCATAGGCCCGCTGCATCGCCTCGATCATCACATGCAGCGAGGCGGCCGAGCCCTGCTTCATGTCGGACATCGGAAAGCCTTCGAGGATGTTGAGGATCTCCAGCAGCACGACGCCGCCGGAGGAGGGCTGCGGCATCGAGACGATGTCGTAGCCGCGATAGCTGCCGCGGATCGGCGTGCGGATCACCGGCTGGTAGGATTTCAGATCCTCGAGCGTAAAGATGCCGCCGGCATTCTTGATGCCGCTGACAAGCTTCTCGGCAACCGGACCTTCGTAGAAGCCGCGCGGGCCCTGTTCGGCAATATCAGTCAATACGCCGGCGAGATCGCCCTGGATCAGGCGGTCGCCCTCGCGCAGCGGCGTGCCGTCGGCGTGCGAGAATGTTTTGGCCGAATTCGGCCAGCGCGACATGCGGCGATACATGTCGTTCAGCGTGTCCGATGTGTCGTCGGTGACGATGAATCCGTCACGCGCGAGATCGATCGCGGGCTTGAGGATCTGCGCCAGCGTGAACTTGCCGGAGCCGTATTTCTCCAGTGCGAGCGCGAGACCCGCGACCGTACCGGGCACGCCGATCGCGAGCGCGGAGTTGCGCGACTTGTCGGAATCGGGCTTGCCGTCGGCGTTCAGGAACATGTCGCGGGTAGCGGCCTGCGGCGCAGTCTCGCGATAGTCGATCGCGACATCCTCATTGCGCCCGGCGAGATGGATCACCATGAAACCGCCGCCGCCGATATTGCCGGCGCGCGGATAGGTCACCGCCATCGCGAAGCCGGTGGCGACCGCGGCGTCGACCGCGTTGCCGCCCTGTCGCAGGATGTCGGCGCCAACTTGCGCAGCCAGCTTCTCCTGCGCCACCACCATGCCGTTTTCGGCGTGAATGCTGCGAATCGTGTCCGCGGCCGAAGGTTCATAGAAGCGGCGCTGGACCTGGCCGAGGGCAGGCGTCGCGATACCAATCACCAGGAGAGCGGCAAACAGCCGTCGCGACATCGTTGCCGTCAGCGCCATCGAAATGTCCTGCCCTGTTCATCGCCGTATCGGTCAAACCGGCCCATGCTATATGGGAGCGGATTGGAGCGGCAAAAGCCTGCCTGTGGTTCGAGTTGGGGAATATCTTTCGCGATGACGGCAACAATGCAGACGGGCGCCGGTGACGCGAAGGCCACCACCAAGGTTTATCCTGGCCGCGCTGCCGTCATCAGCTGGATCTTCTTCGATTGGGCTGCGCAGCCATATTTCACGCTGATCACGACCTTTGTGTTCGCGCCTTATTTCGCGAGCTTCGTCGCGCCTGATGCCGCGAGCGGCCAGGCGCTGTGGGGCTTTGCCACCGCGGCGGCCGGACTTGCGATCGCGCTGCTGTCCCCGGTGCTGGGTGCGATCGCCGATGCCAGCGGCCGGCGCAAGCCGTGGATCGCGGGCTTCGGCGCGCTGCTCGTGATCGGCGCCAGCGCGATGTGGATCGGCAAGCCCGGCAATCCCGACATCATCCCGGCGCTGCTGCTCGCCTATGCGATTGCGAGCGTCGGCGTCGAGTTCGCGACCGTGTTCAACAATGCCATGATGCCGACCCTGGTGCCGCCCGACAGGATCGGGCGACTGTCGGGCACCGGCTGGGCCACCGGCTATGCCGGGGGCATCCTGAGTCTTGTTCTCGTGCTCGGCTTTCTTGCCGCCAATGCCGAGACCGGCCGCACGCTGTTCGGCTTCACGCCGCTGTTCGGTCTCGATCCCGCCATGCATGAAGGCGACCGCATCACCGGTCCGCTGACCGGGTTGTGGTTCATCATCTTCGTGACGCCGATGTTCCTGTTCACGCCGGACTATCCGACGAAGCGCCCGATGCGCGCGGCGCTCGGCGAAGGCCTGCGCGAGCTCAGGCAATCGTTGTCGAGCCTGCCGAAGCAGACGTCACTGGCGCGCTTCCTGCTGGCGAACATGATCTACACCGACGGGCTGGTCTCGCTGTTTGCGTTCGGCGGCATCTATGCCGCAGGCACGTTCGGCTGGGACACGATCCGGATCGGTACCTTCGGCATCATCCTCGCGGTGGCCGGCACGTTCGGCGGCTGGATCGGTGGCAAGCTCGATGATGCATTCGGACCGAAGCGCGTGATCACCGCCAGCCTGCTGATCCTGCTGCTTGCGATCGTCGTGATCCTCACCGTGAACAAGGATTCCGTCCTGTTCATCCAGGTCGTGCCGCCGGTGCCTGGCGGTCCGTTGTTCGCGGGCGCCGCCGAGCGCGCCTACATCGTGCTGGGCTGCCTGATCGGCGCCACCGGTGCGCCGCTGCAGGCCGCCTCGCGCTCGCTCCTGATCCGCCTCGCGCCGAAGGATCGCATCGCGCAGTATTTTGGCTTGTTCGCGCTTACCGGCAAGGTGACGTCGTTCATCGGCCCGCTCCTGATCGGCGCGATCACCGCGGCGACCGCGAGCCAGAAGGCCGGCATGGCGGTGCTGGTGGCGTTCTTCGTCGCGGGACTGGCGCTATTGGCGAAGGTGCGGGAATAATAAACACTGTCGTCCCGGCCAAGCGAAGCGCGAGCCGGGACCCATAACCACCGCTGCTCGTGTTGCGCGGCGCTGGAGCCTCAGCTCGTTCCAACAAGACACGCTTGTGGTTATGGGTCCCTGCTTTCGTGTTTGGTCCCTGCAGATTGGTTGGATGGAATCGGTGTAGAACGAGGCGTGGCCTTTGTTAGGGAGCGCCTCGTGTCATGGAACTGAGCTTGCACGCGAACGCCACGACGACGCCGAAGACACGTGCCTACATCCAGCGCAGCCGGAAGTCGGTCGCTCAGTTGGCGGCCGAACTGGGGGTCAGCGAGACCACGATTTATCGCTGGCGCAGCCGCACGACGGTCGAAGACCGCTCGCACCGGCCGAAGAACCTCACGACCAGCCTCTCCGCGGTTGAAGAAAGGGCCGTTTGTGAACTACGGACATCGCTCCAATTGCCGCTGGACGACATCGTTGAGGTGATGCGGCGATGCATCAACGCCAAGCTGTCCCGTAGTGCTATTCACCGCTGCCTGCAGCGCAACGGCATCAGCCGGCTTGCCAAGCCTGACAAGCCCAAAGCCGGCGTCTTCGAGAATGCCAGTATCGGCTTCATCCATATCGACGTGAAGTATCTGCCGGCACTGCAGCGCCGCACCAGCTATGCCTTTGTCGCCATCGACCGAGCCACCCGCTACGTCTTTGTCGAGGTCCATTCCAGGCGGGACGGAGCGACCGCGACCGGTTTCCTTAAGCGCTTCCTGGCTGATTTTCCGCACCAGGTTCACACTATCCTCACCGACAACGGTGCCGAGTTCACCGACCGCTTCGCCGTCGACAAGAAGAACAAGCCGTCCGGGAAGCCTTCCGGCGACCACCCCTTTGATCAACTCTGCCGACAGTGCGCCATCCAGCATCGCCTGACCAAGCCCTACCATCCGCAGACCAACGGACTCGTCGAACGTTTCAACCGGCGCATCGCCGAAGCCATTGGCCGCGAACACAAACGGGGCAGCGCGCGCCGTACCTTTGTCAACCACGCCGACCGCGACACCTTCATCGCCAAGTTCGTCCACGACTACAATCGGACCCGCCTCAAATGCCTCGGCTACCTGGCGCCAATCCAGGCCCTCGCCAATCACACGGGACCGAACACTTTCGCAGGGACGACAGGTTGCTCTAGTGCCGGAAATGCCGCACGCCGGTGAACACCATGGCGATGCCGTGCTCGTCGGCGGCCTTGATCACCTCGTCGTCGCGCATCGAGCCGCCGGGCTGGATCACCGCGGTGGCGCCGGCCTCGATGCAGGCGAGCATGCCGTCGGCGAACGGGAAGAAGGCGTCGGAGGCGACCACCGAACCCTTGGTCAGGGGCCCGGCGAGCTTCAGCTCGGCGGCCGCGTCCAGCGCCTTGCGCGCGGCGATCCGTGCCGAATCGACCCGGCTCATCTGGCCGGCGCCGATGCCGACGGTCGCGAGGTCCTTGGCGTAGATGATGGTGTTCGACTTGACGTGCTTGGCGACGCGGAACGCGAATTTGAGATCGCGCAGCTCGGCGTCGGTCGGCGCACGCTTGGTCGCGACCTTCAGGTTCATGTCCTCGACCACGGCATTGTCGCGGCTCTGCACCAAGAGGCCGCTGGCGACGGTCTTGGCGGTGAGGCCGACCGCGCGCGCGTTCGGCAGGCCGCCGGCGAGCAGCAGGCGCAGATTGCGCCGGCCGGCGATGATCGAGATCGCCTCCTCGGTTGCGTCGGGCGCGATGATCACCTCGGTGAAGATGCCGATGATGGCGCGCGCGGCATCCGCATCGAGCGTGCGATTGACCGCGATGATGCCGCCATAGGCCGAGGTGGAGTCGCAGGTGAGCGCGCGGGCATAGGCGGTGGCGAGATCGGGGCCCTCGGCGACGCCGCAGGGATTGGCGTGCTTGACGATGACGCAGGCCGCGGTGCGCTGCGGGTCGAACTCGCCGACGCATTCATAGGCCGCGTCGGTGTCGTTGATGTTGTTGTAGGACAGTTCCTTGCCCTGCAGCTGGCGCGCGGTCGCGACGCCCGGCCGCTTCTCCGGCGTGGCATAGAACGCCGCGGTCTGGTGCGGGTTCTCGCCATAGCGCAGCGACTGGATCAGCTTGCCGCCAAAGGCGCGGAAGTCCGGCGCCTTGGTGTCGAGCTGTACGGCAAACCAGTTCGAGATCGCGGCGTCATAGGCCGCCGTGCGCGCATAGGCCTTGGCGGCGAGCCGGCGGCGCAACTGAAGCGAGGTTGCGCCCTTGTGCGCGGCGAGCTCGTCGAGCACGGCAGAATAGTCGTTCGCCTCGACCACCACGGCGACGTCGTCATGGTTCTTGGCCGCGGCGCGGATCATCGCGGGACCGCCGATGTCGATGTTCTCGATGCACTCCTCGAAGCCGGCGCCTTTGTCGACGGTGGCCTCGAACGGATAGAGGTTGACGACCAAGAGGTCGATCGGCGCGATGCCGTGCGAAGCCATCGCCGCGGTGTGTTCCTTGTTGTCGCGGATCGCGAGCAGGCCGCCATGCACCTTCGGGTGCAGCGTCTTGACCCGGCCATCCATCATCTCCGGAAAACCGGTGAGCTCGGAGACGTCCTTGACCTTCAGCCCGGCCGCCGCGATCGCCTTGGCGGTGCCGCCGGTCGAGACCAGCTCGACGCCATGGTCGGCCAGCGCCTTGGCGAAATCGATCAGTCCGGTCTTGTCGGAAACGGACAACAGAGCGCGGGTCACGCGGCGAAGCTGCTCGGTCATATCGGAAAATCCCTGGCTGTTAAGGCAGCCGGGTAGCATGGTTTTGTGCCGTACGAAACCGGTACATGCGCCTGATTCCCCGCAAATTGAGGGTGGTCCGGTATTCTTTCTCCGTCACGCTGAGGAGCGCGCAGCGCGTCTCGAAGGGTCGACGGCCACCGGCGGGGCCGTGCATCCTTCGAGACGCCGCTTCGCGGCTCCTCAGGATGACGGGTCGGAGGACTCACCCGTCCTACAGCGGCAGTTCCGGCTCGCGGCGGGCGTTGCGGCGTGCGGTGGTGGCGGAGGCCGAGGTCGAGGAGCGCACGAAGCTCCAGCGGATGGTGCCGGCCTGCCTCGCGTCCTGCCGGATCACGATCTGGGAGGTGCGGCGCGGGCCGTCATTGCCGGCCAGGAACACGCTGTCCTCGAGATCGACCTTGTCGTCCATCGCCTCGAAGGTCCAGACGTCGCGGTTGGGCAGCACCAGCATCACGCCGCGGGCATCCGACAGCCGGCTCGCCTTCACCGAGGGATGCAAATGGAAGCGCAGCGCGAAATCGGCCTCGCTGCCCTTGATGCGGCCGCCCGGCGCCGGCGACAGCAAATCTTCGCCCTCCAGCCGCGTGCCGTCCTGCGAGACCATCAGCACACGGCGGTGGATCACGCCGAAGCGCGAGAGATAGCCGTCATGCGAGGCGGTGAGCACGTCGCCGTCGGGAACGGCTTCGCGGTAGCTCTCGACATTGCTCGGACCGCTGGTGATGGGCGCGCCGCGGAGCAGCCGCTTCATCGCCGACAGCTCGACGAACTGGCATGACGAGGCGTCGCGATAGGTCAGCGTCGAATGCGCCGCGGTGGAGCGCGCGAACGGCCGCCAATTGTCGCGGCCTGTGCTTGGCATGCCGCAATTGACGACAATGCGGCTCACCCCGGAGGAGAGCTCGAACGACAGGCAGCCGGCATGCGCGTCCTGGCTGACGCTGGCCGGCGGCGGCGGGCCGGTATCGATGATCAAGGCGGTGTTGCCGGCATCAAGCCGCTGAAAGCCGGTATGCGGCATGCTCGCCATCGGCACGCCGCGGGTGTCGTCATAGGCGAGCAGCGTCGCGACGAGATCGGACGGCGCGGTGCTCATGCCGTTGAACAGCGCGAAGCTGCCGTCGCCGTGCCGGAAGAAGCGCAGCATCGGCATCATGCGGTCGATCGCGTTGAGCAGCGCCGGCGGCGGCGCGATATTCCGTGCGGCAAAGGTCTGCCGCAGCGGCAGGAGATCGCTGAGCAGCTCGACCAGCGCGCCGGGATTGCGCGAGATGTGGCCGCCATCGGGCAGGATCTGGCGCTGCAATTCGTCGGACAGCTTGCGCGTCGCCGATTTGATGTTGCGCGCCTGGTTGGCGAGACAGAGCGAGGCGTAGCACAGCGCGATCAGCACCTGCAGGCGCGGAACGCCGTCATTGTCGAGCGTCGCGTGGCGCAGATAGCGGATCTCGCGCGCCAGCCCGCGCAGATATTTGCGGTAGAATTTTCCGTCGGTGTCGCCGAGCACCAGCGGTGCCTGCGACAGCAGCGAGATCACCCGCCGCGCGCGCACATCGGCGCGGCGCTCCAGCGGCCGCTTGCGGGCCTGGTTGGAGATCCAGTCGTCGACCAGCGAACGGGCGTTGGCGCGGGTCAGCGCGGTGTCGGCGGCGCGCAGGTGGCGCAGCCAGCCAAAGCCGAGCAGGGCGGCTTCCCAATCCTCCGACGGTGGCTCGAGATCGAAGATCGAGCGGCCGTGGCAGGTGACGATCTTGCCGGCGAAGACGAATCGTCCGGCATAGATCTCGGCCGCGCGGGTGGCGTCGGCGGTCCGCAGATCGTGCGGGGCGATGACCAGCCGGTCGGTGCGGCCGGGCCAGAGCCGCGACAGCGCAACCGTGCTCCCGCTGGCGCGTGCGAGCATGCTGCGGGCAAAGCGGCCAGCAATCAGCGTCGAGATGCGTCTGCTTTGAGCGACCGACACGCCTAACCTTGCGGGGAGGGAATTTTCAACGAATCCTTATTTAGTCCGGAAACGCGGCCAAGACATCTGCCAAGAAACCTGCCAAGGCACCCTCTTGATACCGCACGAATCACTTCGAGCTTAGAGGACTGAAGTTTAAAATCAGGATTTAACCAGCCGGGCCGCGTAAAATCCATCCAGCCCGCCGAGCCGCGGGTCGGCATTGGGCAAATGGCTCGGCAAAGTGCGCAGATCGCCGTCGGCGGCGATGATGTCGTCGAGGCCGGCGACCTCGCTTGTCTCGACCGGCGCACGGCGCAGGCCTGATTCGCTCGCCAGCAGCGCGGCGATCGCGTGCTCGCCTTCCTCCGGCTCCAGCGAGCAGGTGCAGTAGACCAGCGTGCCGCCGGGCTTCAGCAGATTGGCGGCTTTTTGCAGCAGCCGCTTCTGCAGCGCCGACAGCGCGGCGATGTCGCCTTCCTGCCGCAGCCAGGCGACGTCGGGGTGGCGGCGGATGGTTCCCGTCGAGCTGCAGGGCGCATCGACCAGGATACCGTCGAAGCTTGCGGCCTTGGCGGGCCATTCGGCGGCGTCGGCAACGACGGTCTCGGCCTGCAAGGCCAGACGCGTGAGATTGTCGCGCAGCCGCGCCACGCGCGCCGGCGAGCGGTCGACCGCGGTGACGTGCGCGCCGGCCAGCGCGAGCTGGGCGGTCTTGCCGCCGGGCGCGGCGCAGAGATCCGCGACCGCCTTGTCCTTGATGTCGCCGAACAGCCGCACCGGCAGCGCGGCGGCGGCGTCCTGCACCCACCACTGTCCTTCGGCAAAGCCGGGCAGCATCGTGACGGAACCCTGCAGCAGCGTGCGCACGGTTCCCGTCGGCAGCGTCTCGCCGTGCAGGCGGGCCGCCCATTGCGCCGCGTCCGACTTCACCGTCAGATCGAGCGACGGCTCGTGGCCGAGCGCAAGCGCCATGTCGCGCGCGGTAGCTTCGCCGTAATGCGCGTTCCAGCGCGCCAGCATCCATGGCGGCAGGTCCAGGGTCTGCATGCTGATCTCGTCGATCAGGCCCTGGCCCTCGCGCGCGCAGCGGCGCAGCACGGCGTTGACGAGCCCGGCATATTTCGCGGCGCGCCGGTCGGACTGCACCAGCCGCACCGAGAGATCGACCGCGGCATGGTCGGGCACGTCCATCCAGAGAATCTGTGCCGCGCCGATCAGGAGCGCGCTCTGCGCGCGCGGCGCATCGGTCGGGATGCCGCGATCGAGCAGGCGCGACAGCAGATGGCCGAGCGTGCCGAGCTTGCGCAAGATGGTCGACACCAGCCGGCGCATCAGCGCACGGTCGCGATCGGCGAGCGATTTCAGGCCGGGATGCGCGCCGGCGCCGTCGAGCTGGTCGTCGAGCGTGCGGTGCTTGTGCAGCACGCCATCGAGGATGTCGGCCGCGATGCGGCGAGCCGCGAGACCGGGGACTTCGGCAGGTACTGCAAATCTTGAAGGAGGCATGAAGCGGAGATATCTCGAAGGTGCTGAGTTACATTCGGCTCATGCCCATCAACTCCATACCACCTCTGGCATGCGAATATGCCAAATGTAAGAATCGCCTTGCGGGATTTCGTGATCGTGATGTCGTCACTGAGCCAGTACAGAGATACGGAATCCGCAGGCAGAAAGTTTTGCCATGTCTGATAAATCGCCGTTGTCATCGCCGCTGGAGGCCGCGCCGCGCAAGCCGCTGACGCCAGCCGCGCAACGCGCGCTCGCCGAGGCCGCGGCGCGGCGCAGGGCTGCCGAGGAGGCGGCCGCGCAGAACGCGGCGGCGCGGCCGAAGGAGTTCCAGGGTCCGAAGGGGCCGGAACCGACGCGTTACGGCGATTGGGAGACCAAGGGCATCGCCTCGGACTTCTGAGAGCCTTGCCTGACGGCTCGACTCGCGCCAGTCTGGGAAAATGTCCCCATCCGAAAGAATAAATGCTTATCGTGGGACGGGACGTCCGCCCTTCCGAAGATCACCTTGGGGCCGCCGCGTCTCGGCGGCGCTGCCATGGGTGTTCGTGCTCGGCATTGCCGTCGGCAGCACGCTGCCGATCCGACAATGGGTGCATCTGCCGCCGCATTGGTCGCTCGGCAGGTCGCGCGACACCGACGTGATCTGGCAGCGGGCCGGCGCGCCCGACATCAGGCACAACGTTGATGTGATCAGGACGATCGACGGCGACACGTTCGAGGCGCGGGTGCATTTCTCGCCGGGCCCGGATCTGTACACGCGAGTCCGGCTGCGCGGCATCGATGCGCCGGAGCTGAAGGCGTCCTGTGCGCGCGAACTGCAGATGGCGCAAGCGGCGACGGTGGCGCTGCGTGACCTGCTCGGCCAGGGCGACGTCGCGATCTACAATGTCGGTCCCGACAAATATCAGGGCCGTGTCGTCGCCGACGTCGCGACCAGGAAGACCGACAACGTCTCGGCCGCGCTGCTCGCGGCCGGTCATGCGCGGGCCTACAATGGCGGGCACCGGTTCGGCTGGTGCGGATATTTCGCGCGCTAGGCGACAGCTCAAACCAGGCTGGGCAAACAAAAGCCGCGCATCTGCGCGGCCTTGCTTTGGACGAGGCGCTGTGCCTGATCAGCGGGTGACGACGACCGTCGTGCCAATCTCGACGCGCGAATAGAGGTCGGTGATGTCGGTGTTGAGCATGCGGATGCAGCCGTAGGAGACGAAACCGCCGACCGAGCCCGGCACGTTGGTGCCGTGGATCGCATATTCACCGCCGGCCAGCGTCATCGCAGCGACGCCCATCGGGTTATGCGGCGAGCCGCCGGCGATCACGTTCGGGATGCTGGGCTTGTCGCGCTTGACCTCGGCGGGCGGCGACCAGGCTGGGTTGCGATATTTGCCGTCGATCTTCGTGGTGCCGGCCCACTGCTTGCCGGACTTGCCGACACCGACCGGATAACGCATCGCGTGGCCGGAATCGAGAATGAGGTAGAGCCGCCGTTCGTTGGTCTTCACTACGATGGTGCCTGGCTCATAGTTGTCGGCGTGTATTCCCACCATTTCCGGCCGGGCTTCGGCCGCCTGCGATATCAAAGCAACCGCACCAAGGGTGGCAGCCAGCGCCACCGCAAACTTCCTCGACATCAACCTCTCCACTTCCCAACAGCTCCCGCAAGGAAGCCAAAAACGAAGATGCAGAGCCCTTGAAAAACCGGGCCTGCCGGTCTCACGCACGCAACATTAACTGCGTGTGTTAACCGGGTGGTTTCACACCGGCCGCGAGACACGTCTTGATGGCGGGAGAGAATGAAAAGTTCGGATTAAAGTAAATGACCTGGAAACAACACTTGGCCACAAACGCGCCTCAATCGCGCCTTGCCTATGACAATCCCGTGAAGCGCCCGTTGCAGGAAACGGGAAGGGCCGCGGCGGTGATCGCGCGCGGCCCTTCTTTGGTCTTCTGATCCTTGCTGCTGCTGGCCTTACGCCGGCGCGCCCTTCTTGTTCTGACGGTTCTGCACGAGGTCGTCGACCACGGCCGGATCGGCCAGGGTCGAGGTGTCGCCGAGGCTCGACGACTCGTCCTCGGCGATCTTGCGCAGGATGCGGCGCATGATCTTGCCGGAGCGCGTCTTGGGCAGGCCGGGCGCGAACTGGATCAGGTCCGGCGAGGCGATCGGCCCGATGTCCTTGCGGACCCAGGCGACCAGCTCCTTGCGCAGCGCTTCCGTCGGCTCGGTGCCCTTCATCAGCGTGACATAGGCGTAGATGCCCTGGCCCTTGATGTCGTGCGGATAGCCGACGACCGCGGCCTCCGAGACCGCCTCATGCGCGACCAGCGAGCTCTCGACCTCGGCGGTGCCCATGCGGTGGCCGGAGACGTTGATGACGTCGTCGACGCGGCCGGTGATCCAGTAATAGCCGTCGGCATCGCGCCGGCAGCCGTCGCCGGTGAAATACTTGTTCTTGTAGGTCGAGAAATAGGTCTGCTCGAACCGCGCGTGGTCGCCATAGACCGTGCGCATCTGGCCTGGCCATGACCTGGTCAGGCAGAGATTGCCCGAGGTCTCGCCGTCGAGCGTCTTGCCGTCGGCATCGACGATCTCCGGCACCACGCCGAAGAACGGCCGTGTCGCCGAACCGGGCTTCAGCTTGGTCGCGCCGGGCAGCGGCGTGATCAGGATGCCGCCGGTCTCGGTCTGCCACCACGTGTCGACGATCGGGCAGCGGTCGTCGCCGACCACGCGGTAATACCACTCCCAGGCTTCCGGATTGATCGGCTCGCCGACCGAGCCGAGCAGGCGCAGCGATTTGCGCGAGGTCTTCTTCACCGGTTCGTCGCCACCCTGCATCAGCGCGCGGATCGCGGTCGGCGCGGTGTAGAAGATGTTGACCTTGTGCTTGTCGACCACGTTCCAGAAGCGCGAATTGTCCGGATAGTTCGGCACGCCCTCGAACATCAGCGTGGTCGCGCCGTTACAGAGCGGCCCGTAGAGAATGTAGCTGTGGCCGGTGACCCAGCCGACGTCGGCGGTGCACCAATAGATGTCGCCGTCGTGATAATCGAACACGTATTGATGCGTCATCGACGCAAACACGAGGTAGCCGGCCGAGGTGTGCAGCACGCCCTTCGGCGTTCCGGTCGAGCCCGAGGTGTAGAGGATGAACAGCGGATCCTCGGCGTGCATATGCTCGGCCGGGCATTCCGTCGTCACCATCGCAGCGGCCTCGTGATACCAGAGGTCGCGGGTCGGGTTCATGTCGATCTTGCCGCCGGTGCGCTTCACCACCACGACCCAATCGACGCCGCCGGTCTTGGCAATGGCGGCATCGACATTGGCCTTCAGCGGCACCTTCCTGCCGCCGCGCAGGCCCTCGTCGGCGGTAATCACCACCTTCGAGTCGCAGTCCTTGATGCGCTGCGCGAGGCTGTCCGGCGAGAAACCGCCGAACACCACCGAATGGATGGCGCCGATCCGCGCGCAGGCCAGCATGGCGTAGGCCGCTTCCGGAATCATCGGCAGATAGATCGTGACGCGATCGCCCTTCTTGACGTTCCGCGTGCGCAGGATGTTGGCCATCTTGCAGACTTCGTCGTGCAGCTGGCGGTAGGTGATGTGCTTGGATTCGGAGGGATCGTCGCCCTCCCAGATGATCGCGGTCTGGTCGCCGCGCTTGTCGAGATGGCGGTCGATGCAGTTCCAGGCGACGTTCAGCACGCCATCCTCGAACCATTTGATCGAGATGTTGCCCGGTGCGAAGGAGACGTTCTCGACCTTGGTGAAGGGCTTGATCCAGTCGATCCGCTTGCCGTGCTCGGCCCAGAAGCCGTTCGGGTCCTTGACCGAGTGCGCATACATCTCGCGATATTTGGCGTCATCGATATAGGCGCGCTTGGCCCAGTCGGCCGACACGTCATAGATCTTCTCGGACATCATTTTCCTCCACTCATTGCCGATCGCGCACGACGCGACGGCAAGCCGTCTTGATCATTGCCGCGATTATGCGTTGCCGCATTCCGGCCCGGCAAGGAAAAAGGACCGTCACTTTCGTCGCGTTGAAGCCGCCGGATAGTCCGCCGGCTTCCGCTTGTGATAGGACGGCTTACCGCAACGCATCGACGAGAGAAACCTATGCGCCATCGCTTGCTCGGGGTCACTGGTCTCTTGGTCGTAGTGGTATCGTTCTCTGCGCGTTCGCCGTCACCGCAGCAGTGCCGCGTGCGATGACGATGCGCTGACGCTGAATTTGATGGACGGCTTCAGGTACAATTGAACGAATTGTCGGACGCCGCCGCGATGAGCTGCGTCAACACGTTCGTGACCGCATAATCCTTGATTGCGGCCAGCGGTTGGACCGTCCCGTGGCTGCCGAGCTCGAGCCGCGCCCCGGCGAGAGCGGCGCGCGAAAGGGCAAGGTCGCTGACCTGATCTGGGGGACCGCGGTGGACCTCCGGGCGTTCAAACGCCGGTTTCCGGCACCGCGCTCGCGTCATTTTGTCCGATCCCGGGCAGCCCAAAATCAACGTTAGCGGGCGAATGGCACCCATGAAAGGTAATTTAATACAGTCAATAACTGATTCGCGACTCGCAATGTCGGCCCCGACGCCCTAAATCGCGTTTCCGAGGCCAGACGGCCCACCGGAACGAAGCCCGAAGCAACGGCATTACCGGGAGAACAGCGGAACAAGGCGTCTTGCGAGAGTAATGATGGATCAGCAGAATATCGCGGCTGTGCGGCCCGTTTCCGCCGATCCCGCTGTCGCCTTGGCAAAGGCACTGGGCCAGTGGCCGACCAAGCCGCCGCGGGCCAGGCTGCAGCCGCCGGCAAAACTCAAGCTCGACGCGCCCGCTGCCATCAGAACGACGGTTGAAGAACTGGCGCGCGATCTGGGCCTGCGGCTCGGCGACCAGAACGAATTGACCATCCGCCGCATCAAGCGCGGCAAGACCTATTCATTCGTCCGTGCCAATGGCTCGCGGGTCCGCGATGCGCGCACCATCCGCCGGCTGCACGCGATGGCGGTCCCGCCGGCCTATCGCCAGGTGCGCTATTCCAGCGATCCGAATACGCATCTGCAGGCGGTCGGCCGCGATGCCGCGGGCCGGCTGCAATATCGCTATCACGCCGACTGGGAGAAGGTTCGCGAGCAGCGCAAGGCGCATCGCCTCGCCAAGCTGGTGGCCGCGCTGCCGAAGATCCGGCGCAAGGTCTCGGCGTTTCTGTCCGGCGACGAGCCGACGCGCGAGTTCGCGCTGTCGGCGGTGATCGAGCTGATCGCGCGCACCGCGATCCGGCCTGGCAACGAATCCTATGCGCGCCTCAACGGCACCCGCGGCGCCACCACGCTCTTGAAGTCCAACGTCACGCTGGAAGACGACTCCCTGGTGCTGACCTTCAAGGCCAAGGGCGGCAAGGCCGTGCGCAAGGAATGCGATGCGGCCAAGCTGGTGCGTGCGATCGGCATCCTGCGCGGCGTCCCGGGCAAGCGCATGTTTCAGTATCACGACCGCTCCGGCGTGGTACGGGCCGCCTCGACCACGGCGGTGAACGCGTTCCTGCGCGAGATCGCCGGCATCAAGATCTCGCTGAAGGATTTCCGCACCCTGATGGCGTCGGCGGTCGTCGTGGAATCGCTGTCGCGGATCACGCCGGCCACCAGCCAGCGCGGCCGCAAGCGCCAGGTGCTGGATGCGATCCGTGCCGCCGCCGACCAGCTGTCCAACACGCCGGCGATCTGCCGCAAGAGCTATGTCCACGACACCATCGTCACCGCCTTCGAGGACGGCATCCTCGAGCGCTTCGCCGCGACGATGGGAGGCTACCGCACCCAGTCCAAGCGCGAGCAATTGCTGGCGCAGGTGGTGATGGCGGCCGGGGCGTAGGTCCCGCAAGCCGTCGTCCCGGCGAAAGCCGGGACCCGTTACCACAGCCGCCTGTGATTAGAATTCGCTGTGGCCCCAGCTCGTTTCAGCAATCGACATTTGGGGTAATGGGTCCCGGCCTTCGCCCGGCCTTCGCGGGGACGACAGTAGAGTTGGACGAGACATCACAGCCCGCCCATCTTGCAGACGTACTTCCACTCCTCCGCGGTCACCGGCTGCACTGAAAGCCGCGAATACTTTACCAGCGCCATGTCGGCGAGCTTCTTGTCCGCCTTGATCGCGGCCATCGTCACCGGCGTCTTCAGCGGCTTGTCGGCCTTGATGTCGACGCAGACGAACTTGCCGGTCTTGTCGGTCGGGTCGGGATAGGCTTCCTTGATGATCTCGGCGATGCCGACGATCTCTTTGCCCTCGTTGGAATGATAGAAGAACGCCTTGTCGCCCTTCTTCATGTTGACGAGATTCTGCCGTGCCGTGAAGTTGCGCACGCCGGTCCAGGCTTCGCCCTTCGCGCCCTTGGCGACCTGATGGTCCCACGACCAGACCGACGGTTCGGATTTCACCAGCCAGTAATTCATCGCAACTCACCCCGTTCGATTGCGCTGCAATCTACAGCGACGTCGATGCCCGCGACAAGCACGGGCACCCGATCCAGAGCGTTTTCAAGCGAAGCCTGTCCCGCACTTGATGCGGGATGGATGCCGGTTCGCGTGAAGAAAACGCGTCAAATCAAGAAGCGCGGCACCTACTGTTTCAAATATCGATCGAAGAACCTGGCGATGTCGGCGAACGCCTCCTTCGTCTCGGGCGCGTCGGCGTTGAACTGGTACTGGGCGTGCGACTGCCCTTCATAGACATTGAGATCGGCGATCACGCCGGCGCGGCGCAACTTGCGATGCGTGCGAACCGTGTTGCTGAGGAACAGATCGCGCGTGCCCGATGTCAGGATGGTCGGTGGGAAGCCCTTGAAGTCACCATAGATCGGCGAAATGTAGGGGTTCTTCAGGCTGGTGCCGTTTGCATAAAGCCTGGCGGCGCGGCCGAGCCAGCCGTCCCAGGTCACCAGCACGTTGTCGACCCATTCATTGCTCGCGTAGCTGTCGCCGATCTTGTCGATATCGGACCATGGCGTGCCCGGCGCGATGGCGGCGGGCAGCGGCAGTTTCTCATCCTTCGCCCGCAACACCATCGCAAGCGTCATCGCCCCACCGGTTGAGGTGCCGAAGATGGCCAGCCGGCGGTGCTCGTGCGATTTCAGAACTTCCTTCCAGACCGCCATCGCGTCGTCCATCGCCGCCGGATAGGGGAAGTCCGGCGGCATCCGGTAGTCGACCGAGAGGACCTTGAAGCCGCCAAAGCCGGCCATCATGATGGCTTCCGGCAACGCGGCTTCGCCGGGGCCGAACACGTAACCCCCGCCATGGACGTGGATCAGCAGGCGTCGCCTGTTCTCGAGCGCGATCTTGTTCGGGGTCACGATGTAGCAGTGCACGCCGGCGAGCCTGGTTTCCTCGACCTTGACGCCGAGCTTCGCCTTCAGCGCCGGAATACCCGCGATCAGAAGCTTGGCGCGGCGATCGATCAACTCCTTCCATTCCGCCGGGGTTTTGGGGTCGGCATTGAAATGCGGCGGATAGGGCGCGCCGATCATTGCCTGCATCTCGGCAGACACGTCGGTGGTTGGATTGCCGATCGATTTGAGTGGCGCGACCCGCTTGCCGTTGTCGGCATTGGCGGCGGCCTCGCTCTTGGCAAGGTCGTCGTAGGTGGCGGCCGTTTGGGCGTGGGCTATGGCGGATGAGGCGGTGAATGCGACGGCGAGGCTGATCGAAAGGATGGCGCGATGCGGTTGACGCATGGGTTTTCCCTTGGGATCCGTTTTTCGATTTGTTGGACCGGGATCCGACGGTTCGCCGCCACGCTAGTACGGCGCGCACGGATCGTGAAGCTCTGCCACGCGCGACCGTGACGTGCGCTACTCCGCCTTGAACGGCCGCGTCAGCAGGCCTTCGATCGCTGCGTCAATGGTCAGCCGGTCGCTCAGGATCGCGGCGACCGCGTTTGACACCGGCATGTCGACCTTCTGCGCAGCGGCGAGCTCGCACAGCACCGGCGCGGTGAACGCGCCTTCGGCGAGCTTGCCGATCGGCGCGGCTTCGCCGCGGCCGAGCGCGAGGCCGAGTGCGAAATTGCGCGATTGCGCGGTCGAGCAACTCAGCAGCAGATCGCCCAATCCCGACAGGCCTGAGAGGGTTTCGGCGCGGGCGCCGCAGGCGCGGCCCAATCTTGCGAGCTCGCTGAAGCCGCGCGTGGTCAGCGCGGCGAGCGCGGAGGCGCCGAGATTCTTGCCGACGACGATGCCGGCGGCGATCGCCAGCACGTTCTTGGCCGCGCCGCCGATCTCGACGCCGCGCACATCGGTGGTGTGATAGGGCCGGAAGGTCGCCGAGCCGAGCGCCTGGACGAGCGCGCGTGCGAGCGGTTCGTCCCTGGTGGCCAGCGTGACGGCGGTCGGCAATCCGCGTGCCACGTCGTCGGCAAAGCTCGGCCCCGACAGGATCGCGGGTACGGCGCGCGGCGCGGCTTCCGCGATCACCTCGGTCATGAATTTATGCGTGCCGTGCTCGATGCCCTTGGCGCAGGCGATGACAGGCGTGTCGGGTTTGAGATGCGGCGCAAGGTGCCCGACCGCCGCGCGCAGATGCTGCGCCGGTGTCACGGCCAGGATGATGTCGGCCTGTGCCGCGGCGGCGATGTCCGACGTCACGGCGATGCCGGGATGAAGCTGGACACCAGCCAGCCGCGGATTGACCCGCGTCGCCTGGATCTGCGCGGCATGCTCGGCATTGCGCGCATACAGCGTCACCTTGCGCCCGGCGCGCGCCGCGACATCGGCCAATGCCGTGCCCCAGGCGCCGGCACCGATCACGCTCACGGACATATGCGCCGGCATCAGGCGGGCCTGTCTTCGCTCCCTCTCCCCGCTCTTGCGGGGAGAGGGTTGGGGTGAGGGGCTTTATCCGCGAGCGAGCCGAGTGTCGAGACCTGTACCCCCTCACCCGGATTGCTGCGCAATCCGACCTCTCCCCGCAAGCGGGGCGAGGTGCGACGGTGCCTGATGCGCGCCCCGTCGTACATTGTTCAATATCCGGCGCGGCTGTTGGCGTAGCCGGCCGGCGCCTTGGCGTTGGCGTCGAGCAGCCAGCGCGCGCGCGGCGGCGCCTCCATCGTGTCGGTGAGGCCAAGCGCCATCCGCTCGGCGCCGGCCCAGGCGATCATCGCGCCATTGTCGGTGCAGAGCGCCGGCGGCGGGATGATCAGCGTGGTCTGCGCCTTCGCCGCAACCTCCTGCAGCGCACTGCGGATCGCGTGGTTGGCGGCGACGCCCCCGGCCGCGACCAGCGCGCGCGGCGTGCCGAACCGCTCCTGAAACAGCTTCAGGCCGACGCTCAGGCGGTCCGCGGTCGATTCCAGCACCGCGGCCTGGAAACTCGCGCAGAGATCGCTGACGTCCTGCGGCTCGAGCGGCTCCAGCCGGCTGGCTGCATTGCGCACCGCCGTCTTCAGTCCCGACAGCGAGAAATTCGCATCGGCGCGGCCGAGCATCGGACGTGGAAAGGCAAACCGCGTCGGGTCGCCGCCGGCGGCCGCGCGCTCGACCTCCGGTCCGCCGGGATAGGGCAGCGACAGCATCTTCGCCACCTTGTCGAACGCCTCGCCCATCGCGTCGTCGACCGTGGTGCCGAGCCGCACATATTCACCGACGCCGACCACGGCGACGATCTGGGTGTGTCCGCCCGAGGCCAGGAACAGGCAATAGGGAAACGCCAGCGCGCAGGTCAGCCGCGGCGTCAGCGCGTGCGCCTCGAGATGGTTCACCGCGATAAGCGGCGTATCGTGCACCATCGCGATCGCCTTCGCGGTGGTGAGGCCGACGATCACGCCGCCGATCAGGCCGGGGCCCGCGGCTGCCGCGACCGCCGACAATTGTCCGTAGCCGACGCCGGCCTCCTTCATTGCAGTGGCGACGATGCCGTCGAGCAGGTCGACATGGGCGCGCGCCGCGATCTCCGGCACCACGCCGCCGAAGCGGGCGTGCTCGTCGGTCTGCGAGCGCACGACGTTGGAGAGGATTTTCGCCTGCCCGTCAGCCTGGCGCTCGACCACGGCGGCCGCGGTCTCATCGCAGGTGGTCTCGATCCCCAGCACCAGCATCGGCGGTTCGTGTCCCAATTTCGGTCCTTGTGCTACGAGCATGATCCGGACAGGCCGGAACCGGTTTCCGGCAAGATGATGCTCATCAAAATGTCCGCTCCGGGGTAGCATTGCGAGGTCTTAAAGTGCAATCGGTCGCCAACGTCCAATTTATACGGCTGGAGGCCTGAAACCCTGACAATCCTTGTCACACGACCGCATCCGGACAATGACGCGACGCTCGCGACGCTGCGCCAGCGCGGCTTTGACGCCCTGTCGGCGCCGGTGCTGCGCTTCGAGCCGTTGCCGTTCCGCGGCGACGACGATGCGGATTATGATGCCGTCATCCTGACCAGCGCCAATGCGCTGCGTGCGGTCGATCTCGCGACCAGCCGCTTGTTGCGGCTGCCGCTGTTTGCGGTCGGGGTACACACCGCCGATGCGGCGCGCGCCGCCGGCTTCGACAAGGTGATCGTGGCGAAGGGCGATGCGGTCTCGCTGCGCAAGCTCGTGCTCGCACGGGTCGACGCCGGCGAACTGCCGGCGTCTGCGGCGCTGCTCTATCTCGCCGGCGCCGACCTGTCGCGCGATCTCGCCGGCGAGCTCGGCGAGCGCGGGCTCAGCGTCGTCACCCACACCACCTACCGGATGGCGCCGGTGGCCGGCTTCCCGAGGGAGGTCAGCGACGCCTTCATGGCGAACCGGATCACCGCGGTGCTGCACTATTCCCGCCGCAGCGCGCGGGCCTTTCTGGACACCGTGCGCGCCGACGGGATCGAGATTTCGGCGCTCGCCTTGCCGCAATGCTGCATCTCGGCGGCCGTCGCCGCGGTGCTCCATGACGCCGGCGCGACCAAGGTGGTGGTGGCGGCGCGGCCGGACGAAAATGCCCTGCTGGAGGCGCTGAGCCGCACCCTGCGGCCGAGACCGGAATAATTCTTTCGTCTGACCATGATGTTAGGCAATGCTCGGTTATTCGGATCATGCTCTAAGAGCCTGGGCCGATTCTGGCGGAGCGTTTTCAAGCGAAGTGGGGACCGGTTCGCGTTAAGAAAACGCGACCAAACAAAAGGACAAGAGCATGATCCAATTCAATCGGATCGCATCATGCTCTACAGTATGCGGCCAGTAGTTTTGAGGACCCCCCGCGATGGCTGAAGAAAGGCCAGACGACCCAGGATCTTCGCCGGATTCCCGGCCCAAGCGCGCGCCGCCGACCATCGATCTTCAGGCGACCGAAATCTCCAGCGAACCGTCGAAGGCGGAGGGGGCCGAGGATGCCGCCAGGGAAGTCGCCAAGGAGGCCGACCAGGATGCCGGCAAGGCGTCCGCGGACGCGGCGACGCCCGAAGCCGAGCCCCAAGGCGACGCCGCAGCGCAAGCGGAGCCGCAGCCCGAGACCGCCTCCGCGGCGTCGGACGCCGAACCGGCGCGGCCGGTATCGCCTTGGGTGGTGGCTCCGATATCCGGCGCCGTCGCGGCGGCGCTGGTGATCGGGGTCGGCTGGCTGCTCGGCTGGCCCGTCGTGCAGCCGGTCCCGGCGACGCTACCCAATGCCGCCATCGACCAGCTCGGCACGCGCCTGAGTGCGCTGGAATCGAAAGCCGGCAGGCCGGTCGCGCCGGCCGCCGATCCCGCGGCGACGGCGCGGCTGGAGGCGCTCGACAAATCGATCGCCGCACTGCGCACCGAGCTCGCCGCGACGCGGGCGCAATCCGACAAGCTTGCGGCGGCGGTCAATGACGCGAAAGCCGCGCCGCGCGATGGCGCGGCTGCGGCTGATATCTCCGGCATCACGGCGCGCATCGACAAGGTCGAAGGCGCGGTGAAGGCGCAGGGCGCGGCGATCGCGAGGCAGGACGGCAAGATCGCCGACACCAAGGCTGAGGCGAAGGCCGACGATGTGCCGCTGCGCCGCGTCGTCGCGGCATCGCTGCTCGACGTCGCGGTGCGTCACGGCGATCCCTATGCCTCCGCGCTCGAGGCCGCGAAGGCGCTGTCGGATGATGCCGAGGTGCTGAAGCCGCTCGCGACGTTTGCGACCTCAGGCGTGCCGAGCCCGAACGCGCTGTGCCGCGAGCTGATCGAGATCGTGCCGAAACTTGCGCCGCCTCCGCCTGAGGCTGCGGCAGCCAGCGCCGGGCTGGTCGATCGTCTGAAGGCCGGTGCCTCCACGCTGATCCAGATCGAGCGGACCGACGGCACGGGGACCGATCGCGGCAGCATCGTCGCGCGCGTGACATCGGCCGCCCTGCATAATGACCTCGCATTGACCGAGCGTGAACTGAAGTCGCTGCCGCCCGCGGATCGCACGGCGGCGCAAGCCTGGCTCGCCAAGGTGGACGCGCGCCGCGCCGCGCTCGACGCGTCGCGTAAATTTGCCGACAACGCCATGGCGGCGCTCGCCACGGTCAACCAGTAAGTCTTTGCAATAGGTCTTTGATGATCCGGATCATTCTGTTCCTGCTGCTGATCGCGCTCGCTGCAGCGGGTGCGGCCTGGATGGCCGATCAGCCCGGCGATCTCGTGCTGAACTGGGGCGGCTTGCGCTTCACGTCCAAGCAGCCGATGTATCTGCTCGGCCTCGTCGTCGTCGTCGCGATGGTCGCCGGCGTGATCCTGCGCGGGCTCTGGAAGATCCCCTCGCACATCCGCCGTGGCCGGCGCGAGCGGCGTCACGCCCGCGGCCGCCACGCCATCACGCAAGGCCTGCTTGCGATCGGGCATGGCGATTCCTCGGCGGCGCGCGCGCATGCCGAAGTGGCGCGGCGCCACGCCGGAGGCGATCCGCTGGCACTGCTGCTGCACGCGCAATCGGCGCAGCTCGACGGCGACCGCGACGGCGCGCAGCGCGCCTTCCGTGCCATGGCCGAACGCGAGGACACGCGGCTGCTTGGATTGCGCGGTCTGTTCATCGAGGCGCAGCGTGCCGACGATCCGGTTGCGGCCGTGATGATCGCCGAGGAAGCGCTGAAGATGTCGCCGTCGTCGTCATGGGCCTCGCATGCGGTGCTCGGCTTCTGCTGCGCCAAGGGCGATTGGGCCGGCGCGCTGTCGATCATCGACAACAACCAGAGTGCCGGACTGATCGACAAGGCGACCTATCGGCGGCAGCGCGGCGTGCTGCTGACGGCGCGCGCGCTGGAGTTCGAGACCATCGATCGCGACCTGTCGCGCTCGAGCGCGATGGAGGCGGTCAAGCTGGCGCCGACGCTGATCCCGGCCGCCGTGCTCGCCGCGAAGTTCGAGAGCGAGGCGCATCAGGTGCGCCGCGCGATGCGCATCGTCGAGACCGCGTGGCTGGCGCAGCCGCATCCCGATCTCGCCGACGCCTATTCCCATGTGCGGCTCGGCGATTCCGCGCGCCAGCGCCTGGTGCGGGTCGAGACGCTGGCGGCGAAAACGCCGGGCCATATCGAGGGCGCGCTGGCGATCGCGCGCGCCGCGATCGACGCCGCCGAGTTCGCCAGGGCGCGCGCGGCGCTGGAGCCGTTTGTCGCGGCGCCGACGCAACGCGTCGCGCTGTTGATGGCCGAGATCGAGCGCACCGAGCATGGCGACAGCGGCCGGGCGCGGGCCTGGACCCTGCGCGCCGTGCGCGCGCTGCACGATCCGGTCTGGACCGCCGACGGTTATGTGTCGGACCGCTGGCGTCCGGTCTCGCCGGTCACCGGCCGGCTCGACGCCTTCCAGTGGCAGACCCCGGTGGCGGCGCTGCCGTCCGACAAGGGCCATGCGATCGAGCCGTCGCCCTTCGAGGAGGCGATGCTGGCGCCGCGCCGGGTCGAGCCGCCAAAGGAAGTCGCCAGCGAGCCGGCGGACGCCAAGCCGGCCGAGCCGGTCGAGGTGAAGCAGGTCGAGGCGAAGCCAGTCGAGGTCAACCCCTTGGAGCCGGCCGCGCCGACGGTGCAGGATAACGCCCCGCTGCCGGCGGCCATCGAGGCCGGGCCCGCCCCGGCCTCGGCCGAACCCGCCGCGCCGGAACCGGCTCCCCCTCCAGCCGCCGAATCGGCGCCCCCGGCGCCGGCCCCCTTGTTCCGGTCCCGGACCGACCTGCCCAAGGCCGCACCGGCGCCCATTCCGGCCGTAATCCCGATCATCCGGGCCCCTGATGACCCCGGGGTCGACGAGGACGGTCCGGTAGACGAATTTGCGGAACAAATCGGCCCGCCCAAGGCCCAGGTGGGCGGTTGGCGCGGATTTCTGTCACGTTTGGGAAGCTAATTCGGGGTTAGGTTAACGGCTGTATGGTTCGATACCCGCGTTGTCCTTGCCAATCGGGGTCATGCCCGATATCAGGTGGCCGCGTGATCCGGCCGTTGCCGAACGGTTCGCCGCAATAGCTCAGTTGGTAGAGCACGTCATTCGTAATGACGGGGTCGGGGGTTCGAGTCCCTCTTGCGGCACCATTTCCCAGCCAGAAGTGAAGCTTGCTCCCAGCGCGCATCAAGGCGCCCGGATACGACTTGCTCAGAGCGTCGAACCCCTCGCTCGCGCCGGTAGACCAAGTTCTAGAGGCGCTATTTCAAGGGGTTGGGCAGATGCTTCCGAAAATCGCCCACGTGATAATCATAGGGCTCTCTGAAGAAGAGCGCGGCAAGCTCGATGAAAGCACCCGCAAGATACTTCACTTCAGCGATCCTTCCTGGGAATACAAATCGTACGGCTGCGACACCTTGCAGGAAGCCGCGGCGATCGCGAAAGACATGGCGCGAGTCGATATCGTTTATGTTGCGGGGGGAGCTGAGTCCGAATCCATACCGTACGAAAAGTTCGGTCTCGAACTTGACTACGAGATACTAGGGGAGCTGATGGAAAATCATTCCAGCAAGCCGGTGGTCAGCTATGCGAGGCCTGATCGGCCGAACAAGCTCGCAACAGCGATCTTTGCGCTTTGGCGTGACCGCAGCAAGTCAACCTCAGCTTGACGGCATCGATGTTCTTCTCAACCGGGCTCGCTCGGGCCGCCCGCTGAAGCCTAGATCCGCACCCCACACAATCCGCTCATGATCGCGATCGCGACCAGCCCGCCTATCGCGAGCCCGGTTGCCCAGATCCGGTTGGCAACTGCCGTGGCAACGCCGTGCGCGATCAGAACGCCGCGTAATCCCGACGTGAGATGCGCGAGGACGAAGAAGACGCCGAGCGCGTAGTGCGGCACCAGGCGAATGCTCCAGGCGTCGTGGATCAGGCCGGTCGGTGCGCCCGACGCCCAGGCCCAGTTGGTGTCGATGTGGTGCACGGCGCGCGCCGAGACCAATGCGGAATTCAGATGGGTCACGATGAACGCCGCGAGGTAGACGCCGGAGCCGATCTGAAACACGCGGTATGCATCCGCAGGCGCCGAGCTCCAGCGCCAGGCGAGCCGCATCCCGACGGCGACCTGGAACAGCATCAATACGACGAGGATGGGCTCCACCACGGACGACCGATAGACGGTGCGCCCCGCCTTCATCACGGCGGCATGAACATCAGGTCCGAGCCAACCCAGCAGATGATTGGTGAGATGGAATGCGACGTAGAAAAGGATGATCGCTGCGGCGACGCCATGTGTCACGCGCCATTTGGCGATAGAGGGCGCAATCGCGGCTGATGGTGCCGCACGTTGCGCCTGCTCGCTGCCGAAAAGCACATAGAGGCACGCGACGAGCCAACCCGCGACCCAAACAATCTCGTCACTGACAGGGATGTGCAGCAGGCCGAGACCGACGCCGGTCAGCACGAACAAGGGCGGCGCGGCGATGCCGAGGTAGGCGAGGCGGCGGGCGCGCAGCGCGAACGATGACGGTGCGGCCTTGGTCATCCAATGAGCGCAAGCCAGAGCCAGCAAGGGCGCGGCGGTCGCGGCCAACAGGCAAAGCGCCGCCAGGGCCAGTCGCCCAAACGACATCGGACCAGCAGCGGGAGAGACCGCGAGGTGAAATGCATCGAGCAGGAACGGATAGGCCATCGCTCCAGCCGCCGGGATCAGCCAGCGAAGCCTGTCGGCGGTCGTATTCGCCAAGCCATTGTCGGCGGGCCGCACGCGACCTTGTTCGAATGCACTCACTGGGTTTCTCCGGAGTTCGGGCGTCGTGAAGGAGAAGGCCAAACCGACGAGTCTATTCCCAAGGCATCATCGGAGCTGCGGCACGCAAGCTTGTGCTGGACGCTGGCGTGCACGGGCGACGGCGTTGCGCCGAGACCATGTCTCAAGGTGCAAAAACTACAGCGATACGGGCCCACTGACAGGACCAAGTTCCAACAATCCGACTGGACCACGCCAACCCGTCGGCAACTGCTGTGCTGACAGCGTGATGCATCTCAAAAAAGTGGGCTCGACGTGGCTGGTCTCCCCGCCAACGGGCGAGGGATGCGTGATTTCGGAATATTGGAAATGTATCCCTGATTTGCCCGACGGGTCAAGTTGCCTTGTCGAGCGCCGGCATCCGCCGGCTCCTTTGCATGGGGTTGTTTTCGATATTTTGGTGGGAGCCGCAGCCGCCGGGCGCGATGGTGCCACTCTCGAAGGCGCACAGGCGCAGAAGGTGGCTGCGAGCAGAAAGCGAAAGCGCCCCTGGACCGGGTCCAGGGGCGCTTTGCGTTGAGAGTGCGTTCGCTGGGTTACTCGGCGACCGTCTGCACGACGTTGCCGATCGGCCGGCCCGTTGCGATCGGCTTCTCGGTCTTCGCCATCATCGCGTCGTATTCGGGCAGCGTCTCGAGTTGGGTCTTGGCCTTCATCCAGACCACCTTGTAGCCGCCGGCCTTGAGCTTGCGGAGCAGCGTCGGCAGCGCCTGCGCGGTGTGCTTCTGCAGGTCGTGCATCAGGATGATGCCCTTGTGCTCCTTGTCGAGCTTGGTCATCACGTTGTTGATCACCTCGTCCGCGCTCTTGGACTTGAAGTCGTTGGAGTCGACGTCGACCGAGAACATTGCGATGTTGCGGGTGCCGAGATAGGCGGTTGTCGCCGGGGTGTGCGCCAGCGCCGGGAAGCGGAAGAACGGCGCGGGATTGCTGCCCAGCGCCAGCTTCACCGCGCTAAAACCCTTCTCGATCTCGTCCTTGGCCTGCTGCTCGGTCAGCTTCTTGCTGGCGAGATGCGCATGCGACCAGGTGTGGGCGCCGATGGTGTGGCCGGCGGCGGCGACCTGGCGCAGGATGTCCGGGTGATAGGTGGTGTGCAGGCCGATCGGGAAGAACACCGCCTTGGTGCATTCGTCAGCCAGCGCCTTGAGCACGGCCGGCGTGGTCGGCCACGGACCGTCGTCGAAGGTCAGCACGACCTCCTTGTCGGTCAGGAAGTCATACTGCTTGTACTGCAGGAAGCCGAAGCCCGGGCCGCCATTGGTGTCGACCACGACGGTGCGGCTGATGCCGAGCGCGTCGGGGTTGGCGCATTTGGGCGCGGCCGCAACGGGGGCCGGCACCGGCGCCGGGGCAGGAGTGGCGGCCGGGGTCGCGGCCTGGGTGGCATCGGCGCGCTTCGACAGCGCGGCGGTCGTCTCGACATCGTCCCTGGCGGCCTGTTTTGCCGCCGCAGGCATCGGATCGGCCTTGGCCGCAGCCGTAGTTTGCGGAGGAGCCGCGTCGGCACGCGGCGAGGAGGTCCAGAACCACACGCCGGCGATCACGATCGCCGTTACAACACTGGCCAGCATCAGGCCCAACGCACTACGCATCGCTACACACTCTCTCGGAACTTAAGGATACGCCACAGCCGTAACGAGCGATTAATGCCAACAAGGTCTTAACGCGATCCCAACAAGGCGCCGGAAGGACAAGAAAAAGCGGGCGTTACCATGCGTGATGACCGTCACAGTCGGTTTCAAGCTTCTTCGCGGCACGGAAACGCTATAGAACCGGCGTCGCATTCCCTGGAGCCGTTTCCGCTGCGATGAAATCGGAACGGGGCTCCGGATTCCTTATTTGACGCGTTTTCTTCACGCGAACCGGCACCCCTTCGCGCGGAAACGCTTGAGAGGCTTTGAGAGATGACCCGATTTCTGTTCGCCGTCGTTCCGCTGGTTCTGTTGACGTCGGCCGCCTCGGCGCAGCAGCAGGGGCGCGATGCCTGCTCACGCGATGCCTCGCGGTTCTGCCGCGCCCATCTCAGCGAGGGCGATCAGGTCGTGCTGGCGTGCCTGAAGGAGCATCGCAGCCGCCTCAGCAAGGCCTGCCAGCAGACGCTCGCCGATCACGGGCAGTAGACCCATCAGCTGTCATTCCGGGGCATCGTGGAGCGATGAACCTCAGATGCGCAACGGCGCATCGGGGAATCTCGAGCTGATAATCTCCAGATTCCGGGTTCGCGCTATTCGCGCGCCCCGGAATGACAATGGAGAGACTACGTGCTGCTGCCCGCTGCGGTCGCGACCACCGGGATCACCTCCTTGGCGGCGCGGTCCGGGGTCTCGTCCTTCCAGCGCACCGATCCGAACGGACGCTCCAGCATCCGGCGCACGCGGATCGGCTCGGCGCCGATGTGGAAGTCGGCCGCCTTCTGATGCAGTTCGCGCTCGATCTGCGTGGCGCGGTTGCGCTGGCGCAGGAAATCGAGCCAGGTCGGGCAATGATAGCGCTCGGTCCACAATTCGGGATCGGCGATGTCGCGGGCAATCGACCAGCCATAGGCGCCGTTGCGCTGGCGGCTGAGCTGCACGTCCTGCATCACATTGTGGAAGGCGCGGGCATTGTCTTGCGCCACCCGGTATTCGATCTCGACCACCAGCGGCCCGCTGCGCCCGCTCAGTTGCAGCCGCACCTCGGGATCGGCCAGCGCATCGGTCGCGTCCTCGTTGCGTGCGCCGATCGGCGGCATCCTGAGCCAGATGCCGAGCAGCGGCGACAGCAGCATCAGACCGGCGGAGAGCAACAGCGCCATCTCGACGCCGCCGACGTCCGTGATGCGGCCCCAGCACCAGCTGCCGATCGCGATGCCGCCGGCGATCGCGGCCTGGAAGGCCGCCAGCGAACGGCCCGCGACCCAGCGCGGTGCGGAGAGCTGCACGCCGATATTGAACAGCGCGATCGCCAGCATCCACACCGCGCCGGCAACGACCAGCGCGGCGGCGGTGATCACCGGCTGCTTGCTCACGGCAACCGCGGCGATCGCCGCGCCCATCGTCAACGCACAGACGCGGATGGCGGCTTCGCCGCTGAGCCGGCTGCGAATCTCGCTGATGTTGAGCGCGCCGATCACCGCGCCCATGCCGAAGGCACCGAGCATGATGCCGTAGGTCTGCGCGCCGCCGTGCAACAGGTCGCGCGCCACCAGCGGCATCAGCGCCGAGACCGAGCCACCGATGATGCCGGTCACCATGGTGCGGGTTAGCACGATCTTGATCGACGGCGAATTGGTGATGTAGCGCACGCCGGAGACGATGGCGCGGTTCAGCCGCTCGCGCGGCAGCCGCGACGGCTCGCTGACGCGATTCCACAGGAACAGCACGACGAGCAGCGGCAGATACAGCACGGCATTGGCGGCGAAGGCGGCCACGGCGCCCGCGGACGCTACCACGATGCCGCCGATCGCCGGACCGAAGCTGCGCGCGATGTTGTAGCTGATGCCGTTCAGCGCGACCGCGGCGGGCAGCGTCTCCGGCGGCACCTGTTCGCTGACCGAGGACTGCCAGGCCGGGCCGAACAGCGCCATGCCGCTGCCGACGACGAAGCACAGCGCGAGCAGGATGTTCGGCGTTACCAGATTGAGCCAGGCCAGCACGGTCAGGCTGGTGGCGCCGGTCAGCGCGATCGCCAGCGACACCAGCGCGACGATGCGGCGGTCGTGCATGTCGGCGATGGCCCCGGCCGGCATCGAGATCAGCATCACCGGCAACATCAAGGCGGTCTGCACCAGCGCGACCTTGTCGGCCTCCGCGGTCATCTGCGTCATCGCCCAGGCCGCGCCGACGCCCTGGATCAGGATGCCTAGATTGGAGAGCAGGCTCGCGAGCCAGATTCGCCTGAAGATTGAATGCCGCAACGGTGCAGTGATACTGTCGGAGCGATCGCGCGGTTCGGTCATATCCAGTTCCGGTTGGCCTGCTATGGCTTGTTGGACGATTCCGGCTGCACCAACTGATGCCCGCGAAACGCGTGTTCTGTCCAGCGATTACGGCATCCTTGGCGGGGACAGGGCACAGCTAAGGCACTGAAAGACCTGAGGAAGGCCGAGGAAAGTCGGGGGAAGGGGCCAATGGCGCTGTCGCGGCGGAGAATATTGCAAGGGGCCGGCGCCCTGTCCCTGCTGGCCGGCCGCCTCGGCGCCCCCGCCTTGGCTCAGCCGGCGCCCGCCGGTGACACCCCGCCGATCCTGTTCGTGCACGGCAATGGCGATCACGCCGCGCTCTGGATGACGACGCTGTGGCGGATGGAATCGAACGGCGTGCCGCGCGAGCGCATGGCCGCGATCAATTTCACCGATCCGCTGGCACGCACCGACGACAAGATCGAGCAGGCCAGCCGGTCCTCGACCGAGGACCAGCGCCGCGAGCTCGCCGAGGCGATCAGGGAGCTGAAGCAGAAGACCGGCGCGCCGCGGGTCGCGCTGGTCGGCAGTTCGCGCGGCGGCAACGCGATCCGCAATTACATCAAGAATGGTGGCGGCGGCGACATCAGCCACGCGGTGCTGTGCGGCACGCCCAATCACGGTGTGTATGCGTGGGACGACGGGCTCGGCAACGAGTTCAACGGGCGTGGTCCGTTCCTGCGCGGACTGAACGATGGCGACAGCGAAGCGACTGTCGGCACCCTGTTCCTGACGCTGCGCAGCGACGGCCTCGATAAATATGCGCAGGCCGACGGCCGCTTCGTCGGCAAGCCGGGCACGCCGACCAACGTCACGACGGACGGCCCGGCGCTGAAAGGCGCGACCAATCTGGTGCTTGGCGCGGTCGATCATCGCGAGACCGCCTTTCATCCGCGGGCCTTTCGCGAGATCTACAAATTCATCGCAAGGCACGAGCCGTCGCGGATCGAGATCGTGCCGGAGACCGCGGTGAGGCTGAGCGGCCTCGTCACAGGCATGCCCGGCGGCGTGCCGACCAACCGGCCGGTGCCGGGGGCCACGGTAGATATCTATCATGTCGCGGCGGAGACCGGCGAGCGCATCGGCGGCCCGCTGCACAGCTCGCAGACCGGCGCTGACGGTCGCTGGGGTCCGGCGCAGGTCGACCCGTCGTGGCCGCTCGAATTCGTGCTGACATCACCTGGCACGGCGACGACGCACATCTATCGCTCGCCGTTTGTGCGCTCGTCCGAGATCGTGCATCTGCGCGCGGCGCGGCCGCTGGGACCGGCCGATGCCGGCGCAGGCGCGGTTGTGCTGATGTCGCGGCCGCGCGGCTATTTCGGCCTGCCGCGCGATATCGTGCTGTTCGACGGCAAGGAGCCGGCCGATGTAAGGCCGGGCGTGCCGACCGATTCGGTGACGACGCTGCGGCTCGCCGCGGACGATGTCGGCCGTCCGGTCGCCGCGATCTTCAACGGGGAACGCATTATGATGCGGGCCTGGCCGGCATCGGAGAATCGCATTGCGGTCGCCGAGCTGACTTATTAGGTCTGGTGCAGGGTCCGCGCGCCTTCATGGCGCCGGGATCGCATGGCCGGATCGGCCGTCGCGTGAGGCAGGGAAGCGAGGACCATGAGCATAGCCGAGGTCTACGATATCACGGTCACGCGGCGTCCCCTGGTCCCGCCGGCCCCGCCGCGTGCGCCGGACGATATGGGTGCATTCCAGCGCATGCGGGTGATGCGCAACTCGCCGATCGAGACCTGGGGCCAGCGCGCCTATGAGGACGACATTGTCCAGGGCCGTTTTCTCGGCCACTCGAGCTTTATCCTCAACACGCCGGATGCGATCCGCCATGTGCTGGTCGACAATTACGAGAACTACACCCGCACGCCGGCCGGCCTTCGCGTGCTGCGTCCGATGCTCGGCGAGGGGCTATTGATCGCCGAAGGGCGGGCGTGGAAACATCAGCGCCGCACGCTGGCGCCCGCGTTCACGCCGCGCGCGGTGACGACGCTGGTGCCTTACATGATTGCGGCGGTCGACGAGACCATCGCCAAGCTGAAGTCGGCCAGCGGCGGCCCGGTCGATCTGCGCGAGGCGATGCAGCGGATGACGCTGGAGATCGCCGGCCGCACCATGTTCTCGTTCGGCATGGATCGCCACGGCGCCGCGCTGCGGGATTTCGTGATGGAGTATGGCAACACGCTGGCGCGGCCGCACATGCTCGATCTGGTGCTGCCGTTGAACTGGCCGACGCCGCAGGATTTCCGCCGCGCCCGTTTCCGCAAGCGCTGGACCGCGTTCGTCGGCATGCTGATGGCCGAGCGACGTGCGGCCGGCAAGGATGACAACGCGCCGGCCCGCGACCTGTTCGACCTGATGGGCGCCGCGCGTGATCCTGAAACCGGCGAGGCCTTCACCGAT
Source organism: Bradyrhizobium sp. USDA 4541 (assembly GCF_024171085.1). Classification (NCBI taxonomy): domain Bacteria; kingdom Pseudomonadati; phylum Pseudomonadota; class Alphaproteobacteria; order Hyphomicrobiales; family Nitrobacteraceae; genus Bradyrhizobium; species Bradyrhizobium sp. USDA 4541. The sequence goes on from NZ_JALJZF010000001.1 coordinate 1,491,146, forward strand.
GCCCAACTCGGCGACCAGGTCGCCACCATGATCCTGGCCGGCCACGAGACGACTGCGACCGCGCTGTTCTGGGCGCTTTATCTGCTGGCGCTCGATCCCCTGACCCAGGAACAGCTGGCGGCAGAAGTCGGGAGCGCGGCGACGTCTGGCGCGCTCGACATCGAGCGGCTGAAATTCACCCGCGCGGTGATCGACGAAACCATGCGGCTTTATCCGCCGGCGTTCCTGATCGCGCGTGCGGCAGGCGGTCCCGATACCATCGCGGGCCGTCCGGTCAGGAAGGGTGACGTAATCCTGATCGCGCCGTGGCTGTTGCACCGGCATGAGAAGCTGTGGCGCGATCCGAACGCGTTCGTGCCGTCGCGTTTCATGACGGGAACGCCGCCCGATCGGTTCGCCTATCTGCCGTTCGGGGTCGGCGCGCGGGTCTGCATCGGCGCGCATTTTGCGCTGGTCGAGGCGACGCTCGCGCTTGCGAAGATCATCGGCGCATTCCGCGTTGCGCTGGCGGACAAGGATCCGGTGCTGCCGATCGGCGTGGTGACGACACAGCCGAACCGTTCGCCGGTGTTTACGATCAAGCCGCGCTGATCTTGCGCGGCGGTGTCCCAATGCTCATCTAGGGGCTCACCATGAGCGATACGCAGGCCCATTTCGCAGTCCTCAGGCAGACGACCGATCCGGCCGTCGTCGATGCCATGCAGCAGCTGATCGCGGACGGTCATGACCGGGATCTCAACCGCATCAATCTGCTGGATTTCTCGAGCCGCACCGGGCTCGACCAGGAGAAGGTGATCTCCGGCTTCCTGCATGCGTCGCGGCTCGGCCTGTTCGACATGAGCTGGAATGTGCTGTGCCCGGGCTGCGGCGGCGTGCTCGATGCGCATTCGACGCTGAAGTCGTTGCGTCATGACGACTATAATTGCGCGCTGTGCGCGGCGGGTTACGAGGCGTCCGTCGACGACCTGGTCGAGGTCGCCTTCACCGTCAGCCCGCGCGTGCGCCGCATCGGCGCGCATGATCCGAACACGCTGCCGATCTGGGAATATGTCCGCCAGATGTTCTGGAGCTCGGGCATCGAGCTCAACGAAGACTCGCTGGAGCGCCTGCTCAAGGAGGTGACGCTGGAATCGCTGGAATTGCCGGCCGGCGAAAAGGCGCTGCTGTCGCTGCAATTGCCGAAGCAGTTCCTGATCGTGTTCGAGCCGGTGACGCACTCGGCGCATTTCTTCGACGTGCAGGGCGAGCCGACCACCGAGCGCCAGCAATTCTCGATCGTGTTCAACAAGCTGCAGGCGCCGACCGGCACCACGGTGCTGCGGCCGGGGCCGCTCCGGCTGTCGCTGGACAACCAGACCGACACCCGCGTGCTGCCCGCTGTTTGGGTAGCAGCCGATGCGCTGCATGAGCTGCTCGGCAAGCGCAAGCCGATCCTCACCGCGAAGCGGATGCTGTCGAACCAGACCTTCCGCGATGTGTTCAAGGCCGACAACCTCACGGTCGACCAGCGGCTGAAGATCACCGCGCTCACCTTCCTGTTCACCGACCTCAAAGGCTCGACTGCGCTCTATGAACGGGTCGGAGATCTCGCCGCGTTCGATCTGGTGCGCGCGCATTTCCACGCGCTGCTCGAGATCATCGCTTCCGAGCACGGCGCCGTGGTGAAGACGATCGGCGATGCCGTGATGGCGACCTTCATCCGGCCAGAGCATGCATTGTCGGCGGGCCTGCGCATGCGGGCGGCGATGAAGCAGCTCAACACCGAGCGCGGCAAGGAAGATCTGATCGTCAAGATCGGCATCCATGAGGGGCCGTGCCTCGCGGTGACACTCAACGAGCGGCAGGATTATTTCGGCCAGACCGTGAATATCGCAGCCAGGGTGCAGAGCCTGTCGACGTCGCAGGAAATCCATTTGACCCAGCCGGTGATGGAATCGGCTGAGGTCGCGGGCATCCTCGATCGCGCCGCGATCAAGCCGATCCAGAAGGAAGCGGCACTGCGTGGCATTGCCGACAAGCTCGTGGTGTACGAGATACCGTAGTTGAGCACATCGTCATTCCGGGATGGTCCGTCAGGACCAGACCTCAGATGCGCAATTGCGCATCGGGGAATCTCGAGATTCCGGGTTCGATGCTTCGCATCGCCCCGGAATGACTCAATCCATGTTGCCGAAACGTAATGTCGCAGCGGGAACCTGCGCGGATTGCACCGGTTCTGTTTCCACGCCATATAGATTTCAACGGAGCGGGATCCGGAAAAACTTGATAGCCGGATAGATCGCGCTCAAATCAGGCAGACTTCATTCCACAGAGAGAACGATGCTCGACGGACTTCGCCAATTCATTGCCGATATCGTTTCCCCCGACGCCCAGGCCGACCGCACCTTCGATGACGGCGACTATCGCCTGGCGGCGACGGCGCTGCTGGTGCATGTCGTCTCGCTGGATGGCGAGCCGACGCCTGCCGAGACGCGCAAGCTGCACGGCCTGATCGAGAGCCGTTTCCAACTCGATCGCGGCGCGGCCGACAAGCTGATCGCCTCTGCCATGCGCGTCGAGGGCGAGGCCGTCGATCTCTATCACTTTACCAGTGTGATCATGCGCTCGGTGAACGAGGAGGGACGCCTGCGCATCGTCGAGATGATGTGGGAGCTGGTCTATGCCGACGGTCAGGTCAGCGAGTTCGAGGACAATGTGGTCTGGCGCGCCGCCGATCTGCTCGGCATTTCCTCGCGCGACCGCATCGATCTCAAGCATCGGGTTGCCGAGAAGCAGGCGGCGCTGCCAAAGGGCCCCTGGGGCACGGCGGACGCCGCAATCTGACGCGATTGCCCGCGCCGGCGGAGGCATCGTCACCGGTATCAGGGATGACGAAATTTTAATGTCCGCCGCGATTGTGGGCGATCCGACTGAAAATCTGGCGTTTCATCACAAAACTGGTGCCTCGCCACTGTCCACAAGCTTACACACGGCTTGCGTCCCACCGCATGCCTATGCTCTCGTCGGCTTGTTGGGGACCTCACTAGAATTTGCAGTAAGAGTTTGAAACGTGACCGAGCGTGTGACGCTGATAACCGGGGCATCGGCGGGCATAGGCACCGAACTGGCGCGCGTGTTTGCATCGAATGGTCACCGTGTGGCGCTCGTGGCGCGGCGCGCCGACCGCCTGAAGGCGCTCGCCGACGAACTCGGGGCCAAGGGCGGCGCAGCGCCGATTGTGATCCCCTGTGATCTCCAGCACGCCGATGCGGGCGACCGGATCGCGCAGGCCCTGACCGACGCCGGGGTCGAGGTCGAATTTCTCGTCAATAATGCCGGCTTCGGCCTGTTCGGCCGCGCCATCGAGCGCGACCGCGCCGAGCAGCTCAACATCATCAATGTCAATATCCGCGCGCTGACCGATCTGACGCTGCGCTTTGCCGACCAGCTGATCCGCAACCGCGGCGGCATCCTCAATCTCGGCTCGATCGCCGGATTTCTGCCGGGCCCCGGCATGGCCGTGTACTACGCCAGCAAGGCCTATGTGTTGTCGTTTACCGAGGCGTTGCGCTGTGAGCTGGCGCCGCAGGGCGTGCGTGTCACCGTGTGTTGCCCGGGCCCGGTACCATCGGAGTTTCAGGATCGCGCCGGATTTGCCCCTGGATTCGATTCCGCCATCCTCAACGTTTCACCGGAAGAGGTGGCCCGTCAGGCCTATCGCGGGTTGATGGCCAACAAGCGCGCGGTGCTGCCCGGCACCTTCATTAAGCTGGTGCCGTTCCTGCTCCGGCTGTTTCCGCGCGACTTCATCCTGACGGCGGTCGGCGGATTCCAGCTCCGCAAGCGCTAGCTGCCCTGGAAAGCCCACTCGTTGCCGCTAAGGCTGTTTCTGGCCCGCGATTTGCTTCGCCTGGGTATGTGCAAACTCACACGATGTTAACGACCACTTAGCTATGATCGCGCCTTACGTGCCGAAACTTTAAGCAGAGGCAATGTCGTTCCGGACTGACCAGAGCCGTGTCGTGGTGCCCTTCGCCAGCCGAAGGCCGGCCGCGGTCACGCCCAGGGATCAAGTCTTGGATCAGATCTCGTTGCGGCCGGTGCTGATCGTGCTGCATCAGGAGACATCGACTCCCGGCCGGATCGGCAACGCCCTGCGCGCGCTGGGTTACCGCCTCGACATCCGCCGCCCGCGCTTCGGCGACGCGCTGCCCGAAACGCTCGATGCGCATGCCGGCGCGGTGATCTTCGGCGGTCCGATGAGCGCCAATGATGGCGACGACTATGTGCGGCGCGAGATCGACTGGATCGCTGTTCCGCTGCGCGAGCAGCGTCCGTTTCTGGGCATCTGCCTCGGCGCGCAGATGCTGGCGCGGCAGCTCGGCGCCGAGGTCGCGCCGCATCCGCAAGGCCGTGTCGAGGTCGGCTATTATCCGGTCAGGCCGACCGAGGCGGGCCGCGCGCTCTGCCCGGACTGGCCGGCGCGGGTCTATCACTGGCACGGCGAGGGATTTCAATTGCCCGCCGGCGCCGACCTGCTCGCGGCGGGCGACGATTTCCCGGTGCAGGCGTTCCAGTTCGGCAACGCCTTCGGCCTGCAATTCCATCCCGACGTGACCTACGCGATGATGCATCGCTGGACCACACGCGGTTGCGCACGGATGGATTCGCCGGGCGCACAACCGGGCCATCTGCACTTCGCCGAGCGTGCCGTGCACGATGCCGCCGAGCGCGCGTGGCTGAAGCATTTCATCGACGGCTGGATCGCGCGCGTGCCGCAGCGGCAGCTGCTGCAGGCCGCTGAATAGCCGCCACGCGGAATTTCGCGCCGGCTTTTCATTCTGGTGAATGTGCTACTGTCGGCCGCCGCGCGCAGGCCGCATCGCCGCGCGTATCGATAACAACAAGGCACAGGGAGATCGCCGTGAGCTACGAGCACATCCTCTATGAGGTCAGCGACAGGATCGCGACCATCACGCTCAATCGCCCCGATCGCATGAATGCGTGGACCGCGATCATGGAGCGCGACGTGCGCCACGCGATGGAGACGGCGGCCAACGACGACAACGTTCGCGTCATCGTGCTGACCGGCGCGGGCCGCGGCTTCTGCGCCGGCGCCGACATGGACGCGCTGAAGGGGATCGATCCCAACGAGGTCAGGCGCGGCGAGAACATCCCGTTCGACATGAACCGCCGCGCCGACTGGCAGACGCGCCACGCCTACTACCCCGCGATCAGGAAGCCCGTGATCGCGATGCTCAACGGCGCCACCGCCGGCATCGGCCTGGTCCACGCGCTCTATTGCGATTTGCGCTTCGCCGCTGACACCGCGGTGTTCACCACCGCCTTCGCGCGGCGCGGCCTGATCGCCGAACACGGCATCAGCTGGATGCTGCCGCGTATCGTCGGCCATGCCAACGCGCTCGATCTGCTGATGTCGGCGCGGCGGGTGTCGGCCGAGGAGGCGCTGCGCATCGGCCTCGTCAACCGGCTCTCCGCGCCGGAGAAGCTGCGCGAGGAGACCTATGCCTATGCCCGCGACCTCGCCGATTTCGTCTCGCCGAGCGCGATCGCGGTGATCAAGCGCCAGATCTACGACGTGCCGTTCCAGACGCTCGCCGAAGCCACCATCGATGCCAACCGCGAGATGCAGATCGCGCTGAAGGGCAATGATTTCCGGGAAGGCGTCGCGAGCTTTGTGGAGAAGCGGCCGCCGCGGTTTACCGGGACGTGAGGGGGCTAACGGATAAAGTCCGACTTCGCCCTTTGGGCGTGGGCAGATTGCCTCGGCCCGGCTTCGCCCTTCGGGCTACGCCGCGGCAGCCTTCGCTCGCATCGCTGCGATGGACTATCCGGGCTTGCCGAGCCGAAGCTCGCGAAGCGAGCGAAGGCTGGTGGAGCCAGGCGGGATCGAACCGCCGACCTCGTCATTGCGAACGACGCGCTCTCCCAGCTGAGCTATGGCCCCATCGCGGCCGGGTGTTGCTGAGTATCCCGGCCGTCAGTCGGGCGCCATTTACAGTCCCGCCCAAGGTCAAGTCAAGAACGGTGAAAGCGCGGTTTTCGGCCCGTCCCGCCGGGAACTTCCCTTGTTTGCGGGGGGATGAACCGATATCTAGGGCGTGATCCCGACCCGGCGGACCGCCCGAGCGCCCAGTGCATAGCGGTTTTCCGAAACGATCCTGCTCAAACAAGAAGCGCGATGGCGGCTCAGTCCGGTCTCGTTGCGCTTCAATCGGTTGTCTTACCCGCGAGCCCCCCTCATATGCGCGCTGTTCTCGACATCGTCATCATCATCCTCGACCTCTATGTCTGGCTGCTGATCGCCTCCGCCATCCTGTCCTGGCTGGTCGCCTTCAATGTGGTCAACACGCGCAACCAGTTCGTTTCCGCGGTGGCCGAGTTCCTCTACCGGATCACCGAGCCGGTGCTGCGGCCGATCCGCAACGTGATGCCGAATCTGGGCGGGCTCGATATCTCGCCGATCATCGTGATCCTGATCATCATGTTCATCCAGCGGGTGATCGCCTATTACATCTATCCCAACGTGATCTGACCCTTTCTCGACGTGGCCTTGATGGATCCGTGGCGCTATTCCACCGAGGGCATCAGCATCGCGCTGCGCGTGACGCCGCGCGGCGGCCGCGACGACATCGACGGGATCGAGACGCTGGCCAACGGCCGTTCGGTGGTGAAGGTGCGGGTGCGCGCCATCGCCGAGGGCGGCGAGGCCAACCGTGCGGTGACTGAGCTGCTGGCCAAGGCGCTCGGCGTGCCGAAAGCCAGGGTGAAGCTGCTGTCCGGCGCCACCTCGCGGCTCAAGCAGGTCGCGGTGGACGGCGATCCGAAAGGGCTCGGCGATACATTGAGGAAGCTGACTGCGGCCAAGCCGAACCAGCAGACAAGGGACTGACATGACTGCCCGCATCATCGACGGAAAAGCCATCGCCGCCGAGCTTCGCGCCCGCGTCGCCGACGAGGTCGCCCGCGTCAAGCGCGACCACCAGCTCACGCCGGGGCTCGCCGTCGTGCTGGTCGGCCATGATCCCGCGAGCGAGGTCTATGTCCGCAGCAAGCACACCCAGACCCAGGCCGCCGGCATGGCCTCGTTCGAGCACAAGCTGCCGGAGGATGTGTCGCAGGCCGATCTGCTGGCGCTGATCGCGCGGCTCAACTGCGATCCCATGGTGCATGGCATCCTGGTGCAGCTGCCGCTGCCGAAGTCGCTGCACACCGAGACCATCATCAACGCGATCGATCCGGCCAAGGACGTCGATGGCCTGCACCCCAACAATGCCGGCCGGCTCGCCGGAGGCCTGGCCGCGCTGTCGCCCTGCACGCCGCTCGGCTGCATCATCCTGACCAAGAGCGTGCACGCCTCGCTGGAGGGCATGAACGCGATCGTGATCGGCCGCTCCAATCTGGTCGGTCGTCCGCTGGTGCAATTGCTGCTGAACGAGAACGCGACGGTGACGATCGCGCATTCGCGCTCGCGCGATCTGCCAAAGCTCTGCGCCCAGGCCGATCTGGTCTATGCCGCGGTCGGCCGGCCCGAGATGGTGCGGGGCGACTGGCTGAAGCCGGGCGCGACGGTGATCGATGTCGGCATCAACCGCATTCCGGTGCCCGGCGGCAAGCCGAAGCTGGTCGGCGATGTCGCGTTCCAGGAAGCGCTCAATGTCGCCGGCGCAATCACGCCGGTGCCCGGCGGCGTCGGGCAGATGACGGTGGCGTGCCTCCTGGTCAACACGCTGCGCGCCGCCTGCGCGATTGCCGGCCTGCCGGCGCCGGCGGTGTGAAATGCTCCCTCGCCCCGCTCTTGCGGGGAGAGGGTTGGGGTGAGGGGCCCCTCTCCGAGGTGGGATTGTCGAGAGACCTGTACCCCCTCACCCGGATCGCATTCCGCCCCGCTACATGCGATCCGACCTCTCCCCGCAAGCGGGGCGAGGTTAGTCACTTCTTCTTCGCGCGCTCGATGCCTTCGAGGATCAGCCTGCGGGCTTCGTCGGCGTCGCCCCAGCGCAGCACCTTCACCCACTTGCCTTTCTCGAGGTCCTTGTAGTGCTCGAAGAAGTGCTGGATCTGCTGCAGCGTGATGTCGGGCAGGTCGCTGTAGTTCTGCACCTTGTCGTAGCGCTGGGTCAGCTTCGATGACGGCACCGCGATGATCTTCTCGTCGCCGCCGGCCTCGTCCTCCATCAGGAGCACGCCGACCACGCGGACGCTCATCACCGCGCCCGGCACGATCGCGCGGGTGTTGACGATCAGCACGTCGCAGGGATCGCCGTCGCCGGACAGCGTGTGCGGGATGAAGCCGTAATTGCCGGGATAGCGCATCGGCGTGTAGAGGAACCGGTCCACCACGAGCGTGCCGGCTTCCTTGTCCATTTCGTACTTGATTGGCTCGCCGCCGACGGCAACCTCGATGATGACGTTGACGTCGTGGGGCGGATTTTTTCCGATCGATATGGCGTCGATACGCATGGATTGCTCCGCGTGGCCTCTGGAAGTTGAGAACGATGTGATTTTTTGGTTGGCGCCGCCGGGCCGCGAAACGGCTCCCGGCCCGGCCTTGAGACCGGGCTGGCCGACGCGCGCAGCGCTGGAGGCTGGTTTAGCCTTGCTGCAGCTGCGAGAGAAGCAGGATTTTCAGTTGGCCCAGGCGAAAGCGACCTTGTCGAGCGACTTGGGCCCGAACCGCTCCGAAGAGCGCGCCACCATCCGGCCGCCCAGCGCACGGTAAAACTCGGTTGCCGGCTCGTTGTCGGAGAGCGCCCAGATCACCATGCTCTTGAGGCCGCTCTGCATCAGGTCGCGGCGGGCGGAGGCGAACAGGCGCCGGCCGAAGCCAAGCCCCTGGAATTCCGGCCGCAGATAGAGCTCGTAGATCTCGCCTTCGAAATGCAGGCTGCGGGCGCGGTTGCGGCCGTAATTGGCGTAGCCTGCGACCCGGTCGCCGAACACCAGCACGCTGACGCGGCTGCCCTTGCGGATGGCGCTGTCCCACCACTGCGGGCCGCGGCGATTGATCAGCTTTTCGAGTTCGGCGCCGGGGATGATTCCCTGATACGCCGAGCGCCAGGCTTCGTCATGGGTAGACGCCACCGCCGCCGCGTCTGCAGCTTTGGCCGGCCGGACCTCGATTAGCGTTGTGCTCATGGGTGTAATCAAAGCAAGTCGGCGGGCCGCCTTCAAGGTCCATCGTTAATTATCGGTTAATCTGTGGATTTTTTGCATCAGTGTCGTGAGAACTTGTTCCGAAAGAGGACACTTGCCGGAGTTCAAGCGGCCAACCGCCGATCCGGAGCTGTGCAAAGCGTGGATCGCGAGCGCAGTATGACACTGCCATAGTTGGAAAAAGCTCATTCGGGGGCTGATTCGCGGCCGGGATTCTGCGGGCGAATCCAGACGCGATGTGGGTACTCCGACCGCGCCACGCCTGCCCCGCCGCAGTGGATTTTCGCGCCCGACCGGCCTATGGCAGCGGCGGTATTTGTGCGCGCCGAAGTTGGCCTGATCACGAGCGGACTGCGATGACGCTCTACTTCCTGATCAAATATCTGCACGTGCTCGGGGCCATCGTGATCCTGGGCACCGGGACCGGCATCGCCTTCTTCATGCTGGCGGCGCATCGCACGCAGGATGTGGCGTTCATCGCGCGCACGGCGGCGACCGTCGTGATCGCGGACATGATCTTCACGCTGAGTGCCGTGCTGCTTCAGCCGGTGAGCGGCGGACTGCTGATGCTGTTGTCGGCAACGAGCATCACCGAGCGCTGGCTGGCGATTTCGCTTGCGCTCTATGTGCTGGCCGGCGTGTTCTGGGTTCCCGTCGTCTTCATGCAGATGGAGATGCGCAATCTTGCGCAGGCGGCCGTCGAAAAAGGTCTTCCGCTGCCGCCGCGTTATTTTGCGCTGTTTCGCCGCTGGATCCTGTTCGGTATTCCCGGCTTCGGCTCGGTGATGATCATCCTCTGGCTGATGATCGCGAAACCATTTTAGCGCAGTGTCGTCATTCCGGGGCGATGCGAAGCATCGAACCGCAGATGCGCAATTGCGCATCGGGGAATCTCGAGATTCCGGGTTCGCTTCGCACCCCGGAATGACGCCAAATAGTCTGGGGCCTCATGAGTGACGACGCATCACACAACATCCTCGTGCTCGGCGCCTCAGGCCTGATCGGGCGCACCATCACCGACGATCTGCGGGCGCGCGGCTTTCACGTGATCGGCATCGCGCGGCACTTAACGCCGGCGCAGAAAATGAGCGCGGCCGATCTCGAGCTGCCGGTCATGTCGATGGATGCCGCGGCGCTGACGCAGCTGCTTCGCACGCACGAGGTCAACATCGTCGTGAACTGCCTCGGCGTGCTGCAGGATGGCCCGGGCAGCGACACAAGCGCGGTGCATCGCGACCTCGTCGCGCGGCTGTTGCAGGCGATCGGTGACAGCCACCGCGCCATCCGTCTCGTCCACATCTCGATTCCCGGCACGGCCGACGCGGACCGCACCGCCTTCAGCACCACCAAGCGCGAGGCCGAACGGCTGATCGCGGCGTCCGGGATTCCCCACGCGATCCTGCGTCCGGGCTTCGTCATCGCGCCGTCGGCCTATGGCGGCAGCGCCATGCTGCGGGCGCTGGCGGCGCTGCCGGTCGACCTGCCGGCCGAGGAGGCGGCGACGCCGTTCCAGCCGGTCGCAGTCGAGGATATCGCCGCCACCATCGCCTGGCTTGCGGCGCGCGATGTCGCCGATGAAGCGGTGCGATCGGTGACATGGGACCTGATGCACGAGCAGCCGATTTCGCTCGGCGGCGTCATCGCCCGGTTCCGCCGGTCGTTCGGCACGGCAAAGCATGTCCGCATCGCGACCCCGCCGGTCCTGATCGATCTCGGCGCCCGCCTCGGCGATCTCGCAAGCCGGCTCGGCTGGATGCCGCCGCTGCGCTCCACCGCGATCGCCGAGCTGCGCCGCGGCGTCACCGGCGATCCCGCAGGCTGGATGCAAGCGACCGGCATCGTGCCGAAGACAATCGCGCAAGCGGTCGGCGGCCGCCCCGCGACCATTCAGGATAAATGGTTCGCGCGGTTGTTTTTGATCAAGGCGCTGATCTTCGCAAGCCTCGTGTTGTTCTGGGTCGCGTCCGGCTTCATCGCGCTGGTGATCTCCTACGACGCCGCGGCGGGCATTTTGCGTGCGCACCATTTCCCGCCCGCCTTGGTCGGGCCGGTCACGGTGCTGACCAGCCTGATGGACATGAGCATCGGGGTGCTGATCGCGATCCGCCGCACCGCGGCGTTCGGTCTTGTTGCGGGCATCGTCGCCTCGCTCGGTTACATGGCGGGATCGGCGATCCTGACGCCGGATCTCTGGATCGAGCCGCTCGGCGCGCTGGTGAAGACGGGACCCGCGATCGTGCTGATGCTGGTCGCGCTGTTGATCCTGGATAACCGGTAGCGTTTTCGAGCGAAGTGGGAACCGGTTCGCGTGAAGAAAACGCGTTGAGGGAATCGATATGAGCAGTTGGCCCGACGACGACGTGATCCTCTATGACGGCGTCTGCATCTTCTGCTCGCGCTGGGTCCGCTTCGTCATCGCCCGCGACACGGCACGCCGCTTTCGCTTCACGCCGATCCAGTCCGGCTACGGCACGCGGCTGGCGAAGAGCTTCGGCATCGATCCTGACGACCCCGACACCAACGCCGTCGTCCATGGCGGCGTCGCCTACATGAAATCCGACGCGGCGCTGACGGTGCTGAGCCATCTGCCCGGCTGGCGCTGGACCCGCACACTGTTCGCGGTCCCCAAGCCGCTGCGCGATGCCGTCTACAGCCTGATCGCCCGCAACCGCTATCGCATCTTCGGGAAGTACGAGACGTGCTTCTTGCCCGACGCGGATATGCGGGCGAGGGTGCTGGAGTGAAGTCTGGTCGTTCGGACCATCCCGGAATGACCAATCTGACGGCTACCCCTTATGCGGAAATCCATCCGCCACTTCCCTCGCCGCCCGCTCGCCCGAGTCCCGCGCGCCGTGCGCCGTCGAGAAAAACTCCGGCGACGTCGCTTCGCCGGCGAAGAACAGCCGCCCGTCGACCGGCGCGGCCAGCACGGCGCGCTTGTCGGCGTGGCCGGGCAGTGCATGCGAGTAGGAGCCGCGGGCGAACGGGTCATGGGCCCAGCGGGATTCGCTGAGCGGCTTCAGCTTGCGGCGGAAATCGCTGCCGAGAAAGGAGACGATCTCGTCGATGCTGTGCGCGGCGATGGCGCCGTCGCCGGCATCTTCAAGCTGTCGCGCAAAACGGCCGCCGAAGAAACCTTCGATGCAGGGCTGGCCGAACGGGCGGATGTGATAGGTGCCCATCTCGGTGCGCATGGTGGCGCCGCGCAGATTGCCTTCCTTCGGCAGCGCCTCGGGCTCGGCGAGCGCCAGCGTCACCTTGTCGGCGAGGCCGAGCGGCAGGCCGCGCGCGGCGTCGAGCTTGTCCGGCAGCGCAGGCGAAAAGCGGATCGCCTGATCGGCGATCAGGTTGGTCGGCACGGTGACGATCACCTTGTCCGCCTCAACCGTGCCGCGCGAGGTCTCGATGCGGATGCGCTTGCCGGAGTGATCGATCAGCCTGACCTCGCAGTTCAGCGCCACCGGCACCTGCGCGCCATAGGCCGCGACCAGCGCGCCATAGCCGCGCCGCACCCGCCAATTGATGTCGGTGTCTTCATAGGCATCGACATCGAGGATCGAGACCTGGTCGAGCTCGCTGCCGTTTACATAGGTCGAGATCGCATCGATCATCGGGTTCCAGCGGTTGCCGGGCTCGAGATACAGGCTGGCCGGGCAGTCCTTGCCGTGCCGCGCCGCCTGCTCGATGCGGTCGTAGAATTGGTCGAGTGCGTGCGTGAAGTCGTCGCGAGCCGCCTGCGGGAACGCCTCGCCGTAGGCGCGCTCGCGCCACGGCGGCAAGTCCTTGTTGAGCTCGAAGTTGAGTTGCCGGGCGATGCCGACAAAGCTGTTCCGGTCGGCCGAGTGCAGCCAGCCGCAGCCGACGTCGAACACCACGTCAGGCGCGGCCTGAATCGTATGCGCGCGGCCGCCGAGGCGGTCGCGGGCTTCCAGCACGATCGTGGAGAGGCCGGAGTCCTTCAGCGCATTCGCGGCACCGAGGCCGGCGGCGCCGGCGCCGATGATGGCAACATCGACCGTGGAGGGAGGGGAAGTCATGTCCCGGCTCTAGCACGTCCGCCGCCGGGCCTGAAGCCGCCACATGCATGACTGTCATCACCCGCGCAGGCGAAGGCGGGTGATCCAGTATTCCAGAGACAGTAGCGATTGAACTGATGGGCCGCGGCGTACTGGATGCCCCGGTCGAACCGGGGCATGACAGCTTACGCCACCGCTTCCTTGGCCTTTTCGGCGCGCTTGCGGTCGTTCGGGTCGAGGTGCTTCTTGCGCAGTCGGATCGACTTCGGCGTCACCTCGACGAGCTCGTCGTCCTCGATATAGGCGAGCGCCTTTTCCAGCGTCATCCGGATCGGCGGCGTCAGGCGCACCGCCTCGTCCTTCGAGGTGGTGCGGATGTTGGTGAGCTGCTTGCCCTTCAGCACGTTGATCTCGAGGTCGTTGTCGCGGGTGTGTTCGCCGACGATCATGCCCTTGTAGACCTTCCAGCCCGGCTCGATCATCATCGGGCCGCGGTCTTCCAGCTTGAACATCGCATAGGCCACCGCTTCGCCCTGGTCGTTGGAGATCAGGACGCCGTTGCGGCGGCCCTGGATCTCGCCCTTGTAGGCGGCATAGCCGTGGAAGATGCGGTTCATGATCGCGGTGCCGCGGGTGTCGGTGAGCAGTTCGCCCTGGTAGCCGATCAGGCCGCGGGTCGGCGCGTAGAACACCAGCCGCAGGCGGTTGCCGCCGGACGGGCGCATCTCGATCATCTCGGCCTTGCGCTCGCTCATCTTCTGCACGACGACGCCGGAATGCTCCTCGTCGACGTCGATCACGACTTCCTCGATCGGCTCCTGCCAGGCGCCGGTCGCCTCGTCCTTCTGCAGCACGACGCGCGGGCGCGACACCGAGAGCTCAAAGCCCTCGCGGCGCATGGTCTCGATCAGGATCGCGAGCTGCAATTCGCCGCGTCCGGAGACTTCCATGGAATCCTTGTCGGCGGCCTCGACGACGCGCAGCGCGACATTGCCCTCGGCCTCGCGCATCAGGCGGTCGCGGATCATGCGCGAGGTCACCTTGTCGCCTTCGGTGCCGGCGAGCGGCGAGTTGTTGACGATGAACGACATCGACACCGTCGGCGGATCGATCGGCTGCGCCGGCAGCGGCGTCTCGACGGTGGGATCGCAGAAGGTGTCGGCAACGGTGCCCTTGGTGAGGCCCGCGATCGCGACGATGTCGCCGGCCTCGGCCTCCTCGAGCGGGGTCCGCTCAAGGCCGCGGAAGGCGAGGATCTTGGTCAGGCGGCCGCTCTCGATCAGCTTGCCGTCGGCGGATAGCACCTTGACCTGCTGGTTCGGCTTGATCGAGCCCGAGGAGATGCGGCCCGTGATGATGCGGCCGAGATAGGGGTTGGCCTCGAGGATGGTGCCGATCATGCGGAACGGACCTTCCTCGACCTTCGGCGGCTCGACGTGACGTACGATCAGGTCGAACAGCGGCTGCATGCCGAGGTCTTTCGGACCCTCCGGGCTTTCCGCCATCCAGCCCTGCTTGGCCGATCCGTACAAAATCGGGAAGTCCAGCTGCTCCTCGCTGGCGTCGAGCGCCGCGAACAGGTCGAACACCTCGTTGATGACTTCAGTCGGGCGCGCGTCGGGACGGTCGACCTTGTTGATCACGACGATCGGCTTCAGCCCGATCTTGAGCGCCTTCGACACCACGAACTTGGTCTGCGGCAGCGGGCCCTCGGCGGCGTCGACCAGCACCAGAGCGCCGTCCACCATGTTGAGGATGCGCTCGACCTCACCGCCGAAGTCCGCATGGCCGGGGGTGTCGACGATGTTGACGCGGATGTCCTTCCACTGCACCGAGGCGGCCTTGGCCAGGATGGTGATGCCGCGCTCGCGCTCCAGGTCGTTGGAGTCCATGGCGCGCTCGGTGACCTTCTGGTTCTCGCGGAAGGTGCCGGATTGCTGCAGCAGGCGGTCGACGAGGGTGGTCTTGCCGTGGTCGACGTGGGCGATGATGGCGACGTTGCGAAGGTTCATGGCTCTTCTTCTGGTCGTGCAATGGTCAGATGCGCGATCTCGCCGGACCAGTTTGGCCGGCCGCTCGCTCGCGTGGCCCATTCGGGCCCGGATCACGCTCATACCCAAGAAATTTGACGGGGACGCATCACCCCAAAAAGGAAGCCCGGTCAGAGGACCGGGCACCTTGCGCGTTGCGGCGCAATATAGTCAGAAAACGCCAAAAAACAATGATTTATTGGCTGTTTGGAGGGCTGATTTTGGTTCCAAAGGCGGGTTTTGAGGGGCTTTCAGGTCCTACTTCCGGGTAATCGCGAACACGATCAGGCCAAGCCCACCCAGCGCCACCATCATCACGAACATGGTGATGGGGTCGCCGCCGGCCCCGGCGCCCATCTTGGCGTTGAGAATGGCGCACAGGACGCCAGGGATCAGCAGGATCACCCCTACCACCAGCATGAGGGCGGTCAGGCAGCCGTTGCGCTGTCTCTGTTCCGGGTTTTGCTGAAAACTGCTCACGATACCCCGGACTAGCGTCCCTTAATCGCGGCGCGGATCAGCATCACGCCGGCGAAGCAGACCGCGAGCCCGAGCAGGATCAGGAACAGAATGGAGGGATCGGTTTTCGACTCGCTCAGGACGCCGAACCCGAACAGCAGGGCGCAGAGCCCCGGCAGCAGCAGGACCAGCCCGAACAGCACCATGAACGCGGTGGCGCAGCCGCTGCGTGGTGACGGTGGCGGCGGGACGTATTGGTAGGGTTGCTCCGGTGGTGCAGGCGGGATGGGCGGTGGATTGGTCTCGCTCATCGCGGCGCCTCCTCGCCTTGCCGGGCTTCACGGTAGGTCTGGCCGGCCAGCGCGGCGCGGATGCCGTCGATCTTGCCGTCACGGTAGAACAGATTGTAGGTGTCGAACGGGATGATCGCGCCGCTTTCGGTGACGAAGTGGATGCAGCTTCGCTTGACGTTGCCGACACAGAAATTGAAGCGGTCGAGAAACTGCACGATGGTGACGCGGAACACGTTCTCGTAGGTAAGCCCCTCCGGCACCTCGAAGCTCGGCAGGCAGCACAGCAATTCGCAGACCCGCTCCGATGTGTTCAGCGGCCCCGACGACAGCGAGAACAGGTCGACAAACTTCTCCCGCAACACCGGATACTTCTCCGGGCTGATGGTGTTGGGCATCACGGCGATGAGCTGCTCCTGCGGGATCAGCGAGGTCAATGGCAGCACCTTGTCGCCGTTGCGCAGGCCGTAGCCGATCGAGATGCTCTCGGGATTGCAGGGCAACGGGATCATGTCGTCAGCGCCGAACACCCCGGTCTCGATCACGCGCCGGCGGATCTCCGACAGCATGATGCGGTCGGTGTCCTTGTTGAAATGCTCGTTGCGGCCGGCATCCTGCACCGGCTGCAGCGTGACGCCGCGGACGCACTTCCAGGTCAGCGCGTGACGGACGATGTCGCCGATCTCGCCGTCGTTGACGCCGCGCTTGATGGTCGCGACCAGCGTGGTCGAGACGCCGTGGCGCTCGAGATTCTCCAGTGCCTGTTGGCGGATCTTGCGTAAGTCCGCGCCGCGCAGATTGACCAGCGCCTCGCGCTGCAGCGAATCGAACTGCAGATAGACCTCAAGCCCGCGCTTGTTCTCGGCGAGCTTCGCCACGAAGTCGGGCTCGCGCGCGATCCTGAGGCCATTGGTGTTGATCATGACATGGCGGATCGGGCGGGCGCGCACCGCATCCAGAATGGCGAAGAAATCCGGATGCAGCGTCGGCTCGCCGCCGGAGATCTGCACCAGGTCGGGCTCGCCCTCGCTCGCGACCAGCGCGTCCAGCATCTTCTCGATTTTCGCCAGCGGCGTGAAGCTGGTGCGCGCCGGCGAGGAATCCGCAAAGCATACCGGGCAGGTCAAATTGCAATGCTCGGTAATCTCGATCAGCGCCAGGCAGGAGTGCTGCTCGTGGTCGGGGCACAGTCCGCAATCATAGGGGCAGCCGAATTCGGTGTGGCGCTGGAACGCGAGCGGCCGGTCGCCGGGCTTGATGAAATCCTTGCACAGCCGCCAATAGGCCGCATCCGTCGAGACCAGCGTCGACTGCACGCCATGCTGCTTGCAGCGCTTCTCGTACCAGACCTCGTTGCCTGATATCTGGATCTTGGTCGGCACCAGGGTGAGGCAAGTTTCGCATAGCGACTGGGTCTGGCCCCAGAAGATGTAAGGGCGTGCGTTACGCAGCGGCGCGTTCATGCTTCAAGCTCACATTCGGCGCCGTCGCCAGCATGACGGCGGCGTAAATCATGACAAACAGCGACAGCAGGTGAAACAGCGAGAATGGTCCGATCAGCGCGCCATAGGGCTTGATGAATTCCCACAGGAAGCGCTGCAGCCCGTAGTAGAACAGCACGAGGTAGAATCCGTTGGTGATGACGGCGGCATTTCGGTTCAATACGGCCCAGGCATAGAATGCCGCGAACCCCGCCATCGCCAAGCTTTCATAGAGCTGCACCGGATGGCGCAGCACGCCGTCGCCGAAATCATGGCCCCAGGGCAGCGTGGTCGGTGTGCCATAGGTGAAGTCCTCGAGCCCCGCGAAATAGCAGCCGAGACGGCCGACCGCGACGCCGATCGCAAGCGGCAGCGCGAACCGCGCGCCGGTGCGCAACGAAATCCCGTGTCGCCATTTGTAGAGCTCGATCGCGACGATGCCGCCGGCCAGCGCGCCCTCGACCGAGCGGGCGATGCCGGACATGCCGGAGAACCACAGGTTCAGCGTGCCGAAGATGTAGGCGCCGATGCCGGCGCCAAATACCAGCGCGGCGATGTAGGTGAGCTCGAAGGATTGCCGCGGGAATTGCAGCCCCCGCACCCGGGACAGCCACCACATCGCGATGGCCGCCGCGCCCCATGCTGCGACGTCGAAAACGGCGTGAAGTTCAGCCCCACTCATGAGGCGAGTGTAGCGCGGTTTTCGCGGTCCGCGATAGCGGCTTCCCGATTGCAATGGCGGAACGAGGTTATAACCCGTCCGCCTGGGAGCGGCGGGCTGATGGACCACACCGGCGACGCCAGCCCGCGCAAAACGACAAAGGCTGTAACCGCGCCAGAACGGATATAGCCGATGTTACGGCGTCCATCCGAAGCGCTATATCCGAACTGACGGCTGGGCTTTCGACCTTACCAAGATGACATTCTGTCCGGAGTGCAAAACCCGTCCCGATTGCGCGGAGCGATTGCGATGAGGAAGGCTACGATGGATTTTTCGCGGATGTCGGACGGGATCCGGCTGCATCACGCCTTTCATCGCGACGATGGGCACGATGGTGACGACGAGTCGGGTCCGGCACCGAGCAGCCCGTTTGCAGGGCTCGATGCGCATCCCGCGACGTCGAATTCCCCGCCTTATGACTCTGGCCCAGGCCAATCCGACCATCCCACCGCGTCGGGGGTCGACACGTACGGCCACGTCGGCAACCACACTGCGGCGAGCCTGGATGCTTCGGCAACGAAGCCTGCTGCCGGCGCATCCCATTCCGCGACGGGCATCGTTTCGATCGAGAGCGGGGCGAACACCGCCGGGAACGGCGGAGACGGTTACTTTTACGGAGGTATCATTCACGCGTCCCTGTTGATCTATGAACCGATCAACATTTCGGTGAGTTTGGGATACGGCTCGGCCGCCGTGGCCAACCAGTCCAACGATTTGAATGTCGATCAATCCGCCTTTCAGATCGCCGGCGTCGGCGGACATGGTGGGAATGACAACCTTGCATCGGGGGGCAGCATCAGTGCTTCCCTGGGCCCCGGCGTGATCGGGAGCGGCGACAACGGCGCCGGAAATGGCGGCAGCGGCCATTTCTCGGGTGCGTTGGTGGACGCTCCGGTGGTGATCTATCATCCGATCAATATTGCGGTGGCGAGCTCAGGCGGCACGGCCCATGCAAGTCAATCGAACACAGTCGACATCGATCAATCGGCTACGCAGGTCGCGGGCGTCGGCGGCAGTGGCGGAAATGGCAATGTGGCCGTCGGCGGCAGCATCATCACGCTCGACCCCAGTTGGGGATCAAGCAACGGAGGAAGCGTCTGGGACGTTCAAACGGGCGGGAGTCAGGCCGGCAATGGCGGCGACGGCGCGTTCCACGGGAGTCTCGTGCATTCCTCGATCTTGGTGTACGACCCGATCAACATCGCAGTCGCGGGCTATGGCTCCAACGTTCATTCAGTCCAGACGAATGACGCCAACGTGGATCAATCCGTAGTTCAGATCGCCGCTATGGGCGGGCACGGCGGCAATGGCAACGCCGCGACGGGCGGCCATGCAAGCCTTCTTTCCCACGGCTTGTGGGGCGGCTCCGACACCATTGCGACCGGCTCGAACGGCGCAGGCAACGGCGGCAACGGCTATTTTGCCGGCAGCCTGATCGATGTCAGCGTCGCGATCTATGCACCCGTCAATATCGCAATCGCGGGGCCCCATTCGACGGCCGTGGCCGATCAGGTCAACAACGTGCACATCGACCAGAGTGCGGTCCAGATTGCCGGACTTGGTGGGGACGGCGGCTACGGCAATCTCGCGCTGGGTGGCGATCTTTCCGCCCATCTTCTGTCCGATCTTCACCTGTTGGCATAGCGAAACATCGCACCGCTCGCGCAGGCCGGTCGCAAGGTAGCGGACTCCCTGCGCATGCAAATCTCGCGCAGGGGCGCCTCCCGATGTTTCGAGCTCCGATGTTGCGCGACGAATGTCATACTTTCGTACGTAGGTCGACCAAGCCGGATGGTGTCCGATTTGACATCTATCGGCAGCGCGCATCGCCGGATCAGACTCGCCCGTGCGCGTCCGCCTGATCGGGATGGATGATGCACGACAGCCAACACAAGGACGGAGGCTCAAATGTTGCCCAAGGCGATCAGCATCTCGGATTCGATCGAATTCAAATCGATCAACACCGGTGGTCAAAGTGTCGGAAATGGCGGCGACGGTACCTTCAAGGGAGCTATCATCAGCAAGCCGACCCTCAACTTCGATCCAACCAACAAGGCAGAAGGCGCCGATGTGCATGTGAACACTGGCGACCACGTCACTCAGACCGCAGATTGGGACGCCGGCGGCGCAAACGCGACGGCCTCGGTGTTTGCGAAGGCCCATGGCGGAAGCGCCGAGTCGAACGGAAGCCAGAAATCCTACAGCGGCCACGATACCTCCAAGGTATATGCCAATACGGATGCCACTCAGATCAACAAGCTCGCGGTGGACCAGCACCAGGAGGTCCTGGCCGGCATCGGCGGCAATGGCGGAGACGGCAACGCCGCGCTGGGTGGAGAAGTGAGCTTCCACCTCGATACATTCTGACCATCGGCTCGTCCGACCACGGCGGGACCGGCGGCCATTGCTGCCGGTCCCGCAGTTCAAGCCGATGCCCGCCGATGCCCTGCCGATGCGCTTCTTGGCAGATCGCGTTGGCCGTCGGGCAAGTGCGCCGGACTCCGATTTCAGGCGGTGACGATCATGCTGATGCCGCCCATTCGGTTGCCTGTCCTGCCGCAGATCTCGACGCCACTGCACGCGGCCCTTTGGTCCTGTGCGGGACCGCTTGGTCTCGTATTCGCGTATAGCTGCAGCTACAACCTGCTTTTGTTTGCGCCCTCCATCTACCTTCTTCAGATCTACGACAGGGTGTTGTCGAGCCGGAGCGGCGACACGCTGCTCCTGCTCACGCTCATTGTCGCGATCACGGTCGTGGTCGGCGGCGTGTTCGATGCTTTGCGGCGCGCTGTCCTGGGTCGCCTTGGCGCCTGGCTCGACGATCGGCTCCGTCCTTGCGTGCTTTCGGCCAGCCTCGAATCCGCGTTTCGCAGCGATTGGACGCGGGCGTCGGACGCCTATCGGGATCTCACCGTGCTGCGCCAGTTCATCGATTCCGGCGCATGTCCGATGCTGTTCGACGCACTTTGGGCGCCCCTGTTCCTCCTGGTCCTCTTTCTCATCCATCCCCTGCTTGGCGTGGTGGGCGCCTGCTGTGTGGCTTTCCTCTTCGCTCTCACGGTTGCCGGAGATCTGGTTACCGAGGACGTTCTGCTCAGATCCGGCGCCGCGCTGTCCAGAAGCTACGGCCGCCTCCAGGCCGCCGCAGGCAACATCCATATGATCCGCGCCATGGGAATGCTCGATAGCGCTGCGCGCGCGATCTATCATGACGCGCAGCAGGCACGCAGAGAGCACGATGTGGCAGTCCGGCGAAGCGAGATCGTGATGCTGGTCACCAAGCCGGTCCGCGCGCTGTCGCAGGTGTTGATAATGGGGGCTGCCGCGTGGCTTGTCCTCGAGCACGGAAAGAGTCCGGCGATCATTTTTGCTTCGACACTAATGTTCAGCCGCGCGCTCGCGCCGGTCGAAAGTGCGATCGCAGGCTGGAAGTCACTCAGGACGGCCGTGAGTGCCTGCCAGCGGCTCGGCGCGGTTCTCGCCGCGTCCCCCGCCGCCGCCGGACGGCAGGATCCGGAGGTTTCGCAGCGGCAAGCGTCGAGCGGTCTCGTTGTCGACAACGTCGGCGTGAGGCTATCGGGGACCAATCACCTTCTGCTGAACGGTGTCTCGTTCACGCTCGCGAGCGGAGAATGTCTTGGCATTATCGGTGCGTCCGGGTCAGGCAAGTCCCTGCTTGGCCGGGTGATTGCCGGGCTGTCGACGCCAACTCATGGCTGTGTCCTGCTCGACAATACCGACGTCTCGCTGCTTCGCGAGGGCCTAAGCGGTCACCGTCTCGGTTATCTCCCCCAGGACATCGACCTGCTCGGCGATACGATAAGCGATATCATCGCACGGCTTGATGATGCCGATCGGCGGAAGGTCGTGGAAGCGGCCAAGCTGGTCGGAATTCATGAGGCGATCATGCGCCTGCCGCACGGGTACGACACGGTGGTTCACCGTGAAAAATCCTTCTCGCGCGGATATCGGCAGCGCCTCGGTCTTGCCAGGGCCTTTTTCGGCGGTCCACGCCTGATCGTTCTCGACGAACCGAATGCCAGTCTCGATTACGGGGGCGAGCGAATGCTGCTGGACGCTATCGAGCGCATGAAGCTCGCCGGTGTCATCCTGATCGTCGTCACTCATCGTATGGGTCTCCTCGCAGCCACAGACAAGATTGCCATTATGGAAGAGGGGGCGGTCGTCGCTTTCGGCGACAGCGAGGAGATCTTCGAGCGGCACCTGAACCGACCCCAGGTTACATCGCGGATTGCGCCATGATCCGCAATCCTCTCACCATCTGGAAGCTTCCCACGATATCGAGGCTACCCACGATCTGGGACCGGCTCGTGCGAGCGCCGGCAAGCCCCCCGCTCGCCGGACGGCTCGGAGTCGTGGTTACCGCGATCGACGATTTCGAGCCCCTCGAATATCCATGGTGTGCGACCCCGACACCCATCTCTCCGCGTAGACGGCTTCGCGGTATCACGCTGGCGGGCAACCTGCTGGTGCTCTGCTTCATGCTGGGGCTTGGCACATGGGCGTGCCTCGCGCCTCTCGAGAGCGCCGCGATCGCTTCCGGCGTCGTGGAATCAGAATCGAGCCGCAAGACGATTCAGCACCTGGAAGGCGGGATCGTCAGGAAGATCCTGGTTGCGGACGGCGATATCGTGCGAAGCGGACAGACGCTGATCGCGCTGGACGACACACGGCCCGGTTCGGAGGTGCAAAGCCTTCAAGGCCAGTTGTGGGATGCAATTGCTCGTGCCGCACGGCTTCAGGCCGAGCAGCAGAACTTTGAGAGCATCGCAATCCCGAGCGCGCTGGAACAGGACAGCAAGCGAAATGGGGTGGCCGCCGCCGCGGTATCGGCGCAGCAGTTCATTTTTCAGGCGCGCCGGCAGGTTCATGAGTCGCAGCTTGCGGTCATTCGCGAACGGAGGCTTCAAGTCGAGAGGGAGATCGAAGGTCTCAAGGCTCAGCAGAACGCCACCGGGCAGCGGGTCGACATCGTCCGGGAAGAACTGGATATGGTCACGACGCTCGTGAACAAGGGACTCGAACGGCGGCCGCGGCTTCTGAACCTGCAACGTGAACTGGCCGACGTTGAGGGGCGCCGCGGCGAGATCACCGCGCAGATTTCTCGCGCCGGGCAGGTCATCAGCGAGCAGCAGGCCACATTGTTCAAGCTCGAGAGCGACAGGCAGAGCGAGATCGCACAGTCGCTTCGTGAAGCACAGAACCAGATGTTCCAGCTCCGCGAACGGTTGCTTGCGGCCAGGGACCAGCTATCGCGAACGGAGGTGAAGGCGCCTGAGGACGGCGTGATAACCGACTTGCGGATCCATACGACGGGCGGCGTCATCGGGGCGGGTGCTCCGCTCATGGAGCTGGTGCCGCGGCAAGACCGCCTCATCGTGACCGCCCGCCTGAGGCCCGAGGACATTGATGTGGTTCATCCCGGCCTCAATGCCGAGGTGCATCTCGTGCCGTACAATCAGCGTCGCGTACCGCGCCTGAAGGGAATCGTCGTGCACGTATCGGCAGACCGGCTACTCGACAAGCGTACCGACCAGCCATACTACGCGACCAAGATCCGGATCGACGATGCGCAGATCGCCGCAAACGACTTCCAGATCGTCCCCGGTATGCCGGTTCAAGTGTTCATCACCACGGGGCGCGGTACCGTCGCACTTTACGCGCTCAGGCCCCTGCTCGACAGCTTCCGCGGTGCATTCAGAGAGGATTGATCCCGCTCAGCGTGACTAGGTCTCCGGCATTGGGGCTGTGCCCGGGTCGTGATCGCGATTCTGCGCGAGCGACCGGCCGCGCCAGCGGAGGACCGCTTCCGTGCGATTGTGAGCGGCACATTTCCTCATGATATGCTGAATGTGCATTTTGACGGTGCTTTCCGAGAGCTTCAATTTGGCTGCGATCAGCTTGTTGGGCAGGCCGAGCTCCAATTCCGCGAGAACGTGCTGCTCTCGAGGCGTGAGACCGCTCCTGTCGATGGCCGCCCTGGCTGCCTCGTTCATCAGATATGCGGACGCAAGCCCGCGCGCGTCCGGCGGATCGAAACCCGGCATCCTGTTCATCTCGGCGACCGGCAACGGCCTGTAGACGCCGCCGACAAGAACAAGGCGCAGGCCGGCTATGACGACCTCGATTGGTAGCGAGGTGGGAAGAAAGCCGCGAACACCCCGCTGCATCGCGGCTTGCGCGGTCGGCTCGTCGTCATGGTTTGACAGGATTGCGACGGCGGCATTGGGACAGTGCTCGGCCACGAAGGCGAGATCGTCCTCGACCGAGGGATCGCCGATGGGCTTGTCCGCGATGCTCAGCAGCACCAGACGAACGTCGCGGGTTGACATGCAGTCCAGGCCTCGGACCGTTGCCATGTCGAGGATCTCGAAGTCGGCCAATTCCCGCCTGAGGACGTTGAGAATACATGTGCGGGGCAACAGGTGCGGCTCGATGATCACCAGAACCGGTACGTGAAGCGCTCCATTGAGCCGTTTTGAGGTTATGTCGTCCATGATTTCCTCGGAATGAAAAGAATTTCTGCGACAGTCCCATCGATCCGTATTGCGCATTTACCGTTGCGGCATTCATCCTGAATGCATCATCACGCGCAGCCCCGACATCAGGATCGCATCCATTGCGGGATAGCCTGGCGCCTCGGTGGGAAATTCTTTCCGCTCAAATCATTTGGACGCGCGCCGTGGCGCGGTCGACGCATCCCCTATTTGCAGATATTTCGATACGCCGTTGACGCCGCCGACCCTGACTTGCCGTCGACGACATACGCTTCATCCTCCTTCACAAGATACAGAAACGGCCTCCCTCCAGTCTCTCCGCCCGACGCACTTCTTCCTTTCACGCGCCCGCAAATCGTATCCACGGCGCGTCCGAACGTGTTCTTTCGCATGGCGCGCTTCATGTCGCTGAATTCGGCCGATCCCGGATCCTCTATCTGCACTGCAATCGTGACCTTCGCTTTGGTGAGGACAGGATCTGCTGCGTCCGCGGCGTGTTCGGGTGTCGGGACGTTGATCCTCGTCCGCGGGGACGCCGCCTTGGCGAGGTCGGCCGGTCCGTGTTTCTTCGATGATGGTCTCCTGCCGGATCTTGCCGGGGTTGCAGAATTCGATTTGACGATCGCAGGCGCAGGCGCAGGCGCAGGCGCAGGCGCTAACGCCGCCGGCACTGGCTCTGTGGGTCGGGCGACTGCAACCTTGTCGAAACAGGGTCTTGACTCACACCCAAGGAAATCCCCTCGGGAAGGCGCGAACCAGCCAAAGCCGATCAGGATTCCTGCCAGCGCTCCGACAAAAAGCAGTCCCATCCGATTCCCCTCCTCGGGAGCTCGGCTCGCACTCATAACTAGGACTAATTCCGCGCTGGTAATCCTATCTGTTGCGCAAAAGCGTTAAGCGCTCATTAAGCGCGCGGGGTTGGGGCGATAGGACGAATCCCTAAGGCGATGTCGGGTTCAGCGTCGGCTTCCGGAAGCATGGCGGATGCGACGAATAATGAGTACACACCCTAGCACTACTTTGGGTGCGCCGGGAGACCGGCAAGGAGTAGATGGTGAAAGTCCATTGCGATGAAGGTGTAGCGAACCACATCGGCCCCGAGCCGTGCGCAGGCCTCCGCGAGGGGGTCGGCGAAGCGTCGGTAGGGGAGCATGCAGGCCAGCCATTGAGCCGCGAAACAGTGTTATCCCGGGCGTCGACGCTGTCCAAAGAGCGGAAGGCAACATGGGCGAGTGCGCAAACGCGAGCACCCGTCCAGCCCGGCGTGGTCGTAGACCCTGGCATGCATGGAAGCTCCTTGTACGGGAACCGGGATATCTCCGGGTCGGCCACCTTCCTCCTCCGAGGATATGGTCCGCAGCGGGAAGGCGAGGAGCCGTAGCCGCTGATGCACGACACGGAGAAGTCTGACTCTGGCATAGTAGCTGAGAAGCCGACGAACAAAGCCGGATTACCGGCGGAGGAGTGGGTGGAGCCAAGGCTGGGGACCAAGGGAAACGCGGAACAGCGGCGCATACACCGGACACAGGGCCGGGCTCGCATGACCCAGTCGCTGGACCGCGTACGGGCAGCCGCAAGGCTGAGGAAGAAGGACCGGTTCACCGCGCTCCTTCACCACATCAATGTCGATACACTGCGGGCGGCGTTCTTTGCGCTCAGGCGTAGGGCCGCTCCCGGAGTGGATGGCATGACGTGGCAGGACTACGAGGAAGATCTCGAGCCCCAGCTCGCCGATCTGCACAAACGGGTCCAACGAGGAACATACCGCCCGCAACCGTCTCGCCGGACGTACATACCAAAGGCAGACGGCAAGCAGCGGCCGTTAGCGATCGCGGCTCTCGAGGACAAAATCGTCCAGGGCGCCACCGTCATCGTGCTCAACGCCATCTACGAAGGAGACTTCTGTGGCTTTTCCTACGGGTTTCGGCCCGGCAGAGGGCCACATGATGCGTTGGACGCGCTCTGCACAGCGATCGAGACGCGGCAGGTGAACTGGATCGTTGACGCCGACATCCAAAATTTCTTTGGCGCAGTCAGTCAATCTTGGCTGGCGCGCTTCTTGGAACATAGGATCGGCGACAAGCGCATCATCCGCCTCATCCAGAAATGGCTGAAGGCAGGTATTCTCGAAGACGGCGTCGTAACCGTTGATGACAGGGGAACGGGTCAAGGTTCGGTGATTTCACCGCTCCTCGGCAACATCTACCTACACTACGCTCTCGACCTGTGGGCCAAGCGCTGGCGACAACGCGAGGCCTCCGGCGGCATGATCATCGTGCGTTACGCGGACGATGTAGTGGTCGGCTTTGAGCGCGAGGACGACGCACGTCGTTTCCTCGATGCGATGCGCGCGAGACTGGAGGAGTTCGAGCTGACGCTCCATCCGGCCAAGACCCGCCTGATTGAGTTTGGTCGCCATGCGGCGGCTCAACGTAAGCAGCGCGGACTCGGAAAGCCGGAAACCTTTGCGTTCATGGGGTTCACATTCATCTGCGGCAAATCACGCCAAGGGCGCTTCCAGCTTCAACGGAAGACCCGTAGCGACCGCATGCGAACCAAACTCCGCGAGATCAAGGAGGAGCTGAGGCGCCGAATGCACTGGCCGATCCCTGCACAGGGGAGATGGCTCAGGCAGGTCGTGACCGGCCACTTTGCGTACTTTGCTGTCCCGACGAATGGCCGAGCGCTCAATGCGTTTCGGTTCTATCTGACCGACCTCTGGAGGCGTACGCTTCGGCGGCGCAGTCAGCGGAACTGTCTGACCTGGGATCGCATAACGCAGATCACCGACGACTGGCTCCCCAAGGTTCGCATCCTTCATCCATGGCCGAAGCTGCGCTTCGCCGTCAAACACCCGAGGTAGGAGCCCGGTGCCTTAATTGGGCTCGCCGGGATCTGCGCGGGGGGCGCCCAGTGATGGGGGTCCCTACCGCGAACAGATTGTTGATTTTGCCGCGTTTTATAGGATTCCCGAATCAATTTTTCAATGATTCATGGGTGGTCGGCTCTTGGAGGGCTGACCATGCCCGGATGGGAAGACGAACTCGAACGCTGGCTGATGCCGTTCTTGGACCGGCTGGGTCATAAGACCCGGCAGCGGATGTGTCCTCTGTATGTTGCGGGATTGATCGGTCCGGGCGATCGCAAGAGCGTTCAGCCGATGGCGGAACGCCTTGCCGCGAGCAACTACGACCAGTTGCACCATTTCATTGCGGACGGTGTCTGGGACGCGACGCCGCTGGAGACAGAGCTGCTCAACCAGGCGGACCGACTTGTCGGCGGCAGGGATGCGGTGCTGGTTATTGATGACACCTCACTTCCCAAGAAGGGTGAGCGCTCGGTCGGTGTTGCGGCTCAATACGCCTCGGCTCTCGGTAAAACGGCAAATTGCCAAACGCTGGTGTCTTTGACGCTTGCTCGCGGCGAAGTGCCCGTGATGGTCGCGTTACGTCTCTTTCTGCCTGACAGTTGGACAAGCGACATATCTCGTTTGAAGCGCGCTCGCGTGCCAGTCGAACATCGAACGGCACGGTCCAAGCCCGAGATTGCTCTAGCCGAGATTGACCGCGCGATGGCAGCCAACGTGCGCTTTGGATGTGTGCTGGCGGATGCAGGATACGGCCTCAGCGCACCGTTTCGACAAGGGCTAACAGAGCGCGGGCTGACCTGGGCTGTCGGCATCCCTCGGCACCAGAAAGTGTATCCGGTCGATGTGAAGCTCATTTGGCCGATTACCAAGGTCCGCGGAAAACCACGAAAGCACCACGTGCCCGATATCTTATCGATTGCCGCAGAACAAATGCTCGCCAGCGCCAAATGGAAAACCGTGAGTTGGCGTAGCGGGACGAAAGGTCGGCTGAAAGCCCAATTTGCTGCTCTCCGTGTCCGGACCGCCGACGGCCCTCCGCAGCGGATATGGGATAAAGGTCAGCAGCATCTCCCAGGCGACGAAGCCTGGCTCATTGGCGAGCAACGTGCGTCCGGGGAGAAGAAATACTATCTGGCCAATCTTCCGGCGGCGACGGATCTGCGCACGCTGGCCGCCACCATCAAGGCACGGTGGATTTGTGAGCAGGCGCATCAGCAGTTGAAGGAGGAACTTGGACTTGATCACTTCGAAGGGCGATCATGGCAAGGTCTTCATCGTCACGCCTTGATGACAATGATTGCCTACGCCTTCCTGCAACATCGTCGCCTCGCATACGCGGGGCGGAAAAAAAAGAATCAACGGGCCTCCGCCTCAGCCAACCATGCAAGCCGTACGTCACGCCATCGTCGATCTCATCCTTCGGCCGCCGTCTCAGCAGTGCCCATATTGCCGAAAGCAAATCCGTGAAAAACAGCGGCGAAAACACAATCTGCCAAAGTAGTGCTAGTTCTGCGGGTTGTCCTCGCTTGGATACACGCCGCGCAGCACTTCCTCGAAATGATCCTTGACGGCGTCGTTGCACAGGCAAGAGCGCTGCCGCAGCTTGTCCGCGTCGCGGATCACGATCGCGCCGCGACGCGTCTCGAGCACGCCTTCCGCCTTGAAGTTCTGGATCACGCGGCTGGTGTAGCTGCGGCCGACGCCGAGCAAAGTCGAGAGCTGTTCATGCGTGAGTGGCACCATGCCGTTGCCATTGGTGCGCTCCATCGCCGAGATGATCCATTTCGCCGCGCGCTGCTCGATCGAGTGGATCGCATTGCAGGCGGTCGACTGAAAGATCTGCGCCAGCATACAATCGGCATAGCGCGCGAAGATGTTGCGCACGGAGATCGACGTCAGCTTGGCGGCGTCGAGCTTGCTGACCGGCAGCCGCGCGAACGGGCCGCCGAACTTGACGGTGATGCGGGTGTAGGCCGGCAGGAAGCCCTGGCTGACGATGCCGCCGACCGCGCCCTCGCGACCGACCAGGATGGTCTCGACATCGCGGCCGTCCTCATTGGGCACCATGTAGGACGCAAGGCTTGGCCCGCATGGAAAATGCACGGTCTGGACGTCGTCGCCGGGATTGTAGAGCAGATCGCCGGCCGCGGCCTCGACCAAGGCAAGGTGCGGCGCGATCAGTTCGTAATCGGCGGCGTTCAGCCGGCGCAAAAGATTGTTGAACGGCCGGTCACTCGTCCCAGCCAACTCGGTCCGTTTCGTGATCATTGGAAATCCTGAGAACCCAACGCGGACCATAATCGGAAAGTTCCCGGATTTATGTTCACTAGTGAACAGACGCGGCAGCCCGCGATGTGATGGGTTTCACCTCGGGAACAGCCGGCGTGCTTTCAGGCGCCGGTCGCGGGCCAATCCGGCCGGACTGATCCGGTCTTTCATCCATGCTTTAAAAACGGAAACTGGCACGCCATGGACTTCACCCCCAATGCCGGCACGCCCGGTGACGTCCTCGTGGTTGAGGACGATCCGATCATCTCGCTCTATTTCGAGGACACCATCCTCGGCTTCGGCGCCCGGACGGTGCGCACCGCCACGAACGTCGCCCGGGCGCTCGAGCTGATCGCCGAACGCGCGCCGGATTTCGCGCTGCTCGACGTCGGCCTCGTCAGGGGCGAGAAGACGTTCGCCATCGCCGAGCGGCTGGGTGCGCTGAAGGTGCCGTTCGCGTTCGTCACGGGCTATGGTGCGGACATCCGGCTGCCGGCATCGCTCGCCGACAAACCGCGGCTGACCAAGCCGTGCTCGAGCGAGGCGCTGGAGGCGGCGCTGCGAAACGGACGTTGACGCATTGCCGGCTTCGGCCTCGCCGTCGGCGCGTTCGTCGTCTACCATCCAGCCTGTCGGATTCGGTGACGCAAGCGCTTCGGGAAAGCGTCATGGTGGTCAGGATATTTGCCGCGCCCGCAGCCGCGCTCGCTCTCGGGCTGCTGCCAGCGCCGCCGTTCGGCTCGGCCGTCGTCGGTCGCTTCGTGTCGCCAGCTCTCGCTACGCCGGCCGCACTCTCGAGCGAGCAATCGGCCGCGCTTGAGACCTACGACAAAGCCCTGAAGGGCTTCGAGTCGATCCTGCGCCAGCGCCGCGCGCAGATCGATGCCAATCAGCCGCTGCCCGACTTGCCGGGTCAGGCGATCTATCTGGCCCGTGTCGAGATGATGAGCGCCTACAAGGACCTCACCGATGCGCTTCCGTCCAGGATCGGTAGGCCCAACAGATTCGGAATCCCTCCGGCCTATTTCGACGCCGACAAGGAGCCGCTGCTCGATGAGTACCGGAAGCTCTTCGACGTCATGGAGGCGCCGCCCGCCGGTGCGCAAACATCCGATACGCCATTCAAGGACGTGGTCGATCTGGCGACGGTGATCGCGCGGGCCAAGGGTCTTGACGCCGCCGACGCCGCCGTCGCGGGCCGTATCAGCCTCGGCCTCTTCTTTGCCGAGACGAACGGCAAGCAGAATGCGGGCAATGCACGATCGAACACCTATAAAGGAAGCCTGCAGACCGGCCCGTCCGAGGATCGCGACGGCCGAAGGAAATGGGCCGCCATCAAGGGGTCGATCGCGACGCTCGATCCTGCGCTGAGCCGTCGCGACGACCGGGAAGAGGCGCGGGTCGGCAACCTCGACCACAGGTTCAATCACTGGACCGCCGTGCGGGACGGCCTCATGAACGCACACGCCGAACTTTTCCCGCAGGTCGCGGCGATCCAGAAAGCGCTGCCGGACCCGATCGATCAGATGAAGGTCTTTGAGCTGATCCAGATCATTCCCACGCCGACCAGGGCAGCGCTCAAATCGGGCAACCTCGTCGGCTACAGAATTTCCGATCCCAGGATCATGCGATATCTGCGCAACAACAGCGTCTTCGCGTTCGGCCGGGCCGACCGGGCAAGAACATCCGCGACCTTTCGCGAAATCCTCGATGCGATGTGGCTGTTCAACGCCAAGTTCGAGCAGGCGCTTGCCAAGTTCAAGGAGATCAAGTCGGGCAAGCCGGGCTGAGGAGGAGTCGATCGCTCGGCCGTCAGGGTGGACCGAGCAGCGCCCATCGCGGCTCGCAGAATTCCTTCACGGCGGAAGCAACGCTGCTGCTGATGAGGTTTTGGCGCTCGCGCGAGTCCATCTCGCGTTCCTCGTCCCGGTTGATGATCGAGCCCGCCTCCAGCAGGATCGCGGGCATCGCGGTCTTTCTCAGCACGATGAGTTCATCATTGCTGTAGACGCCGGTATCCTTGTTCAGCAACGGGTGCTGGTAACGACCCATGATGGCCTGGCTGTATTGCTCGGCATAATGCAGGCCCTGGGCCTTCATTTCCCCGGCGACCAGTTCGGCGAACCGGAGGCTGGTCTTGAAGTCCGGATTGTCCCGGGAGACGAACACGGAGTAGCCGCTGAAGCGGTCGCTGAAGTGGCTTTTCTTGCCCTCGAACTCCCAGTCCTCGAGCATCTTGTTGGGCACGGAGTCATGGTGGATCGACATCAGCAGATCCGCGTGCAGATTGTTGGCGGCGGCGACCCGCTTGAAGAGGCTCGGTCTCGCTTTGCCTTCGGTCAGTAGCAGCCTGGTTTCGGTAAAGCCTTCGGCCTTCAACCTCTCCTCGATCAGCCGCGCAAGGCGCAGGTTGAAGGTGAACTCGGCGACATTCCGCGCGCTGATCGCGCCTTCCGATTGCGCGGTATGTCCGACATCCAGCACGATCCGGAACGTCGCGGGATCGCATTTGGCAGCGGCCGGCTTGAGAGCCGAAAGCGGCAGGGTGACTGGCCCCAGGGCGGCCAGCCGCATGGCGCGGTGCCTGGGCGGAGCGCGGTGCCTTGCCAATTTGGCAGCCCTTGTCGCCTTCGCGCGCTTCGGCGACTTGGCATGCTTGGGTGAGCTCCTGAAGAGATCGGGCAGCCAGCCGGCATCGCTGACTTCGATCGGCAGCAGCGCGAACACTGCGATCGCGACGACCAACAAGCGGCGAGGCCGAAACCTCGCAACGCTACCACTGAGCACGCGAAAGAATTCGCAGCGCCTCATGCTCCGCCCCTCCGGGCCCCCAGCATAACGGCTCTGACATCGGTACCGGAAGATGCCGGGGAGGTCCATCCCCGGCAATCGCGTTGCCTCGCCTTGGCGGCAAGGCCGTCAAGACCAAGAGTCCGGTTCCGTCGTGGCTGTGACCGAACTAGTGTCCCGAATCCGAAGTTCGCATCATTTGCCGCACCTTCGGAGCGAACTTCGGATTCGATAAGGACACTAGCAAGCTTATGATTCTAGTGTGCTTTATGAATGCGAAGTTCGTGAAAGTGGCTGCCGCGAAATCGCACGAACTTCGCATTCAGCACACTAGACCGGCTTCGGGTCGAGCGTGATCGCCCACAGCTCGGCGTCGACGCGGTCGCGCAGGCTTACCGTCATCTGCCCGCTCTTGCCGTCGATCTTGACGTGGCCGAAGAACTGCATGCCGGCCGACGGCGGCAGGTTCTGGTTGCCTTCGCCCGGCGCCTTGATGAACTTCACCTCGGGGCCGAAGGTGTTGTCGAGCTCGTTCGGACCGAACGTGCCGGCATGCAGCGGGCCGGAGACGAATTCCCAGAACGGATCGAACTCCTGGAACTGGGCCTTGTTCGGGTTGTAGTAGTGCGCGGCGGCGTAATGCACGTCGGCGGTCAGCCACACCGTGTTGACGATTCCCGCGGTCTTGATGAAACGCAGGATGTCGGCGATTTCGAGCTCGCGGCCGCGCGCCGGGCCATCGCCCTGCGCAAAGGCTTCCGAGCCCTTCTTGTTGGCGGCATCGTCATAGACGATCAGCGAGAGCGGCATGTCGGAGGCGATCACCTTCCAGGTGGCGCGCGAGTTGAGCAGCGCGCGCTTCAGCCAGGCCATCTGGTCCGGGCCGATGAAATAGGCGTCGGGGCCGTACTGCTCCTGCAGGTTCGGGCCGTTGGGGCCGCGATAGCTGCGCTCATCGAGCATGAAGACGTCGAGATGCGGACCGTAGCTCAGCGTGCGATAGACGCGGCCCGGCTCGACGATGCTCTCGCGCATCGGATACATCTCGTGGAAGGCCTTTGCCGCGCGCGCCGCGAGCACGGTGATGTCGCGCTCCTTGTAGGCCGCCGGCAGCTGTTTCGACAGCGACCAATTGTTGGTCACCTCGTGATCGTCCCACTGCACGAAGATCGGCACCTCGGCATTGAAGGCGCGGACGTTGTTGTCGAGGAAGTTATACTTGTGGGCGGCCCGGTATTCGTCGAGCGTCTCGGCCACCTTCGCCTTCTCGGGTATAGTGACGTTCTTCCAGATCTTGCCGTCGGGAAGCTTCACCTCGGACGGGATCACGCCGTCGGCGTAGATCGTGTCGCCGGAGTGCAGAAGGAAATCCGGAGCGTGCTTCTTCATCGCGGCGAAGGTGATCATGCCGCCGTCGTCGGGATTGATGCCCCAGCCCTGGCCGGCGACATCGCCGCCCCACACGAAGGAGACGTCGCGGCGGTCGCTCGGCGCGGTGCGGAAGCGTCCGACCACCGGCTCGCCGACGATGTCGATATGGGCGAGGTCGCGGAAGCGGACGCGGTAGAAGATGTCCTGGCCGGAGGGCAGGTTCTCCAGCAGCATCTTGGCGGTGAAGTCGCTCTCGGGCAGCGCCGTGATCGGCGGCAGTGTATGGGCGTCCTTGAACGATTCAGTGGTCGCGACCTCGACCATCATCTGCGCCGGCCGGTCCGCACGCGCCCACACCACGCCGCCGTCGACGCCGACATCGCCGGACTGCACGCCATGGGTGATCACGGGACGGTCGGCGGCGCGCGACAGATAGGGCATCGCAATCACGCCGGCGCCGGCCGCAGCCGCCGTGGAGAGAAAGCGTCGGCGGGTGAGATTTCGCGAGAACCGGATCGTCATAGGGAGCCTCCTCAGGTCACAGCGACAATGCGCCGCAGGCGCGCCAAGACCTAGAAAAATTCCATGACGGAGAGATTACAGCGGCGGGAGTGCGGGACGTAAGGGAAGCGCATCTGTCAGGCTCCCTTTCCTGAGTGCGGGGGAGGCAAGGGGGATTTGCGGATAAAGATTGGCGGCGCCCCTACGCCGTGCCCGCCGCCCTGAACTGCGTCGCAGCCCGTTGCAAATTCTGCGGCATGCTGAACAACAGCGCCTTGCGGTCGGCGACGGCGTTATGAAGCTGCTCGAGCGCGATGTTGAACGCGGTCAGCGTGCCTTCCTCGATCGCGCCGTGCTCGAAGCAGTCCAGCGTGTGGCGCAGGATGTCGTCGGCCTCCGCCTGCATCTGGTCGAGTTCCTCGATCGAATCGCTGTGCCGCGCGGCTTTCAGCATCTCCAGCAGGCGTTCGCGCTGCGAGGTGTTGGTGTTGCGCTCGTCCTGCTTGAGATAGCCGGCGAACCACGCACCGGCCGAGCCCATCGCCGAGAACGCCATCAGACTCCACCAGATGTAGTCGCTGTAGCGGTCGAGGAAGGTTTTTTCCTCGCCGTCGACAAACGCGGCGGCGCCCGGATGCACCGGAATGGTGGCATCCTTGTCGGTGTCCGGCGTCTCGATCTTGGCGGCGAGCGGGAAATCGGTCTTGAGCGACTGCCGGATCGCGAACAATTGCCGCGTGAATGCCGCGACCGTCGAGTCCGACAGGCCCTTCCGCGCAACGATGTGGTGCGAGAAGCTGATCGTCTTCACCTCATCATCGGGCCGGTCAGCGGAGCCGAGCGAGCCGGCGGGGATTTCCGCGGCCTCATAGGCCGGATGGTTCTGCGCGATCGCCTCGGAGGCGTCGATCGCAAGGAAGCTGGGCTCGCCGCCGTCGCGGACCGACGCCGTGATCGCATCGATCGTGATCTTGCTGTTGGCCGGGCCGACGGCGAGATAGGCGTCGGCCTTGAGGTTCTTGATCGCTTCCGCCGCCTCATTGGCCGGGAATTGAACGATCTCGACCTTCATCGGGTCGACGCCGTATTGCGTCAGGATCAGCTTCAGCAGATTGACATTGGCCGGGGTGCGGCCGACGACGCCGATCTTGCGGCCGGCAAGCTGCGCGATCTTGGTGATCCGCGCGGATTTCCGAACCTTGCCCTTGGCGGGCGGAACCCACATCACCACGACATTCTTGCGCAGGGTCGCGACCGCCTGGGCATTCTTCGGCACCTCGAGATCGCCGCGGATGATGGCGAGATCGGCCTTGCCGTCGGCCAGCGTCTGGGCGCTGGCAGTGGCGCCCTCGGTCTGCACCGGCCTCAGCTTGACCTGGGTGTTCTGCTGGTTGTTGAAGGCCTGCGCCAGCGCCTGCACGACCTTGACGTCATCGCTGTTGGCAGGACCGACCGCGATCCGCAGCGTCACCGGACGCACGGCGAAATAATAGCCGGCCAGCAACGTGCCGATGATGGCCAGCGCGCCCGCGATCAAAACGAACATCAGCCGCCGCTTTGCCGAACGCAGCGGCTTGGGCGACATGCTGGCGGAGCCGTCTGTCATCGATCTCGCAAACAATCGTCGGGGCTCAATCTCGCAAAACTACCAACGCGCATACATCCTCTATGTGTAGCAAATTACTGAACGGACAGATGTTACAACTCCGTCATGGTTACCAGCGGCGATAGGACGCGATTTCGGCCTTAATTTGGGCGTGGATCCCATCCCGGAGGCCGGTTGTTAGGCTAAAGTCGGCGTCAAACGGGAGGGTTACCATGGTCGAACGGCTGTCAGCGGAAGCGAGGAAGGCCGCCCTTTGGGAACTGGCCGGCTGGTCGGAGGCGTCCGGCCGCGAGGCGATCGCCAAGACTTTCGTGTTCAAGGACTTCAACGAGGCCTTCGGGTTCATGGCCCGCGCCGCCCTGGTCGCCGAGAAGAGCGACCATCACCCCGAGTGGAAAAACGTCTACAAGACCGTCGAGGTGGTGCTGTCGACCCACGATGTCGGCGGGGTGACCAAGCGCGATATCGACCTCGCCAAGGCCATGAACGCGATCGCAAGGCAGCTTGGGGTCAATTGACTCCGGCGCGTGGAACCTTGCGCGGGTCCGCCGATGTCCCCAGATTCGCATCGTCCGCCGCCGAACTGGCGCGGCGTCGAGGAACCTTGCGATGACATCGAGCGAACCCGGCGTGGGATTTGGGCCTGCCGATCGGCTGGCGCAGGACCCCGAAAGCGTGCGCCGCCGTTTCTGGATCAAGTTCAAGAAGGTGGTGGCGAGCCTGCCCTTCGCGGAGGACCTGCTGGCCGCCTATTACTGCGCCTTTGACCGGCAGACGCCGCGCCATGTCCAGGCGGCGCTGCTCGGGGCAATCGCCTATTTCATCCTGCCGTTCGATTTCGTGCCCGACATGCTGCCGATCCTCGGCTTCACCGATGACGCCGCAGTGCTCGCAACTGCGCTCCGCATGGTGGCAAGCCACATCACGCCGGAGCATCGCGATGCCGCCCGCGCCGCGCTGAAGCGCGGGGTGCCGGAAGAGGAGTGAGATCTGCCTTCTCCTTCCCCCTGAAAGGGGGAAGGTCGGGAAGGGGGTCAGCAACAGGCGACGCTGCAAGCCGGCAGATTTGATCCCCACCCGCTTTGCTCTCGCGAGCAAAGCGACCTCCTCTTTTCAAGGGAAGGTTATGATGCATCCCGGATTTCGCTGCGCTCCATCCGGGCTACGAAACTTTCGATCCGTCATCCTGAGGAGCGCGAAGCGCGTCTCGAAGGATGTACGGCCACCAGCGGGGCCGTCGACCCGTCGAGACGCGCGCAAGAGCGCGCTCCTCAGGGTGACGGAGACGGTAGGGAGCGCCATGGTAGTCCGTTCGGCTCCTTCCGGGCTGCGCAATCTCGGTTCAGCTTCCCGGGTGCAGGATCACCTTGCCCATCGCCTTGCGGCCGGCGAGCACCTTCAGGGCTTCTGATGTCTGCGACAGCGGGAAGGTGCGGTCGACATGCGAGGAGATCTTACCTTCCGCGGTCCACTGCACGAGCTTCTCGAGGTTCTTGCGGTTCTTGTCCGGATTCTGCCGCGCCCAGGCGCCCCAGAACACGCCGCGGATATCGCAGCCCTTCAGCAGTGCGAGGTTGAGCGGGATCTTCGGAATCTCGCCGGCGGCAAAGCCGATGACCAGGAAGCGGCCTTCCCACGCGGTCGAGCGCAACGCGGCTTCGGCATAGGCGCCGCCGACCGGATCGAACACGATGTCGGCGCCCTTGCCGTCGGTCAGCTTGCGCAGGCCCTCTTTGAGATCTTCCTTCGCATAGTTCAGCGTCAGCTCGGCGCCGTGTTGCTTGGCGAATGCCAGCTTCTCGTCCGACGAGGCGCAGGCAATCACCTTCAACCCCATCAGTTTGCCGAGCTCGCACGCAGCAAGGCCGGTGCCACCGGCGGCCCCCAGCACCGCGAGCGTCTCGCCCGGCTTCGGGCTCGCGCGATCTTCCAGCGCATGCAGCGCGGTGCCGTAGATGATGATGATGCCGGCGGCGCGGTCGTAGTCGAGATTGTCGGGAATCTTCACGATCGAATTCGCCGGCAGCGCGATCTTGTCGCGCGCGCCGTTGTGGCCGCAGGACGCGACGACACGATCGCCGACCTTCAGGTCAGTGACGCCGGCGCCGACGCTTTCGATCACGCCGGCAACTTCGGCAGCCGGCGAGAACGGGAACGGCGGCTTGATCTGGTACTTGCCCTGGATCATCAGGATGTCGAAGAAATTCAGCGCCGCCGCCTTGATCGCGATCACGGCTTCGCCGGGAGCCGCCACCGGATCGGGCACATCAGCCAGCACGAGATCGTCAGGTTGACAGTATTGCGAGCAGAGGATGGCTTTCATGGACACACCTGAGTTTCGGACGCAGAAAGAGCTGCAAGATCTTGGACTACAAGCTTCATGCCGGATTTGCGGCGGAGCGACAATACAAAGCGGAGGGATCAAACTATGTTTGAAAAAGGCCTGCTAGCGAAAAAGCGCATCCTGATCACCGGCGGCGGCTCCGGCCTTGGTGCTGCGATGGGCTACCGCTTCGCCGAACTCGGCGCCGAATTGATCATCTGCGGGCGGCGCGAGGGGCTGCTGGAGGAAACCGCAGCAAAATTCCGTAGCGAGCTCGACGCCAAGGTTTCCATCGCGCGCTGCGATATCCGCGACGGCGCAGCGGTCGAAGCGATGATGGATCAGGTCTGGCAGGACGCGCCGATCGACGTGCTCGTCAACAATGCTGCCGCAACCTTTATTGCGCAGAGCGAACATTTGTCGTTCCGTGCGGCGGACGCGATCCTCGCGCCGACACTGCATGGCACGATGTACTGCACGCTCGCCGCCGGCCGCCGCTGGATCGACGGCAAGCACAAGGGCGTGGTGCTCTCGATCCTGTCGACCTCGACCATCACCGGCCGCGCGTTCACGGTGCCGTCCGCGATGGCGAAGACCGCCGTGCTGGCGATGACCAAGAGCCTGGCGGTGGAGTGGGGCCCGAAGGGCATCCGCACCGTCGCGATCGCGCCCGGCGCGTTCCCGACCGCAGGCGCGACCGGACAGTTGCGCCCCGAAGGGCGCGGCGAGAGCTGGGCGCATCGCAATCCGCTCGGCCGCGCCGGCGAGCATTCGGAGCTCGCCAATCTCGCGACCTTTCTGATCTCGGATCAGGCCGGCTACATCAACGGCGAGATGGTGGTGCAGGATGGCGGCTCGCACTTACGCAGTTCCGGTGCCGAGGACCTGCTGCAATGGACCGATGCGCAGTGGGAGAAGCAGCGCGCTGCGCGCGCCTAGTGATAACGCGTCGCGATTACGCGCCCGACGGTGAGCGGCGTTCGCCTTTCGGCCTAACTGCCTTCCCAAAAAAGCGTTTCCCGGTTATCCATCCGAGCCGGCGGAGGGGAATCGCCGGGCCATCTTGCAGTCACAATGATGGGGGAACCAGTTGGCCGTGCGGCAGATTCTGACATCACTGGTTGCTTGTATCCTGGGCGGGTTCATCACCCTCGCGCCGGCGCAGGCCGCGCCCAAGAAGGATACGGCCAAGGAAGCAGCCAAGCCGGCGCCTTCGGCCGCGGCGGCTGCGGCCGGCGGCGCGGAGCCGACGCTGATCGGCCAATTCGGGACCTGGGGCGCGTACACGGCATCGCCCAACGGCAAGAAGGTGTGCTTTGCGCTCGCCAAGCCGTCGTCGTCGAAGACCAATCCGGCGAACCGGCCGCGCGATCCGGCCTATGCCTTCATCTCCACCCGTCCGGCGGAGAAGGTCGTCAACGAAGTCTCGATCATGATCGGCTACACGGTGAAGCCGGGCTCCGAATCGACGCTTCAGGTCGGCGGCGGGACCTATGCGATGTACACGCAGGGCGACGGCCTCTGGATCAAGAATGCGGCCGAGGAGGAGCGGATGGTGGAATCCATGCGCAAATCGGCCGAACTGACGGTAAAAGCCGTCTCGGCCAAGGGCACCGAGACGACAGACACCTTCTCGCTGAAGGGCCTGGCGCAGGCGCTCGACCGGCTCGGGCAGGACTGCCGGCGCTAGAGCATGATCCGGAAAAGTGTGAAGCGGTTTTCCGGAAAGATCATGCTCTAAAAATCGACTTAAGGCCTGAAATCGAGGTATTCGGTGGCTTTCCAGCACCGGCTGGAAGGCCTATTTGAGGTTTCATGACCGACACCGTGACCACCCATGCCGTCTCCGGCGCCAGCGCGCTGGTCGAGAAGGTTCCGCTCGAGACCTACGTGCCGCCGGCCAAGCCGTCGCTGATCGGGCTGTCGCGCGCCGAGATCGCCGATCGCCTAGGCGAGATCGGGGTGCAGGCCGGCCAGCGCAAGATGCGCACCCAGCAGCTCTGGAACTGGATGTATTTCCGCGGCGCCAAGAGCTTTGCCGAGATGACCAACGTCTCGAAGGACATGCGCGCCGAGCTCGAGAAGCATTTTACCGTCGATCGTCCCGAGGTGGTCGCCGAGCAGATCTCCAATGACGGCACCCGCAAATGGCTGCTGCGGCTGCCGAGCGGCGACAAGGTCGAGCGGCCGCACGAGGTCGAGTGCGTCTACATCCCCGAGACCGATCGCGGCACGCTGTGCGTTTCCTCGCAGGTCGGCTGCACGCTGAACTGCGCGTTCTGCCACACCGGCACGCAGCGGCTGGTGCGCAACCTCACGGCCGGCGAGATCGTCGGCCAGGTGATGGTGGCGCGCGACCGGCTGAATGACTGGGCCGACCGCGAGGACGGCACGCGCCGCGTCACCAACATCGTGATGATGGGGATGGGCGAGCCGCTCTACAATTTCGACGCGGTGCGCGATGCGCTGCTGATCGTCGCCGACAATGAAGGCATCGGCATTTCGCGCCGGCGCATCACGCTGTCGACCTCGGGCGTGGTGCCGAACATCCAGCGCACCGGTGACGAGATCGGCGTGATGCTCGCGATCTCCTTGCATGCGGTGCGCGACGAGCTGCGCAACGAGCTGGTGCCGCTGAACCGCAAATATCCGATCAAGGAATTGCTGCAGGCCTGCCGCGATTATCCCGGCGCCTCCAACGCCCGGCGCATCACCTTCGAATATGTGATGCTCAAGGGGGTCAACGATTCGCTCGATGACGCCAAGCTCCTGGTGAAGCTGCTCAAGGGCATTCCGGCGAAGATCAATCTGATCCCGTTCAATCCGTGGCCGGGCACCGCCTACGAATGCTCGGACTGGGAGCAGATCGAAAAATTCTCCGAATACATCTTCAACGCCGGCTATTCCTCGCCGGTGCGCACGCCGCGCGGCCGCGACATCCTCGCCGCCTGCGGCCAGCTCAAGTCGGAGACCGAAAAGCTCTCCGCCCGCGAGCGCCAGGCGCTGCGTGCGATGGCGATGACGGATTGAGTGTGACGCCCTCCATGCAATCCGTCATTGCGAGGAGCGAAGCGACGAAGCAATCCATGCCTCGGCGAGCTGCGAGATGGATTGCTTCGCTCCGCTCGCAATGACGGGGAGGTCGTAGCATGGCCCTGATCGGCCGCCTGTTCGTCGTCGCCTTCGGCTTCCTGATGGCCTGCTTCGTGGCAGGGATCATCGTGGTCGTCGCGGTGCTGTATCCCGAGATCAGCGATTTCGGCGGGCAGATCGACCAGAGCGCGATCAACGTTGTGCTCGG
The DNA here is from genome assembly GCF_024171085.1 of Bradyrhizobium sp. USDA 4541. Classification (NCBI taxonomy): domain Bacteria; kingdom Pseudomonadati; phylum Pseudomonadota; class Alphaproteobacteria; order Hyphomicrobiales; family Nitrobacteraceae; genus Bradyrhizobium; species Bradyrhizobium sp. USDA 4541. The sequence continues at coordinate 1,532,846 of NZ_JALJZF010000001.1, forward strand.
CTTCGGGTTCATCTTTATCTCAGGCTTTGCGCTGCTGCCGGCGTTGATCGTGGTGCTGATCACCGAGGCGTTCTTCATCCGGAGCGTGCTGGCCTATGCCGTCGGCGGCGCGATCGTCGGCGCGGCGTGCTATCTCGGCCTGGTTCCGTTCGATCCCGACATGATGCAATTCCATGGCATCGTGCGCCGGCACATGGAGATCATGACCGGGGCCGGCATCGTCGCGGGCCTGGTCTACTGGCTGATCGCCGGCCGCACCGCCGGCGCCTGGCGCGAGCCGGCGCGACCGTTGCCGCCGCCCCCGCCATTGCCGTCGCAACGGCGGCCGCAAACACCGCCGTCATCCTGAGGAACCGTGCGCAGCACGGTGTCTCGAAGGATGGGCCGCAGCAAGACCGCATCCTTCGAGGCTCGCAAGAGCTCGCACCTCCAGCGACAACGGCGAAGCCGTTGCGCGGGGATGACGTCACTTCCCATGCTCATCCGCCTCGGCTAAACCGCGCGCCATGAACCGGACCGGACTTTTCATTGCGCTGGGGCTGGCGCTCATCATCGGCATCCTGTTCGGGATCTATCCCGAGCTCGACCTGAAGCTGGCGGCGCTGTTCTACGATGTGGCGCAGAAAACCTTCCCGCTGAAGCTCGACGCGGTGGCGTCGTTCGCGCGCGATGCGGCGATGTGGATCGCCTGGGCGCTGGTGCTGCCGGCGATCGTGACCATCGTCTGGAAATTCATCCGCCCGGACCGGCCGATGCTGATGTCCGGCCGCGCCGCGGTGTTCCTGCTCACCACGATGCTGCTCTCGGCCGGCGTGCTCACCAATTTCACCTTCAAGAATTATTGGGGCCGGCCGCGGCCGGTGTTCGTGACGCAGTTCGGCGGCGACCTGCAATTCATGCCGTGGTGGGACCCGCGCGGCGGCTGCCCGCGCAACTGCTCGTTCTTCTCCGGCGAGGGCGCCACCGCGTTCTGGACCTATGCACCGGCGGCGCTGACGCCGCCCGCGTGGCGGCCGCTGGCCTTTGCCGGGGCCACCGTGTTCGGCATCGTCACCAGCGGGCTTCGCATGGCCTTTGGCGGCCATTTCTTCACCGATGTGGCGATCGCGGGCCTGGTGTCGTTCTTCACGGTCTGGCTGTTCTACGCGCTGATCTACCGCTGGGCAGCGACCCGGCTGACTGACGCCCAGGTCGATGCCGCGCTGACGCGCCTTGCGATGCCCGGCTACCGATGGATGCAGCGCTGGCGCCGGGGCGGCAAGGCGGCGTCCAGCCAGACCGAGGCCTGATTTGGGCCTGATTAAAGGCGTGCTCAGCGTTCGGAAATTTGATATCGCCACCCCGGAAACATCATTGATTTCGACCGATTGGACCGTCCCATGAGTACGATTCTGAAAAGCCTGCCCACTGGCGAAAAAGTCGGCATCGCGTTCTCGGGCGGGCTCGACACGTCGGCGGCGCTGCTCTGGATGAAGCTGAAAGGCGCCAAGGTCTTCGCCTATACCGCCAATCTCGGCCAGCCCGACGAGGCCGACTACGACGCGATCCCGCGCAAGGCGGTGGATTTCGGCGCCGAGAAGGCCCGCCTCGTCGATTGCCGCACCCAGCTGGTCCATGAGGGCATCGCCGCGATCCAGTCCGGCGCGTTCCACATCTCGACCGGCGGCATCACCTATTTCAACACCACGCCGCTCGGCCGCGCGGTGACCGGCACGATGCTGGTCGCGGCGATGCAGGAGGACGGCGTCAACATCTGGGGCGACGGCTCGACCTTCAAGGGCAACGACATCGAGCGCTTCTATCGCTACGGCCTGCTGACCAACCCGAGCCTGCGCATCTACAAGCCCTGGCTCGACCAGCAGTTCATCGACGAGCTCGGCGGCCGCGCCGAGATGTCGGCGTTCATGACCGCGCAAGGCTTCGCCTACAAGATGAGCGCGGAGAAGGCCTATTCGACCGACAGCAATCTGCTCGGCGCGACGCATGAGGCCAAGGATCTCGAGAGCCTTGCGAGCGGCATCACCATCGTCAACCCGATCATGGGCGTGCCGTTCTGGCGCGCCGATTGCGACGTCAAGGCCGAGAAGGTCGTGGTGCGCTTCGAGGAGGGGCAGCCGGTCGCGCTGAACGGCAAGACGTTTGCAGATCCGGTCGCGCTGTTCCTCGAGGCCAATGCGATCGGCGGCCGCCACGGCCTCGGCATGAGTGACCAGATCGAGAACCGCATCATCGAAGCGAAGAGCCGCGGCATCTATGAGGCGCCGGGCATGGCGCTCTTGCACATCGCCTATGAGCGCCTCGTCACCGGCATCCACAACGAGGATACGATCGAGCAGTACCGCATCAGCGGCATGCGGCTCGGCCGCTTGCTCTATCAGGGCCGCTGGTTCGATTCGCAGGCCTTGATGCTGCGCGAGACCGCGCAGCGCTGGGTGGCACGCGCCGTCACCGGCGAGGTGACGCTCGAGCTGCGCCGCGGCAACGACTACTCGATATCAAACACCGAGAGCCCGAACCTCACCTACGCGCCGGAGCGGCTCAGCATGGAGAAGGTCGAGGACGCCGCCTTCACGCCGGCCGACCGCATCGGCCAGCTGACGATGCGCAACCTCGACATTGCTGACACCCGCGCCAAGCTCGGCCTGTACAACAAGACTGGCCTTATCTCGAGCGGCGAAGGCTCGCAGATCTTCCAGCTCGAGAACGACAAGGACTGAGGCGGCACCCTCTCGCCTTGTCGTCCCGGGCAAGCGAAGCGCGACCCGGGACCCATAACCACCGGCCATGGTTATGAAGCACGCTGGTGCTCCAGCGCGCTTCCACGGCTCCTCCCTGTGGTTATGGGTCCCGGCCTTCGCCGGGACGACGTGGGGAGAGAGGCCTGCCTACTTCACCCTGAGCGCATCGAGCAGCGAGCGGAACGCGCACGCGTAATCGGTGCCGGTCTTGCCGATATCCGGCCCCGCGGAGACCGCAACCGCGGCTTCCGTCACCGCGCCGAGCAGCAGCCGCGCCAGCGGCTCGATCGGCTGCTTGGCGATCACGCCGGCATCCATCGCGGCGGCCAGCGCGCGCGGAAACTTGCCGCCGAAATGCTTGGCGTCGATCTCGCGCCAGCGTTCCCAGCCGAGCACGGCGGGGCCGTCGCGCAAGATGATCTGGCCGGTCGGGCCTTTCGAGCACGCCGCGAAATAGCCCTGCGTGCCCGCCGCCATCGCCGCCAGCGGATCGTTCTCGGCGCGCGAGATGCGGTCGAGATCGGCAACAAGGTCGATCGACACCTGCTCGAACACCGCCTCGAACACCGCCTCCTTGGTCGCGAAGTGATGATAGACCGCGCCCTTGGCGACACGCGCGCCGGCGGCGATGTCGTCCATCGTCGCAGCGGCGAAGCCGCGCTCGCCAAAAATGCGCCGCGCCGCCTTGACGATGGCGGCTCTGGTTTTCTCGCGCCGTTCGGCCTGGGTTGCCATGGCGCATCTCTAGCCCAGTTCCAGACGCAAGCCAATTGACTTACCGACTACCAGTCGATAAATACCGACTATAAGTCGGTAAATGGAGAATGCTCGATGCCCTCGCTTAGGACGTTGCAAGCCTTCGCTGACACGGTCGAGTCCAACGACCATGTTGGCGCGATCAGGAACTTCTATTCAGTCGATGCCCGCACCCAGGAGAACGACGGCGAGTGGCGGGTCGGCCGCGAGGCGCTGGCGGCGCGCGAGGCGGCGGTGCTGGCCGCGGTCGCCGGCGTCAAGACCACGCGGCTCGGGCCGCTCCTGCTTGACGGCGATCATTCGGCGATCTGCTGGCGCTTCGAATTCACCGGCAAGGACGGCAGGGTCCGCAGCATGGAGGAGGTCGCCTGGCAGACCTGGCGCGGCGAGGAGCTGGTCGAGGAGCGCTTCTTCTACGATCCGCAGCAGATGGCGCGCTGAAATCACGCCGGCCTTGCGGCAATACGCCCCGGCGCGCCTCATTGCGCCGTCATCCGCCGCAACTAGCCTCCGCTCCGATGCGCATGATGCGCGAGAGCGGAGCATCGATCATGATCAAGCAAGTTGCCGGTATGGCCGTCACGCTGGCGTTGTCGGCAGCGCCGGCGTTCGCCCAGACGTCTATCCGATCGATCGCGCCGATATCCTCGTCGGCGCCAAATTCGACTTCAAGGTCGAGCTTCCGGGGGTGGTCGATCAAGCAAAGCTCAAGGTCACGCTGAACGGCGCGGACTATGCCGCGGTGTTCGGCCAGGGCGGCACATTCACCGCGCACGAGGCCGGCCGGGAGCAGTCGGCGCTGGTGCTGCGCGATGTCTCGCTCGTCAAGCCCGGGCAGGTCGCCGTCGAAGTCAGTGACGGCACGCAGAGCCGGAAGATGACCTGGACCGTCTACGACACCGGGGCACGCAAGGCCAGGAACGTGATCCTGTTCATCGGCGACGGGATGTCGCCGTCGCATCGCGTCGCCGCGCGAATCCTCTCCAAGGGAATCGCGGAGGGCAAGAGCCGCGGCAAGCTCGCGATCGACGACATGCCGCATATGGCGCTGGTCGCGACCGCCGGCTCGGACTCGATCATCACCGATTCGGCGAATGCCGCGAGCGCCTACGCCACCGGCCACAAGGCCGCGGTCAATGCGCTCGGCGTCTACGCCGATCGCACGCCCGATCCGCTTGACGATCCGAGGGTCGAGACCATCGCGAGTCTTGCCAAGCGCCGGGCGGGCCTCGCGGTCGGCATCGTCACCAACACCGAGGTCGAGGACGCGACGCCGGCGGCGATGGTTGCGCATACCCGTCGCCGCGCCGCCTATGACGCGATCGTCGCGCAATATTTCGACGCGAAGCCCGACGTGCTGATGGGCGGCGGCTCCGCGAACTTCCTGCCGCAATCCGCGTCCGGATCGAAACGCAAGGACGATGTCGACTATCTCGCGCGCTTTCGCGCCGCCGGCTATCCGGTCGCGACGACCGCAGGCGAACTCGCCACGCTCGCGGCCAAACCGGACACCCGCCAACTGCTCGGCCTGTTCGCCGCCGGCAACATGGACGGCGCGCTTGACCGCAAATTCCTCAAGGGAGGCGGCGTCAGGAAATTCCCCGAACAGCCGGACCTGACCGAGCAGGTCCAGGCCGCGCTCACGGTGCTGTCGAAGCACGAGGCCGGCTTCTTCCTAATGATCGAGTCCGGCCTGATCGACAAATACGCCCATCTGCTCGACATGGAGCGCGCGGTCTACGACACCATCATGCTCGACAACGCGGTGCGGCTCGCAAAGGACTGGGCGAAAGCGCGCAACGACGACACGCTGATCCTGGTCGTGGCCGACCACAACCATCCGAACAGCCTGGTCGGCACCATCAATGACGACATGGCGGCGACACCCAACGTGCCGCTGCGCGAGCGCGTCGGTGTCTACGAGAAAGCCGGGTTCCCGAATTATCCGGCGCCGGACGCCGAAGGTTATCCGTCACGCGTCGATGTCAGCCGGCGGCTTGCAATCTTCTCCGCCAGCCTGCCGGATCACTACGAGACGTTCCGCCCGAAACTCGACGATCCGAACGAGCCGACCGTGAAGGCCGACCAGCCCGACACGTTCAAGGCCAATGACAAGTACAAGGATGTCCCCGGCGTCGTGCTGCGCTTCGGCAATCTGCCGGCGATGATCGGCGCCAGCGTGCATTCCGGCGAGGACGTCATCCTCACCGCGACGAGCCCGGGCAGCGAGCGCGTCCACGGCTCGATGGACAACACCGAAGTGTTCCGCGTGATGGTCGAGGCGCTGGGACTGGGCGCGGGCAAGTAACGAATGATGAGATTGGGTCGATCAGCATGCCCGCTGTACCTCTCCCGCTTGCGGGGGCGAGGCTTCTCCGACCTCCCCTTGAAAAGCGGAGGTCGCTTTGCTCGCGAGAGCAAAGCGGGTGGGGATCTGCTCTCTCCGTAGACACCGTCACCTGCGGCTGACCCCCATCCCGACCTTCCCCCTTTCAGGGGAAGGAGAACAAACAAAAATGGCCGGGATCGCTCCCGGCCATTCCGTCATGTCGCGGCGGCTCAGCGCGGCGGCGCGGCCGAGGCGGTGCCGCCGTTGAGCAGCGGGGTGATGCGGCGGACGGTGACGCGCCGGTTGATGCGGCTCGGTCCGTCGGTCTGCTCCTTCGGATATTGAGAGCCATAGCCCTGCGAGGTCAGGTTCTCAGCCGGCACACCGAACTGCTGCGTCAAGAGCTCGGCGGCGGATTGCGCACGGCGGTCCGACAGCGACAGATTGTCGGTGTCGTTGCCGGTCGCATCCGTGTGGCCCTCGATCAGGAACACCTCGCGCGGGTTGCGCTGGATGGCCCGGTTGAGGCCGTCGGCGATCACCTGCAGCCTCGCCGCCTGGTCCGGTGGGATGGTCCACGATCCGGAGTCGAAGTTGATCGTGTTGACGTCGATGCTCGGCATCTGCATGCGGATATTAGGGCTGTAGCGGATCTCGTCCAGCGAGTAGCGCCGTTCGATCCGCTGCACCGGCGGTGCCTCCATGGTCTCGTAGATCACGTCGGGCGACGCGTCCTGAGCATCGACGATGTAGCGATCGTAGGGAATGTTGACCACCGGCGGCGGGGCGTCGACATAGAAGCCGCCGACCGCCCGCGGATCGCGATAGCTGTTGTCGATGATGACGACCTCGCGGCCGCCAGTATCCCTCCGGATTCGGCGCAACATCTGGCCGTCGGAGCCGACCACCGTGATGATCTCGCTGCCGTCGGGACGAACCACCACGGTGCGGGTTTCGCCGCCGATCGTCTCGGTGCGGATATCGCGCGCGCCATAGCGGAAACGATAGACGTCGTCGCCGCGGACATAGGCCTGGCCGCCCGGATCGCGGATGATGACGCGGTCCGGCTCGGTGTAGATGGTGCGGCCGCCCTCGACGACCTCCTGCCGCTGGCTGTGCAGGTCGGCGATGCTGCCGCCGATGATGGCGCCGGCGACCACGCCGGCACCGACGGCGGCACCGATCGCGAGCGGCTTGATGTTGTCATGGCGCGGTGGCGGCGGCAGCGGCGCTGCGACGGCAGGCGCGGCGCGGAAGGCGGGCGCAACCGTCGGCGGCGCATATTGCGCGCGGCCGGGCGGCGGCGTTGCGGCGGCCGAGCCGGGGACGACCGATGGCGCGGGCGCGCCCATCGCGGCGCCCTGGGCTGGCGATACGCCGGGCGCGACGCCCGGACGTGCTGCCGGCTGACCCGGAGCCGGGGTCGCGCCGGGCGCGCCCATTGCCGCGCCCGGGGTCGCCGGCGTTCCGGGCGGTGTCGCCGGACGTCCCTGCTGACCTGGCGCCGGTGGCGTCGGCGTCGCGCCGGGTGCCGGAGGCGTTGTTGCGGCAGGCGGGGTGCCTGGACGCGCGGGCTGTGCGCCGGCTGCCGGAGGTGTCGGCGTCGGTGTCGCACCGGGAGCTGTCGCGGCGGGCGGCGTGCCCGGTCGTGCCCCTGCTGCCGGAGGCGTTGTCGTTGCCGAAGGCGCGGGCGTTGACGTCGCCGCGGGCGGCGTGCCCGGCGGTTGCTTGGCGCCGCCAGGACGTTCACCGCGTTCGCCACCCGGACGATCGCCGGGACGGCGTTCGGCCGGCGCCGTTGTCGGAGCTCCCGGCGTTGCGGGCGTCGGTGTCGGCGTTGCCGCCGTGGGCGGGGTGCCGGGACGTGCTGCGGGCGCGGCATTCGGCGTGGCGCCGGGCGCCGGCGTCGGCGGTGTGTGCGCGGGTCCTGCGCCGGGCGGCGGCGTGCCGGGTCGCTGCGGTGCTGCGGCCGGCGGCGGTGGCGTCGGATGTGCGGGGGCGGCCGCCGGCGGTGGCGGGGTCGGCTTCGCAGGCGCTGCTGCGGGCGGCTCCGGCCGTGCCGGTGACGGCGATGGCTTCGCGGGTGCGGCCGCGGGCGGCGGCGGTGTGGGATGTGCGGGAGCAGCCGACGGCGGAGGCGTCGTCGGGCGCGCGGCAGGCGGCTCGGGCCGTGCGGGAGCCGGCGGCGGTGCCGGATGCGGTGCGGCTGCCGGAGGCGGCGTCGGCTTTGCCGGTGCAGCTGCGGGCGGCTCGGGCCGGGCAGGGGCTGGAGGCGGGGTCGGCTTCGCGGGTGCTGCGGCCGGCGGAGCGGGATGCGCGGGTGCCGCGGCGGGAGGTGGCGCCTGCGGATGCGGTGCTGCGGCCGGCGGTGCGGGACGTGCGGGAGCACCCGGCGCCGGCCGCGCCTTCGGCTTTCCGTCAGGTCCGGTTTCTTCCTTCTGCGCCTGTGCGACGACCAGCGGCGAAGTTTGGGCGTGCGACGCTGAGGTGGCGAATTGCATCACCGTCAGCGCAGTCGTGGCAAGCAGCACGAGACGAAGCTTTGTCATTGTCTAGGAGTCCCCGGCGGAAAGTCTGGGCAGGAAAGCAAAGTGAGAACCGAACAATTCGGCAGGACGATGAACCGCCAGCCGTTAGGCCGGATTGTGGCGAGCCACGAATCATCGGCGAAGTTTATTTCGACATTATAACGGGTTGCGTGTGTGGTTGTTCACCGCGCGTTCAGAAGAAACGCGCCTACACATTTGCAATCGACGTGGAACTTGGGCGCAAGGGCGACTCACCGGCGGCGAGTCGATCTGTCGCAGGCGGCGGGCCGGACGGTCCAGGCGGTCCGCGCACCGGTGATTCGTCAGGTGTCTTGCCGGGCAACTCGTCCGGTCGCGGCGGCTCGCCGGGTTCGCGCACCGGCTCCGGAATCTCGGGGCGCGGACTGCCGGGCGGAATTCCCGGCGGCGGTTCGCTCGGTGTGCCCGGCGTCGTCGGCGGAATCTCGGGAGGCTCGATCGGCATCATATCGAGGCCCCGCGGCTGCCGCCGCCAGATCGCGTCGCGCGCATTGATCGCTCCATCGAAGTTCGAAGCGACAACGGATCGCGCGCCGCGGCGTTCCGATGTTTCACCCGGGCGTGTGGCAGACCGCCTCGATATTGTGGCCGTCGGGATCGAGCACGAATGCGCCGTAATAGTTCGGGTGGTAATGCGCACGGATGCCGGGCGCGCCGTTGTCACGGCCGCCGGCCGCCATCGCGGCCTTGTAGAAGGCGTCGACGGTAGCGCGGTCCCTGGCCGTGATGGCGATATGCACCGGCTTGTTCATTGCGCCTTCGCCGCCGATCCAGAAGTCCGGCTTGCCGTCGGCGCCGAAGCCCGCGGCGGGCGCGTGCCCGGTCACCTCCGCGGGCACTTCCATGATCAGGCCGTAGCCGAGCGGCGCCAGCGCCGTCTGGTAGAAAGCCTTCGCGCGTTGATAGTCGGAGACGGAAAAGCCGATATGGTCGATCATCGCGAGTCTCCCTTGTTGTGTGACGCTACAGACTCGTTGCACCTCCTCCGCAAGCGGGAGAGGGAGCAGATCTCAGAAGCGTAGCCCGGATGAAGCGAAGCGCAATCCGGGGCTGCTCTAGCCGCGGATGGTCTGGTCCCGGATTTCGCTGCGCTTCATCCGGGCTACGGCCATTCGAACCTCAGCCGCGGCCAGGTCTCAACTCCGCACCAGCAGCGTGTTGCTCCGCGTCCGGCCGTGCTCGACGTAACCGCGCGCATGCATGTCCGCAATGCAGTCGTCGGTCCATTCGTCCTTCGACAGATGCTCGATCACCACCGCGCGCGGCCACAGTGCCTGGGGCGCGTCGCGGAAGAAGCCGATCAGCACGCGGTCCTCGAAACCCTCGACGTCGATCTTGAGCGCATCGACCTTGCTCGCGCCGGCCTCGTCGAGGATGCGTTGCAGCCGCAGCGAGGGCACCTTGAACGCCTTGCCCGTCGGCGTGCCGGTGACGATGTGGCTGGCGCCGAGATTGTCGCCGTCGGTCTCGATCATCAGTTCGCCATCGGTCGGGCCGGCGGCCGCCGCAACCAGGCGCACCTGCGGAAAGCCGGAGGCCTGGGTGTTGAATTTGAGCCGCGCATGCGTCACCGGATGCGGCTCGATCGCGATCACCTTGCCGGCGGGCCCGACATCGTGCGCCAGCGCCAGCGCATAGGTGCCGACATTGGCGCCGAGATCGACGAAGGTGCCATCCGCGCCGACATGCGCCCGCAGGAAGGCGAGTTCTTCAAGGTTGTAATCGGGATTGAACAGCGCGCCGCGCTCGGTCGCGCTCGCCTGATGATAGAAGCGGAACGATGCGCCCTGATAGGTCACGTCCAGCGGCCCCGCGCCGAACAGATTGACCAGTTTCGACAGCCAGGGCCGGAATGCGCCGCGCTTCAATCCTGAGCCATGCGCCAGGCGGATGATGGCGGCCTGCGCCGCATTGGGCGCGAAGGCGCCGAACGGCGCCGGCGATATGTCGTTGCTCGGGATCACGCATGGCCTCGTCGAAAGCGCGGCATGCATAGCCGGTTTTGCCGGCAGCGCCAACGCCCGTTACGCCGCCTTGCCCGCTGCCTGCCGTTACCGCAGGAAGCGGCCGAGCAGCCTTCGCTTGCCCTTGCGCGGGATCAGGTCGACGTCGCTGACCAGTTTGGCGCCGCCCTTGCGGCGCTCCAGCACGATCTTGCGGCTATGGAACGCTTCGAGCTCGACGCGGTGGGCGACGCTGACGATAGTCGCCTTCGGCAGTTCCGTCGTCACCGTCTCCATCATCTTGTCCTGGCTCTTCTCGTCGAGCGCGGACGTCGCCTCGTCGAGCACGACGATGTCGGGGGCATGCAGCAGCAGTCGGGCAAAGGCGAGCCGCTGCTTCTCACCGCCGGACAGGGTCTGGTCCCACGGCGCGTCCTCCTCGATCTTGTCCTTGAGATGGTCGAGGCCGACCTTGTGCAGGGCACGGCTGATCTCATCGATGGTCCAGTCTTCCGCCGCGCCGGGATAGGCCACCGCGCGCCGCAGCGTGCCCGAGGGCACGTAGGGCTTTTGCGGCAGCATGAACAATCGGCGGTCAGCGTGCAGGCCGACACTGCCGCCGCCCCACGGCCACAGCCCGGCGATGGCGCGCACCAGCGTGCTCTTGCCGGTGCCGGATTCGCCGGCGACCAATAGCCGCTCCCCCGGTTCGATCACCACTTCGGTCTCGCCGACCACGGCGGTGCCGTCGTCCAGTGTGACGGAGAGATCGTTGAGGCTCAGCATGGCCTCGCCCGCGGTCTCGCCGCGCTCGATGCGGCCGAAGCCGTCGCCGGTCTCGGCGCGTTCGAGCCCGTCAAGCGACGTCATCAGCGAGGCGATGCGCCGGGCGCAGGCGTTCCAGTCGGCGAGCCGCGGATAGTTGTCGACCAGCCAGCCGAACGCGGTCTGCACGATGGTGAAGGCCGAGGCCGCCTGCATCACCTGGCCGAGCGACATGCTGCCGTCGAGGAATTTTGGCGCGCACAGCAGCAAGGGTACCACCGGCGCAATGAGGTTAGATCCCTGCGACACCAGCGTCGTGCGCATGTGCTGCCCAGCGAGCCGCGCCCATTGCCGCAACACATTCGAGAACGTCTTGTCGATGCCGTCGCGCTCCTCGGTTTCGCCGCCGAGCAGCGCGATGCTTTCGCCATTCTCCCGCACGCGGGTCAGTATGTAGCGGAATTCCGCTTCCGCCTGGTTCTTGTCCTCGGAGATATGCACGAAGCTGCGGCCGATCGCCGTGATCGAGCCCGACGCGATCGCAGCATAGATGATCGCGGCAATGACCAGGAAGCCCGGGATGCTGATCGACGAGCCGCCGAGCGTCACCGTCAGCGCGCCGCCGATGGTCCAGAGCACGACGATGAAGGTAACGGCCGAGAGCAGCGCCGACGTCACGCCGGCGATGAAGTCGACCGGAGAATCGGTCGCGATCCGCAGATCCTCCGCGATCCGGTACTCCGGATTCTTGTGATCGCCGTCGACGAGGTTGAGCTGGTAGTAGCGGCCGTTCGTCAGCCAGCGCGACACGACGGCGTTGGTCAGCCAGGCGCGCCAGCGCCGCTGGATACCCATGCGGCCGAACACCTGGGCGACCCCCAGCAGCACGCTGCCGATCGCCAGCGGAAAGAAGATGGCCGTCAGGTGGAAGACACTGGCCGCGTCGCGCTTTTCGATCGCATCGAAGATCGCGCGATTCCAGACATTGATGCCGTACTGAACGGCGACATTGGCGACGATCAGCAGCAGCAGGCCGATCGTGAACAGCCACGCCAGCCGGTCGCCGCTCCGGCCCCAATAGCCGCGCGCGCTGATCCAGAACCGAGTCAGCAAATAGTCCTTGCGCGCCTGTTCGGCTTCTTCGGCCGACAATTCGGGATCGGGTTCGACGATTTCCGGCGGCGGCGGTTCGACATCCTCGCCGCCTTCGGCAATCACCTCGACGAATTCCGACTTCTCATCCCCTTCGCTTGCCGCGGGATCCTTGCGCTCTTGACCGGCCGCCTTTGCGCTCGCTTTCCGAGACGATGAAGTCCTGGCCGACGACGGCCCGTCCGACGATTTGGATTTTGCCTCAGCTTTGCCCATGGCACGATAACGCCAGGCAAATTACCCGGTTCCGCACTGGGACCGGCGGTCAGTCGCGCGGATTGCAACGACTTCAGGGGCTGAGGCCCGCGCATGCGGGCGATCCAGTACGCCGCGACCTATTGATTCAAGCACAGCCGTCTCTGGGACACTGGATCACCCGCGGGTGATGACACCGATATTCGATATCTTGAAACGAGACCTATCCTCATCGTCGTCCTGGCTTTCGCCAGGACGACAACGTGCTTGAGATGTGCCGCGCAACTACCTCACTCCGCCGGCGCCTGATCGCGCTTCAGCCGGCGCGAGCGCGTTGCTTTGTGCAGCACGCGCGCGAGCTGCTCGGCCGAATAGGGCTTCTGCAGCAGCTCGAAGCCGCCGCTGCCCTGCTGCGACAGCACCTGGCTGTAGCCGGAGGCGAGCACGATCGGCAGATCGAGGCGCTGCCGGCGGATCTCTTCCGCAAGCTCGATGCCGCTCATGCCGGGCATCACGACGTCGGTGAACACCAGGTCGAACCGGTCGGCGTCGACGGCGAGCTCCTCCAGCGCGTGGGTGGCGTTGTCCACCAGCACGCAGGTGCAGCCGAGCTGGGTCAGCGTGTCGGCGGCAAACTTTCCGACCTCGGCATTGTCCTCGACGATCAGGACCGATGCGTTGGTCCGATCGATCGAGGGCGCGTCCTCGGTGCGCTGCGCTCGCGCGCCATGCCCGCCGACGACGCGCGGCAGATACAGCGTGAATGTCGCACCCTTGCCGACTTCGCTGGTGACGGTCACCTCGCCGCCGGACTGCTTGGCGAAGCCGAACACCTGCGACAGGCCAAGGCCGGTGCCGTGACCGACCTCCTTGGTGGTGTAAAACGGCTCGAAGATGCGGCCGAACAGCTCCTGTGGAATTCCGACGCCGGTGTCGGTCACCGACACCGCGACGTGGCCGGGCGAGTTCGGCGGCGTGCTGGTCGCGGACGGCAGTCTGTCCACGGCGCGGACCGCGATCGTGAGCCGGCCGACGCCGTCCATGGCGTCGCGCGCGTTCACCGCCATGTTGATGATGGCGGTCTCGAACTGGCCGGCATCGGCGTTGACGAGACAGGTCTCGTCCGGCACCTGCGCTGTGATCTCGATGCGCGCGCCGATCAGGGTTGCGATCATCTCGCTCAGGGTGCGGACATTCTGGCAGGCGTCGAACACCTCGGGCTTGAGGGTTTGCCGCCGCGCGAATGCAAGCAGCTGGTTGGTCAGCTTGGCGGCACGGTTCACGGTGTTGGAGATCGCATCGATGTAGCGCTGCCGCCGCGGCTCCGGCAGGTCCGGCCGCCGCAACATGTCGACCGACGCGCGGATCACGGTGAGCAGGTTGTTGAAGTCGTGCGCGACGCCGCCGGTGAGCTGCCCGAGTGCCTCGAGCCGCTGGCCGTGCCGCAATGCCTCCTCGGCCTCGATGCGCCGGTTGGCCTCCTCCTGCAGGCGCTGGGTTCGTCGGAAGGCGAGTGCGAGCAGGCCGAACAGCAGGGCGGTGGCCGGGATCCCGAAGATCAGGTGCTGGGCCATGGTCGACATCCAGCGCGACTGGATCGCCGAGGTTTCAAGGCCGGCACTGACATAGACCGGGTATTCCGCCAGCCGCTGATAGCGCATGCGCCGCTCGATGCCGTCGGCTGGGGATTGGATCGTCATCGTCCCGGCCTCGGGATTGGCGACGATCTGCCGCCCGAGCGGGCCGCTCGGCTGGAACCGGACATCTTGGCCAACGGCAGGGAAATGCGCCAGCACGGCGCCGTCGGTCCGGATCAGCGCCAGGAAGCTGCCCGGCTCGCGGCCGATCCTGGCGTAGAAATTCTCGAAATATTCCGGAAGCACGGAGGCCTGGATCACGCCGGCAAAGCTGCCGTCGTCGCCGTTGCGGCGCCGGCCGACGCTGAAGAACCGCGAGCCCTGATAGGGCGGCCGCGGCGTCAGCACCTCGCCGATATAGGTGCCGATGTCGCCCTGGGCATGGATCCGGAAGTAATCCCGGTCCGAGAAGTCGACGTCGGGGGCCGGCTGCACCAGGCTGTTGACGAGGGCACGGCCGTTGGCATCGAACACCCAGACCGATTTCACCTGGGGAAGCGCCATGGCGACCTGCCGCAGCCGCTCGTGCAGGCTCTTCTCGCGCGCGCCGATATCGGCATCGCCCATGCCGCGGACGACCTCGGTGACCTCGGCTAGGCCCCGATCGATGGTCTCGAACACCTTCAGCGCATGCTCATGGGCGACATCGAGCGTGCGCTGGATCTCCCGGTCGGCGGCCTCGCTGATCGAGATCCAGGACATTGCGGAGGCAAAAACGAACAGCGCCAGCGGAAGGGCCAGCGCGGCGGCCATCATCCATTGCAGCAGTCTCAGCGAATTGCGTTGTGCGGTCTGCACGGGCGCTCCGGCTCCGCGCGGACCATAACGCAAACCGTTGCACGGGAGGAAGCGAAACGGCGCCGCCGGGCGGCGCGGACGCCCGTTCGCCATTCCGCGACCCGTCAAGGTTACCGGAGGCCAACCCGGATCGATCAATTCGCAGCCGGCTCGCGTCCGGGGCAGCACGGGGCGGCTGCGGCGCGGCGGCATCACGACCTCGTTAGCGCCTCGCTGGCAGTCAAGCGGAAAATCGGCCTGGATGGCGCTTCCGGGCGCTGTTTTTAGGAGTTCTAAAACCTCTCACGGGCAAACGCTTGACCCTGTGACTACCTGCTGAAAAACAGGCCGCATGACAGGCGATCCAAACAGCTCCCGGGATGATTTGCAGGACGTCCGGCTCGGACATGCGGATCGCGGTTTTGTCGGAAAGATCATCAGGCTCGATGCGCTCGTGACGGGCTCATCGCTGTCTCCGCAGGAGCTGGAGCAGCGCCTGGTCGAGATGGGATTTGTCGAGGGCGCGCGCGTGGAAATCCTGCATGAAGGCACGATCCGAAAGGACCCGATCGCGGTGCGCGTCGACAACATCACGATCGCGCTGCGCCGGAGCGAAGCCATGGCTGTGATCGTCGAATGACCGCTGCATCCCTGCGCCTGGCGCTGGTCGGCGCGCCGAACACCGGCAAGACGTCGCTGTTCAACAGCCTGACCGGCAGCCGTCAGAAGGTCGCCAACTATCCGGGCGTCACGGTCGAGCGCAAGTCCGGCGGCTTCGTCACGCCCGAGGGCCGCAGCGTGACCGTGCTCGACCTGCCCGGCACCTATTCGTTGCGCGGCCGCAGCCCGGACGAGGAGATCACCCGCGACATCGTGCTGGGCCGCTTCGACGGCGAGGCGGTGCCCGACCTCGTGCTCTGCGTCGCGGACGCCACCAATCTGCGGCTGACCCTGCGGCTGGTGCTCGAGCTGAAGCGCGTCGGCCGGCCGATGATGCTCGTGCTCAACATGATCGATATCGCCAAGCGCCGCGGCGTCACGATCGACATCGACCGGATGTCGCAGGAGCTGGGACTGCCGATCGTGACCTCGGTCGCGGTCCGCAAGGGCGGCATCGACGAGCTCCTGAAGCGGACCGACGAATTCCTCTCCAAATCGCATGAGGCGGCGGCCAGCGAATGGACGACGCCGACGATTGCCGACCTCAAGGCGGCGCAGCGCGAGGCGGACCGCATCATCGCGGCGGCGGTGACGCTGCCGACCAAGCCCGACACGCTGACCAACCGGATCGATTCGGTCGTGCTGCATCCGGTCTGGGGTCTCGTGATCCTGGCCGTGATCCTGTTCGTGATGTTCCAGGCGGTGTTCACCTGGGCGCAGCCCGCGATGGAGTTTCTGTCGGACAGCTTCGCCGCGCTCGGGCAGCTGATCCACAATTTGCTGCCCGAAAGCTGGAGCCTGTTGCAGAGCTTCCTGCAGAACGGCGTGATCTCCGGCGTCGGCAGCGTGATCGTGTTCCTGCCGCAGATCATCATCATCTTCCTGTTCATCCTGCTGTTGGAAGATTTCGGCTACATGGCGCGCGCCGCGTTCCTGATGGACCGCATCATGGGCGGCGCCGGGCTGCATGGCCGCGCCTTCATTCCGCTGTTGTCGAGCTTTGCCTGCGCCATTCCCGGCATCATGGCGACGCGCGTCATCGACAATCGCCGCGACCGCCTGACCACGATCCTGATCGCGCCGCTGATGACGTGCTCGGCGCGCATTCCGGTCTACACGCTGATTATCTCCGCTTTCGTTCCAGCGACCACGCTGTGGGGTTTCGTCAATCTGCAGGGACTCGTGATGTTCGGCCTCTACGCCGCCGGCATCACCAGCGCGCTGACGGTGTCGGCGATCGCGAAATTCTTCTTGTGGCGCGATCACGCGCCGGCACCGTTCATGCTGGAATTGCCCGACTACAAGATGCCGCGGCCGAAGAGCATCGCGATCGGCGTGTTCACCCGCGCCAAGATGTTCCTGTACCGGGCCGGCACCACGATCCTCTCGATGATGGTGCTGATCTGGTTCCTGGCCTCGTTCCCGCAGGCGCCGGCCGGCGCCGAGGGGCCGGCGATCAACTACAGCTTCGCCGCGATGATCGGCCATGCGCTCGAGCCGCTGCTGCGGCCGATCGGCTTCAACTGGCAGATCGCGGTGGCGCTGATCCCCGGCATGGCGGCGCGCGAGGTCGCGGTCGCGGCGCTCGGCACGGTCTATTCGATCGAGGGCGGCAAGGAGGCGGCGGACCAGATCGGCCAGGTGCTGGCGCAGAAATGGACGCTGGCGACCGCGCTCTCGCTGCTGGTCTGGTACATCTTCGCCCCGCAATGCGCCTCGACGCTCGCGGTGATCCGCCGCGAGACCGGCGGCGCGAAGTGGATGGTGGTGACGTTCGTCTACATGCTCGCGCTGGCCTATGTCGCGAGCTTCCTGACTTTCAACCTCGCGCAGGCGCTCGGCCTGCATTGATCGGCAACACAGTTTCATCATCTCGACTCGAAACTGCGATAGGTGCATGCAACCAAGCGAAGCAGTAGAGTTGGTCGAGGGCGCATGAAGCGGGCGCCTCCGCGTGTTCCCTGCGAGACCATGCAATGTCGACGTACGGCCTGGAGCGGCTATTTTCGCCTCGAAGCATCGCAATCGTCGGCGGCAGCCCGCGTCCGTCGTCGCTCGGCGCGGCGGTGCTCAGGAACATCAGAGCGAGCGGCTTCACCGGCCGCGTCGGCGTCGTCAATCGGAACTATGCCGACGTCGATGGTGCGCCGACCGTTCCCGACCTGAAATCGCTGCCATTCGTTCCGGACCTCCTCGTCATCAGCGCACCGGCGGCTGCGGTTCCGGAGATCGTCGCGGAGGCGGCTTCAGCCGGCGTTGTCGGCGCGGCGATCCTGTCGGCCGGTCTCGGCCATGGCCCGGGCTCGCTCGCGGAGACCGCGGGGCAGACGGCGCGACGGCATGGTATGCGCCTGATCGGGCCGAACTGCCTCGGCGTCATGGTGCCGCGCGCCAAGCTCAATGCGAGCTTCGCCTCGCATCAGCCGTCCGACGGGCACGTTGCCCTGATCTCGCAGTCCGGCGCGGTCGCGTCGGCGATGATCGAGTGGGCGGCGGAACGGCGGCTCGGCTTCTCCGGCATTGCGTCGATCGGCGACCAGCTCGATGTCGACGTCGCCGACCTCCTGGACTATTTCGCGCTCGACGACCACACCAGCGCGATCCTGATCTATCTCGAAGCCGTCAAGGACGCGCGCAAGTTCATGTCGGCGGCGCGCGCCGCGGCGCGGCTGAAGCCGGTCGTCATCGTCAAGTCGGGACGGATGGAGCAGGGCGCCAAGGCCGCCGCGACCCACACCGGCGCGCTGGCCGGCTCCGATGCGGTCTACGACGCCGCATTCCGTCGCGCCGGCATGCTGCGCGTCTACGACCTGCGTCAGCTGTTCGATTGCGCCGAACTGCTTGGCCGCGGCTTCGTTCCGCGCGGCAACCGACTGGCGATCCTGACCAATGGCGGCGGGCTCGGCATCCTCGCGACCGACCGGCTGGCCGAGCTCGGCGGCGTTCCTGCGACACTGACGGCGGAGACCATCGAACGGCTCGACAAGGTGCTGCCGCCGGGCTGGTCCTATGCCAATCCGGTCGACATCGCGGGCGATGCCGATGCCGATCGCTACGTGGTGGCGCTCAGCGCACTGCTCGATGATGCGAACAGCGATGCGGTGCTGGTCGCGAATGTGGAAACCGCGGTTGCGCCGGCCCAAGGAATTGCAGAGGCGGTGGCGCAATGCGTCCGCGACCGCAGGACGAAGCGGAGTGCGGTCGCCGCACTGGTGCTCGCGGCCTGGGTCGGCGCCGACGAGCGCACCGGCGCGATCTTCGAGGCGGCACGGATTCCGCACTTCCCGACCGAGGACGATGCGGTGCGCGCCTTCATGTATCTGGTGCGCTATCGCGAGGCCTCGACCGCGCTCGCCGCAACCCCGCCTGGCGTCGCATCGGTGTTCACGCCGGAGACGGCGGCGGCGCGCCATGTCGTCGTGAACGCGCTGTCGGAAGGGCGCGCCTGGCTCGATCCGGCCGAGATCGTCGCCCTGTTCGCGGCCTATCGTATTCCGATCGCGACGACGCTCGTCGCCGACAGTGCCGAGGACGCTGCCGAGAAGGCGGCGCCGTTCCTCGCCGAGGGACATGCGATCGTGGTCAGGGTGTTCTCGCGCGACATCCGGCACGCCTCCGACGTCGGCGGCGTGATCCTCGACCTGCGCACGAAAGACAGCGTCGTTGAGGCTGCCCGGACCGTCATGGCGCGGGCACGAAGTGCCCGGCCCGATGCCATCCTGCAAGGCGTGACGATCCAGCCGATGATCGTGCGGCGCGCGGCGCGCGAACTGATCCTCGGCATCGCCGAAGATCCGACCTTCGGTCCGGTGATCGTGTTCGGGCGTGGCGGCCCCGCGGTCGAGGTGATCAACGACAAGGCGCTGGCGCTGCCGCCGCTCGACATGAATCTCGCTCGCGAACTGATCGGGCGCACCCGCGTCTCGCGGCTGCTCGGCGGCTATGGCGATGTGCCGGCGGTCCCGGCGGACGTCGTGCCGCTCACCCTCGTCAAGCTGGCGCAGATGGCGGCCGACATTCCCGAGGTCGCCGAGCTCGACATCAATCCGATGCTGGCGGACGAGAGCGGCGTGCTCGCGCTCGATGCGCGGGTCGCGATCCGCAAGCCGGCGCGGCTGTTTGCCGGCCAAACGCGGCTCGCGGTGCGGCCCTATCCGTCGCAATGGGAAGGTGAGCTTGCGCTGCGCGACGGCTCGCGTGTCACGGTACGCCCGATGCGGCCGGAAGACGAGCCGATGGTCAGCGAGTTCTTCAAGCGCGTCACCGCCGAAGACCTCAGGCTGCGCTTCTTCCATGCGATGAAGGAATTCTCGCACGCCTTCATCGCGCGCCTGACCCAGCTCGACTATGCGCGGGCGATGGCGTTTGTGGCGCTCGATCCGAACACCGGCGAGATGATGGGTGCGGTCCGGCTGCATTCGGACTCGCTGTACGAGAATGCCGAATACGCGATCCTGCTGCAGTCCGATCTCAAGGGCAAAGGGCTCGGCTGGGCGCTGATGCAGCTCCTGATCCACTATGCGCGGTCGGAGGGATTGAAGCGTCTGTCCGGCCAGGTGCTGACCGAGAACACCACGATGATCGGGATGTGCCGCGATCTCGGCTTCACCGTGACGATGGATCCGGACGATCACAGCATCGTCGATGTCGTACTCGACCTCGATCGATCCGGCGTCGATGCGGTCGGCGCCGATATCCTGATCCGGCCCGCTGCGGCTGGCCGCTGATAACAGCGCCAGCCGCGGCTGCAACGGATCAGATCTGGCGTTCGACCAGCTTGAACTTGAGCTCGGCGATCGCTTCGGAGGGGTTGAGGCCCTTCGGACACGCCTTGGCGCAGTTCATGATGGTGTGGCAGCGATAGAGGCGGAACGGATCCTCGAGATTGTCGAGCCGCTCGCCGGTCGCTTCGTCGCGGGAGTCGGTGACCCAGCGGTTTGCCTGCAGCAGCGCGGCGGGGCCGAGGAAGCGCTCGCTGTTCCACCAGTAGCTCGGGCATGAGGTCGAGCAGCAGGCGCACAGGATGCACTCGTAGAGGCCGTCGAGCTTCTCGCGGTCCTCGTGGCTCTGCCTCCACTCCTTCTGCGGCGTCGGCGTCGTGGTCTTCAACCACGGCTCGATCGAGGCATATTGGGCGTAGAAATTGGTCAGGTCCGGGACCAGGTCCTTCACCACCGGCTGGTGCGGCAGCGGATTGACCTTCACCGCACCGCCCGCGCCGACGTCGTGCATCGACTTGGTGCAGGCCAGCGTGTTCTGGCCGTCGATGTTCATCGCGCAGGAGCCGCAGACGCCTTCGCGGCAGGAGCGGCGGAAGGTCAGCGTCGGGTCGATGTGGTTCTTGATCCAGATCAGGCCGTCCAGCACCATCGGACCGCAATCATTGGTGTCGACATGATAGGTGTCGACGCTCGGATTCTTGCCGTCGTCCGGGTTCCAGCGATACACCCGAAATTCGCGCGTCTCGGTGGCGCCGGCCGGCTTCGGCCAGGTCTTGCCGCCGGAAATCTTCGAATTCTTCGGAAGTGCGAATTCAACCATGCTTGCTCGCCTTCGTTCTCAGTAGACCCGCGCCTTCGGCGGGATGTACTGCACGTCATTGGTCATCGTGTAGCTGTGCACCGGACGGTACTCGATCGCGGTCTTGCCGGCCGGATCGATCCAGGTCAGCGTGTGCTTCATCCAGTCCTTGTCGTTGCGGTCCGGGAAGTCCTCGCGCGCATGCGCGCCGCGGCTTTCGGTGCGGTTGGCCGCCGAATCCATCGTCACGACCGCCTGCACGATCAGATTGTCGAATTCCAGCGTCTCGACCAGGTCGGAATTCCACACCAGCGAGCGGTCCGACACCGAGATGTCGCCGACGCCGCCATAGACCTTGTGGATCAGGTTCTGGCCTTCCTGCAGCACGTCGCCGGTGCGGAACACCGCGCAATTGTTCTGCATCACATGCTGCATGCTGTCGCGCAGCTTCGCGGTCGGCGTGCCGCCGGAGGCATGGCGGAAGTGATCGAGCCGGCCGAGCGCGAGATCGGCGGAATCCTTCGGCAGCTCCGGCTGCTTGGCGTTCGCGGTCAGCTTGTCGGCAAGGCGCAGCGCCGCGGCGCGGCCGAACACCACGAGGTCGATCAGCGAGTTGGAGCCGAGGCGGTTGGCGCCGTGCACCGAGACGCAGGCCGCTTCGCCGATCGCCATCAGGCCCGGCACCACCGAATTGTCGTCGCCATTGCGCTTGGTCAGCACCTCGGCGTGATAGTTGGTGGCGATGCCGCCCATGTTGTAGTGCACGGTCGGCACGATCGGGATCGGCTCGCGGGTGACGTCGACATTGGCGAAGATCTTTGCCGATTCGGAGATGCCCGGCAGCCGCTCATGCAGCACCTTCGGATCGAGGTGGTCGAGGTGCAGGAAGATGTGGTCCTTCTTCTTGCCGACGCCGCGGCCTTCGCGGATCTCGATCGTCATCGCGCGCGAGACGACGTCGCGCGAAGCGAGGTCCTTGGCCGACGGCGCATAGCGCTCCATGAAGCGCTCGCCCTCGGAGTTGACGAGATAGCCGCCTTCGCCGCGGGCGCCTTCGGTGACGAGGCAGCCCGAGCCGTAGATGCCGGTCGGATGGAACTGGACGAATTCCATGTCCTGCAGCGGCAGGCCGGCGCGCAGCACCATGCCGCCGCCGTCGCCGGTGCAGGTGTGCGCCGAGGTGCAGGAGGCGTAGGCGCGACCATAGCCGCCGGTCGCCAGGATCGTGCTCTGGGCGCGGAAGCGGTGCAGTGTGCCGTCGTCGAGCTTGAGCGCGATCACGCCGCGGCAGACGCCCTGGTCGTCCATGATCAGGTCGATGGCGAAGAACTCGATGAAGAACTCGGCCGAGTGGCGCAGCGACTGGCCGTACATCGTGTGCAGCATGGCGTGGCCGGTGCGGTCGGCGGCGGCGCAGGTGCGCTGTGCCTGGCTCTTGCCGAAGTCGATGGTCATGCCGCCGAACGGGCGCTGATAGATCTTGCCGTCCTCGGTGCGCGAGAACGGAACGCCCCAGTGCTCGAGCTCGTAGACCGCGTCGGGCGCGTTGCGCACCATGTATTCGATCGCGTCCTGGTCGCCGAGCCAGTCCGACCCCTTCACGGTGTCGTACATGTGCCAGCGCCAGTCGTCCTGATGCATGTTGCCGAGCGAGGCCGAGATGCCGCCCTGCGCCGCCACCGTGTGCGAGCGGGTCGGGAACACCTTGGTGATGCAGGCGGTGCGCAGCCCGGCTTCCGAACAGCCGACCACGGCGCGCAGGCCGGCGCCGCCGGCACCGACCACGACGACGTCGTAGGTATGGTCCTGGATCGGGTAGGCCTTGCCGTTCGTGGCCGGGCCACCATTGGTGGCCTTGCCGTTTCCTTCACCGGCCATGGATCAAACTCCCGACGACAATTTGAGGATTGCGTAGATCGAGGCCAATGCGACCGCGACGCAGAAGAAGTTGTTCGCCATCACGCTGGCGATCTTCAGCTTCTCGTTATGGATGTAGTCTTCGATCACGACCTGCATGCCGATCTTCATGTGCCAGGTGCTGGCGATGATGAAGAGCAGCAGGATGATGGCGATCGGGATCGAGCCGAGGATCTGCGCCGCGCCGGCATGGTTGCGGCCGATCAGCGTGATCACCACGACGATCACGGGAACGATCAGCAGCGTCATCGCAACCGCGGTGAGGCGCTGGCGCCAGAAATCGCCCGTGCCGGTGTGCGCGGAGCCGAGGCCGCGGACGCGCTCCAGCGGCGTGCGCATCGAGGAGGGGCCGCTCATCGTCCACCTCCCACGGCGTAGGCAATGATCCAGACCAAAACGGTCAACGCGATGCCGGCGACCAGCGCGCCCCAGGTCAGGGCTTCGCGCTCATTGGCCTTGAAGCCGTAGCCGAGGTCCCAGACGAAATGCCGGATGCCGCTGCACAGATGGTGCATCAGCGCCCATGTGTAGCCGAACACGATCAGCTTGCCGATCGCGCTGCCGGTGAAGGCCTGGACGTTGGCGTAAGCCGAGGGGCCGGAGGCGGCGGCGATCAGCCACCAGGCCAGCAGCAGCGTGCCGAAATAGAGGGCCAGACCCGTGGCGCGGTGGACGATGGACAGCGCCATCGTCAGCGTCCAACGGTAGGTCTGCAAATGGGGTGAAAGCGGTCGTTCGATCCTGGCGGTCATCGGCGGGCTTTATGTTGTGAGGGACCGCGGCCGGCCCATCGGGGAACGCGGTAGAGGAGTTCTATTTACGGAGTCGGATCACCCCGCGCAACGGCCAAATAGCCTTCGGTCGAACCGAAGTTCATTGTTAGAGTTGCCGAATTCTGGTTGATCCGCAGTGTGGTATACCAGATGCAAGGCCGAGCGAACAAAGTAATGAATCGGGATGCTCGTGGATCGGTTGACGCGCTCAACTGCCCGCAAACGGGGGTCGCAAGGCGTCGATTTTGCCCCACCGTTCCACCAGATAATCGACAAATGCCCTGATCTTAGGCGATGCGAGACGTGACGGCTGAAGCATCAGATGTAGCGGCGTCGGCGCCGGCTCATGGTCGATCAACAGGCGCGTCAGGCGACCGTCGGCGAGCTCGGACTGCACTTGCCAGGACGGCACGCGGACGATGCCGGCGCCCTCCCGCGCCGCGCTGACCAGCGCGTCGAGGCTATTCATCCAGAGCCGACCGGATATGCGGATTTTGCGACCCGTCTTGCTGCCGTCGGCAAAGCGCCACTCCGCGCTGCCGGGCGAATCGGAAAACACCAGGCAGTCATGCCCGGCAAGATCAACCGGTGTCTGCGGCGCGCCGCGCCGGGCCAGGTAGTCCGGCGACGCGCACGCAATCATCTGCAGATCGGTGAGCTTGCGCGCTACCAGCTGCGAGTCGCGCAAGCGGCCGATGCGTATAGCCAGATGGATATCCTCTTCGACCATGTCGACGGCGCGGTCGACCAGCAGAAGGTCGACGGACAGCGCCGGATAGCGGCGCAGAAACTCGACCAGCAGCGGCGCGATCACGAGCCGTCCGATCAGACTCGGCGAGCTGACGCGGATCCGTCCCGATGGCTGATGCGGGTCGCGCGCCAGCGCCGCCTCGATCTCCCTGACTTCGCCGAGGATCGATTTCGCGCGCTCGTAGAGGATGCGTCCGTCGTCGGTCAGCGCGAGCTGGCGGGTGGTGCGCAGCAGCAGGCGAGTGCCGAAATGCTCCTCGAGCGCGCTGATCTGCCGGCTCACCGAGGTCAGCGAGCTCGGCAGCGAGCGCGCGGCCGCCGACAGGCTGCCGCTCTCGACCGCGCGGACAAAGGCCGCCATCGCCGCAAGCCGGTCCAAGCCCGATCCTTCCGCATTTCGCAAGAGAGCCTGCTCATCTGCAGCAATACCCCCGTCTTTCAGAAGGGTCTAGCCTGACGGCTCCACGATTTGAGGAGTTCGACATGGCCTCAACGTCCATCCGTCCAAATTCGCTCGAGCGGCGCGGACGTGCCGACGCCGACGATCCGGCCATCCTGCTTGTTTTCTCCTGCGTCGGACTGTTAATCGACGTGCTGACGTTGCCGATGCAGGGCGCGACGTCCTCGATCCCACTCCGCTTTGCCTTGATTGCGGTCGCTGCTCCCGTGGCAGCGCTGGTCGCACTGTGGTTGGCCGACCGCACCGAGGCAGGCGCCTCCTGACGATGCGAAGGACATGATGGCCGGCCTCGATCCCAAGGAATTGCTCGAACTTGCGCTGCTGCTGATTGCGGTCGGGGCGCTGTCCGGCTTTCTCGCCGGTCTGTTCGGCATCGGCGGCGGCGCGATCCTGGTGCCGGTGTTCTACGAATGCTTCCGGCTGGCGGGCGTGCCGCTCGAGGTGCGGATGCCGCTGTGTATCGGCACCTCGCTCGCGATCATCATCCCGACCTCGCTGAGCTCGTTCCGCGCCCATTATCGCCGCGGCGCGGTCGATATGGAGATCCTGAAGCGCTGGTGGTTGCCGATCGTGATCGGCGTCGCCGCCGGCAGCGTCACCGCGCGGTTCGCGCCGGAGCGGCTGTTCAAGATCGTGTTCGTGATGGTGGCGTGGTCGGCGGCCGCGCGCCTGCTGCTGGCGCGCGAGACCTGGAAGTTCGGCGACGACGTGCCGAAGGGCTTCCTGATGCGCGCCTATGGCTTCTTCGTCGGCCTGTTGTCGACGTTGATGGGCATCGGCGGCGGCCTGTTCGCCAACCTCTTGATGACCTTCTACGGCCGGCCGATCCATCAGGCGGTCGCGACCTCTTCCGCGCTTGCGGTGCTGATCTCGATCCCCGGCGCGCTGGGCTACGTCTATGCCGGCTGGCCCGCGGCCGCGCGCTTCCCCGACGTCGCCGCGCTGCAATTGCCGTTCGCGCTCGGTTACGTCTCACTGATCGGGGCGCTGCTGGTGATGCCGACCACGCTCGTCACCGCGCCGCTCGGCGTCAAGGTTGCGCACGCGCTGTCGAAGCGGGCGCTGGAGGTGGCGTTCGGGGCCTATCTCTTCATCGTCGGCGGACGGTTCGTGATCAGCCTGCTGGGCGGGCACTGATCGGCTCGTCCTTCAGCCGTACTTCGCTGTGACCCCACGGTCGGAGGTCTCCGACGCCCTCGATCCGATCGGCGTGGGACAGGAATCGCAAGCGTGCTCCGATCATTTCAGGAGCTATCGGCAATTTCAGTTTCTCGCAGTCTGCCATCGCGACCCCTATAATCATCGCGACCTTCTGCCATCGCGATGTCAGGGCCGACATGATGACGTCGTCGAGCGCAGCTTCCGTAGCGCCACGGGGAAGACGCACGTCACTCCACTTCAGTTCGGAGGTCGGGGGAGGCAGTTCTTCGTGAAGCTCCAGCTTCATCAGGTCGCGAAACTGTTCGTAGAGCGGTAGCATCACCTGCCATTCCAGTTCGAGCAGGAGGTCATAAAGCCGGCCATCCAATTCAAGCCGCTCCTGCTTTCCGAGCTCCGCAATCGCGATTCGAGCCTTCTTCATCGCCTCGTGCGCGATGACGAGTTGATCGTTAATCTGGATAGCCTGCTCCCGCTCCATCTACCCCTCACGACGTTCTTGCGGCTTCATCCCTTCGCGTAAATATTCTTATACGTATCCCGCAGAATATTCTTTTGCACCTTGCCCATCGCGTTGCGCGGCAATTCCTCGACGACGAAGACGCGCTTCGGCATCTTGAACTTCGCCAGCCGTCCGTCGAGCGCCTTCAGCACCGCGGCCTCGCTGACATCGGCGCCCTTGGCGCAGACCAGAACGGCGGTGACGCCTTCGCCGAAATCGGCATGCGGCACGCCGATCACGGCTGACTCGATCACGCCGGGCATGGCGTCGATCTCGCTCTCGATCTCCTTCGGATAGACATTGAAGCCGCCCGAGATCACAAGATCCTTGCCGCGGCCGAGGATGTGGACATAGCCCTTGTCGTCGATCTTGCCGAGGTCGCCGGTGATGAAGAAGCCGTCGGCGCGGAATTCGGCCTTGGTCTTCTCCGGCATGCGCCAGTAGCCCTGGAACACGTTCGGGCCCTTGACCTCGATCATGCCGATGGTCTCGCGCGCGAGCTCCTTGCCGGTCTCGGGATCGGTCACCCGCACCGAGACGCCGGGCAGCGCGAAGCCGACCGCGCCGGGCACGCGGTCGCCGTCATAGGGGTTGCTCGTGTTCATGTTGGTCTCGGTCATGCCGTAGCGCTCGAGCACGGCGTGGCCGGTGCGATCAGACCATTCGCGATGGGTGTCGGCGAGCAGCGGCGCCGAGCCCGAGATGAACAGCCGCATGTGCCCGGTGGCGTCCTTGTTCAGGCCGGGATTCTGCAGCAGGCGGGTATA
Source organism: Bradyrhizobium sp. USDA 4541 (assembly GCF_024171085.1). Taxonomy (NCBI): domain Bacteria; kingdom Pseudomonadati; phylum Pseudomonadota; class Alphaproteobacteria; order Hyphomicrobiales; family Nitrobacteraceae; genus Bradyrhizobium; species Bradyrhizobium sp. USDA 4541. The sequence goes on from NZ_JALJZF010000001.1 coordinate 1,560,212, forward strand.
GAAGGTAGGCACGCCCATCATCACGGTGGCGCGCGCCATCAGCTTGATGATCACGTCCGGATCGAACTTCGGCAGGAAGATCATCGAGGCGCGCGCAAACAGCGTCACGTTGCTGGCCACGAACAGGCCGTGGGTGTGATAGATCGGCAGCGCGTGGATCAGCACGTCCTTGTCGGTGAAGCGCCAGTAGTCGACCAGCGAGTACGAGTTCGAGGCCAGATTGTCGTGCGACAGCATCGCGCCCTTGGAGCGGCCGGTGGTGCCCGACGTGTAGAGGATCGCGGCGAGATCATTGTTGCCGCGCGGCACGGTGGCGAATTCCTTCGCCGCCTGGTCGGCGGCCTCGGTCAGCGAGCCGTTGCCGTTGGCACCGAGCGTCTCGACCTTGGCGCCTACCTTGGCGGCGATCGCCTTGATGCCGTCCTGCTTGGAAGGATCGCAGACCACCAGCGCCGGCTCGGCGTCGGTGATGAAGTATTCGAGCTCGTTCAGTGTATAGGCGGTGTTGAGCGGTAGATAGGCGCCGCCGGCGCGCACGGTGGCGAGATACAGCACCAGGGCCGAAACCGACTTCTCGGTCTGCGCCGCGACGCGGTCGCCCGGCTTGACGCCGCGCTCGACCAGCACGTTCGCCATCTGGCCGGCGCGCGCGATCAGATCGCCATAGGAGATGCGGCTGCCGTCGAGCTGCTCGATCGCGAGCCGGCTGGGGTCGTCGAGGCCGTCGAACAGGCGGGAAAACAGGTTGGCGTTGGTGGTCGTGTTCATGCAAAGATTCCCCGAGGGGCGAAGGGCCGGAAGATTTCGGCTGGATTAGCAAAAACGCCCTTCAGAAAGCAACGGAGACAGTTTGCATGACAAATAATGGGAAACGCGTGGCCTGGGTCACCGGCGGCGGCACTGGAATCGGCGAATCCGGGGCGGAATTCCTGGCTGCGGACGGCTGGACGGTGGTGGTCTCCGGCCGCCGCAAGGAAGAGCTCGACCGCGTGGTGGCCAACATCACCAAAAAGGGCGGCAAGGCCGAGGCGATCCCGCTCGATGTCAGCAACAAGGCCGACGTCAACAAGGCCGCCGAGACGATCGTCGGCAAGCACGGCCGCATCGACCTCCTGGTCAACAGCGCCGGCATCAATGTGCCGAAGCGCAGCTGGGCCGACATGGAACTGGAAGGCTGGGACAAGCTCGTCGAGGTCAACCTCAACGGCGTGCTCTACTGCATGCGCGCGGTGCTGCCGACGATGCGCAAGCAGAAGGACGGCTGCATCATCAACGTCGCCTCCTGGGCCGGCCGCCACGTCTCGAAGATGCCGGGCCCGGCCTACACCACGACCAAGCACGCCGTGCTGGCGCTGACGCATTCCTTCAACATGGACGAATGCGTCAACGGCCTGCGCGCTTGCTGCCTGTCGCCGGGCGAGGTCGCGACCCCGATCCTGAAGCAGCGGCCGGTGGTGCCGAGCGAAGCCGAGCAGGCCAAGATGCTGCAGCCCGAGGATTGCGGCCGCACCATCGCCTTCGTCGCCAGCATGCCGGCACGGGTGTGCATGAACGAGATCCTGATCAGCCCGACCCACAACCGCGGCTTCATCCAGACGCCGGCGAACCGGGATTAGATGAGGTCCGTCTTCTCCTTCCCCCTGAAAGGGGTAAGGCCGGGATGGGGGTCAGCCGCAGGCGATGCTGTATGCGGAGAGCGCTGATCCCCACCCGCTTTGCTCTGCGAGCAAAGCGACCTCCCCTTTTCAAGGGGAGGTTGGAGCTCCGTAGCCCGGATGGAGCGAAGCGTAATCCGACGGTCTGCCCGCGGAGAGGCTGGTTCCGGATCTCGCTGCGCTTGATCCGGGCTACAAACGACGGAGTCCCGCGCGACTCACTCGATGATCTCGTTCAGCTCTTTCCCGGTATGCTCCGGCACGAACAGGAACACGCCGATCGCCATCGCGATCATCAGCACCGGGATGCAGAGGAACGACAGCGCGAACGAGCCGGTGTGCTGCTGAAGCGCGATCGAGACGAAGGGAAACAGCACGAAGCCGACGAAATAGGCGATCGCCCAGACCACGCCGTTGGCGGCGCCGCGGATGCGGGTCGGGAAGATCTCCGCGGTCAGCGTCGTGCTCGGCCCCCAGAAGCCGAGGAAGCCGAGACACCAGGCGAGCCCGAACGTCCATAGCAGCACGCGGTCTTCGGAATAGACCCAGAGCGTCATGAAGATCGCACCCTCGATCAGGGTGATGATGAAGGTGCGGCGGCGGCCGATCTTGTCGATCAGCCAGCCCACCAAGCACAGTCCAAGGAAGCCGCAGAGCCCGTAGAACACGTAGAACAGGCTGTACTCGGCGGTCGACCAGTGCTTCTCGGTCGACAGATACAGCGGCATCCAGGCGCCGACCGTGCCGTAGATGCAGGTCGAGGCGCAGGCGACGAACAGCGCAACAAGCGTGGCGGGCAGCACGTCGGGCATGAACACCTGGCGGATGCCGACCGACTTGGCCTTGCCGAACCAGGCGCTGTCCTCGGCGCTGACCGTGCCGCCGCGCGCCAGCGTCTCCGAGATGCGCCGCTTGCGGTCCTGCGCGCGCACCCAATAGGGCGATTCCGGGCAGGTGGAGCGGATATAGATCGCAAGCAGCGCGATCACGCCGGGCACCATCACTGCGATGCGCCAGCCGAAATTGGCAGCCACGAGCCCGGTGATTGCGCCGGCGAGCGTGGCGCCGAGGCACCAGGCCGAGCGGGTGATGCTGATGACGCGGCCGCGCAGCCGGGCCGGCCAGGTCTCCGCGACCAGCATCGAGCCCAGCGACCATTCGCCGTTGAGCGCGAAGAACAACAGCGAGCGCGCGATCACGAACACCGCGAAGGTCGGCGACATCGCCGCGACCGGCATCAGGAGCGAGAACAGCGCGATATTGACGGCGAGCAGCGTGCGGCGACCGTAGCGGTCGGCGAGCCATGGCCAGAAGTAAAGCCCCGCGATGCCGACGAACAGCGCGATCTGCATGCCGGAGCGGTACTCCGGCAGGCTCAGCGAAAATTCCTTGATCACCATCGGCGAGATCAGCGCGAAGATCACGCCGTCCATGCCGTCGAAGCCCCAGCCGAGCGCGTTGGCGGTGGCGATATGCCAATGCGTTTTCGTGATCTCGGTTGTGTCCGCAACCGCGCGGTAGTTGGCGTATTGCAGGTGCTTCTGCTCGAGCGGACCGATGTCGATGCTTGCATCGTTCACCACAGGTGCGGCGTGGCCGTCAGCCGTGATGCTGCTCATGATGCCTCCCCGCGGCCGCTTTCTGCGAAGCTGTGCCGCAACCTCAAGCTGAACCAATCAGCTGACTGCGACAAGCAAATTGCTCGCGGCAGCGCACGCGTCCATTCCGCTGAATGGAATGCATGCCGGGCAGCGCGAGGCGTCGCGTGTACGCAGCGCGCGCCGGCCGGTTTCAACAATCACAAAGAATTATTTCCGGAAACCGTCCGGAAAGCCTGCCGTAGCTCAGCCAACGACGACGCACTGATCAACCAGCACGCGCCGTTGTTGCCCCTTCAACGCCGGCGAAGCCTCGCCGGTCGGCCTACTCATCGGGAGATGAAACCATGTCGAAGCGTATTGCCTATCTCGCCGCCGCCGCCTTCAGCGCGCTTGCGATCACCGCCACTGTCGTGGCGCCGGTCCGTGCCGAGGAAAAGACCGTGATGGTCGGCGGCGCCGCGATGTTCCCGTCGAAGAACATCGTGCAGAACGCCGTCAACTCGAAGGATCACACCACGCTCGTCGCCGCAGTGAAGGCTGCGGGCCTGGTCGGCACGCTGGAAGGCAAGGGCCCGTTCACGGTGTTCGCGCCGACCAATGCCGCGTTCGGCAAGCTGCCGGCCGGGACCGTCGACACCCTCGTCAAGCCCGAGAACAAGGCGACGCTGACCAAGATCCTCACCTATCATGTGGTGCCGGGCAAGCTCGAGGCCTCCGACCTCACCGACGGCAAGAAGCTGAAGACCGCCGAGGGCGAGGAGCTGACCGTCAAGAAGCAGGACGGCAAGGTCTGGATCGTCGATGCCAAGGGCGGCAGCTCGATGGTGACGATTTCCAACGTCAACCAGTCGAACGGCGTCATCCATGTGGTCGATACCGTGCTGATGCCGGCGACGTAACACCTGGCGGCCTGCTTTAGTCCCTCAAAGGACCCGCGACATAGCGAGCCGGCGCCTCGCCCGGCTCGCATTTTTGTGACCATGTGAAGCAGCCTATATCAAACTGATGATGCCTGACCCCGTAACGGAACGCCGGTTCCGGGCGTATAACCTGGTAACGATCACGAGCAGAGACATCCCATGACGAGCCTTGCCGTCAGCGACCACCAGGCAGAGACCGCGACGCCCGCGAAGGCGATCCAGCCGGTCTGGGTGCGCATGGTGCACTGGATCAACGCCTTCGCGATGATCCTGATGATCATGTCCGGCTGGCAGATCTACAACGCCTCGCCGCTATTTAGCTTCACCTTCTCGCGGAGCGTTACGCTCGGCGGCTGGCTCGGCGGTGCGCTGCTCTGGCATTTCGCCGCGATGTGGCTGTTGATGGCCAACGGCTTGGTCTATCTGGCGCTGGGTTTCGCCACCGGCCGCTTCCGCAAGAAGCTGCTGCCGATCACCCCCGGCGGCGTGATTGCCGACACCAAGGCGGCGCTGGCCTTCAAGCTGTCGCATGACGATCTCAGCAAATACAATTCGGTGCAGAAGCTGCTCTATGCCGGCATCATCGTGGTCGGCGTCGTCATCGTGCTGTCCGGCCTGTCGATGTGGAAGCCGGTGCAGCTGCATTGGCTGGTGTCGCTGTTCGGCGGCTACGATTTCGCCCGCTACGTTCACTTCACCTGCATGGCGCTGATCGTCGCCTTCCTGGTGATCCATGTCGCGCTCGCGCTGCTGGTGCCGAAGAGCCTGCGCGCCATGATCATCGGACGCTAGGGAGGTAGTCATGGGTCGTCTCCGCAAGCTCCTGATCCCCGGTGTCGACAAGAAGCTGCTCGTGCGCGATGCGGTGAAGACGATGCCGGAGCTGACGCGCCGCCGCTTCATCACGGCGGGCACCAGCCTCGGCGCGCTGACGCTGCTCACCGGCTGCGATGTGGTCGATTCGTCGTCAGCCGAGGAAATGCTGAAGCAGGTCTCGAAGTTCAACGATGCGGTGCAGGCCTGGATGTTCAATCCGGATGCGCTGGCGCCGACCTTCCCCGAGAGCATGATCACCAAGCCGTTCCCGTTCAACGCCTATTACGATCTCGACGACGCGCCTGAGATTGCGGCAGCGGACTGGAAGCTCGAGGTGCGCGGGCTGGTCGAGAACAAGAAGTCGTGGACGCTCGACGAATTGTACAAGCTGCCGCAGGTCAAGCAGGTGACGCGGCATATCTGCGTCGAAGGCTGGAGCGCGATCGGCAGCTGGACCGGTACACCCTTGCGCGATTTCCTCAAGCTGGTCGGCGCCGACACCCGTGCCAAATATGTCTGGTTCCAGTGCGCCGACAAGGACGGCTACAACTCGCCGCTCGACATGCGCTCGGCGCTGCACCCGCAGACCCAGATGACGTTCAAATTCGGCGACGAGATCCTGCCGCGCGCCTACGGCTTTCCGATGAAGATCCGGGTCCCGACCAAGCTCGGCTTCAAGAACCCGAAATACGTGCTCTCGATGGAAGTCACCAACGACTACAAGGGCGGCTACTGGGAAGACCAGGGCTACAATTCGTTCAGCGGGAGCTAACTCGCTGTCGTCCTGGCGAAGGCCAGGAGGTGGATTCACATTCGAAGTGCAACACTTGAGCAAAGGACTCGGCAGGCGTGCGGTAGTCAAGGCATTTGCGCGGGGTGTTGTTGTAGGCGGCGATGAACTGGCGGAATCTGGCGGTCGAGAGGGTTACGAGATCCGTCTTGCGGGGAATAAAGCGGCGCATCCTGCCGATGGCGTTCTCGATGCCACCCTTCTGCCAGGGGGCATGGGGATCGCAGAAGAAGGTCGCGATCGAGAGGCGGTGCAGCGCCAGGTGACCGGCGAACTCGGTGCCGTTGTCGAAGGTAACGCTCTGGCGCAGCTCTTGTGGAAGGGGCGCGAAGAAGCCCACGAGATGGCGGGCGACACCGCGCGCGACCTTGCTGGCAAGGCGGATGCCGAGCAGCAGCCGCGAGGTGCGCTCGTGCACGGTCAGCACGGCCTGACCGTATTTCGAGAACATCATCAGGTCGGCCTCCCAGTGCCCGGGCACGCTGCGGTCGGCCGCTTCGAGCGGCCGATTTGCCAGGGATACACGGCCTTCGATGAAGCTTGCGGGGCTGCCGCCCCGCTTGCCGCGGCAGCCGCGCTTGCTCTTGGCGCGCGGCAGATAGCGCCGCCAGTTGAAGTCCGTGGTGCGCCTGAGTTGGCGATAGATGAAGCGGTAGATGGTCTCGTGGGAGATCACCTTGCGCCCGTACTCGCGGGCCAGCCGGCCAGCGACCTGCTCGGGCGACCAGCCGCGGCGAAGGCGTTGCAACACCGCGCGGCGCAGGCCGGGCTCCCGTTCGAGGCGTCCGCCCGTCCAGCGCCGCGCTCGCATCTGGTGCTGGGCATAGCTCGGCTTGTAGCCGACCTGGCTCCCCCGATTGCGCCTCAGTTCCCGAGAGATCGTTGATGGCGAGCGATCCAGAGCTGCCGCGATTTGCCGGACCGAGCTGCCATTGGCCGATCGGCAGGCAATCTCGCATCGGTCGTCCAGAGAGAGCTGCTTGTAAGTCCGCCCCATGGCAACACCTCCTCAAGGAAGTGTTGCACTTCGTTTGTGAACTCAGGGGACCCATACTCCGCGGCCGAGGGAATAGGCAGGCTGGGAGACGCTCCCTCCATCACAACCACTTGTGTTATGGGTCCCGACCTTCGCCGGGACGACGCTGGGAGGGGATCTTCCTCTGAAACGCCGACAGCAGCGCGCCGAGCGCGAGCATCGCGGCCGAGACGTTCAACGCGAATGACAGGCTGCCGATCGCGTCGGTGATGGCGCCGACCACGATCGGTCCGAGCGTCTGGCCGATGCCGAACGCGATGGTCATCGCCGCGATTGCGGTCGGCCAGGATTGCGGCGGGTAGTTGAAACGCACGAAGGCGGTGGTCGAGCCGACCACGGCGAAGAAGGCGACGCCGAACACCAGCGCCGAGATCGCCAGCAGCAGCGGCGAATGCCCGAAGATCGGCAGGCTGGCGCCGAGCGCGTTGACGCCGAGGATGATGGTGGTGGCGAGCCCGCCGCGGTCGAGCGCCAGCACCCGCCCCCAGACCCAGGGCGTCACGAATGCGCTGACGCCGATCAGGCTCCAGAACGCGCTCTGTGCAGCTGCGCCGCCGCCGCCGTCCCGGACATAGGCGATCATGAAAGTCATGTAGGCGATGTAGCCGGCGCCGAACAGGAAGTAGGCGGCGAGGTAGATCAGGACCGGCATGACAGCGAATTGGGTCCGCACGATGCCGCCGGCGGCGGTGTTGGCGTGGAGCGGCGCCAGCATCAGCGGCACGGTCATGATCGCGGAAAGTAGCGTCATCGCCCACCACACGATCCACCACGAGCCGGCGCCGAAGCCCTGCAGCACGAAGGGCGCGATCAAGCCCGATGCGAGGATGCCGACGCCCGGCCCAGCATAGAACAGGCTGAGCAGGAAGTTCGCGCGTTCGGGTCGCGATTGCGCGATGGTCGCCGCAAGCGCGCCGCCGCCGACGAAGCCGATCGCGGCGGCGAAGCCGACCAGCAGGCGGGCAAAGCTCAGCACCGCGAAATTGCCCGAGAGGGCGCAAAGCGCCAGCGACAGCGCGCAGGCCAGCGTCGACCAGCGCACCGATGCGGCAAGTCCGAAGCGCTCAATCAGCCGCGAGGCGAGCAGCGCACCGACCAGATAGCCGGCGGCATTGATCGTGTTCATGAAGCCGGCGGCCGAATAGGACCAGGCCAGCGAGTCGCGCATGTCGGGCAGCACCAGCGAATAGGCAAACCGGCCGATGCCGAGACCGACCGTCGGTGCGAGCGACAGAATAAGGATCAGCCGCGCGGGATGCGGGTAGGACGGGGCGGGGGCTCTCACAATTCACTCCGGCAATGCGGCCATTGTGACAGGCCGCGGCGGCGCTGCCCAGCGCCGATGCCCGCAACACTGTCTTGCGTATCAGGCAATCAGGCGATCAGGACCAGCGCGACGCCGATCACGGTCAGCAGGGTTCCGCCGACGATCCGCGCCGTGATCTCGACATGCTTGAGCATCATCGCGCTCATCACCACGGTGACCAGCGGATAGATCGCGGCGAGCGGCGCCACCAGCGTGATCGGGCCGTTGCGGACCGCGGCGAACAGGCTGAGCGCGCTGAGCCCGTTGCTGATCCCGGTCAGCGCGAACCAGAACCGGCCCTCGCGCGGCGCCTGCACCATGAAGCTGCCCTTGCGGACCCGTTGCACGGTCAGCACCACCAGCGAGGACATGACGTAGCCGACCAGGCAGGCCCATAGCGGGCTCGGCCAGATCGCAAGGCCGAGCTTGGCGATCGGCGGCACGATGCCGCGCACCAGCGCGCTGGTAAGCGGCAGCAGCAGCGCCCAGCTGCGCCAATGGCCGAGGTCGCGCGGCCTCGTCACGGTGATGATGGCGGCGCCCGCGACCGCGACGACGAGGCCGATGAGCTGCTGCGGCAGCAAGGGCTCGTGCAGCAGCACCACGGCGGCGGTGACCGCAAACAGCGGCGCCAGATTGCCCAGCGTCGAGGTGATGACCGGTCCCAGCGCCCGGTTTGACGCAAAGGTCAGGAGCGTCAGCGAGGCCGGGAAGAACAGCCCGATCGCCATGAAGATCGGCAGCGCACGCCAGACCACCGGCTCGCCATGCAGGATCAGCGGCGACAGCACCAGGAATAGCAGGGTGAAAGTGGGCACGCTGATCGCGGCGCCCGACAGCGGCTCGACGGTGCGCAGGCCAAGCTGCGCCAGCACCACCCCGGCGCCGAGGAAAATCGCCGAGGCGAAGGCGTAGACGATGGCTGCGGTCATGAGGTCCGTCTTGTTGGCTTCTGAAGGCGCGGGTTGCCCGTTGGGACCATTCTGGGCCGATCCGGGGTGCCTTGCCAATCCGGCTCCGGCGTTTTAGCACTCCGGCCGGATTTCCCCCGCTCGTCATGCCCGGGCTCGACCCGGGCATCCATCCATCTTCAGAGAGACCTTTCGAAGCGGGATGGATTGCCGGGTCATCTGTGCGAGGACGCGCTTCGCGCTCTTGCCCGGCAAAGACAACAACGATTAGCTCGAGGTAACACCATGGCGACCCATAAACTGCTGCTTCTCCCCGGCGACGGCATCGGCCCCGAAGTGATGGCCGAGGTGCAACGCGTGATCGACTGGCTGAATGCGCAGGGCATCGCGAAGTTCGAGACCGAGCAGGGCCTGGTCGGCGGCTCCGCCTATGACGCCCACAAGGTGTCGATCTCCGAGGGCGACATGGCCAAGGCGACGGCGGCGGACGCCGTGATCTTCGGCGCGGTCGGCGGCCCGAAGTGGGACAGCGTGCCCTATGAGGTCCGTCCCGAGGCCGGCCTGCTGCGGCTGCGCAAGGATCTCGGCCTGTTCGCCAATCTGCGCCCGGCGGTGTGCTACCCGGCGCTCGCCGAGGCCTCGAGCCTGAAGCGCGACGTGGTTGAGGGTCTCGATATCATGATCGTCCGCGAGCTCACCGGCGGCGTCTATTTCGGCGAACCGAAGACCATCACCGATCTCGGCAACGGCCAGAAGCGCGCGGTCGACACCCAAGTCTACGACACCTACGAGATCGAGCGCATCGGCCGCGTCGCCTTCGACCTGGCGCGCAAGCGCCGCAACAAGGTGACGTCGATGGAGAAGCGCAACGTCATGAAGTCGGGCGTGCTCTGGAACGAGGTCATGACCCAGGTCCACGCGCGCGAATACAAGGACGTCACGCTCGAGCACCAGCTCGCCGATTCCGGCGGCATGAACCTCGTCAAGGCGCCGAAGCAGTTCGACGTCATCGTGACCGACAATCTGTTCGGCGACATGCTGTCCGACATCGCGGCGATGCTGACCGGCTCGCTCGGCATGCTGCCATCGGCCTCGCTCGGCGAAGTCGACTCGAAGACGAAGAAGCGGCGCTCGCTGTTCGAGCCGGTGCACGGCTCGGCGCCCGATATCGCTGGCCGAGGCCTCGCCAACCCGATCGCGATGATCTCGTCGTTCGGCATGGCGCTGCGCTATTCCTTCGACATGGGCGAGCTCGCCGACAAGGTCGATGCCGCGATCGCGGCCGTGCTCGCCAGCGGCCTGCGCACCGCCGACATCAAGTCGGAAGGCACCACGCCGGCCAGCACGAGCCAGATGGGCGAGGCGATCCTGAAGGAATTGCAGAAGCTGCACGCGTGACGGCTCTGCCGTCATTCCGGGGCGATGCGTAGCATCGAACTATGGTGTGCGCTTGCGCACCTGAGAATCTCGAGATTCCGGGTTCATCGCTGCGCGATGCCCCGGAATGACAGCACCAAAAATGAAAATGCCCGGCCGGAGCCGGGCATTTTCGTATCGGCTGCTCGCCGAAATTCTCAGTACAGCGGGAAATTCCGCGGATAGCCGCCGAGATCGGCCGGCGGGCTGAGCGGCTGGCGATCGATCGGGCGGTTGTTGTTCTCACGCGCGAACGAGGGATAACCGATCTCCGGCGGATAGGCGTAGTCGTTGAACTTGCGGTCGCCCGGCAGCACTTCGGTGCCGGCGTCGAGCCACGAGCGCGTGGTGACGTAAACGCGGGTGCGCGGACCCTGCTGATAGACCCGGTTCGGACCCTGCGCGCCGTAGTAGCGGCGGCCATCGCGGTCATACTGCTCCTGCTGCTTGCGCGTGCTCGGGCTCTGCGCGCTGGCTGCGGTCATGCCGAACGCGGTTGCGGTGACGGCAGCCGCGGCAAGCAACACCACGAGCTTGTTCGCGGCAGGGAATTCTAGGGTCATCGCATCCTCGTCATTACGGCCCCGTCGGGGCTGGCGCGTCCGCCAAAATCACTCGGAACACATTGTAGCCATGGTGGGGAGGCCGTCACTAGGTCAATTGCGCCACACCGGCCGAGATAATGAGTGTCCAAGCGCAAAAGTTTCATGAAAACCAGTGCTTTGCCACGGTCTCGCCATCAAAGCGCGCCGCGCAGGCGCGGGTTCTCGCTGCCCATGACCCAGTCGGCCGACAGGGCCGGCGCGCCGGAGGTAACGCAGTCGGTGCGCTTGAGCTCGGCATGCGCGAACAGGGCGGCGAGCCGCGGATCGTTGCCCGCGGCCAGCAGGGTCAGGCGGTTCAGCATGCAGATGATCGCGGCGCGCCGGGCCGGCAGGCTGGCGCCCTGGCAGGTCCAGCCGGAGATCCGGAGGTCAGGCGCGTCGGCCTGCTTGAGGAAGCCGAGGCAGGCGCGGTCGCCGTCCTGCCGCGCCGGGCGCAGCAAGGTGACGCTGCCGAACTTGCTGTCGACGATGCCGGCCGCCTCGAGCTCGCGGACGCCATCCGGGTCGAGCCGCCCGGCAATCTCGGTGACCGCAGGCCCTACGGTCTCGCCGCCGGGGCGGTAGATTTCCAGCTCGGCGACCGCTGCACCGTTGGCATCGGCCCAGCGAAAGACGTCCTTGCGGCCGCCCTCGGAGTGCCGGAGGATCTCGTAAGTCTCTGTTTTATCTCGCAGATCGAGCCCGCTCACGGCAAAGGCCGGCGCCGTGCGGCCGGCCGGGCTCCAGCCTGCGGCGGCAGGGGCCGCCATCGCCGTTGCGTCGGGCAGTTGCTTCCATAGATAGTTGCCGAGGACGACGAACAGCGCGAGCACGGCGACATAGGCGAATAGCCGGGAGAGCGTGGCGTACACCTCGTCGACGAAGCTCGTCAGTGTTGACGGAATTCTCGTATGATGGGGCGCGGCCGGATCGGCCCGAAATAAACGCATCAAAACGCTCAAAAACTACGCAACGTTGTCTTGACGGGGTTTCTCGCATAGAAGCGCTGCCTCTTCCCTTTCCGCAGCTTGCGGGGGAACGGGCATTTTTCGTCGGAGAGTGAACGATGGGTTACAAAGTCGCGGTGGTCGGAGCGACCGGCAATGTCGGGCGCGAAATGCTCAACATTCTCGACGAGCGCAAATTCCCCGCCGACGAGGTCGTCGTGCTGGCCTCGCGCCGCAGCGTCGGCATCGAGGTCTCCTATGGCGACCGCACGCTGAAGGTGAAGGCGCTCGAGCACTATGACTTCTCCGACATCGACATCTGCCTGATGTCGGCCGGCGGCTCGGTCTCCAAGGAATGGTCGCCCAAGATCGGCGCCGCCGGCGCGGTCGTGATCGACAACTCCTCGGCCTGGCGCATGGACCCGGATGTGCCGCTGATCGTGCCCGAAGTGAACGCGGATGCGACCGCCGGCTTCACCAAGAAGAACATCATCGCCAACCCTAACTGCTCGACCGCGCAGCTCGTCGTCGCGCTGAAGCCGCTGCACGACAAGGCGACGATCACGCGCGTCGTGGTCTCGACCTATCAATCGGTGTCGGGCGCCGGCAAGGACGCGATGGACGAATTGTTCTCGCAGACCAAGGCCGTCTACACCAACGACGAGCTGGTCAATAAGAAGTTTCCGAAGCGCATCGCCTTCAACGTCATTCCTCAGATCGACGTCTTCATGGAAGACGGCTACACCAAGGAAGAGTGGAAGATGATGGCGGAGACCAAGAAGATCCTCGATCCGAAGATCAAGCTCGCCGCCACCTGCGTACGCGTGCCGGTCTTCGTCGGTCACTCCGAAGCCGTCAATGTCGAGTTCGCCAATCCGATCACGGCGGACGAGGCGCGCGACATCCTGCGCCGCGCGCCGGGCTGCCTCGTGATCGACAAGCACGAGCCGGGCGGCTACGTCACGCCCTATGAGGCTGCCGGGGAGGACGCGACCTATATCAGCCGCATCCGCGAGGACGCGACGGTGGAGAACGGCCTGTCGTTCTGGTGCGTGTCGGACAACCTGCGCAAGGGCGCGGCGCTCAATGCCGTGCAGATCGCCGAAGTCCTGATCAACCGCAAGCTGATCACCGCCAAGCAGAAGGCGGCATAAAAGCTGCCGCGGGAATACGGCGTCAGGAAGCTCGTGGCATGGCGGAAGCGGAACAACCGGCGACCTATCGGCCCAATCCGACGCTGAAGCGGGTTGAACGTCGTTTCGAGAACCTGCTGTTCAACAGCCGCTGGCTGATGGCGCCGTTCTATTTCGGCCTCGTCATCAGCCTCGCGGCGTTGCTGTTCAAGTTCTGCATGGAGCTGTGGCACTTCATCCTGCATGTGCCGGATGCCAAGGAATCCGACATCATTCTCGGCGTGCTGGCGCTGATCGACATCTCGCTGACCGGCAATCTGATCCTGATCGTGGTGTTCTCAGGCTACGAGAACTTCGTCTCGAAGATCGATCCGGAAGGGCATCCGGATTGGCCGGACTGGATGACCAAGGTCGATTTCGGTGGCCTGAAGCAAAAACTGCTGGCGTCGATCGTCGCGATCTCGGCGATTCAGGTGCTGAAGGCGTTCATGAACCTCGATACCGCGTTCGATCCCAGCAAGCTCGCCTGGCTGGTCGGCGTGCACCTGGTATTCGTGGTGTCGTCCTTCATGCTCGCGATCTCCGACCGCTGGGGCAGCGGCCATCACGGCAGCGAGTAGATTACTGGTCTGATTTCAGCTCGTCGCGGACGCTGATGAATTCCTTCGCGACCCGGTCGAGCACGAACAGCGAGCCCTCGGCGACGCCGAAATAGGCACCGTGCAGCTGCATCTCGCCGCTCTCGACGCGTTCGCGCACGAATGGGAACGTCATCAGGTTCTCCAGCGAGCGGAACACCGCGGCCTTCTCGATGCGGACGACGAAGTCCTGCATGGTCTCATGCTCGCGTTGCTCGACGATTTCGCCGGGCTTGATGAACATCTGCATCCATTTGCCGATGAAGTCGCCGGGCGTGAGCGGCTTGATCTTGTCGACGAAGGCGCGGATGCCGCCGCACTGCGCGTGGCCCAGCACCACGATGTTCTTCACCTTCAAAACGGTCACGGCATATTCCAGCGCGGCCGAGACGCCGTGGGCGTTGCTGTCGGGCTGATAGACCGGAACCAGATTGGCGATGTTGCGGACCACGAACAACTCGCCGGGGCCGGCGTCGAAGATCACCTCCGGCGAAACGCGGGAGTCGCAGCAGCCGATCACCATGGTCTCGGGAAACTGGCCGCGCTCCGACAGGTCGCGGTAGCGGGACTGTTCGGTCGGCAGCCGCTGGGTGGCGAACGTCCGGTAGCCGTCGATCAACTGCTTCGGAAAGAATTTCATGGCCTCTGGCTAACCACATGCGGGCAACGGGAACAAGACTTTCGGCGTGTGGCCTGAGATGATACGGCAGCGTCGAAGAATGGTTCCGTCCGATGCCTAAACAATGGACAGTGGCGGAGCCCAAGCCCCCAGGAGAATGTCGATGACCCGTCCGCGCCGCAGCCTGTTGTTCATGCCGGGATCGAATGCACGGGCGCTGGAAAAGGCCCGGACGCTGCCGGCGGACGGCATTATCCTCGACCTGGAGGATTCCGTTGCCCCCGACGCCAAGGCCACAGCGCGGGAGCAGATCGCCAAGGCGGTCGCCGCCAAGGGCTTCGGCAAGCGCGAGATCCTGATCCGCATCAACGCGCTCGACACGCCCTGGTGGGTCGACGACATCGGCATGGCCGGCAAGGCGCAGCCGGACGGGATCCTGGTTCCCAAGATTTCGACCGTCGACGATCTCAACGCCGTCGCCGATCGCCTCAGCGACATCAATGCGCCTGCCTCGATCCGGGTCTGGGCGATGATCGAGACCGCGCGCGCGGTGCTCGACGCCGACAAGCTGGCCGCGGCATCGAAGGATTCCGAAACCCGGCTCGCCGGCTTCGTGTTCGGGCCGAACGACATTGCCCGCGAAACCCGGATCCGGATGAAGCCGGGCCGCGCGGCGATGATTCCGATGATCACGCATTGCATCCTGGCGACCCGCGCGCACGGGCTCGAGATCCTCGACGGGCCCTACAGTGACATCAGCAATGTCGACGGCTTCGCGGAGGAATGCGCGCAGGGCCGCGATCTCGGCTTCGACGGCAAGACGCTGATCCATCCGAGCCACATCGATGCCTGCAACGCGATCTTCACGCCGCCCGAGGCCGAGGTCGCCGAGGCGCGCAAGATCATTGCCGCTTTCGAGAAGCCGGAGAACGCCTCGCGCGGCGCGATCCAGCTCGACGGCCGCATGGTCGAGCGCCTGCACGCCGAGATGGCCAGGCGCACCATCGCGATCGCCGATGCGATCGCCGCGATGGGGCATTAGCCCTGCGAAGCGTCTTCCCTTCTCTCCCTGTGGGAGAAGGTGGCGGGAGGCGCCGGATGAGGGGTTGTCTCCGCTTCTGGGATTCTCCCGTGGGAGAGAACCCCTCACCCGGCTTCGCTTCGCGAAGCCGCCCTCTCCCACAAGGGGAGAGGGTGCAGCGGTGTTTGCGTTACGCTCCAAATCTCTCCGCCGCCCACGCGTAGAGGCTGCCCGGGATCGGCGCCTCCTTGCCGCGCCCTTTCGGCGAGATGTGCAGGCCGATGATCGCGGGATCGTTCAGGTAGCGCGAAAAATCCGACGGCTCGAAGAACAGCTTCGGCTCGGCATGCACGGCGTAGAATGATCGCTTCGGCAGCGCGTGCTGCAATTCGCCTGCGCGGCGCGCCAGCGCGGTGAGTGCCGCCGGGCCGTAGATTGCGACACGGATGTCGGCGAGGCGGTTGGATTTGCCGCGCAGCCGGCGCATCGCGAAGGTCAGGCGATGGCGCAGCGCCAGCCAATCCGGGATCAGCTCGTCCTGCTGCATCAGCGCCTCGAAGGCGCGCACGATCGGATCGTCGGGCGGCAGATACAGCACGGAGTTGCCGAGCTGCCGCGGCCGCTCCCAGGCAAAATAGGGCTTGGCCGGATCGAGCTCGACGCCCTTCAGCAGCAGCACGTCAGCGTCGAGCCAGAGACCGGCGCGCCGCGCCATCAGCCGCATGCGGAAGAAGTCGCTGAACTGCAGCATGGTCCAGTCGCGCCACGAGCCGTCGGGCTCCGCCGGGCGCAGCTTCTCCGCGAACGAATGCGGCAGCACGGCTTCGGCTTCGGCATTGCCGATACCGTCGGGCAGGCCGGGAATCGGATCGAAACTGTAGACGGTGACCTTGTGCCCCGCCGCCGCCTGCGAGCGCAGGCAGGTCTGGCGCAGCGCGTCCATCGAGCCGTGCCAGAAGGTGACGATGTCAGGCAGCATGCGCGTCAGCTATCAGCGGGTTTGCGGCGAGCGAATTCGGCAAAGAAAAGCCCCGGCGCCTGACGGCACCGGGGCACGATGATGCGCTGAGCCTCAAGCCCAGGCGCGTTCCCTAAGCTTCGTCTCGTAGCTGTCGATCGACGATTTCTTTTCCATCGTCAGGCCGATGTCGTCGAGGCCGTTGATCAGGCAGTGCTTGCGGAACGGGTCGATCTCGAACTTGACCTTGCCGCCGTCGGGACCGCGGATCTCCTGGTTGGGGAGGTCGATGGTCAGCGTCGCGTTGGCGCCGCGCTCGGCGTCGTCGAATAGCTTGTCGAGGTCCTCCTGCGACACGCGGATCGGCAGGATGCCGTTCTTGAAGCAGTTGTTGTAGAAGATGTCGCCAAACGAGGTCGAGATCACGCAGCGGATGCCGAAGTCGAGCAGTGCCCAGGGCGCGTGCTCGCGGCTCGAGCCGCAGCCGAAATTGTCGCCGGCGACCAGCACCTTCGCGTTGCGATAGGCGGGCTGGTTGAGGACGAAATCCGGGTTCTCGCTGCCGTCATCCTTGTAGCGCTGCTCGGAGAAAAGCCCCTTGCCAAGGCCGGTGCGCTTGATGGTCTTGAGGTACTGCTTCGGAATGATCATGTCGGTGTCGACATTGATGATCTTCAGCGGCGCCGCGACGCCTTCCAGCGTGGTGAACTTGTCCATCGGTGCTCTTCCCGGGCAAAAAATAGCGGATATCGGCCGGATGTTTATCGCGAATGTGACAGCGGTAAAAGGGCCATTTCTGCAGGGCTAGCCCGCATCGGCCTCAATCGCTTCCATATCGGCGTCGGAGAGGCCGAAATGGTGCCCGATCTCATGGATCAGCACGTGGCGAACGATGTGGCCGAGGGTCTCGTCGTGCTCCGCCCAGTAATCCAGGATCGGCCGGCGGTACAGCCAGACCAGGTTGGGCAGCCGGGCCACGTCGCTATGGCTCTGCTGCGGCAGGCCGATGCCCTGAAACAGGCCGAGCAGGTCGAACTCGCTCTCGGCCTGCATCTCGTCGAGCACCTCGTCGGTCGGAAAGTCGTCGACGCGGATGATCAGGCCCTCGCAGAGGGCCCGGAACGTCTTGGGCAGGCGCTCGAAAACCTCGTGCGCCATGGCCTCCATCTCGGCCAGCGAGGGGGCTTTTTCTGTGGTCCACATGACACTCCTTTAGCGCGAGTGCTATCGGCGGCGCCAGCGCAGTTGACCTTGGCGGCGCAATGGGAGACCGTGCCGCCCACGAATGGGGCTCAAGAATCGAGCTTGGGTGGGCGTAATGAAACGGATCGTGGCGACAGCGCTGTTGGCTGTAGCAGTCGGGCTCTCGCTCCCGGCGACAAAGGCGCAGGCACAGAGCGCGGCGGCTGAGGCGCGCGTCGGCGAGGCGGCACCTGTCGCGCGCACGCGCGTCGTCGAGCGCCGCCGGCTGAAGCGCGTGCCGATCTACCGGTCCCGGCCCGATCATTGGGAACCCGATGTCATCCCGCGCTACAACCCCGGTCCGAACGCCGTGCGCGACTGCACCGCGACCTATGTGCAGGAGCACCGGCCGAGCGGTACCGTGATCACGCCGCGCATGAACTGCTTCTGGCGGCCGGGCTAGTTACGCGTATGTCGGCGCGTTGCGCCGATCATCGCAACAGCCGCGATCAAACCTGTCGCCCATAAACCGCCGCCGCCATCAGCATCCGCGTGCGATGGCTTGCGGTGCCGATGTCGTCGCCCGGTCCTTGGCGGCGAGCGCGACATCGCCGAGCATGATGGAACCGCAGAGCGCGAGGGCTGTTCGAAGCATCGATCTGCGTGGGCTTGTTCGTGTCACGGCAATCTCCTGCAACAAACGGAAGGCGAGATACGACCATCGTCTATGTCGTTTGCACACCAACGCGAAAAATCGCGCGCAGTGCCGGAACCTGAAGCGCGCCGGCAGCATTCATGTTCGTGGCGCAGTCATTCACTTCCCATTCACGTCGTCCGCATTCTGCTAGCGATCTGCGTCGCGGCAACGGCGTCGATTCGAAAGCTGAAGCGTTTTCTAGCGGAGCCTGTCCCGCGCGTGATGCGGGACGGACACCGGTTCGCGTGAGGAAAACGCGTCAAGCAGAAGTTCAAGTCGTCGCTGCAAGACGTGACATCAAAGGATCAAGGAGACAATTCATGAAGGCGATGAAGGTTCTGGGGCTCGCGGCTGTCGGTGCCGTGTTGGTGTTGGCGGCGCCGGCCGAGCGTGCAAGCGCGATGTCGCTCGCCACGCCGGGCACAGCCGCCACGGTTCAGGACAACGCGAACCATGCGACCACGCAGGTACGCTGGGGTGGGCGCGGCTGGCATCGTGGCTGGCATCGCGGACATCACCGCGGCTGGGGGCATCGTCGCCACTGGCGCCGTTGATCGCGCGGCGTATTAGCGCAGTTGAGACACAGGCCCGTGAGCAGCGGGCCTGTTGTCGTTCTCAGCCATCAAACCGGCAGATTCGCCCACGCGGGATGATATCCATCGCAATCTGCAGGAGTTGATCATGATGAGATGGATCGGTGTCGCGGCTGTCGCTTGTACATTCGCGTTGACGGCGCCGGCATCGGCAACCGCCGCGGCATCAGCCCAGCCGCAGGCCGCGGCACCGCAGCGGCAAGTAGGCAAGGCAACGGATATCAGCGCGCAGCGCTATCATCATTACCATCGTCGCCACTATCACTACGGCTACCGTCCTTATTACCGGCCGTACTACCGGCCCTATTCCTATTATCGGCCGTACGGCTCCTATTATTACGGGCGGCCCTATTACTATCGGCCGTACCCCTATGCTGCGCCGGCGCCATTCACCTTCGGCTTCGGGTTCGGCCCGTTCTGGTGATGCACGCAGTCGCGCCGTGCGCGACATCAGCCGTGCAACAAGAGAGCAGCTCTCGGATCGGAGCTGCTCCGTCCGCCTCAGGGCGCGAAGCCCTTCGCCCGCAGCACAATGCCCTGCGCACCCGCCTTGCGATCCCTGGAGATCTCGACATATTCGGGCGACTCCGACCAGGCGCGGAATGCGGCTTCGTCAGGGAATGACATCAGCACCAGCTTGTCGCGATCCCAGCTGCCCTCGAGCACCGCGGGCTGTTCGTCGGCCGACAGCAGGCGTCCGTTGAACTTCCTGAATACGTCGAAGAAGCGCGCCTGATACCGATCATAGGCGGCGCGATCGGTCATCTTGAGTTGCACGATCACATAGACAGTCACTGACGTTTCTCCCGGACGTTTCGCCGCAGCGTTTTGCGCGTTCATGGCGCATTCACTCAGCGATTTCTAGCGTCATGCCGGGAGCGACTGCAATGAACGCAATGAAACCGGCTGCCATGCAGCTTGGTGCTCGTTGCCGTTGTCAGGGAGGTTCAGAGATGAGGGAGAGCTATTTGCGGCGCGGATTGGTGCGCCGTCTCGGCGTTGCGGCGGCCGCTGTCTTCGCATTGTCGGTTGCTTCGCAGCAGCGCGCCGAAGCGCTGTCGCTGGCAAGCCCGGCCGCCGCGCCCGCGGCAAGGTCTGCGGCCGATGCCATGACGACCCAGGTCCGGCACGGCGGTGGCGGCCACGGCGGCGGAGGTTTTCATGGTGGCGGCTTCCGCGGTGGTGGATTCCACGGCGGCGGATTTCACGGCCGCGGCTTCCGTGGTGGCGGCATCCGCGCCGCGCCGGCGTTCCATGGCGGCTATCGCTATGGCGGCTTCCATCGCCATTATGGTGGCTACCACCGCTTCTACGGCGGCGGTTACCGCTACGGCTATCGGCCCTATTACCGCCGGCACTTCCATCACCGGCGCTTCTTCTACGGATCGTCCTACTATTACCCGGCCTATTATCATCACCGCCGTTGCCGGGTGGTCTGGACCTATTACGGACCGCGCCGGATCTGCCGGCCGTGGTGGCACCACCGCCACTACTGGCGGCCGTATCGCGTCTATTGGTAAAGTTTGAAATGACAGCGGGCGCCTCACGGCGCCCGTCTTGTTGGGTCCCTCTCTTTGCGCGCTGGAGCGTGTTCGAACGAAGTGGGCGCCGCTTCGCGTGAAGAAAACGCGTCAAGAAAGGGGCGTTAGTCCCAGTTCTTCAGCTTCCAGGACTTTATCTTCCACGGCGTCAGGTTTTCCATCCGCCATTGCGTCCAGCGCTCCGGCGGCCAGTGGCTGAGGCGCGAGGTTTCCTTCACCTCGGGAAGCGGATCGATGATGCGCGCCACGGCACGACGGCGCTTCTGGCGCGTCGCGTCGCTGATCATGTCGACGAATTCGGGTTTATCGGCCACGGCACGCGCTCCTTGCGAAGGCTTGTTTTCGCAAGGAGGCAGTTTGCGTGCGCCCCGTTAACGAGCCGTTTCCGAAACGGCTCGAGCTTGAGACGAAGCAATAGCGTTTTCGAGCGAAGTGGCCCCGGTTCGCGTGAAGAAAACGCGTCAAAAAAGAATCTGGCGCGTACCTTACCGCCAGTCGCGGACGTCGACGAAGTGTCCGGCGATCGCGGCGGCCGCGGCCATCGCGGGCGACACCAGATGGGTGCGGCCCTTGAAGCCCTGGCGGCCCTCGAAGTTGCGGTTCGAGGTCGAGGCGCAGCGCTCTTCCGGCTTCAGCTTGTCGGGGTTCATCGCAAGGCACATCGAGCAGCCTGGCTCGCGCCAGTCGAAGCCGGCCGCAATGAAGATCTTGTCGAGGCCTTCGGCTTCCGCCTGCTCCTTCACGATGCCGGAGCCCGGCACGATCATCGCGTTGACATTGCCGTTGACGGTCTTGCCCTCGGCGATCTTCGCGGCAGCGCGCAGGTCCTCGATGCGGCCGTTGGTGCAGGAGCCGATGAAGACGCGGTCGAGCTTGATGTCGGTGATCTTCGTGCCGGCGGTCAGGCCCATATATTTCAGCGCGCGATGCTTGGAGATGCGCTTGGCCTCATCGGCGATCTTGTCGGGATCGGGCACGAAGCCGGTCACCGAGATGACGTCCTCAGGGCTCGTGCCCCAGGTGACGATCGGCGGCAGCTTGGCCGCATCGAGCCGGATCTCGTGGTCGAAATGCGCGCCCTCGTCGGAGCGCAGCGTCTCCCAGTAGCGCATCGCGGCGTCCCAGGCGGCGCCCTTCGGCGCCTTCGGGCGGCCGCGCAGGAAGTCGAACGCCTTCTGGTCGGGCGCGACCAGGCCGGCGCGCGCGCCGCCTTCGATCGACATGTTGCAGACCGTCATGCGGCCTTCCATCGAGAGCGCACGGATCGCCTCGCCGGCATATTCCAGCACGTAGCCGGTGCCGCCGGCGGTGCCGATCTCGCCGATGATCGCCAAGATGATGTCCTTGCCGGTCACGCCTTCGGGCAACTTGCCGTCGACGATCGCGCGCATGTTCTTGGCCTTCTTCTGGATCAGCGTCTGCGTCGCCAGCACGTGCTCGACTTCGGAGGTGCCGATGCCGTGCGCGAGCGCGCCGAACGCGCCATGCGTCGAGGTGTGGCTGTCACCGCAGACGATGGTGGTGCCGGGCAGCGTAAAACCCTGCTCCGGGCCGATGACGTGAACGATGCCCTGGCGCTTGTCGAACTCGTTGTAATACTCGATGCCGAATTCCTTGGCGTTCTCGGCCATCACCCGCATCTGCTCGATGCTTTCAGGGTCGGGGTTCGGCTTCGAACGGTCGGTGGTCGGGATGTTGTGGTCGACGACGGCGAGCGTCTTCTCGGGCGCGTGCACCTTGCGGCCGGCGGCGCGCAGCCCTTCGAACGCCTGCGGCGAGGTCACCTCGTGCACCAGGTGGCGATCGATATAGAGCAGGCAGGTGCCGTCGTCGGCCTCGTGGACCAGATGGTCGTTCCAGATCTTGTCGTACAGCGTGGTCGGTTTGGACATGAGCTTCAGCTCCAGAAGAAATTCAGTGGTGGGATGACATGAGCGCGTCTTAAGCGCGCGAGCAGGCGAAAGCGTCCAGGCAGCGTTACGCTGCGCGTCTAAGCTCGGACGTTGCCGACGTCGCAAAGCGACCGAAGAAGCGGCCGGGCAGCCGCGAGCGATCGTCGATCACGACGCGCTTGCAGGTCTGACTTGGACAGCGCTTGCTTGCTTGATCCGGAACCATTCTAAATTTCTAACACAGGGCTCATAGCGGCGACAATCGATCGATTGCGCGGGCCTGCAAGTCAGATAGGCACGCCGCAACAAAAAAGCGCGGGGCAGGCCCCGCGCTTTTGGTCACATCCCCTGAGGGAAACGTTACTCGCCAACGGCGGTCTGGCGGTCCTGCTTCTCGACGATGCGGGCCGACTTGCCGCGCAGGTTGCGCAGATAATAAAGCTTGGCGCGACGAACCTTGCCGCGACGCACGACCTTGATCGAGTCGATCATCGGCGACATCACCGGGAAGACGCGCTCGACGCCTTCGCCGTAGGAGATCTTGCGCACGGTGAAGCTCTCGTTGAGGCCCTGACCGGAACGACCGATGCAAACGCCCTCATAGGCCTGCACGCGGGTACGCTCGCCTTCGACCACCTTCACGTTGACGATGACGGTGTCGCCGGGGCCGAATTCCGGGATATCCTTGGTGGCGGCGAGCTTGTCGAACTGCTCTTTTTCGAGCTGCTGAATAAGGTTCATCGAAATCTCCATCGGCGGCGCGCCCAGCCTGTATGGGGGCTGCGCAAACGTCCATCTATCCTGCGCGGGTGCGGATTTGGCCGCCCGTATAAGGCAAAGCGCAGGGTTTGTCACCCGTCTGTCGTGTTTTTTGTCCGGCGCGGAGCGGCTTTTTGGCCGGCCTTGCGGGCCCAGAGATCGGGCCGCCGGGCCGCCGTCAGGGCCTCGGATTGGGCCAGCC
The DNA here is from genome assembly GCF_024171085.1 of Bradyrhizobium sp. USDA 4541. Taxonomy (NCBI): domain Bacteria; kingdom Pseudomonadati; phylum Pseudomonadota; class Alphaproteobacteria; order Hyphomicrobiales; family Nitrobacteraceae; genus Bradyrhizobium; species Bradyrhizobium sp. USDA 4541. Next base: position 1,583,429 of record NZ_JALJZF010000001.1, read on the forward strand.
GCCAGGCCGCGACCTTGGCGTGATCGCCGGAAATCAGGATTTCCGGGATCTGCCTGCCCTCGAACTCCTGCGGGCGGGTGTATTGCGGGTATTCCAGTAGTCCTTCGGAAAAGCTTTCCTCGGTTCCCGAGGCCTGCTTGCCCATCACCCCCGGCAGCAGGCGGACGCAGGCGTCGATCAGGGCCATCGCGGCGATTTCGCCGCCGGACAGCACATAATCGCCGATCGAGACCTCCTCGAGGCCCCGCGCCTCGATCACCCGCTGGTCGATGCCCTCGAAGCGGCCGCAGACGATGAGTGGGCCGGGGCCGGCCGCAAGCTCCGCGACCTGGGCCTGGCTCAATGGCCGACCCCGCGGGCTCATCAGCAGGCGCGGACGGCTAAGCGCGATATCGGCGGCGTCGATCGCCGCTGCCAGCACATCGGCCCGCAGCACCATGCCCGGGCCGCCGCCCGCCGGCGTGTCGTCGACGCTGCGGTGCTTGTCGGTGGCCGAGGCCCGGATGTCGCGCACTTCCAGCGCCCAGAGTCCGCCAGCCAGCGCCTTGCCGGCGAGGCTCACGCCGAGCGGCCCCGGAAACATGTCTGGGAACAGGGTCAGCACGGTGGCGCGCCATGGTGTCGCCTGGGCCGGGGTGTCTTGCGATGTCATGGCCTCTGGTTACGGCACCACGGCCGTGAGGTCGAGGCTCTGCATGATCGCCGCCGCGTCCACCGCGCGTCGGAAGTCGGCAAGCTTGAAGGTCGCGACATTGATCTTGCGCAGGTCCAGCAGGCCTTCGGCGGCGAGGCCGGCGAGCTGGCCTGGTGCCGTGCGGTCGTACATGAACTGCCCGACCACCTCCCAGTCGTTGGCCAGCATCTCGCGGAACGAGAGTTCGAGCGGCACCTCGGCGCTGCCCATCAGCACCATCCGGCCGCCACGCCTGAGCGCGCGCAGGGAGGACAGCGTGGTCGAGGTGCTCTTGGCGGCGCCGAGCAGATCGAGCGCGACATCGGCGCTGCCGCCAGCGGCGCGGCGGATGACCGCAAGGTCGGCTGCGGCATCGCCGCTGACGACGGCGGGAATGACGCGCGGGCCGAACGCGTCGCGCAACTGCTCGAGCGCGGCCTCCTTGCGGCCGACGGCGACGACGCGGCCCGCGCCCATCGCGACCGCGAGCATCACGCCGCCCGAACCGAAATAGCCGGTCGCGCCGTTGACAATGATGGTCTGCCCGCCGCGCAGGCCGGAGCGCTGCAAGCCGCCGAACGGCACGATCAGTTTTGCGAGCCCGATCAGCTCGGTCGCCCGCTTATCGTCGAGATTGGCAAGTGGCGTAACGCAGGCGGCCGGCCAGTGCGCGATCTCCGCGAATACGCCGTCGCGCCAGCGCGCCTGCAATGCGAGCGCCTCCGGCGTCGTCACCGTGGCGGTGAGGCCGATCAGGATCTGCGGCGGATCGCGATCCGGCACGTCGCCGCGCAGATGCGGGCTCAGGAACACGCGGTCACCGCTTTGCACGTGCGTGACGTTGTCGCCGGCGGCGACGACGCGCGCGATCGCGTTGGTGCCCGGCACGAACGGCATCGGTGGCAGGCTGTAGGGCAGTGCGCCGGACAGCAGCCTGTTGGTGTAGGACAGCACCATGCCGGCTTCGATCCGCACCACAACGCCGTCGGGCGCGGGCATCGGCGTCGTGACATCCTCGAAGCGCAGATCGTTGTGGGCGTGCAGCCGCCAGGCCTTGTGCGTGCTTGTCATTGGGATGCTCCGTGAGACCATTGCTTAAGTAGCCCGGATGGAGCGAAGCGCAATCCGGGAATCACGCAAGCAATGACGAGCGGCTCCGGATTGCGCTGCGCTTCATCCGGGCTACGGGCTAACCCACGTTATGGTCACGCCGTCGTCGGATCGTCAGCGAGATGCCGCGCGAGCGCGACGGCAAGCGGACAGATCGCCAGCGCCGTGAGCGCGGTTGCTGCGGTCGCGAGCGACGGGCCGAGCGCGTCGCCAAGCAGGCCGTAGATAACAGGCGCGACGGCGCCCGATCCGATAGTACCCGTGTAGAACAGCGCGAAGGCGCGCTCGGTCTGGTGTGCCGGCGTGAGCTCGGGCACTGTGCCGTAGAGCACCGAGGAGGTGCCGTTGAGCATCACGCCGAGCAGCGGCAGCAGCACGATGGCCGGCGCCAGCGGCAACACCAGCACGGCCACGATCAGCGCCGCCGTACCACCTTCGGTGATCAGCACCGTGCGCAGCGTCCCGACCCGCGCGCCGAGCCATCCGCAGGTGAATTTTCCCGCCGCGCCGCCGATGAAGACCAGCGCCAGCGCAAGGCCGTTGGTCGGCAGCGAGGCGCCCTTGTCGCGCAACAGGAACGGCAGGAAGGTGAGAAAGCCCATCCTGACCGCGGTGTCGAGAATTCCGATCGCGAGCAGCCAGTGAAAGCCGCGGCCTGTGCTGGCGCCGCGCGATGCTGATGCCGCCTTGTGCTCGGCGCCCTTGCCGACGGCCGGCATCCAGAGCGCAATGCAGACCGCGACGAGCAAGCCTGCGAGAGCGAGCACGAGCAGCGCGTGCCGCCACGACATGATCACCAGCAGGATCGAGGTCAGGGCCGGGATCGCCGCCTTGCCGAGATCGCCCGAGAAATTGTAGATGCCGAGCGGCCCGCGCGCCGCCGCGCCATAGGCGCGCGACACTGCGGCCGATGCGATCGGATGCTGCGTGCTCGAGCCCGCGCCGGAGAGCGCGAGCGCCAGGCCGAGGCCAATGACACCGCCGGAGAATCCAGCAAACGCGTAGCCGAGCGCCGACAGCGCCGTGCCCGCGATCAGGATGATCTTGCCGTCGATCCGCTCCGCGATGCGTCCGACCGGAATCTGCAGCCCGGCCATGGCGCCGGCATAGAGCCCACGCAGCAGCGCCAGCAGCCCGTAGCTCAGCGCGAATTCGGCCTGCCAGACCGGCAGCAGCACGTAGATGACGTCGGTGTAGCCGTCGTGGAGCGCGTGGTTGAGCCCGGTCACGGTCAGGGTGCGGGTTGACCGGGCACGGTCGGGCCGCGCCGTGCCAGTTTCGGCCGACACGCTCATTGCCGCCCTCCTGTGCAAGAAAATCTAAAGTTGGGGCGGGCGGGCATCAGGCGGGGACCTCAGAAAAGAAAGCCGTACAAGTAGCTTGCATGGCAGTATGCGCCGCCAAGGCTGTTGTCACAAATCAGTAATAATCGGATCATGCGTTAGAAAATCTTGTATTGAGGAGTCAATGTTCGTCCCACGCCGCAGCCTGCCACCGCTCAATGCGGTCCGCGCCTTCGAGGCCGCCGCACGGCTCGGCAGCTTCAAGGAGGCCGCCGCCGAGCTCAGCGTGACCCATGGCGCGGTCAGTCAGCAGATCCGCCTGCTCGAGGAATGGCTGGGGGCGCCGTCGCTGTTTCGGCGATCGGTGCGGCGCGTGGTGCTGACGCCGGCAGGCGCGGCATTGCTGGCAGAGTTCGCGCCCGCGCTCGACCGGATTTCCGCCGCCGTGCAGCAGCATCGCGAGCGGCGCGGCGATCTGGCGGTCGCGGTGTTGCGCGTCAATGCGCTCGCGACCTTCAGCCTGCGCTGGCTGCTGCCGCGGATGAGCCGGTTTCGCGCCGAGCATCCGGATATCGAGGTACGCTTGAGCACGTCGAACGATCCGGTGGATGCGTTGTCTGAATCATTCGACGTCGTGATCCGCGGTGGCCCCGACACCTTCCACGGCTTCTCGTCACGCTTCCTGGTGTCGGAGCGGAGATTGCCGGTATGCAGTCCGTCGCTATTGGGGCAGCTGCCGCTCAATGAGATCGCGGACCTCTCCAGGCACACGCTGCTGCATGTCACGTCGATGCCGCGGCTGTGGCGCGACTGGCTCACCGAGGCCGGGCAATCCGCGCTGGAGCCGGCGGCCGCGCTGACCTTCGATCACTTCTATCTGACGATCCAGGCCGCGCTCGATGGTCTCGGCGTCGCGATGGGACCGACCGCGCTGATCGCGGACGATCTCGCGGCCGGGCGCCTGGTGACGCCGTTTCCGGATGTCAGCCTGCCGGCGCGGAGCTACTTCGCTTACTTCCCGGCGGGGCGCAGCAACGATCCGCACAGCGCGGTGTTCTGCGACTGGCTCGAGCAGCAGGGCCGGATGACGGGTTGAAGATTATTTTCGATCAGGCCGCCGACGGATCGTCGCCGTCGATTTCCTTGGGCAGGTCGATCACCACGCGGCCACCGTCGAGATCGACAGTCGGCACCACGGCATTGGTGAACGGCAGCAGCATCGTCGCGCCCTGCGGCGGGGCGATCTCGATGATGTCGCCGGCGCCGAAATTATGGATCGCGATCACCTTGCCGAGCGGCTGCTCCGTCGTCGTCACCGCGGCGAGCCCGATCAGATCGGTGTGGTAGTATTCGCCGTCGTCGGTGTCCGGCAGCCGGTCGCGCGGAACGTAGAGCTCGAGCCCGTTGAGCCGTTCGGCATCATCGCGGCTGGCGACGCCCTTCAGCGTCACCACCAGATGGTCTTTGGCCTCACGCAGATGCGTGACCTCGAACTGGCGCGTGCCGTCCTTGGTCATCAGCGGACCGTAGTCCTTCACGGCCAGCGGATCTTCGGTGAAGGTCCAAAGCCTGACGGCGCCGCGCACGCCATGCGCAGCGCCGATACGGGCGACACAGACCGGTGCAGCCACCGTGGTCGCCGTTCAGCCTTAAGCCTTGGCGGCGGCTTCGGCCTGCGCCTTGCGCTCCTTGCGCGGCACGGCCTTTTCCGGGTTGTTGCGCGGCGCGCGCTTCTTGACGCCGGCGGCGTCGAGGAAGCGGGTCACGCGATCCGACGGCTGCGCGCCCTTGGCGAGCCAGGCCTTCACCTTGTCCATGTCGAGCTTCAGGCGCGACTCGTTGTCCTTCGGCAGCAACGGGTTGAAGTGGCCGAGACGCTCGATGAAGCGGCCATCGCGCGGGAAGCGCGAGTCGGCGACGACGACGTGATAGACGGGACGCTTCTTGGTGCCTGCGCGAGCGAGGCGGATAACAACGGACATTCAGTTCTCCTTCAAAGGTCGATGTGTTCGATTGATTGGCATTCCGCGTCGCGCCGACCGTATACGAGCCGTCGCGACGAATTCCTCATTTCTTCTTGCCCGGGAAACCGCCGAGGCCCGGCAGCATCGGCTTGCCGGAAAGGCCGGTTAGGCCCGGCACGTTCGGCAAGCCGCCGCGCAGCCCGGCCGGCAAATCCTTTGGCAGATTGGGCAGGCCGCCGCCGGCGCCGCCCTGCATCTTCTCGGCGAGCGCCTTCATCTCCTCGGCCGAGGGCGGCTTCATGCCGCCGCCGAATCCCATCGCCTGCGCGATGCCGGCGAGCGGGCCGCGTTTGCCGCTGCCCATGGCCTTCATCATGTCGGCCATGTTCCGGTGCATCTTCAGCAGCTTGTTGACGTGCTCGACGCTCTGGCCAGCGCCTGCCGCGATGCGCTTCTTGCGGCTCGCCTTCAGGATGTCCGGGTTCTTGCGCTCCTGCCGCGTCATCGAGTCGATGATCGCGACCTGGCGCTTCAGGATCTTGTCGTCGATGCCGGCCGCCGCGATCTGGTTCTTCATCTTGGAGATGCCGGGCATCATGCCCATCAGGCCGCCGATGCCGCCCATATTCGCCATCTGCTGCAGCTGCTCGCGCATGTCGTTGAGGTCGAACTGACCCTTGCGCATGCGTTCGGCGGTGCGCGCGGCCTTCTCGGCGTCGATATTGGCGGCGGCCTTCTCGACCAGCGAGACCACGTCGCCCATGCCGAGGATGCGGCCGGCGATGCGGTTCGGATGGAAGTCTTCCAGCGCGTCGGTCTTTTCGCCGGTGCCGATCAGCTTGATCGGCTTGCCGGTGACCGCGCGCATCGACAGCGCGGCGCCGCCGCGGCCGTCGCCGTCAACGCGCGTCAGCACGATGCCGGTGAGGCCGACGCGCTCGTCGAACGAGCGCGCGAGGTTGACCGCGTCCTGGCCGGTGAGGCTATCCGCGACCAGCAGCACTTCGTGCGGGTTGGCGGCGGCTTTGATCTCGGCCGCCTCCTTCATCATGTCTTCGTCGAGCGTGGTGCGGCCGGCGGTGTCGAGCAGCACGACGTCGTAGCCGCCGAGCTTGCCGGCCTCCAACGCGCGCCTTGCGATCTGCGGCGGCATCTGGCCGGCGACGATCGGCAGCGTCGGAATGTCGAGGTCGCGGCCGAGCACCGCGAGCTGTTCCATCGCCGCCGGGCGGTAGACGTCGAGCGAGGCCATCAGCACCTTGCGCTTGTCGCGCTGGACCATGCGGCGCGCGAGCTTTGCGGTGGTGGTGGTCTTACCGGAGCCTTGCAGACCGACCATCATGATCGGCACCGGCGGCACGGAGTTGATGTCGATGGTCTGCCCGTCGGAGCCGAGCGTGGCGACGAGCTCGTCATGGACGATCTTCACCACCATCTGGCCCGGCGTCACCGACTTGACGACGGTGGCGCCGATCGCCTGCTCGCGGACCCGGTCGATGAAGCTACGGACCACCTCGAGCGCGACGTCGGCCTCGAGCAGCGCGCGGCGCACCTCGCGCATTGCGGCATCGACGTCCTTTTCGGTCAGCGCACCGCGCCCCGTCAGACGATCGAGAATGCCACCAAGCCGTTCCGACAGATTGTCGAACAATGCCGTTGTCCTCTTTTACCTCTCCCCGCCTGCGGGGAGAGGTCGCCGCGCATTTGCGCGGCGGGTGAGGGGGTACAGGGCTATCCACACGCACAGTGCGCGGAGAGAGCTCCTCACCCCGACCCTCTCCCCGCAAGAGCGGGGCGAGGGAGAAGGAAATCCAAACACTTTCGCGCCCGAGGGCGCATCGCGCTGTCGGGCGTTGGCCTCTGGCCTCCAGGACCAGTCGGCGGGTCGAAAAGACGGAGCTTTCCGAGAAAGTGGCCGGGTTAAACGCTGCCGGGGCGGCAAAGTCAAGGAAAGTTTCGCTGAAATCCGCTCAGTCTGGACAGTAAGGTACTGAAATCACGTCGATTTGCCCTATTGGTTCCGAATTCGCCGCTGCCACCCATATAACCGGAGCCTGCCTCCTATTCCGGAACCCGCGTGCTGATCACCCGCCGCCGCCTTCTCGCAACCTTGACCGGAGCCGCCGCAGCGATCGGTGTGCCCTCGATCTGGATGACGACCATGAAAACCTACGACGGCCCCGTGTCCGATCATTTCGACGGCCTGCACTTCTTCGATCCGGACGGCTCGCCGCCGAAATCGCTTGGTGAGGTGCTGCGCTGGCAGTTCGGGGGCGGCCGGAAGCGCGCAGTCTGGCCGGAATGGGCGCCGAGCCCCCATGCCGATACGCCGCCGCCCCGCGTCGAGGGCGACAAGGTGCGGCTCTGTTTCGTCGGTCATGCCAGCTGGCTGATCCAGACCGCGGGCCTCAACATCCTGTTCGATCCGGTGTGGTCGATGCGGGCCTCGCCGTTCAGCTTCGCCGGGCCGAAGCGGCACAACGATCCCGGCATCGCATTCGATAAACTGCCCAGGATCGATGTCGTGCTGGTGTCGCACGGCCACTACGACCATCTCGACGTCGCGACGCTGTCGAAGCTCGCGGGGGCATTTGGTCCTCGCGTGATCACACCGCTCGGCAACGACGTCACGATGCGCGCATCCGATGCCGCGATCAAAGCCGAGGCGTTCGACTGGCATCAGCGCGCCGAGCTCGGCAATGGCCTTGCCGCGACGCTGGTGCCGACGCGGCACTGGTCGGCGCGCGGCCTGTTCGATCGCAACAAGGCGCTGTGGGCGAGTTTTGTTTTGGAGACGCCGGCCGGCAAGCTCTACATCGTCGGCGATTCCGGCTACGGGGACGGGGGGCATTTCCGCCGGGTGGCCGAGGCGCACGGCCCGCTCAGGCTCGCGATCCTGCCGATCGGCGCCTATGAGCCGCGCTGGTTCATGCGCGACCAGCACATGAACCCGGAAGATGCGGTGAAGGCGCTGGCCGATTGTGGCGCCGCCCAGGCGCTGGCGCATCACCACGGCACATTCCAGTTGACCGACGAGGCGATCGACGCGCCCGCGATCGCGCTTGGCGAAGCGCTCGACGCCGCCAAGGTGCCGCGCGGGAAGTTTGTCGCGTTGAAGCCCGGGCAGGTGTTCGAAATCTAAATGCTGTCGTCCCGGCGAAGGCCGGGACCCATTACCCCAAATATTAATTGTTGCGCGACGCTGGGGCCACGATTCCGTTCACAACTAAACTCGGTGGTTATGGGTCCCGGCGAAAGCCGGGACGACGTCAATTGGCTGCCTTGAATTACTTCTCCTTGATCGCCCAGGAGACGCTGACATTGACCGTCAGTGTTTCCTCGCCTTGCGCCACCGGCGTCGGCGCGGCGAAGCCGGCCGTTGCCATCTTGGGACGGAACACCGGGACCGGCGCCGAGCCGACCTCCGCAATATTCACGGGTGCGCCGAGCGTGACGCCGGCGGCCTTGGCGTAGATCTCGGCCTTGCGGCGGGCGTCGGCGATCGCCTTCTCGCGCGCCTCGTCGAGCAGCTTCGAGGCCTGCGACACCGAGAAATTGAGCCCGCCGATATCGTTGGCGCCGGCGCCGACCAGCACGTCGATGACGCTGGCGACCTTGCTTACATCGTGCAGCCTGATCGTGACGCGATTGCTCGCATGGTAGCTGACGATGCTGGGCGGGGCGTTCGGCGACGACGGCCCACGATTGGCGAATTGCGGCTGCAGCGACAGCCGCGAGGTCTGAAAGTCCTTCTCCGCGATCCCGGCGCCCTTCAGCGCGGCCAGCACCTTGCCCATCGTCACATTGTTGGCTTCGGCGGCTTCGCGTGCGGTCTTGGCGTCGGTGGTGACGCCGGCGTCGAGCTGCGCCTGGTCGGGCGGCGCCGACACGGTCGCCTCGCCGGTGACCGAAACCGCCGGCGGAAAGTCGTCATTCGCCAGTGCGGGCGCAGCCAGCAGCGTGGTCGCGATCAGGGTGGCGGCGAAGGAGAGGCCAACGGGGAGGCCAAGCGGTAGGCGATGGGTCATCTGGCTCACTTCAGGGGTACGTAGACGTTGATCACAAGCTTGTCCTCCGCGGTCTTCAGCGGATCGGTGATGTATTCCTCGATAAAGGTGTCCTTGGCTTCGAGCTTCTTGTCGTCGAGGTGGTTGGTGATCGCCTCATAGGTGTTGTCCATGTTGTCGTAGGAACCGCGATGGACGAACTTCAGCGCCTTGCCGTCGGGCGAACTGCCCATGCTCATGTTCTTGCCGAGGTTCTTAACGTCCTGATCGACCGGGATCTCGGCGATGAAGGTGAAGCCGGTGTCGTCGGTCGAGGTGTAAACGATCATCGGATTGCCCGATGCCTTGACGCCGTCCTTGTCGAGCAGCGCGGTGAGCTGCTTGAACGCCTCGATCAGGGCGTCGAAGGCGGAATCCCAATTGGCCGTGCCCTTCAGCATCACGACCTTTTTCGGCTCCAGCGTGAACGGCTCGCCGAAGGGATCGGCGGTCTGCACCGGGGCTGCCGGCGCCGGCGCCGGGGTCTGCGCTGCGGCCGGGCTGTCGGCCGGCGACTTGGTCTCGGCCGGCGGGGGCACCGGTGTCGCCGACGGTGCAGGGGCAGGGGTCGGGCTCGCTGCGGGAGCGGGCGAGGCTGACGGCGACTGGGCAGGGGCCGGGCTTGCCAGTGCGATCGCGGCCAAGGGCAGCAGCGCGACCAGGGCCGCGCGGAGCGTGTTGATACGGTTCATTGGTTTTTCTCCATCCCCTGCCTCGAACGGCCGCTCGATCTGTCCCGGCGCGCGGTCCGCGAGGTGCGATATTCCTAACACGCAAGTTCTGCATTCGTCCCATGACAGATGTGTCATGGGGCCATTCAGGCTGGCTAACTGGCCACCACTCGCCATATAACCGGGCAGAATTTGGGAAAATCGATGAGCGCGCTCGCCAATCACGCATTCGCCAAGATGAACGGCATCGGCAACGAGATCGTCGTCGTCGACCTGCGCGATTCAGCGGCACAAGGTCGGGCACAGGTGTCGGCGGCGGAGGCGCGCGCCGTGGCTTCGCCGGCGGGCGTGCCCTATGACCAGCTGATGGTGCTGCAGCCGCCTCGGCTCGACGGCACCGAAGCGTTCATCTCGATCTACAACAATGACGGCTCGGAGGCCGGGGCCTGCGGCAACGGCATGCGCTGCGTGGTGCGGCGGATCTTCGAGAAGACCGGCCAGACATCAGCGACGTTCCAGACCCGCGCCGGCCTGCTCAATTGCTGGCAGGGGCCGGCGCCCGATCTCTACACCGTCGACATGGGCGCGCCGAAGTTCGGCTGGCAGGACATTCCGCTGGCTGAGGAATTTCGCGACACCCGCTACATCGAGCTGCAGGTCGGGCCGATCGACAATCCGGTCTTGCATTCGCCCTCGGTGGTCTCGATGGGCAATCCGCATGCGATCTTCTGGGTCGACGACGTCAATGCCTACGACCTCGAACGTTTCGGGCCGCTTTTGGAAAACCACCCGATCTTTCCGGAGCGCGCCAACATCACCCTCGCCCATATCGTCGATCGCGACCACATCACGATCCGCACCTGGGAGCGCGGCGCCGGTCTCACCAAAGCGTGCGGCTCGGCGGCCTGCGCGACGGCGGTTGCGGCGGCGCGGCTGAAGCGTGCCAATCGCAGCGTCGAGATCACGCTGCCCGGCGGCAAGCTCGGCATCGAGTGGCGCGAGCGCGACGATCACGTGCTGATGACCGGCACCGCCGATTTCGAATATGAGGGCCGCTTCGATCCGGCGCTATTCGCCAGCGTCGCTTGATCGGGCGTGAGATCGGTTATGGGCGTCGATGTCGTCACCTTTGGCTGCCGCCTCAATTCATTTGAATCCGAGGTGATCAGGCGCGAGGCGGAGCAGGCCGGGCTTACCGATGCCATCGTCATCAACAGTTGCGCCGTCACCAACGAGGCGGTGGCGCAGGCGCGGCAGTCGATCCGCAAGTTGAAACGCCAACGCCCGCATGCGCGCATCGTCGTCACCGGTTGTGCGGCGCAGACGCAAAGCCAGATGTTCGCCGAGATGGCCGAGGTCGATCGCGTCGTCGGCAATGACGAGAAGATGCGCGGCGAGGCGTGGCGCGTGACACGTTCAGCATTCGAGGCGCCGTTCGGCATCGATGCGAGCGAGAAGGTCGCGGTCGCCGACATCATGGCGGTGACCGAGATGGCGCCGCATCTGCTCGACGGCTTCGAGCGCGGCCTGCCTCGCGTATTCGTGCAGGTGCAGAACGGCTGCGATCATCGCTGCACCTTCTGCATCATCCCCTACGGCCGCGGTAATTCGCGCTCGGTGCCGATGGGCGCGGTGGTCGATCAGGTCCGCGCGCTGGTCGAGCGCGGCCATGCCGAGATCGTGCTGACCGGCGTCGATCTCACGAGCTATGGCGCCGACCTGCCGGGCGCGCCAAAACTCGGCCAGTTGACCCGGCAGATCCTGCGCCATGTGCCCGAGCTGAAGCGGCTGCGCATCTCGTCGATCGATTCGATCGAGGCGGATCGCGACCTGCTCGATGTCATCGCCGACGATGCGCGGCTGATGCCGCATCTGCATCTGTCGTTGCAGTCCGGCGACGACATGATCCTGAAGCGGATGAAGCGCCGGCATTCACGAAAGGACGCGATCGATTTCTGTGCGCAGGTCCGCCGGCTGCGGCCGGACATCGCTCTCGGCGCCGACATCATCGCGGGCTTCCCGACCGAGTCTGAAGCGATGTTCGCGCGTTCGCTCGATCTGGTCGCGGAATGCGATCTTACCTTCCTGCACGTGTTTCCCTATTCGAAGCGCCCCGGAACGCCCGCCGCACGGATGCCGCAGGTCGATGGCGGCGCGATCAAGGAGCGCGCCAGGCGGCTGCGCGCGGCAGGCGAAGCCGCGCTGCTGCGCCGGCTTGACGCGGAAGTCGGCGCGATGCGCGAGGTGCTGATCGAGAGCGAGCGGCAAGGCCGCACCGAGCACTTCCTGCCGGTCGCGATCGAGAGAGATGTGCCGGGCATGGTACGCGCGATGACTATCCGCGGCCATGACGGTGCGCGGCTCATTGCATCGGGCCGCTGAGAAAGTTCGCTCCCATTGTTCTCCCGGCGCAGGCCGGGGCCCATTACCCCAGATCTCAATTGCTGCGCGACGCTGGGGCCGCGATCTCGCACGGTCACAGAATGCGGTGGTTATAGGTCCAGGCTTTCGCCACGACAACGAATGTGGGGAGCCGCGCATGGCGCGTCCGGAGCAGCGGACACCTGCATTTCGCATGTGATGATACTGAACCAGCTATTTGACAGGTTGAATCTCTACATGCGCATCGTGCATGACGCACTCAGTGCGTGCGCCCGCCCAGCCTTGCCGGCTGCGACGCGCGAACCTGCCAGAACCGCAGCAGGCGATCGGCGTTTTCGCGGGTCAATTTCGTGAACTGGCTCTTCGCACGGGCGAGCTCGACCGGTCCCATGGAGCCGGTGGTATAGCGACATTCCATCACCGCGGCGGCGGTATCCCAACTCAGGCCTGCCGCCCGGCACGGCACCAGCAGGCCTTCGCTGCGCAGGCTTTGCATCAGGGAGCGGATCACCTCGATGTTCGACTGCGCAAGATACGCCAGCGCAACGATGGTCTCTTCATATTTTCGCTGCCTGGCGAAGCCGAGCAGTGAGGCTTCGTTGAGCTCGCCGTCGTCCTTCAGCTTCGCGACGTGGTGCTTGGCCGCGGTGAAGTCGCGGACTTGCGACATGTCGCGCTCGACGCCGGCGGCGACCGCTGCGATCGCATGCCGAATTTCTTCGAACAGATAGGGCGGGGCGCGTTCCAGCAGACGGCCGCGAACCTCTTCCGTCGCGCGGCGCAGGAGCTGAAGGCGGAGCTCCGACGGCAGGTCGGCGCGAATGCCGGTCTCGACCGCAAGCACCGGATCGTGCTCGGCCTGCGCGAGGATGACGGCAAATCCGCCCGGCGATACTTTGGCGCCGGGATTGGTGACCAGGCGGTGGCTCACGCTCGCAAAGCGACGCGCCAGAAGCGCGTCAGTGACGACCTCCTTCAGCCACCAGCGGCCGGAGACGGCGAGCAGATGCTGCTCGCTCTTGGTCCGTGCGATCTCGACCAAATCGTCCGCGCTGAGCCGCGACGATTCCTGCAGGATCGGCCGCGCGATCCTGATCTCGTCATTGCTGGCGAGACGGCGAATGATCGCGGGCGGTGCCTGGGCGACCGGTGCGAGCTGCTCGCTGATGTCGGTGAGCGCCATCCGGGCGCTGATGTCAGCGAGCGCGCGCAACTCGATGGTCTTCACCAGACGCTCGAGCACGTTGTCGAACAGCTCGATCTGTTCGCTGTTGAACTTGCCGGCGGATGCGAGGAAGAGGCTGGTGACGCGCCTTGCCGTGGCCAGGCATTTATCGGCGGAGCCGGCGCGTATCGCAGCCTCGACCTCGTCGACAATTGCTTGTCCATCATTCAGCATTGCTCGTCCTGAGCCGTCGCAGCGCGCTTTTCTAAGCTGCCTTCAGGACTAGCGGATGGGCCTGAATGTTCCGTAAAGGATAATTCTCCGTAAAATCACGGGGGCTACTGCCCGTTCCAGCCGCAGGCCTTGAGCCGCTCCCGCATGTGTTCGGGTGCCGGCGCGACCACATGCACCGGGTCCTTGTTCCTGGAGATCGGGATGCCGATCTCGCGGGAATGCAGATGCAGGGTCGGCTCACCGAAGCGCGGACCATTGCCATAGATATTGTCGCCGACGATCGGCCAGCCCATCGCCGCCGAATGCACCCGCAGCTGATGGGTGCGGCCGGTGACCGGCTCCATCGCGAGCCAGGTGAGGCCATCGCCACGCCCCAGCACCTTCCAGTTGGTGATCGCCTTCTGGCCATCCGGGTCCGGCCTCTGCCACCAGCCGCGCTCGGCGTTGAGCCGGCCGAGCGGCATGTCGATGGTGCCTTCATCCTCGGCAGGGCCGCCCTCGACCACGGTCCAATAGGTCTTCGAGATCTTGCTGTGCTTGAACAACAGCCCGAGCGAGGCGGTTGCCTTGCGGTGACGTCCCAGGACGAGGCAGCCCGAGGTGTCCTTGTCCAGCCGATGCGCCAGCACCGGCGGCCGCGGCAGGCCGAACCGCAGCGCTTCGAACGAGGCCTCCAGATTGGGGCCGCCCTTGGGACCGCGATGCACCGGCAGGCCGGCCGGCTTGTCGATCACCAGCATCAGGCCGTCGCGGTGGAGCACCCGGCCCAGGATTTCTTCCGCGGTTAGTTGGGGAACATCGATCAATTCGTCGAGACTTTCGTTTATGGGCCGAAACGGCTAACACGTCCGCGCCATGAACGATACCACTGCGGGAACTCCAAAACAGAGCTGGTGGCAGCGGCTGAAGGGCGGCCTGAAGCGGACCTCGAGTTCGATCGGGACCGCGGTCGCCGACCTCGTCACCAAGCGCAAGCTCGATTCGGCCATGCTCGATGACATCGAGGATGTGCTGCTGCGCGCCGATCTCGGTACCGATGTCGCGGTCCGCATTGCGGAGGCTGTCGGCAAGGGGCGCTACGACAAGGCGATCTCGGCCGACGAGGTCAAGGACGTCGTCGCGACCGAGGTCGAGAAGGTGCTGTCGCCGGTGGCGAAGCCGCTCGAGATCGATACCGCGAAGCAGCCGTTCGTCATCTTGGTGGTCGGCGTCAACGGCTCCGGCAAGACCACGACGATCGGCAAGCTGGCCGCGAAATTCTCCGCCGAGGGCCGCAAGGTCATGCTGGCCGCCGGCGACACCTTCCGCGCCGCGGCGATCGAGCAGCTCAAGGTTTGGGGCGAGCGCACCAAGTCGCCGGTCATATCAGGCGCCCAGGGCTCGGATTCGGCGAGCCTTGCCTTCAGCGCGCTGACCGCGGCCAAGGAGCAGCAGCGCGACGTGCTGCTGATCGACACCGCCGGCCGCCTGCAGAACAAGTCCGAGCTGATGAACGAGCTGGAAAAGGTCGTGCGCGTCATCAGGAAGGTCGATGCGTCGGCGCCGCACGCGGTGCTGCTCGTGCTCGACGCCACGGTGGGACAAAATGCGTTGTCGCAAGTCGAGGCGTTTCATCGTACGGCAGGCGTCACGGGGCTCGTGATGACCAAGCTTGACGGCACGGCGCGCGGCGGCATCCTTGTCGCGCTGTCGGAGAAGCACAAGCTGCCGGTGCATTTCATCGGCGTCGGCGAAGGCGTCGAGGACCTCGCGCCCTTCGCGGCGAAGGATTTTGCCAAGGCAATTGCTGGAATCGAGGCATGACCCCGACCCGAAGGGCCGCGTTAGCGCAAAGTGGACACCGGTTTTCGGATCGGGTCATGCCTCAAATCAAAGTAGAGAGTTGATGGACAAGACCCAGCCGCATCCGCTGTTCAAGCTGGCGACCGAACTCGGGCCACTGCTCGTGTTCTTTATCGCCAACGCCAAGTACCATCTGTTCGTCGCGACCGGCGCGTTCATGGTGGCGATCGTGGCCGCGATGATCGCATCCTATGTGGTGACCAGGCACGTGCCGATCATGGCGCTGGTGACCGGCGCGATCGTCTTGGTGTTCGGCACGCTGACGCTGGTGCTGCACGACGAGACCTTCATCAAGGTCAAGCCGACCATCATCTACGGGCTGTTCGCGGCCGTGCTCGGCGGCGGGCTGTTGTTCGGCCGGTCCTTCATCGCCATCATGTTCGACCAGGTGTTCAACCTGACGCCGCAGGGCTGGCGCATCCTCACCCTGCGCTGGGCGCTGTTCTTCGCCGGCATGGCGGTGCTCAACGAGCTTGTCTGGCGCACGCAGACCACGGATTTCTGGGTGAACTTCAAGGTGTTCGGCGTGACGCCGCTGACCATGATCTTCGCCATCGCCCAGATGCCGCTGACCAAGCGCTATCACCTTGAGCCGGTCTCGCTGGAGGCGAGCGAGGCCGACGCGGGCGACGTGCGGAAGGGGTGATCAGCACTCTGCTCCCTCGCCCCGCTCTCTTGTCCGCCGAAGCCCGCCTTCGGGCGAAGGCGGATGCGGGGAGAGGGTGGGGTGAGGGTCTCTCCACGGATAGGCTCGGAGTTTATTACAAACACCGTCCAAAGCCCCTCGCCGTAAAGGACGGGGAGAGGTGAGCGCAAGTAACGGCTATCAACTGCCCGCCGCGAGCGCCTTCTCGATCTCGGCCTTGAGCACGCGGTTGACGTTGTCCGGAGTCACCGGGCCGACCAGCTTGTAGACGATGGTGCCCTCGCGCCCGACCAGGAAGGTCTCGGGCACGCCATAGACGCCCCATTCGATCGAGGCGCGGCCGTTGCCGTCGACGCCGACGATGCCGAACGGATTGCCGTAGCGGCCGAGGAAGCGCCGGGCATTCTCGGGCGAGTCCTTGTAGTTGATGCCGATGATCTGGAAGCGCTTGTCCTTGCCGAGCTCGGTCAGCAGCGGCGCCTCGTCGTGACAAGGCACGCACCACGACGCCCAGACATTGACGACCGAGACCTTGCCCTTGAAGGCGGCGGGATCGAGCCCCGGGACCGGCGCGCCGTCCCGCACCAGGCCGTCGAGCGCGGGCAGGGCGGTCTGCGGCGCCGGCCGGCCGATCAGCGCCGACGGGATTTTCGAGGGATCGCCGCCATAGAGCCGCAGCAGGAACAGCCCGGCGAGGCCGAGGAAGATCAGCAGCGGCAGCACCACCAGCAGGCGGCGGGCTTGCGGCGGGCTGTTGGTTGCCTGATCGCTCATCTTATATCCGCCGCGCTGCGGCCGGAGCGACGCGTCACGCCGCTGGCCTCGATCTCCCTGAGGCGCGCCTGTTGCCGGCGATAGTCGGCGATGATCCAGACGATCAGCAGCAGCACGACCGCCGCGACCAGCGCGTAGGAGGTCACGATGAAGGAGGCGTAGGGACCAAGCGCCATCGTGTCACGCCGCTCCAATTTCGTTTGACGCGCTTTGATCGCGCGAACCGGTCGTGAACGAGACGCGGCTGGCCTGTATCATCTGCAGGCTGCGCACGCGCCGGCGCAGGATCTCGTTGCGCATCGCCGCCAGGTGCAAGGTGATGAACAGCAGCGAGAACGCGATCGCCATCACCAGCAGCGGCCACAGGAACGCCTTGTCGAGCGTCGACCCGCCGGCGCGAAACACCGAGGCCGGCTGATGCAGCGTGTTCCACCAGTCGACCGAGAACTTGATGATCGGGATGTTGATCGCGCCTACCAAGGTCAGCACCGCCGCCGCCCGTGCCGCACGTGACGGATCCTCCACCGCGCGCCACAGCGCCATCAGGCCGAGATACATCAGGAACAGGATCAAGACCGAGGTCAGGCGCGCATCCCACTCCCAATAGGTGCCCCACATCGGCCGGCCCCACAGCGAGCCGGTGACGAGCGCAAGGAAGGTGAAGGCGGCGCCGATCGGAGCGGCGGTCTTTCCGGCGACGTCGGCGAGCGGATGCCGCCAGACGAGCGTGCCGAGCGCGGCCACGCTCATGACGCCCCAGACGAACATCGACAGCCACGCATTCGGAACGTGGATGAACATGATCTTCACCGTGGCGCCCTGCTGGTAGTCGTCGGGCGCCATCGCCGACTGGTAGAGCCCGATCGCGAGCAGGATCGCGGTCACGCCCGCGAGCCACGGCAGGATGCGCGCGGTCAGCGCCAGAAACTTGGTCGGGTTGGCGAGGTCGGTCAGCGTCATGGCACCCTGATAATCGTCCGACGTGTCGCAGGCAATTGGCCGATTTCCTCCGGGCGAGATTTGATCGGGCTCATTTCAGTCCAGCCCGTGCCGCAGGCTCGCGGCGGCGGCAAAGGGGCCGATCACGAGGCTGGCAAGCGACAGCGCGCAGAGGATCGAGAACGGCGTTCCAAACGGCAAAGGGCCCGATATCGCCGCCTGCGAGGCCGCAACCCCGAAGATCAGCACCGGGATCGACAGCGGCAGCACCAGCACCGCCAGCAATAGCCCGCCGCGATGCAGCGTCACCGCCAGGGCCGCGCCGATCATGCCGGTGAAGGTCAGCGCCGGTGTTCCCGCCAGCAGCGTCGCGGCGACCGCGAGCGTCGCGGTGCCGTCGAGATTGAGCAGCAGGCCGAGCACCGGGGTTGCGATGATCAGCGGCAGGCCGGCGGCGATCCAGTGCGCCAGTGCCTTGGCGGCGCAGGCGAGTTCCAGCGGCGTCCGGCTCATCACGATGAGGTCGAGCGAGCCGTCCTCGTGGTCGGCCGTGAACAGGCGGTCGAGCGTGAGCAGGCTCGCCAGCAACGCGCCGAGCCAGAGGATGGCGGGCCCGAGCCGCGACAGCAGCGCGAGATCCGGTCCGACCGCGAACGGCATCAGCACCGTGACGGTGAGGAAGAACAGCACGCCGATCAGCGCACCGCCGCCGACGCGCAGCGCGATGCGGATGTCGCGCCGGATCAAGGCGCCAAGCGCGCTCATGCCGCGCCTCCCATCCGCAGATCGCGCGCGTCGATGCCGAGCGGCAGATGCGTCGCCGCGACGATCAGGCCGCCCCGTGCGAGATGGTCGCGCATCAGGTCGATGAACAGCGCCTGTCCGGCCGCGTCGAGCGCCGATGTCGGCTCGTCCAGCAGCCACACCGGTCGCCGCACCGAGAGCAGGCGCGCGATCGACAGGCGGCGGCGCTGCCCGGCGGAGAGGTAGGCCGCCGGCAGATGCGCGGCGTGGTCGAGCGCCACGGCGGCAAGGCACTGCCCGGCATCCTTGGTCTCGCCGCCGAGGAATTCCCGCCAGAAGGACAGATTTTCCGCAACGCTCAGCGCCGGCTTCAGGGCGTCGCGGTGGCCGAGATAGTGGGCCTGCTCAGGCAGGCTGAGCTCGGCGTCGCCGCCTTCGAGCGCGACCACACCCTCGGCGGGAACCAATAGCCCGGCGAGGACGCGCAGCAGCGAGGTCTTGCCGGCGCCGTTAGGGCCGCTGATGGCGAGCGCCTCGCCTGACGTGGCCGACAGATCGAGGCCGGAAAACACCTCGCGTCCGCCGCGCACGCATTTCAGATTTCGTCCCGAGAGCCGCATGGTTCGTCTTGTCACAGCCCTCTGAAATCTTTCGCTACCGCGTGAGAATTTTTGGGTCGCGCAACGCTGTCGCACGCTTGTCGGTGTGGCGGCGCTTCTAGAAAGGTTCTATAAGCCCGGAACTTGATGCAGCACACACAATCGGCGGCCGCAACCCACCCCAGGCCATCCCTTGGCCAGTGTCGATCGCCGGTGTTTAGTTACCCTTGCCGGGTATAACTGAGAATTGGGATTCCTCGCATGACCTCGCTCGACAGCTTCAAATGCCGCAAGACCCTGAAGGTCGGCGGCAAGTCCTACGTCTATTACAGCCTGCCCCAGGCAGAGAAGAACGGACTGAAGGGGATTTCGAAGCTGCCGTATTCGATGAAGGTTCTGCTGGAGAACCTGCTGCGCAACGAGGACGGCCGCACCGTCAAGAAGGAAGACATCGTTGCGGTGTCGAAGTGGCTGAAGAAGCGCCAGCTCGAGCACGAAATCGCGTTCCGCCCGGCGCGCGTCCTGATGCAGGATTTCACCGGCGTCCCGGCCGTGGTCGACCTCGCGGCGATGCGCAACGCGATGCAGAACCTCGGCGGCGATGCCGAGAAGATCAACCCGCTGGTGCCGGTCGATCTCGTCATCGACCACTCGGTGATCGTCAACTTCTTCGGTGACAACAAGGCGTTCGCGAAGAACGTCACCGAGGAATACAAGCAGAACCAGGAGCGATACGAGTTCCTCAAGTGGGGCCAGAAGGCGTTCTCGAACTTCTCGGTGGTGCCGCCCGGCACCGGCATCTGCCACCAAGTCAATCTCGAATATCTCGCGCAGACGGTGTGGACCAAGAAGGAGAAGATGACGGTCGGCCGGAAGACCGGCACCTTCGAGGTCGCCTATCCCGACTCGCTGGTCGGCACCGACTCGCACACCACGATGGTCAACGGCCTCGCCGTGCTCGGCTGGGGCGTGGGCGGCATCGAGGCGGAGGCCTGCATGCTCGGCCAGCCGCTGTCGATGCTGCTGCCCGAAGTGGTCGGCTTCAAGCTCAAGGGCCAGCTCAAGGAAGGCGTCACCGCGACCGACCTCGTGCTGACCGTCACCCAGATGCTGCGCAAGCTCGGCGTGGTCGGCAAGTTCGTTGAATTCTTCGGCCCGGGCCTCGACTATCTCTCGGTCGCGGACAAGGCGACCATCGGCAACATGGCGCCCGAATACGGCGCGACCTGCGGTTTCTTCCCGGTCGATGCCGCGACCATCGATTACCTGAAGACCTCGGGCCGCAAGGCCGATCGCGTCAAGCTGGTGCAGTCCTACGCCAAGGCGCAGGGCCTGTTCCGCACCGCCAAGTCGACTGACCCGGTGTTCACCACCACGCTGACGCTCGACCTCGGCGACGTCGTGCCGTCGATGGCCGGGCCGAAGCGCCCCGAAGGCCGCATCGCGCTGCCGGCGGTGTCGACCGGTTTCGCGACCGCGCTGGTCGGCGAATACAAGAAGCCCGAGGGCGAGCAGAAGCGTTATGCGGTCGAGGGCCGTGACTTCGATCTCGGCCATGGCGACGTCGTGATCGCGGCGATCACCTCCTGCACCAACACCTCCAATCCGAGCGTGCTGATCGGCGCCGGCCTGCTGGCGCGCAAGGCGGCCGCCAAGGGCCTCAAGGCCAAGCCGTGGGTGAAGACCTCGCTCGCGCCGGGCAGCCAGGTGGTGGCGGAGTATCTCGCCAATTCTGGCCTGCAAGCCGATCTCGACAAGGTCGGCTTCAACCTCGTCGGCTTCGGCTGCACGACCTGCATCGGCAATTCCGGCCCGCTGCCGGAAGACATCTCGAAGTCAATCAACGAAAACGGCATCGTCGCCGCCGCCGTGCTGTCGGGTAACCGCAACTTCGAAGGCCGCGTCTCGCCCGACGTGCAGGCGAACTACCTCGCCTCGCCGCCGCTCGTCGTCGCGCATGCGCTCGCCGGCACCGTGACCAAGGATCTCGCGGTTGAGCCGCTCGGCATCGGCAAGGACGGCAAGCCGGTGTTCCTCAAGGACATCTGGCCGACCGCCAAGGAGATCAACGCCTTCATGAAGAAGTACGTCACCGCGACGATCTTCAAGAAGAAGTACGCCGACGTGTTCAAGGGCGATACCAACTGGCGCAAGATCAAGACCACGGAAAGCGAGACCTATCGCTGGAACATGAGCTCGACCTATGTGCAGAACCCGCCCTATTTCGAGGGCATGAAGAAGCAGCCGGATCCGGTCACCGACGTGGTCGACGCGCGGATCCTCGCGATGTTCGGCGACAAGATCACCACCGACCACATCTCGCCGGCCGGTTCGATCAAGCTGACCTCACCCGCCGGCAAGTTCCTCAGCGAGCACCAGGTGCGTCCCGCCGACTTCAACCAGTACGGCACGAGGCGCGGCAACCATGAAGTGATGATGCGCGGCACCTTCGCCAACATCCGCATCAAGAACTTCATGCTGAAGGGTGCCGACGGCAATATTCCGGAAGGCGGTTTGACCAAGCACTGGCCCGACGGCGAGCAGATGTCGATCTACGACGCCGCGATGAAGTACCAGCAGGAGAGCGTGCCGCTGGTGGTGTTCGCCGGCGCCGAATACGGCAACGGCTCGTCGCGCGACTGGGCCGCAAAGGGCACGCGCCTGCTCGGCGTGCGCGCGGTGATCTGCCAGAGCTTCGAGCGCATCCATCGCTCCAACCTGGTCGGCATGGGTGTGCTTCCGCTCACCTTCCAGGACGGCACGTCGTGGTCCTCGCTCGGCCTCAAGGGCGACGAGAAGGTCACGATCCGCGGGCTGCAGGGCGACCTGAAGCCGCGCCAGACGCTAACGGCCGAGATCGTCTCCGCTGACGGCGGCAAAAAGGATGTCCCGCTGCTCTGCCGCATCGATACGCTGGACGAGCTCGACTACTATCGCAACGGCGGCATCCTGCATTATGTGCTGCGCAAACTCGCGGCCTAAGGCCCCTTTGTTTGAGCATGGTCTGTCCGGAAAACCGTTTCACACTTTTCCGGACCATGCTCCAACGCGGATTTGTGATCGGTGCCTCACTGCTTAGTGAGTAGCGGCTAAAAAGAAGGCGGCCTATGAAAAGGCCGCTTTCTCGCGTTTTGGGGCACGCAAGTTCAGGGACAGACTTCATGCTCCGTACAATTACGGATGGAAATCATCACGACTGGTTCGCAGTATGACAGCGATGATGGCCTATAACTGTATCTCGCGATGGTCCAGCGCCCTTGGTATCTGCGCAATCGTCGCGATCATCCGCCCCGCCCACGCCGATCCGCGTGCCGTCGTCGAACTCTTCACCTCGCAGGGATGCTCGTCCTGTCCGCCCGCGGACAAGATCATCGGTGACCTCGCGAAGGACCCCAACGTCATCGCGCTGAGCATGCCGATCGACTATTGGGACTATCTCGGCTGGAAGGACACGCTGGCCGATTCCCGTTTCAGCGCGCGCCAGAAGGCCTATTCGCATGTTCGCGGCGACCGCGACGTCTACACGCCGCAAGCCGTGATCAATGGCTCCGCGCATGTGATCGGCAGCGATCGCGCCAGTATCGAGGACGCCATCAAGGACACCGAAAGGAGCGGCAGCGTGATGTCGGTGCCCGTGACGATGACGCTGAGCGGCAAGCAGATCAACGTGTCGGTCGCCGCATCGAAGTCGCCGGCCGTGTCGCGCGGCGAGGTCTGGATCTGCTCGATCTCGAAGTCGGTGCCGATCTCGATCGCGCGCGGCGAGAACCGCGGCCGCGAGATCACCTACCACAACGTCGTGCGCAATCTCCTCAAGGTCGGTGACTGGAACGGTTCGTCCGGGAGCTGGACCGTGCCGCTGGAGAACATCACGCGTGACGGTGTCGATGCTGCGGCGGTGTACGTCCAGGACGGCAACCGCGACAAGCCGGGCCCGATGCTCGGCGCTGCCTTCACCTCACTTCACTAGCGCCTCGCTGCGGTAAGGCGCGATGCGCTGGCTTCCGCCGGTCGCACGCATGTTTTCGTGCAGCCGCATGGCGACAAACCTGCATTCAGTGATCTGCCGAAAGGAAGGCGCCGGTGCTTGGCGCGCGCGTCTTGCTTGCGCAGGTCCCAAAACAAAAAGGACCAACTTTCGTTGGCCCAGTGTTGGGATTTGACTCCCCTGCGAACAGGCCCGATCCCGACGGCCCCGGGGGGCTGGGGGCTGAGGAATCCGGAACCGAAAGGACCGGGCCAACGCAGGATTTCGTTTTCGCAGGGCAGCGGGGCGGGCGATGGGCGGAAGTGGGGCAGCAATATGATTCCGCTAACGTTCCCGTGACTCTGCGGTTTTTCGGACAATCCGCCGCGCGCGGCGGTGGTTAAGGCCCGGTTGCATTGCGATTGGCCCCTTGCGGGCCCGCGCGCTTAGCGCGATCATGTCACTCTCGTGACGATCCCGAAGAGGGGCCTTCGGAACCCGATCGCCACCGAGGTGACAGGAGGCGCTCGATGAGTTTGATCTCGGAGGACACTGATCCGAGCGGGAGTCGTGCCGCGGCGCGCACCGCCGCCGCGACCCCTCAGCCCAATCGCGTGACTTTCAATCGACTTGAACTCAACCGCATTCTCAATCTCTACGGCCGCATGGTCGCCGACGGCGAGTGGCGCGATTATGCGATCGACTTCCTGAAGGACCGTGCCGTGTTCTCGGTGTTCCGGCGCGCGTCGGAAGTGCCGATCTACCGGATCGAGAAGGACCCCCGGCTTGCGCGCAAGCAGGGCATGTACAGCGTGATTTCCGCGACCGGCCTGATCCTCCGTCGTGGCCATGAACTCGAACGCGTGCTGTTCGTGATCGATCGCAAGCTGTCGCTGGTGTAAGCGCGTCAGGTCAGTCCGCTTGTAGCCCGGATGGAGCCAACGGGCCGCGCGAACGCGCTCGATGGCAGGCTCCGCTCAATCCGGGGCCGTTGAAGCCGCGGATGAGCCTGTCCCGGATTTCGCTTGCGCTTCATCCGGGCTACATCACATCTCGCCTCGCCCAAAAGAAAAGCCCCGGCGGAATGGCCGGGGCTTGGATTTGATCGGCTCGCTCGAGGCGCTTAGTCGCGCTGGCCGAGCAGCTGCAGGAGCAGCGTGAACAGGTTGATGAAGTTCAGGTAGAGCGACAGCGCACCAGTGATTGCCGCACGCTCTGCCATCACGCCACCCTGCGAGGCGTAGCCGTAGATGTAGTCGTTCTTCAGCCGCTGGGTGTCCCAGGCGGTGAGGCCCGCGAACACCAGCACGCCGACCACCGACACGATGAACTGCAGCGCCGAGCTCGCCAGGAACAGGTTGACCAGGCTCGCGATGATGATGCCGATCAGACCCATGAACAGGAACGAGCCCATGCCGCTCATGTCACGCTTGGTGGTGTAGCCGTAGAGGCTCAGCGCACCGAACGTTGCCGCGGTGATGAAGAACACGCGCACGATCGAGGTGTGCGTGTACACCAGGAAGATCGACGACAGCGACAGACCCATCAGCGCCGAGAACACCCAGAACAGGAGTTGGGCGGTCGCGGGCTGCAGGCGGTTGATGCCGGCCGAGATGACGAACACCATCGCCAGAGGGGCGAGGATGAACAGCCACTTCAGCGGGCTCACGAACATCGCGTAGCCGAACTGCGTCAGATAGGCGTTGCCGAACTTGGCGACGGCGGCCGACTGGTCGGTCGTCACCGCACCCATGTAGACGCCGAGCGCGGCGAGGCCGGTGATGGCCAGGCCGATGCTCATGTAGTTGTAGATGCGCAGCATGTAGGCGCGCAGACCGGCGTCGACGGCCGCAGCGTCAATGCGCCCGGCGGCCCGGCCGAAAGGAGAAGCGTAGTTGCGGTCTAGGTCCGACATGGTCGAATTCCCGTGGTTGGTCCCGGTGGAGCGCAAGGGATTTGCGGCGCCGGTCGTAAATCTATCTCAGATGGCTCGGTTTGCGGAACATTAATTCCGTGTCATTCAAACCGACTATCCGACCCGATTGGTATGTGGGAAATTAACACATCCGACGCAAGCTTCCACGCGCGGCCGAATGTCGCTCTGCCCTAGCATCATAGGCAAAAACGGCGCTCGCGCCGCTACATTTTGTCACAAATTCCGCAACACTGAGGCCGGCTTCTGGTTTAGCGCGAGCAGCGTCCCGGCGAGCCCCAGTCCGACCGTGACGACCAGCGCGGCGACCACGACCAGCGCGGCGCTGCCGGCCTGCCAGATAAAACTCAGCGTCATCAGCCTAGTCACGATCAGCCAGGCCGCGATCGAGCCGGCGATCACCCCGAACACCGCGGTTGCAAAACCGATCATCAGGTACTCCAGCGCGTAGGCGCCGAGCAGTCGCACCCGCGTGGCGCCGAGCGTCTTGAGAATCACGGCGTCATAGACGCGGTGGCGGTGTCCGGCGGCGAGCGCGCCGCCGAGCACCAGGATCGCGGAGATCAGCGTCACGGCGCTGGCGCCGCGGATCGCCAGCACCAGATTGCTGACCACGCTGCCGACCGTCTCCAGCGCCTCGCGGACCCGCACGCTGGTCACCATCGGGAACGCGTCGGCGACCTGCTTGATGATGCGCGCGTCGTCGGCGGAATCGGCGTGTGGTTCCGTCAGGGTCGCGACATGGCTGTGCGGCGCACCCCTGAAGGCATTCGGCGAGAACACCAGCACGAAATTGATGCCGAGGCCCTGCCAGTCGATGTTGCGCAGGTTGGCGATTTTCGCCGGCACGTCGCGTCCGAGCACGTTGACGACGATCTCGTCGCCGATCTTCAACGACAGGCCGTCGGCGATCTTCTTCTCCATCGAGACCAGCGGTGGCCCGCTGTAGTCCGGCCCCCACCATTCGCCCTCGACGATCTTCGAGCCCTTGGGAATTTCGCCGGTGTAGGTCAGGCCCCGGTCGCTCTGCAGCACCCACTCCGAATCGACCGACGGCTTGAGCTGGTCGGCCTTGACGCCGCGCGCGGCCACGATCCGTCCGCGCAGCATCGGTACATCCTCGACGGTCGAGCCGGCGGCGACCTTCGCCAGGAAGGCATTGAAGCGGTCGGCTTCGGTGGAGGGGATGTCGATGAAGAAGAACGACGGCGCCCGCTCCGGCAGGGCGGCCAGGAATTGCCGGCGCAGATTGCCGTCGATCTGGGTGATGGTGACGAGCACCGCCAGCCCGAGCCCCAGCGACAGCACCACCGACGGCGTCAGCGCGCCCGGCCGGTGGATGTTGGCGATCGCGAGCCGCAGCATGGTCATGCGGCTGCGCGGCAGCCGCCGCGCCACCGCCATCAGGAGCTCGGCGATTCCGCGCAGCAGCAGGAACACCGCGATCGACGAGGCGACGAACACGGCAGCGACCCGCTTGTCATAGGCAAGCCCGATCGCGACTCCGATCAGGAGCGCGATCACCACGGCCATCAGCGCCAGATAGCTCCAGCGCGGGCGATGCCGCTCGCTGGCGACGGTCTCGCGGAACAGCGCCGCGACCGGCACGTCATGCACCCGGCCGAGTGGCCACAGCCCGAACGCCAGCGCGGTGAGCTGGCCGTAGAGGAAGGACAGCGCGAGCTCGTCGGGATGCAGCGCGGGCACTACCGGCAGCGGCAGCAGCTTGCCGAACAGGCCGACGATGACGAAGGGGAGCGCGGCGCCGAGCACGAGCCCGATCACCGAGCCGATCCCGGCCAGCACCACCACCTGCGTGCAGTAGATCGTGAAGACGTCGCGGCCGGTGGCGCCGAGCGCCTTAAACGAAGCGATGACGTCGCGGCGCCGGTCGATATGGCTCTTCACCGCGTTGGCGACGCCGACACCGCCGACCAGTAGCGCCGCGAGGCCGACCAGGGTCAGGAACTGGGTGAAGCGGTTGATGGTGCGCTCGAGCTGCGGCGAGGCATTGCTGCGGCTGCGGACCTCCCAGCCGGCCTCCGGCGCGGCGGTCCGCGCGCCGTCGATCAGCGCGGTGGTGGCGCGATCGTCGTTGGCGCCGTCAGGCAGCTTCACGCGGTAGATCCAGCGCACCAGGCTGCCCGGTTGCAGCAGGTCGGTGGCGTGCAGGCTGGCTTCGCTGACCAGGAAGCGCGGCCCGAGGCCGACGCCGCCGGCAAGCTTGTCGGGCTCGGCCACCACCACGCTGCGGATCTGGTAGGTCGCACTGCCGATGGTGACGCGGTCGCCGAGCTTCAGGTCGAGCCGCGCCAGCAACGTCGAATCGGCGGCCGCGCCGTAGACCCCGTCGCGTTCGGCGAGCAGATCGGCGACCGGCATGTTCGGCTCGAGCGTCAGCTCGCCGAGCATCGGATATTTGCCGTCGACGGCCTTCAGCTCGACCAGCGCCAGCTTGCCGTCATTGCTGCGGGCCATCGCGCGCAGCGTGGCCGCGATCGAAACCTCGCCGCGTGTGCGCAGATAGGCGACCTCGTTGGGCTTGGCCTCGCGCGAGATCAGCGAGAACGCGACGTCGCCGCCGAGCAGCGTGCGTCCCTCGCGGGACAGGCCGTCGCCAAGACTCGCGGCGACCGAACCGACGCCGGCAATCGCCATCACGCCGAGCGCGATGCAGGCGATGAACACGTAGAAGCCGCGCAGGCCGCCGCGCAATTCGCGCAGCGCATAACGGAAGGCAAGCGACGACGCGCGGCCCTGCACCGCGGCTTCGGACGCGATGCTCATGTCGTGGATTGTCCGTCGATGCGGCCGGAGCGCAGCCGCACGACGCGGTCGCAGCGCTGCGCGAGCGCGAGATCGTGCGTCACCAGCACCAGCGTCATGCCGCGCTCGGCGTGCTTGGTGAACAGCAGGTCGACGATCTGCTTGCCTGTCGTCTCGTCGAGATTCCCGGTCGGCTCGTCGGCAACGAGGATCGCGGGATCGGGCGCGAGCGCGCGCGCGATCGCGACGCGCTGCTGCTCGCCGCCGGAGAGTTGCGTCGGATAATGATGCAGCCGCTCGCCGAGCCCGACCGATTGCAGCTCCTGCGCGGCGCGCGCGGCGGCATCGGGATTGCCGGCGAGCTCGAGCGGCACCGCCACGTTCTCCAGCGCCGTCATGGTCGGGATCAGATGGAATGACTGGAAGACGATGCCGACCTGGCGGCCGCGGAAGCGCGCCAGCGCATCTTCGTCGAGGGCATTGAACGAGGTGCCGTTGACGACCACTTCTCCACTGTCAGGACGTTCGAGCCCCGCCATCACCATCAGCAAGGTCGACTTGCCCGAGCCCGACGGGCCGATCAGGCCGATGGCCTCACCCGCCGCCACACGAAGGCTGATATCTTTGAGGATATGGACCCGTGCCGCGCCGGTGCCGAGCGAGAGATTGACGTTCCTGACGGCAATGGTGTCCGGCTCGACGTCGGTCAGTGAAGAGGATTCGATGAGACTGTCCATGGTTCGGTCATATGGCACTTCCGCGGCTGCGGTCGAGGGCCGGTTGAGAATCTTCGTGCACATACTCGTGTTGCTTATGGGCTTGATGACGGCGGCCAGCGCGCAGACGCCAAGGCTGGAGAATGGCCCGGAGAAGGGCCCGGCGAAGCCGATCAAGATGGTGGTTCTGGGCGATTCCCTGAGCGCCGGGTACGGCCTCCCGGGCCCGGCGGCTTTCCCGATCCGGCTGCAAAAGGCGTTGGAAGCCAAGGGGATAAAGGTCGAGATGAGCAATGCCGGGGTGTCCGGCGACACCGCCTCGGGCGGCCGCGAGCGGCTCGACTGGTCGGTGCCTGATGGAACCGATGCCGTGATTGTCGAGCTTGGCGCCAACGATGCCTTGCGCGGCATCGATCCCGCCGTCACGCGTGCCGCGCTCTCCGACATCATCACAAAGTTGCAGGCGCGCAAGATCGCCGTGCTCTTGTGCGGCATGCTCGCGCCACCGAACTATGGCAGTGAGTATGCAGCGAAGTTCAACGCGATCTATCCGGATCTCTCGAAGACCCTTGGCGTGCCGCTCTATCCGTTCTTCCTCGATGGGGTTGCCGCCGACGCGAAGCTCAACCAGGCCGACGGCATGCATCCGACGGCAGCAGGTGTGGACATCGTTGTGAAAAATATCCTGCCCACAGTGGAGGCATTTCTCGGCGCAATATCAGGGCAACGCAGTTGAAGCGCAGGCAGTGAGCCGTGCCGTGTCCGTAGGTTTACGAGCTGTTAACGGGTCATGCTTCGCAGAGTCACATATCTCGGGTACAAATAGGCATCGGTGATTCGTCGCCGGGCCGTTACAGGGTGCGGGCTCCCAAAACCCGCGCCAAGCATCGAGGATTATTGCGATGCCGCGTCTGTTCACTGGACTGGAAATTCCGGCCGATATCGGCCAAACCCTCTCCAGCTTGCGTGGCGGCCTTCCCGGCGCACGCTGGATCGATCCCGAAAATTATCACGTCACTCTGCGCTTCATCGGCGATATCGATGGCATGTGGGCCAACGAGATCGCGACGATGTTGTTTCGGGTAAACCGCAAGCCGTTCGAGGTCAAATTGCAGGGCCTGTCGAGCTTCGGCGGACGCAAGCCGCGCGCGGTGGTTGCCGCCGTCGAGCCGAGCCGGCCGCTGATCGAACTGCAGGCCGAGCTCGAGCGGATGATGCAGCGGATGGGGCTCGATCCCGAGGGCAGGAAATTCACGCCACATGTCACGCTCGCTCGTCTGCATGACGCTTCGAGCCAGGACGTCGCGGATTATCTGTCCGTGCGCGGCTACTTCCCGAGCCGCAGCTTCCTGGCGGACCGCTTCGTGCTGTTCTCGTCGCGCGCGTCGACAGGCGGCGGCCCCTATGTGGTCGAGGATTCCTACGCGCTCTGCGCGTGAGCCTCTTCACCTCGCCCCGCTTGCGGGGAAAGGTCGGATCGCATCGAAGATGCGATCCGGGTGAGGGGGTACGGGTCCGTCGATAGAGCGCGTCGGGTGGTGAGAGCCCCTCACCCCAGCCCTCTCCCCGCAAGAGCGGGGCGAGGGAGAGGAAAGTGCATACCCCACTGGCACAATTCACGGCTTGCAATTTGCCGCACACTAGGGCCGTAAGGTGGGCTCATGCTGTCCACCTCGCCCAGTTCCTTTCTCGAGCTCTACAAATCCTTGGTCGCCTCCGGCGCGATCGAGGCCGATCCCGCCCAGGCCCGCGCCGCCGAGGCATTCGGCGCGCTGGATGAGCGGCTCGCGAGCTACAAGCCGCAGC
Organism: Bradyrhizobium sp. USDA 4541; assembly: GCF_024171085.1. Lineage (NCBI taxonomy): Bacteria > Pseudomonadati > Pseudomonadota > Alphaproteobacteria > Hyphomicrobiales > Nitrobacteraceae > Bradyrhizobium > Bradyrhizobium sp. USDA 4541. Next base: position 1,613,689 of record NZ_JALJZF010000001.1, read on the forward strand.
GCAAGCAAGGCCTGTTCGGGCGGCTGTTCGGCGGCGACAAGGACGACAAGCCGCCGCGCGGGCTCTACGTCCACGGCGAGGTCGGTCGCGGCAAGACCATGCTGATGGATCTGTTCTTCCAGCAGAGCCCGGTCGAACACAAGCGCCGCGCGCACTTCCACGAATTCATGGCCGAGGCGCATGAGCGCATCTACGGCTACCGTCAGCAGATCGCGCGCGGCGAGATCGCGGACGGCGACGTGATCGCGCTCACAGCGCAGGCGATCTTCGACGAAGCCTGGCTGCTCTGCTTCGACGAATTTCACGTCACCGACATCGCCGATGCGATGATCCTCGGCCGGCTGTTCGCCAAGCTGTTCGATCTCGGCACCGTGGTGGTCGCGACCTCGAACGTTGCGCCTGACGATCTCTACAAGGGCGGGCTCAATCGCGCGCTGTTCCTGCCGTTCATCGCGCAGATCTCCGACCACATGGACGTGCTGCGGCTCGATGCGCGCACCGACTTCCGGCTGGAGAAACTCGTCGGCGTCAAGATGTGGCTGGTGCCCGCGGATGACGCGGCCGATGCCGCGCTCAACGCGGCCTGGCGGAAGATGACCGGCAATGCCCCGTGCAAGGCACGCCTCATTCCGATCAAGGGACGCATCCTGAACGTGCCCTGCTCGGCGCACGGCGTCGCGCGCTTCAGCTTCATGGACATCTGCGAGAAGCCGCTTGCCGCGTCCGATTATCTCAGGCTCGCGCACGACTACCACACGATCCTGATCGACCACATTCCGGTGATGGATTACGCCGAGCGCAATGCCGCCAAGCGCTTCATTTCGCTGATCGATACGCTCTATGACAATGCCGTGAAGCTGATGGCCTCGGCCGAGGCCGATCCGGTGTCGCTGTACCTTGCGACCGACGGCGTCGAGGCGATGGAGTTCAAGCGCACATCCTCGCGCCTGATCGAGATGAGCTCGGAATCCTACCTGGCGCTGCCGCACGGCCGGAAGGACTCCTCCGCGAGCGGCGCGTCGACCGGCCTGGTCGAGACCTGAAATTCAGCCTCGAAATTCCGTCTCGAAATTCCGTCTTGCGCGCGGTCCGGTTCGGAGCAACTTTTCGTGTCTCCGCGGCGGATGTTGCTGGCATGCCTGATCGAATTCCAGGCAGGGCCCGCAATCGGGCAGGCCGCGACTTGAATGGATCATTCGAAAGGGATAACCACCCTTGCAACCGACTTCCCTCCCTCCCGTACACAGTTCAAAGGACTGATTTCCCATGGCACGCGACAAGATTGCTCTGATTGGCTCCGGACAGATCGGCGGAACGCTGGCGCACCTCGTCGGCCTCAAGGAACTCGGAGACGTCGTGCTGTTCGATATTGCCGAGGGCGTGCCGCAGGGCAAAGCGCTCGACATCGCGCAGTCGTCGCCGGTCGACGGTTTCGATTCCAATCTGGTCGGCGCCAATTCCTATGAAGCGCTCGACGGCGCCAAGGTCTGCATCGTCACCGCCGGCGTGCCGCGCAAGCCCGGGATGAGCCGCGACGATCTCCTCTCCATCAACCTCAAGGTCATGGAGCAGGTCGGCGCCGGCATCAAGAAGTACGCGCCCGACGCCTTCGTCATCTGCATCACCAACCCGCTCGACGCCATGGTGTGGGCGCTGCAGAAGGCCTCGGGCCTGCCGCACAAGAAGGTGGTCGGCATGGCCGGCGTGCTCGACTCCGCGCGTTTCCGCTATTTCCTGGCCGACGAATTCCACGTCTCGGTCGAGGACGTCACCGCCTTCGTGCTCGGCGGCCACGGCGACACCATGGTGCCGCTGACCCGCTACTCGACTGTCGCCGGCATTCCGCTGCCCGACCTCGTCAAGATGGGCTGGACCTCGCAGGCGCGCATCGATGAGATCGTCGATCGCACACGCAACGGCGGCGCCGAGATCGTCAACCTGCTCAAGACTGGCTCCGCCTTCTACGCGCCGGCTGCGTCCGCGATCGCGATGGCCGAGAGCTACCTGAAGGACAAGAAGCGCGTGCTGCCCTGCGCCGCCTATCTCAACGGCGAGTACGGCGTGAAGGACATGTATGTCGGCGTGCCGGTCGTGGTCGGCGCCAAGGGTGTCGAGCGCATCGTCGAGATCGAACTGGCGGGCAAGGACCGCGAGGCTTTCGACAAGTCGGTCGGTGCGGTGCAGGGCCTGGTCGACGCCTGCAAGAAGATCGCGCCCGATCTGCTCGGCAAGTAATCTCGATTGGCAATGGCCCGATAGGCGGTTTCAATCGCCTGTCGGGTCCAAGGCGATGAAATTCCGGCGGATTTTTTAGTTGCGCGAGCTTTGGTATATGGTATGCCAGTCTCAAGGCTGACGTAATAAGGTCGCCGCACGAGGGTTTGGGAGCGTCTTTCCATGAATATCCATGAATACCAGGCCAAGGCTTTGCTGCATGAATTCGGCGTGCCGATCTCGCGCGGCGTGCCGGTGCTGAAGCCGGAAGAGGCCGACGCGGCGGCCAAGCAGCTGCCCGGCCCGATCTGGGTAGTGAAGAGCCAGATCCATGCCGGCGGCCGCGGCAAGGGCAAGTTCAAGGAAGCGTCGGCCGGCGACAAGGGCGGCGTCCGCATCGCCAAATCGGCCGCCGAGGTCGCCGAATTCGCCAAGCAGATGCTCGGCGCGACGCTGGTCACGGTGCAGACCGGTCCGCACGGCAAGCAGGTCAATCGCCTCTACATCGAGGAAGGCTCCGACATCGACAAGGAGTTCTACCTCTCGATCCTGGTCAATCGCGAGACCTCCGAAATTTCCTTTGTGGTGTCGACCGAAGGCGGCGTGAATATCGAAGAGGTCGCGCATTCGACCCCGGAAAAGATCGTCTCGTTCTCGGTCGATCCCGCGACCGGCATCATGCCGCATCACGGCCGCACGGTTGCCAAGGCGCTGAAGCTGACCGGCGATCTCGCCAAGCAGGCCGAGAAGCTGACCGGCCAGCTCTATGCCGCCTTCGCCGCCAAGGACATGGCGATGCTCGAGATCAATCCGCTCGTCGTCACCAAGCAGGGCCAGCTTCGCGTGCTCGACGCCAAGGTGTCGTTCGACAGCAACGCACTCTATCGTCATCCGGACGTGGTCGCGCTGCGCGACGAGACCGAGGAAGACGCCAAGGAGATCGAGGCGTCGAAATACGACCTCAACTACGTCGCGCTCGATGGCACGATCGGCTGCATGGTCAACGGCGCCGGCCTTGCCATGGCGACCATGGACATCATCAAGCTGTACGGCATGGAGCCGGCGAACTTCCTCGACGTCGGCGGCGGCGCCAGCGTGGAGAAGGTCGCGGCCGCGTTCAAGATCATCACCGCCGATCCGAACGTGAAGGGCATCCTGGTCAACATTTTCGGCGGCATCATGAAGTGCGACGTGATCGCCGAGGGCGTGGTCGCCGCGGTGAAGCAGGTCGGCCTCAAGGTTCCGCTGGTGGTGCGCCTCGAAGGCACCAATGTCGAGCAGGGCAAGAAGATCATCCGCGAGAGCGGCCTCAACGTCCTGCCCGCCGACAACCTCGATGACGCTGCACAGAAGATCGTGAAAGCCGTCAAGGGAGGCTAACGATGGCCGATCATCTCGACGCTCCGACACCGCTGGACGAACACCGCAAGCTCGCGGCGTTTGCGGGCGAGTGGAGCGGCGAAGAGATGGTCTATCCGTCGCGCTGGACCGCGGGCGGTCCGGCCACCTCGCAGGTCGTTGCGCGCATCGCGCTCAACGGCTTCTACCTGATCCAGGACAGCGTGCAGACCCGCGACGGCAAGGAGAGCTTCGCCACCCACGGCGTGTTCACCTACGACCGCGACGATCGGGCCTACAAATTGTTCTGGCACGACTCGCTCGGCTACTACCCGCCGTCACCGGCGTCCGGTAGATGGGCGGGCAAGTCGCTGATCCTGGTGCGCGGCTCGCTGCGCGGCAATGCCCGTCACGTCTACGAGGTCGTCGACGACAACACCTACAACATGAAAATCCAGTTCTCGCCTGACGCGGAAGGGTGGGCCGACGTGCTCACCGGCGTGTACCGGCGTATTCACTGAGCATGATCCGGAAAAGTGGTCTCCGGTTTTCCGACAAGATCATGCTCAAACCATAGAGTCCCATCACCGATCGTCTCGCGAAAGCATCTCGAACCATGTCCATTCTGATCGACAAGAACACCAAGGTCATCTGCCAGGGCTTCACCGGCAAGAACGGCACGTTCCATTCGGAAGCGGCGATCGCTTACGGCACCAAGATGGTCGGCGGCGTGGCGCCGGGCAAAGGCGGCTCGACCCATCTCAACCTGCCGGTGTTCGACACCGTCGCCGAAGCGCGCGAGAAGACCGGCGCCGACGCCAGCGTGGTCTATGTCCCGCCGCCGGGCGCAGCCGACGCGATCTGCGAGGCGATCGATGCGGAAATCCCGCTGATCGTCTGCATCACCGAGGGCATCCCGGTGCTCGACATGGTGCGCGTGAAGCGCTCGCTGTCGGGCTCGAAGTCGCGGCTGATCGGGCCGAACTGCCCCGGCGTGATGACCGCCGGCGAATGCAAGATCGGCATCATGCCGGCCAACATCTTCAAGCCCGGCTCGGTCGGCATCGTCTCCCGCTCCGGCACCCTGACCTATGAGGCGGTGTTCCAGACCACCCAGGAGGGTCTCGGCCAGACCACCGCGGTCGGCATCGGCGGCGACCCGGTCAAGGGCACCGAGTTCATCGACATGCTGGAGATGTTCCTGGCCGACGAGAAGACCAAGTCGATCGTGATGATCGGCGAAATCGGCGGCTCCGCCGAGGAGGACGCCGCCCAGTTCCTCAAAGACGAGGCCAAGCGTGGCCGCAAGAAGCCGATGGTCGGCTTCATTGCCGGTGTCACCGCACCTCCCGGCCGCCGCATGGGCCATGCCGGCGCGATCATCTCGGGCGGCAAGGGCGACGCCGGTTCCAAGACCGCGGCGATGGAAGCCGCCGGCATCAGGGTGTCGCCATCGCCGGCCCGCCTCGGGCACACGCTCGCGGAAATGCTGAAGTAACCGCCGTCCGGCGAGTTCCCTTCGAGGTTTGACGTGATTTGGGGCGGGTTCTCCTTGGGGAACCCGCTCTTTTATCGCGTTTTGGTGCCGGAATGCCGATCAATAAAAAATGAAAATAAATTCACTTCTTGGTTCTTTTAGGCAGGAATATCTGTCCTAGATAGGGTAAAGGGTATCAATCCAGCCGGCGCACTTCCAGACCGGCATCAGCGCCGTCTCCTACGCGCGAACCGAAAAAATCACCAGGACTGCCCATGTCTCGCCAAGACGCGAACGCCGCTTTTGCACTCTCATCATTCCTGCAGGGGACCAACGCCGCCTACATCGACGACCTCTACGCCCGCTACGAGCAGGACCCGTCGTCGGTCGACGCCGAGTGGCAGGATTTCTTCAAAAGCCTGAAGGACGCCCCGGCCGATGTCCAGAAGAACGCCGAGGGCGCCTCGTGGGGCCGCGACAACTGGCCGGTGACGCCGCGCGACGAGCTGACCTCGGCGCTCGACGGCAACTGGGCCCAGGTCGAGAAGGCGGTCGGCACCAAGCTCGCGGCCAAGGCGCAGGCCAAGGGCGCCGAACTGTCCGATGCCGACGTCCATCAGGCCACCCGCGATTCGGTTCGCGCACTGATGCTGATCCGCGCCTACCGCATGCGCGGCCATTTCCACGCCAAGCTCGATCCGCTCGGCATCGAGGCGCCGCGCGACCGCGAGGAGCTCGATCCGCGCTCCTACGGCTTCACCGAGGCGGACTTCGATCGCAAGATCTTCCTCGACCACGTGCTCGGCCTCGAATACGGCACGCTGCGCGAGATCGTGCAGATCTGCGAACGCACCTACTGCCAGACGCTCGGCGTCGAATTCATGCACATCTCGAACGCCGCGCAGAAGGCGTGGATCCAGGAGCGCATCGAGGGGCCGGACAAGGAGATCTCGTTCACGCCCGAGGGGCGCCGCGCGATCCTCAACAAGCTGATCGAGGCGGACGGCTTCGAGAAGTTCTGCGACACCAAGTTCACCGGCACCAAGCGCTTCGGCCTCGATGGCGGTGAATCGCTGATCCCGGCGCTCGAGCAGATCATCAAGCGCGGCGGCAATCTCGGCGTGAAGGAGATCGTGGTCGGCATGCCGCATCGCGGCCGCCTCAACGTGCTGACCCAGGTGATGGGCAAGCCGCACCGCGCGCTGTTCCATGAGTTCAAGGGTGGTTCGGCCAACCCCGACTCGGTCGAAGGCTCGGGCGACGTCAAGTATCACCTCGGCGCCTCCTCGGACCGCGAGTTCGACGGCAACAACATCCATCTGTCGCTGACCGCAAACCCGTCGCATCTCGAGATCGTCGATCCGGTCGTGATGGGCAAGGTGCGCGCCAAGCAGGACCAGCACGGCGATCCGCCGGATATGCGTATCTCCGTGCTGCCGCTGCTGATGCACGGCGACGCGGCATTCGCAGGCCAGGGCGTGGTGGCTGAATGCTTCAGCCTGTCCGACCTGAAGGGCTATCGCACCGGTGGCTCGCTGCATTTCATCGTCAACAACCAGATCGGCTTCACCACCTACCCGCGCTACTCGCGCTCGTCGCCCTATCCGTCCGACGTAGCGAAGATGATCGATGCGCCGATCTTCCACGTGAATGGCGACGATCCGGAGGCCGTGGTGTTCGCGGCCAAGGTCGCGATCGAGTTCCGGCAGAAATTCCACAAGCCGGTCGTCATCGACATGTTCTGCTACCGGCGCCACGGCCACAACGAGGGCGACGAGCCGGCCTTCACCCAGCCGGTGATGTACAAGAAGATCGCTTCTCACCCGTCAACGCTCGAGATCTACGCCAAGCGGCTGGTCGCTGACGGCGTGTTGACCGAGGGCGAGGTCGAGAAGGCCAAGGCCGACTGGCGCGCGCGGCTCGACGCCGAGCTTGAAGCCGGCGCCGGCTACAAGCCGAACAAGGCCGACTGGCTCGACGGCAAGTGGGCAGGCTTCAAGATCGCCGACCAGGAAGAGGACGCCCGCCGCGGAGTCACCGGCGTCGATGTCGCCGTTCTCAAGGATATCGGCCGCAAGATCACCAAGGTGCCGGACGGCTTCCGCGTCCACCGCACCATCCAGCGTTTCCTCGACAATCGCGCCAAGGCGATCGATAGCGGTGTCGGGATCGACTGGGCCACCGGCGAGGCCCTGGCATTCTGCACGCTGCTGCAGGAAGGTCATCATGTGCGACTGTCCGGCCAGGATTCCGAGCGCGGGACCTTCTCGCAGCGCCATTCAGTGCTGATCGACCAGGAGGACGAGAGCCGCTACACGCCGTTCAACCATCTCGGCGGCGAAGACACCGGCCACTACGAGGTCATCAACTCGCTGCTGTCGGAAGAGGCGGTGCTCGGCTTCGAATACGGCTACTCGCTGGCCGAGCCGAATGCGCTGGCGCTCTGGGAAGCGCAGTTCGGCGACTTCGCCAACGGCGCGCAGGTGGTGTTCGACCAGTTCATCTCCTCGGGCGAACGCAAGTGGCTGCGCATGTCGGGCCTCGTCTGCCTGCTGCCGCACGGCTACGAAGGGCAGGGACCGGAGCATTCCTCCGCGCGCCTCGAGCGTTACCTGCAGATGTGCGCCGAAGACAACATGCAGGTGGTCAATCCGACCACGCCGGCGAACTACTTCCACGTGCTGCGGCGCCAGCTGCATCGCGAGATCCGCAAGCCGCTGATCCTGATGACGCCGAAGTCGCTGCTGCGCCACAAGCGCGCGGTGTCGCAGCTCGAGGAGCTCGGCAAGAACGCCACGTTCCACCGCATTCTGTACGATGACGCGCAGATGCTGCCGGACGAGAAGATCAAGCTGGTGCCGGACGACAAGATTCGCCGCGTCGTGCTGTGCTCCGGCAAGGTCTACTACGATCTCTACGAGGAGCGTGAGAAGCGCGACATCGATGACATCTATCTGATGCGCGTCGAGCAGCTCTATCCGGTGCCGCTGAAGGCGCTGGTGCAGGAGCTCGGCCGCTTCAAGAACGCCGAAGTGGTCTGGTGCCAGGAAGAGCCGCGCAATATGGGCTCCTGGCACTTCATCGAGCCCTATCTGGAATGGGTGCTCAACCAGATCCACGCACCCAACAGGCGTCCGCGCTATGCCGGCCGTCCGGCATCGGCGGCAACGGCGACCGGCTTGATGTCGAAACATCTGGCGCAGCTCAAGGCGCTGCTCGACGACGCACTGAACTAACGACTTTCATTGAAGCCATGCCCCGCGAATGCGGGGCATCCGGTATCCCGCGTCATCCAGCAGAAGTGCTGTCGTCACGGAGTACCGGATCGCTCGCTTTGCGGGCGGTGACGGACAAGTTTCACGACCGCAAATTTTGCGACCGCAGGGTTATCGAGGAAAAGACCATGACTGAAATTCGCGTTCCAACGCTCGGCGAATCCGTGACCGAGGCCACGATCGGCCGCTGGTTCAAGAAGGCCGGTGAAGCCGTCGCGGTGGACGAGCCGTTGGTGGAGCTGGAGACCGACAAGGTCACCATCGAGGTGCCCGCGCCGGTGGCCGGTACGCTCGGCGAGATCATCGCCAAGGACGGCGAGACGGTCGCCGTCGGCGCGCTGCTCGGACAGATCAATGACGGCGCCGCTCCGGCCGCCAAGCCGGCTGCTGCGGCTCCCGCCAAGGCCGCCGCACCGGCTGCCGCTGCTGCGCCGGCTGCTGCCGCTGCGCCGAAGGCGCCGCCGGCGGATGCGCCGCTGGCACCCTCGGTCCGCAAGCTGTCCGCTGAAAGCGGCATCGATGCGTCCACCGTTCCCGGCTCGGGCAAGGACGGCCGCGTGACCAAGGGCGACATGCTGGCCGCGATCGAGAAGGCCGCCTCGGCGCCGACCCCGGTCAACCAGCCGGCCGCCGCCGTGCAGGTTCGTGCGCCGTCGCCGGCGGACGACGCCGCGCGCGAGGAGCGCGTGAAGATGACCCGGCTGCGCCAGACCATCGCGCGCCGCCTCAAGGACGTGCAGAACACCGCCGCGATGCTGACGACCTTCAACGAGGTCGACATGACCGAGGTGATGAAGCTGCGGGCCCTCTACAAGGACACGTTCGAGAAGAAACACGGCTCGAAGCTCGGCTTCATGGGCTTCTTCACCAAGGCGGTCGTGCAGGGGCTAAAGGACATTCCGGCGGTCAACGCCGAAATCGACGGCTCTGACCTGATCTACAAGAACTACTATCACATCGGCGTTGCGGTCGGCACCGACCGCGGCCTCGTGGTGCCTGTGGTGCGCGACTGCGACCACAAGTCGATCGCCGAGATCGAGAAGTCGATCGCCGACTACGGCCGCCGCGCCCGCGACGGCCAGCTCAAGATCGACGAGATGCAGGGCGGCACCTTCACCATCACCAATGGCGGCATCTACGGTTCGCTGATGTCGACGCCGATCCTGAATGCGCCGCAGTCCGGCATCCTCGGCATGCACAAGATCCAGGAGCGGCCGATGGTGGTCGGCGGCAAGATCGAGGTGCGCCCGATGATGTATCTGGCACTCTCCTACGACCACCGCGTCATCGACGGCAAGGAAGCGGTTACCTTCCTGGTGCGCGTCAAGGAGAGCCTGGAGGATCCGGCCCGCCTGGTGCTGGACCTCTAAGGTCGTATCGCGCGCGGCGTCCGATCGGATCGGGCGCCGCGATCTGTTGGTTGCTCACATTTGGGGATCAAAGTGACGGATAAGGTCGTTGTCATCACCGGCGGCAGCCGCGGCATCGGCCGCGCCACCGCGCTCGCTGCCGCCGCGCGCGGCTATCGCATCGTGGTCGGCTATGCATCCAACAAGACCGCGGCGGACGAGGTCGTCGCCGCGATCGAAGCCAGCAACGGCAAGGCGATCGCGGTGAAATGCGATGTCGGCAGCGAGCAGGACATCCTGGCGCTGTTCAAGGCGGCCGACGGCTTCGGCACGCTCGGCGCGCTCGTCAACAATGCCGGCATCGTCGGCAAGAGCGGCGTGCGTGTCGACGAGATGTCGGCCGAGCGTATCCAGCAGATGATGGCAGTGAATGTCACCGGCAGCATCCTGTGCGCGCGCGAGGCGGTGAAGCGCATGTCGACCAAGCACGGCGGCAAGGGCGGCATCATCGTCAACCTGTCCTCGGTCGCGGCGAAGCTCGGCGCGCCCAACACCTATGTCGACTATGCCGCCTCCAAGGGCGCGATCGATTCCTTCACGATAGGCCTCGGCTACGAAGTCGCGAATGAGGGCATCCGCGTCGCCGGCATCCGGCCCGGCCTGATCGACACCGACATCCACGCCGCGGGCGGCGAGCCCGATCGTGCGCACCGGCTTGCCCATATGGTGCCGATGAAGCGTGTCGGCACCGCCGATGAAATCGCCAACGCCATCGTCTGGCTGATCTCGGACGAGGCTTCCTATGTCACCAGCGCGATCCTCGATGTGTCGGGCGGTCGCTAGCACACGATCAAGAGCGGGCGACGGTCTGCCGTCACGATCGCGCCTGCGTAATTGTCACAGAGCTTAGCTACAGGACCTTCCATCATGGCTTCTTACGATCTCGTCGTCATCGGCACCGGCCCGGGCGGATATGTCTGCGCGATCCGCGCGGCGCAACTCGGCATGAAGGTCGCCGTCGTCGAGAAGGACGCGACGCTGGGCGGCACTTGCCTCAACGTCGGCTGCATGCCGTCGAAAGCGCTGCTGCACGCCTCCGAGATGTTCGAGGAAGCCGGGCACTCCTTTGCCAAGATGGGCGTCAGCGTCCCGGCGCCGAAGCTAGATCTGCCCGCGATGATGAACTTCAAGCAGCAGGGCATCGACGGCAACGTCAAGGGCGTCGAGTTCTTGATGAAGAAGAACAAGATCGACGTGCTCAAGGGGACCGGCAAGATCCTCGGTGCCGGCAAGGTCGAGGTCTCCGGTGACGGCAAGTCCGAGACCGTCGAGACCAGGAACATCGTGATCGCCACCGGCTCCGATATCGCCCGCCTGAAGGGTATCGACATCGACGAGAAGCGCATCGTGTCCTCGACTGGCGCGCTGTCGCTGGAGAAGGTGCCGGAGAAATTGCTGATCATCGGCGCGGGGGTGATCGGGCTCGAGCTTGGCTCGGTCTGGCGGCGTCTCGGTGCGGACGTCATGGTCGTGGAATTCCTCGACCGCATCCTGCCCGGCATGGACGGCGAGGTGGCAAAGCAATTTCAGCGCATGCTCGAGAAGCAGGGCTTCGTCTTCAAGCTCGGCGCCAAGGTCACCGCGGTCGATAGCTCCGGCAAGACGCTGCAGGCCAAGGTCGAGCCCGCCGCGGGTGGCGCTGCGGAAACCATCGAAGCCGACGTCGTGCTCGTCTGCATCGGCCGGGTGCCCTACACCGAGGGGCTCGGGCTGAAGGAAGCCGGCGTTGCGCTCGACAATCGCGGCCGCGTCGAGATCGACGCGCACTTCTCGACCAACGTGAAGGGCATCTACGCGATCGGCGACGTCGTGGCCGGGCCGATGCTCGCGCACAAAGCGGAAGACGAAGGCGTTGCCTGTGCGGAGATCATCGCGGGCCAGGCCGGCCACGTGAACTACGACGTCATTCCAGGTGTTGTGTATACCACGCCGGAAGTATCGTCGGTCGGCAAGACCGAGGAAGAACTCAAGCAGGCCGGCGTCGCGTACACCGTCGGCAAATTCCCGTTCACGGCGAACGGCCGATCCAAGGTCAATCAGACCACCGACGGCTTCGTGAAAATTCTCGCAGATGCGAAGACGGATCGGGTGCTTGGCGTCCACATTGTCGGGCGCGAAGCCGGCGAAATGATCCACGAAGCCTGCGTTCTGATGGAATTCGGCGGATCTGCCGAGGATCTGGCACGCACCTGCCACGCGCACCCGACCCGTTCGGAGGCGATCAAGGAAGCCGCGCTTGCGGTGGGCAAGCGCGCCATCCATATGTGATGATCGAAAGTCCGGCGTAAGCCGGGTCGAGATCATAGCGATGCTGCGCCGCCTGCTTCAGCCGTTCTGGGTCCTGCTTGCGATCATCTTCCTGGTCGAGGCTTGGCTATGGGACCATCTCGAGCCGATCGTGGCGCGGGCGGTGGCGTGGATTCCGCTCCGCGCGCTCAAGCAGTGGCTTGCCGACCGGGTCGATTCGCTGTCGCCGGCGATGACGCTGATTGTCTTTGTCGTGCCGGTCATCCCGCTGTTTCCGCTCAAGCTGATCGGGCTCTGGCTGCTCGCGAACCAATACTGGTTCAGTGCGGTCTCGCTGATCCTGTTCGCCAAGTTCGTCGGCGTCGGCGTGACGGCCTTCCTGTTCGACGTGACGCGGCCGAAACTGCTGGAGATGCCCTGGTTCGAGGCACTCTATAATTTCGTGATGGCGCTGCGGGCCAAGGCCACCGCGCTGGTCGAGCCAATCAAGCGGCGCATTCGCGAGATGATCAGTGGCGACGGCGAGGGCTGGGCGGCGCGCACGCTGCGCGTGATCGCGCGCTTCCGCAAAAGCGTGCATCAGACCAGCAAGCCTCTTTGATCAAGACTTTCTATTCCGTCATCCTGAGGAGCGCGGAACGCGCGTCTCGAAGGATGCACGGCCCGGCCGGTGGCCGTCGATCCTTCGAGACGCGCGCAAGGGCGCGCTCTTCAGGATGACGGTTCGAAAGCGGCGCGCTGCGCCTCAATGCAGATGCAGCAAGTGCGGCTGGAACAGGCCGAGCGCCGTCATCACGATGCCGGCGAGCGTCACCAGGCCGGAGACCCAGGCCAACGCGATGATGCCCGTGATGATGGTCGCCGATGCCAGCACGATGGCGATCTGGAAGGCGGCGGAGGCAAGCTCGAAATGATGATATTTCGCGGTGGCCTCGTCGCGCTCATGCTCGGCGTGCTTGGCGCGTTCGGAGAGCTGCTCTGAACCCTCGCCGGTTTCCGGCTCCGAGCGATAGCGCGCCGCGGTCTTCTGCCAGTCGTCGATCTGCTTCTGCAGCGCGGTCCTGGCCGCCTCGTCGGTGGTGGTCGCGAGGTTCAGCTTGCCCTGTTCGGCCGCGGTCTGCACCGCGGTCCGGCGGATGCTCTTGGCCTGGAAGAAGGCCCACAGGTTGGAGGCCTCGACATTCTTGCTGATCGATTCGGTCTGGGCGCCCTTGCCGAGCGTTTCCGACAGCGCCAGGCACAGGGCGATCACGGCGATCAGGAGCGCGATCTTCTTGTTCTCGCCCGAGGCATGCTCGGCATGCTCCGCGTGCTCCATACTTTCATGTGCGCTCATGATTCCCCTCCGGATGAGACCGCGCCACGATTGCCGAATGCGGCGCACAAGGCAAGGGCCGAACGGTTTTGGGTAGCCGTATCAAGATGAACGGCGCATGACGGCGGGCCAAAGCCCGCGCTTTATTTTTTCAGAACCGAACGTTCAACCTCGGGGATGCGCGGAGCGATAGACTTCGAGCAGGCGGTCGCTGTCGATGCCGGTGTAGATCTGCGTGGTCGACAGCGATGCGTGGCCGAGCAATTCCTGGATCGCGCGCAGATCGCCGCCGCGGCTCAGCAGATGCGTGGCGAAGGAATGCCGCAGCGCATGCGGCGTTGCGCTGTCGGGGAGGCCGAGCGCGCCGCGCAGCCGCTCCATGGTGAGCTGGATGATGCGCGGGCTCAAGGGACCGCCGCGCGCGCCGACGAACATCGGCCCCGCGGGGCTGAGCTGATGCGGGCAGATCGCCTCATAGTCCGCGATCAATTGCAGCACGTTCTGCAGCGCCGGCACCATGCGGGTCTTATTGCCCTTGCCGGTCACCACGAGCACGTCGCCTTCGCCAGGTTTCGGCACGTCGCGGCGCTTCAGCCCCAGCGCCTCGGAGATGCGCAGGCCCGAACCATAGAGCAGCGCCATGACGGCGGCGTCACGCACCAGGATCCAGGTCTCGCGGGTTTCGTTCGCGCGCTCGTCGGCGTCGGCGAAGCGTTTCGCCGCTTCCATGTGAATCGGCTTCGGCAGGCTCTTCGCCACCTTGGGCGCGCGGATCGCCGAGAGCGCGCCGACCTTGCCCTTGCCCTCGCGTTCCAGGAATCGTCCGAACGAGCGCAGGCCCGCCAGCGCCCGCATCAGCGATCGCCCACCGATCTCCTCGGTTCGGCGCATCGCCATGAAGGCGCGCACATCGCTCGCCTCGAGCGCGGAAAATGCCTTAAGCGTCACCCGCGCGCCCCAGTGCCCGGCCAGGAAGGCGAGGCATTGGCGCACGTCCCGGGCATAGGCCTCAAGCGTCTTCGGCGACAGCCGCCGCTCCGCACGCAGATGCGACAGCCAGCGCGTCATCTCCTGCGTGACCGATGCGTCGGCGCAGTCGAGCTCGAGCGGCTGGATGGGCTGATCGGTCCGGGCCATGTCCGTGTCTTAAGTCCGTGTCTTAAGGGCTATTGGCGCTGCTCATCTCCTGATTATATCGCACTGCCTTCGTTTACCGTTCGCTAAGACGGCGAAGCGGTGGGAGAGCGTTTTCGAGCGAAGTGGACGCCGGTTCGCGTGAAGAAAACGCGTCAAAACAAGAAGCTGGAGATTTGGTTCTGATTCGATCAGAAACCAAATCTCTAGCCCGCTCGGGTTCAAGGTTTCTGATTCAATGGACCATACCACGCGCCCCGGCCCAGCCTCTGCATCGACGATACGTGTCGTCGACGTGCTGGTGCCTGTCGCGCTGAACCAGACTTATTCCTACCGCGTTCCGCGCGGCATGGAGCTTGCGCCGGGCGACGTGATCGGCGTTCCGCTCGGGCCGCGTGAGGTCGTCGCGGTGGTGTGGGCGGAAAATGCCAATCCGGATCCGCGGCTGCACAACCGGCTCAAGGACGTCAGCGAGAAGCTCGATGTTCCGCCGCTGAAACCGGAGCTGCGCCAGCTGGTCGACTGGGTCTCCAATTACACGCTGTCGGCACGCGGCATGGTGCTGCGGATGACGCTGCGGATGGGCGAAAATCTCGGGCCGGAGCGGATGCGGCTCGGCGTGCGGCTGGTCGGCGAGCCGCCGCGGCGCCTGACGCCGGCACGCCGGCGGGTGATCGAGGTGCTGTCGGACCGCTTGCTGCACGGCAAGTCGGAGGCGGCCCGGGAGGCCGGCGTCAGTTCCGGCGTGATCGACGGCCTGGTCGACGAAGGCACCCTGACGGTTGAGGCGATGCCGCCGCCGGCACCGCCGCCCGTTCCGGATCCCTCCTACGCGCAGCCGGATTTTTCGCGCGAGCAGCGCAGCGCCGTCGACGTGATGCGGACGCTGGCCGCGAGCGGCAGCTTTCACGTCGCGCTGCTCGACGGCGTCACCGGTTCCGGCAAGACCGAAGTCTATTTCGAGGCGATCGCCGAGAATATCCGCCGCGGCAAGCAGACGCTGATCCTGATGCCGGAGATCGCGCTGACCGGCCAGTTCCTCGATCGTTTCGCGCAGCGCTTCGGCGTGCGGCCGCTGGAGTGGCATTCGGAGCTGACGTCGCGCACGCGCGCGCGCAACTGGGCCGCGATCTCCGAGGGCAAGGCGCCGGTCGTGGTCGGCGCCCGCTCCGCGCTGTTCCTGCCCTATGCCGATCTCGGTCTCATCATCGTCGATGAGGAGCACGACCAGGCCTACAAACAGGACGACGGCGCGCATTATCACGCGCGCGACATGGCGGTGGTCCGCGCCCATATCGCAAAGATTCCGATCGTGCTGGCGTCGGCGACCCCGTCGGTCGAGAGCGAGGTCAATGCGCGCAAGGGGCGCTACCAGCGCGTGGCGCTGCCGTCGCGGTTCGGCGGCCAGCACATGCCGCATATCGAGGCGATCGACATGCGCCGCGCGCCGCCGCCGCGCGGCCGCTTCATTTCGCCGGTGCTGGCCGAGCAGATCGGCCATGCCATCGAGCGCCGCGAGCAGGCGCTGCTGTTCCTCAACCGCCGCGGTTACGCACCGCTGACGCTGTGCCGGGCCTGCGGCCACCGCTTCGCCTGCACCATCTGCGATGCATGGCTGGTCGATCACCGGTTCCGACAGCGGCTGGTCTGTCATCATTGCGGCTTCTCGATGCCGCGCCCGAATATCTGCCCGCATTGCGCGGCCGAGGAATCGCTGGTCGCGGTCGGGCCCGGCGTCGAGCGCCTGCAGGAGGAGGCCGCCCACATCTTCCCCGAGGCACGGACGATGGTGCTGTCGAGCGATCTCATCACCTCGATCGAGACCATGCGCAGCGAGCTCAACGAGATCGCCGAGGGCCGCGTCGACATCGTCATCGGCACCCAGCTGGTGGCGAAGGGCCACAACTTCCCGCGGCTCAATCTGGTCGGCGTCATCGACGCCGATCTCGGCCTGAGCAATGGCGATCCGCGCGCCGCCGAGCGGACGTTCCAGCTGCTGAACCAGGTGGTCGGCCGCGCCGGCCGCGAGCAGGGCCGCGGCGTCGGCTTTCTGCAGACCCATCAGCCGGAGCATCCGGTGATCAAGGCCCTGATCGCCAATGACCGCGAGGCGTTCTATGCCAGCGAGATCGAGATTCGCGAGCGCACCGGCTACCCGCCGTTCGGTCGGCTGGCGAGCCTGATCGTCTCCGCCGGCGACCGTCCGACCGCGGAAGGCTTCGCCCGCAAGCTCGCCGCGGTGGCGCCGCTCGATGAGCGGATCCAGGTGCTCGGCCCCGCCGAGGCGCCGCTCGCCGTCATCAAGGGCCGCTATCGCTTCCGCCTGCTGGTGAAGTCGCTGCGCAATGTCGACCTGTCGCAATATCTGCGCGAATGGCTGGAATCCGGTCCCAAGACCAAGGGCAATCTGAAGCTCGAGGTCGACGTCGATCCGCAGAGCTTTTTGTAAGCAGCTTCAATCTTGACCGTCATTTGCGAGGAGCGAAAGCGACGAAGCAATCCATGTGTCCGCAAACGCGGTGAAATGGATTGCTTCGCTCCGCTCGCAATGACGGCGGCTGGCAGCACGTCCCGCAAAAGAAAAAGCCTGCCGTCATTTGCGACGGCAGGCCATTTTTTGGCGCGAAGCAGGCCTCGCGGCCGTTACGCAACGCAACGCTTACTGAAGGCGCTTACGAGACGACCTCAGCGGTGACGCGGCCGACGCCGGCACCGGTCAGGCCGATGGCGCGTGCTGCGCCGGTGGAGAGGTCGAGCACGCGGCCGCGGATGAACGGGCCACGATCGTTGATGGTGACGACGACGCTGCGGCCGCCATGGGTGACGCGGAGCCTGGTGCCGAACGGCAGCGAGCGGTGGGCCGCGGTCATGGCGTTCTGGTTGAAGCGCTGGCCGGAAGCGGTGCGGCTGCCCGACTCATTGCCGTAGAAGGAGGCCATCCCCGAGAACGAGTGGCCGCCGGACGGCTGGATCGATGCATTGGCGTCGCGCCAGGACGAGCCTTCGGCGCGGGCGTGGTGATGATGGTGGTGGCGATGATGGTGGTGCCGGGACTTCGCGGACGCCTCGGTCACGCTGCCCCCGACGAGAATAGTTGCGGCTACAAACGCAAGCGCCGTACGCGAGCGGGTTACGTTGCCCGCCGCCTTCTTGATATTCAGCATTGATAAGACCCTCAGACAGTATTGCCGCTAACGCGGCAAGTGGAACCCCCGTCCCTTCGTTGACCAAGGCCGTTTGGTTTCCCAATGAGGCACGAATTGGGCAGTAAATCCGGATTATCTCGTGCTGAAATATCTTGTTACCGCCTTGGGGTAGTCAATCGAGGTTCCGTAATCTTGCTGTTTAACCAATTTTTAACGATCAATATACTTGCCAATACTGATTATCGAGGCGACGGTAAGTTTTCGGTAAGTAATCGCTAAATGAAACCGCGGCCGGCCAGGAGTTCCCTGTGCGCTCGGCCATAGGCCTATGCAAATTTCGATGGAACAAAATCGCGGCGGCGCGAATCGGGTTCGGCGCGCCGCACTTCCGCGGGCCAAATTTTCCGGTTCGGCCACCGGCTGCGGTCGGCAAAAAGCGCATGCGACAAGGCGGCACTCACGATGCCGTCATGTTGCACCTGCGCGATTGCTATGTTAGCAAAGCCGCGATTTTAACGGTCCCGGCACGTCCTGTGCCGGTCGAAAATCGAAGTCCCGCTTGAATTCCAAGGGCTTGGATCGCTAGGCGCTGCTTTGGTGGCGACGGTTTTTCCCTTGCGAATTTGACAGCAAAAAAGAGCGAGCTCGTGGCTGCTGAAGATCCGTCCGTTTCGGGAGTGTCCGGTCGTTATGCAACGGCCCTGTTCGAGTTGGCGCGCGACGAGCAATCCGTCGATCAAGTCCGGGCCGACCTCGACAAGTTCGAGGCCTTGCTCAACGAGAGCGCCGATCTCAAGCGCCTCGTCCGCAGCCCGGTGTTCGCCGCCGACGCCCAGCTGAAGGCGCTGACCGCGGTGCTCGACAAGGCCGGCATCGCCGGTACGTCGGCCAAATTCCTCAAGGTGCTCACCGCCAATCGCCGGCTGTTCGCCGTTGCCGATGTGATCCGCGCCTATCGCGCGCTGGTGGCGAAGTTCAAGGGCGAGGCGACTGCGGAAGTCACCGTCGCCGAGCAGCTCAGTGACAAGAATCTCGACGCGCTGAAGGCCGCACTGAAATCAGTGACGGGCAAGGACGTCGCGCTCAACGTGAAGGTCGATCCCTCCATTATTGGTGGCCTGGTGGTCAAGCTCGGCAGCCGCATGGTGGATAGTTCGCTTCGCACCAAACTCAATTCGATCAAGAACGCGATGAAAGAGGCAGGCTGATGGACATCCGCGCCGCAGAAATTTCTGCGATCCTCAAGGACCAGATCAAGAATTTCGGCCAGGAAGCCGAGGTCACCGAAGTTGGCCAGGTGTTGTCGGTCGGTGACGGTATCGCCCGCGTCTACGGTCTCGACAACGTTCAGGCCGGTGAAATGGTCGAGTTCGAGAACGGCACGCGCGGCATGGCGCTCAACCTCGAAACCGACAACGTCGGTATCGTGATTTTCGGCGCCGACCGCGAGATCAAGGAAGGCCAGACCGTCAAGCGCACCCGCGCGATCGTGGACGCGCCGGTCGGCAAGGGCCTGCTCGGCCGCGTCGTCGACGCGCTCGGCAACCCGATCGACGGCAAGGGCCCGATCCAGGCCACCGAACGCAAGCGCGTCGACGTCAAGGCGCCCGGCATCATTCCGCGCAAGTCGGTGAACGAGCCGATGGCCACCGGCCTCAAGGCGATCGATGCGCTGATCCCGATCGGCCGCGGCCAGCGCGAGCTGATCATCGGCGACCGCCAGACCGGCAAGACCGCGATCGCGCTCGACACCATCCTGAACCAGAAGCCGCTCAACGCCCAGCCGGACGAGAACCTCAAGCTGTATTGCGTCTACGTCGCGATCGGGCAGAAGCGCTCCACCGTCGCGCAGTTCGTCAAGGTGCTCGAAGAGCAGGGCGCGCTGGAATACTCGATCATCGTCGCGGCCACCGCGTCCGATCCGGCGCCGATGCAGTACATCGCGCCGTTCACCGCCTGCACCATGGGCGAGTACTTCCGCGACAACGGCATGCACGCCGTGATCATCTATGACGACTTGTCCAAGCAGGCCGTCGCCTATCGCCAGATGTCGCTGCTGCTGCGCCGCCCGCCGGGCCGCGAAGCCTATCCGGGCGACGTGTTCTACCTGCATTCCCGCCTGCTCGAGCGCGCCGCCAAGCTCAACAAGGAGCATGGCTTGGGCTCCCTGACGGCGCTGCCGGTCATCGAAACCCAGGCCAACGACGTGTCGGCCTACATTCCGACCAACGTGATTTCGATCACCGACGGCCAGATCTTCCTGGAAACCGATCTGTTCTTCCAGGGTATCCGTCCCGCCGTGAACGTCGGTCTGTCGGTGTCGCGCGTCGGTTCGTCGGCGCAGACCAAGGCGACCAAGAAGGTCGCCGGCAAGATCAAGGGTGAGCTCGCGCAGTACCGCGAAATGGCGGCGTTCGCGCAGTTCGGTTCGGACCTTGACGCTTCGACCCAGCGCCTGCTCAACCGCGGCTCGCGTCTGACCGAACTTCTGAAGCAGCCGCAATTCTCGCCGCTGAAGATGGAAGAGCAGGTCTGCGTGATCTGGGCCGGCACCAACGGCTATCTCGATCCGCTGCCGCTCAACAAGGTGAAGGCGTTCGAGGACGGTCTGCTGTCGCTGCTACGCGGCAAGAACGCCGACATCCTCGATGCGATCCGCACCAGCCGCGATCTGTCCGACGACACCGCCGCCAAGCTCAAGACGGCCGTCGAGGGCTTCGCCAAGACGTTTGCATAACGAATGGGGCGTCGCCCGGCTCGCCGCCGGGCGTGACGAACGGAGGCTTGCGATCTGACCATTGTGGTCGGATCGCCGGGGTGAACGAAGAATGGCGTCACTAAAAGACATGCGGGTCCGCATCGCCTCGACCAAGGCGACGCAGAAGATCACCAAGGCTATGCAGATGGTCGCAGCCTCGAAGCTGCGCCGCGCGCAGAACGCCGCCGAAGCGGCGCGGCCCTATGCCACCAAGATGGATGCGGTGATTTCCAACATCGCCGCGGCAGCCAACGGCACGCCCGGCGCGCCGGCGCTGCTCGCCGGCACCGGCAACGATCAGGTGCACCTGCTTCTGGTCTGCACCGGCGAGCGCGGCCTGTCCGGCGCGTTCAACTCCGCCATCGTGCGCCTGGCGCGCGAACGGGCGAACGCGCTGCTCGCGCAGGGCAAGGAAGTGAAGTTCTTCTGCGTTGGCCGGAAGGGTTACGAGCAGCTGCGGCGGACCTTCGAGAAGCGCATCGTCGAGCATCTCGACCTGCGTTCGGTGCGCCAGATCGGCTTCGTCAATGCCGAGGATATCGCCCAGAAGGTGCTGGCGCGGTTCGAGGCCGGCGAGTTCGATGTCTGCACGCTGTTCTACTCGCGCTTCCAGTCGGTGATCGCGCAGATCCCGACCGCGCAGCAGATCATCCCGCTGGAGGTGGCTGCGCCCGCGGCCAATGCGGCGCCCTCCACGTCCTACGAATACGAGCCTGAGGAAGACCAGATCCTCGGCAGCCTGTTGCCGCGCAACCTCGCGGTGCAGATCTTCCGCGCGCTGCTGGAGAACAACGCCTCGTTCTATGGCGCGCAGATGAGCGCGATGGACAGCGCGACCCGCAATGCCGGCGAGATGATTCGCAAGCAAACCCTGATTTACAACAGAACCCGTCAGGCCCAGATCACGAAGGAGCTGATCGAGATCATCTCCGGCGCTGAGGCGGTCTAAGCAGATTTCGAAGGAGAACAGTCCATGGCTACAGCAGCCAACCAGATCGGTCGCGTTACCCAGGTCACGGGCGCCGTGGTCGACGTGCAGTTCGAAGGCCACCTTCCGGCGATTCTGAACGCGCTCGAGACCAAGAACGGCGGCAACCGCCTGGTGCTCGAAGTCGCGCAGCATCTCGGCGAATCGACCGTCCGCACCATCGCGATGGACATCACCGAGGGCCTCGTGCGCGGCCAGGAAGTGACCGACACCGGCGAACCGATCCGGGTGCCGGTCGGCGAAGGCACGCTCGGCCGCATCATCAACGTCATCGGCGAGCCGATCGATGAAGCAGGCCCGATCAAGTCCGACGGCCTGCGCGCCATCCATCAGGAAGCGCCGACCTATACCGACCAGTCGACCGAAGCCGAAATTCTCGTCACCGGCATCAAGGTCGTCGACCTTCTTGCTCCGTATGCGAAGGGCGGCAAGATCGGCCTGTTCGGCGGCGCCGGCGTCGGCAAGACCGTGCTGATTCAGGAGCTCATCAACAACGTCGCGAAGGCGCACGGTGGTTACTCGGTGTTCGCCGGCGTCGGCGAGCGCACCCGCGAAGGCAATGACCTCTATCACGAGTTCATCGAATCGAAGGTCAACGCCGATCCGCACAATCCGGATCCGAGCGTGAAGTCGAAGTGCGCGCTGGTGTTCGGCCAGATGAACGAGCCGCCGGGCGCCCGCGCCCGCGTCGGTCTGACCGGTCTCACCGTTGCCGAGCACTTCCGCGACCAGGGCCAGGACGTGCTGTTCTTCGTCGACAACATCTTCCGTTTCACCCAGGCGGGTTCGGAAGTGTCGGCGCTGCTCGGCCGTATTCCTTCGGCGGTGGGTTATCAGCCGACGCTCGCCACCGACATGGGCGCGCTGCAGGAGCGCATCACCACCACCCAGAAGGGCTCGATCACCTCGGTGCAGGCGATCTACGTGCCGGCCGACGACTTGACCGACCCGGCGCCCGCCACCTCGTTCGCGCACTTGGACGCCACCACGGTGCTGTCGCGCGCGATCTCGGAAAAGGGCATCTATCCGGCGGTGGATCCGCTCGACTCGACCTCGCGCATGCTGTCGGCGCTCGTCGTCGGTGACGAGCACTACAACACCGCGCGCATGGTCCAGCAGATCCTGCAACGCTACAAGTCGCTGCAGGACATCATCGCTATTCTCGGCATGGACGAACTGTCGGAAGAGGACAAGCTGACGGTCGCCCGCGCCCGCAAGGTCGAGCGCTTCCTGTCGCAGCCGTTCCACGTCGCCGAAGTCTTCACCGGCTCGCCGGGCAAGTTCGTCGACCTCGCCGACACCATCAAGGGCTTCCGCGATCTTTGCCAGGGCAAGTACGATCATCTGCCGGAAGCGGCGTTCTACATGGTCGGCACCATCGAAGAAGCCGTCGAGAAGGGCAAGAAGCTGGCGGCCGAAGCCGCTTAAGCTTTGGGATGTCGTCATCGCCGGACTTGATCCGGCGATCCATCGCACGAGCAGTATTTTGATTGATGGACCCGCGGGTCGAGCCCGCGGGTGAGCGCGCAAAGAACGGAAAGACCATGGCCACCTTCCACTTCGATCTCGTCTCTCCCGAAAAGCTCGCCTTCTCCGGCGAGGTCGATCAGGTTGACGTCCCCGGCGTGGAGGGTGATTTCGGTGTGCTCGCCGGACACGCTCCGGTCATCGCCACGGTTCGTCCGGGCATCCTGACGATCACGACCGCCGGCAAGCGCGAGAAGGTGATCGTGCTCGGCGGCCTCGCCGAGGTCTCGGACAAGGGCCTCACCGTGCTCGCCGACGTCGCGACCGCGCTTGCGGACATCGATCGCGCGAAATTCGCCGAGACGATCAACGAGATGCAGGAGAAGCTCGCCGAGAAGGAGGGCTCCGAGCTCGACCACGCAATCGAGCGGCTCGACCACTTCAAGAGCATCCAGCAAGAGCTCAACACGACGGCTATGCACTAAGGCGCGGTTGCCGACCGGCGATCGCGCCGCCATGTCGAGTGAGCCGACCCCTTAGTGGAATAGCTCACACTTTTTCTATCATCGCCTGAGAAGGCTTGAATAATTCAACGCTCGCCACGCCCTGGCGAGCGTTCAATGCTTGTTGCGCGCGGGATCGTCTGGCGGCATTCTCCCCGGCATATCTGGGTTCGGGGGCTGGTACTCATGAAGCGCAAGGTCGCAGCGATCCTCGCGGCCGATATCGCAAGTCAGAGCCGATTGGTTGCCGACGATGAGGAAGAGACGCTGCGGCGGCTCGCTTCTTCTCGACAAGTCCGCTTCTTCGCGGTCGGCCCGAACGAACGACCTGCAAATATGTGAAGCAGCTTGCGGCAGGGATCGTGCACAAATGACAAGCTGCAGCGCGATTACGATTTGGCCCGACCGCATCGCGATTTCATTCCTGACATAACGGACAAGCTGCCGTGCTGACCTTCACCACCGATGCTCTCCGCCCGCAGGACCGTTTCGAGCACTGGTGCGAGGTGCGCGGCAAGAGCCTGTTCGGGGTCACGATCGAGCTCGAGCGCGACAAGAGAGCCGATTTCCGCGGACACTTCTCGGCGACGCCCGTGGGCAGTGCCGTGCTGGCGCAAATGTCGGCTTCCTCCTACCGCGTCAGCCGGACCGCATCCGACATCGCGCGCGTTCCGAGCAACAGTCTGCATCTCGCCTGGCAGGTGCGCGGTCCCGGCCACATGAATATCGGTCGCGATCGCGTCCAGTTCGTGCGCAACGGCGACCTGGTGTTCGGCCATTCCAATCTTCCGTTTGCCTCGACACCCGAACGGACCGACGGCTTTGACTTCTTCAGCCTCAAGATCCCGGTCACCGACGAGCTCGTGCTCGGCGCGCGGATCGAGGATGCGCCGCCGGTCGCGCTGGCGCGTGATGCGAGCCTGACCCGGCTTGTCGGCGCCATGTTCCGCTCGATGACGCGAGATCTCGCGCAAGCCGGGCAGTTCGCCGACGACGTTGCGCATATGGTGCGCCTGGCGCTGCTCGCGCGCGGACGCGCGCGGCCACGCCAGGACGAAATCCGTGCCGCGCTGCATGCGGGCTACCTTCATGCCGCCCGCGAAATTCTGTTCCGCGACCTGCATCGCGCCTCGCTCACGCCGGCCGTGGTTGCCGCCGAGCTCGGCATCTCACTGCGGCAATTGCATGCGCTGTTCGAGCCAACCGGCCTGTCATTTGCGCGGACGCTGACGGCGGCAAGGTTGAAGGCGGCGAGGCGCGCGCTCTACGCCATACGGGAGCGCAGCATCGACGAGATCGCGTTCTCGTGCGGCTTCGACAGCATCGCGACCTTTTATCGCGTCTTCCGTTCGACCTACGGCATGACACCGGGCGACGCGCGGCGCATACCGCCGCAGGATCAGCCGGCGAATTCCGCGAACCGGGTCGCGACCGCGCGATAGACGTCGCGGCGGAACGGCACCACGAGATCGGCGACGCGGTCGAGGCGCTCCCAGCGCCATTGATTGAATTCGGCGGGCTGGCCGTTGCGCGGCGTCAATGGATCGATCTCCTCGTCGCGTCCGGTGAAGCGCAGCGCAAACCATTTCTGCCGCTGGCCGCGGAACTTGGCGAGCCGGTGCGATGCCGGCCCGTCATAGGCGGGGAATTCGTAGGTCATCCAGTCGGTCTCGCCGAGATAGTCGGCGTTGACCGCCCCGGTCTCCTCCCACAATTCGCGCATCACGGCCTGGCGCGGATCCTCGCCGGCGTCGATGCCGCCCTGCGGCATCTGCCATTCGAGGCCGGGCAGCACGATCTCCGGACCGTCGTCCTTGACCCGGTGGCCGATCAGCACGCGTCCGTCGGCGTTGAACAGCGCGATGCCCACATTGGGGCGATAGGGCTTATCTGATGACATTCAGTGGGTACGTCGCGCGTTGACCCGGTCGGCTACTTGGCCGCCAGACCGGCAAATTCCTTCACGACGCGCTCATAGACCGGACGCTTGAACGGCACAATCAGCCCCGGCAGATTCTTCATCGGCTCCCAGCGCCAGGTGATGAACTCGGCCTTGTGGCCGCCGCCCGGATTGGCGACGTTGATCTCGTTCTCATCGCCGGTGAAGCGCAGCGCGAACCATTTTTGCCGCTGTCCGCGATAGCGGCCCTTCCAGGCGCGGCCGGCGACGGTGCGCGGGATATCATAGATCAGCCAGTCCGAGACCTCGCCGAGCTTCTCCACGGACTTGATGCTGGTCTCCTCATAGAGCTCGCGCCGCGCCGCCTGAAACGTATCCTCGCCGGGATCGACGCCGCCTTGCGGCATCTGCCAGACATGCGCGTCGTCGACATGCTCGATGCCGCCCGCGCGGCGTCCGATGAAGACCAGCCCCGCAGTATTCAGCAGCATGATGCCGACGCAGGTTCGATAGGGCAGGTCTTCATAACGTGCCATGCTGCCGCTACCTCGCACATTTTCTGGAGCCGCCCGACCCGGCCCCCCCGGCAAGGTCTCGAGCTGCTCCAACGGATTGAATCTTTAGCCCGATTTTGATTTCAGCATCGCCGTTGTCAATGGCACAAGCATAATGCCCTTGGAGTCCAGTGTCTTGAGCCAGGCGCCGAGCCGCTCGATCGAGACCGGCAACGCCGAGGCGACGCCCACCGCCGCGCCGCGTTCCTTGGCGATGGTTTCCAGCTTGACTAGGGCGCGGTCGATTTCCGCCGACGTCGGCACCGCGTCGATGGCGAAATCGGCCTTGGCGAACGGCAATGCCTGCCCCGCGGAAAGGTTCTGCGCGACGCTACGCGGGGTGGAACCGTCGTCGAAATAGCTCAGGCCGCGCTTTGCCGCTTCGCGGACGATGGGCTGCATCACGGGATCGGCCGCAACGAACCGGCCTCCCATGAAATTGGCGATCCCGGCATAGCCCTGCAGGCGGCTGAGGTGCCAATAGAAGCGGTCGAGGTTCTGCTCGCTGCTCAGCGTGGTCAGCAGGGTTTGCGGCCCGGGATCGTTGTCAGGATAGTCGAATGGCTCCATCGGGATCTGCAGCAGGATCTCGTGACGCTGGGTCCGGGCGCGCTCCGCAAGCTTGCCCGGATCGGAGCCATAGGGCGTGAAGGCCAGCGTCACCGCCGGCGGCAGCTTCATGATGGCGTCGGTGGTCTTGGCGGCGCCGACGCCGAGGCCGGCGACCACGATGGCGACCACGGGCATCCGGGCGGCCTTGGCGCGGTCAGCCTCGGCCGCGTAGACCGTGAACGGCTTCAGGCCGTCGGCGACCACCGGGATCATGCCGTAGCGTGACTTTTCCAGCAGGCGCGGACCGATGCCAGTCATCGCAAGTGGCGGCGTATCGCCGTCGGCCTTGTCGGCCGGATCGCCGGCGCCGATCACCACGTCCTGGCGCTTGCCGCTGGAGCCGTCGATGATGGTGACGGTTCTCGCGTCACTGGCTGCGGCCGGGGCCTTGGCGGCGGATTTGGCCGCCGCCTGGGCGGCTGGAGCGTGCTTGTCGTCAGCGGCGGCGGGCGGAGGATTGCGGAGCGTGACACGGGCGATCGGCTCGCCCCCGAGCGGGTTGTCGTTGAACAGCGCGATGCCGACAAAGCCGACCAGCACGAGCCCGAGCAGCACGGCGAGCGCCTGCATCGCCGTGAATGGCAGGCGAAACCGGCGCGTCCTGCCCACGGTCGTCTGCCCAAGCGGCGTGCTCAGTTCGTCGGCCGCTTCTGCCATGACCCTCCCCGAATCAACAGCGCGAACGATAGCACGATGCGGTGCAATCCCGCGCGCCGGCCTGCCCGGCAAAGCACGGTTACGGGTGGACACCGAAAGCAGAAAGGGCGGCCCGCGGGCCGCCCTGTTCGCCGAATCGATCGGATTAAATCAGTTCGCGGCCTTGTTGCCCGGCTTGTTGTCGACCGCGGCCTTGTCGCGCGCGGCCTCCGGCGCCGCTGGTGCGCTTGAGGTCGACTTGATGCCGTGCAGCAGGTCGTCGGCCATCTTCAGCGCCTTGTCGTCCTTGGCGTCCGGCGGGACGTAGGACTGCGAGCCGGTCTTCTCGTCGCCGTCGTTCTTGAGATGGCCGCGCAGCGAGGCTTCGCCCTTGGTGTCGGTGCGCGCCTTCAGCTCTTCCGGCACGTCCTGCAGCACCTCGATATCGGGCACGATGCCCTTGGCCTGGATCGACTTGCCCGACGGCGTGTAGTAGCGCGCGGTGGTCAGGCGCAGCGCGCCATTGCCCGAGCCGAGCGGGATGATGGTCTGCACCGAGCCCTTGCCGAACGAACGGGTGCCGACCAGCGTCGCCCGCTTGTGGTCCTGCAGCGCGCCGGCGACGATTTCGGAGGCCGATGCCGAGCCGCCGTTGATCAGCACGATCACCGGCTTGCCCTTGGTCAGGTCGCCCGGATGGGCGGCGCGGCGCTGGGTTTCCTCGGCGTTGCGGCCGCGGGTCGAGACGATCTCGCCACGCTCCAGGAAGGAGTCGGACACCGTGACCGCTTCTTCGAGCAGGCCGCCGGGGTTGTTGCGGAGATCGATGACGTAGCCCTTCAGCTTGTCGCCGATCTGGCCCTGCAGATTGGTGATCTCCTTCTTCAGGCCTTCGGTGGTCTGCTCGTTGAAGGTGGTGATGCGGATATAGGCGATGTCATCGGCCTCGACGCGCGCACGCACCGAGCGGACGCGGATGTTGTCGCGCACCAGCGTGACGTCGATCGGATTGTCCTGGCCCTTGCGGATGATCTTGAGCTTGATCTTGGTGTTGACCGGACCGCGCATCTTCTCGACGGCCTGGTTCAGCGTCAGACCCTGCACCGCCTCGTCGTCGAGGGTCGTGATGATGTCGTTGGCCATGATGCCGGCCTTCGAGGCCGGGGTGTCGTCGATCGGCGAGACGACCTTGATCAGGCCGTCTTCCATCGTGACCTCGATGCCGAGGCCGCCGAACTCGCCGCGGGTCTGCACCTGCATGTCGCGGAAGCTCTTGGCGTCCATGTAGCTCGAGTGCGGGTCGAGGCCGGTCAGCATGCCGGAGATCGCGGATTCGACCAGCTTGCTGTCATCGGGCTTCTCGACATAGTCGCTGCGCACCCGCTCGAACACGTCGCCGAACAGATTGAGCTGGCGATAGGTGTCCGACGTCGCGGCGCGCGCGCTCGATCCCATCAGCACAGCGCGGGGCTGCGTAACGAAAAGCGTCAGGGCCGCGCCGGTGGCGGCGCTAAGGAGAATTACCGAAGTCTTGCGCATCATCCGCGAACCTTTTCGCCTTCATTTGCGGCCCACCATGGACCTGGATCGATTGGAGTGCCGTCTTTCCGGAACTCGACATAGAGCACTGGCTGGCTCGCATTTGTCGCGAGAATGGATGCAACTTGGGACGTCGACCCCATGGTCGCAACCGGCTCCCCCGTAAGTACAAACTGGCCGATGTTTACCGAAATACGCTCCATCCCGGCGATCAGGACATGATACCCGCCCCCGGCATTGAGGATCAAGAGTTGTCCATAGCTACGGAAAGGACCAGCGTAAACAACCCAGCCGTCACACGGGGTTGTGACCTGCGCGCCCGGCTTGGCTGCCAAAGAAATGCCTTTTTGTACGCCCCCCGCGCCGTCGGAACCGCCAAATTCGCGAATCTTGGTGCCATTCACGGGATAGGAGAACAGGCCCTTGGCCGAGGCGAAAGCGACCGCCGGGCTCATGCGGGCCGGGTCCTTGAGCGCCCCCAGATTCGGCTTGCCGTTAACCGTCGCCGGCGCTCCCTGGAGGCTGGCGGTGGCGGCGGCCTTGGCCGCGCTCTTGATATCCTGCTCCATCTTGGCGATCAGGGTCTGCAGATTGTCGGCCTGCTTCGATAGTGCGATGGCGCGGGCGCCTTCGGCCTCCATGTCCTTTTCGGCCGCGCTCTGCTGCCGTTGCCGTTCGTCGACCAGGGCCGCCAGCCGGGTCTGGTCTTCCTTCAGCTTGTCGCGGTCGGCCGCCAGCGCGTCGCGCTCGGTCGAGATGGTCTTGCGCAGCGCCACCAACTCGCCGAGATCGGCCGCAAGCTTCTCGGCGCGGACGCGCAACTCCGGCACCACGGCGCCGAGCAGCATTGCGGTGCGCAGCGATTGCAGCGCGTCCTCGGGCCGCACCAGCAGCGCCGGCGGCGTGCGTCGCCCGGCGCGCTGCAGCGCGGCCAGCACCTCGATCACCTCGGAGCGGCGTGAATCGAGCGAGGCGCGGATTTCGCGCTCACGGCCGTCGAGCGGCTGCAGGCGTGCCTCGGCGTCAGCGATCCGCGTCTCGACGCCGCGGACCTGGCCGGCAATATCGATCAGCTGCTGATTGAGCTTGCTGCGGTCCTGGCCGATCGCGGCGATGTCGGCCTTCAGCTTCTCCTGCAGCTCGGTCGCCTTGCGCTGCTGCTCGCGCGCGGCCTCGAGTTCCTGTTCGCGCTGCTTGATCGCATCGGGCGATGGCTCCGCGGTTGCGGCCTGCTGCGCCGGCGGCGCGGATTGCTGCGCTGGTGGTGTCGCTTGCGCGTGCGCCGCGGCCAGCGGATAGGCGGCGAACATCGCGATCGACAGCGGCAGCGATGCCGGCAGCCGGCGGCGGCGCGCGGTGCCGGCATGCGAAGCCGAATACGAAGCTGTGTCCCGCTTGTGCTGCATTCGCGTGAGTTCAGTGGTTTCGACTGTCCGTCACCACGCCTTACGCGCGATGATAGGGGTGGCCGGCCAAAATGGTTGCGGCGCGATAAATCTGTTCCAGAAGCATGACGCGGACCATTTGATGCGGCCAGGTCGCGGAGCCGAATGCAATTCGCAACAAAGCCTTGCGCTGCAATTCAGGCGAAAGTCCGTCTGCGCCGCCGATCACGAAGACAGTATGTGCTGTTCCCTCGTCGCGCCAGCGGCCGAGCTGCCGGGCAAAGGTCGCACTGTCGATGCTCTTGCCGCGTTCGTCGAGGGCGACCAGCGCGTGCTTCTCAGGCAGCAATGCGGAGATCGCCGCAGCCTCCTCGGCAATGCGCGCGGCGGTGTCGCGCGCGCGGCTTTCCGCGATCTCGTGGATCTCGAAGCCGCGAAACCCGAGCTTGCGGCCGATATCCTCGAAGCGCTCGCGATAACGCTCGGCGAGCTCCCGTTCAGGGCCCTGTTTCAGACGGCCGATGCAGATCACGACAAGGCGCATCAACGCAGACTAGCTGCGCTGCAGCCGATTCGCATCGGCCTCGAACCCCCTTAGACCGCCGCGACCGCCGGGTTCTGAGTCCACAACCGCTCGAGGTTGTAGAACTCGCGCACCTCAGGCCTGAACACGTGCACGATCACCTCGCCGGAATCGATCAGCACCCAGTCGCAATTGGGCAAGCCCTCGACATGGATGTTCTTGACCCCGTTCTCCTTGAGGCTCTTCGTCACATTTTCCGCGATCGCGCCAACGTGCCGGTTAACCCGGCCGGTGGTGACGATCATGTAGTCGGAATATGCGGATTTGCCCCGAAGGTCGATGGTGACCGTCTCTTCCGCCTTCATGTCCTCGAGGCGGGAGAGGATCAGGCTCAGCGTCTTGTTGGCATCCGGTTTGTCGGCGTCCGGTTGCGCCTGCAAGGCCGCGGTTTTCGTCGATGTTTTACGCGCAGTCTTTGGAACCTTGGGTAAAACAGACTTTGACAATACAGATGTGGCCAGGGACCATTCCTTTCACTGTATCGCGGGTGCCGAATCCTCGGCCCCACGCGCCATACTACGCATGTGGGGTTAATGGTTTCAATATTCCAGTAACCCTTTTGCGCTTCATGCCGTTCTCCAGCTCCCGTCCGGGTTCCGAAGTCCGGTCGAAGACAGATTGGATTTCATTCCTGTCAGGAACACCCATGCCGGCGCCTGCTGGTCGGCCAGCCGTGTCGCCTGATTTTCGGGCATGCGATAGCGCGCGAGCGCCTGCGCCGCCGGTGCGGCAAGGGCGCGGAAGCTTTGGGGCGGACGGTCGATCACGGCAATCGGCACATCGGACGCGATGCGCCGCCAATCTTTCCAGCGATGAAATTGCGCGAGATTGTCAGCGCCCATGATCCAGACGAAGTGCACGCCGGAGACACGGCGGCGCAAGTGGATGATCGTGTCCACAGTGTAGCTGACGCCAATGACAGCTTCGAGACAGCTGATGTCGATGCGCGGATCATCGGCAACGCGGCGCGCGGCCTCGGCGCGCTCGGCAAGCGCATGCAGGCCGTCATGGTTCTTCAGCGGGTTGCCCGGCGTCAGCAGCCACCACACGCGGTCGAGCTGCAGGCGCTTGAGCGCAAACAGGCTGATGGCGCGATGCGCGGCGTGCGGTGGATTGAACGAGCCGCCAAGCAGCCCGATGCGCATGCCGTTGGTATAGAACGGAAGCGCTTGGGCTGCGGATAACGACACGCTCGATGCTTGCTGCAATGGCTTACCGTGCGCGTGCGACAATGATCACGGCCGCGTCTGCCCGGTGCCGTGGACGCGGTACTTGAAGCTCGTCAGCTGCTCGGCGCCGACAGGCCCGCGGGCGTGGAATTTGCCGGTAGCAATTCCGATCTCCGCGCCGAAGCCGAACTCGCCGCCGTCGGCGAACTGGGTCGAGGCGTTGTGCAGCACGATCGCCGAATCGACCTCGTTGAGAAATCTTTGCGCGGCAGCGGCATCCTCCGTCACGATCGCATCGGTGTGATGCGAGCCGTGATTTTGAATATGCGTAATCGCTTCATCGAGACCGTCGACGATCCTCGCCGAGATGATCGCGTCCTCGTATTCGGTGTCCCAGTCCTCGTCGGATGCGGGCTTCACCCTGGCATCGACGCCCTGCACGGCGTCGTCGCCGCGCACCTCGCAACCGGCATCGATCAACAGCTCGACCAGCGGTTTCAGCTGCGTCGCGGCAGCGTTGCGATCGACCAGCAGGGTCTCGACGGCGCCGCAGACGCCGGGACGGCGCATCTTGGCGTTCAGCACGACCGCCTTGGCCATATCGAGCCCGGCGCTGGCGTCGACGTAAATGTGGTTGACGCCCTCGAGATGCGCGAACACCGGAACGCGCGCCTCCGCCTCGACACGTGCGACCAGGCTCTTGCCGCCGCGCGGCACGATCACATCGATGCCGCCGTTCAATCCCGTCAGCATCAGGCCGACGGCCGCGCGGTCACGGGTCGGCACCAGGGTAATCGCGGCCTCGGGCAGGCCGGCCTCACGCAGGCCCTGCACCAGGCAGGCATGGATCGCGCGGCAGGAGCGGAAACTGTCCGAGCCGCCGCGCAGGATCACGGCGTTGCCGGACTTCAGGCACAGCACACCGGCGTCGGCGGTGACATTGGGCCGGCTCTCGAAGATCACGCCGATGACGCCGAGCGGCACGCGGACGCGTTCGATGGTCATGCCGTTCGGCCGCTGCCAGCTTTCGGTGACGGCGCCGACCGGATCGATGATCTCGCGCACGGTCGCAACGCCATCGGCCATGCCGGCAACGCGCGCCTGGGTCAGCGTCAGGCGGTCGACGAAGGCGGAGGTCATGCCGCTCGCGCGCGCCTCGGCGACATCCTCGGCATTGGCGGCGAGGATGGCCGGCGCGTCGGCGCGGATCGCGCGCTCGATCGCGGCGAGCGCCCGGTCCTTCTGCTCCGGCGGCGCCAGCGCCAGCACGCGCGCCGCGGCGCGCGCCTTGGCGGCGAGGTCGGTCATCAGGGCGGTAAGATCGGCGTTGCCGTCGATCGCCTTCAGGGGGGCGCTCATGAAACTACCAGCTTTGGACTAAGGCCATGTTCTAGCATGGCAATTGAAGGGTGGCGAGGCGCGGAACCGGCATGGCAGGTGGGCGGCAGGCCGCCCCGCTCGGCCAATGGCCTATCCAGTGGTTTATTTGGGCGGGATCGCCCCGGCCGGGCCGATCACGAGGTCGTCGCGATGGATCATCTCGGACCGGCCGCTGATGCCCAGAATGGTCATCACGTCGGGCGAGGAGCGGCCCATGATCTTCTCGGCGTTCTCGGCGTCGTATGCGACCAGGCCGCGGCCGATCTCGTGGGTGTCGGGGCCGCGCACCACCACGGCATCGCCGCGGGCGAACTGGCCGTCGACCCGGATCACGCCAGCCGGCAACAGGCTCTTGCCGGCGCGCAGCGCCGCGACCGCGCCGGCATCGATGGTCAAGGTACCCTTTGGCTCGAGTGAGCCCGCGATCCAGCGCTTGCGCGCGGTGACCGGATTGGCGGGGGTCAGGAACCAGGTGCAGCGGCCGCCGTCGGCGATCGCAGCAAGCGGATGCTCGATCTTGCCCGATGCGATCAGCATGTGGGTGCCGGCCGTGGTCGCTATCTTCGCGGCTTCGACCTTGGTGGTCATGCCGCCGCGCGACAATTCGGACCCGGCCGAGCCGGCCATCCCCTCGATCTCCGAGGTGATGCTTTCGACCACCGGGATCAGCCTGGCGTCGGAATCGAGCGCGGGCGGCGCGGTGTAGAGGCCGTCGATATCGGACAGCAGGATCAGAAGATCCGCGCTCGCCATGGTGGCGACGCGGGCGGCGAGGCGATCATTGTCGCCATAGCGGATCTCGGTGGTCGCGACCGTGTCATTCTCGTTGATCACGGGCACCGCGCCCCATTCCAGCAGCTTTGCGATCGTCGAGCGCGCGTTGAGATAGCGGCGGCGCTCTTCGGTGTCCTGCAGCGTCACCAGAATCTGCCCGGCGCCGATGCCGTGATGGCCGAGCACCTCCGACCAGATTCGCGCCAGCGCGATCTGGCCGACCGCTGCGGCAGCCTGGCTCTCTTCGAGCTTCAGCGGGCCGCGCGGCAGCTTCAGGCGGCTGCGGCCGAGCGCGATCGAGCCCGACGACACCACCATGACCTCGCAGCCTCGCTTGTGCAGCTTTGCGATGTCCTCGACCAGCGCGGCGAGCCAGGACGCGCGCACCTCGCCGGCCTGCGAGTCGACCAGCAGCGATGAGCCGACCTTGACGACGATGCGGCGAAAGTTCTTGAGCGCGGGGCGTTTCATGGATTTGGTCTGGCAGGAAGGTGGAAGCAATAGACGCCACAATGTGGCTTGGGAAGTCCAGGCGTTGCGCGGCTTGTGCCGTTCAACCCTGCGGCACCGGCGTCGCCCACGGCTCCGCCTGACCCTTGGCCTTGTTGGACACCGGCGCTTCGCCGATCACGTCGACCAGCGCGCGCAGCGCATCCTGCACGCCTTCGCCGGTCGCGCCTGACAGCAACAGCGGCGTCTTCTTCGCCGCCCGCTTGAGGCGGTCCTTCTGCTTCTTCAGTTCGTCGGGCGCGACCGCGTCGATCTTGTTGAGCGCGACGATCTCGATCTTGTCGGCGAGATGGCCCTCATAGGCTTCGAGTTCGGTGCGCACCGTCTTGTAGGCCTTGCCGGCATGCTCGCAGGTCGCATCGACCAGATGCAGCAGCACGCGGCAGCGCTCGACGTGACCGAGGAAGCGGTCGCCGAGCCCGGCGCCTTCATGCGCGCCCTCGATCAGGCCGGGGATGTCGGCGAGCACGAATTCGCGGCCGCCGAAATTCACCACGCCCAGCTGCGGATGCAGCGTGGTGAAGGGATAGTCGGCGATCTTCGGCCGTGCCGCGCT
Source organism: Bradyrhizobium sp. USDA 4541 (assembly GCF_024171085.1). Classification (NCBI taxonomy): domain Bacteria; kingdom Pseudomonadati; phylum Pseudomonadota; class Alphaproteobacteria; order Hyphomicrobiales; family Nitrobacteraceae; genus Bradyrhizobium; species Bradyrhizobium sp. USDA 4541. The sequence goes on from NZ_JALJZF010000001.1 coordinate 1,648,558, forward strand.
GACCACCGAGAGGAAGGTCGATTTGCCGGCATTGGGCAGGCCGACCAGCCCGGCGTCGGCGATCAGCTTCAGCCGCAGCCAGATCCAGCGCTCTTCGCCGGGCGCGCCGGGATTGGCGTTGCGCGGCGCGCGGTTGGTGGAGGATTTGAAATGCGCGTTGCCGAAGCCGCCATTGCCGCCTTCAGCCAGCACGAATTTCTCGCCGAGCTCGGTGAAGTCGTGCAGCAGGGTCTCGCGGTCCTCGTCGAACACCTGGGTGCCGACCGGCACCTTCAGCACGATCGGCTTGCCGTTGGCGCCATGGCGGTCCTTGCCCATGCCATTGGTGCCCTTCTGTGCCTTGAAGTGCTGCTGGTAGCGGTAATCGATCAGCGTGTTCAGTCCGTCGACGGACTCGATGATGACGTCACCGCCGCGACCGCCATTGCCGCCGGAGGGACCGCCGAACTCGATGAACTTCTCGCGCCGGAACGCGACGCAGCCGTTGCCGCCGTCGCCCGAGCGAATATAGACCTTGGCTTCATCGAGGAATTTCATGATTTTCACTAGTTAGGGCAGGGTGGCCGCGGCGGCAACCCGGAAAGGCCCTGACTTCAGCGAAAAGCCTTAATTTTCGGGCCTTTTTACGGCCCTTGCGGCTAACTCGGCCGCCGCCGGACCAGGAATTTCTGCATCCCCTCCAGCACCAGCTCGCGGCGCTGGTTGTGCACGGTCGAGCGCAGCGTCACGACGCCGGTGGTCTTGCCCGGTGACAGCTCGATCACCTCCAGCGCAGGGTAGATGGTATCGCCGGCATAGACCGGCTTCAGGAACTTGCTCGATTGCTCGAGGAAGCCGATCAGCGACTCCTCCACGACATAGGGGAACAATCCCGCGCCGGGCGCGGTGTGCACCAGGGTCTGGAAGCCGTGCGCGAGCAAATCAGGCATGCCGCGCGTGCGGCAATATTCGACGTCGTAATGGATCGGATGGGTGTCGCCGCTGGCGGTCTGGAACGCAGCGAAAACAGCCGAGGTCTGGGTCCGGCTCGGAATCACGAAGCGCTCGCCGAGCACGAAATCCTCGAACCAGCGCTGCGCGGGGACCATGCGATGCTGGGTGGGGTCGAAGTCGCTCATGCGGCGTTTCCTGCTCTTTTTGTTGCCGGGATCAGCTACCGGTATCGCAGCGGCGCAGGTGCGGCAATCCGTTCAATTCGTCATGCCCGGGCTTGTCCCGGGCATCCACGTCTTTAAAACCGGACGACTCGGGAACAAAAGCGCAAGTCTGCTCATGAGCCTGTTCGCAAAGCTGTCCTCCTACGACGACCGATCGGCGCGGCTCGCCGGCATCGGGTTGATGCTGCTGTCGATCTTCATGTTCTCGTTCGGCGATGCGATGGGCAAATTCATCGTCGCCACCTATTCGGTCGGGCAATTGCTGTGGCTGCGCGCCTGTGCGGCGCTGCTCGTGCTGCTGCCGATCGTGTGGCAGCGGCGCGCGGATTTTCTGCATCTGGAACGCCCGTGGCTGCAATTGCTGCGCGTCACGCTGTCGACGGTGGAGGTTGCGGCGTTCTTCCTGGCGACCGTCTATCTGCCGCTCGCCGACGTCATCACCTACTATCTGGCCGGACCGATCTTCGTCACCGCGATGTCGGGCCTCGTGCTCGGCGAGCATATCGGCTGGCGGCGCTGGACCGCGATCCTGGTCGGCTTCTGCGGGGTGTTGATCGCGCTTCGGCCGTCGGCGCAGACCATCAGCTGGCCGGCAATGATCGCGCTCGGCGGCAGCCTGTCGTTCGCGGTGCTGATGCTGATCACGCGCTCGCTGCGCGCGACCCCCGATATCGTGCTGGCGACGTCGCAATTCGGCGGCACCTTCATCCTGGGCCTCGTGCTCTCGCCGTTCGGCTGGGTGACGCCGTCAGCCGGCAGCCTCGTGCTGTTCTTCACCGCCGGCATCATCTCGGTCGCGGCGCTGCTCTGCGTCAATCGTTCGCTGAAGCTCGCGCCGGCGAGCGTGGTGGTGCCCTACCAGTATTCGATGATCGTCTGGGCGGTGATCTTCGGCTTCGTGGTGTTCGGCGACGTGCCGTCCTGGGCCACCATCGTCGGCGCCGCTGTCATCATCGCGGCCGGCCTCTACATCTTCGTGCGCGAGCAGCAGCTCGGACGCACGGATTCCGCGATCAATCCGCCGGCGTGATGTTTACCCTCCCCTGGAGGGGGAGGGTCGACGCGAATGCAATGAGCGGCGGGGTGGGGCTCTCCTCATCCAACGGTGCCCGAGTGGAGAGATCACCCCACCCCGTTGCGCCTTCCGCTGCGCTTCAGCAACGACCCTCCCCCTCCAGGGGAGGGTGAAGCCAAAAGTCTCAGCTCTCCCGCCGGGTCGAGTTGTTCCAGCGCTTCAGCGACGTCCAGACACCGCGTGACAGGCGGAAGCAGTCGACCGGGCTCGAGGAGCCCAGCGCCTCGAAGCGGTGCAGCTCGACGCCGCCCCACTGGAAGCCGCACTTCTCGAGGATATTGCGCGACGACGGATTGACGACGCGGGCGCCCGAGATCAGCTGGTCGAGATCGAACTCCTCGAAGAAGTAATCGATCACCGCGCGCGCAGCCTCGGTGCCGAAGCCCTGGCCCCAATAGTCGACGCCGAGCCAGTAGCCGAGTTCGGCCGATGTCTCCTCGCGCCAGTCGATGCCGACCATGCCGATCGGCGTGTGATTGTTCTCGATCAGGAAAACGGTTTCGCGCCCGCCGGCGCCGAGCGCGCTCACGAAGTCGATGGCGTCGTCCTGGGTATAGGGATGCGGCAGGCGGCGGGTGTTCTCCGCGATGCGGCGGTCATTGGCGAGGCGTGCGATTGCTTTTACGTCCGCGAGCGTCGGCTTGCGCAATGTCAGCCGTTCTGTCTCGAGGACGCAAGCTCTTGCCTCGCGCAAGGTCGGCGTCGGGATGTCCTGCAACATGTCGAGCTCCTGTGATGCGAAAAAATCGGTACGCAACGCTTGGAACGTCACGCGCGGTCGAAGTGGAACGCGCGCAACAAAAAGGGGAGGCCGGTCATCCCGCCTCCCCTTGGAGCCCTTTGCGACTCCGCCGGTTCAACAGGACCCGGCGGACTCATGTGTGTCCACCGTCTACTCGGCCGCCTCTGCCATCGGAATAACCGATACGAATGTGCGGCCGTTGGCTTTGGCACGGAACTCGACATGACCCTCGACCTTGGCGAAGAGAGTATGATCGGTGCCCATGCCGACATTAAGGCCAGGATGCCAGGTGGTGCCGCGCTGACGCGCGATGATGTTTCCGGGGATCACGCGCTCGCCACCGAACGCCTTGATGCCAAGGCGCTTGCCCTTGGAATCACGCCCGTTGCGCGATGAACCGCCTGCTTTTTTGTGAGCCATGGCTCGTCTCCGACTTCGCTTTGATCTCTAGATCAATTCCTTGACGGAATCATTTCACGTTTTGTCACGCTTCACATCTGAAAGCGCGACGATCACTTCTTCTTAAGCCTTGGCCGCGGCCTTCTTGGCCGGAGCCTTCTTGGCGGCCGGCGCCTTTGCGGGCGCCTTCTTCTTGGCCGCCTTTGGCGCTGCATCCTCGCCATCGGCGGGCGCTGCGACCTTTTCCTTCTTCGGCCGCGGGCCGACGGTCGGCTTGGCGTTATCGGCGAGGATCTCGGTGATGCGAAGCACCGTGAGCTCGTCGCGATAGCCGCGCTTGCGGCGTGAATTCTTGCGGCGACGCTTCTTGAACGCGATCACCTTGGCGCCGCGCTTGTGCTGCAGCACTTCGGCTGCAACGGACGCGCCTGCCACGGTGGGCGTTCCCAGCACCGGCGTATCACCGCCGAGCACCAGAACTTCGCCAAGCTGCACGATCGTGCCGACATCGCCGGCGATCTTGCCTATCTCGAGTACATCATTCGGAACGACACGGTATTGCCGGCCGCCGGTTTTGATGACTGCGAACATCGTTTGATTCCTTCGTGTTCGATCCCGGCCTCGGACGATTCGCCCGGGTCGGCTTTTTGTTCAGTCGCTATGGGCTGCGTGTCTCGTGCGAAGGGAATGAATTCCCAAATGGTCCGCACAAAAACGATCGGCGCGAGAAATCCCCGCGCCAAGTGGGGGGACTTATAGCCGCAAACGACCGAGAGTCAAGGTAAAGCAGGGCAAAAACCGGCCAAAAATGAAGGGTTTGGCATGGTTTTGGCCGAGATTGGCGGCTCAAGCCTGCGCCTGGGCCGCGGTCCTCGCGTGGCGTCGGATGGTCTGGGGCGGCTGGCCCAGCACCCGCAAGAACGCCCGCCGCATCCGTTCGCGGTCGGCAAAGCCGGTCTCTACGGCAATTTCGTCCATCGAATGGCGGCCGTCACCGATCAATTCGCGCGCCGCCTCGACCCTAAGATGCTCGATCGCCTTGGCCGGTGACTGGCCGGTCTCTGAACGGAAGGCGCGGCTGAACTGGCGCGGGCTGAGCCGTGCGACGGCGGCCAACTCCTCGACCGAGAGCTCGTTGCGCAGATGCGCCTTGGCGTAATTGAGCGCGTTCTGGATACGATCGGATTTCGGGTCGAGCTCGAGCAGCGCCGAAAACTGCGACTGTCCGCCGGTGCGGCGGTGATAGACGACGAGCTTGCGCGCCACCGAACGGGCGACCTCGACGCCGAGGTCATGCTCGACCATCGCCAGCGCCAGATCGATCGTCGCGGTCATGCCGGCCGAGGTCCAGATCGGCCCGTCGACGATGTAGATGCGGTCCTGCTCGACTTTCAGCTTGGGAAAGCGCGCCTGCAGTTCGGCGGCGTATTGCCAATGCGTGGAGACGCGCCGGCCGTCGAGCAGGCCGGCTTCGGCGAGCGAGAAGGCGCCGACGCAGGGCGCGGCGATGCGCTGTGACGCCGTCAGGGCGCGGCGAACATAGTCGGTCAGCTTCGGTGACGCTGGATGCAGCTCGGTGCCCGCGCCGACGAACAGCGTGTCGAAGCTGCGCTCGCTGAACGCATCGGTCTCGACATTGAAGCCCGCGGATGACCGCACCGGGCCGCCATTCTCGGACAGCAGTGTGACCCGGTAGAAATTTTCACCGGCCACCAGATTGGCGATCTCGAAGGCGGTGATGGCGGTGAAGCCCATCACCTGGAAGCCCGGGAAGACGACGAAGCCGATGTGCTGCATGGAACCCTCCGGCCGCAATTCATGTCCTAAAAAGGTGTATATATGACATTTAAGACATACAAGGGGGCCTGTAGAACCTGAACAGCGGCCAAAACCGGCCGCCCGGGTCAAACAGGAGACCAACATGACCAAGTCAGCCAAAGGAACGGCGCTCGTTACCGGTGCGTCGTCCGGAATCGGTGCCATCTACGCGGACCGGCTCGCACGGCGTGGCTACGATCTGATCCTCGTCGCACGCAACCGCGAGCGCCTCGATGGGCTTGCCAAGCGTCTGTCGGCGGAGACAGGCCGATCGATCGAGATCGTTGCCGCCGACCTCGGCAAGCGCGGCGACGTGTCACGGATCGAATCCATTCTGCGCAGCAATACCGGCATCAGCGTGCTGGTGAACAATGCGGGCGTCGGTGCGACCGCGCCGCTGCTCGCATCCGATGTCGACAAGATGAGCGACTTGATCGCGCTCAATGTCGACGCGCTGATGCGCCTGACCTATGCGGCGGTGCCGGGATTTGTCGCGCGCGGCAACGGCACCATCGTCAACATCGCCTCGATCGTCGGCGTCGCGCCCGAAATTCTCAACGGCGTCTATGGCGGCAGCAAGGCTTTCGTCCTCGCCTTGACGCAGTCGTTGCAGCATGAGCTCAAGGACAAGAACATCCGGGTCCAGGCGGTGCTGCCGGGCGCCACCGCGACCGAATTCTGGGGCGTGGCCGGTACGCCGGTCGAGCATCTGCCCGGCGAGATCGTGATGAAGGCCGAGGACATGGTCGATGCCGCGCTCGCCGGTCTCGACCAGGGCGAGGTCATCACCGTGCCTGCGCTGCCGGATGCCGCCGATTGGCAGGCCTATGAGTCTGCCCGCCAGAAGCTGATGCCGAACCTGTCGCGCAGCACGCCTGCGGCGCGCTACGGGCTGAAGGCCGCCTGACGCCCCTGCGAAAATTGCGTCCCGCGCCTGGCCAGACGGCGCAGCGCGGGACGCAACCATTTGAGTTCCCGGCCGTTACAGCATGATCCGGAAAAGTGTGAAGCGGTTTTCCGAAAAGATCATGCTCAAGAAATAGTTCTGGGACCCTCAAGCGGGCAGGCACGGGCAAATGGCCGAAGACACTGGATTGACCACCGGCATCGCGCACCACGGTGCCGCGCGGCTGCCGTCTGTCGACATCGACAGCTTCAACATCGAGCTGAAGGACGACGAGGGCTTTCTCGGCGATCGCGCCTCGAAGGGCGCGTTCCGCAAGATCCTCGACCGCTGGCGCAAGCCGCTGCGCAAATCGGACGAGGATCCGTTCGGCGACGAGCCGTCGGACAAGATCAGCAAGAAGAAGCTCGATGAGCTGCTGGTCGGCGACGACACCGAGGCCTCGGCGGTCGTGCACAGCGCCATCGAGGAGTTTGCGCAGGAGCTCGCCCATGTGACGCGGCGCTTCCTCAACACCAAGGCCTGGGCCAAGACCGAGCGCATCGTGGTCGGCGGCGGCTTCCGCGACTCCAGGCTCGGTGAGCTCGCCATCGCACGCACCGAGATCATCCTGAAGTCGGAGGATTTCAAGGTCGATTTGCTGCCGATCCGCTTTCACCCCGACGATGCCGGCCTGATCGGCACGCTGCATCTGGCGCCATCGTGGATTTTCGAGGCCCATGACGGCGTCCTCGCCGTCGACATCGGCGGCACCAATATCCGCTGCGGCGTGGTCGAGTCGCGCTGGAAGAAGGCGCCCGATCTCTCCAAGGCGGCGGTCTGGAAATCGGAGCTGTGGCGCCACGCCGATGACGAGCCGACGCGCGAAGGCGCGGTGAAGCGGCTGGTGAAGATGCTGAAGGAGTTGATTGCCGCCGCCGAGAAGGAGAATCTCAAGCTCGCGCCGTTCATCGGCATCGCCTGTCCCGGCGTCATCAATGAGGACGGATCGATCGAAAAAGGTGCGCAGAACCTGCCCGGCAATTGGGAGAGCAGCAAGTTCAACTTGCCGGCGAGCTTGGTCGAGGCGATCCCGCAGATCGGCGATCATGACACCGCGATCGTGATGCATAATGACGGCGTGGTGCAGGGGCTGGCCGAGGTCCCGTTCATGCAGGACGTCGCGCGCTGGGGCGTGCTGACGATCGGAACCGGGCTTGGCAATGCCCGCTACACCAATCGCAAGCGGGATAACGGCAAGGACGAGAAGAAAGACAAGGACGACGAGAACGAAAAGAACGAGAAAAAGGCCAAAAAAGCCAGGAAGGCCGATGCCTGAGCCGCGCGGGCTGCAGCGTTCGTGCGCGCTCCATCCGGGCTACGGTCTGCCTTCTCCTTCCCCCTGAAAGGGGGAAGGTCGGGATGGGGGTCGGCCGCAGGCGATGCTGTTTGCGGAGAGAGCAGATCCCCACCCGCTTTGCTCTGGCGAGCAAAGCGACCTCCCCTTTTCAAGGGGAGGTAAGCATGCGTAGCCCGGATGCAGCCAACGGGTCGCGCGAATGCGCGCCCGATGACAGGCTCCGCGAAATCCGGGGCACCTCCATCCGCAGATCCAGCGGCCGCGGATTACGCACGGTAAGGTTGATCGGTTAGGTTAAGATCGGGTTCGCGTTGCCGTTTCGACGTCGGTCGCTACCGTGGACCGTGTCGCTCCCGCCGACCGGCGAAGCCGCACTTCCCGGCCAGCAATATTAAGAAGCGGCACGGGACCGCCAGTTTTTGTCGCGTCCTGGCGGTCCCACCACTTCTACTTCCAATTGATCCGCCCGAAGAAGCCGGCGATCTCGGCGGCCGCGCGGTCGGGGTCCTCGCGATGCGGGAAATGCCCGACATCGGGAAACATCCCAAGGTCCAGATTGGAGAAGGTCTCGCCTAATCGGTCGGTCCAGGCATAGGGAAACAGCGGATCGTGCTCGGCCCAGCGAATGCAGGTCGGAACAGTGATCGGCGGCAGCGCCGGGGCTTCGCCCTGCATCATCTTCACGCGCGCCGCATGCGACGCGCGATAATGCGCAAAGCCGCCGGCGAGATTGCCGGGCTTGAAGAAGTTGTCGGCGAAGTCCTCGATCACGTCGTCGAACGCAGCCTTGCGGTGCGACCAGTTGTGCAGGAAATGGCCGATATAGCTGCGGCAGCTGTCTCTGTTGGCGCCGACCAGCGCCGGCGCCATCTCCATCTGGTGGAACGACTGGTACCAGATGTGGTTCAGCCGGTCGGGCGCGGCCATCCGCGGCCCGATGCCGGGATAGACGAAATCGAAGAAAAACAATCCGGCGATGCGCTCGGGCGCCTTGCGGGCGAGGGGCTGCATCACGGCGCCACCGACGTCGTGGCCAACCACGCCGGCCTTGTCGATCCCGAGCGCGTCCAGCAGCGCCAGCATGTCGTCGGTATGCTGATCGGGGCCATAGGGGCCTTCGGGCTTGTCGCTGTCGCCGAAGCCGCGCAGGTCGGGGGCGATCAGGGTGTAGCGGCCGGCGAGGCGCGCCATGACAGGCTTCCAGGTCAGCCAGAACTCCGGCCAGCCGTGCAACAGCAGCAGCGGCTTGCCCGTCCCGGTCCGCGCGACGTGGAACGCCGCGCCATTGGCTCGAATCGTCACATGCTCCATGGCCCGCTCCTGCTCCGGCTGGTTCGCTCGCGCGCCGATCGAGCCAGAACCGTTCTGCTAGCGCTTTGTTTCCGCGCGCTTTCTCCGGCCGTCCTGGTGCTTTGGTGGCGCGAGGCACGGGTGACGGAAATATTATTGCAGCGCCTTGTCTGGCCCGCCATCCTCGCCTAGAACACGCCCCGACCGCGGGTGGCGCAAATCACCCGGGCCATCGGAGAGGTGGCAGAGTGGTTGAATGCACCGCACTCGAAATGCGGCATAGGTGCAAGCCTATCGGGGGTTCGAATCCCTCCCTCTCCGCCACCCTTCGCCCTGCCGGGCTTCGAGTGGCAGGCCACCCTGCCTAGCGGGCTCCGCTGCGCGCTGACATTCCACACGATCACGACCGCTCGCGTGACGCTGCGTCCGCAGGCGATTGACGAGTTCCCCGCCGATCAGGCGTTCCTGGCCTCGCTCCGATCGGCCGGAATGGGCGGCCCGATCGATGTGCGCGCGGCGTGGGGGATGTTTTGCCACGACCTAGCGTGCTGGCGCTTGTTCGGCCATGGCGCGTTGATGATTGAGGTCACGGCTTCGAAGCAGTGCGTCGGCCAGGTCGGCATCAACCATGGACCGCTGTTTCCGGAGCAGGAGCTTGGCTGGCTGCTCTATGACGGACAAGGCTACGCCACCGAGGCGGCGCTTGCCTTGCGCAACTGGACCTTTGCGGCAGCGCGATCCGCTACAGCCTCGACCTCCCGGTATTTCGAACAGCCTTAGCGGGAAAACTAGCGATCCGAATCAGCCAACTGCGCCGTTTGGCGCCCGCCGTTCAACTCTCTCAACTGATTTACGTATTCCTCAGGCTTCAACAAATGGAATGGCGCCTTCAGGCCCATGAAGTTGGCGATGCGACCAATAAAGGCCGTGCAATTGGTCGTTTCCGCATTCCAAACAGGCGAGGTCGCCTGGAGGTGCTTGATGTACGCAAAGACCTTCTTCGCGTCGGCCTCGCTCAAGTACACGCGATAGCTGGCCGTCAGATACTGCTCGTCAAGGTCGCCGTAGCTCGCTCCGGTCTCGGAGGGCACCCAAGTAAGATGTCCGAGCACATAAGGCAGGACATCGCCCGCCGGGTGCAGCCCGGCGACTTCGACCTGCTTCTCGCTTGTCTTGCCGTACCAAACAAACGCATGCCCATAAGAAGCCGCCGTGCGGGCACGAAAGTCGACGTAGTACGGCCCTTTGGCCGAGGACCTTCGAACCGGCTTCGCGGCTGCTCCGGAAGCGGGACCGCTTGAACCCGCGACGGCCGTTGCCACAACCGACCTCGTCGACGGCTTACGCGGCTTGTCCTGCCGCAGCGGCGCTTGATCCGTTTGCGCAGCCAATTGCTGCGCATGACCGATGCCGGCTCCCAAAGTCACGGAAGCCACAATGACACCAATTCCGGCAAGCAGCCACAAGCCGCCCCGTGTCCGATTGGATTCTGGCACGTTCAAGCCCTCACAAGGGTAGTCGGCCCCAAGCAGCGCCTTCAGCAAAACTAAAGCGTGCGCTGACTGAGCGATCCTCGAGCTAACCCTTCGTCACGATCGGAGCAGGAGCTTTTCCAACCGGGTACTTACCGACGGGGTACTTGCCAACCGGATACTTGCCGATCGGCATCTTGCCAACCGGAGCCGTAGCAGTAACCGGCTGCGGATGAGGAAGATCTGCCGCGCTGGCGGCAGCCACAAAACCAAACGTCGCAACTCCAGCAACCAGGAACTTCAACATCGTGATCTCCGAGATGGGTAGCGTGAACATGAACAGCCTACCCTCTAAAGGCCATGGCGTAATTAACGCTGTAGCAAAGCTGGCGCTTGCGCGGTCATTTCCTTGCCGAGTGTGACAAAAACGGCACGGCATTATTGCTTTGTGTGAGTATCCGGACGTGAGTTCGGCGAGAGGAGTCTCTTGTGGCCGGCTCAGAACAGCCTCGGTAAAAGGCGTCCGGTCCGGGCCATATATTCGCGATACTCGTCGCCGAAGGCTTCCAGCATCATCTGCTCTTCTCGGGCAACTCGCCCGAAAAACAAGGTTCCAAATCCGATCAGGCCTGCGAAACCGGCCACCCAGTTCGGAAGGAGCAATGCCTGAGCAGCAGCCCAAAGCCAGAATGCAGTATACATAGGATGGCGAACTGTCCGATAAATACCGTCTGTGATCAGGCGATGATTTTCCCGCACGTCGAGGCTTAAGGACCAATTCCGACCAAGAGCTCGGTGGGTCAGCCGGAACATGACCAGCGCCGCAACCGCGACGAAAACACCCAGCCAGGCTTGAGCTGGCCGGAAAGCGTATGATGCGAAATGAGGCATGGCCGTTGCGATGTAGACGAGCGGCACAATGCCAAGACCCGTGAGCGATATCAGCAGCAGGGTGTTTTCGCGCGAGCCTCGGGCGCTTCTCGCGACCTTTTCACGGCGAGCACGACGCGCGTGTCTGTAGCGGATGAGATACCAACCGACCGCCATCATCACGAACACGAACTTGGCAATACCGGGCGTCATCATGGACCACGCGCTTGTTTCGCTGGCGCGCCATCTTCGCCGATCATCGAAAGGGTAGCATCCTTGGCGAGCGTCTGAGATCTGACAGAAGCACGTCCACAGACCGGCATGAACCAATCATACAGGGCTTGCGGGTCGTTTCCACCGATTAGTTGGCAGTCCGACAGGTGGATCCTGGGTGGATGCGTCGCCCGGTTCGCTCTATCGAACCGGATAGCACAATGCCGGCATGGCAAGGCTTTTTCTATCTCGCGCGCGGCGGAGGCACGGTGGCTCTCCGGTCTATCTCCAACACTCGCGGGAGCAATTGCGACGCTATGAAAGCATGCCCGGCAGCCGTGAGGTGAATAAGATCGAAAGCGTAATACTGCGGAGGAATCTCTTCGTCGTACAAAATGACTTTGATGGCGCGATCACGGAGCCGTCGCTCCATCGCCGCGATGTTGGCCGCCCGCTGCTCCTTCGTGACAAGGAAGCGCCTATCGTTGCCTCCAGGCTGCAAGATGACGATGTCGGTTCCCTTTGGCACGTCGCTATCAATGCGCTTCAACATGCCGGCGGTGGTGTCAAAGGGAACTCCGGCATTGGCGACGGTCGCATTGACGCCCTTCTCCCTCAGCAGGGCTTCTAGCTTGGCCGGGTAAGCGCCTTGCCTCCCAACGTACCAGCCTTGGGTGTTGCTTGCGCCGACTGCCACGATATGAATCGGCTTTGTGAAGGCTGCACACACGGCCGCCACGCAACAAATGGCGATGGCGGCTGAGAGTTTTCTAAATGGCGTCACTGACTGTCTCCCGGCCTAAAGTGCTAAGCAAAAACAACACCGACACCGGGCTCCTGCAGGGACCTAATCTAAAGCCTCACATCTTGCGTCAACGCCAACTTCAAACTGTCCTTTTGGACGGTATGCTAAGAGTTGGTCGAAGCTCGGGCTGCAGATGAAACCGGGTTCGAAGGACTCTGATTTCTTCGTGGGCGCGCGACAGCCGATCCGATTGCCCTGATCTTTCGTAGAACCATGCTATGCAACGCCGTGTCTTTATCGATGTTGAAGTGAGTGACGTTTGCATTACGAACATAGAAATTCGTCAGCTCGCCGCGGAAGCCGGGTCCGCGACCTATTCTAACGCCTTCATTTTTGTACAGATTTAGAACGCGCCCTACGTTGGCCGATGCCATATGCGACGATGTTCCGTCGAATGGGACGACCAAAGCAACCGGCACGCCCATTTGGCCAAGGTGCTCTGCCATCGACATCACGGCATCTGCACCAAGAGAGTGCCCCACCAGTATGATAGGCCCGCGCTGGCCTGCCCTATATCTTACGATGATTTCGTCGGCGACGCTTCTCCATTGAGTGTGATTTGCGACAGCCGCGACAACGCCAGCCGCTTGCAACTGAGCGGCAAGGTCGTCCATGCCCAAAGAAAAGACGTTCAACAATCCGCGGAATAAATAAACGTGCGCCGCAGAAGAGTGCAGTCGAGCGGGCGAATTTGTCGATCTAAGCGCCACCGCCGTTCCGGGCTTCGCCTGAGCCCCATTGTTCAAAAGCAGACTGCTTGCCAAAAGAATCGTCAAGCCGGCGCAAATCAGCGCCGTGCTGCAACGCAATCTCTCCATTGTCAGAATCCCCGCCACCTCAGATCGAGACGCATTAAATCAGACTTACGAATCGTGACAATCCTGAACGGCTTCGAAAAACGCGTTGAGGCGCGCAATTGGCTCGCTGTCGCGGATTTGCCACACGAAGAAAGCGATCGTGCCGCGACCGTCAGGACCCTCTACTGTCAGTGACTCCGGCGCCCTGCGCTTTTTTGCTCAAAGCCAAACTCAACGAGTGCCACCCCGCGGACGAAGTGGTAATTTTACAAGCCGAGATCCGCATCATCCATGTCAGGTTCGCCAAGGGCTGCGGTCAACGAGGAGTAGCGCCAAAGTGTCCATGCATTTCCGTCTTACAGAATGAGCGCCGATCAATATCTTTACAGAATTCGAGCTGCTGGATGATTCGACGACGGCACGTCTTTCACATTGGTGGTTACGATCCAATCACCCCCGAAGAGCAGGTCGAGCGCTTGCGGCGCTCGCTCTCGAGCTTCCAAAAGATTTGGGGCGCTTCTTCACGGCTGTCGGAGATATCGAACACGTCTGCAATTAGTGCTTCATGCAGCCTGGAAGCATGGGGGCCAAACTGGAAAACTCACGTCACCTTCGAAATACTCCGCTGGGATGATCTCATTCGGTGCGATTCGAAAGCCGGCTTCGTGTCTCGTCTCGTTCAATCCTTGAAAGCGCTATTCGACTTCATCGTGACGGGAACAATATTTAGATATGCGATCGCGAGCTGGAAGTACGCTGTCTTTTTCATCTTTCCATATTGCTGCTTGCTATTGATCGCATTTTGCAGCCTCGGGCTGTCATATCTGGTGATCAGGCTCATACACGCTACATTTTGGATCGAATTACTGCTTGGACTTTCTTTGTCGCTTGCCATCTTCGTCGGCGCGATGCTCTGGATCGGACCAAAGCGTAGGATAAATCACATTCTCGATGATGCCATTTTCTCCCACCAATTTCTTTACGGGCAGAAGAACAAACTTGACGAGCGGCTCGGCGCTTTTGCGAACCTGATATCAAGAACGGTTCGGGCCGCAGAAGTTGATGAAGTTCTGATTGTGGGCCACTCCCTCGGCGCAGCGCTCACAATTGCGGCGGTCGCGCGCGCGCTGACATCGGATCCTCCGCTCGAAACGTGTGGACCCAAACTATGCGTTCTCACGGTGGGCGCTACCATTCCTAAATTCGCGCTGCATCCGATGGGCGGCCAAATACGGAAAGCGGCGCAACTTGTGGCCGGAACGTCTGCGATAGGCTGGGTCGAATACCAGGCTCGAGATGACGCAATCAGCTTCTATCGCTTCGACCCCGTCACTCTGAAACGTGTCAGTCGAGACCATTCAGGTGGCCACCCAAGGATTCGGCGCGTCCAAATACATTCAATGATAAGTCCAATCCGCTTCAGACGTCATCGATTCGATTTTATGCAGATTCACTATCAGTTTCTAATGGGAAACGATCAACGTTCGGCTTACGACTATTGCATGATTACTTGCGGTCCGCTCGATTTCGACGTTTCGACTTCACCGTGCGGAGCGGTTGGCCTGTTCGACGCGGACGGTTCGGTGATGACGACCAAAGTTGATGATCGGCTGGATCCGTCATGCCGAGAATAGACGCGAGCCAGCGCAGCCGGGCGTCGTGCACGACATCCTCCGCGTCCGCGACCGAGCCCAGCATCCGATAGGCTAGCCGGATCAGGCGCGGACGCAGCTCGGCGAAGATCTCGGCAGCTGACGGTTCAGCTGCATCTGTCACGACGCCACCGGAACGGGCACCGAGGCCGCGTCACGGCCGCGTACAAACTGAAGTGCCGTCTTTGCCACCCGCTGTCCCAGGTGGCGGGCGGTTGCGAGATCGGAATCGGGCGGGGCGGTGTCCGCGCCCTCGTCGGTGTTCGACTGTGCGTCGGCTCCGAGCCAGAATCCCAGCCTGTTCGGATCGGCTTCCGATCCCGATGCGGAGTTGTTCCCCGGGGGCAGATCGAGATTGACCCCAATGCATCCCATGCTGCGCGGCGAACAATGCAAGCTGGATCAATGCTGCTGCCCTTGCAGAAGCCAAGACAAGACAGCGCGTCGAAACGTGACATGCCCTGCGAATTTTCGTCCGGAGGATGTTGCTCCAATTGACCGCCACGCAGGCCGGGAGCGGCGGCCGCCGGCTCCTTTGCATGGGGTTGTTTTCGATATTTTGGTGGGAGCCGCGGCCACCGGGCGCGATCGACACCTGCCGAAGGCTGACCCCGACGATCCCATCCATCGTCACCGGGTGTCGGCACCGGGGTCGAACTTGGAGCGGTCGCGCCGGTAACCTTAATTTTCCCTTTCGATTGTCGATAAAGTTTTATCGATTATCCTCGTGGCCATTGAGCGGTGTGACGAACCGCACGATGAGCGGCAACAGCCGAGTGGCTGGACGATCGCTCTGAAATCGAAGGGCGGGCAGAGCGCAGTGCCAGCCACCTTTCGGGCTGTCCGGCGGCGGCCGGCGGGGCAAATCAATTTTGAAGTGCTTTTGATTGCCAGGTTGCGGCGCATATCGCTCCGCATGAAGCCTTTCAATTGGGATGTTCCAAGATGACGCTCGCGCATGTCTTGATCGCGGCCGGTGGCGGCTTTTTGTTGCTCGCTGGCTTCGTCGCATTTGCCCTTTGGAGAAACGCGCTTCATTCGACGGCGCGGATTTAGCAACAGACCAGATTCAGCTCCGACGGCCTCGCGCTTGGGGACAAGCGAGGCTGGCGGGATGGCCGCACCGCCGCGCGGCCTGACAGCCGAGCACCGCGCCTTACGACCTACCCCAAGGCGACGCGTGCTCGGCTGTTCATTTCCTGATCAATCTTCGCCGTTCGAACATTGATTGCGCAATGGCAATTGCTCCGCGCTCCGCGTCACCTCCACGACGCGAGATCCAGTCTGCGCGTGATCGCGATGGCCTCGAGGAAGGCCTCGTCGTGGCTGACGACCAGCAGCGCGCCGTCATAGGCGCGCAAGCCGGCCTCGACCGCTTCCATGGACTCGATATCCAGGTGATTGGTCGGCTCGTCGAGGATCAGGAAAGGCGGCGGCCTCACGCCGCCCAGCACACAGGCAAGACCGGCGCGAAGCAACTGGCCGCCGGAGAGACTCGCAACGGGCTGCAGCGCGGCATCGGCACGGAACATGAATCGCGCCAGCGCCGAGCGACAGGCATTCTCGCCGGCATCCGGATTGATGCGCCGGAAATTGTCCAGGATGGAGGCCGAGGCATCGAGCAGGCTGACCGCCTGATCGAACATCGCGAATCGGGTCATCACCTCGACGGTGCCGCGCGCCGCGGTCAATTCGCCACTGACGAGCTTGAGCAACGTCGTCTTGCCGGCGCCGTTGGGGCCAGTGATCGCGACGCGCTCCGGACCCGACATGGAGAAGGTGACGTCGCGCAGGGTCGGCGCGTCCGCGCTGTAGCCGACATCGGCCGCGTCGATCCGCAGCACCATCCTGCTCGCCGGCAGATGCGTCGAGGGCAGCTGCACCGCGAACGGTTGCAGCACCTCGATGCGTTGCCGCGCCGCGGTGGCCAGTTCGAGCGCTTGCGTCCGCCGTCGTTCGGCGAGGCGGGCGTTCTCGCCGCCGCTGTCCTCGCTGCGGTCCTTGCGCAGCCCGGCGGCGATGCGCGGCAGATCGCCCTTGGCGCGCTTCCTTGCACCCGCGCCGTCCTTGCGCGCCTTCCGTTCGTTGGCTTCTCTTGTGTTACGGTCGATCTCGGCGACGCGCTTCTCGGCATCGGCTAGATCGCGTCGTGCCGCCGACAGCTCGATGGCCTTGCGTGCGCGATACTGGCTCCAATTGCCGCCGTACCGCCTGGCTTCCAGCGATGTCAGTTCGACGATCGCATCCATCGTCTCCAGCAGTTCGCGGTCGTGGCTGACGATGATGGCGCCTTGCCGCCAGTCGGCGAGCAGGTCGATCACCGCCTTGCGTCCCGCGCGGTCGAGATTGTTGGTCGGCTCATCCAGCAGCAGAAAGTCGGGTTGCGCGAAGGTCAGGGCGGCGAGGCGCGCCCGGGTGGCCTGGCCGCCGGACAGCGCTGCCAGCGGCGCGTCGAGTGCATCGCTCAGTCCGACGCGCTCGAGCGCGGCCGCGATGCGCGTATCGAGCGTCCAGTCGACGTCGGCAATCTCCTCGGAGCTCGCAAGGCCCTGTTCGGCACGACGTAGCGCGGCCAATGCGCGGCGCGCGTCGAACAGGTCGACGACGCGTTCATCCGGCTTTAGCTGAACCGTCTGATGCAGCATCCCGACGCGTCCCTGAACCGAGACCGTGCCGGATTGCGGCGTGCGCACCCTCGCGATGAGGCCGAGCAGCGTCGTCTTGCCGACGCCGTTCCTGCCGACAAGGCCGGTGCGTTCAGGTCCGAAATTCAGATCGACATTGGAAAGGAGAACCCGGCCGTCAGGCGCGGACAGGGTCAGGTGAGAAAGCGCGATCGATGCAGGCATGAATATCCCCGAGGGCAAGGCTGATGGGCGTTGCTGTCAGGGTGAAATCCATGGCCGTCGGCATCCTCGTGGATTGATGATTGGCGTGATGTAGTCGTCTATTGAGCCGGGATCAAGGCGCGAAGCAAGCCGTCACGCGGCCTCGGCGAAGGTCCAGCGGTCTGGATCGGGCGTGTGGCCGATCAAAGCGAGGCCGTAGGCGATCGATTCGAATTGATCCGCCGAAGTCAGCCGTGCCGCGCCGAAGCGCTCGGCGAACAGCCGCTGCACGGCCGGCACGAACGAGGTGCCGCCGGTCAAAAACACCTTCTCGACGTCGCGCGCGGTGATGCTCGACTTGGCCAGCGCCTCGTCCACCGTCGCGCCGAGCCGCTCGATGTCGTCGGCGATCCAGGATTCGAAATCGTCGCGCGTCACGGTGGCGCCGATATCGATGCCTTCGCGGGCGAAGCGGAACTCGACGCGGTCGCGGCTCGACAGCGCGACCTTGGTGTCGGACACGGCGCGATAAAGCGCGAAGCCGAGATCGTGGTCGACGATGGTGATGAAATCGTGCAGCGGCGCCGGATCGAGCGCGGTGCGCGCGAGCTGCTGCAATTCGCGCAAATCGCCATTGCCCCGCATCATCGCGAGCTGATGCCAGCGGGCAAGGCTCGAATAATAGTGATTGGGGATCGGCAGCACTTTGTCGAACGAGCGGTAGCTGGTGCCCTTGCCGAGTCGCGGCGAGACGATGTGGTCGACGATGCGGTAATCGAAGGTGTCGCCGGCGATGCCGATGCCGGCATGGCCCAGCGGTTCGGCGCGCAGCACGCCGCCCTTGCGCGAGAACCGCATCACGGAGAAGTCGCTGGTGCCGCCGCCGAAATCGGCGACCAGCACGGTGGCATCGTGGTCCAGTGTGCGCGCGAAGGAGAACGCCGCGCCGACCGGCTCGTAGACATAGCGCGCATGGCCGGCGCCGAGCCGCTCGAATGCGGCGCGGTAGCGCTGCATCGCGAGCTCGTCATTGGGATTGCCGCCGGCAAATTTCACCGGACGGCCGACCATGATGGTCGGCGCGCCGAGATCGAATCCTTCGCCGGCATGGCGCGTCAGCGTGCGCAGGAACGCCGCGAGCAGGTCCTCGAACTTGTAGCGTTGCCGGAAGATCTGGGTGGTGTTGAAGGCCGAGCTTGCCGCGAACGTCTTGAACGACTGGATGAAGCGATGGATCGTGCGTCCCTCGAGGAACTGCTCGATCGCCCACGGGCCGCCCTCGGCGCGCGGATGCAGGCCCGCGCCCGGCCGCTCCTCCCAGAAGCACAGCGCAGACACATAGACGCTATGCGTGCGGCCGCCGTGGTCGAAGCGAACAGCCTCGACGCGGCCATCGCCGTCGGACAGCGCGACCACGGTGTTGCTGGTCCCAAAATCGACGCCAATCGAGACGGCGGGCGGGGCGCTCGACATGTCATGCTCGGATTGTCTGTGAAAGGGGGCGGACCTTTAGCGGCTTTGGCCGGATTTGCCAACCCGTCTGGACGCTATCCAGCTGGGCCAGTTCCACCTCCCCGGAAGGGGAGGTCGCTTTGCTCGCCAGAGCAAAGCGGGTGGGGATCCGCGCCCTCCGCAGAGAGCATTGCCTGCGGCTACCCCCATCCCGACCTTCCCCCTTTCAGGGGGAAGGAAGATGACGGCCTCAATGACGCGGCTCAATCCTTCAACGCGTAGGCGATGACGTAGTCGCCGCGTTTGGTGCCGAACGAGCCGTGGCCGCCGGCCGCGGTGACGACGTATTGCTTGCCGCCAGCCTCGTAGCTCATCGGCGTCGATTGGGCGCCGGCCGGCAGGCGATCCTCCCAGAGCACCTTGCCGTTGCGCACATCGTAGGCCCGGATCGTGTACTCATAGGTCCCGGTGTAGAACGCAACGCCGCCGGCGGTGGTGATCGGCCCGCCCAGCATCGGCACGCCCATCTTGAATGGAAGCGGCAGCGGCGTGGTGTCCCGGATCGTGCCGTTGGGATGCTGCCAGACGATCTTCATCGTCTTCAGGTCGATCGCGGCCATCGAGCCCCATGGCGGCCGGTAGCACGGCACGGAGAGCGGCGAGAGGAAGCTCGAGATACCGACGCCGAACGGCGTGCCGTACATCGGCTGCACCCCGACCTCGCTGCCGACCGGTTTCTCGGCCGTCGGCGCCGGAGGATTGAGCGGACCGCGCGGAATGAGCGTGGAGGCGAACGGCAACGACATCGGATTGGCGATGGCGATCTGCCTGACAGGATCGACCGCGATGCCGCCCCATTCGAACATGCCGAGATTGCCCGGGAAGACCAGCGTGCCCTGCAACGAGGGCGGCGTGAAGGTGCCTTCGTAGCGCAAGCGGTGGAACATGATCCGGCACAGCAACTGGTCGAAGATCGTGCCGCCCCACATGTCGGCGCCGGTCAGCTTCGCCTCCGGGCGGAAGGTCAGTTCGGAAAACGGCTGCGTCGCTGCGGAGCGGTCGCCGGGCGCGGGCCCTTGCGGCACCGCGCGTTCCTGCGCCGGCACGATCAGCTCGCCGGTCCTGCGGTCGAGCACGAAGATGTTGCCCACCTTGGTCGGCTGGATCAGCGCGGGAACGACGCCCTTGGCCGTCGTCACATCGACCAGGCTCGGTTGCGAGGGAACGTCCATGTCCCAGAGATCATGATGCACGGTCTGGTACGACCAGGCGCGCTTGCCGGTGTCGACGTCAAGCGCGACGATGGCGCTGGAATAGCGCTCGACCAGCGCATCGCGATTGCCGCCCCAGATGTCAGGTCCGTTGTTGCCGGTCGGGATGTAGACCAGATTCAATTTCGGATCGAACGAGGCGGTGATCCAGGAATTCGGTGACCCGTTGGTGTAATGACGCGTCGGCGACGGCAATGCGTTCTCGTCCGCCGCGCCGGAATCCCAGGCCCAGACCAGCCTGCCGGTATAGACATCGAAGCCGCGGATCACGCCCGACGGCACCTCGACCGCATAATTGTCGATCACCGCGGCGGCCACGACCAGGATCTTGTCGCTGACGACCGGCGGCGACGTCGGCTCGAAGAAGCCGGCGGTCTTGATCCCCATGCCTTGCTGCAGGTCGAGGATGCCGTGATCGGCGAAGCCATCGCAGAGCTTGCCGCTGTCGGCATCGAGCGCGATCATGCGGCCGTCATTGACGGGCAGGAAGATCCGCCGTGGGCATTCGGCCGGCGCCGGATTGCCGCCAGAGTCGACGGCGCCCTGCGCGGTTTCGTGATAGGAGACGCCGCGGCAAGTCATGTGCTGGAACGTCTTGTTGTGCACGAGCTTGGGGTCGTAGCGCCAGCGCTCCGTGCCGGTCTTGGCGTCGAGCGCGAACAGCACCTGGTGCTGCGAGCAGAGATAGAGCGTATCGCGCACCTTGATCGGGGTGACCTCGAAGGTGGTCTCCCCGGAATCCTCTGGTGTCTTCACGTCGCCGGTGCGGAAGGTCCAGGCGACCTTGAGGTTGCCGACATTGTCAGGCGTGATCTGCTTCAGCGGCGAATAGCGCTGTCCGAACTGCGTACGTCCATAGGCGCGCCAGTCGCCGTCCGGCTGCGGGTCGGCTTCGCTTTGCGGCACGGCAGAGCCGGACTCGGCAATCGTGCCGTTGATGTCGTGATAGCTGGACAGCAGCCCGGCGATGAGCACCGCCGCAGCAGCGACGACGCCGATCCAGAGTGGCGCCATCGCGCGCATGTAAGGCACCGGCCCGCTTCGTGTCAGGGCACGAACGATCACCGGCGTAAGCAGCCAAAGCGCCATGGGGAAGATGATGTCGCCACGCGCCGCGAGCGGCCACCAGTCGAACCGCACCTCATAGACGGCCCACGCCAGCGTGCCGAGCAGCACGATCGCAAACAGCCAGAGCGCCTGATGGCGCCGCGCCAGCAACAGCGCAGCCGTGGCGAGAATGCCGACGCCGAGGACAATGTAGAAGGGCGATCCACCTAGTGCGGCGAGCCAAATGCCCCCGCCCGCGAGGACCAGGCCGATCAGGGCGTAGACGATAGCCGTGATGAAGACTGCCCTGGATCGCTGCATGGTCGCTCCGGTGCGGGGGAGGGACCGGGCTTGTCCCGCACAAGCGCGACAGACCGCGTCCGCCATCGCGGACTGTCGTTCAGCCAACCGCAACTTGCAACCTGGAACTGCGATGTTGATGTGCCACAAGCGCGTAAGGTTGCTATGCAAAACCCGCCGAAGCAAATCATTCAAAATGCGCGCATCTTCAACGGGGAGCAGTGGAGCTGCGGGGCTGACGCAAAGGTGAGAGATCTTCAGCGAATTTTGAATCGACGCGCTCTTCCAGTCCTGTGCAGGCGCTGCTCTATTCCGTTCCGCGGATCGCACCGCGGATGGTTGGCGCGCAGGAGAAGCAACAATGACACTGAACCCCACTGCCGAGAATTATCGTGTCGCGGTCGCCGCCTACGAGGCGGGCCGGCCGAGCTACCCTGCGGAGATCGTCGCCGCGCTGCCGCTTGCGGCCGCGCGCTGTGCCGTCGACCTCGGTGCCGGAACCGGCAAATTCACCCGCCTGCTGCTGCAGCATTTGCCCGCGGCTGCGCGCCTGATCGCGGTCGAGCCCGTCGCCGAGATGTCGGCCAGGCTGGCCAGGGAAGCCGGGGTGGAGGTCATCAACACGCGCGCCGATGCGATCAATCTTGATACCGGCAGCGTCGACCTCGTCACCTGCGCCCAGGCGTTCCACTGGTTCGACAACGAGGCGTCGGTGGCCGAGATCGCGCGACTGCTGCATCCCGGCGGGACGCTTGCGCTGGTTTGGAACAACCGGGATGACCGCACGCCGTGGGTCGACGCGTTGTCCGTCATGATCGAGGGCTATGCGGGCGACACGCCCCGGCAACGGACCGGACGCTGGCGCTGGATCCTGAAGGACCCGCGCTTCGTGCTTGAGAGGGAAATCGTGCAGGACCATCCGCACCGGATGAAGCGACAGGACGTCTTCGAGCGCATCGCATCGACGAGCTATGTCGCCAATTTGCCCGATGCGGAGAAGGCGATCCTGCGCGACAAGACCGACAATATCCTGCGCGAAGCCGGTCTCGGCGACGCCGACGAAGTGGTGTTTCCCTATGTCACGCAGCTCTTCTTGCTGAAGCGGGCATAGACGCGCTATTGCGCGGCACGTCCTTGCTTGACCGCCTGCTTCAGGCGCGGCAGCGTCATGCGCCAGTAGAAGGCAACGTGTTTGGCGCCTGAGTCAGGCCCGATTTTCCAGCCGCTTCCGCGGCGGATCGGCGAAGGCGGCACCTGCTGGGTGACGGTCAGCACCGTTTCGCCGCCGTCAGGCACGAGCGTCATCGTGATCGTCGCATAGGATTGCGGAACATCCGGCAGGCCGGAGACCTGCGACCAATAGGAGTATTCGAGCCGCATCGGCGGCTCGACATGGAGGACGCGGCCCTCGTCGCGATAGCGCTTTGTGCCGATCTCCGCCTCGATCTCGATCGGCGCGCCGATCCGCCAATCGGTCCTGAAATGCGCGTTGCGCCATCTCTCGCCCGCTTTGGAGTCCATGATCGCGTCCCACACCTGCCTTGGCTCGGCAGCGATGCGGATCGTTTCGGTGACGGACTGAAAGGCCGGAGGCTCGTGCGTCATCGAATGCTCACTTGTCGCCCACGACCTTCCATTTTCCATCGGCTCCGCGCCGCAGCGAGGGATCGCCGATGCGGATGTGTTGCGCAAGAAAATCGATGAAAGCGCGGACCCGTGCCGGCAGCGGGCCGGCATGGCCGACATAGACCGCGTGGATGTCCTCGCGGTCGCCGGGATTGAGATTTTGCAGCACCGGCACCAGGCGCCCGGCCTCGATATCGGGGCCGATGTGAAACAGCGCCAATCGTCCGAGCCCGATACCGCCGAGCGTGAGCTGGCGCGCGGCTTCGCCGTCGCTGACGCGGGCAACCGGCGGCGGCAGCGCTTCTTCGATCCGTTCAGCGCGGCGAAACGGCCAGCCGCGGATGCTGCGTGGAAAGGTCCAGCCGATGCCGCGATGGTCGGCGAGGTCGGCCGGCGTCTTCGGCGTGCCGAAGCGGGCGAGGTAGGACGGCGCGGCGGCCACCACCATGCGGCTGGTGCCGAGCTTGCGTGCGATCAGCCGCGAGGCGCCGAGCGGGCCGACCCGGATCGCGACATCAGCGCGCGCCTGCATCAGATCGACCAGCGTGTCGGTCAGCACGATGTCGAGCGTGATATCGGGATGTTCGCGCATGAAGCGCGGCAGCAGCGGCATCACATGCAGCATGCCGAACGGGATGTTGCTGTTCACGGTGAGATGGCCGCGCGGCACGCATGAGGCGGCCTCGCGTTCGGCCTCGTCGATATCGGCGAGGATGCGCTGGGCGCGCTGATAGAAGGCCTGGCCTTCCTCGGTGAGCTGCAGCTTGCGCGTGGTGCGGTTGACCAGCCGCGTGCCGAGCCGGGTCTCGAGCCGCGAGACCAGCTTGCTGACGCCGGACGGTGTCTGGCGCAAGCTGTTCGCGGCAGCCGTGAAGCCGCCGAGATCGACGACGCGGACGAATACGTCCATCTCGCCGGAGCGGTTGGTGTCTGTGCGGGCCATCTTGAATTCAAGTCACAAATGATTGGATTGCGGTCATTCTAATCCTTCCCCGCCCGGACCGCTATCTCGCTTTGCGGAATCCTTTTTGTCCGGAGCGACACATGCCTGCTGCAGTCCTTGCCTTGACCGCCGGTGCCTTTGGTATCGGCACCACCGAATTCCTCATCATGGGACTGCTGCTGCAAGTCGCCGCCGACATGCAGGTATCCGTATCCGCGGCTGGCCTGCTGATCTCCGGCTATGCGCTCGGCGTATTCGTCGGCGCGCCGATCCTGACGCTGGCAACACGGCGGATGCCGCGCAAGGCGGTTTTGCTGGCGCTGATGGCGATCTTCACGCTCGGCAACGCAGCGTGTGCGCTGGCGCCGAGCTACGGGCTCTTGATGGCGGCACGCATTCTCACCTCGCTGGCGCACGGCACCTTCTTCGGCGTCGGCTCCGTGGTGGCGACAAGCCTCGTCCCGGAAGACAAGCGCGCGTCGGCGATCGCCACGATGTTCATCGGGCTCACGGTTGCGACCCTGCTCGGCGTGCCCTTCGGCGCCTGGTTCGGGCTGATGCTCGGCTGGCGCGCGGCGTTCTGGGCGGTGGCCGCGATCGGCGTGATTGCGTTCATCGTGCTGGCGGTGCTGGTCCCCGGCCATGTCGGCGCCAACGACAAGCCCGCGCCGCTGCGCGAGGAGCTCGCCGTGCTCGGCCGCCCGCAGGTCCTGCTCGGACTTGCGATGACGGTGTTCGGCTTCGGCGGGCTGTTCGCGGTCTTCACCTATGTGCAGCCGATCCTGACGCGGCTCACCGGATTCTCCGACGCCGCGGTGTCGCCGATCCTGCTGGTGTTCGGTGCCGGCCTTGCGATCGGCAACGTCGCCGGCGGACGGCTCGCCGACAAGGGACTTGCGCGGGCGCTGCTGGTGTCGCTCGGCGGCCTCGCCGCCGTGCTCGTCGCGCTGACGGCGGTCGTCTCGATCAAGGCATTGGCGGTCGTGCTGCTGTTCATTCTCGGCATCGCCGCGTTCGCGACCGTCGCGCCGCTGCAGCTCCGCGTGCTCGAAGCCGCCGGCGTCGAAGGGCGGACGCTGGCCTCCAGCCTGAACATCGCGGCGTTCAATCTCGGCAACGCGCTCGGCGCCTGGGCCGGCGGCGTCACCATCGATCGCGGCCTCGGCCTCGGCGCGCTGCCGCTGGTGGCCGCCGTCATCACTGCAATCGGCCTGCTGCTCGCGCTGTGGAGCCTGCGCCTCGATCGGCCGATCGCGCTCGCCGCGCAGTGCCCGGCGGAATGAATCGGATCAAGGGAGCATGACCATGGAATACCGCAATCTCGGTGCATCCGGCCTGAAGGTCCCCGTGCTTAGCTTCGGCACCGGCACCTTCGGTGGCCAGGGGCCGCTGTTCTCGGCCTGGGGCCGCAGCGACGCCAGCGAGGCGCGCCGGTTGATCGACATCTGCCTCGAGGCCGGCGTCAATTTGTTCGACACCGCCGATGTCTATTCAAACGGCGCGTCGGAGGAGATCCTCGGCGCCGCGATCAAGGGCCGCCGCGACAAGGTGTTGATCTCGACCAAGACCGGCCTGCCGATGGGCGACGGCCCGCTCGATGCCGGTACGTCGCGATATCGCCTGGTCGCCGTGGTCGACGCCGCGCTGCGCCGGCTCAACACCGACTATATCGACCTGCTGCAGCTTCATGCTTTCGATGCCTTCACGCCGGTCGATGAGGTGCTGTCGACGCTCGACGCGCTGGTGCGCGCCGGCAAGCTGCGCTATGTCGGCGCCTCGAATTTCTCCGGCTGGCATCTGATGAAATCGCTCGGTGTCGCCGAGCGGCACGGCTGGCCGCGCTACGTGGCGCACCAGGTCTATTATTCGCTGGTCGGCCGCGACTATGAATCCGAGCTGATGCCGCTCGCGCTCGACCAGGGCGTCGGCGCGCTGGTCTGGAGCCCGCTCGGCTGGGGCCGCCTCACCGGCAAGATCAGGCGCGGGCAGCCATTGCCGACCAACAGCCGCCTGCACGAGACCGCGCAGTTCGGGCCGCCGGTCGACGACCAGAAGCTTTACGCGATCGTCGACGCGCTGGACGCGGTCGCCACGGAGACCGGCCGCAGCGTGCCGCAGATCGCGATTGCCTGGCTGTTGGCGCGGCCGAGCGTGTTGTCCGTAATCATTGGCGCCCGCGATGAGGCGCAGTTGCGCGACAATCTCGGCGCGGTCGGATGGTCGCTCTCGCCGGACCAGATCGCGCGTCTCGACCGCGCGAGCGCAGTGATGCCGGCCTATCCCTACTATCCCTACCGAATCCAGGAAGGCTTCGCGCGCCTCAATCCGCCGCCGGTGTGAGTCCGTCGCAGACTCGGTCTCATGCCTGGACGGTGTGCTCGCAGACCTGCCGGCGGTATTCCGCCGGCGTCACGTTCATGTGCTGCCGGAACACGCGATTGAGGTGGCTTTGATCGGCGAAGCCGGCGAGCAGCGCGATCTCCTTCAGCGCGACGCGGTCCTTGCGCAGATGCTGGCACGCATGCTCCACCTTGCGCCGCAGGACATAGGCATGCGGCCGCATGCCGTAATGCACGCGGAATTTGCGGGCGAACTGGACCGGCGTGCAATTGCAGATGTTCGCGAGCTCCTCCAGCGTGATGTTCCGGAAGATGTTCTGCTCGATATAGTCCTCGATCAGCCGGGCATGCGCCGGGCGAAAGGGTCCTTGCGCACAGGGCATCTTGAACTCGATCGCCGCATATTTCCGCAGGATATGCACGCTCGCCTGCAGCGCCAGTGCATCATAGCAGAGCCGTCCACCGGGACCGCCCGCGGCGACTTCCTGGACCATTTGATCGTTGATCCAGGTCAGCATTGGGTCTTCGACCTTGAGCAGGTCGTGAATCTCGATCGTTTCGGCGTCGCGGTCGAAGGCATCGCTCGCGGTCTTCGTCATGAGGGCAGGAGAGATGTAGAAATGGCTGACCTCAATGTCGTTGTTCCAATGCCAGCTTGACGGCTCTGCGCGCGTCATGAGCGACGTGACGCCGCGACCGACTTGATCCTGCTTCCACGCGCCGGTGACGCGGCGGTTCATCGACGTGACGCCGTCGCGATAGAGCACCAGGAGGAAGTTTGCCGACGGCGGGACCCAGATATCCGACGGCGCATAGCGGAAAATTCGCAGCCGGAAATCGCTTCTCCCGACTGACAAACTATCCAGCTTCATCTCGCCGGGAGCGTAGCGCGGCAGCTCCTCGACCGTGATCAACTGGCCCATCGCGTGAGCCTCCTCCCTGGGATTGGTGGCGCGGTTGACCGCTTGTTCTTGGCCGGACGGCTGAGCGCAGAATAGGCCGCTTTCGCCATTTGCCAAGCCGACCAACGGCCGGTGCTCGATTGCGCGGTCGCGTTCCAGAGATTGTCGGTTTCATCCAAGCCGCGCGGCCGAACGGCCCGTAGCCTGCTCTGCGTTTCGGCGACAACGCGAACGGCCGAGACCCAAATTGACGCAACGCACCATCATCCGGCGACACCGCGGGTGGGAAGGTGCGTGCGAGAAGCCAGACACAGGAGGAAACCATGACCGAGACCGTCACAAGGTCGAAAGGAAGCAATGGTGCGCATGCAACGACCAAGCTCGACGCCGTGGTCGTCGGCGCCGGCGTCGCCGGTCTCTATCAATTGTTCCGCCTGCGTGAGCAGGGACTGAGCGTGAAGGCGATCGATGCCGGGTCTGGCGTCGGCGGCACCTGGTATTGGAACCGCTATCCCGGGGCACGCTTCGATTCCGAAGGCCACACCTATCAGTACCTGTTCTCCGAGGAGCTCTACAAAGGCTGGAGCTGGAGCGAGCGATTCCCGGGCCAGCCGGAAATCGAGCGCTGGCTGAACTACGTCGCCGACCGCCTCGACCTCAGGAAGGACATTCAATTCGGCACCACGGTGAAGAGCGCGCATTTCGATGAGGCGACACAACGCTGGCTGGTCGCGACCGACCAGGGCGACGTGATCGATACCCAGTTCCTCGTCACCTGCTGCGGCATGCTCTCGGCCCCGCACGTGTCCTTCCCGGGACAGGAGACGTTCAAGGGCAAGCTGTTCCACACCGCGCGCTGGCCCAAGGGGCCGATCGAGCTTGCCGGCAAACGCGTCGGCGTGGTCGGCAATGGCGCGACCGGAATCCAGGTGATCCAGTCGATCGCCGGTGAGGTCGGCCACCTCAAGGTGTTCATCCGCACCCCGCAATACATCATCCCGATGAAGAATCCGAAATGGGATGCGTCGGATGCCGAGGCCTACAAGTCTAAGTTCAAGTTCCTCACCGAGCGGCTGCCGAAAACGTTCACCGGCTTCGAATTCGACTTCGAGCACGCCTGGGCCGACCTGACGCCGCAGCAGCGCCGCGAGGTGATCGAGGACTGCTGGAACGACGGATCCCTGAAGCTGTGGGTCTCGTCCTTCGCCGAACTGTTCTTCGACGAAGCCGTCAATGCCGAGATCACCGAATTCGTGCGCGAGAAGATGCGCGAGCGGATCAAGGACCCCAAGCTGTGCGAACAGCTGATTCCTGCCGATTACGGTTTTGGCACGCACCGGGTGCCGCTGGAATCCAATTTCCTCGAGGCCTTCCACCGGCCCAATGTCGAGATCGTCAGCGTCAAGAACAATCCGATCGCCCGCATCACGCCTGCGGGCATCCAGACCGCCGACGGCACGGTGCACGAGTTCGACGTCATCATCCTGGCGACCGGCTTCGACGCCGGAACGGGAGCGCTGACGCGGATCGATATCCGCGGCCGCGACGGGCGATCGCTGAGGGACGATTGGGGCAGGGACATCCGCACCACGATGGGCTTGCAGGTCCATGGCTATCCGAACCTGTTCACAACAGCGGTACCGCTCGCGCCCTCGGCCGCGCTCTGCAACATGACCACCTGCCTGCAGCAGCAGGTGGAGTGGATTGCCGATTGCATCAGATATTTGCGCGGCAAGAACCTGAACGTCATCGAGCCGACCAGGGATACCGAGGATCAGTGGGTGGCGCATCACGATGAGACCGCCAACGCAACGCTGATCGCCAAGACCAACTCCTGGTACCTGGGCTCCAATGTCGAGGGCAAGCCGCGCCGGGTGCTGTCCTATTGCGGCGGTGTCGGCACCTATCGCCAGAAATGCGACGAGGTCGCCGCGAGCGGCTATCGCGGCTTCGCCACGCAGTAGGGCTGACCGCATTTCGACCGCGTAGCCGGATGGAGCGAAGCGTAATCCGGGCTACGCGGGTCAACATCACAAAGCACAGGAGGAAGACAATGAGCACGAATTTCAGTGCAGCCGCCGATGCAATCCTTGACGGCGTCGTGACTTCAAACCCGCGCGTTCCCGGCGTCGTTGCGATGGTGACCGACCGCCATCGCAACATCTATGAAGGTGCCGCCGGCAAGCGCCGCCTCGACCAGCCCGCCGATATGACGGCCGATAGCGTGTTCGCGATCTTCTCGACCACCAAGGCGATCACCGGGACGGCCGTCTTGCAACTCGTCGAGGAAGGCAAGCTCGATCTCGACGCACCCGCCAGGACCTACGCGCCCGACATCGGCAAGCTCCAGGTGATCGAGGGTTTTGACGACAAGGGCGAGCCGCGGCTGCGTCCGCCGAAGCGCGACATCACCACCCGCATGCTGATGGTCCACAGCGCGGGTCTGAGCTACGACTTCATCAATCACACCTATAACCGGCTGGCGCAGGAGAAGGGGCAGCCCAGCGTCATCACGGCGTCCAAGGCTTCGCTGATGACGCCGCTGCTATTCGATCCAGGCGAGCGCTGGGAATACGGCACCAACATGGATTGGTGCGGCCAGATCGTCGAGGCCATCACCGGCAGGCGGCTCGGCGAGGTCTTCAGGACGCGGATCTTCGAGCCGCTCGGGATTGTGGACACGACGTTCGAGCTCACCGACGCGATGCGCCGCAAGCTCGCCGGCATCCACGCCCGCAACGCCGACGGCTCACTCACGCCGATGGATTTCGAGCTGCCGGCCAATCCCGAGATCCACATGGGCGGCCACGGGCTTTACGGCACCATCGGCGACTACATGCGATTCATCCGGATGTGGCTGAACGACGGCGCCGGCGAGCATGGGCGGGTCCTGAAGGCGGAGACCGTGCGGATGGCGGAGAAGAACCATCTCGGCAACAACAAGGTCACCGCGATCACCGGCGTGATCACCTCGCTCGCCAACGACGCCGAGTTCTTCCCCGGTCAGTCGAAATCCTGGGCGCTGAGCTTCATGATCAATGAGGAGCAGGCTCCGACCGGCCGCCCCGCCGGCGCGCTCGGCTGGGCTGGGCTGGCCAATTTGTTCTACTGGATCGATCGGCAGAACGGTTTTGGCGGATACTGGGCGACGCAGATCCTGCCGTTTGGCGATCCGACGTCCTTTATCGGCTACATCAATTTCGAGACCGCGTTCTACGAATCCCTGAGACTGCGCAAGGCGGGATAGGGACAGCCAATCGGAGCGTGCTAAAGGCTAGCTCGCTCCGAGCAGCTCCGTGATCAGCCCCGCCGCCTTGATCCCGGTGCCGCTGATGATGACGACGGTGCGCTCCGCCGACCGGATCGCGCCGCGCGCCTTCAGGACATCGAGCGCGGCGGCGGCCGAGGCCGAGGTCGGCTCGACGAACAGACCGGTCTGCGCCAACCGCTTCAACGCGGCGACGATGCCGTCTTCGGAAATTGCGACGGTGCCGCCGCCGCTCTCCTTCAGCGCCGCGATCATCTGCTTCAGCCGCAGCGGATGCTTGATCGCGGTGCCCTCGGCGATGGTTTTGCGGACCGCGCGATCGACCGGCGTGTCGACGCCGGCGGCGAAGCTGGCATCGACCGGCGAGCAGTTGAGCGGCTGTGCCGCGAACAGGCGCGGCAGGCGCGCGATCTGCCCGGCCGCCAGCAGCTCGTTGAAGCCGATATAGCAGCCGAGCAGGCTGCTGCCGGCGCCGACCGGCATGATGACGTTGTCCGGCGCGGTGAAGCCGAAATCTTCCCAGATCTCATAGGCCAGCGACTTGGTGCCCTGCAGGAAGAACGGTTGCCAGTTGTGGCTGGAGTAGAAGATCTGCTTCGACTGGCGGATCGCCTCTGCCTCGGATTCCTCGCGCGGGCCTTCGATCAGCTGCACCTCGGCACCGAAGGCGTGCATCTGCGCCACCTTCATCGGCGACGTCGTCGCCGGCGCAAGGATCCTGACCCGCATGCCGCCGGCCGCGCCATAGGCCGAGACCGACGCGCCGCCATTGCCGGAAGAGTCCTCCAGCACCGCATCGACGCCGAGCTGGCGCAGGAACGACAGCATCACCGTGGTACCGCGATCCTTGAAGCTTGCGGTCGGATTGAACCATTCGAGCTTGAAATGCGGCCGCAGATCATCCCACGCCTTCTCGACGGCTGGCGTGCAGCCTTCGCCCATCGTGATCGGCCGCCTGATCTCGACCGGCAGCGCCGCGCGGTAGCGCCACAGCGACCGCGTCGTGCGATCGATGTCGTCGCGGGAGATGCCCGGCAGCGGCGTTATCAGGAGCGGCTTGCCTTCGTCGGAGCACCAGCGCGGGATATCCAGCGGATAGAGCTTTCCGTTGAGCGGGTCGATGTAGCTGGGTGAAGGCATGTCGTGAAATCCCAAACGCGAGTGGCATTCAGCGGCCGTTACGCCGCGCCGGCCTGCCTGCTCAGATAACTCTTTGCAAAATCGAGATACCAGTCGAGGCATCCTGGATTGGCCATCGCATCGCGATTGATGATCTTCTCGACGGGGTGGCCGAGCAGCAGCTTCTTGACCGGCAGCTCCTGCTTTTTGCCGGACAGCGTGCGCGGAATTTCCGCCACCACGAAGATGTCGTTGGGCAGGAAGCGGCGCGACAGCCCGGCCTCGACCGCCTTGTTGATCTTCGCCTTCATCGCGGCATCGAGCGCGATACCCTCGCGCAGCACCACGAACAGCGGCATGTAGCTGTCGCGGCCGAGATATTCGAGGTCGACGACCATCGAATCCAGCACCTCCGGCAGCGCCTCGATCGCGGAATAGAGCTCGCTGGTGCCCATCCGCAAGCCATGGCGGTTGATGGTGGCGTCGCTGCGGCCATAGATCACGCAGGAGCCGTCGGGGTTGATCTTGAGCCAGTCGCCATGCCGCCACACCGGGCCGCGGCCACTTCCGTCGAAATTGTCGGGGTAGGTCTCGAAATAGCTGGAAAGGTAGCGCGCATTGCCGGGATCGTTCCAGAAGCGCAGCGGCATCGAGGGCAGCGGCTCGGTGCAGACGAGCTCGCCGACCTCGTCGATCACCGCGCGGCCCTGCTCGTCGAACGCTTCCACCGCGCAGCCGAGCAGGCGGCATTGCATGATGCCCGGCGTCTGCGGCAATTCGCGATTGCCGCCGATGAAGGCGCCGGCGAAGTCGGTGCCGCCGGAAATATTGGCCCACCACATATCGGCCTGCGCGGCGTTGCCGTTCTGCTTCGCAAGCGCGGCGAAGCGCTCGTTGAACCAGGCCTGGGTGTCGGCGCTGAGCGGCGAGCCGGTCGAGCCGAGCGTGCGCAGGCCGGAGAGGTCGCCGACGGCAGCGAGATCGATTTCCGCCTTGGTGCAATTGGCAAAGAACGCCGCCCCTGCGCCGAAGAAGGTGGCCTTGGCGTCGGCGACGAAGCGCCACAGCGTGGTCCAGTCGGGCTTGTCCTTGGTGCCGCCGGGACTGCCGTCGAAAATGCAGCAGGTCGTGCCGTTGAGTAGGCCGTTGGCCTGGCAATTCCACATGATCCAGCCGGTCGAAGAGTACCAGTGGAAGCGTTCGCCGAACGAGTTTGGCTGATAGCTGCAGCCGATGTCGTTGTGCAGGGTCGAGAGCGGCAGCGCCACGACGATGATGCCGCCATGGCTGTGCAGGATCGGTTTCGGCAATCCGGTGGTGCCTGAGGAATAGACGATCCAGAGCGGATGATCGAACGGCAGCCATTCCGGCTCGAAGGCGTCGATCTCCGCACTCCGGCCCGCGAGGATCGCTGACAATCGCGTCTCGGACGGCGCGGCGTCGCTGTGCAGGATGACATGCTGCACGGTCGGCAGCGCGCGCCGCAATTCCTCGATCACACCTTGCCGGTCGTGGCGGCGGCCGGCATAGGTCACGGCGTCGCAGGCGATCAGCACCTTCGGCTCGATCTGCTTGAAGCGATCGATCACCGCGGGTGCCGCCATGTCAGGCGCGCAGACGCTCCAGACCGCGCCCAGGCTCGCGGTCGCGAGGAACGCGATGATCGTCTCGGGAATGTTCGGCAAGTAGGCGGCGACGCGATCGCCGGCGCGCACGCCGTTGGCCTCCAGATGCAGCGCCAGCGCTGCCGATTTGCGCTGCAGCTCGGGCCAGCTCGTCTCCGAGAGCTCGCCGTCCTCGCCGCTCGAGATCAGGGCCGGCAGGCCTGCGGCATGCGCCGGCGCGACGTGGCGGAAGACCTGGCGCGCGTAGTTCACCGAAGCGCCGGGAAACCACACCGCGCCCGGCATCTTGCGCTCGGCCAGCACCGCCGAATGCGGCGTCGGCGAGCGCAGGTCGAAATAATCCCACACGCTCTGCCAGAAGGCGTCGATATCGGTGACCGACCAGCGCCGCATTGCCTCGAAATCCGCAAATTCAAGGCCGAGCGTCTGCTTCAGCCATTGGCGGTAAAGAGCCATTTGCGGGACGTAAGCTGCTGTCATGGGCGGTTTCCGAAAGTCCTTGTGTCGTGGCGGGCGACCGAGGCCCGCCAGCGTGTCTTAACATAGTGATGCGAGCACGGGGAACGCAGTCGAGCAGCAAGCTGCGTCATATTCTTACCGCCGCCGCAGCGTGCTATTCCATCGGGTGCGGCTGATTCCATGCGGCAACTGAATCGAGCGGCCATGTCCGTCGGCGAACTCTTCATTCTCGGCTTTTACGGCAAGGTCGTTCCGCCCTGGCTGAAGGAATTTGCCGCGCAGTTCGGGCTCGGCGGGGTAATCCTGTTCGACTATTCCTGCCAGACCCGGCAGTATGACAACAACATCGCCTCGCCCGCGCAGGTGCAGTCGCTTTGCGCCGAGATCGCGGCGCTGCCGTCGCGGCCGCTGGTCTTCATCGACCAGGAGGGCGGCCTGGTGCGCCGGCTCAAGGACAGCTGCGGTTTTCAGCCGCTGCCGAGCGCGAAGGAGTTCAACCTGCTCGCGCGCGCGGAAAAGCAGACGGTGCTGGCCGCAAGCTACGGCGAGCTGCGCCGGCTCGGCATCCGCTACAATTTCGCGCCTGTCATCGACGTCGACTACAATCCCGACAATCCCAACATCGGCAGGATCAAGCGGTCCTATTCGCCCGATATCGGTGAGGTCGAGGCCAATGCCCGGCTGGTCGACGCTGCGGCGCGGCAGGCGGGAGTAGGCCTCTGCCTGAAGCATTTTCCGGGCATCGGCAGTGCAAGCGTCGATTCGCACCTGGAGTTCATGGACATTTCCGATGCGCTGCGTCCCGAGCAGGAGGAGCTGTTCTACGCGTTGGCGCCGCGCACCTATGGCGATGCGGTGCTGGTCAGCCACGCCATTGTCCGGCAGTGGGACGCGCAGCGTCCGATGACATTGTCATCGGCCGGGCTCGGCCGGCTTCGCCGTCGTCTGCCCGAGACGCTGCTGATCACCGACGACATGCAGATGCAGGGGCTGCAGAAGGCGCTCGGCACAAGCGCGGCCAGCCTGCAGTCGATCGCCGCCGGCATGGACATGATCTGCATCGGCAACAATCTGTTCGACCAGGAGCAGGGGATGGCCGGCATCGCCGCGGCGGTCGCGGGTGCGGTGCAGGATGGATCACTCGATCAGGCCGCGGTGCGGCGATCCATTGCGCGCGTGCAAAAGCGCAAGGCGCTGTTCGCCTGACGGCGTTGAACCAAATTTTGCGTCGGGCGACCACAAGGTGTGGAACCAAATTTCATTGCCGCGATTTAACAATGACGCTCATCGGGGCTGACAACCATGAAGATGCTCAAGCGTCTCTTCCGATTGACCTGGCTACGTCGGGCCGCACGCAAACCAGCCGATTTTCCGCCTGCCTCCATCGATCCTGACGAATTCAGCCGCCTGCTTTGCAGCGGGCGCGCCGAGGATTTGCGGATACTGGCAAAGCGATTGAGCCAGCGCTCGCGGGCTCACGCATAGGCGGTGGATCGGATCCAATCGCCAGCCCGGTCTTCGGCCAAAACCGGCAAGTCCGGCGCGCGGCCGTGACTCCCGGTATCGGTCTCGATGCGACCGGCTACTGCTTTCCTTTTTCATGATTGCCGATCCCGACCGCCTTGTAGTCGTAGGTCGGGTAGAACTCGGTGTGGTAGGCGCCCCAGGCGCTGTTCTCGATGACGCGGTTGACCTCGCGCAGCCGCGATGCCGGCAACCGCAGCGTCACCACCTGGCCGATCCCCATCATCACGTACCAGCTGACGACCTCACCCTCGGGCGGAAACGCCTTGTAGAAGCCCTGCCGCTCAAGCTGGGCATTGAGCTCACCGAGCGGTCGTGACTGATCATGCTTGAAGAAGATGGTGAGCATGACCGCGGTGTCGGGCGTCGGCGTTGCATCGCTGGTCGGCGGGGTCTGGGCCTGCGCGCCTGCGCTAAGCAGCAGTGCCGCGGCGAGCGCCGCAATCGACATCAAGGAAATCCAGGATCCGTTCCGCCCTCGCTTCATGGCCGCGCCCTTATTGCTGATCGAGAGGCGGCGATCATCGCGACGCCTGCCGGGGCTGTAAATTGACATTCGCCTGATCCGGTGCCTGCCCGACGCTTCTCGGTTGATGTGAACCGTCTCATAGGTGCGCGCGCCCGCGTGCGGTATGCCGGGGCCATCCCGATGCCCAGAGGGATGATCGATGACGACCCGGCGAATGGCGTATTGGTGGTTCAGGTTCGTTCTTTCGGGGCGGTTCCTGCAGAAATTCCTTCGGCTCCGGCGCCCCTGAGGCGCCGGGCCGCGAATTCCGGCCTTTTTCAATCCGGAACCAGGGGGGCCGGAAATGGCTGCCCGAACCGTTGAAGGTCGATGCCCGGCGGAGAATCCCGCCGGTGGCAGCCTCGCCCATCCGTCCCGTAAGAATACTGTAATTCGACTCAAATATGCGAGATTCGTTGCCAAATCAGCGGTAACCTGCGCCTGCTTGGCAGGTCGGGGACCGAGGTCACAGTTGCGTCACCCGTAGTTCTACGGAGCCCCATGTTAACGCGGCCACAAGTTCACCTTTGGTAAACCATACTTATGACGCAACATGACAACCGAGCCGAGGCGCGCCTTCCGGCATGGACGGGTGGAACCGCGACGCTCGAGCCGCAGTCGCTTGACACTCAGGGACCCGCAGGGCCGCGGCCGGACGCCGGTGCCGCGATCGTCCGGCAGTTCAATGGGCCGGTGACGGCGCTGCTGCTCTATATGAACGAACTCAAGCAGCACAGTCAGCAATTCGCGCACGCGCCCGGCAACGGCGTCTATCTGCGGCAGGTGATCGAGAACGCGCTCGAGCAGACCGAGCGCGTGTCCGCGATGCTGAAGCAGATTTCCGACCTCTATCCCAATGCCGTCCCGGCCGCAGACCTCAAGCCGCCGGGCGACGACAAGCCGGCAGGCTCCCGGCCGCCGGATGTCGTGTTCGCACCGGAAGCCGGCCGCAAGCCATTGACCAAGCGCGAGCGTGAAGTGCTAAGCCTGATCAGCGACGGCTATTCCAACAAGCAGGGCGCGCTGCGGATGAACATCAGCCCGCGCACGTTCGAGAGCCATCGCGCCGAGGCGATGCGCAAGCTCGGGGCGCGCAACACCGCCGACCTCGTCCGCAAGGCCTTGCTGCATTCGGCATAGAGCGTTTTCAAGCGAAGTGGTTCGCGCAAAGAAGACGCGTCAAAACTGAAAACCAGAGCCCCGTTCCGATTCCATCGGAATGGGGCTCTGAGCGGTGTTCGGTTCGTTAGGACCCGGTTCTCAGAAATCGTCTTTTCAGAAATCGTCTTCCGCGGCGAAGCACAGGCGCGGTGCGAGCCGCGCGGCCGTCGCGGATGCCTTCGGTTCATCCGGAACGATCGTGACCACCCATGCCGCGGTCGCGCCAGACCTGCTTTCGACGATCGCGCGCACGCGTCCCGTGACGGTCGCGCCGGCCGACCGTATGGTGGCGGTCCGGCCGTTGAACTGGGCCATGCGGAAGCGCCGGGCTTCCTTCCGGTCGGTCGTCTGGTACGTGAACATCGGCTCCCCCGTGCGTCCACGTGAATGTGAGGAAACAGCGTTATCCGACGATGAAAATCGCACGCCGTAGAAGTACGGCTTGCACAGCGGTCAGAGCGCTTTTGAGCGAAGCGGGTGCCGGCTTGCGCGAAGAAGACGCGGCAAAAACAACAAACTCTAACGGCCGACTTCCTGACAATTCAGCAGTCCGGCATATTGCGCCTTGACCGCGGCGTAGCATTCGCACGCCGTCTTGATCAGCCCATCCGCGTTGGTGATCTCGATGTGCCCGCGGCTGTAGTGGATGAAATTGGCCTGTTGCAGGGTATGCGCGACCAGCGACACGCTGTTGCGGCGCGCGCCGATCATCTGCGCCATCGCCTCCTGCGTCAGGACGATCTTGTTGCTGCCGGAGAGATCGCGCGTGTGCAGCAGGCATCGCGCCAGCCGTGACTCCACGGTGTGCGCGGCGTTGCAGCCGGCGGTCTGCTGGATCTGGGCATAGACGGCGAGCCCGTGCCGGATCAATCTCGCGCGAAGCGTCGGGCTCTGGCCGGCAGCTGCGCGCAACGGCTCGAGTTCCACGGTCGAGGCGACGCCGGGCACCAGCACCGTGGCGTTGTTGAGGACAGGCCCTTCGACGAGCGGGGCGAATGCGCCATAGATGCTGTCGCGGCCGACCATCGCGACCTGCACGCGCTCGCCTCTAGCCAGCTTGACCACCAGCGAGATCACGCCCTTGTGCGGCATGTATGTCCGCTTGAGCATCTCGTCGGTCTCGACCAGGACCGAATCGGCCGCGAGGTCGACCGTCCGCAGATGCGGCCGAATCAATTCGAAATCGCTCGCCGAGAGCGACGCCAGGAATCCGTTGGGTGATCGAGGAACCGTTTCCAAAGCAACCTCCAGCCTGCCGGCAAAGCTTGTCTCTGGGCCCAGGGCTGACGTGCGGCTGGACGTCCTTGCAACCTATTCTGGCACGCCAGGGTTCCAATGGAAACATGTCTTGGTTCCAATAGGAATAGACCTATCGCCGCACATTCGGGTTGTCTGCTCGATCACAGTTGGGGCTGGCGGCGCGCCAGTCAGTCTTCCGGCCCGATCAATTGTTCGGCGTGCGCCTTGACCGTCGTATAGCATTCACACGCCGCCTTCCGCAGGCCGTCGATATCGGTGATCTCGATATGACCGCGGCTGTAACGCAGGATGCCGGCCTGCTGAAACCCATGTGCGACAATCGAAACCGCATTGCGCCGGACGCCGATCATCTGCGCCAGCATCTCCTGGGTTAGCGGCAACGCCTCGCTGCCGCACAGATCGCGTGCGCGCAGCAGCCATCGTGACAGCCGTGCCTCCACCGGATGCGAAACATTGCAGGCGACGGATTGTTGCGTCTGCGCCATCAGCGCCTGCTCATAGAGCGCGACCAGGGTCCGGAAATCCGCGCTGCGATTTGCTGCCTCGCGGAAATCCTCCGCCCGCATCATCGAGGCTGAGCCTGGCACCACGACAATCGCATCGGCAAGCAGCGGCCGCTCGTGCAGGGCGGCAGACGCGCCCACGACGCCGTCGCGACCGACGGTTGCAATCTCGACAGATTGCCCGTCGGACAGATTGATCATCATCGAGACCACGCCGCTATGCGGAAAATAAACCCGCTGCACCGGCGCGCCGGCATCGGCGAGCGCCGTTTCCTTGGTCAGGTCGACGGGTTCCAGGAGGGGATGAAGTTGCGCGTACTCCGTGGGGGGAAGTGCTTGCAACAGACGATTGGGCGGACGCGATACCGCGGACATTGCTGCTCCTGCCGAGGGCGGGAGCACTACGGTCTCGCATCACCTACTCTTGGCGTGTGGAAGGACTGCGAACATAGCTTGCCTGTCCAATTGCACAAGGGTTGTGGTGTTGAAACTATACCCTCTGGAGGGCAGACGGCGTGGCCGCCGCCGGGACCGGTGATCGACGTCGATCCGCGCGGCGCGAGATCCCAGCGCGACTTTGTCTCTCATTTATTGATTTCCATTAACTCTGTTCCTCGCTGGACTTTGCATCGTGGTGACCTGCAACGCCGGCTATCGACGCGCCGGGCCTGCCGCGCCGGGATGTCGCAAGTCCTGCACATGCGCAGGAAATTCACGGCCATGACGTCGGTCCGGCGCCGACCGCGCGCTGCCGCGGCCAGCCATCGCGCCGGCCGCCCGTCGAATCACCGGCAAGGCCGTCCTGGGTATTTGTACGGACCAGCCCTTTAACGAACGGGTAGCGCGGACGGACCAGTGTGACGTGGGTCGCCGTGCGAAATTTACGGCGTCGCGTCAATCGTGTTCATCCAGAAGGGTATCCAGTATGTCCGGCATCGTTC
Source organism: Bradyrhizobium sp. USDA 4541 (assembly GCF_024171085.1). Taxonomy (NCBI): domain Bacteria; kingdom Pseudomonadati; phylum Pseudomonadota; class Alphaproteobacteria; order Hyphomicrobiales; family Nitrobacteraceae; genus Bradyrhizobium; species Bradyrhizobium sp. USDA 4541. The sequence goes on from NZ_JALJZF010000001.1 coordinate 1,688,167, forward strand.
TTTCGGCATCGGTCCGTCAAAACCTGCTTTCGCTGCAGTCGACCGCTGACCTGCTCGCCACCACGCAGAACCGCTTGTCCACCGGCAAGAAGGTCAACACTGCGCTCGACAATCCGACCAACTTCTTCACGGCGCAGTCGCTCGACAACCGCGCCAGCGACATCAACAACCTGCTGGACGGCATCGGCAACGGCGTGCAGGTGCTGCAGGCCGCCAACACCGGCATCACCTCGCTGCAGAAGCTGGTCGACAGCGCCAAGTCGGTCGCCAACCAGGCCCTGCAGGCCGCCGTCGGCTATTCCGCGAAGTCGTCGGTGACGACCGCCGCGATCCCCGGCGCGACCGCCGACAACCTGCTCGGCACCGCGACCCCGACCAACGCAACCCTCACCAGCACCGCCGCCTATACCGGCATCGACCTCACCGCGGCCGGCGCGAACCTGACGTTCCAGATCAACAGCCAGACTGTGACCTTGAACTCGGGCACGAACTACTCCGCCACCCAGGTTCGCGACGCCATCAACACGCAGGTCGGCGCCAGCGCCAAGGTCGCCGCCTCGATCGACGGCACCGGCAAGCTGGTCCTGACCAGCACCAACACCGCCGGCACCGGCGACACGCTCACCGTCGGTACGTTCAGCTCGGGCGACGCGACGCAGCTCGGCCTCCCGGCCGGTGCTACGGCAACCGCAACCGGCACGGCTGGCGCGAGCCCGCTGGACACCCTCACGCTGACCATCGGCGCAACCGGCAACGGCACCGCGACCAACATCACCTTCGGCACCGGTGCCGGCAAGGTGAAGTCCCTCAACGACCTGAACGCCGCGCTGGCGGCCAACAACCTGCAGGCCTCGCTCAGTGCGGCCGGTGCGCTCACCATCAGCACCACCAACGATGCCGCTTCGGCGACCATCGGCACGATTGGCGGCACGGCGGCCGGCGCCGGCAAGCTGTTCAACGGCCTTGCGGGCAGCGCTCCGGTGCAGGACCCGACTGCGCTGGCGAACCGCGCCAACCTGGTCAACCAGTACAACAACATCCTGGACCAGATCACCACGACCGCCCAGGACGCGTCGTACAACGGCATCAACCTGCTCAATGGCGATCAGCTCAAGCTGACCTTCAACGAGACGGGCTCCTCGACGCTGAAGATCCAGGGCGTGACCTTCGACGCCACCGGCCTCAACCTCACCAAGCTGACCGCCGGCACGGACTTCGTGGACAACGCTTCGGCCAACGCGACGCTGAAGACGCTGAACAGCGCGAGCGGCCTGCTGCGCACCCAGGCTTCGACCCTTGGTTCGAACCTGTCGATCGTGCAGATCCGCCAGGACTTCTCGAAGAACCTGATCAACGTGCTGCAGACCGGCTCGTCCAACCTGACGCTGGCAGACACCAACGAGGAAGCGGCCAACAGCCAGGCGCTGTCGACCCGCCAGTCGATCGCGGTGTCCGCGCTGGCGCTGGCCAACCAGTCGCAGCAGAGCGTGCTGCAGCTGCTCCGCTAAGCGTAGCCGCGACAGACATCGACTATCGAGGCGGCGGAGGAAACTCCGCCGCCTTTTCTTTGGCTGCGCTTAGCCATCCCGCCGGCTTCAACCAATGAGCGATCGCGTTCGGATGCAGGCGGTCGTCATGTCGCGAACATTTTGCTAGACTTAGCGGTCCTCAATTCCAATTAGTTCAAATTGCGATGACCGGTGGAACGGGCTCTTTCCCGTCCGGGTGGTAAGGCCTGTCCTTGTGAGACCGGCCGTGTTGTCGTGATGCGTCGTCGAACTGCAGAAGGGCTTCATCGTCCGTATTTGCACGGACGGCAAAATTAACGTCGCCGTGAAGCCGGCCAAGTTATCGATGCAAGGCGAGCGCTCCGTAGCACCTTGAGGGGACCTATCCATGGACGATCTGTTGCGCGAGTTCCTGACGGAGAGCAGCGAGAGCCTGGATACGGTCGACAACCAGCTGGTGCAGTTCGAGCAGGATCCGAACAACGCGAAGATCCTGGATAACATCTTCCGGCTGGTGCACACCATCAAGGGCACCTGCGGCTTCCTCGGGCTGCCGCGGCTCGAGGCGCTGGCGCATGCCGGCGAGACCTTGATGGGCAAATTCCGCGACGGCATGCCGGTGACGGCGGAAGCCGTGACGCTGATCCTGTCCTCGATCGACCGCATCAAGGAGATCCTTGCAGGGCTCGAGGCGACCGAGGCCGAGCCCGAGGGCAACGACCGTGACCTGATCGATCAGCTGGAAGCGATGGTCGAGCACGGCATGGCGGCGATGGCCGTTGCTGCTGATGAAGATGTGCCTGTCGTCGAAGCTCCGTCGGTGCAGGCGGCAATGACCGAAGGCACGCTGGTGGTGCAGACGCTGGAGCGTCCGCTGCGTCCGGGCGAGGTCTCGCTCGACGAGCTCGAGCGCGCCTTCCGCGAGACCGAGACCGAAGTCGCCGCACCGGCGCCGGCCGCGAAGCCTGCCGCTGCGGCTCCCGCCACCGAGCCGGCCGAGGCTGTGAAGAAGCCGGCCCGCAAGGCGGCCGCTGAGGACGTCCAGGAAGGCGACAAGATCGCCAACCAGTCGATCCGGGTCAATGTCGACACCCTCGAACACCTCATGACCATGGTCTCCGAGCTGGTGCTGACCCGCAACCAGCTGCTGGAGATCTCCCGCCGCAACGAGGACACCGAGTTCAAGGTGCCCTTGCAGCGGCTCTCCAACGTCACCGCCGAGCTGCAGGAAGGCGTCATGAAGACGCGCATGCAGCCGATCGGCAATGCCTGGCAGAAGCTGCCGCGCATCGTCCGCGATCTCTCCGGCGAGCTCGGCAAGCAGATCGAGCTCGAGATGCACGGTGCCGACACCGAGCTCGACCGCCAGGTGCTCGACCTGATCAAGGATCCGCTGACGCACATGGTGCGCAACTCCGCCGATCACGGGCTCGAGACCACCGCCGAGCGCCTCGCAGCCGGCAAGCCGGAACAGGGCACCATTCGCCTCTCCGCCTACCACGAAGGCGGCCACATCATCATCTGCATCGCCGACAATGGCCGCGGGCTCAACACCGAGCGGATCAAGGCCAAGGCGCTCCAAAACGGTCTCGTCACCGAGGCCGAGCTCGAGAAGATGACCGAGGCCCAGATCCACAAGTTCATCTTCGCGCCGGGCTTCTCGACCGCCGCGCAAGTGACTTCGGTGTCCGGCCGCGGCGTCGGCATGGACGTGGTGCGCACCAATATCGACCAGATCGGCGGCACCATCGACATCAAGAGCGTGGCCGGCGAGGGCGCCTCGGTCACCATCAAGATCCCGCTGACCTTGGCGATCGTCTCCGCCCTGATCGTGGAAGCCGGCGGCGACCGCTTTGCAATTCCTCAATTGTCTGTCGTCGAGCTGGTGCGGGCCCGCGCCAACTCCGAGCACCGCATCGAGCGGATCAAGGACACCGCAGTCTTGCGCCTGCGCAACAAGCTGCTGCCGCTGATCCACCTCAAGAAGCTCTTGAAGATCGACGACGGCGCGACGACCACGGATGCCGAGAATGGCTTCATCGTGGTCACTCAGGTCGGCAGCCAGACCTTCGGCATCGTGGTCGACGGCGTGTTCCACACCGAGGAGATCGTGGTCAAGCCGATGTCCACAAAACTGCGGCACATCGACATGTTCTCCGGCAACACCATTTTGGGCGATGGCGCCGTCATCATGATCATCGACCCCAACGGGATTGCAAAAGCCCTCGGCGCGTCCGGCTCCTCGGCCCATGACCTCGCCGACGACAATGCGAACGCCCACGCCGCAAGCGGCGAGCAGCTGACCTCGCTGTTGGTGTTCCGCGCCGGCTCCTCGCAGCCCAAGGCGGTGCCGCTCGGCCTCGTCACTCGGCTGGAGGAGATCGCAACCGACAAGATCGAGCTCTCGAACGGCCGCTACATGGTGCAGTACCGCGAGCAGCTGATGCCGCTGGTGCAGATGGCCGGCGTCGAGGTGCAGTCGCAGGGCTCGCAGCCGATCCTGGTGTTCGCCGACGACGGCCGCTCGATGGGGCTCGTGGTCGACGAGATCATCGACATCGTCGAGGAGCGGCTCAACATCGAGGTCGCGGGTTCGCAGGACGGCATTTTGGGCTCGGCCGTGATCAAGGGCCAGGCCACCGAGGTGATCGACGTCGGCCACTTCCTGCCGATGGCGTTCGCCGACTGGTTCTCGCGCAAGGAGATGCGGCCGTCGGCCTCGGCGCAGTCGGTGCTGCTGGTCGATGACTCAGCCTTCTTCCGCAACATGCTGGCGCCGGTCTTGAAGGCCGCCGGCTACAAGGTCAGGACCGCGGGCGGCGCGCAGGAGGGCCTCGCCGCGCTGCGTTCGGGACAGAGCTTCGACGTCGTGCTGACCGACATCGAGATGCCCGAGATGAACGGCTTTGAGTTCGCCGAGAACATCCGAAGCGACCACAATCTGATCGGGCTGCCGATCATCGCGCTGTCGGCGATGGTGTCGCCGGCGGCGATCGAGCGCGGCCGGCAGGCCGGCTTCCACGACTATGTCGCCAAGTTTGATCGTCCCGGGCTGATCGCGGCGCTGAAAGAGCAGACCGCCGAACTGCGCCGCGCGGCCTGACACGGGATAAGGACAGGGATCGATGACCAGCAAGACCGAGACAAGCGAAGGCGCGATGGCCGAATACGTCACCGCCGTGATCGGCGGGCAGCTGTTCGGCCTGCCGATCTCGCGGGTGCAGGACGTGTTCATGCCGGAGCGGCTGACGCGGGTGCCGCTGGCCTCCAGCGAGATCGCCGGCGTGCTCAATCTGCGCGGACGCATCGTCACCGTGGTCGACATGCGCGCCCGGCTCGGGCTGCCGAAGGCCGACGACGGTAAGCCTCCGATGGCGGTCGGCGTCGACCAGCGCGGCGAATCCTACGGCCTGTTGATCGACCAGATCGGCGAAGTGCTGCGGCTCTCCGAAAACAGCCGCGAGGACAATCCGGTCAACCTCGATCCCCGCATGGCCAAGCTCGCCGGCGGCGTCCACCGCCTCGACGGCCAGCTCATGGTCGTCCTCGATATCGATCGCGTGCTCGAACTGGTGCCCAAAACAGCTGCTGCAGCGTAACACTCCACCGCGGAGACGGTGGATTCCACAAGGAGGCCAACACATGAAGACATGTCTCGTCGTCGACGATTCCGGCGTGGTGCGAAAGATCGCGCGCCGCATTCTGGAAGGAATGGAGTTCACGGTCATCGAGGCCGAGGACGGCGCGGTCGCGCTCGAAGCCTGCAAGCGCGCGCTGCCGGATGCCGTGCTGCTCGACTGGAACATGCCTGTGATGGACGGTTTCGAATTCCTCGTGCAGCTCCGCCGCATGCCCGGCGGCGATCAGCCCAAGGTCGTGTTCTGCACCACCGAGAACGGCATCGACCACATCTCGCGGGCGCTGCATGCCGGCGCCAACGAATACATCATGAAGCCGTTCGACAAGGACATCGTGATCGCGAAATTCCAGGAAGTGGGCCTGCTGGCGCTCGACGCGTCGGCCGAAGCCTGACACCCAGTTTCACCATTCAGTCCCTTGTGAGGCTCCCGTGACGCCCCCCGACTACGAGTATCTGCGTAAGCTCCTGAAGGACCAGTCCGGTCTCGATCTGTCCGCGGACAAGCAATATCTGATCGAGAGCCGCCTGCTGCCGCTGGCGCGCAAAAGCGGCCTGTCCGGCATTCCCGACCTGGTCGCCAAGATCAAGGCGGGCTCGTCCACGCACACCGTTCAGGTGGTCGAGGCCATGACCACCAACGAGACGTTCTTCTTCCGCGACAAGGTGCCGTTCGAGCACTTCCGCGACACCATCATGCCGGAGGTGCTGAAGGCACGCGCCGCGCGCCGCAGCGTCCGGATCTGGTGCGCCGCCGGCTCGACCGGCCAGGAGCCCTATTCGCTGGCGATGTGCCTGAAGGAAATGGGCGCGGCGCTTGCCGGATGGCGCGTCGAGATCATCGCGACCGATCTGTCGCAGGAGGTGCTGGAGAAGTCGAAGGCCGGCATCTACAGCCAGTTCGAGGTGCAGCGCGGGCTGCCGATCCAGATGCTGGTCAAGTACTTCAAGCAGTCGGGTGAGTTCTGGCAGGTCAATCCCGAGTTGCGCGCGATGGTCCAGCACCGCCAGCTCAATCTGCTGCACGATTTCTCCCAGCTCGGCACGTTCGACGTGATCTTCTGCCGCAACGTGCTGATCTATTTCGATCAGGACACCAAGATCAGCATCTTCAACCGTCTCGCCCGGTTGATGGAGGCCGACGGCTTCCTGGTGCTGGGCGCCGCCGAAACCGTGGTCGGCCTGACCGACACGTTCAAGCCGATTCCCGAGCGGCGCGGCCTGTACCGGCCGAGCGGGGTGCGGGCCGGGCTCGCCATGCCGAAGCCTGCCATGGCGGTCGGATATTGAGCGATGACCGAGGACGGCAAATCCATCGAGCGGGTCACCTTCAGCCGGGGCGTCGATGTCTGCATCATGGCCATCGACGGCACCTGGCGGCGCGACTGCCAGCTCAATGCCATCTCCGACACCGATGCCTCGCTGACCGTCGAAGGTTCCATTCAGGGGCTCAACCTGAAGGAGTTTTTCCTCCTGCTGTCCTCGACCGGCCTTGCCTATCGCCGTTGCGAACTGGTCCGCGTCAACGGCACCGAAATGGACGTCAGTTTCCTCAAGGGGAAGCCGAGCAAACGCCGATCGGCCGCGGACGAAGAGCGGGCCAGGGCCTGACGTCAAGAAGGCCTATCCGACCGGGCGGGCAAGGCCCGCGGCCAATCCGGACGATGCGTGGAACGGATCGTCGCCTGATGGGTTGGGCGTCGTCGGGACAATCGAGGTGATTGGGCCGAACCCGTCGGTGGCGGCGGGTCAGTTCAGCAGACGCGCTGCTGCCCCGGAATCGCACAGGCGGTCGAGCGTCGTGCCGAGGCCGGCATCGCATGTCTTCAGGGCGGTGGATGCTGTGAGATAGCGCGGGGTAACGTCGTCGAGAACGACGGTGTCGACGTCGGCCTGCCGCGCGGCCAGCACGGCCTCGCGCGCGATCGCCGCTTCGATCAGCCGCAGGCTCGCCTGGACATGGCCAATCAGCGCGACCAGGTCCGTCGCGATCAGACCGTAGGGATCATGGCCCTCGTCCAAGCGCGCTGCAACGCGGTCCGACGCTGCATTTTCCATGCATGTTTCTCCACTGCCCCCCACTTTTAGGGAACGCGGTGCTACTTGTGCGTTAAGCGGACGTCCCGTACAAATACGGGTCCATTGATCGAGATGGTCGAGTTAGTTCTTGTGCGGTCAGGGCAGCACGCTTCACCACTGATGGACGATGCATATGGTTGAAAATGGCGCTCCGCGCGGGGAAATCTTTGTAGTCGACGACGATCCTGCCGTTCGCGAGACGCTTTCAGTGGTCCTGTCGACCGCTGGTTACAAGGTGATCTGCTTTGCGGACGGCGCGGCGTTGCTCGCGGTGGCGCGCAGCAGGACGCCAGCCTGCATCCTGCTCGACGTGCATATCCCCGGCAAATCCGGCCTCGATATCCTGAGAGAGCTGCATGGCGAGGATTATCCGGCGCCGATCTTCATGATCTCCGGTCAGGGTGACATCGCGATGGCGGTCAGCGCCATCAAGAACGGCGCGCTCGACTTCATCGAGAAGCCGTTCCGCGGCAACGAGATCGTGAGCCGTCTGAACGAGGCGATCGACGCCTACACCAGGCGCCAGGCCGAGACCTCCGCGTCGCGGATCGCCGCGCTGCACTTCCCGGGTCGCGAGCCGCTGACCCGCCGCGAGCGCGAGGTGCTCGAGCAGTTCACCGCGGGCGCCTCCAACAAGGAAGCCGGGCGCCATCTCGGGATCAGTCCGCGCACGATCGAGGATCACCGCGCAAACATCATGAAGAAGCTCGGCGCGCGCAACGCCGCCGATCTGGTCCGCATCGTGATGACGGCGCAGCAAAAATAACCTAGTGCCGGTTTACGTTCCGATTGCCACATTGCGGAGCGTGTGCGGCGCACGTTCAGCGAACGGCACGTCTGCGCCGGGGGCGGGACGACATGTCAGAAAATCGAGTATATGCCTGACACAGGGCAAGCGCGCCGGAACCGCGCGCGTGCGAGCAATGTCGAGACCCATGGCGATGACGAAGAAGAACAAGACCCCGGATCAATTGCGCAGCGCGCGCTGGTTTGCGCCCGATGATTTGCGCGCCTTCGGCCACAGGTCGCGGGCAATGCAGATGGGTTACGCGCCGGAGGAGTGGCGCGACCGCCCGGTGATCGCGATCATCAACACCTGGTCGGATGCGCAGCCCTGCCACATGCATTTCAAGAGCCGGGTCGACGACGTCAAGCGCGGCGTGCTGATGGCCGGCGGTTTTCCGCTCGAGCTGCCGGCGCTGTCGCTGTCGGAATCGCTGTTGAAGCCGACCACGATGCTCTACCGCAACATGCTGGCGATGGACGCCGAGGAACTGCTGCGCGGCCATCCGGTCGACGGCGTGGTACTGATGGGCGGCTGCGACAAGACCACGCCCGGCCTGCTGCTCGGGGCCACCAGCATGAACCTGCCGGCGATCTACCTGCCTGCCGGACCGATGCTGCGCGGCAACTGGAAGGGCCGCACGCTGGGCTCCGGCTCGGACGCCTGGAAATACTGGGACGAGCGCCGCGCCGGCAAGATCTCCGACAGGGACTGGGTCGACATGGAGGCCGGCATCGCCCGAAGCTACGGCACCTGCATGACCATGGGCACGGCCTCGACGATGACCGCGATCGCGGAGGCCATCGGCATGACGCTGCCGGGCGCCTCGTCGATCCCCGCGGCCGACGCCAACCACATCCGCATGAGCTCGGAGGCCGGCCGCCGCATCGTCGAGATGGTGTGGGAGGATCTCACGCCGCAGAAGATCCAGACCCGCAAGGCCTTTGAGAACGCGATCACGGTCGCGATGGCGATGGGCTGTTCGACCAACGCCATTATTCACCTGATCGCGCAGGCGCGCCGCGCCGGCCAGGACATTTCGCTGGACGATTTCGAGAAAGCGAGCCGCAAGGTGCCTGTGATCGCCAATGTGCGGCCGAGCGGCGACCTCTATCTGATGGAGGATTTCTTCTATGCCGGCGGGCTGCCCGGCCTGATGAACCGCATCAAGCCGCATCTGCATCTCGACTGCATGACCGTGTCAGGCAGGACGCTCGGCGAGAACATCGATGGCGCCGAGGTGCACAATGACGAGGTCATCCGCACCGTCGACAACCCGATCTACAAGGAGGGCGCGCTCGCGGTGTTGAAGGGCAATCTCGCGCCCGACGGCTGCGTCATCAAGCCAAGCGCCTGCGATCCGCGTTTCCTCAAGCACACCGGGCCTGCGCTGGTGTTCGACGACTATCCGTCGATGAAGAAGGCGGTCGATGATCCCGATCTCGACGTCACGGCCGATCACGTGCTGATCCTGCGCAATGCCGGTCCGCAGGGCGGGCCGGGCATGCCGGAATGGGGCATGCTGCCGATCCCGACCAAGCTGGTGAAGCAGGGCGTGCGCGACATGGTGCGGCTGTCGGACGCGCGGATGAGCGGCACCAGCTACGGCGCCTGCATCCTGCACGTCTCGCCGGAATCCTATATCGGCGGCCCGCTGGCGCTGGTGAAGAACGGCGACCGCATCACGCTCGACGTCGCCGCGCGCACCATCAATCTTGATGTGCCGGAGGCCGAGCTCGCCAGGCGCCGCGCCGAATGGAAACAGCCCGAGCAGCGCTTCGAGCGCGGCTATGGCTGGATGTTCTCGAAGCACATCAAGCAGGCCAATGAGGGCTGCGACTTCGATTTCCTCGAGACCGGCTTTGGCAAGCCGGTCGGCGAGCCGTCGATTTATTGATCACTGTCGTTCCGGGGCGATGCGCAGCATCGAACCCGGAACCTCGAGATTCCGGGTTCGGTCGCTGTAGCGCCCGCCCCGGAATGACAATCGGAAAAATCATCATGTCAAAACTCAGCGACACCACCCGCAACAAGCTGAAATCCGTCTCCACCGCGACGGTCGCGACCGCGCTGTTCAAGCGTGGTTTCCGCATCCAGATGATCCAGGATGTTCATCCCCTGGGCCCGGATCAGCCGACCATGGTCGGCGAGGCCTTCACGCTGCGCTACATGCCGGCGCGCGAGGACCTCAACAAGATCGAGGTGTTCCGCGATCGCGCGCATCCGCAGCGCAAGGCGATCGAGGAGTGCCCCGTGGGCGCGGTGCTGGTGATGGACAGCCGCAAGGATGCGCGCGCCGCGTCGGCCGGCGCGATCCTGGTGACGCGGCTGATGAAGCGTGGCTGCGCCGGCGTTGTCACCGACGGCGGCTTCCGGGATTCGGCCGAGATCGCGCGGCTCGGCTTCCCGGCCTTTCATCATCGCCCGAGCGCGCCGACCAACCTCACGCTGCACCAGGCGATCGAGATCAACGTTCCGATCGGCTGCGGCGATGCGCCGGTGTTTCCCGGCGACGTCGTCCTTGGCGACAGCGACGGCGTCATCGTGATCCCGGCGCATCTCGCCGACGAGATCGCCGACGAGACCTTCGAGATGACCGCGTTCGAGGATTTCGTCACCGAGCAGGTCCAGAACGGTCGCGGCATCTTCGGGCTCTATCCTGCGACCGACGAACAGACGCTGAAGGATTTCGCGACGTGGCGGAAGGCGAAGGGGCGGTAGCGCCTCACTCTCCGCCGTCGTCCTTGATAAGCGATCGCCATACATCCCGCCGTCGTCCCGGCGAAAGCAGGGACCCATAACCACAGGGAGGAGTTTGGCGAAGACTGGCAGTTGCGTTGTGTGCCGTGGTACTGTGACTGCCTTGCTCGATAGATCACGCGGTATGGGTCCCGGCCTTCGCCGGGACGACGATGGGGAGGGGACCGCGCAAGCCAACCGGCACCCTACACCTCCGCCTTGTCAGCCATCCCGACCGCCCACAGCGCGAACGCATAGACGATCGCGACCTCGTCGAGGCGGTTGAAGCGGCCGGAGGCGCCGCCGTGGCCGGCGCCCATGTTGGTGCGCAGCAGCACCGGGCCGCCGCCGCGCATGGTGGCGCGCAGCCGCGCGATCCATTTCGCCGGCTCCCAATAGGTGACGCGCGGATCGGTGAGCCCGCCCATCGCCAGGATCGCCGGATAGTCCTTGGCCGCGACATTGTCGTAGGGCGAATAGGACAGGATGGTGCGGAAATCCTTCTCGCTCTCGATCGGATTGCCCCATTCCGGCCATTCCGGCGGCGTCAGCGGCAGCGTGTCGTCGAGCATGGTGTTGAGCACATCGACGAATGGCACTTCGGCGACGATACCGGCGAACAGCTCGCCGGCGCGGTTGGCGACCGCGCCCATCAGCATGCCGCCCGCCGAGCCGCCGTGGCCGACGATGCGCTTGGCACCGGTATATTTCGTCTCGATCAGCGCACGCCCGGCGGCGGCGAAATCGTCGAACGTGTTGGTCTTCTTCTCGCGCTTGCCGTCGAGATACCAGCCCCAGCCCTTGTCGGCGCCGCCGCGGATATGCGCAATCGCATACACAAAGCCGCGGTCGACCAGGGACAGCCGGTTGGCGGCAAACGACGCCGGCATCGCCATGCCGTAGGAGCCGTAGCCATACAGCAAAAGCGGCGCCTTGCCGTCACGAACGAAATCCTTGCGATGCAGGATCGAGACCGGCACTTGCGCGCCGTCATGCGAGGTCGCCATGATGCGCGTGGTGACGTAGTTGGCCGGGTTGTGGCCGGACGGAATCTCCTGGCGCTTGCGTAAGCTCCGCGTCCGCGTCGCCATGTCGTAGTCATAGACTTCCGACGGCGTCGTCATCGACGAATAGGCAAACCGCAGGTTGGTGGTGTCGAACTCGTAGCCGCCCATGGTGTCAAGCGAATAGGCCGCCTCGTCGAAGGCGATCGCGTGCTCTTCGCCGCTGTTGAGGTCGCGGATGATAATCGCCGGCAGCGCATTGGCACGCTCCAGCCGCACCATGTGGCCGGCATAGAGCTCGACGTCGAGCACATAGACGCCTTCGCGATACGGGATCAGGTCGCGCCAGTTGCTGCGCTCGGGTGCGGTGAGCGGCGCGGTGACGACCTTGAAGTCGATGGCGTCGTCGGCGTTGGTGAGGATGAACAGCTCGTCGCCGCGGTCGGCGATCGAATATTGTACGCCTTCCTCGCGTGCCGCGACCAGCCGCGGCGGCGCGTCGGGACTGGAGAGATCGATCAGCCGCTGTTCCGAGGTCTCATGGTCGCCGCCCGCGATCACGCAGAAGCGGCCGCTCGCGCTCTCGTGCAGGTGGGTGAACCAGCCGGAATCCTGCTCCTCATAGATCAGGGTGTCGTCGGCCTGTTTGGTGCCGAGCTTGTGCCGCCACACCTGCATCGGCCGGTGATTGTCGTCGAGCTTGACGTAGAAGAAGCTTTTGGAATCCGCGGCCCAGACCACGCCGCCGTCGGTCTCCTCGACGAGGTCGTCGAGATCGCCGCCGGTGGCCCAGTCGCGCACCCGGATCGAGAAATATTCGGAGCCCTTGGTGTCGGCGCTCCAGGCGTGCAGGCGGTGATCGTTGGAATGCCGGCTGCCGCCGAACTTGAAATATTTGTGGTCCTTCGCCAGCGCGTCGCCGTCGAGCACGACATGGGCGTCGCCGCCGTCGCGCGGCGTGCGGCAGTACAGCTCGTGCTGGCCGCCCTCGCGGAACTTGCGGAAATAGGCGAACGGGCCGTCCGGCGACGGCACGCTGGAATCGTCCTCCTTGATCCGCCCGCGCATCTCCTTGACCAGCCGCTTCTGCAACACGTCGGTATGGCCGAGCAGGCTCTCGGTGTAACCGTTCTCGGCTTCGAGATAGGCCCGGATGTCGGGATCGAGGATCGAGGGATCGCGCAGCACCTCCTGCCATTTCGGATCCTTGATCCACGCATAGTCGTCGGTCACCGTGATGCCGTGGGTGGTGAAGGAATGCGGCCGGCGCGGCGCGACCGGGGGCGATGTTGTGGTGGCGGATTTGGTCACACGATCCTCATGGTGCGGGGTTCCGCTCTATATCGGGATGAATGTGGCGATTGCCAGATGGGGCGGGCATCCTTGGTTGCCTCGTCATTGCGAGCGAAGCGAAGCAATCCATCGTTCCCCGAAGGGATAGAATGGATTGCTTCGTCGCTTCGCTCCTCGCAATGACGACGTGGTTAGGGCGAGCTACCCGTTCCGCAGCCGCGCGCCGGCATTGCCGCCGGACATCGGAATCCGGTTCACTGCCAGCACCACGGCGAAGGTGATCACCAGCATCGCGATGCCGAGCACCGCGATCGCGGCGAGGTCGCCGCCTTCGTTGAGGTCGTAGATCAGGACCGACAGCACCTTGGTCTGCGAGGTGAACAGCACGATCGCCGCCGACAGTTCCCGCATCACGCCGATGAAGATGAAGCACCAGGTCGCGATCACGCCGGTGCGCAGCAAGGGCGCGGTGATCTGGCGCAGCGCCTGCAACCGGGTCGCGCCGAGAATGCGGCTTGCCTCCTCGAGCTCGGGATGGATGGTCGCGAACGCCGCCTGCAATTGCTGATAGGCGGACGGCAAATTGATGGTGAGGAACGCCAGCAGCAGGATCCACAGCGTGCCGTAGAGCACGAAGGGCGGCCGCGTGTAGCTCAGGAACAGGCCGACGCCGAGCACGATGCCGGGGACCGCGACCGGCGCGGTGGCGAGGAAGCCGAGCACGCGGTGGCCCGCGATCACCTTGCGCGTCGTGACATAGGCGATGACGAGCGCGAGGATGGTGCCGATGGTCGCGGTCGCGGTGCCGAGGATCACGGTGTTCTTGAGCGCGAGCTGGGTCGACGACAGCTCGGTGAACACGAAGACGATGTTGTGCAGCGTCGCCGTCGATGGCGTCACCAGCGTGGTCGCGTTCGGCGAGAACGCGGCGTTGAGCAGCGCGAGGTAAGGCAGGAACACCGGGTTGAGCAGCACCAGGAGGCAGAAGCCGAGCGCGGCCCAGCGCCAGCCGCGCAATTCGACCCGGCGCGGCGCGCCATATTTGCCGCCGATCACCGAATAGCCGCGGCGGCCGAGCAGCGCCTTCTGGCCTTGCAGCAGCAGGATGGTCAGCACCAGCAGCGGCACCGCGGCGGCGGCCGCGAGCTCGAGCTTCGGCGGGTACTGGAATAGGCTCCAGATCTTGGTGGTCATGGTGTGGAAGCCGGCCGGCAGCGCCAGGATCGCCGGCGAGCCGAACAGCGTCATCGCCTGCAGGAACGCGATCAGCGCGCCCGCGACCAGCGCGGGCAGCGCGAGCGGGATCGTCACCCGCCGCGCGGTGGTCCAGGCATTGCCACCGAGGATCGCGGAGGCATCTTCCAGCTCGCCCGGCATGGTGTCGAGCGCATTGGCCACCAGCACGAACACGAACGGGAACGTGTAGCAGGAGATCACGAAGATGATCCCGGTCATCGAATAGATGTTGAACAGCGCGTCGGCATCCTCGCCGGCGAACAGCCGGTAGAGCTGGTTCAATAGCCCGGAATTCGGCGCCGCCAGCAACTCCCAGGCGACCGCGCCGAGAAACGGCGGCGTCACGAACGAGGCCGTCACCAGTGCGCGGATGGTCTGCCGCCCCGGCATGTCGGTGCGCGACACCAGCCAGCTGATCGGCGCCGCGACGATGCAGCAGATCAGCGCCGACGTGGTCGCGATGATCGCGGTCGTCAGCAGCGGATCGAGGAAATCCGGATTGCTGAACAGCGTGACGAAGTTTTGCAGCGTCGGATGCCGGCTCTTGTCGGTGAAGGCAAACACCGCGAGCCACGACAGCGGCAGCAGGATCAGCAGGATGAGCAGCGCCGCGAACAGCCACAGCACGGGGCGTGTCCAGTCGATGCGGGCCTTTGCGGCGGGGGAGGCGGTTGTTGTCATGTTGGCACGCTGCAAGCTGTTTCGATTCCCTCGCCCCGCTCTTGCGGGGTCGAGACAAGCGAAGCTTGCTCTTGGAGGGGTGGGGTGAGGGGCTGCCTCCGCAGACACCGAATGCGCGGAGAGTCCCCCTCACCCGCCGCGCATCTTGCGATGCGCGTCGGCCTCTCCCCGCAAGCGGGGCGAGGCAAGGAAGTGTGCACCGCGCCCTTCATCGCTCAAACCCTGAACAAGCGCGCATAGCGCGTCTTGATCTCTTCGGTCATCGCTTCCACCCCGGCCGGATCCTCCTTCATCAGCTTGATTTCGGAAAGCTTGCGCCGGCCGGCCTTCGGCTGCACCTGGGCGTGCAGCGAATATTGGCCGGTGAAGTCGACGAAGAATTGCTGGGTCTCGCGGGTGTGCAGCCAGGCCTGGAACAGCTTTGCGGCGTTCGGATGCGGCGCACCGGCGAAGATGCCGGTGGGACCCGAGATCGTCGGCGTGCCTTCGGTCGGATAGACCGGCTCGACCGGCTGTCCGGCTTCCTTCAAGAGCACGATGCCATACTCATTGCCGTCCGCCATCACGGCGCGCTCGCCGAGCGAGAGCTTCTTCGGCGGGTCGGTCGAGGACTGCACCTGCATCACGCGCTGTTTTGCGAGCTTTTCGAGGTAAGGCCAGCCGAGCTCGCGCACGATCTGGAATGTGGTGGTCATGATGGTGCCGCTATAGGCCGGATGGCCCTTCACCATCTTGCCCACCCATTTCGGGTCGAGCAGGTCGGCAAAGCTCTTCGGCGCGTCCTCCACCTTCACCAGGTTGGTGTTGTAGGCGATCGACGACAGCCACAGCCGCGTGGTCACGGCCATGCCGTCGGGGTCGCGATAGTTGTCGGGAAAATGCTTCGCGACGTCTTCGGGCACGAACGGCATCAGCCAGCCGCTCTTCTTCCAGGGGATGAAATGCGAGGCATCGGCGCTGTTGACGACGTCGACGGCGTGGATGTTGGAGTCGAATTCCTGCGCCACGCGCTGGAATAGCCGCTCCGAGCCGGAGCGCTCGATCTGCACGGTGATGCCGGGATAAGCGGCCTCGAACGCCTTGCCAAGCTTTTCGCCGACCGGCAGGTCCATCGACGAATAGAACACAAGCTTGCCTTCCTTGGTCGCGGCGGCGACGAGATCGGGCGTGATTGCGACCGGCTCGGGCGCGGCAGCGCGTGCCGGTGACGCGAACACCGTGCCGACCGCAAGCGCCGCAGAGCCTTTCAGGACATCGCGTCTGGAAATCGGCTTCCGCATCGCTCGCTCCGTCTCTTGTTGTTATCGGCTGAGCGCCCGGCAGCGCGCGGGCGGCAGGGTCAGCCAGACCTCGCTGCCCTTCTCGACTGCGGTTTCGGTCGGCGTGGTTACCCGCAGCGCCGTGCCGTCGGCGGTCTCCACCATGTAGTCGCGGTTCATGCCGAGATAGACCTGCCGCGTCACGATGGCTTTGAGCGTGTTCTGCGCTGCCGCGGGCGGTTGCGTCGCGAGCTGGATCTCGTGCTGGCGGATCGCGACCGGCGCACTCTGGCCGGTCGTCAGCGTGGCGCCGACCACCTCGATCGTTGCGCCGGCGAACTCCACGTGGTTCGCATCGCGCGCGGTGCCCTTGATCACGTTGGCGGCGCCGATGAAGCGCGCGACGAATTCGGATTCCGGCCGCGCATAGATGTCCTCAGGCGCGCCGAGCTGGTCGATCTTGCCGGCATTCATCACCGCGATCAGATCGGCGGTCGTCATCGCCTCGGACTGGTCGTGGGTGACATAGACGGTGGTGTAGCGATATTCGTCGTGCAGACGGCGGATCTCGAACCGCATCTCCTCGCGCAGATTGGCGTCGAGATTCGACAGCGGCTCGTCGAGCAGCAGCGTCTCGGGACCGACGATCAGCGCGCGCGCCAGCGCGACGCGTTGCTGCTGGCCGCCGGAGAGCTCGCCCGGATAGCGCTGCGCCAGTGGTTCCAGCTTGGTGGTGGCCAGGATCGCGGCGACCTTCTTGGCGATGGTGTCGCGATCCATTTTGCGCAAGCGCAGGCCGTAGACGATGTTCTCCGCCACCGTCATATGCGGCCACAGCGCGTAGCTCTGGAAGATCATCGACATGTTGCGCTGCTCGGGCGGCAGCGTGCGCGCCTTCGATGACACCACGCGCTCGCCGACGCGGATCTCGCCGTCGGATGGTTCGAGGAACCCGGCGATCAGCCGCAGCGTGGTGGTCTTGCCGCAGCCGGACGGCCCAAGCAGGCAGACCAGCTGGCCATGATCGATCGTGAGCGAAACATCATCAACCGCGACAAACGATCCAAACCGCTTGACCAGGCCGCGCAATTCCACCGATGCCAAGCGGTCCCTCCATTTTGTTGTGTCGCAGGGATCCGTGCCCGGCTGTTGCCGGCAGTAAAGCGGAAAATGATGACGACGAAAAGTGCTCGTGCCCCGTCAAAAAGTCGTGGCACCTCTTCGTTGCGTTATTCCCCGACCACTCTTCCGTCATCCTGAGGTGCGAGCGGAGCGAGCCTCGAAGGATCGACGGCCCGGCTACTTCCGCGCACTCCGATTCGATCACGGCGGGAGCGCGGCCGTCGATCCTTCGAGACGCCCGACTTTGGCGGGCTCCTCAGGATGACGGGTTAAAGCCTCAGACCGGCTCAAGCTACGCCTTCACGTTCTCGCCGAGCCACTGGATGGCGGCGTCGGCGCCTGCCTTGCCGTGCGGGATGTTCAGCGCTGTCAGCGCGACCTCGACGACGCCGAGGGTGCCGAGAATCATCGGGGCGTTGACGTGGCCCATATGCGCGATGCGGAAGGCCTGGCCCTGCAAATCGCCGATGCCGGTGCCGAGCACGACGCCGCATTTCTCCTTGGCGTAGCGCTGGATCGCGGCGGGGTCGGCGCCCTTCACGGTCACCGTCGTCACGGTGTTGGAACGCTCGGCGGGCTCGGCGATGTTGAAGCCGAGCACCTGTCCTTCACCCCAGACCGCGACCGCGCGGCGCACCGCTTCGCCGAGCAGGCGATGCCGCTCAAAGGCATTCTCCAGGCCTTCGGCGTGCAGCATGTTGATCGCCTCGCGCAAAGCGAACAAGAGATGCACCGGCGCGGTGCCGGCATATTTGCGGTAGTGCTCCGAGCCCTCGCGCTCGGTCCAGTCCCAATAGGGCGTGCGCAGATCGGCCTTCTTGTGGGCGTCCCAGGCGCGGTCATTGGCGGCGACGAAGCCGAGGCCGGGCGGCGTCATCAGGCCCTTCTGCGAGCCACTCATCGCGACGTCGACATACCATTTGTCCATCTCGAACGGCATGCAGCCGAGCGAGGCCACGGTGTCGACCATGTACAATGCGGGATGGCCGGCGGCCTTGATCGCCTTGCCGATTGCCTCGATGTCGTTATAGGCGCCGGACGCGGTGTCGACCTGTACCACCAGGATCGCCTTGATCGTGTGCTCCTTGTCGCGCCGCAGCCGCGCCTCGACCTCGGCCGGACGGATCGCGCGGCGCCAGTCGCCCTTCAGCACCTCGACCTCGGCGCCCATCGCGGCCGCAGCCTGGCCCCACCCGATCGCGAAATGCCCGCTTTCCAGCACCAGCACCTTGTCGCCGCGCGACAGCACGTTGGAGAGCGTCGCCTCCCACGCGCCGTGGCCGTTGGAGATGTAGATGTAGGACTTGCCCTGGGTGACGAACAGCTTCGAGAGGTCGCGCAGCAGGCTCTCAGTCAGTTCGACCATCTCGTTGGAGTAGATGTCGAGCGCCGGGCGGTGCATTGCCTGCAGCACCTGATCAGGCATCGTGGTGGGCCCGGGGATGGCCAGAAATTCCCGGCCCGCGCGAACGGTCATCGTCCTGTTCCTTTTGGATAAAGCGCGCAAATCATGCGTGTGAGGGGTCAAGCGCGGAGACTATTCCATCGCGGCTTCGATTGCGAGCAGGACGAAGCAATCCAGCGTTTCCAAAACCGCGGGACACGATGCTATTTGCCGATCGATTCGACGACCGCGCGCCAGATCTGGTCCTTCAACTCGGTCGCGGCGGGGCTCGGGAGCTGCTCGACGGTGCCGTTGTTCTTGCGGCAGGCCTCGACCAGCCGCAGCACCCAGATTTCGCCGTCGGTGTAATAGGGATCGCCGCCGCCATTGCGGCCGTTGAAGGTCGGGCCGATGCCGGTGACCTGATATTTCGCGGTGACCATGCCGGCGGACTCGAGGTCAGTGGCGAGCAGCGCGCGTTCGGCGTCGAGATCGGCCGCGATGTGATGCGTCACCGCGCCGGTGTAGTGGCTGACGCCGACGCTGCGGTCGAGCGTCGCAGCGCCCAGCCACACCGGACGTTTCTCCTCGCCCTGGTCGAGCACTTTCCAGAACCGGACATGGTTGCGGCGGTCCGCGCTCGATCCGACCGGCCGCTCGAAGGCGAGATCCTCGCGGCGGTCGAGATAGAACAGGTTGCTCACCGGCGCATCCTTGTAGGGACGATCGAGCAGCACGCTGCCCACGATCTCGATCGAGGATTTCAGCGTCACCGGATCGGCCGGAAACCAGCCGGCCTCGTGCATCGCGCAGACCACATCCCTCTTGTCGCCGATCAGCCCGACATTCATCGGATCGCCGGGAATGCCCTGCGCGGTGCGTGTCACCATCGGCAGATTGGCGAGACCCTTCTGGTGCTCGTAATGCGTCCACAGCGCCGGCAGCAGCAGATAGGCCGCGATCAGGTAGATCGCCAGGACGAGCAGCAATGCCATCTGCGCTTGCCTGAGGCGGCTGCGCCGGCGCACGGAAGGCGGATCGATCTCGACATCGGTCATGCCGTGGTCCTTCACCTCTCCCGCTTGCGGGGGTCGAGACGAGCGAAGCTCGCTCTTAGGTCGGATTGCATCGAAGATGCAATCCGGATGGGGGCTTTCTCCTCATAAAGAGCGTCGCAAGCGGTGCCGATGAGGCTACAACTCAATCGCACTTCCGACTAGCGCCGCGTCTCGCGGCAGCCGGCGGCCTCGGCTTCCTCGACCGAGCAGAACCAGCGCGTGCCCTTGCTGATCTTCATTTCGATCTTGGCGTACCAGCGACTGGTCCGCTGGTGAAAGATGCATTCACCGGAGCGGTTGACGTTGCCCTTGATGGTGCAGTCGGGCGAGGGCGCCACCGGGCCGGAGGCCGAGGCGAGCAGGATCGCATTGGCGCCATCCGGCGGCTTCACCGCGCCGAGCACGGTGGTCTTCTTGTTGCGCACCCGCCAGTCCCACGGCGCGATGAAGGCGCCCTGCCACATCCCGGCTTTTGCCTCACGCGCGGCCTTCTCGTCGGCTTCGTAGTCATGCGAGGCGCGGGTGTAGGCCAGCGCCCAGCCGCTCGCGACCAGCCATTTCTGGATGTCCTCGCCGTCGACCTCGCAGCGCGCGATGGTGCGGCCGCGACGATCGACCGAGCGGGCGTGGCAGGTCCAGCTCTTGCTGCCGGCATGCTTGATCAGCTCGTCGCGCGCCGCGACGCCGCAGGTCCAGCGCTCGCCTTTGGTGTTGAGGCAGAGCTGGTCGGTCGACGGCGCGTCGACGCCTGCGAGCCGGATGCGGACGCTGCCGATCATGAGCTGGTCGCCGTCGCGGATCTTCGGCACGCCGGTGATGTCGGCGGCGACAGCCAGCGTCGGCAGCGAGAGCAGCAGGCCCGCGGTGAGCAGCGTCTTGAACATCGGCGTTCCCGGCCAGGTTCTTATCGTTCAAATGGCTTTTAGCGTGCAGTGGTCAGTGCCCAACGATTGTGCGGGCAATTGGGCAACCGTGCCAGTGCTGTTGCGTTTCCGCCAGTTTCAACTTCGCGTCATCCCCGATGTCCGCCATCCTCCCCTGGAGGGGGAGGATCGGGTCGCATGAAGCGCAGCGCAATGCGAGCCGAGTTGGGGTGAAGGTCTGTCCACTTGAGCAGTGCCCGTGTTGAGAGATCACCCCACCCCATATCGCATCTTGCTTCGCGCGACGCGATACGACCCTCCCCCTCCAGGGGAGGGTGAAGTCCCGCAGCCCGGATGAGTAGAGCGCAGCGTCATCGGGTATCAACGAGGCGTTGGTCTTTATCCGTAGCCCGGATGGAGCTCCGCGCAATCCGGGAATCTTTGTCGGCGGGCAACACCCCGGATTACGCTGCGCTCCATCCGGGCTACGAAACTACACCGCGGCCATTCGTCGCTTCGCCAGCGCCAGCGCCATCAGCACGAACGCCGAGGTCACCTCCGGCCCGCCGACCAGGATGCGGGTCGGCGTCTTCATCTTATTCCACTCATAGGCCCGGTAGGGCCCCTTGCGGCCGCCCTCGCCGAGCCCCTGCACGATGCAGTGCAGCGCCGGCGTGAAGGTCGAGACCTCGGCGCCGAGATGCGCCAGCGCCATCAGCGCCAGCGCGGCGTCGAACGGGTTCATCTCGTGGGCGATCAGCTCGCGCGTGACATAGCCGAGCACGCGGGCGCGGATCAGCGCGAACACGTTGCCGGGATCGATGATGCGCTGCGCCGCCAGCGGCAGCGCGACGAAGGCGGCATAGCAGCGGCCGAAATAGGCCGAATAGAGTTCGGGCAGATAATAGATGTGCGAGCGCGGATTTTTGAACGCGCCGCTTTCGACCAGATTTTTCTGGAAGGCGATGACGCGATGCACGGTCTCCAGCCGCTGCGGCGTCTCGATGATCTGCCAGCGGGCGAGGTTGCGGAACGAGACCTCGAGGATGTCGAGGTTCAGTGTCGGATCGAGGTCGTTGCCATAGGGCCGCTCGCCGGCGAGATTGTCGATCCAGGTGACGATGCCGCCCTCGTAGTCGATATTGTCGTTGAGCGGCACGGTGACGCGCGGCTCGTTGGCGCCCGATCGCACCTGGTAGCCGCGGTAGAAGTCGAGCAGCGGCTGCTTGAGGATCGGATCGTCGGAGCCCGCCTGGGTCGCGGCCGAGAACGAGCACGCCGTGGTGTCGCAGTCCGGCACATAGATGCCGAAGCCGAGATCCTGCTTGATCTGGGCGAAGAAGCGCGAGAAGCGCGGATGCCGGCCCGGCGCCAGCGCGGTGATGACCTTCACCGTCGAGCCGTCATGCGACGGCACCTCCTCGGCGCTGGTCTTGAGGCAGAAGTCCACCATGTCGGCGATCGCGCGCCGCGCGGTAACAGCTTCATCCGGCGAGGCAAGCCCGGTCTCGACGAAGCCGAGCAGCGCCTCGGTGAAGAAGGCGTCGTAATAGGCCGAGCGGTGGCGGATCTGCACCGGCTCCCACATCGGCTCGGCGATGCCGCGCCAGGCCGGGTTGATCAGCGCGCGCGCCGGCGAATGCGCGATGAAGATCCGCGCCAGATTGAACAGCAAGGTCGAGTTCTTGTAGCCGCGCGCGTTCAGCCCGGTCAGCGCCATCAGCAGCTCGCGCCCGCCGACGTCGGGGTCGCCGATCAGGTTGAAGGCGGCATAGGTCGGGATGAAGCCGTTCCTGCCGAACGAGCCGAGCAGATGCGCGCCGGTCAGGCGGATCACGCGGTCGATCTCGGCGATCTCCGGCGGGCGGCCAGGTGCGGTCGCGGCGGGCGGTGCCGGATGGCGCACACCGATACCGTCCATCAATACTGCGACGGGCGTGCCGATCGCGGCCCAGTCCGGCGTCTCGACGTCGCGCGCCGCGGTGAGCGCCGCGCGCAGGCCGGAGAGGCGGTCGGGATCGTTGAGCGCGGGCAGGCCGGTGCGGCGGAGCAGCGCGCGCAGCGGCGGATTGCCGAGCGCGGTCCGGTAGAATTTTCCGAGATGGGCATCGCCGCCGCGATAGGCCTGCAGCACGGGGTCGCAGACATCGTACAGCGACGGGCCGTCCTTCTTGACAGTCAGCGACCGGCACACCGCGCCTGCGATCTCGTGAAGGCCCAAGAAGCTCAAACAATCCCCTTTCCCGAGGAACCGGTTAACGCCGCCGCCCGACGGAGTTTCCTGTCGCTCTGCCCCAAACTCGCAAGCCTTTGGAAAGCTACATGAATCCCTGAAGAATACAAATGTGACAGAGATCACGTAACGGGATCTTAACGGCGTCAATGGCCTCTGCCGGGCGGCGGCATGCGGCAATTCGGGTTGCCCCGAGCGGCCGTCCGGGTTAAAGGAGCGTTTGTTGCGGCGCCGCAAATTGAGTTCAATTCAACGGCACACACACCTCAACCCCATTAAACCTGAACGTCTTTGACGCGACTAACTGGCGCGATCTTCGCTTGAGCGCCATCGGGATAAGAATTGGGACTTAGGAACGCTATGGACCTTAGGCAGCTTCGCATTTCCCGCCGCACCATCGCCGTCTGCGTGGCGGTGGCCGGCACGGTGTCGCTGGCGATTGGCGCCCATGCCGCGCTCAACAAGCGCACCCTCGATGTCGCCAAGGGTGGCGATAAGGTCGCCCCCACCGAGCTGACCGGCAGCATTCCGGCAGGCACGTCCCGCCTCGCGCTGATCATCGGCAACGGCCATTATCCGGACGCCGCGGCGCCGCTGGCCCAGCCGATCAACGATGCCCGCACCCTGTCGTCGGCGCTGCGCCGCGAGGGCTTTGACGTCGACGTGGTCGAGGATGCGACCAAGGACGACATGTTCCGCGCGGTCGAGCGCATGAAGGCCAAGATCCGCCCCGACACCGTCGTGATGCTGTTCTTCGGCGGCTACGGCGTGCAGGTCGGCCGCGAGAGCTACATGATCCCGGTCGATGCCACGATCTGGAAGGAAGCCGACGTCAAGCGCACCGGCGTCAGCGTCGAGTCCGTGCTCGATGCGATGAAAGAGCGCGGCGCCAAGGCCAAGCTCGTCGTGCTCGACGCCTCGCGCCGCAATCCCTATGAGCGCCGCTTCCGCGCGTTCTCGCACGGCCTCGCCCCGATCAGCCCGCCGGAGAACACCATCGTGCTGAGCTCGGCAACGCCGGGCAAGGTCGCCGACGACAGCAAGGCGCCGAACAGCGTGCTGGTCTCCGAGCTGCTCAACAACCTCAACGCCCAGGCCGGCGCCGAAAGCGCCTTCAACAAGACCCGCGTCGCGATCTCGCGCGCTTCCGAAGGCGAGCAGGTGCCGAGCGTGTCGTCCTCGCTGCTGGAAGACATCAAGCTCGGCGGCTGAGCCCGACTCTTTCCCCACGTCGTCCCGGCGAAAGCCGGGACCCATAACCACAGGGCCGCATTGTTGAAGCGCGCTGTGGCGACAGCTCTTCAGACAATTCACATTGGTGGTTATGGGTCCCGGGTCGCGCGGAGCCTGTCATCGGGCGGCGCTTTGCGCCGACCCGTTGGCTTGCCCGGGACGACGCTGTAGATGGAGCGCCGCCTACTTTGCATCCGCGCTGGCGCCGACTGGCCGCACCGGATCGCCCTCGCGCAGCAGGGCGCCGGCGCGGGCGACGACGATGTCGCCTTCCTGGATGCCGTCGCGGATCTCGACCTGGCCGGCCGACATCAATCCGGTCTCGACCCGCCGCGTCTCGACGCGGCCGCCGCGCACCACCTGCACCACGGTGCCGGCGGTGGAATAGAGGATCGCGGTCAGCGGCACCGCGACGCCGCAGCTCTGCCCGGTCTTGATCTGGGCGCGGCCGGACGAATTCACCAGCAGCCGCTTGTTCGCGCCGATGCCGATGAACACCTGGCCGAGCTGGCTGTTCGGCTCGACCGTCGGCGCGATCCGCCGCACCTTGCCATCGAGATCGCCGGCGCCGAGGACCTTGAGCTGCGCCGTCTGCTCGGTCTTCAGCTTGGCGATGTCGCGGGTCGGCACCATGCCGACCAGATCGTACTCGCTCTTGGCGATGATCGAGAACAGCGCGTCCTTGCCCGAGGCCGGGCTGCCTACAATCGCCGACGACGCCGAGATCGTGCCCGCCACCGGCGCCGTGACGTTGACCGAGTTGGCCCCATCGGTCAGCTTCGCCAGCACCTGGCCGGCGGTGACAGTGTCGCCGGGATCGACCATCACCTCCGCCACCTTCAAGCCGAAACGGTCGGGCCGGATCTGCTGCTCGTCACGCGGCAGCACGATGCCCGAGACCTCGACGATATTGCCGAAGCAGAATTTCGAGGCCTTCAGCACAGTCACCGCCGCGCCCTTCGGCACGGCGTCGGCTTCGCCCGCGGCAAGCGCGGGAGAGGCCGCGAGCACGAGCAGCGCGGAGGCGGCAAGGGCTGGGGCGCGCGTACGAGGCAAAATCATTGGCAAACTATTCCCAAAATGAGGGCCTCCTGAATACCAGATGCCGCCGGGCCGAACCAGCCGCCTGCGCTGCCTCGGCCGGCCCCGCATCCGCCGCCAGCTCCAGCTTCGCCAGCTCCAAATTCGCCAGCTCCAGCTTCGCCAACTCCTGGGCGCGCCAGATGTGCCGCAGGATCTCCGGGTTGACCCGATCGGCATGCGTCACCGGCAGCATGTGGCCGGCACCCGGCAGATGCCGCAGTTCGGCGCCGTCGATCAGCGCGGCGAGTTTTGCGACAATGCGCTGCGTCACATAGGGCGACAGCCCGCCCGAGATCAGCAGCGTCGGCACCTTCAAGGCACGCGCGGCTTCCGCCACGGCGTCGAGGTCGAGCGCGGCGCTGAAATCGCAAGGCAGCTTGTCGGCCTGCTCGATCATCCGCAGCCGCCCGCTCGGCGAGAACTGCTCGCGCGGCCCGGAGCCGGCCCAGAACGCGGTGAACGCCTCGACCGCCTCCATCACGGCGCCATCGACAATATCCCTTGAGACGATCTGCGCGATCCGCGCGAAGCGGTCGTACAGCCGCGCATCGGCAGGCGTGTCTCTGAGCAACGTAGGCAGGACGGGCTCGATCAGCGTAAGGCTGCGGATGTACTGCGCATAAGGCGTTGCCGTCGCCAGCCGAAACGCGATCGCCCCGCCATAGGAATGCCCGATCAGATGGAACGGCCCGTCGGCCCTGGTGAGCCAGGGCTCGAGCCGCGCAATCTCGCCATCCAGCGTCCGCGGCCAGTCGCGCCCGCAGGCGGCAACGCCATAACCGGAAATATCCGGCGCCATGAACCGGTCGCCGCCGAGCGCAGCCGCAAGCTTGGTCCATTGCCGTCCCGATCCCAGCGAGCAATGCAGCGCCACCACCGACGCCGCCGCGTGCGTCCCATCCAAACCCGTCATCAAACCCATCCTGCTTGTTCTTGTTGTCGCCGGGCGCGCGTTCGCACGCGCCCGTCATGACGCGAGCGAGGTGGGGGATGGGTTATTCCTGGGAGGGGGGGAGGGGGCGTGATCGTGATTGCGGAGGCAGACAGATTCACTGGATGTTGATTTGAGGCTCGTGGCAATCGGCGCCCGGCCTTCCCTGCGCCCTCTCCTGTGTGAGGCTGGATTGATCGCATGACTCGGGCGCGATCGCGTCGCGAGGATGCGGGCGTGTGCTTCTCCCCTCGGGTCTATCCCTTGGCTGTTTGATAGTTGAATCAGAAACGGGGCCGCATATTCAGTGTCGTCCCGGCGAAGGCCGGGACCCATTACCACCGCTGCTTGCGATGACGCTGTGCTGCGGCCGCAGCCGTGTTCAATCCAAACATCGGTGGTTATGGGTCCCGGCTTTCGCCGGGACGACGTGGGAGGGAGCCGTGTCTTGACTACTCCGCCGCCGCTTCCGCTGATGGCTCGCCCTTCCAGCTCAGGATCTCCGCCGCCAGGATGGGATGATTGAATCCCTTCAGCACGAGGTCATCGATGGCGCGACCTTCGACGAAGGGCTCGACCATGCCGTAGACGCGGCGGCTTACCACGATCTGGCCGGCCTTGGCCTCGCCGCACAGGCGGGAGGCGAGGTTGGTGACGCTGCCGATCGCGGCATATTCCAGCCGCTGCTCGAAGCCGACCTGGCCGAGCGTGGCGTAGCCGAGCGCAATGCCGATGCCGAAGCCGAGGCTGTGCCCGCGGTTGCGCCACTTCTCGGTCAGCGGGCCGACCGTGTCGCGCATCTCCACCGCCATCTTCACGGCGCGCGCGGTGTGGTCCGCGAGCTGGATCGGCGCGTTGAACAGGATCATCACGCCGTCGCCGGCATATTTGTCGAGGGTGCCTTCATACTTGAAGATCAGCTTGCCGAGCGCGGCGTGATATTCGCGCAGCACGTTCATCGCCTCTTCCGGCTCGGTCGCCTCGGTGAAGGCGGTGAAGCCGCGCAGGTCGCAGAACACGACGGTGACCTCGCGGCGGTGGCTGTCGAGCAGGCCCTCGGGATTGTCCGACGAGGCGATCAGCTGCGCAACCTGCGGCGCCAGGAAGCGCTCGAGCCTTCGCACGCGCTCGAGCTCGCCGAGCTGGGTCTCGACCCGCTGCTCCAGCGACTTGTTCCAGTCCTTGAGCGCCTCGGTCTGCTCGCGCAGCTTGTCGGCCTGCTCGCGCACGGTGGCGTTGGCCGCTTCCAGCGCGTGGCTCTTCTGGTCCACCTCGGTGAACAGCCGCGCATTGCGCATCGCCAGCACCGCCTGATGCGCAAAGGTCTTCATCAGGCCGATCAGGCTCGCCGGGAAGTCGCCGGCCGCCTTACGCAGCACCACCAGCGCGCCGAGCACGCCCTGCTGATCGACCAGCGGCACCACGAGCACCGAGTGGAAGCCGGCGCCGACCACGACATCGCGCAGCGGATGATTTGGCTGGTCGGTGAGATCCGGGAACGCCAGCGGCTCGCCCTTCGCGGCGGCTTCGCCGAGCGGGCTGCTGTTCGCCGCATCGATCGTGCGGTGATGGCCTTCGGCTCCGCTGTCGATGCCGATCGATTGCGTCAGGTTGAAGCTGCGCTGTGCGGCGTCATAGCCATAGATCAGCACGGCGTCGGCATGGGTGATCTCGAGCGCGCGGGCGCCGACCGTCGGCAGCACGGCATTGAGGTCGAGCGAGGACGCCACCGCGCGGCCGACCTCCTCCAGCACCTTCAGTTCGTTGATCGATTGCGCGAGGTCGCGGGTCCGCTCCTTCACCTTGGCCTCGAGGTCGGAATACGTCTCGGCAAGCTGGGTGGCCATGCTGTTGAACTGGCCGGCGAGCTCTTCCAGCTCATCGGATGTCTTCACCTCGATGCGATGGCCGAAATCGCCGGCCCCTAACCGACGCGCGCCGGTGCGCAGCGCCGTGATCGGCTCCAGCATGCGCCGCGCCAGGATCGTGCCGGCGATGATCGCGACCACGAGGCCGAGCGCGATCAAAAGCGCGATGCGCACCAGCTGGTCGCGGATCGGCGACAGCGCCTGCGCGGTCGGCTGCTCATAGAACACGTGCCAGCCGAGGTTCGGCGCGGCCGTTGCTGTCGTCAGCACCGCGTTGCCGTCGACATCCTTGCCGGAGACGATCGGCCTGCCGCTAGGCGACAGCACCGCGGCGACCTGCGGCAGCGCGGCAAGGTCCTTGCCGACCTCCGGACCCTTCGACGAGCTCGCCAGCACGCGGCCCTTGCCATCGACCACATAGGCATGAGCGAGCCGGCCGACCTGGGAGTCGCCGAAATAGTCATTGAGGAAGCGCAGGTCGATCTCGGCCATGGTGACACCGGCATTGAAGCCGGAATGCTGCTCGCCGATCGACATGAACGGCCGCCCGTCGCGGAAATACGCCGGCGCGTAGGCGGTGCCGCGGGCGATGGTCTCGGTGAATCTGACATCGCGGGAGAAGTCGGCGTTGGAGTTCACGGTGGTGGTCTGGCGCGACAGCCGCAGCAGCTCGCGGCCCTGGCCGCTGATCAGGGTGAGCTGGCTCACCGCCGGCACCTGGCCGAGCAACTGCGCGTAGTCGGCGCGGCGCAGCTCGATCGTGTTGGAAGAGGCGCGGGTGACCCAGGAGATCTGCCGCTCGAGATCGGATATCGCCTGCTCGATGCGCTTGGCGGTCGCATCCGCCTTCTCGCTCATCGCGTCCGTCAGCGTGCCCTTGATGCCGCGGTAGC
The DNA here is from genome assembly GCF_024171085.1 of Bradyrhizobium sp. USDA 4541. NCBI lineage: Bacteria > Pseudomonadati > Pseudomonadota > Alphaproteobacteria > Hyphomicrobiales > Nitrobacteraceae > Bradyrhizobium > Bradyrhizobium sp. USDA 4541. The sequence continues at coordinate 1,717,055 of NZ_JALJZF010000001.1, forward strand.
TGATCCAGGTCTCGAGCGCGCCGTTGACCGCCAGCACGAACACGACGAGGCCGACCAGCGCGAGGACATACTTGGCGAACAGGCCGCCGCGCAGGAACCAGTTCTTGCCCTTGTCCGTAGCCGCGTTCATCCAGCCTCGTCCGGCCCCCAATCGGGTGCGCCGCATGATCCGCCGCTATTTAGCACGGATCGGCGGGGCGGGGCGGCCGCTCGGGCCGCATGGTTATCCCTTCATATCGGCGGGGGATATCCGGGAATATCAGCGATTGAACAGCTGACGCAGCACGTCCTTCATCGCCGGACTGTCGTGCTGCTCGGCGGTCTCGCCGGGCGGAGGGGGCGGTGGCGGCGGGGCCTGGTCGGGGGCCGGCGGCGCGGGCTGGCTCAGGTCGCGGCTCGGGCGCGATGCGTTGCTCTGGTTGAGGGTGGAAAGGCCCTGCTGCAGCAAATTGCCGATGGTGTCGCCAAGCTGCCCGCCGAGCGGGTTGCTCTGGCCGGCGCCGCCGCCCTGGCCGCTGCTGCCGGGCTGCGCGCCGCCGCCCTGCACGCCGTTGAGCAGATTGGTCAGCCCGTTGATGCCCTGACTCAGCCCTTGGCCGTTCGCCCCGAACAGGCCCTTGCCCATCTCCTTGAGCTTGGCATAGGCCGCCTGCGGATTGTCGAGCATGCCCTGCATCTCCGGATAGATCCGCGGCGATACCCAGGGTCCCTCGAGCATCACGGGGATGCCGAGGCCGACCGGATTGCCGGCGCGGCCCTGGCCTTCGGTGGTCATCACGAGCTGCGGCTCGACGCGGAACCCGATCTGGCGGGTGTTGAGGTCGATGGTGCCGACCCCGGTCATCTTCACCAGCGGACCGATCAGATTGAGGTCGGTGGTGACGGCCTGGCCCTTGTCGACCTTGAACGAGGCCGAGAGCTGGCTGAGATCGGTCGACAATTCCTGGCTCTCCTGCCAGCCCGACAAGGTGCTGGTGGTGAGGTTGCGGATCATCTGCGCCACGTTGAGGCCGAGGATCTTGCCGTCCTGGAACACGACGAAGGCGGTGCCGGCGAGATTGCCGACGATGGCGCGCTCGCTGCTGCCTTGCGAGGTCAGCGCGATCTTGGCCTGCATCTTGCCGTCGAGCTTGTCGAACTCGGCGAGGCTCTTCAGCACCGGCAGCGCGCGCGCGCCGGCGAGGTCGAGCCGTAACGCGTAGGTTGGATTCGGAGCTCGCGCGTCGATGGTGACGTCGCCATCGGCGGTGCCCTCATAGGCGCCGAGATTGGCGAACCGGCCCTTCAGCACGCCGCTGTCGATGGACGCATCGATTGCCGCCTGCGTGAAGCGGCCGTCGCCGATCACGAGCTCCGCCGCCGAGATGCGCGCCTGTGCGTCGACATAGTTGAGCCCGGCAAGATCGACCGACGCGTTGCTCCACGTATTCGTACCCAGCGGCTGCGTGGAGCCGGCCTGCCCCGGCGGCATCGCGATCGCAATGTGCTGGAAGTCGAGATCGAGCTTCACCAGCGGCTTGTTGCTGGCGAAATCGACCGAGGCCCAGCCGGTGAAGCCGCCGTCGCCGAGCGTGCCGGAGACGCCGTTGAACATCACCACCGTGCCGTTCAGCCGCGCTTCCGCATTCGCCTTGATCGCCGCGGGCAACAGGCCGGGCGCATCGATGCTGAATTCGGCCGGCACGCTCTGACGCTCCAGCGGTGCTTGCGGCGCGGTGGCGCGGATCTCGAATTTCAGCGGCTTGTCGCCGGCGCGTGCGTCACCCGTGACGACGATCTTGCGGTCGTCGCCGATGGTCGCGTCCGCATTGAGCGTCTCGATCCGGCTCTCGATCCGGTCGCGCACATTGGCGAAGACGATGGTGCCGCCGCTGACGCTGATATGCCGGATCGTGATGCCGCTGCTATCGGACGCGGAGGATTTCGCCGGCGGATTGTGGTCGCGGGTGCGCTCGCGCTGCAGCGGCAGATTGATCACCGGCTTGACGATCGCGAGGTCGGTGATGTCGGGCCGGCCCGACCACAGGCTCGACAGCGTCATCTCGGCCTCGACGCTGCTTGCCGCGAACCGGTTGTTGACGTCGCGCCCGCGCGGGTCCTGCAACACGACGTCGCTCAGCGTCAGATTGACCTTCGGCCAGAGGCCGATCTTGGCGCCGCCCTTGATGGTGAGCTTGTAGCCGGTCTCGCGCTCGACCCGATCGGTGATGGTCGATGTGAGGAACGAGGACGGGATCCCGACCACGGCCACCAACGCGATGATCACGATCACGGCAGCGATGGCGGCCCCGGCGAATTTCAGTGCTCTCATGTCGTTGTTCCAGGCCGGGCAAGCGGGGTTCCGTTGCAGAAAGTCACGGCCGATCACACGAGTTTATCCCGCAAGCAGGATCTGGCTCCAATGACCGGAAAAATAATCCGTTACCGCATGAACTTATGTGACCTCTCCCACACTCTTATGAGGGTGATTTTTGCTAACCGGGCGTCAGGGGACTGCTCGGAAGGATTTGGAAGGCAGTACAATGAGCAAACAGGCCGAATTTGCGGTCATTCTGAAGATGAATCCGATGTTCGCCGATCTCGGTGCGGACGAGTTGCAGCGGCTTTCCGGCCTTTGCCACACCCAGCAACTCGCGACCGGTGAGGTGCTGTTCCAGAAAGGCGATCCCGGCGATGCCCTGTTTGGGGTCCGCCGCGGCCAGATTCGGATCGAGACCGGTGCTTCCGACGGCAGCCGGCTCACACTGAACTTCATGGGATCCGGCGACCTGTTCGGCGAAGTCGCCGTGCTCGACGGGCAGGACCGCACCGCGGATGCGACCGCGGGCGAGCCCAGCGAATTATTCGTGTTGCGGCGGCAGGATTTCCTCGGCTTCCTCGAGCGCGAGCCGAAGGTTGCGGTCAGGCTGATCGAATTGCTGTGCCAGCGAATTCGTTGGCAGAGCGAGCGGATGGAAGAATCCGTGCTGCAGCCTTTGCCGGTCCGCCTCGCACGGCGTCTGTGCGCGCTGGCCGAGGATTTCGGTTCCGAGGTGCACATCTCGCAGGAACAGCTCGGCATCTTCGTCGGCGCCGCGCGCGAAAGCGTCAACCGGCAGCTGCAGACCTGGCGCAAGGACGGCATCGTCGACCTGCAACGCGGCCGGATCATGCTGCACAACATGACCAAGCTGACGGCGGTCGCCCGCAACGACTAGAGCGGACTGCATGCAACGCGCGCGGGAAGATTCAATTCTCTCGCGTGCTCTGCTTGCCGATGTTGACGCACTCCTGCCTAAAAGACGTGCTTGCATGATGAGGCCGGTACCGCTTTCATCCGGCCGCCGGTCCTTGGGGTGACACCCAGCCTTGCTGGCCTCACGCCATCCACCTGCAAACCCCTGCGGTCTCTCCCGTTGACCGCAGGGGTTTTGCATTTCGATAGATGCGTGACGCGAGCGCCTACCGCATCACCACTTCGGGATCGGCCCAGCGCAGATACTGGCGCGGCGCGGCGCCGAGCTCGCGCTTGAACATCGCGGCGAAAGCGCTCGGACTTTCATAGCCGACGTCGAGCGCAACGCAGGTGACGGCCTCGCCGGCGCCGAGCCGCGCCAGCGCTTCGAGCAGCCGCACCCGCTGGCGCCAGGCCGCAAAGCTCTGGCCGGTCTCGCGCCGGAACAGACGCGTCAGCGTCCGCCGGCTGAGCTGGCAGCGATCGGCCCATTCGTCGAGCGTAAGATCGGAACTCGGATCGACCAGCACGGCTTCGCAGATCGCGGCGAGCCGCGGATCGGGCGGCACCTGCACATGCAGCGACACTTCCGGCATCCTGCCGATCTCGTCGAGCAGGAAATCGACCAGCCTGCCGTCGCGCCCTTCCGGATCGTAACGGGTCGGCATGTGCACCGCTTCTTCCATCAACGCCTCGACCAGCGCGGAGACCCTGATCAGGCGGCATGTCGCCGGAGCATTCCTGATGCGGTCAGGCGTGACATAGATGGTCTGGATCTCGACCTCGCCCCATGCCCGCGACTGGTGCGCGACGCCGGCTGGAATCCACAGGCCGTGGCCGGGCGGCACGACGAAATGGCCGCGCTCGGTCATCATCGAGGTCACGCCCGCGGTCTGCAGGATGAATTGATCGCGTCGGTGCGCGTGCCGCGCGCTGGTGCTTTCGTTCGGATAGGAGGCCGCCATCGCCGCGAGCGGCCGTTCGACCTGTTGCAGCTGTCCGGCATAGTGCGCGGCGGCTGCGGGACCCGATTGCTTGCGGCAAACGCGCAAGCCGGTGGTGTCATTTCGTCGCGCTGCGACTTTCAAGTGTCGTGAGCTCCTGATCGATCGTCGTTTTCGCAGGGTGCTCATGCATCTTCCGGGCCACTTGGCCCGATCGCGATGGTTGTTGTCCCCCTTCAGGTAGCGCGGGATATGGCGTTTGGCAACAATGCCTCACCCCGCGGCATTCGCCGAAATCGAATGTGAGAACGCGGAGACGGAGAGGTCCGATGAACAGACGCGAATTCACCAAGGCAATGCTGGCCTGCGGTGCAGCCATCCCGTTCGGCATCACGCGGGCGGCGGGCCAGACCCGCGGTGGGACGCTCAACACCATCATCCAGCCCGAGCCACCGGTCCTGGTGACCGCGCTGAACCAGCAGCAGCCGACCTTGACGCTCGGCGGCAAGATTTACGAAGGCCTGCTGAAATACGGCGCCGATCTCAAGCCGATGCCCGGCATGGCGCAGTCCTGGGAGATTTCGCCCGACGGCCTGACCTATACGTTCAAGCTGTTTCCCGGCATCACCTTCCACGACGGCAAGCCGATGACCTCGGAGGACGTGGTCTTCAGCTGCATGAAGCTGCTGGTGGAGACGCATCCGCGCGCACGGCAAAACTTCGCCCGCGTGGCGACGGCGGAAGCGCCCGATCCGCTCACCGTCGTGTTCAAATTGAAGCAGCCGTTCGCGCCCTTCATCGGCTGCTTCGATTGCACGTCTGCACCGATCGTACCCAAGCACATCTATGACGGCACCGACTACCGCAAGAACCCGGAGAACGACAAGGCGATCGGCACCGGCCCCTTCAAGCTGAAGGAGTGGGTGCGCGGCTCGCACGTTCATCTCGTCCGCCACGACGGCTACTATCAGAAGGACCAGCCCTATCTCGACGAGATCGTCTATCGCGTGATTCCGGATGCGGCCTCGCGCGCGCTGGCGCTCGAGAACGGCACGGTGCAGCTCGTGCAATGGTCCGACGTCGAATTCTACGACGTCCAGCGCTTCAAGGCGCAGAAGAATCTCGAATTCACCACCAGGGGCTACGAGTATTTCGCGCCGCATCAGTGGCTCGAGATGAACAACCGCATCGCGCCGATGAACGACAAGCGGTTCCGGCAGGCGGTGATGCACCTGATCGATCGCGAGGCGTTCAGCAAGCGGGTCTATTTCGGTAATGCCAAGGTGGCGACCGGACCGATCTCGTCGAAGACGCGGTTCTACGATCCGAACGTGAAGCGCTACGAGTTTTCGGTCGACAAGGCCAAGGCCCTGCTCGACGACATGGGACTGAAGCCTGGCGCCAACGGCAAGCGCGCCGAGATCAAGTATATCGTGCCGCCCTATGGCGAGTCCTATCAGCGGGCCGGCGAATTCTTCCGCCAGAGCTTCGCGCGGGTCGGCATTGATCTCGTGCTTGTCGGCACCGACATGGCCGGATGGGCCGAGAAGGTCGGCAACTGGGATTATGAGATGACCCAGAATCTGCTCTACCAGCTCGGCGATCCCGCGCTGGGCGTCGCCCGCACCTATATTTCGTCGAACATCAAGAAGGGCATCCTGTTCTCCAACACGCAAGGCTATTCGAATACCGAAGTCGACAAACTGTTCGACGAGGCCGCGGTGACGCTCGATGAAGCCAAGCGCCAGGAGCTCTACAGCAAGGTGCAGCAGATCCTGGTCGAGGATGTGCCGGTGGCCTGGACGCTCGAGATCGAATATCCCATCATCTACGACAAGGCGTTCAAGAACATCGTGACGACGGGCATCGGCTCGCACGAAACCTTCGGGTCGGTCTACAAATCGTGACCCGGCTCGGCAGCGCCGCGACGATCGGGCTTCAGGCGGTCAGCCGCATCGCCCAACTCGTCGCCGTGATCCTCGTCATCGCGACGTTCAATTTCGTGCTGGTGCGCGCCGCGCCCGGCGATCCGGCCCAGGTCATGGCCGGGCAATCCGGCGCGTCCGATCCAAAACTGCTCGACGACCTGCGCAAGGAGTATGGCCTCGACAAGCCGTATTTCGTGCAGCTCGTGAGCCACCTCGGCCGCGTCATCAGGCTCGACCTCGGCTATTCCTATCGCCAGCGTCGTCCGGTCGTTGATCTGATCCTCGAACGGCTGCCGGCGACGCTGCTGCTGTCCGTCACGGCGTTTTGCCTCGCGCTCCTGATCGGCACCGCGCTCGGCGCGCTGGCCGGGCTCGCGGCCGGCAGCGTGCTCGACACGGTGTTCACCGTGCTCTCGCTCGTGCTCTACGCGACGCCGGTGTTCTGGCTCGGCCTGATGCTGGTGCTGGTGTTCTCGGTGACGCTCGGCTGGTTGCCGCCGTTCGGTTACGAGACCATCAACGTCCAGCTCTCGCCGGTCGAGCATGCGCTCGACATCATGAAACACATGATCATGCCGGTCACGTCGCTGGCGGCGATCTATCTGGCGATCTATGCGCGGCTGATGCGATCCTCGATCATCGAGGTCGCGCAGCAGGATTTCATCAAGACCGCGCGCGCCAAGGGCTTGTCCGGAACGCGCATCGTGGTCGGCCACATGCTGCGCAATGCGCTGGTGCCGGTCGTCACCGTCGCCGGCATGCAGGCCGGCGCGCTGGTCGGCGGCGCTGTGGTGATCGAGACGGTGTTTGCCTGGCCGGGCCTTGGCCGCTTGACCTTCGAGGCACTGTTGCAGCGCGACTATCCGGTCCTGCTCGGCATCTTCCTGATCCTCTCGATCGTCGTGATCGCGCTCAACCTGCTCACCGACCTGGTCTACCGGTTGATTGATCCCCGCATGACCACGGGAGCGGCGTGATGGACACGGTGCGCGCCTTCCTGCGTCATCCGAGCGGAATGATCGGCCTCGTCCTGCTGCTCGTCGTTGTTGTCGTCGCGATCGTTGCGCCGATCGCGTTTCCGGTCTCGCCCTGGGAGATGGTCGGCGCGCCGTTCACGCCGCCCGGCGAGGACGGATTATGGCTCGGCGGCGATACGCTCGGCCGCGACGTCGCCGCCGGCGTCGCCTATGGCGCACGCGTGTCGCTCCTGATCGGCATCGCCTCAGCGCTCGCGGCGATGGCGATCGGCGTCGTGATCGGCGCGATCTCAGGCTATTTCGGCGGCAAGGTCGATCTGGTGCTGATGCGGATGACGGAATTGTTCCAGACCATTCCAGCCTTCGTGCTGGCCATCCTGCTGGTCGCGACCTTCAATCCGTCGCTGCTCACGATCATCCTGACCATCGGCGCGGTGAGCTGGCCGCCGCTGGCGCGGCTCACGCGCGCCGAATTCCTCCGTCTGCGGCACCGCGAATTCGTCGAGGCCGCGCTGTGCCAGGGCGAACGCACCTGGCGCATCGTGCTCGGCCATATCCTGCCGAACGCGATCTCGCCGATCCTGGTGGTGACGTCGCTGACGGTTGCCACTGCGATCCTGCTGGAAAGCGCGCTGTCCTTCATGGGGCTCGGCGATCCCAATCTGATGTCGTGGGGCTTCATGATCGGCGCGGGCCGCACCGTGATCCGGAACGCGTGGTGGATGAGCGTGTTTCCCGGCCTCGCCATCCTCGTCACCGTGCTGGCGATCAACCTGTTCGGCGAGGGACTGTCTGATGTCCTCAACCCGCGCGTCTCGAGGCGCCGCTCATGAGCGAAGCCATGCAGTCCGGTGCGCCTGTTCTTGCCGTCGATGGTCTCTCGATCGCGCTCCCCAAGGGCGGTGATCGGCCCTTCGCGGTCGAGAACGTCTCCTTTGAGATCAAGCCAAACGAAGTGGTTTGCCTGGTCGGCGAGTCCGGCTCCGGCAAGTCGATGATCGCGCATGCGGTGCTGTCGCTGTTGCCGCGGGGCGTCGACATCGCGTCCGGCGCCGTGGCGGTCGCAGGGCAGGATCCGTCGAAGCTCGACGGCCGCGCTCTCCGCAAGCTGCGCGGCGGCAACGCCGCGATGATCTTTCAGGAGCCGTTGTCTTCGCTCAATCCGCTGAAGCGCGTCGGCAGGCAGATCGAGGAGATGATCCTGGCGCACCAGCGGCCTGCGCCCTCGGCGACCGAACTCCGCGAGCGGGTGCTGACGCTGCTGACCCAGGTCGGACTGCCGAATCCGCAGCTGCTGGAAAAGAGCTACCCGTTTGAGCTTTCCGGTGGCCAGCGCCAGCGCGTGATGATCGCGATGGCGATGGCCAACCGCCCCGCGCTCCTGATCGCAGACGAGCCGACCACCGCGCTCGATGTCACGACCCAGCGCCAGATCCTGCGCCTGATCGACGATCTCCGGCGCGAGCGCGGCATGGGCGTGCTGCTGATCACCCATGATTTCGGCGTTGTCGCCGACGTTGCCGATCGCGTCGTGGTGCTGCGCCATGGCAAGGTGGTCGAGCAGGGCACGGCCAGCGAGGTGCTTCGCAATCCGCAGGCCGCCTACACGCGCGAACTGATCGACGCGGTTCCGAAGGCGCGCCTCGCCGACATCCACGAGGCCATCCTGCGTCCCGAGCCGCTGCTCGAGGTCATCGGCCTGCAAAAGACCTTTCGGGTCAAGCGCGGCTGGCTGCAGCCGCCACGCGAGGTGATCGCCGCTGATGGCGTCTCGCTGACGCTGCACGAGGGCGAGACGCTTGCGGTGGTCGGTGAATCCGGTTCCGGCAAGTCGACGCTCGGGCGCATGATCATGCGGCTCACCGAACCTGATGCCGGCGCCATCCGCTTTGGCGGCGCGGATCTCCGGCAGCTGCGCGGTGAGGCGTTGCGCCAGGCGCGGCGCCGGCTCCAGATCGTGTTCCAGGATCCGTTTGCCAGTCTCGATCCGCGCCAGAAGGTCGGCGATGCCATCGCGCGCGGGCCGATGGCCTATGGGACGTCGCGGACCGAGGCGATGGCGCAGGCGAACAAGCTCCTGGTGCGGGTCGGCCTGTCGGGGACCGCCGCCGATCGCTACCCGCACGAATTCTCGGGCGGCCAGCGCCAGCGCATCTGCATCGCGCGGGCGCTGGCGCTGAAGCCGCGGGTTCTGATCGCCGACGAGGCGGTGTCGGCGCTGGACGTCTCGGTGCAGGCCCAGGTGCTGGCGCTGCTCGCCGAGTTGCGCCAGGAGATGCGGCTTGCGATGATCTTCATCACGCACGATTTGCGGATCGCCGCCGAGATCGCCGACCGCGTCATCGTCCTGCAGAAGGGGCGTATCGTCGAGGAAGGCACCACCGCCGAAGTGTTCACCACGCCGCGCCAGGCCTACACTCGCGATCTGCTCGACGCGATTCCCGGGCGCGATTTCTTCGACCAGCCGGGCTTTGCGACCGCGGCCGTTACACGCCCCACAGCAAGGATCAATTCATGACCGACAGCCGTTCAGTCCCCCTTCCGGCCGGCGCGCGCGAGCGCATCGAGGCGGCTGTCGACGCCGCCTTCGAGCAGCAGATCGCGACCACGATCGCCTTCTCGTCGATTCCCAGCACGCGCGGCCAGGAAGGTCCGTGCCAGGACATGTTCGCGAAGTTGCTGCGCGAGCGCGGCTACGAGGTCGACGACTGGGTCATCAATCAGGACGAGCTGAAGACGCTGCCCGGCTACGGGCCGGTCGAGACCGATTTCTCCCGCGCGCGGACCGTCGTCGGCACCTATCGGCCGGCGCGCGAGGAGGGGCGTTCGCTGATCCTTCAGGGGCATTGCGACGTGGTGCCGGTCGGGCCGCTCGACATGTGGGAGCGGCCGCCGTTCCAGCCGGTGGTCCAGGACGGCTGGCTCTATGGCCGCGGCACCGGCGACATGAAGTCGGGCACCATTGCCGCGCTCTACGCGCTCGATGCGGTGAAGGCCGCGGGCTTTGCGCCGAAGGGCCGCATCCATCTGCAATCCGTGATCGAGGAGGAGAGCACCGGTCTCGGCGCGCTCTCGACGTTGCAGCGAGGTTACCGTGCCGATGCCTGCCTGCTGCCGGAGCCGACCGAGGAACGGCTGATGCGAGCCCAGGTCGGCGTGATCTGGTTTCGCCTGAAGGTTCGCGGAATCCCGGTCCATGTCGCGCGCGCCGGCACCGGCTCCAATGCCATCCGTGCCGCCTATCATCTGATCGGCCATCTCGACGCGCTCGAGGCGGAGTGGAACGAACGTGCCAAGTCGCATCGCCATTTCGGCGCGGTGCATCACCCGCTCAACTTCAATCCCGGCATCATCAAGGGCGGCGATTGGGCCTCCAGCGTGCCGGCGTGGTGCGACGTCGATTGCCGGATCGGAATCCTGCCGGGATGGAAAATCGCCGACTGCCAGGCCGAGATCGTCGAGTGCGTGACCAAGGCTGCCAGGGCCCATCCGTTCCTCGCCAACAATCCGCCAGAGATCGTCTGGTCCGGCTTCCTGTCGCCGGGCTATGAAGCGACCGAGGTGCAGGAGAGCGAGGCGGTCCTCGGCTCGGTCTACGAGCATGTGTTCGGGCGCAAGCTGACGGATTTTCCCTCGACCGCGCTGACGGATGCGCGCTTCTATGGCCTGGATTATGGTGTTCCCGCATTCTGCTTCGGCGCCAGGATGGAGAACGCGCACGGCTTCAATGAACGGGTCCAGCTCGATTCGCTGAAGAAGGTGACCAAGGCCTACGCCCTCTTCGTCGCGAGCTGGTGCGGGATCGACGCGGTATAGAGCATGATCCGGAAAAGTGCGAAGCGGTGTTCCCTCGCGACAAACGCGGAGCGCTTGCGCGGAGATCATGCTCAACGAATTGAGACAAACCAAACGGGAGGTTCGCTATGGGTGACCAGAGTGCGGGCGGCAAGCCGCCGGTCAAATCGCACGAGGATCTTCGTGCGCATTTCGGGCAATTGAGCCCGCTCGCCGAGAAAAAGGTGCTCTATCATCTCGACAAGTTCTGCCGCGACTTCATCGCGCTGTCGCCGTTCCTCGTCATCGCTTCCAGCGACGGCAAGGGTCATGCCGACGCCAGCCCGCGCGGCGATGCGCCGGGCTTCGTCTCCGTGCTCGACGACAAGACGCTGCTGATCCCGGATCGGCGCGGCAACAACCGGGTCGATACGTTCGGCAATATCATCGCGTCGCCCGGGATCGGGCTGATCTTCATGGTGCCCGGCATCAACGAAACGCTGCGCGTCAACGGGCGGGCCGAAATCTCGCAGGAGGCGGATCTGTTGACGCCGCTGACGGTGCAGAACGTCACGCCGATCATCGGGCTCAAGGTGCATGTCGATGAGACCTACTTCCACTGCGGCAAGGCACTGATGCGCTCGAAGCTCTGGAATCCCGCCGCGCAAGTCGAGCGCCACAGCTTTCCGACGCTCGGCCGGATCATCGCCGAGCAGACCGCCGCGATCGAGGTCGAAGTCGCCGAGAAGGCGATGGAAGAGGCCTATCGGACGCGGCTGTATTAGAGCGGGATGCGACTTGATTAGAGCGGCCTGTCCGCGCATTCGATTCGCCTCTCCCGCTCGCGGGGGAGGCCGACGCGCGTAGCGCGGCGGGTGGGGCTCTCTCCACAATACGATTCGTGGTGAAATCCTAATCCTCCTCCGCAAGCGCAGGGCAATCGCATATGGCTATTGGCCATGACGACGTGGAAACGTTGCTTACAGCATCGCATGAATGCCATATGCCCGGGGGGGCGTGCGTCTGCGTGATTTCGGAGTATTAGAAAAGTATCCGTGAGTTGCCCGACGTGTCAAGTAGCCTGGTCAAACGACGGCCACTGCCGGCTACTTTGCATGGGGTTGTTTTCGATATTTTGGCAACGCGCCTCTCCCCTCCCGCGAGTGACCCTTAAGCGGGAGCGGGAGCGCAGCATTTTCGTAGCGCTGCTGAACCCCATCATGATCTAGTCGCGCCACGGGTCACTGAGCGGCCTCAGCTCATTCCGCGGCGGGCGAGATCATGTTCGGCGGGCCGGGCGGGCGCTTGGTGTCGTCGGACTGGTGCTCGTTCGGGGTCAGCTCGTGGTCGGCATGCGAGACCACGAGCCGCTTGCCGAAGCGCCAGATCAGGCCGCCGATATCATCCATCACCATGAACATCGCCGGCACGAACACCAGCGACAGCGCGGTCGAGAAGATCAGGCCGCCGATCACTGCGAGCGCCATCGGCGAGCGGAATTCGCCGCCCGCGCCGAACGCCAGCGCTGACGGCATCATGCCGGCGGCCATCGCGATCGTGGTCATCACGATCGGGCGGGCGCGCTTCATGCCGGCGTCGATCATGGCTTCCTCGCGCGCCTTGCCGTCGCGGATCGCCTCCACCGCGAACTCCACCAGCATGATGGCGTTCTTGGTGACGATGCCCATCAGCATCAGGATGCCGATCCACACCGGCGTGGTGAGCTGCTTGCCGGTCAACAGCAGTGCGCCGATCGCGCCGCCGATCGAGAGCGGCAGCGAGAACAGGATGGTGATCGGCTGCAGGAAGGTGCCGAACAGCAGCACCAGCACGGCATAGACCATCATCAGGCCGGCGGTGATCGCGGTGGCGAAACCGTCGGACAGCTCGGCGAGGCTCTCGGCGTCGCCGGACGGGCTGACCCGCACGCCCTTCGGCAGGGTCTTCATGACCGGCAGGTCGTAGATCAGCTTGGTGGCGTCGCCGAGCGCGGCATTGCCGACAAGGTCGGCGGCGACGGTGGCCTGCCGCTCGCGGTCGTAGCGGTTGATGCTGGTTGGGCCCTGGTCGAGCTGGATGTCGGCGACGACGGAGAGCGGCACGCCGCCGCGCTCGCCCCGCTGGCCGAGCGGCACCCGCAGCTGCTCCAGCATCTGCAGGTCGCTGCGCGCATTGTCCTCGAGCTGGACGCGGATCGGCACCTGGCGGTCGCCGGCGTCGAACTTCGCCAGCGCCGGGCCGACGTCGCCGATGGTGGCGACGCGAATGGTCTGCGACAGGCTTTCGGTCGAGACGCCGAGCCGCGCCGCGAGCTCGGCGCGCGGACGGATGCGCAGCTCGGGCCGGTCGAGCGCGGTCTCCGAGATCACGTTGGCGATGATCGGAATCCGCTTCATCTGCGTCGCGAGTTCGCTGGCGACGTTGTTGACGATGTTGCTGTCGGTACCGGTGACGACCAGCGAAATCGCGCGCAGGCCGTTCTCGTCGAGGAACCAGAACCTGATGTCGGGAACGTTATCGAGCTCCTTGCCGATCGACAGTTCGAGCTCGCGCTGGGTGATCTTGCGGTCGGCCTTCGGCGTGTAGTTGATGATCAGCGCGGCGCGGCGGACCTCCTGCAGGCCCGGCGGCACCCGGCCGCCATCGACGAACACGCTCCGTACCTCAGGCCGCTTGCGTAGCCGCGCCACGATCTCCTCGGTGACCTTCTCGGTGTAGGCGAGCTGCGAGCCGGGCGGTAGCTCCATCGCGAGCAGCGAGCGCGCGGTGTCCTGCGCCGGCAGGAAGCCCTGCGGCAGCAGCGTGATGCTCCAGATCGACGCGGCGAAGATCGCAAAGCCGATCAGCACGGTGACGAAGTAATGCTTCACCGACCAGGTGACGAGGCTGTGATAGCCGCGCAGGATCGGGCCGGGCGGTGGATCGTCGTGGTCATGATGCTTGAGGAAATAGGCGGCCAGCATTGGCGTCACGAAGCGCGCGGCGAGCAGCGAGAAGAACACCTGCACTGACACGGTGATGCCGAACTGCTTGAAGAACTGCCCGGCAATGCCGGACATGAAGCTCGCCGGCGCGAAGATCGCGATGATCGTGAGCGAGATCGCGATCACCGCAAGGCCGATCTCGTCGGCGGCTTCCAGAGCGGCACGATAGGGCGTCTTGCCCATCCGCATGTGGCGGACGATGTTCTCGATCTCGACGATGGCATCGTCGACCAGAATGCCGGTCGAAAGCGTGATGGCGAGGAACGAAACGAGGTTGAGCGAGAAGCCGAGCAGGTCCATCGCCCAGAACGCCGGGAAGATCGACAGCGGCAGCGAGACCGCTGCGATAATCGTGGCGCGCATGTCGCGCAGGAACAGCAGCACGATGATGACGGCGAGGATCGCGCCCTCGAACAGGGTCGAGATCGCGGCCTCGTAATTGCCTTTGGTGAACTCGACCGAGGTGTCGATCAGCTTCAGGTCGACATCGGGATAGGCCACCTTCAGCGCGTCGATCCGCTTCTGCACCGCGGCCGCGACGACGACGTCGCTGGCGCCCTTGGAGCGCTTGATACCGAGCGCGACCACCGGCTCGCCGTTGAAGCGGGCGAAGGTGCGCCGGTCGGCGATGGTGTCGGTGACGGTGCCGAGATCGTCGAGCCGGATCTCGCCGCCGCCGAACAGCGGGATCATGGTGCCGGCGAGCTCGTTCAGCGTCTTGGCGCCGGCCAGCGTGCGGATCGCCTGGTCGTTCTTGCCGATCTCGGCGCGGCCGCCGGCGACGTCGACATTGGTGCCGCGCAGGATCTGGCTGACATTGACCGCGGTCAGTCCCACCGCCTGCAGCTTGTCGGGATCGAGCGAGACCAGGATCTCGCGCTCGACACCGCCGATGCGCTCGACCTGGGCGACGCCGCGCACGCCCTGCAGGGCGCGCTTGACCACGTCGTCGACGAAATAGGACAGCTGCTCCGGCGTCTTGCCGGGCGAGATCGCGGCATAGGTCACGATCGGCAGGCCGATCACGTCGACCCGCTGGATCAACGGCTCGGTGACATTCTGCGGCAGGTTGGCGCGCACGCGCGTCACCGCATCCTTGACGTCGTTGAGCGCGCGGTCGGTGTTGGTCTCCAGCGCGAATTGGATCGTGGTCACCGACAGGCCGTCGGTGATCGAGGAGGAGATGTGGCGCACGCCCTCGACGCCGGAGACGCCGTCCTCGATGGTCTTGGTGACCTGCGATTCAAGTTCCGACGGCGCGGCGCCGAATTGCGAGACCGCGACCGAGATCACCGGAATGTCGGCGCTCGGCAGCCGCGTCACCGCGAGCTTGGTGAAGGAGACCCAGCCCAGCACGAGCAGGATGATCGAGAAGACGATCGAGGGAAGCGGGTTCCGGATCGACCATGCCGAGATGTTCAAAGCCATTAGCGTGCCCGAATTACCGTGATCGCGTGCGATCGAGTTCGTCGGCGAACATGGTCTTGATCTGGTCGCCGTCATGCAGCGAGGTGCCAGCGTCGGCCACGACGATTTCGCCGACGTCGAGGCCTTCAAGGATTTCGGTCGAGGTGTCGGAGGTCAGCCCGACGCGCACCCTGCGGGTCTCGACGGTGTTGCCCTTCACGACCTGCAGGGTCAGGCGGTCGATCGCGGTACGCGGCACCGCGACGCCGCAGGAGCGCTTGGCGTCGATATTGGCACGCGCGAACATGCCGACCTTCAGCGTCGGATTGTTGTTGATGGTGATGCGGACATGCCCGAGCTGGGTGGTGCGGTCGATCTGCGGCGAGATCTGGCGGACCTTGCCGACCATGTCGGGCGCATCGTCGCGGCTGATCCGCACATTGGCGCCGGGATTGAGCTTCAGGAGCTGAAAGCCCGGCACTTCGGCGTCGAGCTCGATCTCGTTGTTGATGGAGATCTTGAACATCGGAGGAGCCTGCGGCGAGGCCGGCGCGCCGGGCGCGGTGCGCACTTCGGTGACGAGGCCGGCCGCCGGCGCCCGCAGCACAAGCGGCTTGGCATTGGCCTGTGCGGCCTGCTGCGGCGGCGGGGTCAGCCGCGCCAGTTCCTGGTTCTCGGTGACCGTGTCACCCTCGCGGACCAGCACGTCGGTGACCTTGGAGCCGTCCTGGTCGACATTCACCTGCGCCTCGCGGCGCGGCACGATGAAGCCGGTGACGCGGACCATGTCGGAGAAGCAGGCATTGGTCGACTTCGTCACCACGACCAGCGCCTGGCCCGGCGTCTCCTTCTCCTCCGGATGGGAGCGGTGCTCGAACGCGTAATAGGCGATCGCGAGGGCGAGGAAGAACACCGTGCCGAGCGCAGGCTTGAGGTATTGGGAAAAATTCATCGCCTGATCAATCCGGAGCTTGGCGCGTCATCGGTGTTGGTCGAAGTCTCATCATGCTCGCTATCGTATTGCCTGGGCATTCGGAAGGCCGGTGCCATTGTTCCGGATCATGCCCTGACGTCATGTGAGGCGGGTCACCTGTGGGCCGCGTTGGGGCTCGGCCCAACAGCATTGGCCCTAAAGCAAATGCGCCCCGCCGGGGTGCGGGACGCATTGTAGCCTCAAAAAGGGGCCACGCCACCGCCCATCACTTGGCGGCGGTGGCCTTGTTTTCCACGTTCACGACCTGCACGCGCCGGTTCACCTCCGCCATCGGATGGTTCGGGTCCTTCAGCTTGCTCTTGCCATAGCCGACGGTGACGAGATCGGTGCCGTTGATGCCATATTTGTCGACGAGATAGCGCTTGATGGCGTCGGCGCGGCGCTCCGAAAGCCCCTGATTGTAGTCCTCGCCACCGGCGGCGTCGGTGTGGCCGGCGACCACGAAGGTCGAGCCCTTCAGGTCCTGATTGGTCAACGCGCGGCCGAGCGCCTGCACCGACGGCAGCGACTTCGCGCTGATGTCGGCGGAGTTGTAGTCGAAGTTGATCTCGAGATCGATCTTCGGCTTGTCCTGGACGATGGTCGCGATTTCCTCGCGTTCCGCCGAGGACAGCGAGCGGGTGGCGCGGCCGCGGACGCTCTGCACGAATTTGGCCTGGTCGGCGTTCAGCTCCGGCGAGGTGGTCTGCGGTCCGGCCGAAAGGCCGCGGGTCAGCGGCTTCTTGTCGGGCGTCAGCGCTCTGATGATCTGGTCCTCGGTGACATCGTCACCGGCGCGGGCGGCTGCCAGGCAAAACGACAGCGCGGCGCCAACGGTCATGATTGAAACGATCGCGGCCTTTGCCGACGGCTTGAACATTTCGGTCCCTCTTGCGCAAGCTGGCGCGGTTCCAACGACTATCCAGATTGATTGCCGGCATCGCCGCCCGGCTCGCACCCTCTGATTAGTCGCGCAATTCCGTCAGCGGTTCGAGCCGCAGGCAGACCTTCGTCCATTGTCACTGCACGCCGTAGTCGGCGAATTCCTTGACGATGTTCGGGTCCATCGCCTTGGCGTTGGCGATGTCGAGATCGCCCTCCGCGACCGCGCCGTTGCGCTGCTTGGCGAGCCCGCGCCCATAGAGCGACGAGGTCAGCCGCGGGTTGATCTTCAGCGCGGCGTCGAAATCGGCGATCGCGTTCTTGTTCTGCCCGCCCTTCAGGTTCATCAGCCCGCGGCTGTCGAGCGCATCGACGAAGTTCGGGCGCAGCCGCAGCGCCTCGTTGCAGTCCTTCAGCGCCGCCTGCAGGTCGCCGATCACGGTGCGGACCCAGCAGCGGTTGTTATAGGCCTCGACATCCTTCGGGTTCAGCCGCAGCGAATTGGTGAAGTCCTTCACCGCGAGGTCGTAGGCCCCCTTGCTGGCATAGACCTGGCCGCGGCGATACAGCGCCGCTGCGTCGTCGGGATTCTTGTCCAGCTTTTCGCTCAGGCTCTTGATCGTCGGATCATCGGCGAGCACGGGCGAATTGCTCGGCGCCGGCGTGGGCTGGATCACCACCGGCGGCGGAGCGGCGGGCGGCGGCAGGGCGATCTCGGGCGCCTTGGGCTGGGGTGGCGGTGCAGTCGGCGCTGCCGCAACCGGAGGCGTCGGCGGCGCCGGTGATGGTGTCGGCACTGTTGCCGCAGGTGGCGTCGGGGTTGCCGCAGGCGGTGTCGGCGTTGCGGCGGGCGGAGCCGGCGGAGGCGCGACCGGCGGTGCCGTTGCCACCTCGGGTGACGGCGACGCGGCGGGTGCCGGCGCGGCGTTCGACGGCCCGCCTGCGCCGGCCGGAATGAACGAGAAATCCTCGGCCAGTGACGACGAGATCCACGGCACCTGCTCCTGCCGCGAGGCGCGGGTGACGCCGACGCGGGTGCGGTTCAGCGTTTCCTCGGCCATCAGGTCGGGGGTGCGGATCTCCTTCAGGAGTTCCCGCACGAACAGGCTGTGGTCGTTGCCATTGTCGGAGACGACGGACGACAGCGCGGCCGAATACATCACCAATGTACCGTTCGGCGCGATCACCGGGGCGAGCCCTGCCGAAAAGCTGCGGAAGCGCCGCTCGAACGGGTTGCGCCGCGAGGCGTCGATCAAGGCGATCTTCACCCCGGCGCCACGGCTGTTGATTTCCCCGAGCACGGTCTCGAGGCTGAAGCCGTCGCGGCGTACGTCCGCCTCGGCCCAGATCTGCGCATCGATCGGGATCATGTAGCTCTGCCGGTTCGACTGGATGCCGTAACCGGAGAAGAAGATCAGGGCGACCGAGCCCGGCTTGATCTTGCCGTAGAGCCGGTCGAACGCGCGGCGCATGCCGTCGCCGGTCAGGTTCTCCCCGACCTCGACGGTAAAGCCGTCGCGCTTCAGCTCGTCGGCGACGTCACGGGCGTCGTTGACCGGCTCCTTCAGCGGTGCGTCGGCGTCGGGATATTTGGCGTTGCCGATCACCAGCGCGAAACGGTCGCCGGCGGCAAAGGACAAAGTGGGCGCCGCGATTGAAAAAATCAGCGTGGCGAGCAAGGCAAGGCGGATTTTCATAATCGCAGCAAATCCAGATCGCGGCATTCCAGTGAAATGGCGCCGCTTCCAGCCTGCGCCTCGGGAACCTTACTCTAGCGAAAATCCATTATCAAACCACGGCCAAGCCCCCGTCAACGGCTTGCGGCAGCATCGTTTATCGCGGTGATACCAGCCAGACCGCAGTGCAGCAGCATGCGGTCATGGCGGCCATCGTCATCCGGCACGGTGCTGGTTCCTGCGGGCCGATAACGTGCCTGCACTCACGAAGGCTGTCGCCACCCTGTCATGCGCTCGTCGCACGCCGCACGGTTTGACCTTTGCGCGAGGCGATGGCTTTGTGTTCGGGACGGCAAGCCATTCAAAGACAAGCCGTTCAAACAGGCCTTGCAAACAAGAGCGAAACCGATGGGAAACGCCTACGAGATCTACGCCCTGCGCTATGCGACGATGTCGCCGCGCACGCCCCACCTCAACTTCCTGGTGCCCGATCCGCACGATACCACCGCGCAGGACCTGGATTATTTCGTCTGGGTGGTGCGTGGCCATGGCCGCGACATCCTGGTCGACACCGGCTTCAACGCCGAGGAGGCTAAGGCGCGCGCCCGCAAGCTGACGCTCAACCCGGTCGACGCGCTGGCCGGCTTCGGCGTCAGTGCCGACAGCATCAAGGATGTCGTCGTCACTCACCTTCATTACGACCACGCCGGCAATCTGGATCGCTTTCCGAACGCCAAATTCCATCTGCAGGAACGCGAGATGAGCTACGCGACCGGCCGCTGCATGTGCAACGGCATGCTGCGCCATCCGTTCTCCATCGAGCACGTCACGCAGATGGTGCGCCACGTCTATGGCGAGCGCGTCACCTTCCACTCCGGCGACGGCGAGATCGCACCCGGCGTCACCGTGCATCGCGTCGGCGGCCATTCCGACGGCCTGCAAGTGGTGCGCATCGAGACCGCGCGCGGGCCGGTCGTGCTGGCGTCCGATGCCGCGCATTATTATGCGAACCTGCACAAGCGCAGCCCGTTCCCGATCGTCTACAATGTCGGCGACATGGCGCAGGGCTGGGAGACCGTCGAGCGGCTCGCCGGTCATCCGGACCGTTTCATTCCCGGTCACGATCCGATCGTCAGCGAGATCTATCCGCGCGCCAGCGACAAGGTCGACGCGTTCGCGCTGCATCTGGCGCCGTCGCGATCGTTCGCGAAATAGCCTCGCCGGTTGGGCGAGGCACGTCTGCAGCACGTCAAGAAACGTCAAAAGAAGCGATATGACTGACACCAAGACGACTGACACCAAGACTCTCGGGTTCATCGGCCTCGGCGTGATGGGTGAGCCGATTTGCCGCAACCTGGTCAAGAAGAGCGGCAAGCGCGTTGTCGTGTTCGACCTCTCGGCCGAACCGCTGCAGCGGTTGCGCGCCGACGGTGCCGAGGTTGCCGCGTCGGTCGCCGACGTCATCAAGCAGAGCGATGTGCTGTTCCTCTGCTTGCCGAGCGCCAGGCACGTGCGCGCGGTGTTCGAAGGCGACGGCATCTTGAAGAACACGAGAAGCGGCCAGATCGTGGTCGATCTCGGCACGTCTTCAGTCAGCCAGACCCGCGATTTCGCCGCGCAGTTGCAGGCCAAGGGCGCGGCGTGGGTCGACGCACCGATCGCGCGCACGCGGCAGGCGGCGCAGGACGGCACGCTCAGCGTGATGGTCGGCGCGGTGCCCGCGCTTTATGCCGCGATCGAGCCCTTGATCCGCTGCTTCGCCACCGATGTCACCAATTGCGGTGACGTCGGCGCCGGGCAGGTGACCAAGATCCTCAACAACATGGTGCTGTTCGAGACCGTGAACGCGCTGGCCGAGGCTGTCGCGGTGGCGAAGCATAACGGCGTCGATCCGAAGCTGCTGCTGGAAACCTTGTCGAAGGGCTCGGCCGACAGCTTTGCGCTGCGCAACCATGGCATGAAGGCGATCGTGCCCGGCGTGTTTCCCGAGCGCGCATTCTCGACCGAATATGCGCTGAAGGATCTGTCCTACGCGCTGGAGCTCGCCGCCGATGCGGGCATCAAGATCCGCGGCGCGGAGCTGATCGGCACGGTGCTTCAGGAAGCGATCGACAAGGGATCGAAGGACAATTATTTTCCGGTGATCGCGACACATATCGACAGGGCGTAACGGCACCGTCATTGCGAGGAGCGTAGCGACGAAGCAATCCATCGTCCCGCATGCTCGGATGCATGGATTGCTTCGCTTCGCTCGCAATGACGGTGGAAGGAGCCGCACAAGATTCCATCACCGTCACCCCCGCGCAAAGGCTTCGCCTTTGTCGCTGGAGGAGCGCGCTCTTGCGCGCGTCTCGAAGGGTCGACGGCCACCAGCCGGGCCGTGCATCCTTCGAGACGCGCTGCGCGCTCCTCAGGATGACGGGTTGAGTGAGCCTAATACACGTCCTTGGCGTCGGCCTCTTCGCTGGTCTGCACCAGTTCGAGGCTGTTCTCGACCTTGCCGAGCAAGCGGCCGAGGTCGCGGCGTTCCTGTGCGGAGAGGCAGGACAAGATCTCCTGTTCCTTGCGCAGCAGGCGCGGGATCAGTTCCTCGTAGAGCGCCTGGCCCGTTTTGGTCAGTCGCAGGCGGAATTCGCGGCGGTCGTCGGCGTTCTCGACGCGCTCGACGATCTCGCGCTCCATCAGCGCCGACACCGCGCGGCTGATGGTGGATTTATGGGTGCGCGTGCAGTGCGCGATGTACTGCGCGCTGCAGGGATCGCTGCGGAAGCCGAGCGTTGCGAGCACGCGCCACGCCGGAATGTCGAGGCCGTAGCGCGCCTGATATTCGCTCGACAGCGCCGAGGACACCTCGGCCGCCAGCCGGTTCAGGCGGAACGGCATGAAATGGAAGAGATCGAGGCGCTTCTTGGTCGGCGCGATAGTGTCGCGCAGCTCCGCTTCCACGGCACTGCGCGGCCGGGCTGGAGGCTGGCTTGCAGAGGTCCGTGCCAAAAATCCCTCCAATTTGAGTTGACGGCAGCCCCGACTGGGGGTTTAAGATAGTTGCAAGTGAGACTAATTTAGCAAGGTCGCGGCCGGCTCGCAAGGTCCCGGTCGCACGCCGGTCACACAGAACCGCAGCCAGAGGCCGCGGCGCAAGGGAAACATCCAGGGTCACGCAATGGCACACGCCAACACGGCACAGGCCAAAACCCAGTTCGGCTATCGCCGTCATCCCGACCAGGAGCGCTCGGGCGCCAATGTCGCGGAGCATCCCGTCGTCGTGGTCGGCGCCGGGCCGGTGGGATTGTCGCTCGCGATCGATCTCGCGCAGCGCGGCCAGCGCGTGGTGCTGCTCGACGATGCCGACCGGATCGGCGAAGGCTCGCGCGCGATCTGCTTCTCGAAGCGCTCGCTTGAGTTCTGGGATCGCCTCGGCGTCGGCGACCGCATGGTCGAGAAAGGCGTGGTGTGGAGCGTCGGCAAGATCTTCCACGGCGCCTCGCAGCTCTACCAGTTCAATTTGCTTCCCGAGGAAGGCCACAAGCGGCCCGCCTTCATCAACCTGCAGCAGTTCTACGCCGAGGCCTATCTGGTCGACCGGGTCGGGCAACTGCCTGAAATCGACCTGCGCTGGCGCAACAAGGTGATCGCGCTGGAGAGCCGCAACGATGGCGTTGCGCTGACCATCGCAACCCCTGACGGCTCCTACCAGGTGCACGCGACCTTCGTGGTCGCCTGCGATGGTGCTCGTTCCTCGCTGCGGCAGATGGTCGGCGCGGAGTTCGCGGGCCAGGTGTTCGAGGACCAGTTCCTGATCGCCGACGTCAAGATGACGGCGGCGTTCCCGACCGAGCGCTGGTTCTGGTTCGATCCGCCGTTCCATGCCGGACGCTCGGCGCTGCTGCACAAGCAGCCGGACGACATCTGGCGGATCGATCTGCAGCTCAACCCGGATGCCGATCCGGTGGCCGAGAAGCAGCCCGAGAATGTCCGGCCGCGGATCGAGCGCATGCTCGGCCATGACAAGTTCGAGTTCGAATGGATCTCGCTCTACAAGTTCCAGTGTCGCCGGATGGCCAAGTTCATCCACGGCCGGGTGATCTTTGCCGGGGATTCCGCCCATCAGGTCTCGCCGTTCGGCGCGCGCGGCGCCAATTCCGGGCTCGAGGACGCCGAGAATTTGGCGTGGAAGCTCGACCGCGTGCTGCGCCGGCTGTCGCCGGAGGGCTTGCTGGAGAGCTATCACATCGAGCGCAGCGCGGCTGCGGACGAGAACATCCGCGAGTCGACCCGCTCGACCGACTTCATGGCGCCGGTGACACGGCAGGAGGCGCGGCTGCGCCAGGCGGTGCTGTCGCTCGCCAAGGATACCGAGTTCGGCAAGCGCATGGTCAATGGCGGGCGGCTGTCGGTGCCGTCGGTCTACGATACGCCGCTGTCGAGCGGCGATCGCGATGATTGGCGCGGCGGCCCGCGGCCCGGCGCCTCGATGCCGGATGCTCCGGTGACGGAGCAGGGCGGAGGTTCCACCTATCTGACCGATGTTTTCATCAGACAGGGAACGCGCTTCACGCTGCTGGAGTTTGGCAATGGCGCGGCTGCCGATGTGCCCGATGGCGTCGGCAGCATCCGAGTCGGCGGCGAGGATGGGCTGGTCGACGCGCAGGGCCTTGCCGGCAAGCGCTACGATGCCGAGCCCGGCACCGCCTATCTGCTGCGGCCGGACGGCTATGTCGCGGCACGCTTCCGCAACGCGGCGCGGCCGGCACTTGATGCGGCGCTGGCGCGCGCAGCCGGCCTGAACTGAGGAGCAGTCATGGCGCTGTCGACCGGTTCGAATTTCGCAAAGCCCGACGACGCCTTCCGCGCCATCGTCGAGGCCCATCGCGGCCTCACCGAGGCGCAGAGCGCCGATCTCGATGCTGCGCTGGTTCTGGTGCTCGCCAACCATATCGGTGATCTCGACGTGCTGCGCGAGGCGATCGCGCTGGCGAAGCGGCGGATGCTGGACGCCAGCCAGCAGCAACAACAGCAACAGCAATAGTTACGAGCTGAATCAGGATGGATCTTTATCAAGTCGCGCAGCAGCCTCCGCCTCACCTCGCCCCGCTTGCGAGGAGAGGTCGGAACGCATCGTCAGATGCGGTCCGGGTGAGGGGGAGCTTCCGCAGACACATCTGTCGCCGTGTATGCGGAGACAGCCCCTCACCCCAACCCTCTCCCCGTAAGAACGGGGAGAGGGGGCGAATGCTCTTGAACGGACAGGATTGAACTGATGGCCAAAGGTTTCGCATCGACCACGGATCTTTCGGAGAAGAAGGTCACCTTCTCCGAGATCGGCACCGACCTCTATGCCTTCACCGCCGAGGGCGATCCCAACACCGCCGTGATCGTCGGCGACGACGGCTGTCTGGTGTTCGACGCGCAGGCGACGCCGGCGATGGCGAACAAGGTGATCGAGCGGGTCAAGACCGTCACCGACAAGCCGATCAAATATGTCGTGCTGTCGCACTATCATGCGGTGCGCGTGCTCGGCGCCTCCGCCTATCACGCGCAAGGCATCGTCGCCTCGCAGGAGACCTATCGCCTGATCGAGGAGCGCGGCCAGCAGGATTGGGATTCCGAATATGGCCGCTTCCCGCGCCTGTTCCAGGATGCGGCAAGCATTCCCGGCCTGACCTGGCCGACGCTGACCTTCGAAGGCGAGATGTCGATCTATCTCGGCAAGCGCGAGGTGCGGCTGATGCAGCTCGGCGCCGGCCATACCTCGGGCGACATCGTCGCCTGGGTGCCGGATGCCGAGGTGATGTTCTCCGGCGATCTGATCGAATATCACTCGGCGTGCTATTGTGGCGATGCGCATTTGCGCGAATGGCCGACGACCTTGAACGAGATCCGCGCCTTCAATCCGAAGGCGATCGCGCCGGGCCGCGGCGATGCGCTGAAGGGGCTCGCCACCGGGCGCGATGCGATCGCGATGACCCGCGATTTCGTCACCACGCTCTACGGCGCTGCCGAATCGTCGGTCGCCAAGGGCCGCAGCCTGAAGGAATCGATGGCGGCGACGCGCGAGGTGATGGATCCGAAGTTCTCGAAGTTTGCGATCTACGAGCACTGCCTGCCGTTCAACGTTTCGCGCGCCTATGACGAGGCGTCGGGGATCGACGATCCCGTGATCTGGACCGACAAGCGCGACCAGGAAATGTGGGCCGCCCTGCAAGGAGGATAGCGATGAACATCAATACCTCGCCTGATCAGATCGTCCGCAGCTCAGGGCAAGTCACCCCGGGCTACATGTCCGGCTTCGGCAACAGCTTTGAGACCGAGGCCTTGCCCGGCGCGCTGCCGATGGGGCGCAATTCGCCGCAGCGCTGCGCCTATGGGCTTTATGCCGAGCAATTGTCCGGCTCGCCGTTCACGGCGCCACGCGGCACCAACGAGCGCTCGTGGCTCTATCGCATCCGCCCGTCGGTGCGGCACTCCGGCCGCTTCGCCAAGGCAGATAGCGGGCTGTGGCGCACCGCGCCGTGCCACGAATACGACATGCCGATCGCACAGTTGCGCTGGGACCCCGCGCCGATCCCGAAGGAGGACATGACCTTCCTGCAGGGCGTGCAGACCATGACCACGGCGGGTGATGCCAACACCCAGGCCGGCATGGCCGCACACATCTATCTCATCACCAAATCGATGGTCGATCAGCATTTCTACAATGCCGATGGCGAGATGATGTTCGTGCTGCAGCAGGGCAATCTGCGTTTCGTCACCGAGTTCGGCCGGATCGATGCCGAGCCGGGCGAGATCGTGGTGATCCCGCGCGGCGTCAAATTCCGCGTCGAAATTCCCGGCGGCCCGGCGCGCGGCTATCTCTGCGAGAATTACGGCGGCGCGTTCACGCTGCCGGAGCGCGGCCCGATCGGCGCCAACTGCCTCGCCAATTCACGCGACTTCCTGACGCCGGTCGCGAGCTACGAGGACAAGGACACCCCGACCGAGCTCTACGTCAAATGGGGCGGCTCGCTGTTCAAGACCACGCTGCCGCATTCGCCGATCGACGTGGTCGCCTGGCACGGCAATTACGCGCCCTACAAATACGATCTGCGTACCTTCTCGCCGGTCGGCGCGATCGCCTTCGATCATCCCGATCCCTCGATCTTCACGGTGCTGACCTCGCCGTCGGAGACCGCGGGCACCGCGAATATCGACTTCGTGATCTTCCCGGAGCGCTGGATGGTGGCCGACAACACCTTCCGTCCGCCGTGGTACCACATGAACATCATGTCGGAGTTCATGGGGCTGATCTACGGCGTCTACGACGCCAAGCCGCAGGGCTTTGTGCCGGGCGGCATCAGTTTGCACAATTGCATGTTGCCGCACGGTCCCGACCGCGAAGCCTTCGAGCACGCCAGCAACAGCGAGCTGAAGCCGGTCAAGCTGACCGGCACGATGGCCTTCATGTTCGAGACCCGGTTCCCGCAGCGCGTGACCGAACATGCGGCGAAATCGTCGACGCTGCAGGACGATTACTCGGATTGCTGGAAGGGCTTGGAGAAGAAGTTCGACCCGAACAAGCCGTGAGTTTGTGTCCCTCGTCATCGCCGGGCTTGACCCGGCGATCCATCGCGCTTTCCGAAGATGGATGCCCGGGTCAAGCCCGGGCATGACAGCTTCTTGATTGGAGGAATCAGTGACCCACCCCAACGACCCAAAGCTCCGCTCCTTCATCGACGTCGCCCCGACCTCCGACTTCCCGATCCAGAACCTGCCCTATGGTGTGTTCTCGTCGAAGGATGGCCTTGCGCCGCGCGTCGGTGTTGCGATCGGCGATTATGTGCTCGACCTGTGGGAGCTCGAGCAGGACTCGCGGCTCGATGTCGGGCCGCTCGGCGTGTTCTCGCAGCCGTCGCTCAACGCCTTCATGGCGCTCGGGCCGAAAGTGTGGTCGGCGACGCGGGCGCGGATCAGCGAGCTGCTCCGCTCGGATCATCCGGAGCTGCGCGACAACAGGGAACTGCGGGCGCGGGCGCTGGTGCCGATGGCCGACGTCAGGCTGCACATGCCGTTCGCGGTCTCCGGCTACACCGATTTCTACTCGTCGAAGGAGCACGCCACCAATGTCGGCGTCATGTTCCGCGGCAAGGACAATGCGCTGCAGCCGAACTGGCTGCATATGCCGATCGGCTACAACGGCCGCGCCTCGACGGTGGTCGTGTCGGGCAGCAAAGTGCGCCGCCCCCGCGGCCAGCTGAAGCCGCCGACCGCTGAGGTGCCGAGCTTCGGCGCCTGCAAGCGGCTCGACTTCGAGCTCGAGATGGGCGTGGTCGTCGGCCAGGCCTCGCCGATGGGCGAGATGCTGACGGAGAAGCAGGCCGAGGAGATGATCTTCGGCTTCGTCATCCTCAACGACTGGAGCGCGCGCGACATCCAGCAGTGGGAGTATGTGCCGCTCGGCCCGTTCCAGGCCAAGGCGTTCGCGACCTCGATCAGCCCGTGGGTGGTGACGCGCGAGGCGCTCGAGCCGTTCCGCATGCAGGGCCCGGCGCAGCAGCCGGAGCCGCTGGCGTATCTCAAGCAGACCCAGCCGAACAATTACGACATGCAGCTCGACGTCGCGCTGCGCGCCGGTGCAATGAACGAGGCGAAGACAATCTGCAGCACCAACTTCAAATACATGTACTGGTCGTCGGTGCAGCAGCTCGTGCACCATGCCTCGAGCGGCTGCGCGATGAATGTCGGCGATCTCCTCGGCAGCGGCACGATCTCCGGCCCCGAGAAGCACCAGCGCGGCAGTCTCCTGGAAATCAGCTGGAACGGCACCGAGCCGGTCGAACTTGCCAGCGGCGTGACGCGGTCGTTCCTGGAGGACGGCGATTCGCTCGTGATGCGCGGCTGGTGCCAGGGCGACGGCTATCGCGTCGGCTTCGGCGAGGTCGAAGGCACGATCGTCGCGACGGAGTAGGTCGCGTTGTCATTCCGGGGCGATGCGTAGCATCGAGCCCGGAATCTCGAGATTCCGGGTATGGTCCTTCGGACCATCCCGGAATGACGGGTGGGCCAGCTACCGTTCCTCGGGCCTGACATCCCTCAAGCGCGCCGTATTCGCCGCGACGTCCTCGAGGCTGTATTTCAAATGCACCCGCTTGTCCGACGGCGGCTGGTTGACCGTGCAGACACCCGGCCGCCACGGCTTGGCCGGGCGGATCGGCCGCGGCGCAAAGCCGCCGCCGCAGTTCGGGCAGACATTGCCGAGCCTGGTCTCGGCGCAATCCGCACAGAACGTGCATTCATAGGAGCAGATCCGCGCGTCGGTGGCGCTGGGTGGCAGGTCCTTGTCGCAATATTCGCAGTTCGGTCGCAGCTGCAGCGCCATGGTTCGTCTCTCTTGCCGTTGCCGGAATGATCGCAAGTGGTGCCGCAAAAGCGAATGGCGGATTTCCCTCGATTCGAGCCATCACGCCTGTAGCGACTTCAGCGGCAGCCTGGTGCTCTCCTTCAGGCGGTCGAGCACGATCGAGGAGCGCACATGGGCCACGCTCTGGTGCGGCATCAGCACGTTGTTGACGATGTCGGACAGGCTCTTGAGGTCGCGCAGCATCACCTTGAGCACGTAGTCGGCATCCCCGGTCAGCGCATAGGCCTCCTGGATATCGTCGACCCGGTTGACCAACTCGCGAAACCGCTTGGCGTTGTCGGGCGAGTGGGTCGCCAGCGTGATGTGGATGAAGGCGATCAGGCCGAAGCCGAGCGCCTCGCCGGCGAGCTCGGCATGGTAGCCGGCGATGACCTTCTCCTCCTCCAGCCGCATCCGCCGCCGCGAACATTGCGATGCCGACAGCCCGACGAGGTCGGCCAGCTGCTGGTTGGTCAGCCGGCCGTCGTCCTGCAGGGCGGCGAGCATTTTCAGGTCGAAGGCGTCCACTTCAGGCATGCGTCAAGTGTCCATTTCGTGCACGGATCGTGCGCAAGGCTAGCAAAATGGGACCGATTTTGCACGCACGTTGTGCAGCAAATGACGGAAACTGATCCCCAGACAAGTCAGGGAGTTGCCGCCATGGGTCCGTTTCCGCACGATGCGCCGCCGGCCGAAATCAGCACTGAGAACCCGATGGGCACCGACGGCTTCGAGTTCGTCGAATATGCCCATCCGAATCCGGCGGAGCTGCACGCGCTTTTCAAGCTGATGGGCTTCGTCGCGGTCGCCCGCCACCGGACCAAGCAGATCACGGTCTATCGCCAGGGCGACATCAACTATCTCGTCAATGAGGAGCCGGGCAGCCACGGCTTCAACTTCGTCGCCGCGCACGGTCCCTGCGCGCCGTCGATGGCATTCCGCGTCGTCGACGCCAAGCAAGCCTATGAACGCGCGCTCGCGCTCGGCGCGGAGCCGGCGGATGTCGCGCCCGCGGCGAAGACGCTCGATGTGCCCGCGATCAAGGGCATCGGCGGCAGCCTGCTTTATTTCGTCGACCGCTACGGCGCCAAGGGTTCGGCCTATGATGCCGAGTTCGAGTGGCTCGGGGCCGTCAACCCGCGCCCGGCCGGGTCGGGGCTTTATTACATCGATCACCTCACCCATAACGTCCATCGCGGCCGGATGGATGTCTGGACCGGCTTCTATGCAAAACTGTTCAACTTCCGTCAGATCCGTTTCTTCGACATCGAGGGCCGCGCATCCGGCCTGTTCTCCCGTGCGCTGACCAGTCCGGACGGCAAGATCCGGATTCCGATCAACGAGGACGCCGGCGATTCCGGTCAGATCGAGGAATATCTCAACGTCTACCGCGGCGAGGGCATCCAGCACATCGCCTGCGGCGCGCGCGATATCCACGCGACGGTCGAGAGGTTGCGCGCCGACGGCCTGCCGTTCATGCCGTCGCCGCCCGATACCTATTTCGAGCGGATCGACGCCCGCCTGCCCAAGCATGGCGAGGACGTCGCCCGGCTCAGGACCAACGGCATCCTGATCGACGGCGAGGGCGTGGTCGACGGCGGCCAGACCAAGGTGTTGCTGCAGATCTTCTCGGCCAACGCGATCGGGCCGATCTTCTTCGAGTTCATCCAGCGCAAGGGCGACGACGGCTTCGGCGAAGGCAACTTCAAGGCGCTGTTCGAATCGATCGAGGAAGACCAGATCCGCCGCGGCGTGCTGAAGGTCGATCACGCGGCGTGAGCCATGGCGCGCCGCGCCAGCGCACAGCAAAGGGTGTCGTCCCGGCCTCGTGCGCAATTGCGCACGGGAGCCGGGACCCATACCGCGGAATCTATCGCGTGTGCCGGGTAGTAGTCCCGCGGAAAAAGCCGCGCGCCACAACCGCGTGTCGTGGTTATGGGTCCCGGCTCGCGCTTCGCTTGGCCGGGACGACAACGAGATTTACTTCGCTGCTTTCCAAGCCGCCGTCACATCCCCGATATTCGCCAGCTCCGGCTCGCGGATCGCGGACGGCGTGCGCGAGAAGCGCGGCGCGGGGGCAGGCTGGGTGACGCCGTGGCGTTCGACGAACACCTGGCGCGCGGCCATGTGCGGATGCTTGGGCGCTTCCTCCATGGTCAGAATCGGCGCGAAGCAGATGTCGGTGCCTTCCATGATCTGGCACCAGTCCGCGCGCGATTTGCTCTTGAACACCCGGGTCAGCTTCTCCTTCAGCGCCGGCCAGGCCTTGCGGTCCATCTGCGCGTCGAAGTCGGCGTCGGTCAGGTCGGCATGCTTGCGCAGCAGCGCGTAGAATTGCGGCTCGATCGAGCCGATCGAGATGAAGTTGCCGCAGGAGCATTCGTAGACGCCGTAGAAATGCGCGCCGCCGTCCAGGAAATTCTGGTCGCGGCCGCCGCTCCAGCGGCCCTGCGCGGCCATGTCGTAGAACATCGACATCAGCGAGGCCGCGCCGTCGCACATCGCGGTATCGACCACCTGGCCCTTGCCGGACTTCTGCGCTTCCAGCAGCGCGGCGAGCACGCCGACCACGAGGTAGAGCGCGCCGCCGCCGAAATCGCCGACCAGGTTGAGCGGCGGCACCGGCTTCTCCTTGGTGCCGATCGCAGCCAGCGCGCCCGTGATCGAGATGTAGTTGATGTCATGGCCGGCGGCATTCGCCAGCGGGCCTTCCTGGCCCCAGCCGGTCATGCGGCCATAGACCAGTCTTGGATTGCGCGCGAGCACGACATCCGGGCCGAGGCCGAGGCGCTCCATCACGCCGGGACGAAAGCCCTCGATCAGCGCGTCGGCGTGGCCGAGCAGGTCGAGCACTTCAGCAATCGCCGCCTTGTTCTTGAGGTCGAGCTCGATGACCTTGCGGCCGCGGGTTGCGACCGCCTTCAGATTCTTGCCGGCGCCGACCCGATCGAGCGTGATGACCTCGGCGCCCATGTCGGCGAGCAGCATGCAGGCGAACGGGCCGGGACCGATGCCGGCGAATTCGACGATGCGGAAGCCGGCGAGCGGGCCCGAGGTGCGGGCGGCAGTCTGGGAGGCAGGTTTATCGAGCACGTTGTTCTTCCGTTGGTTGCGGGGCGCTAGGCGGCTGAGATGTCACGGCTGGCTTGGTGCCGAACTTCATGCGTTCTCCCAGCCGTCCGTGGGACGGTATTTTTAATTAGCTGATTAGCTAAATTGTCTCGCCTAAAGCCGGATGTGGCAAGCACCTTTTGTCCTGTGCCGCCGGTAAAAACGCGAACGGCGCGCATCGCTGCGCGCCGTTCTGGACTTGTGTTTAGGCGCTATCAGCCCGCGGCCGCGACCGCCCGCTGTCCCATCACCTTGATCAAGTTGGCGCGGTAGTCGGCCGAGCCGTGGATGTCAGCGAGCAAGCCGCTCGCCGGGATATTGACGCTGTCGAGCGCCGAGGCCGCCCAGTTCGCCTTCAGCGCCTGCTCGATCGGCGCCACCCGCATGACGCCGCTCTGCGATGCGCCAGTGGCGGTGGCGCGGACGTCACCCGACTTGGTCTTGGTGACGAACACGCCGGTCAGCGCGAAGCGCGAGGCCGGGTTCGGAAACTTCGCGTAGCCCGCCTTGGCCGGGACCGGAAACGACACCGCGGTGATGATCTCGCCATCCTCGAGCGCCGTCGTGAACAGGCCCTTGAAGAAATCATCCGCCGCGATCGACCGCTTGTTGGTCTTGACCGTCGCGCCGAGCGCCAGCACCGCCGCCGGATAATCCGCCGCCGGGTCGTTGTTGGCGAGCGAGCCGCCGATCGTACCGCGATAGCGCACGGCGGGATCGCCGATCAGCGACGCCAGATTGGCGAGCGCCGGGATCGCCTTCTGCACCGCATCACTTTGCGCCACATCGTAATGCGGAGTCGCGGCCTTGATGGTGACGGTGTCGCCCGACACCTCGATGCCGATCATCTCCTGCACCTTGGAGAGGTCGATCACGTCGGAAGGCGCGGCGAGCCGCTGCTTCATCACGGGCAGCAGGGTCTGTCCGCCGGCGAGGAATTTTGATTCCGCGCCTTTGGCGAAGGTTGCGGCGGCGTCAGCGACCGAGGAAGCGCGGTGATAATTTGTCTCGTACATGGCTCTTCCTCCCTCAACCGTGAATGGCGTGCCAGACGCGATCGGGCGTCGCCGGCATTTCCAGCTTGTTGTTGCCGATCGCGTCCGTGATCGCGTTGATCACGGCAGCCGAGGCGCCGATCGCGCCGGCTTCGCCGCAGCCCTTGACGCCGAGCGGGTTGCCCGGACACAGCGTCGTGGTGTGGGAGAGCTGGAACGAGGGCAGGTCGTCGGCCCGCGGCATGGTGTAGTCCATGAAGGACGCGGTCATGAGCTGACCGGTGCCGTCATAGACCACACCTTCGAGCAGTGCCTGGCCGATGCCCTGCGCAAGGCCGCCATGGACCTGGCCCTCGACGATCATCGGGTTGATCAGCCGGCCGAAATCGTCGGCTGCGACGAAGTTGACGAAGGAGGTCTTGCCGGTGCCGGGATCGACCTCGAGTTCGCAGATATAGGCACCGGCCGGGAAGGTGAAGTTGGTCGGGTCGTAGAACGCCGTCTCCTTCAGGCCAGGCTCCATGCCATCAGGCAAATTATGCGCGGTGTAGGCGGCGAGCGCGACCATCGGCAGCGCGATCGACTTGTCGGTGCCGGTGACCTTGAACTCGCCGTTCTCGATCACGATGTCGCTCTCGGACGCCTCGAGCGCATGCGCCGCGATCTTCTTGGCCTTGGCCTCGACCTTCTCCATCGCCTTCACGATCGCCGTACCGCCGACCGCGAGCGAGCGCGAGCCGTAGGTACCCATGCCGAACTGCACCTTGTCGGTGTCGCCATGGACGATCGAGACCTGGCTGATCGGCACGCCGAGCCGCTCCGCGATGATCTGGCAGAACGTCGTTTCGTGGCCCTGGCCGTGGCTGTGCGAACCGGTGAGCACCTCGATGGTGCCGACCGGGTTGACGCGGATCTCAGCCGACTCCCACAGGCCGACGCCGGCGCCGAGACTGCCGACCGCCTTCGACGGCGCGATGCCGCAGGCCTCGATGTAGCAGGAGATACCGATGCCGCGCAGCTTGCCGTCGGCTTTGGCCTTGGCCTTGCGGGCCGGGAAGCCGGCATAGTCGATCGCCTTCATCGCGGCATCGATCGAAGCGTGGAAGTCACCAATATCATACGCCATGATCACAGGCGTCTGATGCGGGAACTGGGTGATGAAGTTCTTCTTGCGCAGCTCGGTCGGATCGACCTTCAACTGCCGCGCCGCCGTCTCCATCATGCGCTCGATCAGAAAACTGGCCTCGGGGCGGCCGGCGCCGCGGTAGGCGTCGACCGGCGTGGTGTTGGTGTAGACGCCGATCACCTCGGCATAGATCGCCGGAATCACGTACTGGCCCGACAGCAGCGTCGCGTAGAGATAGGTCGGGACGGCCGAGGAGAACAGCGACATATAGGCGCCGAAATTGGCGTGGGTCTTCACCCGCAGGCCAAGGATCTTGTTGTCCTTGTCGAACGCCAACTCCGCCTTCGAGACATGGTCGCGGCCATGCGCGTCGGTGAGGAAGGCTTCCGAACGGTCGCCGGTCCACTTCACCGGGCGGCCCACCTTCTTCGAGGCCCACAGCGCCACCATCTCTTCGGGATAGATGTAGATCTTGGAGCCGAAGCCGCCGCCGACGTCGGGCGCGATCACGCGCAGCTTGTGCTCGGGCGCGATGTTGTAGAACGCCGACAGCACGAGGCGGGCGACGTGCGGGTTCTGCGACGTCGTGTAGAGCGTGTAGTGCTCTTCGGCCTGGTCGTAATGCGCGATCGCCGCGCGCGGCTCCATCGCGTTCGGCACCAGGCGGTTATTGGTGAGGTCGAGCGTCACCACATTGGCCGCCTTGCTGAAGGCATCCTTGACCGCGGCTTCGTCGCCGAGATGCCAGTCATATACGATGTTGCCGGGAGCTTCGGGATGAAGCTGCGCGGCGCCCGGCTTGATCGCGGCCTTGATGTCAGGCACCGCGGGAAGTTCTTCGTAATCGACGACGACCGCTTCGGCGGCGTCCCTGGCCTGGTTCTTGGTCTCGGCGATCACGACCGCGACGGCCTGCCCGACAAAGCGCACGGTCTCCGGCGCCATCGCCGGCCACGCGCCCATTTTCATCGGTGAGCCGTCCTTCGAGGTGATGGCCCAGCCGCAGATCAAATTGCCGACCTTGTCGTCGACGATCTGCTGCCCGGTCAGCACCGCGATCACGCCGGGCATCTTCATGGCCTCGGCGGAATCGATGCCCTTGACCTTGGCATGGGCATGCGGGCTGCGGATGAAGTGAGCGTAGCTCATGCCGACCATTTTGACGTCGTCGACGTAACGTCCTTGTCCGGTGATGAACCGGCGATCTTCCTTGCGCACGACACGTGCGCCAATTCCTTCAACACCCATTGTCTAGTCCTCCCGACCGGAGATTCGATTTGCCGCCGTTTCCATCGAGACCGGCGGTGGTGAGCTTGATCGTGTGCGGTGCGTGGCGCGCTATTCGGCGGCCTGCGCAACCTTCATGCGGCCGGCTGCGTCGAGCACCGCCTTGACGATGTTGTGGTAGCCGGTGCAGCGGCAGATATTGCCCTCGAGCTCGTGGCGAACCGTTTCCTCATCGAGCTTGCCACCATGGCGGTGCACGATGTCGACAGCGGACATGATCATGCCGGGGGTGCAATAGCCGCACTGCAGGCCGTGATTGTCGCGGAACGCCGCCTGCATCGGGTGCAGCTCGTCGCCTTTGGCGAGGCCTTCGATCGTGGTGACGTTGCAGCCCGCGGCCTGGCCGGCCAGCATGGTGCAGGATTTGACCGCCCGTCCATCGACATGGACGACGCAGGCGCCGCATTGGCTGGTATCGCAGCCGACATGGGTGCCGGTGAGGTTCAGGTTTTCGCGCAAGAGGTGCACGAGGAGGGTTCGGTCCTCAACGTCGACCGAGACCGCCTTGCCGTTTACCGTCAGTTTGACTGTAGACACGCGTTTCTCCCAATAGCTTCGTTATGGGCCCAGTAGACCACGCTTCATGTGGGTCGTAACCGCGATCAAAGTCGTAGTCGCGGCCCTGTCATGAAGGCGCCGGGCAGTGCCTGCGATCCTAGCAGGCGGCCGTTCAATGGGCAATTTGCAAGCAGCCTGCGGCGCACTCCAGCGCGACGAAATTGCCCGGCAGCGCAAGCGGTTTTCGGCAAACTGACGGTGCTCGCCGCACGCCAAAATCGTCGCCGCGATCGCTACTACCTTCCGCCTATAACGACGCAAGGGCGTTGCTGTCATTTTCATCGCCGACGCAGCGGCAGAAGATCGCTGGTTCATGAAATTCGGTAGCGATCCGCGCCCGCGATGCATCCATCGCGGCAACAAAATCATATTGGAGGAAGCCAATGAAGCTGAGGAGCGGGATTTTCTTTGCCGGCGTGTCGCTGGTCGCCATGGTGCTGGCAGGCATTGGTGCGTCGAAAGCCAATGATTCCGTCGTGAAGGCGGCGTCCGATCCCAACGGATGGGCAATTGCCGGCCACGATTACGGCAATACGCGTTTCAGCCCGTTGAAGCAGATCAACTCCGAGAATGCCGGCAAGCTGCAGCTGGTCTACTCGCTGTCGCTGGCTTCGCTCCGCTCCAACGAGTCGTCGCCCGTTGTGATCGGCAAGAACCTGTATGTGTCGACCTCGTGGGGTCCGAAATACGTCTATGCGATCGATGCCGCGACCGGCGCGCGCAAATGGACCTGGCAGCCCGATATTCCGGATGACGTGCTTCAATACGCCTGCTGCGACGTCAACAATCGCGGCGTGTCCTATGCCGACGGCAAGATCTTCGTCGGCCGGCTCGACGGCAAGCTGACCGCGCTCGACGCCGAGACCGGCAAGGAGCTCTGGACCTCGACGGTCGTCGACTACAAGCAGGGCTCGGTCATCACCTCGCCGCCGCTCGTCGTCCGCGACAAGGTCATCATCGGCTTCGGCGGCGGCGAATATGGCGTCCGCGGCGCCTTGCAGGCGTTCTCGCTCAAGGACGGCAAGCTGCTCTGGCAGACCTACACGGTGCCGGCGCCGGGCGAACCCGGCAGCGACACCTGGAAGGGCGACACCGGGCTGCACGGCGGCGGCGCCGCCTGGCTGGTCGGCTCCTACGATGCCAAGTCCGACACGGTCTACTGGGGTACCAGCAATCCGGGGCCGTGGAACACCGCGGTGCGCTCCACCGGCGACGGCAATTTCGGCAAGCTGACCAACCTTTACACGGCCTCGACGCTGGCGATCGATCCCAACACCGGCAAGATCAAGTGGCACATCCAGGGCACGCCGGCTGACGCCTGGGACTATGACGGCGTCAACGAGCTGCTGCTCGCCGACCTCAAGATCAAGGGTACCGAGACGCCCGTGCTGATGAAGGCGGACCGCAACGGCTTCTTCTTCGTGGCCAACCGCGAGACCGGCAAGATGATCTCCGCGGAGAAATACGTCTTCGCCAACTGGGCCAAGAAGTGGGACATCAACACGATGCGGGCGGAAGAGGATCCGGACAAGCGTCCGGGCCCGGGCCATCCCGCCAAGGACATCTGCCCGAACCTGATCGGCGGCAAGAACTGGCAGCCGATGTCGTTCAACCCGCAGACCGGCCTCGTCTACATCCCGAGCAACAATGTGTGCATGGACTGGTCGGTCTCTGACGTGAACTACAAGCGCGGCGTGTTCTATCTTGGCGCCGAATTCCCGACCAAGCCGGGCCCCGGCGGCTTCCTCGGCGAGCTCGTAGCCTGGGATCCGATCGCCAACAAGAAGGTGTGGAGCATCAAGGAAGACCTGCCCTTCAACGGCGGCACGCTGACGACCGGCGGCAATTTGGTGTTCTCCGGCAATCTGCATGGCGACTTCCGCGCCATCGATGCCAAGAACGGCAAGGTGCTGTGGAGCAAGAACCTCGGCAGCGGCATCGGTGCAGGTCCAGTGACCTATTCGGTCGACGGCAAGCAGTATGTCGCGATCGTGGTCGGACGCACCGCGGCGCTGCCGGCCTTCCTCGGTGACATCGGCAAGAAGATGGTCGCCGCGGCGCCCGAAGGCGGCTCGCTGTTCGTGTTCGCCCTGCAGTAAACGATCGTCTAGGAGGCAGCATTGTCCGTGTCCTGCATCGCCCGAAACGAACTGCGCACCCCCTCGCGCAACACGCGGTTGGAACATGCAATCCGGACCGTGCTGCTCTCCGCCCTGCTCATGGTGCCGGCCCTGGCGGCCGGCGCCGACGAGACAAAGCCGCCGCTGCGGCTCTGCGCCGACCCGACCAACCTGCCGTTCTCGAGCGACGACCCGGGCAAGCCCGGCCTCTATCTCGAGATCGGCCAGGCGGTGGCGCAGACGCTCGGCCGCACGGTGAGCACCAACTGGTACAAGTCCTATTTCGGCAAGCGCACGGTGCGGGAGACGCTGCTCAGCAAGCAGTGCGACGCCATGGTCGGCCTGCCTTTGATCGACGATTTCATGGGCCCGGCGGTGATCTTCTCGAAGCCGATCGCCCATGAGGGCTATGCGCTGGTCGGCAGCAAGGACCGCAAGCTTGCCGGCGTCGACGACCTCAGGGGATTGCGGGTTGCGGTGCAGTATCAATCGACGCCGCAGAACCTGCTCGCGCTGCGCGACGACGTCCGGAAGGTGACCGTGCTCAGCCCGGAGGAGGGCATGGCGGCGCTCGAACAGGGCAAGGCCGACATCGCCTTCATCTGGGCGCCGGTGGCGGGCTGGCTCAACAAGACCAGCTTCGGCGACAAATATCAGATCGTGTCCACCGAGGGCGACGGCCTGCTCTGGGCGACCGCGATCGGTTTCGCCAAGGCGTCCGGCGCGTTGCGCGATGAAGTCGACGGCGTGCTGCCGGCGCTGCAGCCGGAGATTGCCGCCCTGTTTGCCAAATATGGCGTGCCGAACGGCGCACCGGTGAAGTTCGGCGAGGCCGACCGCGCGACGACGTCGTCCGTCGGCGCCAGCGAGCCCGTCACGGTCGGGCAGGCCGCGGCCGCGGCGGCCGAGAGACCGGTTCAGACCGCCGCGACCGCCGGCGACGCCAAGGGGGATGCCACCGCCGGGCGGGAGGTCTTCAACGGAACCTGCGCGCATTGCCACGGCCCGGACGCGGTGCAGGCCGAGCGAAAGATCGATCTCAGGCTGCTCAAGAAGCGCTATGCTGACGACATGGAATCGACATTCTGGAAGACGGTCCATGACGGGCGGCCGGCCAAGGGCATGCCGGCCTGGAAGGACGTCTTCAACGACGACGAGCTCAGAAACGTATATGTCTATCTGCAGAGCGTGCAGGATACCGGCGGATCGAACTAGAAGCTGCGGTTCGCAAGAGGAGCGTTTTCGAGCGAAGTGGATACCGGTTCGCGTGAAGAAAACGCGTCAGAACATGAATCGAGAGCCCCGTTCCGATCCAATCGGAACGGAGGCTTGGGCAGTGCGAGGGTCCTCATGATGGGGTTCCTGATCATCGACGATCACCCCCTGTTCGGGGAGGCGCTTGGCAACGCCATCCGCATCTCGCATCCCGATGCCCGGATCTATGAGGCCACCTCGATCAAGGGGGCCCTTGGCATCCTCGCCAGCGAGCCGAATATCGACCTGGCGCTGCTCGATCTGCTGCTGCCCGACGTGGTCGGCTTCTCCGGCTTCCAGAAGATCAGGGATCGCTATCCGCGGCTGCCGATCGCCATCGTCTCGAGCGAGGAGGACAAGCACACCATCCGCGAGGCGCTCGAGATGGGCGCGGTCGGCTATCTGCCGAAGTCGACCTCGCTCGGCGAGCTCTCGCAGGCGATCGCGCGTGTGCTGAGCGGGTCGGTCTCCGCGCCGCGGGATTTCGTCGCGGTCGGTGCGCTGGAACAGTCCGAGACGGCGCGGACGCTGCGCGAACGCATTCAGAAGTTGACGCCGCAGCAGATCCGCGTGCTCCATCTGATCATCCGCGGCCTGCAGAACCGCGAGATCGCCGCCGAGCTCAAGCTCGCGGAATCCACCGTGAAGGCGCATGTCACCGAGATCCTGCGCAAGCTGAAGCTGTTCAGCCGCAACAAGGCGATCATCGAGCTCGGCAAGATTCCGCTTCCGGTCCCGGAGGCCTGTTCGGGCGCAAAGGCGGAGAAGGCGCCCTAGTGTGCTGAATGCGAAGTTCGCGCGATTTCGCGGCAGCCACTTTCACGAACTTCGCATTGATAAAGCACACTAGAATCATAAGTTTGCTAGTGTCCTTATCGAATCCGAAGTTCGCTCCGAAGGTGCGGCAAATGATGCGAACTTCGGATTCGGGACACTAGCCGTGCTGCACTGCGAGGCGGGCGCATTGGAAATCCTGCCTATAGGCTGCCATCCGGCTTTGAGATAACGTCGTGCGCACAATGGCTGTTATGAGCATCCGAGGGAGGACGGCGCAGCATTGACCACGACCGCGCCCCTGGCGGACGAGCCGCCGCTCGGCAAGGCGGGTACGCCTCGACTGCTGATCGTCGAGGATCACCCGCTGTTCCGTGCCGCCCTGATCGGCGTGATCGGGGCCGAGTTTCCCGATGCCGAGGTGCTGCAGGCGACGTCGATCGACGGTGCGCTGGATGTGATCGCGGCGCGCGACGGGCTCGATCTGATCCTGCTCGATCTGTCGATGCCCGGCACCACGGGCCTGCTCGGCGCCTACCGGGTGCGTGCCGCCGCGCCGCGCAGCGCGCTGGTGATCGTGTCGGCGCATGACGATCCCCGGATCGTCGGCGGCGCGATCTCGCTCGGGATTTCCGGCTACATCCCGAAGTCGACGCCGAAGCTCGAGCTGGCGCGGCTGTTGCGCGGCATTCTCGAAGGCGCGGTGTGCCTGCCGCCGCGCTTTCGCGATACCGCCGCCGCGCGGAAGGCCCAGGCCGAGGCGCGCGAGCTGGTGCAGCAGCTCGGCCAGTTCACCGCGCAGCAGCTTCGCGTGCTCGACATGATCTGCCGCGGCCTGCAGAACAAGCACATCGCCTATGAGCTCGATATCTCGGTCACCACCGTGAAGGTGCATGTCTCGGAGATCCTGCGCAAGCTCGGCGTGCGCAGCCGCACCGAGGCCATCATCGCGCTGTCGAAGCTGGACTTCGGCAAGCACGACCACGCGCCGGTGACGGCCTCGCCGTCATCGCATGGCGCCTAGTGTGCTGAATGCGAAGTTCGTGCGATTTCGCGGCAGCCACGTTCACGAACTTCGCATTCATAATGCACACTAGAACCATAAGTTTGCTAGTGTCCTTATCGAATCCGAAGTTCGCTCCGAAGGTGCGGCAAATGATGCGAACTTCGGATTCGGGACACTAGAGCCTTTCCCGTTTCGATGGAATCGCAACGGGAAAGGCTCCAGGTTCTTGTCTGACGCGTTTTCTTCACGCGAACCGGTATCCACTTCGCTCGAAAACGCTCTGCTCATAACCGCGCGCCCGACTGCTCCGCCGCCAGCAGGAACGACAGCAGCGAGCGCATCTCGGCGGGCTTGATCGGCTTCTTCAACAGTTCATGGCCGAAGGCCGATACGTCGGAGGCGGCCTTGGCCGAGTAGTCGGCGGTCACGATGATCGCCGGCACCTTGGCGTTGATCGCGCCGCGGATGACATCGACGGCCTGAATTCCGGTCTCGCCATTGTCGAGATGCAGATCGGCGATGATGGCGTCGGGAATGCCGTCGAGCGCGTGGATGCGCTCGAGCGCCTCGGTCTTGGAGATCGTCACCGCGACGTCACAGCCCCATTTCTCCAGCAAATGGGCGAGCCCCTCGGCGCTCGAGAGGTCGTTCTCGATCAGCAGGATCTTGGCGCCCTCCATGCCGCCATAGCGATAGTCGACGCTGGCCTGTTCGCGCACCGGGATCGCAACCGGATCCAGCGTGCGAGGCACGGTGACCGAGAATACCGAGCCTTTGCCGGCGCGCGAGCTCAGCCTGATGTCATGGCCGAGCAGGTCGGCAAACCGGCGCACGATCGAAAGACCAAGCCCGATGCCGGCCTTGTCGCCGGCGCTGGTCTCGCCGCGCTGAAACTCGACGAAGATGGCTTCGCGCTGCGCTTCCGGAATGCCCGGCCCGGTGTCGTGCACCTCGATGCAGATGTCATCGCCCCTGGCCCGGCATCCCATCAGCACGCTGCCGCGCTGGGTGTAGCGCAGCGCATTGGCGACGAGGTTTTGCAGGATCCGCCGCAGCATCAGCGGATCGGAGCGAACCACCGCGGACGACGGCATGATCCGGAAACCGAGATTGCGCTTGGCGGCGGTCGCGACAAATTCCTGCTCCAGCGGCTCGAACAG
The DNA here is from genome assembly GCF_024171085.1 of Bradyrhizobium sp. USDA 4541. Lineage (NCBI taxonomy): Bacteria > Pseudomonadati > Pseudomonadota > Alphaproteobacteria > Hyphomicrobiales > Nitrobacteraceae > Bradyrhizobium > Bradyrhizobium sp. USDA 4541. The sequence continues at coordinate 1,758,581 of NZ_JALJZF010000001.1, forward strand.
CGAGGCGATCGCGACCGGCCCGAATTCGGGCCTGAGCACGCCCGCATCGAGCTTGGAGATGTCGAGCAGCGTCCGCAGCATGTCCTCGAGCGTCGCCAGCGAACGGTCGATCTGATCGGTCAGCGCGACGCTCTTGGATTCGGTTGCCATCTCGGTCAGCGCGGACAGCGTCAGCCGCGCCGCATTCAGCGGTTGCAACAGATCGTGCGTGACCGAGACCAGCACGGATGATTTCAGCGAGCTCGCCGCCTCGGCCTGCTGCTTGGCCTGCAGCAGGCGACCATTGGTTTTTTCCAGCGATTGCAGCGCCTGCTTGAGCTGCTGGGTGCGGTCGCGCACCTGCTGGTCCAGCGCGATCGCGGTCTCGAACAGCGAGAAGGCGTTGAGCTGCTGATCGGTCGAGCGTTCGACGCGCGACATCAGCGCCGCGTTGATCTTGCGCAGCTTCTCGGCCTCGCGTTCGAGCGCCGCAATTCGCGTGGTCTTGGTATCCGTCATTGCGGCGCGAGTGCCCGCTTGCCGATGGCGATGCCGGTCAGCGTCTGGTTGACATGCATGGAGCGATACTGCTCGCCATAGGTCTGAAAGCCAATCACTTTGTTGCGGCGATAGAGCTCCGACATCTCCCGCGACAGCTGGCGCTGCTCGACGTCGAGCCGGCGCAGCACGCATTCGAAGCCGATGAACATCGAGACCTCGCCGAGATCCTCGGTCAGCTCCTTGAGCAGGCGGCTCGTCACGTCGATCGGGTCGCGCTCGCGCGCCACCGTCAGCACCATGCCCTCGTCGATGGCGCAGAAGAATTGCAGCGATCCGTCCGGGTTGGTGCGCTGGATCGACCGCGCGTAATAGGCGCCGCCGACGCGAACCAGCACGGGATGCGCGGCGAACGAGAACAATTCGAGCTTGCTGTCGCTGAGGCCGACGGCGCGGGAATATTCCAGCGCCGCCGGCTCGGCATTCAATTCCTTGACGATGCGGTGCTCGATGTCGGCCTCGGTCACCACCATCTTGGTCGATGTCGGTTCGAAGTGATCGCACTTGAACAGGCGGAACGGCAGCCGGGTCCGGATCAGGATCAGGACGGCGGCATCGGTAAAGGCCTCGCCGCCATGGAAGACCCACGATTTCTCGAAGCGCAGACCGTCGCCGGCGGAGCCGCCGACCACCGGGATGTCGCCGAGCGACGCATAGATCGCCGACATGATGGTCTCCTCACGCTGGCACATGCCGTCGATGAAGAGCAGCCCGAAGGAATCATGGGTGTGATCGCAATGCTCGGTGCGTTGCGCGAATTCGTTCTGCAATTCGGTGCAGATCGAGCGGCCGTGATCGACCCGAAATGTCGAAAGGTCGAACAGCGGCCGGGCCGCGATGACGAAATCGGCCGCGTTGAAGCCCATCGCGACGACGCTGTCCTCGTCCCAACCGCCGGGCGACAATTCGCCGGCCGTGGTGCAGCCGAAGATCGGTACGTCGGGCATCCGGCTGGACAGTTCGGCAATGAATGTCTGCGGCTCGTAGACCGGTGACACGAACACCACGAGCATCGCGAGATCAGCCGCCGCCAATTGGCGCGCGATCTCGTCGGCTGCTTCCCGCGGCCCGTCGGTCTTTGCCTGCACCACGACGATACTGTCGGCGGTGCTACCGTTCTGCTTCGCCAAAGGCGCTCTCCCTGACCAGAATTTTTTGCTTTTCTTGGCGCGGCCGATTGAACCCGCGCGGGTCGTGAGGGCATCCGGACCATGCCGCGATGGCTGGCGTTCCGGCTTGCCCGCGGCTTTCAGGTCGTGAGGGGAAATGCCATTGGCCGGGCTATTGCGCCGGCAGCTACGCTCGCCGCAAGCGCCAATGGCGCCGGTCGACGCGATGACATGGGACACCTCCCGATGTGTGTTCTCCTGGCCCGGGCAGGGACAGGATTTGATCGGTTCTAAACTATCGGGCCGGACCCGCGCGTCAATCGCCTTACCCACCCGCCTAGCCCGACCAAGGTAGTATCGCGCCGGGCCAAGCGGCCGCTGCCCATTTACCGGGCCTTATCGATTTTGCCTTAGTTTTGCGCTCCGGGGTCTGGGGCGGGTTGCTGCCGGACCCCGCGTGGTTTTCAGAATGAAGACGGGGGTTGGAATGCCGGGGCTGAAGCGATCGTTGTCGATCAGGATCCCAACCCTCAGATTTCGCGCCAAGATCATGCTCGGCTTTGCCGTCACGCTGGCGCTTTCGGCAGCCACCATGGGCTTTGCCTATATGGGCTTCGAGCGGGTCTCCGCCGGCGTCGGCTCCTATCGCCAGAGCGTCGCGGAAGCCGATCTGGCCCGCAACATCGATCGCGAATTGATCTCCTACCGTTCGCTGGCGCGCTACTTCGTCGCGACCGGCAAGGAGGACGACGCCAAGGCCGCGCTCGCCGCCGAGGGCAGCCTGAAGGATGCCATCATGGCGTCGATGAAGGGCACCACCAACCCGGCCCGGCTCGAGCAGATCACCAAGCTGGAGCGCGAATTCCGCGCCTTCACCAAGATCTTCGCCGAGATCGTCCGCATCAAGAACGACAGCGCACAGACCGCGCAGAACAAGCTGACCCGCAGCGCGACCTCGATGCGCTACAAGCTCGACGATCTCCCGAGCAACGCCGATGATTCCGAGCTGCAGTCGATCCAGTTCGGCGCCAAGAAGGTGGCCGACCAGCTCCAGTCGATCACCGGGGCCGTCAATACCTTCGTCGTCAACGGCGACAAGACGGTCGCTTCGAGCGCGCTCGCCCGGCTGAAATTCGCCGACAATCTCGTGAAGGCGATCACCTCGAATAACGAGCGGATCACCCAGAGCGTGAAGGACATCACCGCGCTGCTCGAAGAGTACCGCGAGGCGCTCGCCAAGCTGATCGCGAACGCGAAGTCGATCGACGAACTGACCGTCGAGATGACGGAGTCCGCGGCCGCTATCAGCCAGGGCGCGGCGGCGATGAAGTCCGATCTGCTCGCCGACCAGAAGCGACTTGAAAACGAATCGCACACCATGATCGGCGAGACCGAGCAGCTGATCCTGATGCTCGCCGCCGGCAGCTTCGTGCTCGGGCTGGTCTGGGCGTTCCTGCTGGGCAAGGGTATTTCGCGACCGATCGCGGCGATGTGTGCGGCGATGCGCGAGCTCGCGGCGGGTAATTTCGACGTTGTGCTGCCGGGCCTCGGCCGCCGCGACGAACTCGGCGAGATGGCCGGCGCCGTGGAGGAATTCAAGGTCCAGGCGATCGCCAAGGCCGAACGCGATGCCGCGACCCAGGAAGCGCAGAACAAGGCGAGTGCGACCGCGCGGCGCAATGAGCTGATTCGTTTTGCCGACGAATTCGAATCCGCGGTCGGCTCGATCGTCTCCAACGTGTCGGCCTCCGCCGTGCAGCTCGAATCCGCGGCCGGTACACTGACCCGGACGGCGGAGACCACGCAGAACCTGTCGAGCCAGGTCGCCGGCGCCTCGGAGGAAGCCTCCAGCAACATGCAATCGGTCGCCTCCGCAACCGAGGAGCTGTCGGCGTCCGTCGACGAGATCGGCCGTCGCGCCAAGGAGTCGAGCCAGATCGCGGATTCCGCCGTGCGTCAGGCCGAGCAGACCGACGCGCGGATCGGCAAGCTCTCGCGCGCTGCGCAGGAGATCGGCGACGTCGTCAAGCTGATCACGGCGATCGCCGAGCAGACCAATCTGCTGGCGCTGAACGCCACCATCGAGGCCGCGCGCGCCGGCGACGCCGGCCGCGGCTTCGCGGTGGTCGCCGCCGAGGTGAAGTCGCTGGCGAGCCAGACCGCCAGGGCCACCGACGAGATCTCCACCCACATCTCGGGCATGCAGGCAGCGACGCAGGAATCGGTCGCCGCCATCAAGGAGATCGGCGGCACGATCGGCCAGATCTCCGGGATCGCGACCAACATCGCAAGCTCGGTCGAGCAGCAGAGCGCGGCAACTCAGGAGATCGCGCGCAGCGTGCAGAACGTCGCGCAGGGCACACAGGAAGCGGCGTCCAGCGTCACCCAGGTGAATCGCGGCGCCACCGAGACGGGAGCTGCCTCCGAAGAGGTGCTGAACTCGGCCCGCTCGCTGTCGGTCGAGAGCTCGCGGCTGCGCGAGGAGCTCGACCGCTTCATGGCGAACATCCGCGCAGCGTAAGGCGCGCGCGGGTCTATCCATCGTCGTCCTGGCGTAAGCAAGGACCCATAACCACCGCAGTTTGTTGCTGTAAGCACAACTCGCCGCGTGCCCTTTTGTTGAGCCGCGGCGTATGGGTCCTGGCTTTCGCCAGGACGACAGAATCAAATCGACTCCGCCGGGACGACGCTGTTGGTTGGCGGGATGAGACGACTAATCCCGCCCGAACTGGTGCTTCAACTCGACCTTGGCGCGCTCCAGCCGTGATCGCTCGGTCTTCGGCAGCGTCTTGCCGGCGCGGTTGATATAGAAGGTCAGCATCGACAGTGCGGAACGATAGGCGCCGCTCTTGCGGCGCGCGCTGTGCTCGGCGGATCGCTTCAGCGATGATGCGATCTTCTTCGCGCTGGTCTGCTTGAACACGCCGTGCTTGAGGTCGAGCGCGTCGCTCTCCTTTGTCACCCGCTGCGACCAGCGCTTCGCCGTCCTCTTGCTTGCGCCACTCCTGCGACGCGTCGTGCTCGTGGACCGTACCGGTGATGTCCTTGCCGTCTTGCGCGTTGCTTTCTTGTGTGCGGCCATCGATGCCTCCGTGTGTTTTGAGCCGAGAACAGATCGCCGCGACCGCGGTTCCTATGCCGCATTGCGGGAACCCTTGCCGGCCTGCGGCGTTGACACCGCGTGGCGGGCACTCCGTTTGCCGCAATTCCGGGTGAGTGAACCTTGGAACAGATCGTTCCGGGGTTTTTCTCATTGGTCGATTCTGATGACAGTGCAGCCGACACAATTGAGTTCCGCGACGACGCAACAGGCCGTGGCTCCGGTCACGCCGGACGATGACCGCATCATCGAGACCTCGATTCCGGTCCGGCTCGACAATCTCAGCTGGAGCCGCTTTCACACCCGCGTCGTGCTGGCGCTCGGCATCACCTGGATCCTCGACGGGCTGGAAGTGACGCTCGCGGGTGCATTGTCGGGCGCGCTGAAGGACAGCCCGACGATGAGCTTCTCCAACGCCGATGTCGGTCTTGCCAGCAGCGCGTATCTCGCCGGCGCCGTGCTCGGTGCGCTGGGCTTCGGCTGGCTCACCGACCGGATCGGGCGCAAGAAGCTGTTCTTCATCACGCTCGCGCTTTATCTGTCGGCGACCGCCGCGACCGCGCTGTCGTGGAATGTCGCGAGCTACGCGCTGTTTCGCTTTCTCACCGGTGCCGGCATCGGCGGCGAATACACCGCGATCAACTCGACCATCCAGGAACTGGTGCCGGCGCGCTATCGCGGCTGGACCGATCTCGTCATCAACGGCAGCTTCTGGATCGGGGCGGCGATCGGTGCGCTGAGCGCCATCATCCTGCTCGATCCCGCGTTCCTTGCGCCGGACCACGGCTGGCGGATCGCCTATTTCACCGGCGCGGTGCTCGGCCTCGTCGTGCTACTGATGCGGATGTGGATTCCGGAGAGCCCGCGCTGGCTGATGATCCACGGCTATCCCGACCGGGCCCACAAGATCGTCGCCGATATCGAGACCTCCGTGCTCGGCCACGAGCAGTCGAGCGCGGACTTCGAGAAGATCAGGCTGCGGATGCGCGATCACACGCCGCTGCGCGAGGTCGCGGTGACGCTGTTCTCCACCTACCGGCAGCGCTCGCTGGTCGGGCTCACGCTGATGGCCGCGCAGGCGTTCTTCTACAATGCGATCTTCTTCACCTTCGCATTGATCCTGACCGACTTCTTCGGTGTCGCCGCCAGCAATGTCGGCTGGTACATCCTGCCCTTCGCCGCCGGAAACTTCCTCGGGCCGCTGCTGCTCGGCCGCCTGTTCGATACGCTCGGCCGCCGCACCATGATCGCGCTGACCTATGGCATCTCGGGCGTGCTGCTGGCGCTGTCCGGCTATCTGTTCTCGATCGGCGTGCTCACCGCGCAGACCCAGACCATCGCCTGGATGGTGATCTTCTTCTTCGCCTCGCCGGCCGCGAGCGCCGCCTATCTCACCGTCAGCGAGACGTTTCCGCTGGAGGTCCGCGCGCTCGCGATCGCCGCCTTCTATGCGATCGGCACCGGCATTGGCGGCGTAATTGGACCGGCGCTGTTCGGCGTGCTGATCGACACCGGATCGCGCAACAGTGTCTTCGCCGGCTACCTGCTGGGGTCGGCGCTCATGATGGTCGCCGCAGCGGTCGCATGGCGCTATGCCGTCGCGGCCGAGCGGAAATCGCTCGAATCTGTCGCGCGACCACTGGCATGTGTGGAGTAGACTATGACGAAGCATGACGTGGCCGAAATGCCCATGGATGATGACATTGCCCCTGACGCCAAGACGGACAGCGTGCCGACGCCGGCGTCGCTGATCCCGCCGCTCCGCCAGGCCGCGGTGCTGCTTGACATCGACGGCACCCTGCTCGATTTCGCGCCGACGCCGCGCGAGGTCTGGGTGCCGCCGGAACTGTCGACCACGCTGAAGCAGCTGCATGAGCGCACCCACGGCGCGCTGGCGCTGGTCAGCGGCCGCTCCCTCAACGACATCGACCTGATCTTCGCGCCGGAAGTGTTTCCCGCGATCGGCGGCCACGGCGCCGAGATGCGGCTGCAGCCGGACAGCGAGGCGGTCGCCGCACACGCGCCGCCGCTCGACAAGGAGTTGAAGCGCCGTCTTGCCGCGGTCGCAAAGCTCAGCCCCGGCATTCTGCTCGAGGACAAGGGCTATTCGCTGGCGCTGCACTACCGGCTGGCGCCGCAGGCGGAGAAGGCGATCTATGAAGCGGTGTCGCTGATCCGCGCCGAGTTGCCGAATGCGCCGATCGAGGTGCTGCCGGGCAAGAGCGTCTGCGAGATCAAGCATTCCGGCTTCACCAAGGCGACTGGCGTGCTCGAGCTGATGACGCATGAGCCGTTCAAGGGACGGCGCCCGTTCTTCATCGGTGACGACGTCACCGACGAGACCGTGTTTGCGATCATGCCCGATTTCGACGGTCTAGCGTTCTCCGTCGGCCGTCGCGCAACCGGCGTCGCCGGACATTTCGACGGACCGAGCGATGTGCGCGAATTCCTCGCGCATCTGCTCGACGTTGATAGGGACGTCAGCCTGTCCTAACCGAAACGCATTCATCGCAGGCGAATCGAATACGGTGCTTTTGCGTCGTGGCGTCAACCTCGCGCGTAATTTTCTTTTCGCGAGTTCCCGCGAGTTCCGTGCGTGTTCGCCAGAATTTGGTTTCAATTGGGAGATTCCTTGATCAGGAACCATCTTGATGAATGGTTGTTAATACGCGAGTTGACCAACAGGAGGGGACCTGGTGAACCTCGTCGTCGTATCGAACCGCGTCTCGCGCGGAAAACCCAATGAACCCATGACGGGGGGGCTGGCTGCGGCATTGTTGCCGGTGGTGGAAAAGACAGGGGCAATATGGGTGGGTTCCAGCGGACGCGTCCGCGACGGGAACCTGAAGGAACCTTTCGCAGAGGTCGAAGCGCTCGGGGCGGGGGCGCTGGCGATGCTCGATCTGCCGGCCGCGCACTATGGCGGCTATTACGAAGGCTTTGCCAATTCGGCGCTGTGGCCCGCGATGCATTCGCGCGCCGATCTGATTCGTGCGTCTCGCGAGGACTACGCGAGCTATCGCGAAGTGAACGCGTTCATGGCGCGCGCGTTGCTGCGCTTCCGCAAGCCGGATTCCGTGTTCTGGGTCCAGGACTATCATTTCCTCGCGCTCGGCGCCGAGCTGCGCGATCTCGGCGTCACGCAGCCGATCGGCTTCTTCCTGCACACGCCATGGCCGGCGCGCGCGGTAATCGCGGGCGTGCCCAATCATCGCGAGCTGATCGAGGCGATGCTGTCCTATGACCTGATCGGCTTCCAGACCGATGAGGACTGCGAGAACTTCCTGAGCTATGTGCAGCACGATCTCGACTTCGAGGTGCGCGACGGCGTGATCAATTCGTCGTTCGGCCGCACCCGCGCCGCGGTGTTTCCGATCGGCATCGATCCGGGCAAGTTCGCGCAGCAGGCGACCAAGGCGATGACGCATCCCGACGTGACGCGGCTGCGGCGCAGCCTCAATGGCGAGAAGCTCGCGATCGGCGTCGACCGGCTCGACTACTCCAAGGGCCTCGTCAACCGCATCAAGGCGTTCGACAAGATGTGGACGCTGCATCCGAACCTGAAACGTTCGGTGTCGCTGCTGCAGATCGCAACGCCCTCGCGAGGCGCGATCGAAGCCTACGGCAATCTGCAGAGCGAGGTGGCGAAGCTCGTTACCGACGTCAACGGCGTGCATGGCGAGGTCGACTGGACGCCGATCCGCTACCTCAACAAGGGCTTTGGCCAGGGCGTGCTCGCAGGCCTTTACCGCACCGCGCAGGTCGGCGTCGTGACGCCGCTGCAGGACGGCATGAACCTAGTCGCCAAGGAATATGTCGCCGCGCAAAACCCGGCGGACCCCGGCGTGCTGGTGTTGTCGAAATTCGCCGGTGCGGCGAACGAGCTCGACGCCGCGCTGCTGGTCAATCCGCACGATATCGACGGCATGGCGCGCACCTTGGCGACGGCCCTCGCGATGCCGCTGACCGAGCGGCGGATGCGCTGGGAAGCCATGATGGAGAAGCTCAACAGCGGCACCATCCAGCAATGGTTCGCCGACTTCATCGAGGCGCTGCAGGATACGCACAATGCGGGAAACGCGGCGCTGCCAGAGCCACCAACCCTGTGGCCGCGCCGCACGGCGGATTTTGCCGCGCGCTATCACTGAGCGAGCATGACGATGCAGGGTGGGTGCGTTAGTTCGCCCATCCGCGGTTCTGTCGTCCCTGCTAACGCGTAATTGCGCACTAGGCAGGGAACGACACTGAATGTGTTGCGCGGCCAGTGGTCATAACTTCGCGTTCTCGCGACGGGGCTCGCGAAAGCGGGAATCCGGCATCCGTTCTTCCAGGAGCGATGCGGTCCAATAGATTCCGGGCTCGCGCCTGCGGCGAGCCTCCGGACGAAGAGGCGGGTTGATCGCATGCACTCATTGATTTGCGCCGGTCCCTGACCGACCGCCGGCCAAAATCGCGCGCGGCCGCGCGCAAGGCCGCGGCGCGCGACCGCCATCGTTATCAATTTACCCAATGTTTTCAATCTGTTGTGGAAATTTCGCGCTCCCGGCCTGCGCTCCCTTGCAAAATCCGCCTCAGCCCTTCAAGAGAGGGCCTCCCGGAGAGATGGCCGAGTGGCTTAAGGCGCACGCTTGGAAAGCGTGTGTGCGGGAAACCGTACCGTGGGTTCGAATCCCACTCTCTCCGCCATTTCCACGATTTAGTGCGCCAAGCCGCGATCTTCTACGATTTTGTGCGACCGGCGGCGCGTATGCAGCGCCTACACAACATGCGCGGCCCCGCCAAGAGAAGTTGAGCCCTCTTGGAGCTCCCCCCGTTTCTGGCAATCGAAGCCGCAACCGCTCTTATGAGGCAGACAGCGAGAGCGCAAGCAGCGAAAGTACCAATGCCGGCGGCATGACCACAATGCCGAGTTGCAGAAAGCGAAGCGCGCCAACATGCTCACCCTCGCGCCGCAGCGCGATCAGCCACAGGATCGTGGCGAGTGAACCGGTGACTGAAAGGTTGGGTCCGAGGTCGACGCCGATCAGGATTGCGCCGGTGACGTGATGGGACGCCTGCGCGGCTTGCGTGGTCGTCGCCGCGATCAGACCCATCGGCAGATTGTTGATGAGGTTCGAGGCGATCGCCGTGATGACGCCGGCGCCCCATGAGGTTGCGTGCGGCGATCGCGCGGCGGTTCGCTCGAGCTCTTCCGCGAGTGCCGGCAGCACGCCGGTGCGATTGAGGCCCTCGACCAGGATGAACAGTCCGGCGACGAGAGGAAGGACCGACCATGAGATATCGCGCGCGATCGATAGCGGCGATGTGCGGCCGAGCAGGAGCACGATCACGGTCACCATCGCCCCGCAGGCAAATGTCGGGATTCCAAGATCCAGACCCAACGCCGATGTGGCGAGCAGGACCGCCGCCGTCGCGCCGATGCCGGCGGCGACGATCGCGGCACTTCTGGCAAGCACGGCCGGCTCTCCGTCGCGCACATCGACACTACCCGACAGCCTGTTCCGCAGGCTGAGCCGGAGCATGATGAAGGTCGCTGCAATCGCCACGATCGAGGGCAGCAGGAAGTAGTGCAGCCACTGCGGCAGCGTCGGCATCCGCGCGCCGAACAACACGAGGTTGGCCGGATTAGAGATCGGCAGCACGAAGCTGGCGGCGTTGGCGATGAACGCACAGACGAAAAGATACGGCAGCGGCTCGACCTTCGCGGCACGGGTCGCGGCGTAGACCGCGGGCGTCAGCACGACGGCGGTGGCGTCGTTCGACAGGAAAATGGTGACCAGCGTACCGACCGCATAGACGATCGAAAACAACCGCGACGCTGAGTTGCGCGAATGCTTGACGGCGAGTTCGGCGAACCAATCGAACAAGCCCTCTTTCCGAGCGACCTCGGCCAGCAGCATCATGCCGATCAAAAAGAAGTAGACGTCCGTTCCCTTGCCTGCCGCCGCGACGGCGTCTCGCCACGGCAACAGGTCGAAGGCGATCAGCAGGACGGCGCCGGTCACTGCCCAGATGTATTCCGGCAGATTCCAGGGGCGCGCAATGACGCCCAAGGTCGCAAGACCGGCGATTCCCCAGGTCGCGGCGTTGTGAGTGAACATCAGGCGACACTCGCGGCGCTTGAAACCATTGCATCCGATGCGTGCCCGGGCTTTGTCGCACAAGCAGGCTTCAACAACGGCGCGAAGACGCTCCACAGCGCGACTGAGACCGTGGCGCAGCCACCGAGAATGAGAAACATCGGCCCGTACCCGAACTCCTGCGCGATCCAGCCACCGATCGCAGGGCTGAGCGAGGCACCGATGTTTTGGACCGTCATGACCGCGCCATGGCCGGCATTGATCCGCCCGGTCCCGTCGAGAATCCGCGCGACGAGGCCGGGCACTGCCACGCTCTGCAATCCCGCGCCGACGCCGTCAAGAATCTGTACCGGATAAACGCCCCAGCTGTTCAGGAGCCACGCCGCGATGATGCCCCGGACCGGCAAGGCGATGAACGACACCAGCATGACCAGCCAGTAGCCCTCCCTTTCGGCCATCCGCATCGCAACCAGCGAGGTCAGGATCATGGTGCCCTGGGCGATGACGATGGTCATCGCGACGAAGCTCGCGGGGTCGGCCTGCTTGTCGGCCACGACCGCCAGGCCGTACAGCGGGAGCATCGCCGCATTGCCGAGGTGGAAGAACAGCAGAGTTGCGGCGAGGATCAGCAATGGCTTCGATTCGATCAGCACTTGCAACCCGCTCGCGCGCTTGTCGTCCGTGCTCTCGCGTTCGAGCCCGCGGGCTGCGTCGTCGTCGATGGACGCGCTCGGGATCATCATAACGGAAGCGATCGAGAGAACACCGAAGACCGCCGCGAGCCAGAACACCGCGGTGAAGCCGTACACCCAGCCGACGAATCCGGACAGCCCGGCGCCGACCATGTTGCCGGCGTGGTTGAAGGCCTGGTTACGGCCGTTCTGTCGATTGAAGCCTGCCTGGCGGACGATACCCAGCGTGATGCCGGCGACGGCCGGACCGATCGCGGCGCCGGCAATCGCCGTCGCGACCTGCGAGGCTGCCACGAGCCAGAACTCCTGTGACAGCAGCACGATGCCGGAGGCGACGACACTGCAGATGCCGGGGATGATGACGAACAGCTTCTTGCTGCGCGTGGCGTCGATCAGGGCTCCGGCCGGCGTCGTCATCAACATCCCAGCAACGCCGCCCGCCGTCATCACCGTCCCGATCCAGCCGGCCTGCCAGCCCTGCGCGAGCAGAAATACGCCGAGGAACGGCCCGATGCCGGCCTGCATGTCGGCGATGAAGAAGTTCAGCGCGAGCAGCGGACGGAGCGCCTTCTCTGGACTTGCGCTGTATGAGGCCGTCGGTGCTATCGACACGTTGCATCCCGATGCTTGATTAAACAAACTGCCTGTCCGATGAGATCCTCGACGCACCCGAGCCGGTTGAGTCCGGTTCGGGTCCGGTTTCCTGTTACGGCTGCTCAGAGCGGCGTCAGTCGTCCCCTAAGCGTCAAGCAGCTTCGTGTCCGTTGCCGACGAGCTTGGCTTTCCGGATTCGTCCGCCCAATTCGACGTGCAGTTCGTAGGTCTCGCCGTTGCGCCGGCCGTCTATTTCGAAATGCTTGGGCTTGCGACGGGGCGTACCCATCGGTTCGAACCCGGCCGAGCGAGCGGCCTCGATCGCTGCGGCGGGGTCTGCGGGTTCGTGGTGGGCGTGCTCGGGCTTCTTCTTGTGCTGGATCGTCACGCCCGCGCCATCGCACGCGAAATGCGTCACCTTGAGCTCAGAAGGCTTCTGCTCGCCTTCCAGTTCGACATCGGCTCCGATCCGGAGCTTGACGAGGTCTGCTCCATGCGGCGTGAGATCGGCAAGCACCATGCCTTTCGGGGTCTGAACCACAAAGCGGTGCGCAAAAACGTGCACGATCCTGCCGGACAATTTGATCTGGTCTTCGGACATCCTGATCTCCTGATTTTCTACTGTTCGTGATTTGCTCAAAGCGCTTTGGGCCCAGGGGGCGGTGGCGGTGCTCCGGGCGGTGGTGGCGGGGCGTCAGCCCGCGGTGGTGGGGGTGGTGCCCCTGGGGGCGGCGGCGGAGGCGGCCCGTCGGCCCGCGGAGGCGGCGGTGGCGCGCCGCGAGGCGGATGCGGCGGAGGACCGAAGGCTTCGGTTCGGCCGTCGGCATGCGAGACGATTTGAGCGCGGAAGATCCCCTGATCGAACATTCCCTGGACCGTCACGATCTCTCCCCTGGTGACGGCATCGGCATTATCCCCACGCGGTCCGAGATCGATCAGGGCGCGGCCGCCGCCGTCCTCCATCAAGAACATGTGGCCGAAGATCTCAGCGACGTTGCCGCGCACGGCGGACGGACCGCCGGGTTGCAGCCTGTCGATCGCGGTCGGCTGCAGCAGCATGACGTTGCGCGGCGGCCAATTCTGGGCGACGCGAACGCCACCGGCACCGGCCGCTGCGCCGGCGACAAGCACGGCAAGCGCGGCCCCTGCCAACAGGCCACGATGCCGGACCTGCCGGCGCCCAGGCAGCGACGGGCTCGTATCCCTCTGTGCATCGCTTTCGGTCATTGGACGCTCCTTTCATGATTGCGATGCCTGAAGCCTAGGACACTGTCCCCAATCCAGCCTGAACCGTTCCGTTCAGCTTGAGTTAAGCTTGGGCGCCTAGTTCCGGTCCGAGGTGTGAGCCGAATGAAAATCCTTCTGGTCGAAGACGATCGCCTGCTCGCGCAAGAGATTGCCCGAGCCCTGCGTGAGGAGAATTTCGCGGTCGACATCGCCGCCAACGGCGAGGACGGACAGCACCTCGGCGAAACCGAATCCTACGATGCCGCGGTGCTCGATCTCGGGCTGCCCAAAGTGCCCGGCGTCGAGGTGCTGCGCGGTTGGCGGAAGCAGGGCCGGCACCTGCCGGTGCTGATCCTGACTGCGCGCGACGGCTGGACCGACAAGGTGGAAGGCTTCAAGGCCGGGGCCGATGACTATCTCACCAAGCCATTCCGGATCGAGGAACTTGTCATGCGCCTTCGCGCGCTGGTCCGTCGCGCCTCGGGGCATGCTGTGCCGCGAATTTCCTGCGGACCCCTGAGCTTCGAAACGCAGACCGGCGTGTTTGAGCTCGATGGATTGCCGTTGAAGCTGACCGGGTTGGAGTGGCGTGTTCTCGAATGCCTGATCCTGCGCAAGGACACCGTGGTCGAGCGGGGCCTGCTGTCGGAAAAGGTCTATGAGGGCGACGTCGGGACGGATTCGAATTCCATCGAAGTGATCGTCGCGCGGCTCCGGCGCAAGGTCGGCAAGGCGCTGATCGAGACCGAAAGGGGCCGCGGCTACAAGCTCAACTCGGGATCCCCATGATGAGCCGGAATGCATCGCTCGGCCGGCGCCTCATGATCGGAGCCGGCGTGTTCATCACCGCGGCCCTGATCGTCGCCGCGATCCTGATATCGTTCGTGCTGCATCGATTCGTGCAGGGGCAGATCGATCAGAGGCTCGACGCGCAGATCCTCTTCCTCGCGTCCATGCTTGAAGCCGACGGCGCCGGCAACATTCGTCTGGCGGGATCCGCCGACGGGCCGCCATTCGATCGACGCCGACGCGGCTGGTACTGGCAGATTTTGGGGCCAAAGAACGCCTTGCGGTCGCGGTCGCTCGACGGAGCGGATCTGGCTCCTCCCGATATCAGCAACAGACCCCTGCCGCCCCCGCCGCCGCCTCCCCCGATCGGCGAAGATCCGCCTCCGCGAGAACGCCCGCTGCCTGCCGACGGCAAGGGTCCATACGACAACGTACTCCACTTTCGCATTTTGAACGTCGCGGTGTCCGGCACTCCTGTCACGATCGTGGCCTCCGCGCCGAGAGACGCGGTGCGCGGGCCGTTGTGGGAAGCGATGCGCACGTTGGCCTTGTCGCTCGCGGTGCTCGGCATCGCATTGATCTTAGCGATGCTGATCCAGGTTCGTCTGGGGTTGCGTCCCCTCGAACGACTTCGTCAGGCGGTCGCCGATGTAAGAGCTGGACTTCGCGACAACGTGCCCGACGCGCAGCCGGGCGAGGTGCAGCCATTGGCCACCGAACTGAATGCGCTGCTGGTTCAGAACGCCACCAACCTGCAGCGGGCGCGCAAACACGTCTCGAATCTGGCGCACGGACTGAAGACGCCGCTTGCGACGCTGGCGGTCGCGCTGCAGAAGCAATCGTCAGGCTCAGAGGATCTTCACGGTCTCGTCGTCCTAATGGACCGGCGCATCCGGCATCATCTGGGCCGCGCCCGATCGGCCGCACTTGGCGGTCCGGTTCGGACAAGAACAGTAATCGCGCCACGCGTCGCGGATCTCGGTCTCGTCCTCGGCAAAGTGAACGCCGACAAGACGATCGATTTCGTCAATCATATACCAGCCGGCCTGGCGGTAGCCTGCGAACAGCAGGACGTTGACGAGATGCTGGGAAACGTGCTGGAGAACGCCTTCTCCTGGTGCGGCAGCAAGGTTGTCGTCGAATCTCGCGAGGAGACGCGAAGTGTCGTCCTCGTCGTCGAGGACGATGGACCGGGGCTTTCGCCGGAGCAGATGTCGCAGGCGGTGCAGGCCGGGCAACGGCTCGACGAAAGCTCTCCAGGATTCGGCTTCGGGCTGTCGATCACGCGGGAACTCACCGAGCTTTACGCCGGATCCCTTAGCCTGGACCGGTCTCCACTCGGGGGACTTCGAGTGGCGATACGTCTGCCGTGCGCGGGGCTGGAGTGAGGGAAATCCCGGATGTCTGGTGCCGGTGACCGGTCCCTCGCTGCCGCGGCGTGGGGACACGCACAATGGATAATCCGGAAGGAGTAGTGGGCTCCCCCATGGGGAGAAATAGCGCGCGCCGATGAACTGCATGAAACTACGACAAAATCACCGATCGGCGAGGGCGGAGATCCCATGGGACAGACCGCAAAAAGGGAATTGCACCCGTTGCGCATGCTGGCGCTGCTGATTCCGCTGCTCACGACCGTTCCGCTGTCAAATGTGGATGCACAGGCGCAACCTGCTGCACCGCGTCAATTGCGCCGTGAGCCGCCGCCGCAAAAGCCGCAGGTGACGATGAATGCCTGGACGATCGGCCTCGCCGGGGGCCTGCTCGAGGGCGCGCCCATTCGTCTCGCGGCCGAAATCGCCCGCGTGGTAGACGATGGCGACAAGCTGCATGTGTTGCCGGTCGTGACGCGCGGGCCGACGGAGAATGTGAACTCGCTGCTGTATTTGCGCGGCATCGATGCCGCCATCATCAATTCCGACGTGCTCGAGGAATACAGGAGCCAGGTGCCGGATATCCAGCAACGGCTGGCTTTCGTGCTGAACCTGTTTCCGTCCGAACTGCATATCTTCGTTCGTCCCGAGATCCAAAGCCTGAGCGATCTCGCCGGCAAGAAGGTGAACTTCAATAATCTGGGTACCGCGGCGGCCTATTCGGGGCCGCTGATCTTCAGCCGCCTTGGCCTCGATGTGGAAAAAACCTTCATTCCCCATCAGGTCGCGCTCGAGCAGATGCGCAAGGGCGAGATGGCCGCGGTCGTCTTCATCACCTCGAAGCCGGTGGATGCCTTCGTGCGCGGCCGCTGGGACCCGGGGTTCAAGTTCCTGCCTGTTCCCTATGACAGGAGGTTCGAAGACTTTTATCTTCCCGCCTCGCTCGAGGCCACGGAGTATCCCAATCTCATCAAGCAGGGCGAGCGCGTCACGACAATCGCCGTGCCGACCGCCCTGGTGGCTTTCAACTTTCCGGCCAAATCGAACCGCTATGAGCGCCTTGCGCGCTTCGTGGAGTATCTGTTCTCGCGGATCGACAAGCTGCAGCAGCCGGGCTTCGACCAAAAGTGGAAGACGATCAATCTCGCCGCGACCGTTCCCGGCCTGACGCGCTTCCCCGCAGCGCAAGCGTGGCTCGATCGCGAGCCGCGCGCCGCCGCAAATACATCGCAATGAGACGCGCGGCGACCTGCGCGGTGGCTGGAGTCTTGCTCGCAAGCGGCATTGCTTCGGCGCAGGCGGCAGGATATCGCCAGATCGCTCAGCTCCGCGATTGCTCCGCCAAGGAACGCTCCGAACGGCCGGAGTGCTCCGAGAAGACACCGCGGGCGTCGGCGCTGCCCCAGGCGAACCTGGGTAACAGCTGGGTCGTCAGCCTGACGACTTCACCGCTCGACTATTCACCGGTCGCCACCGCCACGACGTCATCGCGCGACGGTGCTGGCGAAAGCGCAATGACGCTTTCGATTCGCTGCCATGGCGGGCGGAGCGAACTGATCGTCGCGGGCTCCCGCGTGTCCGGTCGCGGCGATGGATATGCGATTTCCTACCGCATCAACGACGGTCCGCCGCAGCAAGTCGCGGCAGCTGTGCCTGCGTCCGGGACCGGCGTTGCGTTCGGCGGTGACGTGGTTCGCTTGCTGCAGTCCCTTCCGGACGGCGGAGGTCTCAATATTCACCTCGCACCCCGTACCGGACCGGCGCTGGATGCGGTGTTTCCGTTGGGCGGGATGGATGTGGTGCGCGCGAAGATCACCGCTGCCTGCAGGTGGCCACAACCGACCGCAAAACCCAACGGCTAGAGATTTCAATAACGTGTCTTTAACAGGAGGTATCCATGCGCGTGTTTCAGCATATTGCGAAGGTAACCATCATCGGAGCCGCAACGGCGCTCCTGGCCGCTTCATACGCTGCGGCGGAGCAAGGCGGCGGACGGTACTGGACACCGACAACAACGAACCGCACTGCGGACTATCAGCACGTTTCAGAAAAGGTCCAAAGGGTTCATATCTCGCGCAAGGCGACCACCCACAAGAGGGAACGATCTCCTCTCGACGCCAACGCCCGGCTTCCATCCAACGCCAAGTCGCACAACCTGATCCTGCAGGTGAACACGAACGATCCCGCAGCCATGAATCTCGCGCTCAACAACGCAGTCAACGTTGCGCAATACTACAAGGATCTCGGCGAGAAGGTAAAGATCGAGGTGGTCACCTTCGGACCCGGCCTGCACATGCTGCGCGACGACACCTCGCCGGTGAAAGCCCGTCTCGAGGAAATGGCGCTGAGCACGCCGGAGGTCTCGTTCAAGGCCTGTGGCAATACCCAGGAAAAAATGCACAAGGCCGAGAACAAGGATATCCCGATTGTTCGCCAGGCGGAGGTGGTGAAGTCAGGCGTCGTGCGCGTGATGGAACTGCAGGAGAAGGGCTGGTCCTATGTGAAGCCGTGACCTGTGGCCTAACCCGAAAGGGGTGGGTGGGGTCCTCCATGCGGGCTGTAGGCTTCGCGCTGCGGTACGGCGCATAATGCCGTACCTCAACAGATCGTGTCGCCACGCGACAGGTGATTGCGGATGGGCCCGGTGATCCTCAAGGACAAGGCAGTTGCCGGCTGCGACATCGCAGATTCGTCGCGCCGCCTGCTGCCCAAGGCGGGACGGTCCGCGCTGTCGTGGACGACTGCTGCCATGCTCGCAATGGTGTGCGCGCCGGAAACACGGGCTTCCCCAGATCCGGCGCGCCCTTCGACGCAACCGCAGCATTCGGCGGCTGCCGGTAGTCCCGCTTTCATCGAAGCGGCAAGGAACGGCGCTCCCGAAGCCTTGCCGCCGGGTCGAGGCGGCAATGACAGACCGGTGCAGGTCGCCCAAGCGAGCGTCGGCGACACGGGGCAGGCCTCGAAACGGGAATACAACTGGGCGGAGTCGCTCTCCTGCGAACTGACGAATGCAAGACGTGACATCGAGTTGCTGCAACGTCTCGAGCAAGAGCGCTATCGGGCCGAGTCGATGGAGCAGAGTCTCGCGGCGGCGCGCCGCGATATCGAGGCCCAGGCCGCGTTGACGGACAAGGCGGCCGAAGAGAAGCAGGCCGCGCAGGGCGGCGCGGAGTTGCTGAACTCCCTGCAAGAGACGCGTGAGCGGGCGGAGCGCCTGGAGCGGGATCTGGCGGCAGCGCGGCGTGATGTCGAAACCCAGACCGTGCTGGCGACAAAAACGGGTGAGGAAGCGTCTCGGCTGAAAGCAGCGGCGGAAGGTGGCGCGGCGGATCTGCAGCGGGAGCGCGAGCGGTCCGCGCGGCTCGAGCAGGATCTCGAGGCATTGCGCCGCAACGTCGAGACTCAGACGGCGCTGGCGGCAAAGGCAGGCGAGGAGGTTTCCCAGCTGAAGGGGATGCGTGAAAGCGGCGCTACGGAGCTGCAGTCGGCCCTGCAAAGGGAGCACGAGCGGAGCGCGCAGCTGGAGCAGGATCTGGCGGCAGCGCGGCGCGATGTCGAGACCCAGATGGCGTTGGCGACAACGACGAAGGAAGAAGCCCTGCGGCAGAAGCAGGCAGCGGACGTCGGAGCTGCCGAGCTCAGGCAATTGCGCGAACGAGCCGAGGCGCTGGCACAAGACCTCTCGCTGTCGCGGAGCTCGATCTACGCATACGAAGCCCAAGTCCGCAAATCCGGAGATGAAGCGACGGAGCTCAGGCAGGCGGTTGCAAGCTGCACGGCTTCGGTCAGCAAATTCACACCCGACGAAGGTGAGCGGTTCGCACGGCTGGAGCGGGACCTTGCGGCTGCCCGCAGCAACGTCGAGACCCAGGCCGCGCTGGCGACCAAAGCCGGCGAGGAGGTTTCCCGACTGAAACAGCAAAGCGAAAGCGGAGCGGCCGAGTCGCAGGGCTCCCTGCAAAAGGAGCGAGAGCGGTCCGAAAGGCTGGAGCAGGACCTTGCGGTCGCGCGGCGTGATGCCGAGACCCAGACCGCGCTGGCGGCAAAGGCGGCCGATGAAGCCCTGCGGCAGAAGCGGACGGTGGAGGCCGGGGCCGCCGAGCTGCGGGACTCGCGTGCCAAGGCCGACGCGCTGACACAGGAGCTTTCCCAGACGCGAAGCACGATCTACGCCTTCGAGGCGCAGGCCCGCAAAGCCGGTGAAGAAGCAGCGGAGCTCAGGCAGGCGGCCGAGAGCGGCGCGGCTTCGGTTCACAAATCCACACCGGACGAACGTGAGCGACTGGTGCGGCTGGAGCAGGATCTCGCGGCTGCGCGCCGCGATGTCGAGACGCAAACCGCGCTGGCGACGAAAGCAGGCGAGGAAACCGCCCGACTGAAGCGGGAAAGGGAAAGCGGTGCGGCGGAGTTGCAGAACTCACTGCAAGCGGCGCGGGCCGACCGGCTGGAGCAGGATCTCGCGGCAGCGCGGCGCGATGTCGCGACCAAGACGGCGCTGGCGACGAAAGCAGACGAGGAAACGTCCCGGCTGAAGGCGGTGGAGAAGAGCGGTGCGGCCGAGCTGCAAAAGGAGCATGAGCGGTCCGCCCGGCTGGAGCAGGATCTTGCGGCGGCGCGCCGTGATATCGAGAGCAAGGCCGTGCTGGTGACCGAGGCGGGCAAGGAAACGTCCCGGCTGAAGGCGGTGGAGAAGAGCGGTGCGGCCGAGCTGCAAAAGGAGCGTGAGCGGTCCGCCCGGCTGGAGCAGGATCTCGCGGCGGCGCGACGTGACGTCGAGAGCAAGGCCGTGCTGGTGACCGAAGCGGGCAAGGAAACGTCCCGGCTGCAAGCTGTGGGAAAGAGCGCTGCGGCGGACCTGCAAAAGGAGCGTGAGCGGTCGGCGCGGCTGGAGCAAGATCTGGCGGCAGCGCATCGCGACAGCGAGACCCAGACGGCGCGGGCGGCAAAGGCAGGCGAGGAAATCTTGCTGCAGAAGCAGGCGGCGGAAGCCAGCGCTGCCGAGTTGAGACAATTGCGCGCCAGGATCGACGTGCAGCCCCAGCACCTCCCTTTGTCGCGGAGCGCAATCCATGCGTATGAGGCCGAGGATCGCAAGGCGCACGGCGCGGCGTTGACGACCGGTGCGACCGCGCGGGACAAGTCCATCGAAGTGGCCACCAATCCAACCGCCGAACAGACGCGAGCGGCGCCTGCTCGCGCGGTTGCCCAGCCTGCTCCCGAGCAGGCTGCGGAAGCCGGAGGGTTGGTTGCGCGGGCGAGCTCCTTGTTGCGTCAGGGCGACATAGGCGCGGCGCGGCTTGTACTCGAGCGCGCCGTGGAAATGGGCAGCGCCCAGGCGAGCTTCGCGCTGGCAGAAACCTACGATCCCCTGATTCTTGCGAAGTGGGGGACTTACGGCACGCGCGGCGACGAGCGCAGGGCGCAAGACCTCTACGCCAAGGCCAACGCCGCGGGAGTCCATGAGGCGAAATCGCGTCTGGAAGCGCTGCGCCGATAGCGCACGTGCCAATCCACCGGCAATTTCACCGCAATCGTCCTAACGACGGGCGCCACCGCGACGAGCTTCGCTCTCACGCGCGTGGCGCCCCGCCCGGCCGCAACGTCCGGCGACGGGCTTCGCTTTAGCGTTCGCGCAGGGCTTCCTGCCGGTAGCGTGCCAGCGGCGACAGCAGGTAGCTGATGATCCTGCGCGTGCCGGTCTTGATTTCGACCGTCACCGCCATGCCCGGCCCGAGCTTGACGAGCTTGTCCTCGATTTGCATGTGCGTCCGGTCGAGCGAAACGCGCGCGGCGTATTCCAGCTCCTGACCTTTAGGCTCGCTGCTGCTCTGCGCCGCGCCCAATGTCCGGTCATTGGGGTTGCCCTGTTGCTTGTCGCGCGTGATGGCATCCGTCGACACGCTGAGCACATCGCCATGAAGCAGCCCGTACCGGGTGAAGTTGAACGTATCGACCTTGATCTCCGCCTTCTGGCCGGGATGCACGAAGCCGATGTCGCGGTTCGACAGCATGGCCTCGATCTCGAGCTGGCTCTCGCTCGGGACCACGACGGCCAGCGCCTGAGCGGGCGTCACCACGCCGCCCACCGTATGAACGGCAAGCTGCTGCACGACGCCGTCGACCGGTGCGGTCAGGCTCTGCAGTTTCGTTCGCCGATCCGCCTTGACCACCTCCTGCGCGGCGCTCGCAGCTTTCTGCTCGGCCTTCGCAAGAGCATCATAGGTCGCGCGGCGATACTCCGCGGCAGTCTTGTCCTTGGTCTCCTTCAGCAGCGCGATCGCCGCATCGGCTTCGCGCAGCCGGCTCTGCTGCAGGACGAGGTCCTGCTGCATGGCGACCAGTTCCTGATATTCGGAGAGATAGACGACCTTCGACGCCAATGCCTTCTCGACGAGACCCTTGCGGATGTCGACGCGCTCCTTCAGTACCGGGATCGTCGCCTCCAGCTTGTCGACGCTCGCCGATGTGGTCGCCCGTTCCGCCTCCTTCTGCCCCTGCTGACGCTCGATTTCAGAAAGCTTTGCGCTCTGTTCGGCGCGCTGGCTGATCAGGAACTGGCGATGCATCTCGATTTCGGCCGCACTTGCGTTTTGCGGCGGCCGGAAGGCCGCGAGCGGGTCTGCGGCCAGCGCGGCGCGCAGCCGCGCGACGTCCAGCTCGGCTGCAAGCAGATCGCTCTTCTGGCGTTCCTGGTCGGCTTCCGTCATTGTCGGGTCCAGCTCGATCAGGACGTCGCCGGCCTTGACGCTCTGGCCGTCGCGGACGCGGATGGCGCGGACCACACCGGTCTCGAACGGCTGGATCAGCTTGGTGCGCCCGCCCGGCACGATCTTGCCGGTCGCGCTGGCGACGATATCGACGCTGCCGAGCGTCGCCCACAACAGCGCGATGCAGAACGCGGCGATGATGCAGGCCCCGATCGCGCGCCCGATCGGCGACGGCGGCGATTCGGCGATCTCGAGCGCCGCCGGCAGAAAGGCGATTTCGTGCTCGCGGCGGCGAGGTTCGCGTCTCGGGAACGCGACGACATTGCGGCTAGCGGACGTCATGGATACCGGCCTGCAGATAATGGAGGTTGGCGTAGCGGCCGTTGGTGCGGATCAGCTCGTCATGGCTGCCGTCCTCGACGATGCGGCCATGCTCGAGGGTGATGATCCGGCTTGCATTGCGCACCGTCGACAGCCGGTGGGCGATGACGAACACGGTCCGGCCGGCGGAAATCCGCCTCATGTTCTGCTGGATCGCGCGCTCGCTTTCGTAGTCCAGCGCGCTGGTCGCCTCGTCCAGGATCAGGATGCGTGGATCGGTGATGAGTGCACGCGCGATTGCGATTCGCTGGCGCTGCCCGCCGGACAGGCTGCTGCCGCGCTCACCCACGACGGTGTCGTAACCCTCCGGCAGTTCGAGGATGAAGTCGTGGGCGCCGGCTAGCTCCGCCGCTTCGATGACGCGCTCCATCGGCATCGCCGGATCGGCCAGCGCGATGTTGTCGCGAACCGTGCAGTTGAACAGTACGTTCTCCTGCAACACGACGCCGATCTGGCGCCGCAGCCAGCTCAGATCGACCATCGCGAGGTCGACGCCGTCGACGAGCACGCGCCCGCTTTCCGGGACATAGAGACGCTGGATCAGCTTGGTGATGGTGCTCTTGCCCGAGCCCGACGAACCCACGATGCCGATGACCTGGCCTGGCTCGACGCTGAAGGACACGTCGTGCAGCACCTCGGGGCCGTCGATGCGGTAGCGGAAAGTCGCGTGCTCGAATTTGACCTGACCGCGGATCGGTGGCAGCGCCGCGCGGGCCGGCGTGAAGCTCGGCTCGGGAATGGTGTTGAGGATGTCGCCGAGACGATCGATCGACAGGCGGGCCTGATGGAAGTCCTGCCAGATCTGCGCGAGTCGCAGAACCGGCGCGCTGACACGCGCGGCCAGCATGTTGAACGCGACGAGCTCACCGACAGTCAGGTCCCCGCTGACCACCAGGCGGGCGCCGAAGTAAAGGGTCGCGGCGATGACCAGCTTGTTGATCATCTGGACCGCCTGGCTCGCCGTGTTGTTCAGGCTGAGCACGCGGAAGCTTGCGGACACATAGCCGGCGAGCTGCTCCTCCCAGCGGCGTTGCATCTGCGGCTCGACCGCCATGGCCTTCAGCGTCTCGATACCGGTGACGCTCTCGACCAGGAAGGCCTGGTTCTCGGAGCCGCGATTGAATTTCTCGTCGAGGCGTCGACGGAACAGCGGCGCGGCTCCCGCGGAGATGCCGATGTAGAGCGGGAAGGACGCCAGCACGATCCACGTCAACGTCGTCGAGTAATAGAACATCACCGCAAGGAAGACGACGGTGAACAGCAGATCGATCACCAGCGTGAGCGCCGAGCTGGTCAGGAACTGGCGGATGTTCTCGAGCTCGCGGACGCGCGCCACCGAATCGCCGACGCGGCGGGTCTGGAAATAGGCGATCGGCAGCGCCAGCAGGTGACGGAACAGCCTGGCGCCGAGCTCGACGTCGATACGGTTTGTCGTATGCGCGAACTGATAGACGCGCAGCGTCTCGAGAACGGCCTCGAACACGGTCAGTACGACAAGCCCGACGACCAGCACGTCGAGCGTGCTCATGCTTCGATGCACGAGCACCTTGTCGATCACCACCTGGAAGAACAGCGGCGAGACAACGGCGAAGATCTGAAGGAAGAACGACGCCGCCAGCACCTCGCCGAGCAGGCGACGATACTTTTGCATGGCGCCGACGAACCAGGAGATATCGAAGCGCCGCGCGAGGTCGGTCAGGCTGGCGCGCCGGGCCATCAGGATGATGCCGCCGTCCCAGATCGCCTCGAGTTGGGCCTGGGTGATTGCTTCGGGCCGCGGAGACAGCGGGCGCTGAACGAGAAGCTTGTCGTCGATAACCTTGCCGAGGATCAGGAAGCTGCCGTCGCGCAGCACCGCAATTCCCGGCAGCGGGGTGACGGCAAGCCTGTTCCAGCTCGTCCTCTGCACCTTTGCCTTGAGTCCGAAATCCTTGGCGCAGCGCAGGATTTCAGTAACGCCGAGGCGCGCCGCGCCGATCCGGTGACGAATTTGGCCGGGGTCGGCAGCGATGCCATGGCAACGCAGCAAGATCGCCAGCGCAATGAGCCCGGATTCATCGTCATGTTCGGATTCGACGCCGGCGGCCGGGGATTCGGTGTTTGTGTTCGCCGCATGGATTGCGGCATCGTCGCGAGTCCCGCGCATCAGGATGCCAGGTCTCATCGCCAAGAAGCTCTTCGTGAGGCCGTCACGGGCACGCATCAGGCCCTCGCCGGCGCGGTGCATCAGGCCGGCGCCCAGGTCAAACGAGCGCGTGCGGATGCCGGCAAATGCATGACGTGCGCGCTGCGCGAAGCTCTGTGATCCAGCACAGATCAAACCGCCATCCCAGATCGCTTCGAATTCTGCGCGCGTCATCCGGCTCGGATGCGGCGAGGTCGGGTGCAGCACAAGCGCCACCTGGTCGTCGATCTTGCCCAGCAGCAGAAATCCGCCGTCACGTAGCGAGGCGATTCCGGGCAGCTGGGTACCCGCTAGGCGGGTCCAATCCATTGTCCGCGAGCGGACCTTGACCCCGAATTCGCGCGCGCAGCGAAGCATCGCGCGGACGCCGATCTCGTCGCTCCCGCAACGATCGCGGAGCTGGTCCGGCACGGTATTCACGCCATGGAGGCGCAGGAACAGAGCTAGCGCGCGAAGCCCTAGATCTGCGGCGGGGGCATTTCCGTTCTGGATCGCCATTCTTACTCAACCCTTCGCGGCTACCCGGCCGCGTTAGTGTTCCTTCTCATGCATTTCCAAAGACTGGGAATTCCAATGCCGCGCATCGACAGAGCATGCGACATACCGCTCGCTCGCAGCCAAAAAGGCGCAAGCAACATCAAAGCACTAGGGCCTCGAACCGCGAGGGGATTTCAAAGCAGTGGGATTTTAGACCTGCCCCCCGACTGCTGAACCGGTTCGTTAATGCGCAAAAATGGCGAAAAAAGTTTCAAATCTTGATTTTTGCACCGTTATGTTGCGCGCAAATTTGCCGCATACCCGAAGCTGTTGCGCCAGCACGCATTTTGATCGCTTGGAAACAGATGCGAGCGATGAAGCCAACCGAGACCAAGACCCGCGCGTGGCAGTCCCTTCGCCGTTACCGTCCGCGATCGACCGCCCGTTTCCGACTCCCAACACGTTGATGGTACTGCACCCGGGCGCAGAGCCCCCGGGTGCAGTAGCCGGATCAACCCTGAGGTTTGCTCAGGAACGAGTTGTGCGTCCAGCTGTTCGCATTCGACATGGCCGCCGCGATCTGACCAGCGTCGACCCGACCGGAGCTGCCGGCCAGATACTGGTTCAGCAGCGCAAAGCCCTGGCTTGCCTGGGACGCTCGCGCGCCTTGATCGGCCCAACCGGTCGTCTGCGATGCTGTGTTCGCCAGGGTGCTGGTGTCGCCCATCTGCTGCTGCAACTGCGCAAAGCCGTGGTTTGCCCAGCTCCCTGCGTTTCCGCCAGTCCAGCTGGACGGCCGGGGATCCGTCACGCGGATCGTCTGCGGGTCCGACGACATCACAGCGCCGGTGGTCGGATCCATAGCGCTCGCGGTCAGCGTGAGGTTCGCGACCGGATGAGCATTGCCCCTGTAGTACGATGTCAGCGTCAGTCCGCTGTCGACCTGCGCGGACGTCAGGGTGATGTTGTTGCCCCTGAGCGTCGTGCCGTCGCCGGTCGTGATCGTCTCGTATCGCGGCAATCCCATGATACTGAGGGTGAGGTTATCGTTGGGGTCGGTCGTCGTAATGGTCGTCCCCAGGTCGACCTGACCGCCTCTGCCGGCCACCCAGAGCGACTTGTCCGCGACGTCGAGCACCGGTGCGGTCACGCTTGGAGTCGTGGGGGTTGTCGGCGTCGTGGGGTCGGTCGGCGTCGTCGGCTGCGCCGGTATCGTGGGATCGGTCGGCGTCGTCGGCGTCGTCGGTGTCGTGGGCGTCGTCGGCGAAGAGGTGCCCTTCAGCGGAGGCGGCAGATCGGCCTGCAACTGCGCAGAAGTCATCGAGGTGAAGTAAAGGGTCTTGTAGTTCGTCGTCAGTGCGACCCAATCGCTCATCCCGGCACCGGGATTGTTGGAGAAGCCATCGACGTATGCGGCCGTCGAGTTCGACCACCAATCAGCTCCCAGATCGGCAACGAGATGCTCGTTCGGATCAGTGGTCCTCATATCGGCCTGGACATAGACGCCATCGACCGTTCCGGCAGAATAGGTGCCGCGCGAGCCCGGCCAGAAATGGTCGTTGTATCCGCTGAGGGGCGCAGCGCCCATCGCGCTGCCGTCCGCCTGCCTTGTCACGCTCCAGGCAGAGTTCGTGTTTCCGGAAAAGTCAGCGAGAAACTGAGATCCGGCGATCGGGTCCGTCGCCTGATCTTGCACGAGAGACCAGCCGCCAGTTTTCAGATGCACCCACGTCTGGAAGTTCGCGATCTGGACGTTGGCCGGATTAGAATCGTTGCTTGCCCCGGATTGGGGATAGACCTGTCCCCACCCTGTGACGGCGGTGAAATTGGAGGGCGGGGTGCTACCTGTATGGCCGGTGCTCCCGCCGTACCAGGAATAGCTTGTGGGAACGCCAAGCGGAAACCCTTCGCTGTTGCCAGGCGTATTTTGATAGGTGACATCGGTCAGCGCCACTTTAGTTCTCCATTGCAGACCAGATTTAAGGACGAGGAATTCCGCTGCCGCGCATCAGGGATGTGCGACAGATTGCATGCTCGCGACTTCAGTCGCGAACAGATTCCAATGACTTGCAGCCTCGAACCGCGAGGAGATTTCAAGCAGTGGGTTTTTTGGAAGTTGGCCCCCCCGACTGCTGAGCCGGTTGGTTAATAATCAAAAATGGCAAAAAAACTTTCAAAGTGTGATTTATACACACGTATACCTGACCGGCATTTGCTCCACATGGGCGATTTTCCGCTGACATTTGCCGCGGTGGTCGGTTTCACGCCATATTTGATTTCTGCAACGTCGCGTCGGCTTCGCCTGGCTCAGCCTACGGTCTCATGGCTTGCGCAGACCGAGCGCTGCCAAGAGCTCTGGGATAAATGCGCCGTTGTCGCTGGTGATGCGAAACGACTCATCAAGGTCGTGAACGCACCAGCCAAATCCGTTGTCCTCGACGGCTTGACGCACCGACTGCAACCACATCGCCCGATCCGATAACGCGGCACCGGTGCGACCGGCGAAGTCGCCAAAACATCCGAACTCACCGCACATGATGCGCTTGCGATCGACCTTGTTCTGGTCGGACCAAGCGGCGACCTCGCCCACTCTGCGACGGATGAACTCGATATCCTGAGGGACATTGAAATATTGATCGGCGCCGCTCATCAGCTGCTGGACAAGGTACTCCTTTCGCAACACGGAGGTTTGCTCATCCGATTTCAACAGACCTATCGCTCGCTCGATCGCCCGAGCGCGGTCGCCGGGTTGCGGGGGAAACTGGAGGCGATGCAAATATTTGCTATAGGATAGATTGACGCCCTGAAGAGTGAATATGAACGGCTCGTAGTAGTGAAAAACGAATATCGTATTCGCGTCGAAGGCCTTTACGTCGATCGAGAGCAGACCATCGATGCTCGCGTAATTCATTCCTGAAAGTAGCAGCGTGTGTTTCGGAGCGGCTGATCGTACTGCGTCGTAAAGATGTTTGAGCTGTTCCGCCCAAGCCGTCTTGGAGCTGAAATCCGACGGCGGCGGCGGTTCATTGAACAGCTCCAACGCGACCGACTGGGGGGCATATCTCGTCTGCAATGCCGCTGCGATGCTCGTCTCTACTTCGACAAGACGCAGGAAATGCGGGCCTGCGAGTCCATCGGTCAACGTCTGAATGTTCCAGTCCTCGTCCTCCGTACTGACGTGAACGTCGAATAACACCTTCATGCCGGCCTGAAGGACGGCGTCGACCGATCGAAGGACAGTTTCGATGCCTGAGGTCAAATCGGCCTTGGTCTCGACAGCGAGTAGCGGCGCTGGATCGACACAGATGCGCAGGAAGTCGACTCCGCTGGCAGCGATTCTTTCGAGCCGCTGTTTCGGCATCCAGCTGTCCCAGCCCCTGCGGATGTTCCAGGGCTCACCTTTCTGCCAATGCGCGAAAGGCTGCTGGATGTTTATGCCGCGCAGGCGGTCGTGCGACGACGTGAACGCGACGTCCGACTGGCGATCAAGGGACGGCGCGGCGGTTGGCTGTCCGAAGACCGGCGATCGCGTCACGCCGTACGCAGCCGCGCAGGCGGCGGCCCGAAGTGCGTGACGCCGGCTCAATCCAGGTCGAGATCTAGGTGGAACGCCGTTCTTCCGCGACTGCAAGGTTACGTTCTCCAAATGCTGCGCTGGCCGGCGAACCGGCGGTCATCAAAAGCTGGCGGAAGGACCATCCGGGGTTTCGCGCGGTGACCGCTTCCGGCTGAGACAGGACGATGAAAACGGTGACGATCAAATGCGAGAACGCCACTGTTTCCCGGTTAAAGCTTTGATCGAGTAATGCAACCAGCGTCACGCCGACAAAGATCGCAACCCAGAAGTGCAGAATTCCGGCTTCCGCTGATTTCTTTCCGAATGTGTTGATGATCCGTCGCCGGTCGGACATTGCAGCCAGCGGAAGGCTGAACCAAAACGCGGCAAAGGAGATCAGGCCTACCATGCCCGTATCGAAGAATATCTCCACGAACTGATTGTGTGCCTGCAGAAGGAACGGACTGTAGATCGGGGTTTGACCGGGGCCATATCCGATCCATGCTCGTTCCAACCCAAGCGTGGACAGATAGTACCAGTGGTGAATGCGCCAATGGACCGAGGTCACCGCGGTTTGCCAGTCCCACACCACATATTCGCCGTTCATGATGTAGTCCGGAACGGTCTTCAGGTCCGAAAACAACTCTCCAAATGGAGACAGCCATAGGAGGATCGCGAATGCTGCCGCGAACGCGGGAAGGAGGCGAGGCCTCTGGATGAAGAGGTATACGCTGAGGGCCACCCCGAGCAGCGCGACGCCGGTCCTTGAAGCAGAAAGGACCAGGGCAACAACAAACAGCAAGTACACCGCGAGGTGAAAGTGCTGAATGGGAAGGCGCATTTTCCGTCGCGACAGCTCGCAAACGAAAAAGGTCAGCACGATCTCCAGGCTGTAGGGTACGGGGTGCGAAGAAAGACCCGCCACCCGTTCAAACTTGTCGTATTGCGTGACGAGCTCTGCATGACCGGTCAGGTATTGACCGAGCCCCACCGCGGAAATGATGAACAACAGCCACATATAAACACGATGGAGGCGCGGGCAAAAATCCGGATGACGATAAAGGGCAGCAAGTAGTGTGACGAACATGATCAGGTGCACGTACCTGAACATCTCGTACAAGGCGGCATACTGGTTGACGATCTTGCCGGCTCCGAAGCCATTGGTGACAAAAGACAGGATGCAAGCAGCAACAAAGACGGACATGGCTATCAAGAGCACGAACAGTCTTTTATGTATCCTGACATGTCGCGCGTGCCAGGCGGCCACAACACCGATCCCGATGACGGTGAGCGACAGGATCATGGAAAAGCTCGTCCCGGACAGACGGTCGAGGCCGTTGGAGATCGATCGAAAGAACGTATAGATGAGGAAATACAGCAGAAGCATATTCATCTTGAACGTCGCTTTGGTTCGATCGGTTTGAGGCGATACCTCAATTGCGGGACGGGAATCGCGCGTTGGCCGATGCGCCGCGTGCGCAGCTCGCTAGGCGGTGCTGGGCGGCGCCGTCCGGGACCGCGCATGAGGACCGCCTCGACGAGGTTCAATCGCCCTGCGATAGCATCCGAGAGTGCGCTCTGCGATAGAGCGCCAGTCTTCCCGTTCGGCCAACCAGTTGCGCGTCTTCTCCCGCAACTCCAACGGCCACGGACTATGTGCAAACGATGCCAGGCGATCCGCGAGCGCTGATACATCTCCCACATGAAAATAGTGCGCGTCATTCAATCCGATCTCCAGGTGAGCAGGAATGTCACTGGCCACCACGGGCAATCCGAAGCTCAGAGCTTCCAGCAGCGCGATCGGCAAGCCTTCGTGCGAGGATGGCAGAACGAAAATGCCTGCGTGGGCGTATAGCTCCCGCAGTGCGAGGCCGCACTGGAAGCCCGCCATGATGACCCCAGCAGTCGCCCCAGCGCGTGCCGCAAGCATCTCGGTATAGGCGTCTGGATGCTCGGAGGCGCCGACGAACACGAGCTTCCATCCGGTGAGCCTGGCATCGGCAAAGGCCTGAATCAGGTCGGTGTGCCGCTTCTCCGGCACCAGCCGGCCCACCATCAACACATATCGTCCCGGCGTAAGCCCAAGCTTGTCCAGCACCGAAGTGCTTTTCGGCACGTCGGGCAAGGTGACGCCGTTTGGAATGAGGTCCGAATTCAGGCCGTACTTTTCCCGCACCAGCTTTCGGATGGTCTGGGAGATGACGATGCGGCCATCGGAAAATCGCATGCCCCAGGCCTCGCCGGCGCGCAGGGCCATCCTGGCCAATCGGCCCCATTTCTCCCGTTCGTAATCCGGGCCGTGGTGCGTCACCACAACATGCAGTCCCAGCAATCGCGCGAGTGGCGCCATCAGGGCCGGTCCGATGGCCTGGATGTGCAGCACGTCCGGCCGCTGCCATGCAGCGACAAGCACCCCGAGGAACGAATGGACGATTGTCTCAAGACCCGAGGTCTTCGGACACCATACCCGCTGGTAGCGTACGCCGTGCCACTCGTCGCCGCGATCAGGCGGCATATAGGAGGAGCGAACGATTACCTCGACATCGCAGCCCAGTTCCTTGAGATGGGGGCACAGGTGCTCCGCGTGAACTTCCACTCCTCCCTGCACATTGGGAAATCCACGCAAGCCAAGCATGATCACCCGCAGTACCAGATGATCCGCACTCACTGCACCCTCCTGTCGAATTAGTTATTGATAAATTCCTTGAGTGGATATCGGGCGTCGGCCGTGTCTCTCCCGCGCACCAACCGTGCCTTTTGCTTTTCGTTGAGGAATGACGTTCGCTGGACGCGCGGAGTAGGCGCGACATTGGAATAATCAATGTATTGATCGAAACAGATCGGTCGGCCGAGCTCGACCTTCAGCTTGTTCTTCAGCACCCAGATGAGCGGCCCCATCTTCGGTGCCTGCGGAATCAGCGTTGAGCGCATTGCCGTGCGCGCGGTCGTCACCATCCAGCAGTTCTGTTGGCAAGCGTGAACCTTGGCGACGGAGTTCTTGGCCGTGTCACTGGCCATGATCTCGCTCCAGGACTGGCGCGCCAAATTACCGAGCGGCAGGTCCGACCGCACGTTGCAGGCCCACACATCGGACCATGGGTCGATGAATGCGAAATCCGTCCCCGCGCTGCAGCGGATCAACCGTGGGTGGCCGAGGATCTTTTCGATCAAGCCCAGATTCAGGTAGGCGCGAAACCAGTTCTTCGGCTTGTTGCTCTTGAGCATCGCAGTGATAAGCCCTTCGACTTGCCGGGCCACCGCGACGCGTTCATAGAAATAATTGTCGTTCTTGTAGAATTGCCACGCGTTGTGCAGCGTCGATGTCGCAAGTTCGAACCCCATCGAACGCGCCAGTTCATAGGTTCGAACGAGCTGCGCCACATTCTCATCCTGGATGACGAAGGCGAATCCCAGGTCTTGCCCACCTGCCTCCTGCAGCATGCGAAGTCCGGCGACCTTCGTGGCGTAGCCGTCCTTCTCGCCGCGGATGCAGTCGCTGGTGGTCGCGTCACCCTCGAGGCTGAAACGAACCTTGATCTTCGGGTGCTTCTTGACGATGGGCAGGAGACGCTCGGGATGCAGGCCGTTCGAGCTGATCTCTATGATCCGGGCCTTTGGGTGGAGCAGGTCCACCATCTCGGCCAGATCCTTCCGCAGGGTCGGCTCTCCGCCGGAGATATTGAGATTATCGAACCCCGCAGGAAGTTTCGCCAGGGTCTCGAGCGTGACCTCTTCCTTTGGATCGGTCGGATTCTTCCAGATGTAACACATCTGGCATCTCGAGTTGCAACGAAACGTGGAGATTACGGTGAGGTCCATTTGCAATCCTCAATGCGATGAATGCCGCTCGCTCACCAGTGATCGGTAGACGGCCATCAGCTCGGTGTTATGCTTCTCGAGGGAGAAGTCCGCTTCGACGCGACTTCTTCCTGCTGCTCCCATGCCTGCACGGCGTGCGGCGTCGTTCATCAGGCAGTCGACGTGCTGACGAAGCTCGTCCGTATTGCCGGGCTCAAACAAAAGCCCCGTCACTTGATCGTCCACGAGCTCCGGAATGCCGCCGACGCGGGTCGCTATGACCGCCTTGCCATAGGCCATCGCCTCCAGCACCGACATCGGACAGTTCTCGCACCACTCCGAAGGCACAACCACCACGGAAGCCTCGGCGATCGTCTCGTTTAAAGTCTCGCCGGATAGCTGGCCCGCGAAACGCACATTCCGGGTGAATTGCGTCTTCAAACTATCCGCCAGCGGGCCGGAGCCTGCGATGACGAGAGGCCACCGGCAGTCCGCTGCTTCGTGGGCGCGCAACAGCGTCTCCGCACCTTTTCCCGGCGCGAGCCGGCCGCAATAAAGCACGTATCCCTTGTCCCGATCGCTCGCCGAAATGCCGCTGACATCCACGCCGTTGTAGAGCACCTGTACCCGGTCCGCGGCGAACCGAGGCAACACCGACTCCCGCATGAACTGGCTCGGCGCGAGGAAGCGATCCACCTTCTCGTAGCTGCCAAACCAGCGCTGAATGACCGCTTCCATGTAAAGCGTGGCGCTCTGTGCGATCGAGCCGTCAGCGCAACGGTGCATCAGCACGTGATGGAAATCGCCTGAGAGACACGATGAACACAACTGGTCCTCTCGCATGCGGGTGTGCACCGGACACACGGGCTTCGAATCGTGCAGTGTGAGCACGACCGGAATCCCGCGCGACTTGGCGACGCCGACAATCGACGGGGTCAGCTGATGATAGATGTTGTGGCAATGCATCAGGTCTGGCCGAGTCTCCTCGATCAGGGATGCGAGTTTGCTCACGGCTTCGCGTGAGTGAATCAATGACAGCGCGCTCTTGATCTTGGCGAGATGGCCGCCGGTCCGGTATTCCTGGCGAGACACGAAGTGATTTGCATAGCGGGATTCGATGTTCCGCTCGTGCTGCATCGCGAAGTCAATGACGTCCGCCCCGCTGCTCGTCAGGAACATTCTCTCCTGAAGCAGCACTGCCTCTGCGCCACCGTTGTTGAACAGAAACTTATTGGCGAGCAGTACTTTCATTGAGGCCCTCGACACGCGCATCACGAAGGCCGGCATCACCAGTGGCCGGTGCACTCTGTGTCTGACGAAAAGCTACCGTGAAAGCAGTTCGATGCAGGCGGCGCATTCAGAGTGGAGGCGATGAAATCTGGGGTACCCAGTAGTGAGTACCAGCGCCGTGGTTGCCAGAGCGGCGCGGTTTGTCGATAAATGGAGGGGTGTTTCCCATCGGAAACACTGCTGTGTTCACGAGGGCTATTTGAGATGAGCATGGGCAGATCGCGCACGCAATCACATGAGCATCGACGACGCTTGGTCGGCTTGCGCGCAATCAACCTGTCCGGTGGTGATTTCGCGTGAAGCGAC
This sequence comes from Bradyrhizobium sp. USDA 4541, assembly GCF_024171085.1. Taxonomy (NCBI): domain Bacteria; kingdom Pseudomonadati; phylum Pseudomonadota; class Alphaproteobacteria; order Hyphomicrobiales; family Nitrobacteraceae; genus Bradyrhizobium; species Bradyrhizobium sp. USDA 4541. Next base: position 1,792,779 of record NZ_JALJZF010000001.1, read on the forward strand.
TACTCAGCCGAACGATATTCCATGCGGCAAGTTGGGCGGGACTTGCGCCTGCTTTGCGCATGGCATTTGCCGGCAGGGCCACTATCCTGATGTTCCACGAGATTCAGCCGGATTGGCGCTCGGAGCTGAAGACCGGTGCATCGCCTGATTTCTTTGAATACACCCTGAAGTGGCTGCGCCAGCAGGGATGGGAGATTGTCAGTCTCGATGCATGTCTCGAGCGGCTGGCGGTGGATCCTGAACCCCGCCGCTATGCGGTGCTTACCTTCGACGACGGCTACAAGGACAACGTCACGACGGCATTGCCGATCCTTGAGCGAAATAACGCGCCCTTCACCGTATATGTTCCAACGGGTGCGGTGAAGCGAACGCTGCAACCGTGGTGGCTGGGCTTGCGCGACCTGTTTCGCTCGAGAGACAGTCTTGCGATCGACGCAATGAACATGCGATTCAGCTGTCGCGATTTTGACGAGAAAGCATCGGCCCTGGAGAAGGTGAGCAACTGGGTCCATGAAGATTACCAACGAGTCGAGATGCTCGCCCCTACGTTCAGCAAGGCCGATCTGTCGCTGGAGGCCTTGAACGACGCCTATTTCATCAACGAGCGGGAGCTTCAGCTCCTGGCACGACACCCCCTGGCTACGATTGGCGGGCATACGGAATCGCATCCAGCGCTCGCGTACCTGAATGCAGCTTCAGCGCGCGCCGAAATGGCGGGTAATCGCACCTATCTGGAGAGACTGCTTCAGCGCCCGGTTCGGCACGTCGCTTTTCCCTACGGCAACTCCAGGGCATGCGGTGATCGAGAACAACATCTCGCGGTGGAGGTCGGTTTTTCGACCGCAGTCACAACCCGGCATGGACAGATATCTGATCGGAAGCTGAATCCTTTTGGGCTCCCCCGCATCGCGGTCGGAGGTCCTTCCGACGGGAGAATTCCGTTCGAGGGGCGAATGAATGGCGTCCAGTCGGCGGTCCAGATGCTGTTCGGTCGCGGCGACTGATATCGTGCATTCCGATCGCGTCGAAGAGTCGAGGGCACGCGAATTCTGGCTCGGGCACGCGAAGTAGGTTGAGCCGCCGGCGATCTCGTGCGCCAGGATCGGCGCCCGACACGATCAGGCCTGACTGGCGATTCCTGATATCCAGCGGTGGAAGCCGGATCCGGGTGGGCAGGTCGCGAAATTGTAGCCGATTTTGGGGTTCACCTTCAGGCGATCCAGTGTGCCGAGGTCACTGACCTTCGTGATTGACCCGTCTGCAGCAAGAGAAAACACCGGAAGTCCAAGTGCCTCGAACACATACCTCGTGGTCGCGTGGCTGCGATCTTGACCATGATCTTCGTAGATGATCAGCGTGTCGCGCTTCAGAGCCTGCCGAGCGCCCTTCAGGGCCGCAACCTCCTGGCCCTCGACGTCGAGCTTGATGACGAGCCGATCGCTGTCGGTCAGCTGCTGGTCCCTTGCCAACGCATCGATCGTTATCGACATGACGGGTTCGGTGTGTGACGGACGGCTGCTCTGCGACGTTACGATGTGCCGGGCCGAATGAGGTCCGTCGTCGGAGAAGAACAGGCTGCGCCCGTCGTACTCGAACAATGCCCTTCGGCAGATCTCGAAGCGTTGATCATTCGCGTCACGGTTCTGCTCGAGAATTGCAAGCGTCTCCCGTGAAGCCTCGACGGCAATCGCGCGCTTGCGACCCAGCATTTCCGACGTGACGAGAACGGACCAGTATCCGATGTTTGCACCGCAATCGAAGAACGTATAGTCGGTATCCTTCAGCCGCATCAGAAGCGTCGCTATGTCCGGCTCGTAGGTCATGCCGGGCTGGCCGATGAAGAACGCATTCCAATAGACGTCGTTCAGCTCGAAGTACAAGCGGCTACCGTCGGCGAAATGGACGCAAGACAGCTGGGAATGCAGAAGCGGCTTGACCGCCCGCATGGCAAGTCCCATGCCGCGCCCGGTACTCCGCGCAACAACGGTGTGCAGAAGCCTCACCAGCCCCATGGAAAGCCGGCTTCCTGACACCTCGTAATCGAATGTAGACCGGCCCATCAGGTACCGCCTCCCGCGCGTAAATCCAATTGCAGCAGTCGCGTCCTCGGATGACAGCGAACGCATTCAACTATCTCCCCAATTCATGTACGTGTGTCCCGACTGCCGCGAGCAGGCTGCAGGTCAAGAATGGTGCCGCTGGCTTCTGGCCGTATTGCCTCGCTACGCGGTTCGGATACTCCTCGGCTCGTTGCGCGCCTAACCAACGCGCGGAGCGCCGTGGTGGCGGTGATATCGATCCCTTCCGCCGAATAAATGTAGGCCGCAGTCCACACCCTGGTCGCGATGCCCGCGCAGGAGCCGGCAACCGCTGCTCCTATCGTCCCGAAGGCCCAAGTCGCGCCGACCATGGCCAGGATTCCCGACACCCAAGTGATCACCACGATGTGCATCGCGGCGCGCTGATGGCCTGTCATATTCAGGGCGATGGGGCCGATCCCGAAATATGTCGACACCAGCATGCCGGTTGCCAGGACCATCAGGACGCCGTAGGCGCGGGTGAAAGTCGCTCCGAACGCCATCAACGCGAGGTCGCCACCAAGCGCCAACGTCGCAACGCAGCCGAGCACAGCGACAAACGCAGCCAATGACGCTCCCGACGTGACGCGCGTGATTTCCGCATGACGATTCTCATCGAACAGACGTGCAATGAGGGGCGCCGCGGGAATACAAAAGGTCGCCAGGAAGAAATCAAGAAGGAGCGCGATCCGGCTGGCAGCGTAGTAATATCCTCCGGCTTCCGGGCCGACCATGACCGAGATGACGACGAGGTCGACTGTGCCGCCCATGATGCTCGTGACGCTGGTTACCCAGAACGGTCCCGAAGTGGACACGATGTCGCGAAGCCGGTCATTCGATCGCCCCACCGCCATGGTGAATACCTTACACCCCTCCGCGAGATGCCGCAGGTAGATGTTCTGGGCGGCGATCAACACGATCAGGATTACAGTCGCAATCAGCAGAACGTCTTCAGCCGGCAGCGGATTGCCAGACGTCGCGAAGAGAACGGCGCCCAACAATATGATGAGAAATCTCCACAGCACATCCTTCGACACGAGTGCGAGATTGACGGAGCCGAGCGCGCGCCCCAGCGAGCTCTGCATTTCGATCAAGGACAACGGCAATATCAGGAGCACGCTCGTGGCATATTGCCAGCCTCCGAATATTCCGTCGCGGCCGTGAGCGGCGACGAACGGAAGGAGGGCGAGTGCGGCCACGGCAACGCTGCCCAGACACGCCACGCGAACCCGCTTCGCGACGATCGAGCCGATCTCCGGGTAGTTCTTCCGGGCGGCGATGCTTGGTATTTCCCGCAACACGCGAAATTGCTGACCGATGAGGCCGACCGTGGAGGCGACGAGCGCGAACGTCATCAACGACATGAGCGCACCGTATTCCTCTATGTTCATCATCCGCGCAAAACTTACGCCGAAGAGGAGGGAGACGACGGCGCCCGAGCATCGGTATGCCAAGGCCAGCCATGACTGCCGGAAGACATTGCTGAACATGGTCGCCGGTCCGCCGGACGGTCGAGTAAAGCTCGTCATTGCTCAAGCCAACGTTGGTGGACGCCACGCGGCGCCCAGTAATTGTGATCGAGCTCTTGCCCGGAATTCCCGGTTCGGCGCACCTCGTGGGCGGAGGAGCGGACTGCGCGGAGGCTGAGCGTTCAAATGTTACACATTGTCAAATCGGCACATTGTCGCAGGGTCGAATATAACCCCGCGGCTGCGGAGAGCGTCCGGCCCTTCTGGATTACCCACTCCGGTGGCCGTAACGAGAAACATGCTGCCTTCGTCGCGATGAAAGCGGTTCGCCGACGAGCATTGTTCGACGGGTGATGTCCGGGGCGTTTCAATCGAGCTTGCGGTATCGCGATCGGGAGCCAATTCATGCGACTATAAGTCAGGATTGGCCTCCTTGTAGGTGTGTTGTTTCTCGACCTTGAACGAACCATCGAAATGAGGCTTGACGCCATTCGCCTTGAGCCCCTGGACGACTGCAGTTCCTCCGGATGCGGTGGCTGCAGACCTGCGCGCGGGCGCGCGTTCCCGGTCTGACCTGTCGCGCAGCAATCCTATTCCGATCCCCAGAAGCATGCCGCCGAGGATCGCTGATCCAAGTATCAAACGGGCGTTTGGCGAACTGGCCGTGTAGGGATGAGACACTCCGGTGAGCAGACGAGCCTCGAACACCGGCGCGGATTGCTGCTGCATGGCGTCCATGTAACGCAACATCCGGAGGAAATTGTCATACGTTCGGGTGGCGGCGTCCGCTGTGGCTTCCAGTTCGCGGAGTTCGTCTTGCGCCGTTCCGGTCGACTGCGACGAGGGTGGACCTGCCTCGGCGCTGTTCGCGGGAACCGCAATGCCATTCCTGGCCCTGTTGTAATCCGCTACGGCCTTTTTGGCAGTCGACGCCTGGTTGCTCAATTCGTTGACACGTTCCTTGACCCATTTCTCGTTTTGCAGACCCCATTTGTATTTCGCGTCCATTTGCGTCGTGATGTAGGTCTCTACAACGGTGTCCAGGACCTGCGCGGCCCGATCGGGATCGGCGGAGCTGAAGGCGAGATCGACTATGTAGGTGAGACCGGCACGCTTCACCGAGAGCTTGCGCGCGAATGCTTCCATCGCATCACGCGTGACGACGTCCGTGTCCTGCCTGCTCCAGCCGAGCAACCGGGATGTCGACCGACTGAGGTGGTGCAGGGCGCCGCCGGAGAATTCCCGGTCTCCCGCCAAACCGAGCTTCGCGATCGCTGCGCGAGCGACGCTCTCCGACTTCAAGATTGCGACCTGACTTTCGACGGCTGTCGTTGCCGAGGCCGTGTCGTTGGAAGAAGTCGTCTTGGCGTCGACGATGAGTTGCGCGGTTGCCGTAAACGTCGGAACTGCGACAACGAGATAGAGCAAGCCGGCGCCAAACATCACGAAACACGTCAGCAGTATGATCGAGAGGCGGCGGCGCAAGAAGGCGAGACCCTCCGCCACGAATTCGGCCGGCGAACCAAATTCAGGCGGCATCGTGTCCTGAGGTGCCGAATTGTCAGTTCTGTGAGTTTGCAGCATTGTCTCGAACCTGCAGTTACTGGTGGCCTACCGAAGCCTCCGCCGATCAAACGGGAACGGGATCGACTGCAATGCCCTTGCGATCTTGCTGTACGGACTGCATGCAGCAATCGTCATCGCGCTAGAAGGCATTCCAATAGACCTTTCTGGAGAAGAGGGTCATGACGATGATCTTGAGATCGAGAAGGAATGACCAATTGTCGATGTAATAGAGGTCATGCTCGACACGACGTTGCATCTTCTCCAGGGTGTCGGTTTCGCCACGATAGCCGTTGACCTGTGCCCAGCCGGTAATGCCGGGCTTGACGTTGTGGCGGCGGGAGAATGACGAAATCATCCGGGCGAAGCTCTCGTTCTGCGAGGTCGCGTGCGGACGAGGCCCGACGAGTGACATATCGCCGACCAGCACGTTGAAGAGCTGTGGAAGCTCATCGATATTGGTGTGGCGCATGAAGCGTCCCAACCGGGTCACACGTGGATCGTGTCTGGTCACCTGCTTGAAACTGTCGCCATCCTCCGTCACGGTCATCGATCTGAATTTCAACACGCGAATAGTCTCGTTGTTGTAGCCGTGCCGCGTCTGACGAAATAGCACCGGCCCGGGGGAATCGAGCTTGATTGCGATTGGAATGATGACGAAGAGGGGACTGATGATGACAAGTCCGGCAATTGCGGCCGCGATGTCGAAGGCTCGTTTGATCGCCCGGTGGAACGGCGTCAGGGGAGACTGGAAGATGCGCATCGTCACCATGTTGCCGAATTGCGTGATGCGCGACACGGCCATGAGGTCGATTGCACCGACCGGGACGACGTGAACGTCGACCGGGAGCTCTGACAGGGCGCCGGCGAGCGCGAGGGCCGCCCGAACATCCGACTCCGAAGTCAGAATGACAATGTCATCCGCTCGCAGGGGCCGGCACTCTGCGATCAGTTCGCGGACATGGGATAGCACTTCGACCGCCCCGAAATGCTCCGATGCCGAAGAGCCCTTGCGAAAGGTCGGCAACTCGAACGAGCGAATGGTCCGGATTCCGGTGGCGCTTACTCGTGCGGAAAAATCCAGGCAGTGGCTCGGTTCACCTATGAGGATGACGCGCCTGGCGTCGATCAGTCCGGATGCGATGGCAGGCTGCAGCAACGAGAAGCATATTGCCCGCGCGAAGAGCACCATGACGATAACGCTTGCCGCCTGGGCCATCACGGTCGCGCGCGAGTAGCCGTCCGAGATCTTGAGAAGAAATATCGTTGAGATGAAGAAGGAGAATACGAAGAAGACGGCGCTGACGCCGCTCCATAGGAAGATGTGGCGGGGCTGCGTCTGGATCCGCGAATACTGCCGGAGCCCAACGGATACGAGCAGTTGCAACGTGGCAATCAGAAGAGATTCCAGGATGTATTTGGGAGTGTCCGGATAGTCGAGCGCAAGGACCAGCCGATAATAGAGGACGGCAGCGGCAAAAGCCCCGACGGCTACGAGGAGGAACTCGGCGCCTGCCGCCAGTACCAGCAAGGCGGCCAATCTGTTCTTGCCAAGGTCAGCCGCAATTGCCTTGCGGCCAGTGACCGAATGCGCCGAACGCTCGGTAGGGGCCGGCGAATTGGTGAAAAACGCATAACTCACCGGTTACTCCCAAGCAGTCCGTCACGCAGTCCGTCCCCCTGACAAAAACATAGCATTCGGGTCAGGAGGCGGATTGGCAATAAATGGGTAGCCGGGAGTAACTACGATGGTCAGTTGAGCCGAGGCGCTGCGGGTTTAGATTGTCGATCAATCCGTGAGACCGAGCCATCGAGCACGCCATGCCGCACGCCAAGCTGCGTAATTTCCTCCGTCTTGACAACCGTCGCGGTCAACCAGGCCGTTGCGTCAGGTGGGGCCTGGTGGCTGTTGGCCTGACGATTTCCGCGCAGGCGAAAGCCGAATATCGAGTGAGCGTCGGAGATGTTCTGGAGGTCGCGGTAGCCGGCGTGCCGGAGCTGCGGCAGCGCGCGCCCGTCCAGGTCGATGGCAATATCTCTTTGCCGCTGGTCGGAATGGTCCCGGTCGCCGGCCTGCCGTTGCAAGAGATTCGGGCCAAGGTCGGGGCCGCAATGACGAGCAAGGTCTTTCGACAGAGGACCGTGGACGGCCGCGAGGTCGTGGTCGTGATAGATGCAGATCAGGTCACGGCGATCGTTGCGGAGTACAGGCCTGTTTACGTCAACGGGGACGTGTCGAAGCCGGGAGAGTACCCTTATCGTCCGGCGAGCACCGCGCGCCAGCTCATCGCCATGGCGGGTGGCTACGACATCATGCATATCAGGATGAACAACCCGTATCTCGAGTCGGCCGACCTGAGAAGCGAGTATGGTTCGCTTTGGACAGAACTCGCCAAGGAACAGGCGCGGATGTGGCGCATCAAGAGCGAGCTCGGGGAAGGGACGCAGATCAATCCAAGCGCTTCTCTTGCCGACCTGCCGATAGCCCGGTCGGCGGTTTCGGAAATCGTCAATGCGGAAGCCGAATACCTGAAGACGAAGCAGAGCGACTATCAGCAGGAAAAGGCGTACTTGCAGCGCAGCGTTCGGCAGGGAGACGACGAGGTCCGCGTGCTGTCGGAGCAGCAAAAGAAAGATGAAGAGGGACTTCAGTCCGACGTCGAGGACCTTCAGAAAGCGACCGACCTGTTCGGCAAGGGATCGTTGATCAGCCCTCGCGTGACGGATGCGCGTCGCGCGGTTCTGCTGTCGGCGACCCGGAGGCTGCAAACCTCAGCGCAATTGCTCCAGGTCAAGAAATTGCAGGACGAGTACGCCAGACGGTTGGCAAAGCTCGACGATCAGCGGAAGCTTGATCTGTTCCGTGAGCTGCAAGAGACCAGCTTAAAGCTCAATCAGATTCGCGAGAAACTGCAGAGCGTCGGTGAGAAGCTTCAATACACTTCGATGGTTCGATCGCAGCTCGCACGGGGAGCCGGCAGTAAGCCCGATATTGCTATTATTAGAAAGAGCGAGAAAGGACCGGAACGGATTGTCGTGAACGAGGATGCCGAGTTGCAGCCCGGTGACACCATCGAGGTCTCGCTGCGATATCAGGATGGTCCCGACGCGGCACCCCGAAAGCTGAGCAGTTCAAACGTTCCGGTCGTGATAGGCCGGACCGACGTGACCGCGGCAGACTCGCGGCGTGACAGCAGGTGACAAAGCCGGAAGCGGCAGAGTGATCGGGATTGGCACGTCGAGAAGACACGAGCAGCCACGGAGTTTGATGCCGCTTGTCCGTATATTTTTAGCCTATGCGACGGTGTCGCCGCTTGGGCATAGGCATAGGGTAATTCCGCTTGATCTGAACCTTGAATATTTTGTGACTTTTGCCGTTCTCGATCCGCTGTTCCGCTTCGCTGCGATCTGAACTTACAGAAGGGGCAACCTCCTTGTGCGGCTTCGTTGGCATCTTTGGATTTAAAGAATCGCTCGAGACGGCGCGCGGCCGGGCGCTCGAGATGGCCAAAACGGTCAGGCACCGCGGGCCAGACTGGAGCGGCATTTATTCCAGCGACGGCGCAGTGCTCGCGCACGAGCGCCTTTCCATCGTCGACGTGGAGCACGGCGCTCAACCCCTTCTCGACGTGACCGCGGGTCGCGCTTTGGCCGTGAACGGAGAGATCTACAATCATGTCGGTTTGCGCGCGGCGCTGAAGCTGCCGCACGCATGGAAAACGAAGTCCGACTGCGAAATCATCCTGTATCTCTACGACGAGTACGGCCCTGCCGTGTGCAACATGCTGAGTGGAATCTTTGCATTTGCCCTCTTCGATGAGCGCAGTGGCGATTTCTTCGTCGCCCGAGACCACATCGGCATTGTTCCGCTTTACATCGGATGGGGCAGCGACGGCACGACTTACGTCGCGAGCGAAATGAAAGCCCTCGATGGCGTATGCGAGACGATCCGGGAGTTTCCTCCGGGACATCATTACAGCGCCAAGGCCGGAAAGTTCGTCAAGTGGTATGATCCACAGTGGGCACATACTCTTCCAAGCAGGAAGGTGTCGCTGCAGGAGCTCCGATCTTCGCTCGAAGCTGCGGTCAAGCAGCAGATGATGTGCGATGTGCCTTACGGGGTGCTTATTTCCGGCGGGCTCGACTCGTCGCTTATCGCGGCGCTCGCGGCGCGCCACCGCTTCAAGCGGATCGAGTCGGGAGAAACCGAAGAGGCATGGTGGCCGAGGCTGCACTCGTTCTCGGTCGGCCTCGAAAACTCACCTGACATGAAGCATGCGCGAGACGTGGCAGCTCACATCGGCACGGTCCATCACGAGATTGTTTTTACCGTGCAGGAAGGATTGGACGCATTGCCGGACGTGATCCGGCACCTGGAGACCTTTGACGTCACCACCATTCGTGCCGGCACGCCGATGTATCTCATGGCGCGCAAAATCAAATCAATGGGCATCAAAATGGTGTTGTCCGGAGAAGGCGCTGACGAGGTATTCGGCGGCTATCTCTACTTCCACATGGCGCCGTCAGCAGAAGAATTCCACGACGAGACTGTCCGAAAGATCTTTGCACTCAGCAAGTATGATTGCTGTCGCGCGAACAAGGCAATGGCGGCTTGGGGAGTCGAAGCCCGTGTGCCCTTCCTGGACAAGGAATTCCTGGACTACGCAATGTCGATAAACCCCGCCGAGAAGATGTGCCCTGGCGAGAAAATCGAGAAGGGCATATTGCGGGAAGCATTTACCGATCTGTTGCCGCAAGCGATCTTGTGGCGTCAAAAGGAGCAGTTTTCCGACGGGGTAGGGTACAGCTGGATTGAAAGCTTGAAGCATCAAGCCGAGAATAAAGTCTCGGATCAGATGCTCGCAGAGGCGAGCAAGCGCTTTCCGCGGCAAACGCCGACGTCCAAAGAGGGATATTTCTACAGGACCATCTTTGATGGCATTTTCAACAACCCGACAGCCTGCCTGACTGTGCCCGTCGGTCCTTCGATCGCATGCTCCACGCCGACCGCGTTTCTTTGGTCTCAGCAATTTGCGAGCATGAATGACCCATCCGGAAGGGCAGTGAAAGGGATCCACGTTCAGGCTATTGATCATGTTGGGTCAGTTGAAAACCTCAACAGTTCGAAGGTCCCATCGGGCGAACGGGTTGCAGCGGCGGAGTGAAATCGTCCTTCAAGTGAATTTCGGATTCCCACATAGCGTCGCCCGGTGTTCGGCGGCAATGACGCCTGCCGGATTTCGTGGGTGAATCCGGCGCGCCGTATGCTGCGTCGGTCGCCGCGACCCGGCCCGGATGCCGAGACCATTCAAAGCCCGGCCCGCCGCGCGAAGCGCCGGCACTTGGCCTTTCTGCAAGCAACGCCAGAGCGACGTCCTCAACGTCGCGTCAGGATCATGACATCGAGGCGACCACCTCAAGCATCACTTCGGTCGCGCCGCCGGCGATCGAGAGGACGCGGGCGTCACGCGCGACGCGCTCGATCGCGCTCTCGCGCATGACGCCCATGGCGCCGTGGAACTGCACGCAATCATACGCGACCTCGTTGACGAGCTCGCCGCAGATGGCCTTCAACATCGAGATCTCGCGCAGGCAATCGTCATCGGCCGCCATGCGCCAAGCGGTGGCATAGAGAAACCCGCGGCTTGCCTCCACTTTCGCAGAAAGCATCGCGAGCCGCTGACGGATCGCCTGCATGTCCCAAAGGACGCCACCGAATGCCCGGCGGGTTTTCACGTAGGTGAGGGTCATGTCGATCGCTGCCTCGGCCATCCCTATCGCCATGGCGGCGAGGACAAGGCGTTCGTTCTGCAAGTTGCGCATGATTGAGTAGAAGCCTTGTCCCTCCGCGCCGAGCACGTTGTCGGCGGGGATGCGGCAGCCGTCGAAGACAAGTTCCGCCGTGTCGGAGGAGCGCCAGCCGAGCTTGTCCAGCTCGCGCGCGACGCTGAAGCCTGGCGTTCCCTTCTCGACGAGGAACATCGTGATCCCGTTGCTTCCGGCCGAGGGATCAGTCTTGGCCGCGACGCAGTAGAGATCCGCGTGGACGCCGTTTGTGATATAGAGCTTGGTGCCGTCGAGCACGTAGGAGTCGCCGTCCCGGACCGCGCGCGTGCGGATGGCTTTCACGTCCGAGCCTGCATCTGGCTCCGTGATCGCGATCGCGGTGATCACCTCGCCGCTGATAATGCCCGGCATCCAGCGCGCCCGCTGGGCTTTGGTCCCGTCGTGAAAGACGTACGAGGAAGCCATGTCGGCATGGACGAGCATCGCGTCGGCGGCGCCGCCATAGGTCGAGCGCCCGAGCTCCTCGGCGAAGACCGTTGACGCGACAGAGTCCATTTCGGCGCCACCATACTCAGCCGGGTAGCGGATGCCGAAGAAGCCGAGTTCGCCCATGCGGCGCAGGATCGAACGGGGAATGAACCCGTTCTCTTCCCAGTGATCCGCGCAGGGCTTGATTTCCTCCTTGACGAACCGGCGGACCTGGTCCCGCAAGAGCTCATACTCCGCCGCCATCCAGGGCAGCTCCGGCTCTCGTGCCGCGTTCCAAGCTTTGTCCATCATCTTCATCCGATCTGCTGCGAGCCTGACTCAAAGGCTCCTGTCCCGCCCAAGACCAGGCGGAGACCTTTCGGCTAGAGTTCGACCTCCTCTCTCGGTCCCTCCGAGAGGGAAGGGGCATTGGAATCGGCCACCCAGCGCATTCCGTCGATGACTTCCGCCAGTTCGGCCAGTGTCGGCCGCTCAAAGAGGTTGCGAAGCTGCACGTCGACGCCGAAGATCTTTCGCATGCGCGACACCGCCCGCACCACCAGGAGCGACTCCCCGCCCAGCTCGAAGAAGTTGTCGTGGCGTCCGATCGACTCGAGCTTCAGGAGTTGACACCATAGAGCGGCCAGCGCCTTCTCGGTCTCTGTCGAGGGGGCGGCGAAGACCTGCGCCGGCTGGATGTTTTCCGCCGTCGGCTCGGGAAGCGATGAGCGGTCGATCTTGCCGTTGGGCGTGAGCGGCATCCGCTCGAGGCGAACGTAGTGCGTCGGAATCATGGACTCCAGCAGTTCTTCGGCGAGGTGCGCGCGCAGGTCCGCCACGGTCAGGGGTTTCGACGCAACATAGTAGGCCACAAGTCGTGCGATGCCGTCTTCGGGCGTCGACGGTTCGCCATGGCCGATTTGGGCCGTTTCTTGTTTCGCTGCTTTCGTCATCGAGGTGGCGACGGCGCATTCCTGAACGTCCGGGTGCTTGAGAAGCCGTGCTTCGATCTCGCCGAGCTCGATACGGGTGCCACCGACCTTCACCTGATGATCGGCGCGGCCGAGAAATTCCAGGCGTCCTTCCGAGTTCCAGCGGGCGAGATCGCCCGTCTTATAGAGCCGCAGCTTCGAGCGCCCATCTCGGGGATCGGTGACCGTGCGGAAACGCTCGTCGGTCAGATCGGGGCGATTGAAATAGCCTCTCGCGAGACCGTCGCCGGCAATGAACATCTCACCGATGATTCCGGGCCCGGTGGGCTGATATTCCTTGCTGAGGACATAGATTCCCGCATTCGCGGCCGGAATGCCGATCGGCACCGATGCGGATTGATCGCGGTCGGTGTCGAAACGGTGAATCATGCAGCCCACCGTGGCTTCGGTTGGTCCATACTCGTTGTAGATCTCGATAGGATGGGGAATAGCGCTGGTGATATCGCGAGCCAGCGCGGCCTTGAAGTCCTCACCGCCCACGATGAACTTGCGCAGTCTTGTGGTCTCAAGATTGCGGTCGCGGATCATCGCGAGATGAGCCGGCGTCAGCTTGATGATATCCACTGCATTGTCGTCGATCACCTTCAGCACGACCATGCTCTGCACTCCGGGATCGCCAAGATAGACCGCGATGCGGCCGCCGGTGATGAGTGGCGTAAAGAGCGTTGTGACGGTCAGGTCAAATGCGAGAGATGAGAAAAGGGGCCATGCGAGACTTTCGCCGGAACTGTACACCCGGGCGGCCCACCAGATGTAGTTCACCAGGCTTCGGTGCTCGATCTCGACGCCCTTGGGAGTGCCGGTCGAGCCGGAGGTGAAGATGATATAGGCGGCGCCGTCCGGCGTGGCAGCGGACGGTCGAGCCGAGGCCGGCTGATTCGAGATCGACGCGAGATCGGCGTCGAGTACGAGAATGTCGGCAAGGTTCGGGGCAATGCCGGAACGCAGGCGCGACTGGGTGATCGCCACGGGCGCCCGCCCGTCGGTCCCGTTGGAAATGTCCTGCAGGATTGTTGCGATACGCCCCTTCGGCGTTGCCGCATCCACCGGCACATAGGCTGCGCCGGACTTCAGCACGCCCAGGATCGCAACGACGACTTCAATGGAATGCTCCATGAAGACAACGGCAATCCGACCCGGGCCCACGCCGGTCGAGCTCAAATACGCGGCCATCTGGTTGGAGCGTTCGTCGAGCTGCCGGTAGGTCAGCGTTGCATCGCCAAAGCGGATCGCTTCAGCGTCGGGACTACGCGTCGCCTGGTCGCGGAAGAGATCGATGATCGTCCTGTCCGACGGATAGCGTGCCGCCGTGGCGTTGTAATCGACAACCAGCGCCTGATGATCGGAATCCTTCAGCAGGGGAAGCGCTACGCCCTCCGGCGCGATAGGTAGGACTTCGTTCATGAAATACGCTCCCGTCGGGAAAACTAAAAACGAAAATCACGTCAATCGTTCTGCTTTTGGGTTGCCTCGCGATACAGGTTCGCAATGGCAGGTGCGTCAGGTTCCATCAGCATCGAGGCTTCGTTGCAGTCATCGGGCCCGAAGTAAAATTCGGCATGCGGCACTACCCGCAGCCATCGGTGTGGCGCGGCACCCGATCGCAGCCAGGCTTTGTTGGGAAGGATGATGCAAACCCGACCCGAATACGGAGTGGGAGTGTACCGCTGAAAGGCCGCGATCGCCGTGGATTTGAGCAGAGCCCTGCTCGCCAATACCGGGTCTGTCGCGACAGGCTCATTGCTCTTGCCAACGAGGGGTACGAGGGCGCGGACGTGCTCGCGCAGGCGACTGCCGAAATATCGGAGACGGGCGCCGAATGTCGGCAGCTTCGCTGTCTCATGCAGGAACGATTCCGCCTTGCCCCTGGCAATAAAATACAGCCGGCGCGGCCATTCCCCATAGGTGGTGGGGTGAAGCGGGCCAAACAGCGCAACGCATGAGACCTCGGATTCGCGCTGTCCCAGGATTTTCGCCAGTTCAAAAGCTGTTGGAGCGCCCGAGCAATAGCCGACGATGATGTACGGACCGGTCGGCTGATATTCGACGATCTGGCGGGCGAAGTACTCGGCGATATCTTCGACGCGATCCATCGGCTCGCTCTGCCCATCGAAGCCAGGCGGTTGGAGGGCGTAGAACGGTTGATCGACGCCCAGGTGCTTCGAGAGGTCCAGGAATGAGGACGGTGCCCCGACATGACCGGGGACTGCGTAAATGGGTATGCGTGTGCCGCGAGACTGCAACGGAACGATTGCAGACGGTTGCTTGGCCGCGGCCGTGGCCATGTTCAGAAACGCGATGATCTCGCCCTTCCGCCCCTGCAACTGATCGCGAAGCTCCGCCGTCAGCGCGCCGGCCGGGGCGTTGCAGCGCAGCCGGTCGCCATCCACCCAGACCTTGATGTCCTTGACCGCGAGGTCTGCGAGCAGCTCCGAGAACTGCATCACGTGCGCTGACATCGGGCTTTTCATCGATGAAGCTGACATTTCCTGTTCCGTGCGCCATCGCGGTGACTTCGACTCCGGATGACAGTTCATTTCCGGACGACCACGCTCCCAACGTATCCAGGTTGCGGTACGAAGCTTCGGACAGCCCAATCCCTTTCATCCCAGGAAATCGGCTGTCCCAAGCCACACCCCAGCGCCTTGGAGACAGCCTCCAGCCGGGTCCAACGCTGGAGGAAGCCTTCCAGCCGGTCTTCCGGATCGAGGGCGGCGTAGGACTCGTATTCGGAGGTGGAAAGGCAGAGCGCTGCGATCTCGTCCGCTTCGGGCATAGGGAGGATTGCCTCGATGTCCACGCCGACCTCTTGCCTGATCGAGAGGGCGATGACCGCTACTTCTCCAGATCGCGAGACGCTGAAGCGCAAGTCGCGGGCGGGCATGCGGCGGGAGAGGTGGGGTTTGCCCAGCCGTCCATATTCCAGCTCGATCTCTGAAGGCGAAATTCCCAGTCTGGAAGCGAGGACCTGGCGCAGCTGCCCGCGGTTAACAATGAAGCGGCGGCGGTCGCGCTCCAATCTCAATCCCGCGGCGCGCCGATGTTCTTCCTCGTTGAGGCAAGCGCTTAGCTCCCGGATGACGTCCTGCTCCACATGGAGCATGAATGCCAGGACCTCCAGACCATCATGCTCGAGAACCGGCGTGATGACCCCGGGTCTCAGCTCAACTGCTTTGTCCAAAAGGCTCAAAGGGGCAGTGCCGGCTCCGCGAGCCCCGCGTTCAAGTCTGCGATAGCCTGGCCCGTCAAAGGAACGACTATTTTCCCACTCGCTCTGTTCACAGGCACCCGTGCGAAAAGCCATCACAACTTGCTTTCTATTAGCCTCGATCCGGATTGCCGCCGGTAGGTTGCGAACGGTATTGCGATGGGCATTCGAGCGGACTGCTGATTGAAATTTTAATCGCGCACCGCCATGGCTCAATGGACCATCGTAATTACCCATTTTTTGCCAGTTCCCCTCCAGTGACCCGGATTGGACGGCTTGAGTTGAGTGACGCGGCGGCCAAGCCCCGCGTCCTTCCGCCAAAAGCGCAAGCGGGGGAATATTCCTAGGGGAATTGGACCGCTGGGCTGTCAATGGATGCAGTCCAGGCGTAAGCGCCTGCCCCGGCCGGCAGTCAAAAAGGGGAGCAGCACCGACATGGCCACATCGCCGACCTGGACGTTGGTTCTCGCCAAAGAGCCCAAACCGATCGACTAGGAGCCAGCCCCGAATACGGAATACAGAGCCGCGGTCTTTTTTGGAAGATTCGTAGCAATGGTTCGTAGCATCCGCTTCGCACTACGGAGCTTGGCCTCGATGTGGCGCTCTGGACTGTCTCTGCCGACAGCGATCCACGTCATGGCCTGCTCCCTGTTGGCCAGATGGGACTTGTGCCCGCCGCCACCGGCCAGGAAGTCGTAGCCACTTTCCCCGCGTGCAATGCTGTCCTCAATAGCCAGCACATGGCTGACGAGCCCGGGCTTGAGCCGGCTATCGCTCTCATAGAGAAAGCCGCTCTGGTAGTTGAGGACACGGCCGTCATGCACGAAATTGTACACGACCCCGATTGTCTCGTTCCCAACCAGCGTCCGTGAGATGCGAACGGCCCCCGTCGGGACTCCGCGCGCAATCAGCTCCTCGTGAAACGGACGGAAGCCGGGATTGGCGAAGGCTCCCCTGCGTCCCCATCGCGACCGATGAAAGTCGCCCAGCAATTCGAATGCGGCGAGGGCCTCCGTCGTCGTTTCCATGATCCGGAGTTCAACGGGGCCGCGTTCGGCATACAACCGCATGGCACGGTTCACGGCCTGGCGTGTGCTGCGGCCCAATGTGGCGCGATAATCCCCCCCGCGCTGGCGGACCGGGGCAAAATCAACCCACAATGCCGCATCAGCCTTTTTCACCTCGGTCACGAGCCCGGCCCGGCCTGCGGCGCGACTGGCAGTCGCCTCAAGGTCCGGATCAATTCCGGAGAGCACCAGCTGATCCGAGCGGTGCAAGCGGGACGTCAACGCATTGAGGCCTGCGGATATGATGGCATCGGATTGCTCTGCAAGAATACCGTTGTACTCGATGAACAATCGGTCGAAGCGAGTATCTCCCGTTTCATTGAGCAGCCAGCGCGTCCGCGCATGCGGCCCGAGACTCCACGCCCTCCGCCGGCAAATAATCGCCAGGCCAACGATCTTGCCTGATGACCGGGCCACGAGGACGTGTGGTCGCGCGCCATCCGGGATATGCCGCAGCCAAGTGCCGATCCAGAGCCAGGACAGGAAGAACGAGTGAGTCACTCGCGCTTCGAGCTCCTTCCATGAGGTTTCAAGCCAGGCGATGCTCTCCAGGGCATCCAGGCTGACATCGGTAACCGTCTCAGGCATGCTTTCCCGTTCCAACGCCGGAGGGCTGAATGCGCGATGTGACGGGAATACCGAAGGATCGAGCTGCAATGTTCGCGCAAGATCCGATGATGGATGGCTCGTCACGCGCGGATATCCCTCTGGCAGACACGTCCTGGTGGGGCGTCTCTGACCGTTGTCTCGGCGAAGGCCGATAACGGCAACTATATCCGGAATTCGATCGAGGTGCGGACCCTTTCTGATTACCCACGGTAGCTGCTTGTGCCAGCGCAGCAACTGTGCCGAGGTGAAGCTGTGATCGACCGGGTTCGAGGCGGGTGCAGCGCGCTCCGGCCTTCGGCGTCCGACGGCCTCGATGCTCCGCCCGCTCATCGGGGCGTGTCATGGCTGAGGTCCGATTTCTCACGTGGCGCTCGATCCCGAGGCGAGTTTTTCAAATCTCCGCCGCAGGTGATCAACGAGCAGTTCCGCACCGATCAACAGGCAGCCCGGATGTCCGCCAGGCACCTGTATCAATTCCAGTTGAGAGCTGAGATGCCGCCACGCTCGGCCATCGTGGTCGGCCGCGTAAAAGGCCACCGGGATCTCGAGCGGCGCCGGACAATACCGCGCCATAGCGATTGAATGAGCGTCCCACAACGCCGTTGGAATTTCGACCTTCGCGGTCGCAGGCTGTTCGTTCGCCGGAAGCTTCAGGTATCGCTCCAGTCTCACCATTTGCTCGAAGGTCCAACGCAGGAGATAAGGCGAAACCAGCGGCTTCAGCAGCCCCAGGATCGCCCGCGGCATTGGACGGGCACTGACGGTCGGCGGGTCTACCATCGTAACCAAATCAACCGTGTGGCCGGCAGCCATCAGCTGGCGGGCCACTTCGAACGCCACCATGGCGCCATTGCACTTGCCGCCCAGAAGAAAGGGACCGCTCGCTTGCCTTGCCAGGATGAACGGCAGGCGGTCGGCGGCCATCGCCTCGATCGAGCCCGGAATCGGCTCGCCATGAAGACCGTGGGGATTGATCGAGATGATCGGATAATCCGGCCCCAGAAGCTCTACCACCCGCCGCACGCTCGCGTGGCCGCTGACAAGATCGCCGTTGAAGAAGTACAGCGGAGACCGCGTGCCAGGCGCATGGGGCTGGAAGAACGGCGTCGTCCACGTGTCCGTTGGTGCGGAAACCCTTGCGGCAAATTGCCGGACGGTTTCTGCCCCGAACATGATGGTTTCCGGCACGGGATAGCCGACGAGCCGCTCGACCTCGATCAGCATCTCCATCGCGAGAAGGGAGTCTCCACCGCTGGCAAAAAAATCATCGTCAACAGTCACGGCCTCGTTCTTGAGCAGCCTGCGCCAGAGGGGCAGCAACTCGGCTTCCAAATTCAACGGCCCGTTCGCGACGGGCGCCGGCGTCGTCGCCTGGTGCCCCCGTGGCCGGTCGACCAGCTCGCGCAGACGTCGCCGCTGAACCTTTCCCGTCACCCCCTTCGGCAGATGGTCGAGCGTCAGAATGCGTCTCGGAATCTTGAACGAGGCCAGCTCGCGTTGCAGGAACAGGCGAAGCTCCGCAGCGCTCGCCTGCGCGCCGCGATGAGGGACGATGGCGACTGCGACGTCCTCGCCCAGGCGCGGATGCGAGATCGCGAAGGCCGCAGCTTCGGCGATGGCCGAATGTCGCAATAGCGCGGCCTCGATCTCGGCGGGAGAAATCTTCTCACCACCGCGATTGATCAGCTCGCTCAGGCGGCCGTGCAGCGAAAGGAAGCCGTCTTCGTCGAGGCTGCCGATATCGCCGGTGCGAAACCAACCCTTCGTGAAAGCGGCTTGATTGAGTTCCGGCGCATCGAGATAGCCCGACGTCACGGTCGGTCCACGAATCCAGATCTCTCCGCGCTCGCCGGCTGCCAGGGGATGTCCATCCTCACCAACGATGGCCACGGTATCGGGCCAGGGTCTTCCGCAGGTGCCCGGCCTGTTCGGACCGGGCGGCAGTTGGTTGGCGGCGATCTGGGCCGCCTCGCTGGAGCCGTAATGCTCGAGCACCGGCACGCCGAGAGCGTGTTGCAGGCCGTCCTGCACGGCTCTCGGGAGCGGCGCGCCGCCCGACATCGCGAACCGCAAAGTGTGCGCCGGCTGTGCATTCTCGAGGCTTTGTGCCTTGTCCAGCACCGTGGTGTGAAGCGTCGGGCCTGCCGAGTACCAGGTCGGCCGCAAGACATCGAACCACTCATCGAGTGCGACGACGGCACTGTTCGCCGGGATGGCAATGCTGCCTCCCGTCAGCAACGGCGTGAAGACCGTCACTTTGAGCCCATGGGAATAGTAGGAGGGCGACACGCTCAGGCATCGGTCCCGGGACGTGAGGCCGAACCAGGCCTGAAGGCGTTCGGCCGCCGCCAGCATATTGTCATGGCTGAACGGAATGAGCTTCGGCTGCGCGGTCGTGCCCGACGTCTGCAAAATGAAGGCGGGGGAGCGCGGATCCGGCTCGGCGTCGATGGCAGGGGAGCCGGCAACTTGCACGGCGATCTCGAGTCCAAGCTGGCCCTGTCCGACCGGAGCGGCTTCTATAATGGCAAGCGTTCTGCGGGCTGCGGCCTGGCGAGCTTCAGGGGCACTGCCCTGCAGCACAACGAGGGCGCTCAAGTTGAGCATGTCGAGACGCTGCTCGATTTCAGGCAGGGAGAGGCGTGGGTCGAGAGGAACCGCGACGCTACAGCAGGCGACTGCCACGATGGCGAGAACCGCCTCCGGGCCGTTCGGCATCAAGACCCCGATCCGGGTATTGCAATCGAAGCCCGCCAAGCGCAGCCGCCGGCGGATCGCGTTCAACTGGCGTTCAAGACCGTTGTATGTCAGAGGCTCGAAAGCGCTCGAGACGATCGCCGGCTGGTTCGGAAACCGACTGGCAGTTCGACCTATGACCTGGCTTATTGTGAGCCGGGCTTCCGACTCCCCATGGTCGCGAGCGTGGAAGCTCTCGGAACACATGGTGGCGCCAGGCGTCTCGTTGTCCAGAAGCATTCCGTCCTACCTTGAACAACGTAAGTCGGTTGGCAGGACCATAGCCCGCCGCTCCCGAAGATGCCTTGCCGTACAGCAAGTGAAGCTAACAATTAAGGATTAGCCAATATTCGGTGCGTCATCCTGCCATCCTGCCGATCGCGACCATTGGTGAGTCGTGGCGTAACCAGGCAGCGGCGCGACTTGAGCTTGCCGATGAGAGCAGTCGTCTGGCTTGCGCGGGATTGAGCAGGCCTCGAACAAGACAGAAATTCTCGAAGACGCAGATGGCTCTCGCCGACTACGTGCCGCGATAGCCATTCGGGTTCTTCATCTGGAAATGCCAATGGTCGGCACACATCTGTGTCAGCGATCGCGCTGATGTCCAGCCCAACAGGTTCTTCGCGAGAGTTGGATCGGCATAGCAGATTGCGACGTCACCGACCCTGCGTTGGTCGATCACATACGGCACGGGCCGGCCACTCACTTCCTTGAATGTCCGGATCACGTCCATGACGCTACTGCCGCTTCCTGTTCCGAGATTGACCGTCAGAAGGCCGGGCTGTCTCAGTTGGCTAAGGGCGCTCAGATGTCCGGATGCAAGATCGACAACGTGAATGAAGTCGCGGATCCCGGTGCCGTCCGGAGTATCATAGTCGTTTCCCCAAACATGCACCGTCGGACGTCGTCCGATCGCCACTTGTGCCACAATAGGCAACAGATTGTTCGGCACATCCAGGGGATCTTCTCCGATCAGTCCGCTTTCGTGGGCGCCAACCGGATTGAAGTAGCGCAAGATGGCAATCCGCCAATCCTTGTCGGACTCATGAAGGTCCTTCAGTATTTCTTCGATGAAGTATTTTGTGCGGCCGTACGGATTGATCGGTGCGACCGGATGCTTCTCGTCCAGCGGCAGGTACGCGGGTGTCCCGTAAACGGTTGCGGATGAACTGAAGACCAGCGTCTTGACGGATGCTCGCGTCATGGCCGACACGAGCCGCATCGTTCCCACGACGTTGTTGTCGTAATAGGTGATGGGTTGAGCGCTGGACTCGCCCACCGCCTTGAGGCCGGCGAGATGAATGACCGCAGTCACGTCGTGGGCGCGCAGGATCTGGTAGATCGCCTCTTCATTGCGAATATCGGCATGCCGGAAAATGACCGATCGCCCGCAGATGGCTCGTATCCGTTCGAGAGAGGCGCTGTTGCTGTTGGAAAGATTGTCGACCGCGACGACATCGAGCCCGGCGTCGAGTAGGGCGACAGCGATGTGGGATCCGATATAGCCGGCACCGCCGGTCAACAAGATCATTTCCGCTTCCGTTTCGCGTCTGCGTGGTCAATGCTCGCCGCGCGCGGGAAATCATCCCGCGCGGTGATGCCGATGCGCCAGACCGGACGAGCCTCAGCTATTTCCGCAGTCGGATCGCCCCGTCGGCTTTTGAGCTCATGTCCTTGCGGGTATGGCCGTTGGCGAGGGAGACTTCGAAGTAGTTCTCCGCATGGTCGATCGCGCCAAGTGGCGCCGGCCGGCCCGCTCTCGCAATCTTGGGAATTTCCCGGCCAGGTGGGAGGAGCCGCTCGGTTACGTCAACGATCTGATGCGCCGAACTGCTGTTTCTCGACCAAGCCGCAGATCGATGGTTCAATCCCCAGATTGCTGCCTGCGTTCTGTTTTGAACCCGAATCTTGCGAAGGATCGCCTTGATGTGAACCTTCACCGTGGCTTCGGCAATCTTGATCTTGCGCGCAATGCACTTGTTGGAATCGCCTTCAATCAGGCACTGCACAATTGAAACTTCCCGCGGCGAAAGTTGCTGAGCCAGCGTGTCATCTGCCGTTGCGACGGCATGATCGTCATCGTTGGGTACAGGAGCATCGTCCACCTCGCGTCTCTCGGTCTCGAGAGCGGACTCCAAGAATGCCGGCGGGAATACCGTCCCACCCATCATGACGAGTTCGATGGACTTGATGAACGCGTCGCAGTTCATCACGTCGATGAAATATCCGGTGGCGCCGGCTCGGAATGCGGCAACCAGATCATTCAGATGAAAGTGATCCGCGACAACTGCGACACGTGCATCCGCGTGACGGCGCTTGAACGAGTCGATTTGCTCGACTGTCGGGCGAAAATCATCGCCACTATGAACGATGAGGAACAATGACGGACTCGCGGGGGCTTTCTGAAGCGCCTCATCGCTGGGCCAATTATCGGCGTCGTATATCGAGGTTAGGACGAAATTCTCCGAATTTAGAATTCTTGCAAGGCCTTCTTTGCGAAGACTATTTTCACCAACCAGTGCAATGGCAAAAGGATATCGTCGTCTCATGGAAACTCTCCCGGACGCTACAATGATACAAGCGGTTGAAGGGTTGAACCCGATTCATTTTTGGTGGCCCGCCCAGCTGAAAAGAACGACGTAAAAACAAGCTTCCTCAGATTCGGTCGATAGAACAAACCTGGGACGAAAAGCGCTTAACTCACTCCGAAAATATTTAAGAATGTTAGATGCTAATCCCCAATATCCCTATATACCGTTGGTTATAGGCATTTGGGGCCGCCAAACTGACGAGGGTGGTCTCTCGGTCCCGGTCGACAGGCACTCGCTGAGGGTGCCTCGGATCGTCGCTGCGATTACGCGTTGTGGAATCTGGTTATCGGCGCGCTCCAGGCGGTAGATTCACGGGACCAAACGACAACAAAACCTTACTGAAATATCTCATATTGGAGTAGCTTATTAATGACATGGGCGCCGATCTGAACTGAGGGGGATTGAGGGTTGATCGGAAATGCATTTCAGTCGTGTAGTCATTGCCAGTAGATATCCAGTCGTTTTATTGGGTCTGAACTGCCTGCTCGAAGCAGAGCGTGATTTCAAAGTTGTTGCTCGCTGCAATGATATTGCGAGCTGCTTCAAGGCAATACAGAGCCTCGCGCCCGACATCGCCATTTTGGACATGTCGATGCCTGACATTTCTGGGCAGGCCATGCTCGAGGTCGCAAACTCCGGGGCGCTTGGTGTGCGGCTCGTGTTTCTTGCCGCCTCGGTTGAGGATCGCGATCTCGCCATGCTCGCAGCAGCGGGAGCTTGCGGTGTTCTTCTGAGCGAGGAGGAGCCCGAAACGCTCTTGCAGACGTTGCGGCAAGTCGCCGACGGCCAGAAGACGTTGCCTCCGCCCTCGTACGAAGAAGCCATCCCTTATGCGCAAACGACGATCCCGGAGAAATATCTTGCGGTGCTGACGGACCGCGAGCGTCAGATCATGCGTTTGGTGTCGGAGGGCTTGTCGAACAAGGAGATTGGCCGCCGTCTGAAGGTGGCCGACGGTACCATCAAGGTTCATCTGCACCACATCTTCCGCAAGCTCGAGATCAGCAACAGGACCGTCCTTGCTACGCTTGCCGTCTCATATTCCGGGCCGACCGGGTCTCCATCCGTCGAATAGCGGCGACGGACCGGCGTTTTTCATCGAGCTTCATGCGCGATGATCATCCCCGCTAGGCCAACGGGCTGTCTGTACGCCTGGAGATTGCGGAAAACGAGCGTCGCAAGGCAGTTGCGATGAAAACGCCTGCACAGCAGCCGGCGCCTTTGACGAACATGTCCTTTACGTATCCATGTCTGTCGGGGAGCAGTCTTTGAATCAGTTCGAAGCCGACGACTATAGCGAGAAGGACGAGCAGGATTGACAGCACGTGCTTCGGATAGGCGAGCGAAAAGGCGACCCCGATAATGAACAGAGCTGCAAAACGATCGATGTTCGCCGATATCAACGTGTGCGGACGGAATGCCAGCGGTGTATCGGTGACGATGAAGAGGCCTAGGATCAAACCCCAAGCCAAGCATCGGAATACGGTTTGCGTCATCCCTTGTGGTTCAGCAAGAGCGCAGTAACCTGGTTTCATCATTCGCATTCGCAACTACTCTTCAGGCGCGGCCGTTTTAAAGAGATGGATCGTCGTTGCACGATGGGGGCAAGCTCAACTGCGGATCACCATGGCGGGCTAGGTTTTGCCAAGCCACTGGCCAATGTCTCTGGATCCGATGACCCGTTTGGGCCGGTACGGGTTGATCGTTCCAGCTGAAAGTCTCTCGATGCGCTGGTCCTCCGCCAGTTTCCTTGTGAACTGCTTCGCATCCTGTTCGGATACGAATGTCGCAGTCCTTCGTGCGTGCCTGTCGGGCGGAGCATCGCGTTGATCAATGAAGGAGACGTACCAGATGTGCCTTGCTGTCATGCGGGACCTCCGAGGTCAGGTCTAGGCGCGAATACAAATTCGAGACACCAGGCGGTGATATCTGAAAGCTGATCGGCAGAAAGCTTCTTCTCCATTGTGTAGTCGTGATTGGTTTCTGCGAGCCAAAGCAAGCCGGCGATTGGTCCGTCCGCAATGGACGGGAATTGCAGCTTTCGCTCAGCGTGTCGCCGGGGCTTTCAGAGTACTCCTCCTGGACATCAAGCTTGCATGCTTCGTTCCATCGCGAAGTTTGAAGATGGCCACGAGGCGCCGCAAGCGAGCGCTGCGTTCGCTGCTATTCATGCCGCAATGGAAAACTGAAGGACGAACAGTGACTGGCCGCCCGGCTCGGGGCTGTCGCTGATTTCGACATGCCAGCGAAGATGACGCAAGAATGGCTCCGTCACGTCGTGCTTGAGTATCTCGCCGCTCAGTTCAATCGCCGTCGTCCGTGCGGCGAAAATGTCGGGAAGATCCAGGCCGACATCATCGAGCACTGAATGGCCGCCGTGGATATGAAAAAAATACCGCGGCATTGGTGTCTCCGGATGAGGCGAACATTCCGACGACTGCGACGAGCTCGACGCATCAAAGTGGTGTCATCGCACCACGGTGAGGCGGACGGCAAGCCGCTATTCTAGGAGGGCGGATCATCATTGTTGGGTACCCCGACGTGGACCTGCACCATCATCGGTTCGGAAGGTCGAGCGACGCATCGGGTCGACAGAGGAGACCAGCCGAATTCGTGTTGGCTTGTCGGCAATGAGCCAGCGATTCGGTCATCGTGATTTCGAGACAATGGCAAGCGGCCGGCGGGAAGCAGAGAGCGCCGCTCGTCACCGCGAATAAAATCACGCCGTTACAGAAGCTGAGGCAGGCGGCCGACCAGCGGGAAACGGCTGCGGACCACCGGACGCGCCGAGATCTCTCGGATGGTCAGGGAAGCGTGCGGCAATGCCTAGCACCCGAAGCTAACGAGCAGCATTTTCACGACGGCCCGTGGTGCTCGCCAGCGACGCCGGCGATCAATTATTTGTGCGGTGCGGCAACATTGATATTGCATTGCAATAATAGCTGACTAACTCTGCTTCTCACGTGCCACTGAGGAGCCTTCCGTGATCAAGATTTCCCTCTCCACCCTTGCCGCCGCTCTCGCGATCGCAACCGCCGCGTCCGCTGCGGAGCTTCCGACCTATGAGGCTGCGGGCCTGCCGATCTCGGCGGTGCAGGCCGGCGTGATTGGCGCCGCCAACGCCCGCGAGCAGGCGCCTGTTGCGACCACATCGGCGACGCCGCATCAGCTCAGCGTTCTGACGCCCCGCAACAAGATGACGACCGCGCGGGCCGCTGCCCGCACCGACCGCTCGGTCCACTGATCGGCATAGCCGTTCCCGGAAGGCCCGCGACGACGTCGCGGGTCTTCGGCGGGCGTAGAGCAAATGCATCGCGCGCTCAGCTGCGTCCGACGCAAGCTCGCGCCGCTCGCCGCCGCCAAGTGGCGCCTCACGCCGTTGGCGCGAACTCCCGCAGGTGGAGTTTGATTGCGGCGTCGACCTCGTCCGGGTGATCGACCTGAGGCAGTCGCCGAGGTCGAGAAATGGTGGCCGATCGTCAAGTCGGCGAATATCAAGGCGGAATAGCTACAACGATGATTTTCGGCGTGATCGGCAGATGCGCGTTAAGGCATCCGCTGTCATGGCAGGGCTGGCAGCTTGCAGGCTCGGCACTGGAAATCGTCGCCGCGCTCGTCGGCGCGAACTTCGAATTCCTCCGAAACCCGAACAATTCGGTTGCGAAGCGGGGCGACCTCGGAAAGCTCAGCGTGGCCCGTGCGTCGGCATTTCGGGCACCGCAGGATCTCAATCCAGTAGGTTTGGGTCATGACGTCGTCTGCAAACGCTCGCGCAATGATAACCCCGTCTGGCGCGAAGAAAATTGATCCAGCTCAAAAACGCGGCCGCATCTCCTCCAATTCCGCACCTGTTCAAACGCCAAAGCGCGTTTCGAGCCCCCGGGGCGAGCGCTGCTCAAATCGGTGAAAACCCTGACCGCGTTAACCTTTGATTAACCATGCGGTCCGATTGTTAACCATTCGACAAGACAACCGAGTCAGGGGCGATGGACGCAACTCAACAGGTCGCACGTCAGCAGGTCCGCATGCGCGGCCGTTCCTACGTTGCGTTCGTTTTCTCGCCGGTCGTGCCTGTCGTGTCCTGGCTGGCCGAGATCGACGCGACGCTGGCGAAGTCGCCGGGCTTCTTCACCGGCAAGCCCATCGTGCTCGACCTCTCGGCGGTCGATCTCAGCCAGACCGCGATCGCGCATCTGATCGGCAGCCTCGGTGAGCGCAACATCCGCATCCTCGGCATCGAGGGCGTCGACGAATCGAAGCTCGGCGCCAACATGCCGCCGCTTCTGACCGGCGGCCGGGCCTGCGCGATCACCCATGTCGAGCCGCAGAAGCCGCAGGTGCAGGAAAAAAACAAGGACAAGGACAAGACCAAGCTGCCGTCGCTGCTGCTGGAGAGCCCGGTCCGTTCCGGCCAGTCGATCGTGTTTGCCGAGGGCGACGTCACCGTGCTCGGCTCGGTCGGCTCCGGCGCCGAGATCGTCGCCGGCGGCTCGATCCATGTCTACGGCACGCTGCGCGGCCGGGCGATGGCCGGCATCAACGGCAATTCGGCGGCCCGCATCTTCTGCCAGAGGATCGAGGCCGAGCTGCTCGCCATCGATGGCTACTACCAGACTGCGGAAGAAATCGCCGACAGCTTGCGCAACCGGCCCGCCCAGGCGTGGCTCGAGGGCGAAATGCTGCGCATTACACCATTGAACTGACCGACCACAAGGAGAGAGAGAATGGCCAAGGTATTGGTCGTGACGTCTGGGAAGGGCGGGGTCGGCAAAACGACCTCAACCGCCGCGCTCGGCGCGGCGCTCGCGCAAATGGGTCAGAACGTCGTCGTCATCGATTTCGACGTCGGCCTGCGCAACCTCGATCTGGTGATGGGCGCGGAGCGTCGGGTGGTGTTCGACCTCATCAACGTGGTGCAGGGCGTCGCCAAGCTGCCGCAGGCGCTGATCCGCGACAAGCGGCTGGAGAATCTCTGGCTGCTGCCGGCGTCGCAGACCCGCGACAAGGACGCGCTGAGCGAAGAGGGCGTTAAGCACGTGATCGCCGACCTCAAGACCAAGTTCGACTGGATCCTGTGCGACAGCCCGGCCGGCATCGAGCGCGGCGCGACGCTCGCGATGCGCTACGCCGACGAGGCCGTTATCGTCACCAATCCGGAAGTATCGTCGGTTCGCGACTCCGACCGCATCATCGGCATGCTCGATTCCAAGACGGTCCGCGCCGAGCGCGGCGAGCGCGTCGAGAAGCATCTTCTGGTCACCCGCTATGATGCCGGCCGCGCGGCGCGCGGCGAGATGCTGTCGATCGACGATATCCTGGAAATCCTTGCGACCCCCTTGCTCGGCATCGTCCCGGAAAGCCAGGACGTGCTGCGCGCCTCCAATGTCGGCTGTCCGGTCACGCTGAACGCAGCAAGCAGCGCGCCGGCGCGGGCCTATACCGACGCGGTACGCCGCCTGATGGGCGAGGCGGTGGAGATGACCGTGCCGGTTCAACGCAAGGGGTTGATGGATCGGCTACTGCGACGGAGGGCGGCATGATGAACGTAATGCGGCTGTTCGGCGGCCGCGCCGCATCGGCGCCCGTCGCGCGGGAGCGGTTGCAGATCCTGCTTTCGCATGAGCGTGGCCGGACCGGCGCGCCAGATCTCCTGGAGACACTTCGCTCGGAAATCCTGAGCGTGGTTTCCAAGCATATCGACGTCGACCCCGACAAGGTCGTGGTCCGGATGGACCGTGGCAAGTTCGTCTCGATGCTCGAGGTCGACATCGAGGTTCCCAATGGCGTGCAACGATCGAAGATGGTGGCGGCCACATGACGGCAGACAGCGACAGTCACATTGCCTGGCAGCGCGCGCAGCTCAAGAAGCTGCGGGCGGCGTTGAGGGCGATCGAGGCCGATCAGCTCGGCAAGGCCAATTGCGGCCGTGCGACGCAGATGACGATCGACGAATTGCAGCGCAAGATCGGCGAGTCGGGCCGCTGCATCGCGGAGTACGAGCGCCGGACCCGTCGCCCACTGGCGACGGACCTCGGCAGCCTCGCCAGCGTCAGCTGGACGCACTGGAACGCCAACATGCCGATGGCCAAGGCGCCGCGCCACCGCGCGTAGTGCGATGATTCTCCCATCGTCATTGCGAGCCACCCGGTCGGCGCAAGGCGCCGCCGGATGACAGGCTCCGCGAAGCAATCCATTTTTCCGCATAGGCGGCTCGATGGATTGCTTCGTCGCTATCGCTCCTCGCAATGACGGGAAGAGACAGGCGACCTACAGCAAGAACGCCAGCGCGCTCTCGCAACTATCCTCGACTTTGAGGGCGAGCAGTTCGTCGGCGCGGGTGCGGCCGAGATTGACGGCGGCAATCGGCAGGCCGCGCTGCTCTGCCATCCGGACGAAGCGAAAGCCGGAATAGACCATCAGCGAGGAGCCGACCACCAGCACGGCGTCGGCCTGCTCGAGATGCGCCTGCGCCGACGCGACCGTATCGCGCGGCACGTTCTCGCCGAAGAACACCACGTCGGGTTTCAGCACGCCGCCGCAGGCCTCGCAGGCCGGCACCACGAACGACGAGAAATCCAGATCGAGATCGGCGTCGCCGTCGGGTGCGTCGGCGGCATCGAGCGTGAGCCAGGCGGGGTTTCGTTGCGCGAGCTCGTCCTGGAATTGTTCGCGCGGCATCGTCGCGCCGCAGCCGAGGCAGCGCACCACGTCGAGCCGGCCGTGCAGGTCGATCACCCGCCGGCTGCCGGCGGCCTGGTGCAGGCGGTCGACATTCTGGGTCAGCAGCAGCTCGCAGCGCCCTTGCTGTTCGAGCTTGGCCAGTGCGCGATGCGCGCCGTTCGGCGCGGCGCGGCCGAACCGCCGCCAGCCCACCATGCTGCGCGCCCAGTAGCGCTGCCGCGTCGCCGCCTCGCCCAAGAACGCCTGGATGGTGACCGGGCGCGTCCGCTTCCAGTTGCCGTCGCTGTCGCGATAATCAGGAATGCCGGAATTGGTGCTGCAGCCGGCTCCGGTCAGGACAAACAGGCGCTGGTGGCCGGCGACGAAATCCTCGAGGGCGGGGTGTGGCATGGCAGCACATCTAGTGCGGGGCACGCATCTGCGCCAGATGTGGGGCCTGCCGCGAGCGGACCTTTCACGCGGCCTCTGCGTTGACGGCATGGCACCCGAGACGTGGTGCTGCGCGCGCCTGTCTGCCTGGCGCAATTGCCTACGGAGTGATCGATGCGGCCGGGATTCATCGTCGTCGTTTGCGGGCTGATGTCGCTGGCGCTGTCGCCGTCCCATGGTCAGGATGCGGGCGTGTCCGGCGAGCAGGCGTTCAACAATTCCTGCCGCACCTGCCATACGGTCAAGGACGGTGATAACCGCGTTGGCCCAAACCTGCACGATGTCGTCGGCCGCAAAGCCGGATCGGTTGCGAACTTTCCTTATTCGGAGGCGATGAAATCATCCGACATCGTCTGGGATGAGAGCACGCTGCTGCGCTTCATCGAGGATCCCGATGCCGTGGTGTCGGGCAACGGCATGAAGCCGTATACCGGCGTGCGCTCGGCGGAGGATCGCGCCAGGATCGTGGCGTTCCTGAAATCCCCCGGCAAGTGACCGTTGGCGGTAGGCCGGTCTCACTTTGCCGGCACGACGAAGACCTGGCCGGGATAGATCAAATTGGGATTGCGGATCTGCTGCGAGTTGGCCCGATAAATCACGGCGTAGCGCTGTCCGGCGCCGAATGCGCGCTGGCTGATCCGCCACAGGCTGTCGCCGCGGGCGACGGTGGTCGTCGTGATCTTCGGCACGATCACGGCGGAGGGGGACTTCACATCGGATGCGGTGGCGGTTGCCGCCGCGGCGAGTTGCGGTTTGACCACATCCGCGCGGCCGGACGAGGTTGGCGATGCCGGGATCGATGCGGTCGTCATCGTGTCCGGAACGTTGAACGGCACCTCGGCCCGCGCGCGGACCTTGCCGGAGCTGGGATCGACGTCGTCAAGCCGCACCTGATAGTTGCCGGCGGTCACGCCCTTGTTGATCGTGACCGAGAGGTGCCCCGCCTCGTCGGCCGTCGCGGACGTGATCAAGCTCCCGTTGAGATAGAGCCTGACGGTCGCGCCGGGAGCTGCCTGACCGCTCACATGGAGCTTGCCGTCCGGTTCGGTCTCGACGGCCTCGATGGCCACTTTCCCAGCCGCCGGCGCCGTGGCCGCAGGTCGTGACAGCACGCGGACCGGTTTGTCCGGTGTCATCAGCGCCACCATCGGCCGCTCCCGCGTCGCAGCCTCGAGCGCCACCGCCACGCTTTGCTTGGAGGTCACCTGCTTGCCGTCGCGCGTCATGCGCAGGGTGAGGTCATAGTTTCCCGGCGGAAGCGGGCGCGGGACCATGACGAACTGGCCGGACTTGTCCGCCACGACGCGATCGTGCACCTCGCCATTGCGCAGCAGTTCCACCGTCGTGCCCGGTAGCGCCCGGCCGGCAACAACGGTCTCGCCGGTCGGCTCGATGTTGACGACGTCGAACTCAGGCACCGCGTCGCCGCCTGGTGCCGGCGCCGGTCCCGCCAGCACGTCGGCCAAGGCCGCGGTCTCGGTTTGCGCCTTTGCCAGTGCGGTCTTGTTTTGGTCTCGCGCCGGAGCCGCTGGCGCGGATGGTGCTGTCGCCGTCAAAGGCGTGCTCCCGCCCAGGATTTGCTGGGTTTGGCGGATGCCGAAGACGAGCGCCGCCGTGCCGCCGGCGGCAAGTGCCAGCAACGGAATGACCAGTCGGATCGCCGTGGCGTTCATGATTGTCATCCGCGGATGATGTCCCCCGC
Organism: Bradyrhizobium sp. USDA 4541; assembly: GCF_024171085.1. Lineage (NCBI taxonomy): Bacteria > Pseudomonadati > Pseudomonadota > Alphaproteobacteria > Hyphomicrobiales > Nitrobacteraceae > Bradyrhizobium > Bradyrhizobium sp. USDA 4541. The sequence continues at coordinate 1,824,159 of NZ_JALJZF010000001.1, forward strand.
GCATCCGCGCGCGACCCCCGCCCCCCGCGGGGATTTAGTGAGAGACTGCGCCGGTTTGCGCCGGCCATCAAGTCGGATGAAGGGATTACTTCTCTCGGGCAGGCCGGCCGATCTGGCGGCTCGCGGCGCCCGGCCCGTGCCGGGATGACGTCAGGTTCAAAACTCCAGCGCCGCATTGTCCACCACCTCCTTCATGACGAAGAAGGTGCGGGTCTGCCGCACGCCGGGCAGCGCGATCAGCTGGTCGCCATGGATGCGCTTGAAGTCGTCGACGTCGCCGGCGCGGATCTTGAGGAAGTAATCGAAGTCACCGGCGACGAGGTGGCAGTCGAGCACGCATTTGAGCTTCGCCACCGCCTGCTCGAAGCTCGCAAAGCTTTCCGGCGTCGAGCGGTCGAGCACGACGCCGACCATCACCAACGTGCCCTTGCCGAGCTTGCGCGGCGCCACCATGGCGCGGACGCCGCTGAGATAACCCTCGTCGAACAGCGCTTGCGTCCGGCGATGGCAGGTGGCGGGGCTGACGCCGACCTGATCGGCCAGCTCGGCATTGCTGAGCCGGCCGTTCTTTTGCAGCAATCTCAACATCTTGAGGTCGATGCGGTCGAGTCGGGCGGACATGGAAGAATCTCTCACTATTGGTCGATTTCATGAGAGAAAATATACCATCAGGGCCAGATCCGGCAATCTTCGGCAATTGTGCGGGCTGAGTAAGAGAGCACCTTTCGCGCCAGGGGTGATAGCTGTGGCCGCCGTTTCAGACCACCAAAGAGGATGCCAGCATGCTGGAGAAGTTCGCGCGCTATCCACTCACATTCGGGCCGACTGCCATCGAGAAGCTCGATCGGCTGTCAAAGCATCTCGGCGGCAAGGTCGAGCTCTATGCCAAGCGCGAGGATTGTAATTCCGGGCTCGCCTATGGCGGCAACAAGCTGCGCAAGCTCGAATACATCATCCCCGATGCGATCGCCTCCAATGCCGACACGCTGGTCTCGATCGGCGGCGTGCAGTCGAATCACACCCGCATGGTCGCGGCCGTCGCGGCCAAGATCGGCATGAAGTGCCGGCTGGTGCAGGAAAGCTGGGTGCCGCATGAGGACGCGGTCTATGATCGCGTCGGCAACATCCTGCTTTCGCGCGTCATGGGCGCCGATGTGCGGCTGGTCGACGAAGGCTTCGACATCGGCATCCGCAAGAGCTGGGAGCAGGCGATCGAGGAAGTGAAGGCGGCGGGCGGCAAGCCCTACGCGATTCCGGCCGGCGCCTCCGTGCACAAATTTGGCGGGCTCGGCTATGTCGGCTTCGCCGAGGAGGTGCGCGCGCAGGAGCGCCAGCTCGGCGTCAAGTTCGACTACATCATCGTCTGCACGGTGACCGGCTCGACCCATGCCGGCATGCTGGTCGGCTTCGCCGCCGATGGGCGCGCGCGCAACGTGATCGGCATCGACGGTTCGTTCACGCCCGCGCAGACCAAGGCGCAGGTGCTGTCGATCGCGCAGAACACCGCAAAGCTCGTCGAGCTCGGCCGCGACATCGTCGAGGATGATGTCGTGCTGATCGAGGACTACGCCTATCCCGCCTACGGCGTGCCGTCGGAGGAGACCAAGGAGGCGATCCGGCTCAGCGCGCGGCTGGAAGGCATGATCACCGACCCCGTCTACGAGGGCAAGTCGATGCAGGGCATGATCGATCTGGTGCAGAAGGGCTATTTCCCGGCCGGATCGAAGGTGCTCTACGCCCATCTCGGCGGCGCACCGGCGCTCAACGGCTACGCCTACGCGTTCAGGAACGGCTGAGGCGGGCGGGCCTCTGATTTCGTGGCTTCGTAGCCCGGATGAAGCGAAGCGCAATCCGGGTAGGTCTCTCGGCGGCGCGAGATCCCCGGATTTGGCGGAGCCTGTCATCGGGCGCGCGTTCGCGCGACCCGTTGGCTCCATCCGGGCTACGTTCGATGTCCCACGTCAGGTCCGCGTCAGCTTCGCCCGGTATTTTTGCCTGACCGGGCGAGTTGGGAGACCATCGCGTGAGGATGATGAATGCGGCCGGCCGAGCCATCGCCGCGCTCGGCGTTGGCATCGTCGCCGTGGGGCACTGGGTCTGGACCTACCAGGGCCAGGGTGCCGCGCCGCATCCCCGCCTGCTGGCGATGAATCATGCGGTCGAGCTCTACGCCGGCATCTTCCTGATCGGCGTCGGCGTCCATGCCCTCGCATCCTGGTACTGGTTCAGCGATCCAAATCCGCCGGCGCGCTCCTCGGTCGGGGAGCCGCAGTAGCGTCCGCCTTGGCGGCAATGCTCCGGTTGAGGTGCTGTCCTGGTTAGGGCACTCGTACAGGGGAATTAGGACATCTGATGCCCGGTGGAATCTGGAAATTGGACACAGCCGCTGACTGACATACGCTAAAGCGCCCGCCGATCCGACGTGTAATGCTTTGAACATTATGTTCAGGACCGATTTAGATGGCGTCGAGTTCAGCCTCATAGGCTTGGCGGGGATATCGCTCGTCGCGTTCATCATCAGCTTAGGCTGGCTTCTGATCGGCTGAACTGCCGTAGCTCATTGGAAACGTCAACTTGGCCTTAGCGCTCTCCCGGCGCTGGGGCCGCTTTCTAATCAGGACACCTCCAAAATCAACTTGGGACACGGGGCCTAAATGCGGACAGCACCCCGGTTGAGATGCTGTCCCAGTTAGGACATTCGCTTGGGGAAATCAGGACACTCATTCACATATGCAAATGCCCTTCCGTACCATCGAGGTTCTAGCTCACGCGGGGGTGTCCATAATCTTTCCCTACCCCACGGGCGCTCCTCGGCCTCAGCCTCCTTGCCCGAGTGCTGGGGCCGTTTGCTTGAGTGCCGCATCGCATCTGCGATGAAATGCAAGCTGACTTTCCTATGCAAATGCGGGAACAGACCTATTGGGCGCAGGGTCGAGTTCTCATGGGAATGACAATCCCTCTGGCCCCCCGGCGCTAGCTACGTGCCGGGGCCGCCTTATTCTCAGCGGCGCGGTAAGGCGGCCTCAGCGTTCGTTCCAACGCGCTGGGGCCGTTTCCTTGAGGGCGTCACGGGGAACAGTCTCGCTGGAAGGCCTGATTGATCGCCACTCTCTACAGTAGCATCTCGGATTGGTGTGCCAGCATACGCGATTGGGCTGCGACGTTCCGGACAATGGCGCGCTCGGGAGCGAGTAGCTTCAAGGCCACATCATCACACTGCGCTGCCATCGCTCGCATCTCTTCCGACGTCATGGTGTCGTATTAGAGGGCGCTTCGACCGGGGCTGCATTTGCCTATGTTTCAGCCCCAAGCCGGGGATTGTGCCGGAGATTCAGCCGCGAGCTTGCGGAGAATGGATCGCAACTACAGGAAGGGACGCGCCGCTCTCATTTGGCGTGACGGCTAACTCGGAAGCAGAAGTGCGCGAGCGATTTGAATCGAGCTTGCGCCGATGGATCGAGATCATAAACGGAGAGGCCGCCAACTGAGGCGGCCTTACTCAACGACGCCTTTGATATCGGACCTTCGCCGGAACAGTTTTATTTGTCCGATCAGCGGTCGGATCAGATATTTTAGAACAAGGCCGAGACCTATGATCGACACCAGGATTGGCCAGTAGGCCAAGATCGCAAGAACGGCCAACCATTCCGGGCTGCGCTGCTCCCGCCAATACACCGACGCCGCGATGACGTGGGCCACCAATAGCGCGGCCCAAATAGCTAGCGCGACGATGACGGGCTCATCGAATGTCAACGCTTCCCACGCGGCTTCACCCGGCCCTGAAGGCGCACTTTCGCTTTCCATGGCTTGGTCGACCTCCCTCAGCTTCCAACCCCTGCGATGGCGGGCTTATTCCATCGGAATGCTAAGGGGGACGGTAGCGGAGGCTGGAACTCCGTTCACCCACGGAGAACCCCGGTAACACTTCTGCCCTGTGGAGCGAGAACACTTGGCGGATTGCAAAAGCCAGAACATCTGGCGTGCGACTCAGTAGTCTTGCCGAGAACATCGGCCAAGTTACGGTTTTCGTTCGCTTAATCGGAATTAAGACACTCCAAGATTCAACTTGGGACACGGGGCTTAAATACGGCCAGTACCTCGGTTGACATAGGAACATAATAGGAACATAGGTTCTGTAACCTGAGGGTGTGGCGACCGCCTCATCCGCGGCGGACTTGCGTGGCCGCAGGACCAAAGACCAAGCCGCGCACCACTTGCGGATGAATTTCGACGCCTCCTATGATGGGTTGTGGCTGGGGGAGTGCGCGTCATGAGAGTTGCGATCTGGGCGGCCGTTGCGGCCGCGTGGCTGTTTGCGTCTGCAACTCCGTCGAGCGCCCGCGGTCCCTACGGCTCGATCACGGTCGGCAACTGGAAGGGCGGCGCTTTCACCAACGACAAGAATGGCGCCTTCACCCATTGCTCGGCGAGCACCACGTATCAAAGCGGCATCTTCTTCATGGTGTCGATCGCCGAGAATGGCAGCTGGCGGCTCGGCTTTGCCCATGACAGCTGGCGTCTGACGCCGGGCGAGGCCTTTCCGCTGGCGCTGACCTTTGACGGCCAGCCGGCGTTCAACGTCTACGGCATGCCGCTCGGCACCCAGCTCGTGAATGTCGAGATGCCGGTGAATTCCAGCCTGATCAACCAGTTCCGCAAGGCGCGCCAGATGACGGCATTCGCGCAGGGACAATTGTTTCAGTTCAACCTCAATCAGACCGCGCAGCTGTTGCCGGCTCTGCTCAACTGCGTCGTCTCGGTGAAGAAGAACGGCGTCTCCAATGCCGGCGAGTTCGCGGTCGCGACAAAGCCTGCGGCGCCGCCGCAGCAGGCTGCAGCACCCAGCGCGCCGCCGGCGAAGCAGGCGAGATCGGGGACCGGCACCGGCTTTGTGGTCAGCAGCAGCGGCCACGTCGTCACCAATCACCATGTCGTCGGCGGCTGCAGCGAGATCACGGGCAACCTGAGCGGCGAGGCGCCGGTCAAGCTGCGCCTGGTGTCCGATGACGAGACCAATGATCTCGCGTTGCTGCAGGCGCCGACCCCTTTCAAGGATGTCGTCAGCCTCAGGCAAAACCCCATCCTGGTCGGCAACGGCGTAGTGGCGATCGGTTATCCCTATCACGGATTGCTGACATCCGATTTCACGGTCACCACGGGCATTGTCTCTTCGCTGAGTGGCATCCTCAACGATACCCGTCATCTGCAGATCAGCGCCGCCGTGCAGCCGGGCAACAGCGGCGGTCCGCTGTTCGACCTTACCGGCGCGGTGGTCGGCGTGGTGGCTGCCAAGCTCGACGCGGTCAGGATGGCGCGGGCGACGGGGACCATCCCGGAGAACATCAATTTCGCGATCAAGACCGGCGCGCTGCGCGACTTTCTCGACAACAGCGCGGTGGCGTACCGGACCGCCGAGTGGCGCGAGGAGATGAAGAAGGAAACCGCCGAGATTGCCAAGAATGCGCGCGGCTACACGCTGCTGATCACCTGCACGGTGAACGAGCAGAGCGCGAGTGCGAAGAAGGGCAATTGAGACCTCCGCTACGCCCTCTTCCCGTCCTTGCGGCAGGGCGACTGCATCTGGCTACCGGCCACACGTCTTTCCTTGCGACGTCCGGGCAGCCGCCGACTCCTTTGCATGGGGTTGTTTTCGATATTTTGGCAATGGGCGCCTGCCAGGTACGGGCGGAGCTCAACCGAGCCGCCGCAGAGTATGCACGGTGATCTCGGCCGGGCAATTCAGCCGCACCGGCGCGAGGCTGGTGCCGGCGCCGGCCGAGGTGTAGCCGGCAAGTTCACCGAACCGCCAGGCGCCGCTGCCCATCCGGCGCGGCAGCCGCGCCTCCAGCTTGATCGCGATGCCGCCGGGCAGGCAGAGCTGGCCGCCATGGGTATGGCCGCTCAGCATCAGGTCGAAGCCGGCTGCCGCCGCCGCGCGGTAGGATTCCGGCGTATGTGCCAGCAGGATCGAGAATGCATCGCGCGGGATCGCTGTGGCAGCCCTTGCAATGTCGTCGGTGCGGTAGAAGTGCGCGTCGTCGATCCCGGCGAGGTGGATCGTCGCGCTATCGCGCGTGATCGACTCCTGCTCATTGAACAGCATCCTGATGCCCATCGCCTCCAGCGCCGGCGTCATGCGGATGCTGTCATGATTGCCGAGGATGCCGTAGAGCGGCAGCTTGATCCGCGCGCACAGATCCCGCATCAACGCGAGGCTCGTTTCAAACGGCCCATACGTCTTGCCGCGGTAGTCGCCCGTGAGAACGCAGATATCGCAGGCGATATCGCTCACGATGTCCATCAGATGCCGCATCGCGCGTTGGCTGATGTCGGCATGGAGATCGCTGAGCTGCAGCATGGCGAAGCCGTCGAAGGCCGCCGGCAGGCGCGCCGACGTCACCAGGTTGCGTCGCACTTCGACCCTATCGGCATTACGCCGCGCGCGGCCGTGCAGGCCGGTCACCTTGAGCGCGGTCTCGATGATCCGCGGCGCCAGTTTCCAGTTCTCGACGTTGAACAGCAGCGTGCCCTGGCCGAACACCTGCTTCTCATGCGCGGCCTCGATCCCAAGCCGGCGCACGACGTGATCCGCGCCGATCCGCTCGACCAGTCCCTGCAATGCCGTGTCGGCCATCGTCCCCCGTGCGCTCCGCGATGCCAAGCGCGGACCGGCGCGACACTATCATGCGCAATCCCGGCGGGGATACCGCCGGCACTCAGACCACGGGAACCCGCTTCGCGGCGACCGCGGCCGGCGAGATCACCTCGATGTCGAGCGGTACCTGCCAGCGCTCGGTGAAGCGCACCTGCGGCGGTGCATTGCCGTTGCGCCCACCCTGCAGCACGAAGCCGTCGTAACCCGAGTTCATCACCTCATTGCACTTCTGCACATAGATCGGGAAGCCGCCGATATAGGGCATGAACACGCGGGGACGGCCCGGGATGTTGGCGCCGACATACCAGGAACTGCAGGTCGAGCGCAGCGAAACCGTTGATACGTCGTTGACATGGGTGACCCAGGCGTCCTCGTCGTCGCGGACCGCCTCGATCGTGCCGGCGCCGATGTCGCGCATATGACTGATGCAATCCGCCAGCCAATCGACATGCTGCTCGATCGCCTGGATCATGCTGGCGAGCACCGACGGGCTGCCGGGCCCGGTGATCATGAACAGGTTCGGAAAGCCCTCGGAGGCAAGGCCGAGATAGGCACGCGGGCCCGCCCGCCATTTCTCGGCCAGCGTCTGCCCGCCGCGGCCGGTGATCGCGATCTTGTCGAACGAGCCGGTCATGGCGGCAAAGCCGGTGGCGGAGACGATCGCGTCGAACTTGTATTCGGTGCCGTCGACGACAATGCCTTCCGTCGTGAAGCGATCGATCGGCGTCGTCGACACGTCGACCAGCTTCACATGCGGCAGATTGTAGGTCTCGAAATAATTGGTATCGACGCAGAGCCGCTTGCAGCCGAACACGTTTCGCGGGCACAGCAATTCGGCGGTGGCGGGATCCTTGACGATGCCGCGGATCTTCTCGCGCGCGAAATCGGCGATGGTGTCGTTGGCGGCCTTCTCGAACAGGAGATCGCCGAACGCGCCGAGGAAGGGCAGGCCGCCGCGCTGCCACGCTTCTTCGTATTGCTGCTCGCGCTCCCGCTCGCTCGCCTGCAAGGCGGGCTGGGCGTTGAACTGGAAATAGAAGCCGGTCGGGCGCGCACGGGCCTTGGCGCGCAGCTCCGGATAATGCGCCTTCGCTTCCTTGAGATATTCCGCCGACAGCCGCTCGTTCCACGCCGGCACCGACCAGGTCGCGGTGCGCTGAAACACCGTGAGCTCGGAGGCCTGCTGCGCGATGATCGGGATCGACTGGATCGCCGACGAGCCGGTGCCGATCACGCCGACGCGCAGGCCGCTGAAGTCGACACCCTCATGCGGCCATTCGCCGGTGTGATAGATCGGCCCGCGGAAATCCGCCATGCCCGGGAAAGCCGGCCGGTTCGGCGCCGACAGGCAGCCGACCGCCATGATGCAGAACTTTGCGGTAACCCTGTCGCCGCGGTCGGTCTCGATAAGCCATGTGCCTGCCTGTTCGTCGAAGGTCGCCGCGGTGACGCGGGTGTCGAACACGATCTGGCTGCGCAGGTCGAAGCGATCGGCGACGTGATTGGCGTAAGCGAGAATTTCGGGCTGCGGAGAATATTTCTCCGACCAGCTCCAGTCCTGATCGAGTTCCTCGGAGAACGAGAACGAATATTGCAGGCTCTCGACGTCGCAACGCGCGCCGGGATAGCGATTCCAGTACCAGGTGCCGCCGACGCCGCCGCCGGCCTCATAGACCCGCGCGGTGAAGCCGAGTCCGCGCAGCCGATGCAGCATGTACATGCCGGCGAACCCGGCGCCGATCACCACGGCATCGAACGTTCCGGTCTCGGCAGGGCGCACAGTTTTGCGCGCGGTGCTCTCCTGAGCCATGGGCCGTCTCTTCCCTATATCGTTATGTCTTGCCCGCGTCTCGTTGGACGCGATGGGCAAAGATTAGGGCGAGGGCGGCGCGGCCCGCAAGCAAGCGTATTGCCGTCCAGCGAATAGCTCCTATGCTGTCTCTGGGAGAGGATGAGGGTAAGCGGTGATCGGGTAGTTGTTCTGTCGTGACCGTTCATCTGCCGGCAAAGATCGAGGTCCCATGAAGAAGGAAGAAGTAGAAGCTATCTTCGAGCGGGGCGATTTGGGGCCGATCGAAGACTATCTTGAGGCCGTCGCGACCGAGAAACAATTGCCTGCGGCCGCAGTCGGAATGTGCCTGATCAGAATGGAAGAAGCGGCCCCCGCGCTGCGCGCCATCGTCGCCCGGGCAGGGAACGGCGAGGAACTGTCCGACGATGAGGCCAGGCTGCTGTTCCGAGGTGTCTATATCCTCGGTGGAGCTCGTGACACGGATGTTTGCCGCGACCTGCTGCGACTGCTGCGCAGACCCGAAAGCGAACTTGATGACCTGTTGGGTGACTGCCTGACCGAAAGCATGGCGCGCATTGTCGCGGGTGTCTTTGACGGGGACGTCGACGCCTTGTTGAGTCTGGTCGTGGATCAGTCCGTCGATCAATTTGCGCGCGAGCAGGTTCTCGGCGCGGCCACCTTCCTCACATGGAATGGGATGATCGGGCGGGAGCGCATGCAGCGCCTGCTCAAAGCATTCCACGAGCAAAATCTGGCGGATGACGAGAACCATGCCTGGTACGCGTGGCAGCAGGCAATTGCCCTCCTGGGGTTGCGCGAGCTGGCGCCCTTGGCGTATCGCGCTTTCGATGACGGGCGTATACCCGATTGGATGACGGAACGCCGCGAGTTCGACGAAATGCTCGTCGATGCCGAGCAGCGACCCGAGGAAATCGCACGATTCGAGGAAGTTGGCCTCGGCTATATCAAGGATGCGGTCCAGGAAATGGAAGGGACCGACTACGGCTACAACGAGACCTTCGACGATCTGGATGCCCCCTTTGGGGACGATCTCGATACATTGTGGAGCCACACCGAACCCGTGAGGAATCCCTTGCGCCATGTCGGGCGCAACGACCCATGCCCGTGCGGCAGCGGCAAGAAATACAAGAAATGCTGTCTCGCTGACCAGCGTTGAGCTGCGACTCCCTCGGTCTCAGCGCCGGCCAAAGCGACTGTCGTCGCTTCGGCGTAGAGAGGACCGGTCACGCTCCTGTCGTCTTCACGATCCGGATCAGCTCGTCGCCGTAGTGCTCGAGCTTCTTGTCGCCGATCCCTGCGATGTTGCGCAGCTCGCTGAGCGTGTCCGGCCGCATCGCGGCGATGCCGTCGATGGTGGAATCGTGCAGCACGACATAGGCCGGCACGCCGCGCTGGCGCGCGACATCCGAGCGCCAGGCGCGCAACGCCGCATGCAACGCGGGATTTGCGGCGCCACCCGGGCTGTCGGCCGCGGGCACAAGCTCGCCGCGGCGCGACTTGCCGCGGACCGCGCGGTTGCGCGCGCCCTCCGGCTGCTCACGCAGCATCACCGCGGTCTCGCCCTTCAGCACGCCGCGGGCGCTGTCGGTCAGAACAAGCGCGCCGAAGGCATCGCTGTCGGCGCGCAGATGGCCCATCGCCACCAGCTGGCGCAGCACCGCGCGCCATTGCTTCTCGTTGAGCTCGCGGCCGATGCCGAACACCGACAGCTGGTCGTGGTTGAACTGCTTGACCCGTTCGGTGAGCCGCCCGACCAGCACGTCGATCAGGTGCATGGCGCCGAAACGTTGCCCGGTGCGGTAGGCGCAGGACAGCAGCTTTTGTGCGAGCACCTTGCCGTCGCGGACGCGCGGCGGCGTCAGGCAGTTGTCGCAATTGCCGCAGCTTTCTTCTGCGCGGGTCTCGCCGAAATAGCCGAGCAGGCGCTGCCGGCGGCAATGCACCGTTTCAGCCAGCGCAACCAGCGCGTCGAGCTTGCCGACCGAGACGCGCTTGAAGGCATCGGAGCCGGTCGATTCATCGATCATGCGGCGCTGCTGCACGATGTCGGACAGGCCGTAGGCCATCCATGCCGCCGACGGCTTGCCGTCGCGGCCGGCACGCCCGGTCTCCTGGTAGTAGGCTTCGATGCTCTTCGGCAGATCGAGATGCGCGACGAAGCGCACATCGGGCTTGTCGATCCCCATGCCGAAGGCGATCGTGGCGACGATCACGAGCCCGTCCTCGTTGAGGAAGCGGTCCTGGTGCCGGGCGCGCACGCCGGCATCGAGCCCGGCATGATAGGGCAGTGCCGGAATGCCGGCCTCGCTGAGCGCCGCCGCGACGTCCTCGACCTTGGCGCGGGACAGGCAATAGACCACGCCGGCGTCGCCGGCATGCCGCTCCTTGATGAAGTTCTTCAGCTGCGTGGTCGCATTCTGCTTGTCGACGATCTCGTAGCGGATATTGGGCCGGTCGAAGCTCGCGACGAATTGCGGTGCGTCGGTAAGCTGCAGCCGCTCGGCGATCTCCCTTCGCGTCAGCGCGTCCGCAGTCGCGGTCAGCGCGATGCGCGGCACCTTGGGGAAGCGCTCGGCGAGTGCGGACAGGCCGATATATTCCGGGCGGAAGTCATGGCCCCATTGCGAGACGCAATGCGCCTCGTCGATCGCAAACAGCGCGATCTGCGCCTGGCCGAGCAGATTGAGGCAGCGCGGCGTGAGCAGCCGCTCCGGCGCCACATAGAGCAGGTCGAGATCGCCGGCGAGCAGCCGCCGCTCGACCTCGGAGGCTTCCTCATAGGACAGCGTCGAGTTCAGCACCGCGGCGTTGACGCCGGCTTCAGTGAGGCCCGCGACCTGGTCGCGCATCAGCGCAATCAAAGGTGATACCACGATGCCGCAGCCGTCGCGCAGCAGCGACGGCAATTGGTAGCACAGCGACTTGCCGCCGCCGGTCGGCATCAGCACCAGGCAATTGCCGCCATCGGTGACGTGACGGATGATGTTTTCCTGCGCGCCGCGGAAGCCCGACAGGCCGAACACGGAACTGAGCACGGACAGCGCATCGCGAGACGGGGCGGAGGCGCGATCGAGGGCGGGCTGGGCGGTCATGATCCCTTGCGCGATCCCTTTGGGATTTTCCAGGATTCCTTGAGGTCAACAGGCGGTGATCGAGGTCTTCTGGCCGAACGATACCGGAATGAAAGGTGTTAATACACGTCCCAACAACAAACTCAATTCAGCATGACTGGTCAGCTGCGGATCATCACAGGCATTGCCGCGATCGTGCTGGTCGCGGGCGCGGCGGCGGCCTTTGCCGTCGCCTGGCGGCCGCAGATTGCCGCGATTGCGCCGCCGCGGGCCGATACCTTCGACCCTGATGTGGTCAAACGCGGCCGCGAACTCGCCGCGATCGGCAATTGCAACACCTGCCATACCGTGCAGGGCGGCGCGACTTATGCCGGCGGGCTCCCGGTTCCAACGCCGTTCGGCATCGTCTTCTCATCCAACATCACGCCGGATGCCGAAACCGGCATCGGGCGCTGGCCGGAGGAGGCGTTCGTCCGCGCGATGCGCTCGGGCGTGGCGCGCGATGGCCAGCATCTCTACCCGACCTTTCCTTATGACCATTTCACCAACGTCTCGGATGCGGACGACCGGGCACTGTATGCGTTCCTGATGACGCGGCAGCCGGTCCACGCGTCGCCGCCGGCGAATCAGCTTTCGTTCCCGCTCAACTATCGACCGCTGATTGCAGGGTGGAAGCTGCTGTATCTGCGCAGCGGCGATGCCCCTCAGGACTCGGCGAAGGGCGCGGAATGGAACCGCGGCGCCTATCTGGTGGAGGGGCTCGCGCATTGCGGCGCCTGCCACACGCCGCGCAACGCGCTCGGCGCCGAGCGGCTGAATGCGCAGTTCGCCGGCGGCGAGGTCGACAATTGGCACGCCTACGCGCTGAACGACACCTCGCACGCCCCGGTGCGGTGGACCGCCGACGCGCTCTACGCCTATTTGCGCCACGGCTGGCAGGCCGATCATGGCACCGCGCGCGGGCCGATGGCTGAAGTGGTCGGCAATCTGGCGACGGTGCCCGACAGCGACGTGCGGGCCATCGCCGTGTACATGGCCGATATCTCGGGCACGCCGGCGCCGGATCGCAAGCGGCCGGCCGACGTCGTCGCACAATCGTCTTCCGATGATGCGGCACAGACCCATGCGGCCGGCGCGGCGATCTATGCCGCGGCGTGCGGCTCCTGCCATGAGGGTAGCCGGACGCTGCCCTATGGCGGCGTCAATCTCGCGCTCAGCACGGCGATCGCAAGCCCCGACCCGCGCAATCTCCTCAATATCGTGCTGTCGGGCGTCGGCGCCGTCGAAGGCGAGCGCAGCCCGATCATGCCGGGCTTCGCCAGCAGCATCGATGATACGCAGATGGTCGCGCTCACGGCCTATCTGCGCGAGCGGTTCGGCAAGCGGCCGGCGTGGGCCAATCTCGACAAGGCGGTGCGCGATGCGCGGGCGGTGCAGGCCACGTCGCTTGCGGCGCGCGACACGCCAGCGGAATCCAGACAGCGAGGCAAGCCATGATGACATTGAAGGTCAATGGCAGGGATCATCAGGTCGATGCGGAGCCGGATACGCCGTTGCTCTATGTGCTGCGCAATGATCTGGCGCTCAATGCCGCCAAGTTCGGCTGCGGGCTCGGGCAATGTGGCTCCTGCACGGTGATCGTCGACGGCAAGGCGGTGCTGTCCTGCGTCACGCCGCTGGTCCTGGTCGAGGGCAAGCAGGTGACGACGCTCGAAGGGCTCGGCACCGTGGCCGCGCCGGCGCCGATCCAGCGCGCCTTCATGGAGGAGCAGGCGGCGCAGTGTGGCTACTGCATCGCCGGGATGATGATGCGCGCGCAGGCGCTGCTGATGCGCAACCCGAAGCCATCGGATGCGCAGATCCGCGCCGAGCTGGAGCCCAATCTCTGCCGCTGCGGCACCCATATGCGCATCCTGCGCGCGGTGCACCGCGCCGCCAGGTTGATGGATACGGCCGACGCCGCAAGCGACAGGAGCGTCCGATGACCGCGCCGGTAATTCTCGATCGCCGCAGCGTGCTGGCCGGCGGCGGTGCGCTGATTGTCAGCTTCTCGCTGCGCCATGCGGTGGCGCAGGAGCAGAAGGCTGCGCAGGGCCCGGCGTTGCCGGGCAGCCTGGCCAAAACGCCCAATCTGGATTCCTGGATCCGTATCGATGCCAATGGCCAGGTCACGGCCTTCACGGGCAAGGCCGAACTCGGCCAGGGATTCCGCACCGCGTTCCAGCAGATTGCGGCCGAGCAGCTCGATATTCCCTTCGATGCGCTGAAGGTGATCACCGCCGACACCAAACTCACGGCGAACGAGGGCTACACGTCCGGCAGTCATTCGATGCAGGACAGCGGCACGGCGATCCTGCATGCCGCGGCGCAGGCGCGCATGTTGCTGGTGGCCGAGGCGGCAAAGCGTTTCGGCTTGCCGCCCGACGGCTTGCGAACCGAGAATGCGGCCGTCATCGCTCCCGATGGCCGGCGTCTGGGCTATGGCGAGCTTGTCGCCGCGGACATGTTGCACGTCCAGGCGCAACCGACATCGAGCCTGAAGGATCCGGCGAGCTTCAAGGTGATGGGCCAGCCGGTGCCACGCGTCGATATTCCGGCCAAGGTCACGGGCGGCGCCGCCTATGTGCAGGACATGCGGCTTCCCGGCATGGTGCATGCGCGCGTGGTGCGCCCGCCGAGCTACGGCGCGCAGCTCGTGGAATGCGACACGGCCGCGATCGAGAAAATGCCCGGCGTGATTCAAATCGTGCGCGACGGCAACTTCCTGGCCGTGGTGGCGGAGAAGGAATTTTCGGCGGTCAAGGCCATGCACGCGCTGGCCGCCGCGGCGAAGTGGCGGGAGAGCGCGAAACTGCCGAACCAGCACGATCTGGCCAACGTGCTGACCACGCTGCCCTCTCAGGATTTCGCGATCTTGCAGCGTAGCGATCCCACGGTGAGCGGCGCGCGGTCGCTCGAAGCGACCTATGCGCGGCCTTACCAGTCGCACGGCTCGATCGGGCCGTCCTGCGCGGTCGCGCAATTCGTCGACGGCGCGATAACGGTGTGGACGCACACGCAGGGCGTCTATCCCGACCGGCAGGCGATCGCCGAGATGCTCGGCATGACGCCCGCCAGCGTCCGCCTGATCCATGTCGAAGGCTCCGGCTGTTACGGCCACAATGGCGCCGACGATGCCGCGGCCGACGCCGCGCTGATCGCCCGGGTGCTGCCAGGGCGCCCAATTCGGGTGCAGTGGATGCGCGAGCAGGAGCACGGCTGGGAGCCGTATGGTCCGGCGATGGTGACAAAATTGAGCGCGTCACTCACGGCCGACGGCAAGATCGCCGACTGGAATTTCGCGGTGTGGAGCAACACCCATTCGATGCGGCCGGGCGGCGCCGGCGCGCTGCTTGCGGCCCAGCACATGGCGCGATCATTCGCGGTGCCCGCACCAAAGCCGTTGCCGTTGCCGGAAGGTGGCGGCGATCGCAACGCGATTCCGATCTACAATTTTCCGAACGCGCATGTGATGCATCACTTCATCCCCGCGATGCCGCTGCGGATCTCCGCGATGCGCGCGCTCGGCGCCTATCACAACGTGTTCTCGACCGAGAGCTTCATGGATGAACTGGCCGCTCTCGCCGGCGCCGATCCGGTCGAGTTTCGGCTCAGGCATCTCGACGATCAGCGGGGCCGCGCGGTGGTCGAGAAGGCCGCGGAGGAATTCGGCTGGACGCGCGGACAGCAGCCGCCGCGAAATCGCGGCTACGGCTTCGCTTTCGCGCGCTACAAGAATCTCGCCGCCTATTGCGCCATTGCATCCGAGGTCGAGGTCGATCGCGAAACCGGGCGGGCCCGGCTGGTGCGCGCGGTCGCCGCCGTCGACGCCGGCCAGGTCGTCAATCCGGACGGCATCACCAACCAGATCGAGGGCGCGATCGTGCAGTCGACCAGCTGGACGCTCTATGAAAGCGTCACCTTCGACGAGACAAGGATCACCAGCATCGACTGGCAGACCTACCCGATCCTGCGCTTCAATGCGGTGCCCGACAGTATCGCCGTCCACATCATCAACCGCCCCGGCCAGCCGTTCCTCGGCAGCGGCGAGACCGGGCAGGGCCCGGCCGCCGCCTCGCTCGCCAATGCCATCGCGCATGCAACCGGCAAGCGGCTGCGCGAGCTGCCGCTCAGCCGCAAACGGATCAAGGACGCGATCGACGCGTAATGCGGTCAAGCCGTTGCAGCAGGGGGAGCCGGGGGCGGCGTCATCGGCTCGACGTTGTAGGTCATCGGCATATTGATCGGCTTGTAGGCCGGATCCTTCTCCATGCGCTCCAACACCGAGGCATGGATGGTCGCGCCGTCCGCAATCGGCCGCGGCTCGCCGCGCGGCAGATAGAAGCCGAGGAAGGATTTCCGCTCCGACCATTCCTTCCATTTGTCGCTCTTCGGAATCCATTCAAGGATTTCCCAGGCGGCGGTCAGCGAATTGTGCAGCGGAGCGGTCGC
The DNA here is from genome assembly GCF_024171085.1 of Bradyrhizobium sp. USDA 4541. NCBI lineage: Bacteria > Pseudomonadati > Pseudomonadota > Alphaproteobacteria > Hyphomicrobiales > Nitrobacteraceae > Bradyrhizobium > Bradyrhizobium sp. USDA 4541. The sequence goes on from NZ_JALJZF010000001.1 coordinate 1,840,189, forward strand.
GCTCGGCGGCACATAGTCGTGCTTGTGCGGCGGCAACGGCATCCCCCAGGCGAGATGATCGATCAGCGCCTGATCCATGTGCAGCCCGGCTGCCTTGGCCTGCTCGAGCATCCAGATCAGCGGAAACTTCGACGGCCCGCTCTGGTCTTCCGGATAGCCGCCCCCGACGTCGGAGTGCACGCCGGCAAACCAGACCTGGCGGATGTCCTGCTCCACCTCCGTTGCCGGATCGAATGGATCCGAGCGAAATTTCTGCGGCTCGATCCAGCGATTGAGTCGGAACATGCGCCTGCGCTCGTCGATCGAGATCGCCTGGCGGAAGTGTTTGACGCTGGAATTGGTGCGGGTGAACAGCAGCGTCTGCAAGTCGAACAGGAAATTGTCCTGTCGCGGCACGATGATCGAGGCCACGGTGTCCCAGACCCCGACGAACTCGATGTCGATATTGCGGCCGCCGGCAATCTGGCTGAAATGCCAAGCCTCCTTCAACGGAGCATAGTCGAACGTGCCGTCGGATTTCTGCGCGTCGGAGCTGGCTATTTTGTAGGTGCCGAAGGCGTAGCTCGCGAGGTCGAGCTGGTCGACGGGCAGCAGGCCCATCACATGGACGAAGGCCGCGAGCACGCGCACCGTGTAGGCACCGCGGCTGAAGCCGAACATCCAGACCCGGTCACCTGGCTCCCACGTTCGGCACAGGAACAGGTAGGCGCCGAGCGTGTCCTGGTCGAGACCGGCGCCGAAGGCCAGCCCGAACAGGCCGCGCATCTGCTGCTTGAAGCGGCCCCAGGCGTTTTGCAGGCCGATGGTGCCGAGGCCGGGGTGATAATAGATCCGCTGCCGGTCATTCTTGTCGGCGACGCGGAACAGCTTCAGCACGTTGGAAATATTGTCACCGATCTCGTTGCCGGTGCCGTCGCAGCAAATCACAATATCCTTCGGCATCCGTTGCCCTCGCGGCCGCCGTGAAAATTCGTGGCCTCTATGTACGGCAGAACGTGGTGAAAATTCAATCTCCAATTGAAGACGGTTCTGTGGCGGCGGCGTGACCGCCGGTGGTGCCGGGTAGCCGAAGCGCGATGCGCGTCGACGCTGCCTGCCGTTGGCTCTCGAATTGAATCTCGCCCCGGCCAAGGCTGCGCCAAGGACGGCGTCGCTTCAGCTCGCCGATGCCCGGCCGTGACGGAGTGTCCGTGAGAGACCCAATTGCGTTCGCGATGCTTTGGGCCAGCCGCCAATGGCGCTCTCAAAATTCAATTGCAACACTTCGGAAAAGATGGAAATCTGCTCGTCGATCATTGCTATATGCGTCGACATTTTCTCCCTTTCAGGGACTCCGCGGTGCACGCGATCATCTTTCCTGCGGCCTCCCGCAGTTTCCTCGACAACAACAGGAACGGGTCGGCATGAGCCCTCAAGCTCTCGTGACGGCCATTCTCTCGGCACTTGTGGTGGTGGCGTTCGGACTGTTCTGGTGGGTCGGCAGCTATTCCGATCGCGTGTTCACAAACAGGTTCCGAACCCGCTTTCCGGAGAAGACGCTCAGCTACACCGGCGACCAGCTCGGCGAGTTGGTGCAGTCCGATCTGCGGATGAAGTATGTCTTTCCGATCCTGTTTCCGCTCGACCTGATCGTGATGCTGGCGCTGGCGGGCGCGATGGGCGCGGCGTCATCGCACTGGCTCAGCCGGATCTACCCGTCCGCGGCGTGGCTCGGCCTGGTCGTGCCGGCGGTGTACCTGCTCAGCGATTTGATCGAGGACTGTCTCCTGGCATGGCTGCTGCTGCACGGCGACCCGCATGCGGCGGCGCGGTCTGTCTCGATCCTGAAGGCGATCACGACGATCAAGCTGGTCGGCATCTTCGCCTCGATCGCGCTGACATTGGCTGCGTTCGTCGGGTGGCTGTTCCACGGCGAGTCGCTTGCCATCTAAGTGCGGCCGGCGGCCTATTGATACGTCGCGACGATATCCGACACGGCGCGCTCGAGCTGCCGCGCGGTCGCGCATTGCCGCACCACGCTGCAGAAGGTCGCGTAGCGCGGCATCTCGGAATCGCCAAAGCCCCAGACCATGCGGCCTTCGGGGTTGAGCCAGACCAGCCGCTTGGAGCGCTCGCCGATACGGCGCAGGATGTCGGCGCGCGGATCGAGATTGTTGCTGCGGGCGTCGCCGAGCACGATCACCGTGGTCTGCGGCGTGATCGCGCTCATCCAATTGGCCTCGAAATCGGCGAAGGAATTGCCGTAGTCGGACGAGCCGAAGCCGACCTTGGACATGATCTCCTTCATCGCCTCTTCCGGCGATTTCGATTCCAGGATGTCGCTGACCTCGATCAGGTGGCCCGAGAAGGCGAATGAGCGGACGTCGTCCACCACCTCGTGCAGGCTGTGGATCAGGAGCAGGAAGAAGTCCGAGACGCGGGCGACCGAGCCGGAAACGTCGCACAGCGCGACGATCTTCGGCCGGTCGCGATGCTTGCGCTTCCAGGCGGTGAGGAAGGGGACGCCGCCCCAAGCCGCGTTGCGGCGCAGCGTGCGGCGGACGTCGAGATGACCGCGGCGCTGGCGCTTGCGCGGCTTGGAGTAGCGCTCGCGCAACCGGCGCGCGATCTGGCGGATCAGCGCGCGCATCTGCTCGACCTGCCGCGGCTCGATCCGCGCCAGCGGCGCGTTGCGCAGGATCTCGTTGCGCAGATTCTCCGCTTCCTCGCGCCCGTAGAGCAGCAGGGCCTGCGAGACCGCGTCGCGAACGGTGCCGCGCAGGCCGTTGAGCGCCTCCTGCAGCCGTTCGGCGAGCGCGGGATTGCGCGTGGTCTGGTCGTCGATGTCGTCGCGCAGGCGCTGGATCCCCATCGCATCGAGGATGCGGGTCTGGAAGATGCCGCGCTGGGTGAAGTAGCGGATATCCGGCAGCGAGGCGGCGCCGGAGGCGTTGGCGATCGCGCTCGATATCGCGGAGCGATCCTGCGACAGCAGCATCTGCGCCAGCGGCCCGACGTTCTCGCTGGCGGCGCCGCCCGACGCATCGCCATGCTCGTCGGCCGATGGGTTGGCACCGGATTCGCTGCCGTCGTCGGTCTTGCTCTGCTCGGCGTTCTCCTGCTGCGGCTCGGGCTGGCTGAAGAACAGGTCGAAGCATTCGCCGAGCGCGCGCTTCTCGTCCTGGGTCTTGGCCAGCGTCAGCAGGAAGGTGTCGCGCAGGATGTCGCGATCGGCAAAGCCGACCTGGGCGACCGCCCGCATCGCATCGATGCTTTCGGCGGGCGAGACCCGGACCCCGGCTCCCCGCGCCGCACGAAAGAAGCGATGCAGGTTCTCGCGCATCTTGGTTTAGCTGAACACGCCCTGGCGCGACGCCTTGGCGATGAAGGACGAAATCTGCGGTGTCGCGGCCTCGATATCGGCCTCGTATTTCAGGAGCACGTTGAGCGTGTCCTTGACGATCTCGTGGTCGAGCTCGCTGGCCTGCAGCAGCACCAGCACGCGCGCCCAGTCGATCGCCTCGCTGACCGAGGGCAGCTTCTTCAGGTCGAGCGAGCGGATCTCGTGGATGAAGCCGACCATCTGCTTGCGCAGCGTCTGCGAGATGCCGGGCACCCGGCTCTCGACGATGCGCTCCTCCAGCTTCTGTTCGGGGAAGCCGATGTGCAGATGCAGACAACGCCGCTTCAAGGCATCGCCAAGATCGCGCTCGCTGTTCGAGGTCAGGATCACGGTCGGCGGCGCCACCGCGGAGACGGTCCCGAGCTCGGGGATCGTGACCTGGAAGTCCGAGAGGATTTCCAGCAGCAGCGATTCGAATTCGGCATCCGACTTGTCGATTTCGTCAATCAGGAGCACGCAGCCGGCCGGCTGCTCCAGCGCCTGCAACAGCGGCCGCGGCTCGACGAATTCCTTGGAGAAGAACACATCGCCGAAGGTGTGGAGCTGGTCGAGCGCAGCCGCCAGCGACTGTGCGCCGCCGAGCACCTCGCCGAGCTTGTCCTTCAGGATCTGGGTGTAGAGCAGCTGCTTGGCGTATTTCCACTCATACAGCGCCTTGGCCTCGTCGAGGCCCTCATAGCATTGCAGGCGGATCATCTTCATGCCGCGCCATGCGGCGATCGCCTTCGCCAGCTCGGTCTTGCCGACGCCGGCAGGGCCCTCGACCAGGATCGGCTTCTCGATCTGCTGCGACAGATAGACCGCGGTCGCGATCTGCCGGCTCGCAATATAGCCTTGCGCGGCGAGGCCGCTTTCCACGGCCTCGATCGAGGCGGTGGGCCTGGTGTCAGCCACGAGGATCAGCTCCGAATTTGCCTTGAACTCGGACCTGTTCTGCGCCCGTTGCGGACAAAGCACAAGGCTCGTTTGGCCCGCATAGCGCATGGTTCCGGGGTATTCCGCCAAGCGCAATACGGGCTACGCTTGTTAGCGTGTAGTTCGAACCTCCCCTTGAAAAGGGGAGGTCGCTTTGCTCGCCAGAGCAAAGCGGGTGGGGATCTACTCTCTCCATCAACGCCGGCGTCTGCGGCTGACCCCCATCCCGACCTTCCCCCTTTCAGGGGGAAGGAGAAGAATCTCGTAGCCCGGCTACCGTCAACCCGCGCAGCTCTTCACGAAATCCTTGCGCTGCGGGCCCGTGATCTTTTGGTCGATGGCCTGCTTCAGGCAGTCGAGCCGCGCCTGCGCCATGCAGAGCTGCATCTGGTCGTGCCGCTCCTGACCCTTCAGCGCCTTCGCCGCGCTCTGGCAGGCCGCGCGCTTCGCGCCGGGCACGGGCGCCGCTGTCGACGCGCTCTGTTGCGCGGGAGCTGCCACCGGCGCTGTTGTGGGGGCTGATGTTGTCTGCGCGAGCGCTGCGACCGGGATCAGCAGCGAACCAGCGGAGACAAGGGCGACGACAAGACGTTTCATGGGAAGTGCCTCCGCGAGGCATGATCCGGAGAAGTGGACGTCGGTTTTCCGGAACGTCATGCTCAGACCAGGAAAGGGGTCACGATGCGATCGCGCCGTGACCCGGGGGGAGGCCGACAATTAGAAGCCGCCGCGTGAATGCGGCATGAACAGGCGCGTAGCCCGCTTCACCTCAGCGTGAGGCCGGTCGCGGCTTCAAGCTCGCCGATCGCCTGCGCGGCATTCGCGACCTTGATCGTGGTCATGCCCATCTCGCGCGCCGGCTTCAAATTGACGCCGAGATCGTCGAGATAAACGCAGTTCTTCGGGTTCACCTGCAGCGTCTCCACCATCATCTGGTAGATCCGTGGGTCGGGCTTGCGCAGGCCGATCTTCGCGGACTCGATGACGTGATCGAACAGCGCCATCACCTCGGCGACATAGAGCGCGCGTCCGCTGCGGCTGCCGATCGCGTTCGCCGGCAGGTTGTTGGTGATGCAGCCGGTCTTGAATTTCGCCTTGATGCGCTTCAGCGCCTCGACCATCTCGGGGCGCAGGTCGCCGGAGAGCAGCGGCAGCACGTCCTTGCCGCGCACCTCGGCGCCGAGCGCCGTCGATTCCGTGGCGAACAGCGCGTCGAACGCCTCGATATCGATCTCGGCGCGCTCGAACTTGGCCCAGGCGTTCTCGAGATGATTGGCGGCGTTGGTGCGGCGGATGATGTCGATCGGCAGGCCGCGCTCGGTCTCATAGCGCGCGAACGCCTCGAACGGCGAGGTGGTCAACACGCCACCGAAATCCCAGATCACTGCCTCGATCATGCTTTCCTGCCCAATGATGCGTTGCTTGAGGAGCGGCTAACACGGATCGCAGACCGGGACCAGCCCGATCCGGCGCTTGTTCGGTGCTCGTTCGGCGCTTGGCGACCCGCGCGGAGCGGGCTATTGCTTCGCCGATGAAGACATCCCGCCTGATCCTCGCCGTTCTCGTGTCGCTGGTCTGCCCTCCGGCTTTCGCCATCGTCGGCGGCGGCGCGCCGTCGACGGATGGCGTTGCGCGCTCCGTCGTCACGATCGTCGGCTCGCGCGGCAATTTCTGCACCGGTGCGCTGATCGCGCCGAAGGTCGTGCTGACCGCGGCGCATTGCGTGCAGCCCGGTGCCGATTACAAGATTGTCGAATATGGCGCGGACAGGCAGCCGAAGCTGCAGGACGTCAGGACGGTTGCGATCCATCCCGGCTTTCGGATGCAGGCGATGACCAATCATGTCGCGACCGCCGATGTCGCGCTGCTGCAGCTCGCGGCGCCGGCCGCAGGCAAGGCGCCGGCCGCGCTCGGCATGCCAAACATTCCGATCCAGGTCGGCGGCCGCTTCACCATCGCGGGCGTCGGCGTCACCGTGCGTGGTGACGGCAAGAGCGGCGGCGCCACCCGCGTCGCCGGCCTGATCGCGAGCGGCAAGCCCGGCACGTTGCAGATCCGTCTCGTCGATCCGGTCGGGCAGGGCGTGCGCGACGGGCTCGGGGCCTGCACCGGCGATTCCGGCGCGCCGGTGTTCGAGGACAAGCAGGGCGGCCCCGCAATCGTCGGCGTGGTGAGTTGGTCGACGGGACCGAACGGCGCCGCCGGCTGCGGCGGCATCACCGGCGTGACGCCGCTGACACTCTATCGCGACTGGGTGATGCAGACCGCGCGGCAGTGGGGTGCGAGCTTTTAGAGCGTTTTCAAGCGAAGTGGATACCGGTTCGCGTGAAGAAAACGCGTCAAAACAAGAATCTAGAGCCCCGTTCCGATTCCATCGGAACGGGAAAAGCTCTAGCGCGCGGTGGCGGTCGAAGCGCTGACGGGCTCAGAGTTCCGTCATCCCCGCGCAAAGGCTTCGCCTTTGTCGCTGGAGGAGCCGCGAAGCGGCGTCTCGAAGGATGCACGGCCACCAGCCGGGCCGTGCATCCTTCGAGGCTCGCTCCGCTCGCACCTCAGGATGACGGGGAAGGAAAAAGCGAGTATCGAACCCTAATGCCCCGCGGCCTTGTTCGCGGCGGCGTTGTTCAGCACGATCAGGCCGTCGACGGCGACGCCGAGCTTGCTGTTGATCAGGAACGGGTTGACGTCGATCGAGGCAATGCGGCCATTGGCGTCGGCCATCAGGTTGGAGAGCCCGACCAGCGCCTTCACTGCCGACGGCTCGTGCAGCGCGGGCTTGCCGCGATAGCCCTTCATCTTGACGCCGGCCTTGGTCCTGGCGATCAGCTCCTTCGCCTCGGCGGCGTCGAGCGGCGCGCCGGCGAGCGCGACGTCCTTCATCAGCTCGATATCGACGCCGCCGGTGCCGAACAGCACGACGGGGCCCATCTCGGCGTCGAGCGAGGCGCCCACCACGAGCTCGAGGTCGGCCTTGACCTGTTGCGCGATCAGGATGCCTTCGAGCTTCGGCTTGCCCTTCAGCTTCTTCACCCGCGCGGTGATGTCGTTGAACGCCTTCTTCACCTCGGCCGCATTGGCAAGGTTCAGCACCACGCCGCCGATATCGGATTTGTGCAGGATGTCGGGGCTGACCACCTTGGCGACCACCGGGAAGCCGATTTGCTTGGCGATCTTCACGGCCTCGGCCGCGGTCTGCGCAACCTCTTCCTTTGAGATCGGGATGCCGTAGGCCTTGAGCAGCTTCTTCGAGGCGACCTCGTCGAGCGCGGCGGCGCCGTTGGCGGCCTTCAGCGTCTTCTCCAGCACCGCGCGCGCCGATGCCTTCGAGCTCGACGCGATATCGGGCACCTCCTTGCGCAGGCCGGCATATTCGATCAGCGACTTGATCGCGCCGACCGCGCGGTCGAGGCCCTGCATGACCGCGATATCGGGCAGCGACTTGCGCAGTCCCTTGGTGAATTCGGTGAAGCCGATCGACATCGCGCTGATATAGATCACCGGCTTGTTGGCCTGGCCCGCCATCTCGTTGACGATGCGCAGATTTCGCTCGCGCAGCTCGTGTGGCGCCTTCGGCAGCTCGGCATCGATGATGACGATATCGGTGTCGGGATCGTCGATCATGATCTTGATCGACTTCATGTAGACGGAGGGATCGACCACCGCCGCGAAGCCGGCGTCGAGCGGATTGCCGACAATGCTGCCGGGGCCGAGCATCTTCGCCAGCTGCTCCGATGCGTTCGGGCTCAGCGGCGCGAAGTTCAGCCCGGCGGAATAGAACGCGTCGATCAGGAGGCCGCGCTTGCCGCCCGACAGCGACACCGCCGCGAGGCGATTGCCCTTCGGCGGATCGGCATGGACGAAGCACTCGGTGGTCTCGATCAGTTCATCCAGCCCGCGCACCCGGATCACGCCTTCGCGGGTCGAGATCGCATCGAAGGTCTCGATCGAGCCGGCGAGCGCGCCGGTATGCGCCATCGCCGCCGCGCGGCCGCCTTCGGAGGCGCCGAGCTTGAGCGCGATCACCGGCTTGCCGGCGGCGCGCGCGGCCTTGCAGGCATCGCGGAATACCTTCGTGTTCCTGACGCCTTCGAGATAGACCACGATGACGCGGATGCTCGGATCGGCGGCGAAATAGCTCATCAGGTCCGGGGTCTCGAGGCCGGATTCATTGCCGGTGGTGACCATGTAGCCGACGCCGACGCCGCGATCCTCCAGCGCCTGGCGGATCGCCATCACGATCGCGCCGGATTGGCCGGCGATCGCCACCGCGCCCCGCTCCATGGTGACGATGCGGTCGTCGATATTGGTGAACAGGTTCTCGCCGGCGCTGAGATTGCCGAGGCAATTCGGACCGGTGACCGCAAGCCCGGTCTCCTTGATCGCCTGCTTCAGCTCGACCGCGAGCCGCTGGCTCTCTTCATCCTGCAGCTCGCTGAAGCCCGAGGTGACGATGGTCGCCGAGCGTGCGCCGGCCGCGGCCGCATCGCGGATCACCTGCACGGCAAACCGGGCCGGCACCAGCACGAGCACATGGTCGGGTTTTTCGGGAAGGCTAGCGAAGTCCTTGTAGCAGGTGACGCCCCAGATCGCTTCGCGCTTGGCGTTGATCGGATAGAGGCCGCCAGCATATCCGTATTTGACCAGATTGTTCCAGATCCGTTCGGCGTAGTTGCCGGGCTTGTCGGTGGCACCGACCAGCACGATGTTGCGCGGATGCAGCATCGCGTGGATGCTCTTGACGATATCACTGGCGTCAGCGGGCGGCGCCCATTCGTGGGACACATGAGACGCGGTGCTTGCGAAAGCTTCCATGGAGCCTGCCCTTATCCTTGTTGTCTTTGTTTCCTCTGGCCACGGCGGATCACCGTGAGGCGCGCGATTTTTCATTGTTTTTATGGCGAGGGAAAGGGGGTAGCAACTCATGCCGGCGCAGGTCAGGGCACCGCGCGCAATATCCCGGCAGGCGCAAAATTGATTGCGTATCAGGAACCCGATCCGCGCGGGCGCGAATCCGTTTCGACCAAAGTCGCGTGCAACAGATAACGCTCGGGCCCCGATCTCAGCGCATCGAACGGCCAGCAGGTCGATAGCACCAGTTCACGACGGTCGGTGAGCGGATCGATCCCCGATTGATCGAAGCGGACCACCGAACTGCGATCGGCCCGATAGCGAAACATCTTGCCGTCGCTGCGCGTGACGTCGATCTCGTCACCGATTGTGACATCCCTGAGAAAGTGAAAATGCGTATCGCGGTGAGCGGAATAGACCGCGACGCCCCGCTCGCCGGCATCGACTGTCTGTTCGACATGGCCGGGGCCGAACGCCAGCGCCTGGCCGCTGCTGCCGGCAAGCACGATCGCGGAGGCGTGCAGACGCTTCACCTCGATCCGCGCCACTGGCCAGGTATCGGCCCAGCTCCACGGCCTCACCGGCTGGCCGGTCGCGATGCTTTGTGTGAAGGCGCGCTCCAGCAGCACCTGTGCGAGCAGCGCCTTGGCGTGGATATAGGCGCCCTGGCCGAACAGGATCAGGCCGATGAGGGCGAAGGCGAGGAGTGGGATGAAGCGGGGCATTGTTGCGCCTGTTGCTGTCATTCCGGGATGGTCTGAAGGACCAGACCCGGAATCTCGAGATTCTCAGGCGCGCAAGCGCGCACCATAGTTCGATGCTGCGCATCGCCCCGGAATGACATTGCGGGTTGGAAAAAAGTTGCGCGCGCGGCCCCTGGGGGACGGATGGGAACGCCGCGCGCGCTCTTGAAGGAGGAGGTTGGGGGGCACCTCCTCCTTTCATCCGACGTCATTGGGGCGACGTCTGACGCCGGTTGAACACCAGGAGGAGAATGCTCACCGTGAGCAGGATCACGCCCGCGATCATCTTCAGCTCCGCATCGGTCGCGGTCTTCGGCAGCTGGATCGTGCCGGGACCTTGCGTGGCGACCGGTGACCGCTTCAGCGCAGCGAGCTGCAGCTTGCCGTCGCCGGCGCGCCGCTCGCCCGGGACGGCCGGCAGACTCGGACGCTCGCCGAACAGCTTCGCGAAATCCCAGCCGGCGGGCAGGTTGAGCGGGAGTTCGCTCAACTTCAGCGGCTCGCCTTCCGGGCGGCTCGGCGTCTTGTCGACCGCGACAAGGCTGGTCAGCCGCGTGACGAGCTGATGCTCCAGCGCCAGCGCGAGGATGGTCTTGTCGGCGTCCTCGGGGTTCTGCTGCCGCGTGGTGCGCGCCACTTCGGCATCGGCGATCTTGCGCCGGGCCCACAGTTTCGACAGGCCCTTGCCTTCAGCGGCATTCGCGAGCGGCAGCGTCACGCTCCACGGGCGATCGCCGATACGGCCCTTGATCTCGACCGAGCCGGCCAGCTTGTCGAGCTTGGCGGCCAGCACCAGCGGCTCGTCGCGATAGACGTCAGGCAGTGCCGACGGCGTCAGGTCGGCCGCCGCCTCGGAGAATTTCGCGGAGAGGCTAGTCACCGCGGGATTTTCCAGCTTGGCGAACAGGCCGCGCATGCGCTCGTCGACCTGCTCGACCGAGCCGATATGGGTGAAGGTGCCGCGGCCGAGTTCGGCGGCGCGCGTCATCAGATAGGTGTTCGGCGCCGAGCCGATGCCGACCATGAAGACGCGCGAGCGGCCGCGCAGCGCGCTGATGGTCTCGAACAATTGCTGCTCGTTGCCGATGGCGCCGTCGGTCAGGAACACGACCTGACGGACGTAGGTGGCGTCGTCATGGTTGGTGTCGGACAGCGCTGCGCGCATCGCCGGCACCATCTCGGTGCCGCCGCGGGCCTGCAGCGCGCTGACGAACGCCGTCGCGTTGCCGACATTGGCGTTGTTTGCCGCGACCGGTGCCGGATACAGCGTGTCCGTGGTGTCGTCGAACCGGATCACGTTGAAGCGATCGGTCGGCTGCAAGCGACCGAGCGCGTAAGTCAGGCTCGCTTTGGCCTGGATGATCGAGGTGCCACCCATCGAACCGGAATTGTCGATCACGAAGATCACTTCGCGCGGCAACGGCTTCTGTTGCGCCTGCTCGACCGACGGCGGGGTGACGAAAGCGAGCAGATAGTCGGAATTGCCGACATGCTCGCGGAACAGCCCGACCGACGGCGCCTTCTCGGCGGCCGGCTTCCAGGTGAGCTCGAAATCACGATCGGCCGGCACCGGGCCTTCGGCGAGCTTGACGAGCCGCGTGGTGCTGTCGGGGCTCTCGATCCTGACCTGGTGGAAATGGCTCGTCACCTCGCCGAGCGCGAAGCCGGCGTTCAGATGCACCGTGATGTTGGTCGGATTGACCGGCGCATTTGTGGCAGGGTCGAGCACTTCGGGGGAGATGCGGTCGCGGTCCGGCACGGGATCGGTTGACGTGGCGCCCCAGCCGTTGCCGTCGGCGCGGAGATCGACGCTTTGCACCACCGGGCGCGGATTGTAGCGCGGGCCGACCACCAGCGGCACCCGCAGCGAGAACTCGCTGCCGTTCTGCTGCACCGGCTCCTGATATTCGATCTGCACCAGCACGGTTTCGCCGGGGCTGATATTGGCAACGGAATTGGTGAAGATGTTGGGCCGCTCCTGTTCGGTGAGCGCGGCCTTTTGGCCATTCTGCTTGGCCTGCTCATAGATGGCGCGAGCCTGCTGCCGCTCCTTGATGTCGCCGACCACGACGCGGTCGCCGACCACCATCTTCAGCGTGTCGACCGCGCCGCCCGCCGGCAGCGGGTAGACATAGGTCGCCTCCACCCAGTCCTTGGTCGGGTTGCGGAAGATCTGCGTGACGCGGGCGCGGACCGTCGGACCCGACACCGTGAGGTCGACGTCGATGCCGAGCCTGGTCGCGTCGGCATAGCCGTCGTCGGTCTTGAACAGCAGCGAGCCGGAACGTGCATCGCTCGGCCGCAGCACCGCCTGTCGCGGCAGCTCGGCCGACCACACCGGATCGAAGCTCACGAACAAGGCTGCAAAGCCGATCGCCAGCGCGGCCACACCTTCCACCAGAAAGAACAGCGCAATGCGCATCCTGCGCGACAGGCGGATTTGCGGGCTGCTCTCACATGCATCGTAAATCGTCATTTTCGTCACTCCCGAGCGAGGCTTTCGCTGCCTCGCGATCATGGAGAACGGCGGTTTTGGCGCGAGCAGAATGATCGGCAATGATTGGCCGCCGTCCGGCGCGGCCCGCCGCCGGCTGAGGCGGGTTTGTGCGGTTTGGTGATGGGTTGTGCGGTCTGCTAGACTGCGCGGAATCAAGGGGAACCGGGCAGGAATCTGGATGCCGACGCCTGACAAGCAGCTGTCCGCCGAGCAGAGCCGGCAGGTCGCGGAGACCATTCGCGAGGAAATCGCGCGCCGTCGCATCTCGCGGCAGGCGTTGGCCGAGCAGGCGAAGCTGAGCCTCTCGACGCTGGAGAAGGTGCTCGGCGGCCGCCGCCCGTTCACGCTGGCGACCACCGTGCGGCTGGAGCAGGCGCTGGGTGTGTCCTTACGCAAGCTGCCGGAGACGATCACGGTGGCCGCACCCGCCAATGGCGGGATCGCACCCGACAGCCTCGGGTCCTATTCGCGCCGCGCGGTGGCGCGGATCGAAGGGACCTATATCACGGTGCGGCCGTCGTTCGGCGAGCAGGGCGCGCTCTATGCCTATCGGACGGAGATCACCTGGGACGAGGCGTCGTCGTCGCTCGGCTTCCGCGAAGGCGAGCGGCAGGACGCCGACTATACGCAGTACGGCGAAGTCGCGGTGCCCAACGAATCCGGCTTCGTCTACCTCGTGACCAACAGGCACGGCCAGCATCGCGTGATCACGGTGTCGCGCCCGCGCAATTCCGGCGAGATGTACGGCATCATCACGACGCTGCTCGCCGGCCGCGGCTCGCTGCTGACGCCGGTCGCCGCGCCGATCGCGTTCCTGCCGGTGAAGAACGTGCCCAAGCCCAGCCTCGGCCGGGTGTCGGCGGATGATGCGAACTACGCCACCTATCGCGAGCATCTGCGCCGGACGATCGATGAGCCGTTCGCGATCTTTTTGCCGGGCTAGCAACGGCAGGGTTAGCTCCGTCATCCTTGCGGCGCGATTGCGCCGCTGGGCGAGCCTCGAAGGATGCACGGCCCGTATGCATCGACTCGGGAGAGAGCCCGGCCGTCGACCCTTCGAGACGCCGCTTCGCAGCTCCTCAGGGTGACGGTGAGATAGCTTGCGCGTCGCTCGGCTTGGCTTCACCCGCGATTCGCAAAACAAACGAAGCCGCCCGGATGGGCGGCTTCGCGATGGCTGATGTTTGGTGGCGGTGCGCGTCACGCTAGCCGCCGGTCTCGGCGCTGATGATGTCGCCGAACAGCTCCCACTGCCCGTTCTTGAACTGCATCATCTTGAGCTGCTCGACCGGCGCGAAGTCGGTCGCGCTGGTGTTGATCCTGATGCCGGGGATCAGCGTGTCGGGCGCAAAATCCTTCAGGCTCGCGGCCTGCTTCATCACGTTCTCACGTGTCAGGTTGTCGCCGGCCTGCTTCAGCACCTGCACCATGGTCTGCGCCGCGGCGTAGCCATAGACCAGATTGGCGTCGGCGAGGTTGGCGCCCGGCATGTACTTCTCGGCGAAGGCCATGAACTTCTTCATGCCCTCGTCATTCTTCCATTGCGGATCGGACGCGTCCTTCAGATAGCCGGCCGACAGCACGCCTTCGGAAGCTTCAAGCCCGGCGGGCTTCATCACCGCGCCGATCGAGATCGAGACGTCGGTCATTACCTGCATCGGCTTCCAGTTGAGCTCGGCGATCTTCTTGATCGCCTGCGCCGCGAATTTCGGCGTCGAGATGTTGACGAACACGTCGGCGCCGGTGTCCTTCAGCTTGACGATGTGGGAGTCGATCGACGGTTCGGTGGTCTCGTAGCTCTCTTCGGCGACGATCTTGACGCTCGACTTGTCGAGGATCTCCTTCAGGCCGACCAGGTAATCCTTGCCGAAATCGTCATTAGCATAGAAGATCGCGACCTTGGCATCCGGCTTGGCCTTCAGGATGTACTTGCCGAAGATCCGCGCCTCGACGCGATAGCTCGGCTGGAAACCCATGGTCCACGGGAAATCCTTCGGATCGTTCCACTTGCTGGCGCCGGTGGCGAGGAACAGCTGCGGCACCTTCTTGGCGTTGTGATACTTCTGCACCGCGGTCTGGGTCGGCGTGCCCAGCGCGTTGAACACCAGGAACACTTCGTCGCTCTCGATCAGCTTGCGGATCTGCTCCACGGTCTTCGGCGGCGAGTAGCCGTCGTCATAGGAGATCCAGTTGATCTTGCGGCCGTTGATGCCGCCCTGGTCGTTGATCATCTTGAAATAGGCTTCTTCGGTCTTGCCGATGACGCCGTAGGCGGAGGCGGGACCGCTATAGGCCTCGACATTGCCGATCTTGATCTCGGTGTCGGAGGCGCCGGTATCATACTTCTTTTGTGCAAAGGCGGCCTGGGTGGAGAGCAGGCAGAGCGCCGTGGCGGTTGCCAGCAGCGACAGTGTTGTTGTTCTCATAAAGGAAATTTCCTCGATTGATCTTGGTTGGGGACTTACGCAACGAACCCGCAGCCGGTCCCGGCAGACGGCAGCGGGGCAATCCTTGTCGCGGCGAATTCCGGAACGCGCGGCGCGCGTCTGGCTCACCCCGCGGTATCGGTTGGCTTCGGCCGGCTGAATTGTTGCCGGAGCGTCGGCTTATGAATTTTGCCTGTCGCGTTTCGCGGCAGGACCTCGATGAATTCGATCAGGCGCGGGCATTTGAACCGCGCCAGATTGGCCTGGCAATGCGCGTGGACCTCGGCCGGGGTCAGCGAATGGCCGGATTTCACGGCAATGATCGCCATGCCGACTTCGCCCCATTGCTCGTCGGGGATGCCGATCACGGCGGCTTCGGCGACGGCCGCCAATTGATGCAGCACGCTCTCGACCTCGGCCGGATAGACGTTCTCGCCGCCCGAGATGTACATGTCCTTCCAGCGGTCGACGATGTAGTAGAAGCCTTCCTCGTCGATCCGCGTGGCGTCGCCGGTGTGCAGCCAGCCGTCGGTGAAGGAGGAGGCATTGGCGTCCGGCCTGTTCCAGTAGCCCGGCGTGATGTTCGGGCCCTTGACCCAGAGTTCGCCGAGCTCGCCGACCGCGGCGTCGCTGCCGTCGGGCCGCACGATGCGGACCTCGGTGTGCAGCACCGGCTTGCCGGAGGAGCCGGCCTTGCGCGCGGCATCCTCGCGGTCGAGCACCATCACCGCCGGCGAGGTCTCGGTCATGCCGTAGCCCTGCTGCAGCGCGACGCCGCGCGCCTCCCAGGTCTTGAGCAGCGGCACCGGCATCGGCGCGCCGCCGACGCCGCCAATCACGAGGCGGCTGAAATCCGCTGTGGCGAAGGAAGGATGCTGCGCCATGAACTGGTAGATCGCGGGCACGCCGAAGAACACGTTGATGCCCTGCAAGGGATCGCCGATCAGCTTCAGCGCCTCGCCGGGATCGAACGCGCGCATGATCAGCACGGTGCCGCCGGCATGCAGCACCGGGTTGGTGTAGCAATTCAGCCCGCCGGTGTGGAACAGCGGCAGCACCGTCAGCAGCACCGAGGCCGGCGAGATGTAGGCGGGGCCGCCGAGATTGACGCAATTCCAGAACGTCATCCCATGCGTGATGATCGCGCCCTTCGGCTGGCCCGTCGTCCCCGAGGTGTACATGATGGTCGAGATGTCATCGAGCATGACCTCCTCGAACCGTTCGAGCGGCGCGGCTGCCGCAATGCCGGTCTCATAGGCGCCGCCCGGGCCGAGCCTCACGGTCGCAGCGACATTGCAGAGCTTTGCCACCGCAAGCGCGGTCTCGGCGAGGTCGTCGTCATGGATCATCACCTTCGGCGCGGCGTCGCCGGTGATGTAGCGCAGCTCGGGAACGGTGAGGCGGGTGTTGAGCGGCAGAAAGATCGCGCCGATCCGGAAGCAGGCGAACTGCACCTCCAGCGTATCCGTCGTGTTCAGCGCCAGCACCGCGACGCGGTCGCCGCTGGCAACCTTGAGCCCATCGCGCAGCCAGGCCGCGAGCCGCGACACGCGGGCGTCGAGCTCCGCATAGCTGAAGCGGCGTCCGCTGGCGAGATCGACAAGCGCCATCTTGTCCGGCGTGCGCCGGCGATGATGCGCGATCCAGTCGTAGTAACGAACCGGCAAATTTCCCTCCTCCGGAACGGCAGTCTTGCGCCGCCTGTTCCTGGCTCAATTGATGCCATGAATTGGCAGTGGAGGGGGCGTATAAGGATACTGTCTTGCGTTTAGTGGCTGGCAAATCGCCGGACCGGGCGTCGGCACCGATGGCAGCCACTCGACGCAAGTGAACCGGGAGAAATCCGGACATCGTCGGAGGGAAGAATCAACGGAGCACGCGGATGGCAAACCCGTTCTACACCGGCGAGCATGAGGCCTTTCGCGAGGTGATGCGGCGCTTTGTTGCCAGGGAAATCGAGCCTTATGCCCATCAATGGGACGAGGACGGCGAGTTTCCGCGCGAGCTCTATGCCAAGGCGTCCGCGATCGGGCTACTCGGCCTCGGCTTCCCGGAAGAATATGGCGGCATCGCCGCCGACCAGTTCATGAGAATCGTGGCCTCGCAGGAGCTGGCGCGTGCCGGCGCCGGCGGCGTCTCCTCGAGCCTGATGAGCCACACCATCGGTTCGCCGCCGATCGCCCGTGCCGCGCGACCCGAGGTCAAGGCGCGGGTGCTGCCGGAGGTGCTCGCCGGCAAGAAGATCTCCGCGCTCGCGATCACCGAGCCGAGCGGCGGCTCCGATGTCGCGAACCTGCGCACCAGGGCGCGGCGCGACGGCGATCACTACGTCGTCTCCGGCGAGAAGACCTTCATCACCTCGGGCATGCGCGCCGACTATCTGACGGTCGCGGTGCGCACCGGCGGCGAAGGTCCCGGCGGCGTCAGCCTGCTGTTGATCGAAGGCAATACGCCCGGTCTGTCCCGCACCAAGCTGAAGAAGATGGGCTGGTGGGCGTCGGATACCGCGACGCTTCACTTCGACGAATGCCGCGTGCCGGTCGAGAACCTGATCGGCGAGGAAGGGCAGGGCTTCAAGATCATCATGCAGAACTTCAACAGCGAGCGCATGGGCATGGCGGCGAGCTGCACCGCCTATGCGCGCGTCTGCCTCGACGAGGCGGTCGCCTATGCCAAGGAGCGCAAGACGTTCGGCAAGCCGATCGCGCAGCACCAGGTGATCAGGCACAAGATCGTCGACATGGCACAGAAGGTCGCGGTCTCGCAGGCGATGCTGGAAATGCTGGCATGGCGGCTCGGCCAGGGCGAAAGCCCGGTCGCCGAGATCTGCATGATGAAGAATCAGGCGACCCAGACCATGGCGCATTGCGCCTCCGAGGCGGTGCAGATCTTCGGCGGCGCCGGCTTCATGCGCGGTGTCAAGGTCGAGCGTATCTACCGCGAGGTCAAGGTCAACGCCATCGGCGGCGGCACCGAGGAGATCATGAAGGACCTCGCGAGCCGGCAGATGGGGTTGTGATCGCGTCAGGTGATGATGTGGTCGCGGCGAAAAGGCGGATTGTGAACCCTCCCCCTGAAAGGGGGAGGCCAGGGTGGGGGTCAAGCCGCGAGTCGGACTGCTAGTTTGACCCCCACCCGGCCCGCTCGGCATAGCCGAACGTGCCGACCTCCCCCCTTTCAGGGGGAGGTGAGAAGGCAAGGTCATTCCGGGGCGCGCGCCAGCGCGAACCCGGAATCCAGAGTTAATGGATCGAGATTCCGGGTTCGATGCTTCGCATCGCCCCGGAATGACAAAGGATAGTTCGAGAACATGCTCTTCACCGCCGACCACGACGAACCGCGCCGCGCTCTACAGAAGTTCATCGCGGCCGAGATCAATCCCCATGTCGACGAATGGGAGAAGGCCGACATCTTCCCGGCGCATGAGCTGTTCAAGAAGCTCGGCGATCTTGGCTTCCTCGGCCTCAACAAGCCGGTCGAGTTCGGCGGCCAGGGACTGGATTATTCCTACGCGCTGATGATGGCCGAGGAGCTAGGCGCCATCACCTGCGGCGGCGTGCCGATGGCGATCGGGGTGCAGACCGACATGGCGACGCCGGCGCTGGCGCGGTTCGGCTCCGACGAGGTGCGGCGCGAATTCCTCAACCCGGCGATTGCCGGCGATCACGTCGCCTGCATCGGCGTCTCCGAGCCCGGCGCCGGCTCCGACGTCGCCTCGATCAAGACCAGTGCGCGCGCCGACGGCGACGACTACGTCATCAATGGCGGCAAGATGTGGATCACCAACGGCACCCAGGCCGACTGGATCTGCCTGCTCGCCAACACCAGCGACGGCCCGGTCCATCGCAACAAGTCGCTGATTTGCGTGCCCATGAAGACAAAGGGCGTGCAGATCGCGCGCAAGCTCGACAAGCTCGGCATGCGTTCGTCGGATACGGCGCAGATCTTCTTCGACAATGTCCGGGTGCCGAAGCGCAACCGGATCGGCGAGGAGGGCCAGGGCTTCACCTACCAGATGATCCAGTTCCAGGAGGAGCGGCTGTGGGGTGCGGCCGCCTGCCTGAAGGCGCATGAATTCATCATCAACGAGACCATCGACTACACTCGCAACCGCAAGGCGTTCGGCGGCTCGATCCTCGACAATCAGGTGGTTCACTTCAAGCTCGCGGAAATGCAGACCGAGGTCGAGCTGCTGCGCTCGCTGATCTATCGTGCCGGCGAGGCGCTGGTGGCCGGCGAGGACGTGACGCGGCTCGCGACCATGGCCAAGCTGAAGGCCGGCCGGCTCGGCCGCGAGCTTACCGATGCCTGCCTGCAATATTGGGGCGGCATGGGTTTCACCAACGAGACGCCGGTCAGCCGCGCCTATCGCGACAGCCGCCTGACCTCGATCGGCGGCGGCGCCGACGAGGTCATGCTCATGGTATTGTGCAAGATGATGGGCACGCTGCCTGGCCTGAAGCAAAAGGGAAACGCCTGATGATCACGCTCTATCACTGCGACGCCGCGCGCTCGTTCCGTCCGCTGTGGATGCTGGAGGAGCTCGGGCTTGCCTATGAGCTGAAGATGCTGCCGTTCCCGCCGCGCGTGTTCGCCAAGGAATATCTCGGCATCAATCCGCTCGGCACCATCCCGTTCATGATCGATGGCGAGACCAGGATGACGGAGTCCTCCGGCATCTGCCATTATCTCGGCACCAAATACGGCCCGACGCCGCTGATCGTCGGCGTCGACGAGCCGGCCTATGGCGCGTTCCTGAACTGGATGTATTTTTCCGACGCGACGCTGACCTTCCCGCAGACGCTGGTGCTCCGCTACAGCCAGCTTGAGCCGGAGGAGCGGCGCAACCCGCAGGTCTCGGGCGATTATGCAAAATGGTTCCTGGGCCGCCTGCGCGCGGTCGAGGCCGCCGCCGCGAAGTCGGAATTCCTCTGCGCGGAACGCTTCACCGCAGCCGACATCGCCAACGGTTATGCGCTCCGTCTCGCCAGCAATATCGGCCTCGCCAAGGATTTCGGGCCGAATGTCGCGGCCTATTGGGCGCGGCTGCAGCAGCGCGACGGTTACCAGCGCGCGGTCGCGGCGGAGCAAAAAGCCGGTCAGGAACAGAACGTTGCGCCGCGGGCGCGGCTTTAGCGCTCGTCATTCCGGGATGGTGCGTTAGCACCAGACCCGGAATCTCGAGATTCCGGGTTCGATGCTGTCGCATCGCCCCGGAATGACGACGTTTCGTTGCAGTGACAGCGTGCGAATTTGCGTTATGGTAGCTCCGCCGCAGCGGCCCAAAGAGCCGCGCGAGGAGGAACCGCCATGGACGCGATCGTGGACGCGAAGTGCCAGAGCTCCAGCCAGCAATCCGGTCACCGGATGCTGATCACGCCGGAACGGGTGTTCTATGCCGGGCTGCTCGGCCGCCCGCGCGAGCGCTGTCCCGGTGCATTCCATGTCTATGTCGCGATCCGCGACGGCTTGCATCTGTCGACCAGCGAAGGCCGCGAGTCGCATGGCGAGCTCGCGGTGACGATGCCGAACCTGCGCCACACCATCACCAGCGAATATCGCTCGGCGATCTGCGTCGCGATCGAGCCGGAAAGCGTGCCCGACGGCACGCTCGAAGCCGTCGCCCGCCGTCTGCAAGGATCGGACTCCCATCTGTTCGCCAATCGCATTCGCAACGCCTATGCGACGCTCGCCGAGATGCAGCATCGCGATGCGATCGCGAATGCCGAGTTCGACACCATGTGCTTCGGCGACGCGCTGCCGCAGCGCGTGCTCGATCCGCGTGTCGTGCGCGCGATCGGCCGCATCGGGCAGTTCTCCGGCGAGCCGGTAACTGCGGCGGGCTGCGCCGCCGAGGCCGGGCTATCGCCCTCGCGCTTCCTGCATCTGTTCAAGGAGGAGACCGGGATTTCGTTCCGCTCCTTCCGCGCCTGGAAGCGCGCGCGGCATCTGCTGCACTTCGCCAACCAGGACATCAACCTCGCGCATCTCGCGCAGGATATCGGCTATCCCGATAGCACGCATTTCAGCCACTCGATCCGCCGCTTCTATGGCTTGAAGCCGCGCGCGATCTTCTCCGGCTCGCGGGACCTTGCGATCTACCGCACCGGGCAAACCGCGAGCGAGCGCGCGCTGACGTAACCTCCGCTGTCGTCCCGGCGAACGCCGGGACCCATACCGCGTGATCTATCCGTGATGCGGGATGGCAGACGCGCTGTTAAATAATGAGCAGCGGTGGTTATGGGTCCCGGCCTTCGCCGGGACGACATTGGGGTTGTTCTCCGCTACAAATTCGCGCCCTGGATCACCTCCCCGAACCGCAGCCAGCCCGGACCTTCGATCCGTTGCAGCTGAAGCTGCTGCAGCGGGTGATGATTGGTCGGGCTGGTGTTGACGCGGATGCCGGGCAACAGCGTCGGCACCTCGATGTCCTTCAGGTTGTTGGCCTGCGCCATGATGTTGTCGCGCGTGAAATTGCCCTTGCACTGCTCGAGCACGATCTTCAGCACCTGCGCCACGGTGTAGGCGTAGAGGTTGTAGCCTTCCTTCGGATTGCCGTCGGGGAAGTACTTCTCCATGAAGGCGAGGAAGTTCTTCACGCCGGGATCATTGGCCCAGGCGGGGTCGGCGACGTCCTTGACATAGGCCGACGAGATCGTGCCCTGCGACTTGTCGAGGCCGACAGGCGCGATGGTCGAGGAGATCGAGGCGGCGCCGCTGGCGATGAAGTGCATCGGCTTCCAGCCGAGCTCATAGATCTTGCGGATCGACTGCGCGCAGAACTTTGCCGTGGTGCCGGAGATCAGCACATCTGGGTTGCCGCCGCGCAGCGCAACGATCTGGGAATCGATCGTGGGATCGGTAACCTCGTGCGAGGCCACCACGGCCGCGGTCGCGAACCGCTCGCCGAGCACGTCCTTGGCTCCGGCGACGAAATCCTTGCCGAGGTCGTCGTTCTGGTAGAGCACCGCGAATTTCGCGTTCTTGTTCTGGCTCAGTGCATACTTGACGAACACCTGCGCCTCGGTCCGCGCGCTCGGCGCAAAGCCCATGGTCCAGGGATAGGTCTTGTAGTCGCCCCATTTGTCGCCATTCACCGACAGGAACAAGTGCGGCACCTTGGCGGCGTTGATGTATTTGACGACCGACGAGTTCGGCGCGGTACCGAGCATGTTGAACAGGAAGGCGACATTGTCGCTTTCGATCAGGCGGCGCACCTGCTCGACCGTCTTCGCCGGGTTGAACGCATCGTCGTAGTAGATGTATTTGATCTGCCGGCCGGCGATGCCGCCCTGCTCGTTCAGCATCTTGAAATAGGCTTCCTGGCAGCGCGCCTGCACGCCGAGCGCGGATACCGGGCCGCTCAGGGAGGTGGTGCTGCCGATCCTGATCTCGGTCGCGGTGACGCCTGGCGTGTCGTCGGCCAGCGAAGGCTTAAGACCCGCGACCGCGGCAAGTCCCGCGCCTGCCGCGCCGGTGAGCCATGTGCGCCGGTTGATCGAGACCATGACGTTCTCCCCGTGATGCCGGCTTGTTGCGCCGCTTCTGCTTGGCAGCAAGGTTAGGCGTGATACGGGCGCCGCGTCTTGTGTTAACCGGCTGGCGGCAGATCGTGTCGTCGCCGCATCCACTTAGCCAGTCAACGCAAGATGGCGCGAAGGCAAAGTTCTCATCATGGCGAAATCAGCAGCGCATGTGCGCTGCAAAGCGGACAAGAGACCCATGAGCGACAAGGCCGTCATCACCTGCGCGCTGAACGGCGTGCTTACCGACCCGAAGCAGCACAACGTTCCGGTGACGCCCAAACAGATGGCGCGCGAGGCCAAGGCCGCGTTCAACGCCGGCGCCAGCATCATGCACATCCATCTGCGGCAGCAGGAGCCGAACAAGGGCCACCTGCCGTCGTGGGATGTCGGCGTCAGCAAGGAGATCCAGCAGGCGATCCGCGAGGCCTGCCCCGGCGTGATCATCAACCACACCACCGGCACCTCTGGCCCGAACTACCAGGGCGCGCTCGATTGCGTGCGCGAGACGCGGCCCGAGATCGCCGCCTGCAATGCCGGCTCGCTGAATTATCTGAAGGTGAAGGCCGACAACACCTGGGCCTGGCCGCCGATGATGTTCGATAACGCGGTCGAGAAGGTGCAGGACTATCTCGACGTGATGAAGGCGGCCGGCACCATTCCCGAATTCGAGTGCTTCGATGTCGGCATCGTGCGTTGCGTTGGCATGTACCGGCAGACCGGGATGTATTCCGGTCCGCTCGAATACAATTTCGTGATGGGCGTCGCCTCGGGCATGCCGGCCGATCCGGAGCTGTTGCCGATCCTCCTGAAGCTGAAGGCGCCGGAGGCGCATTGGCAGGTCACCGCGATCGGCCGTGCCGAGATCTGGCCGCTGCACCAGCGCGCCGCCGACCTCGGCGGCCATCTGCGCAGCGGGCTCGAGGATACGTTCTATCTCGGCGACGGCACCAAGGTGACGTCGAACGGGCAGCTCGTCGAAGGTCTCGCCGCCTGCGCGCGCCGCGCCGGCCGCGAGATCGCGAGCCCGGCCGAGGCGCGGCAGATTTTTGGAACGCGACACTGACCGTCATTCCGGGGCACGCGAAGCGTGAACCCGGAATCTCGCGCCACACCTCTGGATTCCGGGTCCGCGCTTCGCGCATCCCGGAATGACGGAGCCCGGGAGGAGAAACGCATGCACAATCTCGCAGCAACCGGCGGCGTCACCGGGCCGGGTCGTATCGGCCGGGTCGCGATCGGCGACCTGTTGAAGCGCGCCGCGCGGCGGTTTCCGGATCGCATCGCGCTGACCGACGGCAGCAGGCAGGTCACCTTCACCGAACTCGAGCGCGACGCCAATCGCTTCGCCAATCATCTGGTGCAGCGCGGGCTGAAGCCGGGCGAGAAGATTTCGACCATCTGCAACAACTCTGTCGAATTCGTCAAAGCGCTGTTTGGCATTCACCGCGCCGGGCTGGTCTGGGTGCCCATCAACACCATGCTCGGACCGGCTGATATGGACTACATCCTCGGCCATGCCGAGGTGCGTTTCGCCATCATCGATGACGCCCTTCATGCCCAGGCCGACCGCCGCGCCGCGCTGGAAGCGCGCGGCATGGAGATGATCGCGATCGATCTGACCGGCAATGCCGGCAAGACCGGATTGCAGGAGTTCAACGGTCTGTTGGAGGGACAGTCCGATATCGAGCCTGACATCGAGATCAACGACCGCGACCTCGCGATGATCATCTATACGTCAGGTACGACCTCGCGGCCGAAGGGCGCGATGCATTGTCACCTCGCCGTTGTCATGGCCGTGATGAGCAATTGTATCGAGATGCAGCTCTCGCGCGATGACGGGATCACCGGACAGTTTCCGCTGTTCCACTGCGCCGGCCACGTGTTGCTGCTCAGCTATCTCTCGGTCGGCGGCCGCATGGCGCTGATGCGCGGCTTCGATCCGGTCGCGTGCATGGAGGCGATCGTGCGCGACAAGCTCACCGTGTTCGTCGGCCTGTCGTTGATGTATCAGGCGATCCTCGACCATCCGCGCCGGCGCGACTACGACCTGTCAGGCCTGCGCTGCTGCATCTACACCATGGCGCCGATGGGCAAGCCGCTGCTCGAGCGCGCCATGGCCGATCTCTGTCCGAACTTCGTGCTATCCAGCGGCCAGACCGAGATGTATCCGGCGACGACGATGTCCCGCCCGGAGGTGCAGCTCGACCGTTTCGGCAATTACTGGGGCGAATCGCTGATCGTCAATGAGACCGCGATCATGGACGACAACGGCAATCTGCTGCCGCGCGGCGAGATCGGCGAGCTGGTGCATCGCGGACCCAATGTGATGATGGGCTACTACAAGGACCCCAAATCGACCGAGGAGGCGCGCAAGTTCGGCTGGCACCATACCGGCGATCTTGCTTTGATCGACGGCAACGGCGAGGTGCTGTTCCTCGACCGCAAGAAGGATATGATCAAGTCGGGCGGCGAGAACGTTGCCTCCGTCAAGATTGAGGAGACGTTGCTGGCGCATCCCGCCGTGCAGAACGCCGCCGTGGTCGGCCTGCCGCATCCGCAATGGGGCGAGGCGGTCTCCGCCTTCGTCAAGCTGAAGCCCGGCGCGGTGGCCGACGAGGCCGGCATCGAGGCGCATTGCAGAAAGCATCTCGGTGGCTTCCAGGTGCCGAAGCTGGTGCGTATCCTCGAGGAGATGCCGATGACCGCGACCGGCAAGCTACGCAAGGTCGAGCTGCGGCAGCAATACAGTGGGCATTTTGTGGAGCGCGCCTAGTGGCCATCATCGAGAACACGATTTCCACCGGCAGCGCCGCCTTCCAGGGCAATCGCGACGGCATGCTGGCGCTGATCGCCCGGATGCGCGCCCTGGAGGAGCGGACGCGCGCAGCCTCCGCCGCGGCAAAGGACCGCTTCCACAAGCGCGGCCAGCTATTGCCACGCGAGCGCGTCGCGCTGGTGCTCGATCCCGGTTCGCCCTTCCTCGAACTGTCGACGCTCGCCGGTTACATGTTCGACGTAGCGGATGCGGACAAGAGCGTGCCCGGCGGCGGACTGGTCGCGGGCATCGGCTTCGTCTCCGGCATCCGCTGCATGGTCAGCGCCAATGATGCCGGCATCGACGCGGGCGCATTGCAGCCTTACGGCCTCGACAAGACGCTGCGGGTGCAGGAGCTCGCGCTGGAGAACAAGCTGCCCTATGTGCAGCTGGTCGAGAGCGCCGGCGCCAACCTGCTGCGCTACCGTGTCGAGGACTTCGTCCGTGGCGGCAACATCTTCCGCAACCTGGCGCGGCTGTCGGCGGCAGGGCTTCCCGTCGTTACCGTCACCCACGGCTCCTCGACCGCGGGCGGCGCCTACCAGACCGGTCTCTCCGACTACATCGTGATGGTGCGCGGCCGCACCCGCGCGTTCCTTGCCGGGCCGCCTCTGCTCAAGGCGGCCACCGGCGAGATCGCGACCGAGGAGGAGCTCGGCGGCGCCGAGATGCACACCCAGATCTCCGGTCTCGGCGATTATCTCGCCGAGGACGACCGCGATGCGCTCCGCATCGCGCGCGAGCTCATGGCCAAGCTGCCTTGGGATCGTTCTTGGGATCGGCCGGCCGCCGAACCGGCCGCGTTCAAGCCGCCACGTTATGACGCCGAGGAACTGCTCGGCATCATGCCGATGGATCACAAGCGCCCCGTCGACATGCGCCAGGCGATTGCGCGCTTCATCGACGATTCCGACTTCACCGAGTTCGGCGCCAATTACGGCCCGGCGACGGTCTGCGGCCACGCGCGCATCGAGGGGCAGGCGATCGGCATCATCACCAATAATGGCCCGCTCGACGTGCCCGGCGCCAACAAGGCGACGCATTTCATCCAGGCCTGCTGCCAGTCGCGCACACCGATCCTCTACATGAACAACACCACCGGCTACATGGTGGGCCGGGCCTATGAAGAGGCCGGCATGATCAAGCACGGCTCCAAGATGATCCAGGCGGTGACCTCGGCGACGGTGCCGCAGATCACGCTGTATTGCGGCGCCTCGTTCGGCGCCGGCAATTACGGCATGTGCGGCCGCGGCTTCCATCCGCGCTTCTGCTTCTCCTGGCCCAACGCCAAGACCGCCGTGATGGGCGGCGAGCAGGCCGCCGAAACCATGGCGATCGTGACTGAGGCCGCCGCCGCGCGGCGCGGCAAGCCGATCGAGAAGGAGAAGCTGGACGCGATGAAGGCGCAGATCACCGGGGTGTTCGACAGCCAGATGGACGTGTTCTCGACCAGCGCCCGGGTGCTCGACGACGGAGTGATCGATCCGCGCGACACGCGGACGGTGCTTGCCGAGGTGCTTACGATCTGCCGCGAGGCCGAGGCCCGCAGCCCGCAGCGCATGCAGTTCTCGGTGGCGCGGCCATGAGCGGGGCAATCGTGAAGCGGACGCCGTTCTTCAAGATCCTGATCGCCAACCGCGGCGAGATCGCGCTGCGCATCATGCGATCGGCACGGCGGCTCGGCCATGGCGTCGTCGCGGTCTATTCGGACGCCGACCGTGACGCGCTGCATGTGCGCGAGGCCGACCAGGCGGTGCGGATCGGCGAGGCGCTGCCGGCGCAATCCTATCTGAAGATCGACGCGATCATCGCCGCGGCCAAGGCGAGCGGCGCCGGCGCGGTGCATCCCGGTTATGGCTTCCTCGCCGAGAACGAGGATTTTGCGCATGCCTGCCGCGATGCGGGTCTGGTGTTCATCGGTCCGTCGCCGGAAGCGATCCTTGCGATGGGCAACAAGGCCGGCGCCAAGGAGATCATGCAGCGGGCCGGCGTGCCCTGCGTG
Source organism: Bradyrhizobium sp. USDA 4541 (assembly GCF_024171085.1). Taxonomy (NCBI): domain Bacteria; kingdom Pseudomonadati; phylum Pseudomonadota; class Alphaproteobacteria; order Hyphomicrobiales; family Nitrobacteraceae; genus Bradyrhizobium; species Bradyrhizobium sp. USDA 4541. The sequence continues at coordinate 1,867,343 of NZ_JALJZF010000001.1, forward strand.
CCCGGCTATCAGGGCGCCGACCAGAGCGATGCCGTGATGCTGGCGGAAGCCAGGGCCATTGGTTTTCCGGTCATGATCAAGGCGGTCGCCGGCGGCGGCGGCCGCGGCATGCGGCTTGTCGCCGATGCGGCGGCATTTCCCGACGCGCTGCGCAGCGCGCGATCGGAGGCGCAGGGTGCGTTCGGCGATCCGACCGTCATTCTGGAGCGCGCGATCGTCAATCCCCGCCACATCGAGATCCAGGTGTTCGGCGACCGCCATGGTAACGCCATCCATCTCGGCGAGCGCGATTGCTCGGTGCAGCGGCGACACCAGAAGCTGGTCGAGGAGGCGCCGTCGCCGGCGGTGACGTCGGAGCTGCGCGCGCGGATGGGCGCGGTCGCGGTGCAGGCGGTCAAGGCGATCGGCTACGAGGGCGCCGGCACGCTGGAATTTTTGCTCGATCGCGCCGGCAATTTCTACTTCATGGAGATGAACACGCGGCTGCAGGTCGAGCATCCCGTCACTGAGGCGATCACCGGGCTCGATCTGGTCGAATTGCAGCTGCGCGTCGCCAGTGGCGCGCCGCTCGGCTTGACCCAGGAGGACGTCAAGTTCTCCGGCCATGCCATCGAGGTGCGGCTCTGCTCGGAGGATGCTGCGCACGATTTCATGCCGCAATCCGGCACGATGGCGCGGTGGCAGATGCCCGACGGTATCCGCGTCGAGCACGCGCTGCAGTCCGGCTCGGAGATTCCGCCGTTCTATGATTCGATGATCGCCAAGGTTATCAGCCATGGCACGACCCGCGAGGAGGCGCGCGGCAAGCTGATCTGTGCCCTGGAGCAGGTCACGGCCTTCGGCGTCACGACCAACCAGGGCTTCCTGATCGACTGCCTGCGCTACCCTGTCTTTGCCAGGGGCGAGGCGACCACGGCCTTCATCGGCGACAACCGCGATGCGCTGCTGGCGCCGCGGCCCGATCGCGGCAGCGATCTCGCGCTTGCGGCGCTGCTGCTCTACGTCACCAATCCGCACGCACCGCCATGGCAGCGCGGGCGGTCGCTCGCAGCGACATTCCCGCTCGGCCTGCGGATCGATCTCGGCCGCGGCGTGCAGGAGATCGAGATTGTCCGCGAGCGCGACGGCAGCTACATCGCGACCCGCAACGGCGATCGCTTCAGCTTCGTGATCGACGAGCTCAGCCGGGACAGCATCCGCTTCCACCACGATGGGGTGATGGAGCATGCCCAATTCCTGCGCGATGGCGACCGGCTCTATATCCTGCATCGCGGCGTCACGCTGTCGGTGCGCGATCTCGCCCTCGCGCCGCCGGAGAGCGCGACGGCGGCCGGCGGTGACGGCAAGGTCCGCGCCGCCATGAACGGCCGGGTCGTCGCGGTGCTGGTGAAGCCGGGCGACAAGGTCGCGGCCGGCCAGCCGGTGATGACGCTGGAAGCGATGAAGATGGAGCACGTCCACACCGCCGGCGTCGCGGGCACGGTATCGTCGATCGATGTCGCCGAGGGCGAGCAGGTGACGACGGGGAAGATCGTGGTGGAGATCGAGGCCGCCACATAACCGCCGTCGTCCCGGCGCAGGCCGGGACCCATAACCACCGCTGTATGTTGTTGGAGCAAGCTGTGGCCCCAGTTTGGCAAATCAACGGGCATTCGGGGTAATGGGTCCCGGCCTTCGCCGGGACGACATTTATGAGGCCGCTTGCCCGGTCCCGTCATTCAGCCAGCAGGCGATCTGATGCGCCGGGCCGGCCGCCTGCAGCGCCGGGCGTTCGCTTTTGCAGCGATCCATCGCGTAACGGCAGCGGGTGTGGAAGGCGCAGCCTGAGGGCGGGTTGATCGGGCTCGGCACGTCGCCGTCGATCAGCGGTGCGGTTCGCTTGGCCTTGGGATCGGCAATCGGCACCGAGGCGAGCAGCGCCTGGGTGTAGGGATGGCGCGGATTGGCGAACAGCTCGTGCTTGTCGGCGATCTCGACAATGCGACCGAGATACATCACCGCGACGCGGTGGCTGATATGGGCGACGACCGCCAGATCGTGCGCGATGAACAGATATGAGAAGTTCTGCTTGCGCTGCAGGTCGATCAACAGATTGATCACCTGCGCCTGGATCGAGACGTCGAGCGCGGAGACCGGCTCGTCGCAGACGATCAGCCGCGGCCCGAGCGACAGCGCACGCGCGATGCAGATGCGCTGGCGCTGGCCGCCGGAGAACTGGTGCGGAAAATTCTTCATCTGGTCGGGCCGCAGGCCGACCTGCTGGAACAGTTCCGCGACGCGCTCCTGCTTCTTCGCGCCGGTCGCGAGGCCATGCACAATGAGGGGCTCGCCGACGATGTCGCCGGCCGTCATGCGCGGGTTGAGCGAGGCGAACGGATCCTGGAACACGATCTGCATCGAGCGCCGGTACGGCCGCAGCGCCGTCTTGCTGAGCGGCGCGATGTCCTCGCCATCCAGCTTGATGGCGCCGCTGGTCGGCTCGACCAGCCGCAGCACGGTGCGCGCCACCGTCGACTTGCCGCAGCCGGATTCGCCGACCAGGCCGAGCGTTTCGCCGGCGCCGAGCGCGAAGCTGACGCCGTCGACCGCATGCACGGTGCCGACCTGCCGGCGCAGCACACCGCCGCGCACCGCGTAGTGCTTGACGAGGTCGGTCACCTCGAGGAGCGGGCGCTGTTCGGTCATGACGCCTCCGCCATCTCGCCGGCGCGCCAGCACGCGGCCCAGTGATTGCTCTTGATCTCGTCGAGCGGCGGATATTCCTGACGGCAGCGGTCGACCGCCAGCTTGCAGCGCGGCGCGAAGGCGCAGCCGGGCGGCAGCTTGGTCAGCGACGGCACCATGCCGGGGATTTCGGTCAGCCGCGCATCGGTCTTCGCGCCGAGCGCGATCACCGCCGGCATCGAGGCCATCAGTCCGCGGGTGTAGGGGTGCAGCGGCGTCTCGAACAAAGCTTCGACCGTCGCCTCCTCGACCTTCTTGCCGGCATACATCACGATCACGCGCTGCGCGGTTTGCGCGACGACGCCGAGGTCGTGGGTGATCAGGATCAGCCCGGTGCCGAGCCGCTTTTGCAGATCGACGATCAGCGCCAGGATCTGCGCCTGGATGGTGACGTCGAGCGCCGTGGTCGGTTCGTCCGCGATCAGGAGCGCCGGCCGGCACGCCAGCGCCATCGCAATCATCGCGCGCTGGCGCATGCCGCCGGACAGCTGATGCGGATATTCCTGCGCGCGGCGCTCCGGCTCCGGAATCCGCACCAGCCGCAGCATGTCGACCGCCTGCTTCCAGGCCTCCTTGCTGCTGACCTTCTGGTGCAGCCGCACCGCCTCAATGATCTGGTCGCCGATCCGCATCACCGGATTGAGCGAGGTCATCGGCTCCTGGAAGATCATCGAGATGCGGTTGCCCCTGATGTCGCGCATCGCGGCATCGTCGAGCTTCAGCAGATCGGTGCCCTCGAGCGTCACCGAGCCGCCGACGATGCGGCCGGGCGGATCGGGCACCAGCCGCATGATCGACAGCGCGCTGACGCTCTTGCCGCAGCCGGACTCGCCGACGATCGCCAGCGTCTCGCCGCGGCGGACCGAGAACGAGACGTCGTCTACCGCGCGGAACAGGCCGGAGTTGGTGAAGAACACCGTTTGCAGGTTCTTCACGTCGAGAATCGTATCGAGCGTCTTGGCCTCGCTCATCAGCCGCGCTGCCTCGGATCGAGAATGTCGCGCAACGCGTCGCCGAACAGATTGGTGCCGAACACCGCAAGGCTGATCGCAATGCCGGGGAAGATCACCAGCCATGGCGCGGTGCGGACATATTCGGCGGCGGATTCGGACAGCATGCGACCCCAGGACGGATAAGGCTCGGGGATGCCGAGGCCAAGGAACGACAGCGACGCTTCGGTCAGGATGGTTGAGCCGAGCTGCGCGGTGGCGAGCACGATCAGCGGCGCGATGGTGTTGGGCAGCACGTGGCGCAGCGCAATCCGCATCTCGCTCATGCCGATCGATTTGGCGGCCTCGACGAACGGCTGCTCGCGCAGCGCCAGCGTGTTGGCGCGGATCACGCGCGCGACCGTCGGGATCAGGGGAATTGCGATCGCCAGGATCACGTTCGGCAGCGAGGGACCGAGCGCCGCGGTCATGACGAGTGCGAGTACCAAGAGCGGCAGCGACTGCAGGATGTCGGTCACCCGCTGGAACACGAGGTCGACCCAGCCGGAGAGATAGCCAGAGGCGAGGCCGACGATCACGCCGAGCGTGGCGCCGAGCGTCGTCGAGCCGATGCCGACCGCAAGCGAGATCCGCGCACCATGGATGATGCGGCTCCAGACGTCACGGCCGAAGGAGTCGGTGCCGAACCAGTGCAGCGCGGACGGCGCAGCCAGCCGGTGCGCGGAATCGACGCTGAGCGGATCGTAGCGGCTGATGACGTTAGCGAAGATCGCGGTCAGCACGAACAGCAGCATGATGACGAGGCCGACCGTGCCGAGCACGTGGCGCTGCGCGAGGAACGCAAACCGTCCCCAGCCACCGGTGGCGTTGGCCCCGGCACGTCGCAATTCGCTGTCGAAATTGATCGTCGCCACGTGTCAGCTTCTTCGCCTGATGATTGCAGAACGGTCTTCTCCCTCTCCCCGCTTGCGGGGAGAGGGTTGGGGTGAGGGGGGCTCTCCGCAAGCGCGGTGGGCGTTGGATTCGCGGTGAGCCCCCCTCACCCGGATCGCATCTGCGATGCGATCCGACCTCTCCCCGCAAGCGGGGCGAGGTAAGAGTTGGACTCGGCCTTCGACCAATCCTGTCATGTCACTCTCCAAACCGGATACGTGGGTCGATTGCCGCATAAAGCATGTCGACGATGAAGTTCACCACCACCACGACGACGGCGATGAACATCACGAGGTTCTGCACGATCGGGTAGTCGCGCCAGCGCAGCGCCTCGACCAGGAAGCGGGCGATGCCAGGGATGTTGAACACGGTCTCGGTGACAATCAGGCCGCCGATCAGGAACGCGGCCTCGATGCCGATCACGGTGATGACCGGCAGCACCGCGTTCTTCAGCGCGTGGTGATAGTTCACGGAGGCCTCGGAGGCGCCCTTGGCACGCGCGGTGCGGATATAGTCCTGGCGCAGGATCTCCAGCATCGAGGAGCGGGTGATGCGCATGGTGAGTGCCGCGCTGCGGAAGCCCACCGCCATCGCCGGCACCGCATAGATGGTCAGCGCCTCGAGCCAGGTTTTCGGGTTCGGATTGAAGATCGGCATGGTGCCGAACAGCGAGACCGAGGCCATCAAGACCAAGAGGCCGAGCCAGAAAGACGGCAGCGACAGGCCGCTGAGGCTGACGACGCGCAGCGCATAATCGAGCCGTGAGCCCTGGTGGACGGCGCTGATGACACCGAGCGGAATACCGATCGAGGCGGAGAACAATAGCGCCAACCCGGCGAGCCGCGCCGTGATCGGAATCCGCGGCAGGATTTCCTCCAGCGCCGGCTTTTCCGAGACGTAGGAATAGCCGAGATCGCCGTGCAGCAGGCCGCCGATCCAGTGCAGATACTGGATCACGATCGGCTGGCTGAGGCCAAGCTCGCGCTCGAGATTGGCCTTGTCGGCGGGATCGACGAAGCCTGCGGCGTCGAACAGGATGTCGACGATGTTGCCGGGAACGACGCGCAGCAGCACGAAGATGATGACCGAGATCCCGAACAGGGTCACCAGCATCAGGAACAGCCGCCGCACGATATAGGCAAACACCCTGGCTCTCTCCTTGATCCCGCCTGTGTCTTGTCTTCCGGCGCGCTGTTTCTTTTGCGCGAACCGGTATCCACTTCGCCCGAAAACGCTAGGCCTACTTATCCAGCCAGACGTCTTCGTAACGATAGCCGTTATAGGAGCTGTTGGACATGATCGTGACATTCTTCACGTAAGGCTGCCAGCAAGTGCCGGTGCGGGCATGGAAGATGATCGGACGCGCGACGTCTTCCTGCAGCTTCTTGTCGATCTCCCAGACCAGCTTCTTGCGCTTGTCGACGTTGGTCTCTTCCGACTGCTGGTCGAACAGCTTCTCGATCTCCTTGTTGCAATAGTTGGTATAGTTCCGCTCCGAGCCGCAGGCATAGTTCTCGTAGAACGACTGGTCGGGCTCGTCGACGGCATTGCCGGTGAGGTTGAGGCCGAGCGAATAGTCCTTGCGGGCGATCTTCGGGAACCATTGCGCGGTGTCGACGACGTCGAGCTCGGCGTCGATGTAGATGCTCTTGATCTGGTCGATCAGGATGATCGCGGGATCGCGATAGACCGCGATGTTGCGGGTCGAGACCTTGATCTGCAGGTGCTTGTCCGGGCCATAGCCCGCCTTCTGCATCAGCTTGCGGGCCTCCTCGCGGTTCTTCTCGATGTCGGGACCGTAGCCGGGGATCTGCTCCAGCATGTCCTTCGGCATCGCCCACAGCCCGTCCGGCGCCGGCTCCATGGTACCGCCGATGTCGCCCTGGCCTTCGAACATGATCTGGATGAACGCCTTGCGGTCGAGCGCCAGCGCCAGCGCGCGGCGGATGTCGAGATTGTCGAACGGCGGCGCGGTCGAATTGATGATGATGTTGGTGGAGACGTTGTTCGGTTCCACCATGCAGACCGCATTGGCCGCCTGCGACTTGACGTCCTTGAGCAGCGGGATCGAGACCTCGGTCGGGAACGTCATGTCGAACTTGCCGGAGACGAAGCCGAGGATTGCGGTCGAGCGGTTCGGGATGATGGTGAACTCGATACCGTCAAGATAAGGTAGGCCCTTCTTGAAGTAATCCGGGTTCTTGGTGAGCTTGATCGATTCGTTGGCCTTGAACTCGACGAACTTGAACGGGCCGGTGCCGACCGGCTTGGTGCGCATCTCGGCCGGCGACACATGGCAGGGATAGACCGGCGAGTAGCCCGAGGCGAGCAGCGACAGCAGCGCCGGCTGCGGCCGCTTCAGCTTGAACGACGCCTCATGGTCGCCGTTGGTCGTGACCTCTTCAACTTGCTCGTACCAGGACTTGCGCGGGTTCTGCCGGAACTTCTGCTGCGACTTGCCCATCAGCATGTCGAAGGTGCATTTGACGTCGGCGGCGGTGAACGGCTTGCCGTCGTGCCATTTCACGTCCTTGCGCAGCTTGAAGGTCAGCGTCTTGTTGTCGCCGCTCCAGGCCCAGCTTTCCGCAAGCTCGGGCCGGATCGTGCTGGTGCTGTTCTGGGCGATGTGCTGGTCGAAGATGACGAGATTGTTGAAGATCGGCATGAACGGAACGTTCAGCGAATAGGTCGCGCCCTCGTGGATCGAGGCGCTGCCGGGGCTGTCGCGGTGATAGATCCTGAAGATGCCGCCCGGTTTCGGCTCGGCTGCGCCTGAAACGTCGCTGATGATCAGCACAGACAACACCGCGACGGCCAGCGCTTGCACGCTCCGCATGGTCCCCTCCCACATTTCGGTCTCAATGGCCGATTGGCATCGACGATACCACGGTGAGGCTGTCGGGCAACCAGCGAGGATCGCGCGGGGATTGGCAATTCGGATGACCCCACAACATTAAAATTTCCACGGATCGGGAATAATGGCTGTGATTGCGGGGAACCTGGGTCGTTTTGCTATGCAGCGGCGAAACTCCGTTTGGCCGATGTGTGCGGCATGAAGCGGGCTGCAATCAGCGACAGTATGTCGCCGATGTAAGCCGCGCACTGCACACGCTCTCCGTCATCCTGAGGAGCGCGAAGCGCGTCTCCAAGGATCGACGGCCCAGCTGGTGGCCGTGCATCCTTCGAGGCTCGCTCCGCTCGCACCTCAGGATGACGGGGAAACATTCGCATTCACCTCACTCCGCCGCCTGCGGCGAAGGCAGGTGCATGTTGGCGACGCCATCGGCCTCGGTCGCCGAGATCGTGGTGCGAATCATCAGGCGGCCCTCATGCGCCGGCCAGGGGCGGCCGCGATGCATGGTGGCGCGGTTGTCCCACATCACGACGTCGCCCTGCTTCCATTGATGCAGATAGCTGACGCCGGGCGCGGTCGCGGCTTCGGTCAATTGCTCGATCAGCGCCCTGCCGGCCTCGGTATCCATGCCCTCGACGCCATAGGCATGGGAGGCAAGATACAGCGCGCCGCGGCCGTTGACGGGATTGCGCCAGACCATCCGCCAGCATACCGGCGGCAGCGCGTCGACTTCTTCAGTCGTTGCGAGGCCGGCGGCCACCTTGCTGCGCGAATGCGCGTAGGAGTGCCAGGCGAACGCGTTCTCCAGCCGACTTGCCGCGTCCTTGTCGAGCCGCTCGAAGGCAAGCCGCATCGAGACGAATTCGGTCTCGCCGCCATGTTCAGGAATGATGCGCGCCGACAGGATCGAGGTCAGCGCCGGCACCTGCTTGAAGGAAGAGTCGGTGTGCCAGAGCTGGTTGGCCCTGGCGCGCAGCTGCTGCCGGTGATCGGATGGAACTACCTTGCCGTCGGGCCCGAAGGTCGAGAGGATCACGAAATGCGAACCGGTGCCCATCGAACCGACCTTGGTCACCTCGGGCGGACCGAACCGGCGCGAGAAGGCGAGCTGGGTGTCGTTGCTGACCTCCTGGCCGCGGAACACCAGCACCGAATGTTCCTCGAACGCCGCGCGCACCGCCGCATAGGCGGCATCGCTGGCGGCAACGTCTGACAGCGCGACGCCGCGCAGCTCGGCACCGAATCCCGGACGCAGTGGGATCACTTCCATCGCAAGTCCTCCCTTTTCTTTGTTGTTGCGGCGAGGTTAGGGGAAAAGCCCGCGATCGGCAACGCGGCCCGCGGCGCCTCAGCCCATTGCGATCAGATTGTGCCGCGTGCGCCGGTCCGCGACCTCGATGCGATGTGTGACGAAGGCGAACAGCGCCCAGCTGGAATGGAAGGCGACACCGGCCAGAATCACGATGGTTCCGGGAATCGGACCGATCGAAGCGCGGTCCAAGATCGCGCTCATCGTGGTCAGCGGTAGCGGGTGGATCGCCAGCTTGCCGTAATAGGCGATGGCCTGGATCGCGAAGATCCAGCCATAAGTCCGTCGCAGGCGCCGGCCGATCGCTCTGACATAGCTGATGTGATAGCTGGGGCGGCGGTAGTCGTTGGCGAGCAGGTCGGTCCAGGCTGCGTTCGGTGTGGGGCCCTCGCCGCGGATCATCGGTGCGTAGAAATCGGTTTCGAGCAACCGCGCCCGGGCGCGCCAGACGTTGAAATAGCGATAGCGCCGCGCCTCGAATAGCAGGAATACGGTCACCAGCAGTCCGACCAGGACCATCGGCAAGGGCGAGGCTTCCGCACTGCTGTAGGTCGCCGACAGCGCGATCCCGGTCGTTACCACCGCCCAGTTGGTCGAACTGTCGAGACGGGTGCGCCAGACCGTGCTGCGATAGACCTCGCCACGATAGAGATGGGCGAGTGCACCGATCTCGGCGGCAGTGAATTCGAGCCTTCCGGCCTGCACCGGCTCCGGCTCGCGCGGCTGGGGCAATGGCATGGCGGCCTCCGGCGAAGCTGGCTTACGATCCCGGAGCATAGCGCGAAATCCGCGCGACCGGCGAGTCCGTTGCGTCCGTCGGCTTGGTTGGCAGCATCAGTCCGGATGCCGCACCGCCGCTCACACGATCCGCGAGGTCTTGTTGCCCCAATAGCGGTCACGCAGCAGGCGCTTGTAGAGTTTGCCGGTCGGCAGCCGCGGCAGCTCGGCTTCGAAATCCACCGAGCGCGGCACCTTCTGGCGCGACAGCGAGCCGGCGCAGAACGCGATCAGTTCCTCGGCAAGCTCCGGCCCCGGCGCGATGCCGTCGACCGGCTGCACCACCGCCTTCACTTCCTCGCCGAGATCGACATTGGGCACGCCGAACACCGCGGCGTCGGCGACCTTGGGATGGGTGATCAGGAGGTTCTCGCATTCCTGCGGATAGATGTTCACGCCGCCGGAGATGATCATGAAGGTGGCGCGGTCGGTGAGATAGAGGAAGTTGTCGTCGTCGACATAGCCGACGTCGCCGACCGTGCTCATGCTGCCGTCGGCCGAGCGCGCCTCGCCGGTCTTGGCGGGGTCGTTGAAATATTCGAATGGCGTGGCGGTCTTGAACCACACGGTGCCCGGCGTTCCCTTGGGGCAAGGCTGCATGTTCTCGTCGAGGATATACAGATCGCCGAGCAGGACCCTGCCGACGGTGCCGCGATGCGCGAGCCACTCCTCGCTGTTGCAGGCGGTGAAGCCGAGCCCCTCGGTCGCGCCGTAATATTCGTGGATGATGGGGCCCCACCATTTGATCATGTCGTCCTTGACCAGCGCCGGGCAGGGCGCGGCGGCATGGATCGCGATCTCGAGGGTCGACAGATCGTAGCGGGCGCGAACCTCCTCGGGCAGTTTCAGCAGGCGCGAGAACATGGTCGGCACCAGCTGGCTGTGGGTGATGCCCCATTGCTCGACCAGCTGCAGATAGCGCTCCGGGTCGAAGCTCTCCATGATGACGACCGTGCCGCCCATCCGGATGGTGAGATTGACCGCGGCCTGCGGCGCCGAGTGGTAGAGCGGCGCCGGCGAGAGGTAGACCATGCCCTCGCGGTAGTGCCAAAGCTTGGTCAGGAAATCGAACAGCGGCAGGTTCTGCGACGGCGGCTGCTCCGGCAGCGGCCGCACGATGCCCTTGGGCCGGCCGGTCGTGCCGGAGGAATACAGCATCGCGGTGCCGGCAAACTCGTCCGCGATCGGCGTTGACGGCAGGCTTGCGGTGGCCTCTCGCAGTCCGACAATGCGATCGCTCTCGCTTTCGCCGTCGACCACGATGCAGAGCTCGACCTGCGGACACTGCTTCAGCGCCTCGCGCGCGATGTCGAGCTTCAGCTTCGAGGTGATCAGGATCCGCGACTGGCTGTTCGTCAGGATGTAGGCTAGTTCGCCCGCGGTGAGGTAGGAGTTGACGCAGGTGAAGTAGAGCCCGGCGCGCTCGCCGGCGCCGCAGGCCTCGAGGTAGCGGTTGTTGTTCTCCATGATGATCGAATAATGATCGAGCCGACGCAGCCCCTGCTTGCGGAACAGATGCGCGAGCCGGTTGGAGCGCGCCTCGAGCTCACGATAGGTGACGGTCTCGCCGGTCCCGGCCATGATGAAGGCGGGTTGCAGCGGGCGCAGGTAAGCATGCTTGCCGGTATACATCGAACTCCAGATCCCCCTTGATCGTGCTTGTTCTTGTTTGACGCGTTTTCTTCACGCGAACCGGTACCCACTTCGCTCGAAAGCGCTCTATGCAGCCATCTCCAGAATCTCGCGAACTTGGGATGGATCGTCGATCTTGCGCGGATTGCGCGGCACCCAGGGCGTTCGCATCGCTTGCTTTGCGATGCGGTCGAAATGCTCGGGGCCGACGTGGACCTCCTGCAGGCTGCGCGGCATGCCGAGGTCGCGGATGAAGAGGTCGAGCACGTCGCCGGCGTCCGCGCCCGCATGTCCCATTGCGGCCGCGACCAGCGCGTGCCGGTCGGCATTGTCGCGCTTGTTCCAGCGCATCACCGCGGGCAGCATCACGCACGAGGTATAGCCGTGCGGCACGTCGAATTCGGCGCCGAGCACGTAGCCGATGCCGTGGCTCGCGCCCATCGGCACGCCCGAGGCGAGCGGGCCGGTGGAGAGCCAGGTGCCGATCTGGCAATCCATTCGCGCCGAAATATCCTTCGGGTCGGCTTTCACCCGCGGCAGGCCGGCTGCCAGCATCTCGAGTCCCTTCAGCGCCTGCGCGTCGCCGTAAGGATGCGCCTCGCGCGAGCAGATGCCCTCGACGCAATGGTCGACGGCACGGATGCCGGTCGACAGGAACAGCCATTCCGGCGTGTGCACCGACAGTTCCGGATCGAGGATGGTGGCACGCGGCATCACCAGCGGATGGCGCAGCATCTCCTTCTGCCGCTTGGCCTCGTTGGTGACGCCGGCGATCGACGAGAACTCGCCGCCGGCGATGGTGGTCGGCACGCTGATCTGGCGCACGGTCGGTGGGTTCATCGCGGGCGAGACGCCGCCATGGGTGCGGATCGTCTCGATGCCGTCGGACGTCGTGACGTTGTTGGCGAGGCAAAGCTGCACCGCCTTGGCGCCGTCGGTGATCGAGCCGCCGCCGATCGTGACGATCAAATCCGCTTTCGCGCCGCGCGCCTGCTCCGCCGCCGCGATCACCGCGGCGCGCGGCGTATGCGCCGGCATCTTGTCGAAGGTGCCGACGCAGCGGCGCCCAAGCGCCGCGCGAACCTTCTCGATCTCGTCGGTCTCGCGGTTCAGCGTGCCCGACACCATCAGAAAGGCGCGCTCGGCGCCAATCCGGTCCAGCTGCTCGACGATGGCCTCACGCGCGGGCCGCCCGAACACGACCTCGTCCATGGCACCGAATACGACACGGCCTTGATGCAAGCGCCTGTCCTCCCTCAACACGGTCCGCCTTGCTGGCGGACCTTTGCGGCGAGGTTAGCGGAGGAAATCGGGGCCGTCATCAGGGCTCTGGGCCGGTGGCTTGATACGGTCGCGCCGCCCATTCCGCGGTCGTCCCTGCGAAAGCAGGGACCCATAACCACAGGGTTGCGTTGTTGAAGTGAGCTGTGGCCCGAGCGCTGGCTAAACAATTGGCATCGGTGGTTATGGGTCCCGGGTCGCGCGGAGCCTGTCATCGGGCGGCGCTTCGCGCCGACCCGTTGGCTTGCCCGGGACGACATCGAATATGTGGCGCTCGCGTGCGTCATACATCCGCATCCTCGCGGCGCGCTGCATCCGAGTCTTGCGTTTACTTGCCTCCCCCTGGAAGCAGAGGGCGCCCCGGAATGACGGTGAAAGCTTCAGGTCGAAATCGGATGACCGGCAGAAATCTTGACGGCAACATCGCCGCGTGTGTTACACCTCGAAAGCAACAGGGACGTGCGCATGACATCGACCGTCGATCTCGCGAAACTGCATATTGACGACTTCACGCCGCATCAGGATGCGGAGTTCGCGATGCAGGCGGAGAGGGATTGCGTCGTGCCGCTGAAGCTCGCCAAGGTCGAGCCCGCGGGCAACAGCGGCCGGCCGGGCGGCGCGTTCTCGCTGCTGTTCGCGGGCCCGAAGGGCGCGTGGCTGCCGCAGGCGATCTATCCGGTGCGGCATCCGGCATTGGGCGTGATCGAGATGTTCCTGGTGCCGATCGGTCCGGTCGCGGAGGGCAATGGTTATCAGGCGATCTTCACCTGACGCTCTGCCGCCCGCCAGCGCATCAGGTCGTAAACGCCCTTGTCTTCCTCGGTGATGAAGCCGAGCCGCCGGTAGAGCCGCATCGCCGGGTTGAGCTTCTCGACGTGGATCGAGACGTCCTTGCCTGCGGCCTTCGCCTCCTCGATCGCGTCGCGCAGCAACGCTTCGCCGTAGCCCCTGCCGCGATGCTCGGGCAGGAAGGCGATGTCGATGATGCGGTGCTGGCTCGGCCAGCGTTCGAGATAGAACCGGCCGACGTCTTCACCCTGGCGCGCGATCACCAGCCAATCGGCGTTCGGATAGTGCTGCTGGTAGTGCGCGTGCTGGGCGCGGAATTGCTGCTCGAGAAAGGCAGCCTTGTCGGCCTCGCTCCACGGCACCGGCGCAAGTTCCTCGGCGCGCGTCGAGGCATAGAGGCGGCCGAGGAACGGCAGGTCCGCCTCCGACAGGCGGCGAAAGCCGCAACCGACTTCGGCCGCGCGCGCCCAGCCGAAGGCGGACGTGATGGTGCCTGGCGCGTCGAGAGCCAAAACGAGCTCAGCCTCGCGCCGGGAAGATGCCCTGCAGTGCGATGCAGAAGTTCAGCGTGAGGTAAGGTTGCATGTTGTTGTGCGGAAGGTTGCCGCCCGTCATGCCGATCATGGTGGCGTTCATCTGCGTCAGTGTTGGCGCCGGGCTCCCGGGCACGTAGGCGAACGCGTTGGCCGATTTGCCGAGGATGCGGGTCGGGCTCGGGACTTGAACGTCGGCCGTGTCCTGCGTACCGACGTTCACGGGGTGGTTGTGCTGCGGTATCTGGTTTTGCAGCAGCGTCACATTGGGGGAGCCGATGGTCTCGCCGAGGTCATACGGCGACAGCCCCGGGCCCTGTCCGGGCGCCAGCGGCGCGTTGCCCTGCATGTTGGGAAGCGCGAAATTCGAGGTGCCGTTGCCGCCATAGGTGACGCCGAGCAGCGAAAACAGCGCCGTGTTCTGCGAGATCGGCAGGATCTGGCCGCTGCAGAAGGCCCAGCCCTTGGGAGCGAAGTTGAACGGAAAGATGCGGATTTCGGCGACGAAGGGGTCGGCCATGGTGTCGCGCTCCTAGCCCTGGCTCGGGAAAATGCCGGACAGCGAAATGATGAAGGTGACGCAAAGCAGCGGCTGCAAATTGCTGTGCGGCAGGTTTCCGCCGGTATTCGTCAGCATTCCGCCTGCCATGGGCCCGTCGGGCGGCTGGCCGTCGATATACATCGCGATTGTGCCGGTCGTCTGATCGAGAATATTTCCCTGCGGGTTCGACGCGGTGCCGGTCTGCTTCGCGGCGATGAAGGCGTGCGAATGCTGTGGGATCGTCTGCGTCGTGAGTGTTACGTTTTCGACGCCGCCAGTCTGCCCCATGGCATAGGTCGTGCCGCTGCTGGCGGTGCCCGTGTGGATTGGCACACGGCCGCGCAGATCGGGGACCGCGAAGGTGGATTGGCCATCGCCGCCATAGGTGGTGCCGATCAGATTGAACAGCGCGTCGTACTGGGAGATCGCCAACAGGCTGCCGTCACAGAAATTCCATCCGACCGGGGCAAAGCTGCCGCCGAACATACGGATTTCGCCTAAATAGGATTCTGACATCGGCGCTTCTCGTCAATTCTGCGAGGGGAAAATGCCCTGGAGGGCAATGCTGAAATTGATCGTCAGGAACGGTTGCATGTTCTGATGGGCCTGGCTGCCGCCGGCATTGCCCACGGTCAATGGATTGAGCGGGGTGATGTCGGTCGTCGACGTGCTGTAGCCGTTGTTGAAGGCACCGAGATAGGCCCCCGAATCGAGCGGCTGGCTACCGTTGCTGTTGGTGGCGTTGGCCAAATGATTGTGCTGCGCCATCTCGTTGATCGTGAGCGTGTGGCTCTCCTCGCCGCCGCGTTGGCCGAGCGTATAGCCGGGGCCCATACTTATCGGCACCCGGCCTCGAAGGTCGGGCAGGCCAAAAGTGACGCGCCCGTCCCCGCCATAGGTCGTACCTAGCAACGAGAACAGTGCCTGATTCTGAGCGATGGGAAGCAGTTGGCCGTTGCAAAATGCCCAACCCTTGGGCGCAAAGCCGAACGACATCATGCGGACTTCGGAAAGAAACGGATCGGCCATCGGTCCTCCGCGAATACGTCGTACGATTTGTGAAAAATTCGAAGCAATGATGCTGCGTGTGCAACGTCTGCACGATAGCGTGTTTTGCGGCTAGTGCAACCTCAACGATTGTCTGGTTTCCGCGATTTTTTCGATTCCGCGGCCGCGCGAGCCATTCGCAGTTCGCGACGAGACGGTATCGCTGCTGACGGGACCGTTGTCACGAATCGGACATGTCCAAGCGGACATCATGAGGCGATTGAAGTTTGCGACGGAAGCGCGGATCCCATCCATCTGAGGCAAGCCTGCCGGAACGCTTCGGCAGGCGTTGTGTAGTCGATACGGTGCCCGGTCAGACGATCAGGTCATGGTGCAGCTGGGCGTGGTTGTCGGTCGGCGTGCCGCCCATGGCGGCAAACGTCGCCTCATGGCCGACCCACCATGGGGTGCCGGCATTGGCGTGCCCGCTGAACAGATCGGACCAGGTCTGGGTGTTCGCGGCCGGGTCCGCGTGGCTCGTGCTGGCCTGCGACGGCGTCTGGGTGAACGACGAGAAGTCGAAGCCGTCGCGGTTCAGAGTCGAGGATGTGTTGCTCTGCATGGGCATCGCCTTCGCCGATCCCACGTTGGCCTGCGTGACATCCGCGGCGGTTGGGAGCCGCCGCTCGCCGTCGGCGAGACTGATATACATCAGGTCGTTGACATCGGATGACGACGTCAGGTCGGGGAGGCCGAGCACGTGTCCCAACTCATGGACCACGGCGGTCAATAGATCGAAATGACCGGCTGCGGCCGTCGACGAATCGGTCTGCAGATCGGAGCCGGAAGCATTGAGCGCGTGGGGGAACTCAAAATTGTCAAACGGTGTCGAATCGACGAACCAGCCATGGCCGGCGGCATCGGCATCGATCGTAATGTGGCCGGCGCTTTCCAGGCCGACCACCTGGCCGGCGAGATCAGCGACGCTGAAGGTGACGGCATGCAGCGCGGCCAGTTGATCCGCGTCCACGCCAGCCTTTGCCCATTGGGTAATGGCCGCCGAGACGACCGAGTCGAGCTGGCTTTGCGTCAGGTGGGTTTCACCCGGGGTCGCGACGGCGGCCTGCACGCCGCCATCCGCGGCGAGCAGCGGCGACGAGCCGAAGCCGTTGGTGCTGCCCGCCGTGACGCTGATGGTCGGCGCCGTGGTGACCGTATTGTGCGCCAGGACGTAGCTCGAGATTGCGGCGGTATCGGTCGCGCCGCCGCCATAGGACGAGCCGTCGCCCGCGTGCAGGCCGACGGTGGTGGCAAACCGATCGCGCAGCCGGATGTCGGTGCCGGTCGCGCCCGAACCGAGGAACTGATTTTCCTGGGCGCCGGTGCCGCCCAGCGTCAACGAGACGCTCTGCGCATCGCCCGCGACCGTGCCGGCATTAAGTTCGAAGCCATGAGCGCCGAACGCACCCGGGTTGGACACCGTGTTGCCCATGACGATCGCGGTCAATAGGGCGTTGCCGCCGTTCGCAGCGTCACCGGTCTGCAGTTCGATTCCGTCGTTGTTGTACTGATACAGATGATTGTTGGTGATCGTGACGCTGGAATTGGCCCCGCCCATCGTGACGAAGCCGATGTCACTGCCCTGGGCGGAGCCGCTGTTGGCGACGCCGGCGACGCCGATCGTGTTGGAATCGATCGTGCCGTTGAACGAGCTTGCTCCTGATCCCGTGCTGATGCCGAGCGCGGTGCCGAGGGCATCACGCATGGTATTGTTGGCGATGTTGAAGGTCAGGTTGGCGTGGTCGCCGGTCCCGCCGGAGCTGATGGTGATGCCGCCGCCGCCCGAGACGATATTCTGGTTGTTGTTCGAGAAACTGTTTCCGTTCAGCACGAGGTCCGAGTTGACGCCGCCGTGCAGATCGAGCTGGAACAGGTCGCCGCGCGCCGACGTGAATGTCGAATTCTGCACGGTCGCGTTGAATGTTCCGTCGGTGGCCTGGAACACCAGGGCATCGCCCGAGCTGTTTCCGGTCGCCGAATTGGTCGCGAAGGTCGAGCCGGTAATGGTGATGCGGTTGAGTGTCTGACCGCTGTTGTTGAAGACGTGGAACGCATCGAGCGCTGCGCCCGTGAAGGTCGAATTCGTTACCGACGCCGTGCCGGACAGGCCGGTGAAGTAGACGTCGCCCTCGCCGATGCCGCCGACGTTGGTGCCGTTGGTGCCGGTCACCGTGGTGTTGCCGAGGGCAAAGCCGGTGACGCTGGTGCCGACGATGCCGTAGTTCTGGAAGTCGTGCATCGCCAGGTAGGAGAGCTGAACGTCCTTGGTGTTGTTCAGATAGACGCCGCTGCCCTGCGTGGTGCTGCCGTCGGCGCCGGTCTTGTTGGCGATGGTGCCGCCGCTGCCCGCCGTCGAACCGTCGCCGGTGATGTGCAGGCCGCCATTGCCGGCGGCCGTGCCGGTATTCGACAGGATGATGCCGTTGTTGGACCCACCGCTCGAGGTGATGCT
This sequence comes from Bradyrhizobium sp. USDA 4541, assembly GCF_024171085.1. Taxonomy (NCBI): domain Bacteria; kingdom Pseudomonadati; phylum Pseudomonadota; class Alphaproteobacteria; order Hyphomicrobiales; family Nitrobacteraceae; genus Bradyrhizobium; species Bradyrhizobium sp. USDA 4541. Next base: position 1,885,165 of record NZ_JALJZF010000001.1, read on the forward strand.
CTTGAGGATGAGGTTGGACGAGCCGATCTGGGTGTTCTCGACATCGAGCGCGGTGCCGGTGCCTGACGTGATGGAGTTGTTGGTGCCGGTCAGCGTGATGGTGCCGCCATGGGTGAAGCTCATGCCGGTGCCGCTGGCAGTCTTGACCGTGATGTCGGACATCGTGACGGTGCCGACATTGTTGTTGTCGTCGCTGATGCCCATGCCGGTCGAGGCCGAGGTGTCGATGCTGACGCCGCTGATGCTGTGGCCCGAGGTGCCGAGCAGGTCGATGCCGTTGTCGGCGCCGGTCACCTTGATCACCGGATCGGTGCCGGTCGCAGTGTTGGCGGTCACCACGGCGCCGGTCACCGGATTGGTGAACGTCAGGGAGTGACTGCCGCCGACCAGGTTGACGCCATTGGCGAGGTTGATGCCGTTGGCCTCGGTATAGGTGCCGGACCTCAGCACGACATAGTCGCCAGAGCCGGCCGGATTCGCCGCGTTGTAGGCGGCGATCGAGGTGTATGGATCGGCCGCGGTGCCGAGATTGGCGCTGTTGGCCAGCGCCGTGGGCGAGTTGTCGATATAGAACACCTGCGGGACGACGCCGACGTGGAAGGTCTGGGCGCCCGACGTGAGCGGCCCGCCGGTGCCGGTGTTGCCGTTGTCGTTGATGTTCAGCGTGACGGTATCCGAGCCGGTGAAGCCGTCGTCGCTGTTGTATGTCAAGGTCGCCAGCGCGGTGTTGACCTGTGCGACGGTGCCGGTCAGCGTCACCGTGTGGCTGCTGTTGTTGGTGGAGCTGGCGAGCCCGGCGGTATTGAAGGTCAGGTTCGCATGGCTTGAGGCAATCGTCGCCGTGACGTTGCCGCTGGCGGCATCGATGTCGGCGACCGAAAGTCCTGAAATCGCGAAGTCGGTGTGCGAGAATGCCGTGCCGATCGAATTGTCCGCCGGCACCGACGCGGTGGGTCCGTCGTCCACCGCGGTGACGCTTCCCGTCGTCGATCCCGTCCCGGTGTTGCTGCCGCCATTCGCGGTACCGCCGTCATCGTGCACAGTCAGGCTGTAGGAGCGCGCGGCGGTGTCGGGGTTTTCGCTGGTGTTGTTGAACTGGATCAGGTCCAGCGCCGCATTGTAGTGCGCAAGCGTGTCGGTACCGGTGAAGCTGATCGTTTCGGTACCGGCGGTGCTGGTGATCTCGAAGTGGATGCCGCCGATATCGCCGCTGTTGCCGGCGTGGCCTGCGATCGACAGCGCATCCGACGGCTTCAGATTGTTCAGAACGAAGGTCGCATCGGTCAGGTTATTGCCTTCGGCGTCCGTGATCGTCAGGTTCGGCGTGATCGTGACCGGCGTCGAGTTCGCTGCCGGCGTGCCGTTCGGCGGCTCGGAGAAGCCGGTGATGGCACCGAAGCTCACGACCGGCGCATCGTTGACCGGCGCGACGTGGATGGTCGAGGTCGAGGTGTTGCTGCTGTCGGTGCCGTCGGTGACCGTAAAGCTGACGGTGCGATCCGCCCCGGATGGGTTGTCGCTCGAGTTGAAATAGGTGATGGAATCGAGCGCGGCCTTGTAGTTGGCGACGCTGGCGGAGCCGGTCAGCGTCAGCACGCCGGTCCCGGAATTGTACGAGCCGGTGATGCCGTTCTGGTTGACGAAGCCCAGCACGTCCTGGCCGGCGGCGAAGCCGCCGGTGATCTGCACCGTCGCGCCGGTCAGATTGGCGCTGTCGACGTCGGTCACGTTGACCGACGCATCGATCACGGTCGCGGCCTGGTTTTCGGTGTAGTTCAGCGTGCCGCCGGCGGTCGTGACCGGCGGATCGTTGACCGGCGTGACGTTGATGGTGCCGGTGACCGGCGTGGAGGTCGCCGTGCCGTCGTTTGCGATGATCGTGACGGTGCGCGCCAGGCCCGACGGGTTGTCGCTGGTGTTCTGATAGGTCACCGAGGCGAGCGCCGCCTGATAATCGGCGACGCTGGCGGTGCCTGTCAGCGTCAGCATGCCGGTTCCCGCATTGAACGAGCCGGTGATGCCGTTCTGGGACGTAAAGGCGAGGACGTCCTGACCGTTCGCGTAGTTGCCGGTGATCTGCACCGTCGCGCCGGTCAGCGTGGTGTTGTCGACGTCGGACACGATGATCGCCGGGTCGAACGCGGTCGCGGCCTGGTTCTCGGTGTAATTGAGGGTGTGACCGGCGGTGACGACGGGCGGGTCGTTGACCGGGGTGACGTTGATGGTGTCGGTGACCGGCGAGCTGTCGAGCGTGCCGTCATTGGTCGTGATGGTGACGGTGCGCGCCAGCCCGGACGGATTGTCGCTGCTGTTGATGTAAGTCACCGACGCCAGCGCGGCCTGGTAGTTCGCGACGCTGGAGGAGCCGGTCAGCGTCAGCGTTCCGGTCGCGGCATTGAACGAGCCGGTGATGCCGTTCTGGTTGGTGAAGCCGAGGACATCCTGGCCGCTGGCATAGTTGCCGGTGATCTGCACCGTCGCGGACACCAGATTGGCGTCATCGCCGTCGGTGACGGTGATCGCCGAATCGATCACGGTCGCGGCCTGGTTCTCGGTGTAGTTCAGCGTGTGGCCGGCGGTGACGACCGGCGCCTGGTCGACCACGACGGCGATGGTGAAGGTCTGCTGGCTGTGCAGCGTACCGTCGCTCGCATCGACCGTGACGTCATAGGACGGGTCGGCAATGTTGATCTTGCTGGGATCGGCGACCGTGATCTTGCCGGTGGTCGCATCGATGGTGAAGCCGCCGCCGGAAGTGTCGCCGACCAGCGAATAGGTCACGGCGGGGCCGTTGACGTCCGTCGAGGATGCCGTGACGCTGGTTCCCGCGCCGACCGGTGCGTTGACCGCAACGCGGTTGGCGCCGGCGTTGGCATCGACCGGGGTCGACGGCGCGACGTCGGTGACGGCGATGGTGAAGGTCTGCGAACTCGTGAGCAAACCGTCGCTGGCCTGCGCGGTGACGGTGTAGGCGTGTCCGGCCGGGCTTTCGTAATCGATCTTGGAGCTGTCCGCGACGGTGATGACGCCCGTCGTCGCATTGATGGTGAAGCCGCCGCCGGAGGTGTCGCCGATCAGCGACCAGGTCACGGCCGGGCCGTTGACGTCGGTTGCCGCCGCGGTGATGCCGACGGTCGAGCCGTTGGCAGCGTCTTCGGCGATCGTGTTGGTGCCGGCGTCGGCATCGACCGGGGTCGACGGTGCGGCGTCGTTGACGGCGATGGTGAAGCTCTGCGAGCTCGCCAGCGTGCCGTCGCTGGCCTGCGCGGTCACCGTGTAGGAATGGGTCGGGCCGCTGCCCTCATAATCGATCTTGGTCGGGTCGGCGACGGTGATGACGCCGGTCGTCGGGTCGATGGTGAAGCCGCCGCCGGAGGTGTCGCCGATCAACGACCAGGTCACGGCCGGGCCGTTGACGTCGGTCGCGTGCGCGGTGATGCCGACCGCAGTGCCGGCAGCCGCGCCTTCGACAACGATGTTGGCGGCGGCGTCGCCGTCGACCGGCGTCGACGGCGCAACATCCGCAATGTTGATGGTGAAGGTCTGCGAGCTCGCCAGCGTGCCGTCGCTGGCTTGCGTGGTGACGGTGTAGCTGCCGCCCGAGCTTTCGAAATCGAGCTTGCTCGAATCGGCGACCGTGACGACGCCGGTTGCGGCATTGATGGTGAAGCCGCCGCCGGAGCTGTCGCCGATCAGCGAATAGGTCACGGCCGGACCGTTGATGTCGGTCGCCGACGCGGTGATGCCGACGGTCGAGCCGTTGGCTGCGCCTTCAATGACGGTGTTGGCGCCGGCGTCGGAGTCGACCGGGGTCGACGGCGCGACGTCGGTGACGGCGATCGTAAAGGTTTGCGAGCTCGCCGTCGTGCCGTCGCTGGCCTGCGCGGTGACGGTGTAGGAATGGGTCGGACCGCTGCTCTCGTAATCGAGCTTGGTGCCATCCGCGACGGTGATGACGCCGGTTGTCGCGTCGATGGTGAAGCCGCCGCCGGAGGTGTCGCCGATCAGCGAATAGGTCACGGGCGGGCCGTTGACGTCGATCGACGACGCCGTGACACCGACGGTCGAGCCGTTGGCCGCGCCTTCGGCGATCGCATTGGCGCTGGCGTCGCTGTCGACCGGGGTCGACGGCGGGGCTTCGGTGACGGCGATGGTGAAGGTCTGCGAGGTCGCAAGGGTGCCGTCGCTGGCCTGCGCGGTGACGGTATAGGCGTGGCCGGGCGCGCTTTCGTAATCGAGCTTGCTCGGGTCGGCGACGGTGATGACGCCCGTTGTCGCGTTGATGGTGAAGCCGCCGCCGGAAGTGTCGCCGGTCAGCGAATAGGTTACCGCCGGGCCGTTGATGTCGGTCGAGGATGCGGTGACGCCGACCGTGGTGCCGACGGCCGCGCCTTCGACGACGGTATTCGCGGCAGCATTGCTGTCGACCGGGGCCGCCGGCGCAACGTCGGTGACGTTGACGGTAAAGGTCTGCGTGCTGGTCTGCGTGCCGTCGCTGGCCTGCGCGGTGATCGTGTAGGCGTGGCCGGGCGCGGTTTCGAAATCGACCTTGGTGGGATCGGCGACGGTGACGACGCCGGTCGCGGCGTTGATGGTGAGGCCGTGGGCATCGCCGACCAGCGAATAGGTCACGGTGCCGCCATTGATGTCGGTGGCGTGCGCGGTGATGCCGACGGCGGTGCCGATGGCGGCGCCTTCGACCACTGTGTTGGTCGCGGCGTCAGAGTCGGTGGGAGCCGACGGCGGGGCGTCGGTCACGCCGATCGTGAAGGTTTGCGTCGTCGTGGTCGCGCCACTCGTCGCCTGCACCGTGATGGTGTAGGCGTGGCCCGGCGCGCTCTCGTAATCGAGCTTGTTCGGATCGGCGACGGTGACGACACCCGTCGTGGCATTGATGGTGAAGCCGCCGCCGGAGGTGTCGCCGGTCAGCGAATAGGTGGTTGCGGGGCCGTTCGGATCGACCGCGGAGGCGGTGATGCCGACCAGCGTATTGACGGCAGCGCCTTCGACGACGCTATTGGCGGCGGCATTAATGTCGACCGGGGTGCTGACCGCCACGTCGTTGACGTTGATCGTGAAGCTCTGCGAGCTGACGCCGCCATGGCCGTCGCTGGCCTGGACCGTGATGGTGTAGGCGTGGCCCGGCGCGGTCTCGAAGTCGATCTTGGCGGAATTGGCGACGGTGACGATGCCGGTGGTGGGATCGATCTTGAAGCCGCCATTGGAGGAATCCGATGTCAGTGAGTAGGTGACGCCGGGGCCGTTGACGTCGGCCGACGACGCGGTGATGCCGACCGAGGTGTTGACCGCGGCGCCCTCGTTGACGGCGTTGGCGGTGGCGTTGCCGTCGGTCGGTGTCGAGGGCGGCGCATTGCTGACCGCGATCGTGAAGCTCTGCGACGAGACGAAGATACCGTCGGTCGCCTGCACATTGACAACGTAGCTGCCGCCGGAGCTCTCGAAATCGACCTTGGAGGGATCGGCAATCGACACGACGCCGGTATTCGGATCGACCTTGAAGCCGCCATGCGAGGAATCGGACGCCAGCGAATAGGTGACCGGAAGACCGATCAGGCTGGTGGATTGCGCGGTGATGCCGACCGATGTATTGGCTGCGGCGCCCTCAACAACCGTGTTGGCGCCGGCATTGGCGTCGGTCGGAGGCGACAGGAAGCCGGGCACGGGCGGCCACGGCGTGCCGGGAGGACAACCCAGGTAAAGATATTGCAGACCATACGTATTGACGAACGCCTGCGCGGCCGGATCCAGAATGATATTGCCGCTCGGATCGAGATGAAGCTCGGGGCGGGTTAAACCACCGATTGTATAGGCAGGTATGGTCGTCATGAGCACTCCCGCGATCGGCGTGAAAGCCGATCAACTAACTACAATTTTTGGGGACGACGAGGTGTGAAGCAGTTCACACGTTGAGGTTGACTACTTGCGATCCGGGATCGCACCGGTCTGCTCGCAATATGCGGACACCGCGACGGTTGCGGAGTCCCGACATCAGCAAGTTCAAATGCGCTTGCCATTACGTAATCGCTTCCACTCACTCACGCCGCGAGAAAAGCCCAATGAATGTTCGAGAAAAGCGCGGCGGCCAAGAAAATTTACCGGTTGGCAACCACGACCGTATTGTCGATGCTTCCGAGTGTCAATGTGTGTCCACGTGACACCGCGCCGTTAACCACGATTCGGCCATGCAGCGGGAGGTAGAGTGCTGGAACTCGACCATTTTTAATCTTGTGCGACCCCCGGTGGTTTCTGCGCCGCAGGCGGAATTGTCGTTGTGTGACGAACATGTGTCGGTGATTCGCCTTGGGATTGATTCCCGGCAAGCCGTCTGTGATCTCTCCTCACCCGAAAGGCCAGTGAATCTGTCCCTTCCTGTCGTCACGGCTTCGCGATCACGTCGTAAGGCTTTCAGATTGCGCAACTATTCGCTTGATCCGGCGGCCATCTTGAACAGACTGGGGAGCGGCTACATCTGTGACGTCCGCTGCCGCGACATTGCGGTGGTCCATCCGCGTTGAATCACCGCAAGTTTAATTGCGACTTTCGTAGCCCTGCACTGATCCTTGGGGAGAGGGAATTGAGTTCGATTGACAGAACGGGGCGTGTGGCTCCGGTGACCGGCGTCGAGCGTCATTCGCTCCGCCGCCATGCCTCACGCGGCCTGTCGCTCAGGCCTTGGCTTGGCCTTGCGCCGATCGGGCTGCTGGCGGCGCTGGCGCTCGGCGGCTGCGACAACAAGAGCGCGCAATCGCAGGCCGCGCCTCCGCCGCCACCTGTGACCGTCGCGCAGCCGGTCAAGCGCACCGTCACCGACTGGGACGAGTTCACCGGCCGCTTCGAGGCGATCGAGGAGGTTCAGGTCCGCGCCCGTGTCGGCGGCTTCGTCAACAGCGTCGAGTTCAAGGATGGTGCGATCGTCCACGCCGGCGATCTGCTCTACATTATCGACCCGCGGCCGTTCGAGGCGGTCGTGCTGCAGGCCGAAGGCCAGCTGGCCGACGCGCGCGCCAAGGGGGAGCTTGCCAAGCGCGATCTCGAGCGCGGGCTGAACCTCGTGCAGACCAGCGCGGTCTCGGAGCAAGTCGTCGATCAGCGCCGTCAGGCGTTGCAGGCGGCACGCGCCGCCGAGACCCAGGCCGAAGGCACGCTGAAGGCCGCGCAGCTCAATGTCGAATTCACCCATGTGCTGGCGCCGATCACCGGCCGCGTCAGCCGGCATCTGGTCACTCCGGGCAATCTCGTGCAGGGCAGCGAGGGCGGCGCGACGCTGCTGACCTCGATCGTGTCGCTCGATCCGATCTACATCTATTTCGACGTCGACGAGGCGACCTATCAGCGCAACAGCAAGCTGTGGTTCGAAGGCAGGCGGCCGAGCTCGCGCGACACCGCGAACCCGGTGCAGGTGACGCTGACCGGCGAGACCAAGCCCTCGCATGAAGGCAAGATGGACTTCCTCGACAACCGGCTCGACGTCTCGACCGCGACGCTGCGCAGCCGCGCGATCATTCCGAACAAGGATCTGTCGGTCCTGCCCGGCCAGTTCGGCCGCGTCCGTATCATCGGCTCCTCGCCCTATGAGGCGCTGTTGATCCCGGACAGCGCTGTTGCCACCGACCAGTCGCGCAAGATCGTGTTCGTGGTCAAGGACGACAACACGGTGGAAGCAAGAGCGGTCACGCTCGGGCCGCTCGACGATGGCTTGCGCGTCGTCCGCGAAGGCCTCAAGGCGGAGGATCACGTGATCGTCGACGGCCTGCAGCGCGCCCGCGTCGGCGCCAAGGTGACGCCGAAGATGGCGCAGGCTCCGGCGGATTCCAAGCCCGCCGCAGGCGACAAGCCCGCGGCCGCTGACAAGCCCGCCTCAGGTGCCAAACCATGAATCTCGGCAGGCTCTCCATCAACCAGCCCATCCTCGCGATGGTGCTGTCGATCGTGCTGCTGATCGTCGGCGCGATCGCCTATCCGACGCTGCCGGTCTCGGAATATCCGCAAGTGGTGCCGCCGACCGTCGTCGTCACCACGCAATATCCGGGCGCCTCGGCGCAGACCGTGTCCGACACCGTCGCCGCGCCGATCGAGCAGGAGATCAACGGCGTCGAGGACATGCTGTATCTCTACAGCCAGGCGACGTCGAACGGCCAGCTCACCATCACAGCGACCTTCAAGCTCGGCACCGACCTCGACAAGGCCCAGGTGCTGGTGCAGAACCGCGTCGCGATCGCGCAGCCGCGGCTGCCCGAAGAGGTGCAGCGCAACGGCGTGACCACGCGCAAGAACTCGCCCGACATCCTGATGGTCGTGTTCATGCTGTCGCCCGATGACACGTTCGACCAGCTCTACATCTCCAACTACGCGCTGCTGCAGGTCCGCGACCAGCTGTTGCGGCTCGATGGCGTCGGCGACATCCAGATGTTCGGCGCGCGCGATTACTCGATGCGGCTGTGGCTCGATCCCGACCGGATCGCCAATCTCGGTCTGACCTCGACCGAGGTGCTGGCGGCGATCCGGGCGCAGAACCTGCAAATCGCCGGCGGCCAGATCGCCGAGCCGCCGATCGCCGATCGCGCATTCCAGCCGAACCTCGTCTTCACCGGCCGCCTCAAGGACATCAGGCAGTTCGAGGACATCGTGGTGAAGGCCGGCTCCGACGGCCGCACGGTACGTCTGCGCGACGTCGCCCGCGTCGAGCTCGGCGCGCTGTCCTACGCCACCAACAGCTTCCTGCTGCGCAAATCCGCGGTCGCCCTGCTGGTGACGCAACGGCCCGGATCGAACGCGCTCGCCACCGCCAAGAGCATCTCCGACACGATGGAGCGGATGAAGGCGAGTTTCCCGAAGGGGCTCGACTACAATATCGGCTACAACCCGACCGAATTCATCGCCCAATCGGTCCACGAGCTGATCAAGACGATCTACGAGGCCATGGCGCTCGTCGTCATCGTGGTGCTGGTGTTCCTGCAGGGATGGCGGCCTGCGATCATCCCGATCATCGCGATCCCGGTGTCGCTGGTCGGCACCTTCGCGGTGATGGCGGCGCTCGGCTTCTCGATCAACAATCTGACGCTGTTCGGCCTCGTGCTGGCGGTCGGCATCGTGGTCGACGACGCCATCGTGGTGGTCGAAAATGTCGAGCGGCATCTCGAGCACGGCATGAGCAGGCGCGACGCTGCGCTCAAGACCATGGAGGAGGTCGGCGGCGCGCTGGTCTCGATCGCGCTCGTGCTGTGCGCGGTGTTCGTGCCGACCGCCTTCCTCGGCGGCATTTCCGGGCAGTTCTTCCAGCAATTTGCGGTGACGATCGCGGTCGCGACCGCGATCTCCTGCTTCTGCTCGCTGACGCTGTCGCCGGCGCTGGCCTCGCAGATCCTGGTGCCGCATGAGGCGAAACGCCCGCCGGCGCGCTGGAACATCATCGCGCGCGGCTGGGACAGCTTCACCGCGCTGTTCAACCGCGTGTTTGACCGGCTCGCGCACGGCTATGCATCGGTGGCCGACTTCGTGATCCGGCATACGGTGGTGATGCTTGCGCTCTACCTCGTACTTATCGGCAGCGCCGGCTGGCTCCTCGCGACCACCTCGCAGGGCTTCATTCCGGCGCAGGACCGCGGCTACGTCATCATCTCGGCGCAGCTGCCGGGCGCCGCGTCGCTGGCGCGGACCACCGCTGTTGTGCGCGAGATCGAGCGGATTGCGCTGGATACGCCGGGCATCGTTCGCGTCGCGGCTTTCGCCGGCTTCTCCGGTGCGACGCGCACGCAGCAGGGTAACGCCGCGGCGCTGTTCCCGGTATTCGACGAGCCGGAGGCGCGCCTGAAGAAGGGGCTGACGGCGAACGCGATCACGGCCGAATTGCGCAAGCGTCTGTCGGTGATCCAGGGCGCCTTCATCATCGTCATTCCGCCGCCGGCCGTGCCCGGCATCGGCACCGGTGGTGGCTTCACCATCCGCGTCCAGGACCGGCAGGGGCGCGGACCCGAACTGCTGGCTTCCGCGACCGATGAACTGGTGACAGCCGCGCGCAAATCACCGTCTCTCACGTCGGTGTTCTCGCCGTTCACCGCGAACACGCCGCAGCTGTTCGTCGACATTGATCGCGTCAAGGCGCAGAAGCTCGGGGTGCCGATCGCCAACATTAATGACACGATCCAGACCTATTTTGGTTCGACCTATGTCAACGACTTCAACCTGTTCGGCCGCACCTATCACGTTACCGCGCAAGCCGATCTGCCGTTCCGGAAAGACAGCCCCGATCTCGCAAGGCTGCGCACCCGCAACGTCGCCGGCGACATGGTGATGCTCGGCAGCATCGTGGACTTCAAGGACGTCTCGGGGCCCGACCGCGTCGCGCGCTACAATCTTTACTCGGCGTCCGAACTGCAGGGTGAGCCGGCACCGGGCGTGAGCTCGACGACGGCGCTCAACACCATCAAGCAGCTCGCCGACCAGACATTGCCGAGCGGCTTTTCCTTCGAGTGGACCGACCTGTCCTACCAGCAGGTCACCGGCGCCAATGCCGGCCTCTACGTGTTCCCGATCTGCGTGCTGTTCGTCTATCTGGTGCTGGCCGCGCAATATGGCAGCTGGACCTTGCCGTTCGCGGTGATCCTGATCGTGCCGATGTGCCTGTTCGCGGCCACGATCGGCGTGCGCCTGATGGGCCAGGACGTCAACATCCTGACCCAGATCGGCTTCGTGGTGCTGGTGGGGCTGGCCGCCAAGAACGCGATCCTGATCGTCGAATTTGCACGCGACATCGAGCTCGAGGGGAGGTCGCGGCTGAACGCGGTGATCGAGGCCTGCCGGCTCCGTCTGCGGCCGATCCTGATGACCTCGTTCGCCTTCATCCTCGGCGTGCTGCCGCTGGTGGTATCGACCGGTTCGGGCTCGGAGATGCGGCAGGCGGTCGGCGTTGCCGTGTTCTTCGGCATGCTCGGCGTCACCCTGTTCGGCCTGATCTTCACGCCGATCTTCTACATGGTGGTGCGCAACCTCGCGGAAGGAAAGAACGAGGGCAAGCCGGCCGAGCCCAAGGCAACCGTGGCGGGTTGAGGGCGGCACCCAACGTTCCGCAGCAGCAAGTCCTTCCCCGTCATCCTGAGGAGCCTGCGAAGCAGGCGTCTCGAAGGATGCACGGCCACCGGCCGGGCCGTCGACCCTTCGAGACGCGCGTTCCGCGCTCCTCAGGGTGACGGGAAGCTAGCAAGTGCTGTCGACGCAGCCCATACTTTTGGCTGAGCGGAAAGAGATGGGCAGGCGTGGGGTTATAAAATAATGTCGCGCCGATTTTCCTGATAGAAACTGCTGGGAGAGCATAGAATGAAGTCCGGATTTTTGGCCGCAGTCGCGGCCTGCAGCCTGATGCTTGCGGCGCCGGCGATGGCCCAGGGCGTCAAGATCGGCATCCTGAACGATCAGTCCGGCGTCTATGCCGACTACGGCGGCAAATATTCGCTCGAAGCCGCGCGGATGGCGGTCGAGGATTTCGGCGGCGAGGTGCTGGGACAGAAGATCGAGATCGTTACCGCCGACCATCAGAACAAGCCGGATCTTGCGACCGCGATCGCGCGGCGCTGGTACGAGGTCGAGAACGTCGACATGATCACCGAGCTCACGACGTCGTCGGTCGCGCTCGCGGTGCAGGAGCTGTCGAAGGAAAAGAAGAAGATCGACATCGTGGTCGGCGCGGCGACCTCCCGTATCACCGGCGATGCCTGCACGCCCTACAGCTTCCACTGGGCCTATGACACCCGCGCGCTCGCCGTCGGAACCGGCGGTGCGCTGACGGAAGCTGGCGGCAACACCTGGTTCTTCCTGACCGCCGACTACGCCTTCGGCTACGCGCTGGAGAAGGACACCAGCGACATCGTCACCTCGAAGGGCGGCAAGGTGGTCGGCTCGGTCCGCGTGCCGCTCAATTCGTCGGACTTCTCGTCCTTCCTGCTGCAGGCGCAGAGCTCGAAGGCCAAGATCATCGGGCTCGCCAACGCCGGACTCGACACCACCAACTCGATCAAGCAGGCGGCCGAGTTCGGCATCGTGCGCGGCGGCCAGAAGCTTGCCGGCCTGTTGATGACGCTGTCGGAGGTGCACGGTCTCGGGCTCGAGGCGGCGCAGGGTCTCGTGCTCACCGAGGGCTTCTACTGGGACCACGACGACGCCTCGCGCGCCTTTAGCGAGCGCTTCTTCAAGCGCACCAGCCGGATGCCGAGCATGATCCATGCCGGCACCTATTCGGCGACGCTGAGCTATTTGAAGGCTGTGAAGGCCGCCGGCACCAAGGACAGCGAGGCGGTCGCCGCCAAGCTGAAGGAGCTGCCGGTCGATGACGCCTTCGCCAAGGGCAAGGTGCTCGCGAACGGCCGCATGGTGCACGACCTCTATCTGTTCGAGGTCAAGAAGCCCTCGGAGTCGAAGAAGCCGTGGGACTATTACAAGCAGATCGCCGTGGTGCCCGGCGACAAGGCCTTCTTCACCGCCAAGGAAAGCGGCTGCCCGCTGACCAAGTGAGGCGAATATCCACGGGTGGTGTCGTCCTGGCGAAAGCCAGGACCCATTACCCAGATTGGATGTTGTTGCACCACGCTGTGGCCATCAGATTGCCCATAACCACGCTCTGTGGTTATGGGTCCTGGCTTTCGCCAGGACGACGGTAGTGGTTATGGCGCGACCGCGCCTTCAATGCGCCAGCCGCCACACCGCGCCGCCGATCGCGCCAACCCAGAGGATGACGCAGGCGAGCGCCTGGATGGCGAAGCCGGGGCTGCGTTTCGCCACCGCTTCGCGATAGCCGATGAAATAGACGATGCGGCCGATCACCCAGATCGTGCCGACCGCCGCCGCGGCGGCATCGCCGACATAGACCGCGAACAGCCAGAGCGACGGCAGGAAGATCGGCATCCATTCCAGCGTGTTCATCTGGATGCGGTAGATGCGCTCGAAATCCGGATTTCCCGTGATCGCCGGCAGCTTGACCCCGTAGACCGCGCGGGCGCGGGCGACCTGCAGCGCGAAGAAGAAGTGCAGCGCGACCGCAAGGCAGGTGACGATGGCGGTGTAGTGGTACATGTCAGGCGTGTCCTCTTTCCATTGGCCCCGATGTCATGACGGGACAGCGAAGCCCGGTGTGACATGCGGCCTTGCTTTACCTCTCCTCGCGCGCGGGGAGAGGTCGGAACGCATCGTCAGATGCGTTCCGGGTGAGGGGGGACCTCGGCGAGACCAACTGTCACCGAGTACGCGGAGACGGCCCCTCACCCCAACCCTCTCCCCGTAAGAACGGGGCGAGGGAGCACAGTTATGCCGCGGCCCCATTCGGACCAATTCCGTCACGTCCTAGTACCCCGTCATCTCAAGATAGCCGATTCCGGCGTGGCTGCCTGAGAAGCGGATCGGGCCTTCCCAATAGGGGAAGCTGGTTCCCATCCAGCTCCGTGCATTGAGCGGCGTGGTCTCGATGGCGAGGCCGCGTGCGGGCAGGCTGACGCGCCATGACGTCGGCAGCTTGCGGCCGTCGATCTCGGTGATTGTGACAGGCACGATGCTGTTGCCGCCGGCGGCGATCTCGGCCGAGCGGCCGTCCGGCGTGATCCAGTTGCCGAACAGGTTTTCGCGGCCGTCCTTCTGGCGCAGCCGGTACAGCATCAGCTTCTCGTCGCCGGGCAGATGCAGCGAGAACCAGTCCCAGCCGGTCTGATCGGCCGCCAATGGCTGGCTGCTCCATTCGCGATCCATCCACGCCGAGCCCGTGACGTCGACCGGTCTGTCGTCGATTACGATGCGGCCGGACGCCTTGTAGAACGGCTGGCTGTAGTAATAGGAGGCTTGCCCGCGATCCGACTTGCGGCTGTAGCCGCGGTCGCCCTGCAGCACCAGCGCGCGGTCGGCCTCGAGCCGCAGCGCGGTGCTGAAGTCGGCGGCGGAGGCCTTGAGCTCGAGCGGTGCGACGCGCTGAGCATCGAACGCGTCGCGCCCGCGCAGCTCCCAGGCGTCGATCCAGGCGCGGAACGGCGTGGCTTCGACCGCGGCCTGCCCGACGCCGCCGCGGGCAAAGGTTTCGCTGAAGCGGTGCGTGCCGGCGCTGGTCACGGCGGCGTGGCCCATCCAGAGCTGCTGATTGGCCCAGCCCTCGGCCGGTCCGCCCGCTTTCATCGCCTGGCGGAACAGCGTCCATTGCGCGCCATAGGCCGCGCCGCTCGTGTCGGACAGGTTGGCGGTCACGTACCACCATTCGATCCGGAATTCCGGATGCGGGCCGTGGTCCGCGGGGAACGTGAATGGCTTGCCCGGCGTGACGGCGGCAAATCCTTCCGCGGTCTCGCCGAGCCCGGCGAAGCCCTGCGCGAACGTCTTGCCGCCGAGCGCCAGCCCCAGCGCACCGCCGGCAAAGGCGCGACGAGTGATGGTGCCGCTAGCGCTCATTGACAAAGATCCTGATCAGGCTGGCGGGCTGCATGCGCGCCAGCCTCGCGACCGGAAGCGCCGCGGCACAGAATGCGGCGGCCAGCGCCACCGCGAGCAGCTCGATCAGCTGCAGCGGGAAAATGTGGAACGGCAGCCGCCAGCCGAACGCCTTGACGTTGACGATCGCAAGCAGGCACCACGCCACCAGCAGGCCGAGCGGCAGCGCAAACAGCGCGGTGATCAGCGCGACCGCCATGGTCTTCAACAGTTCGAGCGCGGCGAGCCGCCGCCGGGTCAGGCCGATCGCCCACAGCGGCGCCAGCTGCGGCAGCCGCGAATTGGCCAGCGTGAGCAGGCTGGTCAAAAGCGCAATGCCGGCGACGCCGAGCGTGAAGGCGTTGAGCGCGGCGGTCACCGAGAAGGTGCGGTTGAAGACCCGCTTCGATTCCGTTTTCATCCTGGCCTGGTCGGCGATGTTGCGATCATCGAGACCGAATTTCTCCTGTAGCGCGGTGATCAGCGGTGCGATCTTATCCGGTGCCACGCGGAGGCCCATCCGTGTCATTGGTGTCTGCGGGAAGCGCCGGGTCAGCGCGGCGAAGTTGACCGCGATCTGGCCCTTGGGGTTGCCGTAATCGGCATAGATGCCGACGATCTCGAGCGGCCAGTTGCCGCCGGGGGCGGGTACCTCGATATGATCGCCGATCGCCAGCTTCATCCGCCGCGACAGCTGCTCGCTGACGAGGCAGGTGTCGCCGGGCCGCAGCCGAACCCACGCATTTGCGACGCTTTCGAGCAACGGCCAGCTGTCGTGATAGGTGGCGTGGTCGGGCAGGCCGAGCACCTCGATCGGCGCGCCGTCGAGCTGGGTGTCGGCGCGGCCGCCGGGCAGGATGGCCTGAACCTCGGGCCGATCGCGCAGCCAGGCCTTGATCTCCTTTGCCTGCTGATCGCTGGCGGCGCTGATGTAAACGTCGGCGGCGAGCCTTCCGTCGAGCCAGACCAGGAAGGTGCGGTTGAAACTTTCCACCATGGTGCCGACGCCGACATTGACCGCGAGCGCAAGCAGCAGCGCCATCAGCGCCAGCGACAGTCCCGACAATTGCTGGCGGCTGTCGGCCCAGAACCAGATGCCGACCGGCGCCCGCGCGCTGCGCTGCCCGAAGGCCAGCGCAATCTGCAGGACCATCGGCAGGATCAGCGCCGCGCCGAGCATCAGCGCGGCGAGCACGGCAAAGCCCGCGATCAGGGAATCGCCGAACCAGATCAGGCCCGCGGCGACCGCGAACACCGCGAGTGCCGCCGCGCTCTGGAGCAGCAGCCAGCGCCGCTGCGCCTGCTGCCAGGCCTGCGGCTGCGCCGTCGCCAGCACCGGCATCCGGATCGCCTTGGCAAGGCTCGCGGCCGCCGCGGCGAGCGCGCCCAGAATGCTGATGGCGATGCCGGCGAACCACCAGACGGGTTTGAGCGAAAGCTGTCCGGGAATCTGCGCGCCATAGAGCCCGCGCAGCGAGGCCGCGACATCCGGCAGCAAGGCAGCCGCGATGAAGTAGCCGCAGACGAGGCCGATGAGGCCGGCGACCAGCGCCAGTGACACCAGCTCGATCACCAGCACGGTGTTGAGCATTCGCGCCGAGACGCCGCAGGCGCGCAGCGTGCGCAGCATCGGCAGCCGCTGCTCGAAGGCGAGGCCGATCGCGGAGTTGACGATGAACAGGCCGACGAAGAACGACAGCAGGCCGAACGCGGTGAGGTTGAGATGAAAGCTGTCGGTGAGGCGTTCGAGGTCGCTCTCCGCGCTCGGCTCGACCAGGCGGAGCTTGTCACCCGCCACGTTTTCGAACGCTGTGTGCGGCGCTTTGGACGTGCCGACCAGCAGGCGGGAGATCTGGCCGGGCATCTTCAAGATGTCCTGCGCGATGCCGATATCGACGATCAGCGCGCCGGGCGCGAGCTCGGCCTGCACGCGCAGCGGCGGCAAGCTCGTGCCGTTGGCCTCTGGCCGCTCGCCTTCCTTGAGGCCGAGATCGCGCAGTGTTTCGCCCGCCACCAGCATTTCGCCCGGCGGCGTGACGAAGGATTGCAGGCTGCCGCGTCCGACCGTCGGCGCGTTGCCGACCTCGGACGGCAGCGTCACCGGCTCGATACCGAGCAGGCGGAAGCTGCGCCCGTCGATCTGGACCCGGCCCTCCAGCATCGGCGACACCGGCCAGCCGGCACGGCGCAGATCGACGAACAATGCTTGCGGGAAGGTCGCGCTGTCCCTGGCGACCAGCATTGCAGTCCGCGACCCGCCGAAGGTCGCGGCGGCGCGGTCATAAGCGATGCGCGCCTGCTGGTTCAGCGCCTGCACGCCGCTCCACAGCGCGGTGGCCGAGATCAGTCCGATCAAGAGCGTTGCGAGCTGCATCGGATGCCGCCGCCAGTGGCTGAGCAGCACCGCGAGGATCCACAGCGCGCGCCTCATGCGACGATCCCGGCATGCAGGGTGACCTGGCGGTCGAGCGTCGCGGCGAGCCGCGCGCTGTGCGTGACCATCAGGAAGCCGCAGCCGGTGCGGGTCACCAGATCGCGTGCCAACGCCAGCACCTCGTCGGCGGTGTCCTCGTCGAGATTGCCGGTCGGCTCGTCGGCGAGCAGCAACAGCGGCTTTGGCGCCAGCGCGCGGCCGATCGCGACGCGCTGCTGCTGGCCGCCGGACAGTTGCTCGGGATAGCGCTTCAGCAGCTGCTTCAGCCCAAGGCGCTCGACCAGTTCGTCGTGCCAGACGGCGTCATGCCGTCCGGCGATGCGCGACTGAAACACGAGATTGTCCGCGACCGTCAGGCTCGGGATCAAATTGAACTGCTGGAACACGAGGCCGAGCCGGTTGCGGCGCAATTCGGCACGACCGGCGTCGCTGAGGTGGGAGACGACGGTGTCGGCGAGAGCGATCTCGCCGCTATCGGCGGCATCGAGCCCCGCGATCAGATGCAGCAGCGTGCTCTTGCCGCTGCCGGATTCGCCTGATAGCGCCACGCTCTCGCCGGTCGCAACGGCAAGGTCGACGCCGCGCAGCACAGCGACGTCTTCGCCGGCAGAACGGTAACTCTTGGTCAGGCCGGTGACGCGAAGCACCGCGGCGGTCTGGTCAGATGAAGCGATGGCTGGGCCTCATTGCGGCTTCTGGTATTTCAGGACGAACTCGTCGATCGGCACCGGTGCCTTGAAGACGGGAATGTCCTTGGGGTCCTCCGCATGATGCAGGAAATCGCCCTCGGCCACCAGCTTGAAGCCCGCCGCCTCGATCTCCTGCTTCAAGGTGCTCTCCTCGATCCGGTGCAGCGTCTTGGCGACACCGGTGCCTGCGCCCGTCTTGGCCGAGTGATCCGCGATCACGAGCAAGCCGCCCGGCTTGAGCGCGGCGAACATCTTCTTGTTCATCGCGGCGCGGTCGACAGGCAGATAGGTGATGTCGTGATAGAAAAAGAAGAAGGTGATCATGTCGAGGTCCTTGACCTCGGGCGGGATCGGGTCGTCATAGTCCCGCACCACATGGACCACGTTCTTCATCGCCGGCGCCTTGGCGCGGGTGTCGAACTTGTCCTTGACGAAGCGCTCGAGCACGGTCGCGGAATCCTGTGCGTAGACCTTGCCCGACGGGGCGACGGTGCGCGCCAACAGTTCGGTGCTGTAGCCGGCGCTCGCCGCCATGTCGAGGATCGTCATACCCGGCTTGACGCCGGCAAAGGTGAGCATCTTGGCCGGCTGCCGGCGCTGGTCGACCTGGCGATCCGCATCGCTGCGATCGGGTGCGGCGACGATCGCGGCGTAGTCGGGATTGGCGGCGTCTTCCGCGCGGACTTGAGGCGCGGCAAGCAGCGCGGCGGACATAAGTGCAGCGCAAGCGGTGGCACGTAGGATCAATCTGTTCATGAAATAACCCCGGGCTTTTCGTTGGCCCTGAACATAGCAGTCGGGACATGACAGTTCACCGCTCCACTGGCGCGACCGACGCGATCGTGATCGGGCCGTTAGAAGCGCTCCGGGGCGCACAACCCCGAGGAAATGCGGTGTTGCGTTGCACGGCGAGGCGTGGCTAGCATCGCCGGACGGGGCCGATTTACGAAGCCAAAACGAAACGACGGGGAGCCGGACATGACGACGCAAGCGACGTCCAAGAGGACGTCAGAGGGGCTGTCAAAGGGGACGCCGAAGGGCGCCTGGCAAATCACCTTCCTTCTATTCCTGTTCATGGTGGTGAACTTTGCCGACAAGATCGTGGTCGGGCTCGCCGGCGTGCCGATCAAGAAGGAAATGGGCCTCACCCAGGAGCAGTTCGGCGATCTCGGCTCGTCATTCTTCCTCTTGTTCTCGATCTCGGCGATCGTGGTCGGCTTCATCGTCAACCGCGTCGCCACTCGCTGGGTGCTGCTGATCCTGGCGGTGATCTGGTCGCTGGCGCAGTTTCCGATGGTCGGCACCGTCAGCTTCACGACGCTGGTGATCTGCCGCATCATCCTCGGCGCCGGCGAGGGGCCGGCGTTCTCGGTCGCGGCGCACGCGATCTACAAATGGTTTCCGGACGAGAAACGCACGCTGCCGACCGCGATCCTGTCGCAGGGCTCCGCGTTCGGCGTGATCCTCGCGGTGCCCGCGCTGAACTGGATCATCGTCAATCACAGCTGGCATCACGCCTTCGGCGCGCTCGGCATCGTCGGCCTGATCTGGGCGGTCGCCTGGTTCGCGCTCGGCAAGGAAGGGCCGCTGGTGTCGACGTCTGCCGTGACGGCCGACGAGCCGCGGATTCCGTATTGGAAGCTGTTGACCTCGCGCACCTTCATCGGCTGCGTGGTGGCAACCTTCGGCGCCTATTGGGCGCTGTCGCTCGGGCTCACCTGGTTCACGTCCTTCATCATCGAGGGGCTCGGCTTCTCGCAGCACCAGGCCGGCTTCGTCTCGATCCTGCCCTGGATCTTCGGCGCGACGATCGTGCTGCTGACCGGCTGGATCTCGCAGCTGATGCTGACGCGCGGCTTCACCACCCGCGGTGCGCGCGGCGTGCTCGGCTCGGTGCCGCTGATCTTCGGCGGCGCCATCCTTGCGATGCTGCCCTATGCGCCGCCCGGCGGGATCATGATCGCGCTGCTGGTGATCGGCTCCGGCCTGTGCGGCTCGATCTACGTGGTGTGCCCGCCGATGCTCGGCGAGTTCACGCCGGTGTCGCAGCGCGGCGCGATCATCGCGATCTACGGCGCGCTCTACACGATCTCGGGCATCCTGGCGCCGATGGTGATGGGCAATGTGATCCAGCACGCGGCAACGCCGATGGCCGGTTACATGTCCGGCTTCACCATCAACGCGGCGATCATGGCCGGCTCCGGCCTGCTCGGATTGCTGCTGCTGTGGCCGAACAGCGAGCGGGCGCGGCTGACCGGCACGTCGCAGCCGGCAGGCACGATCAAAGGCGCGATGTCGCCGACGTAAGGGGCGCACCTCTGGCAACTCGCTCCACTTCGCCTCTCCCCTTGTGGGAGAGGCCGGATTTCGCGCGTCAGCGGGAAATCCGGGTGAGGGGTCTGCCTCCGCGAGCTCCGTCCCTCGAGAGACCGCAACCCCTCACCCGGATCGCATTGCGCTCCGCTGCATGCGATCCGGCCTCTCCCACAAGGGGAGAGGCGGGAGTCCTGTAGCCCGGATCGCTGCGTCTCTCAATTCATCCCCTGCGCGCCGCGGACGAGCTTGCCCGGGCGTGCGCCGGTGGCCTTGCCCTCGCGCTGGGTCACGATGCCCGACACGATGGTGGCGTCATAGCCGTCGACCTGCTGCAGGAGGCGGCGGCCGCCGACCGGCAGGTCGTAATGCACCTTCGGAGGGTGCAAATGCAGCCGGTCGTAATCGATCACGTTGACGTCGGCCTTGAAGCCAGGAGCGATCACCCCGCGATCACACAGACCGACCGACAGCGCGGTCTTGCGTGACTGCGCCGCGACCACGAACGGGATCGAGAGCTTCTCGCCGCGGCTGCGGTCGCGCGTCCAGTGCGTCAAGAGATAGGTCGGGAAGCTGGCATCGCAGATGATGCCGCAATGCGCGCCGCCGTCGGACAGGCCGGGCACGGCACTGGGCTCGCGCAGCATCTCATGCACGGCGTCGAGATTGCCGTCGGCGTAATTCAGGAACGGCACATAGAGCATGCCGCGACCCTCGTCGGTCAGCATCGCGTCATAGGCAAGCTCTTCCGGCTGACGGCCCTGGCGCCGCGCCTGCGGCCCGAGAGCGTTTTCCGGCGGCTGCTCATAGTTCGGCGGATTACCCAAGAGATACATCTTGTCGTAGTTCGGCCGGAAGAACAGCGGATCGTCGGTCGCCGTCGCGCTCTCGCTCAGGATCGTCGCGCGCACCTCGGGTCGGCGCAGATGCGCGAGCCGCTCGGCCAGCGGCAATTTGGCGATCTCGCGATAGCTCGGATGGGTCTGGAACGGGTTGCGCGACAATTCGAGCCCGAGCAGCAGCCCGACCGGCCGCGCCGCGATCTGGGTCGTGATCGACAGGCCGCGGGCGGCGGCTTCGTTGATGGTGTCCATGGTCTGCCGCCAACGCCGCGGCGCCTTGTCGGCCTGGGCGACCGAGAACGAGATCGGACACCTTGTGTTCTCGGCGACCCGCAGCATCATCGGCAGGTCCTCGTGCACGGTGCTCTGGTCGAGCACGAATTGCAGCACGCTGCGGCCGACGCCGTGCATCGCGCCGGCGATCGCGGTCAGTTCATCCTCGCCGGCTTTCAGCGTCGGCGTGTAGTCGCCGGTCGAGGTGCGGTGATTGAGCGTGCGCGAGGTCGAGAAACCCAGCGCGCCCGCCCGCACTGCGTCGCCGGCGAGCGCCGCCATCGCCTTGTTGTCCTCGGCCGTTGCCGGATCGCGGCGCGCGCCGCGCTCGCCCATCACATAGACCCGCAGCGCGGCATGCGGCAGCTGTGCGCCGATGTCCATGTCGAAATTGCGCTTCGACAGCCACTCCATGTAGTCGGGGAAGCTCTCCCACGCCCAGGGAATGCCGGCGGAGAGTACCGGCTCCGGAATGTCCTCGACGCCTTCCATCAGCTGGATCAGCCTGGTGTGGTCGCTCGGCCGGCACGGCGCGAAGCCGACGCCGCAATTGCCCATGATCGCCGTGGTGACGCCGTTCTGCGACGACGGCGTGATGTCCTGGCTCCAGGTCACCTGGCCGTCGTAATGGGTGTGGACGTCGACGAAGCCGGGCGCCACCAGCTTGCCGCGGGCGTCGATCTCTTCCTTGCCCTTTGCCGAGACCTTGCCGACTTCGGTGATCTTGCCGCCTGTGATCGCGACATCGGCTTCATAGAGATCGCCGCCCTTGCCGTCGGCGATGGTGCCGCCGCGGATCACGAGGTCTGGGGTCGAGGTCATGGCATTTCATCCCGAGGCTGTTTTTGGTTGACGGCATCATGGGTCAGCCCCTGATGCTGTCAACCAGCGCCGATGAAGCTCTGGGATGCGCTGATGCTGATTTGCCAGCTGGGATCGAACGTAGCCGCCCGGCGGAAATTTGTTCCTCGACGGCAGGCGGCGCTGCGCTCCCTCTCCCCGTACTTACGGGGAGAGGGGTGGGGTGAGGGGCTGTCTCCGCATAAGCGGTGATAGCTGCGTTTGCGGAGGCTCCCCCTCACCCGGAACCCATCTAACGATGCGTTCCGACCTCTCCCCGCGTGCGGCAGGGGTGTCCGGGGAAATTCAGGCATAGCGGAGCTCCATCTGGTCAGGTGAGATGGTTGATTTCCGACGGCCGGGGTTGATGGGCGGAGGTTTGTCGATGGCAGCGAGGGATCGACGCGTGAGCAGGAGCTGGCCGACGAGTTCGGCGAACCTGAGCGGGAGCATTTTGATGCAGTTGGTGTGAGCGGCGATGCGCAGCAGCAGGTAGGCAATCATCGCAGCGAGCACCTGAAGGCGGATCGCGTTGTCGTTGGCGCCGAGGAACTTGCGAATATCGAGATGCTGCTTGATCCAGCGGAACAGCAGCTCGATTTGCCATCGGCTCTTGTAGAGGGCGGCGATCTCGACGGCGCTACGGGCAAGGTCGTTGGTCAGGAGTGTGATCTTGCCGCCTTTCTCGCGTCTGATCTTGATGCGGCGGAGCGGGATTGGAAGGCGCGAATCGCCCTTGCTGGTGAGCTTCACCTCGTCATCGGCAAGGATTTCGAAGCCATCCCCGTTACGCTTGCGGATGGCGCGATGCCTGAGCGAGCGAAGACGGATGCTCGTCTTCGCCCGGGTAACGAACAAAGCCTTGCTATCATTGATCTTCTGCCACCAGTCGAAACGGCAATAGCCCTTGTCAAACACATAGGTGGTGGCGGGCTGGATTGGGGTCTGTCGGCCGATCTCGATGTCATTGACGTTCGCGGCCGTCATCTCGACGCAGGTCGGGACATCGCTCCTTGGGTCGTAGACGACATGCAGCTTCATGCCGCGGATGCGGCCGTTCCACGTCGCCCAACTGCAGACCTTGCCGAGCGGGATCGGACTGGCGTCGATCAGACGCACCATCTCCATGCCTTCACTCCGCAGCTGGCGACGCGCCATCGCCGACAGCGCCGCAAAGGTTTGCGCGAAAATGCCGATCGGACGGCGGGCATTGGCATCGGACAACGTCGAGCGCGACAGCTTGCCGGTTCCCAAGTGATAGTGATGCTGCGAATTGGCGTTGAAGCCAGTCACCACCCCGCGCAGACTGCTGTTGCCGCTAAGCTGGGCATAGATCAGCGCCACCAGATGATCCCAGCTCCTGAACGACTTGTCGTAGGCATCCCCGTCCAGACGATCCACAACCGTCTGAAACTGCCGTCGATTGATCGGTTCAAGCAGCCTTCCAAAAATGCTACCGCGATATCGCATGCTCGGCCCTCTGTGTCTCGACAACCAGAAAAGACCGATTTGCCTCGGTCCTGCCGAGCATGCACCGCGACACAGTGAATCATTCCCCGGACACCCCTGCCGCACGCGGGGCGAGGTGAAACGGAGTCCGCGGCTCGATTCGAAATGAACTCGTATTGCGCTATCGCGCGCCGAAGAACGCCGTCTTCTGGGTCTCTTCGGCCTGCAGCCTGGCGCGGACGCGCATCAGGTCCTTCCAGCCGATATAGCCGACGAGGCGCTGATCCTCGCGCGAGATCACAGGCAGATGCGAGACGTTGACCTGCATCAGGCGGTCGGCGAGCCGGTCGAGATATTCGTCGGGATAGGCGACGGTGATCTTGCTGCCGGCCAGCAACTGCTTGAGCGTCGCGGTGCGATGCTTGCCGGCGCGGCGCCAGCGCAGCACGGACGGCGGGTCGATCACGCCGAGCACGTGGTGGTTGGCGTCGACGACGGGAAAGCTGGGGTGAGCTGTCTTCGGGTTGGTCAGGAAGGCGGCCGCGCCATGCAGCGTCATGGTGTCGGCGACGGTCTCGACCGCCTTGGTCATGACGTCGCGCACGCGGGTCAGCGCGAACGGATCGACACGGTACTCGCGCACCAGATGATGGCCGCGCCGAGCCACCTTCTCGGTCAGGATCGAGCGCCGCATCAAAAGCACCGTGACGCCGTGCGCGGTGCCGCAGGCTGCGATCAGCGGCAGCAGCACATGGGTGTTGCCGGTGAGTTCGACGGCGAAGAAGGTCGCGGTCAGCGGCGAGCGCATCGTGCCGCCCATTGTCGCCGCCATCGCCAGCAACGCCCAGAAGCCGGGGCTCGCCGGCGGCAGATAGCCGCTCAGCGCCGTTCCCATCGCGCCGCCCATGATGAGCAGCGGCGCCAGCACGCCGCCCGAGGTGCCCGAGCCGAGCGCGACCGACCAGATCACGGCCTTCACCACGAGCAGCAGCAGCGCGGCCTTCAGCACCACATCGCCTTGCAACATCGACGCGAGGTTGTCGTAGCCGACGCCGAGCGCCTGCGGCTCGATCAAGCCGCCGAGGCCGACCACCAGGCCGCCGATCAGCGGCCACCACATCCAGTGCATCGGCAGCTTGAGGAAGATGTCCTCGCAGCCATAAACCAGCTGGGTGAGCACGCCCGACAGCAGGCCGGAGAGGATCCCGATCAGGATCCAGGCGCCGAGCTGCAGCACCGAGATGTCGACGCCGCCGGTGAACGGAAACAGCGGCGCGGGCATGTGCAGGAAGGTGCGCCCGACCGCTGCCACCACGGCGGCGACGGTGACGGGAATGAAGCTGCGCGGCGTCCATTCGAACAGCAACAGTTCGACCGCGAGCATGATCGCGGCGATCGGCGTTCCGAACACGGTGGTCATGCCGGCGGCGGCGCCCGCCACCAGCAGGGTCTTGCGCTCGTTGTCGCTGACCGGGAGCATCTGCGCGATCAGCGAGCCGATCGCGCCGCCGGTCATGATGATCGGGCCCTCGGCGCCGAACGGGCCGCCGGTGCCGATCGACACCGCCGACGACAACGGCTTCAGGATCGCCACCTTGGGGTCGAGCCGGGAACGGCCGAGCAAGATCGCCTCGATGGCTTCCGGAATGCCGTGGCCGCGGATCTTCTCGCTGCCGAAACGCGCCATCAGCCCGATGATCAGCGAGCCCGCGACCGGCACCAGCACGGTCCAGAGCCCGAGCGGCGAATCCTGCAATTTCAGGTCGGCGAAGCTGAACTGGCCGAAATAGGCGATGTTGGTGGCAAGCTTGATCAGCTGCAGCAGTCCTGCCCCGGCTAGCACGCCTGCGGCGGAGACAAACACGGCGATCGCCGAGATCACCACGACGCGCGGATCGGTCGTGAAGTCGCTCAGGAGGTGGCTGGCCTTCTCGCCGATTTTGGCGGTGTTTGGGGCGGTGCTCGTGGCGGAGACGCTCGATTTGGTGGAAATGGCGCTCATTGGTGGCGTAAGGCTCGGGTGAAGTGGACGCGGCGTCATATCGCATTGCGATATAATTACAAGCGGGAGACATCGAATGGCAGCGTTGAAAGCACCGTCGAAATCGCCGAGGCAGGACCAGAAGCGGGTTCCCAGCCAGGGCGATTACGAAAATTTCGCTATCTGATCCGCCGGTTTCTGGAGTTCAGCCAGGACGCCGCGAAGGCCGCAGGCCTGACACCGCGGCAGCATCAGGCATTGCTGGCGATCCGGGGGTATCCGGGCGGCGGGCCGGTTGCGGTCGGTGATCTGGCCGAACGGCTGCGGCTTCGTCACCACACCACGGTCGAACTGGTCGACCGGCTGTCCGAGGCCGGACTGGTCGAGCGCGTGCTCGATCCCGCCGACCAGCGGCGGGTGCTGCTGAAATTAACCGGCCTTGCGGCCGATCATCTCGCCGAATTGTCGGCGGTCCATCTCGATGAGCTGTCGCGCATCGAGCCGCTCCTGAAGCAGGTGCTGTCGCGACGGTCGGAGTGAGCGCGCTGCGTGCGCAACGTTTCGCGTTTCAGGCGCGCGGGCTGGCGGTCTCGGCCTCGTATCCCGAAGCCTGCGGCTTGCGCTCGGTGACGAGGGCAAGCAGCACGGTCAGCACCATGAACACCACGGAGGCGCCGAACACCCAGTGCGGCATGTGCTGGTCCATGATCCAGCCGAACAGCAGCGGGCTGACGATGCCGCCGAAGTTGAAACCGGTGGAGACGATGCCGAAGGCGCGGCCGGCGGCGCCGGGCGGCGCGGCGTTGCGCACCATCATGTCGCGGGACGGCGCGATCACGCCGCCGAGGAATCCGGCAAGCCCCATCGCCAGCGTGAGCGCCACCGGCGGCAGGTTGAGCAGCGCAATCAGCAGCACGAGGGCGGCGTTGACCGCGAAGCAGCCCGCGGCGACCTGGCCGTGGCGGTGGGTCCAGTCGGCGAGGTAGCCGCCGGCGAGCACGCCGGCCGCGCTGGCGCCGAGGAATGCGGTCAGCGCGATATTGGCCGTCGAGAACGACGCGCCGTAGCCGCCCATCAGTGCGACCACGCCGAAATTGTTGATGCCCGAGGTCGACAGGCTGAGCAGCGTGAAGAAGGCCGTCAGCACCATCAGCGCCGGCGTGATCACGCTCGCCTTCGGCGCGGCGCCCTCCTTTGCCTTGTTCTTGTTGGCGCCGGCATCGGGAATGCCGAGCACGATCAGGAACAGCGCCACCAGCGGCCCGACCGCGCCGGCGACGATCAGCGCGCCGAGGCCGCCGATCGAGGCCACGAGCGCCGCCATGATCGCGGGCGCCACCGCGCCGCCGAGGAATCCGGCGAAGGTGTGGATCGAGAAGGCGCGGCCCATCCGCGCCTCGTCCATATGCGCCGAGAGGATTGCGTAGTCAGCCGGATGATAGACGCTATTGGCGAGGCCCAGCAGCACCGCGCAGACGATCAGCGAGGTATAGCTGAGATGCAGGCCGAGCCCGATCAGCGCGCAACCGCCGACCGTCAGCCCGATGAGGAGGATCTTGCGCGCGCCGATGTGGTCGGCGAGGTAGCCGATCGGCGCCTGGGTCAGCCCGGAGACCACTGCGAACACCGTCAGCGCGAGGCCGAGCTCGACATAGCCGACGCCGAGCTGCTGCTTCAGGAACGGGAACAGCATCGGCAGCACGAAGATATGGAAATGGCTGACCCAATGGGCGACCGAAATCCCCGTCAGCGTGCGCAGCGCACTGTCGGCTTTCGCTTGCTGCGGTGCGGCCAGAACGTCGACCATGTCGTCGAAAACCCCAGTTCCATAGCGTTTTCAAGCGAAGTGGGTACCGGTTCGCGTGAAGAAAACGCGTCAAACAAAATGCCCGGCAGGGCCGGCCGAAAATAGAGATTGGCCGCTAATTGTCTATGAACGCGGGCGCATGGCTGCCCCCGGCGCGGGCGTGCCGGATCGACACATGCGGCATTAAATGCGGCGACAAAGCACGGCGGCACGGCGATGATCGGCCATGATCGACGCCAAAAAGCAGCTCCGCGTGCTGGTGTCGGAGGGCTCCAGCACCTCCGGCCGCGAGGCGATCACGATCCTCGGACTGGCCGGCCATCACGTCGAGGTTTGCGACCCCTCGCGCTGGTGCCTGGCGCGCTACTCGCGCTTTGTCCGCAAATACCACCATTGTCCGCCGCTGCGGTCGGATCCGGCCGGCTTCCTGCGCTTCGTCGAGCGCCTGTTGGCCTCGCGGCATTTCGATGTGCTGCTGCCGACCCATGAACAGGGATTTCTGTTCGCCCGCGCCGCGGCGGGGCTGGCCTCACGTACCGGCCTCGCGCTGCCGGATTTCGCCAGCTATCGCGCCGTGCACAGCAAGGCCGGGTTCAGCCGCCTGCTCGACCGGCTCGGCCTGCCGCAGCCGCCGACCCGGATCGTGAACTCGGCCGAGGAGCTGCGCGAGGCGGTGCGGTTTCCCTCCGTTGTCAAAACGTCGGTCGGCACCGCCAGCCGCGGTGTCTGGTTCGTGCGCGACGCTGGTGATCTCAATCGCGCGCTCTACGACCTCGAATCCTCAGGCGATTTTGCCGGCGAGGTGCTGGCGCAGGATCTGGTCACCGGCACGGTCGAGAAGGCGCAGTCGGTGTTCTGCCACGGCACGCTCGTCGGCTTCCATGCCTACCGCCAGATTGCGGCCGGTGTCGGCGGCGGCGAGGCGATCAAGGAGAGCGTGAGCCGGCCGGCGATCCGCGCCGGCCTCGAGACCATCGGCGCGCATCTTGGTTGGCACGGTGCGCTCTCGGTCGACGTCATCATGCCGCTCGACAGCGCGACGCCGCTGCTGATCGACTGCAACCCACGGCTGGTCGAGCCGATGAACGCCTTTCAGTCGGGCGTCGATCTGGTCGACCTGCTGCTGCGCGTCTCGCGCGGCGAAACGCCGGCGCCGCTGGCCGAGGGGCGCGCCGGGGTGCGGACGCATCTGGCGATGCAGGCGCTGCTCGGCAGTGCGTCGCGCGATGGTACGCGGCGTGACCTGATCCGGGAATGCGGCCGCATCGCCGCGGGCGAAGGGCACTATCGGGGAAGCAGCGAAGAGCTGACGCCGGTGCGGCTCGACTGGCTCAGCGCCGTGCCGCTTGCGATGACGACAGTGCTGCTGCTGGCATCACCGCAGATCGCCTCATCGCTGGCGCGCGGCGGCTTTGGCGCGCATCTGCTCGATCGCGGCAGCATCAAGGCGATCGAGAATGGCGATTTCCGCTAGGATCCCTCCAGCGCGAATTCACCGCACGATCTTGTCTGCGCGCTTCAAGAGCTCCGGTGGAATCTCGACGCCCACGGCCTGGGCCGCCTGGAGATTGAATATCAGCTCTCGCTTGGTGACGACGCCGACTGGCAGGTCGCCCGGCTTCGCGCCCTTGAAAATCTTGTCGGCGAATGTCGCAAACTCGCGCCATGTATCGGCGACGTTGGCCCCATAAGTAATCACCCCGCCGGCGTCCGCCTGGCCGCCGGGAAACATTGCCGGCAAGCGGTTCTTGATGGCCAGTTCACCGACTCGTTTTCGATTGCTCCAGGGCACCGGCACTTCAAGGACCAGCAGCGCCTGCGCGCGCTCCTTTGCCATCCCGGCAATCGCGGCCTCCAGATCGTCTGCACCCTTGACCTTCACGATTTGCGGCTCCACCCCCTGGGCCTTGGCTGCGGCCTCGTTGGCACGATCAATCGGGGCGAGCCCGCGTTCATCCGCGCCGGGGATCGTTTGATCACTGAGAATCGCAACGCGCTTGATCCCGGGGAATGCCTCCTTCAGAAGCTTGAACTGGTCGCTGGCCTGCTGCGGATCGAGGTTGGTGAGGCCCGTGACGTTGCCTCCCGGTTTTTCCATCGAGGCGACAAGCTTCAACGCGACCGGATCGGTCACGATCGCAAAGATCACCGGGATCGTCGACGTGGCTTTCTGCGACGCGACCGACGCCGGGCCGCCGAGTGCGAGGATGACATCCACATTCGCGTCGACCAGCTCCGAGGCGAGGCCCGGAAGGCGCTCGAGCTTCGATTCGGCAAATCGCGGTTCGATGACGATGTCGCGTCCTTCGAGATAGCCGCGCTCGGCGAAGTCGCTCAGAAGGTTCTTCTTGATGGAGTCGAACAGCGGCGACGGGCTGCCGTTGACGAGGATTCCTACTTTCCTGGGGGCCTGTTGCGCATCGGACGGGTCGCACATCGACGCGATCATGCAGAAGACCGTGAGCACCGCCTTCGCAAACCTCATGGCACCGCCCCCGGCAAGGACCCAGCGTCCATGCGAAGCCTAGCATCCAGGGGGTGGGCAACCAATCCGGAAGGGTGGTCCGGCCGATGACCTCGCTGCGACCTAATGTCTGCTTGGCGACGACGAGCCGGGCTCGGTAGCTCGCGAGCTACGAGGCCGCCGCGCGCGACTGCGCGCAGGATCTGTGGATCGATATTCGCCGGGCCTCACAACGGCTCGTCATCATTGCCGTAGCGGTCGAGCTTCGGCGTGGCGATGTCGCCGTCCTCATAGTACTCGTCGTCCTGCAACGCTGCGGGTGGCGGAGGCTTCTTCGACTTGTCGTCGGTCTTGTCCTTGATCTTCGTGCCGCCCTTGGTCTGCTTCCCGGCCTTGGCCATGCGTTTCCCCTGCGCGGGTCAAATCAGCTGCCGGAACTCTACCCCAGTTTCGGTGCGTTTGTAATGTTCGGAGACGGTGCGCGGGGCAGACCCGCCCCACCGGTTCACGCTCTAAAACGTCGCGCCGGCCTTTACCATGTAGGTGCGGCCGGGCAGCGGATAGGCCGAGAAGCGGCCTTCGGTGAACGTGCTCGCGATGGCGTAGTCGTAATAGAGCGCGTTGAACAGGTTGTTCACGCTCAGTGACCAGAAGAAGCGGTCAACTTGCCCGCTCAGCTTGATATCGGCGGTGGCGTTGCCGGGAATCCGGCTCTGGGTGTTGGCCTGATCGTTGTCCATGATGCGCGAGCTCCAGGCCCGCACCGTGGCGTCGAGCACCAGATAGTTCTGCCAGATATTCCAGGTGACGCCGAGATTGCCGGTGTAGCGCGACACCAGCGGCACGTCGTTGCCGGTCCAGATGCCTTCGCGGAACACCGCGCGGGTGATCGCCATGCCGCCGCGCAGGGTCACCGTATCGCTGAACTTGAGCGAGGCACTGGTTTCCGAGCCATAGCGGCGGGTGGGGTCGAGGTTGGTGTTGAAGAACAGCACCGGGTTGAAATGGATCTCGTTCTCGAGATCCATCAGATAGACGCTGGTCTGGACCTGAAACAGGTTGGTCTTGACCCGGAAGCCGCCCTCGACATCCTGCGAGGTCTGGGTCTTGAGCTGGAAATTCTGCGGGATCGGGGCGAAGGTCAGCGGATCGAACGACGGTCCGGATGCGACGCGCTCGTCGACATCGGGCGTGCGGAACGCGCGCGCCGCGCGGCCGAACACCGAGAAGGTGTCGGTCAGGCGATGCTCGGCGCCGACATGCAGGGCGTATTGCGTCTCGTTGCTGTCGAGCGGTGCCGCCTGCGTGTCGAACGCGAATGGCGCATTCGGGTCGTAGCGATCGCGCGCCGAGATGCTGGTATTCTGGACGCGCGCGCCGTAGGAGATGTCGGTCGTTGGCAACAGGCCCAGCGTATGTTGCCAATAGCCGGCCACGCTCTGCTGCTCGATATTGTAGATGTGGAACGGGTCGACGCCCTGATAGGCGCCGCGCGCCTCGCGGAAGCTCGAATCGTAATAGTCGATGCCGGTCAGGATCGTCGACGGCACGCCCAGCATCACATTCTTGACGCTGAGCCGCGGCGTCAGCGACCAGGTCTGCAGCGCGGCATCATTGTAGGTCGAAGCGAAGCTGATGGTCGGCATCGTGCCGAAGAAGCCGCTCTGCGTCTCGCGCTGCCGCCAGCCGCCGTCGACGATGAGGTCGACGCCGTTCATCAGCGTCTTGGTGAAGCCGGCGGTGACGCTGGCGGTCTGCTGGTTGGCATAGTCGAAGGGCGTCGCGGCGCCGCGGCGATCGGTGAGCAGCTCGTTCACGCCGATCGACGGATCGACCAGCCGTCCGCCGGGTAGGCCGAGCTTCTGGTCGCTGCCGGTGACGGTCAGGAAGGCGGTGAGATCAGGCGTCGTGTAGTTGATGTTGCCGACGGCGTTGCGCTGGTCGAGCGCATTGTTGACGCGGTAGCCGTCGGACTTGATGCCATTGCCGTAGAACGAGGTGGACCACGGTCCGGAATTGAGCGCTGCGGAGACCGCGGCCATGCGGGTGTTGAACGAGCCAGCTCCGGCCTCGGCCCGCATCGTCGTCGGCGGGCCGCCGACGCCGGTCTTGGTGATGATGTTGACGACGCCGCCCACCGCATTGTCGCCGTAAAGCACCGCGCCGCTGTTGCCGCGCGTGATCTCGATGCGCTCGATCGAATCGAGCGGAATCGTGGTGAGGTCGAAGCCGGCCTTGTCGACGTCGTTGAGGCGGCGGCCGTTGAGCAGGAACAGCGTATTGTCGGTCGCGAATGCGCCGAAGCCGCGCAGGTCGACCGACGTCTTGGCGCCGTTCGGTCCGCCATAGGGCGTTTGCAGCTGCACGCCCGGCACCTGCGCGAGGATCTCGGGTAACGACTGCACCGGCGAATGCGCGATGTCGTCGGCGGTGATCACGGCCGAGGAGGTGCCGACAATGCCGGCGAACTGGCGGCCGCCGGTGCCGCCCGTTCCGGTGGCCACACCGGTCCCTATCGTGCCCGATCCGGCTCCGCTGCCTGTATTGTTGCCTTGCGAGGTGCCCGGCGCCGGGCGTCGCGGCGCCGGCGCTTCGTCAGCGGCCGGCCTGGCGCGCGTGACGTTCTGGTCGCCCGGCTTGGTGACTTCGATCGCCGGCAGCTGATCGGGAGCGGGTGCCTCCTGCGCCCGCGCTGCGGAGACAAGGAATGCCGGCGCGAGCATCGTCGCCGGCGCGATCATCGTCGACGCGAGCAGAAGCGCGCGGCGCCGCCGATGGAAAGGGAAGGAGAACATAAGCAAGGCCTCGGCAACGTCAGTGGCACGTCACCGCGAACCAGTCTCACCATCGTGCTCACAGCATCAGGTGAAGCTCATGCCTGTACTCCCCGACCGGCAGCATCGCGTGTGACCACGGCTGACGGCAGGTCTCCTGGCTCGCGGGTCGTTACCCTTCGTCGCCTTCCCAGGACCGAGATTCCCAGTGGCCTGTGACGAAGGATTCACCGCATACAGTTGCGGGGGCAGCCGCGGCGTTGGGGAAGTTTCCCCGTACCGCATTCCCTTTTCATCTCATGAAAGAACCGTCATGTTCATCTAGGGTTCGGCCGGGTAGCAAAGTCAATCCGGCGGAAGTCGGGCGGCGGCCGCGCGGCCACGGTTTTTGTCGAGTGTCGCTTGTCTGCCACGGCGATCGCTGTAAGAGCATGGATCCGATGAGCGTGCAGGATTTTGCCTTGGCGGCCGAGGTCGCGGCGCGGCGCCGGTGGGGCGCCACGGCGGCGCTGCTCGCGCTCGTGGTCCTGTTGTGCGTGCTCTCGCTCGGCATCGGGCCGGTGCGGCTGTCGCCGCTCGCGGTGGTCGAGGCGCTGTTCGGCGGCAGCAGCGATGTGGCGCAGGTGATCGTGCGCGAGATCCGCCTGCCGCGCACCATCCTGGCATTTGCGATCGGCGGCATTCTCGGGCTGTCCGGTGCGGCGCTGCAAGGGCTGCTGCGCAATCCGCTGGCCTCGCCGTCGCTATTCGGCGCGCCGCAATCGGCGGCGTTCGGCGCGGTGCTGGTGATCGCGCTGGGCCTCGCCGATGTGCGCTCCTACGCGCTGCCGGTGGTGGCGATCATCGCCGCGTTCGGCTCGGTGTTCGCGCTGCTTGCGATCGCCGGCCGCAATGCCGGGCTGTTGATCCTGATCCTCGCTGGGCTCGCGATCTCGAGCTTTGCGGGAGCCGCGACCGCACTGGTGATGAATCTCTCGAGCAATCCGTTTGTGGTGCTGGAGATCGCGTTCTGGCTGCTCGGCTCGCTGGAGGACCGCAGCTTCCAGCACGTGGCGCTGGCGCTGCCCTTCATCGTCGCGGGCGCCGCCATCCTGCTCAGCCAGGCGAGCGCCTTCCGCGCGCTGACGCTTGGCGAGGAGGCGGCGCAGAGCCTCGGCGTCGACGTCGGGCGGTTGCGGCTCTTCGTGATCACGGGCGTGGCGCTCGGCGTCGGCGGCGCGGTCGCAGTCACCGGCACGATCGGTTTCATCGGCCTCGTCGCGCCGCATCTGATGCGTCCCGTGATCGGTCACGATCCGGCGCGGCTCTTGGTGCCGAGCGCGCTCACCGGCTCGGCGCTGCTGCTCGCCGCCGACATCGCGGTGCGCATCATTCCTTCAACCTCGGACATCAAGGTCGGCGTGCTGACCTCGATCATCGGCGTGCCGTTCTTCCTCTATCTGATCATGCGCGAGCGCCGCGCGCTCGGCGGAGGCGTGGCATGACGCTGCTCTCCGCCGCGGCGCTCAATGCCTCGCTCGGCAGCCGCAAGGTGCTGCACGATGTCTCGCTGTCGCTGCCGTCGGGCCATCTGGTCGCGCTGGTCGGCCCGAACGGCGCCGGCAAGACCACGCTGCTGCGTGCACTGGCCGGGCTGATTTCGTCGGGCGGCGAGATCCGGATCGGCGGCGATCCGCTGGCGTCGCTGCCGCTGCGCGAGCGCGCGAAGCGTTTCGCCTATCTGCCGCAGGGGCACATGGTGCACTGGCCGCTGCCGGCGCGCGACATCGTCGCGCTCGGCCGCTATCCGCACGGCGCGACCGATCCGGCGCGGCTGTCGCAGACGGATATGGAGGCGGTGCTGCGCGCGATGCAAGCGGTCGACGTCACTGAGTTCAGCGATCGCCGCGTCACCGAACTCTCCGGCGGCGAGCGCAGCCGCGTCGCGCTGGCCCGGGTGCTCGCGGTGGAGGCGCCGGTGATCCTCGCCGACGAGCCGACCGCCTCGCTCGATCCACGCCACCAGATCGACGTGATGCAGAAGCTGCGCAACGTCGCCGATGCCGGTGTGCTGGTGATCGTGGTGACGCATGACCTGGGACTCGCCGCGCGCTTCGCCGATCATGTGCTGGTGCTCGCGGAGGGGCGGCTGGCAGCGCAAGGCGCGCCTGTCGAGGCACTGTCGGAGAGCGTCCTCGCCAGCGTGTTCCGGGTCAGCGCCTATCGCGCCGAATTTCAGCGCGAAGCCGTCATCGTGCCGTGGGCGGACGTCTGATGTGGCCACGGCCTCACCACAAGCTCAGTTCACCTCTCCCGCTTACGGGGGAGGTCGCTGCGCTCGACGAGCGCAGCGGGTGGGGGCTCTCTCCACGATATGGCTCGCGGCGAAACCCCCACCCCAACCCTCCCCCGCAAGCGGGAGAGGGGGCGCACCTTCAGCGTGGCAGCCATCTCGCTTCGCTTCATCTTGGAGCGGTGGTCGCCATAGTGCTGTGGCTTATTTCCGCCGGTGCCGCGTTCGCCGCCGGACCGCGCATCGTCTCGATGAATGTCTGCAGCGACCAGCTCGTGCTGTCGCTGGCCGACCCGGATCAGATCATCGGCCTCAGCCGCTTCTCGCGCGATGCCTGGCAATCCTGGGCCGCGGAGAAGGCGCGAAACTTTCCGCGCCTGTCCGGCGAGGCCGAGGACGTGCTGCTGCTCAAGCCCGACCTCGTCGTGGTCAGCCTGTTCGACAAGCGCGCGACCCGTGATCTGTTGAAGGCCCACGGGCTGCACCTCGTCGAATTCACGGTGCCGCGCACGCTGGACGAGGTGAAGGACCAGATCCGCGCGATGGGCGATGTGGTGCAGCACCCCGATCGCGCGGAGGCCGAGATCGCGCGCCTCGATGCGACGATCGCGCATGCGCGGGCGGCGGCAAGCGCGCATCATTACCGCGTGCTGCCACTGGAGCGGCGCGGCTTTGTCTCGGGCGACCATAGCCTGGTCAGCTCGCTGCTGGCGGCAGCCGGCCTCGCCAACGCCGCCGGCGAACTTGGCGTCGGCGCAGGCGGGTTTGCTTCGCTGGAGGCGATCGTAAAACTCCGGCCGGATTTCATCCTGGTGTCGGAAGCCGGCGACCGCGCCGAGGATGACGGTCGCGCCTTCCTGCTGCATCCGGCGCTGGAGCGCTTCTATCCGCAAAGCAAGCGCATCGTGCTGCCGGAGCGGCTCACGGTGTGCGGCGGCGTGATGCTGGCGGATGCGCTGGATCGCCTGACGGAAGAGTTGCAGCGAGTGACGCAGTGACCTTCCAAACCCGTCATCCTGAGGAGCGGCGAAGCCGCGTCTCGAAGGATGCACGGCCCGGATACTTCCAGGAGTTCGCGGAAGGAGTGTGGCCGTCGCCCTTCGAGGCTCGCTTCGCTCGCACCTCAGACGGTGAGATATTTGCGAGCGGGCTAAAGGGTTATGAGACTATCCCATCACCACCGGCCCGCCGGCCTTCTTCCAGGCGTCGATGCCGCCATCGATATGCGCGGTGTTGGCCAGTCCCGCCTTCTTCGCGGCGGCCACCGCCATCGCCGAGCGCTCGCCGAAGGCGCAGAAGAACACGACGCGGCGGCCGGTTGCGGCGGCGACCTCGCGCAGCATGCCGCCGGGCTGCAGGGTGGCGCAAATCCCCGGATAGGGCGCGTGCAGCGCGCCCGCGAGCGTGCCGTGCTTGGCCCGCTCGCCGCTCTCGCGCAAATCGACCAGAAGGATATCGGGGCGGCCGAGGCTCGCGATGGCGTCGCGCGCGCTGAGGGAGAGGCCTTCCTTGGCGAGCTCGTCCTGGTGCAGGCCGACATGCATGTTGGCGGGCACCACGACGTCCATCAGCTTCGGGTTCGGTAAATTGAGGTTGTTCATCAGCTCGACATAGTCGTCGATCGATTTGACCTGCAGCCGCGGATTGTAGCGCTTCTCCTCGCCGATGGTGGAGACGGTGTCGCCCTTGTAGTCATGCGCGGGGAACACCATGGTTTCCTCCGGCAGCTTCAGCAGGCGGTTGAAGATCGAATCGTACTGCGCCCGCGCGCTGCCGTTCTGGAAGTCGGTGCGGCCGGTGCCGCGGATCAGCAGCGTGTCGCCGGTGAAGACGCGGTCGCCCATCAGGTAGCTGTAGGAATCGTCGGTGTGACCGGGCGTGTACAGCGCCTCGAGGCAAAGGCCCTCGATCGTCACCTTGTCGCCGTCGGAGACGCGCATCGACACCACGTCGGCCTTGCTCTGCTCGCCCATGATGGTGATGCACTGGGTGCGGTCGCGCAGCTCGCCGAGGCCGGTGACGTGATCGGCGTGCAGGTGCGTATCGACGGCCTTGACCAGCCTGAGGTCAAGTTCCTGCAGCAGCTTGCAGTAGCGATCGGCCTTCTCCAGCACCGGATCGAGGATCAGTGCCTCGCCGCCGGCGCGGCTCGCGAGCAGATAGCTGTAGGTTCCGGATACGCTGTCGAAGAGCTGGCGAAAGATCATGACGGCTTACCTATTCTCCGGGCCGAGTCACATGGAGGATATTATTCCATAGATAGGGTCCGTTCAAAGCAAATCCATGCCCACCCCAGCCGGATCCCGTCACCCTGAGGAGCGCGCTCTTGCGCGCGTCTCGAAGGGTGGACGGCCCGGGTCTTTCCGCGAATGGGACAAGGCATCTGGGCCGTGCATCCTTCGAGGCTCGCTCCGCTCGCGCCTCAGGATGACGGGATATGCATCGAGGTCGTGGAAGAGACGAAGTTACGGCCGCACGTAACTCCAGCCTGCTCCTGCGGGCGCGCGTTCGCGCGACCCGTTGGCTCGCAATGACGACGGGGCCGTTACGGCCGGACCAGCGTGTATCCGTTCTCGGTGAGCAGCAAGATCTGCGCGACGCCGACCTGCACGGGGGTGGCGGCGGCGATGTAGTCCGGCCGCTTGCCGCTGTCGCGTTCGATCGTGTCGACGGTGTTGAGGCAGATGTCGATCCGCGCGCCCTGCGCGACTAGGCTCTCGACCAGCTTGCGGTTCGGGTTGTCGGGTTTGAGCAGGTCGATGCCCGGGCCGAAGGCGACGATCTCGACCGCGACCTTGTCGGGGTCGTAGTGCTTCATCAGATTGTTGGCGACGCTGATGACGAGGCCTTGCTTCCTCGGATCGTTATCGGAGAGCTGCAGCACGACCTTGTGCTCGGCGAACGGCTTGTCCTGCAACGGCGCCTGCTGGGCACGCGCGAGCGGCGTCGCCAGCGCGAGCGCAGCAAGGCCGAATGCGGCGATCAGCGCGCGGCGCGTCATCCGTGCCTCGCGATGCCCGGGTTGTCCTCGACGCCTTTCAGCGTCACGCCGGGTTCGTCGCGGTTCGGCGGCCGGCCGGAGCGCAGGTGCCTGGCGACGACATCCCAGATCGGCGCGCCGCTCTGCTGGTTGACCGAGGCCCAGCCTGCGACCTTGTAGTGCTTGCCGGCTTCGAGACGCTTGCCGTTGCCCAACTTCAGCTCGGAAATGCGCTTGCCGACAGTCTCGGCCGGCGTGCAGGTGTAGGCGAGGCCGCCGACGCGAACCATGTCGCCGCCCTGCTGATAATAGGGATCGACGTTGAACAGATTGTCGCAGACGTCTTCCAGCACATCCTTGATCTGGCTGCCCGTCATCTTGGCGACGTAGGTCTCCGGATAGGTGATCGCGGTTTCCGACAGCACGTCTTCCATGGTCAGCGGCTGGCCGGCGAGCGTGGTGATGCCCCAGCGGAAGCCCGGCGACAGCGCGATCTCGGCGTCGAGCTCGTTCAGCAGCGCATCGCAGATCAACTGGTCGACGGTGCCGGAGAAATTGCCGCGGCGGTAGAGCAGCCGGTCGGCCGAGGCCAGCTTGTTGTTCCATTCGTCGGCATGCGGATCGCGCATCTTGTCGATCAGCGTCTGCATCGCAGGATCGGGCTTCAGCAGTTCGGCGAACACCGGCAGCAGCCGGTAGCGGACATTGGCGACCTTGCCCTTGGCAAGGTCGAGATCGAGCACGCCGATGAATTTGCCGTTGGAGCCGGCATTGGTCACCAGCGTGACGCCGCCGGCATTGGTCACCGTGATCGGGATCGGGATCGCGTCGTGGGTGTGCCCGCCGAGGATGACGTCGATGCCGGTGACGCGGCTGGCGAGCTTGAGGTCGACATCCATGCCGTTATGCGACAGCAGGATCACCGCCTCGACCTTGTCGTTGTTGCGATGGCCGTCGACGAGCTTCTGCAGCTCCTCGTCGCGGATGCCGAACTTCCAGTCCGGCGTGAAGCGCTTCGGATGCGCGATCGGCACGTAGGGGAAGGCCTGGCCGATGATCGCAACGCGATGGCCGCCGATCTCCTTGATGAAGGACGGCTTGAACACCCGTCCCGAAGCCGGGTCGAACGCCTTGGCGTCGTTGAACGCGGCTTCCTCGGTCAGGAACACGTTCTGCGCCAGGAACTCGCCCTTGAAGCGGGAGAGGTTGTCGCGCAGCACCTGCTCGCCATAGGTGAATTCCCAGTGCCCGGTCATCGCCTCGATGCCGAGCAGATTGGCGGCCTCCACCATGTCGGCGCCGTTCATGGCGTTGGCGAGCGCCGAGCCCTGCCAGAGGTCGCCGCCGTCGAGCAGGATCGAACGCTTTTCGCCGACATCGGCGCGCAGCTTGTCGACTAGTGTCTTCAGGTGGGCGAAGCCGCCGAGCCGGCCGAAGCGGCCGGCGGCCTTCTCGAATTCGACGCAGGTGAAGGCATAGGCGTCGGCGCTGTCGGGCCGGATGCCGAAGCGGTCGAGGAAGGCCTTGCCGACGAGGTGCGGCGGCTGGCCGGCCATCGCGCCGACGCCGAGATTGACGCCGGGCTCGCGGAAGAACACCGGCTTCAGCTGCGCATGCGTATCGGTCATGTGCAGGATGCGGGCGTTGCCGAACCGCTCGAGGTCGTAGACGCTGGCGGTATCGGCGCTACGCGCAAGGCGCGGCAGGCCGGCCGTCAGCGTTGCGGCGGCCGCAGCTTTCAGGAATTCCCGGCGGCGGATGATCATCATTCTCTCCGCGCGGCCCCTGGCCTGCGCGCTCTTAACGAACTTCCATGTCCTTCCAGCGTTCCTTTTCGCTGGTGGCCTGGAAGATCGAGGCCTTTGCCAGTGCCTCGGCCTCCTTGGCCTTGGCGACGGCGGTGTCGAAATCACCAGCCTCACCGGCCTTTTTTGCGGCAGATAGTGTCGAGGCGGTGGTGGTCCACTGGTTGCGCAGGCTGCCTGCCTCCTTGTTGGCGGCTTCGGCGGCGGCGTAGGCGGCCTTGTAGTCGGCCTCGGAGGCGGCGAGGGCGCCGGTCGCCGATGCGATCAGCAGGGCTGATGCTGCGAGGACAGCTTTGATGGCCGCGCTCATGGCCGTGCTCCCGGACCCGAAATCGGCAGCCCGTTGCTGACATAGGACAGATAGTATTCGAGGTTGCGGTACTCGTCGTCCTGCGGATTGAGCGGCACGCCGCGGATCTGGCTGTTGCAGGTGGTGAAGCGGCGGCTGGTCGTGCCCATGCCGCTCCATTCCGAGCGGTAGATCGGCATCGCGTTCAGGATGCCGAGCGCCGGCGCCAGCACTTCGGCGCGGATCCGCTCGCCCGGGCTCTGGATGTGGCAGGTGGCGCAGGAGAAATTGAGCTGGCCGCGGCGGGTGTAGAAATACTCCTTGCCCTTCTGATAGGCCTCGAGCGCGCGCGGATCGTTCGGGATCTTGATGTCCATCGGCTTGCCGCGCGAGGTGAAGGCCATGTAGGCGGTGAGCGCCGCCATGTCGTCCTTCACATAGGAGAACGGCGCCTCGCCATTAGCTTCGCGGCAGCGGTTGAGCGCGAGCTCGAGCGTGACGACCTTGCCTTCCCTCTCGTCGAAATAGGGATAGTTCTGGCGGATACCGATGCCCTTGTTCGGGAAGCAGTCGGCGTAGGTCTTGCCGTTCTTGAACGGCGTCGCGAACATCTCCTTGCCGGCTTCGAGCGAGAACTCGTAGGGCGGAAACTGCTCCTTCTCCTCCCACTGCCTGTGCAGGTCCTCATTCATCGAATAGGGACCGTTGACGAAATCCTCGAGCTTCAGCTTGGGGAATTTGCTGGTGAAGAATTTCTGGAACGCGGCCTTGTCGGCGGCGGGATCGACGGTGTCGGCCGCCCGCGCGGCCGGCGCGAGCGCCAGCACGCCGAGCGCGAACGTCGCGAGTGCTGCACGGATTGCGAGGCGCCGCGTCATTGAATCTTCGCCGTGGCGGTGTCGGTCGCGCCCTTGTTGTCGACCCAGCTGACCTTCAGATCGTCGCCCTTCTTGCCGCCCTTGAAGGCGAACTTGACATAGGGGTCCTTGGAGACGCCGCCGCCCCAGTCGGCGACGAACACCGGCTTGCCGTCATATTCGAAGGTGAGCTGCTGGATGAAATGCGGCGGAATGATCTCGCCCTTGGCGTCCTTGACGAAGCCGGAATCCATCGGATGCTGGATCAGAGCCTGCACCTCGGTGGTGTCGCCGTTTGACGTGGCGCGCACGCGAATGCTCGATGCCATCTGATTATCCCTATTGTTTGCGCATGATCTTGTCGGAAAACCGGTTCCCACTTTTCCGGATCATGCGTACTCAGCCGCCGCAGCCGCCGACGGTGACCTTGATTTCCTTTTTGGCGCTGTAGAGCTTGCCGCCGGCCTCGACGATCGCGGTGACGTTGCTGGTCTTCGCCATCTTGATGCGGTTGGAGACGGTCGGCAGCGTGCCGGCCGGAATCCTGTATGAGGCGACCAGCGAGATCGGATTCTCGCTCACCAGAAACGAGATCGAGGTGACGTCGGCCAGCGTCGTGGTGGCGGAGATCGGCACCACCGCGCCGTTCTCGGCGATCTCCGGCGCATCCATCTTGATCTTGTCTGACGGCTCGGCGGTCTTGCCATAGAGCGCCTTGATCGCGTCGGCCTCGTTCTTCTGCTTGAATGCGTCTTCGGGATATTTGTCGTTGGCGGCGGCGAGCGCCTGCGGCACGTCGAACGGAATGACCCCGAGGCCGATCAGCGCGGCGACGCCGGCGCCCTTCAGCACCATGCGGCGCGCTTTGAAAAATTCGCTGGTCGTGATGTTCATCGAAAAAAATCTCCTCAAGCGACGGTCGCGGCGTCACAGCGTCTGCAGGAAGTCCACCACCGCGTCGATTTCCTTCTCGCTCAAAATCCGGTTTCGGCCGAACGGCGGCATCACCGTCTGCGGATTGCGCCTGGTTTCGTCGGTCACGATCGCGATCAGCTCGTCACGGCTGTATTTGGCCTTCAGGCCGCTCAGCTCGGGGCCGATCGTGCCGGGCAGGTCGCCGCCCTTGATGACGTGGCAGGTCAGGCAATTGCCCTTGCCGCGGTCGAAGGCGAGCTTTTGTCCCTCGGCGGCGGATTGGGCCTTGGCGGGCGCGGCCATGGCGGTGCCCGCCAGCAGCGCCAGGACGAAGGCTGGCTTGGAGAAAGTGGCGATCAAGGACGTTTCCCGGGCTTCAATCTCGATGATCCCATCGCAATATAAAGCGTGGAAAGCACAAAGGCCATCGGCTGGCAACACGGAGAATAGGCGCGTTGCGACGGGGTTAATGCCACAGGGGCAGTCCGGCACTGGAGCGCATGTCCTGCGCCTTCCGCCTGTCATGTTTGTGCGGTTGAGATGTGGCTGAGGCGTAGGGAGAAGCGCGGTGGCGGAATTCGTGGCGGAGTTTGGCAAGGACGGCCGGCCGGTCGAGGCGGACGGGCGGCTCGATGCGCCCGCGTTCCATCGCAACCATCAGCCGATCTGGGCAGTTCTGAAAGATCATCTCGCCGGCCAATCCGGCGACGTGCTGGAAGCCGGCAGCGGCACCGGCCAGCATGTCGTCTATTTCGCCGGTCAGACGCCCGACATCACTTGGTGGCCGAGCGACCTCCATGCGGCGCACCTGCGCAGCATCGAGGCCTGGCGCGCGCATGCCGCCCTTCCGAACATCCGGCCGCCGCAGCCGATCGATCTGTCCGACCCGGCTTGGTCGCCGGCGCCGCCGGACGGCAAAGGTCCGGACA
The DNA here is from genome assembly GCF_024171085.1 of Bradyrhizobium sp. USDA 4541. Lineage (NCBI taxonomy): Bacteria > Pseudomonadati > Pseudomonadota > Alphaproteobacteria > Hyphomicrobiales > Nitrobacteraceae > Bradyrhizobium > Bradyrhizobium sp. USDA 4541. Next base: position 1,927,532 of record NZ_JALJZF010000001.1, read on the forward strand.
AACTGCTCGCGATCTTCTGCGCCAATGTGATCCACATCGCGCCGTGGCGCGTGGCCGAGGGCCTGTTCGCCGGCGCCGCGCGGCACCTGCGCGCCGACGGCCGGCTGTTGCTCTACGGCCCGTTCAAGCGCGGCGGCAAGCACACCGCGCTCAGCAATGCCGTGTTCGACACGTCGCTGCGCGAGCGCGACGCCGAGTGGGGGGTGCGCGATATCGCCGATCTCGAGACGCTTGCGGAGCGCGTCGGGCTCAAGCTCGCCGGCAGCTTCGAGATGCCGGCCAACAACATGATTTTGGTCTTTGCCCGCAAGTAGCCGCGCTCAATCGTAAGCCAGGCACCAGCCTGGCCCACGCAGCCAGCAACGTTCATCGGGGATCCCGGCGTCGCGATAGAGCTGCGTCACCTTCTGCCAGCCGCCGCGGGCGAAGGCTTCGGCGAGCGTTTTTTCGGACGTCTCGTCCCGGCCGCCGTCGCAGGGAATGATCGCGACCGGTGATATCCAGTCCGCCTGGTACGCTGCCTCCTCGCGCCGGATCCGGAACACGGCGCCGGATCGCGCCACCTGATCCGGCGCGCCGCCCTTGAATCCCTCATCCGAAGTCAGCGGCAGGATCAGGCGGCCGCCGGCGGCGAGCCCGTCGAGCCATCGCGTGGCAGGCCGGGTGCAGCCGGCGTTGACATAGATCACGTCGGCGGACTCGAACGCAACCTGTGTGCCGTCGCCCTGGATGATCTCGACATTTGCGTAAGCGGCGAGATTGGCGCGAGCGTCTGCCGCAAGGTCCGGATCGTATTCGATGCCGGTCACGCGGCCGGACGGTCCGACCAGATGCGCGAGGATCGCGGTGTAGTACCCTGTGCCCGTGCCGATATGCACCACGTGCTCGCCGGCGGCGGCCGCGGCCTGGTGCATGAGATGGGCATGCAGCGAGGGCTGGCCGTTGTTGAGACGCCGCTTGGGGCGCAAGGCGACGAGATCGTTGGTGTAGAGATAGACCGGGTCGGCATCGGGCGTCGGCGCATAGTCGCGGCTCCACCAGCGCAGCATCATCCACGGTCCCGGGCCGACGAAGTGCTCGCGGGGAATGGCGGCGAAGGCCTCCGTCAGCCGCGGATTGATGGTGTTGGCGGCGGCCAGGATCTGCTTGGCATAGGCCGCGCGGACGATGCGGAGTTCGGCTTGCGGGTCCATTGCCGCGCGCTCCCACGATGTCGCGTGTTGTGTGATTTGACACACCGAGGTGTGTGAAATAGCATACTGCGACGACGGAGGCCAGAATGAAGAGACGGCTTTATCCGGCCGTGCTGGAGCGCGGTCCGCGCGGCGCGTTCGGGGCGTGGTTTCCGGACTTTCCCGGCTGCGTCGCCGCGGGACGATCGCAGGAAGACGCGATCGAGCGCGCCGAGCAGACGCTGGCGCAAACCGTCGACGGCTGGGTCGAGCAGGGCAAGCCATTGCCGGAGCCGACCCCGATCGAGCGCATCGTGCCGCCGAAGGGCTCCGACGTCGCCGCCTTCTTCATGGTCGGCGTCGATCCGCCCGACCCGTCCGAGCGCGTCAACGTCTATTTGCCGAAGAGCCTGATCACACGGATCGACAAGCATGCCGCCGGACTCGGCATGAGCCGTTCGAGCTTTTTCGGTTTCGCCGCGACGCTTGCGCTTGAATGGCACGTTCACAAGCCGCACCTCGTCGGGCCGCGCTCCAAGGTGCACAAGACCGGCGCGCTGCGCGCCGAGAAGCGGATGGGCAAGAAGCCGGCGCGGTAGGCGATCGATCATCGAGCGACAGCTCTCTCACCGTCACCCTGAGGAGGCCGCAGAGCGGCCGTCTCGAAGGGTCGACGGTCCGGCTGTTGGCCGTGCATCCTTCGAGACGCGCTACGCGCTCCTCAGAGCCTGACTGAAAAATGGGTGAGTGATCTCAGTGGGGTGTGATTCCATCGGATTTGCAAAGATTCGAGGGAGAGCACGATGCCCTGGACCAAGATCACTCGGGAGCAATATCGGCGGGACGATCTGCGTTATGCAAGCGATATGACCGATGCGGAGTGGGCGGTGATCAGACGCCTGTTGCCGCGAGCGAACCGGCGCGGCCGGCCGCGTAAGACGGAGCTGCGTCGTGTGATCGAAGCGATCCTCTATATCGTTTCGACCGGCTGCCAGTGGCGGGCGTTGCCGCAGGAGTTCCCGCCCTATTCGACGGTGCAGGGCTATTTTTATAGATGGCGGGATACAGGCCGGTGGCAGAGGATTGTCAGCGTGCTTGTCCGACGGGCGCGAAAAAAGCTTGGACGGACACCGAAGCCGACGGCAGCCGTGATCGACAGTCAAAGTGCGCCAACCACGCAAGCTGGCGGACCGCGCGGCTACGATGCAGGCAAGCGCATCTACGGCCGCAAGCGGCATATCGTGACGGATACCAATGGCCTCCTCCTTGGGGTTCATGTTCATCCGGCCAACGTTCAGGACTGCCATGGCGCCGTACCGCTGCTGAAGAACGTGCGGATGAACTTCCCCCGGCTGCGCCACGTCTTTGCCGACCGGATCTACCGCGGAAATCAACTCCTCGACGCGCTCTCAGACTGCGGTCCATGGACTGTCGAGATCGTCGAGCGGCCTCAAGGCGTCAAAGGCTTCCAGCTTCTGCCGAGGCGGTGGGTGGTTGAACGCACATTCGCTTGGTTCGGCAGATGCCGCCGCCTCGCCAAGGACTTCGAGGCGACGGCGGCAACCGAAGCTGCCTGGCTGCTGATTGCACACATCAGGCTCCTGACCCGCAGACTCGCGGCTGCAGCTAAGGTTGGGTGATTTATGAGTCAGACTCTCAGGATGACGGTACTGATAGAAGTGCCGGGCTGCTGTGACGTCACTCTGTGAGAGCAAGCGATCCCCTCGTGCGCCTCCTGCATGGCGTACGTCCGTTTGCGCCGGTTGATCGGCCTCGACCCGCTCTCCATAGTGCGCCCGATTGGGGGCTCCCGCCGGGGCTTCGGGGCGGGACCACCGATGATTGACGTGACGGCTGCGGATGAGGCGAGCGACGACGCGCGGGCGCGCAGCAATGTGTGGCGGCTTGCGGCGGCGCAGGCGCTGACCGGCGCCAATTCGGCGGTGATCTTCGCCACCGGCTCGATCGTCGGCGCGACGCTGGCACCCGACGTCTCGCTCGCGACGGTGCCGCTCTCGATGTATGTGCTCGGGCTTGCCGCCGGCACGCTGCCGACCGGCGCGATCTCGCGCGCCTATGGCAGGCGCGTCGCCTTCATCATCGGCACCTTCTGCGGCACGCTCACCGGCGCGCTCGGCGCCTGGGCGATCCTGCATTCATCGTTCTGGCTGTTCTGCGGCGCGACCTTCCTCGGCGGGCTCTACGGCGCCGTCGCGCAGTCCTACCGATTTGCTGCGGCCGATGGCGCCAGTGTCGCGTTCCGGCCCAAGGCGGTGTCCTGGGTGATGGCCGGCGGCGTGTTCGCCGGCGTGCTCGGGCCGCAGCTCGTGCAATGGACCATGGACATCTGGCCGCCCTATCTGTTCGCGTTCTCCTTCGTGATGCAGGCGCTGGTCGCGCTGGTGGCGATGGCGGTGCTCTCGGGCGTCGACGCGCCGAAGCCTGCGGCGGCGGACCTGCATGGCGGCCGCCCGCTGCTCGAGATCGCAAAGCAGCCGCGCTTCATCGCCGCGGCGCTGTGCGGCGTGATCGCCTATCCGATGATGAATCTGGTGATGACCTCGGCGCCGCTCGCCATGAAGATGTGCGGGCTGTCGGTCAGCGATTCCAATTTCGGCATCCAGTGGCACATCGTCGCGATGTACGGCCCGAGCTTCTTCACGGGCTCCTTGATCGCGCGGTTCGGCGCGCCCGTGATCGTCGCGCTCGGGCTGGCGCTCGAGGCGGTCGCCGCGATGATCGGACTGTCAGGCGTCACTGCGCCGCACTTCTGGGCGACGCTGTTCGTGCTCGGGATCGGCTGGAATTTTGCGTTCGTTGGCGCTTCCGCGCTGGTGCTGGAAACGCACCGGCCGCAGGAGCGCAACAAGGTGCAGGCGTTCAACGATTTCCTCGTGTTCGGCATGATGGCGATCGGCTCGTTCTCGTCGGGCCAGCTGCTCGCGCATTACGGCTGGAATGCCGTCAACTGGGTGGTGTTCCCGCCTGTGCTGCTCGGCCTTGCCGTGCTTTCGTTCGCTTCATTCGCCAAGCGACACGCGAAATTGCGCGCGGTGGAAGAAATCCCGGATCCCAGCATCTAAAGCTTGTCGTTTGACCATGGTCTGTTCGGAAAACCGCTTCGCACTTTTCCGGACCATGCTGCTGCCAATTGCTGACACTTCGATCAGCTTCGAAATGATCCGCTTGCAACGCTGTTCACATCATGGGATCGGGTTGGTCCGGCCATGACGATGTGAGAAGCAAGAGCAAGAAATGGACGCATCCTCAGCCACGCTGCCTGATGAATCCTCGCTTGGCTACGAAGGTTGGCGCATCGTCGTCGTCTGCTTCCTGCTTGCGACCTTCGGCTGGGGATTGGGCTTCTACGGCCAGAGCGTCTATGTTGCCGAGCTGCAGCGGCTGCACGGTTGGCCGGCGTCGCTGATTTCGTCGGGCACGACCTTCTTCTATCTGTTCGGCGCCGCGCTGGTCGCCTTCGTCAGCGAGGCGATCAAGGCGTTCGGCGCGCGCAGCTGCCTGATCGCCGGCACCTTTGCGATGGCGATCGCGGCGGTTGCGATCGGCGAGGTGCGCGAGCCCTGGCAACTCTATCTTGCCGATGCGCTGCTGGCGTTCGGCTGGGCCGGCACCAGCCTCGGCATCATCACCAACACGCTCGGCCTGTGGTTCGACAAGAAGCGCGGCATGGCGATCAGCCTGGCGCTGAACGGCGCGAGCTTCGGCGGCATCGTCGGCGTGCCGCTGCTGGTGGCGGGGATCGGCACGTTCGGCTTCTCCGGCGCGATGATCGCGGCCGCGGCGCTGCTGATCGTGGTGATGGTGCCTGTCATCCTGATCTTTGTCGGGCGGCCGCCGGCGCATCTGCACGCGGTCACGGCCGCCGCTGCCGACGCGCCGTCAGCGACCCAGGTGCGCAGCCGGGCGCTGCGCGACATCCGCTTCCTCTCGGTCTCGATTGCCTTCGCGCTGGTGCTGTTCGCCCAGGTCGGCTTCATCGTGCATCTGATCGCCTATCTCGATCAGGTAATCGGCCGCGAGCGCGCGACGGTGGCGATGGCGCTCTTGACCGCGATGGCCGTGGTCGGGCGCGTCTCGTTCTCCTTCGTGATCGACCGGCTCAACCAGCGGCTGGCATCGGCGCTGTCTTTTATCAGCCAGGCGGTCGCGCTCGCCGTCATCATCAATGTGCACAATGACGTGGCGCAGATCGCCGCCTGCGCGCTGTTCGGCTTCTCGGTCGGCAATCTGATCACGCTGCCGGCGCTGATCGTGCAGCGCGAGTTCGATCCGCGTGCGTTCGGCGTGCTGGTCAGCCTGATCACCGCGATCAACCAGATCACCTACGCCTTCGGCCCCGGCGTGGTCGGGCTGCTGCGCGATCTCTCGGGCAGCTATTCGCTGCCGTTCTACGGCTGCATTGGCCTGGAGCTGATCGCGGCGGCGACGATCATGGCGAAAGGGAAGTAGCTTTCCACCTCCCCTTGAAAAGGGGAGGTCGCTTTGCTCACAGAGCAAAGCGGGTGGGGATCTGCTCTCTCCGCTTGCAACATCGCCTGCGGCTGACCCCCATCCCGACCTTCCCCCTTTCAGGGCAGGGGTGTCCGGGGAATGATTCACTGTGTCGCGGTGCATGCTCGGCAGGACCGAGGCAAATCGGTCTTTTCTGGTTGTCGAGACACAGAGGGCCGAGCATGCGATATCGCGGTAGCATTTTTGGAAGGCTGCTTGAACCGATCAATCGACGGCAGTTTCAGACGGTTGTGGATCGTCTGGACGGGGATGCCTACGACAAGTCGTTCAGGAGCTGGGATCATCTGGTGGCGCTGATCTATGCCCAGCTTAGCGGCAACAGCAGTCTGCGCGGGGTGGTGACTGGCTTCAACGCCAATTCGCAGCATCACTATCACTTGGGAACCGGCAAGCTGTCGCGCTCGACGTTGTCCGATGCCAATGCCCGCCGTCCGATCGGCATTTTCGCGCAAACCTTTGCGGCGCTGTCGGCGATGGCGCGTCGCCAGCTGCGGAGTGAAGGCATGGAGATGGTGCGTCTGATCGACGCCAGTCCGATCCCGCTCGGCAAGGTCTGCAGTTGGGCGACGTGGAACGGCCGCATCCGCGGCATGAAGCTGCATGTCGTCTACGACCCAAGGAGCGATGTCCCGACCTGCGTCGAGATGACGGCCGCGAACGTCAATGACATCGAGATCGGCCGACAGACCCCAATCCAGCCCGCCACCACCTATGTGTTTGACAAGGGCTATTGCCGTTTCGACTGGTGGCAGAAGATCAATGATAGCAAGGCTTTCTTCGTTACCCGGGCGAAGACGAGCATCCGTCTTCGCTCGCTCAGGCATCGCGCCATCCGCAAGCGTAACGGGGATGGCTTCGAAATCCTTGCCGATGACGAGGTGAAGCTCACCAGCAAGGGCGATTCGCGCCTTCCAATCCCGCTCCGCCGCATCAAGATCAGACGCGAGAAAGGCGGCAAGATCACACTCCTGACCAACGACCTTGCCCGTAGCGCCGTCGAGATCGCCGCCCTCTACAAGAGCCGATGGCAAATCGAGCTGCTGTTCCGCTGGATCAAGCAGCATCTCGATATTCGCAAGTTCCTCGGCGCCAACGACAACGCGATCCGCCTTCAGGTGCTCGCTGCGATGATTGCCTACCTGCTGCTGCGCATCGCCGCTCACACCAACTGCATCAAAATGCTCCCGCTCAGGTTCGCCGAACTCGTCGGCCAGCTCCTGCTCACGCGTCGATCCCTCGCTGCCATCGACAAACCTCCGCCCATCAACCCCAGCCGTCGGAAATCAACCATCTCACCTGACCAGATGGAGCTCCGCTATGCCTGAATTTCCCCGGACACCCCTGCTTTCAGGGGGAAGGGGAATAAAGACCTGTCCCCGGATATCGCTTCCCTCATCCGGGCTACGTTCTACGACTTGCGGCGTGACTTCCGCGCCTTCTTCTCGTCGATCTTGCCGGCCGCCGCGACCCGCAGCAGGCGGCGGAAGGTCGGGCATTCCATGTGGCTCGGCGCCGGGCAGACGGCGGCGTGGCGCAGGCCGTCGCGCATCGCGTTGAGCCTGCGGATGGTGCGGTCGAGCTCGTCGGCCTTGGCAGAAAGCATTTTCCGGTCGATGCGCGGTCTTCCATCGGGCGCGAACATCCTTGCGATCTCGTCGAGCGAGAAGCCGGAGGCGCGCCCGAGCGCGATCAGCGCCAGCCGGTCCAGCACCGCCGGATCGAACAGGCGGCGCAGCCCGCGCCGGCCATGCGAGGCGATCAGACCTTTCTCCTCGTAGAAGCGCAAGGTCGAGGCGCGCACGCCCGATAGCTCCGCCACCTCCGCGATATCGATGTCCCGCATGGCCCTTGACCTCAAGTTCACTTGAACTGGCAGTATCCAGCCTATCGCTTGCGTAAGGCAAGCATCAACAAGGACGAGAATCATGGGTGTCGCAGCGCAAGTCGACGACGAGCAGGTCAAACTCTGGAACGGCGCCGCCGGCCGCGCCTGGGTCGAGACGCGCGACGTGCTCGAAGGGATGTTCAGGCCGCTTGAAGAGCTGCTCGTCCGAGCAGTGTCCGATGCCGCGGCCGGCCGCGTGCTCGATATCGGTTGCGGCACGGGCGCCGCGACCTTCGCTGTTGCCGGTGTGCTCGGCCGGCAAGTGCATTGCACCGGCATCGATATCTCCGAGCCGATGATCGCGGCGGCGCGCGCCCGCGCGGAGCGGGAAGGGCGGCCGGTCAGCTTCATCTGCGCCGACGCGCAGACCTATCCGTTCGCGCCCGCGAGCTTCGACATGATCATCTCGCGCCTCGGCGTGATGTTCTTTGCCGATCCGGTGCAGGCTTTCGCCAATCTGCGCCGCGCGGCCCGGCCGGATGCTGCGCTCCGCTTCATCGCCTGGCGCGGCGCCGCCGAGAACCCGTTCATGACGACGGCGGAACAGGCAGCGAAGCCGTTGCTGCCGGATCTTCCGCCGCGGCGTCCCGATGCGCCGGGGCAGTTCGGCTTTGCCGACCGGAAGCGGGTCGAAACTATCCTGGAGGATAGCGGCTGGGACGCGATCGCGATCGAACCGGTCGATGTCGCCCTCGGCTTTCCGGCATCACAGCTGGCCTGCTATGTGAGCTGGCTCGGCCCGGTCGGGACGCTGCTGCAGGCGATGGAGGAGCCGCGCCGCACGCGAGTGATCGAGACCGTGCGCGGTGCGTTCGATCGCTACATCCACGGGACCGAGATTCGCTTCACCGCGGCGTGCTGGATGGTCGCGGCACGAGCGCCGGCGGAGGCCGCGCATGGTTGAAGCCGCGGAATTTGTGGCGAGCGCGGTGCTGACCGGGATCGGTGCGACCGTCGTGATGGGACATCTGGGGGATGGTTCGAAAGCGCCTGCTTGGCATCCCGTCGCTGGACTATGCCCTGGTCGGTCGCTGGCTCGGCCATCTCGTATCCGCTCGCCTGCGCCACGACCGCATCGCCGCGTCACCACAGGTCGTGGGCGAACGGGTCATCGGATGGACCGCGCATTATCTGATCGGGATCGGCTTTGCCGGCGTGCTGCTTGCGATCTTCGGCCTCGATTGGGCGCGGCAGCCCACCATCGCTCCGGCTCTGATGGTCGGGATCGGCAGCGTGGCCGCGCCGTTCCTGGTGATGCAGCCCGCGATGGGCGCCGGCATTGCCGCGAGCCGTACGCCCCATCCATGGGCGGCGCGGCTGCAGAGCCTCGTGACGCACACGGTGTTTGGGATTGGGCGCTTTATGCGGCCGGCTGGCTCGCGCACCCGTTCCTGAACTCGTAGATGGGGTAACGGGCCGGCCGCCCGCTCGCTACGGCGCAATTTGGAAGCGCGCTCGCGAGCGGCCTGTTGGTTGGAAGGCGGTCGTCCCTCAAACTGATGGTGTTCAACGGAGTCGGGCAAGCCCGCTCCAAGCATCATTAAGGGACGACCATGTACCACTATGCAGGAATTGACGTGTCTTTGGAATGCTCGAGCGTTTGCCTTGTCGATGGGACAGGCAAGATTTTGCGCGAGACGAAGGTTGCGAGCGAGCCGGCGGCGCTGATCGCCTGGTTCCGGTCGCTGGGTCTGGTACTGGAACGGATCGGGCTGGAGGCAGGCCCCTTGTCGCAATGGCTGTATGCGGGTCTGCGAGACGCAGGGCTTGCGGTCGAGCTGCTGGAAACGCGGCACGTTCGCGAAGCCTTCAAGTCGATGCCGGTGAAGACGGACCGCAACGATGCCCGCCGGATCGCGCAGTTGATGCGGCTCGGCTGGTTCCGGCCGGTGCACTGCAAGTCGGTCGCGGCGCAGGAGACCCGCGCCATCCTGACGGCGCGCAAGCTGCTGCAATCCAAGCTTCGCGATGTCGAGAACAGCCTGCGCGGCATACTTCGCGGTTTTGGCCTGAAGGTCGGTGCGCCACCGAGCGCACGTTCGCCGGACGCATCCGCGAGCTCGTGACCGGCCATCCCGGACTGGAGTTGGTCGCGGCGGCGCTGCTCCAAGCCCATGCGGTGCTGCTGCGGGAGTTCAAGAGCCTGGACAAGCACACCCAGAAGCTCGCCAGGACGCATCCATCCGCCAAGCTCCTGATGACAACGCCGTCCGTTGGTCCGATCGTGGCGCTCACCTATGCCGCGGCGATCGACGACCCGAAGCGCTTCCGCTCCTCGAAGGCCACGGGAGCCCACTTTGGGCTCACCCCGAAGAAGTACCAGTCCGGTGAGACCGACTACACCGGCCGCATCAGCAAGATCGGGGATGCCTCCGTGCGCGAGGCACTCTACCAGGCAGCTCACGTCATGCTGACCAAGCCGGTCAAGAATTGCTCGGCATTGAAGAGCTGGGCGATGCGGATCGCCCGGCGCGCAGGCATGCGCAAGGCCAAGGTAGCGCTGGCTCGCAAGCTCGCCGTGATCCTGCATCGCATGCTCGCCGACACCAAACCGTTCAACCCGATGACCAAGGCCATCTAGCCAGGAGCAGCAATCGGTTCCGGGCGGGCCACGACACCAGGCTCTCCCCGAGCGAAGTCCCTCCGCTGGGACGATGGATCCGGTCAGGCCGCCATCCGGGAAGTGGCTCACGACCACGCAATCCGTAGATTGGCCGGCCGGCTCCTCAATGCACCCCATCAGGCGACGGCCTTCGCGCCGATCCCGTACAGAAGCAAGTGCCCGGCGAGTGGATGACGCGAAAAGGGATTGACTAACCAAGGCCCGTTACAGAAGCCCGGATGAGCGAAGCGCAATCCGGGAACAGTATCACCCCACGGTGCCAACCCCGGATTTCGCTGCGCTACATCCGGGCTACGAAATTATCGCCTTGCGGAATTACGTCGCACGCTGCTTCAGCAGGTCGTCCAGGTCCAGCCGTCGTGTGAACATCGCGAGCTTGCCGTCCGCGCTGCGCGGCCATTCGGTCTCGGGGCGGTCCCAATAGAGCTCGACGCCGTTCTCGTCGGGATCGCGCAGGTACAGCGCCTGGCTGACGCCGTGGTCGCTGGCGCCGTCGAGCTGGATGCCGGCCGACAGCACCCGGTGCAGCGCATCGGCGAGCGCCGGGCGGGTGGGATAGAGGATGGCGGTGTGGAACAGGCCCGTGGTGCCCGGCGGCGGCGGATGGCCGCCCTTGCTCTCCCAGGTGTTGAGGCCGATGTGGTGGTGATAACCCCCGGCCGAGATGAAGGCCGCGTCCGTGCCCATGCGCTGCTGCAACTCGAAGCCGAGCACGCCGCAATAGAAGCCGAGCGCGCGCTCGAGATCGGCCACCTTGAGATGGACATGCCCGATCCGGGTGCCCGCGATGATGGGGGGATTCTCTGGCATGAGCGGACTCCGTTGACGTCAATGCCCCTGCCATCAGGGGCGAGGTTTCGCCACCTGATATAGTCCGGATTTGCCGACGCCGGAGCGTTCGATCCGGAAACGCAAGGTTTTCGAAAGGCGCCACGGTCCGCCGGCGTCTAGCAGAGCTCCGACAGCTCGCCGCCGGGCAGCTGGAACTCGAACGTGTTCAGCGTCATCGACACCATGGTGTAGTAGCCGCAGAGGCCGATCACCTCGACCAGGCCGCGCTGGCTCAGCACCTCGACCGCCTCGTCATACAGTGCCTTCGGCAGGCCGTGACCTTCGTGCAGCGCCTTGGCGACGTCGTAGATCACCCTGGCCTTGGGATCGTCGAAGCTTGGCGTCCGGCGCACGCGAATGTCCTCGATGATCTTCGGATCGAGGCCGCCCTTCAGCGCCAGGCGCTTGTGGGCATACCACTCGTAATGCGCGGTCCAGTGCCGCGCGGTGACGAGGATCGCGATCTCCGACAGCTTTGGGGGAAAGATCGTGTCGAAGCGCAGCACCTCGCCGAGCCGCGTCGCATGCCGTGCCATCTCCGGGCTGTTCAGCCAGGCCATCATCGGCGCGGGTGGCGCGCCGCGCTTGCCGGCGATCGACTCGTCGTAGGTTTCTTTCTGGGCGGCGTTCATTTCGCTAGGCGAAAGCAGCTTCAGCCGCATGTCCGTTTCCTTTTGTTTTTCAAGCGTTACCCCATCTCGGCGATACACCCGATCGCGCGAGGTGAGTAGCGACGCCAGAGCATGGCGCGGCCGCGAGGCATATTGAATTCGGCGGCTGCGTAGGTCTAAGGTCGAATCCAATTCGTCGAATTTGACTGGAAACGCACCATGGCTGACCTCGAGAAATTCCGCGCGGAGACCCGCGCCTGGCTGGAGCAGAATTGCCCGCCGGAGATGCGCAAACCGATGACCTCGGATGGCGACACCTTCTGGGGTGGCCGCAACACGAAATTCTCGTCCGAGGCGCAGCGCGTCTGGTTCGAGCGGATGCGCGACAAGGGCTGGACCGTGCCGCATTGGCCGAAGGAATATGGCGGCGGAGGCCTCGACGGCGAGGAGGCCAAGATCGTGCGCCAGGAGATGGCTGCGATCGGCGCGCGTCAGCCGCTAACCTCGTTCGGCATCTCCATGCTGGGACCGGCGCTGCTGAAATACGGCACCGAGGAGCAGAAGAAGGAGCATCTGCCGAAGATCACCGCGGGCCTGATCCGCTGGTGCCAGGGCTATTCCGAGCCGAATGCCGGCTCCGACCTCGCCTCGCTGCAGACCCGCGCGGTCGGCGACGGCGACGATTACATCATCAACGGCCAGAAGATCTGGACGTCCTACGCCAACTACGCCGACTGGATCTTCTGCCTGGTGCGCACCGATCCGGCGGCGAAGAAGCATGACGGCATCAGCTTCATCCTGTTCGACATGACCTCGAAGGGCGTGTCGACCAAGCCGATCCTCCTGATCTCGGGCTATTCGCCGTTCTGCGAAACCTTCTTTGACAATGTTCGCGTGCCGAAGTCGCATGTCGTCGGATCAGTCAATCGCGGCTGGGATGTCGCGAAATATCTGCTGCAGCACGAGCGCGCGATGATCTCCGGCATGGGCGAGCGCGGCGTCGGTCGTCCGCTCGGCCAGATCGCCGCCGACTCGGTCGGTGCGGACGCGCGGGGCAAGCTCGATGACGCGCAGCTGCGCAGCCAGATCGCGAGCTTCGAGGTCGACGAGGCCGCGCTCGCTGCCGCCGCCGAGCGAGCGGTCGATCTCGCCAAGGCCGGGCAATCGCATCCGGCGTTCTCCTCGGCGATGAAATATTACGGCACCGAGCTCAACAAGCGCCGCTATGAGATCCTGATGTCGGCCGGCGGCATCGACGCGCTGGAATGGGAGAGCGACCGCTCCAAAGGCGGCGCCCGCCCGCGCGCCTGGCTGCGCACCAAGGCCAATTCGATCGAGGGCGGCACCTCGGAGGTGATGCTCGGCATCGTCGCCAAGCGCATCCTCGATTTGCCGGGCGCGTGATCGCTGCACCGTCGTTCCGGGCGTCGCGAAGCGGCGAACCCTAATGCGCAGTTGCGCATTGTGGAACCTCGAGATTCCGGGTTCGATGCTGTCGCATCGCCCCGGAATGACGAACTCAGACCGTTGCTTAGAACGTTAGATCGGATTTCCTATGGCCCTCGTCCTCACCGAAGAACAATCCATGCTGCGCGACAGTGCGCGCGGTCTCATCAGCGACAAGGCGCCGGTGGCGCATCTGCGCGGCCTGCGCGATGCCAAGGATGCCACCGGCTTCTCGCGCGATCTCTGGAAGACATTTGCGGAGATGGGCTTCTCCGGCCTGCTGGTGCCGGACCAGTTCGGCGGCAGCGGGCTCGGTTGCGTCGAGGCCGGCATCGTCATGGAGGAGATCGGCCGCACCTTGATGCCGTCGCCGTTCCTCGCGACCTCGGTGCTCGCCGCCTCGGCGCTGTCGCGCGGCGGCAGCGAGGCGCAGAAGGCGCAGCATCTGCCGAAGATCGCCGACGGCTCGCTGCTGGCGGCGCTCGCGATCGATGAGGGCGCCAAGCATCGCCCGCTGCAGACCAAGTTGCAGGCCACGCGCTCCGGCAACGGCTTCAAGCTGTCGGGCGACAAGGCCTTCGTGCTCGACGGCCACACCGCCGACCTCCTGATTGTCGCCGCGCGCAGCGCGGGCAGCGCTGGCGACAGGAACGGGCTGACGCTGTTCCTGGTCGATCCGAAGGCGAAGGGGCTCGCGGTCGAGCGCACCGCGATGGTCGATTCGCACAACGCGGCGCGCATCGTGTTCGACAATGTCGAGGTCAACGCCGACAGCGTGCTCGGCGAAGTCGATCAGGGCTTTGGGCTGCTCGAGGGCGTGCTCAATATCGGCCGCGGCGCGGTGGCGTCCGAAATGGTCGGCCTCTCCGACGAGGTGTTCGGCCGCACCGTGGCCTATCTGAAGGAGCGCAAGCAGTTCGGCAAGGCGATCGGCGAATTCCAGGCGCTGCAGCACCGTGCCGCGCAGCTCTACATCGATATCGAGATTACGCGCGCCGCTGTGTTGAAGGCGCTGCAGGCGCTCGACACGGACATCGACAAGGCGGCCACCGCGGTCGCGGTGGCAAAGGCCCGCGCCGGCACCACTGCGACGCTGGCCGTGCAGGAGGGCGTGCAGATGCATGGCGGCATGGGCATGACCGACCAGTTCGACATCGGCTTCTTCATGAAGCGCGCCCGCGTCTGCCAGGAGCTGTTCGGCGACAGCAACTTCCACACCGACCAGCTGGCGAGCGGCAAGGGGTATTGATCTTCGCCGCGTCATTGTCGCTACGCAACACGCTGTCATCGCCCGGCTCGCCGCCTTCGCTCAAGCTTCGGCGCGCCTGAAAGCGAAAGCCTCGTCGAAGCCTTGGCGTAGACGGGACCGGGCGTTCCAGTATTCCAGAGACGTCGGCGCTTGAGCCGAGAAGCCGCGGCGTACTGGATCACACGCTTTCGCGCGGGTGATGACAGCGGTGAGGGCGGCTTGGCATAGGCTCGTCATTGCGAGCGAAGCGAAGCAATCCATCTCTCCACTTGTGGCGAAATGGATTGCTTCGTCGCTTCAGCGCAAAATTGCTTTGCAATTTTGTCGCGACCTCCTCGCAATGACGATGGAGAGTCTACCGGATCGGCGGCGCGTACTGGACGCCGCCGGCGTTCCAGAGCTGGTTCATGCCGCGCGGGATCTTCAGCTTGGAGTCTGCGCCGACGTTGCGGTCGTAGACCTCGCCGTAATTGCCGACATGGCGGATGATGCGCACCGCCCAGTCCTTGGTCAGACCGAGATCCTCGCCATAGCTGCCCTCGGTGCCGACCAGCCGCATCACCTCCGGCTTCTTCGACTTCAGCGCCTCGTCGATGTTCTTCGAGGTGATGCCGAGCTCTTCGGCGTTGATCATGGCGTACAGCGTCCACTTCACGATCATCATCCAGTCGTCGTCGCGCAAGCGCACCACCGGCGCCAGCGGCTCCTTGGAGATGATGTCGGCGAGGATCGTGTGGTCGCTCGGCTTGGCGAGGTTGAGCCGCAGCGCATAGAGCTGCGAGGCGTCCGATGTTAGCGTATCGCACTGGCCGGAGTTGTAGGCGTTCACGACGTCGTCCAGCTTGTCGAACTTCATCTCCGTGTACTTCATGTTGTTGGCACGGAAATAGTCGGCGAGATTGAGCTGCGTCGTGGTGTTGGCCTGCACGCAGACCTTGCTGCCGTTCAGGTCGAGCGCGGAATCGATGTTGCGCGAGCGTGGCAGCATGAAGCCCTGGCCGTCATAATAGGCGACCGCGGGGAAATAGAGGTCGTAATTGGTCTCGCGCGACATGCTCCAGGTGGAGTTGCGCGAGAGGATGTCGACCTTGCGGTTCTGCAGCTCCTTGAAACGCTCGCTGGCGTCGAGCGGAACGAACTTCGCCTTCGACGGGTCGTCGAAGATCGCCGACGCGACCGCGCGGCAGAAGTCGACGTCGAAGCCGGTCCAGTTACCCTTGTCGTCCGGAATCGAGAAGCCCGGCAGGCCCTTGTTGACGCCGCACAGCACGTCGCCGCGACGGACGGTGCGCTTCAGCGTGCGGGTGTCGTAACGCTCATAGGTGATGGCGGCGGCCGCAACCAGTGCGGCGATCGCGAGCCCGATCGTCAGGCCGCCTCGAAATGTACGCATGGGTTCTCTCTCGCGAAGGATCGGGGGGAAAAGCGGGGCGGATATCGAAGGCGGGTAGAGATCAGAGTTCGGGCTTCTGCCGGATGATCACCTTGGTGCCGACCGGAACGCGGTTGTAGAGATCGGCGACGTCGTTGTTGACCAGGCGGAAGCAGCCGGAGGAAACGGCGGTGCCGATGGTGTCGGGCCGGTTGGTGCCGTGGATGCGGTAGACCGTGGTGCCGAGATACATCGCGCGTGCGCCGAGCGGATTGCCCGGGCCGCCCGCCATGAAGCGCGGCAGATAGGGCTGGCGCGCGATCATTTCCGGCGGCGGCACCCAGTCCGGCCACTCGGCCTTGCGGGTGATGCTCACCAGGCCCTGCCATTGAAAGCCTTCGCGGCCGACGCCGATACCGTAGCGGAGCGCGCGGCCATTACCCTGCACCAAATAAAGATGGCGCTCGGCGGTCGCGACGATGATGGTGCCCGGCGCCTCACTGGTCCGGTAATATACGACCTGCTTCTGCCATTCCGGGTCGAGCTCGTAGCCGTCGTCAGCAACAAGGCCGGGCTCGTCGGCGTCCGGGCGGTTTTGGGCGAAACCCTGCGACGTCGACAGCACGAGCGCGCCCGTCGCGATCAACATCCAGACCAGGTGACGAAACTTCGTCATTGAAAGCTCTCCTCGTTGGCACGCGGCCAAATGGTTGCTCCACCCGCAAATCAGGCAGCATCAAATCTCAGCGGCAGCTTGATGGCAAGCTTAGGGCCGCACCACAGGTATATCCCTGTAATGCTTCTGTTTTTTGTCATTGATTGTCGCGGCACGTTGCGCGGGCCGCCTCATTTCGGCGCGATCCAGAGTCGCAAGGCGAACGAGATCAGCGCCACGGTGCCGACGCCGCCGAGCCAGAGCGCTGCGAACCACAGCAGGCGCTGGCCGAGCGGCCGCTGATTCGGGCTCTCGGGCATCAGTGGTATCCGTGGCCGGGGCGCACCTTGCCGCGGAACACCCAATAGGCCCAGGCGGTGTAGCCGAGGATCAGCGGCACCAGGATCGAGACGCCGACCAGCATGAAGACCTGGCTGTTGGTCGGTGCCGCCGCCTGCCAGATCGTGATGCTCTGCGGCACGATGTACGGATACATGCTGATGCCGAGTCCGGCATAGGACAGCGCGAACAGCCCGAGCGTCAGGAAGAACGGCTGGTGGTCGTTCTTGTTGCTCAGCGCGCGCAGCAGCAGCGCGGTGACGGCGGCGACCGCGATCGGCACCGGCGCGGTGAGGATGATGTTGGGCCAGGCGAACCAGCGCTGGGTGTACTGCACGCTGAGGAACGGCGTCGCGATGCTGACGGCGCCGATTGCGCCCAGCATCGCGACCAACAACATCCAGCTCAGATGATAGGCGCGGTCGCGCAACTCGCCCTCGGTCTTCATCACCAGCCAGGTCGCGCCGAGCAGCGCGTAGCCGATCACCAGCGCGACGCCGGTCAGGACGCTGAACGGCGTCAGCCAATCCCACCAGCCGCCGGCGTATTGGCGGCCCTCGACATGGATGCCCTGCAGGATGGCGCCGAGCGCGATCCCCTGCGCCAGTGTCGCAAGCAGCGAGCCGCCGGCGAAAGCGATATCCCATTTGTTGCGCGCCTTCTGGGTCCGCCAGCGGAATTCGAAGGCGACGCCGCGGAACACGAGGCCGAGCAGCATCGCGATCATCGGCGTGTAGAGCGCCGGCATCAGCACCGCATAGGCCAGCGGAAACGCCGCCATCATGCCGCCGCCGCCGAGCACCAGCCAGGTCTCGTTGCCGTCCCACACCGGCGCCACCGTGTTCATGATGACGTCGCGGTCGGTCTTTTGCGGAAACAGTGGGAACAGGATGCCGAGGCCGAGATCGAAGCCGTCCATCACGACATAGACGAACACGGCAAAGGCGATGATGAAGGCCCAGATCGTGGCGAGATCGATCATCGCGCGCCCTCCACGGCTGCGCCCGCCGCCGGCGTGATGCCGGCCGCGCGGGCCGGAAGATCCTTCGTCGGGCCTTGCTCGCCGGGATGCGGCGGCTGCGCCATCAGCCGCAGGATGTAGATCACGCCCGCGGTGAACACGGCGAAATAGACGATGATGAAGGCGATCAGCGACGAGCCCACCGCGGGCGCCGCCAGCGGCGACGCCGAATCGGCGGTCCGCAGCAGCCCGTAGACCGTGAACGGTTGCCGCCCGGTCTCCGTGGTGATCCAGCCCGCGAGCACCGCGATGAAGCCGGCGGGGCCCATCAGCACGGCGAAGCGATGCAGCAGCGACGACTGGTACATCATCCCCCGCCAGCGCATCAAAAGGCTGAGCAGGCCGAGCCCCATGATCAGGAAGCCGAGGCCGACCATGATGCGGAACGACCAGAAGGTGATTGGCACCGGCGGCCAGTTCTCGCGCGGCACGGTGTCGAGGCCGGCCAGCGGCGCGTCGAGCGAATGCTTCAGGATCAGCGACGACAGTTTCGGCACCTCGATCGCATACTTCACCTTCGCATCACGCTGGTCGGGCCAGCCGAACAGGATCAGCGGCGCGCCGTCCTTGTGGCTCTGGTAATGGCCTTCCATCGCCATCACCTTGGCGGGCTGGTGCTCCAGCGTGTTGAGGCCGTGCTGGTCGCCGGCGAGGATCTGGATCGGCGCCACCAGCGTCGCCATCCACATCGCCATCGAGAACATCACGCGCGCTCCCGCCAGATGCTGGTCGCGGAGCAGATGCCAGGCACCGACCGCGCCGACCACGAGCGAGGTGGTGAGGTACGCCGCCAGCACCATGTGCACGAGGCGATAGGGGAACGACGGATTGAAGATCACCTTGAGCCAGTCGGCGGCGACGAACTGGCCATCGGCGTTGACGGCGTGGCCGGTCGGTGTCTGCATCCAGGAATTGGCCGACAGAATCCAGAATGCCGAGATCAGCGTGCCGATCGCGACCATCAGCGTCGCCACGAAGTGCAGCCTGGGGCCGACGCGTTCGAGCCCGAACAGCATCACGCCGAGGAAGCCGGCTTCCAGGAAGAATGCGGTCAGCACCTCATAGGCCATCATCGGGCCGATCACCGGCCCGGTCTTGTCGGCAAAGGACGACCAGTTGGTGCCGAACTGGTAGGACATCACGATGCCCGAGACCACGCCCATGCCGAACGCGACCGCGAAGATCTTCAGCCAGTAATTGAACAGGTTGATGTAGACCTCGCGCCTGGTGGCAAGCCACAGCGCTTCCAGCACCGCGAGATAGCTCGCAAGCCCGATCGAGAATGCGGGAAACACGATGTGGAACGACATCGTGAAAGCGAATTGCGCGCGGGCGAGTACGACCGCATCCCAGCCTTCGAACATTACGCACCATCCGTCGTCGACCTGGCGTGGACCTTACCACGTCGGCTGTGACGACAAAGAGGGCGGATTGTCCGACTGGAGCGGGTTGAGTTTTGGCTTGATCGGCTTGGTGCGGTCCCGGTTCACCTCTCCCCGTCGGGGAGAGGTGAGCTTTCGACGCCGTTCCAGCTCAACCTGATTTCATCAGGCTTTAGCTGTTGGCGTTGAGCAGCCGCGCGACGGTGCGGTCGATCTCGTCGTACTGTCCCTCGCCGGCGTGCTGGAACACGATCTTGCCGTTCTGGTCGATCACGTATTGCGCCGGCCAATACTGGTTGCGGTAGGCGTTCCAGGTCTGCGAATTGTTGTCCTGCGCCACCGGATAGAGGATGCCGTGCCGCTTCAGCGCCGCCTGCACGTTGGAGGCCGAATGCTCGAACGGGAATTCCGGCGTGTGGACACCGATCACGACGAGGCCGCGATCCCGGTACTTCGAATAGAGCTGGGTGACGTGCGGCAGCGTGTTGACGCAGTTGACGCAGCCATAGGTCCAGAAATCCACCAGCACGACCTTGCCGCGCAGGTCGGCGAGCCTGAGCGGCTGCGAATTGAACCAGTTGCTGATGCCGACGAATTCGGGCGCGGTCTGGCTCTGTCCGGTTGTCATGGCGATCGCCCGCGGCACCGGCTGTGCCGGCGCGTCTGACTCGGTGCAGAGGCCGGGAATGACGGCGCCGCCGAGGCCAAGGCCCGTAACCAGAGCGGATACGGCAATCAAGCGCAGGGACATCGATATCTCCTTTGGGCTTACAGGCCGATCTGGCCGTTGGGATAGAACTGGGTCAGCCACGCCACGATCAGCGTGTCGTATTGCAGGTAGGACAGCGCGGCGAATGCGACGATCACGACGCCGAAGCCCTGCTGCAGGCGCGGCGCGATCCGCGCCATGCTGCGCACGCGCGTGGTGACGGCCTGTCCGCCATAGGCAATCGCAAGCATCGGGATCGCGGCGCCGATCGCGTAGGTGACGAGCTGCAGGCTCGCCCACGCGGTGTCCTTCGAGGTCGCGACGATGGTCAGGATCGAGCCGAGCACGGGGCCGGCGCACGGCGTCCACACCAGGCCGAGCGTAGAGCCGAGCACGAAGCCGCCGAACAGGCTTTGCGACGGCGCGGCATGACCGAGGCTGCCCCGTTGTTTAGACGCGCTTTCTTGACGCGAACCGGTATCCACTTCGCTCGAAAACGCTTTGGTAGCGCCGGTGAGCCGGATCGACAGCCATTCGAACGGCGCCGGCCAGATCATCAGGAGGCCGAAGCCCGCGAGCAGCACGGCGCGCCGGTCCGCAGCACGTTCGGATCGAAATCGAAGGCGCGCGTGATCGCGCTCAGCAGCAATGCCACCGCAGAGAATGACATCACGAAGCCGAGCGCGATCATCGCGGGCCGCGCCTTGCCGGTCTGGCCTATCGATATCCCAAGCAGGATCGGCAGCATCGGCAGGGTGCAAGGGGCGGCGACGGTGGCGACACCGGCAAGCAGGGCAAGGGCAAGGCTGAGCATCGTCATCCGTCCATCAGAGTCCCGGCGCGCCAGAGGGCCGTGCCGGGTACGCCTGATGTTCTTCGCGAGGACGGTTTGGCCGTTACGGCGGGCCGGTCGCGGGCCGCGTCACGTCTGTGTGAGGCGAGGTGCACTCGGCTTCACGACGTCGCGTCAAATACAGAGCGACCCGGCTGGGGGGCATCCCGGCCGGGTCGTTGGAGGCTACTTGGGAGGTTAGAACGAAGAGGTATCGAAATCGGTTCAGTGGATTGGGGTTGGGGTTGCGTCGTTGGATATAGGTATAGAGGTCGCGTTTTTCCGGGTGATGTCGTCGATTGTTTCAATTGTTTCGTCGCCTGAATTTTTCGGCTTCGTGGACAATTGCCCGGGTCGCGTGATTTCCATTTAAGGTATTGAATTTGCAGTCTTTTATGCGGCGACGCTATCCACGCCGGCACCCCGCAGGAGGTCGGCGAGCTGCTTGCGGGCATAGAACATGCGGGTCTTCACCGTGCTCTGCGGGATCCCGATGATCTGCCCGGCCTCCTCGACCGACTTCTCATGGTAGTAGACCAGATTGATGATCTCGCGGTGAGCCGGCGACAGCTTGGCCACGCAGGCGCGGAGGATCTCGCTGGTGGTGGCGCGATCGAGCGAGGTTTCCGGCGTGTCGGCGCCGTCGGCGATCTCCAGCACGTCGTCCTGGTCGATGTCCTCATGCTTGCGCTGGCGTAGCGCGGTCAGCGCCTTGAAGCGGGCGATCGAGAGCAGCCAGGTCGAGACCTGCGAGCGGCCCTCGAATTGGGCCGCGGTGCGCCAGACGTCCAGGAACACCTGGCTCACCAGGTCCTCGGCCATCGTGGTGTCGCGCACCATGCGGAGCACGAAGCGGTAAACCCGGACGTTATGACGGGAATAGAGCGTGTGCATCGAGGTGCGGTTATTCTTGGCGATACGCGCGAGCAGCGTTTCATCCGAGGTCGCGCGAGCAGCGTCGATATGCTTCGTGGCTGCAGAGTTGATGGCGATGACGTTCGGCATGACAGGCTCCCAGTTCGCCGTTGGGCGGCGGTTCGTTGGGAGAATTGTTAGTTACGGCCCGTTTCCGGATGTCTGCGCGAAAAGCGGAAAATGGTTTCGTGAACGGGAGAATTGTTTCGTCGCCGGCCCGACGACGAAACATTCGGGACCAAAAAGCCAATAATTTCAATGCGAGGAAAATTCGAACGGCCGGATTCCCGCCGTCGGAACGAATCCGGCTGTTATGACTTCTGGCACTGTCGGGGCTTATTCGGCCGCCTGCAGCGAGGGCGCCGCCTTTTTCGGGGCAATCCAGAACGCATCGGGCCGTTCGAACAGGAAATTGGCCCGCGCCGCCAGCGCTAGCCGCCAGATCACGAGCGAGCCGGCGACGCCGACCGAGGTCACGATCAGCGAGATCAGGCCGATGTCGTGGATGACGCCGAAGCGCAGCAGAAGGGTGCGTGACGCCGCCATCGGCAGGAAGAAGGCGAGATAGATCACGATCGAATGCTCGCCGCAGAAGCGCAGGAAGCCAAGCCAGTGCGCGCGCGCCAGCAGCGTGCCGGTCACGATGATCGCGCAGGCGCCGGCAAAGCCGAGTGCCAGCGAGACGACCGGCCATTCGCTCACCACGAGCGCAACCAGGCCGCCATTGATCAGCGCCCAGAGCCCAAGCCCGAGCAGGGCAAGCGCAGGCCGTGCCCGCGCGCGGTCCGAGAGCGCGAACACGTAATCGGCGAGGACATAGCCGGTGTAGAAGTAGACGAAGCGGGAGCAGAACTCGTCGATCACGGTCCAGCCGGTCGCGACATGCGCGGTCTCCAGCGCTGCTGCGATCAGCCAGATCACGAGCGGGTGGACGTTGCGCGCGAGCTTGGTGACGACGAAGAAGATCGGCAGCAGATAGATGAACCACAGCGTGCCGAACGGCTCGATGAAGGATTCGAGGTATTGCAATCCAACCTGGGGCCAACCGGTCTCGGCGGCCAGCGACGGCGCCTTGAAGCCGAACTGGATCGTCACCCAGAGCACGTAGAAATAGGCGAAGTGCATCACCTTGCGGTCGAGATAGGTGCGCCAGTCGCGATCGATCACGACCGACAGGAACAGGCCCGAGATCAGGAAGAAGTCCGGCATCCGGAACGGCTTCGCGAACATCACGACGTAGTGCATGAAGCCGGTCTGGTCGGCGGCCTTCTCGACCCCCAGCACCGAATGCATCATCACGACCATGATGATGCAGATGCCCTTGGCATAGTCGACCCAGTCGACGCGTCCGCTCGCGCGCGGGCCGGAACGATCTGTCGCAGCGGCTGTGCCGTTCGTGGTCATCTTTGTCTCGTTCCGGCGTGATCGGGCCTATCATCGGCCCGATCGGTTGCTTTCTCCTTTATTGATACAAATGGTGTGCCACCAAACCGGACCTTTCCGCGGGTTTCCCGTAGCCGGCGAATGGTCTAAGAGGCCGAGGAATCCAAGAGAAGAGACCGTTTGTTAACCATGGGACGCACCGGCCCGAGCGCCGCTGCGATGATGAAAAGTCCTTGCCGCGCCAATTCGATAGTCCGCTGCCGATCGACGCCGTGCTCGATGAGCTCGATCGCACGCTCGAGGGCCACAACGCCGCGGTGCTGGTGGCGCCGCCGGGTGCCGGCAAGACCACGCGCGTGCCGTTGGCGTTGCTCGATGCACCCTGGGCGAGGGGCAAGAAGATCATCGTGCTGGAGCCGCGCCGCATCGCCGCGCGCGCCAGCGCGGAGCGGATGGCGAAGACGCTCGGCGAGCGTGCCGGCGAGACCGTCGGCTATCGCGTGCGCTTCGGCTCGAAGGTGTCGCGCGCGACGCGGATCGAGGTCGTCACCGAAGGCATCTTCTCGCGCCAGATCCTCGACGATCCCGAGCTCAACGGCGTCGCCGCGGTGCTGTTCGACGAATTCCACGAGCGCTCGCTCGATGCCGATCTCGGGCTGGCGCTGGCGCGCGACGCGCAGACCGGCCTGCGCGAGGACCTGCGGATCCTCGTGATGTCGGCAACGCTCGACGGTGCACGCGTCGGAAAACTGCTCGGCGACGCGCCGGTGGTCGAAAGCGAGGGGCGCGCCTTTCCGGTCGAGACCCGTTACGTCGGCCGCAAGGTCGACGCGCCGCTGGAGCGGCAGATGGCCGAGACGATCGCGACCGCGCTGCGCGCCGATGCCGGCTCGGTGCTCGCCTTCCTGCCGGGCGCCGCCGAGATCCGCCGCACCCAGACCTTCCTCACTGAGCGTGTGCACGACGCCTCTGTCGAGATCGTGCCGCTGTTCGGCGCGCTCGATGCCAGCGTGCAGGATCGCGCCATCGCGCCGGCGCCGAAGGGCACCCGCAAGGTGGTGCTGGCGACCTCGATCGCCGAGACCTCGCTGACCATCGAGGGCGTCCGCATTGTGGTGGACTCTGGCCTTGCGCGGGTGCCGCGCTACGAGCCAGACATTGCATTGACGCGGCTCGAGACCGTGCGGGCGTCGCGCGCCGCGGTCGATCAGCGGCGCGGCCGCGCCGGCCGCATCGAGCCCGGCGTCTGCTACCGGCTCTGGGACGAGCCGCAGACCGCGTCGCTGCCGGCCTACACCGCGCCCGAAATCCTCTCCGCCGATCTGTCCTCGCTGGTGCTCGACCTCGCGCAATGGGGCGTCAGCGATCCCGCGGGCCTTGCCTTCCTCGATCCACCGCCGGGACCGGCGCTGAAGGAAGCCAGATCGCTGCTGTCGGAGCTCGGGGCGCTCGACGGTGATGGCCGCATTACAGAGGAAGGGCAGAGCCTGCGCGCGCTGGCGCTGCCGCCGCGGCTGGCGCGCATGATCGTGGATTCCGCCCGCTTCGGTATGGGCGAGGAGGCGGCCGAGATCGCCGCGGTTCTGACCGAGCGCGGGCTCGGCGGCGACAGTGTCGATCTCGACGTCAGGCTCGACCAGTTCCGCCGCGACCGTTCGCAGCGCGCATCGAGCGCTCGCAGCATGGCGGCGCGCTGGGCCGCGCAGGTGAAGTCGGCTGTCGGCGAAGCGAAGGATCTCTCCACCGGCGTCATGCTGGCCTTCGCATTCCCGGATCGGGTCGCCCGGAACCGCGGCAATGGCAGCTTCGTGCTGGCCAACGGCCGCGGCGCCGCCGTCGAGCAGACCGCGGCGCTGGCGCGGCTGCCTTATATCGCGGTCGCCGAACTGACCGGCACGGCCGCGAGCGGCCGCATCCTGCTGGCGGCGCCGATCACCCAGGAGGAGATCGAGCAGCGTTTCGCCGACCAGATCGAGAACGTGGAAGAGGTGACGTTCGACCGCGGCGCGATGGCGCTGCGCGCGCGGCGCCGGCGTTCGCTGCACGCGATCACGCTGTCGGAAGCACCGATGTCGCTGTCGCCCTCGGCCGAGACCGCGCGCGTCTTCGCCGACGGGCTCATCGCGGCCGGGCTCGACCGGTTGCCGTGGTCGAAGCACTCCAAGCAATGGCGCGACCGTGTCATGTTCCTGCGCAAGGCCGAGGACGAGAGCTGGCCCGATCTGTCCGACACCGCGCTCGCCGCGCGTGCCGACGACTGGCTGGTGCCGGCGCTCTACGACAAGACCGCGCTGAAGGACCTGTCCGCCGGCGACCTGTCGGACGCGCTGATGGCGTTGCTGCCGTGGGAATTGCGCGCGCGGCTCGATCGCGAGGCGCCGACGCATTTCGAGGCGCCGACCGGAACGCAGCTCGCGATCGATTACGAGGCCGAGCAGGGCCCGACCATCGCGGTGCGGCTGCAGGAGCTGTTCGGGCTCAACACCCATCCCTCGATCGCCAAGGGCGCGGTGCCGCTGGTGCTGGAACTGCTGTCGCCGGCACAGCGGCCGGTGCAGGTGACGCGCGATCTGCCCGGCTTCTGGCGCGGCAGTTACGCTGCGGTGCGTTCCGACCTGCGCGGCCGCTATCCGCGCCATCCCTGGCCGGAAGATCCCGCCAGCGCGATGCCGACCAGGCGCGTGAAACCGCGCGGCACGTGACGGGTCGCGAATCTCATGCATCGCCGTCATTGCGAGGAGCGATAGCGACGAAGCAATCCATCGTTCCGCGCATGCCGCACGATGGATTGCTTCGCTTCGCTCGCAATGACGGGCATAGACCCGCACCATCCGGGACGTAACGCTGGCGAGCGTCCGCAAACGGTGGTTAGATTTGCACGCTGGGATGGGATCACGGGCTCGCAGTTTGGGGAGGTCACCGTGGAGATCAAGAACGCATCGCCGTCGCTGTACAACGAAGACCTGGCGCCGGCCAAGGAACGCAACTGGGGCGCCTTCAGCATCTTCAACGTCTGGACCTCGGACGTGCATAGCCTGTGGGGCTATTATCTCGCCGCCAGCCTGTTCCTGCTCTGCGGCAGCTTCGTCAATTTCATCCTCGCGATCGGCGTCGGGTCGCTGGTGATCTTCGTGCTGATGAGCCTGATCGGCAATGCCGGCGTGAGGACCGGCGTGCCCTATCCGGTGCTGGCGCGCGCCTCGTTCGGGGTCTGGGGCGCCAACATTCCGGCGCTGGTCCGCGCCGTCGTCGCCTGCTTCTGGTACGGGGCGCAGACCGCGGCGGCCTCGGGCGCGATCGTCGCGCTGCTGACGCGCATCGACAGCTTCAAGGCGTTCCACCAGTCCAGCCATATGCTCGGCCATTCCACGCTCGAGGTGATCTGCTTCGTCGTGATCTGGGCTTTGCAGCTCCTGATCATCCAGCGCGGCATGGAAACGGTGCGGCGCTTCCAGGACTGGGCGGGACCTGCGGTGTGGTTGATGATGCTGATCCTTGCGATCTATCTGTGCATCGCGGCCGGCGGCATCTCGCTCACCGCGCCGATCCCGCAGGACGTGCTGCTGGAGAAGACCAAGGAGGCTGGCGTACCCGGCGTGCCCGGCTCGTTCCCGGCGCTGTGCGCCGTCGCCGCGACCTGGATCACCTATTTCGCCGCGCTTTATCTCAACTTCTGCGACTTCTCGCGCTATGCGCCGGATGCAGCCGCGCTGCGCAAGGGCAATATCTGGGGCCTGCCCGTCAATCTGATCCTGTTCTCGCTGGTCGCCGGCGTCACCACGATCGCGGCGTTCAACGTCTATCACGAGGTGCTGCTGCATCCCGACCAGATTTCGGCGAAGTTCGACAGCTGGTTCCTGGCGCTGCTCGCGGCGGCCACCTTCGCGGTGGCGACGCTCGGCATCAACGTCGTCGCCAATTTCGTCTCGCCGGCGTTCGATTTCTCGAACGTGTTTCCGCGGCATATCGACTTCAAAAAGGGCGGCTACATCGCGGCGCTGATCGCGCTGGCGCTGTATCCGTTCGCGCCCTGGGAGGGCAGCGCCGCCTCGTTCGTCGGGCTGATCGGCGCGACGATGGGACCGATCTTCGGCGTCATGATGGTCGACTATTACCTGATCGCCAAAGGCCGTGTGAACGTGCCGGCGCTGTATCAGGAGAACGGCGAATATCGCTTCCAGAACGGCTGGAACGTCAGCGCGCTGATCGCCGCCGGCATCGGCGCGCTGTTCTCGTCGGTGCTGCCGAACTTCACCTCGATCCTGCCGGCGTGGTGGGCGGTCTATGGCTGGTTCTTCGGTGTCGGGATCGCGGGCGCGGTCTATTACGCGCTGCGCGTTGCGATGCCGAGCCCGGTCGCCAGGACGGCCTGAGAGACGGCCTGAGGGCCGGAAATTGCGGCCCTCGCGGGCGACCGACGTCATTCGGCCGCCCCTTGGGGCTCGCATTAACCCTTCGCTCATCCTTTTCGCCAAAATGGCAGGCTCGTGCCGCCGCCCTCGCTCGCGGCGGGGCGGGCGGCGTGGTGAAATTGCGTGTTCGGTTTTCCGAGTATGGTGTCATGCGTAACCTGATGATTTTCGCGGCCATCCTGATCGGGCTGGGCACCTTCATGGCTCAGATGGCCAGCAAGATGTCGCCCGCCGCCGCGACCACCACAAAGCAGACCATGGCCCCAGCCGTCACGGTGGCGCAGGCCAGCGCCCGCACGCTCAGTATTGCGCCCGATCCTCGCGGTCACTTCGCGACCGACGGCCGGATCGACGGCCAGCGCATCAACTTCATGGTCGACACCGGCGCCTCGGTGGTCGCCCTGAACGAAACGTCCGCGGCACGCTTCGGCCTGCGTCCGGTGCCGGGCGATTACACCTCGCGCGTCACCACTGCCAACGGCACCATCAAGGCCGCGCGCGCCCGCATCGCCATGATCGAGATCGGCGGCCTCACCGTGCGCGACGTCGATGCCCTGGTGCTGCCCGACGAGGCGCTGTCGGAAAACCTGCTCGGCCTGTCCTTCCTGTCGAAGCTGAAGCGCTTCGAATATGCCAACGGCAAATTGTTGCTGGAGCAGTAAGGCCGATTGGCATCAAATCCAAGTCTTCCGCTGGATGTCTTCCTCCGTGATGCGCATCGTCTCCTCAGAACGGCAGAAATTCCGCCGAAACTGAGGAAGGCGGACACACAAGTCGCCGCGAGGGAATTCAGTGCGCTGCTTGTTCACATTTTGGGAATGAGAGCGTAGTCGAGTCGATCTTCGCGACGGCGCGGCATTTGCGCCAGACGTTCGCGGGCAACGTCAGACCTGAGGCGCTTTCGCAGAGCGTCGCGCCGATCTCCCGCCGTGCTCACTGTAAATCCCTACTGCACTCTCTGATATAGCCGGGCGGGTCGTCGACATTCGGGCAGCGCACGACCTGAACGCAAAAGACTTCATCACCGTGTCTGAATATCGAGACTTTTCAACGCTCGCCTCTCTCCGTCGGTTTCCCGGTAATAGCTATGCCTAGGCCGGCATCGTCACCCGATAGCGACACCTCATCTTCCCCAAAAGGAAAAACGGATAGACACTCTTTCGGCACATCAATCCATTGCCCATTGTGTTCAATGCGCATCGACCGTTCCAAGCCTACCCCAAACCCCTTCTTTTCCAGGTTTCGGTCGCAAACTGCCTTGAGGGTGCGAAGTTCGATCTTCGCAAGATCCCCGCCTTGTTGATTTTTGAAAGTCAAAGTCACGACACCGGCTTACACCAGGGGCCCGAGTTTGCCTTGCATACCGTTGAATTGGCGAGCAGAAGGCATAAGGCTCCGGCGAGCACGAACATTTTCATCGGCATGACTCAATATTTGTATCGATTCCAATCAGGCATTCTCGACCCCGTTGGCTTGCCGTGAAGCCAATACAGATAGCTCCCATCCCAAGATCCAACCCACGCTCGATAATCCGGAGTTTTCTGCGAATAAGCCTTCGCATTGTCTAGATCTCCATCAATCTCGTGCTGATCATCCCAGTGCATGTGCCGACGTGCCACCGCACCGCTGTCGCCAAACCCCACACCACCGCCCAGCGCTCCGTCTTGGAATCCGCGCGCTATCTGATCGTAGTAATATAGTCCGCCGCGCTTATGAATTTCCACGCCCAGTTCCGGGATAAAACCCCTGCTCTTGGTCTCTTCCGGGTAATATTGGGCACCAAGGTCTATCATTTCCTTACGGGCAGCGTCCCATGCGCGCTCCGCGCTCTCGAAACCGATCCCCGCATTGCGGCTCGGAAAGTCGCCACCTTCGGCGCCGCCAAAGCGCTTGATGCCAGCGACGCCACCCGATCCGCTGGGGCTGTTGCCAGTCGCCGGCCCGTTGACGCCGGGCTGACCGGCTGCTGTCGCGGGCTGCTGCGGCTGGGGTTGCGCTGGTTGAGTCGGTGTCGGCGGCTGCTGAATCTGCGCCTGTTGAGTTACGCCATCCGCGGCGAACGGGTCGTGGTCAACGGGAACGAGCGAGTAGTCATCGAAATCCGGCTGATGGTCCACCGGCACCAGAAAGTAATCAGGCATTGATCATCACCTACGGATATTGCGGGCATCTGCGGGCGAGCGCGTGCGGCGCGCCTCGCGGAGAGTGCTGGGTTGGCTTTAGATGTTTGAAGCCAAGTGCTTGAAGGATGGCTTGCGCAATGGCGCGGAAGCGTCGCTTCCGGTTCGGCTTGCAAATCGTCTTCGCCGGACGCCCGCCTGTCGGCGGGGGCGGCCTTGGCCGTCAGCCAGTTCGGCTCGCTGCGGTGGCCGATTTCGGCGCGCTGCTGGGTCGGAGCGATTAGCGGTCAAGCAGCGCGTAGGGCGCAACAGCGCGGCGTATTGCGCCGGCGTGCAAGTATTGGCCGACGCCAAATCTGGCGCAATTATTAGCCACCAGCCCCAGTCTCTGCTTTCGCCCGGCCCGCGCATTCGCTAAAGGCTGCGACGATGTTTTTCTGCATACGACCATAAGGCCGAACCATGTTTCCCAAGTCGAAATCCGCGCTGGTTCCGAACACCTATGCCTTCGAATCCGAGCCGATGGTGAAGCCGACCGGGTTTCGCGAGTACGACGCGCGCTGGCTGTTCAACAAGGAAATCAACCTGATGGGCGTGCAGGCGCTGGGCATGGGGCTCGGCGCGCTGATCGCGGAGCTCGGCGTCCGCCAGGAGATCGTCACCGGTCACGATTTCCGCGGCTATTCCGCCTCGATCAAATACGCGCTGATCTCGGGGCTGATGGCGGCGGGGTGCAAGGTGCATGACATCGGGCTCGCGGTGACGCCGATGGCCTATTTCGCGCAGTTCGATCTCGACGTGCCCTGCGTCGCCATGGTCACCGCCTCGCACAACGACAATGGCTGGACCGGCGTCAAGATGGGCGCCAACCGTCCGCTCACCTTCGGTCCTGACGAGATGTCGCGGCTGAAGGCAATCGTGCTCAACGCCGAATTCAACAACACGGCCGGCGGCTCCTATCAATTCCACGAGAATTATCCGGCGCGCTACATCGCCGACCTCACCAGCCGGCCGAAGCTGAAGCGCAGGCTGAAGGTCGTCGCGGCCTGCGGCAACGGCACCGCGGGCGCGTTCGCGCCGCAGGTGCTGGAGGCGATCGGTTGCGATGTGATCCCGCTCGACACCGAGCTCGATCACACCTTCCCGAAATACAATCCGAACCCCGAAGACATGGAGATGCTGCACGCGATCCGCGATGCGGTGCTGGCGCACAAGGCCGATGTCGGCCTCGGCTTCGACGGCGACGGCGACCGCTGCGGCGTGGTCGACAACACCGGCGAGGAGATCTTTGCCGACAAGGTCGGCGTCATGCTGGCGCGCGACATGTCGGCGATCAACGCCAACGCGCAGTTCGTCGTCGACGTGAAGTCGACCGGGCTGTTCGTGACCGATCCCGTCTTGCGGAAGCAGGGCGCGAAGACGGTCTACTGGAAGACCGGCCATTCCTACATGAAGCGGCGCACCAATGAGCTGGGCGCGCTCGCCGGCTTCGAGAAGTCGGGCCACTTCTTCTTCAACAAGCCGTTCGGCCGCGGCTATGACGACGGCCTGGTGTCGGCGATCGCGATCTGCGAGATGCTCGACCGCGCCCCCGGCAAGTCGATGGCCGACCTGAAGAACGCGCTGCCGAAGACCTGGTCGTCGCCGACCATGTCGCCGCATTGCGCCGACGAGGCGAAGTACGGCGTCGTCGACGCTGTCGTGAAGCACTTCGAGGCGTTGCAGCAGCACGGCGGGAAGGTCGCGGGCCAGAACATCCGCGACCTCGTCACCGTCAATGGCGTGCGCGTCACGGTCGAGGACGGCAGTTGGGGCCTGGTGCGCGCGTCCTCGAACAAGCCGGAGCTCGTGGTCGTGGTGGAAAGCCCGGTCAGCGAGCGGCGCATGCACGACATGTTCGAGGCGATGGATGCCGTGCTGCGCACGCATCCCGAGGTCGGCGAGTATAATCAGAAGATTTGAGCTGGGTGCTCCTGGGTCGTCATTGCCGGGCTTGACCCGGCAATCCATCTCGAAAAAGCTTTCTTGAAAATCGATGGGCACGCGGGTCAAGCCCGCGTGCGATGGTCGGTGTCCGCAGCTTCACGCCGCCCGCAGCGAGGCCAGGAAGCGGTCCAGCTCGGTCTTCAGCCACTCCGATTGAGACGACAGGCCGTTGGCCGCATCGAGCAGTTGTGCGGTCGCGCTGCCGGCCTGTTCGGAGGCGCGGTTGACGTTGAGGATGCCCTTGTTGACGTCCCGTGTGCGATCGGCGGCCTGCTGCAAATTGCTGGAAATCTCGCGGGTCGCCGCGCCCTGCTGATCGACGGCGGCCGCGATCTCGCCGGAGACGTGGTCGATCTCCGCGATCGTGGACCCGATGGTCCCGATCGCGCTGACGGCCGCGCCGGTCGCGCTCTGGATATCCTGGATCTGGGCCGAGATCTCCTCGGTCGCCCTGGCGGTCTGGTTGGCCAGTGCCTTGACCTCGCTTGCGACCACGGCGAAACCGCGGCCATGCTCGCCGGCGCGCGCCGCTTCGATGGTTGCGTTCAGGGCGAGCAGATTGGTCTGGCTGGCGATGCTCTGGATCAACGTCACCACCTCGCCGATCTTCTGTGTGCCGGCGGCAAGGCCTTCGACGACGCTGTTGGTGCGGCGTGCCTCGTCGGCGGCCTTGGCGGCGATCCGCGCCGAGCGCGTCACCTGCTCGGCGATGTTGTTGATCGAGGCCGTCAGCTCCTCGGTCGCGGACGCGACGGTTTCCACATTGCTCGAGGCCAGCGTCGATGCGGAGGCGGCGGCGGTGGCCTGGCGGATGGTTTCCGCGTTGCTGCCGTTCATCGTTGCCGACAGGTCCTGCATCGCGCCGGCCGCCACCGCGACGGCCTCGACGACCTCGCCGATCTTGCGCTCGAAGCCGGCGGCGAGCTCGCGCCGCGCGGCATCGCGATCGTGCTTGGCGCGTTCGGCCTCGATGCGCTCGGCGTTGGCGCGCGCCTCGGCGGCACCGGCGGCCTCGGCCTCCGCCGCCTTCAGCGCCGACGTCCTGAACAATTCGGCAAGCGTGTGCGCGAGCCAGATCAGCACGCCGGCCTCGATCAGCAGGATCACGGCGTGGAGAACGACGCGACCGAAATCGGCGCCGCCGGGATAGATCGCGGCCGGCAGGATGAAATTCAGCGTCAGGTGGTGCAGGGCAACCGCCAAAGTGCCGGCGACGATCGGCCGATAGTCGCAATAGGCGACGAGGCACGCCAGCGCGGCGAAGAAATACATGTGCATGTCGACCTGCCAGCGGTGGCCGGCAAACTGGTAGACCAGCATCGACACGCCGGCCATCAGGGCCACGGCAACGATCAGGCGGGTTGAAACGCCGTTCCCCGAGACGCGCCACGCCACCGTCGCGGCCAGCGCCATCGCGACCATGAAGCCGGCCGGCATCAGCCAGTCAGTGTGCAGCGTGATGCCGACGATGATCGCGATCGGAACGTGCAGCCACAGCACAACGAGCAGGATCTTGCTCGCCGTCTCGCGCAGGGCGGCCATTTCATCGCCTTCGAAGGTCATCCCCAACCCCCAGATCGTCATCCGCCCCGAAGCAGCCGGCGATCGCCTGCGGATCCATGGTCAGCAAGGCGCCGGCCTCGTACAGCCGGCCCAGCCCGCCATTGCGGTCAGGCCGCACCACCAGCAGGGCCGGGATCGCGGTCATCCGAACGATCGACGCATTGGCGGCTGCGGCGGCCAGCAGCGCGCGCTCGGCGCGCCACCATGGCGGAAAGGCCACGGCCACCACGTCGCTGCCCGCACGCACCTTTGCGACCGCGATCCAGCTCGCGATCAGCAATGCGGCCGCGCCCAGCCAGGCAGGCCGTCGTCTCGCTGGGATGATCTCCCCCGGCTCCATCGCAGCAGGATACCGCTGCCGGCGCTAACTTCAGGTAAATGCCGAACAGGCGAACTACCTGGGAGCGTATCGACGTCTCGTGTGGGGTTGTGCGGCGGCGCTTACGCCGCGGGCACCGGCAGCGCCGTCACCGACTTGATCTTCTCCATCGCGAAGCGCGAGGTGACGTTCTTCAGCGGCACGGCACTGATCAGCTTCTTGTAGAAGACGTCGTAGGCCTGCATGTCCGCGACCACGACGCGCAGCATGTAGTCGACGTCGCCGGCCATCCGGTAGAACTCCATCACCTCGGGCATGGCGCTGACGGCGTCGGCGAATTTGCGTAGCCAGGCTTCCGAATGGTCGGCGCTCTCGACCGAGACGAACACCGAAATCCCGAGGCCGATCTTGTTCTGGTCGACCAGCGCCACGCGGCGCAGGATCACGCCGTCGGCCTCCAGCCGCTGGATGCGCTTCCAGCACGGCGTCGACGACAGGCCGACCCGGTCGCCGATCTCGGCGACGGAGAGCGACGCATCCTCCTGCAGCACGGTTAGAATCTTGCGATCGATCGCATCGAGGCGGCGGCTGTTGTCATGAAGCTGAATGGCGACATCGGTCATAGAAGAAAGTTCCATATGGAGGTTCAATATCCCTCATATAGAGAAGAATCTTCCAAATCAAGCGATTCGTGGCGGCTCAGGCCGGCTTGGCGTCGGCGTGCTGACCCAAAAACTCTTCAACTTCAGTACGTTGCGGTGCGGCATAAGCACCCCCGAAGCGGGTGCATTTCAGCGCTGCAGCGGCCGAGGCGAAGCGGAGCGCGTCCCGTAGCGGCTGTTTCTCGGTGATGGCGAGGGCGAAGGCCCCGTGGAAGACGTCGCCGGCCCCGAGCGTGTCGACGGTATGGACCGGGAAGGCCGGGGTTTCCTCGAACTCGCCGTTCTCGTTGAGCCAGATCGTGCCCATCGGCCCGCGGGTGCCGGCCAGGAAGGAGGGGGTGAGCTTGGCGAGCTTGTGCAGCGCCTGGCCGTCGTCGGTGACGTCGGCGGTCTCCTGCAGCGGCTCGCTGGAGAACACCAGGTGGGAGGAGGCGGTGAGCAGCCCCTCCCGCATCGACATCGCGCGGTCGACGTCGACCACCACGGGGATACCGCGCTTGACCGCCTCGGCGCAAAGCTCGGTGCAGAACGGCGCGCAGCGGCTCTCGGTCAGGATCGCCGCGCAATCCTCCAGCAAGAGTTCGGTCGGTGGCAGCTTGACCTTCCAGAGCTCCGGATCGCGGAAGGTGACGATGGTGCGTTCGCCGCTGTCGTCGATCATGATCGCCGAGATCGGGGTGACGAGGTTCGGCATGTGGATCAGATGATTGGTCTCGATGCCTTCCTGGGCGAGCTTGTCGAAGATGTAGCGGCTCGAGGTCTCCTGCGAATCGCCCATCGGTCCGCAGATCGAAGCGCGCCCGCCCAAGCGGACGATGCCGATGGCGGCGTTCAGCGCATTGCCGCCGCAGATCTCGTCGAAATGCGTCGCGTTCTCCTTGGAGCCGCGCGCCGGAACGCTGACGCGAAAGGTCAGGTCGCGCACCGGCAGGCCGATGCAGAGGATGCGGGGCGGGACTTTCGGGGCGCCGTTCTGAAAATTCATGCGGGGATCCGTCGCAATGGTTCCGTTACTGCCAGAACTGTGTCCAGCTTTAATCGGCAGAACGATGTCCGGTTCCCGCTATTTGTCCAACGGGTTCTGGTGATGCACCCAGCGGCCGAGCAGATGATGGGCAATCGCGAACGGATGCGGGCCGGCGAGCCCTTCGGGATGCTGGCGCTTCAGCATCAGCGACGCCTCGGCATGGTCGAACCAGCGCGCATCTTCCAGCTCGGTGCGGTCGACCACGATGTCCTCGTTGGTCGCGCGCGCGGTGCAGCCGATCATCAGCGATGACGGATAGGGCCAGGGCTGCGTCATGTAGTAATTGACGTCGGTGCAGCGGATGCCGGACTCCTCGAAAATCTCGCGCCGCACGGCGTCCTCGATGGTCTCCGCGGCTTCCACGAACCCGGCGAGGCAGGAATACATGCCGGGCATGAACTGCTTCTGCCGTCCCAACAGCACCTTATCGCCATACGTGACCAGCATGATCACCACCGGGTCGGTGCGCGGAAAGTGCTCGGCCTTGCAGCTCGGGCATTCGCGCTTCCAGCCGCCGTCCTTCATCGCCGTGCGGGTGCCGCAGTTCGGACAGAAGCCGTGGCGCTGATGCCAGGTCACCATCGATTTCGCCATCGCGATGGCCGAGAGCTGCTCGGGCGGCACCACGCCCTGCATCGCCATGCCGCGCAATTCGGTGATCGCGACGTCGGCGCGTCCGACCAGCTTCTCGGCCGCCTGCGGCGCGATCCCCATGCCGAAGATCGGCGCGGCGTTGCGCAGCCCCAGGAAGATCGTGCCGGGATTGGCGCCGTAGCTGCGGGCTTCCTCCAGCGACAGCAGCGCGCGGGCGCCGCCGTCCTCCTGCTTCACGACCAGCGAGTCGCGATAGATCACATAGGCTCTAGCCTCGCGGTGGCCTTCCAGCGCGAACAGCTTCTCGTCGTTGGTGCGCAGATGCGCGGCGCGGTCCAGCACGTGGGTGACGAAGGCCGGCTGGCCGAGCGGAAATGAATCGAATGCAGACATTGAATGTTCAACCCAACCAGATCTTGCGGCGAAGCGCGCTGATGAAATTCTGCACTTCCTCGGCGTCATGCGCCAGCGGCGGCATCACGCCCCAAACGGGACGCGGCCATGCAGCGTCGCTGGTGCGGCGCGCGATGATGTGGACGTGCAGCTGCGGGACGAGGTTGCCGAGCGCGGCGACATTCAGCTTGTCGCACTTGGTGACCTCTTTCAGGGCCCGCGAGACGCGGGTGATTTCCGTCATCAGCTGCGCTTGCGCGACCTCGTCGAGGTCGATGATCTCGACCGCGCCGTCGCGCCGCGGCACCAGCAGCAGCCACGGATAATGCGCATCCTTGATGACGAGCACCTTGCACAGCGGCAGGTCGCCGATGTCGATGGTGTCTTTCTTGAGCTGCGAATGCAGCGACCAATTGGAGGCGGGCATGGGGGGCAAATAATGCCTTTCCGTGTTCCCAGACAAGCCCCGCAAAGCCAGCCTTACAAAGCCGGGTCAGGCCGCTTGCTTTCCGGCGGTTTTGGCCCCAAATAGGGATCGGGAGATTGGCGGTGGACGAGCCACTCGCCAACCGGGTCAGGTCCGGAAGGAAGCAGCCCTAACGAGGTCCGGATCGGGTCGCTCGTCAGTCTCCTACCTGTTTTTCCGAGCGAATCGCGCTGGAATGGCGGTCTCCGCGCCCGGCGCTCGATTTTGGCTCCTATCCGCACGCCGGCTGAAGAGACAATTCCCAAGTTGCGGATCGATGCATGAATGACGCTGGCGACCCCTCCCATCCGTCCGACGGCGCAGGCAAAGGCACCCTTGACGGCGGTTTCGATCTCGGCGGCGCGCCGGACGCCGCAAAACCCTACCGCGTTCTTGCCCGCAAATACCGCCCCTCCAGCTTCGAGGATTTGATCGGCCAGGAGGCCATGGTGCGCACCGTCTCGAACGCGTTCGAGACCGGGCGAATTCCGCAGGCCTGGATCCTCACCGGCGTCCGCGGGGTCGGCAAGACCACCACCGCGCGCATCCTCGCCCGCGCCTTGAACTACGCCAAGCCGGACGGCTCGGTGCAGGGGCCGACCATCCACATGCCGGACCTCGGCATGCACTGCCAGGCGATCATGGAAAGCCGGCACATGGACGTGCTGGAGATGGACGCCGCCTCCCACACCGGCGTCGACGATGTCCGCCAGATCAATGACAGCGTGCGCTACGCGCCGGCCAGCGCACGCTACAAGGTCTACATCATCGACGAAGTCCACATGCTGTCGACGGCGGCCTTCAACGCCTTCCTGAAGACGCTGGAGGAGCCGCCGGAGCACGCCAAGTTCGTGTTCGCCACCACCGAAATCCGCAAGGTTCCGATCACGGTGCTGTCGCGCTGCCAGCGCTTCGACCTGCGCCGCGTCGAAGCCGACGTGCTGATGAAGCATCTCGGCAACATCGCGGCCAAGGAAGGTGTCGAGGTCGAGCCCGAGGCGCTCGGCATCATCGCGCGGGCGGCCGAGGGATCGGTGCGCGATTCGCTGTCGCTGTTCGACCAGGCGATCGCGCATGCCGCGGGCGACGTGAAGGCCGACGCGGTCAGGCAGATGCTCGGCCTCGCCGACCGCACCCGCGTGATCGATCTGTTCGAACAGCTGGCGCGCGGCGATATCGCCGCCGCCTTCGCCGAATTCCGCGCGCAATATGACGTCGGCGCCGATCCGGTCGTGGTGCTGTCTGACCTTGCCGAGTTCGTCAATTTCGTCACCCGCGTGAAGTTCGTGCCGGGGACGGCCGACAATGTTGCGTTCGGCGAGACCGAGCGGGTGCGGGCGCGCGAGTTCGCCGCCAAGCTGTCGATGCGGGTGCTGTCGCGGATGTGGCAGATGCTGCTCAAGGGCATCGCCGAGGTGCAGACCGCGACGCGCCCGGCCGCCGCGGCCGAGATGGTGCTGGTGCGGATCGCCTATGTCGCCGATCTGCCGACGCCGGACGAGGTGATCCGGATGATCGAGCAGAATGGCGGCGGCGCGGCGCCCGCGACGTCGGGTTCCGCCGCGTCGTCACCGTCACGCGGCGCACCGAGCTCGGCGATGTCGGCCATGCCGTCGGCGCCGGTGCGCACGCCGCAGGCCGCGCCGCGCGGCGATCTCGCCGCGCGTCCGCAGATGGCAGCGCCGGTCGCCGATGCCGCGCCGGCGCTGCGGATATCAAGCTTTCCGCAACTGATCGCGCTCGCCGGCGAGAAGCGCGACATCATGATGAAGAGTGCGCTGGAAGCCGATGTGCGGCTGGTGCGCATCGAGGACGGCCAACTCGAGATCGCCCTCGAGCCGAAGGCGCAGCGCGCGCTGGTCACCGATCTGTCGCGCAAGCTCGAACTATGGACCGGGCGGCGCTGGACCGTGATCATCTCCAACGAGGCCGGCCAGCCCACGGTGCGCTCGCAGAACGAACTGGCGCGCAGCGAGCACCAGCGCGCCGCCGAGGCCGATCCGCGCGTGCAGGAGGTGCTGGCGCGCTTCCCCGGCACCAAGGTGGTCGAGGTTCGCCGCCTTGCCGCCGAGGTTCCGGTTTCGGATGCGTC
This sequence comes from Bradyrhizobium sp. USDA 4541, assembly GCF_024171085.1. Classification (NCBI taxonomy): domain Bacteria; kingdom Pseudomonadati; phylum Pseudomonadota; class Alphaproteobacteria; order Hyphomicrobiales; family Nitrobacteraceae; genus Bradyrhizobium; species Bradyrhizobium sp. USDA 4541. The sequence goes on from NZ_JALJZF010000001.1 coordinate 1,966,124, forward strand.
AGGCGAAGACCCGATTGAAACTTCCGACAGCGACGACGATTGATATTTGGCTATAGGGACGCACGCATGGCTGATTTTCTCGGCATGATGAAGCAGGCAGCGCAGCTGCAATCCAAGATGCAGGAGATGCAGGAACAGCTCGGCAATGTCGAGGTCGAAGGCATCTCCGGCGGCGGCCTGGTCACGGTGCGCATGACCGCCAAGATGGAAGTGAAGGGCATCAAGATCGATCCGTCGCTGATGAAGCCGGAGGAACGCGAGGTGCTCGAGGATCTCCTGGTCACCGCGCATGGCGATGCACGCCGCAAGGCCGAGACCGCGATGCAGGAGAAGATGATGGCGCTCACCGGCGGGCTCGGCCTGCCGCCGGGATTTGGTCCGACTTAAATGGCTGCAAGCGTTGCCGGCCCCGAGATTGAACGCCTGATCCAGTTGCTGGCGCGGCTGCCCGGGCTCGGGCCCCGTTCGGCGCGGCGCGCGGCGCTGCATCTGATCAAGAAGCGCGAAGCCCTGATGACGCCGCTGACCGCGGCGCTGCAGGTCGCGATCGACAAGATCCAGGTCTGCAAGACCTGCGGAAACATCGATACACAAAACCCCTGCACCGTGTGCACGGATCCGCGCCGCGATCCCTCGATCATCGTCGTGGTCGCGGACGTCGCCGACCTCTGGGCGCTGGAACGCGCCAATGCGACCAATGGCCGCTATCACGTGCTCGGCGCGACGCTGTCGCCGCTCGACGGCGTCGGTCCACAGGATCTCACCATCGATCAGCTGGTGGCGCGTGCGCATGCGCCCGAGGTCAGCGAGATCATTTTGGCGCTCAATGCGACCGTCGATGGCCAGACCACCGCGCACTACATCACCGACCTGTTGTCGGAGGCCAATGTGCGGGTGACGCGGCTGGCGCATGGCGTGCCGGTCGGCGGAGAGCTTGATTACCTCGATGAAGGTACGCTATCTGCAGCGATGCGGCAGCGGACGCTGTTCTAGCGCGCGATGCTGGCGCCGAGCGCGCGTCAGGCGCCAAGCGATCGGTCACAATCCGAAAAGATCGCACCGAAACAAAATGGTAAGGTGGATGCCGATTCGGGGACGGTCATTCACGCTCTGACGAATCAAGATACGGAACCACTGACAATGACGGCACACCGATTCGGCGTACGCTTGTTCGGCGTACGTTTGGGCTTTGCGCTTCTGACGGCAACGTTCGCCGCGCCTTGCGCGCTCGCGCAGCAGGCCGACGCCCCGCAGAAGCCCGGCAAGATGATCCACGCCGGCGACGTGCTGTCGGGAGAGCTCGGCGTCATGAAGGTGCGTGACGCCAAGAACCGCGGCAAGCGCGTCGCGACCTACCAGATCACCAGCGAGCCGCGCCGGCTGCCGCCGCCGAACGGTCTGTGCAATCTCGAGACCGGGCCGGAAACCTTCCAGCTGATTCCGACCAACGACGCCCAGGCCGCGCAGCTCAAAAGCCTCTCCGGCAAGGAAATCTCGGTGAAGGTCGACGAAGTCGCCTGCGCCAAGGATGCCGGCGAGATGAGCGAAGCCATCGTCACCAAGTGGAGCGTAGTGGCGAAGTAGCCACCCCAATTTCGGTGTCATCGCCCGGCTCGACCGGGCGATCCAGTACGCCGCAGCTTCTCCACCGAATCACGAACGCCTCTGGAATACTGGATCACCCGGTCAAGTGTTTAGCCCGGACAGATCACTGACGGGTGATGACAGGGGAGCTAGACCCTGACCGGCCCCAGCTCGTCGAAATGCCCGCGCCTCTGCAGCCAGGCGAGCAGGATCAGGCTCGGGATCGCGACCAGCACGCAGATCACGAAGAACATCTGCCAGCCGACGGCCTTGGCGACATAACCGGCGCCTGACGACAGATAGGTGCGGCCGACCGCGGCGAGCGCCGTGAGCAGCGCGTACTGGGTCGCGGTGTGCAGCGGATTGCGGCACAGCGCCGACAAATAGGCGACGAAGATCACGGTGCCGATCGCGCTGGTGAAATTCTCCGCGGTGATCGCAAGCGCGAGCGCCCATTGATCGACGCCGACATGGGCGAGCCAGGAGAATGAGAGATTGGCGACCGCCTGCAGCACGCCGCCGATCCAGAGGCTGGTCGCGAGCGAATAGCGCCGCGCCACGAAGCCGCCGGCAAAGCCGCCGATCAGGGTCGCGGCAAGGCCGACACCTTTCACGATCGCCGCGTAATCGACCTTGGAAAAGCCGATGTCGATCACGAACGGCGCGGTCATGGTGCCTGAAAACGCGTCGGTGAACTTGAACAGCACCACAAAGGCGAGCGCCGCGAAGGCGTCCTTGCGGCTGAGGAACTCGGAGAACGCGCCGAGCGCGGCATGTAGCACGCGTTCGGCCGGGTTCTGCGCATGCGTCGCCGCCTCCGCGCCCTTCGATTGCGTCGGCTCGGTCGCCGCAAGCGCGGTGACGATGCCGATCACGACCAGCGCGGCCATCACCACGTAGCCCCACATCCAGGCCGACAGGCGCACGAGGCCAGCGGACTCGAAGCCGCTGACGATGAACAGCGCGCCTGCGGTCGAGACCAGCATGCCGACGCGGTACGCCGCGACATAGGACGCCATGCCGGCGGCCTGCTCGCTTTCAGGCAGGCTTTCGACGCGGAAGGCATCGACCACGATGTCCTGCGTCGACGATGCGGTTGCGACCAGCAGCGCGGCGAAGGCCGCGAACCACGGCGATCGCGCCGGATCGGCCATCGCCAGCACCAGGATCGCCGCGATCAGCAGCAGCTGCGAGAACAGCAACCAGCCGCGGCGGCGGCCGAACATCTGCGTGAACAGCGGAACATGCAGCGCGTCGACCAGCGGCGCCCAGAGGAATTTCAGCGTGTAGGGCGTGCCGATCAGCGCCAGCAGCCCGATGGTGCCGAGATCGACCCCGGCCTCCTTCATCCAGACCTGCAGCGTCGAGCCCGACAGTGCCAGCGGCAGCCCCGAGGAGAAGCCCAGCAGCAGCACGATCAGCACCCGCGGCTGCAGATACACCGCAAAACTGTCGCGCCAGGAGGTGGCGGCGGGGGGATTCTTTTCCGATTGGGTCGCGGTCACTTCGGGCGCGGTCATGTCCCTCTGTTAGCAGATTCGACCGCAGCTGCCTTGGCTCCCTCTCCCCGCTCTTTCGCGGGGAGAGGGTTGGGGTGAGGGGCTTTCTCAGCGAATTATGACGGGTGCAATGTGCGGAAGCTCCCCCTCACCCGAAATTCGCGCGATGCGCGAATTTCGACCTCTCCCCGCAAGCGGGGCGAGGTGGCTACTCCCCTGCCTGCAGCTTGCGGGGGGCGGGGAACAGGTCGGGGGCGGGCTTGACGAAGCGGGGGACCTCGATCGGGGTCTCGGACTTGCTGAAGTCGAGTTCCTCGATCCGGCCGGCGCGTTTCTCGATCTTGTCGGCGGAGATCAGGATCTGCCTGACGTCCTCGTTCACCTGGCCGAAATGGGTCTGCAGCTTGAGCACGCGATCGCGCAGGCGGCCGAGGTCGTCGCCGAGATGCATCACCTCGTTGCGGATCTGGTCGGCGGCGTCGCGGATGCGGGCGTCCTTCAGGATCTGCTGCATCACCTGGATCGCCAGCATCAAGAGCGAGGGCGATACCAGCACGACGCGCGCGCGATAGGCCTTCTGGATCACGTCGTCGAAGCCGTCATGGATCTCGGCATAGACCGATTCCGACGGCACGAACATCAGCGCGGTGTCCTGGGTCTCGCCAGGGATCAGGTACTTCTCCGCGATGTCGCTGACATGCTTCAGCACGTCGGCGCGCAGCCGCTGGCTGGCGAATTTGCGCTCCTCGTCGCTGCGCGCATCGTGCAGCGCGGTCATGGCCTCGAGCGGGAATTTCGCGTCGATGCAGAGCGGGCGCTGGTCGGGCAGAAACACCACGCAGTCCGGCCGCTTGCCCGACGTCAGCGTGTACTGGAACTCGAACGAGCCCTTCGGCATGCCGTCCTGGACGATCGCCTCCATCCGCGCCTGGCCGAAGGCGCCGCGCGATTGCTTGTTGGCGAGCACGTCGCGCAGCGTCGTCACCTGGGTGGTGAGCTCGTTGAGGTTCTTGTGGGCGTGGTCGATGATGCCGAGCCGCTCGTGCAGCACGCGCAGCGAATCCATCGTGTTGCGGGTCGATTGCTCCATCGACTGGCCGACCCGGTGGGTCACCGAATCGAGCCGCTCGTTGACGGCGCGGGCCATCTCGGCCTGGCGGCCGGCCAGCGCCTGCGCCATAGTATCAACCTTGGCATCGACCCGCCCGGAGGATTCGCTCTGGGCCCGCAGCATGTCGGCGAGGCGCTCCTCCAGTTCGTCGGCGCGGATGGCCTGGGCCATTGCGAGTTCCGCGCCGCGCCGGCTGGCGCGTGCGATCACCACCGCAATGGCGAACAGCAGGATCAGCGCCAGCGCCCCAAGGCCGATCAAGGCGTCGGAGACACGGACGGGAAGGTCGCCAATCGTGAGGAGAATCTCGTTCATGCCGGCAGTTGTAGCCGATTCGCGGCCAGGTGCGAACGAAGAGGGAACGTTTAAGGCAAATGCATTCCTGATTTTCCGGGTTAATGCGGGGTGAAGAAACGTGGTTAAGGTTGTCCTAACGGGTTCCTGAGCGCATTGACCCCATGAAGTCAGCAGCTTAAATCGCCGCCATGGCATTAAGAGAAATTATCATCCTGCCGGACAAGCAGTTGCGGCTGGTGTCGAAACCGATCGAGAAGGTGACGCCGGAGATCCGCAAGCTGGCCGACGACATGCTCGAGACCATGTATGACGCGCCCGGCATTGGGCTCGCGGCGATTCAGGTCGCGCAGCCGCTGCGGCTGATCACCATGGATCTCGCCAAGCGCGACGAGAACGGCGAGACCACGGCGAAGCCGCGCGTCTTCATCAATCCGGAGATCATTGCGCGTTCGGAAGAACTGTCGGTGTACGAAGAGGGCTGCCTGTCGATCCCCGAATATTACGAGGAGGTCGAGCGGCCGGCGCGGGTGCGCGTGCGATTCACCGATCTCGACGGCACGGTGCATGAGGAGGATGCGGAAGGGCTCTACGCCACCTGCATCCAGCACGAAATCGATCATCTCAACGGCGTGCTGTTCGTGGATTATCTGTCGAAACTGAAGCGCGACCGCGTGTTCAAGAAATTCGAGAAGGCCGCCAAGCGCGCGGCGGAGTAGGCGCGGTCGCTTTCCCGGACGCGTCATGGCCGGGCTTGACCCGGCCATCCACGTCTTGCTTCGCTGTCGCCGAAAACGTGGATGCCCGGGGCTTCTTGTGCGAAGACGCGCTTCGCGCTTAAGCACTCCAACTGCTACCGAGCCTGTCTAATGCCTCTCCGCCTGATCTTCATGGGCACGCCCGATTTCGCGGTGCCGACGCTGCTGGAGCTCGTAGCCCATGGCCATGAGGTCGTGGCGGTCTACACCCGCGGGCCGAAGCCGGGCGGGCGGCGCGGCCTGCAATTGCAGCCGACGCCGGTCGAGCAGGAGGCGCGCCGCCTCGGCATTCCCGTGCTGACGCCGAAGACCCTCAAGACCTCGGAAGCGCTCGAGGAGTTTCGCGCGCATGACGCGGATGCCGCCGTCGTCGTCGCCTATGGCATGATCCTGCCGCAAGCCATTCTCGACGCGCCGAAGCTCGGCTGCTTCAACCTGCATGCCTCGCTGCTGCCGCGCTGGCGCGGCGCCGCGCCGATCAACCGCGCCATCATGGCTGGCGATGCCGCGAGCGGCGTGATGGTGATGAAGATGGATGTCGGCCTCGACACCGGGGACGTCGCGATGGCCGAGCGGTTGCCGATATCGGACAGCATGACGGCATCCGATCTGCACGACGCGCTGGCGCCGCTCGGTGCCGACCTGATGGTGCGCGCGATGGCGGCGCTCGGGCGCGGCGGCTTGCAACTGACGAAGCAGAGCGAGGACGGCGTCACCTATGCGGCCAAGATCGAGAAGGCCGAGGCGCGGATCGACTGGACACAGCCGGCGCATATGGTGCTGCGGCACATTCACGGGCTCTCGCCGTTTCCCGGCGCCTGGTGCGAGCTTGCCGGCGAAGGCGAGCCGGTGCGGCTGAAGATCCTGCGCTGCGAGCTGGCGAAAGGCTCGGGCGCACCGGGCGATGTGCTCGACGACAATTTCGCGATCGCCTGCGGCGACGGCGCGATCCGGATCCTCGAACTGCAGCGCGCCGGCAGGGCGCCGATGAAGGCAGCGGATTTCTTGCGCGGCACGCCGTTGAAGCCGCCTGCGCGGCTCGGCTGATGCCCCGCTACAAGCTCACCATCGAATATGACGGCACGCCGTTCTCCGGCTGGCAGATCCAGGACACCGCGCCGACCGTGCAGGGCGCGCTGGAGGCGGCGGTCAAGGCGATCTGCGGCGAGGACGTGCGCGTCCATGGCGCAGGGCGTACCGATGCCGGAGTGCATGCGCGCGGCCAGGTCGCGCATTGCGACATCGCCAAGCATTTTCCGCCCGGCCGCTTTCGCGACGGGCTGAATGCGCATCTGCGGCCCAATCCGATCGGCGTGCTCGCGGCTGACATCGTGCCCGACGATTTCGAGGCGCGGTTCTCCGCGACCAGGCGGCACTATCTCTATCGCATCACCAACACGCGCGCGAATCTCGCGCTCGACATCGGCCGCGTATGGCGCGTGCCGCGCGCGCTCGATGCTGACGCGATGCACGCCGCCGCGCAGCGCCTGCTCGGCAAGCACGACTTCACCACCTTCCGCGACACCGAGTGCCAGGCCAAATCGCCGGAGAAGACGCTCGATCAGCTCGATGTCACCCGTGACGGCGCCGCCGTCAACATCGTGACGTCGGCGCGCTCGTTCCTGCACAGCCAGGTGCGTTCGATGGTGGGCTCGCTGGTCTGGGTCGGCGAGGGTCGCTGGAGCGCCGACGATCTTGCCGGTGCGCTCGCTGCCCGCAACCGCGCCGCCTGCGGCCCCGTGGCGCCGCCGGACGGGCTCTACCTGATGCGGGTGGATTACTAGGCGGTGTGAATGATCTTGTAGGATGGGTAGAGCGAGGCGAAACCCATCATGTCCGCCGCGATTCGAGGTAATGGGTTTCGCTGCGCTCTACCCATCCTACAGACTGTATCTGGTGCGAGTGGATACTAGTGGCCCCAATCCCTACTGTGCATGGGGTCGTTTTCGATGTTTTTGTCCAGCCGCGCGGCTGGCCTACCCGAAATACCGCTCCAACACGCCCCGATAGATCCGCGTCAGCTTCTCCAGATCAGCCACCGGCGTGCGCTCGTCGACCTGGTGCATGGTCTGACCGACCAGGCCGAACTCGATCACCGGGCAATAGCTCGAGATGAAGCGGGCGTCCGAGGTGCCGCCGGAGGTCGACAGCTCTGGCCTGCGGCCGGTGACCTCCTCGATTGCGGCGACCGCAAGGTCGGTGAACGGGCCGGGCTGGGTGACGAACACGTTCGAGTTCGACGGTTGCCAATCGATATGGGCGCGGATCCGATTGCCGCAGGCTTTCGCCAGCCGCTCATCGACGATCTGCCGCAGGCTCTCCTGGGTGTGGTTGTCGTTGTAGCGGATGTTGAACTTCGCCCGTGCCTGGCCGGGGATCACGTTGCTCGCGGTGTTGCCGACATCGACGGTGGTGAATTCGAGGTTGCTGGCCTGGAACTGCGCGCTGCCGTGATCGAGCGGCTCGTCGCTCAGCGCCACGATCAGCCGCGAGATATCCGGCACCGGGTTGGAGGCACGGTGCGGATAGGCGACGTGGCCCTGCACGCCGTCGACGACCAGCATGCCGGACTGCGAGCCGCGCCGGCCGATCTTGATCATGTCGCCGAGCACTTCGACATTCGAAGGCTCGCCGAGCACGCAATGATCGAATTTCTCGCCGCGCTCGGCGCACCATTTTAGCAGCTTGACGGTGCCGTTGATCGAGACGTCTTCCTCATCGCCGGTGATCAGGAAGGAGATCGAGCCGTTGCCATTCTCTTGTGGCTTGCCGCCGTGGTCCTGCAGATATTGCAGCACTGCGGCGACGCTGCAGGCGATACCGCCCTTCATGTCGACGGCGCCGCGGCCATAGAGATAACCGTCCTTGACCTCGCCGGAGAACGCGCCGAGCGTCCACGCGGCTTCATCGCCGGGCGGCACCACGTCGGTGTGGCCAGCGAAGGTGATATGCGGCGCCGAGGTGCCGATGCGCGCATAGAGGTTGTCGATATCGGCGGTGCCGGGCTCGGAGAAGGTCACGCGGTGGACTTCGAAGCCTGCGGCTTTCAGCAGGTTTTCGAGAACGCCAAGCGCGCCGGCGTCGGCCGGGGTGACGGAGGGGCAGCGAACGAGATCGCGGGTAATCGAGACGGCATCACTCATGCGCCTCGCTTAACACGTCACACGGCGGGTGGACCAGCTTTGTGCGGCACGATATCGAGCTCGCTCTGCTGATCCCAGCCGCGCGCGGAGCGCGACCCGCTGTCGCGGCCTTGCCGCACATGGGTTTTCCCAAGCGGATTGGGGCCGTAGCGATTGGGGTAGCTGGTGCCGCGCAGAAAGGCGAGCTCGACGAAGCCCCAGACATAAAGCACGAAGACGATCAGGCCCGCGGCCGTCACCCAATAGGATTCATCGGAGAGCCGGTCCGAGAACTGGCTCATGAGACCCGGGATCGCGAAGAACGGGACCATCCACCAGCCGCTCTTGTCGCGGTCGTGCAGTCGCTTGATCGAGACAGCGACATAGACCCAAACGAACAAGAACGTTCCGCAGGCCTTGACCAGCAATGCCGGCAATCCGGCCCAGCTCAGCGATTTGTAGCTGTCGGGGTCGAAGGCCCGGAAGATGTCGTCGACATTGAAGCTGAACCCGTTCTTGCCGCCGAGGCCGGCCGAGACCGCGAGTAAAGCTAGGAACATCATCCAGCAGACGATGATCAGCCCTGCGAGCCAGAATTTGGCCCGGTTGACGCGGCCCTTGAAGCCGAACAGGTAGTTGGCCCAGTCCATGAAAATAAGCTCCGGGCTGCGGCAATTCTTCGCAGCCCGGAGATATGTCGGCGTCGGATCGAAATTGGTTCGATCAGTCCAGACCCGTCGTCCTGAGGTGCGAGCCTTGCGGCGCAATTGCGCCGCTGGGCGAGCCTCGAAGGATGCACGGCCCCGCTGGTGGCCGTCGACCCTTCGAGACGCCTGCTTCGCAGGCTCCTCAGGGTGACGGTGATGGACTGATCTCGCGGCGGAAAAGCGATCAATCCCGCAGCAGCTCGTTGATGCTGGTCTTGGCGCGGGTGCGCTCGTCGACGCGCTTGACGATCACGGCGCAGGCGGTGGCAGGTCCCGGCTGGCCGTTCTTCAGCGGCTTGGCCGGCAGGGTGCCGGGCACCACGACGGCATATTCCGGGACCTCGCCGACGAAGATTTCGCCGGTCTCGCGGTCGACGATCTTGGTCGAGGCGCCGAGGAACACGCCCATCGACAGCACCGCGCCCTTGCGCACGATCACGCCCTCGGCGACCTCCGAGCGCGCGCCGATGAAGCAGTCGTCCTCGACGATCACGGGCTCGGCCTGCAGCGGCTCGAGCACACCGCCGATGCCGACGCCGCCGGAGATGTGCACGCGCTTGCCGATCTGGGCGCAGGAGCCGACCGTCGACCAGGTGTCGATCATGGTGGCTTCATCGACATAGGCGCCGAGATTGACGAAGGAGGGCATCAGCACGACGTTGCGGGCGATGAAGGCCGAGCGGCGCACAATCGCGCCCGGCACGGCGCGGAAGCCGGCGTCGCGGAAACGGTTCTCGCCCCAGCCCTCGAACTTCGACGGCACCTTGTCCCACCACGATGCCTTGCCCGGGCCACCCGCGATCTGACCCATGTCGTTGAGGCGGAACGACAGCAGCACGGCCTTCTTCAGCCACTGATTGACCTTCCACTTGCCGCTCGTCTCGCGCTCGGCGACACGGGCCTCGCCCTTGTCGAGCAGCTCCAGCGCGTGGTCGACCGCCTCGCGGACCTCGCCCTTGGTCGAGGTCGAAATGCCTTCGCGGGCGTCGAACGCGGTGTTGACGGTGGTTTCGAGGGCGGACAGCGACATCGGGACAATCCTTGGCGTATCGGGGATTATGACGGGATTTTGCGGGGCTTTTTCGGAATTTGGGGCCGCGGAGTCAAGGCAAACTCCTCCGTCGCCGAGTGGTCTCTCTTCCGTCGTCTCCGTCGTCTCCGTCGTCCCGGCCTTCGCCGGGACGACACCTGTTGAGAGGCTACGGCTTCAGCTGCTGCAGGAAGCCGGTGAGATCGTCCGTGACTTGGTCGACATGGTCGGCGTCGCGGCCTTCGAGCTCCCAGGTCTCGCGCACCACCTCCTGGCTGCCGTCGGGCACGACCAGCACGGTGGTCATGCCGAGCTCATGCGGCACCACGAGGTTGCGCGCGAGGTCCTCGAACATCGCAGCCCTCGCCGGATCGACGTCGTGGAGCCTGAGGAACTTCTGGTAGGTCTGCGGTGCCGGCTTCGGCTCGAGATCGGCGGCGATGATGTCGAACACGCCGTCGAAATGGTTGCCGATGCCGAGCCGGCCCAGCACCGCATCGACATGGTCGACCGAGCCGTTGGTCAGGATCAGCTTGCGCCCCGGCAGTTTTGCGATCGCGGCTCCCATCGCCGGATTCGGCTGCAGCGGCGAGTGGTCGATCTTGTGCACATAAGCGAGATAGTCGTCGGCCTGCACGCCGTGCTCGGTCATCATACCGCGCATCGTGGTGCCGTAGCGCAGGTAGTAGTCCTTCTGCAGCCGCCGTGCTTCCTCGGGAGAGATCTTCAGCCAGTTGCTGACGAACTCGCCGATCCGCGCATCGACCTGCTGCCACAGGTTGACGTGATGCGGGTACAGCGTGTTGTCGAGGTCGAACACCCAGGTCTCGACATGGCTGAAGCTGCGGGGAGTATTCATTGTGGCTCTCCACTTGTCAGCGTGAACGTCGTTCCGCCCTCCGCCGTCGTCCTGGCGAAAGCCAGGACCCATACTGCGGAATCTATCAATGTGGCACGGTGCTCGTCGTTCTTCGCCAAACGCAGTCTTGTGGTAATGGGTCCTGGCCTTCGCCAGGACGACATCGATGTTTGCGGCCTCATTATCTTCATCACGGCATCGCAAAGCGCAGCGTCTTGCCGCCGCTGGTCATGTCGACGGTGGTGAAGCCGAGTGCGGCGAGGCCGCGGGTGCTGCAGTCGCCCTGTTCGTTGATCTCGAACTTGCTTTCGCGGGTGCAGAGCTGGACCCCGCCGCCCCAGTTCAGCGGCTTGTCCCTGATGCGGATGGCCCGGTTGTCGTTGTCGACCGCTTCAGCAAACGAATAGATCTGCTTCGGCGTGCCTGACACGTCCGGATGCAGGCACTTGCCGGGGTCGATGCGATACCAGCCGCGGCTGGTCACCACCTTGCCGTCGTCGGTTGCAACCGCGGCCATCACCTTGTGCGGCGTGTCGTTGCACCAGGTCAGCCCCGATGGCGACGGCTTCTGCACGGCATCGATCATGGTGGCGAAGAAATTCGGCGACTGCACGATGTCGCTGGCGAGCCCGCGACTCCTGAGGAATGCCGCCAGCGCACTCTGGGTCTTCGGCCCGTCGACGCCGTCGATCGGCGCGGCATCGTAGCCCGCGATCACCAAGAGGCGCTGGATGCCGGCGAGGCGCGCCTGCTCGTCGTCATATTCGCTGTCTTCGGCGAGATAGGCGACCAGATGGCCGTCGTCGGTCTTGGTCGGCGTGATCTGGGTGAATTGCGCGGGCATCTGGCCGGAACGGCATTGTCGCGCGGCGGCGATCACGAAATTGTCCTGCGCCACGCAGAGCGTGTCGGTGCCGTTCTGCGGGATCGGCGAGGCGCCGTAGACGCCGAGCGCCCGCGCATTGAGCAGCACGCGGTCGGCGGTGAGCGCGCCCTGCACCACGACCCGGCAGGTCGCGGGATCGATGAGGAACCAGCCGCGTGTCGCGGTCGCGGCCTTGTCGTCGATGCCGATCGCGGCCTCGATCACATAGCTCATGCGGTTGCAGAGCTTGAGGTCGGCATGCGCCGGCGCCGACGAGAACAGGAACGACACCAGCGCGGCCGGCATCGCCATCGCGAGCCGCGCCGCCGGCGACCGGCGAGGGATCCTCGCCGTGTGTCCCGCGTCTGCCATTACTTGTGGATCAGCGTGCCGGTGCCCTGGTTGGTGAAGAGCTCGAGCAGCACCGCGTGCTGCGTCTTGCCGTCGATGATCACGACGCCCTGCACGCCCTGTTCGAGCGCGTAGATGCAGGTCTCGACCTTCGGGATCATGCCGCCGGAAATCGTGCCGTCGGCGATCAGCTTGCGGGCTTCCTTGATCGACAGGTCCGGAATCAGCTTCTTGGACTTGTCGAGCACGCCCGGCACGTCGGTCAGCAGCAGCAGGCGCTTGGCCTTCAGCGCGCCCGCGATCGCGCCGGCGAAGGTGTCGGCGTTGATGTTCAGGGTCTGGCCGTCCTGCGAGGTCGCGAGCGGCGCCAGCACCGGGATCAGCTCATAGCCGATCAGCTGATTGAGCAGCGTGAGGTCGACCTTTTCGGGATCGCCGACGAAGCCGAGATCGATGGCCTTCTCGATGTTGGAATCCGGATCGACCATGGTGCGCGTCGTCTTCGACGCCTTCACCATATTGCCGTCCTTGCCGGAGAGGCCTACGGCCTTGCCGCCCGCCTCGTTGATGTAGCCGACGATCTGCTTGTTGACCGAGCCCGCCAGTACCATCTCGACGATCTCGATGGTCGCGGCGTCGGTGATGCGCAGGCCCGCGGCGAATTCCGACTGGATGCCGAGGCGCTTCAGCATGGTCGCGATCTGCGGCCCACCGCCATGCACGACCACCGGATTGATCGCGGTCTGCTCGAGCAGCACGATGTCGCGCGCGAACGCCTTCGCGGTGTCCTCGGCGCCCATGGCATGGCCGCCATATTTGATGACGATGGTTTCCTCGTCATATTCCTGCATGTGCGGCAGCGCCTCGGACAGGATGCGGGCCTGATCGAGCGGGCTGATGTGCTGGTCGGTCATGGGGCTGGTCTCGTCGTCAGCGGAGGGGTGGCGCGGTTCTATCTGATTGGCGGGCAGGGCGCAAAGCGGTCTTGACCCTCTCCCCTTGTGGGAGAGGGTGGCTTCGATGCGACGGCATCGAAGCCGGGTGAGGGTCTGTCTCCGCGGATAGAGACCCCTCATCCGGCGCGGATTGCATCCGCGCCACCTTCTCCCACAAGGGGAGAAGGAAGTATGGCGGTCATCACCGCTTCGGCCACACCGCCGCGACCGCCAGTACCAGCCAGCTCAGGATCAAGAGCGTTCCGCCGGTCGGCGCAGCCATCGGAAACAATCCATGGCCGGCATATTGGCGCAGCACGAGGTCGCCCGCGAACAATGACGCCGCGATGACGAAGCCGGCCGCCGCCACGACTGCGAGCTTCGCATGGATGATCGCGCGATCCGCGACCGCGATGGTCGCGACTACGGCGGGTGCATGGAACAGCAGCATCGAGGATGCCGCCGCCAGCCGCGTGGCGTCAGGCAGATGGGCTGCGGCCGCCGCCAGCACCACGCCGCAAGCGCCCATGATGGCGGCAAGGCCGATCAGGAAGCGGGATGCGCCGCTCATCGGCGCCGTTCCTCGATCAGGCGCACCATGGCGGCACGCAGCTCCGGCATGCCGTCGCCGGTGCGCGACGAGGTCACCAGCACTTCGGGGAAGGCGGCGGGATGTTTTGCGAGCGTTGCTGACGTGTCGGCGATGACGGTCTTGAGTTCGCCGGCCTTCACCTGATCGGCCTTGGTCAGCACGACCTGATAGCTCACCGCGGACTTGTCCAGCGTCTTCAGCACGTCGAGATCGACGTCCTTGATGCCGTGGCGCGCGTCGATCAGCACGTAGACCCGCGCCAGTGTCGCGCGCCCGAGCAGGAATTTGTGGATCAGCGCCGTCCACGACGCCACTTTGGTCTTGGGTGCCGAGGCGTAGCCGTAGCCGGGCATGTCGACCAGGCGGAAGCCCGCCTTCTCCGGCCCCTCGAAGAAGATCAGCTCCTGGGTGCGCCCGGGCGTGTGCGAGGTGCGAGCCAGGTTGCTGCGGCCGGTCAGCGCGTTGATCAGGCTCGACTTGCCGACATTGGAGCGGCCGGCAAAGGCGACCTCGAGGCCGGCCATCGGCGGCAGCGTCTCGATCGAGGGCGAGGCCCAGATGAAGCGCCAGTCGCCGGCGAACAGTTTCCGGCCTTGCTCAATTAGCGCCGCATCGGGTTCGGTGCTCATGCGAAGGATTCCATCTCGTCGCGGCCAGACAAAGGCCCAAGGCGGGTCCTTGGCGTAGGACGACCCGGCCATCCAGGTCAACGTCCAGAGCCTCGGTTCTGGCCGTCCTCCAATATGTCGATGCCCGGCACAAGGCCGGGCATGACGTGGTGACGAAGCGCCGTTGCTGGAAGCTACGTCGCCTTCTTTGTCTCAGTCGTCACGCTTTTTTTTTGAAACGTCGACTTCAGATTGTCGAACAGCTCCACCTTCACGCCGTTGCGCCGCATGATGTAGCTCTGCTGCAGCACCGACAGCAGGTTGTTCCAGGCCCAGTAGATCACGAGACCCGCCGGGAAGCCGGCCAGCATGAAGGTGAAGATCAGCGGCATCCAGTCGAAGATCATCTTCTGGGTCGGATCCGGCGGCGCCGGATTGAGCTTCATCTGGACCCACATCGTGATGCCCATGATGATCGGCCAGATACCCATCACCAGATAGGCGCCGAAATGCGGTCCGAGCAGCGCGATCGGATCGAACGGAATGAGGCCGAACAGCGTGAACAGATTGGTCGGATCAGGCGCCGAGAGGTCCTTGATCCAGCCGAAGAACGGCGCGTGCCGCATTTCGATGGTGATGAACAGCACCTTGTAGAGCGAGAAGAACACCGGGATCTGCAAGGCGACGGGAAGACAGCCCGCGATCGGGTTGATCTTCTCCTTCTTGTAGATCTCCATCATCTCCTGCTGCTGCTTCACGCGGTCATCAGGATAACGTTCCTTCAGCGCCTGCAGCTGCGGCTGCACCGACTTCATCTTCGCCATCGAGGCGTAGGACTTGTTGGCGAGCGGGAAGAACAACAGCTTCACGATCACGGTCACCAAGAGGATCGCGATGCCGAAATTGCCGACCAGGCGATAGAACCAGTCGAGCGCCAGGAACATCGGCTTGGTGATGAAGTAGAAATGGCCCCAGTCGATCAGGAGATCGAAATGGTTGAGGCCGAGCTGCTTGTTGTAGCCGCCGAAGCCGACCAGCGGGAAGTTGAGGCCGACCGTGGCGGCCTCCTTCGCGCCGGCGAACAGCCGCCCGTTGGCAACGCCGGTGCCGCCGATCGGAATGGTCTGCGCGCCGAGCATGTAGTCGGTCTGGTAGCGCTTGTCGCCGGTGGTGAAGCGGGCGCTTTCGAGCGTTGCGGTGGTCTCCGGCAGCAGTGCCGTGGCCCAGTATTTGTCGGTGATGCCGAGCCAGCCGTCGGTGACCTTCGTGAACACGATGCCGCGCGAATTTCCGCCGGTTGAGGTCTTGGCCTCGTCGATGTTCTTGTAGCTGAATTCCTGCAGGCCGTGTTCGCCGAGATAGCCGATCGGGCCTTCATGCAGAATCGCGTAGCCGGAGACCGGCGGCTTGCCGCCGCGCGAGATCAGACCGAACGGATACAGCGTCACCGGCGCGCTGCCTTGATTGATGACCTCGTCCTTGATGCTGAAGAGGTAGCGATCGTCGATCGAGATGGTGCGGCGGAAGGTCAGGCCCTGGCCGTTCTCGTATTTCAGAATCACCGGGGTGCCCGGCGACAGGGTGTTCGATCCCTCCTGCTGCCAGACGGTTTCGGCGTTCGGCGTCTTCACCGATGAGCCGTTGGCGGTCAGCCACAGGAACTCGGCGTAATAAGGCTCGGCCGTGCCCGACGGGGAAAGCAGCACGACAGCCGGCGATTTGGGATCGACCGTCTCGCGGAACTGAACCAGCGCCAGGTCGTCGATCCGGGCGCCCTTCAGCGCGATGCTGCCGGTGACGCGCGGGGTCTCGATCTTGATGCGCGGGCCGGAGGCAAGCACCGTCTCGCGGCTCGCGACCGGAGCGTCAGCAGCAGGCGCGCCGGGAGCCGGAGAGGGAGTCGCCGAGGTACCCGGAGCGGTGCCGGGAGCAGCACCCGGAGTCGCCTGCGGCGCCGGCTTCTGCAACTCCGCCTGGCGCTGCGCCTCGCGCTGCTTCTCCATCTGCGGCACATTGTAGAAATATTGCCAGGCGATCAGGACGAGGCCGGACAGAATGACGGCAAGGATCGTGTTGCGGTTGTCGGACATCTCTTAGGGTCTCGTCATTCCATTCGGATTGGGCGCGCTCTTGTTACCCGCCTTGTTGGTACCCGTCTTGTTATTACCCGTGTTGGGCGCAGGCCGGTCGAGGCGGCGCAGCGCCGACCGCAGGTCGTCAAGCATGGTCGCAAAGTCGCGGGTCAGCGCGTCACGACGGCCCACTAGCACATAATCATGGTGCGGCCGCATGAATACGGCGTCGACCTGTCTCATCACTTCGCGAAGCCGGCGGCGGATGCGGTTGCGCTCGGTCGCGGTGCCGTTCTTCTTGGTGACGGTATAGCCGACGCGGATCGGGCCCTGATCGTCGCGGCGGCGGCCCTGCAGCACAAAAGCTGTGGTGTTCGCCCGTGCGCCATTGGCAACGGCGAGGAAATCCGCCCGCTGCCTCAGCCGATCCATAATGGGTATCTCCGGAGAGGAGACGTCCGGGCTCAGGCGCTCAGGCGCTTGCGGCCACGCGCGCGGCGCGCAGCGAGGACCTTGCGGCCGCCGGCCGTGGCGAGACGGGCGCGGAAGCCGTGACGGCGCTTGCGCACCAGTTTGCTGGGTTGATAAGTCCGCTTCACGGGTAATTCTCCGCTGACCGGGCAATTTGCCGTTGTATTGAGATGGAGTCCGGTGATGCTGGCGGGCCCAAACGAGCCGTTGACGGCCCCAAAGAGCCGCCCCCGGGTCAAGAACCGGGCCATCGCGGACAGTTGGCGCGGCTTATAAGGGAGCGCCCTGTTTTCGTCAATGTCACAGGCCGTCGCAAAAAGGGTTCTTCGAAACGTCGTAATTGGGGCGAATATATCTGATTTCGCGGGGTATTTGACGGTATGGAGACGCTTTGGGGCGTTCGGGGAACCGCCCACATTAGCGATCCGTAATTTGACCGGCTTGGGGGCCGGGCCCCATCTTCCGACCCCTAAGCCAAACAAGGCCTTATCTTGTGGCTCTAACTGACGATCAGGCGACCGCGCAGAAGCAGCGGCCCAAGCCGTCCCCCCGGCTCGGGCTGTCGGGCAAGCTTTTGCTGCTGACGATTCCCCTGGTGATGATCGCCGGGCTCCTGATCTACGTCCCGGCCATCGCCAACTTCCGGATGAACCGGCTCAATGACCGCCTGGCCGCCGCCAATACCGCGGCGCTGGTGCTCGATGCCGCCCCGTCCGGCCTGGTGCCGGATTCGCTGGCGCGACAGATCCTGACCAGCATCGGCGCCCGTGCCGTCGCCATCAAATTGGGACAGCAGCGCCGGCTGCTCGCCAGCGCCGATTTGCCGGCGGCGATCGACCATGACGTCGACATGCGGACCATGACGGTATGGTCGGCGATCGTCGATGCCTTCGAGATCATGCTGGAGCACGGTGACCAGACCATCCGCGTGGTCGGACCCGCGCCGGGCCAGGCGCAATTCATCGAGGTCGTGATCGACGAGAAGCCGCTGCGGCAGGCGATGTACCGCTTCTCGCGCAACGTTTTGGTCGTTGCATTGTTGATCGCCGGCCTGACCGCCGGTCTGGTCTATCTGGCGTTGCATTATTTGTTCGTGCGCCCGATGCGGCGGCTGACCGCGAGCCTGGTCGGCTTCCATGAGAATCCGGAGAGTTCGGCGCGAATCATCGTGCCGAGCCAGCGCGGCGACGAGATCGGCGTTGCCGAGCGCGAGCTGTCCGACATGCAGCGCGACCTCGTCTCGATGCTGCATCAGAAGAGCCGGCTTGCCGCGCTCGGGCTCGCCGTCTCCAAGATCAACCATGATTTGCGCAATCTGCTGGCGTCCTCGCAATTGCTGTCGGACCAGCTCGCCAGCGTGCCCGATCCGCGGGTGCAACGCTTTGCGCCGAAATTGTTGCGTTCGCTGGAGCGCGCCATCGCCTTCTGCCAGTCGACACTGTCTTATGGCCGCGCGCAGGAGGCGGCGCCTGATCGCCGCGTGATCATGGTGGAGCCCGCGGTTGCCGAGGTGCGGGAGTCGGCCGGGCTTGCCACCGATGTCTCGATCACCTGGATCAGCGCGATCGAGCGCGGCCTGACCATCGACGCCGACCCGGACCAGCTGTTCCGCGTGCTGCTCAATCTGGTGCGCAACGCGGCGCAGGCGCTGGAAACCCGGCCCGCAGGTGACGGCGGCGCGCAGCAGATCCGCATCACCGGCCGCCGCGAGGGGACGGTTGCGATCATCGAGGTCTCCGACACCGGTCCGGGCGTCCCGACCAAGGCGCGCGAGCATCTGTTCGAGGCATTCCAGACCTCCGGCCGCCCCGGCGGCAGCGGACTCGGCCTTGCCATTGCCGCCGAGCTGATCCGGGCCCACGGCGGCCACATCCACCTGGTCGAGGGCACGATCGGCGCCACCTTCCGGATTTCGATCCCGGATCGTCCGGTGGAACTGCTGTCGGTCCGCAGCGAGCGGGCGAGGGCCTGAGGCCGTTCCGGTATTCCGGGGCGGCCAAAACTGCGGCCGAAATTGGCGTTTCCAGACCTTGCCAACCGGACCCGGAGCCTGTAGCTAGAGCGCTCTTTCGCGACGTTCCGGGCCTCCCGGGACCATGCGGGCTCAAGCCCACCCGCGAAAATGCGCCCGTAGCTCAGCTGGATAGAGCATCAGACTACGAATCTGAGGGTCGGACGTTCGAATCGTTCCGGGCGCGCCATTTTACGACAGGGCGCGGTACCACGCCCTTCCCGCGGTGGCGCCCGCGTCACGAATGATTCCGGCGTCGTGCGGCTCGCCAGGCCGTGAGCCGCGGAATCCAGCGCGGGACATTGGCCCGGAAATCCTCGTACTCCGTTCCGAACATACGAACGAGCGCCGGCTCCTCGTACCCCACGACAAACGCGTGGAAGGCGAGCCACACCAACACCGTACCCAAGGCGCTGGTCGCCGAACAAGACCGCTTGGCCCAGAATGACGGCGACAAGGGCAACGTAAATAGGATTGCGCACATAGCGATAGAGACCCGTCACCACGAGGTTCTGCGTCAGTGCGACCGGCGCCGGTGTGCCCAATCCTTGCAGCGCAAAGCGTGCAAACGAGTCGACAAGCCTGGGTAGACCGGCGGCGATCAACAGGATCCCGACGGCGCGCGTCGCGTCGAGATCGAAGAAGGGCGGCCGAAACTCCCAACGCGTAATCCACCAGGGAACGAGCCCCGCCGCCGAGCTGGGCGCAACCGCAAAGAAGAGGGCAGAGCCCAATACCGCGATCGTTTTCGGCATGGGCACCTCCTTTCCGTCCTGTCGCAAGGCGGTCGGCAAAATTGAACCGTTGCATCATAGCGCCACGGCGAACACGTAGTGCCCATCTTCATCGGCCACGGCGCGCCATTCACGCAAGCTCCCATTGGTTCGGGCAGCTGATGCGTGCTCGTCTTCAGTAGAGCATCCCCAGACACTTCTGGATCGATTGCGTTCCACTGCACTCACACAGCCCGTGGTCACAGTTGGAGGGCGCTGTGGGTGTCATTGGCTTCCCTCCTCAATCCTCAAGAGCCCGGTAAACCGACGCGCGGCCAATCTTGAGCGCCTTCGCGATAGCGGACGCTCCCATGCCTTCAGCCTTAAGCGCCTTCACTTTGGCGGTGTCGATGGACGCTTTGTGGTCTTGGTAGACCCCGCGTGCCTTGGCCTCCGCGATACTCTCAAGCTGCCGCTCTTTGCGGAGGTTGGTCTCGAACTCGGTGAACACACCGAGCATGTCCAGGAAGCGCTTGCCCGCTGCTGTGCTGGTGTCGATGGGTTGCTCTGTATAGCCCCTCAGGGATGCACCACGCGCCTTCACGGTGCGCACAATGTCCTGCGGGCGGGCGCGGGGTTCGCTTCAGCGGGCTATCGCCGCACCGGATCGGAGACCGGCCCGGAAAAATGCGCCCGCGCGGGCCAGAATCGAGCCGAAGACGAGGGCCGCCCCGTAAAAACCCTGCTTGCCCCCGCCGGAGCGTTGAGAAAAAATAAGCTTTTTTAGCCTATAGGCACAGAAATGTTTTTATTCTTATTGTCTGTCCTTTTGAACCGGCGAGTCATCCCTCATGCAGAGTGACATCGCAAACGCCGTATTTTATGCGGCCGTGTTTCTGGGCATCGTCTACACCAGCCGCATCCTGGAAAAAAGATGGCCGATTGCGGACGTTCCCTACGCCGAGTTTCGTGATGATTGGCTCGCGGTGATCGTGAGCCTCGGGTTGTCGTCCATGCTCGCTCCGATCGCGGCGATCACCGCGGGCAAGATTGCGAGCTATACCGGTCTCGGTTGGATCAAGCTGCCGACCGACGGTTACTGGTGGTACGTGTCACTCGCGATCATCGTGGTCGCATTCGATCTCTACAAGTACACGTATCATCGCCTCCAACATGCGATCCCCTTTCTATGGGCGATGCACTCGTTCCATCACAGCGCGAACGGCGTCACGTTCATTACCGGCGGCCGGCATTTCTGGCTGGAGCGGGTGTTGTCCGACGCCTTTCTTCCGATCATGGCGATCCTGTTCCGCATCCCGCCGGACATGGTGATCGCGGTGGGATTTATCTTCTTCATGCCCGATGCGTGTGCCCATCTCAACGTCCGCATTCCGCTCGGTCGGTATGTGACATGGATCAACAATCCGCAATGGCACCGGATCCATCATTCGGTCCTTCCCGAGCACAGGGACAAAAATTTCGCTGCCTGCTTTCCATTTCTCGACATTCTGTTCGGCACGGCCTGGATACCGAAGCCGGACGAATATCCTGCAACGGGCCTCGTGCCTGCCGAGCGCGTGGACATCATCAATAGTGTGATCTGGCCAATCCGGCATCTTCGGCATTACTGGCATCGGGAGTCTCGGAATGAATTGGGTTAAGGGTCTTTTGGTGCTCCTCGCGCTGCTGCTGGGTTACGCCGACCTTGAGTCGACGAATGTGATCCTGACTCTCGGATTGGGTGAGTTGAACCCGTTCATGCATCTGGCGCAGACATGGTTCGGTGTCTGGTGGCTGGTGCCCAAGCTTGGCTTGACGTTCGTGGTCACGTGGCTGCTTTGGCGGAGCAACAACGTTTACAACATCGCTCTCGTCGTCGCGTTCTGCTCCACGCCTGTCCTGAACAATCTCGTCATCATCGCGGGCACGAACTGAATCAATCCCTTCGCCGGTTGCCGCAACCGGCGACGTCAGGAGGGTCAGTGATGTCGGACAGGTTCGTTGTCGTCTGCATGGTCTGCTGTGCGCTGATCCTGGGGGCTCCGGGAGCGACCGTGCACGCGATGACGCCGTCGAACTGCAAGGAGCCGCAGACCGGCACCAGCCGCGTCCCGATGCTGTCGCCGCCGCTGGCCAATGTGGTGACGGGCACGGGACGGCTGCAATTCTACTCCGCACCGAATCTGCACTGTCCGATCCGCGGCGTGTTCGTCATTCCGAATGACGCACTGATCGCGTATGCGCAAACCAGGGATGGCTGGTCGTCGGTGATGTATCTCAATCCGGGGACGGGCAACGACGTCTCGGGTTGGGTGAGATCGGCGAGACTGAAGGTGACCGGAACCGTCGGACCGAAGTAGCGTTCGACCAGGATCGCAGCAGGCGGCTTCCCGCGCCGCACCTGACGCTTCAACCAAAATCGCATCGCGTTTCAGGGCATCAATGAATCGCCGCGTACATGATCTTCTCCTCGGTGGCTTCGAGCGCGGAGAATTCCTCGACCACCTTGCCCTGGCGCGAGACCAGGATGCGGTCGGATAGCGCCATGATCTCGGGCAGATAGGACGAGATCACCACCACCGCCTTGCCTTCGTCGGCGAGCTGGTTGATCAGCTCGTGGATCTCGACGATGGCGCCGACGTCGACGCCGCGGGTCGGTTCGTCGAAGATGATCAGCTCGGGCTCCTGCACCAGCGATTTGGCGATCACCACCTTCTGCTGGTTGCCGCCTGACAGCTCGACCACCTTGGCCTCGTCGCCGATGGCGCGAACCTTGAGGCGCTGAGTCCAGGTCTTGCCGACCGAATTGGTCTCGCGCCGCGACAACATCATGCGGCCCCCGGGAAACTTCGAAAGCAGGCCGAGATAGATGTTGCGGGCGATCGAGGCGGTTTCGAAGAAGCCCTCGACCTTGCGATCCTCGGTCACATAGGCGATGCCGGCCTTGACCGCCGGCGCCGGAACCCGGTAGCGCACCGGCTTGTCGTGCAGCATGATTTCGCCGCCGTGGAAGAAGTCGCGCTTCAACACGCCGGAGACGATCTTGAAGGTCTCGGTGCGGCCCGCGCCGACCAGGCCGAACACGCCGGTGATCTGCCCGCCAAACACCGACAGCGAATTGTTCTTCACCATCGGCGCCATCTTGAGGTTCTGCACCGTGAGCACGCGCGCACCGGCCGGCCGGACGCTGGTCTTCCGCGCGCCATACAGCGTGTTGGAGAGATCGCGGCCGACCATCGCCTGCACGATCGCCGCGCGATCGAATTTCGCCGTGTCGTCGGTGATGACATGCTTGCCGTCGCGCAGCACGGTGATGCGGTCGGCGAGCAGTAGCGCCTCTTCCAGCGCGTGCGAGATGAAGATGATCGAGACGCCGCGCTTCTTGAGGTCACGGACCAGGTCGAAGAAATATTTCTTCTCTTCCGGCGTCAGCGACGCGGTCGGCTCGTCGAAGATGATGACCTTGGCCTTGTGCAGAACCGCGCGCGCGATCTCCACCATCTGCTTCTTGGCGGCGCCGAGCCCGCTCACGGTGGCGGTCGGCGTCACGTCGAAATTCAGCGATTGCAGGAACTGCTGGGCGGCGATGTAGATGCCGCGCAGCCGGTTGTAGAATTTCTCCTGCCCGAGGAACAGGTTTTGCGCGACGGTCATGGTCGGCACCAGGCTGTTCTCCTGGAACACCATGGCGATGCCGAGATTGCGCGCCTCCAGCGGCGTCCGCGGCGCGACCTCCGCGCCATCGACACTCATGCCGCCCGAGGTCAATGTCACGACGCCGGCCATCACCTTGGTCAGCGTCGACTTGCCGGCGCCGTTCTCGCCGACCAGCGCGTGAATCTCGCCGCGGCGCAGATCGAAATCGACGCCCTCGATGGCGGGCACGCCGGCGTAGAGCTTGGTGGCCTTGCGCAGGGACAACACGGTGTCGCTCATGAGCCTGTCTCCTCGGCGAGCCCGGCGAGGGGCAGTTTCAGCACGCGGCCCGGTCCCTTGGCGATCAGCACAAGATCGCCGCCCAGCTCGAGCGCGGCGACGACGCCGTGATTGACGCCGTCGACCCGGCTGTGCAGCGAATACAGCGGCTTGCCGTCCTCGCTCAGCCGGATGACGAGGCCATAGGAGCGCGGCGGCGCCCACGGCTTGATGACGCCCATCGTCTTGATGTGGGCGCCCTGCATCGGTTCCTTGAACGAGAACCCCGAGCGCAGCCGCGGCGTCACCCAATAGGCCGGGTCGATCTCGGCCATCATGCGGCGCCGGTAGGCCGGCTCGCGCAGCACGAACTCGATCAGCTGGGTGCGTGCGGTGAATGCGGTGAGCCAATAGCCGCCGCCCGCGGCCTTCGACAGCCGCGACGGATAGACGGGCAAATGGCCGAGCACGACCTGCAGCGGCCGTCCGTTCGAGACGAGGACGAGGCGATGCCGCCAGCTCTCGCTGACCAGCACGCCGTCGCCGCGTGCGCAGGCGCCGAAGGCGTAGCCGAGCTTCGAGGCCAGCGGCTGCGCCGATCTGGTCCTGGGGTCGAGCCGGAACACGCGGCCGCTCCGGTTGAGCTCCATCAGGTCGCGCGCCCAATCATCGATGCCGCAGGTCACCGAGCCGTCGGTTGCGATCAGGGTCCCGTCGCCGGCCTGCGTCAGCGCGTTGATCGAGTTGAAGACGGCGTCGCTGAACGTCACGCTCGGCTCGCCCGACGAGGGATCGGTATAGAGCCGCACCTCGCGGCCGCCGAGTGCGACCGCGATGCCGCCGCCGGTGAGCGCGCAGAGCGCCGAGATCGGCTGCTCGAAGCTGCGGAGCTCGGCCGCTCCGCCGCCGTCGAGGCGCAGCAGGCGCCGGCCGTCGGCGACATAGAGGTTGCGGCCGTCGGTTGCGAGATCCTCTAGCGCCTCGCATTCCAGCAAGGTCGTCGCCGCCTCCAGTTTTTGATTCGGCTTGAGCGCGCCGTCGAACGACGGCACGGTGATGGTGGCCTCGCCACGGCCGAGAAAGCGGTTGGCGAATTCCCTGACGGCCGCGATCACGACAGCTTCCCCCAGCGCTTGTCATACTGCACGAAGTTCGGGTCCGCGTTCTCCAGCTTGTAGCGGCCGATCCGGTTGTTCATGATGCCGCCGAGATAGAGATAACCGCGATGCTCACGCATCGAGGTGATCATCGGGTGGTTCTCGCCGCGCAGGTCCCAGAACGATTCGAGGATCCTGCCCTGCTCGTTGAACTTGACGACGCAGCCGGTGTTGATGTTCGGGAACAGCCATTCGTCGACCGGGACGCGCTTGGCCATGCGGCGGCGGAAGCCCGGCATCTTCCAGGCAAGGTCGAGCGAGGGGCTGCGCATGCCGACCAGCGCCAGCCAGTAATTGCCGTCGGAGGCGAGATTGATGTTGTCGGGATAGCCCGGCAGATTGTCCATCACTACCTCGACCTGGCCCTTCTTCGGCCCCGCGAACCACAGCCGCTTGATCGAGCAGCCGAAGGTCTCGGCGAACAGGATCGACTGGCCGTCGCTGGCGACGCAGATGCCGTTGGGGAATTTGAGGCCGCGCAGTGCCGTATGCGTGGCGCCGGTCTTGGTGTCGTAGCAGATGATGCGGCCGTTGCCGCGCGCCTCGAGGCCGTCGATCGGCCATTCGTCCATCTCGTAGCGCACGGTCGCTTCGGAGAAGAAGATCAGACCGTCATCGGTGATGTCGAGGTCGTCGGCCAGCCGCAGGCGGCTGTCGTCGTTGACCGAATGCATGCTGCGGTTGGTCTCGTCGGTCGCCTTCTCCACGGTGCCGTCGGGCGTGATGCGGTAAAGGCCCATGCCGCCGATGCAGACATAGAGATTGTCCTGCCGGTCGAATGCCATGCCGAGCGGCTGGCCGCCGATATGGGCGAACACCTCCATCCGCTGATAGTCGGGTGCAAAGAAGCGGATGATGTCGCCATGGCGCGAGCCGGCATAGAGATTGTTGTTGCGATCGAGGATCACGTCCTCCGGCGCCTCGATGCGGCCGAGACCGATCAGTTCGACGTCGCGCAGCTTGTCGTTCTGCTCGAACGGGCCGCCCTGGCCGATCTCGGTGGCCGGCGGCGGCGGCAGCGCATGATAGGTCGGCGCGACATAGACCTTGCTGATGATGCGGGTGCGGTTCTTCTGCCAGCGGATGTCGACCATCGCCGCAACCAGCAGAATGCCCGCCAGCGCCATGCGGTTGATGCCGCCGCGCGCATTGAGCGTGGTCAGGCCGTTGGTGATCAGGAGCACGATCAGCACGCCGACCAGCGATTTTGCGACCGAGCCCTTGCCGCCGCCGAGCGTGATGCCGCCGAGCACGGTCGCGGTCAGCACGATCACCTCGAGGCCGACGCCGATATCGCCGCCGACGGTGCCGAGCCGGGCCGCGAAGAACAGCGCGGCGATGCTTGTCAGCACGCCGCTTGCGACATAGCAGAGCGCGATGGTGCGGCGGACCGGAATGCCGGAATTGTAGGCGGAACGGCGCGAGCCGCCGATCGCGGTGATGTGCCAGCCCGGGCGCAGCCGGGTCATGAAGATATGGCCGAAGATGGCGATCGCGATGTAGACGATTGCGACGCTCGGAATGCCGAACACGTCGCCACCGCCGATGAAATTCCAGGACGGGATGTCGGGGAAGGCCGCGGCGATCGAATTGGAGTAGCGTTGGATCAGCAGATCGAACGCCGAGCGGTAGATGATCAGGGTGATCAGCGTGGTGATGAAGGCGCGCAGCCTTAAGTAGCCGATCAG
Source organism: Bradyrhizobium sp. USDA 4541 (assembly GCF_024171085.1). Classification (NCBI taxonomy): domain Bacteria; kingdom Pseudomonadati; phylum Pseudomonadota; class Alphaproteobacteria; order Hyphomicrobiales; family Nitrobacteraceae; genus Bradyrhizobium; species Bradyrhizobium sp. USDA 4541. The sequence goes on from NZ_JALJZF010000001.1 coordinate 1,992,466, forward strand.
GACGCCATTGACGGCGCCGAGCAGTGCACCGCAGACGAGGGTGGCGACGACCGCCGCGGGCACCGGCCAGTTCAGCACGTCGAGCAGATAGAGCGCGCAGAAATCCGTCAGCGCGAAGATCGAGCCGACCGACAGATCGATGCCGCCGACGATGACGACCAGCGCCATGCCGAGGCCGATGAAGCCGATTTCGCCGGCCTGCCGGGCGGTGTCGGCAAGGCTCGACGGCGACAGGAAGTGATCGATGGAGCGGCTGAGCGCGAAGCCGACGATCAAAAGCAGGATCACCGGTATTGCGGTCTCGGTCCAACGCTTCGACAGGATCTCGCCGAGGAGATGATCCGGCCAGTAGCGGTAACGCAGGCTCGTCAGGGTGTCGCGCATCGGCATTCCAGCAAGGCGTTCGATTTGGGAAGATCGACGTCCCGGGTGAGATCGCCCGGGACGTCGAGCGGGAATGGTTCGACTATTTTTTCAGGTCACTGAGATTCCAGCACGCGGTCTGGCTGTCCGCGTTCTCTTTGGTGATCGGAATCAGCGTCGTGTATTCCGACCCCTTGATCGAGCCGGCCTTGGCGCCCGACGACAGCAGCCATTTGATCGTGCCGGCCATCTGCGCGGCCTGGGTGGGCACGTCGTAGCTCATGTTGAGATCGAACGCGCCGGACTTCACCAGCTCGCAGGCGCCCTTGCGCTCGCCGCCGCCAGAGGTCGCGACGAACACCTTGCCGGTCAGGCCGGCTTCCTTCACCGCAGCGGCGGTGCCGATGTCCATGCCGTCCCAGAAGCCGACGATGCCGCAAAGATCAGGATTCTGCTTCAGCACCGTCTGGGTGATCGCCTTGGCCTTCGCGGCATCCCAGTCGGCCGCCTGGCTCGAGACCACCTTGATCTCCGGATGCTTGGCAAGCACGTTCTCGACGCCCTTGAGCGTGTAGGCGCTGGCGGCCGCCGAGAGCGCGCCCTGCACGATGGCGATCTTGTTCGACTTGCCCTGGCAGGCCTTCACCACGGCTTCGGTGTCGCGCTCGCCGATCTCGATCCAGTTGGCGCCGACAAAGGCCGACGAGCGATAGGCCGATCCCATGTTGATCTGGATGACGTAGATGCCTTCGTTCTCGGCGCGCTGCAGCAACTTGGCGTAGGTCTGCACGTCCGGATTGTGGATCACCATCACGGCGGGCTTCTCCGAGATCAGCGAGGTCACTGCCTGCGCGCCGGCATTGGTGTTCCAGTTGGGATCGCGGATCTCGAACTTCACGCCGAAGGGCTCGAGCTCCTTCTTCATGCCGGCGTACCAGCCTTCGGTGAGGTCGAAGTTCATGGCGACCGGAACGTAGGCCACCGTCTTGCCGGCGAGAGCTTCCCTGAACGGCTTCTGGAACGGCTCGTCCAGGCCCTGCTGGGCCAGAGCCGGGGCGGCGATGGCGGCAAGCCCAAGCGCCGCGGCGATCACCTTTGCAGTGCTGACAGCGTATTTCATTGCTTCCTCCTTGGTCGTGATTGAATGTTCTTGTGGCTTGGTTCAGATGTCGCCCTGCTGTGCCGTTTCTTCGTTGCGCGGATTCAGGAATGAATCCGTGATGACGGCGAGCAGCAGGACGACACCCTTGACGAGATTTTGTCCGGCGTAGGAAATGTCCATGATGGTCATGCCGTTCAGCATGGTGCCGATCAGCAGCGTGCCGATGATGACGTTGAGCACGCCGCCGCGGCCGCCCGACAGGCCGATGCCGCCGAGCACGACGACGAGGATGACGTCGTAGATCAGGGTCGAATTGAAGATGCGGGTCGGCATCGAGTTGACCGATGCCGCCATCACGAGGCCCGCGAAGCAGCCGATCAGCGCCGCGACGACGTATTGCAGCACGATGATCGGGCGCGAGGGGATGCCGGTGACGCGGGCGGCGTAGGGATTATCGCCGATCGCGTAGATATAGGCGCCCCAGCGCGTCTGGCGCAGCAGGAACGCGACCACGACGCAGGCGATCGCGAACATCACGATCGAGGTGGGAATGCCGAGGATGGTGCCTTGTCCGAGCCGCTCGAAGCCCTTCATGCCGTCGCTCCACTGCACGACGTCGAGCTGAAACAGCGCGGCCTGCCCGAGGCCGGCGAGCAGCAGGCCGGTCGCCAGCGTCGCAAACAGCGAAGGGACCTCGGCATAGGCGATCAGCCAGCCATTGACCAGGCCGAACGCGATCGTGAGCAGCACGGCCGTCACCAGCGCGGTCGGCAGCGAGTGGCCGTTCTGCACCATCTGCAGCACGAGCCCCGGCGGCACCGCGAGCGCTGCGATCAGCGAGATGTCGATGCCGCGCCCGATCACGACGATCGCCATCGCAAGCCCGAGGATGCCGAGCACCGCGACGTTCTGCAGCAGCGTCAGCATGTTCTCCGGCGTCAGGAAGCCGCGCAGGAAGATCGAGAACGCCAGGAACAGCACGGCAAAGACGGCGAAGACGATCTCCTGTTGATTGAACCGCAATCGCTTCATTGCCTCGTCCTTCCTTGCGTCTATAGGTGCGCCGTCTGCCTGGATCTGGTGCGGGAGCCGGTCGCGACACGGCCGGGCCGCGTCCTGGCTGCGACCGCAGCGTCGACGAATGCGCCGACGGTGTTGATGTAGGCCTCGATCGAGGTGCCACGTCTGCGGTACTTGGCGCGCTTGACGTACCAGTCCTGCAGCAGCGGCTTGATCAGCGATGCCGTCAGCGTGACCTGATCGATCGTGAAGACGCCGCTGGCGACGCCCTGCTTGAGGACGCCGGCGATGATCTTCTCGGTCATCACCTCCATCTCGATGGCGCGCTGGCGCTCCGCCGGCGGAAACGACTTCGCTTCCATGAAGCAGAACACGAACCAGGGCTGCATCGCCTCGCTCATGCGGACATGGGTCGCGATAATCCAGTGCAGATGCTTGCGCGCATCCTGCTTCACGTCGGCGGGCGGCGAGTTGAGGACCTCCGCCACCGTTTCGGCGACCTCGCCGAGGATCATCGACAGCAGCGTCGGCTTGCTATCGAAATACGTATAAAGGCCGCCCATGCTGAGGCCCGAGGCTTCCGCGAGCTGGCGCAGCGTGGTGGCGTGAAAGCCGTGCTTGTTGGAAAGCATGAGCGTGGCGCCGATGATGCGCGTGAGATTCGGAACGGCAAGATGGGTTTTCTGGACCCGGATGGAATCCCGATGACGTTCGAGGATGCGCGCGCAAAGCACGTCCATCGCGAACGCATTCGCCGTCCCCGGTCGCTGACGCGCGAGACCCACGTTGCCTCCCTAGCTATGCTCCCGGACCATTTCATTTTGTTGCTGGTCCGGGCTGGGGCTTTATGCCCTTGCGTAATTCCTAGCCCACGAAATGGCGCCCGGAAAAGGGGGATGATGAAATTTTCTGAGAGAGCGCTCGCTCGTTTTTTGGTCCGCAGCCGTGTTGCCCGGCTTGGGCGCGTCGTCGTTCCGGCCATCGTCGGGAACTTTGCGCGCTGAAAGCACAGCACAAATTCCAGGTAGTCTGGTCGACCAGCACGCCGGTTAGACGGGCGTCACATTCCGATGATGGGCGTGTGGGAAGCTCAAGAGCGCAACGGCTTGCTGATTCGATGCGAAAATCTGACGTGACGTGCCCCCATTGCCAGGCCGGCTATCGCCGGATCGAACTGACGTCGAAAGGCGGCGCCGCGGGTGAGTTTCGCTGCCTGGTGTGCGACCACATCATCGAGCTGATGGATGGTTCGACCGACGTCGCCTTTCGGCTGACCGTGCAGCCGGGCAAGACGTCCTACGCCTACTAGCGTTTTCGGTTCGCGTGAAGGACACGTGCTCAAACACAGGGTAGCAGCGCCGGTCGGTGGCGCCATGCTCAACGCTGCTGCGGCAGGTTGACCTCGCTCCTTCGCGCCTCCTGGCTGCGGCGCTCGGCTTCGCCGTCCGATCGGGACAGCATGCCGATCGCCACGATCGCTGCGGCAAAGCCGGCCGCGGCGCCGACGCCGAGTGCCCAGCGCGGGCCGAGGTGATCGGCGACCCAGCCGACGATCGGCGCGCCGATCGGCGTGCCGCCGAGCGCAACGCCGAGCCGCAGCGCCATCACCCGTCCGCGCATCGCCGGCTCGGTCGAGAGCTGCATCAGCGCGTTCGAGGTGTTGGTGACGGTCAGCGCGGCGACGCCGATCACGACCAGCGCCGCGGCGAACAGCCAATAGCTCGGCGCCAATGCGGCGAGCGTGCAGCCCAGTCCGAAGATCGCGGCGCCCAGCATCAGCGAGCCGAAGCGCGGCTCCTCGCGGCTCGCGGCCAGCAGCGCGCCCGACATCGTTCCGAGCGCCATTATCGACGACAGCAGGCCGAAGCCGCGCGCGTCGGTGTGGAACACGCCAACCGCCATGGTGGAAATGAAGATCGGAAAGTTCAGTCCGAAGGTCCCGATCAGGAACAGCATGATCAGCGTCGCCCTGAGATCGGGCCGCGACCAGACATAGTGGAAGCCCTGCATCACGCTGCCCTTGGTGCGATGGGCGCGCGCGTTCGGGCGCCGCTCGGAGGTGCGCAGCAGGGTCAGCGAGGTCAGCACCGCCAGGAACGATGCGCCGTTGAACAGGAACGCCCAGCCGGTGCCGACGGAGGCAATGATGAGGCCGGCGACGGCCGGGCCGATCATGCGGGCGGCGTTGAACGAGGTCGAGTTCAGCGCGATCGCATTCGACAGATTGGTATCGCTGACCAGTTCGGCGACGAAGGTCTGTCGCACCGGGGCATCGAGCGCCGCCGCGCAGCCGAACAGGAACGCGAAGGTGTAGACGTGCCAGAGCTGCACCAGCCCGGTGACGGTGAGGATGCCGAGGATGAGTGCGAGCGCGCCCATCGTCGCCTGGGTCGCCATCAGCAGTTTGCGCTGGTTGAAGTGATCGGCGGCAAAGCCGGTCCACGGCATCAATAATAGTTGTGGCCCGAATTGCAGCGCCATCACGATGCCGACGGCGGACGCGCTGTGATTTGTCAGCTGGGTGAGAACCAGCCAGTCCTGCGCCGCGCGCTGCATCCAGGTGCCGATGTTGGATACCAGCGCGCCGGCCGCCCAGACCCGGTAGTTGAAGCTCGCGAGCGATCGAAATACGCGTCTCATGTTCTCTGAGGTTCATTCCCGCCGTGAAACCGCCCGAACCGCCGCGCCAGGAACAGGCCGATCAGAAGACCGCCGAGCCCGAGCGCTGCAACGTCGCTGGTGGTTCGCAAGCCAAAGTCGCCGACGCGGCAGACCAGAAGATATCCGACCGCGAGGTTGAAGAAGCCCCACACGATGTTGACGGTCGATGAGGACAGGCCTTCGCCGGGCGGTTTGGCGAACGGGCTCTGGAACGCTTCGCCCATCATGCCGGCGACGACGTGGGGGATCGCATTGGTGAGAAAGACGCCGCCGAAGAAATAGGCGACGAGATCAAGCCAGTTCATGCGAGTTGGTCCTTTCAACGAGATCGATGATCGCCTGCGTCGAGCCGGTTTCGCCAAGCCGCGGGAACACGTGCTCGATGCTGTATTCATGTGCGTGCGACCGCGCATCGGTCATGGCGTCGATTGCGAGCGTGACGTTGAAGCCCGCCTCATAGGCCTGTCTCGCCGTCGATTCGACGCCGCCCGCGGTGGCGACGCCGGCGATCACGACTTGCGTGACGCCGCGCGCTCTCAGCAGGCTTTCGAGGTCGGTGCTGGCAAATGCGCCTCGCGTTCGCTTGGTCACAACGATGTCGCCGGGCTGTCGGTCGAGCTCCGGAATGAGATCGGTCCATCCGTCGGGAAGCGGGCCGCCAAATGGATTTCCAATTGGATTTCCAATTGGATTTCCATGGCGCGGCGCCTGCTCGGTTCGTCCCGGCGAGCTGCCGTCGACATTGACCAGCGCGACCGGCAGACCGTGCCGTCGGAACGCAGCGCCAAGCGCGGCCGCGCGAGCCACGATGTCGCCGATCGGATGGGCGAAGGGCCAGCCCATGAGGCCGCTTTGTAGATCGATGACGATCAATGCGGTGATCGGATCGAGCGTGGTCAGGGCCATGGTCGTTACCTTTCTCGCAAGCTGTCGCGGCGCAGCCGGCCTCAATCCTCGACCAGCCGCTTCAGCAAGCCGACGGCGGCGGCGAGTTCGTCCTGCTCCCGCGCCGACAGCCGCGCGGCGATGGTGCGCGACAGCCAGTCCTGCCGCGCGGCGCGGCCGGTGCGCAGCCGCTCGCGGCAGCTATCGGTGAGCGACATGATGGTCTGCCGGCCGTCGTCCGGATCCGGCGCGCCGCGGACCAGGCCCGCAGCCTCGAGCGCCGATATCGCCGAGCTCATCGATTGCGGACGCATACCCTCCGATCGCGCCAGGCTGGACACGGTCGCGGGGCCATCCTTTTCGAGGCGAAGCAGCACCGCGACCTGGGAAGGCGGGAGGTCCTCGCGCTGACCCTGCTCGCGAAGCCGCCGCTTCAGCCTTCCAATCAACAGGCGAAGATCTTCGGCCAGCGCGGATGTGCGCGCCGAGCCGGGGCGGGCCGGTACATTGCTCATGCCCGATCGGATAGCATATATGAAGGTAAACTGTAAAGATTATCTTCGCAGTTTATCTGCATACGTGTCCTGCTGCAGCCAACCGGCTGGTCTGACGCTGCTCGCGGCCGGAGTCGGCGCGGCACGCGACAGCGCCCGCGCGTGCGTGACGCCGGCCAGGTCTCAGCGAAGAAATGAAATGGACGGTGAGGGCTTCGAGCGCCTCAGCGCAATGGCGCGCGCTTACTCGGGCGCAGCGTCGCTGCTTGCCGCGGCCTCGTACATCTCGCGCGCGCGCCTGGTCACGGCCGCATAGCGCGCCGTCGCGCTGAGGCTCATCAGGCCGGCGCGCACCAGTCCGAGAATGGCGCGTCGGGAGTGGAATGGTCCGGTCTTGCTCGCGGCATATCCGCGCGGATAGAGTTGCAGGCGGCCGGCGAGCGCTTCCTGCAACGCCTCCTTCTGGGTCGCGCTCAGGCGACGGCGCCGCGCGGGTTTGCTTGCTTCCGCCAGCATGCGCAGCTCGATGCCCGACGGTTTCCGTGGTGCGCCCTTCATTGTCAGCTCACATTCCGGCCGACTGGCGCGACCTTTCGCGAGGCCCGGCGCCCGGCCGGCATCGCCATGGACGCCGGCATGTGGCACATCATGGCTTGCGCTGTTGCTCATTCGTGAGACAGAACCGCATTTCGAGCAGCCGCGGCATCTGACGAAGGTCAGGACCGGTTGTGACGAAAGTCATATTCGTTTGCGACCGCTGCCGGCTTACGCCAGAGTGGGCTGCTCGCTGAGCTGATGGGCAACGCATGATCGATCTGAGCGCGGATTTGCTTGCGGCCGCAGAAGCCGACGTCATCGGTCTCGCCGTCATCGGCGCCGATCGAAGCATGCAGCGGAAGATCGGCCGGCTGGTCGAGTGGCTTCCCGAAACCGGCGTCGATTGCTGCGAGTGTGTGTTGCTGGTCGGCATGGAAGCCGAGTTGGCGGCGCTTGCCAGCGGCCAGCGGGACATGATTGCGCTGGCCGGTGTGCGTGGCGCGTCGCCTGACATCACGCAGCCGATGACGGCGGTCGTGCTGTGGAACGGCGCGCAGTCGCATTACTTCGTCATTGCCATGCCGGATTTTGCCGGCCGTCAGGTCGAAACGCTGCTCGGCAGCGAGCGCCGCGCCCGGCGCCTGATGGAGCAGCAGCTCGAGGCGGCGAGCGCGGAGGTGCGCTTTGCCTCGCTGGCGCGGACGCGGCTGCGGCTGGCGCGCGATCTGCACGATACGCTGGTGCACTCGATCGTGGCGCTGCTGACCCAGATCCGACTGATCCGGCATTATTTGTCGGCCGATCCCGCCCGTGTGGCGGACAGCCTCGCGACAGCTGAAGATGCGGCCGCGAGCGGCCTGAACCGCGCACGCGAAGCCATCGATCGCCTGCGCACGCCCGACGATCTGAAGCTTGATCCCGACGTCGAGGGGCTGCTCAGCGACTTCGCCGCGCGCAGCGGTGTCAGGGTGTCGATCCAGATCGACGAAGCGGCGCGCCCCGGCTTGCGCGATTGCGGCTTGACGGTTCAGCGCATTCTCAGCGAGGCACTGCGCAATGTTCAGACGCATGCGCAGGCGCGCCGCGTCTTCTTTCACGCCTTCGACGAGCCGGCCGCGGTCGGCCGCAAGCTGATTGTCGAGATCCGCGATGACGGCCGCGGCTTCGATCCCGCGATCCCGACGCCAGGACATTTCGGATTGATTGGCATGGCCGAATTTGCTGAACTTGTCGGCGGCAGCTGCGCGGTGGAGAGCGCGCCCGGGCAGGGAACGCTGGTCCGGATCTCGCTCCCCGTGGCGGTACCGCCGGCAGCGTCTGCCGGCGTGCTGGCCGATTGAATTCGTTGCCGCGCATGCAACACGTTTTCGAGAGGATGACGGAAAGCCCGTGAGCAGAATTGAGAAGATACGGGTGCTGATCGCCGAGGATCAGACGCTGATCAGGGAAGGTATCGCCACGCTGCTCGCCCAGCAGAACGACGATTTCGAGATCCTTCCCGGCGCGGCCGACGGCGAGCAGGCCATCGAATTCGCGCGGCGCTATCGGCCGGATGTCATCCTGATGGATCTGCAGATGCCGCGGGTCGACGGCATCGCCGCGACCCAGCGGATTCTCCGCGAATTGCCGCAGACCCATATCGTGGTGCTGACGACGTTCGAGACCAACGACCTGATCTTCGAGGCGGTGAGCGCAGGCGCCAAGGCTTATCTCTTGAAGGACGCCAGGATGGAGGAGATCGCCTCGACCATCCGCGCGGTCATCAACGGCCAGTCCGGGCTTTCGCCCGGCGTCGCCGCGCGCATCCTCGACGAGTTCAAGCGGCTGCGCGGCCCGCGCGTCTCGGCGAAGCTGCCGGTTCGCGACGGGCTGACGGCGCGGGAGAATGAAATTCTTACGCTGATCGTCGAGGGCAAGAGCAACACCGAGATCGGCGAGCAGCTGCATTTGGCCGAAGGAACCGTGAAGAACTATGTCAGCACGATTCTGGAGAAATGCCAGGTCAAGAACCGTACAGAACTCGCAATAAAGGCAATAACTTACTAGAAATAATTGGCCGTGATCGCACAACCACGCGGTTGATCCGGCTGAGATTGCTCGCCTTTCTCTGGGCCGCGCCCGCAAAATTGGCTATAGGGTTGTTTCGGATTTGCTTTTTGACACCGCAGGTCCGGATTGCGCGGCTACGAGTAAGCGGGAAATGACCATGAAGGGTATCGAGCGCCAGACCAAAGGTACGGACGGACCGGCGGACGCTGCGGCGGCCGGCAACGGCGTGGATCCGGCGGCGCATGGCATGGCGGCGATCGATCAGGTTCGCGACCTGCTGTTCGGCGGCGCGCAACGTTCGCTCGAGACCAACCTCTCGGGTCTGCGCGAGGAGATGCAGGCATCGCTCAAGCAGATGCAGGCGGACTTCACTAACGAGCTCACCGCGCTTTCTGCGCGGCTCTCCGACCTCGAGCGGGATACCGAGCAGAAGCGGCTCGACTCGCTGAAGGATGTCGGCGCGGCGATCACCCAGCTCGGCTCGGTCATCAGCGGATTGGGATCCGGCCGCACGGGCAAATAGCATGGCAGCTGCTGCCGGCCAGAACCGCGAGATCGAGCAGCTCAAGACATTGCTGTTTCAGCCCGAGGCGACGCGCCTGACGTCGCTGGAGGCCGACCTCGACTCGCTGCAGCGCTATGTCGGCAACGCCGACCGCCTGGAGACGGCAACCGCGGGCATCCTGGTCGAGGCGCTGGAGCGCGCCGAGGTCAACCGGCCGCGCGAGCTCGCCAGCGCGATTGCGCCGGTCGTGGTCTCGGCGATCCGCAGCGAGATCAAGAACTCGCGCGAGCAGATGATCGAGGCGCTCTATCCGATCGTCGGCCGGCTGGTCAGCGCCGCGGTGGCGAATTCGTTCAGGGAGCTGGTTGCCTCGCTCGAGCAGCGCATCAATGCGTTGACCTCGGCGCAATTGTGGGTCGGCCGCGTCAAATCGCTGGTGACGGGACGCCCGATCAGCGAATTCGTGCTCGCCGATCAGCCGCCGCAGATCAACCGGCTCCTGATCATCGAACGCGGCAATGGCCGCCTGATCGCGGACTGGAAGCGCGATGCGACCGCCGACGAACGCGCCGACCTGCTCAGCGCGATGGTCGCGGCGATCCTGGAGTTCTCGGTGCAGGCGCTCGCCGGCGAAGGCAATCTGCAGACGCTCGATTTCGGCGGACGACAGCTCGCGCTGCGCGCCTCGCCCCGCTTCATTCTGGCGGCGGAGTGCCTGGGACCGTTGCGGCCAGCCGACAATGCCAGGATCAACTCGCTGTTCTTCGATGCGATCGAGCGCATCGACCGCGGCGCGGATTGCGACGGGCCGATGCTGGCGTCGCTGGCAGCCGCGATCGAGACCGACGATACGCCACGGCGGATCGCGAGCCGGCGCGGCAAGGTGATCCTGTTCGCCTTGCTCGCGGCCGTGGCCGCGCTGCTGCTCTGGCTTGCCGCGACATCGGTGACGCGCGGCCTGTTGGAGCGGCGGACCCAGGCGGCGCTGGGACAGCTCGCCGCAAAGCAGCCGTTGCTGGCCTCGTTCCCGCTGCGGCTCGACTTCGATCACGGCAGCCGAAGCGTGGCCGTTTCAGGCATCGAGCCGAGCCAGCTGGAAACCGCGCCGTTGATCGATGCGCTCGCCGCGGCCGCGGCACCGTACAAGATCGTCAACCACATCGGTCTGGTGTCCGCACCCGAGCAAATCGCGGCATCGCAGGCCGGCATCGCGGGCCTGCAGCAGAGCCTGACGCGGCTGCAGGCGAGCCTCGACCAGATGCGCGAGGCGATCGGTGCGCAGGCGAAGTCGGGCGACCAGAAATATGCCGCCCTGACCGAGCAATATGACAGGCTCGGCGAGCAGTATGCCAAATTGGCCGAGCAATATTCGAAGCTGCAAGCCGTCGCCGACGGTCCGGCGGCGCGGCTCGACCGCTTCATCGCCAGCACCGCGATCTTCTTCGCGAACAATTCAGACGAAGTCCTCGACAACGACCAGGCCGAGCAGCAGCTGCGCGAACTCGCTGGACTAATGGCGAACAACGATCTCAGGCTGCGCATCGTCGGCTATGCCGATCAGAGCGGCACGGAAGGTACCAACCGGACGCTGGCGCGCAAGCGGGCCGAGCAGGTCCAGCGCAGGCTGACCGCGCTCGGGGTCGATTCGTCGCGGCTGATTTTGGTTTCGCGCGCGGCGACGATGCCGATCACTGACCGGGTCGACTCCACCGTCGGCGGTAATCGCCGCGTGGCGTTCGAGACGGTCTATCGAGGCGAAGTGGCCCGCTGATGCTCACCGCGAAAGTCATGCTGCTCGGCGATATGGGGGTCGGCAAGACGTCGATCCTCTATCGGCTGATCTACAACCGGTTCGAGGGCCAGTACAAATCGACGCTGGGCGTCGAGATCCTGAGCCACGACGTGGCGCCGGCGGATGGCAGCGATCCGATGCGCCTCGTGCTGTGGGACACCGACGGCGATTTCGGCACGCAGATCTTCGACACGGTCTATGTCACCGGCGCATCCGCCGCCATCATCGTGTCCGACGTCACGCGGCCGCAGACGGTGACCCGCATGGTGGAACTGGTCCGCGGCTTCGAGGAGCGCTTCCCCGGCCGGCCCTACCGGGCGCTGCTGAACAAGATCGATCTGCCGGAAGCCGCGGGCAGCGCGGGCGCGATTGCCGGGCTTGCGAAGTCGAGCGTCAAATCGGTCAGCGCCAAGACCGGCGTCGGCATCGCCGAGAGCTTTGTCGAACTCGCCCAGACCATCCGCCGCCGCCAGCTCTAGTAGCGACAACGCGCACACGTCTGTGTCAGCCGCCCCGACTTCTCGGGGCTGGCGAATCGGGCCGGGACGGCTGACTTCATCGCACGTGGGGCGTACGATGAAAGGCTCTCGCGCGGCCGCAGAAAGCCGCACGCTTTCTCCGCCGACAGCACCACGCCGTCCCACACTCCGATAGTGACGATGGTCATCTTCCGCTCGGCCAATGGCCTGCCTATCGTCCGCCCCGTCACCGGAAACAGCCACGGGACGAACGGTGTCTCGGGCGCACGGAGCGAGAGATCATGAGCATTTTTGGAAGCATCATGGGTGCAATCTTCGGCCACGGCGCCCAGGCCAAAACCGCTGAGAGCACAACGGCGGCCGCGCCCGGCGCAGCGCCTTCGACGTCGACGGCTGCATCCGCTGCGCCCGGCACGGCGGCGGCACAATCCGTCGACGTCGCCGCGATCGTCGACAAGGCGGCCGCGGCCACCGGCGAGAAGCTCGACTGGCGCAGCTCGATCGTCGACCTGATGAAGGCGCTCGGCCTCGACAGCAGCCTTGCGGCGCGCAAGGAGCTCGCGAAGGAGCTGCACTACACCGGCGACACCAGCAACACCGCCACCATGAATGTCTGGCTGCATCAGCAGGTGATGGCGAAGCTCGCCGCCAATGGCGGCAAGCTGCCGGACGACATCAAGACCTGACGTCCCGCCTCGAGCCGTGCGCGGCGCTCGCGCCCGAGCGGTTCCGAACGATGTCTATTGCGTGAGGAGCAGTTGCGATGACCTCATCTCATCCTGCCATCCTGAACAGGCCGCGCGCTGGTGTGGTGCGGTCCGTCGCATTGGTCGGCGCGGCACTCGGATCCGTCGCGCTGACGCTCGGCATCCTTGTCGCCACCGCCCGCGCGGATAACGCCCGCGACGAGCCGCGGTCGGAAAATGCGAATGTGCAGCGCCGCGCGCAGAACCCGCCGCCGGCGCGGGTCATCCTGCCGGCGCCATGGGAGCAGGCCGCGCCTGCGCAGCCAGTCGCGGCGCCCGCGAAGCCGGCCGATCGCAAATAGTCTTTCGCCCCCTTGGAGCGGCCGGCGATCCAGTCGCCGGGGCGTGCCACCGCATTCATTTGGAAAACAGGAGATCAGATGCTGAAGGAATTCAGGGAATTCGCCATGAAGGGCAACGTCGTCGATCTCGCCGTCGGCGTGATCATCGGCGCGGCATTCGGCGCGATCGTCTCGTCGATGGTGGCCGATGTCATCATGCCGATCATCGGCGCGGTCAGCGGTGGGCTCGACTTCTCCAACTATTTCACCGCGCTTTCGAAGTCGGTGACCGCGACCAACCTGGCCGATGCCAAGAAGCAGGGCGCGGTGCTGGCCTGGGGTAACTTCCTGACGCTGACGCTCAACTTCCTGATCGTCGCCTTCGTGCTGTTCATCGTGGTCCGCCTCATGAACCAGCTCAAGCGCGAAGCGCCCGCGGCGCCGGCCGAACCGCCGAAGCCGACCAAGGATCAGGAGCTGCTCACCGAGATCCGCGATCTCCTCAAGTCACGCGCGTAGCAATCGCTGCGAATGCCACTGCGTACAGCCCCCAGCTCTGGAGCCTAGCCATGCCAGATCAGGTCAAGCTGCCCCGAAAATTGTCGCAAGAGCCCGGCGGTGCAGAGCCGCTACGGCCGAGCCACCGGCGGGTCATCGAGGAACTCGATCGCTGGGCCAACAGTCCCGGCCTGCAGCCGCCGAGCGATGAAGAAAAGCCGGACGACGACAAGCGCTAGGCGGCCGTGACCTCGCATGGCCGGATCGCGGCCGTTTCGGTCAAGCCCGCCGGGCCGTCGCGATCAGCGCGGTCGACGGAATCGCGAAGCTGTCGCCGACCCGCCTGCGCTCGATCTCGGCGCGGAAGGCGCGCGCGACTGCGGCGCTCTGGTCGGCATCGAGCCCGCTCCAATGCGGCATGAACTCGAACAATTTGTCGACGTCGGCGGGATTGGCGACATTGAGCTTGAAGTCGTGGGTGATCTCGGCAATCGCCGGATCGGAGAAGCCGGCGGCGATGAGCGCAGCGGCGAGGCGGTCGGGGTCGGCGAGCTCGGCGAGGCCCGTGCACGGCATCGGCGTGACATTGTCGGGATAGAGCCGCCGGATGATCTGCGAGAGCAGGAGATGCACGGCGGCGCCATCGGCGCTCTTCCAGACCGCAATCGCCGCCGATCCGCCCGGTCGCGTCACCCGTGCCATCTCGCAGAGGCCGGCGCGCCAGTCCGGAAACAGCATCACGCCGAACACCGACACTGCCGCGTCGAAGGCGGCATCCGGCAGGTCGAGCGCCTGGCCGTCCATCTGCCGCGCCTCGATATTCGCCACACCATGCGCGCGGACACGTGCCACCATGCCGGCGGAGAAATCGATCGCGGTGACTTCGGCTCCGGTGCGGGCGGCGGCCAGCGCCGCGGCGCCCGTGCCGGTGGCGACGTCGATCACCCTGGATGACGGGTCGATCGGAAGCGTTGCGACCGCGGCGTCGGCGAACAGTGTCGTGAACGGCTGCGACTGCGCCTCATAGGCGGCGACCATTTTGTCCCAGTGCGCGGGATCGTTGTACGGCAGAGGTTTCGCCTGCTCACTTGACTGCATGAATCTGGTCCTCGAGATTTTGTCTGTGTTTGGCGAGCCGGCGCTTGAAATCTTTCGCGAGCGCATCGAGCGTCACCGCGCCGAGCCGCTTCAGGAACAGCGCCTCGACCTCGCGAAACGTGTCTCCGAGCGCGTCGTTGACGGCCTGTTCGACCAGGCAGCCGGGATTTTCCGAGCGATGGCCCATCGCGACGATCGTGGGCGCGCCCACCGCGCGATAGATGTCGGCAAGCGTGATGTCGGAGGGATCGCGCGCCAGCGTCCAGCCGCCGCCATGGCCCTTCTCCGAATGCACGAGACCCTGCTCGCGCAGCCCCGCCATCACACGGCGCACGACCACCGGGTTGGTGGCCATCGCCTGCGCAAGTTGCTCCGACGTCACCGGCTCGCCGGCCCCGATCATGTGGAGCAGGCCATGCAGGACACTGGACAGGCGGCTATCGCGGATCATGTAACGTCATATGTTACATGAAGCGGCGGCCGTCAAGGGGGGCTCCTGGTCGCCCTCCTACCTCCCCTTGAAAAGGGGAGGTCGCTTTGCTCGCCAGAGCAAAGCGGGTGGGGATCAGCTCTCTCCACTTGCAGCGTCGTCCGCGGCTGACCCCCATCCCGACCTTCCCCCTTTCAGGGGGAAGGAGAAGATCAGCCTGCGCCCGGTTGTGATTCTTCAATCTGGAATAGCGTGCCGGATTTCGCGGCGTCGCCCGTTTAATCCGCATCGGGGTCGTTGGCAGGGGCGGTATCGTGGGCAGCGTGGCGGTCGATCGGATGTTGCGGGATGCGGTGGCGCATTATGGCGCGGGCCGCGCGGCGGAGGCCGGCACGCTGTGCGGCGACATCCTCATCGCCGATCCCGACCATGTTCCGGCGCTGCATCTGTCCGCCGTCATCGCCTTCGTGACCGATCGTGCCGCGGAAGGCGCGGCATTGCTCAACCGGGTGTTCAACCTCGATCCGGACCATGCACCGTCCTTCGCCACCCTCGGCGATGCGCTCGCCGTGAAGGGCGAGCACGAGGGCGCGGTGGCGGCGTTCGAGCGCGGCGTGACGCTGCGGCCGCAGGATGCCGGCCTGTACATCAAGCTCGGCGTCGCATTGTGTGATCTGTCGCGCTTCGACGAGGCCGAGGCCGCGTTCCGGCGCGCGATTGCGCTCGATGGTGGCCTGACGCGGGCGCGGTTCAACCTCGCCGTCGCGCTGGCCGGGCAGCAGCGACCGGTCGAGGCGGAACAGGCCTATCGCGAGGTGATCGCGCGCGATCCGGTCTATCGCGGCGTCTGGCTCAACCTCGGCAATGTGTTGAGCGATCAGAAAAGGCACGAAGCGGCCGCCACGGCCTATCGCCGCGGACTTGCCGCGGATCCTGACAATGCCGGGCTGCATTGTGGCCTTGGCGCCGCGCTCTATCGCCAGGGCTTGCTGGAGGATGCGATCCTGCACTACCGCCGCGCGATCGCGCTCGATCCCGGCAACCTCGCGCCGCAGCGCCTGCTGGCGATGGTGCTGCACGAGGCGGGCGAGCGCGCGGAGGCCGTCCGCATCTACCGGCAGGTCTCGGCCCGCGACCCGTCCGATCACGTTATCCTCAACAATCTCGGCGCCGGCCTGTTCGAGCTCGGACAGGTCGACGACGCCATCGCCTGCGCCGAGCTCGCGCTCGCGCTCAAGCCGGACTACGCCGCCGCGCACACCAATCTCGGGATCATCTTCGAGGCGCAGAATCTGGTCGAGGCGGCGGTCGCGGCGCATCGGCGCGCCATCGAGCTCGACCCGCTCTATGCCAAGGGCCACGCCAATCTTGCGGTCGCGCTGCGCAATGCCGGCGAAATCGACGCCGCGCTGGTGGCCTCGCGCCGCGCCATCACGCTCGATCCCACGCAGCCACTGGCGCATTACAACCACGCCCATTTCCTGCTGATGAACGGCGAGTTCGAGGAGGGGTTCGAAGAGTATCAGTGGCGGCGCAAATCCAAGATGCTCAGCGACGGCGATCCGGTGTTCGACGAGCCGGAATGGCAGGGCGAGCCGCTGGCGGGACGCACGCTGCTGCTGTTTGCCGAATATGGACTCGGCGACGCCATCAATTTCGTCCGCTATGTGCCGATGCTGGAGGGCAGGGGCGGTCGGATCATTCTGCAGGTGCAGCCGGGGCTGGTCGCGCTGCTGCGGCCGATGCTGCCCGATGTCGCGGTGTTCGCGCGCGGCGAGCCGCTGCCGCCGTTCGATCTGCAACTGCCGCTGCTGAGCCTGCCGCGGATCTTCCGCACCACCGTCGAGACCATTCCCGCAGCGATATCCTATCTGCGGGCGGATGCCGGCAAGCTCGCGCGCTGGCGCGAGGCGCTCGCCGGCGTGACCGCGCTGAAGGTCGGCGTGGTCTGGGCCGGCAATCCCAGGCACAAGGGCGACCGCCAGCGCTCGCTGCCGGCGGACGCCGTGCTGCCGCGGCTGGTCACATCGGGCGTGCAGCTGTACAGCCTGCAGAAGGAGCCGCGGCCGGACGATGCTCCGGTGCTGCGGGGCCTTGGCGCCGACATCATCGACCTCGCGCCGACGCTCGGCGATTTCGCCGACACCGCGGCAGCCTGCTGCGCGCTCGATCTCGTCATCGCCGTCGACACCTCGGTGGCGCATCTCGCCGGCGCGCTCGGCCGCCCGGTCTGGATGCTGTGTCCCTATGCGCTCGACTGGCGCTGGCTGCGCGATCGCGCCGACACGCCCTGGTATCCGACCATGCGGCTGTTCCGCCAGGACAGACCGCAGGCCTGGGATCGCGCGCTGGCGCGCGTGTCGGACGAACTCGCGCGGCTCGCCGGCGGAGAGCGCGAGTTGCTGTTGCCGGCACGTTTAGTGCGTTGACCGGCCATCACCCCGCACTCATCCCCTGCGCGCCGCCGAGCAGCTTCACGTTGAGCCGGCCGCCGTCGAACAGCATCTCGTTCAGCGCTGCGCCGATGTCGTCAGCAGTGACATCCTGGCCTCCCCCGCGGGCGATGCTGGCCTGAGCGATGCGGCGCATCAGCTCCTTGATGAATGCGGCGCTGACCCCGGCGGTGCGCTGCACCGCTGCGTCAACCACGGGCGGTTCGAGCGGCAGGCCCTTGCCGTACAGTCGGATCAGCTTGCCGCGCCCGGTCTCGTCGGGCACCGGCACCTCGATGGCCTGGTCGATGCGGCCGGGCCGGCCGGCCAGCGCGCCTTCCAGCTCCTCGGGCCGGTTGGTGGTCAGCACGAACAGGATGTCGCAGTCCTCCTTCAGGCCGTCCATCTCGTTGAGCAGCTTGTTGAGCAGCGATTCCTCGCACGGTCCGCCCATGTCCTCGCGGTCGCGCGCGATCAGGTCGACATCCTCGATCACGACCATGGTCGGCTGCAGCAGCCGCGCGAGGCTCATATAGGCGCCGAGCAGGCCGACCTGCTCGGCGGTGATGATCAGCGTGGTGTGATCCGGCAGGTTGGTGGCGAGATAGCGAATGGTGTGGGTCTTGCCGGTGCCGGGCGGGCCGTAGAGCAGGATGCCCTTGCGGGTCGACTGCCCGAGCTTGCGCAACAGATCGCGGCTTTCGACGAAGTCGAGCACGTTGCGGTCGAGCAGCCGCAGCGTCCGGTCCGGCAGGATCACGTCATCGCGCGCGACCGTCGGCAGGCGATGCACGGTCACGCCGCGGGCGCGGCCGCGATAGTCGGCGGCATCCTCGAGCGACAGGATCTTGCCGCGATAGGATCGTGCCGCGTACACGGCCGCTTCCAGCTCGGCAAAGGTCCGCTGCACCAAGGCGTTTCCGGCGACGCCTGCGGGCACCGCGAGCTCGATCCGCAAGCCCGGCTCGGTCTGATAATCACGATGGTAGCTGAGCAGCACCGCGTAGCGCAGCTCTCCGGTTTGGCATAGCCACAAGCCATTGGTCAGGCATTTCACCGACTCAGGCTCGCCAACGTCGACGTCGTGATACTGCGGCGGCGCGATCGGCGGCGCGTTGCGGCTGTTCTCCATCAGCGAGGCAATCGCGAGGGTCTCATAGCGGTGTTGCTCATGAATGCCGAAGAAATGGATCGGCACATCGAACAACCTGTCGATCGCGATCTGAACGTCCGCTCGCATGTGACCGGGAAATTGTCGCGACCGGGTCATGATCTGATTGCGCGGCGTCCCGGCAAAATGCCAATCGAGCGCCATGAAGGCATATCTGAACTCCTCGCTCGGTAGATTTTCCGAGCTTGCCCGCGCGGCGATCAGGCAGTTGCCGCACAGGCAGACTGTCCGGCGGATGAGAAACACGTCGGTGACGGGCTCCAGCGCGCCACAGAGATCGCACGGCCGGGCCGCGTCGGCGGCCGATGCGGTGATCAGCAATGGATGCCCGTTGTTGCGGATCAGCTGTTGGGCGGACTCCAGCAGTGCCTTGGCCACCGTCGCGGGATAGGGGCCGCATGCGAATCCGTTCTGGGCCTCGATTCGCGCGGTGACGGCAACAGCCTCTTTCCGGGACTTGCCGAATACCGTGCGCAGCAGGTTGCGCATGAATTCTATCGGTGTCTCGTCGTCATCATGGATGAAGAGCCTGACCGGACCGTTCTCGGCAAAAACGTCGTGCATGAAACCCCCGAAACGCAATTGGGAACAAAAGAACAAAGTAAGAACATCACGGCGGCTCCTGCGCGTCAAGCGAAAGATTCTGCGGTCTCACCCCTGACGTGTAGTGAGCCGGCCGGGAACGCGCACTGGAAGTGTAAACGCGGCTCAACGCCTGTGACGATTGTGTTGCGGTAAATGCCAAGAGATGGCCGTCACAGCGGCAAACTTCCGACACACCATCGGGGCGAAAAGGAGTATCCGACATGGCGCGAGCGCGAGAGCAGATTCCTCCCAAGGGTTTGCGGTCGCGCAGTTATTTTATGAGGCCCTCGTGTCGCACAAACTTCGCCTTGCGCTGCTTCTCGTCTTCACCTTGTTCGTCTCTCCCGCGCTGGCGCAGCCGGCCGCCAAGCCGGCGCCGCCGCAACCCGCTACCGGCGACGCGCTGACGCCCGAGCAGGCGAAACGTGCGCTCGACACGCTGCAGGACGACAAGAAGCGCGGCGAGATCATCAACACGCTGCGCGCCATCGCCAATGCCTCGCCGCAGGCGGCGGCCCAGCCGGCGCCTGCGCCGGAGCAGCATTCGCCGATCCCGCTCACCGCCGACAGCCTCGGCGCACAGCTGTTGCTGATGGTGTCCGAGCAGGTCGGCGAGATGTCGCGCGAGGTCGCCGACGTCGCGCGCACGCTGACGCATTTCCCGGCGTTCTACTACTGGTTCGTGCGTACCGCCAACGATCCGGTCGCCTATGGCCTCTTGATCGATATCGCCTGGAAGCTGGCGCTGGTGTTCGGCTGCGCGCTGGCCGCCGAATGGGTGGTGTTCCGCCTGATCAAGCGGCCGGTCGCGTTCCTGGAAGCGCGGCTGCCGCAGACCGCGCGCATGCCGGTGCAGACGCTCGCCATCGTCGATCCGCCGTCGTCGGTTGCCGACGTCACGCCGGCGCCCGAGTTGCAGCGGCGCCGGCTCAGCCTGGCGCGGGCCTGGCAGTCGCTGGTCCGGCTGCCCTTCGTGCTTGGGCGCCTTTTGCTCGAATTGCTGCCGGTCGTCGTGTTCGGCGGCATCGCCACCGCGCTGCTCGGCACCGAGATCGGCGATCAATCGACCACGCGGCTCGTGATCCTGGCCGTCGTCAACGCCTATGTGTTCTCGCGCGTCTTGATTTGCGCGGTGCGCGCGCTGGCGGGGCCGTTCGGCCTGTTCCGCGTCCGTGCCGAGACCGCGGCCTATATCGAGATCTGGGCCCGGCGCATCGTCGCCGTCGGCGTCTCCGGCATCGCCTTTGCCAATGTCGCGCTGCTGCTCGGGCTGCATCGCGCCGGCTATGCCGCGCTGATCCGGCTCGTGATGTTGGTCGTGCATCTGTTCGTCGTCGTCATCATCCTGCAGTGCCGCCGCCAGGTCGCCGACGCCATCCGCGCGCCGGCCGATCGCACCGGGCTTGCGGCGCGAACGCGCAACCGTCTCGCGGCGCTCTGGCATGTGCTGGCGATCGCGCTCGACCTCGCGCTGTGGGCAGTGTGGGCGCTCAACATCCGCAACGGCTATTCGCTGCTGCTGCAATATTTCGTCGGCACTGTCGCGGTGCTGCTGGTTACCCGCCTCGTCACCATGGTGGTGCTGAGCCTGATCGATCGCGGCTTCCGCATCAGCCCGGAGTTGATCCAGCGCTTCCCAGGACTCGAGACCCGCGCCAACCGCTATCTGCCGCTGCTGCGCAAGGTGGTCACGGCAGTGATCGCCTTCATTGGCTTCGTCGCGCTGCTCGAGGTCTGGGGCGTCGATGCCATCGTCTGGTTCTATGGCGGCCAGATCGGAAGCCGCCTGATCTCGGCGCTGGTGACGATCGGCATTGCCGCGCTGGCCGCGGCCGTGATCTGGGAAGTCGCCAATGCGCTGATGGATCGGCAGATCGAGACCCTGTCGCGCGACGGGCATTACGCCCGCGCCGCGCGCTTGCGCACCTTTCAGCCGATGCTGCGAACCGCGCTGTTCTGCATGATCGTCGCGGTGGTCGGCCTCACGGCGCTCAGCGAGATCGGCGTCAATGTCGCGCCGCTGCTGGCCGGCGCCGGCATCGTAGGCATCGCGATCGGCTTCGGTTCGCAGAAGCTGGTGCAGGACCTGATCACCGGGCTGTTCCTCCTGATCGAGAACACCGTGCAGGTCGGTGACAACGTCACGGTGTCGGGCCTCTCGGGCGTGGTCGAGAACGTCTCGATCCGCACCATGCGGCTGCGCGCCGGCGACGGCTCGGTGCACGTCGTGCCGTTCAGCGCGGTGACGACGATCACCAATTCCAGCCGCGGCGCCGGCAATGCCGCGGTCAGCGTCAACGTGTCCTACAAGGAGGACACCGACCGCGCCGGCGAGGTGCTGAAGGACATCGTCGCCCAGATGCGCCAGGAGACGGCGTATCGCGCATTCATTCGAGGCGACCTCGAATTGTGGGGCGTCGACAAGGTCGACGGCTCGGTCGTGACCATCGTCGGCCAGATCCGCTGCACCGATAGCGGCCGCTGGGCGGTGCAACGCGAGTTCAACCGCCGCATGAAACGGCGCTTCCAGGAGGAGGGCATCGAGATCGCCTCGATGGGCCAGACCATCCTGATGCAGCTTCCTCCACCCTCCGAGCCCGATACCAACGCCCAGCCGCGCCGCGCTGCGGGCTGATCCGGCGCGCCCCGCTTTGCGGGGAGGGGTCGAATTCGAGCGAAGCTCGAATTCGGGTGAGGGGGAGTCTCCGCGAGAGTATCTGCTTCCGTGTGTGCGAAGGCAGCCCGAGCCAACCAGCGGGAATGCTTGCCGGCGCGTCTCATGGTTGCGACACGTCTCGCGACGGTGAGACGCCGCTAGCCTTGCCAAGCCCGCTGACCGGCGCGCAGCCGGCCGAAATCCGGCCGTTCTCACCCATTCCCTGCGACTTCCTCCGCTGGCACAGCGCTTGCTGATCGTCATGCAATGCGCGGCAAGACGCATTGCACGACTGAACCCAACGCGAACGAAGGAAACGCACATGGAGCTTGGATACTTCACCATGCCCTCGCACCCGCCGGAGTGCGGATTGAAGGAGGGCCACGACTGGGACCTGCAGACGCTGCGCTGGCTCGACGAGCTCGGCTACCAGGAAGCCTGGATCGGCGAGCATCACACCGCACCCTGGGAGCCGCACCCGTCGCCCGACCTGCTGGTGGCGCAGGCGCTGCTGCAGACCAAGAATCTGCGCATCGGGCCCGGCGGCTTCCTGCTGCCGTATCATCATCCCGCCGAGCTCGCGAACCGCGTTGCGATGCTCGATCATCTCTCGAACGGGCGCCTCAACTTCGGCGTCGCGGCCTCGGGCCTGCCCAGCGACTGGGCGATGTTCAATGTCGACGGCATGTCGGGCCAGAACCGCGACATGACCCGCGAGGCGCTCGAGATCATCCTGAAGATGTGGTCCGAGCCGGGACCCTGGACGCACAAGGGCAAGTACTGGACAGTGAGCAAGCCGGACACGATGTTCGACTTCCTCAAGCCGCACATCAAGCCGTTGCAGGGGCCGCATCCGCCGATCGGCGTCGCCGGCCTGTCGAAGAATTCGGACACCTTGAAGCTCGCCGGCGAGCGCGGCTTCATCCCGATGAGCCTCAACCTCAACCCGGCCTATGTCGGCAGCCACTGGGATTCGGTCGAGGCCGGCGCCGCCAAGACCGGCCGCAAGCCGAGCCGCAAGGACTGGCGGCTGGTGCGCGAGGTGTTCGTGGCGGATACCGATGAGGAGGCGTGGAAGCTGTCGACCGGCGACATGATGGGCCGGATGATGGGCGAGTACTTCCTGCCGCTGCTCGGCCATTTCGGCTTCAAGGACTATCTGAAGCACGCGCCCGACGTGCCCGACAGCGACGTCACCGTCGAATATTGCGCACGCCGGAATTGGATCGTCGGCTCGCCCGCGACCGTCACCGAGAGGATCGAGAAGATCTACCGGGAGGTCGGCGGCTTCGGCGTCCTCTGTGTGTTCGGCTTCGACTACAAGCACAAGCCGGAAGCCTGGCGGCACTCGCTGGACCTGCTCAAGAACGAGGTGATGCCGCGGCTCAAGCATCTCGGAGCCGAGTTCGAGAAGGCTGCATGACAGCTGCGCGGGGTGCGGGGCTTGCCTCGCACCCCGCCTCGCATATCTTGAACGAAGTGTTTTTACCGAAGCATGATCCGGCGGATCATGCTCAGACAGGGTTTGCGGCATGACGGTCGACGCACAGAGTTTCAAGCAGGCGATGCGCCATTGCGCGGGCGCCGTCGCGCTGGTGACGGTCGGCTCGGAGACCGGGCAGCGCACCGGCCTGACCGTGACCTCGGCCTGCTCGCTGTCGGACAATCCGCCCTCGGTGCTGGTCTGCGTTAACCGTAACGCCAGCGCGCATCAGCGCATCCGCGAGGAGCGCCATTTCGTCATCAACTTCCTGAACGAGGACCACGCGCTGCTGGCGCTGACCTTCTCCGGACAGAAGGGCGTCAACGGCGACGACCGTTTTGCGTTTGGGCGCTGGACCACCGGCGCCACCGGCGCCCCGGTGCTGGAGGATGCCGTCGCGGCGTTCGACTGCGTGCTGGCGCAGGAGCTCGAGACCAAGACCCATTCGATCTTCATCGGCGAGGTCCAGCACGTCCGCGCCGCGACCACAGTCGACCCGCTGATCTATCTGCGCTCCGGCTTCCAGAGCGTGCGCAACATCCATGATCCGGTCGAGCTCGGCGACGTCGATGCGCGGCGTGTGAGCTGGAACGAATTTTCCTGAAACGTACTGACATCCGCGAGGCGGACGGGTCCAGGTACCCGATCCTCTCTCAATCGTTTGAGAGCTGTCGGGCTGCGTCGCCTTGAGGGCGCAATGCTGACGACCCGTCTTGCACGCGTTTGATGGCTTTGGCCCGGCCGTGCGACCGCTGGCCGAGCCAACGCTCATGTGAGGCGTCGCTGTCCTTGCCGTGGTCCCGCGGACGCTGCGCTGCTATGACCCCGGCGTTCTCACGACCAGTTTGATGTTCAGAAGATTGACCCCCTTGAAGGGGTTCGGCGCGCTTTCGATCGTTCCTGTGCCCGTTGCATTCGCATAAGCGCCCGTGCCCGAAAGGATCGTATATTCGCCGTTTGATTTTCCGTCCTTGATCGCGCCGGTGTAACGCGCGGTGATCGCGCCTTCCTCGAACGTGTAGGTGCTGTAACCGTAATAGGAGCCCGAGCCCTTCAGCATGTCTCCTGAATGGACGAACTCCTTCACCCCGATATGGCCATCACTGAAGATGGCGACACCAAAGAACTTGCCGGAAACGACCGTCTGCCCCTCGACGTTTGCTGCCTCGATGACCTTGACGTCGACAGGCTTGGTGACGAGCTTGAACTCGAGCACCTTCTCACCCGCTAACGCGGTCGACCCCGCAACGACGATTGCCACGCTGGAAACGAAAAAGGTGATAAAATTCCGCATAGACTCCTCCTGCGTTTGCTGAAATCAAATCAAGGAGTGCACAGCGGGCTATACGTCATGCCCAGCATTTGCGTTGCAGCACGAAAGAGAGCCCGCGGTTATATCCCGGCAGCGGCCGAAGCTTTCGGTACCCCAGCACGCTGGCTGGAACGCACGCATTAGTCTACGCGACGGTAGGAGGTTCAGCAAGCGTAGACACCAACGGCTCATGCTCGTCAGACGACGACAGACTCCGCGACATCAGAACAGCCGTGGCGTGCTATAGTGTGGTTGCGTGCGAGAGAGCGACACAAGAGGTCGCGCGACGTACCAATGACGATTGCCGCCGGCAAATCCGGCAAAGCATGTCTCAAGAAACCTCGTCACCGACAAGGAGTATCACCATGAAGATCGTTGTGATCGGCGGTACCGGACTGATCGGCTCAAGGACCGTTGCCATTCTGCGCCAGCGCGGCCATGACGTCGTCGCCGCCTCGCCGAAGAACGGCATCAACGCCATCACCGGCGAGGGGTTGAAGGGGGCGCTGGCCGGCGCGGCCGTCGTGATCGACCTCGCCAATTCGCCCTCGTTCGAGGACAAGGCGGTGATGGAATTCTTCGAGACCTCCGGCCGCAACCTGCTGGCGGCGGAGAAGCCGGCCGGCGTCAAGCACCATGTCGCGCTGTCGATCGTCGGCACCGACCGGACGCCCGAGAACGGCTACTTCCGCGCCAAGGTGGCGCAGGAGAAGCTGATCGAGGCGTCCGGGATTCCCTACACCATCATCCGCGCGACCCAGTTCATGGAATTCGTCGGCGCGATCGCCGATGCGGGCGCAGTCGGAAACACGGTGAGGCTCTCGCCCGGCCTGTTCCAGCCGATCGCGGCGGAGGACGTCTCCGCGTTCGTCGCCGATATCGCGCTCGAGCCGCCACGCAACGGCATCGTCGAGATCGCAGGTCCCGACCGCGCGCCGTTCAACGAGATCGTGGCGCGCTATCTGAAGGCAAAGGGCGACCCGCGCGAGGTGGTGAAAGACCCTGACGCGCTTTACTGGGGCGGCCGGGTCGAGCAGCACTCGCTGGTGCCGCTCGGCGAGGCGCGCCTCGGCCGCATCGATCTGAACGAATGGCTGCGCCGCGCGCGACCGGCGGCCTGACGGTATCGGCTATTTGAGCCACACCAGCAGTGGGACGGGCGCGCGTCCTTCGCAGGACAGCGTGCCCTCGTAATTGCGCGTCTTGCGGGCGCTGTAGGTGCAGGGCGCGCCGTCCAGCACCAGCTCGGCGGTGACCTGCGAATCCGCGCCCGTGATTTGCAGCTTGATTTCTCCGGCGCGTTCGTCCGGCCCGTCTTGCGTGCAGATGCCCACATGCTTCATCTTGAGCGGTCCGGAGAACTGCCTCGGCGCGCCCGGCGCGCTTTCGGTGAGATGTCCGGTCAGCTCCCATTCGCCGAGCACGCCGGCCTGGCCGAGGATCTCCATCGCGCCAAGCGGCAGGGTATGGCAAAGCGATAGCGCAACGGCGCCGAGCAGCGCCGCTCCACCGTTGCGCCATGTCGCCCGTGGCATCACAGCTTGCTTCCGGTCGTCTGGCGCAATTCGATCAACTCCGGCCGCGACAGATCGGCATCCGCGGTGAGCCGGGCAATCTGATCAGCGCATTCCCGGATCTTGGCCTGATCGCCGGCCGCCTTGGCGCTCTTGATCATGCCGAGATAAGTCGCTAGCCGGTTGGGCTCCTTCTTGAGCACGGCCTCATAGGCGGCGAGCGCCTCCCTGGCCGTGCCGCGATCGAGCAGCATCGCCGCGTAGAGCTCGCGCGCCGGCGCCAGCGGTCCCGGCGTGACGGGGTGCTTCTCGGTCTTGTCTTCCGCCTCCGCGGCGGCATTCATCGCGCTGAGCGCATCGTCGTATTTGCCTTCCGCGTACAGCACCCAGGCGCTCGCGATCTGCTGCTGGATGTCGACGATGTTGGACCAGTAGGCGTCCTTGGCGTCCTTCAACTTGTCGCGCAACTCGACCAGCTTGGCGACATCGGCTTTGGCGGCGGCGGGGTCACCCGAGCGCGCGGCGCCGACCGCGCGGGCGAAATAGGTGATGGCATCCGCATAGGCGTATTTGGTGGGATGCACTTGAAGCGCGGCGGCACCCTTCCAGTCGCCGCGTTCGAAGACATAGCGGGCCTGGCTTGCCGCCACCGCGAAGGGGCCTGCGAACCGGTCGAGCTTGAACTGGAGCTTGCCGAGCTCGTCGATCACCGCACGCGCTTCCTTGTCCTGGCCGAGCTGGAGATAGGCATAGACCAGATAGTCCATCGCGTGCGCCTGGTCCTGCTGTTCGCCGTCTTGCTTGGCGATGCGCGCGGATTCCTTGTTCGAGGCGATCGACTCCTTCCAATAGCCGACGCGCGTGAAGATGTGCGACGGCATGTGCTGGGCATGCGGCGCGTGTTCGGCGATCTTGGCATAGCGCATCGCCGCGGGGAGGCCCTTCTCCGCGAGCGCCGGGTAGTCGTAGAGATGGATCAGATAGTGGGCGATGCCGGGGTGCTCGGGCTGGCGCTTGAAGATCGGTTCGAGCAGCGCCGCGCCCTTCAGCTGGTTGGCATAGGTCTTGTCGCCCGGCGAGGCCGCGACGTTGAGCGTGATCGCATAGGCGATCTGCGCCTCGTCATCGTCGGCATAGTGCGTCGCGACCTGCTCTTCGGCGGCGAGGAATCGCTGCACGCGGGTGCGGTGATCGACCTTGTCGTAGTCGACATACATCGCCGCGATCGCATCGATGTATTCGCGCTCGCGCGGGGTGCCGGCATTCAGCGCCTGGCCTTTTTTCGCAGCTTCAAGGCCGAGCGGAAGGTTTTCCGGCGGCGGAGGCGCGTGCGGATTGTAGAGATAGCTGAGCGCGATGCCCCAATAGGCGATGGCGCATTGCGGGTCCGCCTCCAGCACCTCCTCGAAGGTTCGTCGCGACGCGCTGTACCAGAACGAATGCTGATACAGCATGGCGCGATCGAACAGCTCCTGCGCTTCGGGCTTGCAGGATGTTACAAAATGGACTTTGCCCAATCGTTGCTCAGTAGAATCCGAGGCGGCAGGCTGCGAAATGGTCGCGGCAATGAGGCCAACGACGACAGCGAGGGGAAACCGTGTCATGGGACCCGCTCCGTGGCGTTGAAGGCGAAAACCGTACGATATCACCTTTCCCGCACCGCCGGAACAGCAGGGGCCGTTCTGGTCTAGCTGTCCAGCGCGATCCCTAACGCTTTGATCTTCCGGTACAACGTCGCGCGGCTGAGCCCGAGCGCCGTGGCCGCGTCCGTCACTCTTCCGTCATTGGCTCGCAATGCATCGACGATCGCGGTGCGCTCGCCCGCTGTGTGATCGGCCTCCGCGCCGCGTGCGCTGAACGGCGGCAGATCGAGATCGGCCTCGGTGATGACGCCGTGCTCCGCGGTGGCGCCGGCGAGCCGCAGCACGTGGCGAAGCTGGCGCATGTTGCCGGGGAACGGATAGGCCATCAGCTGCGCCCAGGCGTCGGCCGCGATGCGGCAGTGCGGCGCTTCCTCGTCGGCGATCTGTGCGATGACGTCCTTGCGGTCGGCACGCTCGCGCAACGCGGGCAGGCGGATCTCCATGCCGCGCAGCCGATAATACAGATCGGAGCGGAAGCTGCCGTCCTCAGCCATCCGCGCCAGGTCGCGGTGCGTGGCGCTGATCAGGCGGATGTCGACCGCGACAGGCTTCAGCGCGCCGAGCGGCCAGACCTCGCGGTTTTCCAGCACGCGCAGCAGCCTGGTTTGCAGCGAAAGCGGCATGTCGCCGATCTCGTCGAGGAACAACGTGCCGCCGCTGGCTTGCACGATCAGCCCCTTCGATCCCTCGCGCCGCGCGCCGGTGAAGGCGCCGGCTTCGTAGCCGAACAGCTCGGCATCGATCAGGCTCTCCGGCATCGCTGCGCAGTTCAGCGCGACGTAGTTGCGGCCGGCGCGATTGCTCGCCGCATGGATGGCGCGCGCGAACACGTCCTTGCCGGCGCCGGTCTCGCCATGCAGCAGGATCGGCAGATCGAGATTGCCGACCGTCATCAGCCGCTTCACGCCCTTGATCAGCACGGGATCGCGGCCCGCCAGCCGGTGCAGGCCGGAAAACTGTCCGGCCGGCTTTTCGCGCGGCGGCGTGGATGGTGGACGCGGCGAACGCGCCCGCACCGGCGGCGCCAGATGGCCGCGGCCCCACGGCGTGCCGTCGGCGCGGCGCAGCGCGACCTGCTCGTCCGCGGCACGCGTCGCGCGATCGTCGAGTTGAATAAGATGCGACAGGTCGATGCCGTCCTCGATCATCGCATCGGTCAGGCCGAACGCGGCGCGCGCGGTGCGGCAGGCGCCGACGACACGGCGGTCGTCGTCATAGGCCAGCATGCCGTGCCCGTCGCCGGGCAGCATCGCGATCCAGGAGGCGCGGTAGCGCCGGCGGAAGAACGACTGCTCGATCCGCCGCGTCGCCTCCGTGGTGACGGCGAGCGCCAGTTCATGCGCGCTGCGGCCGAGGTCGCTGCGGCACGAGGTGATGTTGACGGCGCCGGCAAGGCGCCCGGCGTGATCGAACAGCGGCGACACCGCGCAGGTGAACATGTGCCACTGCTCGCGGAAATGCTCGTCGCCATGCACCAGGATCGGCCGCTGCTCGGCGAGCGCGGTGCCGAGCCCGTTGGTGCCCTCGAACGTCTCGGCGAAGTTCGAGCCGGTGTAGATCTTCCACTCCAGGAACATCCGCGCGTAGTCGCCCCCGGGCAGCCGGCTCACCAGCATGGTGGCGTTGGGATCGGCGAGATTGACGCAGTAGCCGGAATCGTGGAGCACGCGGGCGAGGTCCTCGAGCTCGGGGATCGCGACCTGGATCAAATCCTCCATCGGCTCGGCGATGTGCCGGATCTCCGCCTCGGTCAGGGTCTGCGGCGGCCCGCGCCGGGCCGGATCGAGGTTGTGATTGACCAGGCAGCGCCGCCAGGACGCGGCGATCCGCGTCTCGGTGTCGACGCC
Organism: Bradyrhizobium sp. USDA 4541; assembly: GCF_024171085.1. Taxonomy (NCBI): domain Bacteria; kingdom Pseudomonadati; phylum Pseudomonadota; class Alphaproteobacteria; order Hyphomicrobiales; family Nitrobacteraceae; genus Bradyrhizobium; species Bradyrhizobium sp. USDA 4541. The sequence continues at coordinate 2,022,049 of NZ_JALJZF010000001.1, forward strand.
GGCCACCTGGTTGGCCGCCGACAGAACACGGGCGACGTGATTTGAGGCCGAAAGATTGGCCATCCAGAGGTCTCCACCCCTAATTTTCCGCGAAGTCTGGCAGTCCGCGGCCGAATGTCAATTGGCCGACGGCGTCGCGGGACTCTTACCTCCCCTTGCAAAGGGGAGGTCGCTTTGCTGGTGAGAGCAAAGCGGGTGGGGGATCTGCTCTCTTGCAGCATCGCCTGCGGCTGACCCCCATCCCGACCTTCCCCCTTTCAGGGGGAAGGAGAAGGCGGATCGCAGCCCGAGTGGAGCCAACGGGCTACGGGGATGACTTCACCTCGCCAGCGGTGAAGAGCACGAACGAACGCCCTACCGCCTTGTACGTGCCGTCGAACGCAAACTGCGCGCCTGCCGGCTGTTCCGGCGCGTTGGTGTCGAGCAGCCGCGACCAGCGCGGTCCGGCTGACGTCGGCGGCAGCTTGAAGTCGACCTCGCCCTCGTAGCTGTTGAGGATGACAAGCACAGTGTCGTCCTCGCCCTCACGCGCGATCGCGGTCTTGCGCGCGCGGCCGTCGAGCACGACGCCGAAGCATTTGATCCAGCCGGTGCTCCAGTCGGCCTGCGTCATCTCGGCGCCTGTCGTGCTGATCCAGACCACGTCGCGAATCTCGAGTTGGGGATCGCGATCGCCGGAGAGGAAGCGGCTGCGGCGCAGGATCGGGTAGTCGCGCCGCAGCTTGATCATCCGCTTGGTGAAGGCGAGCAGCTTCCCGGCGTCGTCGGAAAAATTCCAGTCGAACCACGAGATGTCGTTGTCCTGGCAGTACGCATTGTTGTTGCCGCGCTGGGTGCGGCCGAACTCGTCGCCGCCGAGCAGCATCGGCGTGCCCTGCGAGGCGAGCAGCGTCGCCAGCATGTTGCGCTTCTGCCGTTCGCGCAAAGTGCGGATCTCCGGATTGTCCGTGGGCCCTTCGGCGCCGCAATTCCAGGAGTGGTTGTCCGACGAGCCGTCGTTGTTGTGCTCGCCGTTGGCCTCGTTGTGCTTGTTGTTGTAGCTCGCCCAGTCGTTCAGCGTGAAGCCGTCATGGGCGGTGATGAAGTTGACGCTGGCCCAGGTGCGGCGGCCCTCGCGGTTGAACACGTCGTGCGAGCCGAGCAGCCGCGGTGCCAGGCTGCCTGGCGCCGCCTCGCCGCGCCAGAAATCGCGCACAACGTTGCGGTATTTGTCGTTCCACTCCGCCCAGCCCGCCGGGAAGCCGCCGACCTGGTAACCGCCGGGGCCGCAATCCCAGGGTTCGGCGATCAGCTTGACGGTCGCGAGCAGCGGGTCCTGGTTCATCGCCTTGAGGAAGCCGGACTGCTCGTCGAAGCCGTAGACCTCACGTGCCAGGATGGTGCCGAGATCGAAGCGGAAGCCGTCGACATGCATGTGGCCGGCCCAGTAGCGCAGGCTGTCCATCACCATCTGGATCACCCGCGGATGCGACAGGTTCACCGTGTTGCCGGTGCCGGTGTCGTTGATGTAGTAGCGCCGCTTGTCCGGCAGCAGCCGGTAATAGCTCGCATTGTCGATGCCCTTGAACGACAGCGTCGGGCCGCGCTCGTTGCCTTCGGCGGTGTGGTTGTAGACGACGTCGAGAATGACTTCGAGGCCGGCGCCATGCAGCCGCGACACCATCTCCTTGAATTCGCGCAGGCTGTTCGGCACGTCGGCGGCGTAGCGCGGATCCGGCGCGAAGAAGCCGATGGTGTTGTAGCCCCAGTAATTGGTGAGGTGCTTGTCCAGCAGGTTGCTGTCGTTGATGAAGGAATGCACCGGCAGCAGCTCGACCGAGGTGATGCCGAGCGCCTTGAGATGGTCGATCGCAGCGTTCGAGCCGAAGCCGGCATAGGTGCCGCGCAAATGTTCGTCGATGCCCGGGTGCTGTTTGGTGAACCCCTTGACGTGGATCTCGTAGACCACGGTCTCGTCCCAATGCACGTCCTGCCGCTGCGCCTCCTGGACCCAGTCGAAATTGGGATCGACCACCACGCATTTCGGCATGAACGGCGCGCTGTCGCGCTCGTCGAAGGTGAGGTCGTCGCCGCTCTCCATCTTGTAGCCGAACACCGCCGGATTCCAGGTCAGGCTGCCGGCATGGGCGCAGGCGTAGGGATCGAGCAGCAGCTTGTTCGGGTTGAAGCGGTGGCCGCCGTCCGGCTGGTAGGGACCGTAAACGCGATAGCCGTAGAACGTCCCCGGCTGCACGCCATTGATGAAGCCGTGAAACACCTGGTCGGTATATTCGGGCAGCTCGAAGCGGTGCGTCTCGCGCTCGCCGTCGAACAGGCAGACCTCGACCTTGGTCGCGTTGGCGGAAAACACCGCGAAATTGGTGCCGTGGCCGCTCCAGTGGGCGCCCAGCGGATAGGGCAGCCCCTCCTCAATGACGTAATCGGACATCGGTCCCCCAAGGCCCCTGACAGGCCGTCAGATCAATCTGCAACAAACGCCGCCGCGCGGGAAACGTTGCATGGGCTAGTTTAGCGGCAGTTACGCTTGGTTCGTATGACGCGGGCGGAACGAGATGCAAGGCTCGGCAAGAGATGTCGCGAGAATGCGGTCGTATGACTCTCTGCCACAATCTCGATGTCGTCCCGGGCAAGCGCTGCGCGACCCGGGACCCATAACCACGAAAGCAAATTGGCTTGCAAAGCTGGAGCCACAGCGTGCTTCGACAACGCAACCCCGTAGTTATGGGTCCCGGCCCCCGTGTGCAATTGCGCACTAAGCCGGGACGACAGCGGAGGGCTTGTTGAGTGCAATGCTAAATCAGCCGCATGCCCTTGAAGCTGGTATGCCCGTTCTTGCCGACGATGATGTGATCGTGCACGGCGATTCCGAGCGGCTTTGCGATGTCGACGATGGCTTTCGTCATCTGGATGTCGGCCTGCGACGGCGTCGGGTCGCCGGACGGATGGTTGTGCACCAATATTCTCTCAGAAGGTATCGCATTGAACCAGAAGGTATTTTAGCTGAGTCAAGAAATCGCTGGGGTATAGATCTGGGGCCGGTAGTCTGTGATCCAACGTGTTCTTCATCCTCGACAACATCTAGTCATGTTGAGAATTCTCAGAGCACGTTCAGTCATCGATAGCTCTACATCATTCGCGCGAAATGCTCAAAAGCTACGGCTTCTTGCTTTGCAATGGCTGGCTCGTTTGTTTGAAAGATCCCTGATCGTCGACGCACGACCAGGTTCGATCGATCGCAGCGATTGAGCTCCTCAACTAGATGGAGGGTTACTTTGCCGATCGTTGATAAACGATGGTCCGATTCGCAATGATCGCCAGTTGCGCAATGTGCGTTCGCCGATTTGGCCGCCGTGTCGCTCTATAGTTTCATCAATCGTTAGGTAGGTAGGCTCGACACGGACATTCTTTGTAGCTGCCATCGTGCAACAGCCTGTTGCACGATTGGTTGATCATCACGGAGAATGGGAATCCCGAAGTGTTATCCTGACAAGGAAGACAGCCACGTCGAAGCTTGGCAGCCGCCTAAAGTTGGTCGGGCTGATACGCCACTTGGGCGACGGCCTTCGACGCATCACCCCGTCTTTGGTATTTTCCGATCAGCGAACCGTTTGGGCTGTCGACGCTGTTTGCCCGGTAGAGGTTCCACATCTTGTCCTTTGTAGGCGAGAGCCGGTACAGCCGTCCATTCGTGCGGCAATGCCAGTCGGGCGATTTCGCTAGCTGAGTCCACTTGCAATCGGCGCCGGACAGAAGTCGCTGCTCCCGGGCGACCCGGTCCTTTTCGCGCCATTGCTCATATTGTTGTCTTTGCTCGGTCCTGAGGCGCTCTTCCTCGCGTTCGACATGGTCGCGCAAGAGCCCGATAATGGCCGGCAGCTCAGTTCCGTTGGCTTTCTCACGTTCATAAATCGCCAAACAGCCCGGCTGCAGTTCTTCCTTGGGGTAGGAGAAATAGTCTTCGTCTTCGAAAGCCCGCATACGCTGGGTGACGTCCGTCGTTGTCAGGGCCGGTCCAGGCATCCCGTTCAGAAAGTCGCGCAAATCGTCGAACGGAATCCAGCAGCCTACGGCCGATTTTACGAGTTTCTCCCGCTGCTCGTCCCATTTGAGCCAAACTGAATTACGGCCGTCGACGACGCGCATGATCTCGTTCGCGAGCACGATGACCGCATGCGGATCCCGGATGTGGCGCAAGGAGGGGCTCCGCACATGATTGAAAAGGAGATGCTTGATAGCCTGCAACCTGTTGTCTTCTGGCATCTCACTTCCTTTGGCTCTCCGGCTCCGCTTCCGGGGCAACCGCCGGTTTCTCAATGGGCGTTCCATCCTCGGTGATCTGAAGGCGGCCCACCGGATCGATTTGGTCTGCGACTCCCAAGGCCCAAGCCGCCCAGTCTGTGGCGGCTCTTTCCATCGCCTTGTCCCGACCGAAGGCCGCCATCGCGGCTTTGACAAATGTGCGAATATCCTGGGCGGCACGGTGGTCGGCTGCCATTCGAAGCAATGTTTTGCGTTCCTCCGCTTCCGCCTTGAGGGCCTTCTCGCGCGCAAGTCGGGCTGCCTCAGCGCGTTGTTCGGCCAGCCTGTGCTCCATCTCGGCACGGCGTCGGCATGCGTTTTCATAGGCGGTGTGAACGTTGGCACGGTACTGAACCTCACCAGCCACGATCAGCTTCAGGACGATTTCTCTAAGTCGATCCTCGATGCGGCCGCTGTGATCATCTGTCCAGGAATCCCCGGTGGCTGAGATTTCCAGCCGCAGGATTTCGTAAGCTTCATGCGGTGTTTGGATTCGTCCGTTGGGCTGCGTCCTGGCCCTGGGGTGGTCGAGCGTGAACGAGATCCTCTGGCTGCCCACCGTCACACCGACGTTGCGGGCCTGTTCTCCAAGCCAAGGCTGGTGACCGGCCTTGGTCAGGGCAAGGAACAGGTTGTTCAGGATCCGCAGCCGTCTTCGTTCGAATGGGCTATCAAAAAGCGGTTCGCTGTAACGGAGCCTGTACGGAGCATCGCTGGGTTTCAGACGACGCAACGCATCTTCGTCGAGGAGATGGCGGATCAAACTATGTGCCGATCCGAGATCGCGCACAAAGCGGACCTTCCCGAGTGACTGGTCGACTCTGGCGATGACAGCTTCGATAGATTCGGCGAACGTGGGTTCAGTTGGCGGCGGTGCGGCAAGTTCGGCCTCAGGATTGGGAGGCCATGGATAAGCGCGCGGACCGGTTCCGATCGTCACGTCTATCGCCATTCCCGGTGACCGTGGCGGCAGTTTCTGGCGGACGACCTTCTTGTCTGCGCGGAGTTTTGCCCAATAGCCCCGGTCCGGTACGGGAATGTCGGCCTTGGCGCAGCACTTTTTCAGCCACACATCAGAGACGCCCATGCGCTGCGCGATTGTGCGCACCGGCTCTGTCCAGACAAGATCGTAAAGTGCCTCACGAGAAATGGTGGTCAATCCAATCCTCTGGGTCAGTTCGACTCCACCGTAGTCATTGAGTGTTGCGAAGACGCGACGCTCTCGCCTGCCTTTGGTGCTCGATGGTACCGGATGGATGGAGCGGGGCGGCCGATATATAGACGTCGGAGTGTGAAGGCGGTGATGACGTGATGAACGGTCCCAATGAAAGCCCTGACCGAGCTCGCTTGGAGCTCCAGGAGGACAGCTTTGCGGTTGTTGAGCTGACGGTTCGAGATAGCGCCACGTTTGCGGGGGCGCTCCTCAATCCGAAGCCGGTGAACGCGCGCTTGCAGGACCGTTCGTCGTTACCGCGAGATCAGGAGGATATGAGGAGCGAGAGCCCCTGAAAGCCGCTCCGCAAGGTACGGGGGCGATTATACGCTATAGAGTATTTATCTACTGTATACGCCGAAGAGTATGCCGATTCTTATTCTCTCCAGCGTATATTGACATTTATCCCCTGGAGCGTATATAGCGTGCCTTGAGAGGTACGCCGTGGACCAGATCGCCCGAACGCCCAAGCAAATCGGAGATGCCATCCGCCGGCAGCGCCGTAAGCTGGGCCTGAACCAAACCAGCATCAAGGACAAGACAAAGCTACGGCAAGCAACCATCTCGGCCGTCGAGAATGGCGCATCCGGGACTCAGCTCGGAACGCTTTGCGACATTCTCGCAGCGCTCGACCTCGAGTTCGTCATCCGTCCCAGGACGAAGGCGAAGCCGGCCGAGATCGAGGACATCTTCTGATGGCCCGCCCGCGGCGGCACATCCCGCTCAATGTCTTCCTGAACGGCCGTCTCGTCGGGCGCCTGAACAGGCAATCCAGCGGCGCAATCGATTTTCAGTACGATCCGTCCTGGCTTGCCTGGGAGCATGCGCTACCCGTCTCGCTATCTTTGCCTCTCCGTGAGGACCGCTATATCGGTGCGCCTGTCATCGCTGTCTTCGACAATCTCCTACCCGACAGCACGCCCATCCGCCGTCGCATGGCGGAGCGAGTCCACGCTCAGGGAATAGACGCCTACGACCTGCTCGCCGCTGTCGGACGGGACTGCGTCGGCGCATTGCAATTCCTGCCGGACGGCGTCGAACCCGGCGCCGCCGGCGCTATCGACGGCAAACTTATCGACGACAAGGGAATCGCCCGGCTTCTCGGCGATCTTGCATCAGCTCCCCTTGGGCTCGGCGAGGACGAGGACTTCCGGATCTCGATCGCCGGCGCCCAGGAAAAGACCGCGCTCTTGTTCTGGAAAGGGCGTTGGTACAAGCCGCTGGCGACTACAGCCACGACGCACATCCTCAAACCACAGATTGGCCGACTGCCGAACGGCATCGATCTTTCCTACAGCGTCGAGAATGAGTTCTTCTGCCTCAAGCTGACAGCAGCTCTTGGACTTCCGAGCGCCGCCATCGCGATCGAGGAGTTTAAAGGCAACCGTGTGCTCGTGGTCGAGAGGTTCGATCGCCGCTGGACCAGCGACAACCGTCTCCTACGTTTGCCCCAGGAGGACTGCTGCCAGGCTTTGTCCGTGCCGCCATCCTTGAAATACGAATCCGAGGGCGGGCCCGGCATTCCAGCTATCCTCAATCTGCTGAAAGGGAGCGATAAGCCGGAGGCAGATCAAACGATGTTTCTGAAAGCCGTGATTGCTTTCTGGCTTCTCGGAGCCACGGATGGGCACGCCAAAAATTTCAGCGTCTTTCTCTCTCCCGGTGGCCGCTTCCGCATGACCCCGCTCTACGATGTGATTTCGGCGCAGCCCAGCCTCGACGCAGACCAGATCAAGCGTAACAAGATGAAACTGGCCATGGCCGTTGGTGACAGCCGTCACTACGTCGTCGACAGCGTCATGCCTCGCCACTTTGTCCAGACCGCCGCCAAGGCAGGGATTGGCGCGGGAGTCGTTACCGCGATCTTTGATGAGCTGCGCACACAAGCGCTGGCGGCGGTCGAGCAGGTTACCGCATCGCTCCCTAAAGCATTTCCTGCCGAAGTAGCTGACAGCATCAGCAATGGGGTCAAGGCTCGTCTGCGCAGGTTGGAGGACGCGTGATGCCAAAGATCGATGTGCGACCAGCTAGTCGGAGCCGAGGGGCATGTCTGCGCCTGGCCACAATGGACCAGCGGGATTGACCATGGTCCGCCTCTTCGTCGCTGTTACGGACAAATCCTGGTTTGACCAGTTGAGCGCGTCTGCTCCACACGACGAAGTCAATTTCTGGCAACCCAGCGGCACCACACAGTTTCGGGCCCTCCAGCCTGGCGAGCTGTTCCTCTTCAAGCTACATGCGCCAAACAACTTCATCGTTGGTGGTGGAATTTTCGGTCACGCGTCAATCGCGCCGCTGTCTCTGGCCTGGGAGGCCTTTGGCCTCAAGAACGGCGTTTCCAGCCGCTCTGAAATGCGGACACGAATTGCGAGCTATCGCCGCGATCCGATTATCCTGGACGATCGACAGGATCCCGTTATTGGCTGCCGAATTCTGACCCAGCCGTTCTTTTGGCCGAGGGAGCTCTGGCTGCCCGTTCCGGAGAGCTGGTCGCCAAACATTGTGACCGGCAAGGGATTCAGCACGGAGGAAAGAGACGGCCAACATCTATGGTCCGCGGTCGCAGAGCGATTGAGCTCGGTTCCCGAGATTCGAAATACGGAGCCTATCATGGCTGAGCGCTTCGGCAAGCCGACGCTGATCAAGCCGCGATTGGGTCAGGGAGCATTTCGGTTGACGATCACTGACAGCTATGAGCGGCGCTGCGCGGTCTCCGGTGAAAAAACCCTACCCATCTTGGACGCGGCCCATATCCACGCTTTTGAGGCCGGTGGAGAGCATGCGCCGTCGAACGGCTTGCTCTTGCGAACTGACATCCATAGGCTTTTTGACTTGGGATACGTAACCGTCTCACCGGAGAGTCGATTCGAGGTCAGCCGCCGCCTAAAGGCCGATTTCGATAACGGTCGGCATTACTATGATCTTCAAGGGACCTCTGTCCGCCCACCGCGATACAAGGAGGCCCTACCATCCGGGGAAGCTCTGGCCTGGCATCGAGAGCATCGGTACCTTGGATGAACGCGTCCTTTATAACACCTTTCGTTCCCTAGGAATCGTACGATGGCCGACGATCCTGCTGATACGCGCATTCGCCTGGCCGCTGTAGAGCACATCAAACGTGTGAGCGCCGGTGGTGTAGTCACAGCGGAAGAATTGCGGGCCGGATTCTTCGTTGATGGCCAGCGAATTCCGCTGATCAACCCCCAACGCGGTATCTTCAAACCGGCGTTGATGAAGCATCTGCTGAGCGTCCGGACCGTCTATCCGCGGACCGGCGCGCGCGTCTGGTACGATGATCAACGGACGGTTCACACGCAAATCGAGCGTGGCGATGAGCTCGTCGACTATGCGTTCATGGGAACGGATGCAGACGCAGCTGACAATCGATGGCTCCGAGAGGCACGAGACAACGAGATACCTATCCTCTATTTTCTTGGCGTCGCACCTCAACGCTACACCTTCATCTGGCCTGTCTACGTTGCCGATTGGTCAGCCTCGGAGCTGAAGGCGCGCCTCGCCTTCGGAGCTCCAGCCACAGCGAACAAGGAATGGTCCATTCCGGACGCGCCGGAGCGGCGATACGGCTTGCGGCTGGTCCGGCAGCGGCTTCATCAGGCGACGTTCCGGGAGGCGATCTTAAACGCCTATGGCAACAGATGTGCGATAACAGGCTTGCCGGAGGCGCGGCTGCTCGACGCTGCTCACATCATGCCGGATAAAGACGAAGAGCTGGGGCAACCGATTGTGCAAAACGGCCTTCCGCTCTCGAAAATTCATCACGCGGCGTTCGATGCAAATCTTATCGGTATCGATCCGGATTATCGAATCCATGTGAGTGAGACTCTGCTTTCTATGAATGACGGCCCTATGTTTGAGCATGGGCTCAAGGCTATGGCAGGGCAGCTGATCAAATTCCCGACACGAGCCCAGGACTATCCAGACCGAGATCGTCTTGCTGAAAGGTTTTCTCAGTTTCGCAGTAGCACAAGCCGCGGGCTCTGAACCGCGTCCGCTCCTATACTGCCGCATTAACCTTGCCGCTAGACAGAGCGAACGCGTGAGGCGAGCCTATAATGACGGGGGGACGCAACAGGTCAGCCAGGAAAGCGTTGGAATTCCTCAAGGTCGCGGCGATGAAGCTCCTTGCCCCGCGCGACAATCTCGTCGAGCACACGGATCAGTCCCATCTGGCCGATGGCCCAAAAAGTCAGTTCGCGAGTTCTGCGAGGTCTGGCCAATCTTCCGGTACTAGTGCGGGCGGTTTCGTCCAAGGTCGCTCAACTAAAGCCTCCTGGAACCAAGGATTGCGCAGATTGGCATGCTCGGTGACGATGATTTGAAAACCAGGTGCGTCCTCACGCGCGAATTTATCCAGCAGTTCGAACAGCCGTCTCACCGCTTCGAGATCGGCGTCCTGTTCGGTCTTTTCGATCGAGCCGCCGGCTGCTTCATAGGAAGCTTCTGACGGGAAATAGACCTGGGTGGGTTGATCGATCAGCAGGAAGCGCGGTAGAGGCTGGTTCTGGTTCGCAGCGAAGCGATGGAGCGCCAGCAGAGCTGCGAGATGATAGGCGAGATGGTTCTCGCCGCCTCCGGTTCGCTGCATTAAGATCAGGCGACCGGGGCGGTCGAGCGCGACCGTCAAATTGTGCAGGTCAAGCCGTGCCGGATATTGGCTGAACTCGCCACCAAGCGCTGCGATATAGCCCGACATATGCATCGAGATATTGTTCAACGTCGAGGCAAGCCGGGCGCCTGAATCGTCCGCGCCGATGCGTTGTTCGAGATCAGCCACCCGCGCTCTCAAGCGGCGCTGCTCCTTCTCGAGCCGCGCAAGTTCGGTGTCAGGCAGTAGGCCTTCTAAGAATAGGCTGATTCGGCCGACGACGCGCGAAGCAGCATTGTTACGATTGCCCAATTGCACGATTATTTCGCTCGCCGCGATCGCGCTCGACAGTTCTACCTCTTTGGCCCGGATTTGGTCTCCGATCGTCTGAAGTTCACGCCGCTGCTCGTCCAGATAAGCATCGAGCTGCGGGCGCTCGCCGACGACGGCGTTCATCTCGCGATCGAGCGCCTCCAGATCGGCAAGCAGCAACTTTGCGATCGGGCTTTCCAACGCCAGATTCGTCTCCGCGAACGGCCATTGCCATTCGCCGGTCGCCTTGTTGACCGGTAGGGCCTTGATCGAGGTCAGTCGGTCATGCTGCTCGACCGCCTCAGTCTGGAATCCATCGGCACGCCTCGCATATTGCTCAGCCGCATCGAGACGGCGCTGAATTTCGCGACGTTGCTCGCGCAGCGTCACCAGTTCATTTTCGATCCCGGTCAAACGCCTACCATCGTCCTCGGGGACCGGCGTCGGTTTCCAAGTTAGAGCTTCCCGCAACTGGTCGACGATCTTTAGGTCCGCCGCAGGGCCGGCTTGGAGGATGCCGACCGCCCGCGCTTCGGACTGCAATCCGATCGCGCGCTCCTCAGAGGTGTCGATGGCGGATCTAGCCTCGTCTATCAATTTGGTATTCAGGCGCAGTTCGCGTTGGGCGGCGCGCAACCGAGACTCCAGATTGAACCGATCTCGCGACGACACACCCAGCAAGATTGGCAACGTGTCCTTGATCGTCTGCGGCTGAAACTGCTCGTTCTGGCGGTAAAAGAGCTGGTCCTTGTTTGCGACGATGGTCTGCTTCTGGAATAGATAGAAATAGGTGTGCTTGATATTGGCGTCGTAGCTTTCCCGGCTATTATCCATGGGCACATCGGTAGTGTTTTCCGGAATGCCAAGCCGCCGTGACAGAAGGTTCACCACGCCATCATCATCGTCATTGACTATGAGATCTTCGAATTCTGGAATGGCGACCTTAGCCCCACGGCGCACCATGGCGAGGCTACAGCTGCCGCGTCCTGGTTCCGGTGCTGGCTTGGCCACAAGCACTTCCTCGCCTTCAAAAGCATAGAGGACCGCGTACCAGGAGACGCGCTCTTGGATGATGCCTTCGGGAATGTTGAAGGTTGACCGCCCCATGCAATATTCGATGATGTCTGATAGCGCCGACTTGCCGGTCGACGAGCGCCCGGTGATAACGTTGAGGCCGTCATGAAAGGACAGGTCGCGCCGACGGCGGTCATGGCTGTAGATGTGGATCGATTTGATCTTCATGGCCGAACGCCCATCGTCATGTAGAGGGTGCTCCGATCGCCGACGCGGGCGAATTCCTTTCCGACAAAACGCGCGACGCGCTGGCAGGATACTGTCTCGGTAGTGCCGGTGACCGACTTGCGGATGCCAGCCGGCATCGCTTTCAGCCGCCCTTGCGCATCGACAGTGAACAGGCCCATCTGCATCAAGAAGCCCAGAGCCTCAAGGGTGTAGGGTAATAGATTGGTGGTGCGATGTGGGAAGCCAACGAGCAATTCGGGGTGCGTCGCGACAATCTTCAGCAGATAGCTGCGATTGCCCGCATGCAGGATCTCACGCGAGTGCTTGTGGAGACAGAGTGGCAGCACCAGGAGCACGAGGGAGAAAGGCATGCCGCGTTCGTCCTCTTCTTCATAGCCACATAACGCGCGCATCAGGACAAGGCCGCAAAAGGCAGGGTTGAAGAGATTGCGAATCTCGACCGGTCGTTCGTCCCACCGCTTCATGCAGCGATCCCAAGCAATTGTCGAAGGCGCTCGAAGAAACGGGGATGCCAATAGACTCTTGGCCGCGGGCTCGCATTGGCGAGTATGTGGAAGGCCCCCCGCACCACATAGGGCTCGGTGACCCGCTCACGGATGCGTAGTGTCATCGTCTCCATTTCTGCCCAGCGGTAGAGTTCTTTTCCCGCTATAAGGCAGGCCTCTTCATCGCTGGTGTCGCTCAACCGTTCGAAGACGATCTCGCGATAGCGCGTCCACTCGTCAACCAACCGGTCCTCGTATTCCTCGATTTCATCGGAAATCAGCAGACTCTCGCGTGCCCAGCTCGAGCGCTGTTCGAAGGCGCGATAATAGTCGACAATAGCATTGCGTATGCGGATCGCCGATAGGTCGAGGACGCGCAATTGCTCGACGAATAGCCGTGGATCATTGGCGACGTCGATCTGACCGTCGGGTAGGCGTCCCCGGAAAGTGATAGGCAGATTGTCGGTGCGATATTCCTCGGCGATCGCGGACAATTTGTCTGAGACCTCGTACCCATGGACGGATTCTCTGCGCTCGCCGGTTAGCATCTTGATGGCGAGATCCATCCACCAGCCTTCTAAGCGCTCGAACACGGCCATGCGGGACTCCCGCCGGATGGTGCGCAGATGGACGTTGATCAACGCTGGCAGATCGTTGATTCGGGGCGTCGCGTCGATGATGGTGATCCGGTTATAGAAATCTGTGAGCTCGTCTTCACTCAACTGTTCGAGTTCTTCGCGTATCTTGCCGATCAACGCCGATGTACTGGTGGCGAGTATCGCCTGCGCTTGCTCGACCCGATCATTGCCGCCGACCGCGCTTTCGGTGAACAGGGAAAGGAATGTGTCCTCACCGAGTTCGGCCGTCGTAAAGAGCAGTAACTGACCATCGGACGCGATGCCTCCGGTCTTGCGATAATATGATAACCATATCCTGACCGATTTCCAGAAATCGGTCGACAGATTGGTCAGCTTGTCGCCTCCCGCCTTATGCTTGAGTGAGGCGAGTGATCTGATGCCATTTTCGGTAACGAACTCGACATCGTCTTCCTTCTCGAGGAAGACTGCGCTGCTCTCGGGAAGCTCCAAAATCTTAAGCAGCGCAAATCGTGGCTGGAATATATAGCCTAAGCCTTGTTCGGCTGCAGAAAAGGGCGAGCCGGATTCCCCCATTATGGACGAATTCCGTTCGATTTCCTTCCATATCGTCGCTGCATCTGCCCCCGCACAACGCATATTGCTGTTATTTGGGCATAATAATTATTCCAAGCTGCGACCAAAGCAACCGACGATTTTGTACTGGGCGCGGGGCCATACTATAGCGAGGAGCACGTCGGGAGCAGGACTACCGCGAGATTGTCGGCAAAGCAGGGTCACTGTGGAGATGGTGCTGGACGCTCCATCGTTTCACTCGCGGCGCCAAAAAGCTGGCATCCAACCAGGCAATTCCAGAAGGGACCACAGGTTTGTTCTGACGCGCCGACATCCTTGAGTGTGCCCTCAGAAAAGCACATTGGATACGCGAATGTTTTACCGGCTCGCAGGTCTAACTATACCATAAGATACTGTTTTAAATGAACAAAATCGCAAAATCAGCACAGAGAGCAGTTTGGAAGAGATTTCGTAATTTATCATCCCACCGCGGTCATTCGGGATTCCTCTAAGTCACTGGAAATTCTCTGCATCTTGATCATCCGGGATCACGCGTGACCCGCAATGCCCGTCGGGTCCATCCGGCCTACCGATCAGCGGCCGTAGACCGAAACGCTTCTGACCTTGTCATAGAAACGATCCACGAGACCTTGTTCGTCGACACGCTCAACCCGTACCGGGCGACCCAGGTTAGCAACGTTTGCATTCGGGAATGCCCATTCAAGTTTTGCGTTGCGGCGCAGATTTTTCACCGCGAACTGAACCCCGAATGGTCCCCGAATACCAGACTCGTCCAGAATGAGCTGAATATCTCCCAAATGCCGGGCGAATTCCTCCCGAAACTCGTGGATCGTCAGGCGTCCCTCTCCATCCCGGACGGAGAATGGATGAGAAACATAGGAGTGGACGAGCCAATCATCAGAGATGAAGAAGCGCGAAATCGAGCGCCCCTCCTGAAACGTCGCGTCACGAACCTCGACGCCATTTTCACATCCCTTGAAAATGCCGTGGTTGCCGCCGTGATAATGGGGCATCACTTTCAGAACGGACCGACCGGGGTCGAAGGGCGCACGCCCACGTTCGTAATGCTCTTGCGGTACGATCGCGATATGCAGTGTTGCGCCGTTGTTCTGCATGATATCCCGCGCTTCGACTGCCGCATTTTCACGCTCCATCAGTTGTATCGTATCGCCTTCCAGCTTTTCGATCGGCGTGAACAGTGCATGGAGTTGGTCGCGGGGGATCGGCGTGTTTTGAGCGCCGGTGCGCATATAGAAGCCGCCAGTGATCTTGTTCTGATAGGGCCGCAGGCGATGCTCGGGCAGAACGAGACACAATAAACCCTCCAGTGTCCAGATCGAGGAACTCGACACCAGCGCCCAATGGCCTCGGATCGATGTTGTCCTGAATGATCGAGGTGATCCGGCGTTGCAGCGCGTCGCGATCGCCATCCATCGGCTCGAAGCGCTCGAACGCTCCTTTCTTTTCATGAACACCAACGATCAGGTAGCCAGAGCCTGCGTTCAGAAAAGCCACGACGTCATCGACGAAGTTGGACTTTCCGCGTTGTTCATCGAGATTCAGGCGCGCCTTGAACTCGTAGCGCTGGCCTTCAGCGACGAGGCCAGATCGAATGCCCTCTATGGTCGGGGCCGTTGGTCTATTGTGCATTCTTCAATCCCTGCAGCCTTCACCAGCCAAATTCTGTTGGCAACATTTCATCGTCACATATCGAGATTAACGCGCGCTGGAGAAATCTGTCCTTCGGCAACAGTACTTCTCACCATCGCCAACGGACGGACGCAACTCTTGAATATTGCCGATATCGATCTCGATATATTCCTAGACGAAATCTGTTCAGTCGATCGGCGGCCTCGGGCACCTTCGACGATACGCCCTTGGAATGAGGAGCAACTCCGGCGCTTTCTCACACACCAGTGCGGACTGAGATGCGGTCCATCCTCCCACCGGCCCAAGGGGCGGTTTGTCGTCCGCCACGATGAGGCATTTCCTGTCCTCGAAGCGCTCTCCCAAAACGGCGCCATACCGCTAACCCTGACCCACATCGACGCCCATTCCGACCTGGGAACCGGGTTCGGCGACCTGTCGTGGAAAGACATCGGTGGGCGGCTGCTTGGGCTGCCCCCAAAAGATCGGCACACAGCAATCCCAAAGAACGGTATGGAGCGAATCTCGCCAGCCAATTATCTGTCATATGCCTTGGCGTGTCGGTGGCTCCGAACCCTGACTTATGTGCATCATACACAGAGCGGCGACGACCTGATGCCCTTCTTTTTCCGAGATTTCGATCCGGCATGCGGCGTCATGGAGTTGCGATATGTGCCGCGTGTCCACGACGCCCATTCAAGGGAAGAACTCCGTGCCCTGCCGCACACCCTTGAGCCGCCCATCGCGTTTCGAAAGATTCCGGTTGACGCCTATCGGGCGGCCGAACTGTTCGACTATGTGATCCTCTGCCAATCCCCAGGGTACACCCCGATTGAGGCCGATGCCTTGATTCCGATCTTCAAAGACTACGTCGACTTCGACAATAGTGGTTCGGACAGTATTCTAGGCTTGGGTTTGCATCCGAGACCCGCGGGAGAAGCTCAGTGACGCTGGACGGTTTTCTGAGTTTTCTCGCGCTTTTCATTGCGTTCTACGCAATCGTATCGCCGGTGACGCGACTACGCGCCCAGTTGCATCTTGGGGTGCAAATCCCGTTGGCGCTGCTCGCGATCACTCTTGTTCTCTACTTCGAGTTCTTCTCGTTGGTGAGCCAGCCATGCCGCTTGCCAAGCACTGAAGCCTGCGCCTGGCTGGTTTTCCCCAAGGATGGCAGCTTTACGCCGCCCCAAGCCGCTTTCCTGGTCGTATTCGTCTGGATAATTCTTGCATGGGGCCTCGATACAGGCAGCGCCTCAAGACGTTCCTCGCAATGGCCGACCATGTTCTGCGCGAATCGGTGAAGGATTATGTTGCCGCAGTGCAAGACAACGACTCTCGCAATCTGGTCAGAAAGGGTAGCGCAGCACGAGGAAGTCGAACCGAATCGTAGTTTTTGCGTACGCGCCCTCACGAAGGTTGGCGGACTCAGCGGAGAGAAGGCCGAGAAAGGGGGGAGACATCCGCTACACGTGGCCCGTATTCCCTGCACTGCAGAGATGCTAAGCTGTGGCAATGAAGCTCGTATCGCCGGATTTCAGCAACCTTTTTGCGCTGCCCAATGAGGGAGCATACCAAGTGGTGGGCTTCTCATCGGGAGGCGCTTGGCAAAGGATGCCCGAACGCTCACGCCCGATGTCGGTCGAACAATACGAGAGTTTCCAAGCCGGCCGCCTTCTCCTCCACGGGCTCCTCGCCTTCGAGGAAGCCTATGACGTCGCCATGGGGAATTATCTTGATCTCGAGGAGACGGTATTGCGGCTCTCGGCCCTTGAGATCGCGCAGCGTCGCCCTCATGGGAAAGACGATCATTTTGACACTGCGCGGCGCTCTTGCCATCGCGCGCTAGCAAATCTCCTTTCGGCATCGAAAGCCTTTCAGGATCAGAGCCAGAAGTTGGCATCGTCGATCGGTGGAGCAGCGAGCACAAATGATCTATCCGCATTGAAGGCCAGTCTTAACCAGGCGTTCGATGCGTCACTCGGCTATCGCTTCATGAGCGCTCTGCGTAATCACGCTCAACACCATGGCGTCTCGGTTTCGGGTGTGAGCCATGCCAAATTACCTTCAAACGCTAAGGACGAGAGCCAGGATCAGTTCGTCAGGACAACGCCATACATACTTCTCACTGATCTGCGCCAGAACAGGAAGTTCAAGGCAAGCACGCTTGAGGAGATCGAGGGTGTCGCGGAGGATGGTCCACGGGCAGGGGAGCGGATGGTGCCGGTAATTCCATTGGTCCGGCAATACATGGCTGGTCTATCGTTGGTGATGGCGGATATCCGCCGATTGTACAGCGATAGGGAGCGGGCGGCTCTCAATATAATCTACGCCGCCTTTTATCAGTACACCGGCTTTTTTACGCAGAACTACTCCGTAGGCCTTGTAGTAGTGCCTGCTGAGGCGATCGATGGTTTAGTGGTCTATTTCGGTACTGATGACCATTTTAAAGTGCAGAACTTGCGTGAGGTGAATGGCGATCTTTCGATGTTGCCGCGCACCGGTATACGTCAGTGATGTGAGGGCAAATACCGGCGAACCTTCGACAGACATGGCCTTGATTGCAGGCGGGCCCTTGCCACGCTAACCCGCTGAGGCACATAGAATTTCGTGATCGAGCGGGACTAGGCGTGACCCAGATTTCTCGACGGGTATTGAGCGGGATAGTTGTGCATCAACATACCTGCAGGAAGAATCTCTTTTAGAAGCAAGCCTCTAGTAATTCTCTAAGTTCGAGAGGGGTATGTGATTGGGGTTCGTTCGTAGTTGCGGATCGTGATAAACCCGAGATGTCACGCAGCGGCTCTCACGAGATGGTACGATCACTTTGTAGCACGGATCCGAATCCAACTCTATGTTGTTTGCCATTATGCTCAGCAGAGAAACATGTTGCTTCGCTGCTTTGCTAAAGGAAGCGATCGTGAAGGTCGGGAAACGACTAGGTTTTTGCAATCCCGATGCCGGTGGCTTCAAGCGGATGGGATCTCGTTCGTTTGCATGCAATGAGGTTTGACCGGTCCCAACGATCCAACTCCTCGACTGGATGCAAAACCGCCTTGCCTATCTTGATGAATGACGGGTCAATTCTATAAGACCGCCAGTTACCCAGCGTACCCTCGCTGACCTGATTGCGGTAACGCAGAACGACTTCTTCGAATGTGAGATAAAGAGGGGTGGACACAGCTTCTCCTAAGGAAGGGCTAGTTGTGCAACAACCTGTTGCACAAACGGTACCTCGCCACTGCAACGCATTTGGACGGCTTTCTGCCGGCCAATCGATGTGAGCCCAACGGCCGGCTCCCAAGGGTTACATGTGCGATGAGAGGGCAAAGTAAGCCCGCTCATGACCGACGGTGCTGCCGAGATGACTACATCGAAAACAACACGGGCAAATTCCAAGATCAGCGCCGGCATTTTGGCGTATCGAAAGGGTGCGGAGGGGCTCGAAGTGCTCCTTGTCCATCCGGGAGGCCCGTTCTGGCGGAATAGGGACGAAGGTGCATGGTCGATCCCAAAAAAAGGGCGAGATCGATTTCGACGAGGACCCTGAGCGCGCCGCGCGGCGAGAGTTCGCGGAAGAACTCGGACCGAATGCTTCGATCGGCCGGCTGTGGGCGCTGGGCGAGATCCGCCAGCGAGGCGGGAAGCGCGTGATCGCGTTCTCCGGGAAGAGCGACTTCGAACCGACCAGCCTGGCCAGCAATTCGTTCGAGATTGAATGGCCACCGAGGAGCGGACGCCGCCAAACATTTCCGGAGGTGGACCGCGCCGAATGGTTCACTCTCGATACCGCAAAGGCGAAAATCCTGCCCGCGCAAGCTGCCTTTCTGGACCGCATCATGGCCAACAAGCAATGGTAGTCATCGCTAAAGAGGCACAGTTTTCGGTATGGCTCTTAAGATCGGTATCGTCTCGGACACGCATGGCCTGCTGAGGCCGGAGGCTGTGCGGGCTTTTGCCGAGCGCGATATCAGCACCAAAAGATCCTTCCCTTGCGCAGCACGAAATGGCTCTTGCAGCCCGTCTGTCGCCACACCGATGGCGTCAATGTCACGATCCGCTTGCGGTCGGTCGTCAATCGCCATTGCGGATGGCGCGTTCCGAAGAATCGGAGATGCAATGTCTCGCCGCAACCGCAGGGACATCGAAGGAAGCCGAAAGCGGGTCCCTCGGCGCCGGATGTCACGTAGAGAATGTTGCGGCGTAGATGAGTCGGTCGGTCGCCGACGAAGGTCACGCGGACTGATGGCGTCAAGCGGCCGACTAGGTCGGAGCCGAGGCGCCGGGCCGCGCTCGCCAGTCTTCTAAAGAGATCGATGATGATCATGCGGCGCGATCCAGTCGCGGCAGCATCAACAGCGGTCGGCAGGTGCCGCGACCGACGTGTTGTGCGAGTTCGGGATCCGGTTCGCCATCGGGACGGTGAGTGGTCCGGCCATGGGCGAACAAGAGCTTCTGGATCGCGAATTCCCGATTGTGCGAGGTACGATACGGGTGGATTCGCGCCAGAAGTTCGTTCACGGCCGCCGCGGAGACGGCCGTGTTGATGCTGATGACGGCGGGGCGGTCGACGCGGACGCCGCGAACGTAGCCGCGACGGACCTGGTCTTCATAGAACGACGGATCGGTACGACGGAGATATTCCGCATAGAGGTCGGCTTCCGTGTAGACTCCGCGCGAGCGCAGGCTGGAGCCGCCGGGCTGCAAGAAGTGGACGGCGGCAGATACGCTCGCGACGCCGCCTTCACCGTCGGCGTCCAGCCGTACTCCCAGATCGAAATAGGGCAGGCTGTAGAACGTCGCGATCCGGTTCAGCGCGTCGCGGCCCTCGACGGAATCGACGCACCCGATGACGATGTCGCAGGTGCTAAGCAGCGCGATCGCTTCCGGCGAGTCCACGCGTTTCGGACAGATCTCGACGACTGTGCCTAGTCCGCATGCGAGGACATGATCCCGCATCATCTCGGCCTTGTTGCGCTTGGCGTCGGCGTCGCCGCGCTTCGCTCCGTAGATTCGGTTCAGGTTCTTCGCCTCGACATGGTCGGGTTCGACGAGGACGATACGGCCGACGCCAAGCCGCATCAGCATCTCGACCGTCGGGCTGCCCGTGCCCGATACGCCGACGACGGCGACCGAAAGCGTCGCCAACACGTTCGTCGTACGATCGCCGAACATCTGACGGTGTCGAAGGTCGAAATCCTGTCGTTCGGCCTCAGGGGCCGAATCCCAGAACACCAGATCGTCCCCGACCACGCTGACACGCTCCATCCGTTTGCCGAGACCCGCGGCGTTCACCATGCGCGCGAAGATGCGTCCGTCCGGCAACATCACCGCCGAAACATGTTCGCCGGGCAGTCGGCGTGCCACGGCTTCGAACAACTCGACGTCGCTGCGATCGTCGGCATCGGAGAACGCATCGTAGCCGCTCGGATGGGAGTGAATCTTGAGGATGCCCATGCCGGCGTTGCCGGCCGAGGACAGCAGCGCCTTCAGGCGGCGCGTCGGCCAGGTCACCGCGTCGGGCGACCTGATGCATTCTTCGTAGGGGATTTCGACGATCTGATGCACCGTCCAAAGACTGCGGTCGCCACCTTCGCCGCGACCGCAGAGAGCGACCGCGACCGCTTCCTTCCCGTCGCCGGGAAACAGATGGGAATCCAGTCGCCGGTGTTGCGGCGTCGTCATGCGAAGAATGTTCACGGGAGTTCTCCTTATCGCTTGAGGAATTCGTGGGTGAGCCAACTCCGTATCCGACGAAGATGCCGGCACAGATCGTCGACGCCCGCGCTCCACGCGTAGTGGCGCGACCACTGCTGATAGGTTGCGCCATCGATCGTCGTGGTGCTGAGATTGTTAATGGCCTTGCCGTCGGTGCGCGCGAGCGGAGGAAGGAAGTACACCATGTCCAGCGGACCGGGCGGGTACGTGTCCACGCGAACCGCCATGCGAGCGGCCCGAACGTTGTAGCCGGCCGGAACCGGATGATCGTGCACGAGCACGTATCGGGCCGCGTCCGATTTGATGGCTTCCCAGGGACGTCCGAGCGCGTCGAGCGCACGGACGTCTTCGGGGCCGAGGTCGAACTCTCGTCGCACGGCTTAGCCCTCGGTCTCGTCGAGGGGAAAGGTCTCAAAGACTTCGATGCCGTGCTGGCCGAGGTCCACCTTCTCTTCGAGGCCCACGGCGACGTAATGACCGCCATGCATGCGCTTCTCGAGTTCGTACTTGGTGACCGGGGTCTTTCCGGCGCGTTCGAGAATCTCGCGACCGGTGACGATTCGGCGATCGAACACGAAGTAGTTGTGGTCGATCTTCACCTTGTAGCGATGGGCGTGAGGCGGCGGACGGTTGTCTCGGCCGCACTCCTCGATATCGACGATGTCGATCACGATTACTTCGTGACCGTGATCCTGCAGGACTTCGACCTCGACGAGAACTTCGCCGGTGCCGCGGTCTTCCACCAGGATCACCTCGGCCTCGGGAGTGCCGGGAACGGTATGCGTATTCATTTTTAACCTCACGATGCTCATGCCGGCGCCGGATGGCTCCTGCTGTGCTAAATCTACGAAGCATCGCTAAATTGTCAAGTACCCGAAGCTCTGCTTGACGCACTAAGCAGATGTCTTACATTGAATGCCCCCACAAAGAATCGGGTGAAACCCATGACAGGAGAGAGGATCAACGATGAAGCGCGACCAGAGCTTGGAAAATTCCTGAAAGATATCAGGGAGTCACGCCGGATGACATTGCGCGATGTAGAGCGTGTGACGGACGGTAAGGTGTCCAATGGCTATCTAAGCCAACTCGAGAATGGCGGAATCGGGAAGCCGTCCGCGGTAATGTTGCACCGTCTTTCGGCGGTCTATGCGATCGACTACGGCACGCTTATGGAGCGCGCCGGTTTCGTCAGTGAGGCCGAGGTTCCCTCGAATCGGGCTGCCACCTCGGTTCTGGGCGATCTCACGCCGCAGGAAGAGCAGGAACTCCTGAACTACCTGACCTACATGCGGAGCAAGAATAAGTGAGCCTTCCCGACGACTCGTCGGTCGCAAGCGATCAACTCGCGGAAATTCGCGCAGCGGCAGACCGCCTGCTGCGCGAAGGCGGGGCTTTCGAGTGCTTTCCGACTCCGGTCGACCAGATCATGCGTGCGGCGAAGGTCGAGATCGTGCCGCTGCAACTGGACGACGGATACCTCGCCCGCCTCCGCCAAAAGGCGGAGGCGGCGGGCACGGCTCTGCTTAGTGCCTTGAGCAAGGTCTGGGGTGTTTTTGATCCGAAGGCGCGCGTTGCCTTCATCGATCCGGAGACGCCGAAGAACAAGCTTCCCTTCCTCAAGCTTCACGAAGGCGGGCATGCCGTGCTTCCTTGGCAAAGCATATTCGGGATCTTCGAAGATTGTCGAAAAACGCTGGATCCCGATGTGAAGGCGCAGTTTGAACGGGAGGCGAATGTCTTCGCTTCGGAAGTGCTCTTCCAGCGGAATACCTTTACCGTCGAGGCCCGCGATCTCGCCGTCGGGCTCAAGGCCCCCCTCATTCTCGCCAAGCGATATGGGGCGTCGGTGTATGCCACCGTCCGCCGATACGTCTCGACGAGCGACCGTGTCTGCGCCGTTCTCGTCTACGACCCTCCCGTTGCAGGCCCGATGGGGACCGTCAGCATGTTGCGTCGCGCCGTGACTTCGCCGGCCTTCGATCTCCAGTTCGGCGCCTACCCGTGGCCCGGAGCCGTCACGCCGGCGGACCAGTTCGGCTCCATGGTACCGGTTCGCAGGATGACCAATCCGCGGTCGCTCGCCCTGACGGATGCGAACGGTGATCGGCGTGGATTCATTGCCGAGGCCTTCAAGACGCCCCATCAGACGTTCGTACTTCTGCACGCCGACCCGAGGCCGATCCGAGGCATCGTTCTTCCATCTTCGGTTGTCTCGCCTTATTCATAGGGCATGGCCCAAATCACAGGTTATCTCACGCCAGCTCAGGCCGCCGCCTTTCAGGATCTCGCGGCAAGCGGCGGACTCGACGTCAGCGCGCTCGCAAACTTGCTCATCGTCCGCGAGTTGCGCGTGAATCGGCTTCGGATCCTGAAAGCCGATTTCGACGCCGATATGGGGCAGGGCGAGAGGATGAAAATCACGGCACATCAACGTTTCGATGTCACGAAGGAAGCCTTTTCGGCGCATGCCGCTGCAACGGGACTCAAGCCCGGTCCGGCTGCCGCCATCCTCTTCCGGGCCGAACTGAAAGAACGGTGGTTAACTTTCTGCCTGGGCGTTAACCAATTTGACTCAATTTGAGTCCAAAAATAACCTGCATCAGATTTCGTTTTGTCTGCCGCATCAGCGTTCATAGAGTCCGCCGCCGTTCGATCCGAACCGAGGAAGGGCTACCTTAGTCATGCCATTGACCGCCGCCTCCCCCTCAAAGTACGCCCTAGCTGACCTTGCACTGCAGTCGGCCATCGAACTTGAGCGGATCAAGGGTGGGGTGCCTCACGACGACGCGGTCCTCGACAGGCTGGCCGCGACTTTGCTGCAGACGTCCGACCCCGGGGTGGCGGATGCGCCCTTCCGTTTTGTGGAGCCAGGGTATTACGAACCCTTTGAGAGATTGTATCGTCTACGGGAATCACCTCAAACTAGCGCCATTGAGGGTATCCAGGAATTCATTAAGCGGGCGAGCGAAAAGCTGTCTCACGTGGTGCAGGGCGACAAGGGCCTAGCGTCAGAACTAATCGGTTTCTGTATCGCGCTTCATCAGGAACTGATCCAGGAAATAACTGCGGAAGACGTACTTGTCGTCCACGAATGGCGCAACCTCGGCAACGACCCTCCGTCTGGCATCCGCCAGGCGTAGGGTCCGTGCGTTCCTTGATCAGATCGGCCACCTCGAGGCGTCCGATTTCCCCCATGCTGACGGACGGGAAGCGCTCGAGTTCATCAAGCAGCATTTCGCGATTCGTCTGAAGTCGCTCGAGAGTCTCCCGCCGTCGGTTTCCGAAGCAGTCGTGCGCGAGATCTGTACGAACACGACGTTATTTCTCGAACGCCACACCGAGGTGCTGGGATTCATCCTTCGCTCGACCAACGTCCGGAATGCCTTCGAGGTTCATTTCCCGCTCAAGAGGTTGGTCGAACAGGTCATCTCGTCCGAAGCGCGACTCGTGATGTCTTCCGAGTGGAATTTCGTTCCCTTCACCTATCCAATGAACCTCAACCTGCTTCCGGACTTCGTACTCGTCGGCGGTCCCGCTCCCGAGTCCGGAAACGTCCTGATCGTACCTCTCGCGGGTCACGAGATAGGTCACTCCGCTTGGCGCGCCCACGACGTCAAGGCCCAAGTTCAGGCCGGCCTTACGAAGGCGATCGACGATGTGATTGCGGCAAATCCCTCGGAACGGGACCGAGTGCTGGTCGAGTTGTCGAAGACGGGTCTCGACCTCTCCTATTTGCAGAACGCCTGCCTTTTCACTGCCGTTCGCCAGCTTGAAGAGGTGTTTTGCGATCTGTTCGGCCTTTTCGTCTTTGGCGAAGCGTATCTGTATGCATACGAGTACTTTCTTGCTCCTGGAGGCGGTGCCCGGACGATGGGTTATCCGTCCGCTACCGATCGTGTCGGATATCTGCAGGACGCTGCGGGTGTCCTCGCTCTAGATGTCGATCCTGATCTCTTTGCGGGATGGCAACCGTCGACCGTGCGGGACACTCTGCAGGCGGACGTGCTCTCGTTCGCCGACGCGGCCGTAGCGCAGTCCGTTCCAGCCGTGCGGAAGCTCGTCTTCGAGTTGCTCGCGAAGCGAAAAGTGCCGCGCAATCGCCAACATGTTGTCCAACGGG
Organism: Bradyrhizobium sp. USDA 4541; assembly: GCF_024171085.1. Taxonomy (NCBI): domain Bacteria; kingdom Pseudomonadati; phylum Pseudomonadota; class Alphaproteobacteria; order Hyphomicrobiales; family Nitrobacteraceae; genus Bradyrhizobium; species Bradyrhizobium sp. USDA 4541. Next base: position 2,046,881 of record NZ_JALJZF010000001.1, read on the forward strand.
TCATGGACGCCTTCAAGGGGCACATCCCCGACGGCGATGGCGCGTCTCTCGCCGAAATCACGACGGCGGGATGGAAGTACCTTCGCGATCGGGGCGGGCTCTCATCCGCCGAAGAACGGCTCGAGCACGACATGCTCAACGAACTGATGCTCAAGTCGATCGAAGTATCGGAATTCCATCTTCGGGTAGGCGCACATGCTTAGCGCTGACGATATCGCCGGCGCGCTGTCCGCGGGGGCAGAAGAGAATCAGCGGTTGGCCATCGTGCCTTTGCCCGATCTCGCGCGGGTTCGTCAGCGCGGCGGAGCGTCCGTGGATCTCCGGCTAGGCCGCTGGTTTCGGTCGTTCAAGCAAACGCGCACGAATTCGGTCTCACTCGTTGGCCGGGACGCAAATTACGCGCCTCCGCCGACCGAGATGTCGAGGACACGCCAGCATTTCGTCCCCTTCGGCGATTGCTACGTATTGCATCCAGGACGCTTCGTGCTGGGGGCGACGCTCGAATGGTTGAGGTTGCCGGCCGGACTCTCAGGCTACGTCACGGGCAAGTCCTCGCTCGGACGGCACGGGTTGGTGATAGAGACCGCCGCCGGCATCCATCCTTTGTTTTCGGGTTGCCTCACGCTCGAACTTGCGAACATCGGCGAAGTGCCACTCGAGATCTATCCCGGGATGGAGGTCTGCCAAATATTCCTACATCGAGTCGATCCGTGCGAGGCCGCGGATATGGGACAGTTTTCGGGCAGACGTAAGCCGACGCTACCTTTGCCTCAAGGCGATGCGGTGTTTCGCAAGTTGCGTGACGGGCACTAGACGGCGAGCACCGGTAACGTGGTCGATAGCGCGGCTGACGACCGCCGTGGTTGGCTTGGCACAGGGTGCGCCGAAATAAGCTGGTCGCTGCACCATTACCCCCTTTGAATGCGCAACAGTCCGGGCTGCTCGACGCGGACCTAGTGGTTAGATTGTCCCGGGCCGTATGTCGTAGACAGAAGTCGAAACAGGGGTGATCGCCGACACTTTTAGTTGCCGATCTCGTGAAAGACGAGCGAGACTATATCGGCTCGATGGAGAAAGAAGCCCCGGCGCGTCAGACAAACACGATCTGGTAAAATCACGTTCGATCACCAAACGTTAGTGCCCAGCCGTGATCCTTCGTGACTAATGGTCGCGCGACGGATTGTTGTGGATCAAAATAGCCAAGGAAATAAGTCTTTATTTATCAGTATGTTATGTGCTTAAGATGGTGAACTGGGGTATGGGTTCGGGGTCTGGAGCAAATGACGTTCTGTGACTATCCCGCCGTATTCCGCCCGATCCTTCCAGCTTCCGGAAACGCATGCAGGAGCACGAGTCACTGTGGCAACTACGGTTAGGGGGGAATGCAGATCGCGACAAGTGCCTCGCTGGAAGCGATGTTCGCAGCCGTTTGCTTCAGTAGGCATGAGCCCCTCGACAACGGGACGAGGCTCATGCCGACGCTCAGATCACGCTGGTCTCGGTGTCAGTAGTATCAAAAGGGAGATGTCGCGCGCTTTGGCATGGGACGAGGTTTGAACGATCCCAGCGATCTAGCTCGTTGACCGGGTACAGAACCGATTTGCCGATTTTAATGAACGATGGCCCGATCTTCTTCGATCGCCAGTTGCGCAACGTGCCCTCGCTAACTTGATTTCGATAGCGTTCGACAACTTCTTCCAGAGTTAAATAAACAGAACTAGACACAAAATCTCCTAGGCTTCGATCATTGTGCAACGGGCTGTTGCACAAAGGCCTGCGGTCACATGGATTGATAAGCAGAATTGATTCCGCTGCGTTTGGCTTCGAACGACTTAGAAGGTCGTCGGCCGATGTACGGTGGCGTCATCGTTCAGGTGGAGGACCATTCGGCGATCGCAGTCGGCCGCTAGCGCCGGCGATTCGCCGCTCAGAAATCGCCCTAGCACTCGGTCGCTAGTCTAGTAATCCTGAGAGCGCGCGGGAGGAGCTCCTGCAGGCGCGCGATCGAGTTAGTCGGGAGCGTCGTCGAACTCGCCATCGGACGGTGTCTTAGCCATTGAAGGAAGCCGCGCTGGCTCGGCATAAGCCTCAAGTTGCCAAGGCCCTTGATAGTGCGCGATTACCCCCTCATCTGGCACTGGCATGCCGGCGATGCGCGCGATCTGGCCAAGGCAGCGGCTGAGATGTCCGCGCAATATTTCGAGCCCGTCGAAATAGGCCTGCCGGACGTCCGCGGGGCGATGGAAATCGCCGAATCGAGGATGGGGTGCGGCCCCCTCGTCGCGGCGTAGCAATTCCTCGAACGTCATGAACTGCCGAATGCCGACAGCCATCGCGTCAAGTAGCAGGAACAGCGGCCCGACCTGCATATCAGCGAGTTCGACTTCTTTGTCGACAATGAGCTGCCGGATCTCGCGGAGCGAGGCGAGTGCGTTGTCGATGCAGTTATCACAGCACTCCCAGGCCGAGAGCACGCGACGATCGCGCAGTCGCAGCACGATCTCTCGGGCCACCTGACGCTCGCGATCCTTCGGGCTGACCTCGATACTGAGGAACGGAAGGCTGAGGGTGATGTTGCCTACGCGCCCGGATATTTGACGCCGAGCACGCGCAACAATATCGGTCACGTCGAAGTTGAAGGGTATGTCGTTGCTTCGCATGGCTTAAACAGGCCCGTCACGCTTCTTCGGATAGGGTGATCGACACGGCAAGTGCGGCGCCGATCGGGCCGGAACGCCGCTCGAGAAAATATCGCACACGATCGTCGTTGCTGTCATCGAATTGCTGCCCCACCTGGCAGGTGAGCAGTAAATCGGCCGCCCAGGTTTCGAGTGGCCAGTTGCGGACGCCGCTTGCAGCTTGCAGCCGTGCGAAAGTTGGCGATTGGCCGTCACCAAGACCAGCCAGCACTCGGTGCACGTCATCCGCGTCCAGAACCCGGTTGCCCACGGACATATTCTCAATCCGGATACGCTGCCGGAGGGGATAGTCGACAGAGAAGGGAAGCTCGGGTGGGTTATAGAGCAGATAGTAGACAGCCTTACCGAAGTCGCGATTGAGCGTGTCGATCAGGCCGACCTGCCGATCGGCCGCATGGATCGCAGAGTAGGCGCAAGACGCGTCGAAGCGATAGGTCCGATGGAGCGCCGCCGCTACCTGGTGTCCGTCGTGCCGGATGAAGGCATTCATGCCATGCAGGAAGCCGATCTCATCCTCATCATCGACGTCCTGGTTCGTCGGGAATAGTCGCTTCGATTGTAGGAGGCCGATCTTCTTCGCGATGAGGGTGTCGCGCAGGTAGACGAAGACGAGGATTGCGATGTCTGCTGTCTCCCAGCGACGACGCTGGGGCAAATCCCAATCGCAACGTGGCGCGCCTAGCCGCCGCAAGCCGCCGATGTTGTGCGTGTCCATTCGCACGATTGCCCCGGATGGCAGCAGCCTTGGCGCGCTATCGGGAATCAGCGCCTCGATCAGGCCATCGTCGAGCGAAGTTTCGCGGATGTTAGGAAGGTTCGCGAGGCGCTCACAGACCCTTCGATTTGCCTGTTCAAATGCATCTCGGAACCATGCGACTACATCTTCAGGTATTCTAGGCCATGGTTCCATCTCGTTCCCCTTGCTACAAAGATAACGCAAGCATCAAGGACGACAATTCATTTTTCCTAACTAGATCGCTGCGTCGATTTAGTGCTTTCGGTCCGCTCGCAATAGAGTCGCGGACCTTCGCTCGATAGGGTGTTCGATCTGACATGCTGACCCACATCGTCGAGTGCTGTTTCATGCATTTTAAAGGACAAGCAAATGACGGAGGAGAATAGCCCGCCGGCGCAACCAACACTGAAGCGCCGGCTAGAAAGTATCAAGGAGCACGAACAGGAGCTCGTCGCCAAGGCCCACGAGATGCTGCCCAACGGTGCCGTCAATATCGTTGACTTCTTTATCCTCGGCGCCACCCAGCGGACGCTTTCGCAATCCCGCGGCTTCCGCACGCTGATTGAAACGAAGAACTTTCCTTCGGCAACGATCCTGTTGCGCACCCAGATCGACACGGCGATGCGCATCAACGGGCTGACGATGATGGGCGACATTGAGGCTGACATTCAGAGGCTTTTCAAGGGAGAGCGCACCTTCGATCGCCTGATGTCCGGCACGCCGGTTGGCGGTGGAAGGCCGGAACGCCTCACCGATGCCTTCCTGAAAAGAAAACTTGCCGAGGGCCACCCCTGGATCGAACCACTATACGCGCAGACCTCCGACTTCGTGCATCTCAGCTTTCGGCACCTCTACACCGCGATCGCTGACACGAACCCGGAAACGCGCATGGCGACACTTGAGATCAGCGGGTACCGACCCGAAGCAGGATGAAACGGTCTACTATGAGGTGTGCGACGCCTTCTTCCGGGTCTCTCGGCTGACCTCCACAACCATTCTCGCCATGCTGATGATGAGACATCAGCGCGACCAGGTCATAGCGGCGGCTGCGGCACGCGCGGGTGGCGGCGAATGGGCAAATGTCGGTGAGGGCGTCAAATCGTGTCAATCCATCCCCGCTGCACAACACCGGGATTCCGAGGTCGCCGTGGTCTCTCACCCGATGAATGCGGGACGATCGAGCGGTGTCTGGTGAACGCGGGAACCTTGGATAGGCGCTCCCATCCGGCCGGTATCCGATGAATTCTTGCAACGTGGCCCCGCCGATAGTCGAAGGAGGTGAGGGGGAAATGACCGCTCGTAAAGTTCTCACTGCTGGTCATGCCCGTGTTCGCTGAGCCGTTTTGGCGGATGGCATTGTACTCGATTTTTCGCGTCCCACGCCTCGAGCTCATCGACGGGATAGAGAACTGCTTTTCCGATCTTCACAAATGAGGGTCCGATTCTCATAGCGCGCCAGTTCCTGAGTGTCCCAACAGACACACCCCCACGGTAGCGTTTTGCCACTTCTTCTGCGGTCAGAAATTTGCTCTCCACCGGATTATCTCCCACGGACGGCCACAAATTCGCAACGTGCCGCCAAAACGTGTCGCCAATCGAGGACACAGAGCGGCTGGTTGAACATACCGCTCAGCATTATCGCCTTGGGTCTAACGTATGGGCGCTCATGCTGCTGCGGGGAAAATAGATGTCGCATGCTCTACAAACGGACAAGGTTTTCGCCCGGGGCGTAGGGGTTACGGTTAGTCCCGGTCAAAGATGGGAAAGAGTGCGGCGGGCGCCGAACGGAGGATTTTAGTCCGATCGCAATTGCTGTACGACGTCATTTGTCGTCAGGGTGCATATTCGGATCCAGTTTCATTTCTTTCCATCGGGATGGGGAAAACTCTACCGAAGTTTTGAATCGCGGTACCCCATCGGACGGTAAAATCGGACAGTTGATGCATCATATGGTATCAAATGTTCGTCCGACTTATGTCATTTTATGCAAGCTAATCGAAGGAAGCGATGTCTCACTTAAAGACCCTTGAGCACGACAATCTCAGCAACACCGTCTACACAACGCTTTGCGATGCGCTGATCAAGGGACAGTTTCAGCCTGGGGAACGCCTCAAGATTCGTGATCTTGCTGAGAGGCTGGGAACGAGCGTCACACCAATTCGAGATGCAATTCTGCGGCTAGCCCACGACGAAGCCATAACGTTTCAGTCGCCGCGCGATATACGCATTCCCAGAGTCACCCAAGAGCGCTATCTCGAAATCCGATCGATTCGATTGCGACTAGAGGCCCTGGCGGCCGAGACGGCAGCCCAAGTCGCGTCAAGCAAGGATATCGAAACTCTCGAGAAAATCTTGCGGGAGAACGAAAAGGCTATCGCGGATGGTGATCGAGTTCAGGGGACAACACTTAATCAGGCCTTCCACTTTGCTCTGCCGACAATTGCGAAGTTGCCAGTGCTGAACGGCATATTAAGTCGTATCTGGCTTCAGATGGGTCCACTCATCGCCGATTCCTATCAGGCAGGCGGACGCTCGATGATCGATTATCATTATCCAGTTGTAGACGCCCTCAGGCGCCATGACAGCCAAGCCGCCGCGGCAGCGATTATGAATGACATAACCCTCGGGGGACGCGCAATCATTGAACACTTCCAAACCCCTTCGCAGACTGGCTAATCGCTGACCACGCTCGAGATTCCTAGATTTCTGGCCTAAACATTGCGGTCCATAAAAGTCCCGACCCGCCAAGCGGAGGCGTTTGGTGAGTGAACAACCTAGACCTCGCGCGACGCACAGACAGACAGAAGGTGCCCGTGTGGCACGCGCGAGAAAAAGGCCGGGCACGCCCAAGCTGGATCCGGCGATCAAAAACGGTGCCCGAATGGATGGCAAATCTAGGCCACTTCGTCGCGAGCCACGCAAGAGATTCAGCAGACTCGCTGAACGAAAAGCCGATTGGATCCGGCATTTTGCCGATTGGGGCTTCCCCCTGTTTAGAACATCGTATTGTTGTTGGCGGCCTTCTCTGGCACGGACTGGATTACATCCCAGTGCTCGACAATTTTGCCGTCCTTGACGCGGAAGATGTCGACGATCGCTCGGCCGCGGTCTCCCGCCCCGTTCGTCGCGTGACTATGCAGATAGACGAGGTCACCATCGGTCGCGCTCCGTACAATACGCGCGCGCCTCTCCGGTTTCTGTTTGAATAATTCGGTGAAGAAGGAAACGAAGTGCGATTTGCCGTCTGGCACTGTCGGATTGTGCTGAATGTAGACGTCGCCAAGCACTTCCGCCGCTTCTTTTGGTTCGTGCCTATTGAATACGCGATCGTAGAATTCCAACACTAGCTTGCGGTTAGCTTCTTCCTTCACCAGATCGCGCGACGCGGTCTGCGCGACAGCCGGGCTCATTACGAAGAGAGGGAAAACCAGGCTCCCGATAAGGACGAAAGTTCTGACAAAAACAGACATGGCTTAATCCTGAAGCGTTGAGGTCAATTGAAGTTGCATGCCGATGCGAACCGCGTCTCGAGTTCGAGTCACGCGTCAGCTCTGTCCCTCGCGCGCATTCGCGATCCTAACGTTGCTGGGTTGTCTCTCTCGATCCCGCAGTGAATACGCCTACAAGCTCTGCGGAGCCTGGTTCTCGTCCCAACCGCTCAGCAGTTGAAGGGGCTGGCTGACCAAGTCACCTCAGCATATAAGATGTATCAAACATTTAGAGACTGTCAACCGGCGAGCAGTCCCCGTTTGAGTTAATGGGATAGGTGCCATAAGCGGACCCGATTTGTATTATTGTATCGGATTAACAATCCATTATGGAGGTGTGCGAGGCGGAAGCCGTCAGGCTTGGTCACCGCGCTGCATCGAAAATATGATGCGTCATACATCTTGATGTCGAAAATGTATGGTGATACACATCCCGGCCCAGATGGATTGCGCACTGGAGCCTGCGATGAAAGCAGCGATAATTTTACAGGGTGGGAAGATCTTTTGCGGCTTGAACGAGGGCTTCGTTGAGGCCGTCGCTGTGGCGAATGGCAAGATTCTGGCCGTCGGAGCATCCGAGGACATCAATCACCTGAGGGGACCGCAGACCGAGACGATTGAGCTGGATGGCCGTGTCGCGGTTCCCGGATTGAACGACGCGCATATGCATTTGCTGCCACTTGGCTTGGCAATGCAGTCCATCAATTTGCGTCCAGAATCCGGTGTTGGCTCAATCGCCGAGATTTTGCGTCGCGTGGCGGCTGCTGCGGCGACAAAGAAGCCAGGTGATTGGATTGTCGGTCGTGGCTATGACCACAATGAGCTGACGGAGCGCCGCCATCCGACGGCTGAAGAGCTGGACCATGTCTCGCCTGATAATCCTGTTTTTGTTGGACGGACGTGCGGCCATGTCGGCGTCGCAAGCACCCAGGCGCTGCGCAAGGCGGGTATTGAACAGGACACGCCCAATCCATCGGGAGGCTTGATCGAGAAGCGCGCCGGCAAGCTCACGGGGTTGGTTGCTGAAAACGCAATGACGATGATCACCAGCGCAATGCCCTCGCCGGGCAAGGCAACATTGATGTCGGCGATTGAAAGAGCCGGCAAATTTATGCTTTCGCAGGGCTTCACCAGTGTCATGGATGCGGCTGTCGGCATGAGGGCCGGACTTGTAGAAGTCGATGCGTACGAGGAGTTGGCCAGGGCTGGTCGACTGCCTCTTAGGGTCTGGGTTTGTCTTTATGGAAACGCTGGCGGCATAGGAGATGCGGCTCACGCGAAAGGCTTTTGCTTTGGCCGAGAAGTGGGGCTGCTGCGTTACGGCGCAATGAAGGTGTTTGCCGACGGCAGTGCCGGCAGTTTAACCGCGGCAATGAGTCGACCCTATCGCGCGGGAGCTTCTGAAAATCGTGGAATTTTCATTTACTCCGACGAGCAGATGCATTGGAGGTTGGAGCATTTCCATCGCCTCGGCTACCAGCTTGCTATTCACGCCATTGGTGACGCGGCGATCGAGCAGGTTCTATCGGGCATGGAGAAGCTCGATACCTTGGACAACCCGGTGAGAGAGCGTCGGCATCGGATCGAGCATTGCGGATGGCTGACTGACGATCAATTGGGCAGGATGGCCAAAGTTGGTATAGACCCAGTGCCGCAGCCGATCTTTATCTACGAGTTCGGCGAACTTTACGTCACAAACCTTGGCCAAGAGGCGGCGGACAGCTCCTACCCAATGCAGAAATGGCTGAAAGCGGGGTTGCATCCTGCGGCAAGCTCGGATGCTCCCGTCTGCACAACGGATCCGTTCAAGAACCTCTTCACCATGGTCACACGCATGACCAAGCGGCATCATGTGACTGGGGGGGCTGAACGTCTGACCCTGGAGGAAGCCGTTCACGCCTATACGGCGCTCGGCGCCTATACGCAATTCGCGGAGAATGAGATTGGGCGTTTGGCGCCGGGCCTCGCAGCGGATATTGCGATCCTGTCGCACGACATTTTCAGCATGCCGATTGAGCGGGTGGAAACGGACGTGCGCTGCGATATGACCTTGCTAGCTGGGCAGATCGTCTTCGATCGAGCCGGCCGGCTCGCTGCTGCTGCCGAGTAGCGCCCATGTTGCGGCAAGCGTTGCAACGCGTCCTGTTGGGCGTACCAATACTGCTCGGCGTTCTTCTGCTCGGATTCCTGTTAATGCAGGTCATGCCTGCGGATCCGGCGATGGTGCGGGCTGGGCCAATGGCGACACAAGACGTGCTCAGCGCCATCAGGCACGAGCTTGGCCTCGATCAGCCGCTTTGGTGGCAATTTCTGATCTATTTGGGTCGACTCGCTCACGGCGATCTCGGCGTATCGATCATCAACAATGTCCCGGTCTCGCAAGAGCTCGGGAGCACTGTCGGGCCTACGCTCGAACTGATGGTGACGTCGTTGATCTGGGCAATCCCGCTGGGAATAACGTTGGGTACGGTGGGGGCCTATGTGCGCGGCTCGATCCTTGACCGCGCCATTATGGCGCTTTCTGTGGCGGGTGTATCGGTGCCAGTGTTCTTCCTTGGTCTAACGCTTGTCTGGCTGTTCGGTTACCGATTTCCAATCCTGCCTTTTACTGGCCGCGCCGGTCCAGTTTGGAGATGGGAGGGGCTGCAGGGGATCATTCTGCCTGCCGTGACTCTAGGTGGGATATTTGTTGGGCCGGTCGCCCGAATGACGCGCTCATCGGTCCTTGATGTTCTTGGCGCCGACCATGTGAGGACTGCACGCGCAAAAGGCCTGCCCGAACGTAGTGTTCTGCTTCGGCACGGATTGCGCAATGCACTCATACCAGTTGTAACTCTGATCGGTTTGCAGATCGGATTCTTGCTCGGCGGCGCGGTCGTCACCGAGACCGTCTTTAGCTGGCCTGGTGTGGGGCGCCTAATCGTCGGTGCGATTGTGTCGGCCGACGTTCCGGTTGCTCAGGGAGCGGTCATCCTCCTGTCCGTCGGTTTCATCCTGATCAACATCGCGGTTGATTTGCTCTACGCCGTTCTTGATCCGAGAGTTCGGGGCGCGGTGTGAGAATGACAACGCAAGTTCCGCTCGCAGTGGCGAAAGTAGACGATCAACCTACTGCCGTTCGACGTCCTTCCACGCTTTTCATCCTTTTGTCGGACCCCGGTGCCTGCCTGGCGCTGCTCTTTGTCTTGCTTGCTGTTCTTGCAGCGGTCTTCGCTCCTTTGGTGGCACCGACCGATCCATATAGCAACGATCTCGCAAATACATTGAAAAGTCCAAGCGAATTTGGTGGGCTTGGTGCGGACACGCAGGGGCGGGATATGATCACCCGTTTGCTCTATGGCCTGCGCATGTCGCTGCTGCTGAGCGTCGCGTCCGTTCTGATCGGGTGTACGACAGGTGGTGCGGTCGGATTTGTCGCGGCCTTTTATCCGAGACTTACAGGCCCGGTGATGCGCCTGATGGACGTGCTCCTCTCTTTTCCTGCGATCCTTTTCGCGCTCGCGGTGGCGTCGATCTTTGGACCGGGGGTCGCGACCGTAATCATCGCGCTCGTCGTTGCTTCGCTCCCCTCCACAGCTCGTGTGATGTGGAGCGCGGCCATTGTTGTCTTGCAGCAGGATTACATAGAGAGTGCTCGGTCGATTGGCATGAGCAATGGGCGGATACTCCGAAAATATCTACTGCCAAATTGCCTATCAACCGTCCTTGTTGTTGTGACGATGAGCTTTGGCCAGGTCATTCTCTTTGGGGCCGCCCTGTCATTTCTCGGGCTGGGTGTGCAACCACCAGTCGCTGAACTCGGAGCGATGGCTGCTGAAGGACGTGACGTCCTTTTCTTCGCCCCTCACATTACAGCTCTGCCGTGCTTCCTGATCTTCCTCATCGTCCTGGCATTCAATGTCCTCGGCGATGCCCTGCGCGATGCGTTCGACCCGAAGCTGAGAAGATAAGAACCAGAAAGAGTGAGGAGCACAATGAGGTATCTGAACACAGGTCTGTTGCTCGCGGCAATTTCTGCTGGATGGACATTCCCATGGCCGGCCGGCGCGCAGCAAAAGGCGCCCCTCACTATTCTGCGTCAGATTGATGCCAGTAGTTATGACCCAATCAGCACGACCGCCACGGCTACGGCCGAGATTGTTTTCATGCTCGCGGACACGTTGGTCACGATCGACTTCGACATGAAGACGATCAAGCCCGGCCTCGCCGACTCCTGGACGATTTCGCCAGACGGCCTCACATATACGTTCAAATTACACAAGGGCGTGAAATTCTGCGATGGGCGCCCGATGACAGCCGAAGACGTTGTTTATTCTCTTAAGCGCTGGACTAACCCTGCTAACAAATCACCAACGGCCACTCGCGCGGGCCAGGTGAGGGATGTGCGCGCGCCGGACGACTACACAGTTGTCTATGAATTGAAGCAACCAAATAGCGACCTTCTGTACCAGCTCACACTGTACTTTGCTTCTATCGTCGACAAAAAATCCGTTGAGAAGCTCGGCCCGAACTTTGGCGTCCAAGGATTTAATGGCACCGGGCCTTATTGCTGGGTGAGTTGGACGCCACGCGACCAGATGGTGATGAAGAAGAATCCCTATTACGATTGGGGCTCACCGATCTACAAAGATCCGCGGCCGCAGATCGACGAGATCGTCTGGAAGATCATCCCAGAAGACAACACATTGATGGCTGCGCTTCAGTCGAGGCGGGCGGATCTCTCCTACAATTTGCCATATCTCGCAATTCCAGTGATGCAAAAGTTTCCTGGCATGACTGTGCAGCAGCAGGAACATTACATCTATGACGTGTACATGGGCTTCAAGGTCGATAAGCCAGTTGTGAATGACAGAACGATCCGCCAAGCGGTGAACATGGCGGTTAACAAGGAGGCCCTTGTTAAGGCCGTCTTTCACGGCGTCGGCTCGGTATTGCCCGGTCTCTTGAACGCGAATGCTCCCGACTATGACGCCGAGGCAGCGAAGAAGATGCCGAAATATGATCCGGCGGGTGCTGCGGCACTTCTCGATCAAGCTGGGTGGCTAAAGGGCGCTGACGGTGTTCGCGCAAAGGATGGATTGCGGGCCTCCTTTACCGTCTATGGAATCCGTATGCCGTTCTTCGAGATGATCGCACAAGCGATCCAGGCCGATCTTCGGAGAATTGGTATCGAGATGAAAGTTCAACTCTGGGACGCCACTATCGTGTGGAGCAAGCTTTCGACCCAAGAGTTCGACGCACTTTTGATGTCCTATCCCTATGTCACGGCGACCGAGGCGCTGAACAGCTATTTCGCCAGCAGGCAAATACCAACGCCTAATAGGATGAACTGGAAAGACCCGAAGACCGACGAGTTGCTCGCCGCGGCGACGACGGCAACGCGTGCCGAAGACCGCAAACGAGCCATAGGCGAGGTTCAGTCATTGCTGACCGAGGCGAACGTTTGGGTTCCTCTCGCGTCTGAGCCGCTGTGGCTAGTCTCAGGCGATCGCGTGGAGGACGCGCGCGTCCACGGGCTGTGGGGAGCCGGCCTGTATAAGGGCCTGGACATGAAGTTGAAGCGTTGAGGGTAGCTCCTGCTGAGCAAGTTCGCGGCGCATGCAAACAACATAATTTCGACCTTGGTAGGTGTCTGGCACCTATCCTTCTGTTGAACGGTACAACGCATCATGACGACTGTTATCGAACTTCAGAATGTCTCCACGTCGTTTAAGACGGCTAGCGGCGATATTCGTCCGGTCGATAATGTTTCATTGTCGATCGCTCGCGGGAAAACTCTCTGCATTGTGGGGGAGAGCGGTTGCGGCAAGAGCATGCTCGCTCTCTCAATCATGAGGCTCGTCCCGCCGCCGGGCCTCGTACTTGGTGGAGCAGTTCATTTCGGCGGGCTTGATTTGCTGAAGCTCTCTAGAGGAGAGATGCAGGATATTCGTGGCAATCGCATTGCCATGATCTTTCAGGAGCCTATGACGAGTCTTAATCCGGTCCATACGATCGGATATCAATTGGTTGAGGCTCTTCGTACGCATAAAAGAGCATCGATACGGCAGCTTCGTGACAGAGCGATTGAGGGGCTGCGCCGGGTAAAGATTCCGGCGCCGGAGCGGCGGTTCCATGAATATCCGTACCAACTTTCCGGCGGCATGCGGCAGCGGGTCATGATTGCGATGGCGCTCGCGTGCGAACCGGATCTTCTCATCGCGGACGAGCCAACGACTGCCCTCGATGTGACCATCCAAGCACAGATTCTCAGTCTGTTGCAGGAACTGCAGCAACAGACGGGGATGGCAATCTTGCTTATCACCCATGACCTCGGCGTTGTTGCACAGATTGCTGACGATGTTGCTGTCATGTACGCAGGGACGGTCGTGGAGCACGCGCCTGTCAGAGAACTGTTCCTTGACCCTCAGCATCCCTATACGATCGGGCTGCTTGGTTCGATGCCGAGGGTAAACCAACACGTTGACAGGCTGGTTGCCATCGGTGGCCTGGTGCCGCCGCCTTTTCAGCTTCCCTCTGGATGTCGCTTCAATCCGCGTTGCCCCTTTGCAGATCTCGATTGCCGTCAGGTTTTGCCTGACCTTGGTGTGATCGGCTCTGGGCATTTCGTGGCCTGCCGAAAGGCCCCCCTGGAGGCGCACATATGATCGCACCGCTCTTAAAGCTTGAAAACGTCGAGAAGCATTATCCTGTTCGCAAAGGGATTATCCGGCAGAAGCAAGTCGGGACAGTACGTGCAGTCGATGGCGTAAGTCTCTGCATCGATCCGGGCGAGACGCTTGCCATCGTGGGCGAAAGTGGTTGCGGAAAGTCAACGATCGCGCGGATTGCCATGCGTTTGATCGATGCGACCGCGGGCGCCGTTTGGTTTGAGGGACGGAACATCACAGCTCTTCCTCCCCGTGAACTGCGTGGCCTGCGTCAGGACATGCAAATGGTCTTTCAGGATCCATATTCCAGTCTAAATCCACGCATGACCGTGGAGGAATTGATTGCGGAACCGATGCTGGTGCACGGCAAGGGCACGCTGGCATCGCGCCGGGCCCACGTGATGGATTTACTACGGCGCGTTGACCTCGCACCCTACCACGCAACGCGCTATCCGCACGAATTCTCAGGTGGCCAACGCCAGAGGATCGGCATTGCACGAGCCCTCGCGCTCTCGCCAAAACTCATTGTGTGCGATGAGCCTGTTTCTGCTTTGGACGTCTCAATCCAGGCCCAGGTGATCAATCTGCTGAAGCATCTGCAGAGCGAGTTCAATTTATCTTACATGTTTATCTCCCACGGGTTGGCTGTCGTGCGGCACATGGCCGATCGGGTTGCGGTGATGTATCTTGGCCAAGTGGTGGAGATTGCCAGCAGGCATTCCCTCTTTGCGAATCCACGCCATCCCTACACGCGTGCGCTGCTGGCCTCAGTTCCGGAACCTGATCCGACGTCGCGCGGCAACTGGCGCGTTCTAGCCGGAGATGTGCCGAGTCCTTTGGCTCTGCCTTCCGGGTGCCGTTTTCATACTCGTTGTCCATTTGTGCAAGATCGTTGTCGGACGGAGGCTCCGATCCTCAATCAGCTCGCACCTCAGCATGAAGTGGCTTGCCACTTCGCCGAGACAATCGCGCCTTTTAACGGGCCGGAAGAGCGGGGCGTCGAGGAGGGGGGCAGTCGGATCAAGCGTCTTGCCTTGTATGCGGAACGCATCAGGCAGTGTGAGGCTGAGCAATCGATGCCAGCCTCCGATTGAAACGGGCGATCAGGAGCAGCGGATCTCGGGAGGGGCAAATAATCGCGGGCCGATGGGATTGATCGGCAATTGAAATGTATGCCGGCGGAGGTAAACAGGATGGAAAAGGGAGCTTCAGGGGCCACCGTTGTATGGCCATCGACGCTTGGCACCAGTGCCATGGCCGATGGCGCAACCGCCGCGGGTGCACGGGCGAACGCAAATGACGCGTCATCTATCGATGTCGGTCGCAGTAACGATCCGACTGCGAATTTGGAAGCGTTTGTAACTGCAGCAGCACAAGAGTCGATTGCTGTAGGCACCCGGTCATCGATCGCCGCCGAAGGTTCGTCGGGCGTCGCGATTGGACGCTTTGTCACGATTGGCGGAAGCGCTGCGTATGCAACGGCGTTTTGCCGGATTTCGAGTGTGTCACGCGTTGGCGCGATCGCCGCCGTATTGACGATGTTCATGACAGCCGCTGCTTACGCGGAATGTGTGAAGACCGATGCCACGAACTGGAGTTGTTTCGGCACGGGAGCGCCCACAATAATCAGCCCCAACACACCCATCACCGTTACGATACAGGACCAATTTAAGGCCACCTCCAAGATGTTCGTTGGTGGCATCGGCGATGTGACGTTCATCGATGCGGTGCCCGGATCAACCGTATCGTCGATTCCCGGTATGGTCCCCAACACACCGGCCCTCGACATAGCAATGAAGGGCGGGACCGGTAACGTTACGGTCGATACCGCCGCTGTCATCGCCGACTCATACATCGGTGCACGTATAACGAACAGGGGTATCGGTACCGTTGATGTGAACCTGAGAGGACAAATTGGCCCGACAGATCCGGCGACAGCGCCGGTGCCGCGCATCTATGGAGTCCAAGTAACTACTGCAAATGAGGACGCTGATCCAGTTACCGTTAAGACCGCAGGCGTCACAGGTGGCATGTTCGGGGTCGCTGTTGAAAATAATGGTGTTGGCAAACTCAGCTTGACCACCACCGGTAAGATCATCAGCACCGATGGAACCGCCATCTTAGCACAGAACGTTAACGGCGACGGCACCGGCCTGTCGGTCGTTGCGCAGGCCGACGTGATAGGTCGTACCGATGGGATCAGTGTCAACAACAATGGTTTCGGAACAACAACCGTAACAGCGAACGGTGTAGTCACAGCCGACCGCAATTTCGGTATCAAAGTGCTAGATGGTCTCGCCGCCGATGCCGTATCGACTACTGCGAATGGTGCCGTCATAAGCAATGGTACTGGCATCTTTCAATCTCATACCGGTTCCGGCTCCTCCACGATAGTGACCACCGGTGAAGTCAGAGGCAATTTACACGACGGCATCTTTGCGCAGAACCAAGCAGAAGCAACCGATCTCACAATCAAGGCCAGCGGCGCCGTTGCAGGGGCGAACGTGGGCATCCGGGCGGTGAATTTCGGAGTTGGCACTACAACAGTGACCGCCGCGCAGGTCTCGGGCGGTAACGCTGCCGACAACTACGGTATCATTGCCCTCAACAGCCAAACTGGGACCGACGTATCCATTACTGCGGTCGACGCCAGTGGCGCCACCGGCATTGGAACGCTGAACAACAGCAACACTGTCGGCAGCAAGCTCAATATCACCACGACCGGAACAGTCACGGGAACGCTGTGGGACGGTATCACCGCAAATTCGAGCGCGAGCGCGGCGACAACGATCACCAACGATGGCGGTCTGGTGCAGGGGCTGCGTAGCGGCATCAGTGTGACCCCCGGCAACGCTCAGTCGGTCACCATCGATAACACCGGCATAATCCGGAACCTTTCGGGCTTGTCGACCGATCTCGCCATCCTGGCGGCTGGTGGTCACGGCGCCACGACTAATGCCCATGGGCCGACAACCATCAACAACAGCAAGCTCGTAACCGGTACGGTCGACTTCGCACCCGGTATCCTCAACACCTTCACCAACATCGGCACCTGGAACACCGCGGGCGGAACCAATTGGTTCGATGGCTCGGCGATCAATGGCGGCCAGGGTGCCATCAATAACAGCGGCTTGGTAATTGCCGCTGCCAACGGCGCAACAGCGCCGGTCGCAACCACCTTCAACGGCATTGGCTTAAGCGGTTTCAACAACGCCGGCGTCATCCAGATGCAGAACGGGATCGTCGGCGACCAGACTGTGATGACCGGACGCTACAGCGGCACTGGTGGCCGCATCACCTTCGATACTTATTTCGGAGCGGACTATGCGCCATCGGATCGGTTGGTGCTCAACGGTGGTTCGGCAACAGGCCAGACACAGCTGCAATTCGCCAATGTCGGCGGTCCCGGTGAGCAAACTCTGACCAATGGTATTCTCGTCGTCAGTGCGATCAATGGGGCCACTTCGGCTCCGGGAGCGTTCTCTATTCCAGCGGCGATATCGGTCGGTCCCTACGACTATGACATCTATCGTGGTGGTCCGGGCGCTTCGGGCGCCGGCGAAACGGTGGCACAAAGCTGGTATCTCCGCTCGATGCTGGCACCGGTGGGACCGAACAATCCTGAGCCTCCACCGAACAATCCGCAGCAGCCCGGTAAGCCCCTGCTTTCGCCGCTGGCGCAGACCGCACTGCCTTATGCCGACACCATGATAAACGATGCCGAAGCAACTCTCGGCACTCTGACCCAGCGTAATAGCAACCGCATTTGGCTTGGCGATTACTCGTGCACAGCAAGCAATCTGGAAGACCGCGGCCTTAAGTACAAAGCACCACCCAAAGGATGCGTCAACACTTCCGACTACGGCCAGGGCGCGTGGGCCCGGGTCGGCGGGCAATATGGTTCGACCAGTCCTTCCGTCGGTGTCCGCTATCAGCAAAGCTTGAGTTTCCTGCAGGCCGGTTATGACGCCACGGTGTTCTCTAATGCCTTGGGCCAACTCACAGTCGGTGGCTATGTCTTCGGCGGCACCTCCAACACTCAAGTCGATCTCACGCCGGACCCGGTTTCTGGACACTCGCGTGGCAAAGGCTCGATCTACAGCAACACCTATGGCGGCGGCCTCAATGCGACCTGGCTCGGTAGCTCAGGCTTCTATGCCGATGGTGTCGTGCAGCTCACGGGTTACGACACTTCGCTCAGTATCAAGTCCGGTACCAACCAGGGCTGGGCATCGGTGGTGAGTGGTGAAGTGGGACAGCGCTTCGATCTCGGCGACGGATTTGCACTGATACCGCAGGCACAATTGTACTGGACCCATGTCGACTTCGACAGCTTCAGCGACCGCTTCGGCAACAACATCTGGCTATCCTCCGGCGATAGCTTAAAGGGGCGCGTCGGGCTACGCGGTGAGTATATCAATGCTTGGCGCGGCCGTGGCGGCCAGCTCGAAAGCTTGCAGCTCTACGGCATCGGCAATCTGAAGGAGGAGTTCCTTGGTGGGACCTCCGTCAGCATCAATGATGTGACGCTGCTGCAAAAGCCGCAGCGGCTGTGGGCTGAGGTTGGTGTCGGCGGCAGCTACACTTGGGGCAGCCATTGGAGCGCCTATGGCGAGGCTAGCTATGCGCTGGCCATCTCCTCCGGCTCCGCCGACAACTATGCCGCGCGTGGCACGCTCGGCGTCCGCTACCGCTGGTAAGATAACCAAAAGCATCAATCGTTCGTTGGAATGAACACAGAGCAAAGGAAGGATGGCGGAATCTGTGGGGGGCAAGTGCTATCAAGACATGGATGTCTATGACGCTGCTAGGGCCCGCATTCGGCTCGTCTTCGAACATTTCGAGCGCGTTTGTGTGGCCTTCTCGGGCGGCAAAGATAGTTCGGTCCTACTGCATCTGGCGCTGGAAGTGGGACGCGAGATGGGGCGCGGTCCCGTGCATGCCGTGTTCATCGACCTTGAGGGGCAGTATCGGGCCACTATCGAGCATGTCGATGAAGTGTTCGCGTATGAGAATGTGCGGCCGTGGTGGATCTGCCTGCCGCTCAATCTGCGCAATGCCTCCAGTCTGGAAGAGCCTTATTGGTGTGCGTGGGAGCCGGGCCGCGAGGTGGATTGGGTGCGCCCCATGCCAACACACCCATCGGTCATCAATGATCCGGCCTTCTTCTCCTTTTTCCGGCACCGCATGGAGTTCGAGGAGTTCGTCCCAGCCTTCAACGAGTGGTTAGCGCAGGACGTAGCCACGGCCTTCCTCGTCGGCATTCGCTCCGACGAATCTCTCAACCGCTACCTCGCGGTCAAACGTCGGGCACGGGTCAAGAAATCCGCCTGGACGCCACGCGGCGCGGCCGCGGCCATCCAGTGGAGCGCACGCGATCTCGCGGGCGGACGGGCGGTGACCTTCTTCCCGATCTACGATTGGAAGTTCGCGGATGTGTGGCGCTACACTGGCGAGAACGGTCATCCCTACAACCGCCTTTACGACCATATGCACTTGGCCGGTGTACCATTCTCCCAGATGCGAATTTGTCAGCCATATGGTGACGATCAGCGCAAGGGGCTGGATCTGTTCCACCGGGTTGAGCCCGAGACGTGGTTTCGTGTCGTCCGGCGCGTGGCCGGCGCCAATTACGCGGCGCGCTACTCGCGTCAGCGGCTGCTCGGCTATCGCGGTGGGTTAGGCCTGCCTCCGACCTTCAGCACTTGGCGGCAATATAGCTACTTCCTTTTGGCTAGCATGCCAGAGCCGCTGCGGATGGTCTATCAGCGCCGTATCGAGACTTTCATCAACTGGTGGGCGCAACACGGTTATCCGCTGGCGCGTTGGCCGGACGCTGGTGTGCCATCCCTTGAGAACCGCAAGAAACAACCGTCCTGGCGGCGCGTGGCCATGTCGCTGCTCAAGCAGGACATGGCTCGATCGCTGTCCTTCGGTTACGCGCGCCGCGACATCGACATGCTGGGTCTGACCCAGGAGAGATCATCATGATCCGTTTGGAAGATTGCGTGTTCGAGCAATTGCGCTCATCGGCCGACGAAGCGGCGTTTTTCGCTGTCATGGGGCGCTTCTTCGCGAGCGCCGTGGTGCGCCGCGAATGCGGCGGGTACCCGCTCAACGACGGGCCGCTTTATCGATGGTTCGTCGTGAGGCGCAAGGATCAGATGCGCGTTCTTGGCTTCATCAGCCTTGAGCAGCAGTCAGATCTCGTGCGCATCCGCGAGGGTTACCTGCGCAGCGAGGCCCGCGGGCATGGCCTGTTCCGCATGCTGCGCCAGCAAGTGCTGCAGTACATCGATGACCTTGGTCTCGAGTGTTCGATGCGAGCACAGCGGTCCTGCGCGACCTGTCTGGAGCCATATGGATTTCAAGTGCGAAGCGCCCGAGGAAGCTGGGTGACCTTGGTAAGGAGCCGACATGCAACAAGTGGCAAAACTGGTGCAGCGAGCCGAGGGTCTGTTCCGGGAGTTGGATAGCCTGCCGCTAGGCCAGCGAGTCGAAGCCATTAACCGGATACGACAGCATTTGCATGCACACAGTCCATTTGCCGACGAGCCGGTGGATTGCGTGCAGTGGGTGCGCTGTGACCGAGTGCATGGCAATGATTATAATCCCAACACAGTCGCTCCACCTGAGATGCAGTTGTTGACGCTGTCCGTTGAAGCCGACGGCTTCACCCAGCCCATCGTCACGCACGAGGAAGCGCCGAATTATTATGTGGTTGTCGACGGCTTCCATCGTCAGCAGGTGTGCAAGAAGCCGGGCAGCATCCGAAAGCGGCTGCGTGGCTACGTCCCGGTGGTGTCGATTCGCGCCGGGCGTAAGGACCAGGCTGACCGCATCGCGGCCACGATCCGTCACAACCGCGCGCGCGGAGTGCACGGCGTGCTGCCGATGACTGACATTGTGGTCATGCTGCTGCGCGCGGGCTGGAACGAGATCGACGTGGCTCGCGAGTTGGGCATGGACGTCGAGGAGGTGCTGCGTTTCAAACAGGTCTCTGGGCTGCCGGAACTGTTCCGCGACCACAAGTATTCGCCATCCTGGGATTGAGAGATGATACCCGAAAGAGCCAGTTGCGCGAACTCGTGTTTCCGGTTCGGTATTCTTTCGATTGTGAAGGCTGAAGGGAGACAGGCAGGGTTATTTGAAGGTCTTTGGCATCGATCTTGCCGACAGCCTTCGCAACAATGAGTGTCAACTATGCCCGGCGCCGATCTTGCCAACAACAAGACGTACGAAGGTTTGCCTTGTCAATCTGACGGGGCGGAAATGTTCGCCTTAGCGATATCAGTGGTCGGGCTGCGGCGTGTGGCCCTCTCCCAAAGAGTCCCGTTGATGGCGGATGGCATGTAATAACGGGACGGAACGCTTGAATGAAACGGATCTCCATTCAATTTTCGGCGCCCAATCAAGATCAGTTCGGCATCATGATGGCCCTGATGGTGGATGCGATGATGTTGCTCATCGTTGAGAATATCGAATCTCGTCCGGAGGATCGTGCCGCTCGCCTTGAGACGCTGAGACGGCGCCTGGTCCGAAATGTTTTGAACTGGAGCGTGAATGTTGAGGGAGGTGAGGTGGCCCTGAGCGATGAGGCTATTGGGACCGATCTCGCTCGGCGATTTGTGGAGTATTGCTTCGATCGGCTGCGGATTGGCGAGGCGTAAGGAGACGCCGCACGCGCGGGAGGTGAAGACCGCGACCACTCTATGAAATAGCCCGACATAATACTTTTGAGTGAATTGACATTTGGATGTATGATGCATCATGGTTTCGCAGCATAAGAGAATCGCGGAGCAAGAGTTCGGGATGGAATACGCTCAAATCGAAGTCGCTGTGACAACTGATGCAACCGTCCTGACCAGCGGGGTGATTTTTGTTGAGCTCAAGACCTATCGCGTGGGCTCGTGGTGGGGGACGGTGAAGTGCTGACCGTGGCTCCGGAGCGGCCCGCAACAATCAGCGCTGAACATATTCGTCGAATAGCCTTGTTTGCTGGCCCTGTTCCTTTCTCGCGACGTTTGCATTCTGGCGTTGCAAAGGCAGCGTTGGCGTTTCATGCCTGTTTTGGATTCGGCTTCTATTCCAACCTACAGAACGTGGTCTCGTAAAGCTCAACAATGCCGCGAGCGCTATTCGGGCTGGCCTCCGATGCTGCGGGGGGCAGGGCGGCTTGGCTCTTCATTAGCTCAATAACGTCCGTCCTCTGTACTTTCCGACTCTGCCTTTATGCCGATCACGACTGACGAAATTGCCAATCCAGAAGGTTCGGAACCTTCCGAGCCATTTCACCACACATCAATAAACTTCACCAACTGAGCCATCTTTCCAGATTTCCTTAATTCCTCGTGCTCAGTGGCGACGCAGAAGGCGATGCGTTTCATCGCCAACGCGCGGACTTGGGGCATTGCGACGAGGGAGCCGCATGAAGGTAATGAGCCGATATTTCTCGCAGAAGGCCGTTCTCTCGGCTGCGTTGCTTGCCTTGCCATTACTCGTTCTGGCAGTGATCGCTGGCGGTGCGGCACCGGCTCCCAAGCTGGTCTACATGAATTTTTGCTTCTACCTAATCGCCGTTCTTGGGCTGAATGCCTATAGCGGGAACACGGGTATTTTGTCTTTCGGGCATGTTGGCTTCATCGCCTTGGGTGCGCAAATCTCCGCCACCTTGACAATGCCCCCCATTGTCAAGGCTTCGTCCTTGCCGCTGCTTCCCGATTTCCTGCAAGGCGCTCAACTAGGCCTCTTCGCCGCCAGTTCGATCACGCTTGTCTGCGTCGCGCTGATCGCCGCAGTCGTCGCCATTCCAATCTGCAGACTAAGTGGTGCGTCAGCCACGATAGCCACGCTTGGCTTCCTGATCGTGGTGAACTCCGTGATCATCGGCGCGCAAGGTGTCACCCGTGGCAGCCAGGCGATGTTCGGAATTCCGCCTCTTGTCACTGTGCCCATAGCCACCGGTTTCGCCGTCCTGGCTCTCATTCTATGCCGGCTACATAAGGACTCCATCCTGGGCTTGTTCGCGCGATGCGGACGTGAGAACGAGGCGGCTGCCTTTGCCTGTGGCATTGACATACGAGTGGCCCGCTATTGGGCATTCGTCTTCAGTGCGGTCATCTGCGGAGTGGCGGGCATCGTGCTCGCACATTCGGTGACGGTCTTCTCGGCCCGCAGTCTTTTCCTCGATATGATGTTCGCCCACATCGTGATGCTTGTGGTCGGGGGCATGGGCAGCGTCACGGGCGCGGTCTTGGGGACTGCCACTATTACATTGCTCACCGAGATTTTGCGACGTCTGGAAAATGGCTTCCAAATCTTCGGTCTCGCCGTGCCACAGATCTTCGGGCTGACAACGATTGGGCTCAGTCTGGCTATCCTCATCGTACTCTATTGCCGTAGGGAAGGGCTTGTTGGGACACGTGAGGTCGAGGATTTTTTTACGCATGTTTGGAGCAAGACTGCACGTCTTCGTGAAACGGGGCCGACGAAATGGGCTGATCCTGATGCCACCTCACAACAGAGGATGAGTCCTCTGACTCTTGTCGACGTCAGCAAAGCTTATGGTGGTCTACGGGCAGTTGATCACGTGTCTCTGACGGTCAACCCAGGGGAAGTTCTTGGACTGATCGGCCCTAACGGTTCTGGAAAGACAACTTTACTTGGCTGCATCGCCGGTACTCACGCAGTGTCTTCGGGCTCTATTCTCCTTGGGGGCGAGATGATCAGCGATTTGCCCTCGTTTGCGGTGGCAAGGCGCGGGATCGCACGCAATTTCCAGACGATCCGGCTTTTTGCTCGTCTAACAGTTCTTGAGAATGTGAAGGCTGCGATGGCTCAGCACCTTCGCTCTGCTGGTCTGGGTGAACTCGACGCCAAATCCAGGGAACTGCTCAAGAATATGGGCATCGAGGCGCTCGCCGACCGGACAGCAGGTGCGCTTGCCTATGGCCAACAGCGTCGGCTGGAAGTAGCCCGCGCCCTCGCTAACGATCCGGCGTTCTTGCTTCTTGACGAGCCCGCCGCAGGATTGAACGAAGTCGAAACGGCCGATCTCCTCACCACGCTGCGCCGCCTGGTGCTCGAACGGGGTATCGGCCTGATCATCGTCGACCATGACATGCATCTCGTCGTCAACCTGTGCGAACGGATAGCCGTCCTCAACAAGGGAGAACTTCTCACGGTTGGGCGCCCGCTGGAAGTGACACGAGATGTTGCTGTCAGGGAAGCTTATTTAGGGCGGCGATCCGCGGCCACCGTCTGACCGGGCATATTCCAGGAGGATTATAATGCAACGGTATCTACAAGTTGCGAGTTTTATTGCGGCGCTGGGTATATCGATCGCTCACGCCGAAACGGTCAAGATCGGCTTACTCGGCGGCCAGACGGGCGGACTTGCCAGCCTCGATCAACCTCTGCTGCACGGGGCCGAATTGGCGGTCGAAGAGATCAACGCCACGGGAGGTGTGGACGGCAAGCAACTTGAGCTGATTGCGCGCGATACCCGCTCCGACACGGGCGAGACTGCGGTAATGGCTAACGAGATGGTTGGTCTCCAGGTCAATTTCCTAGTGACCCCGTGCGATGCAGATACCACCATAGCCGCTGGCCAGGCCGGGCAGGCCGCAGGCATCGTGACCATCAGCGGCTGTGCGTCCCCGCCGATCTTGCCGGGCAATGTCGGCGACTATCTGTTCCTGAATGCCACACCCGACAACATCCAGGGCACGGCTCTGGCCGAGTACGCCGAGAAGCAAGGCTATAAAACGGCCCTGACGTTGGTCTCGCCGGACAGTCCTTATACAGAAAAGCTGCCGCAGTATTTCGCCAGTGTGTTCAGGAAGGACGGCGGCAACGTTCTTCCGACGGTCAGCTATAAGATGGGACAGCAGGACTTCTCCGTCGAAGTCAGCAAAATCCGGGATATCTCCCCCAAGCCCGATGTCATAGTGACTTCGGCTTTCGAGCCTGATTTTCCGGCCTTTATCAAACAGCTTCGAGCCGCTGGCGTCGATATACCGGTGCTCAGCGCCGATGCAATCGACACCGCTACCACCTTTGCCCTCGGTGGCGCTGCGGAAGGAGTTGTTTTCTCCACGCATGGTTTTCCCGAGGCTGGCAATCGTCTCAGTCAGTTCAACAAGCGCTATCAGGCTAAGTTTGGATCAGCGCCAGAAAGTATTTTTGCGGCCTTGGGGTACGACCTGATCGAAGTGATCGCCGCAACTGTAAAAGGTGCTGGCGGCCACCTTGATGGTGGGGCGTTGCTGGCATCGCTCAACAACATCGAGAATCTGAAAATCACCACAGGTTCGATTACGTACAAAGGTATGAACAGGGTGCCGAACCGGCAGGTCGCCTTGGTGCGGGTCGTTGATGGAAAGCCCCAGCACGTCGAAGACATCATTCCCGATGCATCGAAGATTCCCGCGCCATGAACGACATCTGTGAAACCACAAAGGCGGATACCACTGCTCGCAGGAAGCCGATCCTGACGATGAGCAACTTGAACGTTCGCTATGGGCCGGTTCATGCGGTTCGCGGTGTGAGCATCGAGGTGCCGGAGCAAACCATCGTCGCACTGTTGGGCGCTAACGGTGCCGGCAAGAGCTCGGTGCTGGCGGCGTGTATGGGACTTCTACCCTCAACTGCAGATAGCCTGACCTTCGCCGATAAAACGATTTTGGGGGCGCGTACAGAAGAACTGGTGCGTGTCGGAATGACGCTAACTCCTGAAGGTCGTAAGGTCTTTCCAGGGCTTACAGTTGCCGAGAATCTGGCCATGGGCAGTGCAGGGACAGCGAAGTTGCGTGCCCGCGGAAAGGTCATCCGGGAAAGTGTCTTGGAGCTATTCCCGCGTCTGAGTGAACGCTTGAACCAGAAGGCTGGCTCCTTGTCTGGCGGTGAGCAGCAGATGCTGGCTATCGGCAGATCGTTGATGTCGGAACCGAAGCTTCTGCTTTTGGATGAACCTTCTCTCGGGCTGGCGCCGAACATCGTTGATCAGATCTTCGATCTGATCGTCCTATTGAACAAGACAGGAACCACCATCCTGCTTGTTGAGCAAAACGCGGAAGTCTCGCTCGATATCTCGCACACGGCCTTCGTCCTTCGGGGTGGTGAGGTGGCAGTGTCAGGAAGCAGTGCCGATTTGCGCAGGCGCGGCAATCTCGGTGATCTTTACTTTGGGGTCTGACGATGGAGTTCTTTCTCCAGCAAATCATAAACGCACTGGCATTGGGTGGCACCTACGCCTTGATCGCGATTGGACTCGCGATGATTTTTTCGGTGATGAATCTCATCAATTTTGCCCATGGCGAGTTGATGACCATTGGCGGCTACGTCCTTTTCTTCCTGCTTGCTATGGGCATGCCGTTCGGTGCGGCCGTGCTGCTATCGCTGGCCGCCGCCGCACTAGCGGCAGTTGTCATGGAGCTCGTGGCGTTTCGTCCTTTCCGCAATGCCGACATAGTCACGATGTTGCTGACGAGCTTCGCGGTCAGTTCAATCCTGCATGTCCTTTTTCAAAATATTATTGGAGTGCGTCCCAAGGCCATCGCTATTCCTCAAGGGCTGTCGGGTGCTTGGACGATCGGGGCCTTCAACGTAGGTATTGTTCCGCTCATTGCCATCCTCGCGTCGCTTGTGTCGGTGGTTGCACTGGTGGCGTTTTTACGGACAACACATATTGGCGTGGCGATGCGCGCCGCAGCGCAGGACTTCCGCACAACTCAATTAATGGGTGTTAACGCCAATGCTGTCATTCTGATAGCCTTTGCGATTTCAGGTCTGTTCGCCGGGGTAGCCGGCGCACTCTGGATTTTTCAGAGAGGAAACGTCGACCCAATCATGGGTGTCTTGCCACTGCTCAAGGCCTTTATCGCGGTCGTCGTTGGCGGTTTAGGCAGCTTGCCGGGAGCTGCTGTCGGAGGCCTCCTGCTTGGCGGCCTCGAGGTCTTTCTTCGTGCCTATCTCCCAGACTGGTTGCTGCCATTCCGGGACGCGATCAGCCTCTCGCTGATCATTGGCGTGTTTACATTTTATCCACACGGCCTTTTCGGAAAAGCGGATGCAGTCCGGTAGGGTAGGGGGAATGCCAATGACCGTTTCGTATTGCGAGACTGGCGAAATTAGAATCTACGCCTTGTTCTGCGGCGGCGACAAGATGGACATGGCTGTATTCGATCCATTCGACCCCAATGTTGGGACGAAGATGTTCAATCCCTATTTTGCCTACCTTATCACACATCCAAGGGGGAATGTGCTGTTCGATACGGCGGGACATCCTGATCTGCGAACCAATCCAAGGAGCAGATTGGGCAATGGCGCGGACGCATTCGATGTGGTCATGCAGCCGGAGGATTGGGTGGTGCCCCGCCTGGCAGAACTTGAGCTTAGACCAGAAGATATCCCGGTTGTGGTGCAGTCGCATCTTCACTTTGATCATGCCGGTGCACTCGAATGGTTCAAGCATGCAGAGATTTTTCTCCAGAAACCGGAGCTGGAATTTGCGCGCAATCCCGCTATCTACCAGCGGGCGGCTTATGTTCGCGCCGATTTTGAGCATGACTTGAACTGGCACCTCATAGAGGGCGAATACGATCTCTTCGGCGATGGCACATTGTTGTTGGTTCCCACACCGGGGCATACTCCCGGTCATCAATCCCTTCTCGTTAGATCGGGGCCTGGTAGGAGCTTCTTCCTGCTGGCGGACGCAACGTATCTGGTCGCAAAGATGCGGCAGAGGGCGTTGCCGGGTCTCCTCTGGAATCCCGATGCGATGGTGGAAAGTTGGCTTCGGATCGAGGAGATCGAGCGAGACGAAGGAGCAGCTCTAATCGCTACGCATGAACTGGACTTCGAAAGTGGTGTGCCGAAATCACCTTCTAGCTGGTACAGCTAGGCGTAGCTGATCGGCCTGCTCAATTGTGGTTCCGGCATTCGGGCGAAGGGCTAAATGAAAGCGGTCCCCCCCAGGCGTGGTGGCTCTGAGCGAAGAGGCAATCGGACTGATCTGGCTCAACGTCATGTAAAGTATTGTCTCGACTGGAAGGCAATTAGCTAGCCATAATGTTCATCTTCAAGATGTTTCATATCGTTATTTTCGACGATTTCGATCAAACGGTCATCGTTCCTATTCAGGCAGATTTAACGATCTCCCGCTCCGTAATCCGTAATCCTGCAACGCGTCTGGTTCATTACGCATTGATACAGTGATGTAGAGTTTTATTTTCATGCACGCCTTGTCGGGCCTGTTTTTTACTTGTCCGATCTTCGCTTAGGGGCTTCGGGGCGCTGCGCACGCCAAATCCGCTTGCTGGACTCACCTCCTAAGCTCGAGACGGGGCCGTGCGGAAATCGTGCAGAGTTTGAGGGCTAGTCCCAGCAAGCCAGAACGTTTGCTTATTTCGGAAGAATAGCGTTGTGGCGGTCAGCGGGACCTTGTCAAGCGAGCTGCATTCAGTCATGATGCATCAAACATCCAAATGGACGGAAGCTGCTGTTGAGTGATCAACCAATCATGCTGTTGGCCGGCGCCCGTCGTGGGGTCGGCCACGCCACCGCCGAACTGTCTCAGGAACGGGGCTGGCGGATTCTTACGGTTTCCCGGCAATCCTTTGCGGAGGAATGTGCATGGCTAGCGGGGCGGGAAGATCACATCCAGGCTGATCAGTCAGATGACTCTCAAATTGATCGTCTCGCTGCGCGCGTCCGCGGGCGCCTGCTGAACGCCAGGCCGCAAGCCCTCGTCAACAACGCTGACATTTCCCCAGAAGGTCCAAGCAAAGCTCGGCTCGGCGTCGCCACAACGGATGCCGCGACGTGGGCGCAAGTACTCGACGTCAACCTTGTCTCGACTGCACTGTTGGTCCGGGCCCTGCTGACGGAGTTGGAGGTTCCCAGGGGCTCGATTGTCAACGTCACCTCGATTGCAGGCGAGCGCGTCCATCCCTTTGCGGGTGTCGCTTATATGGCCTCGAAGGCTGCTCTTGCGTCGCTGACGCGCGGATTGGCGCATGAGTTTGATGGGCGAGGCGTGCGTGCAAGCGCCATCTCGCCCGGCGAGATCGAAGCTTCGATCTTGTCTCCCGGGACCGACGAGCTCGTGGCAGCTGAAGTGCCGTTGAGGTGCATCGGCGATGCCTTAGAGGTGGCGAAGGCGATCCATCTTCTTTGCACCAGTGCATCATCTTACATCAACGGCGCGGAGATCCACGTCAACGGCGGGCAGCACGTATGACCGCGACCCGTGCCGCTCAATACTCTGCGTTCGACTATTGCGTGATTGGTGGAGGCATCGTCGGTCTCGCAACCGCTATGGCTCTGTCGAAGGCCGAACCGGGAGCCCGGATCGTTCTACTTGAGAAAGAGAAGGCGCTTGCCACGCACCAGACGGGCCACAACAGTGGTGTGATACACACGGGGATCTACTATCAACCCCGCTCCCTGAAGGCTCGACTATGCCGTGAGGGAGCAGAAGCGACTATGGCGTTCTGCCGTAGCCGGGCCATCGCTTTCGAGACCTGTGGCAAACTGCTGGTTGCTACCAACGACCGCGAACTCCAGCGCATGGAGGCGCTGGAGGAGCGCGCGAAGCTCAATAACATACTCGTCGAACGGCTAAGTGGGCACAGGCTTGGCCGTATAGAGCCTGCCATAGCCGGAGTCGGTGCGTTGTTAGTGCCTTCGACCGGCATCGTCGATTATCGGGCCGTCTGCGGCGCCATGGCGGAGGGGTTGCGAGAACGGGGGGCCGAGATCAGGCTGGGCGCCCCTGTGACGTCGATCAGGGAGGAGAGCACTCACGTCGCCTTGCGTGCCGGTGGCTCAGTGTTGCTCGCTCGCCGCCTCGTTGCCTGTGCCGGTCTCCAGTCGGATCGACTGGCGAAATTGGCCGGCTTGGACATAGCGCACCAGATTGTGCCTTTCCGAGGTGAATATTTTTCACTTCCCCAGGCGCGTTCGGGCCTGGTGCGACATCTCATTTATCCGATTCCCGATCCCGAGTTACCATTCCTGGGGATCCACCTGACTCGCATGATCGATAACAGTGTCATCGTCGGACCCAACGCCGTGCTCGGCTTTGCGCGGGAGGGCTATCGCAAGGGCAGCGTAAATCTGGCCGACGTCGCTGGCATGGCCACCTTTCCCGGATTCTGGCGGGTCCTTGCCGAGAATTGGCGTTCGGGTGTCCGCGAATTCAGAAACTCCATGTCGAAGGCCGCTTATCTTGAGGAGTGCCGCAAATATTGTCCTGAGTTGAAGCTCAGCGATCTTGGCGCCCCCCTTGCTGGCATCCGAGCGCAGGCTGTGTTGAAGGACGGCGCGCTCGTGCACGATTTCCTGTTCATCGGAAGTGAGCGGATGCTGCATGTCTGCAACGCCCCGTCGCCGGCGGCCACTTCCGCAATCCCAATCGGAACCATGATCGCCGAGCGCCTGCTTTCAGGCGTTGCGGGACCCGATCGTACAGTGAGGAGATCTAATTGACCATTTATCCGAATTTCGTTGCCGGCGCTTGGGTTGACGGGTCCAGTTTTGTTGAGAACATAAATCCAAGTGACATTCGCGACACTGTAGGGCTGTACGCAAATGCGGATAGAGACACCGTCGAAAGCGCCATCGAGGCTGCCGGATTAGCTTTTCCGGCTTGGTCGCGAGTCAGTCCAGAGGTTCGTGCCGACATTCTCGATCGCGTCGGAACAGAGATCCTCATCCAGCGCGACGGACTTGGTGAACTCCTATCACGGGAGCAAGGCAAGATACTCTCGGAAGGCGTCGCCGAAGCGGTGCGCGCCGGGCGGGTGTTTAAGTTCTTCGCAGGTGAGGCGCTACGGTTGAATGGCGAGCGCATCACGTCGGTTCGTCCGGGCATCGAGGTAGAAGTGCTGCGCGAACCCGAAGGCGTGATAGGCATCATCACGCCATGGAATTTCCCTCTCGCCATTCCCGCCTGGAAGATCGCGCCGGCTCTCGCCTATGGCAATACGGTTGTGTTCAAGCCTGCTGAACTCGTACCGGGGTCCGCCTGGGCGCTGGCGGAAATTCTTTCGCGAGCCGGACTGCCCGAGGGCGTTTTCAATCTTGTGATGGGTCCAGGGCCGCAAGTCGGCCAGATCCTGGTGGAATCGCCAAGAATCCGTGGCATCAGCTTTACCGGTTCAGTTCCCACCGGTCGGCGCATCGGTATCGCCTGCTTTGAGCGGGGTAAGAAAGTCCAACTCGAACTCGGAGGGAAGAACCCGCTGATCGTACTTGATGATGCCGATCTCGATTCTGCCGTGAGTGTCGCGCTCAACGGTGCCTTCCACTCAACTGGACAGCGCTGCACGGCATCGAGCCGTTTGGTTGTGCAAGATGGAATCCACGCACGTTTTGTCGAACGGTTGACGGAGCAACTCGTCAAACTTCGGGTGGGCCATGCTTTGAAACCCGACAGCCAGATAGGTCCGGTGACGAGCGCTGACCAGCTTGAGCGAGATCTCTTTTATGTAGGGATCGGTCGCGCAGAGGGAGCTCGCCTCGTCTACGGAGGCGAACGGCTCATATGTGACGAGCCGGGTTACTACCTGTCGCCAGCGCTCTTTACCGATACCGAAAACGTAATGCGGATCAACCGTGAGGAGATCTTTGGGCCGGTTGCCAGCGTCATTCGAGTTAGAGACTACGAAGAGGCGCTGGCAATTGCCAACGACACCGAGTTCGGCCTGTCTTCGGGCATCTGCACCACTTCGCTGAAATTTGCATCGGACTTCAAGCGTCGATCGAGCGCGGGCATGGTCACGGTCAATTTGCCGACGGCTGGTGTCGACTATCACGCGCCCTTTGGCGGAAGGAAGGGATCATCCCATGGTCCACGCGAGCAGGGTGCCTATGCGCGCGAATTCTACAGCGCTGTCAAGACGGTCTACGTTCAATCGTGAAGCCAGCCAGTTGTCGTCGATAGTCGTGCTCCAGTGCGATGCATCAATTCACAAGATATTAACCTGAAGTCTCACGAAAGGCCTCTCTCATATGTTGCGTCCCAGTCCGAATTCTATTGAGTCGCGTGACATCGCCTATCATCTACATAGTTACACCAACGCGAAGAAGCATCTCGAAGTCGGTCCACTCGTGATCGACCGGGGTGAGGGGATCCACGTCGTCGACGCCGCCGGCAATCGTTACATCGAGGCCATGGCCGGTCTGTGGAGCGTGGCCGTGGGCTTCGGCGAGAAGCGCCTCGTCGAGGCGGCAACGCGTCAGATGGAGAAGCTTCCATTTTACCATACGTTCTCGCACAAGTCGCATGGACCGCTCATCGATCTCGCCGAGAAGCTTGTCACCATGGCACCCGTGCCTATGAGCAAGGCGTATTTTACCAACTCGGGCTCGGAAGCCAACGATACCGCGATCAAGATGATCTGGTATCGTTCCAACGCGCGTGGTCAGCCGGGCAAGAAGAAGATCATCGCGCGCGAGCGGGCTTATCACGGCGTGACCATTGCCTCGGCTAGTCTGACTGGGCTTGCCAATAATCATCGTGCTTTCGATCTCCCGATCCAAGGCATTCTGCGCACGGGCAGCCCACATCACTGGCGTGACGCTCTGCTGGGCGAAAGCGAAGAGGCGTTCGCGACGCGGCGCGCCAATGAACTTGAGGAACTGATCATCGCCGAAGGGCCAGAGACGATCGCTGCTTTTTTTGGTGAGCCCGTAATGGGCGCTGGCGGCGTCATCGTTCCACCGCGGACTTATTGGGAGAAGATCCAGGCTGTTCTACGCAAATACGACATTCTCCTCGTGGCCGACGAGGTCATTTGCGGCTTTGGGCGTACGGGCAACATGTTCGGAAGCGAGACATACGACATCGAACCCGACATCATGGTGCTATCGAAGGCGCTCTCTTCGTCCTATCTGCCGATTTCTGCCCTGCTCGCAAACGACAAGGTGCTGGAGCCTGTGATCGAAGAGAGTGATCGGATCGGAACGTTCGGTCATGGATTCACAGGCGGTGGTCATCCAGTTGCCGCGGCCGTTGCACTTGAATCGATCGCAGTTATCGAGGAGCGGGGCCTCGTATTGCATGCAGCCAAGGTTGGTGAGCGGCTCCTCGGCGGCCTCAACGCGCTTCGCGATCATCCCCTGGTTGGCGAGGTGCGTGGGGTCGGGCTTATTGCGGCGGTTGAGTTGGTTACCGATAAAGCATTTCGAACCGCACTCGCCACCCCGGGAGAGTTAGGGGGACTCGTCAACACACAGCTTCAGGCGGTCGGTGTCATCAGCCGCAACATGGGCGATGCGATCGCATTTTGTCCGCCGCTGATCATTTCGGAGAGTGAGGTCGACGATCTCGTTGCTCGCTTTAGGCTCGCTCTCGATCGGACGTTAAGCGGTCTAAAACATTTGCCCTTGGCGTAAGCTCGACTGCGATCAGCGTGTCGGAGAGGAAGCCATGAGACCGCTACTCGGTTGGTTGACTGACGCCGTGTACACCACGCCTGCCAAGAGTATAGAGTCGTGGAGATGCTATTCAGCAGTGTCTCGAGGCAGCCTACACCTGCCTATTGGATGCTCTCGACAATTCGCAAGAATGGAGGGCGGGCGATCGCGGCGGCGTCTATCGCCGCCGACAGGGCCAATTTTGTCGCGCATATCGTGATGGTCACGAGGTGGCCGAGCCGGGGCTACTCTTGGAGGGGGGCTGGCCAATGTTTCTCTAGTGGAAACAAGAGATGCCCCGCGGTCTCCGCAGGACGGTGGCAAAAGTGCACGACGCGAACCAAGCGAACGACAAGAAGTTCATTGTATCCGGAACAAGTCGGGGAAACTTGCTGTCCACGGCTGATCAGACTCGATTGCCGCTCGGCTTGAACGCATTGCGTCTTTTGAGATATGCATTGGCCGCAACCGAGCACGGAAGCCTGCGCCGCGTCGCTCGAGCATTTGGGGTGCAGGAATCGACGGTCAGCCGCAACATCTGCGCGTTGGAGCAGTATCTCGATATGCAGCTATTTGAACGCCTCTCGAGTGGCGTTCGCTTGACCAATGAAGGGGTTCGATGGCTCGAGGCCAATCGCCCTCGAATTGAAGGCTTGGAAGAAGCGTTGACGGAGACCTCGCGCCGAAATCAGGGAAGCAAAAGTCTCCGCATAGGCTTTTGTGCCCCGGTCGGTCAGGAGTTTCTACTCCGGCTCATCGATCGGTTTCTGAAGGTCTACCCTGAGATGAATGTCACGATCCAGGACGGAAGTTGTGGCACGCAGGCCGTCGCTGTCCGTCGTCGGAGTGTCGATGTTTCTTTCATGTGCAATAATTGCAAAGTCGCCGGTTGTCGTAGTCTAGCGATTTGCGAAGAGCGTATCTTTGTCCTTCTTGCCGATGAGCATAAACTCGCGCCACGCAATGCACTCACCTGGGAAGATCTGGCGGACGAGACATTGCTCGTTCCGACGGATGCGGAGGGTTCGTTACTCGATACATGCTTTCTCAAGCAATTAGACGCCGGCTCTCGCGCGCCAGTCATCGAGCGTTGCCATGCAAGTCATGCGACTACCCTGCTCAAGGTGAAGTTGGGGCAGGGCGTTACGATTGCCGGTGAGGGTTTCGCCAAGGAGCTCGCCGTGGCGGGCACCGTATGGCAGCCAATTGTTGGTGCTGCCAGTTTCGGCTCACTCAAGGCTGTATGGCTTGCCTCAACCCCTAAGCGCGCCACGCTTCGTCTCATCAAGATCGCCCGAAACATGGTGAGGGAGCGCAGAGCGCGGGCCTTAACCGGGTAATATCGAGCTACCACGACGGGGTGCAGGTTTACCCTCTTCCCACTCATGCAGTCCGGGGCTTTTGCTCCACTCCTCTTCAAGCTTCTAGTCGCTTCTTCAGGCAATTGCGCAGGCCCCCGGGGGATTCTGCTGAGGCGAGGCGGCTCGATCAGCTCTTCCGCCACGCTGCATCAAGTGGGAGGAATTCGTTAAATTTTCCTACTTGTAAAAGACGCATTTCCTATTAAGATGCATCAAACATCAAAGACGTGGGAAGGTGCCGTGTTTTGGCAGCGGCGATGCAGGGAGGAGGCGATGGACGTGCAATCGTCATCGCGCGGCGTTGGCGTCGAGACAGCTGACACTCGTTCAGGCTCGATAATCACCAAGCCAAGTCAGGAGCAAATGGTCCTCTTGCTCACGATCGTGCTGGTTTTGATATTCAGTTCGACGCTGAGCGGCTTTGCCACTGCAACCAATTTTCTCAATTTACTGCGCAGCATCTCAGTTCTGGGCGTGCTTGGCCTCGGTGCCGGCCTGGTCGTGATCAGCCGCGGAATTGACCTTTCTGAAGTCGCGATCATGGCGGGTTCTTGGGCGATCGCGCTGATCGAAATGCAGAATGGCATGCCGGTGCTTCCCGCCGCGATGTTGGCGTTGGCAATCGCTATATCGATCGGCGTCGTCAATGGTGTGATGGTTGCGTTCGTCGAGGCGCCAGCATTGTTCGTGACGCTCGCCGCTGGTTTCGTGATCTTTGGCGTCGCGTTCTGGGTCGCGCCAGCCTGGGTGGTTTATGCCCCAAAGGATGCGCCGGGATTGATGTATCTCGGGGCTGGGCGATTGTTCGGCATCCCGATTCCAATCCTTGTTTTTGCGGTCGCGGCGGTCGCGATGCACTTGTTCCTTTCGCGCACCTCGATCGGCCGTTTCATCTATGCGCAAGGCGACAATCCGGAGGCCGCGCGACTGACTGGCATCGCGCTCCGTCCGTTGATTGTGCTGGAATATGTGCTGGTTGCGGTGCTGGCCTGGGTCGCAGGACTGGTCTGGGTTGGCACCACCGGCAGCATGCAGATGGCGATTACGCAGAGCACCATGATCTTTGATGTGGTGCTCGTGGTCGTGATCGGGGGCATCAGCTTGGTTGGTGGGCGGGGCGGGGTGTTCAGTGTCGTGGTCGGTTGCGGACTGATTGGCACGCTTTTTAACGCCTTCACAATCATGGACATCAACATCGAGCTGCAGAGCATCATCAAGGGGGTGGTCGTGCTGGCCGCGCTCGTGCTCGACAACTGGTTGCATCCTCGCGACGAGGAGACTGCACGGCAGGGCGAGTGATGCCGGTCCACAAGTCGCCTGACATTAGACCATTCAATCAAAAATATGGGTGTGGAAGAGATGATGCAGGTGACCAGAATCTTGAAGGGCCTGTTCGCAGGCGTAGCGCTGCTTATGTTGCCGCTCGTGGCCCATGGGCAGGAGGAGGGCACCAAGGCCGCGCGTGAGCTGCGTGCCGTCTACGACAAAGCGTTGCAGGGGAAAATTATCGCTTATTTGCCGATCTCGCTTGGTGTGCCGTTGTCAGATGAATGGGGCCGCGTGGTGCAAGGAGAGGCTGAATGGCGAGGCATGAAATTCATTGTGCGCGATCCCAACAGCAACCCGTCGGCGATGCAACAGGCTTTGAGCGCGCTGGTCGACCAAAAGCCTGATGTGCTGATCGTACAAAACCCGAGTGTGACACTGCTGATGAAGGATCTGAAGCGTGCGGAGAGCCAGGGTACGCATGTGATCCAGGTCAATATGGCTTCGAACTACAAGTCCGGCGCCTTTGTCGGGGTCGATTGGCGCGAAATTGGCAGGATACTCGCGAACGAGGCCGTTAAGGCATGCGGTACCGGCTCCGGAAAGTCCGGCAAAGTGCAGATCGTACAGGGCGAACTGACTGCGGCGGCCAGCGTCGATCAGGTCGGCGCGATTATGGAGGTCCTGAACAAGGATCCGAACATCAAGGTGGTATCGAACCAGGCGGCGAACTGGGACACCAATACCGCGTTCAACATCACCGCGACTGTCATCCAGCAGCATCCCGATCTCTGCGCCTCGATTGGCTTCTGGGGTGTCATGGAGGCCGGTGCCGCGCAGGCGATCCGCAATGCCGGCAAGATCAACGATGTAAAGGTGTTCGCTTCAGGGGAGGGGTCGCAACTCGATTGTGATCAGGTCAGCTCAGGCAATTTCTATAAGTTGTTGAGCTACAATGCGACTGAGCAGGGCCACGACCTGATGATCGCAGCCGAGACCCTGTTGGAGTCCGGCGAGAGGCCAGGCACTCGCAATCTTGCCTACTACACGCATCCGGTCTGGATCGACAAGAGCAACGCCTCCGCCGGCGGGACGTGTTTTGCGCTGCGTCAGAAAAACTAATGACGGCGAGGGAGTCGGCGCAGGCTAGCCGCAATTGAGGGAGTACAAGGCGATGTCGATCGGGGTTGGTTCTTTCGCCACAACAATGCGGCAGTTTTCACCGAGGCTTCTACTTGCAGAGCTTCTGCTCAAGCGCTGGTTCGAGCCGGTGGTTCCATTCACCGTCATGATCGGGCTCTGGGCCTATTTTGCGCGCACGATTCCGGACTATGCCTCGGTGCAAAATTCTGTGTCGTTGATGCGCCTGTTCGCTGAATTCGGCTTCGTCGTGACCGCGATGGCGTTTTGCATCATCGCAGGAGGCATCGACCTTTCCATCGGTGCGAATTTTGCCATGTGCAATTTTGCGGCGCAGTATTTCGTCTTCGTGCGCGAATGGCCTGCTGCCGTTGCGATGCTGGCGACGCTTCTGATCGGCGCGCTACTTGGCAGCATCAACGGACTTTTGGTGGGTTTCCTGAAAACGAGGCCGTTCCTGACCACGTTGGTGACGCTCATCATCGTTCGCGCTTCGGTGGATTTGCTTAACGAAACCTATTCGCAGGTCCTCGCGACGAGCTCGCTCGACAACGATGCCTGGGATTTTATCGGCGGCGGAAGTGTGCTCGGCATTCCGATCAACGCGGCAACGCTGCTCATTGTGCTCATTGTCTGCCAGATCTTCTTGTCGCGCTCACGCTATGGTTGGCATCTTATTGCGATCGGCGCCAGCCGCAGGGCAGCGCGCCATGCGGGCATCCGCGTCCGCTCGATGCAATTCATGGCTTATGTGCTGTCGGGCACGTTATGTGCGGCGGGTGGCCTCTTCTATGCCGCGCGTCAGGCCTCGACGGATTCCACCACCGGAGTGGGCTGGGAATTTCAAGCGTTGACTGCCGTCGTGCTCGGCGGAGTGTCAATCGCCGGCGGCAAGGGCACGATTTGGGGGGCGATGATTGGGGCGTTGATCATCTTTCTCCTGATCAATGGCCTCGTGCGCATGGGCATTCCGGGCTATGTCACGTCGGGGCTGACGGGCCTCATTCTGCTCGTCGCCGCCGGCACAGATGTCAGATGGTCAATGAACCTCGGCGGGGTGATCCAGAGGATCTACGTCAATCCGATTTTCGTGCCGCTGGCATCGGCGCCATCAGTCCAGCGAGGCTCTGCGTCGCCTTACGCGCAGAATGATCGCTTGACCAAGGCGCAGGCGATTGGCCTCGATCAGGTCGAAGGTCCTGAGGACGTTATCCTCGACCGCCAGGGCCGGGTCTATGGCTCCGCCCGCGACGGCAACGTGATCCGCTTCTCCGGTCCGAATTTTGAGACCCGCGAGGTGTTTGCCCATATCGGTGGCCGGCCGCTCGGCATGCAGTTTGACCGCGACGAGAATTTGATCGTGGCGGTGGCTGGCATGGGCGTTTACGGCGTCGCTCCCGACGGTCATATCTTTAAGATCACCGATGCCACAAACCGTACCTGGTACAAGCTCAATGACGACTCGCGGCTACGTATGGCCGACGACCTCGACATCGCGCCCGACGGCAAGATCTATTTCAGCGACTGCACCACTCGCTACGAGATGGCGACCAACGTCGTCGATATTCTTGAAGGGCGACCGAACGGTCGAGTGATCTGCTACGACCCGGCAACGAAGACGACACGAACGGTGATCAGCCACTTCTGTTTCCCGAACGGGATCTGTGTTTCTCACGACGGCAAGTCGGTGCTGATTGCTTCGACTTCGCTATGCAAGGTGTTTCGGTACTGGATCGAGGGGCCGAACAAGAGACGCACCGAGATTCTGATCGATGAGCTACCGGGCACCCCCGACAACATCAATCGCGCGTCGGATGGCACTTACTGGCTGGCGCTGATCGGCATTCGTACGCCAACCTTCGACCTCGCCGCGCGCAAGCCTGGCTTCCGTCTCCGGATGGTCAGGAAAGTGCCTTCCGACGAATGGCTCGTGCCCTCGCACAATCACGGCTGTGTCCTGAAATTTAACGAGAATGGTGAGGCGCTGGAGTCGTGGTGGGACCCGACTGGCATCGCGCACTCGAGTTTGACCTCGATGCGCGAACACAAAGGCTATCTCTATCTTGGCGGGCTCGAGAACAACCGGATCGGCCGCATCAAGCTCGATGGCGTCGACGACAGCTGGACCGGCTACGACGCGTACTGGGGCGCCAAGAGCCGCGTAACAGGCAGGGTGACGACATAATGGGATTCTTCGATCATCTGCTGCGCGACATCCGCAGTGTCGTACACCGCGACGGCGGCCAGAACGCGATCCCGCCGCTCGACGGTGCGCTGAGCCCGAACGACCGGCTCGACACCGCCGTACCGATCGGCGAGCCGCTGCCCGGCATCGACGACGTCATCGCCGCCGGCGACGGCGCGGTCTATGTCTCCGCCGGCCGCCAGGTGCTGAAGCTCAGCGGCGCGGATCTCTCGGCCCGTACGGTCGTGGCCGAGTTCGAGGACGATGCCGGGGGACTAGCGCTGCATCCGGACGGCCGCCTGCTGGTCTGCGTCGCGGGCAGGGGTCTCGCCGCGATCGATCCTGCGAAGCCTGATCTGCGCTGGCTGGAATCTGTCGGCGGTAGTGCGCTCACGGGCTTGCTGTCGGTCACGGCGGCGCCCGATGGCCGCATCTATGCCGTCGAAGGCAGCGCCGGCCGCCGTCCTGGCGAGTGGCGGCATGACCTGATGGAGAAGCGCACCGGCGGCCGGCTGATCAGCTGCGGCGCCGGACTCGACAATCCGCAGGTGATGCTGCGCGACCTGCCATATCCCTATGGCGTGTTGGCGTCGGCCGACGGCAACAGCCTGTGGCTCACCGAGAGCTGGGCGCATCGCCTCAGCCGGTTCGCGCTCACAGCCAACGGGCTTGGTCCGCGCGAGACCGTCGCCGCCAACATGCCAGGCTATCCGGCGCGGCTGCATCCGGATGGACATGGCGGGCTGTTGCTCGGCATGTTCGCACGTCGAACGCATCTGATCGAGTTCGTGCTCAAGGAAGACGATTTCCGCGAGGAGATGATGGCGACGATGCCGCCCGAATATTGGGTGGCGCCGGCGTTGGTCGGCGGCAGCGATTGCCTGGAGCCGATGCAGATCGGCGGCGTCAAGGCGCTCGGCATCCAGAAGCCGTGGGCGCCGCCGCGCTCCTATGGCCTCCTGGTGCATCTCGATGCCGATGGCGAGGCCAGCGACAGCCTGCACAGCCGTGCCGGCGGCCGGTTCCACGGTATCACCGCTGCTTGCGCCACGCCCTCGGGCATTGTGATCGCCGCGCGCGGCGCCGGCCGTTTGCTGCGCTACACGGGAGACCTGCGATGAATGATGGCGTGATGCAGGCGGCGACCGCGACGCAAACCGCTGCCCGCGAGCCGGTGCTGCGGATCAGCAACGGGTCCAAGATCTATGGCGGCGTCCATGCCATCGAGGGCGTCAATTTCGATCTCTATCCCGGCGAGGTGCACGCGCTGGTCGGCGAGAACGGCGCCGGCAAGTCGACGCTGTGCAAGGCGATCGCCGGCGCGATCAATCTCACCTCCGGCGACTATCTGCTCGACGGCAAGCCCGCCAATTTCGAGCAGCCGCGCGACGCACTCGATGCCGGCATCTGCATGGTCTATCAGGAGACCAGCCTGGTGCCGACCATGACCGCGGCGCAGAACATCGAGCTTGGCAACGAGAAGCTCTTGACGCGCTTCCGCACCCTGAACATCCAGGCCCAGCAGTTGTTGCAGTCGCTCAATTTCCACGTCGACCCGGCAACGCCTGTGGCGCTGCTCGGCACCGCCAAGAAGCAGATGGTGGAGATCGCGCGCGCGATCTACAACAAGGCCCGCATCATCATCTTCGACGAGCCGACCGCATCGTTGACGCCGGAGGAGATCGTCCACTTCTTCCATCTGGTGCGCGACCTGCGCGCCCGCGGCGTTTCGATCGTCTATATCTCGCACGCGCTGGAAGAATCCCTGCAGATCGCCGACCGCATCACCGTGCTGCGCGACGGCAAGCTGGTCATAACAGCGCCCGCCAAGCAGCTCACCCGCGACGTGCTGGTGCAGCACATGGTCGGCCGCGAGGTGGCGCAAGCGGTCTATGGCCGTAAGGAAAAGACCCACCAGCGCCGCGAGAAGGTGTTGACGGTCGAGAACGTCACCATGGGCATGGCGGTCAAGAACATGTCGTTCTCGGTCTACGCCGGCGAGGTGGTCGGCATCGCCGGCCTGATCGGCTCGGGCCGCACCGAGATCGCAAAGATCGTCTACGGCGCACTGAAGCGCAATCTGGTCAACGGCGGCACCATCCGGCTGCGGGGAAAGCCGATCCGCTATCGCGTGCCGCGCCAGGCGATCAACGACGGCATCGCCTACATCACCGAGGATCGCAAGGCCAACGGCTTCTTCGAGACCATGGTGGTCGATGACAACGTCTATATCGGCAGCCTCGCCACCCGCAAGGGCTGGAGCTTCCTGCTGTCGCGCGCCCGCCGCAGCAAGCTGGCCAACTATTGGGTCGAGCGGCTGAAGATCAGTGCGTTGCAGCGCAAGGCGCGGATCATCGAGCTGTCGGGCGGTAACCAGCAGAAGGTGGTGCTGGCGAAGACGCTGGTGCAGGAGCCCTCGATCATCTTCTTCGACGAGCCGACGCGCGGCGTCGATGTCGGCACCATCCCGCATATCCACGGCGAGATCCGCCGTCTCGCCGACGAGGGCAAGGCGGTGGTAGTGATCTCGTCCTATTTGCCGGAGATCCTGGCCGTCTCCGACCGCATCCTGGTCGCCCGTACCGGCCGTATCGTCGCCGAATTCGACGCCGCCGACGCGACGCAGGACAAGATCCTGTACGCGGCCGTGCATTAATGGCGCTGGGCGACGTCATGCTCAATCGCGGATTTACATAGCGCCACATCCCGGTGGGTGCACGGCCAGGGATGCTGGTTGCAGGCAGCTATCTCACGACAATCGTAAGTTAAGTCTCAGGAGCCCCACATTGTCCAAGCTTTATGAACTCGACGCCGTCGCGCTCGCCAATCTCATTCGTGCCGGCAAGGTTTCCGCGCGCGAGATAACCGAAGAGGCGCTGACGCGTATGGCCGCCGTCAACCCCAAGATCAACGCTGTCGTTGAAAGCCTGGAAGATGAGGCGCGCACGACCGCCGCGGCGCTCGATGAACGACAGGCACGTGGGGAGAGGCTAGGCGGCCTGCATGGCGTCCCGGTAACTGTGAAGATCAACGTTGACACCAAGGGCCATGCCAATACCAACGGCGTCGTTGCTTTCAAGAACAATATCGCAGCCGATGACTCGCCTGTCGTGGCCAACCTGCGGCGTGCTGGCGCGATCATCATCGGCATCACGAATACACCTGCGTTCTCACGTCGTTGGTTCACCGACAATGATCTACATGGCCGGACATTGAACCCGCACGATCCGCGGATCACTCCCGGCGGTTCATCTGGTGGCGCATCAGCGGCAGTAGCGTCTGGGATCGGTATGATCGGCCATGGCAATGATATCGGCGGTTCGATCCGTTATCCGGCCTATGCCTGCGGCGTTTACGGTATTCGCCCGAGCTTCGGTCGCGTACCAGCCTACAATCCCACGGCGACGGTCGAGCGTTCTGTCGTTCTCCATCAATCGTCGGTGCAGGGTCCTCTTGCCCGCTCGATCCGCGACCTGAGCGTTGGACTTGACGCGATGGCGATGCGCGATCCCCGTGACCCCTGGCATGTTCCCGCATCACCGGTCACAGGGCAACCAGATGCCGGACCAGTCCGCGTCGCACTGTTCGATAGCTGGAGCGGTTGCAAGGCGGATGCGGCAGTGACACGAGCATTGAAGCAGGCAGCAAGCTGGCTGGCGGACGCGGGGTATATTATTGAGGTTGTCGCGCCACCCTCGTTCGAGGAAACCGTTGATCTTTGGCGCACTCTGTTGACAACGCAGGACCACCTCGATGGCGTGCTTGTTCCTTCCGAAAAGATTGCCGACAAGGCACTTCGCAAGTCGATGGAGGGAGTGAACCGCGCGAAGGTGTTCACGCCTGAATGGTTCATCCAGGGCCTCGCGCGCCGAACAACGTTGCTACGCGCCTGGACGCTCTTCTTCGAAAAATACCCGGTTCTACTGATGCCTTCGTCGTGGAAGCTCCCATTCCCGATTGATGCGGATCAGACGCCCACGGGAAAACATGACCTGATGGCAGCGCAAACGCCACAGACGGTGCTACCTATTCTTGGTTTGCCGGGACTGTCGGTGCCGATCCTCACCGAAGGTGAAGCGCCATGCGGTGTGCAACTCGCGACCGCTCGCTATGCGGAAGCTGTCGCATTCGAAGCCGGCGCTGTGATTGAGGCCTGTGCACCAAAGATCAGGGTCATTGACCCTCGCGCGGGGAGAGCCGCGGCGGAGTAGGGTTGTACTCCCCAACGTGAGAGCTGTAGGTGTAGAACGAACTCAAGCCTGATCGCGCGATACGGGCCGATGGCGGTGGTTTGCGTTAGGAGGACACAACCGCATAGGCTTAGGACTCATTGAGCGCAGATCAGGAAAATGACGGCGGCGGCGAAGACGATGGCCGAG
The DNA here is from genome assembly GCF_024171085.1 of Bradyrhizobium sp. USDA 4541. Taxonomy (NCBI): domain Bacteria; kingdom Pseudomonadati; phylum Pseudomonadota; class Alphaproteobacteria; order Hyphomicrobiales; family Nitrobacteraceae; genus Bradyrhizobium; species Bradyrhizobium sp. USDA 4541. The sequence goes on from NZ_JALJZF010000001.1 coordinate 2,090,207, forward strand.
ACGTAGGTACGGGGCGCAGCGATCGTAGCGGTGTGGATGCGCCTCCAGTTCTTGAGCTTCGACATGCAGAAAGGCATACTGTTAGCATGACGAAAAATAGCCATGACGCCTATATAGCCGCCGCACCGGAGCAATTTCGCGCCATGTTGCGTCAACTGCGTGCACAGCTATCGCGGGCACTCCCAGACGCGGATGAAGTCATAAAGTACGATATGCCAGGATTTCAGATCGAAGAAACGATCATCGCGGGCTATGCTGCCTTTAGCAAACAATGTGGTCTATATGTTGATCCGGGTGCAATTGCTGCCCATGCCGATGAGATTGCGTCTTTGAAACTCAAGGCAACCAAGACCGGCGTTACGTTCTCGGTGAGCAAGCCTATCACTGATGAACTCGTCGAGAAACTGGCGGTCAGTTCGCGCAGCAAGAAGGGATTCTAGGCTCAGGCCAGAAGAACCAGGTCACCCCTCGCGCAAATTCATATCTTCCGACATTGGCCTTAAATCTGCACATTCAGCCATTCAGCACTGTAGGTTTCGGTTAAAATCTGCCCATGAAGGCACCATCGTTGGCAGCCCGGAAGGGTTTTTCTGCGTGGGTTAAAGCTTTCTCGACCGCGTCAGCTTGGTGCCCTCGTTTCCGATTGCTACGAGGCAATGAACGCCACCGCCTGACGCGCGGCGATCGCGGGCGTTGCGGAAGTCCGATAGTATCAAGCACTTGTTTTCGAAGTTTGCAGGGAGCGGCGAGCCTTCGCAAACGCGCGATCTGTTGCGATGAAACGTTCCAGCATCGGCGTGATCAGCTTGACGGGTTCAATAGGAGGCTGACCGTTTTCTGCCAGCAGGCGCGCGTAAAGCGTCAAGTCCCGAAAGACTGGTGCTGGCAATTCTAGCGTTACTTTCACGGGTCTGTCATCGGCGATGTGACCGAGTTTCAACGTGGTCATGGTCAGCCTCTGTAGGGTTCGAGGACTAGGTCTCGAGTGACGACGATCCTGACGGGGAAACCGGGGCGGATCGTCAAGGTCGGCGCGACCCGCAACTGGCGGCGGATGATCTGCTGGCCGGCGTCGTTGATGGTATCCTGTCCACCATTACGGATTGCGCGAAGCAGCGCATTACCGTCGTCGATGGCAAGCTCGGCTCCGACAGACAATAGTGTCGACAGGCCGGCCGCCTTAGCTAGGTCCCACCAGTGATAATCGACGCCATCTTCGAGACCGGCATAACCCTGGCCATCGGATCCCGGCTGACGCTCCAGGACGATCGAGCGGCCATTCGGTAGAATAAGCCTGTTCCAGACGAGCAGCACGCGGCGCTGCCCGAACTGCACATCGTTATCGTACTGGCCGATCACGCGCGCGCCTTGCGGGACAAGGAGAATGCGGCCGGTTGGGCTATCATAGATGTTCTCCGTCACCTGCGCGGTGATCTGACCTGGCAGGTCGGAGCGGATGCCGGTGATGAGGGCGGCAGCGATGACAGCGCCGGCCTGCAGAACGTTTTTCGACGACGGCGCAGCAACGCGATCGGGCGAGACGGTGCGCTTGTCGGGCGCCTGGTTGAGGAACGCGAGCTGGCGGTCCTGCGCCGAGGGCGTCGCCGGTTGCGGCGCGAGACCGAGACTGGCGAGATCGGCGGTCGGCGTGGCGGTTGCGGTGGGCTGTGCAGAGGCCCCAACACTAGCGGGCCGAGTCTCAGTCGAGGCGAACAGCCGTGCGGTCCGCGCCGATTCCAGCTCCTGCGCCCGGCGCTGCTCCTCCGGGCTTGGCCCCACGGGGCCGGTCGTCGGCGCACCGATCGCTGGCACGGCGGCGCCATTCTGCGCGTTGAGGATCGGTCGGCCGAGGTCGCCGGGCAGTGGCGGGCCGAGCTTCGGGACGCCGGAGTAATCCTTCGGCAATCCAGCGAGGCCATCCGGTGTCGAGCGGTTGTCCGTCGAGTACAGCTCCTGGCCCTGGCCGCCGTGGCGGGTCTGCAGCGCGTAGATCAACGCCCCGCCCACACCGAGGCTTGCAGCGAGCCCCAGCCCAGCCAGCACTTTGCGGGACAGGCGGGTCACGCGCGGCGGTTCGGCGCGCAGCCGCATCGTCGCGGTGGGCTCGCCGGCCAGCGGCCGGGAGTCATCATCGTCGGCCGGCTGAGGCTGGGGCGTTGAACCCAGCGCCCGGCCTTCTTCCCTTTCGGGATCGCGTTCGTTGCTCACGATGCCTGCCTCCCGTCGGTGCGTGAGATGCGGACGCGCTTCTGGTTCTTGCCCGCGCCGAACCGCAATTCCGCGGCGGCGAACAAGCGATCCACGATCATGTAGTTGCCGCGCACGCGATAATTCACCAGCTCGGAGGTGTCGCCCTCCGGCCCGACCACGAACAGCGGCGGCATCTCGCCTTGGGCGATGCCGCGCGGAAATTCAATGAATACCTGTTTCCCGTCATCGAAGGCGCGCAGCGGCCGCCACGGCGCACGGTCGCCCGTCACCTCGTATCGGAAATTGACGCGCGCGAGATCGATGCCGCTGGAGACAGGCTGCGCGGCCTCGGCCTGCTGGTTCTGGCGGCGCAGCGCGATGAGCTGGTCCTGCGGATATTGCCAAGACACCGACGCCATGTAGGTCGAAGGCGTTGCGCGCAATTCCATGTGATAGGTGCGCCGGTCCGTATTGATGACGAGATTGGTCATCAGCTCGGCGCGGGTGGGCTTCACGAGGATATGGATCTGCTTGGCCACGCCGATGCCGCTCTCGGTATCGCCGATGATCCAGCGCACCGTGTCGCCGGCGGCGACGGGACCGGAACCGACGAGTTGCTCGCCGGGCTGAAGCGCGATGTCGGTGATCTGCCCAGGTGATGCGTAGACCTGATAGAGAGCGCCATCGACGAAGGGATAGACCTGCATCGAGTTGATGAAGCCGTTGCGGACGGGTTGAACGCGCGCGGCGGCGTTAGCCTGGTTGACGCGCACGGCAGGATCGGCCGGTTCCGGCTCGGGTTTGCCGTCCTTGCCGATCGGTTTCAACTGACCGGGAAGCGGGAGCGGCTTCGGCAACTCCACGACCCGCACGGGTTTCGGCGGATCGGCCGCGATGACGGCGGGAGCGGCATCGTCATAGGAAATCTCGGGCGGCGGCGTGTGTCCGGCACAGCCCGCGAGCGCTGATGTGCAAAGCAGGAGAAGCGGCAAGCTGGATTTACGGAAAACCGGAACGGCACGGTTGAGGAAAGCCGGCCTCCCGGCTTTGCGGAAGGTCGGTGTCATTGTCCAAGCTCCTTCGACCAGTTGATGGCGTTGACGTAGATTCCGAGGGGATTCTTCCGCAGCGTGTCGGCGTCGCGAGGAGGCTGCACGACAACGGTGAGGATGGCGGACCAGCGCTCGGTGGAAGCCAGCGAGCCATCCTGATAGCGGCGCTCGATCCAGGCGATGCGGAAGCTCGATGGCGAAGCGCGGATCACCGACGACACCTCGATCGCGATCTGCTGCTTGCCGACCTTGGTGAAGGGGTCGTTGGCGCGGGCATAGTCGTTGAGCGCGAGCGCGCCGCCCTGTGTCGTGAAGTCGTAGGCGCGCAGCCAGTTCTGCCGCACGATGATCGCGTCGGATGGGATCGAGCGGACCTGCTCGATGAAGCGGGCGAGGTAGAAGGCGATTTGCGGGTCGTTCGGCTGGTAGTCCGCAGTCGCCGGCGCGACCGCCTGCGCCTGACCGAGCCGGTCGACCTGCACCACCCAGGGCACGATCGAGCCGTTGGCCGACTGCCAGACCAGCGCGGCCGAAAGCCCGCCTGCGAGCGCCAGCGAGCCGAAGGCCATGTAGCGCCAGTTGCGGGCCTGAACGCGGGCGGAGCCGATACGATCGTCCCAGACCTGAGCGGCGCGCTGATAGGGCGTCTCGGGCTGCAGGGCTTTGCCGTAATGGGTGGATGGTCGTTTGAACATGGTCAGTCGCTTTCGGAAAGATTGACGGAGGAGCCGCCGCCGTGGCTGTCGCCGCTGCGCACGGCGTGGGCGGCCGCGGAGACGCCGTGTGACATTTGCTGCGAGCGCTTCATGCGCTTCGCCCAGGCCGGCGGGCCGTCGCTGGCAGAGGACGCGGCTCCTGGAGATGCGGCTTCAGCGGCGGTTGTCGTCGCAGCACCGGATGCGCCGGTGGCGATCTCCGTCGCGGCCTGGCCACCGGCCTGATAGCTCTGCTTGAGGCTGTCGGCGGCGCGCCCGGCTGCGCGCTTCAACGGTGAGACGGCCGCCTTCGCGCCGGTGCTGGCAACGCTGCCGAGGCCCGAGGCGACGCCCGATGCACCCGACTGTCCGGCTGCGCCGAGGCTGTAGGCGGTGGAGGCTCCGCCGGCGAGGGCTGCACCGCCACGAGCCGCGGCGGCTGCGCCGCCAGCAAGTGCAGCGCCACCGGATACGACTGCGCTGGCGGCGGCCGCGCCTGCGGCGACGACGCCGCCGGCGGCAAGACCAGTGCCAACGGCCGCGCCGGCGCCGAGCTGCGGGCCACCGGAGATGAGGCCGTTGGCGATGCCGGGGCCGAAGATGCCGAGACCGAGCAGCGACAGCGCGGCGAGCACGATCGCCATAGCGTCGTCGATCGACGGCGTATTGCCGCCAAAGCCGGAGGTGAACTCGGAGAAGAGGGTCGAGCCGATGCCGATGATGACGGCGAGCACCAGCACCTTGATGCCGGAGGAGATGACGTTGCCGAGCACACGCTCGGCCATGAAGGCGGACTTGCCGAACAGGCCGAAGGCAATGAGGACGAAGCCGGCGAGCGTCGACAGCTTGAACTCGATCAGGGTCACGAAGAGCTGGATCGCGAGGATGAAGAACGCCAGCAGCACCAGCGCCCAGGCGAAGAACATGCAGGCGATTTGAATGAAGTTCTCGAAAAACGACCAGTAGCCCATCAGGCTGGAGATGGAGTCGAGCAGCGGGCGGCCGGCATCGAGACCGGTCTGCGCCACCTTGCCGGGGCGCATGAGATCGCTGACGGCGAAGCCGGTGCCCGAAGCCTTCAGGCCGAGGCCTGCGAAGCTCTCGAAGACGATGCGGGCGAGATTGTTCCAGTTGGAGATCAGGTACGCGAAGACACCGACGAAGAGCGTCTTCTTGACCAGCCTCGCCATGATGTCGTCGTCGGCGCCCCACGACCAGAAGAGCGCGGCAAGCGTCACGTCGATGACGATCAACGTCGTCGCGATGAAACCGACTTCGCCGCCAAGCAGCCCGAATCCCCCGTCGATGTAGCGAGTGAAGACCTCAAGGAAATGGTCGATGACGCCGGTGCTGCCCATGTCAGCGAACCTCCAGCCGAGCGGGCTCCGCCTGCATCGTAGGCCCGGTCACGCCCGCTGCCGCACCATCGTTGTGGATGGGATCAGCCGACGCGGGTGCGCTTGGAAACAGCGTAGTCGGCGCGATCCGGGACGGTGATGAAACCGGGGCCGGCCGGCCGAGGAAGCGGCGCCGGTTCTCCGCCCACGCCTTCAGGCAATTGGGATCGCGCGTACCAGCCTCGCCGATCTCGGAACAGCGAAGCAGTTCTGTGGTGAGAGGAACTGAGGCTGTGACTGGACGGCCCTGCATCGCGAGGACGTCCGTCGAAACGTCCTTGCGGTTCATCTCGATCACGGTCGCCGTGATGGCGACCGCGACGAAGACGATGGCGCCGACGCGAGCGAGGGTCTTGCCGTCCATCGTGCCAGCCTCAGTTGCCACTGTTCGGGAACATGCGGGCATTGCCGGGCTGGTAGCCCGAGCCCGGCGTTAGAAAACGCCGCCGCTGTTCGCGGCCCTGTTCGGCGGCGGCGGCCTGCTCGGCCGACTGCAAGGCCTGCGCCCGACCGTTGGCCGCGACGACGGCGGTGAGATCCGCGAGTTGCTGCGCCTGGAGCGCAAGGAGCTGGTTGCCGGCCTGCGTCGCCTGCAGCGCGCCGGTCGCGCCCTGGCTCTGGCCGATCAGCGCCGACATCTGTGTGCGGTTGGTGTCGATGTTGCCGACGACGCCTGCCTGCACCCGCATGGCATCCTGCAGGCCACCGACCGTGTTCTGCCAGCGCGAGCGCGCATCGGTGACGAGCTGTTGGTCGGAGGCCGACAGCGAGACGTTCCCGTATTTCTGCTGGAACATCCGGTCGATCTGCTGGACATCGTAGGCGATATTCTGCGCCTGGTTGAGAAGCTGCTGCGTGCGCTGAACGGACTGCTGAAGCTGTTGTAGCGACGAGAACGGCAGGCTCGCAAGGTTGCGTGCCTGGTTGATCAGCATCTGAGCTTCGTTCTGAAGCGATGTGATCTGGTTGGTGATCTGCTGGAGCGATCGGGCCGCCGTGAGCACGTTCTGCGCATAGTTCGAGGGATCGAACACGATGATGGCGTGCACAGGCGTCGCCAGCATGGGCGCGAGCGCGACGGGGGCGGTCAGCAGCGCGGCAGCAAAACGCGCTGCGCGGGAATTGCGCAGTTTCATTGGGACGTCTCCTTGTTGGTGAGCGTGGGGATGAGATCGGCGGCCCAGCCGACTTCACGGTGATCGAGCCAGGCGGCGAGGAAGCCGTCGCGGCCGTGTTCGGCGACGATGCGTGCGATGGCCGCTTGGTCGGTCTTCGATGACGCGGCGCAGAGCGCGAGCGCGACATCGGAGAGGCCGAGCTCGAACAGTCGGTTGCCGCGCCGCGACTGGCAGTAGTAGTCGCGCTTGGGCATTGCCCGAGCGATGATCTCGATCTGGCGGTCGTTGAGGCCGAAGCGCCGATAGATCGCCGTGATCTGCGGCTCGATCGCGCGCTCGTTTGGCAGCAGGAGCCGGGTCTGACAGCTTTCGATGATGGCGGGCGCGATCGGTGAGCCGTCGATATCGCTCAGCGATTGCGTGGCGAAAATGACGCTGGCATTCTTCTTGCGTAGCGTCTTCAGCCATTCGCGAAGCTGGCCGGCGAAGCCGTCATCGTCCAGCGCCAGCCAGCCCTCGTCGATGATGAGAAGAGTCGGCGAGCCGTCGAGCCGATCTTCGATCCGATGAAAGAGATAGGAGAGAACCGCGGGCGCCACGCCGGTGCCGATCAGCCCTTCAGTCTCGAACGCTTGAACGAACGCCGAACCAAGATACTCGCGCTCGGCGTCGAGCAGCCGGCCGTAGGGACCGCCGACGCAATAGGGCCTGAGCGCCTGTTTGAGATCGTTCGACTGGAGCAGCACGACCAGGCCGGTGATCGTGCGCTCCTCGACAGGCGCCGATGCCAGCGAGGTCAGCGCCGTCCAGACATGCTCCTTCACCTCGGGTGTAATCGCCACGCCCTCGCGGGTCAGGATCGATACGATCCAGTCGCCCGCCCAGGCGCGCTCGGGCACGTCATGAACGCGAGCGAGCGGGTGAAGGCTGACGCTATCGGTCGCGCCGTCGCTGAGATCGCCGCCGAGGTCATGCCAATCGCCGCCCATGCCGAGCGCCGCCGCGCGGATCGAGCCGCCGAAGTCGAAGGCGAAGACTTGGGCGCGGGCATAGCGTCGGAACTGCAGCGCCATCAGCGCCAGCAGGACCGACTTGCCCGCGCCGGTCGGGCCGACGATCAGCGTGTGGCCGACGTCGCCGACGTGAAGCGAAAGCCGGAACGGGGTCGAGCCTTCGGTCTTGCCGAAGAGCAGTGGGGGCGCTGAAAAATGCTCGTCCCGTTCCGGCCCCGCCCACACCGCGGACAGCGGGATCATGTGGGCGAGATTGAGCGTGGAGATCGGCGGCTGGCGGACGTTCGCATAGACGTGGCCGGGCAATGATCCGAGCCAGGCATCCACCGCGTTGATGGTCTCGGCCATGGCAGTGAAGTCGCGGCCCTGAATGACCTTCTCGACCAGGCGCAGCTTTTCGTCGGCGGCGCGCGGATCTTCGTCCCACACCGTCACCGTGGCGGTGACGTAGGCCATGCCGGCATAGTCGGCGCCGAGCTCCTGGAGCGCCATGTCGGCATCGGCGGCCTTGTTCGCGGCGTCGGTGTCCACGAGGACGGACGCCTCATTGGTCATTACCTCCTTGAGGATCGCGGCGATCGACTTGCGCTTGGCGAACCATTGCCGGCGGATCTTGGTCAGCAGCTTGGTCGCGTCGGTCTTGTCGAGCAGGATCGCGCGCGTCGACCAACGATACGGAAAGGCGAGACGGTTCAGCTCGTCGAGCAGGCCAGGCGTCGTCGCCGTTGGAAAGCCCGTGACGGTGAGGATGCGCAGATGCGACGCGCCGAGGCGCGGCTCGAGCCCGCCGGTGAGCGGCTGATCGGCGAGCAGCGCGTCCAGATAGATAGGCGTTTCGGGGACGCGGACCCGATGGCGATTGGTCGAGACGCAGTCGTGGAGATAGGTGAGCGTCTCCGCGTCATCGAGCCAGCGGCATTCGGGCATGAAGGCTTCAACCAGGCGCAGGATGCGATCGGTGCGGTCGGCGAACCCGGTCATCACCTCGTTGGGGTCGAGGCCCGACTTTTCCCGGCCTTCATAGAGCCAGGATTCCGCACGCGCAGCGTCCTCGGCCGGCGGCAGATAGGTGAATGTCAGGAAGTAGTTCGACTCGAAATGCGCGCCGGCCTCTTCGAAGTCCGCCTTGCGCTCGGCATCGACCAGCGCCGAGGCGGGATCGGGAAAGCGGCTGTCGGGATAGAGGTTCGAGGCATGGCGCTGCGCCTCGACGAACATTGCCCAGCCGGAGCCGAGGCGACGAAAGGCATTGTTGAGGCGGCCGGCGACCGCGACCAGCTCGGCTGGGACGGCGCTGTCGAGATCTGGGCCGCGAAACCGGGCGGTGCGCTGGAAACTGCCGTCCTTGTTGAGGACGATGCCCGCGCCGACCAATGCCACCCAGGGCAGGAAGTCGGCGAGCCGGCTGTTGCGGTTGCGATATTCGGCGAGGTTCATCATCGGCGCGTTCCCCGTCAGACCGAGAGATGCGCCGGGACGCGCAGATGGCGGCGCACCACGTCGACGAAGAGCGGGTCGCGCTTCGCCGCCCAAACCGCCGCGACATGGCCGATCGCCCAGATGGCGATGCCCACCAGCCAGAGGCGCAGCCCCAGTCCGACGGCGCCAGCGAGCGTCCCGTTCATGATGGCGATGGCGCGCGGGGCGCCGCCGAGCAGGATCGGCTCGGTCAGCGCCCGGTGTACGGGGACCGTGTAACCCGGGACTTCGCCGCCCTGTTCGACAACGCCCGTCATCAAACCAGCGCCCCGCCGCCGAACGAGAAGAACGACAGGAAGAAGCTCGACGCGGCGAAGGCGATCGAAAGGCCGAACACGATCTGGATCAGTCGCCGGAAGCCGCCGGACGTGTCGCCGAAGGCGAGCGTCAGGCCGGTGACGATGATGATGATCACCGCGATGATTTTGGCCACCGGACCTTCGATCGACTGCAGGATCTGTTGCAGCGGTTGCTCCCACGGCATCGACGAGCCGGAGGCGTGGGCAGGCGCGGCCATCACGACCGACAGCGTGGCGACGGACACGGTCATGGCGAGACGTTGGCGCACTTGATGCAGGCGCATTGAGCGCAAGCGTTGGATCACGGGCTTTCTCCTTCAGGGCTTCGGGTGAGCGAGGTCGGGCCGCCGTCGCCTTCGATGACGGCTGGCTCGATACGGTAGTCGCCATCGGGGCCGAGGCCCTCGACGCGTGCGAGTTCGGAAAGCCGGCGCGCGGAGCCGCGACCGGAGAGGACCGCAACGATGTCGATCGTCTCGGCGATCAGCGCGCGCGGGACAGTGACCACAGCCTCCTGGATGAGCTGCTCCATCCGGCGCAGCGCACCGATCGCGCTGCCAGCGTGGATCGTGCCGACGCCGCCGGGATGGCCGGTGCCCCATGCCTTGAGCAGCTCCAGCGCTTCGGCTCCGCGCACCTCACCGACCGGAATGCGATCGGGGCGCAGGCGCAGCGATGAGCGAACGAGATCGGAGAGCGAGGCGACGCCGTCTTTCGTGCGCATCGCCACAAGGTTCGGCGCGGCGCATTGCAGCTCGCGCGTATCCTCGATGATGACGACACGATCGGCGGTCTTCGCGACCTCGGCGAGCAGCGCGTTGGTGAGCGTGGTCTTGCCGGTAGATGTCCCGCCAGCGACGAGGACGTTCGCGCGAGAGGCCACGCCCTGGCGCAGCGTCTCGGCCTGTCCGGCCGACATGATCCCGGCGCGCACGTAGTCGTCGAGCGTGAAGACAGCGACAGCGGGCTTGCGGATCGCGAAGGCCGGCGCTGCGACGACTGGCGGCAGAAGGCCCTCGAACCGCTCTCCCGTTTCCGGCAACTCGGCCGAGACGCGCGGAGCGCCGGCATGAACTTCGGCGCCGACATGGTGCGCGACGAGGCGAACGATGCGTTCGCCGTCCGCCGCCGACAGACGCTCACCCGTGTCGGATAGTCCTTCGGACAGGCGGTCGATCCAGAGCCGCCCATCGGGGTTAAGCATCACTTCAACGATGCTGGCGTCGTCGAGATAGCGGGCGATCGCAGGGCCGAGCGCAGTACGCAACATCCGTGCGCCGCGCGCGATACCTTCCGCATGTTGATGTGAAGCCGCCACATGACCCCCGTTCCATCGGGGTCGAGACAGTCCTTCCCCGGACGGGGATGATTAAAAGGGCCTGATTTTGGGCCGATTCAACAAAGATCCATCGGCGTAGTAGTGTAGCGTGCAAATACAGGAGAACGGCGGGGCAAGACTCCAGACAGCGCGAGGTAAGCGATCAATGACGGCGAATATCGGCCATGGGAGAACCGACTCAGCGAGGCGGTTCATCGCCGCCAGCGCGGACGTGATCTATCGTGCGTTTGTTGACCCCAAGGCATGGCCGCAGTGGCTTCCGCCGGATGGCATGACCGGCCAGATCTACGAGTTCGACGCCCGGCCAGGTGGCACCTACAGGATGGCGCTGACCTATCGCGGGGATCATCCGAGCGCAGGCAAAACCTCCGACGACACTGATGTCGTCGAAGGTCGCTTCGCAGAGCTGATCCCAAATCATCGCGTCGTTCAGATCGTGACGTTTCAGTCCGACGATCCGGCCTTTGCAGGCGAGATGCGCATGACGTGGAGCCTGTCGCCCGCGCCCGAAGGGACCGACGTTTCGATCGTAGCCGAGAATGTTCCTGCCGGGATCAGCAAGGAAGATCACGATGTGGGGCTGCGTTCGACGCTCGAGAATCTGGCGCGATTTGTGGAATAACCCTACCCGGTTGGCTGTGGATCGCCAGCCTAACAGCCAGCGGCGACAAAGGACATCGGTGGCTGCTTGAATGGTATCGATAGAGGGTCGTTAGCCAATCCAACGTTGCGCTGCTTCCGCAGTATCAGTCGGATTCCAATTGAATGCGATCCGGCTATGCGGCGCGCGCTCATGGATGAGGTTGATGATCTTCTCGAACAGCAGCAGATTCTCGGCAGGCTCGCGAATACCGGCGCCGATGACAATGCAATCGTAGGCGCGCGCGTTTAGCGCTGCCATCACCGTGGCCTCGGCAGTCGCACCGTTATCCACCAAGCAAGAATCGACCTGGTGACCGAAGTCGCGGATTCGGTTGATCTGTTGATCGAGGAAGGCCCGTACCAGTTCGACAGAAAGCTCTGGATGGCCGCTGAGATCGGCGAATGCCGGATCGAGACCGATCGCCAGGACAGTTCTGGTAGTCATTGATCTTCTTCCTTCTCCTATTTCCCTCGCTATCAGCGGTAAGCGGCATCATGCCCTGTCAACGTCTAATCTTCATGGGGCGTGGATGTGACGTCTTCCGAAATTTCTTGCCGTAGCTTCGGCCCCTTTGCGAGGCGACGGCCGAGCGCGGTGACGAATTGATCGTATCGCTCGCCGGCCTTCGCACGTGCAGCCTGCGCGGCAGGCTCCGGCAAGGCCGGCGTCGTCGCGACCCAAAACCGGACGAACACCGCCAGCATCTCGACGGAGATGCCGATATCGCGTTCCATCCGCATCATGCGGCGATCAAGTTGGTCGAGGCGCTTGGTAATGGCGGCCTCCTGTCGTTCAGCCGCATCCGGGGAGAGGAAGGATTCGATGGCGGCTTCCGCGATCAGCGACCGCGAATGATCGCGGCGCGCAGCATGCTCGGTGAGGTGGCGCATCACTGCGGGATCGATGTAGACAGACAGGCGCTGCTTCTTCGAAGGTTTCGACATGGTGATCTCACAGCTCCATGCCGTCGCCGGGATCGAGCGACACCTGCCGTGCGACACCCTGCATCAACCGGTTCATCCGGCTGTTGTGGGCGGCGTCATCCTCGGCCTCGTCGGCGAGGCCGATCTCGAACTCATTCTCGATCGGCGCCTTCTTCTCGACCGGCGTCACGCGGCTCAATTCGGGCTGCTGGCGCCGCTCGGATTCGGTCGGATCTTCGTCGCCCGTCTCCGCCCCAGGCTTCGCTTCGGCGATCACAAGCCGAGCCGGCAGCGGGAGCGCGGTCCAATCGTCAGCACGACCCTGTTTCGGTTGCGCGAGCGCAGGCGGCGGCAGGATGCGCTCTTTGAAGCGGGCGTCCTCATAGTAGCGCGCCTTCTTCGCGCGGATCGGTGGCGTGCCCGCGACCATGACGATCTCGTCGGTCGGCGGGAGCTGCATGATCTCGCCGGGTGTGAGCAACTGGCGGGCCGTCTCCGAGCGCGAGACCATGAGGTGCCCGAGCCAGGGCGAGAGCCGATGTCCGGCATAGTTCCGCATCGCCTTCATCTCGGTCGCGGTGCCGAGCGCGTCTGACACGCGCTTGGCAGTGCGTTCGTCGTTGGTGGCGAAGCTGACGCGCACATGGCAGTTGTCGAGGATCGAATTGTTCGCGCCGTAGGCTTTTTCGATCTGGTTGAGGCTCTGGGCGATCAGGAAGCTCTTGAGGCCATAGCCCGCCATGAAGGCCAGCGCGGACTCGAAGAAGTCGAGCCGTCCCAACGCCGGAAACTCGTCCAGCATCAGCAGCAGCCGATGGCGGCCGGCTTTCGCCTGCAGATCCTCCGTCAGGCGGCGGCCGACCTGATTGAGGATCAATCGGATCAGCGGTTTGGTGCGATTGATGTCGGAGGGCGGCACGACTAGGTAGAGCGTGGTCGGATGCTTGCCGCCAACGATATCCGTGATGCGCCAATCGCAGCGCCGCGTCACCTCGGCGACGACGGGATCACGGTAGAGGCCGAGGAACGACATGGCGGTGCTCAGCACGCCCGATCGCTCATTGTCGCTCTTATTGAGCAGCTCGCGCGCCGCGCTAGCGATGACGGGATGCGGGCCGGCTTCACCGAGATGTGCCGTCTTCATCATCGCCGCGAGGGTGGACTCGATCGGGCGCTTCGGGTCCGACAGAAATGCCGCGACGCCGGCGAGCGTCTTGTCCGCTTCGGCATAGAGGACATGGAGGATGGCGCCGACCAGCAGCGCGTGGCTGGTCTTTTCCCAGTGGTTGCGCTTCTCCAATGAGCCTTCGGGATCAACCAGGATGTCGGCGATGTTCTGCACGTCGCGGACTTCCCATTCGCCGCGGCGCACCTCGAGCAGCGGGTTGTAGGCGGACGACTTGACGTTGGTCGGATCGAACAGCAGCACGCGGCCATGCTTGGCGCGGAAGCCGGCGGTGAGGGTCCAGTTCTCCCCCTTGATGTCGTGGACGATGGCCGAGCCCGGCCAGGTCAATAGCGACGGCACCACCAGTCCGACGCCCTTGCCGCTGCGGGTCGGCGCGAAGCACAGCACATGCTCCGGCCCGTCGTGGCGGAGGTAGTCGCGATCATATCGGCCGAGCACGACGCCATCGGCGCCGAGCAGACCGGCGGCCTGCACCTCCTGCCGTTCGGCCCATCGCGCCGAGCCATAGGTCTCCACCTTCTTGGCCTCGCGCGCCCGCCAGACCGACATGCCGATGGCGACCGCGATCGAGATGAAGCCGCCCGACGCCGCGATGTAGGCGCCCTCGACAAAGATCGCCGGCGCATAGGCATCGAAGCCGTACCACCACCAGAAAAAAGAGGGCGGCAGATAGAAGGGAAACCCGAGCAGCCGGAACCAGGGTTGCCCCAGCTCGGGCTGGAAGGCGAGCCGCCAGGCGACCCACTCGGTCGCGCCCCAGGTCGTGATGAGCACGATGGCGAAGACGGTGAGGATCTGGCCCCAGAGAATTTTCGTAGCGGACATAGCGATGGGTCTTTCTGCGAGGGATCAGAGGCCGAGGCCGCGCTTGCGGCCGAAGCTCCAGTCAATGCCGCCGTCATCGCGGGCGACGCCGGAGACGTGCTTGCCGAGCTGCTTTTCGAGGGAGGGCGTCCACGGCACGAGCTGGAAGCCGAGGCCGTCGTCCAACATGGCGAACCGCCCCGATGCGAGCGTGAAGCGCTGGCGGTAGGACCCGGCGACATATTCGCCGCTGGCCGCGCGATTGAACGGCTGGCCGGTCTCGGTGGCGAGCTTCTCGCCAAGCGCCTCCAACTCGCGGCGACGCAGCGTGTCGATCAGGTTGCGTGTGAAGGTGACGCGCTGGCCATGACGCTCGCCGAAGCCCTGTCCGACCAGATGATCGGCCCGGCGCTCCAAGGCTTGCCGAACCTCGGCGCCGAACCCGCCCTCGGACAGGGCAGCCGGCTCGCGGGCGATATTCTGCCGGTCGAGCCAGGTCGCGCCTGACGCCGTGATCTGGCTGTCGATATCGAGATCAGAGCGCACGGCGATCGCGACGCGCCGCTGCCCTTGCGTGTCGTCGAACCTGCGCAGCTCGACGATCGAGCCCGGTGCGCTGTCGCCGGCCGCATCGAGGTCGGGCAGCTTGATGTGATGCGTCCGGCCATCGACACCATCGACCACGGCATAGGCCGTGCCCTTCAGCTCGTCGTCGAGGCCGCGATCGACCAGCCGGCCGATGATCGGCGTGTCGAGACTTTCGGCGGCCAGCACATAGCTGGACGAACCGCGCTCGATACCGCGCTCGGTCAGCGCGCGGTGCATCCGCTTGATGATGTCGCCGCGTTCGCCGAGCTCGCGCAGCGTCGCCTCGGCCCTGCCGTCGATCATCCATTGGCCGGGACCGACCTGCTCGGCGAGGCCAAGGGTTTCCAACTTGCGAAGCCGTCCAACCTTCAGGGCGTGATATTCGTCAGGCCGGGTATTTGGATCGAGCGCCATGTCGATGACGCCTCCGTCGCGGCCGTCGCGAACAAGCTGCCGATCGAGCTGGGTCCAGCGCTCCACCTCGATCTGGCGCTCCAGATTGCGGCAGATGTCGAGATCGGTGCGCGGCCCCAATTCCTGCGTGACGAGATCGGCGGCGCGGGCGCGCATGCCTTCCTTGATGTAGTCGCGCGCGATGACGAGGTCCTGCCCGACATCAGCGCGGCCGCGCAGGATGATGTGGACGTGCGGGTTGTCGGTGTTCCAGTGATCGACCGCGGCCCAATCGAGCTTGGTGCCGAGATCCTTTTCCATCTGGCCCATCAGATCGCGGGCGAAGGATTTGAGGTCCGCCATGTCGACGGCGTCTTCGGGCGAGACGATGAAGCGGAAATGATGCCGGTCTTCCTGGCATCGCTCGGCGAAGCCGCGACCATCGACGTCATCGGTCTCCGGCCCGAACAGCCGGGCCTTCTCCCCGTCACGGGTGACGCCCTCGCGGCGCAGATAGCTCAGATGGGCGGCAAGCGGCGCGGCGCGCGCGTGATGGCGAACGAGCCTGGTCTTGATGACGACGATGCGCGAGCGGCCCGTCAGCAGACGATTGGCGCGCACGCTCGCCGTGCGGCCGCGCCCGAAGGTCGAGCGG
This sequence comes from Bradyrhizobium sp. USDA 4541, assembly GCF_024171085.1. Classification (NCBI taxonomy): domain Bacteria; kingdom Pseudomonadati; phylum Pseudomonadota; class Alphaproteobacteria; order Hyphomicrobiales; family Nitrobacteraceae; genus Bradyrhizobium; species Bradyrhizobium sp. USDA 4541. The sequence continues at coordinate 2,105,984 of NZ_JALJZF010000001.1, forward strand.
TTGCCGGAACTGATCCGGCCGGTGCGAGAGATACGCGCGCCGGCCTTCTGCGCGGCGGCGAGCGCCTGCGCGATGAAGGGTCGGGCGCGTTGCGCGCTGGATGAGCGGATGCGACCAGGCCGGATGCGGAAATCGTCCTCGCCGCTCATGGCTGAGAGCCCGCACATCGCGTCAAGCGCATGAAATCGCGGAGGAACAGGCGTCGCCGCGAGGTGCGCGGAAATCCCGCACCTCGCGAAAGCAGGCCATAACCTATTGAAACAGCACAACCGACCGACGCCGCACCTCGCGGCTTTTTATCTCGCCATCGTCCGGTCGTGTGTAAGCGTGCCCCGCTTGCACGCTCTTTCCCTCGTGCAATATCGCAGCATGTCGGGTTCCTTCGCAGTAAGGAGGATCTGCGATGAATTTGAGACATTACGGGAACAAGGCACGCCAGTATTACTGGCTGATTCACATCGATGCCTGGCGCCGCAGCGGTGTGACCAGGACGGAATATTGTCGTAAGCATCGCCTGACGAAAGGCACGTTCGACCGCTGGCTCGAGTACCTTCTTGGCGCGGACGCTGCTCGTAAACATGCGGAATATCAGGCACAATTGCGCCGTGAGAAGAGATTGGCTGAGCGCGAGAAGCGCCGGAGGAACGGCGTCCGGCGGCACTACGCCGTCAGCACGGATACCCGCAACAGGGCGCTCCAGGCGTTCTGGGCGATGCATGTCGAGGCGATGAACTGGAGCGGCATGAGCATCCGCGACTACGCCGGCTCGCTGCATTTGTCGCCGCATACGCTGCGCCGATGGTGCCTTCTGCTGGAGAGCGGCGAGGTGGAAATCGACTGGCGGGCGCATCTTCATCCCTCCGCCAGGCCGGTCGTTAGTGCTATCACTAACGGCCGGGCTCCCAGAAACGACTTGACGGAAGCGCCAAGCGGTGAGCCGACGACACGCGCGCGGCCAGTCCGCCGCTTCTTCAGCGACGAACAGAAGCGCGCCATCGCCCTCGAAAGCGACCAACCCGGCCTCACTGTGTCGAGTGTGGCCCGCAAGCATGGGATCGCTACTGGGCTGCTGTTCCGCTGGCGAACGGAATGCGGCGTGCCGCAGAAGAAGCGCGCCCGGCTCGCATCCGTCACACAGGCTGATGGCACGCTGGCGACGCTTTCCCTGCGCGACCTCGTGCAGCCGCCCGCCGACATGATGGCGGTCGATCTTGCCGATGGGCGGCGAGCCTTCGTGCCGGTCGGCAGCAATCCCGATGTCGTTAGGGCGCAGGGCGAGCGTGGAGAGTTTGCATCATGATGATGGTCCCGGCCGGCGTGAAAGTGCATTTGGCTTTGGGCTACACCGACATGCGCAAGGGCCTCGATGGGCTTGCCATGTTGGTGCAGGAAACACTGAAGCAGGATCCGTTCTCGGGCCACCTGTTCGCCTTCCGAGGCAGGAAAGCCTCGATGCTGAAGATCCTGTTCTGGGATGGGAACGGGTTGTGCCTGTTCACCAAACGGCTCGATCAGGGCAGCTTCGCCTGGCCGGTGATGGCCGGCTTCGATGGCTCGATCACGCTGACGCCGGCGCAGCTTGCCATGCTGATCGAAGGCATCGACTGGCGCGCACCCGAACGGGTGTGGAAGCCTGCTCTGGCAGGCTGAGAACCCACCGCCAAACAGTGCGTAAATGCCCGGAATCCTTGGGGTTTGGGGCACTTCATGATAGAGTCGGTCATGTTGATCGACCTCGACAATCTGCCTTCTAATGTCGACCTCCTGCACCAACTCGTGCGCGAGATGGCCGGTGTCGTCGAGCGCCGCGACGGCGAGATCGAGCGCTTGCAATCGATCATCAAGAAGCTTCAGCGGGGGCAGTTCGGCCGCCGTTCCGAGCGTCTCGACGCCGACCAACTGGCACTCGCTCTGGAAGATCTCGACAGCGACATTGCCCGCATCCGCGAGAGCCATCCTGCTGCCGCGAGGAGACCTTCCGATCAGCCCTCCCGTCGCAAATCCTTGCCCGATCATCTGCCGCGCAAGGACATGCGGATCGATCTCGACAGTACCGTCTGCGCGGACTGTGGCGGCGCGTTGCATGCAATCGGCGAAAGCGCCAGCGAGATGCTGGACTGGATTCCCGCACAGCTTCGCGTCATCCGCACCGTCCGTCCCAAATATGCCTGCCGGACCTGCGAGACGGTGGCGCAAGCGCCCGCGCCGGAGCGGCTGATCGCCGGCGGCATGGCGACGCCGGCGCTGATTGCCCATGTGCTGGTGAGCAAATATTGCGACCACACGCCGCTCTACCGGCAGTCGCAGATCTTCGCCCGGCACGGCGTCGAGCTGGCGCGCTCCACGCTCGCCGGGTGGGTCGGCGGCGCCTGCTGGTGGCTCGAAGCCCTGCACGAAAGGCTGTGCCGCAACGTGTTCGCCTCCGACAATCTGTTCGCCGACGACACGTCGATCCCGGTGCTCGATCCTGGCCGTGGCCGCACCAAGACCGGCAGGCTTTGGGTCTATGCTCGTGAGCAACGGGCCTGGTCCGGGCCTGAGCCACCGGCCGCGGTCTATCTGTACGCTCCCGATCGCAGGGCCGAACGCCCCGTATCGCATCTCCAGCACTTCAAGGGCGTGCTGCATGTCGATGGCTATGCCGGCTTCGAGCAGCTCACCGCCAAGGGCGAGATCGTATTGGCCGCCTGCTGGGCCCATACGCGGCGCAACTTTTACGATGTGTCGCAAACCACGGGATCGCCGGTGGCGGACGAGGCTTTGCGCCGGATCGGCATGATCTATGCTGTGGAAGCGCAGGTCCGCGGCCAATCTCCGCCCTACCGGCTGGCGACCCGCCGGAGCCGATCCCAGCCTCTGGTCGACGAACTGCATGCCTGGATGGGCGCACAGCTCAAGCGCATCCCTGGCCGCAGCACACTCGCCGATGCGATCCGCTACGCGCTGTCGCGTTGGGAAGGGCTGACGCGCTTCCTCCACGATGGCCGCATCGAGCTCGACACCAATCCGGTTGAGCGGGCAATCCGCCCCGTGAAGCTCGGCCGCAAAAACCATCTGTTTGCCGGCAGCGATGCCGGTGGCGAGCGCTGGGCGATCCTGTGCTCGCTGATCGAGACCGCAAAGCTCAACGACGTCGAGCCCTATGCCTATCTCGCCGATATCCTCCAGCGCATGGTCGACGGTCACCCCGTCAACCGGCTCGACGAACTGTTCCCCTGGGCGTGGAAGGCTGCAAATCCTGTCAATAGATAGGACCATGTGCCGGCGCCGGACGCTTACGGTCGTGTTGCTTGCCTCCACCCTCCACGCACGCAGTGATACGCTTGAGCCCGCTATCGTGCGATCGGGAACCGGGCCGCTCATGGCGCATTCCTTCCGCCCGAGCGCGGCACAAACAGCCCGCCCGATTGCGGTTCGATGGCGGAAACGTCGCGCACGGATGATGTCGTCATCACGGCATCGGAAGTGCGCTCACCCGGTACGGGATCGGCGCCTGGTCTGCGGTCCGGCTGCGCGATGAACAGCGGCGCGCGTGTCCAGGCGAGCGGGTCGACAGCCGCGACCACGATGGGCCTGGCCGCATCGCCACCGTCCACCGAAGGTGCGACCACGGCGACATAGGCGCGCGTTTCCGCGGGCAGCGCGCGGCCCTTCAGCGAGTCCTCGTAACGACCAGGACCGGCATTGTAGGCCGCGATCCAGCCGGGCGATCCGTAGCGATCGAACAGCTCGCGGATGTAGCCGGCGCCGGCGATGATGTTGTCATGCGGATCATAAGGATCAGCGCCGAGACGGTGGCGAAGGCGCAAGCCCGCCCAGGTCGGCGGCATGATCTGCATCAGGCCCATCGCGCCCTTCGGCGAAAGCGCGCGCGGATCGCTGGCGCTCTCGGCACGCATCACCGCCCTGATCCATGCGATCGGAACGCCGAAGCGCCGCGAAGCCTCGGCGATATGATCGCCATAGGTATCGCGTGGCGACGGTTGAGCGGCGCCCAAGTCCTGCGCCATCGTGATCGCCGGCATGATGCTCGCGAGGCTAAGGCCGGAGAGGAGGAGGAGAGCCATGCGCCGGGCAGCGCAGCGCGGCCCGGACGCAATCGAACGGCTCGTCGATTGACGAGAGCCAAGCATCGCTCAGTCCTTCTCGCCGCGATCGCGTGGACGCGACCAATGCAGCGACCAGGCCGAGCCGCCATCGTCGTCGCGGAACATGTTGGCGCGGATCGGGTGCGGGAATGTCGGATCGTCGATCAGCAGCGCGACGTATTCGCCGGCCTTCTCTCCGGAGCGTTTCCATCCGGCGCCGATCTCCGCGCCCGGCTCATTGTTCATGCCGTCGAAGACATGCACGCGATACTGCGGTGCGTTCTCAACCTCGGTCGGTTCGGCTGCGATGATTATGACGTCCTGGTTCAAAACCAGCGTCGTCAGATGCCCGACGAAGCCGGTCTCGTCATGCGTGAATTCGCCAATCTGGGGCATGTCAGTCTCCTTCGCGGTGGGGATTGGGACAGCCATCGGCGAGCACCGCTCCCGCCGAATGGGAAGGCGGTCAGCGTGTCGGCGCACGCCATTCGAAGCGGCCGGTGCCGTCTTCATCGGTCCACAGCGGGACGGCACGGCCGATGATCTGGTCGGTCGAGATCAGGCCGAAGTAGCGGCCGTCGAGGCTGTCGCGGACCTGCCAGTTCATGAGGAAGACTTCGCCAGTCTGGACCCGGCGGCAGCCTTGCCAGACGGGAAGATCGCGGCCTGTGCGATCGCGCTCCAGTGCCGCACCGACCTCCACACCATCGACGGTGATAGTGAGGTTCGAACGGCAAACGGTCTGCCCGGAGACGGCGAGGATGCGCTTCATCAGCGGCACGCCCTTGGGCAGGTAGCCGCGCTCGGCGAGGAATGTCGCGAGCGGCTCGGGCGCATCGACCGCAACGAGATCGGTAACGTCGAACGGCCCGTCGAAGTCGATCGAATAGAAGCCGATGGGCGCGCTCGCCGATGCGTTCCAGATCAGCTTGATGGGCATCGGCGTGAGGCCGGGATAGCCGACGCTGAGCGCGGCGAGCGTCGTCGCCAGGAGAAGTCCGGCGCGGCTCACGACTCGGCCTTTCGGCGCAGCAGGAATGCGCGATGATGGTCGAGCGTGTAGGTGCGCGGCTCGTGTCCGGCAGCGAGCCGGTTGTGGACGTGACGCCAATGATCGGGCGAAACCGCTTCGGGATCGATGCCGATGCGCTCGATGGCGTCGATCGCCTGCAGCACGCGCTCGACCCTGGGCCAGCTCTCGACCTTCAGCAGGATTTTGCCGCCAGGACGAACGAAAGGCAGCGTCTGGTACGTCTCGCCGCGCGCAACCGAGCGCACGACGTCGATGCGCGAGATGATCGTTCCGAAGTCATTCGAGGCCCAGCGCACGAAGGCGAAGACCGCGCCGGGGCGAAAAGACAGGACACGCCGACGGCGATCGAGAATCTGTTCGTGGGCGTGCGTGCCGAAGCGGATCCAGTTCTCGATCTTCTTCTCGACCCAGGTCAGTTCGACATGGGTGAGATTGTCATGGTGGCGTGCGGTCGGCGTCGGGCCGCCGCGCGCGCGGGGAGCCGCGGCGCCGGTCATGAGGGCTCTCCTTCGATGGGTGGGAATTCGCGCGCGAGCATCTCGCGCAGCATGTCGGCAACGGTGACGCCGCGCCGGAAGGCAGCGATCTTGATCCGTCCACGCAAGGCGGGCGTGACGTCAATCGTCATGCGGGCGGTGAAGGCTTCACCGTCCGCCGCGCGCGCCGCGGGGGCATCGGCGGCCTTGATCCAGGCTTCTTGATTGGTCGGACGTGCCGCAAAGCCGCGCCGTTCGGATCGCTCGCTCATGGCGCGATCCTTTCGAGCTCGGTGACGAGCGCCGCGATCTCGCGCGCGGCGGGTCCGTCGTCGTCGATCTCGAAAGCGAGCCGGCCCGATTGCGCGGCGTCGGCGTAGATGACGCGCTGTCCGATCGCCGTGCGCAGCACTGGCGGATCGTGGTCGGCGAGCGTCTCGGCCGTCTCGCGGGCGATCACGGTGCGCGCGCCGCAGCGATTGAGGACGAAGCGAGCGCGAAGCTCCGGCCGATAGATGCGCGCCTCCGACAGGAGCGCCAGCATCTCGGCCGAGGCCCAACCATCGAGCGGCGACGGCTGCACGGGGATCAGCACGAGGTCGGCGGCGAGCAGCGCGGATCGCATCAGCCCGGCGACGCGCGGCGGCCCGTCGATCACCACATGATCGACATCGCGCGCCAGCTCGGGCGCCTCACGGTGGAGCGTGTCGCGCGCCAGGCCGACGACGCCGAACAGGCGCGGCGCGTGCTCGCGGGCGCGTTGCTGCGACCAGTCGAGCGCCGAACCCTGGGGGTCCGCATCGACGAGCGTGACCCGCTTTCCCCTACCGGCCCATTCGCCGGCTAGGTGAAGCGCCAGCGTCGTCTTGCCGACGCCGCCCTTCTGGTTGAGGAGGGCCACGATCATCGACGGCCTCCCGGGCGTGGACCGAAGGGAAGCTGCGGAGCGCCGGAGGTCCCGTTTCTCGCCGCGTCAGCGTTGGTAAGAGCGGTGCTGCTGGTGCGCCGTTTGCCAGCGGCGCTTAGCGCGCTCGCGGCCTGCCGGACGAGGTTTTCCACCTCGCGCGCGCGCTCTTCAAAGTTAGATTCTCTGTTAGATTCTAAGTTAGCGACGCGATTTTCGGTTCTGCTGTCGTGGGTTAGGCCGTGTTTTGGTTCCCGTTGGCACGAGAGGTCGGTTCCTGATGGCACGCGCTTTCGGGTTCCCGATGGCACGAAGCCTTTCACAGCTTTTCCACAAGGCGGCGTCCGCTCGAAAGCGAGCAACGTTCGGCCGCCGGCCTCGATCTCGAGGAACAGCGTGTAGCCGGGAAGCGGCTGGCGACGGATGATGTCGCGCAGCTCGAAGGCGAAGCGTTTGAACGGCGACAACGCGCCGGACTTCTGGTGGAGGTGGCGAAAGTCGAATCGCCAGCCATTGCGCTGGCGCCCGCCGTGCTTGCGCACCAGGCGATAGAGCCAGCGATCGAGCCCGCCTGTGAGATCGAAATAGGCCCGGTCGATCGTCAGCACGAGCGCATCGTCGAGAACGGCCTGATAAAACCAGTCCGGGACGATCATCTCGATCCCATCCGGCTTGCCGTAGCGATCGGTGCGCTCCTTCCACTCGTTGATCCACGAGAAGCGGTGGCGCCGGCCTTCGGTGGGCTGCCGGATCGAGGTGCTGACTGTCGTCGATTGCAGACGATCGAGCGCGGCCTTCAAGCGCTGATAGTCGCGTAAGGACGTGCCGCGGCCGATGAATTTGAGAATTTCATAGGGCGTGGCGACCATCAGGCGCGACGTGCGCAGGCCGGCCTCACGCGCCTCGACGATCTGGCTCGCCGCCCAGATCAGGATGTCGGCGTCCCAAATGGTCGCCATGCCGTGATCGGGCACGGCCTCGACGCGGATCGACACATTGCCGGCGGCGAAGTCGATCGGCGCGACGCGGTGCGATTTGGAGAGGGAGAAAAACGGATAGGCCATGAGATCCTGCGCGTCTCGTGCTGCGAACTCGCCGGGGAGCGTACGGAACAGATCGAGCTGCCCGCGCTCCGAGAGGGACTGGTGTCGCGCCGCCATTCGGGAATCCGGGGGCGATCAGCGCGCGTATCGTCCGGCATGTGCCGGCGGCGCAGGCGTATGGCGCTTGGCCGGAAGCACGCTGCCGCGCGGATCGGAGGTGGAGGTGACGGCGCCGCGCTCGGCCCAGGCCTCAAGATCGTCGACCGCATAGACGACGCGACCGCCGAGCTTGCGATAGGCCGGACCCGTTCCGTAAGTCCGATGCTTTTCGAGGGTGCGGGCCGATAGGCTGAGGAATTCGGCGGCTTCCTTGGTGCGCAGGTAGCGCGGCGGGAGAACGGCGAGATCAGGTCGCATGGGAGGGCCTCCGTGGGTTCGTTGGGGCCGCCGGGAAGCGGCGGGTAACGAAGGCCACGTTGGCGAAGCAGGGCCGGCGAGATGCAGGGCGAATTCAGGGGGGCCTAAATTCGCCCACCAAGAGTCGGATGGAGATCGGCTAAAATTGCCGCCGATGACGAAGCAGCGTGCGATACCCACCCACCATCATCGCGCGGGCATCTCGAAGCAGGGCTTTGGTGGCGTGGCGGGCGGAAGATGCCTGCCAGTCGTCGCGACTAAGAGAGCCGATCCGAAATACGACCTGCGCAATCTCTTGCTGGGTCGCGCCCGCGCGATGACCGTCGAAGGCCTGCAGCATCCGGCACAGCCGCGCCCGTTGCTGCCGTGTCAGTCGGGTGTCGGGCGGTATCGCGCGACCATTAAGGGCAGCGAGCAAGCGGGCGACGGATTCGAGCCGGTCGAAGCCTTCCAGGCCGAGCGGGATGAAGGCGCCGAGAGGTTTGGCGGGGCGCGTCGCGGAGGGATGAACAAGCGCTACGCGCTGACCGTTTCCGAGATCGAAAACCAGAAAGGTCTCGCCGCCAGCGTCGATGCCGGCGGCGGCGTCGATCATCGGTTGGAGGGCAGCGCTTGCGGATGGAATATCCGGAGGTGCGCCAAGAACGATGGCGCTTGTGTCTTCCTGGGGAAGCCAGATCACCTGCGCTTCGGGAGGTGCCTGCATCGGGTCTATGGGGAAATCGTAACCCCCACCGCTGCTCGATCCTGTCGGTCAGCGTGCGCAGATCACTTTCGGTATCGCCGAGCGCTTGAAAATCCCTATCGTAGGATTCGTTGCGACGTAGCCATTCCCACGCGACGTCGGACGCGGCCATGTCGGCGACATGCGCATAGCGCTCCGGTGAGCGCCAGCCGGAAGCATCTGGTGTCATCGCGATCCTCCCTAGTCTTTGAATTTGTGGGAGGGGCAGGATTCCCGGCCGGGTTGTTCAGTGGAAGTCAGTGGGCCGGCAAAGGGTGGTGCCGAAACGGCATCACGGCGATCACTGTGCGGAGCGGACCAAGTCTCGATAGCCGTGCTCAGTCATCCACCGCGCGCGGGCGAGATGTGTGTCGTGGACCTGGCGGCACCGTTGCGGCTCACGTGCCGGATCGAGGCCAAAGAGGATCTGGACAGCTTCGCGCCAATCAGCTCCGTCGCGCGAGGAATCCAGCAGGCGCAGATAGAGAACCATATGCTCGCGGTCATAGGCCGTGAGGGTCTGGCTGATCGGGGGCGCGTTGAGAAACGGCGGCATCGCGGATTCCATCAGGCGACTATATTCGCGCGGAAAGCATTCGTTAACACTTGTGCCCGGCGTTGCTGTGACAAGGTGAAATGGACAGTGTGCGCCACGCGATCACCGCGCCACTAACGCATCGTTGGTCGGTCGTCCCGCTCATGGAGCAGCAGCACTCCTTCGCCATTGTCGGTGGAAAGCACGACGATACCGGCTGTTTCAAGCGCTCTTCGCACCTGATCTCGCGTCGACTCGTACACCTCCAGCCCGTTATCGGACTCGAGGCGCCTGAGCGCCGTCAGCGATGTGCGGGCCTTGTCAGCGAGCGTCTCCGGGGTCCACCCTAACAACGCGCGTGCGGCCCGCGATTGTCGGGGTGGCGATCGTGCATGATCACCTCCCACCGACGGCCGCGCGCTTGCCGGAATCAGTACTATAGTCGTCGTTCTTGGCGCCCGTTGCGAGGAAATTCGACTTTGAAGGGGCTGCCCAGCCCAAAGCTCGCCATCAGAGGTGATTCGCGCGTGAGCAATGGGAAGGCCCCGGCCTGTTCGGCCGGGGCCTTGCTCGAGCTCAGTCGCCGCGGCGGGTTGGGCGAGACCAGATCAGCGAGTGGGTGTCGCCGTCCTCGTCGTCGAAGAGGTTGGCGTAGATAGGGGCGTTGAAGCTCGGATCGTCGAGCTTGAGGCCCAGATAGTCGCGGCCCTCGTTGGAGCGCTTGGACCAGGCGGCGCCGATTTCCGCGCGGCCGACCAGAACCCGGTGGCTTGGGGCGTTCTCGCCGGTGGCGCGCTGGTCGGGGACGATGCGCACGCTCTTGGCCTGGACGCTGAGGGTGACGATTTCGCCGGTGAACTCGTTCGAGCCGGTCTTCTTGAAGGTGCCGATGGTCGCCATTGTAAGTCTCCGTTTTTCGTTTTCGGGACCGCTCCATTGCGGCCTCGATGGCGATCGACAGGCCGGAGGCGACCGACGCCGCATCGCTTGCGACCGGAGCACAGCGGAGGACGGCGTAGGAACGACTTTGTTGCTTCGCGAGGAATGACGGCCTTGGCCGGCAGGGGAAGAAAGTCGGGACGCGTCGTTGCGGCATAGACGGTCGAGGCGCAGCCGTCCTTCGGTCAGATCAGGCCATTGAAGAGGTCGTTTGGGGCGGTCTGGGGACGATCAGATACGGGCGGTCATGGCGCTCCGTCCGCAACCGGCAGGAGGCCGGATTGATGCTCACGGAAAACGGCGTTCCCCCTGTGCAGGTGAGGTTCGAGCTTTCGTCTCCCGGCCCGCCAACGGCGAGAACCACTCGACTTCGGTGTTGATCCGTTCCGAGCAAAGAGGGGCTTAGTTGAATGCAGGCGAGCTCAGCGGGGGCGTCGCGGCGGCGGGCCTCAGTTTGATCCGGGTGACGCAGCTCTATCTCCAACCGCCCAACGACAAGGTCATTGAACACCCTGATCCGGTCCTGCTCCCGACGGCTCCATAATGACGTCAGGCTTGTGCAATGCCTTGGCTGGACGGGCCACTGGCCGCCATGCCTGCGACGCGCGCGAACGCCGTGACGCCGACCGCCGCTGCACCGATGACGGAGAACACGAGCTGCCAAGTCTCGGACGGCATGGTGTGTTTCACGATGCCATGCGTGGCGTGGTAGCCGGCGGTCGCCGCGGGCGCGACGAATGCGAGGGCAATCAACAGGCGCGCCCAGAGCGGGCGGACAATTCCGAGCAGGACCTGCCCCACGCCGAGCGTGAGTCCCGCGCTGACCATCCCGACAAGGATCGCGCCCAGCCAGCCAGCGCCAGATTGATAAGCCAAAGTGCCGACGGTCACACCGGCAAAAAATGGCAGCGCGAAGACGGCGAGCGTAAAAAGCAACCAGCACAAGACGCCGATGGCTGCGAAGGACAGGACGATGCCGAGGATAATCATGGTGGTGTCTCCGAAAGAGCAAAATCTGACGGTCGCGCCTTCCACCACCACCACGGCGCACTCGGGAGCATAGCAAAAGCTGCGCTCCGGCGGGAGCGGAAACCGCAGGGGTCTCCGCGTCGTCTGGAGGGGAGGCGCGCCGTCATGGCGCGAAGGGATCGACCTCGTGGACGATCTCCGAGACGTCGCCGTCGTATTCGTTCGCGGGTGTCACCGCGAGAGTGCCGTCGCCGGCGCGGAAGATCACGATGGCGACCATCAGGGTGGCGGCGAGGCTGAAGGCAAAGGCGTGTGCATCGTTGAGGGACATCGATCCGGCTCCTGTTTGAGCGGAGGACCATCCCCCGCTGACAGGCGCCCGATGTGTTCGGCCGATGGCCGCAATCACCGCGCTGGCAGCGCCGGCGCGGCGGCACGCTATGCGTAGTCCGACCCCTTGCGGGTTGATGGCGTCAGGCCATTGGCTGGACCAAGGATCAGCGCAGACAAGCGGGGGTGGTGCTCGGCCGAATGAGCCGAATGACCCCCTCTAACCGGGAAGCACCTGGCTTTGTCTCGGCGGCGCGTTCGCAATGAAGTCCCGGTAGGCATAGTTGATGAGGTCGCGGACCAGTTCGAGGAGGCCGCCCACCGGCAGGCCGTCGAAAGGATCGCCGTGCGCCATGGAATTGCGGCGCTGGCTCAGGCTCGGTTCGGCATCGCCGGTGATGAAGCCGATTGCCGTTCCTCCGGTGCGAATGATCATTGGGATATGGGCGTCGGTCAGGCCATCCGCCTCAGCCATGTGTTTGAGGAGAGTAGCAAAGGACCGCTTCTTCTTCGGAATCTGGCTGCCGTAGCGGTCCATCAGTGTCAGTTCCAGCGCGATCAGCGCGGCAAGTTCGCCGGCCTTCAGCACGCCGACGTCGATCCAGCCCATTAGATAGAGCGTCTGCGCTCTCGCGAATTTGGCCCGAACGATGTCGGGTATTCGATCGTCAATGCCGAGGCTGATGATGAAGTCTCGCCAAGTCTCTGCGTCGTCGAATTGCAGAAATCCACCCGGCAGACCGGGCGACGGCCAAGGGATGACGAGCGGGGCAGGCCGTGCCGGAAGATCGATGTCGAGATTCAGAAATGCCTCCGATCTGGATATGCTCATCCTATCGATGTTGGTGTTGTCGCGGCCAGAATACCCGCGTCGCGGTATTTTTGCGATGCTGTGGCGGCGCTTACGCGCCGCCGAATTTCCACACCGGGATGCCGAGCTTCTTGGCCTTATCGGCGAGGTTGTCGTTGATGCCCGTGCCGGGGAAGTGCATCACGCCCTTCGGCACGATGTCGAGCATCTCGTCGTTGCGCTTGAAGGGTGCTGCGCGACCGTGCTTGGTCCAGTCGGGTGCGAAGCCGATCTGTGGGACGTTGCGGTTTTTCGCCCAGAGCGACGCGATCTTCTCGGCACCCTTCGGGGATTTGCCGTGAACCAGCACCATGTCCCTGTGCTTCTCATGCACCTGATCGAGCTTCGCCCAAATCAGCCGGTGGTCATTGAAATCCAGTCCGCCGGTGATGACGATCTTCGGTCCCGGTGGAAGGAGCACTTCCTGCTCGGCACGCTTCTTGGCCATCAGGAAGTCGCGGCTGTCGATCATCGCCGAGGTGAGGTTGCGATGGTTGACCTTTGAGCCGGTGCGGGGAAGCCAGGGTTTGCCGATCTGGCGTTCGTAGTGTTCGGCGGCCTGGTCGCGCATCAGCTCGAAGGCGTTCTGCCGTTCGATGAGCGTCTTGCCCTCGGCGATCTGGTTCTCGAGTTCGACCGATTTCACCTCGCTGCCGTCCTGCTGCCGCTGCGAGCGCTTCTGCGCCTGCTCGTTGTCGTCGAGTTCGCGGGCGATCCGCTCGGCGGCGCGGTGGAACACGTTGACGGTCGACCAGAGTAGATCGTCGAGGTCGGGTTCGAGGCGAGTGTCCTCCAGGGTCGAGATCAGGGCGTCGAAGATGTCCGCGACTGCGCCTGCGACTTGATTGCCGTCGGGCAAGAGACGCTGGTCGGGCTCGTCGGCGAAGGGGCGGTAGCCGTGGAGCTGCAGTTCGTTGAGGACGTGATCCGTGGGTGACGATTCGTGGTGGGGTTCGTAGTCGTCATGCTCGCGCATGGTTTGCTCCTTTGGCTGGACCGCGACCGTCGCGGCCTTCATGGCGACGGAGCCCACGGGCGGAGCGGACCTGCACCCGGCGCCAAGCGCCGGGCCGGAGCGACAGCGGAGGATGCTGGAGGCCGACTATTTTGCTTGGCGATGGAAAGGCGCGGTACGCGCCGCCGGAAAATAGTCGGCCGTAGGCATTGCCTGTCCGAACCGCCTGTGGGCCGATCGCCCTCTCGAAGGCCGAGGCGCGGTCCTCTCCAAAGGATCGAGCATCCATGCGTGCATGATGGCGGCGCGAACGCCGCCACCGTTCAGCCCGTGATCTACGCCGGCAGCAGCATGAAGCGGGCGACGTCCTGCGGTGCGAGCTGCACCCGGATCTGCGCCATCAGCGTGTCACGGCCGAAGGTGCGGAGATTCTCGTTGAAGTCCCCGAGCACGGGGGACAGGGCAGTCGCCTCGATCCCGACCGCGTTCGCCCGTTCGATCAGCGTGTTCCGCGCACCGTCTCCGGCGCGATCATTGTCACGGACGATGTAGAGCCGGCGCAACGCGTCGTGGAAGTCGATGGCCGCGAGGTGAGCCGCGGAGAGTGCCGCCGCCGCCGATATGCCGGGCATGACCTCACGGGCGGAGAGCACGCTTTCGATGCCTTCACCTGCCGCCAGCACGTCGCCGGAGAGCCCGAAGCGGACCGCGTGCCCGAGAAGGTCGCCCACCGCTTTCCGCTGGATGTCGATCGGCGCCTTGCCGGAGCCGTCCGGGGCGAGCCAGGTCCGATGCGCGCCGGTGGCCTTGTCGGAGAGATCGGTGACGACGCCGATCATGGCCGGCCACGTCTCGGTCGGGCTGTGCTCGTCGGGCCGATAATAGCAGCGGGGATGGAACCGCAGGTTTCCGCATCCGTGCAAAGCCGTAATTCCGCGTCCGCGCAAATACGCTTCTACGAGCGTGCCGCCGATCGGCTGACACATGGCAACCAGCCGGCGTGCCGCCTCGGCAGACCCGGATGGTGCCGGCGTGCGAGCGTGCTGTTTCGGCTGTGGTTCGGGATCGCGATGCGGCAGGCTGAGGAACTGACGGGCCTCCTCTGCGACGTCGGCAAAGTCGATGAGTCCCAGCGATTCACGGATTACGTCGAGCAGATCACCATGTTCGCCCGTCGCGGCGTCGGTCCATTTGCCAGCCGGACCTTTCGGCGAATCCTTCAACCGCACGAACATCGAGCGGCCGGGCGTGTTGTGCACATCCCCAACCTGCCAGTAGGTGCCCTGGCGGCGGCCGTTGGAAAGATAGCGACGGCACACCGCCTCGGCCTGCCGGCCGAGACGAGATGCGAGATCGGAAGCGTCGCGACGGGCCATCACGCAGCCTCCCGCTCGCCGATGCGCGCCACCGGATAGGTGTCGAGCAGCTTGCCGAGCACCACCGGTCCCGAGGTGTCGATCGGCACGAAGAACCGCAGCGACCAGGAGATGATCTCGGTGAACAGGCCATAGGAGCGAAGGCGGTCGCGCATGGCCTCGGTGAAGCCGGAAAGCTCGATCCGGTTCGCGCCCATGACACGCGCGCGACGAAGCTGAAGGCCCTCGGCCAGGTCGAGGATCGTCCGCCCCTCGATCAGCGCGGCATAGGCATCGTCGGCGCCGAGGCTGACCGCATCGGTCGATGCCGCATTCGCGGCCCAGACGGGCGAAACGCGACGGCCGATGATGCGCTCGCCATCGTCGGTCTGGAGCCGGTAGACGCGGGTTGACTCGTTCGGCAGGCGTTTCCACACCGGCAGCAGCAGGCCAGCGACGATATGGATCGTGCTTTCGCTGAAGGCGGGCACGTCGCCGAGTTCGCGGGACCAGGCCGCCGCGAACGTATTCCGGTCGGCCTCCTGCCAATGGCTTTCCGCCATAGACTTGAAGGAAGCGTGGTGATGCTCCATCGGTCGGATGAGCCGAACACGGCGTTCGATCTCGCCATCGTCGAGCATGAGCGATAGTGCTGGAACCTGCACGGCGGCGCGCCCCGAGCGCTCGTTCACCAGCAGCTTCGCGCCGCGCTCGTCGAGCCAACCAAGGGCGTCGTCGAGCGACAGCGGCCGATTGCGCTCGCGCTGCGTGATGGTGAGCAACCGCGTTGCCGCGCCCGACGCCGGATGGGTGTAGATGACGGTGCGGTCGGTGACGATGAAGCTCTCCGCGGTCAGCGTTTCCAACCCAAGGTCATAGACGCCGCTGGCGATCGCGCCCGACACCTTTGCATCAACCAGTTGCTCGAACGCCGTGAACAGGATGCCCTGCAGCTCAATGGTGAGAGCGAGCAACCTGTTCAGGAATGTGGTGATCGGCGGCAGCTCGTCCTTGATGCCGTTGTCGTCCATTAGCTTGAGGCCGGTGGCAGTCTCGAAGCGTTGGAGCGAGCATCCGTCGATCTTGCCGCGCACGATCAGGAGATAGAGCTGGCGCAGCGCGTCGCGCGCGTAGCAGGATTCCAGATTGTCCTCGGGCCGGAACAGGCCCTGGCCGCCGGTCTGACGCTGCCCGCGCGTGATGGCGCCGAGCGTGTCGAGACGCCGTGCGATCGTGCTGAGAAAGCGCTTCTCCGCCTTTACGTCGGTTGCGATCGGGCGGAACAGCGGCGGTTGAGCCTGGTTGGTCCGGTTGGTGCGGCCGAGGCCTTGGATGGCGGCGTCGGCCTTCCAGCCGGGTTCGAGCAGGTAATGCACCCGGAGCCGCTGATTCTTCGCCGACAGCTCGGCGTGGTAGCTGCGGCCTGTTCCCCCGGCATCGCTGAAGACGAGAACGCGCTTCAGGTCGTCCATGAAGGCGGCCGTTTCGGCAAGATTCGCCGAAGGCGCGCGGTTCTCGACGGCCAGGCGGTCGCCCTTCCGGACGATCCGCCGCGAGCGGCCCGTCACCTCGGCCACCATGTCGGTGCCGAAGCGCTGGACGATCTGATCGAGGGCGCCGGGCACCGGCGGGAGCGACGCGAGGCGCTCGATCAGCCCGTCGCGACGGGCGACCGCTTCACGGCTCTCGACAGGCTGACCATCGCGATAGACTGGCCGCGACGACAGATTGCCCTCGCCATCCGTAAACGGCTCGTAGAGCTGCACCGGGAAGGAATGGGCGAGATAGTCGAGAACATATTCGCGCGGCGTGATGTCGACGCGAACGTCGCCCCATTCCTCGGTCGGGATCTCGGCCAGGCGCCGTTCCATCAGCGCTTCGCCGGTCGAGACGATCTGCACGACGGCGGCGTGTCCGGCCTCCAGATCGCGCTCAATCGAGCGGATCAGGGTCGGCGTTTTCATTGACGTCAGCAGATGGCCGAAGAAGCGCTGCTTCGCGGATTCGAATGCCGAGCGGGCGGCCGACTTTGCCTGCCGGTTCAACGTCCCGGTCGAGCCGGTGATGTTGGCGGCCTCCATCGCCGCGTCGAGGTGATTGTGGATGATGGCGAAGGCGCCGGCATAGGCATCGTAGATGCGGCGCTGTTCATCGGTCAGCGCGTGCTCGACCAGCTCGTATTCGACACCGTCATAGGAGAGCGAGCGGGCGATGTAGAGCCCGAGCGATCGCAGATCGCGGGCCAGCACCTCCATCGCCGCGACGCCACCATCTTCGATGGCTTCGACGAATTCCGCGCGGGTGGCGAAGGGGAAATCCTCGCCGCCCCAGAGGCCGAGCCGCTGGGCATATGCGAGATTGTGAACGGTGGTCGCGCCTGTGGCGGAGACATAGACGACGCGGGCGTTCGGAAGCGCGTGCTGAAGCCGGAGGCCAGCGCGACCTTGTTGCGAAGCGGAGACATCGCCCCGTTCTCCCTTTCCTCCCGCCGCATTGGCCATGGCATGGCTCTCGTCGAAAATGATCACTCCGTCGAAGTCGGAGCCCAACCATTCGACGATCTGCCGGACGCGCGAAACCTTCTCGCCGCGGTCGTCGGAGCGCAGCGTGGCGTAGGTTGCAAATAGGACACCTTCCGACAGCGTGATGGCTTTGCCCTGCGGGAAACGCGACAGCGGCGTGACCAGCAGGCGCTCCATGCCGAGCGCGGACCAATCGCGCTGTGCGTCTTCGATCAGCTTGTCGGACTTCGAGATCCAGACCGCCCTGCGGCGACCTTGGAGCCAGTTGTCGAGGATGATGCCGGCGGACTGGCGGCCTTTGCCGGCGCCGGTGCCATCGCCGAGCATGAAGCCGCGGCGGAAGCGAACAGTGCCGACGGCATCGGCGGTTGCGGCCTTTACGAGATCGAAGGTCTCATCGACCGTCCACGATCCGGTGAGATAGTCGCTGTGCGCCTCGCCGGCGTAGATCACCGTTTCGAGCTGGGCGTCTGACAGCATGCCGAAGATGTCGGCGGGGAGCATGGGCCGATAGCTCGGCTTCGGCGGCGCAACGCTCGCCATGGCGGCCGATTGCACGAGTTTGGTCGGGTGGGCCTGAGCGCCGGGAATGCGGATCGATTGCAATCCGTATTCCTCGTAGATCGCGTCGGTGAGGTGCGCGCCATCGGCGGGCGTCCAGTCGATCGTGCTGTACAGAAGTTCGACACCCTCGGGGTCGATCACGGGCGCGGGTCGAACGGCGGCCGAGCACGCGAGATAGCCGCGCACCGTTTTCGGAGCTGCTATCGAGGGGATCGTCGGCGCAGTGCGCAGCGTGACCGGGAGACGCGGCGGAATGCCCCGCGCGATCCAGTCGAGCAGCGTCGCGACGTTGGGCGCCATCCCCGTCGATGCCGGCAGCGCGGACGGATCGGCGGCGGGCACCTTGTCGATGACGGTCAGGCGCGTCGGGAATGTGGTGCCGTGCTTGGCGTAAACCGAGCCGGCAATCGCCGCGCTGAAGACGATGGTGCCCCGTTCCTGCAGGCGCGCGAATGCGTCACGCCAATCCGGCATGTCCGGCCCGACATTGGCGCCGGTGATCGCCACAAGCCGGCCGCCAGGCGCGAGCCGGTTCAAGGTCGAGGCGAGATGGCGGAGACCGGCGTCGGCAACGCGGCCAGACACATTGGCCATTGTCGAGAACGGCGGGTTCATCAGCACGACGGAGGGGATGGCGGCCGCGTCGAGATGATCGTCGATCTGCGCGGCGTCGAAGCGCGTGACCGCGATCGCCGGAAAGAGGGCGGAGAGGAGATCTGCGCGGGTTTCGGCGAGCTCGTTGAGGATCAGCGAGCCGCCAGCCGTCGACGCCAGAATGGCGAGCAGGCCTGTCCCTGCGGACGGTTCCAGTACGACGTCATCCGGCGAGATGGCGCCGGCGGCTACGCAGGCCAAGGCCAGCGGGATCGGCGTCGAGAACTGCTGGAGCGCCTGGCTCTCCTCCGAGCGACGGGTATGGGTCGGCAGAAGCCCGGCGACTTTCGACAAGGTGGAAAGCCGCGCTGCCGGAGATGCGGATTTACGGAAAAGCGTCCGTCCGTATTTCCGCAGGAACAGGACGGTGGCGACTTCGCAGGCCTCGTAGGCAGTTTTCCAATTCCATGCGCCGGCCGAATCGGAGGCGAAGAATGCGGCCTCCATCGCGGCGCGCAGCATCGATGTTTCGATGCGCTCGCCGCGTTCGAGGTGCGAGAGCAGGCCCTGGGCGGCCGACAAGACGGCGGGAACATAGGTGACGGGCGCGGCCGGAGCGGCCACGGGCAACAACACGGTCATCGGGAGATCCTGAGGAGAGCGGCGACGGACAAGCCCGGCCGGCGCTCTCTCTCGAACCGCCCGGACTCATCCGGTCCCGGCGGACCTCTCACTCTCAGAGGCTGGCATGAAAAAAGCGCCCGGCCGCAAGGCGGGGCGCTTTGGATGCGGAACGGAAGACTGAAGGCGGCCGCGACTATGATTGCATCTCGGGACGCACGAAGCCGCCGGGGCCGCCAGGGTCCGGGGGCAGATAGGCGTCATAAGGATTACCGTCCGCGAGATGGCCGAAGGGGGGTGAAGACGAAATTTCGGCCATCGCGCCCGATGGCGCAGATGACATAGCGCTGTGTGCCGGTCTCGGCGTCGAGACATTCCATGAGCGCGAGGTTTCCGTCCGCTGCTGCGCGCAGCAGCGTCTGGAAGTTGTTCCGAGCGTGGTCGGGAATGCTCATGTCCGTGCTCGCTCATCGGAGAGGATTTCGGCGAGCCAGCCGTCGGTATAGGTCCAGCCGACCGTCTCGCCAGTGGCGAGATCGAGGACGTGTGCGCCGCCACCAAAGCCGTCGAGACGAGGACGCGAGCATGTGTTGGCGTATTGGAATCCCCAGCGTCCCGTCAGCCCGAACGCTTCGGCGCAACGTTTCACGAACTGGATCAACCGCTCGGGATCGCCGGTGATTTCATCGCGCATCCAGAGCTTCGTGCCGCCGTGCTCCGGCTGGATCGAAAGCTGGAACCCCTCGGAGGGTGGTTCCTCGGACGCGCCTTCCGCGGACAGCGCGTTGTAGAGGTCGAGGGCGCGGGCGGCGTTTTCAGGGGTGCCGACATCGAGAAGGCAAGAGAAATGGGTGAAGTAGTCGGCCATGACAGGCTCCTGAAACGAAAATGCCCGGCACGAGGCCGGGCGGAGGATTGGATAGGAATGATGCGAGGCGGCGAACCGCCCCGCATCAACGCGTTATTCGGCGGCGACCAGTGCGACGTGCTCTTCGTCCTCGGGCTCGGACAGCTCGTCATCCTCGCTATCGTCGGCCAGGAACGCCGGGAGGTCGGCGTCGCCGCCGTCCTGCGAAACAGGCTGCGCATCGTCGCCGGCCACGCCGTCGGACATGCGCAGTGGCTCCGGCAGCCAGCCGGTATCGGCCAGTAGGCGCTCGGCCTCCTTGGCCATGTCGCCCTTCTTCAGGTGGCCGATGAGCTGCGCGGCCCGTTCGCCGGCGCCGTCGCGGACTGCTTCGAGAATGCGGCCCTTCGTCACCCGCCCGAGATAGTTGCCGACGGTCGGCTTCCAGCCTGCGGCAACCATATCGAGCCCGGTGGCAACCGCGAGCCGATCGGCCTGCGCCAAACGCACGTCGAGGCCGTGGCGGCTGATGCCGGAGGCTGCGTGCGGATTGGGGTGCTCGAAGAGGGCGTTGATCCCGAAGCTCACGCAATGCGCCAGCAAGTCGAGACGGGTGCCGTCATCGAGCTGTTCCAGCCAATCCCAGAGGGCCTGGTCGTCGGCGGGAACATGGTCGCCCCAGCGCTCATGGCGTTCATTCTCCGACTGAGCCGAGGCGCTGGCCTTCATCTCCTCGGACTGGCCGGAGAGATAGAGGTGTCGCACACTCGCCTCGAGGCAGCCGGTCGGAGCCGTGTGCCTGAACGTGTCGCTGGCCAGCTTGTGCAGCAACATGGTCAAAGCGACCTGCGGGTTGGTGGCCACGGCGTCGCGCAGCGCGAGCGTGCGGTGTGCGGTCAGCTCGATGATCAGGCGCTCGGGCAACGGCTTCAGCCCATCGTCCTCCTCGGTCCGCACGGGCTCGCCGCCGATGGTGATGACGTCGCGCTGGACGGCGGGCGAGCGAACTTCGCCGGTTTCGGGATCGACCTCCTCCTCCGGGGCGTCGTCGCCCGCAGCTTCCACCGGGCGTTCGTCCTCGGGACGGACATAGCCGCGATCAACGCAGAGCGAGCCGTCGGAGTCGATACTGACGAACACGCCGGCGATGGCGATCTCGTCCGGGTCGTAGCGGACCGGCCGCTCGTCGAGGGCATCCAGGGCCGCCTCGATCTCGCCCAGGCGCTGGTCGATCTCGTCGGGTAGCTCGTCAGCGTCCTCATACTCGGCGGTCAGGCGGTCGAGTTCTTCCTGCAGCGCGTCGCGCGTCGCCTGCTCCTCCGCGGTGATGTAGAGAGGAACGCCCTTGATCGCGCGCAGGCCGTGCGTGACGCCATAGGGAATGCTGACGGCTGCTTCGACCCATTTCCAACCATGGGTGGCGATCTCATCGGCGATCATCGTGAGCTTCTCGGACACGAGTCGGTCGAGAAGTCCGACGTCCTGAAGCCAGCCGCCGTCGTCGGACTCGAAGAGGTCGCGCATCACGATGCCGCCGGCGGCCTCGTAGGCATCGACACCGACGAACACGGCGCGCTTATCCGAGGCGCGAACCGTCGTCTCGGTCAACATGCGGCGGATGTGATAGGGCTCCTTCTGCCAGCTATTGCGGATGGTCTCCCAGACCTGCTCCTGGCGGGCATGGTCCTGCGACACGGTGAAGGCCATGAGCTGCTTCAGCTCCATGCCGTCCTCGGCATAAATGTTGAGCAGCGCGGGAGAGACCGACGCGAGGCGCAGTCGCTGCTTGACGACATTGACGTCGACGAAGAACGCCGCGGCGATGTCCTCCTCGGTCATG
Organism: Bradyrhizobium sp. USDA 4541; assembly: GCF_024171085.1. Classification (NCBI taxonomy): domain Bacteria; kingdom Pseudomonadati; phylum Pseudomonadota; class Alphaproteobacteria; order Hyphomicrobiales; family Nitrobacteraceae; genus Bradyrhizobium; species Bradyrhizobium sp. USDA 4541. Next base: position 2,127,590 of record NZ_JALJZF010000001.1, read on the forward strand.
CCCTTCTCGCGCATGGACTGGAATGCACGATACTGGTCCAGCGGATGGGCGGGCACACGCTCGTCGTTCTCGGCGAGCGAGATTTCCTCCATCAGGATGCCGCTGTCGGTCGCGCCGACGACGCAGGGAACCGGCGCGGTCTTGTTGAGGCGCTTCTGCTTCACCAGCATCTCCAGCGCCCGATAGCGGCGGCCGCCGGCGGGCACCTCGAACATGCCGGTCTCCTGGCCTTCACCGTCGAGGACGGGACGCACATGGATGCTCTGGATGAGGCCGCGCCGCGCGATCGATGCGGCGAGATCCTCGATCGAGACGCCGGCCTTCACCCGCCGGATGTTGGACTGGCTCAGCACCAGCTTGTTGAAGGGGATGTCGCGCGCGGACGACAGGGTGATCTTCTGAACGGCAGTTGCCATCGGGGTTACTCCGCGACGGGCGCCGAGAGCCTCTCTCTCGAGCCTAGACCCGTCACGAAGCGAAGCGCCGCCCTCTCACTCTAAGAGGGCAGCGCAACGGATGCGGAGGAGCGAAAGGCAAGAAGACGCCAAGCCGGAGATACGGAGTTCCGCATCTCCGGCTTCGCGGAGATCAGGCGGCGCGATCGAGCAGCTTCTTGGCCTTGCCCTCCAGTTCCAGCCGCGCGTCCTGGTGGGTTTTGTCGCGAGCCATCGCCGTGATGCCCGCGACAAAATCGAAGATCGACGCGGGCGGGCGGCCTTCTTCCGCCAGCACGGTCTCGATGATCTTGCCGGTCTCCGCCTTCGAGAATCCGCGCTTGCGCAGGAATTCCGTGCGGTCCTCGTCCGTCTTCGCGACGACGCGCTCCCGCGCGGCCTTGATGCCGTTGATGAACGGCATGGGCGAGGAGTTCGCGAAGTTCAGCAGCGCCGGCGCCGCCTCGTGGGCGAAGCGCGAGGCCGCATATTTCGAGTGGCGGATCGTGATTTCCTCGAAATCCTCGACGCCGTCGGGTAGGGGCGAGGGTTCCCGATGGGATGATCCTCTACCCCTCCCACGGAACCGGACGTGATAGTTTCCCATCATCCGGCTCCTACGTTTGCACAACGATCCAGTCTTTCCTGTAATCGTCCGGCATGGTGCGCGACATGGCAGTCGCGGCAGAGCACCACACGCTTGCGCGTCCGGGCCGCCTTGACGCGGGTCCAGAGCGTGGTCCCCGTCATGTCACTCATCTTGCGAACGTGATGCACCTCCAACGGCACGTCCACCGATCCGCACGCCCGACATACCCGTGCGCGAAGCCGGTCGACAATGTCGGTCCGGCCAGCAAAGTGGATATGCGTCTGTGCTTCACGATCAACGTGTGAGGATGCCGGTGTTGGCTCAACATCCTTCAGGCGGAACATCGGCATGAAGCGCCGCTTGTGGCGGCCGTCATACCACAGGCCGAGGCAATCCCCATTTCGGAGCCTCCCTGCCGTCACCTTGACCGAGGACTTATGCTTACGGGACAGGGTCTTCATAAAGCTCCACCACCAGAGATGGTGAAGCCGTCCGACCTGCTGTTTCCAGAGCGTGCCGAGCTTGTAATACTCGGCCAGTCCCCGCAACATCGCATTGTACCCGGTCAGGATAGCAACGTCAGAGTTGTTGATCACTTCGCATCGAGCCTCGCCACGGTTGGTATGGAGATTTCCGAGGCGATTTCTCTCTGCGAAGCGGGCGAGCTTTTCCATCGGCACATGAAGCTGCATGCGATCATCCGGCACTCGCATGGTGACGGCACGACCGCCCTTCACCATCCGCTTTGTCCGACCATCGCCGTAGGTCTTCAATGCGTAACCGAGGAATATTGCTCCCTCGTCAGCCTTCCTTATCCCGCTTTTCTCCGCAGACACTTCCAGTTTCAGGGTTTCGGCCAGATACGTTCTGACCTCGGCCATGACACGGCGAGCGTCCTCTTTGCTGCCGATAATGCCGATCACGAAGTCGTCGGCATACCGGCAGTAGCGAAGTCGGCGGTAGTTTGGATCGAACTGATCGACGGACGGTTTTTCGAGCCGTCGCCGCTCCCATTCCCTGATTTCCTCGATCAGCCGGGGAATTTCTTCCTCGTTGCCATTGGCACGCCGTCGATTGATCATTCTGCGCCGGATCTGGATCTGCTTTGAGGTTTCAAGGTAGGCGGCACTGCGTCGCCTTCCTTGCCCCCTGTCGAACCGTGCTTTCATCTCCGCCACGAACAGATCGAGTTCGTGGAGGTAGACGTTGGCGAGGATCGGCGAGATCACGCCACCTTGTGGGGCTCCGCTGAAAGTCCTGTGGAACTTCCAGTCTTCGAGATAGCCGGCCTTGAGCATCCGCCCGATCAACTGCAACAATCGATCATCATCGATACGTTTGCGCAGCAGACCAAGCAGTATGTCGTGATCGATGTTGTCGTAGTATCCGACGATATCGACCTCAACCAGCCATTTCATGCCATGCCATGTGCGCCTGATTTCGGTCAGGGCCGTGTGACATGACCGCCCCCGGCGGAAGCCGTGCGATTGTTCCGAGAAGACCGGCTCGTAGACATGTTCGAGCAGAATCTTCACGGCCGCCTGCACCAGCTTGTCGTCGGCAGTGGGAATGCCCAACGGGCGTTTCTTCCCGTTGGCCTTGGGGATGTATTGCCTGCGCGCCGGAGAGAAACGATACGATCCGTCCAGAACGGACGCCATTACCTCCTGCATCCTTTCAAGCGAGAAGCCATCGAGGGTGTTTTGGGGGTCGACGCCCGGTGTCAGTGCTCCTTTGTTGGGAGCGATCTGCTCATAAGCCCTTTCCCATATGGTTGGAGCCGAAAGCAGCCTGAACAGGCCGTTGATACGTTTTCCCTGACGAGACAGGTCGATGATTGAGTCCAGTCTCTTCTCTACGGTGTGCGGTTGCATCAGCAAACCTCCGTCATGAAGTTGAAAGACCCAGCAAACGCGCCGCCCTTCACCCGCGCAGTAGGGATTCCCCGTCCGGTTGCCCGGTCGGTTTCACCCGTGCTCGTCCATCCTTGGATGGCTGTCCCGGGCATTACCCCGGGCGTTTGGCTACTATGGCGGCTCCGTCGCCCTACGGGACATCGGAGAGATGCCCGCTTAGGCGATCCCGTGTTTACGCGATCAGTGAGAGACGACGTGGTTAGGTGGCCCGTTCGATCATTGGCCCCTCGACGAGGGGTGAGCCGTGTGACCAAGTTTAGGCGGGTCTTATGGGGTACCCCACCCTTCGCACGGCATGACGCGTCAACCATTGCTGCGTCATGACCCGAAAAAAGTCCCTGATCTGGGCTTCACGCAATCCAGCATTCACCATGCACGTCTTGCCCTGACGTCCCGATGGCCTACAATGGTTTCGACCCGGATGACGCCTTTTCCCGGCATGCTATTGTCCCCTGCCGGTTTCCCGGTCGCAGCCATTTCTGGCCAAGGTAAGTCGGGTGGGCATCAGGCAGTTCTTGGTTTCCTGAGAAGTCTCCTTCACTCAATTGATCGCGCCGACACGGCGCACCCACAGATTCCTGTTTTGGCAGACGGCACGGAGATAGAAGCTGGCCATGCCGAGTGTCTTGGCGCCGACCTCCGAATTCCAGCAGTAAAAGCCACGGAAATAGAGGTCGGGCGAACCGTCGGAGAGCCGACCAGCCTCGATGAGGTGGAGATCGTCGACGAGGAAGAGGAACACGTCGCGGTCGGACGCATAAAGCGTGGTCGTGTCCTTGGTGATGTCGACGCGCGGATTGTAGACGCCGGTCGACCAGTCGAGCACGCCGGGCACCTTCCAGCGGGTGTCACCCGTGCCGTTGCCGGCAATCTTCCGCACCGCCTCGACCAGCTCGTGGTCGTAGATGCGGCCATAGTCGGGGCCGGTCACGGCGCGCAGATCGACGCGGCCGTTGTCGGTTTCCAGCGTCTTGATCTGCTCGGCTCGGTGAGAAGTCAGGCCGTATTGCAGGTTGATGCCCGCCAGCGCGGCGGGAAGCTGGCGCAGATAGGCGGCCGGCGCACCGACCTGGCTGGCGAGCTGGCCGAAGCTCCAGTGCGTCGGTGCGACCGGCGTGTCCGATCCGGGTAGGATCAGGGACAGACGTTCGGGATCGGAGCGGCTCGCCTCGACATGGATCAGCGCGGTCTCGACCACGCGGGTCCGGCTGCGCTCGGCCCGGGCGCGCACGGAGCGCGCCAGATCGTCGAGCGACAGATAGCGCTCGTCGGCGGGGCGGGAGAACCATTCGGACGAGACACGCCCGATGCGCTCGCCGCGGCTGACATCGACCTTGTAGCCGCCGCTCATGTCGCGGCGGGCGTCGAGAACCTGCATGTTCATGGGATCAAACTCCATGACGGGCGCCGAAAGCCTCTCTCTCGACACTCAACCCGTCACGGAAATCCCGTCCACACTCTCACTCTTGGGGGCGTTGCGGGGATCTCCCCGCAGAAGGGGTCGGCCGAGACATCGGCTCGGCCGCAGGGGAAGGCTTTCCCCAAAAGTATAAAACCGGAAATCAGGGTGTCCGGATCTGTATCTTTCCGCCTTTCAGGCCCTCATTCGTCCGGAGGCTCTTCACGCGGATCAAGTTCTGAAAAGTCGGACAGCGTGTCGCACCCGATGCAATGGTACATCTGCGACGCTTCCTGAAAATGCATGCCACACAGGCATCCGCAAAACGGGCAGCACTCGTCGATTTCCAGATCGGCCCATTCCCACACGCCTAGATACTCGGGAATGGCATCGCGATCATATCCGACGATTTGGAAGGCGTCGGCATTTTTGGCGACAAACCCGTCGCGGCCAGCGCGCTGGAGAATAGGAAGGATGTCGGCCGGCTCGATCGCGAACCACTCACCGCGCACATGGGTCGATCCGAAATGCTGATGAAGGTGACGCTCTAGCCGAAAGGGGTCTGCCGCTTCGATCCATCCGAGCAGCCGCAGTTCCAGAGGGTTGCCTGTTTGGAGATTGCGTTTGCGCCCCTCAATGTTCTTCGCCACCCCAATCTTGATCGGGGAGCATCCGTTTTCATCCTCGCCAATGAAATAGACCGGCACATCACGCTCCCTAGGCCGTCAGCGGGCGGAGTCGGTCGAGAAGCGCTTCGACCATCTCCTTGTCCGAGTGGGCGACGATGTCGAGCGGACGGCCTTCCTGCCGCATGAGCCCGATCAGGAGACAGGCGGTGAAGTGCCAGAAGGATGAATCGGCCGGCAGCGTGTAGCCGCTGATCATCGCGGTCAGCCGTTCGGCGATCGGCGGATATTGGCCGTTGCCCCAATGTGCGTGGCTCGGCGTCATCGCGTGGATGATCGCCGCGGCGAGCGCTATGCCCATCGCACGCTTCTGCTGGACCTCTGCGAAGTCGTGCCCGTGCTTCTTTGCGTAGGTGGCAAGGCCGCTCGTCATGAAGTCGCGGGCATAGGTGTCACAGGCGATCTCCTCTTCCGGCAAGGAGGAGGGCGCGTTCTTGTCGGCGCAGAACATGACGTGCTGGAATTCGTGCAGGAGGGCGAAGGCCAAGGCGAAAGCGACGAGATCGAACGCTGTCATGTGCTGGGCGTCGCCCAGGCTTTCGCGGTCGGCTGTTGGTTCGGGAATGTCCGCCGGCCAGGAGATTTTGGAGGTCGCCTCGGCCGCGATGAGGGACTGAGCGGTGGCGATGCGCTGCTTATAGTCGAATTCATATTGGCCGCGCTCGGTATCGAGGCTGAGGGCCTGGTCGAGCGATATCCCGCAGGACGTCGCGACGACCAACGCAGGCGCGTACACCTCGATGGCTCGCCACAGGCAGAAGCCGAAGAGCCAGAAGAAGTCGATCGTCTTGGTGCCGAACTGGATGCGCGCCGCATCGGCATTCATGGTGACGCCCTTGGAGCTCGGTGCGACGTCGATGGCATGGCCGTATTGGCTCCAAAGACCGCTGATGTCGTCGGCACGCTCGGGCACGGCGCCGCGCAGGAGATGGAGGACGATCGTCCGGTCGGATGGTTCAGTCGTCATGTCGGTGTTTCTTCTGTGTTCGGCGGGCAGCGGGCTGGATGGCGCATTGGTCATGACGGTTCGCTTTCGTCCCGGACCTCGCTCGTCGTCTCGGGTTCGCCGGCCATGCGCAGATGGGTGACCGATGAGATGACGGAGTTCGCCCAGATTGTGCTGCACTCGATGTCGCCGTCGCGCTCGAACCAGTGGGTGGCGCCTGGGATGAGATCGAAAGGAATGGGGTGCGTCGCGAGCGGGTTGTGAAACACCTCCAGTTCCTGGCACCAGGCTTCGCCCCACGGCCAAAGCGCCTGATATTCGGCGCTGTCGACGGCAAGGTTGAAGTCGATCGGCTCCAATGCGCCCGGCGTTCGGTCGAAGAGGATGCCTTGCCGGATCATCGTCAGCCCGGGCGGTCGCAACCCCGCGAGGAAGCCCATGCGGTTGAACTTGGTGAGCGTCGCCGCATTGCTGAAGATGACGGCCGACAGGTGGGCGAAATCCGGATCGCGAAAGAGGCCTGCCGGGATGTTGTGCCTGCCTGTCAGATTGGTGATAGGCGTTCCGATCGCGCGACGCTCAGCGCCATTTCCCGCGACATCGGCGCGAAGGCCGTAAAGATAGGCGGGTAACGCCTCGCGGCTCCATACCATGGAGCCGGATAGGTGGAAGTCGGCGATCGCCAGGGCGAACGGCTGCCCCTTTACATGCTCCAGTTCGTGATAGTTGCGCTGTAGCTTGCTGTGCAGCGTCTTGGCGAAACGCTCGGCCGGACTGCCTGTCAGTCGCTCGATCCGATCCTTCGGGGCATGGACCCACTGTCCGATGCCGCCGGCGCGCGGGGTTTCGGAGTTGGCGGTCACCGCCTCGATCCAGCAGGCGGCGCCATCCTCCTCGATCCGGAAATCCGGCGAGACATGGTCTTGCCGGACCACCAGGCCCTGCTCGCGAAAGCAGGCGAGAAGGTAGAGTTCGAACAGCCGGGAGGCGAAATTGTTGGTCTGGAAATCCGGGACGAAATTGGCGTCGGGATTGGGAAGGGCGAGATAGCATTCGCCGATGGCCATCAACGCCGGCAGATGGCTGGCCGAACTCGTCAGCAGCTCGAACTCCGGAAAGGTCCCGCGTGGTCCGACCTTCAGCAGGAGCGGGCGTCGTCGTGCGCCCGGCGGCAAGGGTTCGGGGGGCTCGTGGCCGCGCATGGTGATGCCGAGGTGGTCAAGCGCGGCTTCCGGCGTCGACCAGGGGCCGCTTTCGTCGACCTTGACCCAGCGGTGATCGACGCGCCGGCGTAGCGCAAGGCTGGTGAAGGCACCTCGCTCCGGATCGAGAAGGATGGCGCCGCTCGCGCCGCCGCGTCCGACCTGATAGCTCCCAAAGATATATGCCGGATCGTAATTCGGGCCGCGGTCGAGCGACAGCGCATAGAGCTCGAACTGCCGCTGGCTGATCGGCGTGATCAGCCGGGGCTCATCGCCTTCGGCCATGGCCGACCTCTTGGTCCCGCCGGTGTCGGGTGTGCGCACATGGTCGTATAGTCATGACGCCTCCGCCGCCTGCGCTTGCGCCAGAATGTTCGTGGTCTCCCATTGGTCGCCCTGTGGGGCCGTGACGAATTCGCGGTCCCAGATGCCCCAGTTCGTCGGCAGTGGGACCTGTGCCAAGGGATTGTGGACATAGGTGATCGGCCGGTGTCGGCGGGAGAGATTGCCGAGTGATATCCGCGACCAGATCACGCCTGAGATGTCGGCGAAGCGTTCGTCAAGAAATGCGGTGCGCGGGATCGGATTGCGCTCGCGCTGGATGAAGGCGGCCGGGTGGAAGCCTTCTTCGACGACATCGCCGGTTTCCCGGTCGATGGCGATGAAGGCGTCGCCGATCGGAAACAGCGTCGTCACGATGAGCGGCAAAGGCTGCTCGGCGACATAGACGCCGAAACGGCTGGCGCTGATCGCGATGATGCGCGTGTCATCCGGCGCGATCACGCCCTGTTCGAGGTAGCGCCCGATCTTCTGCGCCTTGGTCCAGAACGCGCTGGAGGTGCGAAGCTGGGCCTGCCGCATCGGTACGGCGAAGAGACCGCCGCCTTCGTTGATCGGCACGGGCCGGACGATCTGGTCGGGGCCGGGAGCGCCTTCGTCCGGCGTGATGGCCTCGATCCAGATGCGGCGGCCATCGTCGAGCACGCAGAGATCCGGCTGCCCGCCTTCGCGCTGGCGCTCGACCACAGGAAGTAGGGTGCGGCCAGCGTCGAGCAGTGTGCAGCCGAGATACATTTCCCAGAAGCGGCCATCGACATCGCGTGCGAAGCCCTGCCGGAAGTCGGGATCGGCATAGGGCTCGTAACGCCCCCACATCTCCTGCAGCAAGGCGTGAAGCTGCTGCTCGATCGGATGCTCGGCGACTTTTAGGTTTTGAAACCCGCGATCGAGATTGGGTCCGTCAACGTCGAAAAGATCACTCATTGTCTGCTCAAGTCATGCGCGCCGCAGCATCCGGGGAACCTGCACCCGGTGATAGCCGTGGGAATGGACCTGCTCGCGGAGCTGCTTGATGTCGTTGACGCCGAAGGCCACCGCTGCCCTCAACGGGCTGGCGAAGGTGGCGTAGTAGGTCCAGCGTGGACCGGCAGGCAGCGTCGGGTTCTGCCGGCGATCGGTGATGACGACGTCGCGCGGATCGCTGGTGTTGCGGAAGGCATGGAAGGTGAACCAGTCAGGCCTGCGATAGCGCGCCGCCTTGCTGAAGGGGACGGACTGGACCTTCACGTCGGTCTGGTCGAGCACCCAGTCGCATTGCTCGAGGATCTGCCTCACCATGTGGCCCACCATCTGCTTCACGCGGTCGGCCAGGACCTCTTCGCGAAACTCCGCAAGGAGCTGCTCCTCGATGCCCTCCACCGCGGGCTTGCCCAGTTCGGACGCGGTTTCCAGGCGGGCGACATTCTTATCCTGCGTGAGAAAGGCCCAGATGCGCTGACCCAGCTCGGACGCATAGAGCGACGCAAACTTCTCGGGACTGTAGGTAAACATGAGGGGGCCTCCTTTACCGGGCAAATATGGACGGTTATAAGCGGCTGTCAATGGCAGTGCGCGGGACGCTTGCCGACGGGAGCGGGGAGGCTGGATTGGATTTCGAAGATCTCGTGACGGCGCTGGCGCCGCCGCCGAACCGCGTCGGCAAGTCGGACGGCGCCCACGAACATCATCTCTATGAAGGCGCTGTCATGGTCGCCTACGCAATGCACTTGCTCCGTACGCAGGGAGCACGGGACGTCCGCGTCCATCCCGATGGTGAGCATGGAAAGCAGTTCGACTTTGCGGGCTGGCTGGGACGGCGGGCGTTCACCAAGGTCTCCAGCCTCGGCAGCACCGCCTATGGCGGTGTCTATCGAAATCCGGTGGGCCACACGATCACCATCAACCCGAAGTCGGGGCTAGGCGATGTCGTCGCGGACGTCGGCGACCATGTCATCTCGGCCGAGTGCAAGGGCGGCATCATCAACACGCGGCATCCGGGGCAAGTGTCGCGGCTTTACCGCGGCCTCTGCGAGACGGTTGGAATGCTGATGGCGACACCGCCGCAGGGGCGTCAGGTGGCCGTGGTTCCGATGACGGAGGGCACTTTGCGCCTTGCCGAGCGGCTGGCGCCGCGCTGCGCCTTGGCCGGCATTGAGATTGCGCTCGTCGGCAGTCGCGGTGAGATCATCGACGTGAAGGCGGCAAACGCCGCCGAGCGAAAGGCGTGAAGGAACGGCATATGAGAAGGCTGCTGACGGTCGGGGTGACCTATACCGGCGACGCGATCGACGGAGTGGAGATCGAGAATCTCGGGCTGTGCCGTACCGAGGTGGATCGCGCGCGGGCCGCCTATCCGCTCTACGAATATGACACGATCATCATCAATCCGGAGAGCTACACGCATTTCCTGTTCGGCCAAGCCGGCGAGTTTTCCAATGAGCATTACGAGCTCGGCAAGTTGAAGGGACAGAACGATCGCTTCGACCTCGATTCCGCTTTCGACGGAGAGGACCGGCGAAAGGAGATGGAGGCGGCGATCGCCGGTGGCGCGACTGTCATCTGGTGCCTGTCGGAGCCGAAACGCGTGAACTTTTTCGGCTACCGAGAGACGCATCTGGGTTACGTCGCGCCCAAGGTGGCGAGCTTCGTGAAGCGCTCGGATCTGCTCGTGAAGAAGGGGCGCAGGATGGGGGGCGTCGATCCGGACAGCCCATTTACGCGCTACTTCGAGGTGCTGTCGCGAACTGGCGGCTGGACCCTGTGCCTCTCCGATCCCGGCGAGGGCTTTGCGTCGATCGCGGCCACGCCCGAAGGTTACAGCCTCGGCGGCAAGGTGGCGCTCGGGACCACGACCGGGTGGCTGCTGACCCCGCCGACGTCGCAGGAGGCGCAAAACCAACTCGTCCGCGATAGCCTCGCGCTCGAGAAGGTCGACCCGGTGCACGAGAAATACCATGGCATCTTCTTGAGCCACACCGGCGTCGATAAGCCTTTCGTGCGCCGACTCCGCAAAGATCTGCTCGCCCACGGCGTGCCGCGCGTGTGGTTGGATGAAGCGGAGATCGACATCGGGGACTCGCTGATCGCCAAGATCGAAGAGGGCATGAAGCTCAGCCGCTATATCGCTGTCGTCCTGTCGAAAAAGTCGATCGGCGCCCCTTGGGTGAAGAAGGAGCTCGACGTGGCGATGAACCGCGAGATCGCCAGCGGCGAGGTCGTTGTGCTGCCATTGCTTTATGAGGAATGTGAGCTGCCGGAGTTTCTGAAGGGCAAGCTCTACGCCGATTTCTCGAAGCCGGAGGACTACGAAACGGTCCTCGGCAAGCTACTGCGTCGGCTTCGGATCGCCTGATGAACGAGGCTGCGGCAGGACCGAGCAGTGCAATGATCTCCGCGATGTCGGATCTATGGCGGCTGCGTCCGCCGGGGCCGGACAACATCCTCGCGCATCCGGCCTTCGAGCGCTTGCGAGAAGTGTGCCGGGATGGCTACCCGAACGCCGGCAATAAGGGGCCAGGGTTTGCGCTCTCGACGGCGCTGAGGGCCTTGGGCCTTCCGTGCGACCTGCGGAATGATGTCGCTCATCTCGCCTTATCGGTGGAAGAGGCGGCGAAAGGCCTCGATACGGCCCTGCGCGCAACCCATGCCAAGCGGGTCCATCTCGCGCCATTGGACCTGGCCGCTGATCTGCCGCCGCTTGCGTTCGGTTCGACGAAGCTTTGCAGGCTGACGGCGGAAGAGCTGCGCGGGCTGGTCGACGAACGCCGCTTGAAGCGGTTCTTTCAGCGCCAAGACTTCGACGCCGGGCGGTTTGCGCAGTTTCACTGGCTGGTGGTTGAGGAAACCGTGCCGCTTGAGCAGGAGCCTGAAGCACGGGCCGTCCCGGTGTTGTACATGGACCTGAGCCAGGACCTGGGACGGATCGAACCGCACAAGGGACGGTTTCCCGGTGCCGTAGAGAAGGCGCTGTTTTTCCTCCTCTTGGCTCCCTGGGAGAGCTGGGCGACCATGAAGCAGGTCGATTGGCGCGGCTTCCGCGTCCCGTGGATCTATACGGTCGACAGCGACATCTTCGTCCGGCCCAATTCGCCGCCGTCGCCCGATACCCTGAACTGGGAGGAGCGGATCTATGACGACGGCTATGGCGGGACCTATGAAGAGGAGCGGCCGGTCGAACTGCGGCTAGAGGACGCCGTCGAGGCGGAACTACCCGTGTGGGATCAGAGCCGATGGACGATCGTCGAGCAGGCAAAGCGGTCGGTCTTATTTGAAACGCCGATTGTCCATTTCCTCGTCCGGGCTTTCCTGGCCGAGGGTGTGGACGAGTTCCTCGCGCATATCACGACGATTGAGGCGGCGCTGGGCTTGCGCGCCGATTACGACAAGAGCTTCCGCTTCGCGCCGGATCGTCACAAGGGGATGTCGGCGACGAGAAGGATGCGAGGGCGTCTTGCGGGGCTCCTCGGCGATCGCCTGTACGCTGACCAGTATGAGCGGCTGTTCAACGTGCGAAGCGCGTTTCTGCATGGCCGCGCCATGACCGATATATCGACGGAGGAACAGGTGATGGCCCGGTCGCTGGCCCGGCAGGTCGTGGAGGAGCTGATCCTTGCCACAAGCGCAGCCCCTGTTCCGTCCCGGGAGGACTTCCTTGATAGCCAGCTAGATAAGGGTGCTCCCTTGATCTAGGCCGAATCTTGCAGTGCGGGCGGAAGCCATTGCAACTATGCCGTGGCCGTTGATTTCGTCGATTTTAGCGTGCTTGTCGCATATCCGAATGCGAAGAAGAAATGCGATACGCGGATCGTGCCATGGCTTGGCGCGAGCACGGGATCGCGCTCATGTTCGGTGTCAAAGTCGGCTGCTACGAAGAGCGGTGAGGGCCGCATATAGGGGGCACCTGCAGCAGTGGGGCGCAAACGAAGTAGTGTCGCCAGCCCAGTATCGCTGAGCGCATCGCGTATCGGCGGTACTATCTCGTCCTCCGGGTCGAGCAGCACACCCACCATTGCCGCAACGGCCTGACGTCGGCTGTAGATTCCGTTGACAAAGCGACCGAGGCCTTCTTCGCGCAAGTAGTGGTCGCGGTGGCGCTTCTGTCGTCCAAGCCGCTTGAACTCGAAGACCAATTTCATGGTCTGAACATCGCTGTTCCAGCCATAGACGATGTCGGTCCGGCGCTCTTCAGTCAGCTTGCCGGTCACCGGATCAATCTCACCGATGACGTCCTCGGCCGCCCACATGCCGAGCAGCCCCCGCTCGCGGGCGACATGATTCTCGACATAGACCTTCAGGCGCTTGGTTAGCGCATCCTCTTTGGTCTTAGGGTTGAAATCTGGCCTCGGTCGCGCCGCTAGTTCCGACCAGCCTTGTCGCAGCGCTTCGACCGCTTCGGTCGCTGGCTGCAGTGGGAACGCCGTTATCCAGTCGACGCCACTTGTCACGCAGGCACCGCCGTTTTGTTCGAGCCCGCACGGGTTTGGACGGTCCGCACAATATGCTCGGCGTCGCGGAGAGCCTGGCGGACGGTCCAACTGCGTTGGGTAAGCGGCCGCACGAGATAAAGACTGCCATCGATCCAGAGATGAGTGTCCGGAACAAGGGTGAGGTAATCGCCTGACGGTATGGTACGGAGCCCCAATTTCCTGAGGGCTGCCAGCGTCTCGATCACAAGCTCGTCGTCAATGCCTGTCGCCACACCAGGATCGGCTTGGGCCTCGGCCGCGAAGCTGATTTTCACGATTCCAGACGGGCCGGCGCGAGCAGGGTCATTCGCGACCACATTGACATCGAAGCGACCACGACCTCCCGTTCGATCGCGCCAGGCAGTCAAACCGTCGGCGAGGGCCTGCGCATAGATGCCGAAGTCTTTCGCACTCGCGGTCCGCTGGGCAGGAGTGTCCAAGCTCTTAAAACTGCGCGGGCGGATCGATGGCATCAGCACCTCGACTGTTTCCGACACAAGTGTCTGCTCCTCTTCGGTCAGACCGAAATAAGAAAAGACTGCTTGGTCGAGATCCGCTCGGATGCCCTCATAATGGGGAAGTTGCATCAACTCGTCTTCGTTCGAGAGCTCAGCAACAGCCGACGTGATCGACGCCAATGCCGAGGCGGCCGCCTCAGGGTTCGGTGCGTCCTCGGGCGGGAAAAAGGGGAAGGTGTCGACGTCGGAGAGGTGAATGCCGTTACGTTCGCAAAGCATCTTCCAACCGCGCATCATCAGGAAATAGCGGGCGAGCGTTGAGCGCAGATAGACCGCGGTGAACTGGAGGAGCGGCGCATCCTCCTTTCGGCCCGCGATTACCCCAATGCTGTGGGTAAAGCTTGCAGGCTGGTCATAATAGACCGCACGAACATTCTGCTGCTCGCGCGAGAAACCGTCAGGGAAAATGACGCGTGGTCCATCGAAGACTGCAAGCACCGCGTCGTTGAGACCCACGACGCTGTTCTTGTTTGCGGGCCACTGCCGGAGCAGGTCAGGATGCAAAACGGGCACACCCGCGCTGAGCGCGGCGATCGGCACGTGCGGCATGTTCCGGAGCGGGCCGGGATCTACTGGTACGCGACTCTTATCTTCAAGATGTATGCCTTTGCGATACACCCATCGCCGAAACTCCCGCGGCCCTCTCCAAAAGCTGGCGAAAGTACCACGTAGGCTGAGCCGCGTCCAAATCGCCAGATCATTCGCGTCGCCCCACATCATGGTGACGAGCAACTGGGGATCCTCGGCAACGGAACGCGTTTGGAGTGAATGACGGTCCGCCGATTGCATCGTGAGGCGACCCAATGCGAGGCTGAGGTCCGCCTTCGGCACAAGATAGTCGAAGGTTTCGTCGAACGGTATGGTCTGCGGGATGGCTGGGCTGCGACGCTCGCCCAAGAATACGTGACAGGTATTCTCAGCAGTTGGAAAAAGCAGACCCTGCAAGTCGCCAAAATTGATGATTCGATTCGGTCGATAGGTGTGCAGGAGATAGGAGACGAACGCTTCACTCGATGCGCCGAGCAATTGCCCGATTGGCAGGATGAGGCAGGCTCTTCCGCCATCCGCAAGGAAGTCGAGCGCGCGTAGAGCATAGGCGCCGGCAATCTGTCGCCGAGCAAAGGGTACACCGGCGCGATCCGCCCAGACGTCAGCCGAGGTATGCGCTTCTCCCTCTGGTTCGGCCCATGGCGGGTTCGAGATGATCAGCGAGAAGCGGCGACCGAAGAAGGTGTGGGTGTCTTCGAAGAAGTCGGCTTGATCGCGACCATGCGCGAGATTGCGATCCTTCAGCGGCGGCAGCTTGGTGCCGTCGCGCTCCTGTGCTTCTAGGATGTCGGCCGGATCGAGACCCTCGAGCAGTGAGAGGTACAGGCTGAAGGCCGTGACGCGGCACGCCATGAAATTGATATCGCCGCCGAAGATACTGCGTTTCAAGAGATCGCCGCGCTCAGCGAATCCTAGTTGCCGACCCTCCCGTGCCTCCGCCAACGCAATCAGGCGGCGATAGGCAGTGGTAAGCAGAATTCCCGATCCGCAAGCGCCATCGAAGATCGTTTCGGACAGCGGATCGGCTGAAGCCAACAGCGCCTGATCAACCGCGAGCATGGCGAGATTGCGGGGCGTGTAATAGGCGCCGTCTTCAGCTTGCTGTTCCGGCGTGAGGAATTTCTCGTAGAGACCTGACAACAGTTCCACGGGAATGTAGCTGAAATCATAATTCCAGAAGTCCCCCTGACCGGTCTCCATGTCCGTCCGGCGTAGGAACTGATCGAGAATCTGGAAGCCTTCTGTCGAGAGCGCTGTCCAAGGATCGTGTCGATCATCCCCCAGAAAGTCGCCGTTGAAATCCGTCCGCAGACGATCAATCAACTTGGCGAGCCCGTCGCGCTCGCGCCGCGCTACGAGGCCAGGAAGCTGTGCAACCTCTCTCCGCGCTCTGTAGGTTTCGCCGACAATTTCGCGGTGCTCAAGATAGGATATGAAGAGAACCTGCCCCATGAGGAGCTCAGCAAGTCGTCGGCGCGCGCGCTCACCTTCAATTCCATTCAGGCCTTCCTCGGTGAGCTTGGAGACGGCCGTGGACAGATTCGAAAGGAGCTTTCGATCGACCCGCGCCTTGACGTCGAACCATTTCGGCATACGACGTGACAAGTTCGCAGTCGACACGTCCAAGGCGGAGAATGGGCCGTCAGGACGCGCCTCTTCAAATCGAAGGCGCTCGGCCGCCTGCTTAAGTTTGCGGGCCGGCAGGGCGGTGGCTTCCTCGCCCTTTAGATCAATCACGATAGTCGCGAGATTTTGGTTCCAAATGCGCTGCCGCGTCTTGTCGAGGTCGACATCCGAGAGCGTGGTGCCGTCCTTCGAGACGAACACGACCGTGGGAACTCCTTCCACGTCGAAGACAGCCTGTGCACGCACGGCGCCGTCGGGTTTCAAGAGTGTCTTGATTTCGAGCGCATAGGGATGCGTCTCCGGCACAGCCTCGCCGCGCAGGTGAAGAACATCAGGCTCGGCCGCGTAGCCAAGCTTCTGAAGCCAATCCTGGACCGTTGCGGCGGTCAAACTCGTTCTCCTCGGGGCCAAATACACGAGAACATATCATGAACAAACTGAGTCGATAACTGCCCGTAGCGTGGCGAGGGTGCATTGCAGGCCGCGTTCACGACACCCGCCGAGCTGCGGGTCGAGCATTGCTCTTTCCTCGCGATTTGCCGTGAACGTTGCATAGGGAGAAAAGATCGAATTGGAGCTCCTCGTTTGCACCCGGCAGCGCGAAGCCGTCCCGCAGCACAAATAGATGAGGATCGAGCGCAATTAATAGCGCATCGATCGTAGGGATAGCTCCGCCGCTGTCGATAAACGACCAAGTGCCAGTAGGCCCCAAGGCCAGGTGCTTTCCCCACAACGCGATGAAGGATTGCTGACGGAGCTGCTTGCGGAGATCGGCGAACGCGGACTTGTGTGCCTGGAGTTCTAGGCCGAACTGTTCGCGCAGTAAGACAGCAATCCGCAGAACAAGGATGGTTTGCCAACTGAATCGTGCTGGCGAACCTTTCTGTTTGGGACGTTGGTCCGCAGGAATCAGTGCGCGCCGGCTGGTCCACTCCCGGAGCTTGTCGGTTGAGAGCCCCGTCAGTTGCGAGGCGATCGGGGTCGGCACGAAACGCAGTGGGCACCTCCTCAGATCGGGTGTAATGCCCGATCTCTTCGCGAGAACGGGTAACATACCCGATCTGAATCGTAAAGATTTGGCGCTGTGAGAAGGGCGCGAATTGGTGCAACAACGTGTTGCACCAATTCGTCAATCGGCCGGCGGTTGGCGAAGGTTCAAGTTTGGATGGCAAAGGACTCATGCCGCCAACTTCACGCGTTTCTTGGCTAGTACGGCACGGACGAACTTGTCCCATTTCGCCATGCCGGCGCGCTTCTCAACCATGTAGTGCCAGCGGTCGTAGTGCTTGGAGCTGACGTCTTGCAGTGCATGGTTCTGGAGACGATCGCGGATTTCCTTCGGCACGCCCGCTTTGCCGGCCAGCGTTTTGAAGGTGCGACGAAGATCGCGGTTCGTCGCATAAGGAATCACTCCACGGTCCCGCTGGCGCCAGACGAAGCTGTAGAGCGTACCGTGACTGACGGGCTTCCTCGGGTCTTTGGCCGAGGGGAAGAACCAACCGTACTCGTTCGGCTTGATCGACTCGATCAATTCCGCGGCGAGCGAGGGCACGGGGACGGCGTGAGGCTGTTCGTTCTTGGTCTTGGACCAGTCGATGATGCGCTCCTTGGCGTCCCACTGATCGACATGGAGTCGCGCGATCTCTTCGACACGCTGGCCGGTCAGCATGATGAGCTGCACGGCGCGCGAATAGGAGGGATGAACCGGCGTGTCGGGGCGCTCCAGCCAGCGATAGAGCTGCACGAACTCGTCTTCGTCGAGCCAGCGAGTGCCTTTGACCTTGGGCTCGGTCGGGATGCCCGTCGCCGGATTGAAGGGAAGTCGGAAGCGACGAGAGGATTGCTGCCGATAGTCGTTGTCGGACTTCATGCCCCAGCTAAAGGCGGCATGGAGGTAGGAGCGCACATGGTCGGCCATCGACTTTGCGCCGCGCTCGTAGATCGGACGGATCAGCTCGATGATTTCCTCGGCCTCGATCTCGCGGGCGAGGCGGTTGCGCCCGAGCGTGTCGGCGATCTTGTTGAGGCCCTTTTCCGTCTCCTTCCACGATGGCTTGCCCGCTTCCTTGAGCGCAGCGACATAGCCCTCGAACAGATCGGCGACGGTGCCGGGGCGGGTGTCGGTGGCGATCTTGATGCTGCGCCCCTTCTGGATGACGTCCGCAAAGTCGCGCTTGTAGATCTCGCGGGCCTGGCCAAGCGTCATTGACGGGTAGGCGCCGAGCTTCTTCTTGGTTCGCTTGCCGTCACGCCACTGCTGCGCCATCCAGTCAGCAGTGACACGCTTCGGCATGGGCTTGAGAACGAGGACGAGACGGCCGGTGCCGCGCCCTTCGCCATCGGCGAGGTTCTCCTGCTTACGACTGATCTCGACGCGCTTCAGCGCATGTCGGATCGCGGTGTCGGTCAGGGCGGGCATAGCGTTTCTCCTTTCCGGAACTGGGATCGGTCGAGGAGAAACAGGGATCGCTAGCTGGGAGCGGAAGGCCGTTTTCTACCCCTTATACAGCCCCCAATTTGCCAAAACCGCCCCCACTACGCAATCCCCCAAAAATGGTATTTCATCAGTGTTTCAATGTGCTTGTGCGTGATCAAGCGTGATCGAAGAGGGGCTAGTGGGGTGGTTGTGCACCAGGATCAGCGCGGTGGCGGACAATTCCAGCGCGCGCTTGATCACCTCACGCGGATAGACCGGGGTGTGATCGACGGTGCCGGTCTGCTGCACCTCGTCGGCGATCAGCTGGTTGCGCTTGTCGAGGAACAGGAGGCGGAACTGCTCCTTGTCGGCGAACGCCATGCCGGTGCGGCAATAGTCGATGACGTCGTTCCAGGACGACAGCGCGACGTTGCGCCTGATCTCACCCTTGGCGATCCGGCCGGCGGCCGCGGCGAGCAGCTTGAGCTGGTTGATCGAGGCATCCTTGACGCCCTCGACCTCGCGCAGCCGCGCCACCGGCGCGTGCACGACCTCGGCGAACGAGCCGAACTTCTTCAACAGCGCCTTGGCCAACGGCTTGGTGTCGCGGCGCGGGATCGCGGCGAACAGCGCCATTTCCAGCAGCTCATAGTCGGTCAGCGCGTCGGGACCGGCCGCATAGAAGCGCTCGCGCAGCCGTTCGCGATGGCCGTGATAATGTGGCGTCTCGTCGGGCTGATCGGGGCTGTCACTGGCTTTGGTGGGCATCGGCTACAACCATGCCGTGCTCGCGGCGATTTGCAAGAGCCGATGCAACTGCCGGGTTTGCCACGATGCTTCGGGCGAATTACCGTCGGCGGCAACGGTTCGAGAGCAAGAGGGGGAGGGCGGCGTGACATCATTCAAGGTGATCCGCTCGCGCGCCGAGAAGCGCAAGGGCGGGCCGAAGGCGCTGGAGAAACTGCTGCGGCCGCCGGCGGGCGCCAAGGCGCTGGCAAAGCTCAGCGACGACCGCGTGCTGGCCGAGATGACCAGGCGCGTGTTCTGCGCGGGCTTTGCCTGGAGCGTGATCGACGCCAAATGGCCGGGCTTCGAGGAGGCGTTCCTCGGCTTTCAGCCCGCCAAGCTCGCCTTCAAGCCCGACGAATTCTGGGAGAAGCTCGTCAGCGACGCCAGGATCGTGCGCAACGGCGCCAAGATCATGTCGGTGCGCGACAACGGCCGCTTCGTGCAGGAGATCGCGCGCGAGCATGGCAGCTTCGGCAAATTCCTTAGCGCCTGGCCGTCATCGGATGAGGTTGGACTGCTGGAGCTATTGGCCAAGCGCGGCAGCCGGCTCGGCGGCAACACCGGACAGATGCTGCTGCGCTTCCTCGGTTGGGACGGCTTCGTCACCTCGCGCGACGTCGTCGCCTGCCTGCGCGATGCCGGCCTCGATATCGCCGAGGAGGTCAAGTCGAAGCGCGATCTCGCCAAGGTGCAGGCGCAGTTCAACGCCTGGGCGGAGGAGACCGGACTGTCCTATCTGCATCTGTCGCGGATCTGCGCGATGTCGATCGGAGAGAACCATACGCCCGAGGAGATCATCGAGCGCACGCGGAGCGATTATTGACGAGGACGGTTACAGCTGAACCCGATTAGACCTGAACCCACGGCTTCTCGCCATGGCGTTCGGACAGCGTGAATATCTCGACGCCGTCGGCGGTGACGCCGACCGAATGCTCGAACTGCGCCGACAGCGAACGGTCGCGGGTCACCGCGGTCCAGCCGTCGGACAGGATCTTCACATGCGGCTTGCCGAGATTGATCATCGGCTCGATGGTGAAGAACATGCCGGGCTTCAAGGGCGCGCCTTCGCCGGGGCGGCCGATATGGATGATGTTCGGCTCATCGTGGAACAGGCGGCCGAGGCCGTGGCCGCAGAAGTCGCGCACCACGCTCATGCCCTGCGGCTCGACATAGCTCTGGATGGCATGGCCGATATCGCCGGTGGTGGCGCCGGGCTTCACCGCGGCGATGCCGCGCATCATCGCCTCATAGGTCACCTCGATCAGCCGCTCGGCCTTCCGCGCGATGGCGCCGATCGCATACATGCGGCTGGAGTCGCCGTACCAGCCGTCGACGATGAAGGTGACGTCGACATTGACGATGTCGCCTTCCTTCAGCGGCCGGTCGCCCGGCATGCCGTGGCAGACCACGTGATTGATCGAGGTGCAGGTCGAGTAGCGATAGCCGCGATACATCAGCGTCGCCGGATAGGCGCCGTGGTCGAAGGCGAACTTGCGAACGAACTCGTCGATGACCGAAGTCGGGATGCCCGGCTTGACGATGTCGGTGAGCGCATCGAGGCATTTCGACACCAGGGCGCCCGCCTTGCGCATGCCGGCAAAGCCGCTCGGTCCGTGCAGCTTGATCTGACCGGTCTTGCGAAGCGAGGTGTCGGTGGCGTCGATATAGCTCATGGGCGGGCTGTTTCTGCGGGCAAGGGGCTGATTTCAGGCCCTAATTTAATGATCGGCGCGCCCGGCGCAAGCCAAGGTTGGGCATGGGGACATGCCCAAACGGCTTGATTTTCAGGCCATATCCGGAACAGCGGCCACCGCTGCGGCGAAAAGACCGCGCTCAAGCGCTAATTGGAGACCTCGACCACGCTCTCGACCGGCAGCGCGCCGCCGCGGATGCGGAGTTCCCGCACCGGGTAGGGCACCCTGATCCCCTCCTGCTTGAAGGCGTCCCACAGCGACAGCATGACGTCGCTCTTCACATTGTCCATGCCGTCGGGGTCGGCGATCCAGAAGGTCAGGGAGAATTTCATCCCGGCCTCGGCGAACTCGGTCAGGATGCAGTTCGGCGTCCGGCCCTTGGTGGCGCGCGGATGGGCCGCCGCGGTCGTGATCGCGAGCTTGCAGACCTGCCGCGGATTGGCGTCGTAGTTGGTGGAGAAGGCGATCTTCACCAGCGTGTTCTTGTCGGTGTAGGTCCAGTTGGTGACCTTCTGCGTCACCAGATCCTCGTTCGGGATCAGGAACTCGCGGCCGTCGCCGGCGGCGACCGAGATGTAGCGGGTCTTCATCGCGCTGATCCGGCCCGAATTGTCGCCGATCGTGACGAGATCGCCGGGCTTCACCGATTTGTCGACCAACAGGATCAGGCCGCTGATGAAATTGGCGACGATCTTCTGCAGGCCGAGACCGATGCCGACGCCGGCCGCGCCGGTGAACACCGCGAGCGCCGAGAGGTTGATGCCGACCGCGCCGAGCGCGATCACGATCGCCGTCACCATCAATCCGATGCGGATGATCTTGACCAGCAGCACCTGGATCGACGGCGTCAGATCGGTGGCTCGGTTGATCCGGCTCTCGGCGAAATTGCCGGCGAGGTTGGTCAGCCACAGCGCCACGATCAGGAGCGCGCCGGCCTTGATCAGCAGCAGCGGCGAAAGGCGGAGGCCGCCGACCACGACCGCATATGCATCCAGCGTGTCGGCCGCCCAATCGAGCTGGCCGATGATGCTGAGGGCGGCGACCACCCAGGCCGCGATCGAGACTGTTTTCACGATGAAGGCGTTGTCGATCACCGAGGTGACGAGGCGGATCACCAGCCAGGCCAGCGCCAGCTTGGCGGAGACCGCGATCAGATAGCTGCGGCTCGGCCAGGTCGCGTGCCACATCACGATGCGGGAGATGATCATCAGGACCGCGAACACGGCGGTGGAAGCGCTCTTCACCATCACGCGGGCGAAGTGCCGGAGCGGCAGCGGCCAGCGCATCGCCAGCGACGACATGTCGACCCGCGCATGAATGGCGGTGTCGGCGGCGTAGGCGAGGCCGGCGGCGGCGAGGATGATGCCGAATTGCAGATAGAACCAGGGCGAGGCGACCTCGGCGCCGACCGAGCGCGCCGCCATTTGGATCGATTCGAGGACGTCCTTCCAGTTCATGTCCATCGGCAAAATCTCAACTCGAAGCGCGGGTCAGCCAAATGTGATTCGAATGCCCCGCGAGAATCCCACAAAGGCGCACACGCGACCATCGATACAACACAGTGTCGGGGCGACCTAGGGCTGATGAGACCGGGCACATTGCCGCTTAGGTCAGAAATCGGTTGGCGTCCCAGTGTGGCGACGATAAGGATGCAATTGCAAGTATTTGAGACCTCCGAAGGCGCATGGCATCCCTCGACTCCGTCAGTATAGCGATTCTGCTCGGTGCGGTGCTGGTGATGGCCGGCATCCTGTCGAGCCTGCTGGCCTTGCGGTTCGGCGCTCCCTTGCTGCTGGTGTTCTTGCTGGTCGGCATGCTGGCGGGCGATTCCGGCCCCGGCCGGCTGCAGTTCGACGACGTCCGCACCACCTATCTGGTCGGCTCGGTGGCGCTGGCGCTGATCCTGTTCGACGGCGGATTGAAGACGCGGTTTGCCAGCATCCGCACCGTGCTGGTGCCCTCGATGGTGCTGGCGACCGCCGGCGTGCTGTTGACCGCGCTGATCACAGCGCCGGTCGCCCGTTTCGTGCTCGACCTCAACTGGACCGAGTCATTGCTGGTCGGCGCCGTCGTGGCCTCGACCGACGCGGCTGCCGTGTTCCTGCTGGTGCACACCCAGGGTCTGCGGCTACGCCCACGCGTCGGCGCGACGCTGGAGGCGGAATCCGGCACCAACGATCCGTTCGCGATCTTCCTCACTTTGATGCTGGTCGAGTTCATCTCGATCGGCCAGAGCTCGGCCTCGCACATCGCGCTGGAGTTCATCCAGGAGGCCGTGTTCGGCGCCATCATCGGGGTGATCGGCGGCCGGCTGGTGGTGATCGCGCTGAACTATGTGGCGCTGCCGCAGGGCCTGCATGCGCCGTTCGTCACCACAGCGGCACTGGTGATCTTCGGCGGCTCGCAGATCGTGCACGCCTCGGGATTCCTCGCGGTCTATCTCGCCGGTATCATCATCGGCAACCGGCCGACCCGCGCGCATAATTCGGTGGTGACGTTCCTCGACGCCGCGACCTGGCTGGCGCAGATCGTGATGTTCGTGCTGCTCGGCCTCCTGGTCTCGCCGCATCGCCTGCTCTCCAGCGCCGGCGGCGCCGTGCTGGTGGCGTTCGCGCTGATGCTGGTGGCGCGGCCGCTGGCGGTCCTGATCTGCCTCGCACCGTTCAAGTTCAACTGGCGGGAAAAGGTCTTCATCGCCTGGACCGGCCTGCGCGGCGCGGTCGCGATCTTCCTCGCCTCGATCCCGATGCTGGTCGGCCTGTCGAAGGCCTATCTCTATTTCGACGTCGCCTTCGTCGTCGTCATCATCTCGCTGCTGTTGCAGGGCTGGACACTGGCGCCGGCGGCACGGCGGCTGCACGTCGCGCTGCCGCGCGCCGAACGCGGCCCGCGCCGCGTCGAGCTCGATTTGCCCGGCCAGCTCGAGCAGCAGCTGGTCGGCTATCCGGTGCGGCCGAAGAGCCTGTACTTCCGCCGCGGGCTGATCCCGTCCTGGTCGAAGCCGACGCTGGTGATCCGCGACGAGCGGATCCTGACGCCGACCGAGGCCGATCCGGTCGCGCCCGGCGACTACATCTACCTGCTGGCGCCGCCGGAGCGCGCCGAGGCGCTCGACCGCTTCTTCGTCGACATGGCGCCGTCGAGCGCGCCCGATCCGCATCTGCTCGGCGACTTCATGGTGTCGGCGGAGCATACGCTCGGCGAACTCGCCGAGATCTACGGCGTCAAGGTCGACGAGCACCAGGCCAAGCTGACGCTCGCCGACTATTTCGACGTCAATCTCGACCGCGCGCCGAAGGAAGGGGCCGAACTGGCGCTCGACGAGATCGTGCTGGTGGCGCGCAGCATCAGCGGCGGCCGCGTCAACGTGGTCGGCCTGCGCCTGCCGGAGGAAGAGGAGAAGGTCGTGCCGCAAACGCGGATGCAGATCGTCAAGCGCAAGCTCGCCGACATCTGGGCGTCGGTGGCGGGGGTCTGAGGCGCGCCGTTACGTCTTGCGCAGGAAGCTCGAATCCGGCGCGAACTTCCTGATCATGTCGGACAGCCCGTCGTCGGCCGGCGGACCGGATGGGCCCTTGGACGCCGCGTCCGGCTTGGTCTCGCCCTTGATTTTCTGGCCGGAAATCTCGGCCAGCGCCGCGAGCAGCGTCTCGTCGAGATTGTCGGCCGCTGTCTTCGCAGGTGGTGTCGTCGCAGCTGGCGTCGTGGCGGGCGCAGCGGGAGCCGGCGGAGATGGCGTCGGTGGAGTGGGCGCGACCGCACGGATTTCGGGCTCGCGCCGCGCCGGCGGCGCTGACTCCGGTGCCGGCTTGGACGCATCCTTGGATGCATCCTTGAACGCATCCTTGGGGGCGTCCGCCCGCCGGGCGGCGGCCTCGCTGACGGCGGCGATCAACGATGCTTCGAGAGCGGCGGGCGTGTCGGCCGGCATGGGCGGCGGTGTAGCCGGCATCGGCGGCGTTGTGACCGGCACCGGCGGCGGCCCGGCGGGCTTCGCGTCCCGGGTGGCGCGACCGAACAGCGGTTCCCGCTGGCTCGCCGCCTGCGGTCGGCTGTCGGTGGCCTTGCCCGGCTCCTTTCCAGGCTCCTTGGCAGGCTTGAAGAGACCCGCGCGTTCGGCGGCCATCTTGGCGGAAGCCTCCTCGACCGTGGCGAGCAGGGACGCTTCGAGCGCGTTTGCGCGATTGCTTGGCGAAGCCGCCGGCTTGGCGGCAGGGATGATCACCGGCTTTGGCTGCGGCGGGGGCGGCAGCGGTGGCGGCCGAGATGCTTCGACTGGTGCGGGCGGCGGCGGGATCGGCTGACCGTCCCCGGCGCGCGCGATGATGCCGTCGACGATCGCCGCCAGGCGGCCCTTATCGGGGGCGGCCAGATAGCGCGCCGCCAGCTCATCGACATATTGCGGGCCGTAATCGGCGAGCACATTCGCGATCTGGGCGAGATCAGGATCGCTGTCGACAAGCCGGCGCCATGCCTCGCGGTCGTAAGTCTCCCGGCCGTAGGCTGCGTCCCCCTTCTTGTCGGGCCAGGCCACCCGGCGCGACTGACGCTGCCCGGTATCCTGGCCTGCGATCGGATCGAGGGTCGGCGGCTGCAGCCCGTCGCTGAGGCGCGGCGGGGTAAATCCCGAGGCGCCGGCCGGCACGGCGGCATCGGCCGGACGCCGGCGCCGCTCGTCGACCTGCAGCGCGATCAGGCCGACGCCCATCAGCAGGAAGCCGAGCGCGGCCCACGAAATCGTGGCGCACAGCAGCCCGCCGATCAACAGCAACACCCAGCCAGTCAGTCGCACAAATACACCCTTCCCTATGCCCGATCGGACGTCCCGACGCGGGCCTGGCAGACAAGATAGGCTATCTTATGCCGACTTTCGGAAAAACGGCCAGCTAGGCGCCCGCCGTCAGCACCTTGACACCGCCGAACGCGGTCACCTGGCCGCGGCGCAGCATCACGATCTGGGTGGCGAGCTGGCGCAGCTCGGCCGCGTCGTGGCTGACATAGACCATCGGGACGCCGGCCTCGTCGCGCAGCCGGACCAGATAGGGCAGGATCTCGAGCTTGCGGCTTTCGTCGAGCGCCCCCAGCGGCTCGTCGAGCAGCAGCAGCCGCGGCTTGGACAGCAGCGCCCGGCCGAGCGCGACGCGCTGGCGCTCGCCGCCGGAGAGCTTTCCGGGACGGCGGTCGAGCAGGGCGCCGATGTCGAGCAGGTCGACGACGCGCCGGTGTTGGGCGGGATCTTCGGTGAGGCCGTTCATGCGGCGGCCGTAGTCGAGGTTCTGGCGGACATCGAGATGCGGAAACAGCCGCGCGTCCTGGAACACGTAACCGATGCGGCGGCGCCAGCTCGGGACGTGGATGCCGGTCGCGATATCGTCGACGGTCTCGCCGTCGATCACGATGGTGCCGCGGTCGGGACGCAACAGTCCCGCGATGGTGTTGATCAGCGAGGTCTTGCCGGAGCCGGACGCGCCGAACAGGCCGGTGACACGGCCCTCGCTGGTGAACGAGGCCGCAAGCGAGAACTCGCCGAGCTGCTTGGTGATGTCGACGCGCAGCATGGCTAAAGCGCGATGAGATTGAGTTGAATCGTCATCGCGCTTTAGCTCCTTGTTTGAGCATGACCTCTTCGGAAAACCGCTTCACACTTTTCCGGATCATTCTCTATTGTCCATGCAGGCGCGCGGTGGCGCGACGCGCGAACACTTCAGCCGCGACCAGTGCGCCGACCGCGAGCACGATCGAGATGATCACGAGCCGCGCCGCGGCGGTGTCGCCATCCGGCGTTTGGATCAGCGAATAGATCGCCGACGAAATGGTCTGGGTCTCGCCGGGAATGTTGGAGACGAAGGTGATGGTCGCGCCGAACTCGCCGATCGCCTTGGCAAAACCGAGTACCATGCCGGCCAGCACGCCGGGCAGCGCCAGCGGCAGCGTCACGGTTGCGAACACCCGCCACGGCGCGGCGCCGAGCGTCTCGGCCGCCTGCTCGAGGCGGCGGTCGACCGCTTCGATCGAGAGACGGATCGGCCGCACCAGGAGCGGAAACGACATCACGCCGCAGGCGAGCGCCGCGCCGGTCCAGCGGAATGCGAACACGATGCCGAGATGGTCGGCCAGCCAGCCGCCGACCAGGCCGCGCTTGCCGAAGGTCAACAGCAGCAAATAGCCGGTGACGACGGGCGGCAGCACCAGCGGCAGATGCACGGCGGCATCGAGCAGCGACTTGCCCCAGAAATCGCGCCGCGCCAGCAGCCAGGCGAGCGCTACCCCGAACGGGGTCGCCACCAGTGTTGCGATGACGGCGACCCGCAGCGACAGCAGGATCGCCGTCCATTCGGTCGGCGAGATCTCAAACACGCTTAGATCGTCGGGCTGATCAGGAACTTGAAGCCGTATTTCTCGAGGATCGTCTTCGCCGCGGACGAGCGCAGGAAGGCCAGGTACTCGGCGGTCTCCGGTTTCGCGGTCGTGGTTGCTGCGACCGGATAGATGATGGCCGGATGGGTGTCGGCCGGGAAGGTGCCGACGATCTTGACGCCTGGCTCGACCTTGGCGTCGGTCGAATAGACGATGCCGAGCACGGCTTCGCCGCGCGCCACCAGCGTCAGCGCGGCGCGCACGCTCTCGGCCATCGCGAATTTCGGCTCCGCCGCCTGCCAGGCGCCGAGCTTCTCCAGCGCGGCCCTGGCGTATTTGCCGACCGGCACCGCCTTGACGTCGCCGGTCGCGATCCTGCCGTCGCCGGCGAGCTTGGCGAGATCGAAGCCGGGTCCGATGTTGACGTTGTCGAGCTTGGAATCCTTCGGCGCGATCAGCACGATCGAGTTGCCGAGCAGGTTCACCCGCGTCTGCTCATTGATGTTCTTCTGCTTGATCGCATAGTCCATCCAGTCGGTGTCGGCGGAGACGAGCACGTCGGCTGGCGCGCCCTGCTCGATCTGTTTTGCCAATGCCGAACTCGCGGCATAGCTGGCGGTGATCTTGACGCCGCTCTTGGCGGTATAGGCTGCATCGATGTCGTCGAGCGCGTTCTTCATCGAGGCGGCGGCAAAGATGGTGAGCGTCTTGTCCTCGGCGCTCGCGGGCGAATGCAGCGCGCCGAGCAGGATGACGAAGGCGGTGAAAAGTCCGGCAAGCCTTGAAATTGAAAGTCGTGGCATGGAAAGCGCTCCGTGCGGGTTCACGCGCGAACGGGCGCGCAAATCAGGCGTTGGGTGAGGTCTGGCCTGCGACGAACGGAAGCGCTGTTCCGCTGGTCCCCGACGGACTTACGGTCCTCAGGGATATCGCACTGCAAACATAGCAGGCTGGGGCTTACGGTAAAGGCGACCGTTTGTCTAACCGCTCGTCCTATTCGTCCGCCGGCTGGATCGCGATCGACAGCGAGTTCTCTTTTGAGCCGCTGACCTGCAGCACGAAGGGGCTGGCGGCGAGGTCATATTTCACGGTCTTGCGGATACCGTCGCGATCGGTCGCGCCGCTGAACGCCTTTGGCTTCAGGAAATGCCCGTCCTGCACCAGGTCGACCCAGGCCCCGGCCGACAGGCTGACGGTATAGAGCCCGGCCTTCGGCGCGGCCTTGAAGCTGGTGAAGCCGGCGAAGGTGCCCTCCTTCGGTGCGCGCTCCGGCGGAGTCGGCAATTTGGCGTCGCCGGGGGGCACCAGCGCCAGCGTGATCGCGGTCGCCGGCAGCGCCGTCTGCTCGCTCCCTGATACGACCTTGGCGCGATCGGACGCGGTCAGCGCGGCGCGTGCGCGCTCGATCGACCATTTGAACTTGTCACAGCCGCTCGGCTCCTCCGCCGCGAAAGCGGAGGTCGAGACGAGTACGAGCGATGCGGCGAGGAGCGATTTGCGCATGTCTGGTCCATTCATGATGACGGTTAGAATAGATCAGCCGCCCCGATCCATCGCCCGAACGCGCTTACGGCGCGACGGCACGAGATCATATCGCAGTTCGAGCCGGCCGGCATAGCCGCCTGACGAAGATGTCATTGCCCTGGCAGCTGCTGTTTGGCGTCGGGGGCGTTCAGCACCGTCCTGCAGTCAGCCGGCATCTGCGCGAGCGTCATCGGCGGGCGGGGTTTCGGCGGCTTCGGCGGAGGCTTCGGATGCAGCACCGAATCCTTGAACCAGAAGGCGAGATCGGACGGCTTGCAGCCTTCGCCCTCCGCTTGCGGCTTCTGTCCCTCGCAGCTAGGGCTGCCGGGCGGACATCGCATGCGAATGTGGAAGTGGTAGTCGTGGCCCCACCACGGCCGGATCTTCGACAGCCAGCCGCGATCGCCCGTGGCCTCGCGGCACAGCGCCTTCTTGATCGCGGGATTGACGAAGATGCGCTGCACCGCCGGCTCCCGCGCCGCGTCGCGGATGACGAGCACGTGGCCCGGCGTGAAGACGCGTGGATCGATGTCGAGCCGGTCGTCGCGCACCATCATCACCGCCGACATCTCCTCGCGGTCCTCGCGCGACAATTTGCGATCAGGCATCGGCGTCAGCCAGATGTCGGCGTCGAGTCCGATCTGGTGGCTGGCATGACCGGAGAGCGCGGGGCCGCCGCGCGGCTGGCCGATATCGCCGACCAGGATGCCCGGCCAGCCGGCGTCCTTGTGCGCGTTGGCCGCAAGCCGCTTCAGCAGCGCGATCATGTTCGGGTGACCCCAGTAGCGGTTGCGCGACAGGCGCATCACCTGCCAGGTGTCGCCGTTGAGCGGCATCTGCGCGGCGCCGGCGAGACAACCCTTGGTGTAGCCGCCGATCGACCGGGTCGGCAACGCCGCCGGCAGCACCTTGCGCGCGAACAGCTGCTTCGCCCCGATCTTTGGATCATTGGGGTTGGCGAGCGGCGGCAGCGGCTGTGGATTGAGCGAGCCCCTGTCCTGCGCCCGCGCGGAGATGGTGCAGGCGACGAGGGCTAAGATCAGGAGTGGGAACAAACGCAGGCGGGGTGTCATTCGGATCACTCTGTCGGCGCAAGGCTAGCATGGATTCGGAGCAGGCGGACCGCGCTTTCATCCCATTCGCTTGATCGCCCACAGGGTGGATTAAGATTACCTGCGGCTTCCAGGCTCCGATGTGAGCCACGCCACTTTACAAGCGCACGTTGTGGGCGACATCATGTCCGCAATAATTTCAGGGTAGGCGTTATTGTGACGAGCGTATCGTGCGTACGGCTGGCGTTTGCCGCCGCGATTGCCGCGCCGATTTTGGCGCTCTCGCCGGCGCGGGCCGACGTCGTCGTTCACATCGATAAATCATCGCAGCGCATGGCGGTCAGCGTCGATGGCGCGAGACGCTACAACTGGCCGGTGTCGACCGGCCGCCGCGGCTATGGCACGCCGAGTGGGGTGTTCCGTCCGCAGATGCTGGCGCGCCGCTGGTACTCGAAGAAGTACTATAACTCGCCGATGCCGCACTCGATCTTCTTCCACCGCGGCTTTGCCATCCATGGAACATACGAACTCACGCGCCTTGGCGGGCCGGCCTCGCATGGCTGCGTGCGCCTGCATCCCTCGCACGCCGCAATGCTCTATGGGCTGGTCGAGCGCAACGGCCGAGGCGGCACGCGCATCGAAATCACCAACTAAGGTATGATCCGGCAAAATCCGAAGGCTGAGGCGCACCGCGCTTTAACCGCGCGATAACCCTGCCGCACGCTGACGAACATTGATGCGCTTGAAGCGTCTTCGGCGCATTCATTGTGCAATCGCGCGCCGGTTTACGCTTCCTTCACCAAGCGCCGGCGCTTCCACGCTGCGAATCTGTGCCGTGCGCCGCCGGCGCGCCGGGAGCAAACTCGCGCCCGGCGTGAATTCGCCTGCAAAGCAGGCATGCAAGGGTTTCTCAGGCAGCGCAGCTACTCGCCAAGAGATACCAATTTTTCAGAGACTTATCGCAGATATATCGCCGAACTGGAATGCGCGTGGGGCGTGCGATACCGATGATGCGGCCGAAGAAAAAGACCAAGAAACCGAACCAGGCCAAACTGTCCCGTCCTCGGGGCCGTCGTCCCACACCGATGCCGAAAGTGTCGGGCAGATCGCGCCGCCCCGCGGTCGAGATCGGCGAACTGGTGCGCCAGCGCGCGCAGGCCGAAGCCGCGATCGCCGAGGCGCGCAAATCCAACGCGCGGCTGCGTGAGGCGATCGACATCCTGCCGCAGGGCATCGTGTTCCTGGATCCGGAAGGCCGCTACACACTCTGGAACAAGAAATACTCGGAAATCTACAAGCGCAGCTCCGACCTGTTCGAGCACGGTGCGCGCCTCGAAGACACCATCCGCATCGGCGTCGCGCGCGGCGACTATCCCGAGGCTGCCGGCCGCGAGGAAGAGTGGATCGCCGAACGGCTCAGGAAGATGTACCAGCCCGGCGAGCGGCACGAGCAGGTGCTGGCCGACGGCCGCGTGGTGTTGATCGAGGAGCGGCTGACCTCGGATGGCGGCATCGTCGGCCTGCGCGTCGACATCACCGAACTGAAGCAGCGCGAGGCGTCGTTCCGCCTGCTGTTCGACGGCAATCCGGTGCCGATGATCCTGTGCGCGCTCGACGGCGAGCGGATCCTCGCGGTCAACGACGCCGCGATCGCGCATTACGGCTATGTCCGCGCCGAATTCGAGCGGATGACGATCAGGAGCCTGCAGGCGTTCGATGCCGAACTGCCCTGGGCGGCGGGCCGCAGCAGCGACGAGCAGGCGGCGCGGACCTGGAAGCATGTGCGCGCCGACGGCACGCTGATCGACCTTGCGATCTATTCGCGCCAGCTGATGCATGGCGACCAGCCGGCGATGCTGCTCGCGCTGATGGACATCACCGAGCGCAAGCGCGCCGAGGCGCGGCTCGCCTTCATGGCCCAGCACGACAGCCTGACCGGCCTGCCCAACCGCAATCTGCTGCGCCAGCAGATGGACGAGATGCTGCAGCACACCCGCCGCTCCACCGACAAGGTCGCGGTGCTGATGCTGGGTCTCGACAATTTCAAGGCGGTCAACGAAACGCTCGGCCACGGCATCGGCGACAAGCTGCTGCGCGCGGTCGCCAAGCGCCTGCGTTCGACGCTGCGCGAGGAAGATGCGCTGGCCCGTCTCAACTCCGATGAGTTCACCATCGTGCAGGGCGGCGTGATGCGGCCCGAGGACGCGGTGTTGCTGGCGCGGCGGATCTTGGACGCGATCGGCGAGCCCTATCTGCTCGAGGGGCACTCGGTGGTGATCGGCGCCAGCATCGGGATCGCGATGTCGCCCGGCGACGGCGAGGATTCCGAAAAGCTCCTGAAGAGCGCCGACATGGCCTTGTCGCGCGCCAAGAGCGAATTCCGCGGCACCTTCTCCTTCTTCGAGGCGGAGATGGACGCGCGTGCCCAGAGCCGCCGCAAGATCGAGATCGACCTACGCGATGCGATCCAGAACGAAGGCCTGCGGCCCTATTACCAGCCGCTGGTCGATCTTGCGACCGGGCGCATCACCGGCTTCGAGGCGCTGGTGCGCTGGCCGCATCCGGAGCGCGGCATGATCTCGCCGGGCGAGTTCATCCCGGTGGCCGAGGAGACCGGGCTGATCAATCCGCTGGGCGCGCTGATGCTGCATCGCGCCTGCATGGACGCGGCGCAATGGCCGGATGACGTGCGCGTCGCGGTCAATCTGTCGCCGCTGCAATTCCGTACCGGCAATCTGCTGGCGCTGGTCACCGACGCGCTGCGGCAATCCGGCCTGCCGGCGCGGCGGCTCGAGCTCGAGATCACCGAGACGCTGTTGCTTGAGAAGAGCAGCCAGGTGCTGGCGACGCTGCATGCGCTCCGCGCGCTCGGGGTTCGGATGTCGATGGACGATTTCGGCACCGGCTATTCCAGCCTCAGCTATCTGCGCAGCTTCCCGTTCGACAAGATCAAGATCGACCAGTCGTTCGTGCGCGACCTCGGTGCGAACCCGGACGCGCAGGCGATCGTGCGCTCGATCGTCAGCCTCGGCATCGGGCTCGGCGTCACCATCACCGCCGAGGGCGTCGAGACCGAGGCGGAGTTGAGCCGGCTGCGCGCCGAAGGCTGCCACGAGGGCCAGGGCTTCTTGTTCAGCCGCGCCCGGCCGAACCCCGAGGTCATTAGCCTGCTCAAGGCGCAGCGCGTCGCGACGGCGCTGGTGGCGTAGTGGAGCCTAGAGGCAGAGATGTTACCTCGATCGAGCGTCGGGCTCCCCTTACCTCGCCCCGCGTGCGGGGAGAGGTCGGAACGCATCGTTAGATGCGTTCCGGGTGAGGGGGATTCTCCGCGAACGCAGCTATTACCGAATGTGCGGAGACGGCCCCTCACCCCAACCCTCTCCCCGTAAGAACGGGGAGAGGGAGCGCACCGCCGTCGCCTTCACGCCCTACGATTCTTTCTTGTTGAGATGATAAGTCAGCGCCAGCGCCACGCAGTGGCGCAGCGCGGGCTCCGGCAGCTTGCCCGCGACATCGAGCAGGATGGCGCGGTTGCCGCTGTAGCTGAGCTCGGGATAGAGTTCGCGGAAGGTCTCGACCAGATTGGTCTGGCAGTGGAAGTAGACCGCGACCTGGTCGGCAGCCGGCTTCACCTGATCAATCCGGACCGTGCTGCCGCTGCCGGTCTCCGGCGTGAGGTAGCTCGGCTGGCCCCACTTCAATGTCTCTTCCAGCGCGCCGACGCCCTTGGTTGCCTTCGCGGTCTCGAAGATCAGCCGCCGCAGCGCCAGCAGCTTGGCTCTGACCGGGGCAGGGTACGTGTCGAACAGCGCAGCTGCCGGTTTGGCGTGCGGCCGTCGCGCCGCCTTGCTGGTCGATGCTGCCGGCTTGCGCATGGTGGGCTCCGTGAGGAGGACGTACCTATATCTATCTACCACAGCGCCTTGAAGGTCATATAGACCGCCATCAGCGAGACGAAGACGATCATCGCGCTGCGTAACCGCGCGCGGTCGATGCGGTTGGCGGCGCGGGCGCCGAGATCGGTGCCGGCCAGCAGGCCGACGATCACGCCCGCCAGCACCGGCCAGGACGCCAGCGAGCCCTCGCTCCAATAGATCCAGGCCGAGGGGATCGTGGTCGGGATCAGCGACATCACGAGGCTTGCCATCTGCGCCTGATGCTGCGGCACCCCGAGCACGGCGCTTAAGCCCACCACGGTCGCCAGTCCGCCGCCGATGCCGAGAAAGCCCGACGACAGGCCCGCCAGCAGCCCGACAATGAGCAGCGCCGGCCAGGATATTTCGCGCGCGGTGACTTTGTCGTCGTGCTTCGCCTCGTCGCGTCCGCCGCGCAGGATCAGCATCGCGTCGAGCACGACGAGATAGGCCATATAGGTCCAGCGCAGCGCGGGCTCGGCGACATGGTTGGCGGCGAGTGCGCCGGCCGCGCCGCCGGCGACAAAGCCGACTGTCAGCAGCGCGATCCAGCGCAATGGCGTGCGGTTGCCGCTCTGCCAATAGCGCCGGATCCCGGTGAGGCTGGTCGGCGGCACCTGCGCGACCAGCGAGATGCCTTGCGCGACATGTTGGCCGGCGCCGAGCAGTAGCACCGAGAACACGACCAGTCCGCCGCCGGGGCTGACGCCGAGCAGCCCGGCGGTGAGACCGCCGGCGAGGCCCGCGCCGATGCCGGCGAGGAGGTCGGGGACGATCACCGCATCCCCCGTCAGCGCTTGGCGGCAAGGCCGGCAAGGAAGATGTCGAAGGCGTGCATCGCCTCCGCGGTCGAGACGGTTTCGCCCCACAGCCGTTGCAGCACGATGCCCTGGAACATCGCCACCATCGCCCGCGCCGCGCCGCGCGGCTGCACGCCGCGGTCGATCGCGCCGCTCTTCTGGCCGCGCCGCAGCAAGTCCACGATCAGGGCGATCGGCTGGCGGATTCCGCTCGTCACCTGGTCGCGGACCACGTCGTCGCGCAGCGCCTCGGTCCAGAGTTGCAACGCGACGCGGCGGGCGCGCAGGCCTTCTTCCTTCTGCAGGTCGCCGAGAAAGGCGCGGGCGATCGAGCGCAGGCTCTGCAACACGTCGTCCGGTGGACCCTTGAGCGCCAGCAGCGCGCTGTCGCGGCCATGGCGGCTTTCGCCGATCGCCTGGATCAGCTCCTCCTTGCCCGTGAAATGCCCGTAGATGCAGCCGGCGCTGAGCCCGGACTGCTTGATCAAGTCCTGGATCGTAGTCTGGTGAAATCCCTGGCGGGCAAAGCAGATCTCCGCGGCCTGCAGGATCTCCTCGCGGCGGATCGCCAGCGTTTCGGGTTTCACCTTCGGCATAGTCGGGTCCTTGTCAGGTCGCGGCCGGCCGATGCGGCGGGCTTGACGACATTCGTTGCCATTATAAAGAACGAATATTCGTTTTGTAAAGAGGGGAGGCTGACGGCATGATCGGCTTTGCAAAGCTTCTGTGGCATCCGGGCGCGGCTGAGATGGCTCATGTCGAGCTGCCGTCGACCGGCGCGCGGATCGCGTTCCTGCTCGCGTCGTTCGCGATCGTGCTGCTGTTCGAGGCCGCGTTTCCGCTGTTCAGCTACGGCCGCAGCGACCGGATGCGCAATATCGGCCGCAACCCGCCATCACCGTGATCTTCGTCGGCGTGAACCTGCTGCTCAGCCCGCTGTCGCCGCTGGCCGCGCAATGGACGCTGGATGCGAAATTCGGCCTGTCCTGGTGGCTCGGCCTGTCACCCCTGAACCAGCTCCTGCTAGGGATCATCGGGCTCGACCTGTTCGCCTATTTCGCCCACGTCTCCATGCACAAGCTCGGCTGGATGTGGCGCTTCCATCGCATGCACCATGCCGATCGCTTCGTCGACGTCACCACGACGTTCCGCGAACATCCCGGCGAGACGCTGTGGCGGATCGGCTGGCACGTCGCCGGCGTCTTCGTGTTCGGAACACCGGCCTGGGTGCTGGTTACCTATCTGACGCTGTCGGCGCTGAACGCCCAATTCGAGCACGCCAATATCCGCCTGCCCGAGCGGCTCGACCGCTGGCTGCGGCTCGTCTTCGTGACGCCGAACATGCACAAGATGCATCATTCGCGTCATCAGCCGGAGACCGACAGCAATTATTCGAACCTGCTCTCGATCTGGGACCGGCTCGGCGGCACCTATAATCGTGGTCCACGCTTCGCGGAGCTGCGCTATGGCCTCGACGGCTTCGATGATCCCGAGAAGCAGTCGCTGCGCGGCCTGCTGCAGATGCCGTTCATGCGCGATTGGGGGCGGGTCGACGCTCGGCCGGACGACAAGTCCGACCGGTCCGCTCCGCCGCCCGTGCTGCCCTGGCCATGACTTGAAGCCCGGCGCCGCCGCTCAGGCGGCGTTGCGCAGTCCGGCGAGGAAGGTGTCGACGCTGTGCGACAGCGCAGCGGCGTGATCGCCGAGCTGGCCGGACGTATCCAGCACATTGCCGGTGAGGGCGCGGGATTGGCTGGCGGCCTCGCTCGCGCCCGCGATATTGGCGGAGACCTCGACGGTCCCGGTGGACGCCTGCTGCACGCTGCGGGCGATCTCCCGCGTCGCCGAGTCCTGCTGCTCGACGGCGGCTGCGATCGCGGTGGCGATACCCGAGATCTCGCGGATGGTGCCGCTGATGTCGCCGATCGCGCTGACGCAGTTGCCGGTGGCGGACTGGATCGCGCCGACCTGGCCGGCGATCTCCTCGGTCGCCTTCGCGGTCTGGCTCGCCAGGTCCTTCACCTCGGCGGCGACCACGGCAAAGCCGCGACCGGCCTCGCCGGCGCGCGCGGCCTCGATGGTGGCGTTGAGGGCCAGCAGATTGGTCTGGCTCGCGATCGCGCTGATCAGGCGCAGCACGTCGCCGATCTTCTCTGCCGATGCGGCGAGGCTCGTCACCATCTCGGTGGTCTCCATGGCCTTGGTCACGGCGCTGTCGGCGACGCGGCTGGAATGGGTGACCTGGCGGCCGATCTCGGTGATCGAGGACGCCAGCTCCTCGGTTGCGGCTGCGACCGCATTGACGCTGGCGGATGCTTCCTCGGACGCGGCGGCTGCCGCCGAGGTCCGTTCGGAGGCGCCGTTGACGCTGGCGGTGATCTCGCCCGCGACGCGCTGCATGTCGCCCGAGGACCGCGCGACGGCGGCGACCATGCCCTTGACGTCGGCTTCGAAACGATCGGCCATCTGCCGCTGCAAGGCCTGCTTGTCGGCCTCCGCCTTCACCTTGTCGGCCTCCTGCGCCTCGCGCAGCGAGGAGGTTTCGACCATGCTGCGGCGGAACACGTCGACCGCCTTCGCCATCGTGCCGAGCTCGTCGCGGCGCTCGCTGCCGGGTATCGTGACGCTGGTGTCGCCGCTGGACAGGCGGTTCATGACCGCGGTGATCGCGGTGAGCGGCCGCGACAGGCCGCGGCCGAGCAGGAACGCGAGCAGCACGGCGGCGGCCATGATCGCGACCACGCCAAGGATCAGATTGCGCTGCGCGCTTGCCGCGGCGGCTTCATAGTCGCTGGTGTCCTTGACGATCTCGAGCACGGCGACCGGCTCGCCGGCGTAGTTCTTGATCTGGCCGAGATAGAGCTCCACCGCATGGCCGTCGAGAACAGCGTCGCGCAGCAGGGCCGCACCGTTCATCACACGCTTGAGCTCGTCCTGGGTCGCGACCACGGTATCGCCGAAGGTCGAGGACAGCCGCTTGAAGCTCTGGCCGTCGAAGGAATGCACCGCAAGGTCGATGCCGAAGCGCTTTTTGGCGCGGTCGACGAATTCCTTGCCGAAGGCGGCGCCGACGTCGACATTGGCCAGCGTCTTGCCGTCGCGCATGATCGGGGTCATGCCGAAGATCGAAAGCGCTTCGCGGCCGGGCTCGACGCCGACGATCGGCTTGCCGGTCCTGTTCGATTCCACCACCGTGGTGCGCCGCGTCGAGGCGTCGTCGCCGAAAGTCTTCGGCGCATGGACCCGGTAGAAGCTGGTCGCCGGGGGCTGCCAGAACGAGATCAGCGGGATGCCCTGCGCCTTCATCGACGCCCAGGAGGCGCCGAGCAGCTTTCCGAGGCCGTCGCGGTCGCCCTTGGCGATGGCGTCCTCGACCGGCGGCAAGGCGGCGATGACCGCCGAGACCGCGAGCGCCGCGCGCCCCTCGTAGTCGATCGCTGCAATCACGCTGTCATATTGCAGCTTGAGCTGCTGATCGAGCGCGAGCCGCGTCAGCGCCCGCTGCTGGCTGATGGAGAAGCCGCCGAGGATGGCGCAGGCGACTGCGACAGTCAGCGAAATCGCCAGAATCAGGCGGGCGGCAATCGATCGAAGCGTGAACATGGGACCAGCGAAACTCCAGGCATTAGCGCCGTCCGCAAAGTCGCAGAAAAAGCTTAACAACCGGATGTTGCGCCGCCGGTATTCGTGCCGCGACCATGGCCGCCGGTGCTACTTTCGTACTGTTCAACGTCTGGCCTGACAGGGCCGGCCGGCTGCGCGCATCAATAGGCATGTGTCACTCAGGGGCGAACGCGGATGATCGTACTCCCTTTGCGTCGACCGGTCGGATTCAAGGCAGCGACGGCCTCGTCGAGAGTCGAGACGTTGCCGATGTTTGTCCGCAGGCGTCCGTCCCGCACCCGCCGGACGATCTCACTCAGTTGGGAACGATCGGACTCGACGACGAAGTCGACCGCCAGGCCGTCGGAAGGTCGCGCCTCGGCCGGCCCAACGACCGTCACCAGCGTTCCTCCGCCTCGAATCAGTTTTGCCGACCGCTTCTGGATTTCACCGCCAATGACGTCGAACACCAGATCGACTTTGCCGACGTCCTCAAGGGCGTCGTTGCCGAGATCGACGAACTCCTGCGCGCCGAAGTCGAGCACAGTCTGACGGTCGGCGGACCGCCCGGAGCCGATCACATACGCGCCGGCCTCTCGCGCGAGTTGCGTCACCATCGACCCGACCGCGCCGGCCGCGCCGTGTGCGAGGACACTCTGCCCCGCCTGGAGGCGGCCGTGCTGAAATAGTCCTTGCCATGCCGTCAGGCCCGAGACCGGAAGGCTTGCGCCCATTGTGAAGTCGACGTCGCCCGGTAGCGGCGCGAGGTTGCGCGCCTCGATCGCCACATACTCGGCCAGCGTGCCGTCGCGATACCAGTCCGCTAGACCGAACACCCGCTGTCCCACCGATAGCCCTGTAGTGCCATATCCGAGAGCGGTGACCACTCCGGCCAGCTCGTGCCCCGGGATCGACGGTGTTCGGTCACGATCGAGGCGATCGGTCCAGGTCGAGGGCCACGCCAGCTCAGTCGGGACAAATCTTGACGCATAAACCTGAACGACGACGTCGTTTATCGCTGCCTGCGGCTCGGGCCGGTCCACCAGCTTCATCCCGGCCGTTCCCGCGGCTTGGTCCGTTACAACGATGGCCTTCATGGGAATACTCCTTGTCTCTTGGTGGAACTGCTGCAGAGCGCGCGGACGCGCCGACTAACCAAGAACTGCCAAGGCAGTTCGGTTGCTTATACGAACGAATAGATGCGCTGCGCCTGCTCATAAAACAGCACCAAGATTGCGAATTTTGGCTGTACCAAGCGCGACGGCTGCCCTCTGCGAGCTCAATGCGTTACCGCACCGCTGAAAAATCCGGGCAGTCGACAGAATCCATTTTGCACAGTCGGGGACAGAATTCAGATTGCGAGGGCCGCCAGTCGTCATGCCCACTGTTGGGCCCAAAACCGACATGCCATGATTACCCGGCGATGTTGTGTTTTAGGGAGCAGAGCCGACACAGCGGACTTATGAGTCAACGCCCTGATGCAATCTGACTTGATCGCGCTTCAGTTCCTGTTCAAGTATGATCTTTTCGGAAAACCGCTTCGCACTTTTCCGGATCATGCTTTAGCGCGCGGTCGGCGGAGCGCCGAGATTGCCTGCCAAAATCGCCTTGCCGGCGTCCTCGTACTGGGTGTCGCGGGCCTGGATCTGCTGCGCGATTGCGTGCATGTCGCGAAACCGTCGCTCGAACGGATTCTTGGCGAACACCGCCGTTGCCCCCGACATGTGATAGGCGATGTCGACCACTGCGGCCGACTGGTGGATGGTCCAGGTCGAGGCGATGCGGATCGCGACGCGATGTGCCTCGGTGATCGGGTCGCCGCGGACGAGATCGTTCCAGACCTCGTGGGCCGTCGCGTACAGATAGGCGCGCGCGGCGCGCAGGCTGGCCTCGGTGCGCCCGATCTGGCCCTGCACGGCATTGTTGTCGCGCATCGCCTTGAGGCCTTGCGGGGTCTTGCCGCGGGCAAGCTCGGTCGCCGCGTCCAGCATGGCGCGCGCGACGCCGAGCGAGGTGGCGGCAAAGCCCATGCTGAACACCATGTTGGTGGAGAGCTTGTAGAGCGGCCCCGGCTCGCGGCACGCGGCGGGATCGTCGCGCAGCGCGGCGAACTGCTCCGGAATGAAGAGGTTGTCGACCGAGTAGGAATCGGTGCCGGTGCCTTTCAGACCGATCACGTCCCAGACGTCATACATTGTCGCTGACGACATCGGGAACAGGATGGTGCGGATCTCCGGCGAACCGTCGGCCTTCTTGCGCGGTGAGCCGTCGTCCTCGACGACGCGGACATGGGCGCCGAGCCAGCTCGCCTGCCGCGAGCCCGAGGCGAAATCCCAGCGCGCGCTGGCGCGATAGCCGCCGGGCTCGGCGCGCACCTCATGGGCGATAGCGCCCCAGGCGAGGATGCCGGGCGTGGTGTTGAAGATCTCGTTAGCTGCGTCGGGTTCGAGATAGGCCGCGGTCATGGCGCAGACGCTGCACTGGCCGAGGCACCAGGCGGTCGATGCATCGGCCTTGGCGATCTCCTCCTGCATCTGCATGAAGGCGTCCAGTGTCGCCTCGGCGCCGCCAAAACGCTTCGGCAGCAGCGCGCGATACAGCCCGTTCTCGACCAGTGCCGCGGTGACGGATGGCGTCAGTCGCCGTGTCCGTTCGATCTCGTCGGCTTCACTCGTGATCAGCGGCGCCAGCGCGCGCGCCCGCTCGACAAGGTCGAATCCCTGCGGCTTGTTCATGCGTGTCCTCGGCGCCTTCTGTCATTCTTGTTGGGCAGGCCGGGCGATGGTGGCTCATCCGGCAGGAGAGGGCAAGGGAAGGCAAGGCAGGACGGCGCCGATGCAGATCAGCTATCCATCCGCTGTGCCGGTGCGCGCGAGTGTGACGAATGCAGCCGCGCTCAGGCGGCGGCGCGGCCGAGATCGAGCGACGGCTGGCGCTTGGTCGAGAAACTCAGCGCCACGGCGACCGCGGCGAGGCCGATCGCAAAGGAACCGGCGTGCAGCCACGTATAGCCGTGGAACGTGTCGAACACGTAACCGCCGGCCCACGGCCCGAGCGCCATGCCGAGGCTCGCGAAGGCCGACACCGCGCCGAACACCGTGCCCATGATGCGCGCGCCGAAGAACTCGCGCACCAGCACGGCGTAGAGCGGCATCACTCCGCCATAGGCCAGCCCGAACACGACAGACAGCGCGTAGAACTCGCCGAGCTGCGCCACCGCGAGATAGGTCGCGATCGACAGCGCCTGCACCAGGAGGCCGCCGACCAGGACCGGCTTGGCGCCGAGCCGGTCGGCGAGCACGCCGAGCAGCAGCCGGCCGCCGAGCCCGGAGAAGCCGGCGAGGCTGTAGACTGTGACCGCGGTGAGCGGCGCGATGCCGCACACCATGGCGTAGGACACCATGTGGAAGATCGGTCCCGAATGCGCCGCGCAGCAGGCGAAATGCGCCAGTGCCAGCGTGATGAATTGCGGCGTGCGCAGCGCCTGCGCCGCGGTCCATTCAGTTTGCGGCACGTTCGCGGCGGTCGGGATTGCGACGTCCGTTCCCTGCGGCGCCGGGCGCACCAGGAACGATGCGGGGATCAGCAACGCCCATGCGGCGATGCCGATGACGAGCATCGCAAAGCGCCAGTCATAGGCCGTGATCAGCCAGCTTGCCGACGGCGCGACGGTCAGCGGCGATACGCCCATGCCGGC
The DNA here is from genome assembly GCF_024171085.1 of Bradyrhizobium sp. USDA 4541. Taxonomy (NCBI): domain Bacteria; kingdom Pseudomonadati; phylum Pseudomonadota; class Alphaproteobacteria; order Hyphomicrobiales; family Nitrobacteraceae; genus Bradyrhizobium; species Bradyrhizobium sp. USDA 4541. Next base: position 2,169,084 of record NZ_JALJZF010000001.1, read on the forward strand.
CGACACCAGCGCGACCGCGAGGCTGCGATGCTTGTCGATCCAGGCGCTGGCGAGCGCCATCATCGGCGCATAGAAGCTGCCGGCGGCGATCCCGATCAGCACGCCGAAGCAGAGCTGGAATTGCCACAGGCTCTGCGCCTGGCTTGCCGTCACGAGGCCAAGCCCGAGCAACAGGCTGCCCGCCAGCACCACGATGCGGGTACCGAAGCGGTCGGACAGCGCGCCCCAGGCGAACGCCGCAAAACCCATGCAGAGGAAATCCAGCGTCGCCGCCGCCGAGACGCCGGCGCGCGACCAGCCCATCGCATCCGAGATCGGCTGCAGGAACACCGCGAGCGACAGCATGGTGCCGAAGCCGACGCAGGTCATCAGCGCGCCCGCGCCGACGACGACCCAGCCATAATCCAACCGAGCGGCCTTGCTCATGCGTTTCCCCGGCGCTGTTGTTTGTTGTGGTGCGCGCAGGGAGGATGCTGGCCTATCTGAGGTCCAGGGGCAACATGACGGGCAACATGCCTCTCATTCCGGGACCAGCGGATTGTGCGTTGCATGCGCACATTCCGGGACCAGCGGATTGTGCGTTGCATGCGCAAGATGTCGCAGCGAGGTGCGGCTAGAGCCTTTTCCGTTCCGATAGAATCGGAACGGGGCTCTAGATTCTTGCTTTGACGCGTTTTCTTCACGCGAACCGGAGCCACTTCGCTCGAAAACGCTCTAGCCGCACTGCCAGGCGCGCCCGATCGGCGTCCAGGTCCAGCACGGGCCAAAACTGCCGCCATTGTAGCGGCCGCGGTAGAATCCGGGGCGGCCGAAATAGTACCAATCCCCGCCATACCAATATTGCGGCGAATAGTCCGGGTAGCCGCGGGCGGCGCCGCGCGGGCCGAACACCGGAATGGTTTGGTTCGCCGGCTGCCGGTAGCCGGGCAGGAAACCATAGCCGTGCCAGCGGGTGCCGTGCCGCTTCTTCGAGGAGACGGCGGAGCTCAGGTCCGGCTGCATCAGTGCGAGGATGACGATAAGGAGGAACAGGATGCGCAACATGATCGCAGTCTAGTCGGAGCGCGATGCAGTGGCGATTCAAATCATGGTGCGTTTTGTTGCTGGGACAAGAATGGGCAACAGTCGCGCCGGTAGCGCCGCCTCAGCTGTCCACCTTGAGCGCGGCGATGAAGGCTTCCTGCGGGATGTCGACCTTGCCGAACTGCCGCATCTTCTTCTTGCCTTCCTTCTGCTTCTCCAGAAGCTTGCGCTTGCGCGTGATGTCGCCGCCGTAGCACTTCGCGGTGACGTCCTTGCGCAGCGCGCGGACGGTTTCGCGCGCGATCACCTTGCCGCCGATCGCCGCCTGGATCGGGATCTGGAACATGTGCGGTGGAATCAGCTCCTTCATCTTCTCGACCATGGCGCGGCCGCGGCCCTCGGCGCGGGTGCGATGCACCAGCATCGACAGCGCGTCGACCGGCTCGGCGTTGACCAGGATCTGCATCTTGACCAGATCGGCCGGCTTGTAGTCGGTCAGATGATAGTCGAACGAGGCGTAGCCCTTGGAGACCGACTTCAGGCGATCGTAGAAGTCGAACACCACTTCGTTGAGCGGCAGGTCGTATTTCACCATCGCGCGGGAGCCGACATAAGTGAGCTCCTTCTGCGAGCCGCGGCGGTCCTGGCACAGCTTCAAGACGCTGCCGAGATATTCGTCGGGCGTGAGGATCGTCGCCTCGATCCACGGCTCCTCGATCTCGGCGATCTTGACCACGTCGGGCATGTCGACCGGGTTGTGGATCTCGAGCTCGGTGCCGTCGGTCAGCTTCATCTTGTAGATCACGCTCGGCGCGGTCGCGATCAGATTGAGGTCGAATTCGCGCGACAGCCGCTCCTGGATGATTTCCAGATGCAGCAGGCCGAGGAAACCGCAGCGGAAGCCGAAGCCGAGCGCGGCGGAGGTTTCCATCTCGTAGGAGAAGCTTGCGTCGTTGAGCCGCAGCTTGCCCATCGCCGCGCGGAGCGTTTCGAAGTCGTTGGCGTCGACCGGAAACAAGCCGCAGAACACGACCGGAATCGCCGGCTTGAAGCCCGGCAGCATCTCGCTGATCGGCTTCTTGTCATCGGTGATGGTGTCGCCGACGCGGGTGTCGGCAACTTCCTTGATCGCCGCGGTGATGAAGCCGATCTCGCCGGGGCCGAGCTCCTCGACCTGCTCCATCTTCGGCGTGAAGAAGCCGACGCGTTCGATATCGTAGGCCGCGCCGGTGCCCATCATGCGGATGCGGCTCCCCTTCTTCATCACGCCGTCGACGACGCGGATTAAGACGACCACGCCGAGATAGACGTCGTACCAGCTGTCGACCAGCAACGCCTTCAGGGTCGCGTCGCGGTCGCCCTTCGGCGGCGGCAGGCGGGTGACGATCGCTTCCAGCACGTCAGGCACGCCGACGCCGGTCTTGGCCGAGATCATCACGGCGTCGGACGCATCGATGCCGATCACGTCCTCGATCTGCTGCTTGACCTTCTCGGGCTCGGCCGCGGGCAGGTCGACCTTGTTCAGGACCGGCACGATCTCGTGATTGTTGTCGAGCGCCTGATAGACATTGGCGAGCGTCTGCGCCTCGACGCCCTGGCTGGCGTCAACCACGAGCAGGGAACCCTCGCAGGCCGCCAGCGACCGCGAGACCTCGTAGGCGAAGTCGACATGGCCGGGCGTGTCCATCAGGTTGAAGATGTAATCCTTGCCGTCCTTGGCGCGGTAGTTCAGCCGGACGGTCTGCGCCTTGATGGTGATGCCGCGCTCGCGCTCGATATCCATCGAATCGAGCACCTGCTCCTTGCCCGCCATTTCACGATCCGACAGGCCGCCCGTCATCTGGATCAGGCGGTCGGCAAGGGTCGATTTGCCATGGTCGATATGGGCGACGATGGAGAAGTTGCGGATGTTCGAAATCGGGGCAGTTGTCATGGGCGCGGGATAGCATCCGCACCCCCGCGCGGGCAACCAAATTGCGGTATTTTGCAGCGGTGTGACGACGAATCACGGCGCCGTTTCCGGCTGGGTTGCCGTGACCGATTCCCGGGCATGTTCCTGCCAGGTTCGGCGGCCCGAAAATCGTCTTTCGCGTCGCCGACACCGGGCGGATGAGCATGCACGGCTACGCCGCCGCCATCGACCTCAACCTGAAAGTTCGGGATGACCGGCTGTGGGCCGGCAAAGGCAAGACCATCCCCTGCAACAACTGGATGCCGCGCGAGATCGTCGACATCTTCGAGCGTCACGGCTTCATCTGGGGCGGCAAATGGTGTCACTACGATACCATGCATTTCGAGCACCGGCCGGACTTCCCCGAAAGTGAATCCGCTGGCTGGAGGCGTTCTCACGCCAAGCTGATTTCACTGGCCACAAAAACGCGCTAAAGCGCGCTGAAATGCGGATGAGCACTCATCGCGCTTCCGCTTCCATTCGGGCATGATCCTTCCGGGAAACCGCTTTCCACTTTTCCGGGGCATGCCTCAGGCACAGGCCATGTCGACCGCCTCCACGCTCCCCGCCGCCCGGCGCACCAAACGCAAGCTGACGATCCGGCGGATTGCCGCCTGGATCGCCTCGCGCGCCACCGATCCCAGGACCAGCCTGTGGTTCGTGATCGGCTTCGCGCTGGTTCATGCGGTGCTGTGGACGCTGATCCTGGTCAAGCTCAAGGCCGCACAGGACATCCATATGGATGTTGCGGAAGCCTATGCCTGGGGCCAGCGCTTCCTGCTCGGCTATGGCAAGCACCCGCCGCTGTCGGGCTGGATCGCCGGGGTCTGGTTCAGGATTTTTCCGGTCACCAACTGGTCGACCTATGCGCTTGCGATGACGACGGTCAGCTTCGCGCTGGTGGTGTGCTGGCTGATCGCGCTGCGTGTCGTCGATCGCCGCCGCGCGTTCTTCATGGTGGTGATGCTCGCGCTCTACCCGATCTTCAATTTCAAGGGCTTCAAATACAACGCCGATCTCGCGCAACTGGTGCCGTTGCCGCTGCTGGTGCTGGCCTATCTGAACGCATTCGAGAAGCGCAGCTTCAAGTCGGGTCTCTGGCTCGGCTTTGCCGGCATGCTGGCGCTGATGACCAAGTACTGGGTGGTGACGATGATCGGCGCCGTCGGGCTGGCCGCGCTGATCCATCCGCAACGGACGCAATTCCTGCGCTCGCCGGCGCCATGGGTTGCGATCGGCACGATGGCGGTGGCGATGATCCCGCACCTGGTGTGGCTGGAGGAGGTGGACTTCGTGCCGTTCACCTATGCCGGTGACGTCTACGCGCTGTCGAGCCGCGCACTCAATGTGCAGCTCGTGATCGGCTATGTCGTGCACAATGTCGGGCTGCTCGCGATTCCCGTCGTGCTGGGCCTGGTGGCGCTGCTGCTGGGCTCGGTGCCGTGGCGGCCGTCGGACGTGCTGGCGCGGGTCTGGTCGCGCGGACCCAATCCCGCCGTCAACCTTCCGCAGGCGCTCAACGTCTGGATCATCCAGCTGATCGTCGCGATCGGGCCGCCGCTCGGCGCGCTGGCGTTCACCGTCTATATCAAGACCGATTGGGGCATCCCGCTGTTCTTCCTGGTGCCGCTTGCGCTGGTCGCGATTCCCTCGCTTCGCTTCCCGCGCATGGCGCTGTTCTCGATCACCGCGATCTGGTTCGTGGCCACGATCGCCACGCTGATCGCCGCGCCCAGCATCGCCACGCAGGAGATCGCGTCCAACCATGTCGGCGGCTCGACCTACGCCGCGCGCTCCGAGCTCGCGCGCGAACTCACCCAGACCTGGCAGGACAGATTCCATTCGCGCTGGGCCGTGGTCGTCGCGCGGTCCGATATCGGCGAGCCGATGACGTTCTACAGTCCGGATCATCCGGCATCGCTGGTGCCGGGCGAAGCCTGGTCGTCGGGGCTGACGTCGCTCGACGAAGCCAAGCGTCTCGGCTTCATCGGCGTCTGCGACACCACCGATCCGGTGTTCCTGAAGCCCTGCGAGGCGTGGATGGCGGAGCACGCCAAGGACGCCGAGCCGCTGGTAATGACCACCATGCGCTTCTTCAACGGCCATCCCGGTCCGTCGACGGTCTGGAAGGTCTATCTGGTGCCGCCGGCGAAGTAGCTGTCGCTCCCTCGCCCCGCGCTTGCGGGGTCGAGACGAGCGAAGCTCTCTCTTAGAGGGTTGGGGTGAGGGGCTCTCGCCGCGATGGCGATCTATCGATAGACCTGTACCCCTCACCCGGATCGCATCGTTCGATGCGATCCGACTTCTCCCCGCAAGCGGGGCGAGGTGAGAGGTGACTGCCTTACGTGCCTTCCTCGTTGAACTTGCTGGCGACGAGTTCGGCGATGGCGTCGAGCGCCTGCTGCGCTTCGTCGCCCTTTGCTGAGACCACGACCGTGGTGCCGGGCCCGGCGGCGAGCATCATCAAGCCCATGATCGAGGTGCCGCCGACGGTCTCGGTGCCGCGGGTGACCCAGATCTCGGCGTTGAATCGCTCGACCAGCTGGACGAACTTGGCCGATGCCCGCGCATGCAGGCCGCGCTTGTTGACGATCAAGAGCTCACGGGAAATGGCGCCCGCTGGCACGCCCGGGCCGACCTGATTTCCCGGGGCTTCGTCGCTCATTTGCCTGCGAGAACGCGGCTGGCGATGGTGACGTATTTGCGGCCGGCTTCCTGGGCCATCGCGATCGCGTCGGGCAGCGAACGCTCCTCGCGAACCTTGGCAAGCTTGACCAGCATGGGAAGGTTGATGCCTGCGAGCACTTCCACCTTCGGGCGGCTCATGCAGGAGATCGCAAGGTTTGACGGCGTGCCGCCGAACATGTCGGTGAGGATCGCAACGCCGTCGCCGCTATCGACGCGGTTCACCGCCTCGATGATGTCGCTTCGACAGAGATCGGAATCGTCCTCGGCCCCGATCGTGATCGCTTCAATTTGTTTCTGCGGACCCATGACGTGTTCGAGCGCCGCTCTGAACTCGTCGGCAAGGCGCCCATGGGTCACCAGCACTAGACCAATCATTGGAAACTCCTCGCGGGCGCCCTTTGGTGCACCGCACGAACGCGCCACTTTGACCATCCAGAGGCCCTACGCAAGAGGGCATCTTGGCTAGTCTCCCGGTTCCTGGCGGTAGAGAGGGGAGGCTGCGCCGGCAAAATCCGACGCGATAGTGGATGTGATATGGTTACCAATTCCCTTCCCACAATTGGCCGCAAGATTACGGGAACATGAACTTTCAGGTTGTCGTCAGCGCGGCGACAACCAGCGGCAGGGGTTGGAAGCCAACGCCGACGGGAATTCGCGGTAACAAAACACCATTAAGGCGAATCGTGAGCGCCTCCGGCGGCGGCAGTCGCTCGGCGTCGTCAGCGGCGAGGTCGACGATCAGCCCCACCACGGCTTCATCTGCGAACGGACAATGGCGGATTCCGAGGCCTCGGATCTCGATCAGACCAGCCAATTGCTGGACCGGACGAACCCACAATTGTTCGCCGGCTGTGTCGAGACGGACACGGTCATCCCCCACCAAAATGGCCGGCGGAAGCGCTCCGGTGCGCCCGGCGAGAATCAGGTCAAAGGCCAGACGCGACTTGCCGGCGCCCGACGGGCCGCGGATCAGCACCGCACGCTCGCCGACCAGAACGGCGGATGCGTGCACGCTTGAATTGTCGCTCATAGTGTCGGCAGCCTGACCACGAAGCGTGCGCCGGCGATGGTGGGCTTGCCGTCTGCGTCCGCAGGGCCAGCGCGGTTCTCGGCCCAGATGCGTCCGCCATGGGCTTCAATGATCTGCTTGGAGATCGCAAGCCCGAGGCCGGAGTTCTGGCCAAACCCTTGGTGCGGCCGGTCGGTGTAGAAGCGCTCGAAGATCCGCTCCAGCGCGTCCTCGCCGATGCCGGGCCCGTCATCGTCGACCACGATCTCGACCTCGCCGCGGTTGCGGCGGCAGACGATGCGCACCTTGTCGCCCGGCTTGGAGAATGATTGCGCGTTCGACAGCAGGTTCGAGATCACCTGGCCGAGCCGTGAATCATGGCCGGGCACAGAGAGCGTATCGGTCGGTCCGCGGCCCTCGAAGCGGGCTTCGACGGCGACGTCGTGGCCGAGCCTGGTCTCGTTGGCGACGCCGGTCAGCGTCGTCAGCAGCCGCCGCAGATCGACCGGCGCCATGTCCTGGCGCTGCAATTCGGCATCGAGCCGGCTGGCGTCGGAGATGTCGGAGATCAGGCGGTCGAGCCGCCTGACGTCATGCTCGATCACGGCGAGCAGCCGCGCGCGGCTGTTGTCGTTGCGCGCCAAAGGCAGCGTCTCGACCGCGGAGCGCAGCGAGGTCAGCGGATTCTTCAGCTCATGGGCGACGTCGGCGGCGAACATCTCGATCGCCTCGATGCGGCTGTACAGCGCGTTGGTCATGTCGCGCAGCGCGCCGGAGAGATGGCCGATCTCGTCGCGGCGCCCGGTGAAGTCGGGAATCTCGACGCGGGTCTGGATGCGGTGGCGGACGCGCTCGGCGCCGTCGGCGAGCCGTCGCACCGGGCCAGCGATCGTGCTCGCCAATAGCAGCGACAGCATGATCATGACGGCGGAGGCGACGCCGCCGATCTTGAGGATGGCGAGGCGCTCGGACATCACCAGCTGGTCGATGTCGTCGCCCTGCGTGGTCAGCATCAATGCACCGCGCACGGCGCGGAAATGCTGCACCGGGACGGCGACCGACACGATGATCGCGCCGCGCTCGGTGACGCGCACGGCGCTGCCCTTCATGCCCTCGAGCGATTGCGCGACTTCGGAATAACCCTTGCCGCCTTCGGGACCGAGTTCGCGATAGATCGGCAGGTCGCCGCGGTTGAGCCAGGTCTTGATGGTGGCCTTGGTCCTTTCATAGAGCGACGGCTTCTCCGACGGCGGCGGCAGCTCCATGCGCAGCACGTCGCCGCGCGCGAACAGATTGCGGCTGTCGAGGATCAGGCCGCCATCGCGGTCGAAGATGCGGGCCCGCGTCTTGGTCGGCGCGATCAGGCGGCGCAGGACCGGCGCGACCCGCTCGGGATTGATCGGGAAATCCGCCGATTCATCCGGCTGGCCATAACTTTCGCCGGGCTTGAGGTCGAGCAGGCGATCGGGGTCGATCGTGACGGTGTTGCCTTCGACGGTGGCCGAGGCCGCGATCGCCTCCGAGATGATCTCGGCATAGACTTGGAGGCTCTGCGTGCGCGCCTCGATCAGGCCAGCGCGGAATTGCGAGAGATAGAGGATGCTGGCGACCAGCGCGACGAGGCCGGCGAGGTTGAGCGAGACGATACGGCGCGTCAGGCTCGAGAACGACAGCGCGAAGAAGAACTGACCGGCGCGGCGCAGCCAGCCGAGCGGACGGCGCCAGCCCTTGTCCTGCGCCACGTCTTCGGCAACGGCGTCCTGATCGAGGAGCTGTGACGCGTCCTCGGTGTTCAGGCCTTGCTCGAGCTGCGTTCGATCAAGCACTGGCAAAGCTGCCGGTTGGTATGGATGTCGTCCCGCGAAGCAATCGTTCGCCCGAGCTTACCCCAGCCGTGCGGAGCCTGTCAGTTAACAAGCCGCCCGGGAAGCGCAGATCAGGCTTCCTTGAAGCGATAGCCGACGCCGTACAGCGTCTCGATCATCTCGAAGTCGTCGTCGACCACCTTGAACTTCTTGCGCAGCCGCTTGATGTGGCTGTCGATGGTGCGATCGTCGACATAGACCTGGTCGTCATAGGCCGCGTCCATCAGCGCGTTGCGGCTCTTTACGACGCCGGGGCGGGTGGCGAGCGCCTGCAGGATCAGGAATTCGGTCACGGTGAGGGTCACCGGCTCGTTCTTCCAGGTGCAGGTGTGGCGCTCCGGATCCATCCGCAGCAGGCCGCGGTCCAGCGCGCGGGCGTCCGGCTCCTTCGGCGCGGCGGTCGGATCCTTCGGCTGACCGCGGCGGAGTACGGCCTTGACCCGTTCGACCAGCAGGCGCTGCGAGAACGGCTTGCGGATGAAATCGTCGGCGCCCATTTTCAGGCCGAACAATTCGTCGATCTCCTCATCCTTCGAGGTGAGGAAGATCACCGGCAGGTCGGACTTCTGGCGCAGCCGGCGCAGCGTTTCCATGCCGTCCATGCGCGGCATCTTGATATCGAGGATCGCAAGATCGGGCGGCGACGTGCGAAACCCATCCAGCGCCGACGCACCGTCCGTGTAGGTCATGATGCGATAGCCTTCGGCTTCGAGCGCGATCGAAACCGAAGTGAGAATGTTGCGGTCGTCGTCGACCAGGGCGATTGTGGGCATGTGCTGCTTTCACAATGAGAGTGGCTTAGACGGCGGGCACTCTGGCGACGCGCCGTAGAATTGGGCTTCGAACGCGGTCAACGAGCAATGCAAGCTGGGCTGAAGTGTGACCGAGTTCCGCAAAAATCCGCTTCTGCGACCCACGCGATGGGTCCCCATATAGCACCCTTAGACCATGAGAAAAGGCCCTTTTTTCATAGGGAACCCACCCGATTCGCCCATAAAATGACCCGATAGGCCCATGCAACCGACCGCCGACTTCGATCCTGCCCACCTTGCCCGCTCGCTGCTCCGCCGCAGCCGCCAGGGCGCCCTCGCCACGTTGATGGCCGGTACCGGCGATCCCTACTGCTCGCTGGTCAATCTGGCCAGCCATCCCGACGGCTCGCCGATCCTGCTGATTTCCCGGCTGGCGCTGCATACCAAGAACGTCCTGGCCGATAGCCGGGTGTCGCTGATGCTGGACGAGCGCGCCGAGGGTGATCCGCTGGAGGGCGCCCGGATCATGCTGGCGGGCAAGGCGGAAGAGGTCGGGGAGGCCGGGCGGGAGCTCGTCCGAAGGCGCTATCTCGCTGCCCATCCGTCAGCGGAAGCCTTTGTGGAATTTAAGGATTTCTCGTTCTTCCGGATCAAGCCAAGCGGTGCCCATCTGGTCGCCGGGTTCGGCCGCATCGTGGACCTCAAACCCGCGCAATTCCTGACCGATCTCGGCGGAGCCGAGGCGCTGCTCGAAGCCGAGCCCGGCGCGGTGGCGCATATGAACGAGGATCACCGCGAGGCCATGAACCTTTACGCGACGCGGCTGCTCGGCGCGGAAAGTGCCGACTGGCTCTGCACCGGCTGTGATCCGGATGGCATGGACATGCAGGCCGGCCGCGACACGCTGCGGCTGGATTTCCCTGAGCGCGTCACCACCGGCACCGAGCTGCGCAAGATGCTGGTGCGGCTCGCCGGCGAGGCGCGCGCCAAGGGATAGCAAGGATAGGAGAAAGACCTGTCCTCACGGCGGCGCTGCGGCTGTGGCGAGGCATGGTGTCGCATGGCTGCGGCGGCGCGATTGCGCGGTCCGGATTTGACAGCGCGATCATTTCGCACGGGCGTGTCGTGTCATCGCCCGTTGGCTCGATCTGCATGCAAGAATGTCTGGCGCGGCTGCATCCGAAAATCAGCCGGATCGCGATGTCGACCGCGATGACGCGCGCGTGCGACCACGCTGATTGCGTTATCATCGATCGCGGGGTCAGCGATCGCCTCGCCGCCGAACGCTACGCGTTGCGGAACGTTCACGGCAGTTGAGCGTTGTACCAATCGGGCTTCAACGAAGGTGTGTTGAGCGCAGTCGAAACTGCTCATCAGCAGCTTCTCACTTGCAGCTCAATGCCGATCAGGTGGTGCCGCGTGCAACACGATGGTCATGCTCGGCTCTGCAGCGCTGCGTCAACGCGCGGCGGCTCATCTCAACGATACATCCTCAGCGCGAAATGCATACCCGGCATTCTCCGCGCCGTTCGCCTCGATCGGCGAACGCGCCGCCCGCCGGCTGGCACTTTTTGTGCATCGCAAAGCTCCGTGCGCGGCGGGAAAGGCGATGAAACGTCGCCCGACTGCCGGCAAAACAATGAGAAAACGAAAGCAAGACGAAAGGGTTTCGCGCTGCGGTATTCGCGCCAGATGATGGGCCTGCCTTGGAATCAGCCAAAAGCCGTTCGATTGGCTTGGCAAGCCCGGCGATCCCCACTATTAGGTCGCCGGACCGAAGCCGAGAGGCTATATTCTGATCACGGTCACCGCGGCGGGGCGCGATTGGCGACATTCGCGCGAACAAGGATACGCGGGTTCGAGGAGGTTCTTCGTGCAAGAGACGGGCGTGCATAACGGTGCCTTCGGCGCCGACAAATTCGGCTTAAAAAAACTCAAGGGCGTGCATTGGAATTATGGCGCACCTCAGCTTTACGAGCATTCGCTGCGTAATGGCGAAGCGGTGCTGTCGGCCGATGGCGCGCTTTGCGCGGATACCGGTGTGTTCACCGGGCGCAGTCCGAAGGACAAGTTCACGGTCCGCGACGATCTCACCGACAAGAACATGTGGTGGGCCGGCAACCAGTCGATCACCTCGGAGCAGTTCGCCACGCTCCATGCCGACTTCCTCAAGCATGCCGAAGGCATGACGCTGTTCGCGCAAGATCTTCACGGCGGCGCCGATCCGAAGCATCGCATCAAGACCCGCGTCTTCACCGAGCTTGCCTGGCACTCGCTGTTCATCCGCACGCTGCTGATTCGTCCCGAGGCGTCGGAACTCGCGAGCTTCGTGCCCGAGCTGACGATCATCGACCTGCCGAGCTTCCGCGCCGATCCGAAGCGTCACGGCTGCAAGTCGGAGAACGTCGTCGCGATCGATTTCGCCCGCAAGATCGTCCTGATCGGCGGCTCGCAATATGCCGGCGAGATGAAGAAGAGCGTGTTCACCACGCTGAACTATTACCTGCCCGAGAAGGGCGTGATGCCGATGCACTGCTCGGCCAATGTCGGCGCCGACGGCGACACCGCGATCTTCTTCGGCCTGTCCGGCACCGGCAAGACGACGCTCTCGGCCGATCCCAAGCGCACGCTGATCGGCGATGACGAGCATGGCTGGAGCGAGGACGGCGTCTTCAATTTCGAAGGCGGCTGCTACGCCAAGTGCATCAAGCTGTCGGGCGAGGCCGAGCCGGAAATCTACGCCGCCAGCAAGCGCTTCGGCGCGGTGCTGGAAAACGTCGTGCTCGGCGCCAATGATCGCGTGCCCGATTTCGACGACGGCTCGAAGACCGAGAACACCCGCTCGGCCTATCCGCTCGATTTCATCCCGAACGCTTCGCGCACCGGCTGCGCACCGCATCCGAAGAACGTCGTGATGCTCGCCGCCGACGCCTTCGGCGTGATGCCGCCGATCGCCAAGCTGACGCCGGCGCAGGCGATGTATCACTTCCTGTCCGGCTACACCGCGAAGGTCGCCGGCACCGAGCGCGGCCTCGGCAACGAGCCGCAGCCGGAATTCTCCACCTGCTTCGGTTCGCCGTTCCTGCCGCGCGATCCGTCGGTCTACGGCAACATGCTGCGCGAGCTGATCGCCAAGCACAATGTCGATTGCTGGCTGGTCAACACCGGCTGGACCGGCGGCAAGTACGGCACCGGCCGCCGCATGCCGATCAAGGTGACCCGCGCGCTGCTCACCGCGGCGCTGAACGGCTCGCTCCGCAACGCCGACTTCCGCACCGACAAGTATTTCGGCTTCGCGGTGCCGACCTCGCTGCCGGGCGTCGAGCCGCACATCCTCGATCCGATCAAGACCTGGGCCGACAAGGTCGAGTTCGACAAGACCGCGCGTGCGCTGGTCGGCATGTTCCAGAAGAACTTCGCCAAGTTCGAAGCGCAGGTCGACGCCGAAGTCCGCGCCGCCGCACCGGAAGTGAAGCTGGCGGCGGAGTAAGCCGCGCAAGCGATACGCGATTTGAAAAGGCGGCCCTCGTGGCCGCCTTTTTGATTTTTACGCAGTCAACGAAGCGCGCACCTTTTCGATCCGGCAAGCTGAGCAGCCAACGGCGCCACATACTCCAGTGTCGTCCCGGCGAAGGCCGGGATCCATACTCCGCAGCGGATGTTGTGGTTGGGACTCGTCATTCCACCGGTGCGCAACAATGACCATCGGTGGTTATGGGTCCCGGCTTTCGCCGGGACGACATCGCGCGTGTTGCTCCACTACTCCCCCATCTCCGGCAGCACCGCGTTGCTCGGCGTCTGCCGGTCGGTGATCTGCAGGCCGAACAGGCTGCCGATCAATTCGACGGCGACACGCGCGGTGCGGCCGCGCTCGTCGAGGAAGGGATTGAGCTCGACGATGTCGAGCGAGCGCACCAGCCCGGAATCGTGCAGCAGCTCCATGATGAGATGGGCTTCGCGATAGGTCGCGCCGCCGGGCACCGTGGTGCCGACGCCGGGCGCCACCGCCGGATCGAGGAAGTCGACATCGAACGAGACATGCAGCACGCCGTTCTTCGCCCTGACGCGTTCGATGACGCGGCGCGTGAGCACGGCGACGCCGAACTCGTCGATCTGGCGCATGTCCGCGATCGACACATTACGCTGCCGCAGCAGCTTGCGCTCCAGCGGATCGACCGAGCGCGTGCCGATCAGGTCGAGCTGATCAGGCGGGATCGAGGCGCGCGGCAGTCCGCCGAGCAGATCGTCGAGACCGGGCTCGCCGCACAGGAACGCGGCCGACATGCCGTGCATGTTGCCGGTGATGGTGGTGGCCGGCGTGTTGTAGTCAGCATGCGCGTCGACCCACAACGCAAACAGCGGCCGGCCCTTTTCCTGCCAGTAGCGCGCGACGCCGTTGATCGACCCCATCGACAATGAATGATCGCCGCCCATGAAGATCGGGATCGCGCCGGAATGCGCCAGCCAATAGGCGCGTTCGGAGAGCGCGCGGGTCCAGGTCTTCACTTCATCGTAGAACCTGGTGTTGGCCGGCACCGGGCCGTCGGCGACCACGGCGGGGATCGCAAGGTTGCCGTGATCATCGACCTGGAAGTCGAGCTGCTCGAGCAGGCGCGCGATGCCCGCGGTGCGCAGCGCGTCCGGTCCCATCAGCGGGCCGGCCTGCGATGCGCCGATCTCGATGGGAACGCCAAGCAGGGCGATGCGCGAGGGCTTTGACGTGTCGGCTTCGGACATGCAGCAGTGCTCCCAAAGGTGTGGAACAGAAGCGACGTGCCAATGTTCCCTCAACCCTTGAAATAGGCAATGCGGTCGTAACAGACCAATGTGGATATTTGGCTACGCCTTGAAATAAGCGATCTGCGTCGTGGTCGCGAGCAGCCGGCCGGACGGCGACCACAATTCGCCCTGCTGGTCGCCGTAGCTCTTGTGGAAGCTCTTGGCGTCCGCGGTGGCGAGCACGCGGGTGGTATCCTCCGCGTCCAGGTCGGCCGCGTCGACGTGGAAATAGGTGGTCAGCGACACGGTGCCGAACGGCACCAGTTCGTGCCTTGCGTGGAAGACGCGGCCGAAGAACGCGTCCGACATCGACATCAGCGACAGCGCATCGAGCTTGCGCGGCACACGGTCGGCGATCCAGAGCTTTGAATACGGGCTCGACGGCTGTTTCGCGCCGCCGCCCCCGGCGAACTTCGGCTCGCCCTCGGCGAAGCGGAAATCGTACTGGTTGGCCCAGGTCATCTTGAGCTTTGGAAAGGACCGCAGATGTTCGAACGGCACGGCGCCCGGAAACCCGGCCGGCTGGTGCGACCAGGACGGGCGGCGCTCGGCGAACACGGCGGTCGCCAGTGTCGCGACCTCGCCGCCGCCCTGCGTCATGTCGACCGACCAGTGCTGGCTCGAGCGGTTGGCCTTGACCAGGCGGACATCGAGATCGAACGCGCCCTCGGCGACCGGCGCGCAGTAGTTGACCGTCAGCGCCAGCGGATCACCCGCGCGCTGCGGATGCTGCATCAGCGCGCGCAGGATGGTCGCGGCCGTGCAGCCGCCGAACGGGCCGACGAACGCCCAGTAATCGGGACTGGTCCGTCCCTGCCAGCGGCTGTCGCCGGCGGTCACGGCGGTGGCTTCATCGAAAAGGTGCGGGGTCTTGGTGAGCATGCAGGTCTTTCAATATCGACTGGCGCTTCCGTATCGCCATACGCAATGACGAGCAATGACGTTCGTCATGCAATATCGCGAGCATTGCGCTGATTTCAATGACGTCGGGCGTAATCGATTTCCGCGTCCCGGGATTATCCCTTCGCCTCGCGCTGGTTGCCGAGCTGCGGCGAGGCACCCGGATGCATCGGCACGTGCCAGATGTCCTCGGCATATTCGCGGATGGTGCGGTCGGAGGAGAACCAGGCCATGCGCGCCACATTGAGGATCGAGGCGCGGGTCCATGCCGGCGCTACCATCCAGCGGGCGTCGATGCCGCGCTGCGCGTCGTAGTAGGAATCGAAATCGGCCGAGACCATGTAGTGGTCGAGGTAGCGCAGCGCGTGCCCGATCGAGGCGAAGCGTGCGGGATCGCCGGGCGAGAACTCGCCGCTCTCGATGGCGCGGATCGCGCGCTCCAGCCGTGGCGATTTGCGGATCGCGTCGCTGGCGTCCAATCCCTGCTTGCGGCGGACCATGACGTCGCCGGCCTCGAGGCCGAAGATCGCGATGTTCTCCTCGCCGACATTGTCGCGGATCTCGATATTGGCGCCGTCGAGCGTGCCGATCGTCAGTGCACCGTTCAGTGCGAGCTTCATGTTGCCGGTGCCGGACGCCTCCATGCCGGCGGTCGAGATCTGCTCGGAGAGATCGGCGGCCGGAATGATCACCTCGGCGAGGCTGACATTGTAGTCGGCGAGAAAGGCGACCTTCAGCCTGCCGCCGAGCGAAGCGTCGTTGTTGACGACCTCGGCGACGTCGTTGATCAGCTTGATGATCAGCTTGGCGTAGCGGTAGCTCGCCGCCGCCTTGCCGGCGAAGATTTTCACGCGCGGCACCCAGTCGCGCCGCGGATCGTCCTTCATCGCGTGATACAGCGCGATCGTCTCGAGGATGTTGAGCAGTTGCCGCTTGTATTCGTGGATGCGCTTGATCTGCACGTCGAACAGCGCCGATGGGTCGACCTTGATGTGGTTGCGCTCGCCGATCAGCCTTGCCAGCGCCAGCTTGTTGTGATGCTTGACGTCGCGGAAGCGCTTCTGGAACTCCAGGTCGCTCGAATGGGTCTCGAGCCGCTCGAGCAGCGAGAAGTCGTCGAGCACGGCCTCGCCGCAGGCTTCGCGCAGCAGCGCGGTCAGCCGCGGATTGGCCAGCATCAGCCAGCGGCGGAACGTGATGCCGTTGGTCTTGTTGGTGATGCGCGACGGATAGAGATGATGCAGGTCGTGGAACACGGTCTCCTTCATCAGGTCGGAATGCATCGCGGAGACGCCGTTGATGCGGTGCGAGCCGACGAAGGCGAGCTGGCCCATCCGCACGCGGCGGCCGCTGCGCTCGTCGATCAGCGAGACCGAGGCGCGATACTCGATGTCGCCGGGGAAACGCTCCTCGGCGAGCGCGAGATGGGCCACATTGATGCGGTAGATGATCTCGAGATGCCGCGGCAGCAGCCGCTCGAACAGTTCGACCGGCCAGGTCTCGAGCGCCTCGGGCAGCAGCGTGTGGTTGGTGTAGGACAGGGTCGCGACCGTAATCTTCCAGGCCTCGTCCCAGCGGAAATTGTGCAGGTCGACCAGGATGCGCATCAGCTCGGTGACCGCAAGGCTCGGATGGGTATCGTTGAGCTGCACGGCCGCCTTCTGCGCAAGATTGCGCAGGCCGCCGTCGGAGGCGAGATGCCGCTTGACGAGATCCTGCAATGAGGCCGAGACGAAGAAGTATTCCTGGCGCAGCCGGAGCTCGCGGCCTGCCGCGCTCTCGTCGTTCGGATAGAGGAATTTGCAGATTGCTTCCGCGCGCGCCTGCTCGGCGCTGGCCGAGACGTAGTCGCCGGTATTGAAGACGTCGAGCTCGAGCGGATCGGGTGCATGCGCCGACCACAGGCGAAGCGCGTTGACGTGCTGGCCGCGCCAGCCGACGATTGGCGTGTCATAGGCCATGGCCTCCACGGTTTCCGCCGGATGCCAGGTCGCGCGGTCGCGGCCGCGCTCGTCGACATGCTCGACATGGCCGCCGAAGTGCACGTTGTACACCACCTCCGGCCGCTGGAATTCCCAGGGGTTGCCGAAGGCGAGCCACTCGTCGGGATATTCCTGCTGCCAGCCATGGTTCATGATCTGGCGGAACAGACCGAAATCGTAGCGGATGCCGTAGCCGGTCGCGGGGATCGCCAGCGTTGCCATGCTCTCCATGAAGCAGGCCGCAAGCCGGCCGAGGCCGCCATTGCCGAGCGCCGCATCCGGCTCGCATTTGCGCAGGTCCGAGAGATCGACGCCGAGGTCGCCGAGCGCCGCCTCGAACAGCGGCAGCAGTCCCATATTGTTGAGCGCGTCGGTGAACAGGCGGCCGATCAGGAACTCGAGCGAGAGATAATAGACGCGCTTGGCGCCGGCGTCGTAGCTCTGCTTCTCGGCCGTCAGCCAGTGGTGCACGATGCGGTCGCGCAGCGTCAGTGCCGCGGCCTTGTACCAGTCGCGTCTGGTCGCAACGGTGGCGTCCTTGCCGATCGCAAGCCGGAGCTTCGCCAGGATCGCGCTCTTGATCTCGGTCAGCGCCAGCTCGTCGATCGGCTGGTTCAATGCCGGGTAGTTTGTCTGTTCCTGCAACGCGCCCAATCCCTGCCGTTCAACCGGAACATGATGCGGTGATGCGCATCATGACCCCATCTCATTGGTGGAGCATGGTTCCCCGGAAATCCCGGTTCCGCGGCCTTCCGATTACGCTCCAGCGCAATGATACCCGCCTTGCATGGCAATCGAAACCGTCAGGGACGGTGCCATACACAGCGCTGCCGTGATTTTATGCAAGGACCGGGCCGCTTCGGGAACCTTCCGGACCAGCCGTCATGGGTGTTACGATGGCGCTGCAGAAGCCGGGATTTCGCGACAATTGACCGGAGGATGCGTGATGAGACTCTTGATCGAAATCGCGGCCGCGGCGTTGCTCGTGGTGTGCATCACGGCGACCAGCGCAGCCGATGCCGCGGGCAGACCGGGCCGCAGCGCCGACGGCCTGAATTGCGGCTTCAGCGTGGCGCAGAACGCATCGCCCGCCGCGCGCTGTGCCGCCATCAAGCGGCAATGCGGCGGCAAGTTCTACGCAAATGCCTGCGGCGACAAGCTGCTCTCGGCGATGAATTGAGCGGCCGCGCAACGCGCTTTCACGCTCAATCGGGACACCGTGGTGATACGGATTTCCAAGCCTTAACGGAGCCTTTACAAACACAGCTGTCGCTCGTGGGGCGGGCACATTTTTCAGCTCCGACGCATTTCATTCCGAAGCCATTTTCAACGGGCCGCTGACCTGGTCAGCGGCCCGAATTGCTTTTTGGGGCCTTTCATGGCCACCGTTTTTTCATGAGGCGAAGACAGTCACCGCAATGCGTCGCCCCGGCGAAGGCCGGGGCCCATAACCACAGCCGTCAGAGAAGATGGGACAGGTCGCCCCACTCCGGATTGTCTTTCTCGATCAGGCGAATCTTCCAGTCGCGGCGCCATTCCTTCAGCGCTTTTTCCCGTGCGATCGCTTCCTGCGGTGTGACGTAGACCTCCACGTAAACCAGTCGCGTGACGCCGTATTTCTTGACGAACTGTGAGCCGTGTCCAGAGCGGTGAAGCGTAAGCCGATTGCAAAGATCGTTGCTGACGCCGACGTAGAGTGTCCCATGGCGGCGGCTCGCGAGAATGTAGACGTAATAGACTGCGGTATTCATTTCGGGGCACCGATCACGTGAGATGTCCGATAGCGGTGGCTATGGGCCCCGGCCTTCGCCGGGGCGACGTCTACTGATAGCATCAGAACGAATTAAGAACACTTTAGCAAGTCTTTGATATATCATTGTGATTCGGCGGCTGCGCCGACACAATATCTATGGTCTTTCAGTCTCTGCGAGGACTACATGTCCACCATCGCCTTCGATCAATTCGCCCTGACCCGGATTGCCGATTTCGCGCGGTCGCTGTCGCGGCTGCACCAGGCCTCGCGCCGCCAGCCGATCGACGACGACCAGCTCGATCGCGAGTTCAACGCGGTCTGCATGTCGATCTGGGGCTACACCACGGATGATTTCAGCGACGAACTGTTCTCGGACGAGGATCACGCCTGGCTCGACTCGCTCGATGAAGCGCATGCGCGGATCTTCGCCGGCGAGCAGGGTTATGATCTCGTCGACGATCACGGCATGCTGACGGACTGGTGGGGCTATTGCTGGATGATCCTTGCCGAGAAGCGCGGCATCCTCAATCCGGAGAACCGCGCGGCCGCTCGGGCCGCGATCGAGGAGAAATACATGGCCGCGCCGAACGTGATCGGCGTGATCGTGGCGCGCTGATAGTTGTCGCGATGTCATTCCGGGGCGATGCGAAGCATCGAACCCGGAATCTCGAGATTCCGGGTCTGGTGCTTACGCACCATCCCGGAATGACGGGCTGACGCCCGTCAGTTCACTTCGGCGCGCCTTGCCGGCTTTGCGGCGTTGCCCTTCGGCGCAACAGACGACGGCGGCGACGGCGCGACATCGCTTCTGGTTTCCGGCAGCGGCGCGTCGCCGGCGATCTCGGCGCTGACCGGGGCGACCTTCATTTCGCCGAGCCGCGCGCGGACCGCCGAAGTCAGTCCGGGATAGGAGGCAACCGGCGTGAAGTCGAACGACTGCTCGTTGCCGACACGGATGCCGGTATAGGCGACGAGGCCGTCGGTGGTCGCGATCACGTCGCCGGCACGCAGCGAGGCATCGAGCGCGAGGTCGACCGGCGCGAGCCCCGCCGGGTCGCGGCCGTTGCAGGTGCAGTCGGCGCGCAACGCCTTGCGATAGGCGAAGGCGTTCTCGCTGTCGGCGTAGCGTTCGCCGGCGGTCGATGCGGCGCTGTCGATATGGCTGCCGTAATAGACCTTGGTCGCGCTCGCCGGACAGAACGCCTGGCAAAGCTGCGCCGGCGTGGCGTTGCCGCGCATCGTCAGCGGAAAATATTTGCCGTCGCAGCTGCGCACGCAATACGCCGGTCCGGAACCAGCCACGCGCGGCGCCGAGATGGGGGCGGACGGCTGCCGTTCAGCCTGCTGGTTGAGGCCGAACGGGTCGGCGAAGAAATTGGCTTGCGGCGGCGCCTGCCGGCCCTGCTGCTTCTGGGAACCGCCGAAGAAGAAGTCGAACAGCCCTTCGGCCGAGACAGGCGCGGGCACCACCAGGATGGAACCCGCAAAGGCCGCGGCGGCAAGCATCACGCGGCGCCGCATGCGCCGATCACTCAACTCTGTACGCAACGCCAACTCCACCCGACGCGCCACGCCGCGGCGACAAGCTGCCCCGGCGGCTTCACCTTAAGGCGTGATGGTAAACGAGCGATTGATTGAGCGTGACTGCGTCACAGGAAAGCGAATCTCGCTTACCTCGCCCCGCTTGCGGGGAGAGGCATAGGCCGCCTTCGGCGGCCGTCCCCAAGAACGCCGAAGCAAGGCTTCGGCTATGTCGCATCGTAAGATGCGATCCGGGTGAGGGGGTACAGGTCTCTCGACAATTGCAAGCGCGGAGAGAGGCCCCTCACCCCAACCCTCTCCCCGCATCCGCCTTCGCCCGAAGGCGGGCTTCGGCGGACAAGAGAACGGGGCGAGGGAGAAGAGAGACCGTCAGTCCTTCAGGAACTCGCCGGCCTTGTACAGCGCGCGGAATTGGAGCCCGGCTTCGGCGAACGTCTCGGTGGCGCCTTCCTCGCGGTCGACCATGGTGAAGACCAGGGCGATCTCGCCGCCGGCCTCGCGCACGGCTTCCACCGCCTTCAGCGCCGAGCCGCCTGTCGTGGTGACGTCCTCGACGATCACGATCCGCTTGCCCGCAAGGCTTTCGCCCTTGGCCAGCCCTTCGACGGACAGCTTCGCGCCGTGCTCCTTCGGCTTCTTGCGCACGAAGAACGCCGCGATCGGGTGGCCCTTCAGCCAGGACAGTTGCGCGATGGCGCCGGCGAGCGGCACCGCGCCCATCTCGAGCCCGCCGACGAAATCGAGCTTGTCATCCTTCAGCGCTTCATAGGTGAGCTCGGCGAGCAGCGCCGCGCCCTCGGGATCGAGCATCGTCGGCTTCAGGTTGAAATAGAAGTCGCTCTTGCGGCCCGACGCCAGCGTGATCTCGCCGCGGCCGAACGAGCGCTTGCGGATGATCTCGGCGAGGCGGGCGCGGGAGGCTGATTTGGACAAAGACTTTTTCCCTTGAGGGTTTGAGGCGGGCGGCAATCTATCCACGCTTACCGGCACATTCCAGCGTGGAAATCGGGCCGTCAACAGTGCCCCAGCCGCGATTTCCGCGGGCGTGCTTTCCGCAAAGCGCGGTTGTGCGGCCGTTCCGTTCCCCGTAAGCAGGCGCCAAACACTCGGCCGAACACTTGCCCAAACACTTGCACGGGAAGCGGAAATGACCATCGAGCTGCACACCTGGAACACCCCCAACGGCCGCAAGATCTCGGTGGCGCTGGAGGAAATGGGGCTGCCCTACAAGGTGATCCCGGTCAACATCAGCAAGGGCGAGCAGATGGCGCCCGCCTTCCTCGCGATCAGTCCGAACAACAAGATCCCGGCGATCGTCGATCCGGATGGGCCGGGCGGCAAGCCGGTTAGCATTTTCGAGTCCGGCGCGATCCTGCTCTATCTCGGCGAGAAGACCGGCAAGTTCCTGCCGAAGCCGCTGGCGGAGCGGATCCCGGTCTATGAGTGGCTGATGTGGCAGATGGGCGGCTTCGGCCCGATGCCGGGCCAGGTGCACCATTTCATCGCGCTGGAGAACGAGCAGGACCGCGCCTACGGCCTGAAGCGCTACATGGCCGAGACGCGGCGGCTCTACGGCGTGCTCGACCGCCGGCTTCAGGAGCGCGAATTCGTCGCCGGCGATCTCTCGGTCGCCGATTTCGCCATCCTCGGCTGGGCCTGGCGCCATCCGCGCCACAAGGTCGAGCTGGCCGACTTCCCCAACGTCAAGCGCTGGTACGAGACGCTGATGGCTCGCCCGGCGACGAAGCGGGGCATGGAGGCGAAGCTGGATTGATCTTCTCCCTCGCCCCGCCCTTGCGGGGAGAGGGGTGGGGTGAGGGGCTATCTACCCGATAACGGTGGGAATTGAATTTGCGGATGCGCCCCTCACCCGGCGCTACGCGCCGACCTCTCCCCGCAAGAGCGGGGCGAGGTGAAGAAAGCTAGGCCCGCCGCGCTTCGAGCGCCATCTTCATCGCCAGCCCTGCGAGCACCGTGCCCATCAGCCAGCGCTGCACCAGGAGCCAGGTCGGGCGAGTGCCGAGAAACACCGCGATCGAACCGGCGGCGAGCGCGATCATCGCGTTGACGCTGACGCTGATCACGATCTGGATCGAGCCGAGCGCGAGCGACTGCGTCAGCACGCTGCCGCCGGTGGGATCGATGAACTGCGGCAGCAGCGCCAGATAAAGCATCGCGATCTTCGGGTTCAGCAGATTGGTGACGAAGCCCATCGCGAACAGCTTGCGCGGGCCGTCGACCTTCAGCGCCTTGACCTGGAACGGCGAGCGGCCGCCGGGCCTCACGGCCTGCCATGCCAGCCACAGCAAATAGCCCGCGCCGGCAAAGCGCAGCGCGTCATAGGCGTAGGGAATCGCAAACAGCAATGCGGTGATGCCGAACGCCGCGCACATCATGTAGAACACGAAGCCGAGCGCCACGCCGCCGAGCGAGACGATGCCCGCCGCGGGCCCCTGCGTGATCGAGCGCGAGATCAGGTAGATCATGTTCGGCCCCGGCGTCAGCACCATGCCAAGGCAGATGAGCGCAAAGCCGAGCAAAGCGGAGGTGTGGGGCATGACGGGTCTCGCGAGGGATGCGCACGCTTCTAGCGTGCCGTCCGCCGCGCGGCCATCGCGGAATTGCTCTCGGAGCAATGTGGCGGGGCGGTGGTGCGCTCCCTCGCCCCGCTCTCTTGTCCGCCGAAGCCCGCCTTCGGGCGAAGGCGGATGCGGGGTCGAGACGAGCGAAGCTCGCTCTGAGAGGGTTGGGGTGAGGGGTTCTCTCAACGTGCAAGGACCGAGGTGAGACCTGTACCCCCTCACCCGGATCGCAAGAGCGATCCGACCTCTCCCCGCAAGCGCAGGGGTGTCCGGGGAATGATTCACTGTGTCGCGGTGCATGCTCGGCAGGACCGAGGCAAATCGGTCTTTTCTGGTTGTCGAGACACAGAGGGCCGAGCATGCGATATCGCGGTAGCATTTTTGGAAGGCTGCTTGAACCGATCAATCGACGGCAGTTTCAGACGGTTGTGGATCGTCTGGACGGGGATGCCTACGACAAGTCGTTCAGGAGCTGGGATCATCTGGTGGCGCTGATCTATGCCCAGCTTAGCGGCAACAGCAGTCTGCGCGGGGTGGTGACTGGCTTCAACGCCAATTCGCAGCATCACTATCACTTGGGAACCGGCAAGCTGTCGCGCTCGACGTTGTCCGATGCCAATGCCCGCCGTCCGATCGGCATTTTCGCGCAAACCTTTGCGGCGCTGTCGGCGATGGCGCGTCGCCAGCTGCGGAGTGAAGGCATGGAGATGGTGCGTCTGATCGACGCCAGTCCGATCCCGCTCGGCAAGGTCTGCAGTTGGGCGACGTGGAACGGCCGCATCCGCGGCATGAAGCTGCATGTCGTCTACGACCCAAGGAGCGATGTCCCGACCTGCGTCGAGATGACGGCCGCGAACGTCAATGACATCGAGATCGGCCGACAGACCCCAATCCAGCCCGCCACCACCTATGTGTTTGACAAGGGCTATTGCCGTTTCGACTGGTGGCAGAAGATCAATGATAGCAAGGCTTTCTTCGTTACCCGGGCGAAGACGAGCATCCGTCTTCGCTCGCTCAGGCATCGCGCCATCCGCAAGCGTAACGGGGATGGCTTCGAAATCCTTGCCGATGACGAGGTGAAGCTCACCAGCAAGGGCGATTCGCGCCTTCCAATCCCGCTCCGCCGCATCAAGATCAGACGCGAGAAAGGCGGCAAGATCACACTCCTGACCAACGACCTTGCCCGTAGCGCCGTCGAGATCGCCGCCCTCTACAAGAGCCGATGGCAAATCGAGCTGCTGTTCCGCTGGATCAAGCAGCATCTCGATATTCGCAAGTTCCTCGGCGCCAACGACAACGCGATCCGCCTTCAGGTGCTCGCTGCGATGATTGCCTACCTGCTGCTGCGCATCGCCGCTCACACCAACTGCATCAAAATGCTCCCGCTCAGGTTCGCCGAACTCGTCGGCCAGCTCCTGCTCACGCGTCGATCCCTCGCTGCCATCGACAAACCTCCGCCCATCAACCCCAGCCGTCGGAAATCAACCATCTCACCTGACCAGATGGAGCTCCGCTATGCCTGAATTTCCCCGGACACCCCTGCCGCAAGCGGGGCGAGGTGAGGAAGCGCTAATGCGCCTCGTCCCAATTGTTCGCGGCGCGGGCGTCGACCTGCAGCGGTAGCGACAGGATCACCGCCGGGAAGGGTGCGTCCTGCATCACCTTCTGCACCACCGGCAGCGTCGCCGCGACCTCGTCGTCGGGCACCTCGAAGATCAGTTCGTCATGCACCTGCAAGAGCATCTGCGCCGAGAGCTTTTTCTCGGTGAGCGCGTCCTCGACGCGGATCATGGCGCGGCGGATGATGTCAGCCGCGGTGCCCTGCAGCCGCGCATTGATGGCGGCGCGTTCGTTGAAGGCGCGCACCGAGGCGTTGGACGCCTTGATGTCGGGGTAGTAGCACTTGCGCCCGAACAACGTCGTCACATAGCCGTTGCGGCGGCAGAAGTCCTTGGTCTCGTCCATATAGGCGCGGATGCCCGGGAAGCGCTCGAAGTATTTCTTGATGTAGGCCGAGGCCTCCTCGCGGGCGATGCCGAGCTGGTTGGCGAGGCCGAACGCCGAGATGCCGTAGATGATGCCGAAGTTGATCGCCTTGGCGCGGCGGCGCACCTCGCTCGGCATGTCCTTGATCGGCACGCCGAACATTTCGGATGCGGTCATGGCGTGAATGTCGAGCCCGTCGCGGAAGGCCTGGCGCAGCACCGGCACGTCGGCGATCTCGGCGAGCAGCCGCAACTCGATCTGGGAATAGTCGGCCGACACCAGCTTGTGGCCCGGCGTCGCGATGAACGCGCGGCGGATCTTGCGGCCGTCCTCGGTACGTACAGGGATGTTCTGCAGGTTCGGCTCGTTCGACGACAGCCGGCCCGTGGTGGTCGCGGCCAGCGCGTAGGTGGTGTGGACGCGATGGGTCTGCGGATTGACATAGGTCGGCAGCGCGTCGGTGTAGGTCGATTTCAGCTTCGAGACCTGGCGCCACTCCAGGATCTTCTTCGGGAATTCGTGGCCTTGCTCGGCGAGCTCGTCGAGCACCTGCGCGGAGGTCGACCACGCGCCGGTCTTGGTCTTGCTGCCGCCGGGCAATCCCATCTTGCCGAAGATGATGTCGCCGATTTGCTTCGGGCTGCCGACATTGACCGGCTCGCCGGCGATCTCCTGGATCTCGGCCTCGACGCGCGCAGCGGTCTGGGCGAAATCGCCCGACAGCCGCGACAGCACCTGGCGATCGATCGAGATGCCGCGGTGCTCCATCCGCGCCAGCACCGAGACCAGCGGCCGCTCCAGCGTCTCGTACACCGTCGTCATCCGCTCGGCGACGAGACGCGGCTTCAGCACCCGCCACAGCCGCAGGATCACGTCGGCACTTTCGGCCGCATATTCGCTGGCCTTGTCGATCGTGACCTGATCGAAGGTCAGCTTGCCCTTGCCGCTGCCGACGAGGCCGCCGTAATTGACGACGGCGTGGCCGAACCAGCGCTCGGCGAGCGCCTCCAGCGCATGCGAGCCGCGGCCGGCATCGAGCGCGTAGCTCATGAGCTGCGCATCGTCGATGTTGCGCAGCGTGATTCCGTGCTGCGCCAGCATCACCGAGGTGAACTTGACGTCAAAGCCGACCTTCTGGATTCCAACGGACTCCAGCAGCGGCCTCAGCGCCGCCAGCGCCTCGGCGGTCTTGATCTGGCCCGGTGCGAGGCCGGCATCGAACAGGCCCGCGCCGCCGCCGGCCTGCCGGTGGCTGAGCGGGACGTAACACGCATCGTTTGGCGCCAGCGCCAGTGCAAGGCCGGCGAGTTCGCCCTGCATCGGGTCGATCGATTCCGACATCGCCTCGATCGCGACATAGCCGGTGTCGGGCACGCGGGCGATGAAGGCGTTGAGCTGATCGAGACTGCCGATCGCCTGATACGCCTTGCGGTCGAAGCCAATTTTCCGGATCGCCTCGCCGCGGGCCTCGGCCAGCGTTGCCGGCGTGCCCTTCAGGTTCGAATTCTTGTCGTCGCGCGCGCCGGTCGGCTTGGCTTTCGGCAGCGGCGCCGCCGCCGATGCCGGAGCGTCTCCGGGCGCCGGCGTCACATCCGACGGCGGCAACGGCGAGAACACGCTCGCGCCGCTCTTGTTGCCGGGATCGGCATCGACATTGGCCGGGTCGATCTGCGCGTAGTCGGCGACGCGGCGGGTGAGGGTGGTGAACTCCATCGCCTTGAGGAAGGCGATCAGCCGGCGCGAGTCGGGCTCGTTCACGGCGAGGTCGTCGAGCGGCACTTCGAGGTCGACCTTGTCGTCAAGCAGCACCAGCTGGCGCGAGATGCGCGCCTTCTCGGCGTTCTCGAGCAGCGCCTCGCGCCGCTTCGGCTGCTTGATCTCGCCGGCGCGGAACAGCAGCTGATCGAGATCGCCATATTCGATGATCAGCTGCGCGGCGGTCTTGACGCCGATGCCGGGCACGCCGGGCACGTTGTCGGTGGAATCGCCGGCCAGCGCCTGCACCTCGACCACCTTCTCCGGCGGCACGCCGAACTTCTCGATCACCTCGTCGCGGCCGATGCGGCGATCCTTCATCGTGTCGTACATCACGACCTTGTCGTTGACGAGCTGCATCAGATCCTTGTCCGATGACACGATCGTCGTGGTCGCGCCGCGCTCGCTGGCGAGCCGCGCATAGGTCGCGATCAGATCGTCGGCCTCGAAGCCGACCTGCTCGAGGCAGGGCAGTTCGAAGGCGCGCACCGCCTCGCGGATCAGCGCGAATTGCGGGATCAGATCGTCGGGCGCCGGCGGCCGGTGCGCCTTGTAGTCGGGATAGAGCTTGTTGCGGAACGTGATCTCCGACTTGTCGAACACGATCGCCAGATGCGTCGGCCGGTTGTCCTCGGGCATGTCGCGGAGCAGCTTCCACAGCATGTTGCAGAAGCCGAGCACGGCGTTGACCTGCAGCCCGTCGGATTTGCGGTTCAGCGGCGGCAGCGCGTGGTAGGCGCGGAAGATGTAGGACGAGCCGTCGACCAGGAAGACATGGTCGCCCTTCGCCGTGGCCTTGGCGGCAACGGGCTTGGCGGCGGTCTTCGATGCGGGCTTGGCGGGGGCTTTGGAGGCTGTTTTCGGCATGGCCGAAACTTAGGGATTTTTGCGCGGATTGACAGCCTTTGCTGTGTGGATTCTGGGTGTGTCGCACAGCCAAATCGATACATTCGAGGATGATGCAGGGCGTAGTCCCGACATCCTGAGGTGCGAGCGCAGTGAGCCTCGAAGGATCGACGGCCACCAGCCGGGGCCGTGCATCCTTCGAGACGCCGCTGCGCGGCTCCTCCAGCGACAAAGGCGAAGCCTTTGCGCGGGGATGACGGGGACGGCACCGGAATGACTACGCCTTGTCGCCGGTCGGCGAGAACAGGTAGCCGCCGCCGCGGATGGTGCGGATCACCGACGGCTTGGTCGGGTCGAATTCGATCTTGCGGCGGATGCGCATGATGCGCAGGTCGACGGCACGGTCGAAGGCCTCCGCGTCGCGCGCATTGGCGAGTTCCAGCAGCCGCTCGCGCGACAGCACCCGCTTCGGGTTGGCCGCGAACACCTTCAGCAGGCCGAATTCGGAGGCCGTCAGCGGATGCTCGTTGCCCTCGTCGTCGCGTAGCGCCTGGGCCTCGAGATCGAGCCATTTGGTGCCGAACCGAACCAGCTGCTCCTTTTCGGCCTTCGCGTTCGCCGGTTCCGGCGCCGCCGCTTTCGCCGGCCCGCTCCGCCGCAGCACCGAGCGGATGCGTGCCATCAGCTCGCGCAATTCGCAGGGCTTGGCCACGTAGTCGTCGGCGCCGAGCTCCAGCCCGACCACCCGGTCGATCGGGCTGGCAGTAGCTGTCAGCATGATGACGGGGACGTTGATCTTGCTCTTGAGGTCGCGAATGATCGACAGCCCGTCCTCCTCGGGCATGTTGAGGTCCAGCACCACGAGATCGGGCGTGCAGCCCTCGATCTCCTTGCGCAGGCTCTTGCCGCCGTCGCACAGCGTCACGCCGAAGCCGTGCATCTTGAGGTAATCGCCGACCATTTCGCGGGCCGGCGCCTCATCGTCCACGATGAAGATATGCGGGTTCTGGCTCATGATGTCTCTGTTGCCGGCAGTGTAACCGTAAAGGTCGACCCCTGTCCGGGGCCCGGGCTCTGCGCGGTCACATGGCCGCCATGCATGTCGATGATGCGCTTGACGATGGAAAGGCCGAGCCCGGTCGAGCTCTCGCCCGCGGTCGGCTTGGCCGACAGCCGCTGGAACCGGCCGAACAGCCGGCCGAGATCCTCGGGGCTGAGGCCGGGTCCCTGGTCGGCGATCCGGATCACGGTGTCGTCGCCCTCATGGCTGACCGTGACCGTGATCTTGCCGCCGATCGGCGAGTACTTGATGGCGTTGCTGACGAGGTTGTCGATCGCCTCGCGAATCCGGTCGGCGTCGCACATCGTGACGAATTGCTGCGGCCCCGAGACCGAGATGCTCTGCTGCTTGTTGACCGCCGAGGGCAGATTGGCCTCGGTGACCTCGTTGACCAGGGCCGCGACGTCGACCGGCTCGCGGCGGATGGTGATGTCGAAGGCGTCGGCCATCGCGTCCGAGATCAGATGGTCGACCATCGAGGTCAGCCGCTTGGTCGCGTCCCTTATGTGCTCGACCTGCGATGTGACGTTTTCCTTCGGCGAGCCGGCGCCGATCAGTTCGGTCAGCATCTCGGTGCGTCCGAGGATCACGCCGAGCGGGTTCTTCAGATCGTGGGCGACGGTGCCGAGGATCTCGTTCTTGAAGCCGTTGGCGCGCTGCAGCCGCAGCCATTGCGCCGAGAGCCGCCGGTTGGCCTGCATCAGCGCGCGGGTGCGCTGCGCGACGCGGTCCTCGAGCTGGGTGTTGGCCTCGTGCAGCTGCTGGTAGAGGATCACATTGTCGAACGCGATCGACAGCCGGCTCGAGAAGATCTCGACCAGCGCACGGTCGGTGTCGGAGAGCTGGCGCTCGGCCTGCAGCAGCACCACGACCTCGCGGCCGCTGCCGGTGCGCGAATAGAGCACGCTGCGGTGGTCGGCGAACTCGTTCTTGCGGCGCTGGAATGCTTCCTCCACCATGTGCCGCAGGTCCGGATCGAGCGCCTTCGACGAGGTGGTGCCGATGAAGCGGCTGTAGCAGCCCGAGCAGGCCAGCACCGAGAAATCGGCCGCCGCCGAATTGCCGTCGTCGCGCAGCACCAGAATGCCGGCGCAGTCGACGTTGAGCAGCGAGGCGAGCTGGGTCAGCACGCCCTCGGCCAGCCGCTGCATCGATTTGAAATCGTACAGCGTCGAGGCCGCGTCGATGATGATCTCGAGCCCGCGCCGCGTCTGCACCATGCGCTCGAGCTGCTGGTAGCTGCGCAGCGCGGCGGTCAGCGACGTGAACAGCTTGTCGGCGGTGAGCTCAGTCTTCGCCTTGTAGTCGTTGATGTCGTATTGCACGATGACGCGCCGCTCCGGCGCCTGGCCGGGTTGGCCGGTGCGCAGGATGATGCGCACGGTCTCGTTCTTGATCTCGTTGCGGATGAACTCGACGAGCTCGAGGCCGGCGACGTCGGTCTCCATGATGACGTCGAGCAGCACGGCCGCGATGTCGGGGTTGTCCCGCATCAGCGTGCGGCCTTCGGCCGCAGAGTAGGCCGAGAGGATCTCCAGCGTCGAACCGTTCAGGTTGTAATCGCTCAGCGCGAAACGGGTGCCTTCATGGACGGCGTGATCGTCGTCGATGACGGCGATCTTCCATTTGCGGGCCGACGAGTCCTCCGGGGGGCTCTCGGTATCGTCGATCAGTTGGAGGACATCGTCCTGTTCGGCCATTGACTGGTTCCGTCGGCTGCTGCGTCAGCGATCGTGGGCTCGCCCTTGGCAGCCCCCTTGGCGATCCTGGGCATGATAATGCGAAAAGTGGTGCCTTGTCCTACCCTTGACTCCAGCATCATGCGTCCACCGAGCTGCTGGGTGACGAGGTTATAGACGATGTGGAGGCCAAGGCCCGTACCACCTTCGTTGCGGCGCGTCGTAAAGAACGGGTCGAACGCCTGCCGCTGCACGTCCGGCGTCATGCCAGCCCCGTCGTCTGCGAAGATGATCTCCACATCGTCGGCGCCGCGCCCGCGCGCCGAGATGGTGATGGTGCCGGAGCGGCCATCGGCAAAGGCATGATTGACGGCGTTGAGGAAAAGATTGGTTAAGATCTGCCCATAGGCGCCGGGATAGCCGTCGATCAAGAGCCCCTCGGGCACATCGACCGACAGCGCGATCGCGGCCTTCTTGAGCACCGGCCGCAGGCTCGCCACGATCTGGTCGGTGGATTCGCTCAAGGCGAACTGGCGGCGTTCGGCATGCGAGCGGTCGACGGCGACCTGCTTGAACGACTGGATCAGCTCGCCGGCGCGCGTCAGGTTCGAGACCAGTTGCTGCGATGCGTCACGCGAGGCGCGGACGAACTCGTCGAGCCTGGAGCGGCGCAGCGGCTCGGTCTTCAAATCGTTCTCGAACATCTCGCTGCGGCGGGCAAAGCTCGAGGCCACCGTCAGGCTGATGCCGATCGGGTTGTTGACCTCGTGGGCGACGCCGGCAACGAGGCCGCCGAGCGCGGCGAGGCGTTCGGCATCGATCAGGTTCTGCTGCGCGGTGTTGAGCTCGAGCAGCGCGCTTTCGGCCTCCTCCTTGGCGGTGCGCAGCTCGTCCTCGGTCTTGCGCTTGGCGATCGCGTTTTCACGGAACACTTCGACCGCACGCGCCATGGCGCCGACCTCGTCCTTGGCCGACGTGCCCTGCACCGGCCGGTCGAGGTCCCCCGAGGTGATGGTGCGCATCGCGGCCATGATCTGCGCCAGCGGCAGCCGGATCGACAGCGCGATCATGACGCCGGCCGACATGATGACGCCGAGGAAGATCACGGCAATCGACAGCACCCGGCGCGAGATCGAGGTCAGCGTCTTGTCGAACGTCTCCTGCGCCTTCTGCTCGCGCTGGCGCATCTTCACCGAGAGATCGTCGATCGCGCCGATCGCATCCGCCTGGCTGGCGTCGATCGAGTTGCGCAGCAGATCGGTGCGGTTGGTGAGCTGCTCGCTGAGCTTGCCGAGCCCGTCGCGCAGCTCGGCGGTCTTGACCTTGAGCCGCGCCAGCGCCATCCGCTGCAGATCGTTCTCGGCCAGATCGGTCATGACGGGAATCGTCCGCTCGATCGTATCGATGTTGCGGCGGGCCTCCTCGGCCGACGAGGAGGCAAGCGAGAGGTAGTAGGCGTTGGCGGCGACCAGCAGCGAGGTGAACGCTTCGCGCGACTTGCCGAGCGCGGGCCAGATCAGTGCATCGCGATGGCCGGTCGCGCCCTCGATGATCGAATAGAGCCCGGCCATGTCCTTGGTCGGCGACAGCACCTGCTCGTCATAGGTCTTGGCGATCCTGGTCTGCACGGTGCGCAGTTCGCCGAAGCCGTCGAGGAAACGGCTGGTGACGCGCTCCAGCTGCTCGACCGAGCCTGACAGCATCGGGTCGGTCGAGGCCCGGTTGGTCAGCGTGCCGAGCACGGCCTCGCGGAGCAGCAGGATTTCAGCGAACAGGTCCGGGCTCGGCTGATTGATGTAGCGATGGATCAGGTTCTGCAGACGGCTGGTCTCGCTTTCGAGCTTGGCCAGGATCTTGTCGGATTCCCGCACCTGGCGGACATCCTCCCAGGCCGAGCCGAGCACCTTCGAGCCGTTCCAGATCAGCACCGCCAGCACGATCACGACCGCGGAGTTGAGCAGGGCGATCGAAAGGATGCGCCAGCGGATCGGGACCGCACGCAGCAACTGGACGATGCGGAAACGGCCCTGCGGCCCGAAGGCCGCCCGCCGTCGCTTCGTCCCGTCCTGCTCTGGTGCGTCCAAGATCCGGTTACTCCATGTTGCGGATGCGTTCGATCAGCGCTGATACCGCAGGATCGCGCTCGGCCTTGGCGTAGATGCCGGCCATTGCAGCTTCGAACGGCTTGCGGTCGATGTCGGTCACGATCTTGACGCCGGCCAGCTCCGCCTGCTGGCGCGAGCGCTCCTCGAGCTCGCGCCACCTCTCGCGCATGTAGGCGCTGGAGCGTTGCGCGGCCTCGCGGAAGATCGTTTGCTCCTCCGGCGAGAGGCTGGCCCAGGCCTTTTGCGACATCAGCAGCACGTCCGGACTGAAAGTGTGCCGGGTCAGCGTGTAGTAGCCGGCATATTTGTAGTGGCCGGTGGTGACGAAGGACGCCCAGTTGTTCTCGGCGCCGTCGATCAGCCCGGTGGCGAATCCGGTCAGCACCTGGCCGTAGGGCATCTGGACCGGCTGGGCGCCGAGCGCACGCACCATGTCCGACATCCGTTCGGATTGCTGCACGCGCACCCGCAGTCCCTTGAGGTCGTCGAGCGAACGCACCGGGCGCACGCTGTTGTAGATCGAGCGGGCGCCGGAATCGTAGAAGGCCAGCCCTATGAAGCCGTGATCCCCGAGACTGTTCAGGATCTCGCTGCCGATCGGTCCATCCAGCACGGTTTGCAGGTGTTCGGGCGATCGAAACAGGAACGGCATTGCCAGCACGTTGACCGACGGCACCATTGTCCCGATCAGCGCGACATTGGTCCGGTTCAAATCGATGGCGCCGGCCCGGGTCTGCTCCAGCGTCTCCTTCTCCTCACCGAGCTGGCGGGAATGGAAGACCACGATGCGGTGCCGGCCGGCGGTGCGTTCAGCGATCAGGCGGTCCATGTAATTCAGCGCCTGGACGGTCGGATAGTCCTCATTCTGGGTATCGGCGGTCCGGAATTCGCGCGCGAAAGCGCTCGCCGGGACCGCTGCCCATGACAGCGCGACGGCAAGCATCGTTATCCGCGAAAGGCCGGCGCGGCGGTACACAGGCTACTATTCCCCTTGTGAATTGTGTCCAGGGCGGGAAGAAAAGGTTCAACGCATTTTTAGCAGAATGGCGCTGGTTCGCCATCGGCCAAACGTTAAATCCGCGGTGCAACCTGCGGTGTAGGTTGAATCTGCGGTTGTGGCGCCTTATGAGGGCGTGGTGGCATCCGGGAACGGCTCGTCGTGAAGTTCGCTTTGAAGCTCGCCTTGAAGCTTTTGTACCTCGTCGTCGCGGCTCTTCTGCTTGTGTCGCCGGCGCGGGCGGCCACCGAGATCATGTGGTGGCACGCGATGTCGGGCGAGCTCGGCAAGCAGCTCGAGAAGCTTGCCGCCGATTTCAACGCCTCGCAATCCGATTACCGGATCGTGCCCGCCTACAAGGGCAACTATACCGAGACCGTCACCGCGGCGATCTTCGCCTTCCGATCGCGCAGCCAGCCGGCGATCGTTCAGGTCAACGAGATCGCGACCGCAACCATGATGGCGGCCCGCGGCGCGATCTATCCGGTGTTCGAGCTGATGCGCGATCAGTCCGAGGCATTCGCGCCGTCGGCCTATCTGCCCGCGGTGGCCGGCTACTATGCCGATGTCGACGGCAACATGCTGTCGTTCCCATTCAATGCCTCGACGCCGATCCTCTACTACAACAAGGATATGTTCCGGTCCGCCGGGCTCGATCCGAGTGTGCCGCCGAGGACCTGGCCGGAGCTCGGCGTCGCGGCCAAGCGGCTGCGCGCGGCGGGCGCGATGTGCGGACTGACCACGTCGTGGCCGTCCTGGATCAATGTCGAGAACTTCTCCGCCTTCCACAATCTGCCGATCGCGACCAAGGCCAACGGGTTTTCCGGGCTCGACGCCCAGCTGATCTTCAACAATCCGCTGGTGGTTCGCCACATCGCGCAGCTCGCGCAGTGGCAGGCCGACAAGGCCTTCGACTATAGCGGCCGCGGGCAGGCGGCCGAGCCGCGCTTCCAGAAAGGGGAGTGCGGCATCTTCATCGGCTCGTCGGGCACGCGCGCCGACATCAAGGCCAATTCCAAATTCGAGGTCGGCTACGGCATGATGCCGTACGAACCCGACGTGCAGGGCGCGCCGCAGAACTCGATCATCGGCGGCGCGACGCTGTGGGTGCTGCGCGACCGGCCGCGCGCGGAGTACGCCGGCGTGGCGAAGTTCTTCGCCTATCTGTCGCGGCCGGAGGTGCAGGCCACCTGGCACCAGAACACGGGCTACCTGCCGATCACCCGCGCCGCATTCGATCTCACCCGCGCGCAGGGTTTCTACGATCGCAATCCCGGCGCCTCGATCTCGATCGAGGAGGTGACGCTGAAGCCGCCGACCGACAATTCGAAGGGCATCCGCCTCGGCTCGTTCGTCCTGATCCGCGACGTGATCGAGGAGGAACTCGAGCAGGTGTTCGCCGGCAAGCGTTCGGCGCAAGCCGCGATGGACAACGCCGTCGAGCGCGGCAACCGCCTCTTGCGCCAGTTCGAGCGCGCCAATCCGGATAGGTGATGAGGTTATGCGTTGCCTTAACCTCCCCTTGAAGAGGGGAGGTCGCTTTGCTCGCCAGAGCAAAGCGGGTGGGGATCTTCTCTCACCACTTGCAGCGTCGCTTGCGGCTGACCCCCATCCCGACCTTCCCCCTTTCAGGGGGAGGAGAAGACGGCTGTGTAGCCCGGATGAAGCGAAGCGAAATCCGGGGCCGGTCTTTCAGGCGGCACAGAATCCCGGATTACGCTTCGCTTCATCCGGGCTACGAAATAGCTTCCCGTCATTGCGAGGAGCGAAGCGACGAAGCAATCCATTCGCTGTACAAGCGGTGCCATGGATTGCTTCATCCGGCGGCGCTTCGCGCCGACCGGGTGGCTCGCAATGACGGTCCGAGAGATGATCGCTTCCCTTCCACTCCTCACCAACTACGACAGCTACCGCGCCTGGCGCAGCGACACGTCGCGCTGGTTGCCGGTCGCGCGCGATATTGCTGATGGCCACGGGCTGTCGTGCGTCGCGCCGCATGTGTTCTCGACCGGCACCAATCTGGTTGTCGGGCTGGACGATAACCTGATCCTCAAACTCTTCCCGCCGTTTCTGCGCCCGCAATTCGTGTCCGAGCGCGGCGCGCTTGCCGGGTTGCGCGGACGGCTCGGCATTCCGATTCCCGACCTTGTCGCGGAGGGCGAACGCGACGGCTGGCCGTATCTCGTCATCACTCGCCTGTCCGGCACCGTCGGCTCGGAGGTCTGGCCATCGCTGTCGGAAGCCGAGCGCGAGCGCGTGCTCGCCGAGATCGGGGCCGTGATTGCCGAGGTGCAGCGCGTGCCGCCCGGCAGCCTGCGCGCTATCGAGCCGCGCTGGGAGGCCTTCATGCGCGGGCAGATCGCGCAGTGCCGGGCGCGCCATGAGCGGCTCGGCCTGCCCAAAAAATTCCTCACCTCGCTCGACGATCTCCTGCGTGACGCCGCTGAGTTGATCCCAATGAACGCGCCGCCGGTGATCCTGACCGGCGAATACATCCCGGAGAACTTTCTGCTCGGACGCCGGGCCGACGGCTGGCACGTCGCCGGCCTGTTCGACTTCGGCGACGTCCGGGCCGGATGGGGCGAGTACGACCTGCTCGGTCCCAGCGCCTTCATGGCCGCCGGGCATTCGCGCCGGGTGCGCAGCCTGTTCGACGGCTTCGGCATCTCGCGCACTGATGTGACGTTCACGCTGAAGCGGCGGCTGATGGCGCTCTTGATGCTGCACTCTGCCAGCGATCCGCTCCGGCACATCTGCATCGACGGCTGGCCGGACCGGGTCGACGACTTCGTGCAATTGCAGGAGCTGATTTGGCCGGATTAGCGCGCTTCAGCGCGCGGCCTCTATTGCCGGCCACAAAGCAAGCAGAAGCCGCTTCATGCTCATTTGTTGAGCATATAGCCTGGCTTTGTATGCAATTGGCGATCTGAGATTTTGCCCGACCGGGATACCGGCCGACGTTTTACCTCGCTCCGGCAAGGCATTAGCAGGACATAAGATTTCGTTAAGGGTTGGCACAATCCTTGCGATCTGAGTTCCAAGGCCGTTTCCCAAGGCGTTGGAGCATCACATGAAGCGTCGCGATTTCCTCAAATCGGTGTCCGGGCTGGCCGCGGGGGCGCTGGCGCCGACCGCGCCCGCGATCTGGTCGCCGGCCAAGGCCGACGCGCGCTCCGAGACGCTGCTCATCGTCTCCGAAGGCGGTCCCAACAATCTCGATATCCACGGCGTCGGCACCAACGTGCCGGGCTACGAGGTGTCGTGGAATTGCTACGACCGCCTGATCAGCCACGAGATGAAGAGCGGTCCGGGCGGCGTGCCCTATTACGACCGCGACAAGTTCAAGCCTGAGCTCGCCGAGGACATCAACATCGGCGACATGTCGGTCACCTTCAAGCTGCGCAAGAACGCCAAATTCCATGACGGCACGCCTGTCACGGCGAAGGACGTCAAATGGTCGCTCGACCGTGCCGTCTCTGTCGGCGGCTTCCCGACCTTCCAGATGAGCGCGGGCTCGCTGACCAAGCCCGAGCAGTTCGTGGTCGTCGATGATTATACGGTGCGCGTCGACTTCCTCAGGAAGGACAAGCTGACGATCCCCGACCTCGCTGTGATCGTGCCCTGCGTCGTCAATTCCGAGCTGGTGAAGAAGAACGCCAGCGAGAAGGATCCGTGGGGCCTCGAATTCACCAAGCAGCAGACCGCGGGCTCCGGCGCCTACAAGGTGACCAAGTGGACCGCCGGCACCGAAGTCGTCATGGAGCGCAACGACGAGTGGGTCTGCGGCCCGTTGCCGAAGATCAAGCGCGTGATCTGGCGCATGGTGCCGCAGGCCGGCAACCGCCGTGCGCTGCTCGAGCGCGGTGACGCCGACATCTCGTATGAGCTGCCGTTCAAGGACTTCCAGGAGATGAAGGCGAGCGGCAAGCTCAACGTGGTCTCGCTGCCGTTCTCCAACGGCATCCAGTATATCGGCATGAACGTGACCAAGCCGCCGTTCGACAATCCCAAGGTACGGCAGGCGATGGCCTACGCGATGCCGTACCAGAAGATCATGGATGCGGTGCTGTTCGGTCTCGCCAACCCGATGTTCGGCGCGGCCAAGGACAGGCCGACCGAGGTCGCCTGGCCGCAGCCGACCAAATATTACACCGACATGGAGAAGGCCAAGGCGCTGCTCACTGAAGCCGGCTACGCCAACGGATTCGAGACCACGATCTCGTTCGACCTGAATTTCGCCGGGGTCAACGAGCCGCTCTGCGTGCTGGTGCAGGAGAGCCTGGCGCAGCTCGGCATCAAGACCACGATCAACAAGGTGCCCGGCGCCAATTGGCGCACCGAGCTCACCAAGAAGGAAATGCCGCTGTTCACCAACGTGTTCTCGGGCTGGCTCGATTACCCCGAGTACTTCTTCTACTGGTGCTATCACGGCAACAATTCGATCTTCAACACGATGAGCTACAAGTCATCAGAGATGGACAAGCTCATCGACGGCGCGCGCATCGCCGCCGCGAATGGCGACACCGCGGCCTACGATGCCGACGTCAAGGGCTTCGTCGATCTCGCCTACACCGACATCCCGCGCATCCCGCTCTATCAGCCCTTCGTCAACGTCGCGATGCAGAAGAACGTGACGGGCTACCAATACTGGTTCCACCGCCGCCTCGATTATCGCGCGATGGCGAAGGGGTGAGGCGCTCATGCTTGCGATGATCGGCAAGCGGCTGCTGTTCGCGATCCCGTCGCTGATCGGGGTCGTGATCGTGACGTTCCTTTTGACGCGTGCGCTGCCGGGCGATCCCGCGGCGTATTTTGCTGGCCCCGCGGCCACCAAGGAGGCGGTCGACCAGATCCGGAAGAAGCTCGGCTTCGACAAGCCGCTGATCGAGCAGTTCGTCCGCTACACCAACGATCTCGCCCATGGCGATCTCGGCACGTCGCTCACCACCGGCCAGCCGGTGGCGGCCGAGCTGCGCAACCGTCTGCCGGCGTCGGCCGAGCTTACCTTGCTCGGCCTTGTCGTCTCCATCGTGATCGCGATCCCGCTCGGCGTGCTGGCGGCGACGCGGCCGGGCTCCTGGATCGACCATCTCTGCCGCGTCACCACCACGGCCGGCGTGTCGCTGCCGGTGTTCTTCACCGGGCTCGTGCTGGTCTATTTGTTCTATTTCCGGCTCGGCTGGTCGCCGGCGCCGCTCGGCCGGCTCGACGTGTTCGCTAGCGCGCCGCCGACGGTCACGGGCTTCTATCTCATCGACACGCTGATCGCGCGGGACTTCGAGGCGTTTCGTTCTGCGCTCAGCCAATTGATCCTGCCGGCGGTGACGCTCGCGATCTTCTCGCTGGCGCCGATCGCGCGGATGACGCGCGCCTCGATGCTGGCGGTGCTGGCGTCCGACTTCGTCCGCACCGCGCGCGCCAGCGGCTTGTCGCCCGGCAAGGTGATCGTCACTTACGCCTTCCGCAACGCGATGCTGCCGGTCATCACCACGCTCAGCATGGTGTTCTCGTTCCTGTTGGGCGCCAATGTGCTGGTGGAAAAGGTGTTCGCCTGGCCCGGCATCGGCTCCTACGCGGTCGAGGCGCTGATCGCCTCCGACTTCGCGCCGGTGCAGGGCTTCGTGCTGACCATGGCGGTCATGTACGTGCTGCTCAATCTGATGATCGACATCCTCTATGGCGTGATCGATCCCCGCGTCAGGCTGGAGGGCTAGAGCATGAGCACCGTAGCTCCAACCGTCGAACCCGCAGGACCCGCCCGCACGTCGGGGCTTGCCGCGGCTTTTGAGCAAACCCGCTACGTCTTGAGCGAAAACAAGGTCACCGGCTTTGCCTTCGCGCTGCTGGTCCTGATCCTGTTTGCCGCGCTGTTCGGGCCCTACGTGGTGCCGTACGACCCGCTCGCCTCCGACACCGCGGCTGCATTGAAGCCGCCGTCGGCCGCGCACTGGTTCGGCACCGATCAGCTCGGCCGCGACATCTTCAGCCGCGTCATCGTCGCAACTCGGCTCGACACCTTCATCGCGGTCGCCTCCGTCGTGCTGGTGTTCCTGATGGGCGGGCTGGCCGGCATCGCCGCCGGCTATTTCGGCGGCTGGACCGACCGCATCGTCGGCCGCATCGCCGACACCATCATGGCGTTTCCGCTGTTCGTGCTGGCGATGGGCATCGTCGCGGCGCTCGGCAACACCGTGCAGAACATCATCATCGCGACCGCGATCGTGAACTTCCCGCTCTATGCCCGCGTCGCACGCGCAGAAGCAAACGTCCGCCGCAATGCCGGCTTCGTGCAGGCGGCGCGGCTGTCCGGCAACGGCGAGTACCGCATTCTGCTCGGGCACATCCTGCCCAACATCATGCCGATCATGATCGTGCAGATGTCGCTGACCATGGGCTATGCGATCCTCAACGCCGCGGGCCTGTCCTTCATCGGGCTCGGCGTCCGGCCGCCGACCGCGGAGTGGGGCATCATGGTCGCCGAGGGCGCAGGCTTCATGGTGTCGGGCGAGTGGTGGATCGCGCTGTTCCCGGGCCTCGCGCTGATGATCGCGGTGTTCTGCTTCAACCTGCTCGGCGACGGCCTGCGCGACATCGTCGATCCGCAGCGGAGGACGTGATGATGTGGACCTGGCTAACGCATGCGCGCTTTCTTCGCCTCTCCCCGCGTGCGGGGAGAGGCCGGGCCGCGTTAGCGGACCGGGTGAGGGGGGCGCTCCGCGCACTCCTCAGCCAGTTGTACGTGCCGATAGATGCCCCTCACCCCAACCCTCTCCCCGCAAGAGCGGGGCGAGGGGGCGCACTGGACAGGCGGAGAACATGATGCCTGTCCCGGTCCGGTGCCGTGCTACCGCTCCGCTCCTTTGCATGGGGTTGTTTTGCGGATTTTTGGATCACGCACCCTGTGGGGGGAGGTGCGCATGACCGCCCAGCCGCTGCTCGACGTCAAAGACCTCACGGTCGAGTTCACCACCCGCCGCGGCATCGTCAAGGCGGTGCAGCACGTCGACATATCAGTCGGCAAGGGTGAGACTGTCGGCATCGTCGGCGAGTCCGGCTCCGGCAAGTCGGTGACGTCCTATGCCGTGATGCGCATCCTCGATCGCGCCGGCCGGATCGCCGAGGGCTCGGTGATGTTCTCCGGTATCGACGTCAAGTCGGCCTCGGAGAGCCAGATGCGCGATCTGCGCGGCCGCGAAGTCTCGATGATCTTCCAGAATCCGCGCGCCGCGCTCAATCCGATCCGCAAGGTCGGTCACCAGATCGAGGACGTGCTGCGCCAGCATGTGCAGCAGGCGCAGGTCACCGATCGCGGCGAGACGGCGGTCGAGGCGCTGGAGCAGGTCAAGATCGCGCGCGCACGCGAGCGCTACCACGCCTATCCGTTCGAGCTGTCCGGCGGCATGTGCCAGCGCGTGGTCATCGCGCTGGCGCTGGCCTGCAATCCGCAGCTTCTGATCGCCGACGAGCCGACCACCGGCCTCGACGTCACCACCCAGAAGGCGGTGATGGACCTGATCGTCGAGCTGACCCGGCGCCGGGCGATGTCGACGATCCTGATCACGCATGATCTCGGCCTCGCCGCCGCCTATTGCGACCGCGTCGTGGTGATGGAGAAGGGCCGTGTGGTCGAGACCGCCAAGTCCGCCGACATCTTCGCCGCGCCCCGGCATGCCTACACCAGGAAGCTGATGCGCGCGACGCCGCGGCTCGGGGTGTCGCTACGGGATCTGTTGCCGGAGGAGGATTCGCTTGCCTCTCCCCGCGTGCGGGGAGAGGCCGACACGCTCGGCAGCGCACTCGCGCGCCAGAGCGTGGCGGGTGAGGGGGACCCTCCACGGGCCGTGCCTGCGGATGCGGCCCCTCACCCCAACCCTCTCCCCGTAAAGAACGGGGAGAGGGGGCGGATGGAGCCTCTCCTATCAGTCGAAAAGCTCGTCAAGGAATACCCGCGCCAGGGCGCGGGCGGGATGCTGGCAAAGTTGTTCGGGCGCAAGCCGCCGGTCGAGGAAGAGACCTTCCGTGCGGTCGACGGTATCAGCTTCTCGATCGATCATGGCGAGAGCGTCGGGCTGGTCGGCGAATCCGGCTGCGGCAAGTCGACGACGTCGATGATGGTGATGCGGCTGCTCGACCAGACCTCCGGCCGCATCATGTTCGACGGCGAGGACATCGGCGGCATCACGCCGCAGTCGTTCGCGCGGCTGCCGCGGCGCAGCCAGATCCAGATGGTGTTCCAGGATCCGACCGACAGCCTCAACCCGCGCTTCACCGCGGCGCGCGCGATCGCGGACCCGATCATGCAACTCGGCGACATCAGGGGACGCGACGCGCTCCGCGCCCGCTGCGAGGAGCTTGCGCGGTTGGTCGGCCTGCCGGTCAATCTGCTGGACCGCTTCCCGCACCAGCTCTCCGGCGGCCAGAAGGCCCGCGTCGGCATCGCGCGCGCCATCGCGCTGCACCCGAAGCTCGTCATCCTCGACGAGCCGACCGCGGCACTTGATGTCTCGGTGCAGGCGGTGGTGCTCAATTTGCTGCAGGACCTCAAGCAGTCGATGGGCATGAGCTATTTGTTCGTGTCGCACGACCTCAATGTCGTGCGCCTGCTGTGCGATCGCGTCATCGTGATGCGCGCCGGTCGCATCGTGGAGCAGGGCACATCCGAACACGTCTTGGGCAATCCGCAGGATGCCTATACAAGGGAGCTGCTGACGGCGATCCCGCATCCGCCGCTGCCGGTGTCTTGACGCATGATCCGGAAGAGTGGGGGCCGGTTTTCCTCGCGACAAACGCGGAACGCGTTTGCGCGGAGATCATGCGCAAAATCGTTATTGGGAGCGAAATGACCGATCATCTCGACGACTATATGAACGCCGTCGCCCGCGCGATGGCGTTGCCGCTGGAGGACGCCTGGCGTCCGGCGGTGCGCGCCAATCTCGACGTCTCGCTGCGACTGGCGCGGCTGGTCGATGACTTCCCGCTGCCGGACGACGTCGTGTCGGCCGCCGTCTATTCGACCTGAGACCCCGATGTCCGAAACTCCCGTTCCCATGTCGGCCGCCGAGATCGCGCAGGCCGTATCGAGCCGCAAGATCACGGCTCTTGCCGCGACCGAGGCTGCGCTGGCGCGGATCGCAGCGCATGACAAGGTCCTCAATGCCTTCACCGACGTCACCGCCGATCGCGCGTGCGCCAGGGCCAGCGCGGTCGATGCCGCGATCGCCGCCGGTCAACCGGTCGGCCCGCTCGCCGGCGTCCCCTTCGCGGTCAAGAACCTGTTCGATGTGCAGGGCCTTCCGACCCGCGCCGGCTCGAAGATCAACCGCGACCTGCCGCCGTCGCCGCGCGATGCGACGCTGATCGAGCGGATGGAAGCGGCCGGTGCGGTGCTGGTCGGCGCGCTCAACATGGGCGAATACGCCTACGACTTCACCGGCGAGAATGTGCATGACGGCCCGTCGCGCAATCCGCATGATCCGGCGCGAATGACCGGCGGCTCCTCCGGCGGCTCCGGCAGCGCCGTCGGCGGCGCGCTGGTGCCGATCGCGCTCGGCTCCGATACCAACGGCTCGATCCGCGTGCCGTCGTCGTTCTGCGGCACGTTCGGCCTGAAGCCGACCTATGGCCGGCTGTCGCGCGCGCGGTCCTATCCGTTCGTCGCCAGCCTCGATCATCTCGGCCCGCTGGCGCGCAGCGTGAAGGATCTCGCGCTCGCCTACGACGCCATGCAGGGGCCTGATGCCGATGATCCGGCCTGCATTGTGCAGTCGGTCGAGCCGACCGTGCCGTTGCTTGCCAACGATATTGGCGGGTTGCGGGTTGCGATCGCCGGCGGCTATTTCCAGCAGAATCTGTTTCCGGAGGCGGCAGAGGCGGTCGCGCGTGTCGCGAAGGCGCTCGGTGCCGCGCGGATCGTGGAGCTTCCCGAAGCGGCGCGCGCTCGCGCCGCGGCCTACATCATCACCACGACCGAGGGTGCCGCGCTGCATCTCGATCGCCTGCGCAAGCGTCCCAACGATTTCGATCCGGCGGTGCGCGACCGTCTCATTGCGGGCGCGATGATCCCGGCGGTCTATGTCGACAAGGCGCAGAAATTCCGCCGCTGGTATCGCGCGAAGGTGATGGAGCTGTTCCAGTCGGTCGACGTGATCCTGGCGCCGGCGACGCCGTGCACCGCGCCGAAGATCGGTCAGGCCAGTTTCACGCTCGACGGCGTCGAGCTTCCGGTGCGCGCCAATATCGGCATCCACACCCAGCCGATCTCCTTCATCGGTCTGCCGGTGGTCGCCGTGCCGGTGCCGCTTGAGCCGCTGCCGATCGGCGTGCAGATCATCGCGGCGCCCTGGCGCGAGGACGTCGCGCTGCGGGTCGCCTATGCGCTGGAACAGATGGGCGTTGCGGCCGCGCCGGCGCCGAGAGGACTCTGATATGGAAATCGATATTCCCGACGTCGTCGCCGAGGTCACCGCGCAGTTCCAGCGATATGAGAAGGCGCTGGTCTCGAACGACGTCGCGGTGCTCGACGAGCTGTTCCGCGACGACCGCCGCACGCTGCGTTACGGTATCGGCGAGAACCTTTATGGCTATGCCGAGATCATGGCGTTTCGCGCCGGGCGCTCGCCGGTCGGGCTGATGCGCAAGATCGAGCGGACCGTGATCACGACCTATGGCCGCGACACCGCGATCGCCTCGACGCTGTTCTACCGGGACAGCGCGCCGGGCAGAGTGGGGCGGCAGATGCAGACGTGGATTCGCTTCCCCGAGGGCTGGAGAATCGTCGCCGCCCATGTCAGCGTCATCGACGAACCCAAAGGTGCTTGAAGGGCGCTTGAGGATGAGCCTGGAAGATCTGCCGCAGGGCGCAGAATCCGAGATGACGGTGCGCCGCATCGATCGGCCGTCGTCGCTGGTCGACAAGGTCACCCGTGCCGAAGAGCTGCGGCTGCAACTCGCCGACGAGATCGTGCGTGGCACGCTGCCGCCGGGGGCCGGGCTCGATGAAACCGACCTTGCGCGG
This sequence comes from Bradyrhizobium sp. USDA 4541, assembly GCF_024171085.1. Lineage (NCBI taxonomy): Bacteria > Pseudomonadati > Pseudomonadota > Alphaproteobacteria > Hyphomicrobiales > Nitrobacteraceae > Bradyrhizobium > Bradyrhizobium sp. USDA 4541. The sequence goes on from NZ_JALJZF010000001.1 coordinate 2,213,352, forward strand.
CGCTTCAACGTCTCGCGCACCCCGGTGCGCGAAGCGCTGCGGCAGCTTGCCGCCAGCGGCCTGATCGATGCCCGAGCGCATCGCGGCGCCGTGGTGGCGCGGCCCTCGCTTGAACGGCTCACCGGCATGTTCGAGGCGATGGCCGAGCTGGAGGCGATCTGTGCCGGCCTCGCCGCCGAGCGGATGACGGCGGCGGAGCGCCACGCGCTGGAAGCGATCCACGAGGAGTTGCGGGTGCTGAGCTACACCGGCAATCCCGAGCGCTTCCATGAGGTCAATGAGCGCTTCCACAACGCGATCTATGCCGGGTCGCAGAACGCCTACATCGCCGAGATCACCTTGGCGACGCGGGTGCGCGTGCAGCCGTTCCGCCGCGCCCAGTTCCGCAACCTCGGCCGTCTGGCAAAATCCCACGCCGAGCACGACCGCGTCGTCGTCGCCATCATGCGCGGCGACAAGACAGGCGCCGCCGCGGCGATGCGCGCCCATATCGAGCAGGTGCGCGGGGAGTACGAGACCTACGCGGTGTCGGTGTAGCTTCTCCTTAGCTCTCCCCCGAGAGAGCGGGGCGAGGGAGTGCGCCGCCGGAGCGGCTAGGCTTTCGCCCTCTCCGCCATGAATGCGCGCCAGCCGCCATAGGCGGAAATGTCCTTCGCGCCCTGGATCGCGGCGGGCTCGACGATGAAGCCCTTGGCCTGCCGTCCGTCGGCGAGCCTGATCGTGCCGATCGACAGCGGCGGCGGGATCGCGGCGACGAACTTTCCGAATGCTGCCGGTGACATCGCCCACAGTTCGAGCTTGATCGCTGCGCCGGCACCGGCCTCGATGCGCAGCATGCCGGGCTTCGGCGGCGTGGTGTCGAGCGCGTAGAGCCTGTAGTCCGGTGCAGTGACCGCCTCTTCCAGCAGGCGCGCATCGAGCGTCGTCAGCTCGTGGTTCAGCGCCATGCCGGAGAGATGCGCACCGACCACCGCGATGGTGATGTCGTCGGAGCCGGCCTGCGTCGGCGCGGCGGTGAGCGGCGGCTGCGGAAGTGAATTGGCGCCGAGTGTAAGTCCGGTGTCGGCGTGAAACACGCGGCCGATGCCGGCAAGCTCGGCGTCGCGGCCGGCGCGCGCGAGCAGCGTGATGCCGAACGGCGCGCCGTCGGGCCGCATCGCTGCCGGCAGCGCCAGGCCGCACATATCGAGCAGGTTGACGAAATTGGTGTAGGTGCCGAGCCGCGAGTTCAGCTCGATCGGATTGGCGAGCACGTCAGCGGTGGAATACACGGTCGGGGCGGTCGGCAGCACGATCGCATCGAGTTGCGCAAGGCTGCGCTCGGCGATGCGGCGCAGCGCCTCGAGGCGGTACAGCGCCGAGAAGGTGTCCGCAGCGGTGGGGCGCGATCCGCCGACGGTGATCTCGCGCGTCACCGGATGGACCGCCTCGGGCGACGACGCGAGCAGGTCGCGGATCACGAGATACCGTTCCGCCACCCACGGGCCCTCATAGAGCAGCCGCGCGGTCTCGTAGAACGGCGCGAGGTCGAACTCGACGAGGTTGGCGCCGAGCGCCTGCCAGCGCTTGCACGCCTCGCCATAGGCCTCCTCGGCCTCGCGATCGCCGAAGAATTTCAACTGGCCGGTTTGGGGAATGCCGAGCTTCAGCTTGGCCGGAAAGCTCGCCAGCGGGGCCAGCGCCCGGTCGCGCGAGTACGGATCGGCGTCATCCGGCCCGGACATGACGGCGAGCGCGGCCAGCGCGTCGTCGGCGGTGAGCGAGAAGATCGAGACGCAGTCGAGCGTGCGGCAGGCCGGCACGACGCCGGTGGTCGAGATCAGCCCAAGGCTCGGCTTGAGCCCGACGATGTTGTTGAGCATCGCCGGCACGCGGCCGCTGCCCGCGGTGTCGGTGCCGAGCGACAGCGGCACCAGGCCCGCGGAGACCGCGACCGCGGAGCCCGAGCTCGACCCGCCCGGCACGAGATCGCCGCGCACCGGGTTCCTGGGAATGCCGTAGGGCGAGCGCACGCCGACCAAGCCGGTGGCGAACTGGTCGAGATTGGTCTTGCCGATGATGATGGCGCCGGCCGCGCGCAGTTTGGCGACCGCGGTGGAATCCTGCTCAGGCAGATAGGAGAACGCCGGGCAGGCGGCGGTGGTCGGCAGGCCCGCGACGTCGATATTGTCCTTCACCGCGACCGGCACGCCGTAAAGCGGCAACGTCGGATCGGCGAGCCGCTCGGCCTCGGCAAGCGCATCCTTCTCGTCGCGCAGGCTGATGAAGATGGCGGGATCGTTGTGCTCGCGGATGCGCTGGTAGCTGCGCGCCACGGTTTGGGCCGGCGTCATGGTCCCGGCGCGGTGCGCGGCGACGATCGCGGCGACAGTTTCAGTCACGTGCTTGGCCTCATCTCGTGAGCGGGAGGCGTCGGACGCCATCCGCAAGGGAATTGCAGCCTGATCGAAGCAAGCAATGTGCCATTGTGTACAATTCGCCCGCGTCCGTTGCGAGGCGGATTATTGTACAATATCAGTTGCTTGAAACGCTCGTCGGGAGCGAGCGCAGGCTGGCCTGAGAGCGTGTCTGCCCAATTTAGAGGCAAATCCGGTCAGGCCGAAGTCTCGTCGCGAGGTCAGGTGAAGCAGGCAAGGATCTGCAGCAGCTGTTCGCGATTTTCCTTGCCGATCTTCTCGGCGACATGCCGCTCATGCTCGGCGGCGAGCCGCTTGAACTGCGCCAGCGCGGTCTTGCCGCGCGCCGTCAGATGCAGCGCATGGGAGCGGCGGTCGGTCGCGGAGGGGACGCGGCTGACGAAGTCGCGGTCTTCCAGGCTGTCGAGCAGATGCACCAGCCGCGCGCGCTCGATCCCGAGCCGCTTTGCCACCGCCATCTGGCTGAGGCCCGGATTGGCCCCGATCACGGTCATCACCGAATACTGGGTTGGACGGATATCGACCGTCGCCAGCGTCTTGATGAAGTCCTGAAAGATCCAGAGCTGGAAGCGCCGCACCGCATAGCCGGCGTGACCGACCAGCGCGTCGAGGCCGATGTCGTCGCCGGCCTCGCCGCCGGGCGCCCCGCCATTTGCTCCATGCGATCGGGGGCGGCGGATCGCCGCTGCCGTTCCTGCCGCCTTGCGCGATGTCTTTTGCTGGCTCGCCATGACCGCAAGGCTAGCGCGCCCAAGCTGGGATGGAAAGATTGTTGTTGACGACAACAATTGATGTCCGCAACATTATGACCAAAGAGCCCGGCCGGGACCGCGGCGCCGCACCATGTTGCGGCGCGATCCCGATAAGACACGGGTGACAAGACTTGGGTGACAAGACTTGGGCGAGGAGGAAACCATGACGATGGCCGCCGCCGGCGGAGACAATCCGAGCAGCCTGTTCGCGACGCCCGCGATCGTTGCGGTCAGCCGCGACGACGGCAGCATCCTGGTCCGCTCCACCACGCCGCTGAAGCAAGGCGCCCGCTGCGTCGGCGACTGGCTGGAGCATTGGGCGCGGCAGGCGCCGGATCGCATCTTTCTCGGCGAGCGCGCCAATGCCGATGCGCCCTGGAGCACCGTCAGCTATCGCGACGCGCTCGGCATCGTGCGGCGGGCCGCATCGTGGGTGCTAGCGCGAGGGCTGAGCACGGAACGTCCGCTCGTCATCCTCTCCGACAACGGCATCGATCACGCGTTGTTCGCGCTCGCCGCGCAGCATGTCGGCGTGCCCTCGGCCGCGATCTCGCCGGCCTATTCCTTGATGTCGAAAGACTTCGACAAGCTGAAGAGCATGATCGAGCTGCTCGACCCCGGCGCGATCTACGTCGCAAGCACAAGGCCGTTCGCGGCGGCGCTTGCCGCAATCAAGCCGCTGCATCGCGCAACCATCGTCAGCGGCAATCCGGACGACGCCGACGCATTGTCGTTCCGTACCGTCGCTGCCACGCCGGAAGCGCCCGGGGTCGCCAAGGCGTTCGCGGCGGTGACGGCGGACACGATCGCAAAATTCCTGTTCACCTCGGGCTCGACGGGCACGCCGAAGGCCGTGATCAACACCCAGCGCATGCTGACCTCGAGCCAGCAAGCCAAGGCGCAGACCTGGACGTTCCTGGAGCAAGCGGGCGAGGAACTGGTGATCCTGGACTGGCTGCCGTGGAGCCACACCTTCGGCGCCAACCACAACTTCAACCTGGTGCTGCGCAACGGCGGCACGCTCTATATCGACGGCGGCAAGCCGGCGCCCGGGCTGTTCGCGACCTCGCTGGCCAACCTGCGCAGCGTGGTGCCGACGGTCTATTTCAACGTGCCGCGCGGCTTCGACATGCTGATCGCGGCGCTGCGCACCGACGACGAACTGCGCAGAAAATTCTTCGAGGGCACCAAATTCGCCTTCTATGCCGGCGCGGCGCTGCCGCAGAATCTGTGGGACGCGCTGGAGGACTTGTCGTTGCGGACGGTCGGCCGCCGGCTGCCGATGGTGTCGGCCTGGGGTTCGACCGAGACCTCGCCGCTCGCGACCGATTGCCACTTCCTGGCCAAGCGCTCCGGCAATATCGGCGTGCCGATCCCCGGCACCGAGCTCAAGCTGGTGCCGTCGGGCGACAAGCTCGAGGTTCGCGTGCGCGGGCCCAACGTCACGCCGGGCTACTGGAAGGCGCCCGAGCTGACCGCTGAGGCCTTCGATGCCGAGGGTTTTTACAAGATCGGCGACGCCGTCACCTTCGCCGATCCCGCACGGCCCGATCTCGGCCTGTTCTTCGACGGCCGCGTGGCGGAGGATTTCAAGCTCAATTCCGGCACCTGGGTCAGCGTCGGCACCTTGCGCGTCGCCGGCATCGCGGCGCTGGCGCCGCTCGCGCAGGACATCGTCGTCACAGGCCATGGCCGCGACGAGGTGCGCTTCCTGGTGTTTCCGAACCTCGCCGCCTGCCGTTCGCTGGCAGGGCTGCCCGAGAGCGCCGATGCGCGGGAGGTGATCGGTCATCCGGCGGTCCGTGCTGCGGTTGGGCGGGGGCTGGCGACGCTGAAGGCGCAAGGCGGCCATTCCTCCGGCCATGCCACCCGCGCGCTGCTGCTGGCCGAGTCCGCCTCGGTCGACGGCGGGGAGATCACCGACAAGGGCTACATCAATCAGCGCGCCGTGCTGACGCGCCGCGCCGCAGCAGTGGCGGTATTGGAGGACGACGGGTCGGGTGAGGCGATTGCCTGCGCGGGCTTGTGAGCGATTTGTGCTTCTGACGCGCCAGCAGCGCGCCGCGTACACTGCCGTCGTCCCTGCGGAAGCATGGACCCATATTCCGCGGCCGAAATTGTGAACAAAGTTCGTCGTTCCGCCGACATGCGATAATCAGCATTTGTGGTTATGGGTCACGGCTCGGAGGCCGGGACGACACCGCGTTTGTGGCACGGATCATCCAAGTTTCAGCTGTCCAACCCGCCAGGTCCCCGCTGCTTCCACTTGCCGCGCTGCACGCGGCTGCGTTTTTAGTTGCCATAGCAACTAAGCTGTGCGAGTTTCCGCACCCATAGGGACAGGGCCGGTCAACGGCCACGCGTTTGGGAGGAGAATGTTGCGCAGCACGGCGCGAACGGCACGCATGGAAGATCGGGCGAATACTGTGGGGGCGCAGCGCGGCGACCATGGCACGGCTGCGCCGTCAGGTCGTGCCTTGCCCGGTGACGGCGCCGAGATTCTCGTGCAGCCGACGCAGCAGCTCGATCAGCACCTCGCGCTCGTCCTTCTTCAGGCACGCCAGCAGCCGCCGCTCGCGCTCCAGCGCCGCGACGATGACCTTGTCATGGACGGCGCGGCCGCGCGCGGTCAGCGTGATCGAATGGGTGCGGCCGTCGTCCGGAGCGGTGCGGATGGTCAGCAGGCCGCGCTTCTGCAATGCCGCGAGGTTGCGGCTGACCGGCCCCTTGTCGAAGCCGATCACCTGGCAGATCCGGGAAGCGGGAATCCCCGGCTCGATCGCCAGTTGCGAGATGATCCGCCACTCGGTGACGTTGACGCCGAAATTCTTCTGGTAAAACGCGGTGGCGCTGTTCGACAGCTTGTTGCCGATGAAGGTGATGAACGCCGGCACATAGCGATCAAGGTCCAGCAGCGGGCCGTCACTGGCGTCTGCGGGATCGGCCGGTCTCGGCCGGCGGGGCTTTCGGGGGAAGGGCTGGCTGCTCATCTCTCAAATCATCGCTGCGAAACTGTCCGGGAGCAATAGATATGCGGCCCGTGTTGACAAGATCAAACCTCGGGAGGTCCCGATGACTGCAACAGAAGCTGCGTCCGTCCCGCATCTCGACATCGATCCGTTCGCGCTCGAGTTCTTCGCCGACCCATTCCCGACCCATGAGCGGCTGCGCGAGGCCGGGCCGGTGGTCTATCTCGACAAGTGGAATGTCTATGGGGTTGCGCGCTACGCCGAGGTCCATGCGGTGCTGAACGACCCCGCGACCTTCTGCTCCAGCCGCGGCGTCGGCCTCAGCGACTTTTCCAAGGAGAAGCCGTGGCGGCCGGCGAGCCTGATCCTGGAGGCCGACCCGCCCGCCCATACCCGGACCCGCGCCGTGCTGAGCACGGTGTTGTCGGCGACCGTGATGAAGCAGCTTCGCGGGCAATTTGCCGCCGCCGCGGAGGCCCGCCTCGACGCGCTGCTGGAGAAGCGCAGGTTCGACGCGATCGCGGACCTTGCGGAAGCCTATCCGTTGTCGGTCTTCCCGGATGCGCTCGGCCTGAGGCCGGAGGGCCGCGAGCATCTGCTGCCCTACGCCAGTCTGGTGTTCAATGCCTTCGGCCCGCCGAACGAGCTCCGCAAGGAGGCGATCGAGCGCTCGGCGCCGCATCAGGCCTATGTTGCCGAGCAATGCCAGCGCGACAATCTCACCCCGGGCGGCATCGGCGCCTGCATTCACGCCCATGTCGATACCGGCGCCATTACCGCGACCGAAGCGCCGCTGCTGGTGCGCTCGTTGCTGTCGGCCGGTCTCGACACCACCGTCAACGGCATCGGCGCCGCCGTCTACTGCCTCGCCCGCTTCCCCGACCAGTTCCAGAAACTACTCGCCGATCCGACGCTGGCGCGCAACGCCTTCGAGGAAGCCGTGCGGTTCGAAAGTCCGGTCCAGACTTTCTTCCGCACCACGACGCGCGACGTCGAGCTCAGTGGGGCCAGCATTCCTGAAGGCGAGAAGGTGCTGATGTTCCTCGCTGCGGCCAATCGTGATCCGCGCCGCTGGGAAGCGCCCGACAGCTACGACATCACCCGTCGTACGTCGGGCCACGTCGGCTACGGTTCGGGCATCCATATGTGTGTCGGCCAGCTCGTCGCCCGTCTCGAAGGCGAGGTGATGCTGGCGGCGCTGGCGCGTCGTGTCGCCAGGATCGACATCACCGGCGAGCCGAAGCGCCTTTTCAACAACACGCTGCGCGGGCTCAGCAGCCTGCCGGTCGAGATCACGCCGGCCTGACGAAACGCACAAGACCAGCAAAAGGTCGATTGAGGAAACATGGGAGGGAGACGATGAGGGGCTTCGGGGCTGGGCGATCTAGGATTGGACTTGCGCTGGCATTGGCCTGCGCCGCGGGCAGCGCACGCGCGGAAATTTCCGGCGACGTGGTCCGCGTCGGCGTGCTCAACGACATTTCCGGCATCTTCCAGGACACCAACGGCATGGGTTCGGTGGAAGCCGCGCGGATGGCTGCGGAAGATTTTGGCGGTGGCGGCAAGGGCATCAAGGTCGAGATCGTCTATGCCGATCACCAGAACAAGGCCGACGTGGGCTCTGCGATCGCGCGCAAATGGCTCGATGTCGAAGGCGTCGATGCCATCGTCGACGTGCCGAACTCGGCGGTCGGGCTCGCCATCAACACCATCCTGCGCGACTCAAGGATGACGTTCCTGGCGTCGTCGACCGCGAGTTCCGACCTCACCGGCAAGGCCTGCTCGCCGAACACCATTCAATGGGTCAACGACGCCTGGGCCACCGGCAACACCACCGCGGCCGCGATGATGCAGCGTGGCGGCAAGGACTGGTATTTCGTGACGGTCGATTATGCGCTCGGCAAAGGCATTGAGGCTGAAGCGACCAACTACATCGAGAAGCACGGCGGCAAGGTTTTGGGCTCGAGCAAGCATCCGCTCGGCACCTCGGACTTCGCGTCGTTCCTGCTGCAGGCGCAGAGCTCGAAAGCAAAAGTGATCGGGCTTGCCAATGCCGGCGGCGACACCATCAACGCGGTGAAGCAGGCGGCCGAGTTCGGCATCCAGCAGGGCGGCCAGACCATGGTGGCGTTCCTGCTGTTCGTGAACGACATCCACGGCATGGGCCTGAAGGTGGCGCAGGGCCTGCAGTTGCTGGAAGCCTTCTACTGGGACATGAACGACGACACCCGCGCGTTCGCAAAACGCTTCGCCGCGCGTCCCGGCATGAACGGCAAGATGCCGAGCGGCAACCAGGCCGGCGTCTATGCCTCGACGCTCGCCTATCTCAACGCGGTCGCCGCCACCGGCAGCGACGACGCCAAGGCGGTGGTGCCGCAGATGAAGACCTTCAAGGGCAAGGACAAGCTGTTCGGCGACACCACGATCCGCCAGGACGGTCGCGTCGTCCACCCGATGTATCTGTTCGAGGTGAAGAAGCCGGAAGAGTCGAAGTACCCCTACGACTATTACAAGCTGATCGCGACCATCCCGGCCGACCAGGCGTTCCGCCCGCTGGCCGATGGCGGCTGCTCATTGGTGAAGTGAGCTCTTCGCCGCGAATGCTGCTGCGCTCCCTCTCCCCTTGTGGGAGAGGGCTGGGGTGAGGGGTATCTCTGCACACGGCGTACGGACCGGAGAGACCGCAACCCCTCACCCGGATCGCATTGCGCTTCGCTTCATGCGATCCGGCCTCTCCCACAAGGGGAGAGGCAGACCGAATGTGCGATGCGCTGTTCGTGAACTCGCTACGCCGCCTTCGAACCCGCCACCTTCACCCGCGCCAGCATCTCGGCCGCCGTCATCACATGTGCCGTTGAGAATGCGAGGATCGTCAGCGTGGCGCGGTGTACTTCGTCGGCGGACAGCGCGCCCTGGCCGACATCGGGATAGTCGAACGTGCCGGTCGCGTCCGACAGGAAGACGACCTTGTAATTGTGGAACATGGCGTCGCGCGCGGTGGCGTGGCAGCAGTTCTCGGTCGTGGTCCCCGAGATGATCACCGTGGTGATGCCCCATTCACGCAGGATGAGATCGAGATCGGTGGCGAAGAACGCGCTGTAGCGGTGCTTCTTGATGACGTGCTCGCCGGGGGCGGGGGCGAGGTCGTTGAAGATCTCGACGCCCTCGCTGCCGTCGACCAGCGACGACCGGTCGGCGATCGGCGAATAGAGATCGTCATAGAGCCCCATGTCGCTGCCGTCGCGGCGATGCACATGCGCGGTGTAGATGACGCGGATGCCCTTGTCCCGGCAGGCCTTCAGGGTCTGCGCCAGCCGCGGCACCATGGCGGCGGCCTGCGCCGAACGCAGCTTGGCGCCCTCGGCCACGAAATCGTTCTGCATGTCGACGACGATCATGACGGTTCGCGCCGGATCGATGATTTCGCATTGGTAGCCCATGTGGTGTCTCCTCCTGGTGAGAGACAATTTCTACGCCGGTTCCCGCGATCGTTCTTGGCTGCGCCGGCCAGTCGCTGGTCTCTGCTTGCCAGAAGGGAGGGCTGGACGCAGAATATCCCGCTGCCGGGTTGGGCGGGAGCAAGGTCCGATGCAGACCCCAGATCATACAGTCGTCGCGCAAACGCTTGTCGCGCCGGGTGACAGTTTCGACCGCTGGCATCACGTCACCTGCCGCGAATTCTCGCTGACCGAATGCCGCCGCGTCGTCGACGAGGCGTTCCAGGCGTCGATCTCGATCCGCCATCTCGGCCCGCTGGCTATCAACGACATCTGGTCGTCGACGCCGGCCGCCGACCGCATCCGGGTGATGCGCAGCGCGAGCGACGTCCGCAGGGATCCGCGCGACTATTTCATGCTGTGGCTCACGCTGCGCGGCGAGGTCAGCTTTGCCCAGGGCGGCCGCGACGTGCGCATGCGCCGGGGCGATCTGATGCTGCATGACCAGGCGCAGCCGTTCACGCTCGAATTCGCCCCGAGCGCGCGCGCGATCATGGTGTCGATCCCGCGGCCGCTGCTGCTCGTGCGCCTGCCGGATGCGCAGCGCCTGACGGCGCGGCGGGTCGGCAACGCGTCGAAAGTGGGAGCGCTGGCGGGATCGCTGATCCGCCGGCTGACGCGGCTCGACGACGCGGCCGGACCTGCGGCGACACGGCTTGGCGCGGCGGCGCTCGATATTTTCGCAACCACGCTGCAGACCGAGCTGACGGACGAAGGGCCGCAGCGCGGCGACGAAAGGCTGGCGCGGGTCAAGGCCTACATGCTGGCCAATCTCGACGATCCCGGGCTCGATCTCGATGCGATCGCCACCGCGCAGAACATGGCGCCGCGCACGCTCAATCGCCTGTTTGCGCGCGAAGGCACGACCCCGATCCGATGGCTGTGGCAGCAGCGCCTCGCCGCCGCCTATCAGGCGCTGGCGGAGCGGCGCTTCAGTCATGTCACCGATGTTGCGCTGAGCTTCGGCTTCAGCGACGTCTCGCATTTCAGCCGCGCCTTCAAGGCCGCGTTCGGCCGCTCGCCGCACCAGGTGATGGGGTGAGAATGCGTACAGCGCTGAGAGGCTAAGACAGATTGTTATCCGTCATCCTGATGAGGTGCGAGCCTTGCGGCGCAAATTGCGGCGCTGGGCGAGCCTCGAAGGATGTACGGCCACTAGCGGGGCCGTCGATCCTTCGAGACGCGCGTGCAGCGCTCCTCCAGCGACAAAGGCGGAGCCTTTGCGCGGGGATGACGGATAACGGGATAGCGCAGCGCCGAGTCACCTACTGCGCGACCTTGCTGCTGCCTTGTGTGATCAGCCGTGCGGCGCGCTGGTCGCGGGTGTGGATCCAGAGCCAGTTCATCGCCACCGCAATCCGATGGCGCACGCCGATCAGGAAGTAGATGTGGGCGAGGCCCCAGATCCACCATGCCAGCGAGCCGCGCAGCTTGAGCCAGCCGAAATCGATCACCGCTTTCTTCTTGCCGATCTGGGCGAGGCTGCCGGCATGCTTGTAGCGGAACGGCGGCAGCGTCTTGCCGTCGAGCCGGGCCTTGATCAGCGCGGCGACATAGCGTCCCTCCTGCTTGGCGGCCGGCGCGATGCCGGGCACCGGATTGCCGTCGGGATCCTTGATCGTGACGGTGTCGCCGACGGCGAAGACATCGGGATGGCCGGGCACGGTCAGATCCGGCTCGACCTGCAGCCGATGGGCGCGATCGGCCGGCGCGTTCAGCCATTCGGCGGCGCGCGAGGCGCGCACGCCGGCGGCCCAGACGATGGTGCGCGCCTCCAGCCTCTTGCCGCCGAACACGACGCCGTCGGCCGAGCATTCGGTGACCGGCTCGCCCAGCATCACCTCGACGCCGAGTTTTTCCAGCGACGCCTGCGCGTAAGCCGAGAGATCGTCGGGGAAGCCGGCCAGCACGCGCGGGCCGGCCTCGATCAGCACCACGCGCGCCTTGCGCGTGTCGATGTGACGGAAGTCTTGCGGCAGCGTGTCCTTGGCGAGGTCGGCGATGGTGCCGGCCATCTCGACGCCGGTCGGGCCGGCGCCGATGATGACGAAGGTCAGCAGCGCCGCGCGCTTGTCCGGATCGGTCTCGCGCTCGGCGCGCTCGAAGGCGACCAGGATGCGCCGCCGCAGCGTCGTCGCGTCCTCCAGCGTCTTCAGGCCGGGCGCGAACGGCTCCCATTCGTCGTGGCCGAAATAGGCGTGGCGCGCGCCGGTGGCGAGGACCAGCGTGTCGTAGGGAATGCTGCCGCCGTCGTCGAGCGCTACCCGCTTCGCCGCGGCATCGATGCCGCAGACATTGGCGAACAGCGTCGTCACCTCGGGCCGGTCGCGCAAGAGATAGCGGATCGGCCAGGCGATCTCGCTGGTGGCAAGCGAAGCGGTCGCGACCTGATAGAGCAGCGGCTGGAACAGATGGTGGTTGCGACGGTCGATCAGCGTGATCTCGACCGGCGCCCCTCTGAGACCGAAAGCGGCTTCTAGGCCGCCGAAGCCGGCGCCGACGATCACCACGCGATGAGGTTTGGCCGGCGCTTGCGTCATCTGATGTCGCTCCCGGTTTCGAACGGCTTCGTCGTTTGATTATGTATTCATTCGCAGCCCCATTCCAACACGAAATGCCTGATCGCCCGATAGCAAAACCCAATCGCCGCAAGCTTCACGCATCCTGCGGCGCGGCCGCGGCCACGGCCCGCCGCCGCATCGGCAGGAACAGTCCCGCGACCGCGCCGGCGAATGACAGCGTTGCGGCAAGGCTCATCGCCGACGCGAATCCGTTGGTGAAATGACCGGATGAATCGGCTGCGCCATTGGCGGAGAAGCTCGCCACCAGCGCCGCGATACCGAACATGCCGCCGAGGAAGCGGCCCATGTTGAAGACGCCCGACGCCTTGCCCATCTCGCTGACGGCGACCGCACCCAGCACCGCGTTCTGCGCGGCCGGCATCGCCATCGATACGCCGACGCCGGCGAGCACCAGCGGCGCGACCAGCGCCGAATAGGGCACTGCGGGGCTCACGATCTCGCTGATCCAGCCGAGCCCGATCGCCTGCATCAAGAGGCCGGTGACGACCAGCGTGCGCTCGCCGAACCGGTTGACCGCGGCGCCGGCGATCGGCGCGGTGACGAACAGCGTCGCCGTCCACGGCAGCAGACGCAGCCCGGCACCGAAGGCGTCGAAGCCGAGCGCGATCTGCAGGAACTGCGGCAGCAGGAACAGCACGCCATACATCGCGGCGTAGAACAGCACGCTTGCGGCCATGCCGGATGCAAACGGCCGTGCCGCGAACAGCCGCATCGGCACCATCGGGCTTGTGGCACGCAGCTCCCACAGCACGAACGTCGCCGCCAGCGCGACGCTGGCGATCAGCGCGCCCGTCACTTCCGCGCTGGCCCAGCCGACGCCGTTGCCGCGCAGCAGGCCCCAGACCAGCGCCAGCGCCGCGAGCGCGACCAGCGTGAGGCCGGTGATGTCGAGCGGCGCCGTCGGCCCAAAACTTTCGCGCAGGCGCGTGATCACAAGGGCGATCGCGATCAGGCCGACCGGTAAGTTGATCCAGAAAATCCAGCGCCAGCCGAGATGCTCGGTGATGAAGCCGCCGATCGCGGGACCTATGATCAGCGCGCATCCGGTGATGCCGCTGAAAATGCCGAGCGCGCGGGCGCGCTCCTCCCGGCCGAACGCGCCGCTCAGGATCGCCATCGCCAGCGGCATCACCAGTGCCGCGCCCGCGCCCTGTAACGCGCGGGCGGCGATCAGGGCCGCGGCGTTGCCGGCCAGCGCGCAGGCCGCGGACGCCACGACGAACAGGCCGATCCCGGCCGCGAACATCCTGCGCCGCCCGAACCGGTCGCCGAGCGCCGCGCCGGTCAGGAGCAGCACCGCGAAGGTCAGGTTGAAGGCATTGACGGTCCATTGCAGCGTCTCCACGGCGCTTCCGAAATCGGCGCGGATGGTGGCGAAGGCCGTGGTCATGATCATGGCGTCGAGCGCCATCATGAAGGATGCCAGCGCGGTGAGGCCGAGCACCCAGCGCTGTTCGGCGCGCTCTCGAGGGGTCTGCATGGTCGTTCTCCGTTGCTGCGCCGCGAGGTTGCGGCGCGCTTCGCCGGCAAGGACGAACCGGAACGGGCAAAGGATGCGGCCGAAGTTTATTTTTGCCGGACCGCATCCTTTGGCGGTTCGCGAACGTCCTTGGGTCTGAGGCGGCCGATTCAGGCCGCAGAACCAGGCCAAGGAGGCTGCGATGAGACGGACCCTGATCAGGTACAAGGCGAAGCCGGAGATGGCGGAGAAGAATGCCGCGCTGGTGTCGGCCGTGTTCGCCGAGCTGAAGGCGGCGAGGCCCGACGGCGTGCGCTATCTGACCCTGCGGCTGGAGGACGATACCTTCATCCACATGGTCGAGACCACGGCCGAGGACGGTTCGAGCCCGATCCCGAAACTGGCCGCGTTCCAGGCGTTCCAGGACGGCATCCGCGATCGTTGCGCCGAGCCGCCGCTGGTTCGCAGTGCGGTGATTGTCGGGAATTATCGTATGCTGGATGAGCCGTGAACCGGCGGGCAGTGCACCGATCTGGCGGAGCCATCATGACGTCACCACACCAAGCGCCGGCCGCGACCGACGTCGACACGCTGTTGGCGGCGATGCGGCCGAGGCTGCATCGCTACTGCGCCCGCATGGTCGGATCCGTCATCGACGGCGAGGATGTGCTGCAGGACGCGCTGATCAAGGCGGTGGAAGCCTTCGGGTCCGCCGCGCCGATCCAGAATCCGCAAGCCTGGCTGTTCCGGATCGCGCACAACACCGCGCTCGATTTCCTCAGGCGGCGCAACCGCCAGGAAGCGCTCCACGCGCCGGAGGAGGTGGACATGATGGCCGGAGAGCTCGATGATTTGGGCCGCCGCGAGATCGCCGCGACCAGCCTGCGCACCTTCATGCGCTTGCCGGTGGCGCAGCGTTCCAGCGTGATCCTGATGGACGTGCTCGGCTGCTCGCTGCAAGAGATCTGCGGCATCATGGATTTCAGCCTGCCCGCGGTGAAGGCCGCGCTGCACCGTGGACGCACGCAGCTGCGCGAGTTTGCCAGCGAGCCGGACGACGCGCCGCGGCCCGGCCTGTCGCCGGCCGATCGCGTCAGGCTCAACGCCTATGTCAGCCATTTCAACGCCCGTGACTTCGACGCCATCCGCGCCATGATCGCCGATGACATCAGGCTCGAGCTCGTCAACCGCACGCGGCTGAACGGCAAGGCCGAGGTGTCGCGCTACTTCGGCAATTATTCGAAGATCGACGACTGGCACTTGGTGACCGGACAGGTCGAGGGACGGCCCGCGATCCTGGTGTTCGATCCGACCGCTCTGGACGCGCCGCCGCGATCGTTCATGCTGCTCGACTGGTCGGCCGACAAGGTTGCGACGATCAGGGATTTCCGCCACGCGTCCTATGCGATCGACGGCGCCGAATGGGCGGTGGACAAGGGGTGATCGGCTTTCGCCCCAGCCTTTGGCTCAGTGATCGCGCGGCAAACTCCGCGTCGTCCCGGACAAGCCAACGGGTCGGCGCGAAGCGCCGCCCGATGACAGGCTCCGCGCGATCCGGGACCCATAACCACCAATGGGAATCGTCTTGGTCGCTGGGGCCCCAGCGCTCTTCAACAATCTGATCCTGTGGTTATGGGTCCCTGCTGTCGCACTAGCGTGTCTACACGGTTTTGGGGCGCGACAGATTGACTCGGTGCAGCAAGAAGTGGCGTCTCTGCAGCATGTTGTATGATTCTCTCACTGGCGCTTTGATTCGAAGGAGCGCCAGCGATGCAGCCGGATTTGTCTTTGGGTGAGTTCGGGGACGTTCGTCTCGACAAAAGGGGGCGACGCTTCTCCGGGCTATGCTTTGCACGCGCAGCGTCTGCTTGCGCCAGATGGCCCGGGGCGATTGGGCTGCCAATATGGCGTTCTGGCGGTTTGTGAACAACCCCCAAGTCACGATCGATAAATTGATTGAGGGCTGGAGCACGCAGACGCGGACTGCGGTCAGCGGGCGTCATGTGCTGGCGATCCAGGATACGAGCGAGGTCAAGTTCCAGACCCAGGCGGGACGGCGGCGCGGGCTGGGCAAAGTCGGCAAGGGCAATGCTCGCGGCGTGCTGTTGCATGCGATGATGGCGGTGGATGCCGACAGCGGGGTCTGTCTTGGCCTTACTGGCGGCAACGTTTGGACGCGCAAAGGCAAGGTAAAAATCCCGCATGAGCGGCGCGCCTTGGCCGACAAGGAGTCGGCGCGCTGGGTGACGGCCGCCGAGCAAGGCCGCGACGTCCTGGCAGATGCCCGCATGATCACCGTCGTCAACGACCGCGAGGGGGATTTCTTTGCTCACTGGGCGCTGACGCCAGCTGAGAATGTCCATCTTCTGTCGCGTGCCATGCACGACCATGCGCTGGTCGATGGCGACACACTTTATCAGGCGGTCGAGCGGAGCCGCTTCTGCGACAACGCGGTGATCGATCTGCCGCAGCGAATGGATCGGCGCGGCCGGCAGGCCCATCTCTCGATGCGCTTCGGAACCGTCGTGCTCAAGCGGCCGCAGAGGCCCGGCGTCACCGACTTGGCGGAGGGCATCAAACTCAGCTTCGTAGAAGTGGTCGAGTTGCATCCGCCGAGAGGTGCGGAGCCCATTCGCTGGCTGCTCCTGACCACTCATCCGGTCGCCACCGTTAAAGACGCCTGGCAGATCGTCTCCTGGTACCGCCAGCGCTGGATCATTGAGCAACTCTTTCGCTCGCTGAAGAGCCA
Source organism: Bradyrhizobium sp. USDA 4541 (assembly GCF_024171085.1). Lineage (NCBI taxonomy): Bacteria > Pseudomonadati > Pseudomonadota > Alphaproteobacteria > Hyphomicrobiales > Nitrobacteraceae > Bradyrhizobium > Bradyrhizobium sp. USDA 4541. Next base: position 2,229,777 of record NZ_JALJZF010000001.1, read on the forward strand.
GGGTTTGCGCATCGAGGATAGTCAGATCGAGAGCGCCGAAGGCCTGATCAAGCTCGTGGCGGTCGCCACCAGAGCGGCATGTATCGTCATTCAACTCGTTCAGGCCCGCAACAGTGGCGAAGAATTGCCGGCTGAATTTGTCTTCACCGCAGAAGAGATCGAGACGCTCAGGGCCATCAACAAAACCATGAAAGGTCGCACCGAGCTTCAGAAAAACCACCATCGCCCCAACACTCTTGCTTGGGCGGCATGGATCATCGCAAAACTCGGCGGATGGACCGGCTACGCCTCCCACCGTCCACCTGGACCAATCACCTTCCACACCGGAATGGCCCGCTTCCAAATCCTCGCAAATGGCCCGACAAACGTGTAGATGCACTAGTGCTGTCGCAGGGACGACGGCTGCTACCGCGTCTTTCCGCCGAATTCGCCGTTGGCGATCCGCGCGACGCGGCTGCCGCCTGTGGCCGGCGTACTGCGTCTTTCGAACGGGCCATCGCCGCCGGTCTCGCGCGGCGATGGCGGGGCTTCTTCGTAATAGCCGCCGCTCCGCCAGACCAGCAGGACGATGTTCATTGCGCCATTGACGGCGGCGCCGACCACCGTTTCGGTGTGCTGATAGGTCAGCGCATATTCGGGAAATCGTCCGGCAATCGCCCTGTCGAGCACGAGGAGGGCGATCCATGCCGCCATCACGCAGACCGGATCCCAGCCCATGTCGCGCACCCGCATCGATTGCAGCATGAAGCAGATGACGAGCATGCCGTAGAAGGCAATGACCAGCACGGAGTTGCTCGATGCCTGCGCCAGCAGCACGTCCATACTGCCGCTCGCCGGTGCGTTGCCGGTGACGCCGTAGACCAGCATCATAAAGCCGAGGCCCACCACGAAGGTGCAGAAGAAGAAAGCCAGTCGGCCCATCCGGGCATTGAAGCCGAAGATGTAATTCAGCATGTGACGCACCCCTTTGGCGGCAGCGTCGGCCAGGGATGCTTTCCGGACCATGAAGCCCGCAGGCGCTTGCCGGCCTGTGGTTTCCGGGTGCTTTACCGGATCGTTAAAGCCTGCTGCAGTGCGGGCGTGGGTCGTTGCGGAAGGCCGGTGCCTGCGACAATCGTTGCCCACGCAACCGGCATTATATTTCTTGCCATGGTCGATTTAGACGAATTATGATGCAAGGTGCTGGGGTATGCGCCGAAGGTTCTAAGTCAGCGCCGTCGGTTCATGCTTGCTGCAGACTTGCGATATCGCGCACAAAATACGTCACAGAACGACGCGCGCAAAGCGTGACCCCCGGGCCCTCGTGATCGAGCCTGGTGGGATCTTTGGTTGAGGAGGGGAGTGAATATGAAAAAGGCATTTTGGCTGGCAGGCGCCATGGCTGTGGCGCTGGCGCAGCCCGCGATGGCGGCTGACAGCGTCAAGATCGGCTTCGTCTCGACCTTCAGCGGTCCGACCGCCGCGATCGGCAACGACATGCGCAATTCCTTCGAGCTCGCGCTCGACCATCTCGGCCGCAAGATCGACGGCAAGCCGGTCGAGGTGATCTACGAGGACGACCAGCAGAAGCCGGATGTCGGCAAGCAGAAGACCGAGAAGCTGGTGCAGTCCGACAAGGTCGACTTCATCGTCGGCTACATCTGGTCGAACGTGCTGCTGGCGTCGCTGAAGACCGCGGTCGATTCCAAGACCTTCCTGATCTCGGCCAATGCCGGTCCGTCGCAGCTCGCCGGCGAACTGTGCTCGCCTTACGTGTTCTCGACCTCCTGGCAGAACGACCAGACCCCGCAAGCGGTAGGCACCTACATGAACCAGAAGGGCGTCAAGTCGGTGTTCCTGATCGGCCCGAACTACGCCGCGGGCAAGGACATGCTGGCCGGCGTCAAGAGCACGTTCAAGGGCCAGGTCGTCGGCGAGGAATATACGGTGTGGCCGAGCCAGCTCGACTTCTCCGCCGAGCTCACCAAGGCGAAGAACTCCAAGGCCGAGTCGATCTTCGTGTTCTATCCGGGCGCGGCCGGCGTGCAGTTCCTGAACCAGTATGCGCAGGCCGGCATCAAGCAGCAGATTCCGCTCTACACCGCCTTCACCATCGACGAATTGTCGCTGCCGTTGCAGAAGGACAATGCGCTCGGCGTTCCCGGCGCGCAGCAATGGGTCAACGACCTGCCCAACGAGGAGAACAAGAAGTTCGTCGCCGACTACCGCAAGAAGTATCCGGGCCTGCGGCCGACCTTCTACGGCGCCCAGTCCTACGACGCTGCCAACCTGATCAACAGCGCCGTGGTCGCGGTGAAGGGCGACCTGACGAAGAAGGACGCGATGAAGGCCGAGATGGAGAAGGTGAACTTCAAATCGGTGCGCGGTCCGTTCAAGTACGGCAACAACCACATTCCGATCCAGAACTTCTATCTGCAGGACGTGGTCAAGGACGCCGAGGGCCAGCTCTCGCTGAAGACGGTCGCGACCATCGTCAAGGACGACCAGGACCGCTTCCACGACAAGTGTCCGATGAAGTGATTGTCGGGCGTCTTTTTGGCGCGCGGCTTGCTTCTCTTTACCTCGCCCCGCTCTTGCGGGGAGAGGTCAATCGCGAAGCGATTGGGTGAGGGGCTCTTTCCCGGCATTCGGTTTGCGGAAAGAGCCCCTCACCCCAACCCCTCTCCCCGCAAGAGCGGGGCGAGGGAGAACCCGCAATGTGCAATGCGGCGGCGTGCTTGCGCTGCCGCTGTTTTGTTTTAGCCCGGTATGAAGGATCCATGTATCTCGTCGTCGAACAACTGCTGAACGGCCTGCAATTCGGCCTCCTGCTGTTCCTGCTGGCGGCCGGGCTGACGCTGGTGTTCGGCATCATGGACTTCGTCAATCTGGCGCACGGCTCGCTCTACATGATGGGCGCCTATTTCGCGGCGACCTTCGTGGCCTGGACCGGCAGCTTCGTGCTCGGCGCGCTGATGGCGCTGGGCGCCACGCTGCTGCTCGGCATCGCGCTGGAATATGTCGCGCTCAGGCATCTCTATGGCCGCGACCATCTCGACCAGGTGCTGGCGACGTTCGGTCTGATCCTGTTCTTCAACGACGCCGTCCGGCTGATCTGGGGCCCGGCGGGCCTCGCGCTGCCGCTGCCGGCCTGGCTCACCGTGCCGGTGCAGATCATCCCCGGCGTTTACTATCCGGCCTACCGCCTCATGATCATCGTGGTCGCGCTGGCGGTCGCAGCAATGCTCTATCTCGTCGTGATGCGCACCCGCATCGGCATGCTGATCCGCGCCGGGGCCTCCAACCGCGAGATGATCGGGGCGCTCGGCATCAACATCAAGCTGCTGTTCACGCTGGTGTTCGGCCTTGGCGCGGCGCTGGCCGGCCTCGCCGGGCTGATGCAGGCACCGATCCTCACCGTGCAGATCGGCATGGGCGAGAACATCCTGATCCTGGCCTTCGTCATCATCGTGATCGGCGGCATCGGCTCGATCCGCGGCGCGTTCATGGCCGCGATCTTCGTCGGCATCATCGACACGATGGGCCGCGCCTTCCTGCCGGACCTGCTGCGCAAGGTGCTGAGCGGGGCGGCGGCGTCCACCGCGGCGCCGGCGCTGTCCTCGATGCTGATCTACCTCCTGATGGCCATCATCCTTGTGCTGCGGCCCGAGGGGCTGTTCCCGGCGGCCAAACGATGATGCGAAAGCTCAACGTCTCCAATGCGGTCGCGGCGCTGATGTGTGCCGCCCTGATGCTGCTGCCGCTCTATTCGGCGGTCACGGGCAATATCTTCATCCTCACGCTGTTCACCCGGATCGTGATCTTCGCGCTCGCCGCCGCGAGCCTCAATCTGATCATGGGCTATGGCGGCATGATGAGCTTCGGCCACGCCGCCTATCTCGGCATCGGCGGCTATGCCGTCGGCATCCTCGCCGCCGAGGGGGTCGGCTCCGGCTTCATCCAGTGGCCGGTGGCGCTCGCCGTTTCGGCGTTGTTTGCGCTGCTGATCGGCGCCCTCTCGCTGCGCACCCGCGGCGTCTACTTCATCATGATCACGCTGGCCTTTGCGCAGATGGCCTACTACATCGCCTCCGCGCTGTCGCGCTACGGCGGCGACGACGGGCTCACCGTCTACAAGCGCAGCGATTTCGCCGGCCTGATCAACCTCTCGGATCGCAACCAGTTCTATTACCTCTGCCTGGCCTGCCTGTTCGGCGGCCTCTACCTGATCTGGCGCATCGTCAATTCGCGCTTCGGTCTCGTGGTGCAGGGCGTCCGCTCCAACGAGCAGCGCATGCAGGCGATCGGCTTCCATGCCAACCGCTACCGACTGGTCTGCTTCGTGATATCAGGCACGATCTGCGGCCTGGCCGGCGCGCTGCTTGCCAACAACACCGATTTCGTCAGCCCCGCGGTGATGTACTGGACCCGCTCCGGCGATCTCATGGTGATGGTGATCCTCGGCGGCATGGGCTCGCTGTTCGGTCCCGTCATCGGCGCGATCGTCTATCTCCTGCTCGAGGAGCTGCTGTCGCAGTTCACCGAATATTCGGGGCTGATCCTCGGTCCGGTGCTGCTCCTGATCGTGCTGTTCGCGCGCGGCGGCATCATGGGCCTGCTCGGGAGGATGCGCCGTGGCTGATTCCTTGCCTGATCCCTTGCTCCGCGTCGACAATCTGGTCCGCCGCTTCGGCGGCATCACCGCGACCGACAACCTCTCGATGGAGGTGGTGCCGGGCGAATTGCACGCCATCATCGGCCCCAACGGCGCCGGCAAGACCACGCTGATCAGCCAGCTCACCGGGCAGGTGATGCCGAACTCCGGCACCATCCGCTTTGCCGGCCGCGACGTCACGAACCTGCCGTCCTACAAGCGCAGCCGCCTCGGGCTGGCGCGCTCGTTCCAGATCACCTCGCTGCTGAAGGATTTTTCCGCGATCGACAATGTCGCGCTGGCGGCGCAGGCGCATGACGGCCACTCGTTCCGCTTCTGGGGCAGTGCGCGCAAGGAACGGCATCTGCGCGAGGCCGCGCGCGCGGCGCTCGAGCGCGTCGGCCTCGGCACGCGCGCCGATATCGTGGTGTCGCAGTTGAGCCATGGCGAGCAGCGCGAGCTCGAGCTCGCGGTCGCGCTCGCCACCAGGCCGCAGCTGTTGCTGCTGGACGAGCCGATGGCCGGGCTCGGCGTCACCGAATCGGCGCGGATGGTCGCGCTGCTGAAGGAGCTGCGCAAGGAAGTCACCATCGTGCTGGTGGAGCACGACATGGAGGCGGTGTTCGCGCTCGCCGACCGCATCACGGTCTTGGTTTATGGCCGCGTCATCGCCTGCGACGTGCCGGACGCGATCCGCAAGCACGACGAGGTCAAGCGCGCCTATCTCGGCGAACAGCATGCGGTGACGCGCCATGGCTGAGACCAGGATGGCTAATACCAAAACCGCTGAAACCCTGCTCGAAGTGGATGGCATCGAGACCTGCTACGGGCTGAGCCAGGTGCTGTTCGGCCTGTCGCTCAAGATCAAGTCGGGCGAGATGGTCGCGCTGATGGGCCGCAATGGCATGGGCAAGACCACGACGATCCGCTCGATCATGGGCCTGACGCCGGCGCGGTCAGGCGCCATCCGCTTCGCCGGCGAGGCGGTGCGCGGCCTGCCGTCCTACAAGATCGCAAAGCTCGGCATCGGCCTGGTGCCGGAAGGCCGCCAGATCTTCCCCAACCTCACGGTGCGCGAAAATCTCGTCGCCGCGTCGGGCAATCGCTTCAGTGCCTCCGATCCGTGGACCATCGACAAGATCCATGCGCTGTTCCCGCGGCTCGCCGAACGCTCGGGCAATATGGGCGTCACGCTGTCCGGCGGCGAGCAGCAGATGCTGGCGATCGGCCGCGCGCTGATGACCAATCCGAAATTGCTGATCCTCGACGAGGCGACCGAGGGTCTTGCGCCCTTGATCCGCGACGAGATCTGGAGCTGCCTGTCGATGCTGAAGGAGCGCGGGCAGTCGGTGTTGGTGATCGACAAGAACGTCGGAAACCTCGCCCGCATCGCCGACCGCCATTACATCATCGAGCGCGGCCGCACGGTGTGGAGCGGCACCAGCGAACAGCTGGTCGCCGAGCCGGAGCTGCAGCACAAGTATCTCGGGATTTGAGCAGCAAGCATTGCCGTATCGCCGTCATCCTGAGGAGCCTGCGTAGCAGGCGTCTCGAAGGATCGATGGCCCGGCTGGTGGCCGTGCATCCTTCGAGACGCGCTACGCGCTCCTCAGGATGACGGATCAGAGAGGCGGGCTGCCGCGGCTTACCGTGAAGAGCCTCGCAGCAGTCGTTTCGCTGCGTCGGCCGCTGCTGCGGCATAGGCGCGATCGCCATGCACCAGCATCAGGGAGATCGCGCCCTCGGACAGCAGCCAGATCTCGCGCGCACGGCGGTGAGCGTCGCGGACACCGGCCCGCTTCAGCAGCGCGCCGAGATGGGTTTCGAGCAAGGCCTTGTGCCGGCGCGCAATTGCGCGTGCGGGATGGCCAGGGAGATCGGCCAACTCGATGACCAGCCTGGTGAATCCCGAGCCGGCCCATCGCGGCCTGTCCGCCCAGACCGCCAGGTCGCGGAACAGGCCGTCGATGATCGCCGCCGGCGAGCCGGACAGCTTGTCGCCGAACGTCGCGAACGCGGCCAAGGCCAGTTCGTTCTGGGCTTCGAGCACGAAGGCGAGCAGCTGATCCTTGCTTTGAAAATGGTTGTAGAGCGTGCGCTTCGTCACCCTCGTCGCCGATGCGATTTCGTCCATGCTCACGCGGCTGTATCCGCGCTGGCGAAACAGGACGTATGCGGCAGCAAGGATGCGCCGCCGTGTCGGTTCTGCAGATCGCGCCATGCAGTCACCTCTTAAATATACCGAGTAGTGAATTTACATCGGTTGAAAAACCAATTGGAATGGCTTCCGGGATTTTTCGGCCCGCGCCAGCCAGCTTCCTCGCGCTGCGAAAGCCATTGCCATGCCCGATTCGTTGACGCTCAGAGAAATCAAAGCTCGTCCGGTGGTGCTCAAGCTGAAGCGGCCCGTGGTCGCGCGCATTGTCACGATATCGGAGTGGCCGCTCGTCCTCATCGATCTGGTGACGGAGGAGGGCATTGTCGGGCGAAGCTATCTCGAGCCTTACATCGTGCAATCGCTGCGATATCTGGTTCCGGCGTTGCATGATCTCGGCGAATTGCTCAGAGGTCGGAGCGTGGCGCCTGTCGAGTTGTTCGAGGCGGCGCGCAAATCGCTTCACTTTGTCGGCTATGAGGGATTGTCGATGATCGCGGCGTCGGGCCTCGACATGGCCGCGTGGGACGCGTTGGCGAAAGCCGCAAACAAGCCGCTGTGCGTGCTGTTGGGGGCGACGGTCGGCGCCGTGAGATCCTACAATAGCAACGGCCTTTGGCTGAAGGAGCCGGCCGCCGTCGCGGCCGAGGCTTTGGAATTGCGCGACGAAGGAGGGTTCTCAGCCCTGAAATTGCGCCTCGGCAGAAGCGATCCGCGCGAGGATCTGACGACCCTCGACGCCGTTCGAAAAGCAGTCGGGGATCGGATGCATTTGATGGTGGACTACAACCAGGGGCTAAATCTCGCCGAAGCCATCGAGCGGTGCCATGCGATCGATGATTATGGCCTCGACTGGATCGAAGAGCCCGTCGTCTATGACAATCTCGACGGACACGCCCGACTGGCGGCGGAGCTGAAGACGCCGATCCAGATCGGCGAGAACTTCTATGGTCCGAGGGAGATGCATAAGGCGATCGCGAGAAAGGCCTGCGACCTGGTGATGCCGGATTTCATGCGTATCGGCGGAGTGACGGGCTGGATGCGGGCGGCTGCGATCGCCGGCGCCGCGGGTATCCCCATCTCAACGCATCTTTATCCGGAAGTCGCCGCTCACGTCATGCGCGCAACCGAGACCGCTCACTGGTTGGAATGGCAGGACTGGGCCGATCCGATTCTCGAACGGCCGTATGAAATCAAGGATGGTCTTTTGCATATTCCCGACACGCCTGGTGTCGGTCTGGAATGGAACGAAGCGGCCGTCGCGGCTCACCTTGCAAGCGTCTAAAGCGCGATGAGATTGGGTTGAATCGTCATCGCGCTTTAGCTCTTTGTTTGAGCATGATCTTTGCGGAAAATCGCTTCACACTTTTCCGGATCATGCTCTAGAGCGGCGGAGCGCCTGCGCCGACGCTTCCGTCAAAACATCTCGAAATATTCGCGGTGCTCCCAGTCCGACACCTCGGCCTGGAAGCGTTCGATCTCCGCGTTCTTGATGAAGACGTAATAGTCCACGAACTCCGGCCCCAGCGCCTGACGGAAGAACGGATCGTCGTTGAGCGCGAACACGGCCTCGCGCAGCGACTTCGGCAACAGCGCGGCCTTGGCCTCGTAGGGCGTGTCGGCCGACGGGCCGGGGTCGAGCTTGCGGTCGACGCCGTCGAGGCCGGAGAGGATCTGGCTTGCCATGTAGAGATAGGGATTGGCGGCGGGTTCGCCGATCCGGTTCTCCAGCCGGGTCGCCGGATCGCCGGCGCCGCCGAGCACGCGGATCATAACGCCGCGGTTGTCGCGGCCCCAGATCGCGCGGTCCGGCGCCAGCGAATAGGAGCGGTAGCGCTTGTAGCCGTTGATGGTCGGCGTCGTGAACACGGTCGAGGCCCGGGCGTGCTCGATCAGGCCGGCGAGCCAGCCGCGGCCGAGCGCACTGAGCGGCTCGCCGGTCTCCTTGGCCATGAAGACGTTCTCGCCATTGGCGCGCGACACCAGCGACTGGTGCAGGTGCCAGCCGCTCGCGAACACGTTCGGCAGTTTCGGCCGGCACATGAAGGTCGCGTGATAGCCGTGGCGGCGCGCGATCTGCTTCACTGCCGAACGAAACAGTACCATGGTGTCGGCCGGCGCAAGACCGACAGTCGGTGCGAAAGTGAATTCGCACTGGCTCGGACCGAATTCGACCTCGACCGAGCGCAACGGCAGGTCGAGCGCGATGATGTCGCGGCGGATGATCTCGAGCGCCGGCTCCATCAGGTCGTAGCGCTGCTCGGTGAGGTATTGATAGCCGTGCGATAGCAGGCTGACCGACGGCGGCCGTCCGGGCTGGCCGGCATCCTCCGGCGCCATGTGGGCGTCGTCGAGCTTGAACAGGTGGAATTCGACCTCGAGGCCGGCGACGAAATCGTAGCCGCGGCCGGCGAGCTGATCGAGCACCTTGCGATAGAGGTTGCGGGTCGCGAACGGCACCGGCCGGCCGTCGCTGAAATAGAGGTCGCAGAGCAGCCAGCCGGTGTTGTCAGCCCAGGGAAGCACGCGGAACGTGGTGGGATCGGCGACCATCAGCACGTCGGCCGCGCCTTCCATCTCCTTCATGCCGAAGCCGCCGCCTGATGTGAACACCGGAAACACCGTCTTGTGCGAGGTGTCCTTGGCGAGCATCGTCGTGGTGATGGAGCAGCCGCTTTCCAGCGAGCGCACCGCTTCGCCGGCGATCAGCGTCTTGCCGCGCAGGATGCCGTGCTGGTCGGGGAACGACAGGCGGATGACTTCGAGGTTCTTCTCCTCGACGATGCGGCGGAGGCGTTGTGCGGCCTCCTTCTGCTCATCCGACCACAGGCCGTGACGCTCGACGAAGCTCACCGCGTCACTCCTTCACTTCTCCCTCGCCCCGCTCTTCGCGGGGAGAGGGTCGGGGTGAGGGGCTCTCTCCGCCGACTCGATATGCCGATAGACCTGTACCCCCTCACCCGGATCGCTAACGCGATCCGACCTCTCCCCGCAAGCGGGGCGAGGTGAAGGATACAATGGGGAGCCATTGATACCATCTTCACTCCGCCGCCGTCAGATGATGCACCTTGCCGGCGATCTCGCGCGGCACGGGAGCTGCCCATGGTGCGCCGCGGCGGCGCTTGACGTCGACTTCCATCCAGTAGAGCTCCCAGCCCTGGGTCGGGCCGATGCCGTCCATCGTGGCCGGGCCCTGGATACTGCGCGCGGAGGCGTCGTCGAGGAACAGCATCGGCTTCTCGCCGCCGGAGACCTTCTCGATCTCCTGCCGCAGCAGGCGGCGGTACTGCACGATCGCCTTGTCGCTCTGGCCGAGATGCTCGTTGGTGCGGTCCTGAATCGCCCCCATCGACTCCACTGCCCACTGGTCGTGGACATTGATGTCGGTGCCCATGCCGGTATAGGTCTCGGTCGCCTGCTCGTGCGGATCGAAGCCGTAATCGTTGCTCTCGTTCTTGCGCGACTTGTAGTCCGGCAGCGTATAGAGCTCGAGCCGCTGGTCGCGCATCTTCTGCTTGTCGACCGGCGCCGCATAGCTGGTGAAGATCGCGTACCAGTAGCAGTTCTCGTCGTCGACCGGCACGTGCCACTGCGTGATCGTCATCTCGGTCGACATCGGGATGACGAAGCCGTGCGGGAACAGCTGGTTGGTGACGCGCACATGGGTGCGCTCCGCGTCGAGCTCGCGCAGCGCAATCAGGCGCAGGCCATATTCGGTGTGCTCGACATTGATGATCGGCCGGTCATATTCGCGCAGGATCTTGGTCATCGGCATGTCGCTGCCGGCCGAGGCGCCGCGGAACTGCTTGCCGTAAGCCGCCGAGGTGTCCTCGTCCTCGAAGAAGCGATGCAGAAAGGAGGCGTGCGCCGGATCGATGCCGACCTCGAGCGCCTGCAGCCAGTTGCAGTTCATGTGGCCCTTGAACGCGAACGTATGGCTGCCGGGCGCGACGAAGCAGTCGAGCTCCGGAAAGGCGGGCGGGGCGCCTTCGCCGAGCCAGGCCCACAGGATGCCGCTCTTCTCGACTACCGGATAGGAGCGCTGCCTGATGCCCTTGCAGAGCTGCGAGCCGGCTGGCTCCGCCGGCGTCTCGATGCATTGGCCTGATGTGTCGAACAGCCAGCCGTGGAAGGCGCAGCGCAGCCCGCCATTCTCGAGCCGGCCGAAGGCGAGATCGGCGCCGCGATGCGCGCAGTGGCGATCGATCAGCCCGTAGCTTCCGTCCTCGCCGCGGAACAACACCAGGTTTTCGCCAAGCAGCCGCACCGGCCGAACCGGGCGCGGTCCTTCCAGCTCGTCGACCAGCGCCGCCGGCTGCCAGTAGCTCCGCATCAGCTTGCCGCACGGGTCCTTGCGCCCGGTGCGGGTGATCAGATCGTTCGCTTCCTGGCTCATCATGGCGGCGTCTCCCCGGATTTGGATTTGTTCGCCTATTGAACGAATGTGCGAATTATGCCATGTCTGTTTTGGACAGCAAGCGCAATTTTTGAACCGTTCAAAGCCGAGCCCCAATCTGAAACGCCATGCCCAAGCAGAAGCGGACCGATCAGGACGAGCGCGCCACCGACTTCGTCGAAGCGCTCGATCGCGGCCTGCGCCTGCTGCAGGTGTTCGGCACCGTGTCCGGCCCGGCAACGCTGAGTGATCTGGCGCGTGCCGCCGATCTGCCGCGCGCCACCGCGCGCCGCATCCTGTTCACGCTCGCGCATGGCGGCTTCGTTGCCACCGACGGCAAGCTGTTCACGCTGACGCCGCATGTGCTGACGCTGGCGGGCTCGTTCCTGCAATCCAACCAGGTGGTGACGGTGCTGCAACCGGTGCTCGACCGCATCGCGACGGCAGCGCAGGAGATCGCCTCGCTCGCCTTGCTCGACGGCGACGACGTCGTGTTCGTGGCGCGCTCGAGCCCGACGCGCGTGTTCTCCGCCGGTCTCGACATCGGCTACCGGCTGCCAGCGTTCTGCACCTCGGTCGGTCGCGCGATGCTCGGCCGCCTCACTGATGCCGAACTCGCGACGCGGCTGAAGGCGATGCGCCGCGATCCGGTGACGCCGCAGACCACGACCGATCTGAAGAGGCTGCTCGCCACCATCATCGCCGATCGCGCGCAGGGTTATTCACTGGTCGACCGCGAGGCCGAGCCGCATTTCCGCTCCATCTCGGTGCCGGTGCGCCGCTACGACGGCACCATCGTCGCCGCGATCAACATGGGCGCGCATGTCGATCGCGTACCGATGCAGGAATTGATCGACCGCTTCCTGCCGCTGCTGCGGGATGGTGCTGATGATGTGAAGAGCCGGCTGCTCTAAGGTAGTCCAACTTCGCTGACGATTTTCGTCATTGCGAGGAGCGATAGCGACGAAGCAATCCATGCATCCACGCGCGCGGAGAGATGGATTGCTTCGCTTCGCTCGCAATGACGGGGGTAGTGTTTCTTTTTGTGCTGTGAGATTACAGCGCCACGCTGCGCAGACCGAACGCGCGCGCCTCGTTCTGCAGTACCGGCCGCACGGAATCGATCAGCCGCGCGGCGGCGGCGTCGACCGAGAGGCCGGCGGTGTCGACCACCGCCGATGCGCGGGCGTAGAGCGGCTCGCGGCTGACCAGGATGTTGCGCAATTCCGCCATCGCCGAGCGGTCGTCGGCCATCGGGCGCAGATCGCCTTGGCGGCGCACGCGCGCCATGTGCTCCTCCGGCTCGGCCTTCAGCCAGATCGTGTAGAACGACGACAGGATCAGGTCGAAGGTCAGCGCCTCGGAGACGATGCCGCCGCCGGTCGCCAGCACCATCAATTCCTTCCGCGCCAGCAGCTGCGTCAGCGCGGCCTGCTCCATGCGGCGAAAGCCTTCCTGGCCGTACAGCGCGATGATCTCGGCGACCGAGAGGCCGTTCTGCGCCTCGATCTCCTTGTTGAGCTCGACAAAGCTCCAGCCGATCTTCTTCGCCAGCATCCGGCCGAGCGTGGTCTTGCCGGCGCCGCGCAGGCCGATCAGCGCAATGCCGGAGAACGAGGCGCGCCGCGGCGCCAACGGGCTGCTGCCGGCGAGCATGTCCTTGGCCTGCGCGATCTGGTTCGGCGACGCCTTGCGCAGCAGGTCGCGGATCACGGCCCAGTCCGGCACGGGCTCGCTGGAGGGGATCAGGTCCTCGAGATGCGCACCCATCGCGCCTGCGACACGGCGCAGCAGCACGATCGAGACATTGCCTTTGCCGCTTTCGAGCTGGGCGATGTAGCGTTCGGAAATGCCGGAAACCTTGGCGAGCACCTTGCGCGACATGCCGCGCAGGGCGCGCATCGTGCGCACGCGCTGGCCGAGCTGTTCAAGGAAGTCGGTTTCCGGGTCGTTGGCTGCGGTCATGATCCCTGTGCGACGCGCGGTCCTGACTGAATCAGACCGAGGTTCTAGGAAACATAGTGCCGATAAGGATTGACAGCAAGCCAACGTGGTGGCTTTGTATGAATTATAATTCTTAAATTCACAGGAGAGGGAAGCGTGGCACGTCCGGGTCCGAGGAGCGGAGCATGACTTACAACGCGGTCTCCTGGCTGCTCGACCGCAACGTCGATGAAGGCCGCGGCGACAAGGTCGTGTTCGACGATACGGTGTCGCAAATCACCTATGGCCAGTTGCAGCAGCAGACCCGCCGCGTCGGCAACATGCTGCGCCAGCTCGGCGTCCGCCGCGAAGAGCGGGTCGCCATGATCATGCTGGACACGGTCGATTTCCCGATCGTGTTCCTCGGCGCGATCCGCGCCGGCGTGGTGCCGGTGCCGCTCAACACGCTGCTGACCGCGGAGCAATACGCCTACATCCTCGGTGATTGCCGCGCCCGCGTGCTGTTCGTGTCGGAAGCGCTGCTGCCGGTCGTGAAGGACATCATCGCGCGCATGCCCGACCTCGAGCATGTCGTGGTCTCCGGCAAGGATGCGCATGGCCATAAGAAGCTGTCCGATGAGATCGCGCGCGAGAGCGACGTGTTCGCCACCGCGCCGACCCATGCCGACGAGCCGGCATTCTGGCTCTATTCGTCGGGCTCCACCGGCATGCCGAAGGGCGTGCGCCATCTGCATTCCAATCTCGCGGCGACCGCGGAGACCTACGCCAAGCAGGTGCTCGGGATCCGCGAGGATGATGTCGGCCTGTCGGCGGCCAAGCTGTTCTTCGCCTACGGGCTCGGCAATGCGCTGACCTTCCCGATGTCGGTCGGCGCCACCACGGTGTTGAACTCCGAGCGGCCGACGCCGGCGGTGATGTTCGCGCTGATGAACAAATATCATCCCAGCATCTTCTTCGGCGTGCCGACCCTGTTCGCGGCGATGCTGAACGACGAGGCGACCAAGGCGCAGTCCGGCGGCAACCGTTTGCGCGTTTGCACCTCGGCCGGCGAGGCGCTGCCGGAATCTGTCGGCAATGCCTGGAAGACGCGGTTCGGCGTCGACATCCTCGATGGCGTCGGCTCGACCGAGCTGCTGCACATCTTCCTGTCGAATGCGCCCGGCGACATCAAATACGGCTCGTCCGGCCGTCCGGTGCCCGGCTACAAGGTGAGGCTGGTCAATGAGGCCGGCGCCGACGTCGCGGACGGCGAGGTCGGCGAACTCTTGGTCGATGCGCCCTCGGCCGGCGAGAGCTACTGGAATCAACGGGCCAAGAGCCGCGCCACCTTCGAGGGCGCCTGGACCCGCACCGGCGACAAATACACGCGCGATGCCGACGGCCGCTACACCTTCTGCGGCCGCGCCGACGACATGTTCAAGGTCTCCGGCATCTGGGTGTCACCGTTCGAGGTCGAGAGCGCGCTGATCACCCATCCCGCGGTGCTGGAGGCGGCGGTCGTGCCGGAGGCCGATCCGGAAGGGCTGCTCAAGCCGAAGGCGTATGTCGTGCTGCGGCCCGACAGTTCAGTCGCCGGCCTGCACGAGGCGCTGAAGGAGCACGTCAAGCAGAAGATCGGCCCGTGGAAATATCCGCGCTGGATCGATGTGGTCGACAATCTGCCGAAGACGGCGACCGGAAAGATCCAGCGGTTCAAATTGCGGGAACACGAGCACTAGCTCCCCGCGTCGTCCCGGCCTAGTGCGCAATTGCGCACGGGAGCCGGGACCCATACGCCGCGGCCTTCGTTTCGAGAGGCGCTGTTCAACAGCTTTGCGCAACAACTAACGCCTGTGGTTATGGGTCCCGGCTTTCGCCGGGACGACGATGAGGAAGGCCTACCATGACAAACTTGAAACCCTCCGGCTTCCTCAGCATCGACGGCGCCGATCTCGAATACCGCATGATCGGTCCCTCGCCGGACGCGGCGCCGACCATCGTGATGCTGCATGAAGGCCTCGGCTGCGTCGGGCTGTGGGGCGACTTCCCCGAGAAGCTGCAGGCGGCGACCGGCGCCGGCGTATTCGTCTATTCGCGATCAGGCTATGGCGCCTCGTCGCCGGCGCAGCTGCCGCGTCCGGTCGACTACATGCATCGCGAGGCACTCGACGTGCTGCCGAAATTGCTCGACCGGATCGGCTTCCGCCGCGGCTTGCTGCTCGGTCATTCCGACGGCGCGTCGATCGCGGCGATCTATGCCGGTGCGCATCAGGACCATCGCCTGCACGGCTTGGCGCTGCTGGCGCCGCACTTCATCGTGGAGGACATTTCGGTGAAGTCGATCGCCGAGATCAAGACGGCGTATGAGACCACCAATCTGAAGGAGAAGCTGGCGCGCTGGCACAAGGACGTCGACAACGCCTTCTATGGCTGGAACGGCGCCTGGCTCGATCCGGCATTCCGCGACTGGGATATCTCCGACTATCTCGCCTATATCCGCGTGCCCGTGCTGATCGTGCAGGGCGCGGCCGACCAGTACGGCACCATGCGCCAGGTCGAGATCGCCCAGGAGGAGTGCTACTGCCCGGTCGATGTCACGGCCATCGATGGTGCCGGCCATTCGCCGCATCGCGAGGCGCCCGCGGTGACGCTCGAGGCGGTCGCCGAATTCGCCAAAGCGGCGCTGCGCGACGACCCGGCACTGGCGGCCTGACCTTTGGTGCCGGTGCCAGGTCATTGGCCGAGCGAGTGAATTTCGTGAACATGAAACAAAATGCATGTTTTTGCGTTTTGAACTAGACCAGATCAAAAACATGCATTATTGTGCATGAAGACCTCGACGACGAACCTTCAAACGAACAACAGCAAGACAACAGATAAGGGTGGCCCATGGCTGGTGACGAGCGCGTCCTTGCAGGCGGGGCGAAGTACATCGACTTCCAGACCGACCCGTCGCGCTACCGGCACTGGAAGCTCGACGCTGCGGGCGACGTCGCGACGCTGACCATGGACGTCGACGAGAACGCCGGCCTGTTCGAAGGCTACCAGCTCAAGCTCAATTCCTATGACCTCGGCGTCGACATCGAGCTTGCCGACGCCGTGCAGCGGCTGCGCTTCGAGCATCCCGAGGTCAAGGTGGTGGTGATGCGCTCGGGCAAGAACCGGGTGTTCTGCGCCGGCGCCAACATCCGCATGCTGGCGGGCTCGACCCATGCCCACAAGGTCAACTTCTGCAAATTCACCAACGAGACCCGCAACGGCCTGGAAGACTCCAGCGAGAATTCCGGGCAGAGCTTCATCACCGTCGTCAACGGTACCGCGGCCGGCGGCGGCTATGAACTGGCGCTCGCGACCGACCACATCATGATGGCCGACGACGGCGCTGCCGCCGTCGCGCTGCCGGAAGTGCCGCTGCTCGCGGTGCTGCCGGGCACCGGCGGGCTCACGCGCGTCGTCGACAAGCGCAAGGTGCGCCGCGACCATGCCGATTTCTTCTGCACCATCGAGGAAGGCATCAAGGGCAAGCGCGCCGTTTCCTGGCGCCTGGTCGACGAGATCGCGCCGAACTCCAAGCTCGAGGGCAAGCTGGCCGAGCGCGTCAAGGAATTCGCCGCGAAGTCGAAGCGCAACGGCGCCGGCAAAGGCATCGCGCTGGCGCCGCTGACGCGCACCATCGACGACAGCGCCATCCGCTATGGCTTCGTCAGCGTCGACATCGATCGCGCGGCGCGCATCGCCACCATCTCGATCAAGGCGCCGGAAACCACGGCGCCCGCCGACATCGACGGCATGATCGCGCAAGGCGCTGCGTTCTGGCCGCTGCAGGTCGCCCGCGAGCTCGATGACGCGATCCTGCATCTGCGCATCAACGAGCTCGAGATCGCGATGCTGGTGTTCAAGAGCCATGGCGACCGCGCCAATGTCGTGTCCTATGATGCGTTCCTGGAGGCCAACAAGGCGCACTGGCTGGTCAACGAGGTCAGGCATTACTGGAAGCGCGTGCTCAAGCGCATCGACGTCACCTCGCGCACGCTGGTGACGCTGGTCGAGCCCGGCTCCTGCTTCGTCGGCACGCTGGCCGAGCTCGTGTTCGCCGCCGACCGCTCCTACATGCTGATCGGCCAGAAGCAGGGCGACAACCGCCCGCCGCCGGCGATCGAGCTGACGGCGATGAATTTCGGGCCCTATCCGATGAGCCACGGCCTGACCCGGCTGCAATCGCGCTTCCAGGCCGATCCGTCGGATCTGGAGCGCGCGCAAGGCTCGATCGGCAAGGCGCTCGACGCGGAGGAGGCCGAGGAGCTCGGTCTCGTCACCTTCGCGCTCGACGACATCGACTGGGACGACGAGGTCCGCGTGTTCTTCGAGGAGCGCACCTCGTTCTCGCCCGACGGTCTCACCGGCATGGAAGCCAATCTGCGCTTCGTCGGCCCGGAGACCATGGAATCGAAGATCTTCTCCCGCCTCACGGCGTGGCAGAACTGGATATTCCAGCGGCCGAACGCGGTCGGTGAGGACGGCGCACTGCGCCGCTACGGCACCGGCCAGAAGGCGCAATTCGACATGACGCGAGTTTAAGGGAGCACGGCCATGAACATCATGAACGTCGATTACTCGACCAAGATTCCGAACAATGTGAATCTCGCCGAGGACCGCCAGGTGCTCAAGGCGCTGGAAGGCTGGCACCCCGGCTACATGGACTGGTGGAGCGACATGGGGCCGGACGGCTTCCAGGAATCGCTGGTCTATCTGCGCACCGCCTATTCGGTCGATCCGCGCGGCTGGGCCAAGTTCGACTACGTGCGGATGCCCGAATATCGCTGGGGCATCCTGCTCGCGCCGCAGGAAGAGAACCGCGTCATTCCGTTCGGCGAGGACTATGGCAAGCCGGCCTGGCAGGAAGTTCCCGGTGAGCACCGCGCCATGCTGCGCCGCCTGATCGTGATCCAGGGCGACACCGAGCCGGCCTCGGTCGAGCAGCAGCGCCATCTCGGCAAGACCGCGCCCTCGCTCTACGACATGCGCAACCTGTTCCAGGTCAATGTCGAGGAAGGCCGCCATCTCTGGGCGATGGTCTACCTCTTGCAGAAGTATTTCGGCCGCGACGGCCGCGAGGAGGCGGATGATTTGTTGCGCCGCCGCTCGGGCGACGCGGATAGCCCGCGCATGTTAGGGGCCTTCAACGAGGCGACGCCGGACTGGCTGTCGTTCTTCATGTTCACCTACTTCACCGACCGCGACGGCAAGATGCAGCTGCACTCGCTGGCGCAGTCGGGCTTCGATCCGCTGTCGCGCACCTGCCGCTTCATGCTGACCGAGGAAGCCCACCACATGTTCGTCGGCGAGACCGGCATCACCCGCGTCGTGCAGCGCACCTGCGATGCGATGAAGGAAGCCGGCATCATCGATCCGAACGACATCGCCAAGATCCGCGCGCTTGGCGTGATCGACCTGCCGACCATCCAGAAGAAGCTGAACCTGCATTATTCGCTGTCGCTCGACCTGTTCGGCTCGGAAGTGTCGACCAACGCGGCCAATGCCTTCAACGCCGGCATCAAGGGCCGCTACAAGGAGACCACGATCGACGACGACCACCAGCTCAAGAGCTCGACCTATCCGGTCATGAAGATGGTGGACGGCCAGATCAAGATGGTCGACGAGCCGGCGCTGACCGCGCTCAACATGCGGCTGCGCGACGACTACACGCAGGATTGCGTCAAGGGCATGCTGCGCTGGAACAAGGTGATCTCGACCGCCGGCATCGACTACAAGCTCGCGGTGCCGAACACCGCCTTCCACCGCCAGATCGGCGAGTTCAAGGACGTCCATGCGACGCCCGATGGCCTCTTGATCGACGACGCCACCTGGGCCAAGCGCAAGAACGACTGGCTGCCGTCGACCGCGGACGGCGACTTCATCGCCTCGCTGATGAAACCGGTGACCGAACCCGGCCAGTTCGCCTCCTGGATCTCGCCGCCCAAGGTCGGCATCGACAACAAGCCGGGCGACTTCGAGTATGTGAGGATCGAGAGCTGATCGGCGCGAGCATGATCCGGAAAAGTGTGAAGCGGTTTTCCGAAGAGATCATGCTCAAACAACGGATAGGTCATGATGCGAAAATCGCATCGTGACCTAACAGTTTCTTTCCGCAGGGAGAGAACAGGAAGGGGGCGAGCCGAAAAGGTCCCGGGGCTCGTCCCTTTCTTTTTGGTCAGATGCCGGTACGGAGGCGCGGCCTCAATCGTCATTTGTAAGTTCGTCGGGCCACATCTGCGCACCGTGAAGCACGCGCAGGATGCGAACAGTCTCACCGTCGACAAGGTACGCCGTGACATAAGGTGTGCGCGGGATGACCAACTCGCGCGTGCCGGCAACACGCCCGGGCCGGCCACAGGAAAGTCGAGCAGGCGCCGCGCAGCATCGGCAATCTGTTCGTCAACATGGACCGCCGCGCGAGGATTCTCGGCCTCGATGTAGCTGAAAATGTCGTCGCGATCGGATAACGCGAAGCGCGACCAGACGAGTTTCACCGCTTACGCCTTGTCGCTTTTCGAAGCGCGGCGGCGCGGCGTTGCGCGAAATGCGCTTCGACCTCGGAATCATCGAGACCGGGCCGGGCATCCGCCAACGCCTGGTGCACCTTCTCGCGAAACCAGCTGTCGTAAGCCTGGCTGTTGCTCACGAGTTCCAGTGGAAGCATTCCTTCATTGGCCGTGCGTGTCAGCAGAATCCGCACGGCGCCGGATACCGTGAGACCCATGTTCTCCAGAACCTCGGTGGCCTTTTCCTTTACGTCCGCATCGATGCGGGTTTGGACCAGGGCATTCGAAGCCATAGCGATCTCCTTCACTCGCATCCAATGTAATGCATTTGAATGACAAGCGCCCACAGCCCTATGGAAGCAGGTGAGCCAGCGACGAAAACGGCCCCGCCCTTCGGCGGAGCCGTTGCCGTAGGTCGGTCGCGCGGCTGCTTAGCCCGCGATCTCCAGCCCCGCGGTCGCGTAGACCACGCCGCCATCGACCGCGATGGTGTTGCCCACGACATAGTCGCCGGCGCGCGAGGCGAGGTAGATCGCGGTGCCCGCCATGTCCTCGTCGGTACCGACGCGCTTCGCCGGCACGCGCTTGGCGACTTCGTCGGCGTGGTCGCGCGCGGCGCGGTTCATGTCCGACTTGAAGGCGCCCGGTGCGATCGCGGTGACGTTGATGTTGTCCTTGATCAGGCGTGTCGCCATGCGGCGCGTCAGATGGATCACCGCAGCCTTGCTGGCGGCATAGGAATAGGTCTCCATCGGGTTGACGAAGATGCCGTCGATCGAGGCAATGTTGATCACCTTGCCCGGCCTGTCGTGCGTCGCCGCCGCACGCAGCGGCTTGGCCAGCGCCTTGGTCAGGAAGAAGATCGACTTGACGTTGAGGTTCATCACCTTGTCCCAGCCGCTCTCCGGAAATTCGTCGAAATCCGCGCCCCAGGCCGCGCCGGCATTGTTGACGAGGATGTCGAGCTTCGGCTCGCGCTTGATGATCTCGCCCGCGAGCTTCTCGCAGCCCTCGACGGTCGAGATGTCGATCGGCAGCGCGATGCATTCGCCGTCATAGGCGGCGGACAGCTCCTGGGCGGTCGCCTCGCAGGGACCTGCCTTGCGCGCGGTGATGTAGACCCTGGCGGCACCCTGCGCGAGGAAGCCGGCCGCGATCATCTTGCCGATGCCGCGCGATCCCCCGGTCACCAATGCGACGCGGCCTTTCAGCGAGAACAGATCCTTGAACATGCGCTCCTCCTTTGCGTTGCCAGTGGTTCTGGGCGCGCCCGGGGAGCGAGTCAAGGAGAGGGAAGGGATCGGTAGCCCGGATGCAGTGAAGCGAAATCCGGGAAAATGCTATCCGCGGATGCGACGGCCCCGGATTACGCTTCGCTGCATCCGGGCTACGAAGAGTAGCTTACGCCGCGTCGATGCGGCGAAAGCCGTTCCACACCGCTGTAGCGGCGCCTGATGTCAGCACCGGCAGCAGGCGCGCGTCCTGGTAATTGCCGTTCAGCGAGACCCGCTGCAAGGCGGTCAGATGGTCGGCGCTTTCGGGAAACAGCATGCCGGGCCGCGTCGTCACCGCGGTCCGAAAGCCGATCGACCGGGCGAGGGCGAATTCACGCTGCCCGGCGGCGATCCGGTCGCCATAGGGATAGGCGAGATGCAATGCCGGCCGCTGCAGCGCATCCTCGATCCGCGCCCGGCTGGTCGCGAGCTCGAACGATGCGATGGTCTCGCTCTGCTTGGCGAGATTGCAATGGGTGATGGTGTGCGCGCCGATCGTCACCAGCGGATCCTCGGCGAAGCCGCGCAACTCGTCCCAGGACATGCAGAGCTCGCGCGCGATGCCGGTCTCGTCGACCCCGTGACGGGCGCACAGCGCGGATATCTCGGCCTGCATCGCCTGCTCGCCGGGCAGTGAACGCAGCCAGTCGTGGATGCGGCCGAAGGCAGTCCGCTTGGCCTGCGCTGTCGCGGTGTCGATCCGCGTCATGGTGCCGTCGATCGGCACCTCGATCGCGGACGCCGCCGCGATCACCCGCTCCAGTGCGATCCACCACAATCTGCCGCAGCCCTCGGCGAAATCGCTCGCGACATAGACCGTGAACGGGGCGCCGAACTCGCGCATCACGGGCAGCGCGAAATCGCGGTTGTCGCGATAGCCGTCGTCGAAGGTAAAGCAGGCGAAGCGCCGCGCGAAATTCCGTTCGGCGAGACGGCGATGCGCCTCGTCGATGCTGATTACGTCGACGTCGAGCGCGCGCAGATGCGTCAGCATCGCGCGCAGGAAATCCGGCGTGACCTCGAGATGATGGTTCGGCTGGAACGCGTCGCCGCGCCGCGGGCGGACGTGGTGCAGCATGAAGATGGCGCCGACGCCGGCGAAGATCGGCCGCAGCAGGATATGCGCACCCGAGAAATACAACGCCTCCATGCCGGCACGGATCACGGTGTTGCGGAGTTGTTTCATGTGGGCGCGGGCCGGCCGATTTGCATTCCGCGGCAAACTTAGCGAAAGACCACTGAAGAAACTGTTATCCCGGTCCGACATGGCGCCCCCGCCATGGCGCGTCATTTGGGGTTTGACAGTCAGCCAAGGGTTTGTTTTCTCTCTGGTTCCCGACCCCGCAGGACGCTGAATGCACGGACTTTTCAAGTGGAGTAGCAAGTGGTGGCCGGGGGTGATTCCACTGGTCGTGCTTTGGGGTATCGCGGCCTGGACGAGCACCACAACGGTCGAAGCGGACCTTGCCGCGCGCTCCAATGCCGCACTGAAGGACACAGTCCTCGACAAGCGCCGCATCAGCGTCGACGGCCGCGACGTGACGTTCGCGGCCAACGCCTTCTCCGAAGACGGCCGCCTCAGCGCGGTGGCGTCGGTCGAAGCCGTGCCCGGCGTGCGGCTGGTCAACGACGAGACCCGCCTTGTTCCCGAAGCCAAGCCCTTTGTCTGGTCCGCCGAACGCGACGTGGTGCGGGTCACGCTCGGTGGCAATGCGCCGCTGCCGTCGAGCAAGGGCAAGTTGACCGAGGCCGCGAAGGCCGGTCTCGGCGGCGTCGAGGTGGTGGATCAGATGGTGCTCGCCCGCGGCGCGCCGCTGCGGTTCGACGCGGCGGCGCTGCTGTTGCTCGACCAGATCGGCAAGCTGAAGGAAGGCAAGATCACGCTCACCGACAGCAAGGTTGCCCTCGCCGGCATGGCGCGCGAGCTCGGCGGACGCGAAGCGGTCGCCGCGGCGCTGAAGAACCTGCCGGAAGGCTATTCGATCGCCGCCAACGACATCAAGGCGCCGCCTTACGTGTTCCAGGCCTACAAGGACCCGGTTGCGGTGACGCTGACGCTGACCGGCTACGTGCCCGACAACAACGTGCATGCCGCGCTGGTCGCCGCCGCCGGCCGCAAGTTCTTCAGCGAGAAGGTGGTCGACAATCTCAAGGCCAGCATCGGCGCGCCGTCGGGTTTCGCGGCCGCGGTGGTGCCCGCGCTCGGCGCGCTGTCGCGGCTATCGACCGGAACGCTGGTGGTATCGGACCGCGAGGTGAAGCTGTCGGGCGATGCGCTCTACGATGCTGCCGCCGGCCAGATCCGCGACGGGCTCGGCAAGGATTTTCCGCAGGGCTGGCAGTACAAGGCCGAGGTCACGGTCAAGCCGGCGGCTGCCCCGGTCGATCCCACGGTGTGCCAGCAGCTGTTTTCCGAAATTCTCTCGAAGGGCAAGATCCGCTTCGAGTCCGGCAAGGCCGACATCGTGCCGGATTCCGCCGGCCTGCTCGACCGCCTGATCGAGACCGCGTTGCGCTGCCCCAATGCGACGATCGAGATCGCCGGCCATACCGACAGCGACGGCGAGGAGGCCGCCAACCAGGCACTGTCGGAACGCCGCGCGCAGGCCGTGGTGGATTACCTCGTGCGCGCCGGGCTGCCTGCCAGCCGCTTCACGCCGATCGGCTATGGCAGCACGCAGCCGCTGGCCGGCAACGAGAGTGAAGACGGCAAGGCGCAGAACCGCCGCATCGAATTCGTGGTGAAGTAGCGATGACCGTGCTCGCGACATTCTTCTGGGGTTGGCTGCTCGGCGCGGCGCTGCTCGGCTTTTGCATGGGCTGGATCGCGGTGGTGCATCGGGCGCGGGGCGTCTCGAAGGTCTGGATGCGCTGGCTGGCGCTGCTCGCCGCCGCGCTGGTGGCGGCGTCGTTCGCGCGGATCGTGCCCGGCCGCTTCGGCTATTGGCTCGATCTCTTCCTGGTGATGTTCGCGCTCTATCTCGTCGGCTGCGCGATCGGCTCCTGGCTGCGCGACTGGGTGGTTTCGCGCAGCAAGCCCGCGAGCTGACCTCAATCCCTGATCCGACAGGCCTGAGCGGCGTCGCCAAGCGCAGGGCGAACTGCATTCGTTTTAGCGCTTGACATCAATACGTACGTACGTATTAAATTCTGTCCATGCCAAAACCCTCTCTCCGCGATGCCATCCTCGACGCCGGCCTGAAGGAAATGTTCCGGACCGGCTATCACGGCACCAGCGTGCGCGACGTCACCGCCGCCGCCGGCGCGCCGCAGGGCTCCTTCACCAACCATTTCCGCTCGAAGGAGCTGTTCGCATCCGAGGTGCTGGACCGCTACTTCGTCTATGTGCGCGGCCTCGTTGCCGAAGCGCTGGGCGACACGACGCTGACGCCGCGCGAAAGGCTGAGGAGCTATCTCGATCTGATCACCGGCAAGCTCGCGCATGACGGCTTCACCCGCGGCTGCCTGATCGGCGATTTCAGCCTCGAGGCGTCGGGCTCGAGCGAGATGCTGCGCGAGCAGCTCGACGACATCTTCCGGGAATGGCGCGCGCCGTTTGCGACCTGCATCGCCGAGGCTCAGGCCACCGGCGAGATCGCCTCCGACTTCGATCCCGATCAGCTGGCCGATTTCCTGCTCGCATCCTGGCAGGGCGCGATGCTGCGCATGAAGGTCGAACGCAGCGAAGCGGCGCTGACGCGTTTCAAGACGATCGCATTCCAAACCGTGTTCAAGGAGTTGCCATGACCAGATCCCCCGATATCAGCCTGCATCATCGCGCCGTGCTTGGGTCTACGATGGCCTATCGCGAGACCGGCCGTAGCGACGCGCCGCACGTGCTGTTCCTGCACGGCAATCCGACGTCGTCCTACATCTGGCGCAACATCATGCCGCTGGTCGCCCCCGTCGGGCACTGCATCGCGCCCGACCTGATCGGCTACGGCCAGTCCGGCAAACCCGACATCGGCTATCGCTTCTTCGACCAGGCGGACTATCTCGATGCGCTGATCGACGAGCTGGGCATTGCCTCGGCCTATCTCGTCGCCCAGGATTGGGGCACGGCGCTCGCCTTCCACCTCGCGGCACGCCGTCCGCAACTGGTGCGCGGGCTCGCCTTCATGGAGTTCATCCGCCCGATGCGCGATTGGTCGGACTTCCACCAGCACGACGCCGCGCGGGAGACGTTCCGGAAATTCCGCACGCCGGGCGAGGGCGAAGCGATGATCCTCGACAACAATGCGTTCGTCGAACGCGTGCTGCCCGGCTCGATCCTGCGCACGCTCAGCGACGAGGAGATGGCTGCCTACCGCGCGCCGTTTGCGACGCGAGAGAGCCGCAAGCCGACCTTGATGCTGCCGCGCGAGCTGCCGATCGCCGGCGAGCCGGCCGATGTCGCCGAGGCGCTCACGGTGGCGCATGCGGCGCTCGCGGCATCGACCTATCCGAAGCTGCTGTTCGCGGCGACGCCCGGGGCGCTGGTGTCACCGGCCTTTGCCGCCGAATTCGCCAAGACGCTCAAGCATTGCGCGGTCATTCAACTCGGTGCGGGCGCGCACTATCTGCAGGAGGATCATCCGGAGGCGATCGGCCGCTCTGTGGCCGGCTGGATCGCCGGCGTCGAGGCTGCCTCCGCGCAGCGCCACGCCGCATGAGGGGCACGGAGCGCGTGACATGAGGGATGTCTCGATCACCTATTGCCGGCCGTGCGGCTACGAGAAGCGTGCCAAAGAGGCCGCGGCGCTGTTGCGCGAGCGCCTCGGCGTCGATGCGACGCTGATCCCCGGCAAGGGCGGCATCTTCCAGGTCAAGCTCGGCGACGAGGTTGTCGCCAGGCGCACGAAGGGACATTTTCCCGATGCCGCCGAGATCGTCGCCGCGGTCACGGCCGCGCGGGATTGATGATCGGCGGAGCGCCTCCCGGCGGGTACCGGAAGATCATTCTCTATTCGGCCGTGCCGGTACTTCACCGTAGTTTTCCGGATGGCCTTGCGGACCGTTCGGCGGGCTAACTGCCGCACGCGCATGTCAAGTCTTGTCGAAGGCGGCGGGAAACGCGCATATTTGTGCACCCGCTGTCATGAATCATCCGTAATATCTTGAAGATGCGCGTTTTATTGTCTTTTGACGAATTCCACTCCGGTTTAAAACGCGCTACACGGGCCAGGGCACAGCGAAGCGCCGGTGGAGATCGCCCGGGAGCCGTCGTCGCGGGATCGCAATTCGAGGTCTAGATGCTGGAAGCAATACGCAGGGCGATGGCGTTTCTGCGCCAGAAGCAAATCCTGCATCGGCTGGGTGTTGTCATCAGCATCGCCGTCATCGGCATCGCCTGCTACGTCCTTTATCACATGCTGCGCGGCATCGACACCAACGAGGTGCTCGAGGCCATCAAGAGCACCGAGCCGCGGCAGATTGCCCTGGCGGGACTGTTCGTCGCGGCGGGTTACTTCACGTTGACCTTCTACGATCTGTTCGCGGTGCGCGCGATCGGCCACGCCCATGTGCCCTATCGCATCAACGCGCTCGCGGCCTTCACCTCCTATTCGATCGGCCACAATGTCGGCGCCAGCGTCTTCACCGGCGGCGCGGTGCGCTACCGGATCTATTCGGCGTGGGGGTTGAACGCGATCGACGTCGCCAAGATCTGCTTTCTCGCCGGGCTCACCTTCTGGCTCGGCAATGCCGCGGTGCTCGGGCTCGGCATCGCCTACCACCCCGAGGCCGCCGCCAACATCGACCAGCTGCCGCCCTGGCTCAACCGGGCGCTGGCATTCGCGATCATCACCGCGCTGGTCGCCTATGTGGTCTGGGTCTGGACCCAGCCGCGGGTGGTCGGCCGCGGCCCCTGGACGGTGACCCTGCCGGGTGGCCCGCTGACGCTGCTGCAGATCGCGATCGGCATCCTCGACCTCGGCTTCTGCGCGCTGGCGATGTACGTGCTGGTGCCGGACGAGCCAAATCTCGGCTTCGTCGTGGTCGCCGTCATCTTCGTGTCGGCGACCCTGCTCGGCTTCGCCAGCCACTCCCCCGGCGGCCTCGGGGTGTTCGACGCCGCTATGCTGGTCGGCCTCTGGCAGATGGACCGCGAGGACCTGCTCGGCGGTATGCTGCTGTTCCGGCTGCTCTACTATATTGCGCCGTTCGTCATATCTGTAATCTTGCTGACGTTTCGGGAGGTTATTGTCGGCGCCCGACTCAAACGGCTGCCGCAGGCTGATTCGGGTCCCCGCGCCGAGCCGCACCATGAGGCGGTTCTGGTTCGCAAGCGCGGTGACTCCGGGGTCTGATGAAGCGGCCCGATGCCTCCCGAGGGAAGGTCGCTATGACCGCGCCTGGGCGAGACATGAACCGACGGGATGAAAGCCGCCGCGATGGCAATTGACGATTCGCATTCCTCCATCTTCTCGCCCTGGCCCGACCGGTTGCGCCACTCCGCGCTGATCCTGCTTGCCGCAGCGCTGGCCTTGAGCGTGGTGGTCGCGCTCGGCGAATTGTCGCTGGTGCGCGCCTGCGCCGTGTTCGTCTGCATCGCGGCCGCGGCGCTGGTGCCGTGGCGGCTGCATGATGCCGGAACCTCGCGCGAGGATGTCCGCGGCGTCAATCCGGTCGAGGCCGCCGCCGTCAGCGCGGTCGTCGCCGGCATGCCGGATCCGGCCGTATTGCTCGATCGCGCCGGCCGCGTCATCCATCTCAACGCCGCAGCGGCGCAGCTCGCGCCTGCGCTGCGCAAGAACGAACTGGCGCAATTTGCCCTGCGCTCGCCGGAGATCATCACCGCGCTGCGCGAGGCGATCGCGACCACCGAGCCACGCCGCGCCACCTACACCGACCACGTTCCGGTCGATCGCTGGATGGAACTGGTGATCACGCCGGTGCCGGTGCCGACCCAGTTCGGCGGCACCGAGAAGTGCATGCTGATGACCTTCCACGACCTGACGCCGCTGCGCCGGGTCGAGGAGATGCGAGCCGACTTCGTCGCCAATGCCAGCCACGAGCTGCGCACGCCGCTCGCCGCCTTGTCCGGCTTCATCGACACGCTGCAGGGGCCGGCGCGCGAGGACGCGCGGGCGCGCGAGCGCTTCCTCGGCATCATGCACACCCAGGCGACCCGCATGGCGCGGCTGATCGACGATTTGCTGTCGCTGTCGCGGGTCGAGTTGTCGGCCCATGTGCGGCCCGAGGCCTCGATCGACATCGTGCCGATCATCCGCCAGGTCGCCGACGGGCTCGAGGCACTGGCCAGCGAGCGCCAGGTCGAGATCGAGGTCGACCTGCCTCAGGCTCCGGTCATGATCGCCGGCGACCGCGAGGAACTGCTCCGCCTGTTCGAGAACCTGATCGAGAATGCCCTCAAATACGGCGCCTCCGGGGGGCGCGTCATAGTGTCGCTGAATCAGGCCGTTTCGGGTGCATCGGGCGAAGGGGCCCCCGAAATCCGTGTCATGGTACGGGATTTCGGCCCCGGCATCGCCCCCGAGCACCTGCCGCGGCTGACCGAGCGCTTCTACCGGGTCGACGTCGGCGACAGCCGCAACCAGGGCGGAACGGGCCTCGGATTATCGTTGGTGAAACATATTCTTAACCGTCATCGCGGGCGTCTTTTGATCGAGAGCGTGCCGAAGAACGGGGCCACTTTTACCGCCTGTTTTCCCCGGCCGAAGACGCCGTTGCCAACTCAAAGCTAAGCGTTTTCAGAAGCTTAGTACTGTCATCCAACTGTCATCCAACCTTCGTAAAAGCAGCACCGACCGCTCCTAGATGGACCGGCGTGAGCGCGATCGGGCGCATTCGGCGCTTCGCTCACTGGATGGAGACCACCCATGAATTTCATCAAAGCAATCGTCGCAGCCGGCGTGATCGCCGCTTCGACGTCGGCCTTCGCTGCCGATATTACCGGCGCGGGCGCGACGTTTCCGTTCCCGATCTATTCGAAGTGGGCTGACGCCTACAAAAAGGAGACCGGCAACGGTCTGAACTACCAGTCGATCGGCTCCGGCGCCGGCATCAAGCAGATCCAGGCCAAGACCGTGACCTTCGGCGCCACCGACGCGCCGCTCAAGCACGAGCAACT
The DNA here is from genome assembly GCF_024171085.1 of Bradyrhizobium sp. USDA 4541. Taxonomy (NCBI): domain Bacteria; kingdom Pseudomonadati; phylum Pseudomonadota; class Alphaproteobacteria; order Hyphomicrobiales; family Nitrobacteraceae; genus Bradyrhizobium; species Bradyrhizobium sp. USDA 4541. The sequence continues at coordinate 2,258,771 of NZ_JALJZF010000001.1, forward strand.
CGAGAAGGACGGCCTCGTGCAGTGGCCGATGGTGATGGGTGCGATCGTCCCGGTCGTGAACCTCGAAGGCATCAAGCCGGGTGACCTGATCCTGTCGGGCGAAGTGCTCGGCGACATCTATCTCGGCAAGATCACCAAGTGGAATGACGCGGCGATCGCCAAACTCAATCCGAAGCTGACCCTGCCGGGCGATGCCATCACCGTCGTGCGCCGTTCGGACGGTTCGGGCACCACCTTCAACTTCACCGACTATCTCTCCAAGTCGAACGCCGACTGGAAGTCCAAGGTCGGTTCCGGCACCGCGGTCGAGTGGCCGGTCGGCGTCGGCGCCAAGGGCAACGAAGGCGTTGCCGGCAACATCAGCCAGACCAAGAACGCTATCGGCTATGTCGAGTATGCCTACGCCAAGCAGAACAAGCTGACCTACACCGGGCTGGTCAACAAGGCCGGCAAGACCGTGCAGCCGACCATGGCTGCCTTCCAGGCTGCCGCCTCGAATGCCGACTGGGCCAAGGCTCCCGGCTACTACGTGATCCTGACCGACCAGCCGGGCGAAGCCTCCTGGCCGATCACCGCGGCGACCTTCATCCTGATGCACAAGGACTCGACCGACAAGGCGGCCTCGCAGGAAGCGCTCAAGTTCTTCAAGTACGCCTTCGAGAAGGGCGACAAGGCGGCCGAAGAGCTCGACTACATCCCGATGCCGGACTCGGTCGTCAAGCTGATCGAGAAGACCTGGTCGTCGGACATCAAGAGCTAAGTCCGACGCTGCGACAGGGCCTGTGCCGACTCGATCGCGGCACAGGTTGAGCGACCAAGACCCGGTCTCCATCACCGCGGCAACAAGCGCGCGATCGAGGCCGGGTTCGCGCCTCAAGGGGCGTGGCTGGAACGACGACGCCCGGCCAAATGCGTCAGTGAAGATCGCTTCGGGGCGTAGCGGTTTGCGTGGCTTTTGCATACTAAAGAGGGGATTGGCGTGGCAGACATGGCTGTTCAGAGCGATGTGATGGAAGCCGCGGGACCTTACGATCGCGCCAAGGCCCTCAGCGCCTTCAAGCTCGGTGACCTCACCTTCTATTGGATCACCCGTATCTCGGCGATTTCGGTTCTGTTGATCCTCGGCGGCATCATCCTGTCGCTGATCGTCGGCGCCTGGCCGGCGATGAAGGAATACGGCTTCGCCTTCCTCTGGACGCAGCGCTGGGCGCCCTCGGCCGATCCACCGGTGCTCGGCGCGCTCGGCCCGATCTACGGCACGCTGATCACCTCGGTCATCGCGATGCTGATTGCCATTCCGGTCGGCATCGGCATCGCCGTGTTCCTCACCGAGCTCTGCCCGCAAATGCTGCGCCGCCCGATCGGCATCGCGATCGAGCTGCTCGCCGGCATCCCCTCGATCATCTACGGCATGTGGGGCTTCTTCGTGCTCGGCCCGTTCCTGGCCAACACGTTCCAGCCCTTCATGATCCGGATCTTCGAGGGCGTCCCGGTGCTGGGCGCGGTGTTCGCAGGCCCGCCGTCCTATCTCAGCCTGTTCAACGCCGCGCTGATCCTTGCGATCATGGTGCTGCCCTTCATCACCGCGATCTCGGTCGACGTGTTCAAGACCGTGCCGCCGGTGCTGAAAGAGGCCGCCTACGGCATGGGCTGCACCACCTGGGAAGTCGTTCGCAGCGTCGTGATCCCCTACACCCGCGTCGGCGTGATCGGCGGCATCATGCTGGCGCTCGGCCGCGCCCTCGGCGAGACCATGGCGGTGACCTTCATCATCGGCAACTCGTTCCGGATCTCGTCGTCGATCTTCGCGCCGGGCACCACGATCTCGGCGGCGATCGCCAGCGAATTCGCCGAGAGCGACGGCCTGCACCAGTCCGGCCTGATCCTGCTCGGCCTGCTGTTGTTCGTGCTGACCTTCTTCGTGCTCGCCGGCGCGCGGCTGATGCTGATGCGGCTTGAAAAGAAGGCGGGGAAGTAACGCCATGAACCCGATCTACAAATCCCGCCGCCGCAGCGACATCGTCATCCGCGCACTCTGTGTCGGCGCGGCGCTGTTCGGCGTCACCTGGCTGGCGCTGATCCTGATCACGCTGCTCTATAACGGCCTTGCCGGCCTCAGCGTGCAGCTGTTCACCCAGAACACGCCGCCGCCCGGCTCGACCGAAGGCGGCTTGCTCAACGCCATCGTCGGCTCGGTCATCATGACCGTGATCGGCGTCGGCATCGGCGCGCCGCTTGGCCTGTTCGCCGGCACCTACCTCGCCGAATACGGCAAGCACGACAAGCTGACCTCGGTGATCCGCTTCATCAACGACATCCTGCTCAGCGCGCCGTCGATCATCATCGGCCTGTTCATCTATGGTGCGGTGGTGGTGCCGATGCGCGGCTTCTCGGCGATCGCAGGCAGCCTTGCGCTCGCGGTGATCGTGATCCCGGTCGTGCTGCGCACCACCGAGGACATGCTGCTCTTGGTGCCCAATCCGCTGCGCGAGGCCGCCTCCGCGCTCGGCCTGCCGCGTTCGCTGGTGATCAAGCGGATCGCTTATCGTGCCGCGCGATCGGGTCTGATCACCGGTGTGCTGCTGGCGACCGCCCGCGTCGCCGGCGAGACCGCGCCGCTGCTGTTCACCGCGCTGTCGAACCAGTTCTTCAGCCTGGATCTGACCAAGACGATGGCCAACCTGCCAGTGACCATCAACAACTTCGTGCAGAGCCCCTACGCCTACTGGAAAGAGCTGGCGTGGAGCGGCGCGCTGCTCATCACATTCACCGTGCTCGCGTTGAATATCGGCGCGCGTATCCTTGGTGCCGAAAGGGCCGCAAAATGACCGAGCTTTCCGTCTCCACGACTGCCGCAGGCCACATTCCCCAGGTTCCGCTGCCGGAAGCGCCGCCGAAAGTCACGGTGCGCAACCTCAACTTCTATTACGGCGAGCACCACGCGCTGAAGAACATCAACCTGACGCTCGGCACCAACCGCGTCACGGCGTTCATCGGCCCGTCCGGCTGCGGCAAGTCGACCCTGCTGCGCATTTTCAACCGGATGTACGACCTGTATCCGGGTCAGCGCGCGGTCGGCCAGCTGATGCTGGACCAGACCAACATTCTCGACCCCAAGCTCGACCTCAACTTGCTGCGCGCGCGGGTCGGCATGGTGTTCCAGAAGCCGACGCCGTTCCCGATGACGATCTACGAGAACATCGCCTTCGGCATCCGCCTCTATGAGAAGATCTCGAAGTCCGAGATGGACGACCGGGTCGAGAAGGCGCTGCGCGGCGGCGCGCTGTGGAACGAGGTCAAGGACAAGCTGAACGCCTCCGGCCTGTCGCTCTCCGGCGGCCAGCAGCAGCGCCTGTGCATCGCACGCACCGTGGCGGTGCGCCCCGAGGTGATCCTGTTCGACGAGCCGTGCTCGGCGCTCGACCCGATCTCGACCGCCAAGGTCGAGGAGCTGATCCAGGAACTCTCCGAGGACTACACGATCGCGATCGTCACCCACAACATGCAGCAGGCGGCGCGCGTCTCCGACAAGACCGCCTTCATGTATCTCGGCGAGCTGATCGAGTTCGACGACACCAACAAGATCTTCACCTCACCGAGCGATCGGCGCACCCAGGACTACATCACCGGCCGGTTCGGTTGACCGGCGCATGATCCGGAAAAGTGGAAACCGGTTTTCCGATCAGGTCATGCTAAAATTCAGGACACGAAGCCATGATCCCCGGGATCATGGTTGAGGGAGACAAGCGATGGCTTCTGAACATACCGCCAAGGCATTCGACAGCGACCTGCAGGAGTTGACCCGCCTGGTCGCCGAGATGGGCGGCCTGGTCGAACGAATGATTACCGAGTCGGTCGACGCGCTGATCCGTCGCGACGTCGCGCTCGGCAAGCGCGTGGTCGCCGCCGACATCGAGATCGACAATCTGCAGCGCAACATCGAAGAGCGCGCGGTGCTGACGATCGCGCGCCGCCAGCCGATGGCGATCGACCTGCGTGAGATCGTCAGCGCGATGCGCGTCGCCACTGATCTCGAGCGGATCGGCGACCTCGCCAAGAACATGGGCAAGCGCGTCGCGGCGCTGGAGAGCGATTTCCAGCCGCTGAAGTTGATCCGCGGCCTCGAGCACATGACCGACCTCGTGCTGTCGCAGGTCAAGTCGGTGCTCGACGCCTATGCCGCGCACGACCTGCCGGCGGCGATGAACGTCTGGAAGGGCGACGAGGAGGTCGATGCGATCTGCACCTCGCTGTTCCGCGAACTGCTCACCTACATGATGGAAGATCCGCGCAACATCTCGTTCTGCATCCATCTGATGTTCTGCGCCAAGAACATCGAGCGGATCGGCGATCACGCCACCAATATCGCCGAGACCGTGTTCTACATGATCGAGGGCCAGCAGATCACCGACAAGCGCCCGAAGGGCGACATGACCACTTTTGCCACCACGGTGCCGGGCAACTGAGGCATGATCGGCAAGCACGGAACCGGCAAGAGCGAAACTGGACGATCCTCGCGACAAATCGTTTCCGCGGGGACTATGCTCAAGGAAGTAAGCGTTTCGGTTTGCGTCTGGGCAACGGATCACCACAGAGAAAGAACTTAAACCGATGAGCGCACGCATTCTGGTAGTCGAAGACGAGGAAGCGCTGACGACGCTGTTGCGCTACAATCTCGATGCGGAAGGCTACGATGTCGAGACGGTGGGGCGCGGCGACGATGCGGATACAAGGCTGAAGGAGCGCGTCCCCGACCTCGTGGTGCTGGACTGGATGCTGCCGGGCCTGTCCGGCATCGAACTGTGCCGCCGCCTGCGGGCGCGGCCCGAGACCAAGCAGCTTCCGATCATCATGCTGACCGCGCGCGGCGAGGAAAGCGAGCGCGTGCGCGGGCTTGCCACCGGCGCCGACGATTACATCGTCAAGCCGTTCTCGGTGCCGGAGCTGCTGGCGCGGGTGAAGGGCCTCTTGCGCCGCGCCAGCCCGGAGCGGCTTGCGACCGTGCTGACCTACGGCGACATCGAGCTCGACCGCGAGAAGCGCCGCGTGGCGCGCTCGGGCCGTCCGATCGATCTCGGGCCGACCGAGTATCGCCTGCTCGAATTCTTCCTCGAGCATCCCGGCCGCGTGTTCAGCCGCGAGCAATTGCTCGACAGCGTCTGGGGCCGCGACATCTACATCGATGAGCGCACCGTCGACGTGCATATCGGCCGCCTGCGCAAGCTGCTCAATCCGGGCCGCGAGCAGGATCCGATCCGCACTGTGCGCGGCGCCGGCTACGCGCTCGACGACCGCTTTGCCAAGGCCGAGCCGCAGCCGTAACGGCCATGCGGCATTCATAAACCGCAACACGGCGTCGTCCCGGCGAAAGCCGGGACCCATACGCCGCGGCCAGCGCAATCGGCACGCGGCCAGACGGCTTTCTAACAACACCCATTCGTGGTTATGGGTCCCGGCCTGCGCCGGGACGAGGCCGGTGATGTAGCGGTAGCCCGGATGGAGCCGACGGGTCGCGCGAACGAGCGCCCCGTTGGCTCCATCCGGGCTGCGTCACACAAAAAAATCCCCGCTTTCGCGGGGATTTGTCTTTGAGGTCTTCCGTCGTTTTCCCGAGTGCTCACTTGATCTGCGGTTTCGCCGACGGCCGGCGGCGATCGGCGGCGGGCTGGTAGGCGACGCGCGAGTGATGCGCGCAATAGGGCAGGCCGCCGAGCGCTTTGCCGCCGCAGAAGAAGAATTCCGGGCTCGAGGGATCGCCGACCGGCCAGTGACAGGTGGCCTCGTTGAGCTCGAGCAGCGACAGCCGCTGGCTCATCGGCACCACATTGTCGTAGGAGATCGGATCGGGCTCCATCTCGGCCTCGAAGGCGTGCGCCAGCGCGGTGTTGCCGCGCGAGACCGGGCGCGCCACCCGCATCATGTGCTGGGCGGGGCGGGCCTTGCGCTGCCGCGGCGCGGCCGTGGAGGGTGCCTTGGCGCGGCCGGAGAGGCCGAGCCGATGCACTTTGCCGATCACGGCGTTTCGCGTCACATTGCCAAGTTCCGCCGCGATCTGGCTGGCCGACAGGCCGGACTCCCAGAGTTTCTTCAGCTGCTCGACGCGATCGTCGGACCAGGTCAATACAGTCATCGCATTCTTCCCTTCGCGTAGCGCCGGCCAATCATTGGAGCGGCGCTGCGAGCCAATCTGGACAAATATCCCTGCGGCCAGAATCCCTTAGCCCTCGCCGGGCACGGTGTTGCGCCCGAACGTTTACGCGAGACACAAAGGCTACTTAGAGGGTCCAGTACCGCCGCACGAGATGTCGTACCCGACAGGCCAAACGCTACAATATGGCGTGACTCTGGCGCAAGAGTCCGCGGTCGTGCGTCCACATGTTCCCACACAGTTAAGCATCGCGATGAGGCTTTTCCACCGCACCGGAATGCTCCGGATTGCGCTCGTTTCGCATTGCAGGAAGGCCACTTCGTGGCGATTGACACTTACCGACCGCAGCATAGAATGCCCGCCACGTGCCGCCCGCAAAGGCGGCCGTTTTGTTTTCCGAAGCTGGCCGTTGCTGCGCTGGCGTCAAGGCGCGCGGCAATTGTCGGCTTAAAAACCGTCAGTGATCGTCATGACCAACGCTGCCACGTCGCATCTGCTCCCCGTCTTCGCCAGGGTCGATCTCGGTTTCGAGCGCGGTGAGGGCGCCTGGCTGATCGCAACCAACGGCGACCGCTATCTCGATTTCACCTCGGGCGTCGCGGTCAACGCGCTCGGGCACGCGCATCCGCATCTCGTCAAGGCGCTGCAGGAACAGGCGACCAAGCTCTGGCACATGTCGAACCTGTTCAAGAGCCCGGACGGCGAGGTGCTTGCCGCGCGGCTGTGCGAGCAGAGCTTTGCCGACTTCGTGTTCTTCTGCAATTCCGGCGCTGAAGCGATGGAGGGCGTGATCAAGCTGGTCCGCCACTATCACTTCTCCAAGGGCCATGGCGAGCGCTACCGCATCATCACCTTCGAGGGCGCCTTCCACGGCCGCACGCTGGGCACGCTGGCGGCGACCGGCTCGGCGAAATATCTCGAGGGCTTCGGCCCGCCGATGGACGGCTTCGACCAGGTGCCGCATGGCGACATCGACGCGGTGAAGAAGGCGATCGGTCCGCACACCGCCGGCATCCTGATCGAGCCGGTGCAGGGCGAGGGCGGCGTGCGCTCGGCGCCACAGGCGTTCTTCAAGGCACTGCGCGCGCTGTGCGACGAGCACGGCCTGCTGCTCGCCTTCGACGAGGTGCAGACCGGCATGGGCCGAACCGGCGAGCTGTTCGCCTACAAGCGCACCGGCGTCACGCCGGACGTGATGTCGCTGGCCAAGGCGCTCGGGGGCGGTTTCCCGATCGGCGCGGTGCTGGCGACCGCGCAGGCCGCGGCCGGCATGGCGCCCGGCTCGCACGGCTCGACCTTCGGCGGCAATCCGCTCGCGGTCGCCGCCGCCAATGCCGTGCTCGACGTCATGCTGAAACCCGGCTTCTTCGAGCATGTGCAGAAGATGTCGCTGCTGCTCAAGCAGAAGCTCGCCTCCGTCGTCGACCGCTATCCCGGCGTGCTGTCGGAGGTACGCGGCGAGGGGCTGTTGATCGGCGTCAAGGCCGTGGTGCCGTCGGGCGACCTGATCGCAGCGCTGCGCAGCGAGAAGCTGCTCACCGTCGGCGCAGGCGACAATGTGGTGCGGTTCCTGGCGCCGCTGATCGTGACCGAGTCCGAGATCGACCAGTCGATCACCGCGCTCGAGCGCGCCTGCGCGACATTGTCGGTGGCGCAGCCGAAGAAGGCGGCTGGACAATGAGCAAGCCGGTCCGTCACTTCCTCGATATCAACGAGCTGCCGCTCGGCGAACTGCGCAACATGCTGTCCGCCGGAGCCGCCATGAAGGCGAAGCTGAAGGCGCATGAGAAGGGCAGGAAGCCGCTCGAAGGCAAGACGCTGGCGATGATCTTCGAGCGCCCGTCGACCCGCACAAGGGTGTCGTTCGACGTGGGCATGCGCCAGCTCGGCGGTGAATCCATCATGCTGACCGGCGCCGAGATGCAGCTCGGCCGCGGCGAGACCATCGCCGACACCGCGCGCGTGCTGTCGCGCTATGTCGATGCGATCATGATCCGCATCCTCAACCATGACGCGCTGCTCGAGCTCGCGGCTCACGCCACCGTTCCCGTCATCAACGGCCTGACCCGGCGTTCGCATCCCTGCCAGGTGATGGCCGACCTCATGACCTATGAGGAAAACCGCGGCTCGATCGAGGGCAAGACCGTGGCCTGGACCGGCGACGACAACAACGTGCTGGCCTCCTGGGCGCATGCCGCCGAGCGGTTCAAGTTCCAGCTCAATGTCGCGACCCCGCCGGAGCTGTCGCCGAAGAAGCCGATGCGCGACTGGATCAAGGCGACCGGCGCGCCGATCATGCTCGGCACCGATCCGGAAGCCGCCGTGCGCGGCGCCGACTGCGTCGTCACCGACACCTGGGTGTCGATGGGCGACAAGGAGGGCGAGCACCGCCACAACGTGCTGCGGCCCTATCAGGTCAATGCCAAGCTGATGTCGCTCGCCAAGCCGGACGCACTGTTCATGCACTGCCTGCCCGCGCATCGCGGCGAGGAGGTCACCGACGAGGTGATCGACGGGCCGCAATCCGTGGTGTTCGACGAGGCGGAAAACCGCCTGCATGCGCAGAAGGGCATTCTGACCTGGTGTTTCGACGCGGTCGCGTAGTCGGAGATCAGTAAGCGTTGTCGTCCCGGGCAAGCGAAGCGCGACCCCGGACCCATAACCATCGCTGTCAATTGTTGCGAAGGCTGGGGCACCAGCTTGATGCAAGCAACTCACATCGGTGGTTATGGGTCCCTGCTTTCGCATGCTTTCGCAGGGACGACGGAAACATCCGCGTTAGTGAACCCCTTTATTTCATGGTCCGAGACCCCAGATAGAGCGCCATGGTTTCACAATCCCCCGACATCAAAATCACGCCCGAGGCGCCGGTTCGCGCGCCCTCAGCGGTTCCGGTCGACGATGCCGTGCTGGCATTCGAGGTCGGCGCGCTGGACCTGCGCGGCCGGCTGACCCGGCTCGGCCCCGCGCTCGACGAGATCCTGCACAAGCACGATTATCCGCCCGCGGTCGGCAAGCTGCTCGGCGAGGCGATCGTGCTGACCACGCTGCTCGGCTCGTCGGTCAAGTTCGAGGGCCGCTTCATCCTGCAGACCCGGACCGAAGGTCCGGTCTCGCTCCTGATCGTGGATTTCCAGGCGCCCGACCGGCTGCGCGCCTATGCGCGCTACGACGCATCGCGCCTCAAGAATGGCCAGAGCTCGGGCGAGCTGCTCGGCAAGGGCCACCTTGCGATGACCATCGATCAGGGCTCCAACACCAGCCGCTACCAGGGACTGGTCGCGCTCGACGGCGGCGGCCTGGAAGAGGCGGCCCACGAATATTTCCTGCGCTCGGAGCAGATTCCGACGCGGGTGCGGCTTGCGGTCGGCGAGGAGATGCGCGGCGGCGAGGGCGGCAAGCTGCACTGGCGTGCCGGCGGCATCCTGCTGCAATTCCTGCCCAAGGCGCCCGAGCGCGCCAAGCAGGCCGATCTGCATCCCGGCGATGCGCCGGAAGGCACGGCCACGCATAGCGTGCCGGACGATGACGCCTGGGTCGAGGGCCAGTCGCTGATCTCGACCGTCGAGGACGTCGAGCTGATCGATCCCGATCTGTCCGGCGAGCGGCTGCTCTATCGCCTGTTCCACGAACGTGGCGTGCGTGTCTTCAACCCGCAAACGCTGCGCGCGCAGTGCTCCTGCTCGCGCGACGCGGTGTCGTCGATGCTGAAGAGCTTTGCGCCGAACGACCGCGCCGAGATGGTCAAGGACGGCAAGGTCGTCGTGACCTGCGAGTTCTGCTCGTCGGTGTATGAATTCACGCCGCAGGAAGCCGGCGTGGAGTAGACGCGTTCGTCATCGTAGCCCGGATGAAGCGCAGCGAAATCCGGGGCCGCTCCAACCGCGGATGCACCTGCCCCGGATTGCGCTTCGCTCCATCCGGGCTACGCAGGCGTCAGTTCAGCACCCTTTTGCCGCCCGGGCTCGGGCTGTCCAGCGAAAATGTCGGCACGTCGATGTCGAAGCGCTCGCCGGCTTCGGTGACCATCTGATAGCTGCCGGTCATGAATCCGGAGGCGGTCGGCAGCGGCACGCCGCTGGTGTATTCGAAGCGTTCGCCGGGCGCGAGCACCGGCTGCTCGCCGACCACGCCCTCGCCGCGCACCTCCTGGCGGCGGCCGGTGGCGTCGGTGATGATCCAGTGCCGCGTCCGCAGCTGCACCGTATCCGGGCCCGAATTGACGATCACGATCTTGTACGACCAGAAATATTCGCGCCGGTCGACCGACGAGCGCTCCGGCATGAAGTTCGGCTCGACGGTGACTTCGATCTGGCGGGTAACGGCGCGGTACATGCGGCTCAATCCGATGGTCCTGGCGCATGGTCCGTTTTCGACCGGATCATGCTCAAACAGGGCGCTATCATAGCCAATTGAACCGCCGGAACCAATCGCCTGCCAGGCCGCGAAAGGGCGGGCTTGGAAAGCCGGATTTGGGGCGGCCCGTTCATCGCGGTTTCAACATAGTTCCGCTCTAAAGCGCGGCCGCATGCCGCCGCACTCCGTGCTTTGTCGGCAACTCGCGGACCGATATTATCTTTTCAGCACGGCGTGCGGGGCGTCCGCGGCCGACACGGTGTTTGATGAGCTCGATTGCCGATCCCATAGCCGGTTCGCCGGTGGCTGACGTCAAGGCCGAAGTAAAGGCAGAGGCCGAGGCGAAGGTTGCTGCGCCCGCGATCACGCTGCCGGCGACCGGCGAGCGCGAGCTCCGCCTCGATCTGTTCCGCGGGCTCGCGCTGTGGCTGATCTTCATCGATCATCTGCCGACCAATCTTCTGACCTGGCTGACGATCCGCAATTACGGCTTCTCCGACGCCACCGAGATCTTCATCTTCATCTCCGGCTACACCGCGGCCTTCGTCTACGGCCGCGCGATGCTGGAGGGCGGCTTCGTGATCGCGACCGCGCGCATCCTGCGCCGGGTCTGGCAGATCTACGTCGCGCACGTCTTCCTGTTCACGATCTTCCTCGCCGAGATCTCCTATGTCGCGACCTCGTTCGAGAACCCGCTCTACAGCGAGGAAATGGGGATCATGGACTTCCTCAAGCAGCCCGACGTCACCATCGTCCAGGCGCTGCTGCTGCGCTTCCGTCCGGTCAACATGGACGTGCTGCCGCTCTATATCGTGCTGATGCTGTTCCTGCCGCTGATCCTGTGGCTGATGAAATGGAAGCCCGACGTCACGCTCGGTCTCTCGGTCGTGCTCTACGCGCTGACCTGGCAGTTCGACCTTTATCTCTCGGCCTATCCGAACGGCTTCTGGGCGTTCAATCCGTTCGCCTGGCAATTGCTGTTCGTGTTCGGCGCCTGGTGCGCGCTCGGCGGGGCGCGGCGGATGTCGCGGATCCTGTCGTCGAACATCACGATGTGGATCTGCATCGTCTATCTGGTCGCGGCGTTCTTCGTGACCCTGACCTGGTACGTGCCGCAGCTCGGCCACATCATGCCGAAGGTGATCGAGCAATGGATGTATCCGATCAACAAGACCGACCTGGACGTGTTGCGGTTCGCGCACTTCCTGGCGCTCGCCGCGCTCACCGTGCGCTTCCTGCCCAAGGACTGGCCGGGGCTGAAATCGCCCTGGCTGCGACCTTTGATCCTGTGTGGCCAGCATTCGCTTGAGATATTCTGCCTCGGGGTCTTCCTCGCCTTCGCCGGTCACTTCGTGCTTGCCGAAGTATCTGGCGGTGCCGCACTGCACGCCTTGATCAGCGTCTGCGGCATCCTCATCATGTGCGGCATGGCGTGGATCATTTCGTGGTACAAGCACTCCGCCGACAAAGGCGCCTCGAAAAAAGGCGCCGCCGGCAACGCCGATCTGGCGGGAGGGGGAGCATGAAGTCCGCGCGGACGATGCTGGGCCTGACGCTGCTCGCAGCCTGCCTGACGGCCGGTTTGGCGGCGGCGCCCGCGTGCGCCGGCGACACCGCGGAGCCGCCCCCGCCGCCGCCCTGCGACGTGCCCGCCTATCTGCTTACGAGCGAGAGCTCGCTGCCCAAGGTCACCGACGCCATCAAGTCCAACCGGCCGCTCAACGTGCTGGTGGTCGGCAGCCGCTCCTCGACCATCCAGGGCAACGAGGCGAGCGCCTATCCGGCCACGCTGCAGGCGGCGCTGAAGGAAGCGTTGCCGTCGTCGACGATCGATCTATCCGTAGAATTACAGGGAAAGAGCACCGCCGAGGAGACCGCGGGAACTCTTGTTAAGCTTGTTGAAGCAAAAAAGCCTACTTTGGTTATCTGGCAGACCGGAACCGTCGATGCTATGCGAGCAATCGATCCCGACGATTTCCGTACCGCCATCAACGAAGGCGTTGTTGCGTTGCGGGACGCCGGGACCGACGTGGTGCTGGTCAATCTGCAATACAGCCCGCGTACGGAGACGATGATCTCTGCACCGCCCTATCTCGACAACATGAAGGTGGTGGCGCAGCAGCACGACGTTCCGCTGTTCGACCGGTTCGCGATTATGAAGCAGTGGAGCGACGCCGGATATTTTGACCTGTTCAGCACCTCGCACGGTGTCGATCTGGCCAAGAAGGTTCATGCCTGTCTCGGCCGCGCACTGGCGAAATTCGTGATCGATGCGGCCCATCTGGGCCCGGTGCAGCAGAATTAAGGAAGCAGAGTAAATGCGTTTTGCGTTCCCTTTTCGCGCTTCCGCAGGGCGAGGTCTCTGTGCCGTTGCGGTGCTGACGCTGCTCGCGGTTGTGCCGTCGCGCGCGCAGACCGACCAGCATGCAGCGCTTTCGTCCGACGGCAAGACCGAGGCCGCAAAGCCTGATGCAACGCAGCCCGCTGCGACGGCCGATGCGACCAATCCGCCGCAACCCGGCGTCGCCGCGAAGGCGTTCGACAGGGTGAAGCAGGCCGCGAAATCCGCCAGCGACATCTTCCACCGCGTGCCCTGTCAGCAGCCCAAGGGCGTGCCGAACAGCACCGGTTCGCTGCCGCATGTCGCGGCCAAGCTCGCCGCCGGCAAGCCGGTCGTCATCATCGCATTCGGCTCGTCCTCGACCCAGGGCTATGGTTCGTCGGCGCCGGAATTCACCTATCCGAACCGGCTCGCCGGACAGTTGCGCCGGCAGTATCCGTCCGCCGACATCACCGTGCTCAATCGCGGCAAGGGCGGCGAGGACGCGCCCGAGATGATGAAGCGGCTGCAGACCGAAGTGATCGACGTCCATCCCGACATGGTGATCTGGCAGGTCGGCACCAACGCGGTGCTGCGCAACCTCGATCCGACCGAGACCGCCAGGCAGGTCGAGGACGGCGTGGCGCGCCTTCAGGCGTCCGGCGCCGACGTCGTGCTGGTCGATCCGCAATATTCGCCGCGCGTCACCGAGCGCCCCGAAAGCGCGCGCGGCATGGTGAAGCTGCTCGGCCGCATCGCCGCCCTGCGTCATGTCGGCATCTTCCCGCGCTTCGAGGTGATGCGCGACTGGCACGAGAAACAGGCGATCCCGATCACCGATTTCGTCATCGCCGACGGCCTGCACATGAACGACTGGGGCTATGCCTGCTTCGCCCAGCTGCTCGGCGACGACATCATCCGCTCGGTCGGCGCGATCAAGATCGGCGTCAACGTCCCCGCCGATGTGCGGACCTACCGGCCGATGTGATCGGGCTGCCCGGCCGCTCCAACCGTCATTGCGAGCGAAGCGAGGCAATCCATTCGTCCGTTTGCGCTGATGGATGGATTGCTTCGTCGCTTCGCTCCTCGCAATGACGGTTGAGGCGGTGCGCTCATTTCCATCACCGTCACCCTGAGGTGGCCGCTTCTTCAGCGGCCCTCGAAGGGTCGACGGCCCGACTTGGGGGGCCGTGCATCCTTCGAGGCTCGCTCCGCTCGCACCTCAGAGCCTGACTGAAAAATGGGTGAGTGATCTCAGTGGGGTGTGATTCCATCGGATTTGCAAAGATTCGAGGGAGAGCACGATGCCCTGGACCAAGATCACTCGGGAGCAATATCGGCGGGACGATCTGCGTTATGCAAGCGATATGACCGATGCGGAGTGGGCGGTGATCAGACGCCTGTTGCCGCGAGCGAACCGGCGCGGCCGGCCGCGTAAGACGGAGCTGCGTCGTGTGATCGAAGCGATCCTCTATATCGTTTCGACCGGCTGCCAGTGGCGGGCGTTGCCGCAGGAGTTCCCGCCCTATTCGACGGTGCAGGGCTATTTTTATAAATGGCGGGATACAGGCCGGTGGCAGAGGATTGTCAGCGTGCTTGTCCGACGGGCGCGAAAAAAGCTTGGACGGACACCGAAGCCGACGGCAGCCGTGATCGACAGTCAAAGTGCGCCAACCACCCAAGCTGGTGGACCGCGCGGCTACGATGCAGGCAAGCGCATCTACGGCCGCAAGCGGCACATTGTGACGGATACCAATGGCCTCCTCCTTGGGGTTCATGTTCATCCCGCCAACGTTCAGGACTGCCATGGCGCCGTACCGCTGCTGAAGAACGTGCGGATGAACTTCCCCCGGCTGCGCCACGTCTTTGCCGACCGGATCTACCGCGGAAATCAACTCCTCGACGCGCTCTCAGACTGCGGTCCATGGACTGTCGAGATCGTCGAGCGGCCTCAAGGCGTCAAAGGCTTCCAGCTTCTGCCGAGGCGGTGGGTGGTTGAACGCACATTCGCTTGGTTCGGCAGATGCCGCCGCCTCGCCAAGGACTTCGAGGCGACGGTGGCAACCGAAGCTGCCTGGCTGCTGATTGCACACATCAGGCTCCTGACCCGCAGACTCGCGGCTGCAGCTAAGGTTGGGTGATTTATGAGTCAGACTCTCAGGATGACGGGACTGATACCCTCGCGGACTCTTGCCTCGACCATCTCGGCACTCACCACCAATCTTGACCTCGCCGCGGTAATCCGCTCCCTTGACGCCTGCACCGATCCCTCTCGGAATGAAGCTCTTTAAGGGAAACGCTCATGTCTTTCGTGCTGGCCATCGATCAGGGCACCACATCGTCGCGCGCCATGGTGTTTCGCGGCGACATCTCCATCGCCGCCGTCGCGCAGCAGGAGTTTCCGCAGCATTTCCCCGCCTCCGGCTGGGTCGAGCACGAGCCGGAGGACATCTGGACCTCGACCGTGATGGTGTGCCGCGAGGCGCTGGAGAAGGCCGGCCTCAAGGCGAAGGACATCGCCGCGATCGGCATCACCAACCAGCGCGAGACCACCGTGGTGTGGGACCGCGCCACCGGACAGGCCGTGCACCGCGCCATCGTCTGGCAGGACCGCCGCACCGCCGACATCTGCGCAAAACTCAAGGCCGAGGGCCATGAGTCGGTGATTTCGGCCAAGACCGGTCTGATCATCGATCCCTATTTCTCCGGCACCAAAGTCGCCTGGATCCTCGATCACGTGCCGGGCGCGCGCGAGCGCGCCGAGCGCGGCGAACTCTTGTTCGGCACCGTCGACTGCTATCTGCTGTGGCGGCTCACCGGCGGGAGAGTCCACGCCACCGACGCCACCAACGCCTCGCGCACGCTGCTGTTCAACATCCATACCGGCGCCTGGGACGATGACCTCATCAGGCTGCTGCGCGTACCGCGCTCGATGCTTCCCGAGGTGAAGGATTCCTCCGCCCGGTTCGGCGAGAGCACGGCGGACTTGTTCGGCGGCCCGATCGCGATCTCCGGGATTGCCGGCGACCAGCAGGCCGCGACCATCGGCCAAGCCTGCTTCGAGCCCGGCATGATGAAGTCGACCTACGGCACCGGCTGCTTCGCGCTGCTCAACACCGGCACCACGCCGGTGGCCTCGAAGAACAAGCTGCTCACCACCATCGCCTACCAGCTCGGCGGCCAGCGCACCTACGCGCTCGAGGGCTCGATCTTCGTCGCCGGCAGCGCGGTGCAGTGGCTGCGCGACGGGCTCGGCATCATCAAGCACGCCGCCGAGACCGGACCGCTTGCCGACAAATCGGACTCCATGCAGAGCGTCTATTTGGTGCCCGCCTTCGTCGGCATGGGCGCGCCGTACTGGAATCCGCGCGTGCGCGGCGCGCTGTTCGGGCTCACCCGCAACACCGGCCCGGCCGAGCTCGCGCATGCGACGCTGGAGAGCGTGTGCTACCAGACCTTCGATCTGTGGGCCGCGATGCGCACCGACTGGCCGGAGGCCAACGCCGCCAACACCGTGCTGCGCGTCGACGGCGGCATGACCGCCTCGGACTGGACCATGCAGCGGCTCGCCGATCTGCTCAACGCGCCGGTCGACCGCCCGATGATCCAGGAGACCACGGCGTTAGGGGCCGCCTATCTCGCCGGCCTCGATGCCGGCGTCTATCCGGAGCCCGCCAAGTTCGCCGACAATTGGCGGCTCGAGCACCGCTTCAGGCCGGCGATGAGCCAGGCGACGCGCGAGCGCAAGCTCGCCGGCTGGGCCCGCGCCGTGAAGGGCGTGCTGGCGAGCGACGAGGGGGAGTAGGGGAGCGGTGTCGCCGCGATGTTTCTCCACCTCTCCCGCTTGCGGGGTCGAGACGAGCGAAGCTCGCTCTTAGGTCGTAGCGCATCGTCAGATGCGCTACGGGTGGGGGCTCTCTCCTCACCAAGAGTCTCGCAAGCGGCGCCGCTGCGGCTGCCGCTCAATCTCGCCAAGTGTGCGCAACAATCAATAACAACCATCGGAGAACAACATGAACACGGATCTTAACCGCGTCACCAAGCTACTGACTGCCGCACTTTGCGCCGCAATACTTGCCGCTCCCGCCACCGCGCGTGAGAAGCCGAGCCCGCTCGTCGCGGCGCGCGAGGTCAAGACCGACGTCGCCGGGCTGAACGCGCCGGGGCAGATCCTGGTCGATGTCTGGGGCATCCCGCACATCTATGCCGGCAACGAGCACGACCTGTTCTTCCTGCAGGGCTTCAACGCCGCGCGCGATCGGCTCTGGCAGATCGATCTCTGGCGCAAGCGCGGGCTCGGCCTCTTGGCGAAGGATTTCGGCCCTGCCTATGCCGAGCAGGACAAGGCGCTGCGCCTGTTCCTCTATCGCGGCGACATGAATGCGGAATGGGCCGCCTATGGCCCGAAGGCGAAATCCTATGCGGAGGCGTTCGTCGCCGGCGTCAACGCCTATGTCGCCGACGTCCAGGCGGGCAAGCGCGCGCTGCCGATCGAGTTCAGGATCGCAGGCACGATGCCGGATTTGTGGTCGGCAGAGGATGTCGTGCGCGTCCGCAGCCATGGCCTGACCCGCAACGTCGCCTCCGAGGTGAAGCGCTCGCGGGTCGCCTGCGCTGCCGGCCTCGATGCCGATCGTTTCCGCGTCAAGCTGGAGCCCACCTGGACCACCAGGATCCCCGATGGGCTCGATCCCTGCAGCGTGCCGAAGGCGGTGCTCGCCGCCTACGATCTTGCCACGCGGCCGGTGAAGTTCGCCGCGCCGAAGGACCAGAAGGCGGCGCTGGCGCATGATCCCGACACCTACCTCGCCGAGGCCGACCAGCAGCGCGACACCATCGGCTCCAACAACTGGGTGATCGCGGCATCGCGCACCGCGACCGGACGTCCGATCCTCGCCAACGATCCGCATCGCGAGCACTCGGTGCCGTCGCTGCGCTACATCGTCGGCCTCAACGCGCCCGGCATCCCCGTGATCGGCGCCGGCGAGCCGGCGCTGCCGGGCATCTCGATCGGCCACAACGACACCATCGCGTTCGGGCTGACCATCTTCAACGTCGATCAGGAAGACCTCTACGTCTACGAGCTCAACCCCGACAATCCGAACCAGTACCGCTACGGCAGCGGCTGGGAGGACATGCGGATCGTGCATGAGAAGGAAGCGGTGAAGGGCGAGGCCGACCGCGACCTCGAGCTGAGGTTCACCCGCCACGGCCCGGTGATCTTCGTCGACGCCGACAAGAAGCATGCGTTCGCCGTGCGCTCGATCTGGTTCGAGCCGGGCACCTCGGCCTATTTCGGCTCGTCCGACTACATGACGGCGAAGAATTGGAACGGCTTCCTCGGCGCGATGCGGCGCTGGGGCGCGCCGTCGGAGAACCAGGTCTATGCCGACACGTCAGGCAATATCGGCTGGGTCGCCGCCGGCAAGACGCCGCGCCGAGCCAGTTTCGACGGCCTGATGCCGGTGCCCGGCGACGGCCGCTACGAGTGGCAGGGCTTTCTGTCGCTCGACGAATTGCCGAAGCTGTACCAGCCGAAGCAGGGTTTCATCGCCACCGCCAACCAGATGAACCTGCCGGCGGATTATCCGGTGGGTGAGCGCAGGGTCGGATTCGAATGGGCCGACAGCGCGCGCTGGCAGCGCATCACCGAGGTGCTGCAGGCCAACAGCAAGGTGACGCTGGCGGACGCGATGGCGCTGCAGAACGACGACACCGGCATGCTCGCGCGGCGCCTCGTCGCGCTGCTGAAGCCGCTCACGTCGGATGATGCGAACGTCAGGAAGGGCCTCGATCTGCTCAAGGCGTGGGATGCGCGTGATGCGGCCGATAGCGCGGCCGCCGCGGTCTATGAGGTGTGGATCGCAAACCATCTCGGCCCGGTGCTGCTCAAGACCACCGCGCCGAAGGCGGCCGAGCTGATCGCGCCGGAGGCCTCCAGCATCTCAGCCATTGTCGGCTATCTCGAAAAGCCGGACGCGGCGCTCGGCAGCGATCCCTCAGGCGAGCGCGACCGCGTGCTGCGCGACAGCCTCGGCGAGGCGGTCACCGATGTTGCCGACAAGCTCGGTCCCGATGCGTCGACCTGGCGCTGGGGCCGGCTGCATGTCGCGCAATTCAATCACGCGCTGATGCCGCTCGCCGACAAGGCGACCGCGGCGCAGATGCAGGTCGGCCCGCTCGCCTTTGGCGGCGCCGCCAACGTGCCGCGCGCCGCCACCTATCGCCGCTCCGACTATCATCTGATCTCCGGCGCTTCATTCCGCATGGTGCTCGATGTCGGCAATTGGGATGCGAGCCGCGCCGTCAACACGCCGGGCCAATCCGGCGATCCCTTCAGCGGCCACTACCGCGACCTCGCGCCGCTATGGGCGACGGGCCAGTACGTGCCGCTGCTCTACAGCCGCGGCGCCGTGGAAGCTGCAACCGCTGACGCGATCACGCTGACGCCGAGGTGAGGGGCGAGTACGTCTCACCGGCTGCGCCACAAACTCCAACGTCGTCCCGGCGAAAGCCAGGCGAAAGCCGGGACCCATAACCACCAATGCCGATTGCTTTGCGGTGCTGGGGCCACAGCGTGCCTTAACAACCCAACTCTGTGGTAATGGGTCCCGGCCTTCGCCGGACGACACCGAGTGTTCGGCACACTGTAGCCGCAACCGCGGACGCGATCAGCTGACGCCGAGATGAGGGAGCGAGTGCGTCTCATCGGCTGCGCCACAAACTCCGCCGTCGTCCCGGCGAAGGCCGGGACCCATAACCACGAATGCCAATTGTCCTGCGATGTTGGGGCCGCAGCAGCGTCGTTCAACAACCTAGTCCTGTGGTAACGGGTCCCGGCCTTCGCCGGGACGACGTCAAACGTGTGGCGAGCACCGCGCTCACTTTTCCTGCTTCTCCTGAAAGCGGAAGCGCGACCCTGGATTCATCCATGCGAATGCCGACGCGGACTGCGGCGGCCAGCCACTATTCACTTCGTGCCATCAACGCGGCGGCGCATCTGGATCACTACAAGTTGACGTTTGCGATTTGCGCACGGACTTCCCGCAACACTGTGCGCGGGCGTCCAAGAAGCGTTGGCTTCTGCCTGTTAGTCTGACCGATCGTGATCGCCGCCGGCCTGTGACGGTTCTCACATCCGGCGCGAGCACGCATTTTCTGGAAGCGATTGAAAGCTCAGCTGGTTACTTCACAGGAGCTGACCATGACGAAAACTATTCTTGTTTCGATCGCAGTTGTTTGTCTGTCCACGGCGGCACTCGCCGATGCACGCACGGCACAACACCGGACCCACCAGCGTCTCGTGATGGGTACCGCACTGAGTCCTGCCGTGCTCAATGCCAACGCCAGTCTCAATGGCGATGTCAGCGACCGCGCGATGCGCATGCGGAGTCTTCGCGAGTCCGGCTACAACCCGAAGAACGATTTCGACGCGAACGGCAACGTTTGGGTCGGCAACTAACCGGGTACGGGAGGGCCTGGGGGGCCCTCCCTCAAAGCGCGTTCAAACTGGTTTATCCCGCTCGTTGGACCTGGCCGCTCGAATGAGCAGCGGCGGATGCGGCGGGTTACCTCTTCTTCTCCTGACCAGGCATTGCGTGCAGCGTTGCATTGCATCTGCGGCGACGTGCGGTTATGTCCCGCCGACAGCCTGCAAACAGAGGTCGCGCGATGCTGCTGCCCGATGGTTACTCCGACATCCCCCACGGCAAGATCGCTGCCGTCGTCACCCATCTGGAAATGACCGCGCGTCCGCCGCTGCGCGTCGACCCGCCCGGCGCGTGGCGCCTGCGCAAGGTCGATCCGCCCGCGCTCGACTGGTATCGCGATATCTATCGCCGGGTCGGCGAGGAGTGGCTGTGGTTCACCCGCACCGGGCTCGATGATTCCGATCTCGCCTCGAGGATCCACGCCCCCGGCAACGAGCTCTACGGGCTGGCCGTCGACGGCCAGGATGAGGGCCTGCTCGAACTCGATTTCAGCGTGGCCGGCGAATGCCAGCTGCTGTATTTCGGCGTCACCGCAAAATTCATCGGCACCGGCGCCGCGCGCTTCCTGATGAACCGCGCGCTCGAGATCGCCTGGTCGCGCGACGTCAGCCGCGTCTGGGTGCACACCTGCACCTTCGATCATCCCTCGGCCGTCGCGTTCTACCAGCGCTCCGGCTTCCGTCCGTTCCTGCGGCAGATCGAGGTGGCGGATGATCCGAGGCTCGACGGCAAATTGCCGCGCGATGCGGCGAGGCACGTGCCGGTGATTGGGTAGCTCGCCTAACGGACCGGATCAGGATCCGGTTGCAATGCGGCGCGGCCCATCTACGATGGTGCAAAGTGCAACCTTTGTCCCCGGCATTCGCACACTTCGAAATCTCTGTTTTCGAGGCGGCTTGCTGCGGCATGACCGACGAGATGACAGATGTTTTTGATCGGCCAGTACGACTCGCCCTTTGTCCGTCGGACCGCGATCGCGCTGCGGCTCTATGGATTGCCGTTCGAGCACAAGCCGTGGTCGACCTTCGGCGATGCGGAGAAGGTTGCGGCCTACAATCCGGTGCGGCGGGTGCCGACGCTGGTGCTCGATGACGGCGAGGCGCTGATCGAGAGTAGTGCGATCCTGGATTATCTCGACGAGCTGGTCGGGCCGGACAAGGCGATGATCGCGCGCTCAGGCGCCGAGCGGCGCAAGCATCTGCGCATCACGGCGCTGGCGACCGGGCTTGCCGACAAGGCGGTGAGCCTTGTCTATGAGCGCGTGTTGCGCAAGGAGCAGTTGAAGCTCTGGGTCGAGCGCTGCGAGGCGCAGATCGCGGGCGTGCTCGCGGTGCTGGAGCAGGAGCGCGCGGCGGTGCCGACGCCGTACTGGCTGGGCAATCGCATCGGTCATGCCGACGTCGCGGTGGCCTGCGCGCTGCGCTTCACCGGCGAGGCGCATCCGCATCTGTTCGACGCGCGCTATCCGGCGCTCGAGGCCCACGCCGCGTGCTGCGAGGCGCTGCCGCCGTTCCAGGAGATCGTGCAGCCGCTGGCGCCGCCGAGCGGTTAGTGGATGGCGCGACCCACGCTGATTGGCGTGTACCCCTCGCGCGCGGATGTCGCGAGAACGCATGATTATGACTCACAAGCGGCACCACACATTTGCTGTCGTCCCTGCTTCGCGTGCTTTCGCGGGGACGACGGTTGTGTTTGCGGCGCGCCCGCCAATCTCCCTCAGCAACGCCACGCACTCGCCCGCGACCCCGAGGCGCGCGCTTCGGGCTACCCATTGCTGGTCCGATCTTCTATGGTGAACCGTTCGGGTCGCATGAGGCGAACTCGATAATTCCATGATATCAAAGGCTTAAGGCTCGGATCGAAGCCTTTGGAGGGCGGTTTGACGCGGTATATTTCGACCAGGGGTGAGGCCCCGGTGCTCGGCTTCTGCGATGTGATGCTGACCGGGCTTGCCCGTGACGGCGGGCTCTACGTGCCCGAGACCTGGCCGCAGCTGTCGCCCGAGACCATCGCCACCTTCTTCGGCCGTCCCTATTGGGAGGTCGCGGTCGAGATCATCCGTCCGTTTGTCGCCGGCGAGATTTCCGACGCCGAGCTCGGCCGCATGGCCAACGAGGCCTATGCCACGTTCCGCCATCCCGCGGTGGTGCCGCTCGACCAGGCCGGGCCGAACCAGTTCCTGCTCGAGCTGTTCCACGGGCCGACGCTGGCGTTCAAGGACGTCGCGATGCAGCTGATCTCGCGGCTGATGGATCACGTGCTGGCCAAGCGCGCACAGCGCACCACCATCGTGGTCGCGACCTCGGGCGATACCGGTGGCGCCGCGGTTGAGGCTTTTGCCAATCTCGACAATGTCGACCTCGTCGTGCTGTTCCCGAACGGCCGCATCTCCGAGGTGCAGCGCCGCATGATGACGACGACCGGCGCCGCCAACGTCCACGCGCTCGCGATCGAAGGCACCTTCGACGATTGCCAGGCGCTGGTGAAGGCGATGTTCAACAACCATCGCTTCCGCGACCAGGTGGCGCTGTCGGGCGTCAACTCGATCAACTGGGCGCGCATCGTCGCGCAAGTGGTCTATTACTTCACCTCGGCGGTCGCGCTCGGCTCGCCGCAGCGCACCGTCGATTTCACGGTGCCGACCGGCAATTTCGGCGACATCTTCGCCGGCTATGTCGCCAAGCGGATGGGGCTGCCGATCCGGAACTTGCGCATCGCCGCCAACGTCAACGACATCCTGGCGCGCACGCTGAAGACCGGCATCTACGAGGTCCGCGAGGTGCACGCCACGACGTCGCCGTCGATGGACATCCAGGTGTCGTCGAACTTCGAGCGGCTGCTGTTCGAGGCGAGCGGCCGCGACGCCGATCAGGTCCGCCGCCTGATGGCCTCGCTGAAGCAGTCCGGCCGTTTCGTGCTGCCGGATGCGACGCTGGCCGCCGTGCGCCGTGATTTCGACGCCGGCCGCGCCGACGAGACCGAGACGGCGGCCGCGATCCGCGCCGCCTGGCGCGAGGCCGGCGATCTGGTCGATCCCCACACCGCGGTGGCGCTCGCGGTCGCCGACCGCGACACCTCGGATTCCAGGATCCCGAACATCGTGCTGTCGACCGCGCACGCGGCCAAATTCCCCGACGCGGTGGAAGCCGCCTGCGGGGTGCGTCCGCAGCTGCCGGTCTGGCTCGGAGGCCTGATGAGCAAATCCGAACACATCACGGTCATGAAGAATGATTCCGCCGAGGTCGAGCGCTTCGTGCTGTCGGTCAGCCGTGCTGCCAAGCAGGGAGTCGCCTGATGGGCGTTGAAATCACCAAGCTGCCGAGCGGACTGACAATCGTCACCGACACCATGCCGCATCTGGAAACCGCGGCGCTCGGGGTCTGGGCCGGCGTCGGCGGGCGCGACGAGAAGCCGAACGAGCACGGCATCTCGCATCTGCTCGAGCACATGGCGTTCAAGGGCACGGCGCGGCGCTCCTCGCGCGAGATCGTCGAGGAGATCGAGGCGGTCGGCGGCGACCTCAATGCCGGGACCTCGACCGAGACCACAGCCTATTATGCGCGGGTGATGAAGGCCGACGTGCCGCTGGCGCTCGACGTGCTGTCCGACATCCTCGCCAACCCGTCCTTCGTGCCGGACGAGCTGGAGCGCGAGAAGAGCGTCATCGTGCAGGAGATCGGCGCGGCGCAGGATACTCCCGACGACGTCGTGTTCGAGCATCTCAACGAGCTTTGCTATCCGGAGCAGCCGATGGGGCGCTCGCTGCTCGGCACCGCCAAGACGCTGAAGGTCTTCGATCGCGACATGCTGCGCGGCTATCTCTCGACGCATTACCGCGCCCCCGACATGGTGGTCGCGGCCGCCGGCGCGGTCGATCACGCGCGGATCGTCGAGGACGTCACGCAGAAGTTTGCGAGCTTCGACGCCACCCCGGCGCCGAAGCCGCAGGTCGCGATGTTCGGCAAAGGCGGCTCGCGGGTGGTGCATCGCGATCTCGAGCAGGCGCATCTGACGCTTGCGCTCGAAGGCGTGCCGCAGACCGACCCGTCGCTGTTCTCGCTGCAGGTCTTCACCAACACGCTCGGCGGCGGGATGTCGTCGCGGCTGTTCCAGGAGGTGCGCGAGAAGCGCGGGCTGTGCTACTCGATCTACACCTTCCACGCGCCCTACACCGACACCGGCTTCTTCGGCCTGTACACCGGGACTGATCCGGCCGATGCGCCGGAAATGATGGAAGTCATCGTCGACGTCATCAACGACGCGGTCGAAACCCTGACCGAGGCCGAGGTCGCCCGCGCCAAGGCGCAGATGAAGGCCGGCTTGTTGATGGCGCTGGAAAGCTGTTCATCGCGGGCCGAACAATTGGCACGCCATGTGCTAGCCTATGGCCGGCCGCAGACGGTGGAAGAACTGGTGGCCCGAATCGACGCGGTCAGCGTCGAATCGAGCCGCAACGCCGCCCGTGCCCTGCTGGCGCGCAGCCGGCCCGCCGTTGTCGCGCTCGGCAGCGGCAGGGGTCTGGACACGGCGGTGGCTTTTGCGGAAGGATTGACGAATTCGAAGGCAAAGACGCTGCTGCATTAAGAATTCTGCTTACCTCGCCCCGCGCTTGCGGGGAGAGCATAGGCCGCCTACCGGCGGCCGTTGACGGACATACGCCGAGGCGGAACCTCAGCTATGGCCGAAGGCTTCGGGTGAGGGTAGAGCCGCAAGACCGAATCTGCGGTAAGACCCCTCACCCCGACCCTCTCCCCGCAAGGGCGGGGCGAGGGAGAAGTGGCGGGGAGTGTTGGGCCATGGCCCTGTTTCGTTTGCCGTCCAATGGACCCGCTGCACTGATGCCGCGCGGTCACGGGCTCTTGCTGCGCGCGCCGCAGATGTCGGATTTCCCGCAATGGGCGCAATTGCGCGAATTCAGCCGCGCCTACCTCACGCCATGGGAGCCGATCTGGCCCTCCGACGACCTGACCCGCGCCGGCTTCCGCCGCAGGCTGCGCCGCTACACCGAGGACATCGCCGCCGACCGCTCCTATCCGTTCATCATCTTCCGCGAATCGGACGGGGTGATGATCGGCGGCATCACGCTCGCCAATGTCCGGCGCGGCATCGTGCAGGCCGGCACGATCGGCTACTGGGTCGGGCTGCCGCATGCCCATCGCGGCTACATGACGACGGCGCTGCGGGTGCTGCTGCCCTCGCTGTTCGGCGAGCTCAATCTGCACCGCATCGAGGCGGCCTGCATTCCCTCCAATGCCTCGTCGATCCGCGTGCTGGAGAAGTGCGGCTTCACCCGCGAGGGCCTGGCGCGGCGCTATCTCTGCATCAACGGGATCTGGCAAGACCATCTGCTGTTCGGCCTGCTGCACGAGGATTTCCGCGGCTGATCCGTAAGCCTTTTTGTGGATGGCGGTGCCACCCTCGATGCCTTGGGTTCGCCGCCATTGCCTTGCTATAACGGCCGCAAAACAGGGAACCCCGGTTGGGAAATTTGAGGATATTGATGGGTGAAAGGGTGATCAGGTTCGCGCTCGCAGCGGCGGTATCGATCGGTCTGGGTGCCACTTTGTTGCCTTCGGCAGCTCCTGCGCAGTCGCTGAGCGACCGCTTCAAGAGCCTGTTCGGCGGCGGCTCGTCCGACCAGGACAAGCCGGCGACGCCCGCAGCGCCGCAGCAGCTCAACGATGCCGACGCCGAACTGACCTGCCCGCCGGTGCAGATCCGCTCCGGAGCCTCGACCTATTCGGTGGCCGCGAACGGCAAGGAAGCGGTCGGCAACGACGTCAAGTTCCTGGCCTCGATCACGCGCACGGCGCGGCAATGCAATCTGAACAGCGGCCAGATCACGGCCAAGATCGGTATTCAGGGGCGGATCATTGTCGGTCCCCAGGGCGCGCCACCGAGCATTCAGGTGCCGCTGCGCGTTGCCGTGGTGCAGGGCGGTGTCGGCGAGAAGACCATCATGACCAAGGCCTACACCACCACGGTGCAGATGGACGAAAGCGGCAGCGTGCCGTTCAGCCTGGTCGCCGAGGACGTCGTCTATCCGGCGCCGTCTCCGGCCGACAACGACAATTACATCTTCTATATCGGCTTCGACCCGCAGGCCCTGAAGCCGGAGCCCAAGGCCCGCGCGCCGCACAAGAAGAAGTAACAGCGCGTTTTCGAGCGAAGTGGACACCGGTTCGCGTGACGAAAACGCGTCAAACGGACGAATTTGGACAAAACAAAAGGCCGGCGCGATGAGCTCGCGCCGGCCTTTTTTTAAGGAGTTCAGATCACGTCAGTTCAGCTTGGAGCGGACTTCGGCGATGCCCTTGCCGACGAGGTCGTCGGCAACCGAGCCCTTGACCGACTGCGACAGGATGGTCGAGGCGGCCGTCACCGCGGCGTTGGCCGCGGCGGCGCGGACATCGGCCACGGCCTGGGCCTCGGCCTGGGCGATCTTGCTCTCGGCGGTCTTGGTCCGCCGCGCGACAAAATCTTCCATCTTGGTCTTGGCCTCGGCCGCGATCCGCTCGGCTTCGGCCTTGGCGTTGGAGATGATCTCCTCGGCCTCGCGCTCCGCGCTGGCGCGGCGCGCCTTGTACTCGCCGAGCAGCTTGTTGGCCTCGTCCTTCAGACGGCGGGCGTCTTCCAGCTCGGCCTTGATGCGCTCGGCGCGGTGGTCGAGCGCCGTCAGCAGGGTGCGATGAACGCCGAGATAGCCGAACACGACCAGCAGAAGGACGAAGGCGATCGCAACCCAGGTTTCCGGTTCGTAAAACATCGTCTATCCCTTCAGCGACGCGTCGACGGCGCTGTTGACCGCATTGGCGTCCGGCGTGACGCCGGCAAGTTGCTGGACGATGGCGCCGGCCGCATCCGCCGCGATGCCGCGGACGTTGCTCATGGCGTTGGTCCTCGTCGTTGCGATCTGCTTCTCGGCGTCGGCGAGCTTTGCCGCCAGCTTCTCTTCCAGTGCCTTGCGCTCGGCTTCCGAGGCCGCGTTCAGCTTTTCGCGGGTCTCGTTGCCGATCGCCTGCGCGTTGGCGCGCGCATTCGCCAGCTCAGTCTCGTAGGCCTTCAGCGCCGCGTCGGACTCGTCCTTCAGCTTCTGCGCCTCGGCCAGATCGCCCTCGATCTTGTTCTGACGTGCATCGATCGTCCCGCCGACGCGCGGCAGGGCGATACGCGACACGATCAGGTAGAGCGCGACAAATGCAATCGCCAGCGACACCAGCTGCGAGGCGAAGTTGGACGAATCGAACGGCGGAAAGGCTCCGCCGTGATGTCCGCCGTCGGTCTCGGTGTGGGCGCCGGCTTTCTGGCCTTTTGCCTCGCCATGACTCTCAGCCATGGTGTTCTCCTGTTGCTGTCATGCGCGCCGCCCTTGGAACGAACCTTGAGCGGCGCGAAGGGGTTACCGCAAAGCGGAACCGGGTTACCGCAGAGCGGAACCGGCGTGCCGCTCAGAGCGGAACGAACAGCAGGAGCAGCGCGATCAGCAGCGAGAAGATGCCGAGCGCTTCGGTCACGGCGAAGCCGAAGATCAGGTTGCCGAACTGGCCCTGAGCGGCCGACGGATTACGCACCGCAGCGGCGAGGTAGTTGCCGAAGATGATACCCACGCCGACGCCCGCGCCGCCCATGCCGATGCACGCGATGCCCGCGCCGATAAGTTTTGCTGCTGCCGGTTCCATATGTAGCTCCTTGAGAAAGATAGACAGATTGGTGGGTGGAGATTCCCCGGACCGCTTAGTGTCCCGGATGAATGGCGTCGTTGAGGTAGATGCAGGTCAGGATCGCGAACACGTAGGCCTGCAGGAACGCGACCAGCAGTTCGAGGGCATACAGCGCAATCGTGAGCGCCAGCGGCAGCACGCCGCCGACCCAGCCGAGCGCGCCCAGCGAGAAGCCGAGCATCGCGACGAAGCCCGCGAACACCTTCAATGCGATGTGGCCGGCCAGCATGTTGGCGAACAGACGAACGCTGTGCGAGACCGGCCGCAGGAAGAACGACAGGATCTCGATGAACATGACCAGCGGCAGGATGTAGATCGGAACGCCGTGGGGGACGAAGATGCTGAAGAATTTCAGGCCGTTCTTGTAGACGCCGTAGATCAGGACGGTGAAGAACACCAAAAGCGCGAGCGCCGCGGTGACGATCAGGTGGCTCGCGATCGTGAAGGTGTAGGGGATGACGCCGACCAGGTTCGAGACGCAGAGGAACATGAAGAGCGAGAAGATCAGCGGGAAGAACTTCATGCCTTCCGCGCCGGCCGTGCTGCGAATCGTGGTGGCGACGAACTCGTAGGAGATCTCGGCGACCGACTGCAGCCGTCCCGGAACCAGTTCCCGGCCGCTCGCCAGCATCAGCAGCGCAATCAGCAGCACCGCGATGAGCATGAAGAGCGAGGAATTGGTGAAGGCGATCGTGTGATTGCCGATGTGGCCGAGCGTGAAGAGGGGCTCGATATTGAACTGGTGGATCGGGTCGATTTTCATCCGCGCGGCTCTTGGTCCACCGGCTATCGTGCCGGTAATCGAATTTCAAATGTCGTGACTTCCCGCCAGCGCTCAGCGCTTGCCCGAGGCCACGCCCGCGGACCTCACCACGTTGACCACCCCGGCGACGAAGCCGAGCAGCGTTAACACGATGAAGCCGAATGGCGACGTCGACAGCAAACGGTCGAACCCCCAGCCAATCGCCGCTCCGACGGCAACGCCCGCGATCAGCTCCGAGGAAAGACGAAAACCGAGCGCCATAGCCGAAGCTCTGGCCGCACTGTCCCCGCTTTCATTACCGGATTGATCAGTCTTGCTCCTGCGGCTGTCGCGAATTTCTGACAACCGATGATCGAGACTTCCGAGCCTTGCGGAAAGCGCAGCTTCGTCAGGAGGCGATTGATCGCGACTTCCATTTGCGCCGTCGTTGGTGTTCTCAGCCATGCTGGAAACACTAACCGATGCCGCGGATGATGGAAATTGCGCCCGTCCCCGTCAAAAGCCGCGCGGACCATACTTACCGCGTCTAATCAAGTCAAGATTGCGTCGTAACCAGTTATTGCTTTGATTCTGCTGGTTTTATTTGGAGATATTCAAGGTCAGAGTGACGCAGTGATCGCAGTGCAACAGCTTGCGTGGCATTGAGCGATATTGCGTGGCTATTCCCGCTCTGCTGGGATCGCCGAAAGTCCCGTCCTCTCACGCAGTCAGGTTCCGCATGTCGCGCCAGATCGATTACTACTTCTCGCTGCAATCCCCCTGGGCCTATATCGGCCACAAGCCCTTCGTTCGACTCGTAAGCACTTACGATCTCAAGGTAAATTACCGGCCTGTGCTGCTGGTCGATCTGTTCTCCGAGACCGGCGGACTGCCGCTCGCCAAGCGCCATCCGGTGCGGCAGCGCTATCGGATGATCGAGTTGCAGCGCTGGCGCGACAAGCGCGGACTGAATTTTCATTTGCAGCCGGCCAACTGGCCGTTCAACGGGCGCCTTGCCGATGGCGTGGTGATCGCGATGCTCGAGGCCGGCCTCGACCCCGAGCCGTTCTTGCAACGGGCCTATCCCGCGGTGTGGGAGCAGCAGCTTAATCTTGCTGATCCTGCGACGCTGGTGAAGCTCGCCGACGATGCCGGTTTGCCCGGCCGGCAGCTGGTCGAGCGCTCGAGCACTGAAGCGATCAGCGCGGCCTATGAGCAGAATCGCCAGAATGCATTGGACGCCGACGTGTTCGGCTCGCCCGGATATGTGCTCGATAGCGAGGTGTTCTGGGGCCAGGACCGGATCGAATTGCTTGAAGACGCGTTGAAGTCAGGCCGCAAGCCCTATAGCTCTGTGGTCTAGGGCAGGAATCAGGTTGAGGCGGAGCAAGCCATGCCCATCGCGATGTCGCCGTCGAAATTGTCCATCGCAATTGCTGCCATCCTGATCGCAAGCGGCGGCGCGGCGATCGCGCAAACCGTGCCGGACACCGAGAATGGCCGCTACGCCTTATCACCCGCCGGCGATGGTTTCCTGCGGCTCGACACGCGCACCGGCGCGGTGTCGACCTGCACCAATTCCAGCGCCGGCTGGGCCTGTTACATGGTGCCGGACGAGCGGGCGGCGCTGGATGCCGAGATCGGGCGCCTGCAAGCCGACAATGACAAGCTCAAGGATGAGCTCGCCGCGCGCGCACCGTCGGCCAAGACCGACGAAGCGTTGCCGAAATCCGATCAGCTGAAGAAGCCGGAGCCCAAGACCGAGCCGAAGGTCGCCGAGGGCGAGCGCAAGATCGAGATCCCGCTGCCGAGCGACCGCGACATGGATCGCATGATGTCGTTCGTGGAGCGGGCCTGGCGGCGACTGATCGAAATGGCCAACCGCGTGCAGCGCGACGTCAATGGCGGCAAGATTTGATGTTGTGCTGGCGCTGTCTCTCCAGCGTCGTCCCGGCGAAAGCCGGGACCCATACGCCGTAGCCTCTCGATTTCGACGACTCGGAGTTGATATCTCGCGTAACCAATGAACATCGGTGGTTATGGGTCCCGGCCTTCGCCGGGACGACGGTCTAGAGGTAAGATGAGTTCATCGAAGCAAATGTCGCACTCGGCGCCATCCTCCGTCGCGGCAACCAGCATCGTGTCGTCGCGCCTGGCGGTCGAAACGTCGGGCGCCGGCTTTACCGACATCACGCGCGAGGTCGCCAAATTCCTGCGCGAGGCGCGTGCCGGCGAGGGTGCGGTCACGCTGTTCATCCGCCACACCTCGGCCTCGCTGACAATCCAGGAGAATGCCGATCCGACCGTGCTCGTCGATCTGAAGACGGCGCTCGACCGCGCAGCGCCCGAAGACGGCGGCTGGCGTCACGACACCGAAGGCCCTGACGACATGCCGGCGCACATCAAGACCATGCTGACGGCGACCTCGCTGCAGGTCCCCGTGCTCGACGGCGAGATGGCGCTCGGCACCTGGCAGGGCATCTATCTGATCGAGCATCGCGCCCGTCCGCACCGGCGCGAGATCGTGCTGCAATTCATCGGCGCCACGCGCTGACGCGCGCGACCTGTCTTTTAAGACGCGGCCTCCAAATGACATCGGCCACGGATCGCTCCGCGGCCGATGCATTGTGATCGCGATGTCGACGGTCAGGTCTTGGTGATGTCGACGTCCTTGGTTTCCGGAATGAACAGCGCGCCGACCACGACGGTGATTGCGGCGAAGATGACCGGATACCAGAGACCGGAGTAGATGTCGCCGGTCGAGGCGGTGATCGCGAACGCGGTCGCCGGGAGCAGGCCGCCGAACCAGCCGTTGCCGATATGATAGGGCAGCGACATCGAGGTGTAGCGGATGCGGGTCGGGAACAGTTCGACCAGCATGGCGGCGATCGGGCCGTAGACCATGGTGACGTAGAGCACCAGGATGAACAGCAGGCCGATGACCGCGGCCACCTGCGGACGGAAGACATCGAACGGGTGCGACATCTTCACGATGCCGGCGTCACCCGGCTTCGGATAGCCCGCCGCCTGCACCGCCGCGAGGATTGCGGGGTTCGACGTCTTGGCGTCCGTATACGGCACTTCCTTGTCGTTGATCAGGATCTTCACCGGCGAGCCGGCCGGGCCCGGCACCGTCGAATATTTTACCGACGATTGGGCCAGGAAGGCGCGGGCGGTGTCGCAAGGCGCGCTGAAGACGCGGGTGCCGACCGGGTTGAACAGATCGCCGCAGCCGGCCGGATCCGCAACCACCTGCACCTTGACCGTCTCATAGGCCTTCTCGAGCGCCGGATTGGCGTTGGTCGTGATCATCTTGAAGATCGGGAACAGCGTGAGTGCGCCGATCAGGCAGCCCGCCAGGATGATCGGCTTGCGGCCGATCTTGTCCGACAGCGCGCCGAACACCAGGAAGAAGCCGGTGCCGAGCAACAGAGACCAGGCGATCAAGAGGTTGGCGGTGTAGCCGTCGACCTTCAGAATCGATTGCAGGAAGAACAGCGCGTAGAACTGGCCCGTGTACCAGATCACCGCCTGGCCCATGGTCAGGCCGAGCAGCGCGAGGATCACGATCTTGGCGTTGCTCCAGGTCGCGAAGGCCTCGGTCAGCGGCGCCTTGGAGGTCTTGCCCTCCTCCTTCATCCGCTGGAACACCGGCGATTCGTTCAGCCGCAGCCGGATCCAGACCGAGATGCCGAGCAGCAGCACCGACACCAGGAATGGAATGCGCCAGCCCCAGTCGGCGAAGTCCTTTTCGCCGGTGAGGGTTCGCGTGAACAGGATCACCAGCAGCGACAGGAACAGTCCAAGCGTTGCCGTGGTCTGGATGAACGAGGTGTAGTAGCCGCGCTTGCCGGGCGGGGCATGCTCAGCGACATAGGTCGCGGCACCGCCATATTCGCCGCCGAGCGCGAGGCCCTGCAGTAGGCGCAGCGAGATCAGGATGATCGGCGCCGCGATGCCGATGGTCTTGGCGTTGGGCAACAGGCCGACGATGAAGGTCGACAGACCCATGATCAGGATGGTGACGAGGAAGGTGTATTTGCGGCCGACGATGTCGCCGACCCGGCCGAACACGATCGCGCCGAACGGGCGCACCAGGAAGCCCGCGGCGAATGCCAGCAACGCGAAGATGTCGCGGGTCGCCGGCGGATAGTCCGAGAAGAACTGCGCGCCGATGATGCCGGCCAGCGAACCGTAGAGATAGAAGTCGTACCACTCGAACACGGTACCGAGCGACGACGCGAGGATGACGAAACGCTCATCCTTTGTCATGCCGGCGGGCCGCGCCGAAGTTGCAGTCATAGTGGACATCTGGATTGCTCCCCCCGAAATATTGCTGCCATGCTCGCCCCCGGCTGGCGGGTGAGGCCCGAATAGGCCCTCGG
Source organism: Bradyrhizobium sp. USDA 4541 (assembly GCF_024171085.1). Taxonomy (NCBI): domain Bacteria; kingdom Pseudomonadati; phylum Pseudomonadota; class Alphaproteobacteria; order Hyphomicrobiales; family Nitrobacteraceae; genus Bradyrhizobium; species Bradyrhizobium sp. USDA 4541. The sequence goes on from NZ_JALJZF010000001.1 coordinate 2,291,933, forward strand.
CTTGAGATGAAGGTAACATCGCAGTGAAACCCGCCCCAATAAGACTTTTGGCCTTTTCAGGATCGAACCTATCTTCTGAAGGAAGAGCAGGATGGAACGCCTCCGCAGGCGTCTATTGCGGCGCACAAGCTGCGCGGGTTAACCGCGTTGGCATCTGGTATTATCAAGCGCTTGCGTGATACTGCCGCGCGGGCGAAAACCGAGCGACGCGGGTTTGCCTAAAGCCCGCTTGTGGGACTGAGATGACTGCTGCTGCCAATACTCATCTTGTCATCGCCGACGACCATCCGCTGTTCCGCGATGCGTTGCGTCAGGCGGTGTCGAGCGTCGTGAGTTCGGCCACGATCAGCGAGGCCGGATCGTTCGAGGATCTGACCGCGCTGCTGGAGCGGGACTCCGAGGTCGACCTGATCCTGCTGGACCTGAGCATGCCGGGGATCAGCGGTTTCTCCGGCCTGATCTATCTGCGGGCGCAGTATCCGGCGATTCCGGTGGTGATCGTATCCGCCAGTGACGATGCCGGGACCATCCGCCGCTCGCTCGACTTTGGCGCTTCCGGTTTCATCCCCAAGCGCTTCGGCGTCGAGACGCTGCGGGATGCCATCATGAAGGTGATGGAGGGCGACGTCTGGGTGCCGCCGGACACCGATCTGTCGGCGGCCGGCGATCCCGACATGACGCGGCTGCGCGACCGGCTGGTGACGCTGACCCCGCAGCAGGTGCGGGTGCTGATGATGCTGTCCGAGGGGCTGCTCAACAAGCAGATCGCCTACGAGCTCGGCGTTTCCGAAGCGACCATCAAGGCCCATGTCTCGGCGATCCTGCAGAAGCTCGGCGTCGAAAGCCGCACCCAAGCCGTGATCGCCGCCGCCAAGATCGCCGGCGGCCAATGGCGCCAGGGCACGCCGCCGACGTAGTCCCGAGCAACTCCAGCTGTGATTGCCGGGCTCGGGCCACGGCATTGCGAGCCGGCGGGTGGCGCGAAAGCGCGCCCGATGGCACGCTTTCGCGAAGCCATCCAGATCCCATTCAAACTGCGCATCGGTCGAAAACCGAGTATCCTGTCCGGCACCGGCCCGTGAGAGGCCGCGTGCTTTTGGGGAGAACGCCATGATTTCCATCACTCGCGTCGCCGGACTATCTCTGGCTGCGGCAATCCTTCTCGGTATCAGCTCTTTCAATTGCGCTCAGGCCAAGCCCTTGATGATCGTCGGCCTGGACGAGAAGCTGTTGTGGGACGACGACGGCAAGCCGGTGCTGTCCCCGCCCGGCAAGGATCAAGTGCTGATCATCGATCTCGCCGATCCCGAGAACCCGAAGATTGCGGCCTCTCTCCCATTGAAGAACTCGGTAGTCGGCCCCCCGGTCAACGTCGCTATCGATCCGACCGGAACCGTGGCGCTGGTCGCGGATTCGGTCGACGTGGTGAAGGAAGGCGACGCTCTGAAGCAGGTGCCGGATAACAAGATCTATGTGATCGATCTCAAAGCGACCCCGCCCAAGCTGGCAGCGACCATTGCCGGCGGAAAGCAGCCATCAGGGTTGAGCTTCAGTCCCGATGGCAAGATGGCGTTGGTTGCCAACCGCGGGGACAATTCGATCAGCGTGCTTTCGGTCAACGGCACTGACGTCAAGATCACCGACACGATATCGATGCCAGACAGTGTCGCACATGTCGCGTTCGCGCCAGACGGCAAGCACGCGCTGGTCGCGCGTTTTCCCGGGCACAAGATATCGGTGCTCGATATCGCCGGCGACAAAGTCACCTACGCCAAGATAGACCTGCCGGCCGGCCAATGGCCTTACAATGTGGCAGTGACTCCGAACAGCAAGATCGCGTTGACGTCGGACAATGGCAACTCAGGCGCGTCGGACGGCAGCGTCGACACGGCCAGCGTCATCGATCTCGAAGCGAAGCCGCCGCGCATCATCGATCGCGTGGTGGTCGGCGATGGACCGGAGGGGCTTGGCGTCAGTCCGAAGGGGGATCTCGCAGTCTCGGTGATCCTGCGCGGCTCGAACATGAAGAATGCGTTCTTCCATGAGAAGAACGGCAGCGTCTCGGTCCTGAAGATCGACGGCAAGAAAGTGACCAAGACCGGAGATATCGAAGTCGGCGGACTGCCTGAGGCCGCGGTCTTCACGCCTGACGGAAAATACATCCTGGTCGGGAACTACCTCAGCCAGGATTTCTCGATCCTCAAGGTCGACGGAACCAACGTCACCGACACAGGCAAGCGCTTTCAGGTGCCAGGGCACCCGGCGTCGGCCGGAATGGGACCGAACTGAACCGACGCTTGGCGATCTTGCTGGAGCATGTGATTTTCGGTTGAGCCGGCCACTGCGCAGGCTCGCTTCACCTCACGCGCTTGCGGGAGGGAGCGCCGTGTCTTTGCCGTGCCTTCATGATGCGATTCGATCCAGTCGCATCATGATCCAATGCGAGATGCGCGCCCGGATTGCGCCGCCGCGCGCTACTCCGCCGCCACCATCTGCTGGGTGCGCCATTGTCCGAGTAGGGCGCGGAGCGAGGCGGGTTTCACCGGCTTGTTCAGCACCGCGATGTTTTCCTCGCGCGCGGCGGCGCGCACCGCAGGGCTGCGGTCGGCGGTGATCAGGATCGCCGGAATGCCGTCGCCGAAGCGGCGGCGGATCTCGCGGATCGCGGCGACGCCGTTGCCGCGGTCGAGATGGTAGTCGACCAGGACGCCGGTGACGCGGCCACCGGCGGCCTCGATCGCGCTGATCGCGCCGTCGGCGTCGAGCACCGCGATCACCTCGGCGTCCCATGCCGTCAGCAGCGTCTTCATGCCGTCGAGGATGGCGGGATCGTTCTCGATGCAGACAATCAGCGAGCCGCTCATCGGCGTCTTCGACAGGGGCGTGGCGGTGGTGACGGCCGCAGTATGGTTGACCGCGGTCGCGACCGGCACGGTGACCGAGAACGCCGAGCCGCCGCTGACATTGGCCGAGATCGCGATGCGGTGGTTGAGCACCCGCGCCAGCCGCTCGACGATCGACAGGCCGAGGCCGAGGCCGCGGGCGATCCGGGCGCCCTGCTCGAGGCGGTGGAACTCCTTGAAGATCTCGCCGCGCTTCTGCACGGGAATGCCGACGCCGGTGTCGAAGATGCTGATCTGGAGCGTGGTGCCGCGGCGGCGGCAGCCGATCAAGACGCGGCCGCGCGGGGTATATTTGATCGCGTTGGAGATGAAGTTCTGCAGCAGCCGGCGCAGCAGCGAGCGGTCGGATTCGACCGGCAGCGAGCACGGCACGAAGCGCAGGTCGAGGCCCTTGTCGCGGGCGATCGGCATGAACTCGATCTCCAGCGAGCGCATCAGGTCGGCCATCCGGAAGCTCGTGATCGCCGGCGTCATGGCGCCGGCATCGAGCCTGGAAATGTCGAGCAGCGCGCCCAGGATGTCCTCGATCGCCTCGAGCGAGTCGTCGATGTTCTCGACCAGGCGCGAATCCTCGCCGCCGTTCTGGCGCTCGACCAGGCTCGTGACGTAGAGGCGCGCCGCATTGAGCGGCTGCAGGATGTCGTGGCTGGCGGCCGCAAGGAAGCGCGTCTTCGAGGCGTTGGCGTCTTCCGCGATGCCCTTGGCGAGCGCGAGCTCCGAATTCAGCCGCGTCAGCTCCTCGGTGCGGTCGCGCACCCGCTTTTCCAGCGTCGCGTTGGCGCGCTCCAGCGCCTCCGCCGCCTCGAAGCTCGGCGTGACGTCGGAGAAGGTGATGACGAGCCCGCCGCCCGGCATGCGGTTGGCACGCACCTCGATCACCAGATGGCGGTCGGTGAAGCGTTCCAGATAAGGCTCGCCCTCGGTGGTGTAGGCGCGCAGGCGGGCCGGCAGCAGGCTGTCGCCGTCGCCGGACGCAGGCGGACTGATCGCGCCCATGAATTCGAGGATTTCGGACAGCGGGATGCCGAGCTGCACCAGATGCTGCGGCAGCCCCAGCAATTCGGAGAACTGGCGGTTGGAACAGATCAGCTGCAGATCGGCGTCGAACACCGCGATGCCCTGGCGCACGTGATTGAGCGCGGTCTGCAGGATCTCGCGGTTGAAGTGCAGGGCGGCGTGGGAGTCGTCGAGCAGTTTCAGCGCGGCCTTGGCCGACACCGTGCGCCGTTGCAGCAGCAGCGACATCACAAGGCGCGAGGACGCGGCCCCGATCGAGGAGGCGATCAACCGCTCGGCATGCTGCAGCAACTCGAAATCGGCCGGAGCCGACGCCAGCAGCACGATGTTGCGGTCGACGGCGAAGGAGGCGAAGGCCTCGCGGGTGCGGTCGGGGCCGAGATATTGCGTCACCGTGCTCTGGATATCCTCCACCGTCACCGTGGTGCGCCAGCGCCGGAAGCTGGGCGCGATCGGGGCCAGCGCGTTGGGCACGAACACGTCGGCCTGCAACAACTCGATCGAGGACGGCGCGCGCGCCAGCGAGAACAGCACATAGGTGAGGATGTTGAGCGCAAGGCTCCACAGCACGCCGTGCAGCAGCGGCGGCAGGTCGGCGCCGAACAGCGCCTGCGGCCGCAACGCCTCGATCCCGAACGGCCCGTGCTGCAGCAGCATCAGGCCGGTGGTCGAGGTTTCCAGGAAGCTCGGGATGAACAGCGTGTAGAGCCACGTCGCGAAGCCGACCAGCATGCCCGCCATGGCGCCGCGTGCGGTGGCTCTGCGCCAGAACAGGCCGCCGAAGAACGCCGGCGCCAGCTGGGTGATCGCGGCAAACGACAGCAGGCCGATCGCGACCAGCTGGGTGTTGCCGAGCGCGCGATAGTAGAAATACGCCAACACCATGATGGCGAAGATCGAGAAGCGGCGCGCCTTCAGCAGGAAATCGCCAAAGTCCTTCTGGCCGGCGCTGGCGTCGTCGCTGCGCGGCAAGACCAGCGGCAGCACGATGTCGTTGGAGACCATGATCGACAGCGCGACGCATTCGACGATCACCATCGCGGTCGCCGCCGACAGCCCGCCGACGAACACGGCGAGGCTGAGCAATTGCGAATTGCCCTCGATCGGCAGCGCCAGCACGAACATGTCGGCATCGACCGCGCCGAACGGGAAGATGACGAGGCCTGCGATCGCGATCGGAATCACGAACAGGTTGATGGCGATGAGGTAGAGCGGGAACAGCCAGCGCGCCCGGGTGACTTCGGCGGGCGTCGAATTCTCCACCACGCTGACATGGAACTGGCGCGGCAGCAGCATGACCGCGCAGAACGACAGCAGCGTCATGATCAGGAAATTGCCGATCGACGGGACATATTCGATCGCGCGCACCGCCTCCGGCGTCTTCAGGGCGCGCTCGTAGAGCTCGACCGGCGAGAACATCCAGAAGGTGACGAAAGCGCCGGCGGCGATGAAGGCGACCAGCTTGACGATGGACTCGGCCGCGATCGCGAGGATCAGGCCGTGCTGGTGCTCGGTCGCGTCGGTGTGGCGGGTGCCGAACAGCACCGCGAACACCGCCATCGCCAGCGTGACCATCAGCGCGATGTCGCCGATCACGGGGATTTTCGAGAACGCCTGGTCCTCGCTCAGGATGGTCTCCAGCGACGCCGCCACCGCCTTGAGCTGCAGCGCGATGTAGGGCACCGAGCCGATGATCGCGATCAGTGCCACGGTCGCCGCCACCGCCTGGCTCTTGCCGTAGCGCGCGGCGATGAAGTCGGCGATCGAGGTGATGTTCTGCGACTTGGCGAGCGCGATCACCCGGCGCAGCAGCGGCGTGCACAATCCGACCATCACGATCGGGCCGACATAGATCGCCAGGAAGTCGATGCTGGTGCGGGTGGCGAAGCCGACCGAGCCGAAGAAGGTCCAGGAGGTGCAGTAGATCGCCAGCGACAGCGGATAGATCCACTGGCTGGCGCGGCCGCGCTCGCCCGGCGAGCTGCGGTCGCCGCGGCTGGCAATGAAGAACAACAATCCGATGTAGGCGAACGCCGTGGCGATTACGCCCCAGTCGTGCAGCATCGCTGCTCATCTCCTGTCCCGGCCGCTGGGGAAGGGCCGGTTGTCAGGATTATAACGCAAAGGACCGGCCGCGCGATGCACGGCCGGCCCAAATTCGGGGTCGGAAGCGGATAGGGTTACTCGGCGGCCAGCGACTTCTGGTGCAGGGGCAGGCCGAGCCGGTCCCAGACCTGGAGCAGCGCCTCGGCCAGCGCGTCGATCAGGCCGTCGTCATGGTAGGGCGAGGGCGTGATGCGCAGCCGCTCGGTGCCCTTGGCGACCGTCGGATAGTTGATCGGCTGGATGTAGATGCCGTGGTCCTCGAGCAGCAGGTCGGAGGCCCGCTTGCACTTCTCGGGATCGCCGACGAACAGCGGCACGATATGGGTGTCGCTCGACATGACCGGCAGGCCGGCGGCGGTCAGGATCGCCTTGGTGCGGGCAGCACGGTCCTGGTGGCGCTCGCGCTCCCAGTTCGAGGTCTTCAGGTGCCGGATCGCAGCCGTCGCGGCCGAGCAGATCGCCGGCGGCAGCGCGGTGGTGAAGATGAAGCCCGGCGCATAGGAGCGCACCGCGTCGATGACCTCGGCGCGGCCCGCGATGTAGCCGCCGAGGCAGCCAAAGGCTTTTGCCAGCGTGCCCTCGACGATATCGATCCGGTGCATCACGCCGTCGCGCTCGGCGATGCCGCCGCCACGCGGGCCGTACATGCCGACCGCATGCACTTCGTCGAGATAGGTCATGGCGCCGTATTGCTCGGCGAGATCGCAGATCTTGCCGAGCGGTGCGACGTCGCCGTCCATCGAATAAAGGCTCTCGCAGACGATCAGCTTCGGCCGGTCGGGACCGGCGGCGATCAAGAGCTCCTCGAGATGCGCGACGTCGTTGTGGCGGAATATCTGGCGTTCGCAGCCGGCCTGGCGCACGCCTTCGATCATCGAATTGTGGTTCAGCGCGTCCGACAGGATCAGGCAGTTCGGGATCAGCTTGGCGAGCGTCGAGATGCCGGTCTGGTTCGAGACATAGCCCGAGGTAAACAGCAGCGAGGCTTCCTTGCCGTGGAGGTCGGCGAGTTCCGCCTCGAGCTGCACCAGCGGATGATGGGTGCCCGCGATGTTGCGGGTGCCGCCGGCGCCGGTGCCGACCCGGGTCGCGGTCTCGACCATGGCACCGACCACCTTGGGATGCTGGCCCATGCCGAGATAGTCGTTGGAGCACCAGATCACGACGTTGCGGCTGCCCTTCGGCGAATGCCAGGTGGCGTGCGGGAAGCGGCCCGCGATCCGTTCGAGGTCGGCAAACACCCGGTAGCGCCGCTCGTCGTGCAGGCGGTTGAGGGCGGTATTGAAGAACTGGCTGTAATCCATCGGCAAACCCAGAAAGCGGAACCTGACCGGAATGACTGCTTCTTCTTAGAGCTTTTCCAGCTCTAATGTCCATGCATTGACCCACATCTGGGCATGCGTCGCAGTTGGGCAAATTGCCCTAGCCGGGGCCGTTCGGCTCGATTTCGGTCAAATCGCCGGGCGATGCCTTGCCGCCCGGCCGGGTTCAGGTCGTCTTGAAGCGCAGCATGCCGTCGGCGTGCATTTCGGCCGTCAGGCGGCCCTCGACCAGCATGTAATTGACATGGGCGACCAGCTCACCGGCGGCGAAGCCCATCTGGTGCTCGTCCAGCACGTGCTTGTGGAACACCACGGGCACCAGCTCCTTGGAGGTCTGCGGCACCTCGCGGCAGGCCTCGGCGATCAGCCGGCAGCGCTCCTCATGGTGATCGGCGAGCTGCTTGATCCGGGTCTTCAGCCCGTAGAACGGCACGCCGTGGCCCGGCAGCACCATCACGTCGTAGGGCAGGGTGGTGGTCAGGCTTGCCAGCGAGGCCAGATATTCGCCGAGCGAGTTCTGCTCGGGCTCGACCGCCCAGACGCTGACATTGGGCGAGATCTTGCTCAGCACCTGGTCGGCGGACAGGAACAGCTTGTCGGCCGCGCAATACAGCATCACCTGGTCGAGCGCGTGGCCGCCGCCGGTGATCACCTTGAAGCGCCGCGTGCCGATCACGACCTCGTCGCCATGGGTGAGGCGGTGATAGGACGGCGGCAGCACCGACACGCGCTTCAGGTAATCCTGGCCACGGCCGAGCAGCTTCTCGGTGAGGTCCTCGTCCATGCCATGGCGGCGGAAGAACAGCCGCTGCGCGTTGCGCCGCTCCTCGGTGCCGCGGTTCTGGTGATAGACCGACTGCAGATATTCCACCTGCGACATGAACAGCGGGCAGCCGAAGCGCTCGGTGATCCAGCCGGCGAGACCGACATGGTCGGGATGCGAATGCGTCACGATCAGGCGGGTGACCTTGACGTGCTTCAGCGGCCCCTCGAATAGCGTGGTCCAGGCCGCGATCGATTCCTCATTGCCGAAGCCGGCGTCCACCATGGTCCAGCCGTCGCCGTCGGCGAGCAGATAGATGTTCACATGGTTGAGGCGGAACGGCAGCTTCAGCCGCGCCCACAGCACGCCGGGAGCCACCTCCACGACCTGGTCGTGGCCAGGATGGTTTTCCCAAGGGTATCGCAGTGCCTCCGCCGAGGAGTGCACGGGGTCGGTCTTCGTATGCATGCTACCGGCTTAGCGGCACACGGGCCGCCGCGCCAGCCGAAAAATCAGATAGTCGTCCGGAGAATTCGTTGGGAAGTCGCCGGAATTCCGTAGCCCGGATGAAGCGAACGGTCTTGCGAATACGTGCCCGTCATTCCGGGGCGCCTCGAAGAGGCGAACCCGGAATCTCGAGGTTCCGGGTTCTATGCTTCGCATAGCCCCGGAACGACGCTGTACCTACGCCGCGCGGATGTTCGACAGGAAGCCGTCGATCTCCGAGCGCAGCACGTCGGCCTCGCGGCGCAGCGCGTCGGAGGCGCTCAGCACCTCGCCGGCGGCAGTGCCCGCCTCGGCCGAGGCGGTCGAGACGCCGACGATGTTGCTCGACACCTCGCTGGTGCCGCCCGCCGCATGCTGGATGTTGCGGGCGATCTCGCGGGTCGCCGCGCCCTGCTGCTCGACCGCGGCGGCGATCGCGGTGGTGACGTCGTTGATCTCGCCGATCGTGCTCGAGATGTTGCGGATGGCGGAGACTGCCGTCGTCGTCACCTCCTGCATGCTGACGATCTGCTGGCGGATTTCCTCGGTTGCCTTCGCGGTCTGGCTCGCGAGGTTCTTCACCTCGGAGGCGACCACCGCAAAGCCGCGGCCGGCCTCGCCGGCGCGCGCCGCCTCGATGGTGGCGTTGAGCGCGAGCAGATTGGTTTGCGAGGCGATGGTCTGGATCAGGTCGACCACGACGCTGATGCGTGCGGCATTGTCGGCGAGCCCCTGCATCGTGCTGTCGGTGGCGCTGGCTTCCTCCACCGCCTTGCGGGCGATCTCCGCCGAGGTCACGACCTGGCGGCCGATCTCCTGGATCGAGGACGACAGCTCCTCGGTGCCGGCCGACACCGTCTGCACGTTGACCGAGGTTTCCTCGGCGGCCGACGCGACGGCATTGACCAGCGCGCTCGACTGGTCGGCGGTCGCCGACATGCTCTGCGCAGTCGACTGCATCGAGTTCGCCGCGGTCTGCAGGCTGCCGAGCGCGCTGCGGACGTTGGATTCGAACGTGACGATCTGCGCTTCCATGCGCGAGGCGCGCTCCGCCTTGGCGCTGCGATCCTTGTTCTGGTTTTCCGTGAGCTCGCGGCTCTCGACCATGCTCTCGCGGAACACCTGCAGCGCGTCGGCCATGACGGCGATCTCGTCGCGCTGGCGGCTCTGCGGGATCTCGGTGTCGAGGTCGCCGTCGGACAGCAGCTGCATCGAGCGCTGCAGGCCGCGGATGCGGCGCAGGATGTTGCGTCCGACATAGAGCCAGACGAACAGGAACGAGCCGACCAGCGTCAGCGCGCCGAGGCCGATCATCACCATGGTCGCGAGCGAGATCTGCTGCCGCGCCTGGAAGGTCGAACTGTCGGTCTCCTTCTGCACCGCGTCGACCAGCTGCTGGACGCTGATGCCGAGCCCGACATTGAGCTTGCGCGTCTCTTCCAGGATGGTCTGGCCGTAGTCGATCGCGTCGAGCTCCTTCTGGCGGATCTTGAACACGCCGGTCTTGCCTTCGCCGAGCACGAGCAGCCTCGAGGCGGTGTCGCGCACCGCGACGATCGCGGGATTGTTCGGCAAGTCCTCGAGGTTGGACTTGACGCGTTCGCGCCCGGCCTTGAACTCGGCCTCGATCGCATCGAGGGTTTCGCTGGAATTGGCCGACAGCGCCGCGGTCATGTCGGCGGCCATCAGATTGCCGGCGGCGAGCACGTTGCTGATCTGGCCGACGGTGCGGGCAGCTTCAGTGGCGTCGTCCGCGGAGACTTCGGCCGCGGCGAGGATGGCGTTGAGCCGGGTCTGCGCGTCGAGCATCGCGGGACTTGCGGCGGAGACGAACGCCGCCTGCGCCTTGCGCAGTGCGTTGTACTGCTTGTCGCGCAGCGCGCCGACCTCGAGCCGCTCGCGCGCCGCCGAGATCAGGCTCTTGGTGGCCTCGTCGGTGTTCTTGACGTTCTCCTGCAATGCGCTGACCACGGATTTGTCGGCGCCGAGCTCGATGATCTCGCCGAGCTTGGCGCTGGTGAGCCGCGCGACGTCCTGCACCTTCTTGGTGCGATCGTTCAGCGCGTCCTCGCTCTGCACGGCGAGCAGGCCGGGGCCTTGCGCCGCGAGCGAAGCGCTTTGCGCGGCAAGTTGCAGGCTCGCGGCAAGCCGCGGAATGTCGCGGCCGGAGAGATCGGTCATGGTGCCGCCGAGCTGATGCAGCACGATGCCGGCGCCTGCGCTGATCACCAGCGCCATGCCTGCGATCACAGCGAACGCCGCGAACAGGCTGCCCCTGACGCCCATTTGCGGCAGATGGATACGCTTGAGATTTGGTTTGCCGAGCTTGAACCGAAACGCCATTGCCCCTGTGCCCCCTGGCCCACTACGCTTGGCCACTATCCCTGGCCACTACTCTTGGATGTTTCCCCGGCGCGGGAGTATCGGTGCGGCCGGTTAACAAAATCGGGAAAATTGCGACGATCTGCGGGATTTTTCAGGGCTGCCGCGCAGTGGCGACGTCTCGGTTCGCCGTGCGGAATCGATGCACGCGATCGGATGCAAAAAGGCCGGCTTGCGCCGGCCTTTTCCACTGTTGGTTGTGGGCGTGCTCTCAGTAGCGGCCGTAAGCAGGGCCGCCGAGGTTGCCGAGATTGAAGCGGTAGTTGAGGCCCGCCTTCACCGTGTGCTCGTCATTGTGGAAGCTGCCGACCGGCACCAGCGCGCCCGGCGCGGTGAAGCGGCTGTCGCCGAAGTCATAGTACTGGTACTCGACCTTGGCCGACCAGTTCGGCGCGAACATGTATTCGGCGCCGCCGCCGATGGTCCAGCCGTTGCTGTGGTTGTCGCTGAGCCTGAAGCCGACCGGCGCGCCGCCGAGCGTCACCGTTTCGTTGTTGTCGGAATAGGCATAACCGCCCTTCACATAGATCAGGCCCGGACCCCAGGTGTAGCCGACGCGGCCGGTGATCGAGCCGATGCCGCGCTGGTTGTTGTTGTAGACGTAGCCGCCCGGGAAGATCGCGTTGAGCTGATGGCCGCCGACCCAGGAATACTGGCCTTCGAGGCCGATCACCCACATCGGCGACAGCTGCCAGTCGTAACCGGCCTGCACGCCGCCCATGAAGCGGGCGTCGGAGTCGGACAGCGCGAGGCCGTTGAAATTGTTGTTCTGGGAGAAAACGCCGCCGAGATGGCCGCCGAGATAGAAGCCGGTCCAGTTGTAGAGCGGAGCGGCGTAAACAGGCGCGGGCGCCTTCTGATAATAGCCACGGTTGAAATCGGCGGCGTTGGCGGTCGCGCCAAAGGCAGCGACGGCCGCCGCGACGGCGGCGGTTGCGAGCAGGAACTTCTTCATGGGGGCAGTCTCCGGACAAGTCATGAGGCGCAGCGTGAATGGCGCCATCCACGGCGACGGGTTAGACCGCATTTGAATAAAATGCAGTCACCGGAACGCTGCGCGGAGCGTTAAGTCGCAGCCTTTGCGGCGAAACGTTTTGTTGTGCCTAACGAACGCTTAAGGTGGAATGAAGCAAGGCTTAACGCGGTGTGCGCGGCGCGCATTTCCTGTTAACCAAGCCGTCGGTTAGAGCATGATCCGGAAAAGTGCGAAGCGGTTTTCCCTCTCGACAAACGCGGAACGCGTTTGCGGAGATCATGCTCAAACAAGGAGCTAAAGCGCGATGATGATTCAACCTAATGTCATCGCGCTTTAGGCCAGGCGCTTGCGCACATCGTCGCGCATCTGCTCGCGGAACGCCTGGCGGCGGGCGGCGCGATCCTTGACCGGGACGTCGTGGCGATCGAACACGTCGAACTTCTCCAGGATCGGATAGTGCTCGCTCGCCATCGCCAGCACGCGCAGCAGGGCGGCGACCTTCGGGGTCGGGCCGCTGACTTCCCATCTGCGCAGCTTCTCGGCGCCGCCGGCGGCCGATAGCCCGCACAGCTTTGCCATGTCAGCCGCCGTCAGCTCGCGGCCCAGCGCCTCGCCGAGATGTTCGCGCAGTTTCTTCAGTTCTGGGCCGGTCACGCTTGGTCCGCTCCGCGATGGCAAAATGTGAAGTGAGTCACATGATGTGCTCGAGGCGCGGGTTATACGCCACGCAGGCGAGTTCTAAAGGAAACCATCATGCACGGCATCATCGAAAGCCTCAGCCCCGAACACGATCAGATCGATTGGAAATGGGTCGGCAGTGTGTTCGCCTTCTACGTCGTGCTGACGATCGGCGGGATGGGTGTGCTGCTGGCGCGTTGATTCCAGCGCACGCGGGCGCACCGCGTGCCTGCGACTGCCATCGTTTGCGAAGATCCTGGTGCTGCCAGACAGGATTGAACTGTCGACCTCTCCATTACCAATGGAGTGCTCTACCACTGAGCTACGGCAGCATGCCCGGGAAAAATTGAATCGGCCCCGAGGGCCCGTCCAAGCGGGCGGTTCTTGCCACAGGCCTCCCTTTGGCGCAAGCGAAACAGCGCCCCTGCCGCCCTTGAAATCGGCAGAAATCGACCGCCTCGCCGATGATTCCGGCCAATCTGGCCGATTTCGGCCGGTTTGGGTTCCCGATTGCGCCGAAACTATCCCGATCCGCGCTTGCCGCCGAATCATATCGCCGCAACTGGCCGACCGGGCAGGGTGCGCGGGCATCCGCCATTGGCTATGCTCGGCCTATCCTCCCCTTGCGCAGGGCGGCGGCGGTTCGAGAGTTATGCAATGACAGGCGACCAGGACAGAGGCGGCGGGCAGGCCGGAGCCCGCGTGAAGGATTCACGACAGGATCGTCTCAAGCTCGCGCTGCGCGAAAACCTGAAGCGGCGGAAATCGCAGGCGCGCGGTCGTGACGATGCGGCCTCTTCCGAAGCCGCCCATGGTTCGCTAGATGGCGGCTCACCAGATGACGCCGGCGGAAACGAGCCGCGCCGTTAACCCAGTTCGTGCTGTCATAAGGAAGCGGGTTGCCGAGATGGCTGTAGATGAGACGACGATCGATCGGCTGAGCGCAACCGCCTACGCCTTCCCGCGCCATGAGCAGACCTTTCCGACCCTGACCGCGCACGAGATCGAGCGGATGCGCCGCTTCGGCGAGCCGCGCTCATACCAGGACGGCGAGGCGCTGTTCGAGACCGGCAAACCCGGGCCCGGCATGTTCGTGGTGCTGTCGGGCAATGTCTCGATCACCCAGCGCGACGGCCTCGGCCATGTCGCGCCGATCATCGACCAGGGACCGGGCCAGTTCCTCGCCGAGATCGGCCAGCTCTCCGGCCGCCCGGCGCTGGTCGACGGCCATGCCGATGGGGTGGTCGAGACGCTGCTGCTGCCGCCCGACCGGCTGCGCGCGCTCTTGGTTGCGGAGGCCGATCTCGGCGAGCGCATCATGCGCGCGCTGATCCTGCGCCGCGTCAGCCTGATCCAGGGCGGCGCCGGCGGGCCGGTGCTGATCGGCCCCGCCTCGGTCGGCAACATGGCGTCGCTGCAGAATTTTTTGGCGCGCAACGGCCAGCCGCACCACCTCCTCGACCCCGCGACCGACAAGGATGCCGCCGACCTCGTCGCGCGCTATTCGCCGACGCGCGCCGAGCTGCCGCTGGTGGTCTGTCCCAACGGCACGGTGCTGCGCAATCCGTCCGAGACCGCACTTGCGATGGCGCTCGGCATGATCGGCAACAGCGCGCATGAAAAACTCTACGATGTTGCCGTGGTCGGCAGCGGCCCGGCCGGGCTTGCCACCGCGGTCTATGCGGCGTCGGAAGGCCTGTCGGTTGCGGTGTTCGATTCCCGCGCCTTCGGCGGCCAGGCCGGCGCCAGCATGCGCATCGAAAACTATCTGGGCTTTCCGACCGGCATCTCCGGACAGGCGCTGGCCGGGCGCGCCTTCAACCAGGCCCAGAAATTCGGCGCCGAGATGCTGATCCCGGTCTCGATCAAATCGCTCGACTGCACGAAAGCGTCCGGCGCATTCGTGCTCGACACCGCCTGCGGGCATACGCTGCGCGCGAAATCCGTTGTGGTCGCCAGCGGGGCGCGCTATCGCCGGCCCGAGATCGACAATCTCGATGCGTTTGAAGGTCGCGGCGTCTGGTACTGGGCCTCGCCGATCGAGGCGCGGCTCTGCGCCAACCAGGACGTCGTGCTGGTCGGCGGCGGCAATTCCGCGGGGCAGGCGGCGGTGTTCCTGTCGGCGCATGCCCGCAAGGTCAACATGATGATCCGCGGCGGCGGGCTCGGAGCCAGCATGTCGCGCTATTTGATCGAGCGCATCGAGGCGACGCCGAACATCGAATTGATGTTCAACACCGAGGTGATCGGGCTCGACGGCGCGGAGACGCTGCAGCGGGTGCGCTGGCGCAGCCGGCTCGCGCCCGACGAGTTCACCATGGATATCCGCAATCTCTTTTTGTTTGTCGGCGCCGATCCCGCGACCGGCTGGCTCGAGGGCTGCGGCGTGCAGGTCGACCGCGGCGGCTTCGTGACGACCGGCGTGCAGACCGGCGAAGGCGCGCGCGCCGTGCCGCTGCTCGAGACCACGGTGCCCGGTGTGTTCGCGGTCGGCGACGTCCGCTCCGGATCAGTCAAGCGCGTCGGCGGCGCGATCGGCGAGGGCGCGCAGGTCGTCGCCGCGCTGCACGGCTATCTTGCTGACGCGGGTGATCATACGCTGTAGCAACGTCGATGCAACGCACGCAAACGTTTTCCCGTCATCCTGAGGAGCCGCGAAGCGGCGTCTCGAAGGATGAATCGGCCACAGTGTGGCCGTGCATCCTTCGAGGCTCGCAAGAGCTCGCACCTCAGGATGACGGATCAGATAGCTGCGACAGGTAAGGGCCGAAAAATGACGAAAGGCTGCACCCATATCGCCGGCATCCAGGATGTCACGCCGAGCGCGCTCGGCTGCGAGGAATGCCTGAAGAGCGGCAGCCGCTGGCTGCATTTGCGCATCTGCCGCACTTGCGGCCATGTCGGCTGCTGCGACGATTCGCCGAACCGGCATGCGACGGCGCATTTCCACGCCACCGGCCATCCCGTGATCGAGGGCTACGATCCGCCGGAAGGCTGGGGCTGGTGCTATGTCGACGAGGTGCTGTTCGACCTGTCGAAGCGCAAGACGCCGCATAATGGACCGATCCCGCGCTATTATTGATGAGGCTTCTCGCACGGCGCACGTGCCGCATCGTGTGACATATGTGCGAAAATTTTCAGCAATCGCCCGCGCCGGCAATTTTTGATGGGATGTCGGCCGTCCTGCCATCGAAGCATGTAGCAATTTTCCGTCACGCATCGTAACCTCGCACGCGGGTCTCAACGGGGAGTGCGCCACATGACGACATTGGTGCTCGTGCACGTCATTATCAGCCTGATTGCAATCGTCGCCGGCGTGCTCGTGATGTTCGGGCTGCTCGGCTCGCGCGCGATGCCGGGGCTGACCGCGATCTTCCTCGCGCTCACGATCCTGACCAGCGCCACCGGCTTCGTGATCCCGCCTTTGGTGACCGAGAAGCTGCTGCCGTCGCACATCATCGGCGGGCTTTCGCTGGTGCTGCTCGCGATCGCCTGCATTGCGCTCTATGCGATGCAGCTCAAGGGCGCCTGGCGTCCGATCTATATCGTGACCGCGATGGTCTCGCTCTATCTCAACGTCTTCGTGCTGGTCATCCAGAGCTTCCTCAAGGTGCCGGCGTTGCAGGCGCTGGCGCCAGCCGTGCCGCCGAACCCGCCATCCGGGCCGGTCTTTGCCGTGGTGCAGGGCATCGTGCTGGTGTTCTTCGTCCTGGTGACCATCGGTGCCTGGCGCCGGTTCAGGGCGGTCACGTTCGCCTGATCCGGGGCGGATGACCTCATTTCGTAGCGACACGCAGCATAGAAGACGAGATGCGGTGGCGTGTCCGCGATGCGCCGTCGCCCAAGGTTCGTTCACGCCTGGCGTGTCCGGAATGACGATCAGCTGAAGGAGTGCTTCCAATGCCCACCATCACCACCAAAGACGGCGTCGAGATTTTCTACAAGGATTGGGGCTCGGGCCAGCCGATCGTGTTCAGCCATGGCTGGCCGCTGTCGTCGGACGACTGGGACGCGCAGATGCTGTTCTTCGTGGGGCACGGCTTTCGCGTCGTCGCCCATGACCGCCGCGGCCACGGCCGCTCCGCCCAGGTCGCCGACGGTCATGACATGGATCACTATGCCGACGACCTCGCTTCCGTCACCGCGCATCTCGATCTGAAGAACGCCGTCCATGTCGGCCATTCCACCGGCGGCGGCGAGGTGGTGCACTACATCGCCCGCCACGGCGAGAGCCGGGTGGCGAAGGCGGCGATCCTGAGCGCGGTGCCGCCGTTGATGGTGCAGACGGCGAATAATCCCGGCGGCTTGCCGAAGTCGGTATTCGACGGCTTGCAGGCTCAACTCGCCGCCAATCGCTCGCAATTCTACCGCGACCTGCCGGCCGGGCCGTTCTACGGCTACAACCGGCCCGGCGCAAAACCGTCGGAGGCCGTGATCCAGAACTGGTGGCGGCAGGGCATGATGGGCGGCGCCAAGGCGCATTACGACGGCATCGTCGCGTTCTCGCAAACCGACTTCACGGAGGATCTGAAGAAGATCAACGTGCCGGTGCTGGTGATGCATGGCGACGACGACCAGATCGTGCCCTACGCCGACTCCGCCCCGCTCTCGGCCAAGCTTCTGAAGAACGGCACGCTGAAGACCTATAAAGGTTTTCCGCACGGCATGCCGACGACGGAGGCCGAGACGATCAATGCCGACTTGCTGGCGTTCATCAAGGGCTGAAGGTGAGAGGCTGTGCTCTGCGCCGCGCGTCTCAACATTGCGCAGCCTCAATCCACCTCGCCCGGTGGCTCACTCCTCTCCCCACAAGGGCAGGGCTATCGCATATGGAATGAACCGATTCTTCCGCGCCGTCATTGCCGGGCTTGATGTTTAGCCCGGCCATCCACGTCTTCTCTTCGCGTGGAAACGAAGACGTGGATGCCCGGGACAAGCCCGGGCATGACGAGTTTGTGGGAACTCCGATCGCCTCAAACGGCCATATGCGATTGCCCTACCACAAGGGGGAGGAGTCCGAAGCATGTGCTCGCCTTACGGAGACTATGTTTCGGAAGCGCCGTGATCGGCTCGCTCACTCAAAAATCGCGCGGATTGCGGCGAACAGGCGCTTGGCGACCAGGTCCGGCTTCTCGCGGGCGCCATCGTCGGCCCAGAGCTCGCTGCCGACGCGCATCGCGCCGGTCGTGATCATCGCGACCAGCCGGGCTTTCATCCGGTCGTTCTTGTGGTTGGTGCGCTTGAGCAACGCGTTGGCGAGCTCACGCTCAAGCCTTTCATATTTGGCCTGATCGCGCGCCTGCAGCGCTGGATTGTCGCGCTTCAGACGCGCCAGCGCGACCGCCTCGCGCGGGTCGATCTGCCTGACCATGTCGGCGATGGCGTTCTCGGCGGCCTGCAGCATTGATTCAGTGCCCGGGCGCGCCGCAACGGCTGCGATCAGGGCCGCGGTACCGTCCTCCTGCCAGGCCAGCACCACGTCTTCCTTCGAGGCGAAATAGTGAAAGAAGGTGCGGCGCGAGACGTCGGCGGCGGCGACGATGTCGTCGAGCGTGGTCGCCTCGAAGCCGCGCTCCAGAAACAGCATCATCGCCGCCTTGGTCAGCCGCTCCCGGGTCTCCTGCCGCTTGCGCGCGCGCAGGCCCGCCGCCGGCGGCGCCGGATTCGCTTTGGATTGCATCGACTTGACTGGTCTCTTGGCCGATTTCCTGGCCGGTTTTCGCGCGGGCGCCGGACGTTGCAATTTTTCACCCCTTGCAAAAATGCACCTAGTGCACATTTCGTCGGATGCGGCTGGACCCGCAAGAACCCGACGAGAAACCCGAATCGTGTCGCAAGGAGATATAAGCATGACCGGCTGGAGCACTGCAGACATTCCGCGGCAGGGCGGCAGGACCGCAGTGATCACGGGCGCTACCGGCGGACTCGGCTACGAGACCGCGCTGGAATTGGCGCGCGCCGGCGCCCATGTCGTGCTCACCGGCCGCAACGGCGCCAAGGGGCAGGATGCGCTGGCGCGGATCCGCGCGCAGCTTCCCGATGCCGCGGTGAGCTATGAAACGCTCGACCTCGCGAACCTCGCATCGGTCGCCGATTTCGCCGGGCGCTTCGCCGCCACGCATACCGCGCTCGATCTCCTGATCAACAATGCCGCGGTGATGTCGCTGCCGAAGCGGCAGGTCACCGCTGACGAGTTCGAGGTGCAGTTCGGCACCAACTATCTCGGCCACTATGCGTTGACCGCGCTGCTGTTGCCGCAGCTCCGCCGCGGCCACAGCACCCGCGTCGTCAATCTCTCCAGCCTTGCGCATCGCTCCGGCGTCATCAATTTCGACGATCTGCAGGCCCGCCGTTCTTACGCGCCGTGGCGCGCCTACTGCCAGTCGAAGCTTGCGATGCTGATGTTCGCGCTCGAATTGCAGCGTCGCAGTGCGATCAACGGCTGGGGATTGATGAGCAATGCCGCGCATCCCGGCTACGCGCGCACCGAGCTGATCCCGAACGGTCCCGGCACCGACAGCCTGTCATGGCGGCTCGGTCGATATTTGCAGCCGATCATGAGCCACTCCGCGGCGGCGGGCGCGTTGCCGACGCTGTTCGCGGCGACCTCAGCCGCGGCCCAGCCGGGCGGCTATTACGGCCCCAACGGGTTCTACGAGTTGAAGGGCCCACCTGCGCCGGCGCGCATCATGCCGCACGCCAGGGACACCGCGGTAGCGCAGCGGCTATGGGATATCTCGGCGGCGCTGACCGGTGTATCGTTTGATCAGGTCGCAACCGCCGCCTGAACGGATCGGGCGGCAGCAGGGCAATCGAGATGAAGGTCATCCTGTTCGGCGCGACCGGCATGGTCGGGCAGGGCGTGCTGCGCGAATGCCTGCTCGATCCCGGCGTCGAGCGCGTGCTCGCGGTTGGGCGCAGCCCGACCGGGCAGCGCGATGCCAAGCTTGTCGAGTTGATCCACGACAATTTCGTCGATTACAGCGCGATCGAGCCTCAGCTTGCCGGCTACGACGCCTGCTTCTTCTGCCTCGGCGTCTCCTCGATCGGCATGGACGAGGCACGCTACCGCCATCTCACCTACGACATCACGCTGGCCGCGGCGACGGTGCTGGCGCGGCTCAATCCCGGCATGGTGTTCACCTATGTCACGGGGCGTAGCACCGATTCCACTGAGCGCGGCCCATTGATGTGGGCGCGGGTGAAGGGCAAGACCGAGAACGATTTGCTCAAGCTGCCGTTCAAGGCCGCCTACATGTTCCGGCCCGCCGGGATCCAGCCGCTGCATGGCGTCCGCTCCAAGACCGGCTGGGTGCAGGCGATCTATCTCGCGACCTCGCCGCTGCTTTCCTTTCTGGTGCGGGTCGCCCCGAGCTACATGACGACATCGGAACAGCTCGGCCGCGCCATGCTGAAGGTCGCCCGCGACGGCTACCCCAGGCCGGTGCTGGAGAGCGAGGACATCAATCGCCTCTGAAGCGTGGTGGGCCGGCCGGTTCCCTCGCGCGGCGATTTCGCCAGGTCTCTTGGTACCTCCCGGGCCGCGAGGCGTTATAACCACCGTCATGTCCCCACCCGCGCCGCTGAAACTGATTGCTCTCGATGCCGATGACCTCGCGGTCATCTCGGCTCATGTGCAGGACGCCCACGTCCAGCCCTCCGACATCGTCTGGCGCCAGGACGAGAAGCGGCTCGTGGTCGGCCTGAACCGGCTGGACTGGGAGCAGACCCTGTCGGGCGGCGCCTGCTCGCGCCGGTTGATCGCCGCGCTCAGGTTCGACCGGGTGCTGGCATGCAAGTCGCGCAATATCGACCTGGAAGTCCCGGAAGCCACCCTGGAACTGCTCGGGATCGAGTTCTATGCCTCCGACCCGCCGGGCGGCAGCGCGCTCCTGATGTTCGGCCATGGTGGGGCGCTGCGGCTGGATGTCGAGTGCCTGGAGTGCGAATTGACTGATCTGGGCATCGACGATCTCGGCGTGGCGCCGGGGTGATTGGGCACGTCATTCCGGGGCGGTCCCAACGGGTCCGCGCAAGGCGCGGCCCGATGACAGGCTCCGGACCGAACCCGGAATCTCGAGATTCCGGGTCTGGTCCTTCGGACCATCCCGGAATGACATCCCCCAAGGGTTGACGGCCATTATCCGTCGCGCCATTGAGCAGGGACCCGAATTCCTCCTAAGAAAGCCGTCATGCCCGTTCGCCTGGACCGACAGAGCGCCGATTTCGAGCAGCGATTCCGCGATTTCCTGGCGGCCAAGCGCGAGGTGTCGGCCGACGTCGAGCGCGCCACCCGCACGATCGTCGACGACGTGGCGGCCCGCGGCGACGCGGCGCTGCTCGAGGCGACCAAAAAGTTCGACCGCCTCGATATCGAGGCGGCCGGCCTGCGCATTACCGCAGCCGAGATCGACGCCGCGGTTGCGGCCTGCGATCCCAAGACCGTCGACGCCCTGAGGTTCGCGCGCGACCGGATCGAGACCTTCCACCGCCGCCAGTTGCCGAAGGATGAGCGCTTCACCGATGCCGCCGGCGTCGAGCTCGGCTGGCGCTGGAGCGCGGTCGATGCGGTCGGCCTCTACGTGCCCGGCGGCACCGCGGCCTATCCGTCCTCGGTGCTGATGAACGCGGTGCCGGCCAGGGTCGCCGGCGTGCCGCGGGTGGTGATGGTGGTGCCGGCGCCGGACGGCAAGCTCAACCCGCTGGTGCTCGCCGCCGCCCATCTCGGCGGCGTCTCGGAAATCTACCGGGTCGGCGGCGCCCAGGCGGTGGCGGCGCTGGCCTACGGCACCGCGACAATCGCGCCGGTCGCCAAGATCGTCGGCCCCGGCAACGCCTATGTCGCCGCGGCAAAACGGCTGGTGTTCGGCAAGGTCGGCATCGACATGATCGCCGGCCCCTCCGAGGTGCTGGTCATCGCCGACGACACCGGTAATGCCGACTGGATCGCGGCCGACCTCCTGGCGCAGGCCGAGCATGACGTCAGCGCGCAGTCGATCCTGATCACCGACAGTGCACGGCTCGCCGCCGACGTCGAGCGCGCGGTCGAGACGCAGCTAGCGACCTTGCCGCGCGGCGAGATCGCCCGCACCTCGTGGAACGACTTCGGTGCCGTGATCAAGGTGGCAAAACTCGACGACGCGGTCGAGCTCGCCAATGCGATCGCGGCCGAGCATCTCGAGATCATGACCGCGGATGCCGAGGGCCTGTCGAACAAGGTCCGCAACGCCGGGGCGATCTTCCTCGGGGCCCATACCCCGGAGGCGATCGGCGACTATGTCGGCGGCTCCAACCATGTGCTGCCGACCGCGCGCTCGGCGCGGTTCTCCTCGGGCCTCGGGGTGCTTGACTTCATGAAGCGAACCTCGATCCTGCGGTGCGGGCCGGATCAACTCCGTGCGCTCGGGCCCGCCGCGATGACGCTCGGCCAGGCCGAGGGTCTCGATGCCCATTCACGTTCCGTCGGATTGCGCCTCAACCTCTCATGAACAAGCCACCAGACGACGAGGATTCCAACAATCGCATCGTCGCGGTGACGCTCGACGAGGAATCGATCGGCCGTTCCGGGCCCGATATCGAGCATGAGCGGGCGATCGCGATCTACGATTTGATCGAGCAGAACCTATTCGCGCCCGAGGGCGCCGCCGGGCCGGGGCCTTACACCCTGCATATCGCGATCACCGGCAACCGGCTGATGTTCGATATCCGCAAGGAGGACGGCGCGCCGGTGGTCGCACATCTGTTGTCGCTGACCCCGTTCCGCCGCGTCGTGAAGGACTACTTCATGATCTGCGACAGCTACTATCAGGCGATCCGGACCGCGACGCCGGACAAGATCGAGGCGATCGACATGGGCCGCCGCGGCATCCATGACGAGGGCTCGCGCACGCTGCAGGAACGGCTCAAGGGCAAGGTGCGCGTCGATTTCGAGACCGCGCGGCGGCTGTTCACGCTGATCACTGTGCTGCACTGGAAGGGTGAAGGCGCATGATCCCGAGAAGTGGATACCGGTTTTCGGATCAGATTATGCGCCAATCGAAGTGGCGCATGATCGGTGAAGCGGTGATTGACGGGGGCGTACCCCGATCGAAAAAAGCCTGATCGCATGGAAGCGCCGCGCGCGCGCAATCCCCAGGCCGTGCTGTTCGCATGCGGCCTGAACAGCGTGCGGTCGCCGATGGCCGAAAGCCTGCTGCAGCAGATGTTTCCGCAAGGCCTCTATGTGCGCTCGGCCGGCGTCAAGAAGGGTGAGCTCGACCCGTTCGCCGTCTCGGTGATGGCCGAACTCGGCCAGGACATTTCCAGCCACAAGCCGCAAACCTTCGAGGAGCTCGAGGACTGGGAGGGGCTGAACTTCGATCTCATCATCACGCTGTCGCCGGAGGCGCACCACAGGGCGCTGGATCTCACCCGCACGCTCGCCGCCGATGTCGAATACTGGCCGACGCAGGATCCGACCGGCACCAGCGGCAACCGCGAGCAGAAGCTCGCCGCCTACCGCGAGGTCTGCGACGGCCTGTTGCTGCGCATCCGCCGCCGCTTTGCCAGGGCCGGCGCGGCAAACCTGTGAGGCGCGGCGAGGGGACCAGCTTGTTCCGATTCGCAGAACCGCCGCCTGTCGCCAGACTGACAAACAGCTGTGCTTATGGGGCCTGGTCTCAGGCGGGGGCGCGATTCGCGGTCGGTTCCAAGGTTGTGCATCCATGCCCCATCCGATAGGTTCCGCCCGCGTCTGTCCCCCCGATTCAGCCCAAAAGCCCGCATGCTAGGCCGTCCCAAATTCGTTCTTGCTTCCGGTTCGCCGCGGCGGCTGGCCCTGCTCAACCAGGCCGGCATCGAGCCCGATGCGCTGCGCCCGGCCGATGTCGACGAGACTCCGCGGCGGGGCGAGTTGCCGCGCGCCTGCGCGAACCGCCTGGCGCGCGCCAAGGCCGACGCGGCGCTGAAATCGGTGCATCTTGACGACGACCTGCGCGGCTCCTTCATCATTGCCGCCGACACCGTGGTCGCGGTCGGCCGCCGCATCCTGCCCAAGGCCAATCTGGTCGACGAGGCCGCGCAGTGCCTGCGGCTGCTGTCGGGCCGCAATCACCGCGTCTACACCGCGATCTGCGTGGTGACGCCGCGCGAGGCATTCCGTCAGCGCCTGGTCGAAACGCGCGTACGCTTCAAGCGGCTCAGCGAGGACGACATCCAGGCCTATATCGGCTCCGGCGAATGGCGCGGCAAAGCCGGCGGCTACGCGGTGCAGGGCATTGCCGGATCGTTCGTGGTCAAGATGGTCGGGTCCTACACCAACGTGGTCGGCCTGCCGCTCTACGAGACCGTGACCTTGCTCGGCGGCGAGGGCTTTCCGATCCGCCACGGCTGGCTCAACTCCGTCGCGGTGTGAGGTATCCACTGAGGTCGTATCGCAAATGCGATACGGATGGGGCTCTTTCCTCGTGAACGACTCGCGATGAGACCCCACCCCAACTGCTCCACATCGTCATGGCCGGGCTATGCAACGAGGCCGATAGCCGGACGCGATAGCCTGCCGCAGGGGCGCGCTGCCAAAATATCGAAAACAACCCCATGCAAAGGTGCCGGCGGCTGCGGGCGTTCGACACGACAACTTGACTCGTCGGGCAAATCAGCGGCATTCTTCCATTATCCAGAAATCGCGGAGACGCCCCTCGCTCCGAGGCTATCGCCCTGCGCTTGCGGGCGAGGGCGCCGTCTCGATCCACGAGGCCAAGCACCTGCGCGGCCGGCGAAGACGCATATGCGATTGCCCTACCCGCAAGCAGAGGGGAGCGCAGCGGAACATGCGGCAGATGATGTAAACTCCGGCCCAGCCATGACCGACCAAGCCCGAACGCCCAAGGCCATACCCTCTGCCACCCCGCGTGCCTGCCCGATCTGCGGCAAGCCCGTCGAGCAGGCCTTCCGCCCGTTCTGCTCGGCGCGCTGCCGCGACGTCGATCTCAACCGCTGGCTGACCGGCCGCTATGTCGTCCCGGGCCGCGAGGACGACGCGGAGGACCCGGAATAGCCAAGATTTCTCAACAAGTTGGGGAAAGAGTGCCGGGCGGGCCGCGGCCGGCGAAGCCTTTGGCGAAGGCGGGTGGACACGGCGCCCCGACCTCTCTATAAACCGCCCGCTCACTCCGGCCTTTCGGCCCCGCGGGTATGCCCAGGTAGCTCAGTTGGTAGAGCATGCGACTGAAAATCGCAGTGTCGGTGGTTCGATCCCGCCCCTGGGCACCATAAAATCAATGACTTAGCCGAATGTCTCCTGGCCCGTTAGACAATTCCGGCCGCGAGTTAGACACTTATGTTCGCGATTTGCTCCCCAGCGGGTCGAGCTTCGCGACCACTTCCCGCATCCGCTGCGAGATATCCGCGGTCTCCGTGTAATAGGCCGCCATCACGAAGGTCCGTTGGCCGAGCCAGCGACGAACCGTGTCAATGTCGTAACCGGCCTCGACGAGTAACTTGCCGACCGTGTGGCGCAACCCGTGGAAGGTCAGGCCGTCACCGATTTTGCCCTCTATCTTCAATTTGGCCATCGCCTTTATGAAGCTTGAATTGAAGCCGCTCTCTGTCCAAGGCGTGCCATTCGTTGTCGCCGCCACCGTGATGGCATCGTGCTGCGAGTACCGGCCTAGGAGTTCAGAAAGGTCAGGGTGGATCGGAAGTGAAAGCTCTTGCCCGGTCTTGTTGGTCCGCCGCCAAATTTTTCCGTCTCGAATAGCGCTTTTCGCGAGCGACAGCACGTCGCCTTTACGCAAGCCGGTGAACATAGCCAGCGCGACCGGCAGTTTCAGTTGATCAGGGATTTGGGCCAGCACGATCCTGCGCTCATCGATTGTCCACGGTCGATTCGCAGCGGACCTATTTCGTAAATGCTTTACTCGCTTAACGCCTTTCACGGGATTTTCGCGAACGATCCCGTGCTCCTTGCCGTGCTCACATGCAACGGACACGACAGCCATGACGTAATTTGCTTGCCTGCGACCGTGCTTCTCTGCAATCCGATCTCGCAGGCCAGCGATGAATTGTGGCGTCAGCTCGACAAGTGGCATCTCGTCGAGTGGCTTCAGCAAATTCATCATGCGCGAGTAGCCCTGCTTGGTTGCGAAAGCGAGGTCACCATAGGCCGCCGACCCTTTGTAGGAGGCGAAGAGCTTTCCGAGCGTTCCTGGTAGTGCCTCGGTCTTCCTTAGCTTGCGTTCTAACTTTGCTAACTCCGCAATGAACTCAGCCGTTCCGAATTCAGCCTTAAGCCTTGTGTTTGATTTTCTATGATAGGCATACCAGCGTCCCTTCACGCGATATCGTTTTAAGCCCTTAATTCTGAGTATGGTCATCGGTACGATCCAATTCGGCTAGCCAATCCCTTTTTGACAGCGGTTCATTTCCAAGCGCGTCGATCCATTCGTCCAGGCTCTGGCGGTCGAAGCGTCGAAGCTTGGCTCCTGGACCGAGAGCGACGGATCTGATCGGACAGTGATTCCGGAAAATGGAAATGCTAACGCCACAATATAGAGCGGCTTCTTTCAATGTCAGAAGGCGAGGTCCAATCCGGCGCTCTTTGGTTTGCATATAAGAGAGACCTAACAGCTGTGCAGAATGTGCCGCGGCGAGTCAGCATCGGTTAACTGCCGGAAGCGATTTCGCGGTCGTCTGAATTTGATAGAAGAGACTGGCCGAAGATAGTGCTAGGGAATTTTTGCCAACTCGCACGAGGAGTCGATGACCGAATCCGATTTCATGAAGGAGCTAAGGGAAGCTGTAGAACAGCGCAAGATCGTGTCTGCAGAGATAGAAAAGCTAGTGACTAAGCGAGGACTAACGAAGCAGCTGTCGTTAGATGAACCGCTTAGCGCGAACAAATCTGCATCCGTCAAATTTGCATTTTCGTTGGACCCACAATGGAAGCATCACCGGCCAATGCTCGAAGCTTTTCGCGCTTCGAACTCGATCCAAACAACCCATGGCACTGGAGGTTGCTTCTTGAATCCTTCGTCGAAGTAGGCATGAAGGGGCCGGGGCCTAGAAAAAAATTGGTTCACATTAAATATTTCCATCTATCAGAGCACGTCGCTGAACTCATGCGGGATCGACATCTCAAAACCCACATTGAGATCGCGAGGCGGCTGAAATCAGATAAACGTTTCAAAGCGCAATACAGCTCGATAACGCTGAGGACTCTTCGCAGTCACGTGGCCTCACTTGATTTTGGTTCGTTCGAGGAAAACTTTCGGGAATTGCAGAGAATGATGAAGGGGATTGCTCTGGGTATTGCCGACGAACGTTCGTAGATTGCGCGACTTAGCGTCGCCAAAGCTAAGCCCGGTCCGGCCGATCTCATTTGAGCCCACGGCTTAGTTGGCAAAAATCCACCCCACGTATTCTCCGCCAGCGATGTCCGCTTTGTGGGCTCCTCCGAACCAGGAGATCCACATGAAAAGCAGTAAGTCTTCCGAATCTAAATATCCCCAACCATCAATTTCGCTTTCAAAGGGCGCCGTTCCCGCCGCGGGAGGTGCCTTCGCGCCACGCGCGGTCAGTGGCGCAATTATTTCGTCGGTCAAGCGAAACATTCAGCGTGTTGCGTTAGCCGACATTGCGCTTGGATCGGGTCATCGCGCGCTAAATGATGACCACGTCGAGGAACTCAGAAAGTCGATAGAGCGGATCGATTTAACCACGCCGATCTTCGTCGTGGTAGGGCCGCTAGGTGTCGTCACTCTCATTGCGGGCCAGCACAGGCTAGAAGCGATGCGTCGCTTGGGCCGGACACATATCGATGCCTTTGTTTTAGACGCAGACGTAACAAACAATCGGCTCCTTACCCTTTCAGAGAATCTACATCGGCTGGGATACTGTGCGCTCGAAAGGGCCGAAGCAGAGAACGAGTGGTTGCAGGCATCCCAAAACGATCCTGGGCAACTTGCCCAGTCTTCTCGGCATCAACCGAATGATCGTGGCATTAGCAGAACATCGCGCACACTAGATGTGTCGCGCAGAGAGTTAAAGCGCGCGCAACAAATCGCCGGTATCTCGCCGGAAGCAAAACTCAAGGCACGCGAGCTTAAGCTTCATGACAACCAGTCGGCGCTTCTCAAAATCGCGAAGGGGTTGACGGCCGAGGACCAAGTTAAAATCGCAACCGATATTATCGAGCGAAAGAACCAAAGGTCTCGCTTGTGCTCAATCGAAGCAGCAAGTGCGCCAGCAATGGTCAGCCAACCCCAGCTTCCGCCGGTGAACTATGTCGCATCCTGTGGCGGACCGGCGAGCAGCGACCTTCCCATACCGGATTTTTTTAAAAGAGGCGATCCAGAAGAACACTTCAACAAACTTCTCGCGGCGTGGAATGTCGCGTCCCTTCTACGGGTCGCGTGGGCTGATGCGTTGCCAGTTGCGCGCTCTCGCTTTGTATTCGAAGTGCTGCATGTTGAACCTTGCGTGGCTCCGTCTATGCAGTCGGAGGCCGACCATGGCTGAAAACGTTAAGAGCCGCTCGGTCCCGCTCATGAAGCAGGCGCTTCGGTATGCGTCTAAAGGAATTTACGTGATACCTGTCCATTCCGTTCGCGATGGACGATGTTCGTGTCGGGACAGCGCTGAGTGTTCTAAGCCTGGCAAGCATCCCATAACACCGCGGGGAGTTAAGGACGCAACCACCAATCGCAAAACGATCAAAAGGTGGTGGGCCGAAAATCCTGATGCTAACATTGGAATTGCAACAGGCAAAATTTCAAACCTCGTAGTTGTGGATGTCGATGGCGCGGAGGGCAAAATATCACTTGCTGAACTCGTCAAGAAGAATGGCAAGCTCCCTCGAACCCCTAAGGTGAAGACCGGGAAGGGGGAGCACTACTATCTACGACCGGGCAACAAGACGGTTCAGAACTCAGTCGGTCGCCTCGGCAAGGGCGTCGATATCCGGGGAGATGGCGGATACGTGGTTGCTCCCGGCAGTGTTCACCAATCCGGCATGCTGTACGAGTTCATTAAAGGGCGTGGCTTGAGCGATATCGAGATCGCGAAGGCGCCCAAGTGGTTGCGGAAAGCCTTTGAAATGAGGGAGGCTCTACAGCCGCAGCTAGTTCTGCCGATCCCGCCGTCCAAAGTTGATCGCGCGAAGGCTTATATGGCCTCGGCATTGCAGAGGGAAATCGAACGCTTAGGCAAAGCGCCCAAACATCAGCGCAATGACAGTCTCAATAGGAGCGCGTTCAAGCTTGGCCAACTATTGCCGTATGGTCTATTTGATCGCGCCGCAATTGTACGCGATTTGACGCGAGTGGCTACGGACATCGGTCTTGAAGAGAACGAGATCGGCGCTACTCTTGAGAGTGGGCTCAAAGCGGGGGAGGGGCGTCCGCGTTCGTTGCCCTTCTTCCGCTCAGACGACCAGGCAAATGCCGAGCTACCATCGCCATCCCCCAACGCGGACTTGACCAAAGAACTTTCCAAGCTCGGGGAAACTGACACTGACAACGCGCAGCGGCTCGCCACTCGTTTCTCCAACGAAATCATCTACACAAAGGGCAGAGGCTGGCTCGTATATAAAGAAGGACGATGGCTGCCTGAAGCTGGTCCGCAGTGCATCGAGTTGGCAAAGGATGCAGCTCGTATGATAGCGCATGAGACACAGTATCTCGGAACCGACCAAGCGAAGGCGGCGCGTGCTCAGTTCGCTAAGGCGTCGCTGTCGAAAGGTGGTCTCGAACGCATGCTGGATCTGGCGAAAGGACTAGTTGCGGTTGATGATCGGCAACTAGATGCAGACCTTTGGCTATTCAACACGGCGAATGGCACCGTTGACCTGCGCACAGGATATGTCGAGAAGCACGACCCCAGCGACTTGCTTACCCAGATTTCGCCCGTCGTGGCCGACCGCTCAGCCAAGTGCCCGCTTTTCAAGAAGTTTCTCAAGCGGATAACTAAAAACGACAAGAGACTGATCCGCTTCATTAGGAACGCCATAGGCTACAGTCTCACAGGCGAGACTAAAGAGCAGGTCTTCTTCTTTTGCCACGGCCGGTCGGGGAGCAATGGGAAGTCCACGCTCATTAACCTCGTCCGCGACATGCTCGGCGATTATGGTTGTCACACGCCGACAGAGACGCTGATGACAAAGCAATACGACAACGCGATCTCAAACGATCAAGCGCGGCTCGCTGGTGTTCGCATGGTCACGGCCATCGAGGCGAACTTTAATAGACAAATGGACGAGGCGAAAATCAAGGCTATGACCGGCGGCGAGAAGATCACTGCGAGATTTATGCGTCAGGAGTTCTTTGAATTTACTCCCGCATTCAAGCTCTGGCTTGTGGCCAATGATCGACCCCGCGTTCGTGGTACGGACACCGCGCTATGGCGTCGCATCTGCGTCATTCCCTTCGACGTGGAGATTCCGCAAGAAGAAAGGGATAAGAACCTATCCGCTAAGCTCCGCGAAGAGTGGCCGGGTATTCTAGCTTGGGCGGTACGAGGCTGTATCGATTGGCAGAAGAGGGGTCTCCGTCCGCCAGTCGCTGCTCGCGCCGCCGCAGGAGAATGGGCGAAGGCCGCGGATCATCTGAAGCGTTTCGTGGATGAAATGCTTATCGACGATACCGGCAATACGATTGCGGCGCAGCCGCTGTACGATTATTACACGCAATGGTGTAGCCGCAACGGCGAGACCGGCCTCAGCATGATCAAGTTCAAGGAGGCCCTAATTAATGGGCATAACATAAGCCATAAGCGTACTAAGCGGGGCAGCATTTGGATTGGCGTCAAATATCGCCTGTAGCACCGGCCAGCCATGGTGACAGGGGTGGCAGCTCTTTTATTACTTTTCAGATATCATTAGTCCGAAAAGTGATTATGAAGTTCTCTGCCACCCCTGCAACCTCCTACAATGATTCACGCCCGGGAGGGCGTACCGGCATTGGCAGCCGCCGGAGGCGCTGCAAGGCCGAACATATTTCATTATTTCCGATGCTCAGCGGCGTCCGTGGGCCTGAATTCGACGCCGCCCACGAACTTCCGTGTCTTAATTCTTGAGATAATGCTCCGCATCATGTCCTTATCGGCGAGTGGGTTGTAGCTCAGATGCCAATAGTGGTCTTTGCCGTGAGCATCTGTCCAACCTTTGGCAACACGCTCTTTGTAATCTTCCATGAAGCCATGATCAGCGTTGGCGTAGACAATCACTTGCACGGGAACGTTGCGCTTCCTTTTCGCTAGTTCAACGCATTGCTTCGGATCGTTTGCATCATCCTTCTCGCCAACGAATAGAACGAGCGCGCCATAGAAATCGGCGTTGCGTACTGAAGGGTAAACGCACGGTGGGACTACTGGGAAGCCCGCGGCGAACCGGTATTTGTGGTCGGTCTGAGCTTTGGTCATTGCAATCAAAGTGGCCGTACCGCCACCGCTTTGTCCCATCACGTAAACTTCGTCGGCCTTGGCCAGCTTCTTTTCGATCAGATAATCAAGCGCCGAGTAGGCGTCGTCGGCGCGGCGACGCCCCCAATGTAAGTCGGGCATACCGCAGCTCTTATCAACCTTGCGAGTGGTGAAGCTGTCGAGGATCAGCACCCCGATTCCATCAGCGTTGAATACTCGACCCATCCGATGCACCCACGCGCTGGTCAAGCTGGTCATACCGGTGCAGCCGTGCATCACGATCACGAACGGAATAGGGCCCGTCGCCTTCTCGGGCAGCATGGTTTCGGCCCATAGCTCGCCCATCCGTTCCACCTTGCCGCCTTCTTCCAGCGTGCCATTGAGAAAGTTCTTGGAGAAGCCGGAGTCATTCGGGTTGTCGCGTGACCATGCTTTGCTTGAATTGTGCGGATAGTCGCCCTTCCAGGGAAGCTTGAATTGCTCGGCAGACACTGTCGTAGTGGTCAGCATGAATACTAAAACGGTTGCGCGTATCATCTCCGAAAATCCGTTGTGCGTTGATGGGCTCAATTCTGTGAAAGTATGCGAGTTGTCACGCGCGCCGCGGTGGGGCGAATCTGGCCCGTCCTGAATTGTGGCTGCGCGGGCGACTTGAGATTCAGTCGGGTAGTGTGCGGTGAAGGTTTACGTCTTGCCGGTCGCGTTCTGCTAGCTAGATCGGCGCAACCGGCGATTCCGCCATTGGCTCGAAAGAATCTCGATAGTTGATCGGGGTCGATCTCGCTTGCGACAGCGTATTGCAAAGCCCTAGTCCATCTGCTGCGCGTCCGATAATCGATTTCAGTCCATATCGTCGCCTCAATGAGTACTCGGAGCGGATGCCAATTGGCGCGCACTGGAACAATCAAGACGGCAGGTGCGATTTCCATCATCCCACTAAGAAGCTCGTTGTTGACGAGGTATCGGTAGCCTCGAAGTATGGCCCGAAGGTATCGATACTCAGCGAACCGGCGTTTGCTCCTGGATACGTGGTCCGCCGTCTTTCGTATCTTGGTTATCCGCTCGATGATTTTGCGCTCGGACGGAAGTAAGGATTTGTGCGAACTCTTCATCAGCATGTCCTTCGTTCAAGGCGATGCTGAAAATTAGCGTCGTGGAGAATGCAGGGGTCATGCTTTGATCAAAGCGACATTTCAGGCGACATTCGAGGCGAGAACCAGCAATATTTCTTGATTTTTTGAATTCCCAGCGATGACGCGCTGCGCAGAATCAGAACGCGCCTTTCCTTCGGCTTGGCGAACAGAATTTGGAAAACAAGTAGTCGATTGCTTTATAAACCCGGGGCAAGTTCTCTGTGTAAGCCGGGGTGTCGAGTGTACGGGAGCAACCTTTGTTGCCGTTGACCTCCGCACAAACGACCTGCTCCTCTCCAATCAGATAGAAGGTGCTTATGCTCTGCAGCTGATTTTTAGCGGTTAGTTGGTTTCTGGTTTCAGTTGGAATTACATTATTGAAATAGACGGACACTCTTTTGACTTGATCGGACTTCACCGGTTCAAAAGTGATCTCGCATCGTTCTCGATTGCTGACATGTACCGCCATCGCGGGTATCATGTTCGTCAGCCCTATCATGAAGCTTGGCACATATACTGTATCGTCACCATCCGTTTTCATGTCTTTCACTTCAACGATGCCGCCGCTAAGAATGTAGGCGGCTGTTTGAGGCAAGGTCTGACCAATCGATTGAGATGCGCTGAGCAAAATCGTGACAGTAAATCCGAGAATTGCGCAACGAAAAGTCTTCATTAATTCGCTCCGTTTGGTGGCCCAACGAATCTGTCAATCCATAAATTAATAGGGGCAGTATATACCGTGGTTTGATACACCGCTAGGTGGTTGCTTTGCCGTATGGAGGGGCGACAACTAGTGGCTTGGAATTTGCGGCGGCTCCGTGTTCAGCGGGGATTGTCCCAAGAAGCGCTGGCCGTCGATGCGGAAGTTGACCGCAGTTACGTCGGACGATTAGAGCGGGCGGAAGAGAACCCAACCGTCGGAGTTTTGGATCGGTTCGCGGCGGTCCTGGAGATCCACGTTTCTGAGCTGTTACGCAAGCCGTCACCAGGCGAACAACCACCAAAGCCATTGAAAAGCGGGCGTCGGTCTCGCGAACAAATTCGACGTTCAAGGACCCCTGCCAAAAGGCAGCGGTGAATGACCTAGTACTCGTCAGCTAGCATAATGGTGATGATGCGTTCGGTTACAGATGCATCTGAGGGGTCGGGTGATCCCATGGTCATGTCTTTCGAGTAGTAATCGATCTTGAAAAAGACCGTGTGGTCTTCGACTTGAAGGGAGCCGAAGTGGTGCTCCCCATAGGGGTCTGAATCTTTGCAGAAATCGTCGTAGAGCGTGATCGCATCGAAGATGCGCTCCGCCAAGTCCGGCCCTAGAGCCGCCACACCCGGCGTCATGAACGCAGCGCCGCGGGTGAGATCGCGACGAAGTTCGTCGTTGAGAAAGCGAATGATTTCTTTCTGACCGTTCATTTGCTGTGTCCGTGAAGATCGGCGATGAAACGAAAGGGCACAGTCGCGTTAGCAACCTGCGCCACGGAGGTCGTGGAAAAATGTCAATCGCTATTTAGCAACGCGACCGAACTGACCGGTCGCACGAATTCAGACGCGCTCGGGTAGTCGCGCCATCTCAGTGTCAGGGTGTCGTTGCTTCGCTTCATGACAATCGCGGGCCACCAGCCATCATCGACCGTGTCTTGTGCGATGACGAGATGGCCAGGCGCAAGCTGTGACGAGGTCTTGGGAAGCGATGCAGATATTGCGCCGGGCTCGCCACCCACTAATAGATTGATTTGATCGTAGAGTATTTGATCGATAGTTGGCACGAGGCCATTACCGGTTGCATGAATTCTACCAGCCGGAAGCTTGTTCGCGATCTCGAAGTGCTTTCTGGTCGCTGGTATTGCCAGCCGCAATCCCATCGCTGCTGCGGCTCTTGCCAACAGCGCCTCATTCTCGCCAGTGAACCGGGCTGCATGCGGCTTGCCGTCTTTATCCAGTCCGAACATGATGATGGTCTTGGCGGCAGGTTTCTTCGCTTTGGGCTTTGTCGGCTTTTTTGACATGCAAGGCTCTCCTCTAGAATCAAAAGAGGCCCGCAGCCGGACCTCAAGTGGTGGTGGTTAAGTGATGATCGTTCGTCACATCTGTCTGCCTGCTGGACGCGACCTCATCCCGCGGCTGTTACGTCAGGCATGTAGAGCTACGCGTTCGCAGCGATGGAATAGCGGGCAACCTTTGTTGCTACATCGCAAGCGATCATCCATGTTGTTGCCATTACAAATCCCGAGTTCAAGCTGTGCGCAGTAGCGCCAGATTGCGTGTTGCACGAATCTCGGGAAGACCTGCGGATAGTCTGAGTTGAATTGGCTTGCATCAATTCGTGGCGCGATTCGTGCAATGACGTCTGCACATCCGCCCGGTGCGTAGCAGGCAGGTCCAAAAGCGTGCTTAGTTCCGAGTCTGCGTTGGATGGCGGTACGCAGTAGAAAGTTGTGCACGAGGGTGTCGATGGCAATCATGCCCGAACCTGCTTCCCTCCAGGCAGGTTTGCTCGATGGCGCGGCCATCAAGATATCGGCCAGTGCCATATTCAACAATTTGTCGGATACGCCGATAACGTTCCGCAGAGGTTCGATCAATGCGCGCCGCATCCTTGAAGCGCGGTGCTCGGGCCTGTCACTGAACCTCGCTTGATCAAGCGTTTGGTCTATCCAATCGACCAAGTTGCCATCTGCTACATCGCGGATAAATAAGAAGAGTGAATATGTCGTCTGGTTCAGACGCCCGTTGCGCAGGTCGTGTTTGGGAAGTGAACAGCGAGAAGCAATCTCTGGCTTTGCGCACGTCCGACTACCTTTCCGATAACCGCACCCGTGAAAGCTCCAGTAGCTGCGCAGCTTGGAGCAGAGCGGAGGCCGAGAGGTCGCTCGCTGTAGATCATGCCAGGCAGGACTGCCATGATCATCCATATAGCTGCGTGCTGCATGATCACTGATGCCCTGCAGCGAAAACGCTTCCAGTAGATGCTCAAATAGCTGCGGAGTATCCTGGTTTATAATTGCGTGTCGTAGTCGATTGGATTCCGAGCTAATCAGATTTTCTGCGCCAGCCAGGCGACAGACCGTATCGACCAGTGATACCGCGCGATCCAGGGCTAGGAGGTTAGCACCCTCGTTACGATGTCTCCGGGGCTTTCTGGACTTACCGGGCCGTTTGTAGCTGGTCCGGCTTGCTCCCACCACGCGGCCTAGGCGACCAACTTGGGACGTGCGCTGCGCGGCCTCCGTAACGCATCTACGGGGGTATCGGTGAAGGCCAGTCGATTCTCGCTCATGGCCTGCGCCAGCACAATTCCGCAAATCAGTTCGTGATCAGAATGACATCAAAAAATGCCGATTTCAAGCCTTAAAATCGCTATCAAACCATTGATTTTACAGAATAATATGACGATTTCTGCCGTTCGAAGCCATTTGAGTGACAGACCATCGAAATTTAAGGCTGAGCCGATTTGCAGGGCGTGAGCGAGGCTCAAGCGGCAAATTCGCGTGTGCTGCGGCTGCATCGTCTTGCATCGTTGGTCGCGCGGCCCTGGGAAAGAGGCCGCGGTCTCATGAGATGAGATTCGTAAATCGACCGCCAGACAATCCCGAAGGTATCCGTCGAAAGAAGCAACCCAATGCTGTTCCTGCGAGATAGAACGGTGAATTTGGTTGTGGTATGAGGCGAGCACAACAGGGGGTGGGAGGAGAATGGCGGGCCAAGTGGTCTTGATGAAGATGGCTATGGGTAGACACCCGGCCGTCGATGCAGTGGTGCCATCAAGCGTTCTAATTGAGATTTGCAAATATTATTTCGCGAAGGACGAAGCGATTGCCTACGTGGTCGGCCCCGGTTTGCAGGCTGCATCACCCGATCCAACAAACGCGATCTATATAGCGGATCTTGAAGAAACGCCTAACTACTTCTCGCTTCTTCTAGTACGTGGTGATCCCAAGCGCGCAATACCTGCATTCGTTAATCCGATGTCGCGGGTAGTGATTCAGTCGAAGCCGGAAGACCCTGGTTTCGTTCCCGGTGCGTCGTGCCACATCGTCATCTCAAGGCAAGAGATCGCCTCAGGAAATGATCAAGGGCGCTTCCGAATGGTAATGGAACAGACGAAGGGCATAGGTCGCACATTGGCGAAAGATTTTCTTACGCTCCTCATGCAACGGTTTGCCAATGAGAACCCTCATAGGTTTGTCGCTCAAAAGAAGCGGAGGAGTAAGCGCGACAAACCCGAGTCGATTGCATATCGTCCTACCGTTCGCTTCCACCCTCAAATGAATGGAAATCTCAAGAAGGACTTGGAAGAAGGCAGGATCGGCGGCTTTAAGCTGACTCGTGGTTCAACGAAATTTCAGGGTGAAGCTGACGAGCCAGCGGTACAGCGACTTGATGTTCAACTACAAGCGAAGATTGCTCCGACTCAAGACTTTTCGAAGGTTAAGCGATTGGTCGATCATGTGCGGCAGACCCTAAATGCCATTTCATTCGAGGCATTGAACGTAGAGCTGGTGGACGACAGTGGTCATCACATCGACAACGTTTCGGCCAATACGATCAATATAGCGAACCTTGACGATGTTGACATGCGATACTGCAAAACGGTGGGCATTCCAGATGCGGGGGTGGAGGAAGCAGAGTGCTACAGTGCGTTCCATCTTCCCACTAAGCAATTCGCCATGAAATGTCTGCAGACGCCAGATCACTGGAAATAGTCATGTTCTGGTGGCTCCGCGAACTGTTATCATGCTTCAAGTTCATAGCGATTACTGGGAACAAGGGCTTTTTCCAGTCGAAGCGCGTCTATGAGTTTGTGCTGCCTGCTTGCGGCGCGGTCGCTGCTTCCGCAGTCTATCTGTTCTTTCCCGGCATCTTCGCGCCGTCATTTCTGAAGAATTTCTCGGCGAGCGTGTTTCAGGTGATGGTGTTTGTGGTGCCTTTTCATTTGGCAGCCTTGGCTGCGCTTTCGACTTATCAGGCGGCTGGCTTAAACGACAAGCTGCCAGGATCGGAAGCGCAAATCAGAATCTGGAGCAATACCGACAACGATTATTTCTACCATGAAGTAACGCTCAGGCAGTATGCGAGCCTGTTGTTTGGATATCTGTGTTCGGTGGGCATCGCCTACGTTTTGGTCTATGTGTTTGCGTCTGGACTAGACTTGTCGGCTGTATTTTCGAGCCATTTTCAATGGATATATAATGCTGCCTTGTTCGCATCCTTCTTTTTCGTATTTCACTACGTGACCCTTACAATTTATGCTGTCACGTTTTTGTTCGACAAAGTAAACAAAATCAGGGCGACTTAGAGAGCGGCAAGCGCCGCACGAATGTGCTTTAAGAGAGCGGTGTTGTAGCGTGGGCGTGTTTTAGTCCTCATGAGACGGCGATGCGGGGCCGCATGCGTGTTGAATATGGGCTTGCATTGCGAGGAGCACCAATAATGGCGCGAAGAACTCGGAAAAAGCCCGCGCTAGTAGAACACAGGCTTTCGGCGATGGTTGAGACATCGACGTTTAGCTATTTCATTGCCGACCGTGAAACATCGCGGACATCGACGCGAGTAGACGACGAAGCGATTGTTGAAGTTGTCGCGCGGATAGTCAAAATCGAACCGCCGCAACCGGAGCGCATCGGACAAGCACTTGATTGCAGGTTCGTGACGGCGAGATCCTTCGTATCTGAAGGCGAGCGAAAAGCGGGGGAGCCTCTTTTCTTGAGTGTCAATCTTCGTCGCGGCCAAAACTCGACGCTAGCTTATCTGCCGGAGGACGCCTTTTGGGCGTTGCAAAGTCGGTTCGGTCGCAACGAAATTTCGCACTTAGAGATCAGCTACCAAGCGCCGGTCCGAGGGATAGCGAAACTGATGAGCATTTACTTATCGGAAGTTCACGGTGTTGAAACTTGAGCTGTTGTGCATCATCGCCAAGGCGAACGAAGCCAAGCGCGAAGGTTCTAAAACGAGAGTAGATTTTAAATGATGCAGCCTATTTCCGACGGTACGCACACGACGAGGGCCGCCCGATTGACGCATGCGCGCGGGTCTCGAGAGCGCTATGATGGCGTTGGGTGAAGATCAGGCGGCCCGCTGATCGGAGGGCTCTGCAGCCTGGCGCAGAAGCTTCCATTCCCAGGGCAGCAGTTCGTGCAGACGCGAAGTGGGAAGATCGGCGATACGGGTGAGGACGTCGGCAAGCCAGGCCTTTGGATCGACGTCATTGAGACGACACGTCGTGATCATCGTCAGCATGATGGCGGCACGGTTGGCCCCACGCTGGCTGCCGGCGAAGGTCCAGTTGCGCCGTCCCAAGGCGATGCCTCTCAATGCGCGTTCAGCGCAATTGTTGGTCAAGCAGATCCTGCCGTCGTCGAGGAAGCGGGCGAAGCCCTCCCAGCGCCTGAGCATGTAGTTGATCGGCTTCAGGACCTCGGACGAGCGCGAGAGGGTTTCGCGCTCGCGCAGCAGCCAGGCGTGCATGTCGTCGAGAAGCGGCTTGCTCTGTTCCTGGCGGACGGCGCGCCGGTCGTCAGCGTCACAGCCGTTGATGGCGCGCTCGATCTCGAACAACGCGTCCAGCCGCTTGACCGCCTCCAGTGCGATCGGGGAGACCGGTTTACCCTTCTTGCCCTCCCGAGCATTTTTCTCGATGTCAGCCAGCTCGAAGAAGCCTCGCCGGGCATGGGCAAAGCAATACGCCGGCGTAATTGGTAGTGTCTTCTTCTGCGGATCGAACAGCGGCTCGAAGCCGTTGTAGCAATCGGCTTGCAGGATGCCGGCGAAGGCGGCCAGATGCTTCTGGGGATGCTCGCCTCGTCGGTCACCCGAGGCGTAATAGACCGCCGCAGGCGGCGCAGGCCCGGCAAAGGGCCGATCATCCCGTACATACGTCCAGATCCGTCCGGTCGTGCACTTGCCCTTCGCCAGGATCCGGATGGTAGTGTCATCGCCATGAAGGCGCTCGGCAGCGAGCACATGGCGTTCGATCAGGTGGAAGAGCGGCATGACCGCGAAGGTCCCGTGGCCGACCTGGTCCGCCAGCGTCGACAACGACAGGTCGATCCTCTCGCTCTTGAAGCGCGCGCTTTGGCGGTTGAGCGGGATATGCATGCCGAACTGTGCGTCCAGCGAAGGCTGGCATGTTCAGCAGGAGTTAGTCCTGCCGGGGAAAAAGTTAGCTCCCCGTAGTGTGGATAGCAGAAAGGAGAGAAACCGAATTTCTGAAGCCTATCGACAAAGACTCCCTTGGGGAGCTCACGAGTCACCGGGCCGTATCAAAAGAGAACGCGCTGTGGCCTCGAAAATGCTCAGAACCGAAAGCCGAGCCCGCAGTTTAGGGGCGAAGGCAGCATGATCCGACGAATGCTAACTGATGCGACGGATCATTTCGGCGGGGTGAAAGCGACAGCACGGTGACAAGGACATGCAAAGCAACTGGAGAAGCCTTCCTCATCCCGGAGAGAAATCGCCGGAAGAAGGTAGGCCGTATAACCGGCGCCCCCGGGAAATCGGCCGAAGATGAGAAGGTGGCGGCCGGGTCCGCAGTAGCGCTGAAGCGGGGTAACACCCGTGGAGCGAAGGGACCCTGCCATTTGTGATGTCTCCAACGTAAGGAAGGCAAGGACGAGATGACAAAGGCGTCCATCGATTTGCAGGACCTGAGGCGGAGGCTATACGTCAAGGCGAAGGCTGAACCGTCTTGGCGTTTCTGGGGTCTATACGTCCACGTGTGTAAGATGGAGACGCTGCGCGCAGCGTATGAGATGGCGAAAGAAAACGACGGCGCTCCGGGAATAGACGGAGTGACGTTCGAAGCCATCGAAGCGCGAGGCGTGGAGTCGCTACTCGAACAATTACGGGACGAACTGATCGGGCGCAGCTATCAGCCACTCCCATCAAGGAAGCGGGAAATACCGAAGGACGGGGGCTCCAAGGTCCGCGTTCTGTCGATTCCGGCTATTCGCGACAGAGTGGTGCAAGGCGCGCTCAAGCTCGTACTCGAACCTGTATTCGAGGCGGATTTCCAACCGGGATCGTTTGGATATCGGCCCAAGCGTACGGCACATGAAGCGATCAAGCGAGTTGCCCAGGCGGTAGCCGAGCGGAAGACGCGGATTCTCGACGTTGATTTGCGCGCCTATTTCGACAACATCCGGCACGATCGGATGCTAGAGAAGGTGGCTCTGCGAATCGACGACAAGGAAATTCTGCATCTGCTGCGGCTGATGCTGAAAGCATCTGGCAAGAAGGGGGTTCCACAGGGCGGGGTAATTTCACCCTTGCTCAGTAATCTCTACCTCAACGAGGTGGATAAGATGCTGGAGCGAGCGCGTGAGGTAACTCGTCGCGGCAAGTACACCAACGTCGAATATGCACGATTCGCTGACGATTTGGTGGTCTTGATCGACGCCCACAAGCGACATGACTGGCTGCTCGGTGCCATAGACAAGCGATTACGGGAAGAGTTCACCAAACTGCAGGTTGAAGTGAATGATGAGAAGAGCCGCATAGTCGATCTGGAACGAGGCGAGAGCTTCGGCTTTCTGGGATTCGACTTCCGCTACCTCCGCAGTCTGCGCGGAGTGATGCGGCCGTATTACACGCCCAAGCTCAAAAAGCGGACGGCGCTTCTGCGGGGGCTCAAGGAAGTGTTTCGCCGCCACCGGTCGCAACCGATTGGCCGGGTGATAAGCCTGATCAATCCGAAGCTCCGAGGGTGGGTAAACTACTTCGCGATGGGCGATTCCGGTAAATGTTTCGCCTACATCAGAAACTGGGTAGAGAAGAAGGTCAGACGCCATCTGGCGAAGGCTCGGAAACGAAAAGGCTTCGGCTGGAAGCAGTGGAGTAGGTCGTGGCTGTACGATACCTTGAAGCTGTTTAATGGCTACCGGGCGAGTACTGGCAAGGCGAAAGCCGCTCCAGCACGATAGGTCAAATAAGCCTTGGTGCGAAGCAAATGGGAGCGCGTAGTGCGGGAAATCCGCATGCTGCGTGCGATGTGGCGGGGGCTGGAAACGTGTGCGATCGAAAATTTGGTCGAGCGGCGCGCCAGTCCTCGACCCTACTGTCGAACAGGATGGTCGCCAGCAATTGTGGACCGATGAAGCCGCGCGGCGTGGCATGGAACGGCGCAGGCGCCTGACTGATCGTCTCGCAATCGCGGCAGGTGAACTTCTCGCGTACCGTCTCTATGACCTTGAAGCGGCGCGGGATCTCCTCCAGCGTCTTGGTCACATCCTCGCCGACCTTCGCCAGCCGTGATCCACCGCAGCAGGCGCAGGTCGTTGGAGCTTCAACGACGACGCGCTCGTGTTCGATATCGTCTGGCCAAGGCTTGCGCACCGGCCGCTTACGCGTGAAGGGACGGACGTTCTGCGTCTTCGCCGCCGCCGCCTGAGCGGCAAGCTCATCCTCGCTCGCCGTGGTTACGAGTTCCTCGAGCTCCAACTCCAACTGCTCGAGCAGCCGTGCCGAGCGCTCGGATCGCTGCCCGTGCAGTTCGCGCTTGAGCTTCTCGATCCGCAGCTCAAGATGTGCGATCAGCGCTTCGTTGTCCGACAGCTCCGCCCGCGCACTGGCGGCATCCGCGACGGCGACATCGCGCTCAGCCTGCAACATCTCTCGCTCGGCCAGCAGCGCAAGGTAGGCGCTCGCGAGGTCAGAAGGAAGATCGTCCGGCTTCGATGTCATGAAGCCATTGAATCAGATCGAGCAGCAGATTCAAATCGTAAAAGCGGCTATCCGACCCGCGTCGGCCGATGGGTTTCTTGAGGGTTACGCCAATCGATTCCGGACAACAGGTAGCTCATCTGAGCCGGCGAGATCGTCACAGCTTCACCCGCAACCGATGGCCAGACGAACTTTCCTCTCTCGAGTCTCTTGGTGAACAGGCATGCTCCCTGGCCATCGTGCCAGATCACCTTCACAAGATCGCTTCGGCGACCGCGGAAGACGAACAGATGACCGCTGAGCGGGTCCTTGCGCAGCACCTCCTGCACCTGGAGTGCCAACGACGGAAAGCCTCGGCGCATGTCCGTGTAGCCTGTCGCGAGCCACACTCGCGCGCCCGTGGGAACTGGGATCATCGGCGGACCAAAGCATCGAGAACACGACGTAGCGCGTCTCCATCAACGTCGCCATCGACCCGGATGCGGTGCCCGGTACCAAGATCAATCTCGATGATGCCGTGGCTCTTGCGTCGACGCGTCGTCGTCGTCAACGGCGCTTCGGCCACCTCCCGCGGTGGCGCGGACGACCCAATCTCGACCGGAACAAACGGCGCTATGCTCGCTTCGCCGTGCCTGCAAAGCTCCTTGCGCCACCTGAACAGCTGGCTCACATGAAGCCCGGCCACGCGAGCCACCTCGGAAACATTGGCGCCGGGCTCCAGCGACGCTGCAACAAGCCGTTCCTTCTCATCTTGCGACCAGCGGCGCCGCCGCTCGACCGACGTGATCACCTCCGCCCTCGAAATCGTCATAGCGCTTCTCCTAGGATTACCCCTAGGACCTGCAGCGATCGCGTTCGTCAAACAAGGCGGCCCTCAACGGAGGGATACTTCCGACGCGATCAGATCCAATCTATTCCAGGATCTCACGCCGCAATTCGGGATTGGAGCACGTTCCCATGGCATAGGGATCGCTACAATGTAATCCAGGCTCATAAACCTCGTTCGTCGCAAGCGGCCATCGATGTTTTTGGGACGATCAAGGTTGCGGGCGAGTTGGTGATGGGAGGGCCTGTCAGCAAATCGCCTACATTTGCCTCGTCCATTTCGAGCGTTCGATCAGGTCTGTACTCGTGCGGGTGTCTGAGAAACCCTGTCGCGGGCATCTTGCTCGTTTTGCTCCTAAGTGTCCGCGCCTTAGCTTGAGGGCGCCTCTTTGTTATGCCGCATGTTGTATTTCATAATAGAGTAGATGCTTTCGGCGGGATAAGGCGCCAACATTCTCGGGGGCACATACAGACCAACGTCTTCAGCGACATCACGAACGAACGTGGTGCAGTCGTGAAGGAGTAGCTGATAGTTAGGCGGCTTTTTTGCCGTGGCGTCGATTCTTCGATTCGCTCTATCATACTGATTCTGATTTATACTGACCGCGAAAACGACTGTTGGATTGACTCCAAGCATCGCGTCCACCGCTTTTGGGTCGGCCGTCTTTGGCAAAGGTGTACCGGCGGGGGCATGTGTCGGTGGCGGCCCGTCCGCTCTCGTCGTGCCGCCCTCGCACCAATGAGCTTCGAAGTTTGATGGTAGGGGGATTATCGGGCGAATCACAAGGTAGAGCCGCGCGAGGAGCGGGTAGCACTGACCGGTTGGAGGGCCTTTTGGGCCATAGCCTGTGACAACATAATCGGTCAGTAAAAATTCTCCATTATTTACCTTCTTAAGTGCTGCTGTAGCCAACCAAGCGTGTCCGCTATCCGCTTCTACCGAAGTCCCATTGGCCATAAACAAAATATAGTATCGTTTATCCTCGTTGGACGCCATGCCGCTGGCATCCGCGCAGTCGTAATCGAAGTCAAATTTAGGAACAGCTCCAAATATCGTTTGCCTAAGAGAGCAACTGGCTGAATCAGAGAATTGATAAGCATAAAAGAAATAGTTCAACCCCCACCAAACACAGGTAAGCAGAACACACGTCATCACAGCAATGAACGTGTACTTTACAATCCCCCTAACGACGTTGAAGAAACTAGCTATCGTTAGTCCTATCAAGGTGAATGGGGAAAGAAATATCAATTTGAGATAACGGGCAGTTGAACCTGGCGCAGCTTTGGCCGAAGTCAAGGCGAACAGTGTGCCAAAGAT
This sequence comes from Bradyrhizobium sp. USDA 4541, assembly GCF_024171085.1. Classification (NCBI taxonomy): domain Bacteria; kingdom Pseudomonadati; phylum Pseudomonadota; class Alphaproteobacteria; order Hyphomicrobiales; family Nitrobacteraceae; genus Bradyrhizobium; species Bradyrhizobium sp. USDA 4541. The sequence goes on from NZ_JALJZF010000001.1 coordinate 2,335,892, forward strand.
CACAAGGTAGGCTGCAAGCCAGCCTTGTCCGAGCACGGCATAAATATCCCGTAGCCCAGGTAAGCCGAAGTCAGGAACAACAATGTGATAAAACGCTAGTGTTTCTGCGAGAGTGACGAGATGCCAGCTGCCCGTACGAAGAAATGCAATGACGGCCCATAGGATAAGAAAAATAGCTGCCGCAACAAAAATCCGGGAAAATACGGTGCCCAAACGAACCAGCATGACGTCCCCCACCTACGCGCCGCATGCTATCAGCAGTAGATGGATAGGCAAGGCTCTACCTCACCATTGAGAGGCAGCCAGCAGCGGTTCAAGACGGGGCGGGAAAGAAAAGGACGTGGACGACATTGAACGCATTTCACCAGCTGGACCGTCTATTCTGCTTGCTGGCTCTAGCCGATCTGATGCCCCATACCTTTGGTTAGACTTTTGAGGTCGGTGACCAAAGGCCGCCGTGGACGCCATCAACTTGCGATGGGCGTATCATCGTGAGCGCCATCTGCTCCCCTCCCCCCGAAAGCCTCGAAGCAATCGGCCAAGTAAACCTTATCGCTCAGTTGCCCGTTTTCAAGGATTTCCGAACCGAAGTCTGCTTTCGAAGCTATCGTGGACATGTCACATCGGTTGCAATCTAACGCCAAAAGTCTTTGAAGCGGGTTGGCGACAACTCAGTATAGCGCACGGTGTGCTGGATATTCTTATGTCCCAGGTAGGCTTGTAGCGCACGTGTGTCATGACCCTTGTTGGCGAGGGCGTAACCACAGGCGTGCCGCAGCATGTGCGGGTGCGCCTTGAATTTGAAATTTGCCACGATGCCAGCTCGTTCGATCATTCGAGCAAACCCCGCCGTAGTGAATGGCGAACCACGTTCCGACGTAAACACGAATGGCGATTTCGGCGCTTGTTCGCGTTGAAGCCTGCGAAGTGCGCGTAATTCGTCGCCCAGAATCGGATGCGTGCTCGGCGTGCCTTGTTTGACGCGGCGCACGTGTAGCGAGGCCGAGGTGAACTCAATCTGATCCCAACGGAGGTCAGTCAACTCAGCGGCACGAAAGCCGTGTCGGTAAGCGACGAGAATCATGGTCGCGTCACGATGGCCATGGCGATTGCCCTTAGCAGACTCGGTCAGGCGCTGCACTTCGTCATCGGTTAAATACTCGCGCGTTCGTAGATCGGCGTTTTTTCGCCGAAGTGGCGTAGCAACTGTTCGTATTTTGATGATTGGCGCGCCAACTTTAGAGGCTGATTTTGCCATGTTTAATGCTCGATTTTGAGTGAACTGTTCGAAAAACGGCTGTTCTACGAACTTTGGATTCGCTGAATTTTGAGCGCATAACCGTTTGGTTTGCGAATTCTTGTGTGGTTCGCGTGCGGCTCTCAGGCGCCTTGATGCAGGCACTACCCGGATGACTTGGGCATTGCTGGCGGTGGACTTAGCGTAGAACCGACAGGCCAGACGGGCCGCGCCACGGCTGCGGGGCGACGAAAGTCGTGGGGCTTTAGTTTCGTCAACTGCGGTTGAGCGGCGCTAAAAATACTTGAACGCTTCTTCGTTCCCCAGTCCTCGGGGCAGGCATCAAATTTCTTATTTGCCTCGCTATGACGTTCCCAGAATAGTGGAGCATTTTCTTCAAACGGGACTTGCCGCCCATCTTTTTCGGTACGAGGGGGCTGGTTTGTATCGAATGAAAGCATCGTGTCCGAGCGTCTGCCATCCTTGTCGCAATAGTGAAAGTGCCAGCCGACTCCATGGTGATCTCGGTTTAAGATATCTGACAACCCGCTTATTTTTAAGTATAGCGCGACCCGTGCGTCACTTCTTAATGGCACGGTTTGAACGTGTTCGACGTAACCTCGCAGGATTGGGCTTACCCCTCGTATGATTCGAATAACGGTGACTTGGTCTGGCGATGAAAGGCTTTCGTAGCCCTGACGTTCACCTAAAAATCCTAGTCGTTCTGCTCGGCTCAAAGCGTCACGTAATGCAGGCGAATCCAAAATAAAGCCGGGAAATTCACCATCTGTGATTTCAAAGGGTCGCCACCGCACCGGCCTGTTAGTGTTGGAACACTCCCGGGCGAAGGCGCACGCATCTGCTAGGGCATTGAGTGTGGCGCGGCTCTCCTCGATGACATTTGAGCGCACCAAGTAGCGTGGAGGCAAAGCGAAGGGAGGCCGAACGGCATCATCGATGAACCAGCCTCTCACCAAACTCACCTCAGTAGGGGTTTTGCCGCATTCTTGGCGAGTATGCTGATCTTGCAATTTATCATGAGAACATACGTTCCAGCGTTGCGGGCAGTAGCGCGGAGTTAGCTGCGCGTATGGAGGCGTGCTTCGCTTTGAGTGCTGCCACTTCGGCTTGGAGGCGGTCAAAGGATTGCTGGGCGCCGAGCGGAGGGACGGGAACTTCGATCTTGCCGAGGTTGCCGAGACTCAACGTTCGGTTTCGGTCAGCGGTGCCTGGCGACGCGGAAATCACTTTCACCAAACCGTCTTCGCTCAAAAGATAGTAGGCGAGAAAGCCTGCGGTCGCGGTCATCGGGTCTGGGACGCAAGTGATGTAGCGGTGGGATGCGATACAGCCATCATGCGCATCGCTTGCGACGGCGATTGCACCTTCCCATGCCTTGATGTTGCTCAGCACTAGATCGCCTGACTTGACCCAAACTGGCTTTTCCCAAGTGGCTGTGGCGCCATCAAAGTCCGGCTTGGCGAACAGACCCTTGCCGAATGAGCGGGCACCGATTTCGCGATAACGCGCGGTAACTTGGATTTCGACCGGGCGACGAACAGCAGGCGCAACTTCGTATATCGGAAGCAGAGATGCGTCAGCGATGATGTCGCGAAAACGCAATGCAAGCAGATGTGCGGCATCACGCTCAACGGCATCCAAATGTGCTTCGATCTGTTGAAGCTTTTCTGAGATAGCGTCGAGGCCCGCGGCGATGCGGTGTTGCTCATCAAGTGACGGGAGCGGAATGCTAAGAGCCTTAAAGCGTTCTTCTGAAAGTCTGACGCGATTGGTAGTGCCTTCGCTGGCGGCCTTGCACAACTCAACAAATGATGTGGTCTTTGATATCCAGTTAAGAAACGTTGCGTCGAGACGATCCGTGTTAATATCGAACAGGGGGAAGTCGTTAGTGACGATAGCCCCATCCAACTTGTCGGGAATCAGGCCGCTCGCACCGTGCCGCGCGTCAATGCGTGATATGATGAATTGCCCTGACTTTGCTTGGTGACGGCGATCTGCAGCAACCTCGCGCCCCTGCACTTGACGACGTTCGACGACGCCCTTGCCATTCATGCGAACGGTGACTTCTCTGTAGGTCGCTTCGGAGTCGAGCCGAATGGTGCGCTCGGAACGACGAAGCAACTCGCCAAGAGCAACGGTCGGCCAAGCGTTCACGATTCAACCCCGTCGACCAATAGTTCAATTTCACTCAGCAAACGGAGCACTTCGGCCTCGTGGCTGCGCATCGAGGTTATCAGCTCCTTGGGGTCGGCATGTTCCAGGCCGAGCTTAGCGTTCGGGTTCTTGAGGTCGAGGTTGTAGCCCCTGGCGGCGACGTCCTTGGTGAGGACCCGCCACGCTTGTGGGCCTTCCTCGCGCTGCTTCCACCAAGCCAATACCGGCAATAGTTCCTCGAATTGCAAGGGGGCCGTCTTGCTGTATTTCTTGCGGCCTTCGGGGAGAGGAGGTTCGTAGTACCAAATAGCTTTGGTTGGGCCACCGCGCTCGAAGAACAGAAGGTTAGAGGCGATATTAGTGTATGGCGCAAAGACCCCTTCCGGCAGCCGCACGATGGTGTGAAGGTTGAACTCTCTGAGGAGTTCCTCTTTGATGCGCGCACATACGCCATCGGCAAAAAGCGTCCCGTTCGGCACGACCACAGCGGCGCGCGCGGGACGACCGGTAGCTGTCGGCTCGCGTTTGAGTTTGCGCATGATGAGTTGCAGGAATAACAGTGCGGTTTCCGCCGTCTGGCGGTCGCCGGGAAAATTGCTCTGAATGCCTTTCTCTTCCTCACCTCCAAAGGGCGGATTCGTGAGGATCACATCAATGCGCTCTTTCTCGCCGATTTCCGAGAGCTTGAAGCGCAGGGCGTTGCCGGGATCGATCTGCGGCGCATCCAGTCCGTGCAGCAGAAGATTCATCTGACAAAGCAGATAGGGCAGGGACTTGGGTTCGCAACCGGTGATGGTATCGTTCTGCAGACGCTTGCGGTCGGCGACGGTCTTCAGCTGCTTCTTGAGATGATTATACGCTTCCACCAGAAACCCGCCTGTGCCGCTGGCCGGATCGAGGACGGTTTCGCCTAGGCGAGGATCGGTGACTTCCACCATGAAGCGAACGACGGCGCGCGGCGTGTAAAACTCGCCGGAATCACCCGCCGCGTCACGCATTTCGCGGAGCATTGATTCGTAAAGCGCGCCGAGGGTATGAAGCTCGTCCGACGACGTAAAGTGAATTCCACCAACCTTGTTGATGATGTCACGCAGCAGATAGCCGCTCTTCATGCGGTTATCCACGCCCTTGAAAACCGTGGCGATCACGTCGCGGCGGTTGTCGCCGTTAGAACTGGAAAGCGCCCGCAGGTAAGCGAACAGGCCGGGGCCTTTCTGGCCGTCGGCGCGCACGGCTTCGTCGGAATTGATGAAGGCAAGCAGTTCATCGCCCGTGATGCCCTGCGGATCGGCAGCCCAGTCTCGCCAGCGATAGGGGGCTTCGATGGCCGCCTTGAATTTCTTACCGGATAGCGCGGTTTCCTCCTCGCGCTGCTGCTCAAGGTCGTCGAGGAATTTGAGGAACATGATCCATGTCAGCAGCGGCAGACGGTCGAGATCGCCATTCAGCCCCTTGTCTTTGCGCAAGATGTCGCGCGCGGATTTCAGGAGGCTCCCGAGCATCTGGGAAGTTGTCATCGGTCCACCGTCTGCGCCGTTCTTCTTTCTAGTTCGTGCCATAGAGCAATCCTTGCAGGTCGTTTACGGCCCGGCGAAGCTCATCAGGCCCCCCGAACAGCTTGATGATTTCAGCGGGTTGACCGTGGGTTGAGATCGGGGGAACCTTGAGCACGTCCGGCAGGACAAACTGCGCGTCGCCGTGTTCCGCATATTTTTCTAGAAGCTCGTCCAGGACCTGACGTGCTTCAGGAGAATACTTCTCGAAATAGTCCTTGCGCTCGGCCCTTAGGTGCTGCGCCCGCTCGCGCCGGGTGCGGAGAGGCGCATTGAAGGCCAGATAGCAAAGCAAGTCGAAGGGATCGGCGTCGGTCTGGCCTGTCTGTTCTGCTAGCACTTCAAAGTCAATGCCGCGCTCGTTCAGCGCGGCGATAATCTCGCTGCGCTGATCAGCGTCCGCCCAACGCTTGCGAAGCTCGGCGGAAGTTGGCGCAAGCGAACGAACGCTTTCGGCCGCGTAGTCAGTGTATTTGACGACGCGAAGCTGCTTGCCGTTCGGATCAAGCTCGTGGACCAGATGGGCCACGACTTCGACCTGGCCGCCGTCGAAGTAAAATTTGCGCGGCTCCCCGGTCGGAGGTTCGATTAGGCCGGGTTCGCCTTCCTCCGGCGCGGCAGGCTCCGGTTCCTGCCCTTCGGGCACAGTCTCCGTCGTCGAGGTGGTTTCTCCGGCGTCGTTCACTTCTTCTTCCGTGATCCGGGCCGGATCACCGTCGAAGTCCGAGTCGGCGAACATGCGGGTCGCCGATCCGGTGTAGTCGAGGATGTTGAACCAGAGCTTACCATAATCATCGCGCAGGCGAGTTCCGCGCCCGATGATCTGCTTGAACTCGCTCATTGATCCCACGACGCGCGCCAGAACGACATTCTTGCAGGTCGGCGCATCAACGCCCGTCGTCAGCAGTTGCGACGATGTGAGTATAACCGGCGTTTTGGTTTCGAGGTCTTGAAATTTCGATAGATGGCCGCGCCCGATTGCGCCCTCGTCGGCGGTAACGCGCACCACGTAGTCGGGATACTGCGCCACAAGGTCGGCATTGAGGTTGACCAGAGCTTGCCGCATTTCCGAAGCGTGTTCCTGATCGACACAGAACACGATAGTTTTGGCAAAGCGATCCGTCTTTTTCAGGAAGTCGGTCAGATGGCGGGCCATGGCCTTTGTGCGCGCGCGCAAGGCGATGACCCGCTCGAAGTCCTTGGTCTGGTATTCGTCATCGGGGATCGCGCGGCCAAAGCGGTCAACCTCGTCCTTGCTCGGCCGCCATCCGGCGGCGTCCCATTGGGTGACGATGCGATGCACTCGATAGGGCGCGAGAAAGCCGTCGTCGATGCCCTGGCGCAAGCTGTATTCGTAAATCGGGTTGCCGAAGTAAAGATAGGTGTCGCGGTTATCCTCGCGCAGCGGCGTCGCCGTCATGCCGAGCTGATAGGCAGGTTTGAAATGCTCAAGGATGGCGCGCCATGAACTATCGTCCCGCGCGCTTCCCCGGTGACATTCATCGACGATGATGAGGTCGAAAAAGTCTGGCGGATAATCCCGGAAAAGCCCCGCGCGGCGCTCATCCTCGGCCAGCGCCTGATAGATGGCGAAATACATTTCTCGGCTTTTGACGATCTCGCCGGATTCGATCTTGTGGCGTGCGTCCCCGAAAGGGGTAAAGGTCTTGTCCTTTGGGTCGTCAATCAGGATGTTGCGATCCGCAAGGAACAGGATGCGCGGCTTGCGATGCTCTCCGGTTCTGTTCCAGCGGCTCGACCAGAGCTTCCAGCAAATCTGAAAAGCAACGATGGTCTTGCCCGTGCCCGTCGCCATTGTGAGAAGCAGGCGTTGCTTTCCGGCAAGTATGGACTCGACCGTCCGGTTAATGGCGATTTGCTGATAGTACCGGGGCGGCTTGCCGCCGACCGTGTTGTAAGGGGCGATCAGGTGATCCGCGTCTTCGGGCGCATCGATCCCGCTGCCCGCCTGATAGCGCTGCCAGAGGTCTTCTGGCTTTGGGAAATCCGCGACACGCTTTTCTTGTCCCGTGAAGTAGTCGATTTCGATGATTTCAATGCCATTGGTCGCATAGGCATACTTGAGGCCGAGAATTTCCGCGTAGCTGCGCGCCTGCTGCACGGCCTCCATTACGGACTTGTAGTTGGCCTTAGCCTCGACCACGGCAAGCGGAAAGTCTCGCGTGTAGCGCAAAAGGTAGTCCACCCGCTTGGGGGGCTTGCGGACAAAACCTTTGCCCACGGGAATAACGCGTCCATCTGTGATGGTGCGCTGCTCGGCGATGGAATGAGGTTCGCTATCCCAACCTGCCGATTGCAACTTTGGGACGACAAATTTCCGGCAAGTATCAGCCTCGTTCGTCATCCCGCATTTCCTGCAGCGCGTATGTCATAAGTGCGTTTCCAGCCCAGCCGGAACTCGCGACCGACGGGCGGCTCCGCAAGGATAGAGATGGTTTGCGTGTGTTCAACCGTGTCCATACCTCCCCGTTCTCCCCCATTTGTTCCTCAAAGGCGTTCTTTTAATCTCCGATCAGTCCGAGGCTGCGTACTAATCAGGTTGACGTTGGTGAATACGCCTTGTTTAAAAGCGGCCAGGCGCCTTCGTGCTGAATGTGAATGTTCATCCAAGTTCGTTCGATTTTGAAAGTGTCGGCGGTCTCAACCCAATAAAAAAACACCGCGCGACCGAGCTTGGTCTCCCCGGTTTTTTCAGGATTGTCCAGGTGCTGGTCCATTCTTCGTCGAAGATTGTCGGTTAGGCCGACGTACAAAATCTCGCCCGAAAAGGTGGCCAACGCATAGCAACCTGGCACGTCTGGAACTAGGTGCTCGTGGCTCCTCTTGAAGGTCGCTCGATGGTTGGGTTGAGGAATCAATAGAGCAATATTCATAGTTCAATCTGGGCGGCTGTGTTCATTGAGACTTTGTGCAGAGCTTTCGACAGTTCTTGCGAGACAACGTTGATCGCACCAGCGTTTAAGAAGCTCGCTTTGCTGCCTTTCGACCACCAATCGGGATGACCAACTCCTGCATAGTCGCCTTCGACATTATCAAAGCAGGACTGCAGTAGCTTTTCCATCGCTTGCACTGTGAAGCTACCCCGATCCAAGAGCTTCATAAAAAACGGGATGGAGAATTTGCAGAACAATTCGACGCCGTTGTACTTGTACAGAACAGAAGCGTTGCCATCGTCTAGTTGCGCGGCGACCGCCTTCCAGTAGTTCAGAAAAATCTTCTTTTCTTTCTCAAAATCACCAAAGCTTGCGAGAGGGTTGTTGGCGGTGAGTACGTACTTGACAATGGCCTTCACAAAGGATCGTTGATTGATAGTTGCGCCATCCCCGTCGGAGTTCGCCATCAGGATCTTACCTTGCCAAGGAGATCCTTCAGCCTTGTTGAGGTAGTCAACGAGCTTGATAGCTTTTTCAACTTCACCACGTTCGACAGTTTTCAATATCCATTTCGGAAGGCTTGGAAGGTCTTCAACGTCAAGAGCATCTGTCAGCCGAGCGATGATCCGTTGTTCTACAGCCTTATCGACGCTCTTTTGGGTCGTGTTTACGATAAGGAAGTGGCACATCTGCGCAATCTTGGGAAGGCCAACAGCTATGTTCACGGGAATCTCAAAATCGAGAACGCGCGGATCTTTGGCCGCGGCCATTTTCAATCCTTCTAGGCGATGCTGGCCGTCTACTACACTGAGCGGGCACACGGCCGACGTATCAATCTCAACCGTGTTGTCTTTCTCATTGAACGGGACGGTCTTATCAGTCGCCAAGAACACGGAAGTGGGCAGGAAGGCGTCGTGGCTGTCTTGTCCTTTGATAATGTAGTCGGCGAGTTTTTTGGCTCGCGCGGTGTTGAGCAGCCGTTGATAACCGTCGTTGGCTGCATCGGCCGGGTCGAGAGTTTCTACGCTGTAAAAGTCCTTGGTCACGATATCTCTGACTTTGAGTGTCGTAGCGTATAGCGTTAGGCCGCCTTGCCTGACACGCGCGGCAGGAATAATGATTTTCGACACGATTTTCCCCCATCGAAAGCGGCGAGCGAGCGCCGGTGGACCTACTCATTGGGAAGGAGCCCGCGAAGGTCTTAAGCCCTTTGGTCTGATGCTTGCCTATACTAAAGCTTGTAGAGTAGGGAGGCAATTGCACTTAAGGTTGAACAGGTTAACGAAGGAAGCAAAAACTGCTGGTTCGCGCCGATGCGCTCGACACAGCTTGCTGAAAGTCTGGATCGTTCCGTTGTTTGAGAATGAATACGGAGAGGCTGCAACACTGCAGGGCGTCACCGACGATCAAAGCTGCTGCTGCTTCGGTGATTTTTCTTTGTCGTTAAACTCCGGCAGGCGACGATAGAGCGATGCGTACTTTGCGAACGCGAGATATTCGGCGCGCACGACATCGCCCATTACCCGTAGATCCGCAGGCTTGTTCGTCGATACGTTGCACTCGAAAGCACAGACGGCAACGTAGAGCCTTTTCGCGAGTGCGTCGCCATCGGGATACTTGCGCCGAAACCGTTGCGCACCACCGTGACCCGGTCGCGACTCTCGGAGAGTGTTGTTGAATTGATTGAGACGCCCCCGAAGTCCGCCTGCCGCGTTTGTAAAGCCGAAGTACGCGATGTTTTTGACCCACCTAAATCGCGTGCCGGTGATATTCGCTCTGGAAATGGCAATCGCATATATTCCCGGGTAGCTCGTGCCCTTCAACTGGTCCCGATCATTGAACTTCACCCAATTTGAAAACTGCATCACAGCTCCATTACTCGCCGATCAGGCCGCGTAGGATGGCTTCCGCGCGCATCGACACGGCGGTGTAATGCTGCGCGGCCTTGATAGACTTGCGCCTTTCCGGGTCATTCTGCGCGATGTTGGGATCAGATAGAAGGCGCTGGAATCGCGCTCTCCGCCATGCTTGTATACGACGGAGACGCGGCAGGATCGCTGGACGGTCTTCAACATTAATCCGCTTCTTGTTTGTCAAACCGGTCTTGCCTCTTGAGGTTGTGAACCTAGCCCAATTCTCCGTACAAAGAGAAGATACCCCGGAATTTTACGGGGAATTGAGAGGCCGTGGTCTGTTTGGAATAGGGCTTTAACATCAAGAGCGGCGACAAAGTGCTGCAAAGAGCCCGGTTCACACGCTCGTATTTCGTTGAGGCCACAGCTTCCTTTTTGAAGTACGTCGAGGCAATCAATGACCACAATGAAGGAGAGTGCGGACCTCGTTCACGCGATCAACCGCATCCAATATCAATTCCTCCGAAGGAAATTCATTCCGCATGAAGTTCTCATGAAAGACATTGCGGTATCGCCGATCACTTACGCAACGTCGTTGCGGGATTATCTGGCGGAACGCGGACTTCGTTCAGAGGCCGACTTTCTCGACAAGCTCGCGCCGCTCATTGGAAAGTGCCCTCCTAAATTTGTGCTTCGGATCATCTTCCCTGAAATCGAGGAAATCTTTCGCCAAAAAGTCTATGAGCCCCCGGCGCGAAGTGTGGTGAAATTCCGTGAAGCTCGATACATCATCCTCAATCATATTGTTCGTGGAACTCCGGCAGCCTGTATCGAAATTCTCTCGAAGACCGATCCGTTTCTTCTCGTCCAGCTCGTATTTCTCGATCTTGCATACGCCGATGTCGAAGAATCTAAGCCTGCGTCGTCTGGCTATCTCCGATTCCAGAGATCGCTGAAATACATCGGAAACAGGCATGAATTTCTACACGGCTTGAAGCCTGCGGGCCGTAGCAAGGACATTCCCGATAACGTCATTATTAACGTGCTGACTTTGTATGTTTCCGCCGTGCGGATTTGCCAGTACCTATCGGAGCTCCTGATCTCACGGGGTAACCTCCGGCTTACGGGGCAACATCTTCCCAATCCGCGAGAGTTCATCGCTCTGACCAAAAATGTTGCCGCGACGTTTCGGCAATTGGCCAGTGTCTTGCCCCGAAGCAGTTCTTCTGCGTCTTCCTGAGTCTGATATGTCGTATCTCTAGGTTGCCTCCGCCGACCTAAGAGCCCAACTCAAGGAGCGATAGGCGTTCTCGCCCGCCTAGTGCTGTTCGTCATCGCCAACGTAGGACACGGGGCCGAGAATAGGCTGGGGTCTTGATCTTAGCTGTGATGGCCGCAGGCTTTGCAGTCGTTACAACCTGGATCTTGGCGTTTCGCTCCTGTCTCCAGATGGCCCGCATGATCTCGCGGCGAAGTGGATCGCCGCTGCGCATAAGTACCCAGTCCTTGTTGACGAAGGCTATCTCGACTCCCAGAAGGTCGGCTGCGCCGCTCATGGTTGCGGTGATCTCGTCCTTGCGTACGTACCAGTCCCAATCCGGCATCGTTTAGCCGCCTTTCATTGCGTCATTTGACGAGGGATTTATTCGGGGCCGCGACACGTCCACATGGCTCTTGAACCCGGGAGGCGGAATTTGTGGGTAGGGCTGCGGGTATCCGTTCTGCCAGAACAATTGTGATGGGCGAAAACCAAATGATCGTTCGCAAAGTTCGATAAGGTGAGCGACTTGGGGCTCCGCAAAATCGGGGCCGACTACTAAAGCCTTAAGCGCGTTCTTGAAAGGGAAGGTGATGTAGTCAGTCGAGACGTTTGCAACGAAGAATCTGAATTCACGCTCGTCGCGCCAATCGGTTGCCTTGGTGAAGAACAGAGATCGCCAGTGTACTTCCAGATGTTCCGAAATCGCGGTCTTTAGTCCAAGCGATTTGATGCGATGATAATCAAAGGTGAACTCGGGTGAGGGGTACCTAACGCGGTCTCGGTAGCTGATGTCGCCTTTTCTAAAGATCGCGGCTGGCGCCGATTCCGATAAATGTTCAGCGAGCGCGGTCTCCAGGAGTGTGGCGTCAAACACGAGGCAAATTCCGTCGTTCACGCCCCTGGTGCTCGCATACTGAGCCCACATTCGCGGCCGACAGAAACCTCGGTACCAGATCGTTCCAAAATCAAAATGATTTGGCGCAGCTGGATCGATTTCTGCCTGTGGCTCGTCGCGTGTGAAACACAATAGCTTACTCTCGCCCTTCAAAGCCGGGCTTGCAGTTTGTATCATGAACTCGTGCGCTGCTTGATCGTCACCTGGGTTGAGAACAGCTTCAGCGAACCAATGCTTTGCTTCCCAAGGGTCGTTCACTGCTGTGAACGGCGACATTCTCAGCGTGCCGCTCGCGAGGATATAGTCGATGGCCGTCTCGGCTCTCGTGTAATGGTAAAGATACCGATCCGCGCTTTTGATTTTGTGTAGGTGAACGATCTGGATTGGGCCATCCATAGTACTTTTTCCTAGCCGTTTGATCACCTCAAAGGGGGGATGCCTCGGCTCATGAGGTCGGCCAATCAAATTCCAACTTCTCGGCCCATGAGCCACGTATGAGGTCATAGTGGCTGGTGCTCTTCTTGAACCTAAGTGTCGGTTGGCCTCGTATCGTAGTGTATTCGACCCGGTAGTAAACGCTATTGAGGTCGTGGGTGAAGAACGTGTTGAACTTGTCCGCGTTCTCGCGCGAATAGAAGGAGGCGAGATCCTGCAGTCGCACCTTGAATTTGAGAATGCTGTCTTCAACGTCTTTGAGAATGACTACAGCGGCCTGGCGCTGCTTCTCATCCATCCCGCAGATGAAATCCAAGGCGCTTTGGTCGTAGGCGTTTGCCGCTACCGACATCAGGCTTCGCTGAATGGTCTCCAATTCCTTTTGAGGGTTGTAGTCCCTGACAACAGCAATGTGACCCGCGAATGTCCCAAAGGTGTGATCCCGAGTTTCGACGCTGTCCTTTCCACGCCCCTTGAATCCCGCGGGGCCGAAGTAGTCATCGTTCTCCTCTGACTCGTCTCGAATGATTTCTGTGAGGGTAAGCTGCCCGCCATGCTGTTGCTTCATTCTTCGGAGCTGCTCGTGAACTTGGGGCAGGGTGTTGCGGATTTTCCGGTAGGCGCGGACGGCTTCGAGGGCGACTGGCTTCAAGCTCTCCAGTATCGTCAACTTCGGGGCGACGAGGGGCAGCGCTTCAAGCAGGTAGCCTTCCTCATGATCGCGCTTCTCGCGCCATTTGCGTTCTCTCTCCGCCTCAGCAAGAACGTCGTCATTGGCGCAGCAGTTTCCGATGAAGGCACAGCATTGAAGCTCGGGAAACCAGACCAGTGAGCCTGTCAGGAACCGGTTGGGCGTGCACATCGGACAGGGGCAGTTATCGGCCTCCGGCCTCTTTTTGCCGTCCACAGTGATGAGATGCCTGAGGACACGAAACTTGGCATCCTTCGGGAGCTGATTTCGGTACAAGGACTCGATGAGCTCCGGCTGAGCGGTCTCTTTAATTCGCGCTACCGTCTCGTCAATCCAGATACCGGTTGGCCTATCACGGAATGGTCGCCATGGAAGCAACTTGGTCTCAGAACTCTTTACGCCACGCGACTTACGGCCGCCTTTGGTCATAAACGCCCCTATGAGAACGAACCCAGAAGACTCATTTTGTTCTTATTCTCGGTCCCTCGGGCTCCACCAGCGCCCCGACTCGGGCGCCTATATTTAGTATAAATGCAAGTGCGGCTTGGTGCTATCTTGTGTGTTGCCATTCAGGGTTGTCCCAATTATTCACAGCCTAATTGAGCGCGAATCATATGGCGTTGGCGATTAGCCCAATTCCCGCCCTCGGTCGCCGCCTGTAGAGTTTTTCGGGGCGTACCGTTGAATGGCATAACAGAGATTTAGCAACAGCTTCCGCGAGGCGTTGTGGGAGACCTTCGACAAGAAGTGCTTCCACTGCAGCCGCGAACTGCCCTTTGTCGATATGCGGGTTGATCATATCGTCCCCGAACGTCTTCACCATGGTGAGGAGGAAGGCCGCAAAGCTGTGCTTACCAAGATCGGATTGCCGGAGACGTTCAATATTCTGGGAAATGAAAACCTTGCACCCTCATGTGAGAGTTGTAACGGCCGAAAAAGCGGTTCGATTCTGATCGAGGGGGCAACGGCGGTAGCGCTCACACGTATCGCTCGTAAGCTCCCGATCCTTGAAGCAAACCGACAGAAGAAGCGGGAAGATCGGAGCCTCGAATTTATTCTAAGAGCAGTCGCCCGATCTCTTGATAAGGGAGCGTTCAGCTCGGAAGAATTGCTGAACCAGATTCAGAAGGTCGTTGCCAATGCTGAGCGGGATCACGACCCGAGTGTAGCCAGGCTGGAGCCTGGGCGAATTTGGGCTCACGCGAAGCCTTTAGGGTTTACGCAACAGGCCCGGCAGCGGATGGAAGCCCGCCGCTTCGCAGCTAACGATGTGGCTCAAGTAGTTTTGGAAGGATTCATTGGGGGGAGCGCAACGGCGCGCAAGATCCCAAGTCAAATTGGTCAATACCTCATCGAAGGTCCAGACGATCTCGATGTCGAGTTTGCGATTGAAGGTGCCACGGTCGTGGTCTTGTCGGTTTTCCGGGATGATGACTAGCTATGGCCTAAATTCTGCCACCGCAGTTCTCGTGATCGATCCCAGCTGACTTGGGTTAGACAAAATCATCCCATGCCATTGATATTCGATGCGCGGTTAGATCGCGCTTTCTTACGTAAGTATTTGTAATATTTAAAGTAACACTAGCCTGAAAATCGCAGTGTCGGTGGTTCGATCCCGCCCCTGGGCACCAAAACTACGCTTTTGTGCGCCAGACTACGATTTTGCGCGATAGCGTCGATAAGCGCCTAGCAGAGGATCAATTTGTGCACGTAGGAGTAGCGCTCGGGGCCAGCCTACGGCGAAAAATTCTGCGGACTATAGTGACGACAAAAAACATTTTCGGGGGTTCGATTCGCTCCCCCGCTACCAATCGTACGATTTTCTACGCCAAACTACGATCTTCTGCGATTTCGTAGGGCTAGCGGGAGCATCCGAGGAGAGGCGCCGGCTGCGAAGCAAGCCATTTCCTAAGTAGTGTGTTTCGCGAAATGAGTGGTTGGTTAAGCGGGGACAACATCGCTTAAGTCATCGATTGCCGTTGTCGAGGGCTCGATTTGCTTGGAATGGGGCTGCGAACGTGTGATCGCCAAGGAATCGGTAGAAATGGGCAACGTCCAATTATGACGTATTCAGCGTGGCCCGGCGCGCATGGATCAGACTCTCGACCCCGGTCGCGGCAAGCCCGGGCGCACTGATGATTGGGCCCAAGCTTGGTTTGATTTGGTGCCAGCCACGTACGCATACGACGAAGACCGCCTGATTGACGCATGCGCGCGGGCGCGGCGGGCTCTATGATGGCGTTGCGTGAAGGTCAGGCGGCCTGCTGACCGGCGGCTTGGCGCAGGAGTTTCCATTCCCAGGGCAGCAGTTCGTGCAGACGCGAAGCGGGAAGATCGGCGATACGGGCGAGGACGTCGGCAAGCCAGGCCTTGGGATCGACGTCGTTGAGGTGACAGGTCGTGATCATCGTCAGCATGATGGCGGCGCGGTCGGCGCCACGCTGGCTGCCGGCGAAGGTCCAGTTGCGCCTTCCCAATGCGATGCCTCTCAATGCGCGCTCGGCACAATTGTTGGTCAAGCAGATCCTGCCATCGTCGAGGAAGCGGGCGAAGTCGTCCCAGCGCCTGAGCATGTAGTTGATCGGCTTCAGGACCTCGGAGGAGCGCGAGAGGGTTTCGCGCTCACGCAGCAGCCAAGCGTGCATGTCCTCGAGAAGCGGCTTGCTGTTTTCCTGGCGCACGGCGCGCCGCTCGTCGGCGCCACGGCCGTTGATGGCGCGCTCGATCTCGAACAACGCATCGAGGCGCTTGACCGCCTCCAGCGCGATCGGAGAGACCGGCTTGCCCTTCTTGCCTTCCCGAGCATTTTTCTCGATGTCAGCCAGCTCGAAGAAGCCCCGCCGCGCATGGGCAAAGCAAAACGCCGGCGTAATCGGCAGCGCCTTCTTCTGCGGGTCGAACAGCGGCTCGAAGCCGTTGTAGCAATCGGCTTGCAGGATACCGGCGAAGGCCGCCAGATGCTTCTGGGGATGCTCGCCTCGTCGATCGCTCGAGGCGTAATAGACCGCCGCCGGCGGCGCAGGCCCGGCGAAGGGCCGGTCATCCCGCACATAAGTCCAGATCCGCCCGGTCGTGCACTTGCCCTTCGCCAGGATACGGATGGTGGTGTCATCGCCATGAAGACGCTCGGCCGCGAGCACATGGCGTTCGATCAAGTGGAAGAGCGGCATGACGGCGAAGGTCCCGTGGCCGACCTGGTCCGCCAGCGTCGACAACGGCAGGTCGATCCCCTCGGCCTTGAAGCGCGCACTCTGGCGGTTGAGCGGGATGTGCATGCCGAACTGTGCGTCCAGCGAAGGCTGGCATGTTCAGCAGGAGTTAGTCCTGCCGGGGAAAAAGTTAGCTCCCCGTAGTGTGGATAGCAGAAAGGAGAGAAACCGAATTTCTGAAGCCTATCGACAAAGACTCCCTTGGGGAGCTCACGAGTCACCGGGCCGTATCAAAAGAGAACGCGCTGTGGCCTCGAAAATGCTCAGAACCGAAAGCCGAGCCCGCAGTTTAGGGGCGAAGGCAGCATGATCCGACGAATGCTAACTGATGCGACGGATCATTTCGGCGGGGTGAAAGCGACAGCACGGTGACAAGGACATGCAAAGCAACTGGAGAAGCCTTCCTCATCCCGGAGAGAAATCGCCGGAAGAAGGTAGGCCGTATAACCGGCGCCCCCGGGAAATCGGCCGAAGATGAGAAGGTGGCGGCCGGGTCCGCAGTAGCGCTGAAGCGGGGTAACACCCGTGGAGCGAAGGGACCCTGCCATTTGTGATGTCTCCAACGTAAGGAAGGCAAGGACGAGATGACAAAGGCGTCCATCGATTTGCAGGACCTGAGGCGGAGGCTATACGTCAAGGCGAAGGCTGAACCGTCTTGGCGTTTCTGGGGTCTATACGTCCACGTGTGTAAGATGGAGACGCTGCGCGCAGCGTATGAGATGGCGAAAGAAAACGACGGCGCTCCGGGAATAGACGGAGTGACGTTCGAAGCCATCGAAGCGCGAGGCGTGGAGTCGCTACTCGAACAATTACGGGACGAACTGATCGGGCGCAGCTATCAGCCACTCCCATCAAGGAAGCGGGAAATACCGAAGGACGGGGGCTCCAAGGTCCGCGTTCTGTCGATTCCGGCTATTCGCGACAGAGTGGTGCAAGGCGCGCTCAAGCTCGTACTCGAACCTGTATTCGAGGCGGATTTCCAACCGGGATCGTTTGGATATCGGCCCAAGCGTACGGCACATGAAGCGATCAAGCGAGTTGCCCAGGCGGTAGCCGAGCGGAAGACGCGGATTCTCGACGTTGATTTGCGCGCCTATTTCGACAACATCCGGCACGATCGGATGCTAGAGAAGGTGGCTCTGCGAATCGACGACAAGGAAATTCTGCATCTGCTGCGGCTGATGCTGAAAGCATCTGGCAAGAAGGGGGTTCCACAGGGCGGGGTAATTTCACCCTTGCTCAGTAATCTCTACCTCAACGAGGTGGATAAGATGCTGGAGCGAGCGCGTGAGGTAACTCGTCGCGGCAAGTACACCAACGTCGAATATGCACGATTCGCTGACGATTTGGTGGTCTTGATCGACGCCCACAAGCGACATGACTGGCTGCTCGGTGCCATAGACAAGCGATTACGGGAAGAGTTCACCAAACTGCAGGTTGAAGTGAATGATGAGAAGAGCCGCATAGTCGATCTGGAACGAGGCGAGAGCTTCGGCTTTCTGGGATTCGACTTCCGCTACCTCCGCAGTCTGCGCGGAGTGATGCGGCCGTATTACACGCCCAAGCTCAAAAAGCGGACGGCGCTTCTGCGGGGGCTCAAGGAAGTGTTTCGCCGCCACCGGTCGCAACCGATTGGCCGGGTGATAAGCCTGATCAATCCGAAGCTCCGAGGGTGGGTAAACTACTTCGCGATGGGCGATTCCGGTAAATGTTTCGCCTACATCAGAAACTGGGTAGAGAAGAAGGTCAGACGCCATCTGGCGAAGGCTCGGAAACGAAAAGGCTTCGGCTGGAAGCAGTGGAGTAGGTCGTGGCTGTACGATACCTTGAAGCTGTTTAATGGCTACCGGGCGAGTACTGGCAAGGCGAAAGCCGCTCCAGCACGATAGGTCAAATAAGCCTTGGTGCGAAGCAAATGGGAGCGCGTAGTGCGGGAAATCCGCATGCTGCGTGCGATGTGGCGGGGGCTGGAAACGTGTGCGATCGAAAATTTGGTCGAGCGGCGCGCCAGTCCTCGACCCTACTGTCGAACAGCATCGTCGCCAGCAATTGTGGGCCGATGAAGCCACGCGGCGTGGCATGGAACGGCGCCGGCGGCTGGCTGATCTTCTCGCAATCGCGGCAGGTAAATTTCTCCCGTACCGTCTCGATCAGCTTGAAGCGCCGCGGGATCTCCTCCAGCGTCCCGGTCACATCCTCACCGATCTTCGCCAACCGCGATCCACCACAGCAGGCGCAGGTCGTTGGAGCCTCAATGACGACGCGCTCGCGTTCGATGTCGTCCGGCCACGGCTTGCGCACCGGCCGCTTGCGCATGAAGGGGCGGACGTTCTGCGTCTTCGCCGCTGCGGCCTGCGCGGCAAGCTCATCCTCGCTCGCTGTGGTGACGAGCTCTTCCAGCTCTAGCTCCAACTGCTCGAGCAGCCGTGCCGTGCGTTCGGAGCGTTGCCCGTACAGTTCGCGTTTCAGCTTCTCGATGCGCAACTCGAGATGCGCGATCAGCGCCTCGGTATCCGACAGTTGCGCCTGCGCATTCGCGGCTTGCGCCTGCCAATTGGCAGCCACCGCCTCAGCTCGCAGCCGTGCCTCACGCTCGGCCTGCAGCGCCGCCAGGGCACTGACGAGGTCCGATGGAAGATCGTCCGGCTTCGATATCATGAAGCCATTGAATCAGATCAAGCAGCAGATTCAAACCGTAAAAGCGGCTATCCGACCCGCGTCGGCCGATGGGTTTCTTGAGGGTTACGCCAATCGATTCCAGACAGCAGATAGCTCAACTGCGCCGGCGAGATCGTTACCGATTCTCCGGTAACCGATGGCCAGATGAACTTTCCTCTCTCGAGTCTTTTTGTGAACAAGCAGGCTCCCTGGCCATCGTGCCAGATCGCCTTCACAAGATCGCTGCGGCGACCGCGGAAGACGAACAGATGACCGCTGAGCGGGTCTTTGTGCAGCACCTCCTGCACTTGGAGTGCCAGCGACGGAAAGCCTCTGCGCATATCCGTGTAGCCTGTCGCGAGCCACACTCGCACATTCCCCGGTATCGCAATCATCGGCGTCCAAGCACATCGAGGACCCGCGCTAACGCCTCCGGATCGACGTGCGCATCCACCCGGATGCACCGTCGGTTGCCGAGATCGATCTCTATCAATCCAGTACGCGCGGCTGTCACGGAGCGAACTCGGCCATCAACCGTAGGCAAAAGCTTCGGAGCTTCCTCAGCCGAGGCCGCTACGGCGGCGATCTGCACCGGCGTAAAAGATGGCACAACTTGTTCCGATGTCCGTGCTTGTCGACGCCAGGTAAACACCAGGCTGGCCGCTACTCCATTGCGACGCGCAACCTCAGTCACCTTCGCGCCCGGTGCCAATGTCTCCTCGACAATCCGTGCCTTGTCGTCCTGCGACCAGCGCCGCCGCCGCTCCAACCCGCCCAAAACCTCGACCCGCATCGCCTGATGACCTTAAAGCTAGACTTAAGGCCACACGCTTCGCGAATTGCCACCCATCACGCAAGACGGCCCCCGTCGGATGCGTACCCAGCCACGGTGGTGGTCGCAAGTGCAGCAGATCGCAGGAAATCGCGCTTGGTCAGCATGTACGGGCCGAGCTTTGGCGAAGTGCGCCTCTAATCATTGTCGCGATTCCTCCCGATACTGCCGCGGAGCGGCACCGGCAATTCGGCGGAAGGCACGGGTGAAGTGCGCCGGATCAGTGTAGCCGGAGGCGAATGCGATTTCGATGATCTTGAAATCCGTGTCGCGTAAAAGCTTTCTGGCATTTTCGAACCGAATGGTATCGATCAGATCCGAGTATGTCAGGCCGGCGTGCGCGAGCTTGCGTTGCAAGCTCCTGGTGCTTGCGCCAGCCATCTCCGCGATTTCAGCGAGAGCAGGAAGTCTTTCACCCAGATAAGACGGCAACATCAATTTGAGAGTTGCGATAATATCATGACCGGCTGGGCCAGCCCCATCGTCCTGCGGAGAAAGCATTTTTTCGTTTGCGCGATTGACGAGGCTGAGGAGGGAGATGGGAATATCGATCCACGATGCGTCCTGACCGGACAGGAAGCGCGTGTTTGGCCAGAATGATTGACACGCGGGGCTGGGCGTATAGCGGGCTTCAAAGGCCATTGTTGCCGGGGCCCAATCCGGCCCGGCGAATTGCTGGACCATGTATATGGGGAAAATATTCTGGAGCCATTGCGAATGCTCGAGATGCAGGAGCCCTTTTGTTCCAGTGAGTCTGCTGCAAAACCTCACGTGATCGTCGTATCGCTCGATCCAGTTGCTCAAGTTCGAGTCCTCGATCGACGCCCATTTGCAGGCCTGCTGCAGCGCGACCAACAGCGTCGGGGCATGGCTGATCAGGGTCCGGGTTTTCTCGCTCAGGTGACAATAGTGCAGACGTCGGGAGGCGTGGTATCCGAAATCTGTAATGCCTTGCGACCTCCGGGCGATTTCCGCGAAGTCGATTGCCTGCAGTATCGGTACGTAGTGGTTGGCCTTTTCTTCCAGCGATGCCGGAAGACGAGATCTTTCTAGAAACGAACCTGTCGATGCGCCGATATCGCTAAGGATATCAGCGAAGGGAATCAGGAATTGGCAGCGCGTCAAATGAATATTTGCCACCCGGCTGCCCCTCGATCGTAGAATTGATACTGTCCGTCCGCGCCAATTTCGCCGGGCCCGGGCGTTTGCGTCGCCGACAAGAATGGGAGAATTCGCTGTCCCTCTCCCGGCAGGCCTCGTTCTCGCACAGCAGCTAGATCTCGCGTCGAGCAGAGATGCGGCTCTTTCGATGCGGGTCTTGCCGGCTTTTTTGGCGCCTTATGGCCAGACGGCCAACGACTCGCTTCATAGGCTGACATAAGACCAAGACTAGAGCCGGAGTGGAAGGAAGCGCAGCCTGTCGCTCCGCGTTCTATGAATCCTATCATCGTACCTTCGCAGTATTGCGTGCGCGCGACAATGGTCGAGCGAGAGCCGCTGGGTGATCGTAAGGCAATTTCTGGCGAGCCCCGGTTTTTCCCGGGCGGTTGGCCAGAGGGAGGCCCAGAACACCTACAGCCTCGAAGCCCATTGAATTTTCTCTCTAGAGTGAGCAAGGGCTTCGTGCCTTACATCCAACAGATGAGAGCTGTTCGTTTGCCGTCGTCGGAGGCGATCCGCGCGGCTATTGTCGCGTCGCTGCGACAAGGTGACGTAACCATAGGTCGAACCGCTCGCGCACTCAAGATTAGCGTCCGGACGTTGCAGCGTCACCTCGGTCGAATCGGCACAAGTCACAGTGAAATGCTCGCGGACGTTCGCCTCGACTTGGCGTGCCGGTTACTCGTGGATTCCAGCAAGCACCTGTCGGATATCGCGAAATTCCTTGGCTATTCCAACGCAAGCAGCTTCAGCCGCGCTTTCGTGCGTTCGATGAAAGTTCAGCCCGTTGTATACAGGCGGCAGCAACGTGCCCGTAAGCTGAGCGGGCGCGTCATCGCATAGGACCGGTGCGCAATCCACCGCTGAAGTATCCCAGATGATTGGCGCGAAATGGCAAGACGCGTGACCTGAATTGGCGCGAAAAGTTTAGTGAGATTATCACGCTCCGGAAGGATCTGACTGTTTTGACGTTCATGGAACACGGTGTGCTTTGGAAGCCGTCTGAGCCGATCGCAGTCGCGTATCTGGCGCATGGGATTCAGCGCCACCGGCTGGCCCCGTTGTGGAAATGATGCCCGAGCAACGGAGAGAGTCCTGTTGCGATGTCGTCGGACGAGCGGAGAGGTTGGCCTTGAGTCGTCCTCATCAACCGCTATCTGTTTCGGTCATATGTCGTACCCTTATGGTGAGTGAGCGTACGCTGCGCAATGCATTCAACGAGATCCACGGCGTCCCGCCCTGCCGGCGTCTTCGCATGTTGCGGTTGCTGCACGCTAGGAAAGTCCTTCTGGTGGCTGACCGCGAGCTGACCACCGTTACCCATGTTGCAACAGCTTGGGGCTTCAGTGAGCTGGGGCGCTTTTCTGTCGAGTATAGAAAGGCATTCGGCGAGAGTCCGTCTCAAACGCTTTATGGAAGAGTTCGGACCTGCTGTATCGGGTCGAGCGTGGCGTCGGCGCAACGTCGAGGTTGGAATTTGCATAGCGCGGCTTCCTGAAGTGGCGCCAACTACATGGACTGTGGACAGGAGAAGGTCGATGGGCCGAGGTATGTTCATCCACGCGTCGCGCCGTGCGGTCATAGGTCGACCGACTTCATCCGTTGGGGCAAATAGGTGCCAGGCGGCAAATGACTGTCGTTGCGGTGTCGCTAACGCTAAGCCTTCCGATCATCTAGTCAGCGCATGCACAGGCTGATCTGAGCGCCTTATGCTGACTTTGGACACCGGCGTGGCAAGAAGACGCTGATCTCCTCACGCATCAGCAGCACGATTCGCGAAGTCGTTTCAGTCCGGCCTGTCAAACGCCATCCGGAACTGCCCCCTTTGCGTCATGAAGAACTGCCCCCACCATCGGGTTATGATCTTGGTTGAAGGTTGCTTCCGTCGGTGACGGGACGGAGGGAGGCGGAGCCGACCGGAGGGCCGTCACCGACGGGCGGCGGCTTGATGAGGCCGCTCTTCCGTTTGGCGCGGAGCCGGTAGCTGTCGCCGCGGATAGTCAACACGTAGCTGTGGTGCAGGAGCCGGTCGAGGATCGCGGTGGCGACCACCGGATCGGCGAACACGGTGCCCCATTCGGCAACGCTGCGGTTCGACGTGATCAGCATGGCACCAGTTTCGTAGCGCCGGCTGACCAGTTGGAAGAACAGATGGGCCGCGTCGGGTTCCAGCGGCAGATAGCCGAGCTCGTCGACGATCAGTAGCTTTGGCTTCGACAGCGCGAGTAGTTTCTCGTCCAGGCGCCGATCGCCATGCGCCTTGGCAAGGCCAGCGACCAGCGTCGTCGCCGTGGTGAACTGCACCGTATACCCGGCCAGGATTGCCTCTCGCCCGAGCGCGATCGACAAGTGCGTCTTACCGACGCCCGGCGGGCCGAGCAGCAGCACGTTCTCTCCGTTGGCGATCCAACGTGACGCGGCCAGGTCGCGGATCTGCTTCGGATCGATCGACGGCTGCGCCTCGAAGTCGAAGCCAGCAAGCTCCTTCACGGCCGGGAAGTGTGCAAGCTTCAGCGCCATGTCGATGCGGCGATGATCCTTGCGTGCGATCTCGCGCTCGCACAGCAGGATCAGCGTCTCACGTGCCGACAGGTTCGCGCGCGCTGCCTCGTCGAGCAGGCTATCGAGCTGATCGCGGATGCCGGAGAGCTGCAATCGCGCCAGCATGGCATCAAGGGGATCAGTCGGTACTTCGGTTGCCTTCTTTGCGCGCGTCATCAGAAGCTTCCCCCGATCACGGCTTCATATTCGGCAAGAGGACGCAACAACGAAGGCGGTGGAGACGACCCCGGCACCGCCGCCGCAATCTCCGGCCGGCGGACCGCGCCATTGCGCCCGGCAACACCATCGAGATGGGCGGGATCGGCGATCCGCAGCCGGCGCCCCTCCGATTGCTTGTGGACCGCCACCTGGTGCAATCCATGGCGGATCCGCACCTCGCCGGCCGCGACCGTTACCGCCACGCGCTCGCCAATTAGGCGCCACGGCACTGAGTAACTGTTCGTGTCGATCTCGATGGCGCAATCGTTGCCGACGACCCGGGTTAGTTCGCGCAATGATCCGAACGAGGGCTGCCCGCCGAGCGGTTTCAACCGGTGTGCCTCGTCGCGTACGAAGCGAACCATCGGCGCCTCGCCGGTCGTGCCGTGGATACGCACGTTCGCCACCTCACGCTCCCACTTGGCGAGATGCGCCTCGAATGCCTCCCAACTTACGAAGGAATGCCCCGCGATCGCGTTCTTCTTCACGTAGCCGACGCCATTCTCCGTCTTGCCCTTCGTGCGTGCCCGATATGGCGCGCAGGCGCGTGGACGGAAGCCCCAATGCTTCGCAAACGCGATGAGTTTGTCGTTGAACTGAACCGACCGGCTCACCGCGTCGTGACGCACGACGAGCGCGCGTGGATTGTCCATCAGCACTTCCTCCGGCACGCCGCCGAAGGTCGTAAATGCGCTCTCGAGCCCGGCGAACCAGTGCTCTTGCTTCTCCGCCCGGAACGCACGCACATGCAGCCGTCGCGAATGCCCGAGCGTTGCCACGAACACGAATGCTTTGACCTTCACCCTGCCGATCTCGACCAGACGCTCCCCGAAGTCGATCTGCAGCTGTCGGCCAGGAGGCGTCTCGAACCTCGTCGTCGCCAGCGCCTCCGCCTTCAGCGCCTGGCGATAGGGCTGCACGGCGCGTTGCAGCGTTCGCCGGCTTACCTCCACGCCTTTCTCGGCCAACAGATCCTGGCGAACCACGTCAGCATTGCCGCGATGGCGAATGAACCTCTCGTGCAGCCAACCCTCAAGGCCGTCGAGCAGCTTCGGCCGCTCAGGCGACTTGAACGGCTTCACCCCGCCCGCCGCCACGTAGTCCTTCACCGTGTGATGGCTGCAGCCCAGCTGGCGCCCAATCCGCTTCAGCCCCCATCCGCACGCCCTTAGGCGCAACATCTCCGCCACGTCATCCGGCGTCTTCATCACCTGCCCCCGTGGATCACTCCACGGCGAGCCTCTAGTGATTCGTTCCTCGTTCATTCGCTCTCTCCTCAGCTATCCGAGGAGGGGGCAATTCCTCATGACGCCGAGGGGGCAGTTTTCCATGGCGCGCGACACCGGCCACTAAGGAGAGATAGATAAAGATCACTCGTCGATCCCTTGCATTTGGTGGAATGGGCCTGCGCTGGCAGGTGCGGCTGCAACAAAATCAGCCCTTGCGCAGGATTCCTTCTTTGGCGTAGGCGCGGCCCGCGCCGGAGGGAGATTTCATCCTCATGCTGCGCATGTATCGGCCGCAAACGAGCCCGTCGATCATCAACGGCACATGGACGGTCCCTGCCGCCAAGAAGGTCGGTTGAATAACCTTGAACGCATGATGAGAGTGGGGGACCGGTAACTCGCGCCACAAAATGGAGGTAGGAATGAGCAACGCGACCATTGCAATAGACGGCCAAGCCGCTGTCACGCCCGCGACACTAAGCTGGAATTTCATCCGCTGGGGTCTCGGGCTGTTCATCACAGGATTCTTGACGGGCTTTATCCCGATCGCGCATTACATGTACGGTGCCATAGCCGGAGACGTGGGGCCGGACTTCCTGAGAAACATTACGCTCTGGTGGGGTTGTCCGGCGGTGCTGGCGGAATTGACTCTCAAGACAGGCGGCCTTGGCATGGTTGCAATCGGCTTTTGCTATCAGGCCATCAATCGGCAGGGCGCGTCGGCGAATATTTCCAGTCACGAGCGCGTTGCGCCCGTGCTGTGCTCATTCGGTCTGATCGCAACGCTCGTATCCGCTGCTGCGGGCTATGTGATTTGCAATTATTTCTGGCCGAATTTTTATTACCATGCGATTCCGACCGGAAAGAATCTGTGGCTCGCGGCGCAGGGACTTAGCATAGCCGTCTATGTGGTTGGCGTTTGTTATTCGTTCGCCGGCATCCGCAGAGCGTCGGCCCAATTTCGATGACACACCAAGCTGACCGGTGGCGGTTCGATAATATGTCCAGCCTTTCATGCCGTCGCACAACAAAGCAATCACGTCTTGCGGCATGGTTGCGGCATGAAAGGCGCTGGCTGGTAATTGCATGGTTCAGTGGAATCGCCGCTGGTGCACTTTGGATCTATTCAGGTATGCCAATGATTTGTCATTGAGCGGACGATTTCGACGGCTTGATACGGCATTTTGATTCCGCCATATCGAGGTTGGCTCAAGCCAGACGTTACCAGTGAAATCTAAGATACTGCGGCCGGCTTCCGTTGTTCGTTTGGGAAAGGGCATTTGGAAATGCGCCCCTCCGTCGGCGACCAAGGATAGGCGCGCATCCAACTGTCAGGCAGCAGCTCTCGTTCTCGTCCCAGGAAAGCCGCTTAACTGCGGGGACCACGAACTCGGTCGCGCTCAGCGCGAACAATCGAGGCCTCTGCCGAAATTGCATAGCCTGCAGAGCGGATTGAATGAAGTATCCTTCCGAGTGCCGGGAGCGGCCGTGCCTTGATGGAATACAACAGAAAGCTGGAGCATTTTAATGAATTGCAAAAGAATGGCGAGCCTGGTGCTCGCTGCCGGACTTGTAGCCAGTTCGGGGCCGGCGCTCGCACTGACAGCCGACGAGGTGAAAGGCATCGCCATGGATGCCTATGTCTACGGCTATTCGCTCATCACCACCGATGTCACGCGGGTGCAGATGACCCACACGGCCGAAGTGTCGCTGAAAGAACTGAAGTCGCCGCTAGCCCAGTTCCTCAACGTGCCGCGTTATCCGCCGGCGGACTATCGCGGCGTCTCGGCCCCCAATGCTGACACGCTCTATTCGATCGCCTGGATCGACGTGTCGGAGCCGCAGGTCTTCAGCCATCCGGCGATGCCAGACGGCCGCTTCTACATGTTTCCCATGTACAACCTGTGGATGGTCGACTTTGCCTCGAAGGGCAGCCGGACCGCCGGCCAGGGCGCGGCGAACTATCTGCTGACGCGCTCGGACTGGAAGGGTGAGGTGCCGAAAGGGATGGTCCATGTGCCGGTCGAGACCCGCTACATGGTCATCCTCGGGCGCACTTACGCTAACGGGACGGAAGCGGACTACAAGGCGGTGAACGGTCTACAGGCACAGCTTAAAGTCACGCCGCTTTCCGCTTGGGGCACCGACTACAAACCCAAGTCCGCGCCGCTCAATCCGAACCCGCCCTTCTCGATGACCGACAAGCCGCAGAAGGTCATCCTCGACATGGGGACCAAG
This sequence comes from Bradyrhizobium sp. USDA 4541, assembly GCF_024171085.1. Lineage (NCBI taxonomy): Bacteria > Pseudomonadati > Pseudomonadota > Alphaproteobacteria > Hyphomicrobiales > Nitrobacteraceae > Bradyrhizobium > Bradyrhizobium sp. USDA 4541. Next base: position 2,362,970 of record NZ_JALJZF010000001.1, read on the forward strand.
GGCTATTTCGACATGCTCGCCAGCCTGATGTGCAAGGACGCCCCGCCCGTTGCCGCCGACGCGCCGATTGTTGAGAAGATGGCGCGGATCGGCCTGAAGCCGTGCGAAGCTTTTGACATGGGCAAGTTCGACGCCCAGACGCAGGCGGCCCTCAAGGACCTCCCTCAGGAGGCCTTAAAGAAGATTGGCGACAATCAAAAGAGCCTCGGCCAGATCGTCGATGGCTGGCTGATCACCAAGGGCCTTGGCGATTTCGGCACCGACTACATGAAGCGCGCGGTCGTGGCGGCCTTCGGCTGGCCTTCGAACGTGCAGGAGGACGCGGTCTATCCTTATACCATGGTGGATAGTGCCGGTGCCTCTCTCAACGGTGCGAACAAGTATACGGTGACCTTTGCAAAGGGCCAGGAGCCGCCGGTGAAGGGCTTCTGGTCGATCACCATGTATCAAATCGACCAGGGCTGGTGGTTCGTTCCGAACGCATTGAACAAATTCACAGTCAGCCCGCGCGACGATCTGAAGAAGAACGCAGACGGCACGGTCACGCTTTATTTCCAGACCGAATCGCCGGGCAAAGACAAGGAAGCCAATTGGTTGCCGGCTCCCAAGGGCGACTTCAACCTGATGTTGCGCATGTACTGGCCGCAGGAAACCAGTCCCTCGATCCTCAACGGCAGTTGGACGCCGCCGAAAGTAGTCAAGGTCAATTGACCGAAGGCGGCAATCAGTTTCGACTTGGACCCGGCAGCGACGAGCTGCCGGGGCGACTTTTGCGAGCGTTGCGGTTTCTACCCACGTCATCGTCGCGAGGGCAACGAGACCGGCGGCATCATCGAGTGAATCGTTCTCGACGGTCGCTGTTGCTGTTGTGATGAGCACGGCGCTTGCTCCGTCGCAGAATATAGATTTCTGCGACCATGGTTCGCGGTCCGCCAGCGCTAAGTTGTTGAGCTGTTAGAGCGTATCTCAGGAACTGCACCGTTGTATGCGACTTCGATCGCTTCGCATACGGGTCGCGCGCGCTGCCGCTGCAGTGAACCTTGATCCCGGGCAATCCATTGGACCTTGCCGGGCCGTCTCGATTGTCGCGCGATATCAAATTCCGATCGCGCCGTCACAAGCACAGAGCATCCGCTCCATGCGACGCAAGGACCACGGCGGCGCCCCGAGCGAAGTCCGAGGAGGCGATCGAGCCTGAGGCCATCCTGCCGAGGCAAGACAAGGCGTCCTAGTCGAGCCAGCGCCAACCATAACAAGTCGCATTGTCCCCGAGGGGGTTGGGAGGAATTCCCGATGAACAAGCCCTGGATCAAGACCTACGCGCCCGGCGTCCCCGCAGAGATCGACGATGACGCCTATCCCTCGGTCGTCGCGCTCTTCGACGCCGCGGTTGAGCGCTTCGCCGACATGCCGGCCTTCGAGTGCTTTGGCCGTGCCATGACCTACGCCGAGATCGACCGCGCCTCGCGCGCCCTGGCGGCCTATCTGCAGCAGAAGCTCGGCGTGCGTCGCGGTGACCGTCTGGCGATGATGTCGCCGAACATCTTCGCCTTCCCGATCGTAACGCTCGGCATCCTGCGCGCGGGTGCCGCTCAGGTGAACATCAACCCGCTCTACACACCACGCGAGCTTGCTCACCAATTGAACGATGCCGGCGTCGAGACTATCGTCATTTTTGGCGGCTCCACCCCGGCGCTCGCCGAGATCATCGATCAGACTCCGGTCAAGACGGTGATCACTCATGACCTCGGCGACTGCAGCGGCCTTGCCATACCGTCTCCGACGGTCGACCTGCGGCTAACCTCGACGCTGCGCCTCGCCGACGTGCTCGCCGAGGGTGCGCGGCTGCGGCTCGATCCGGTAGCACTCGGCGGCGATGACATCGTCTTCTTCCAGTACACGGGCGGCACCACCAGCCTCTCGAAGGGCGCGATCTTGAGCCACCGCAACCTGGTCGCCAACACCGAGCAGTTCAAGGCGTTTTTGCCGGAGGCGACCGAGCCGGGCCGTGAGGTCACGAGTTGCTGACGCATCAGGCGGGTGAACCGATCGATAGCGAACTTCTTCGCATAATGGAGAGCCACAACGGCCCTACCCCGGCTTGCCATCAACGCGGCGATCCGGTTCTTGGGGGATCCGGATCCATCGGTACCATCGATAGCGCCGCTCTCAATGGCCGCATAAAGGCGCTCCAGCCGTTCCTCGGCCTCGGAAGCTTGGCGTGCTAGAGCATTTTCCACATGATGTGGATCATCTGGTGTATCCAGCATGCCTAAAGTAGTTGGCACACATCTGCGGCGCAAACGACTTGACGAGTTTGCCGATGAGTTTGAGCAGGGCTTGGACCGTGCGGGTGGCGCCTTTGCGCAGCGCAGCTTTCAACCGGGAGAAGGCCTGTTCGATTGGATTGAGGTCGGGCGAGTAGGCCGGCAGATAACGCACGCGGGCGCCGACAGCCTCGATCGCCTCGCGGACACCGGCGATCTTGTGAGTGCGCAAGTTGTCCATTAAGACGATGTCGCCCTTGCGCAAGGTCGGCGCCAGGACTTGCTCGACATAAGCCAGGAACGAGGGCCCATCCATTGCACCGTCGATGACATAGGGCGCCGTGAGGCCATCGATGCGCAGCGCGGCGACAAGCGTCAGCGTCTTCCAGTGACCATGGGGCACGCCAGAGACGAGGCGCTCACCGCGAGGAGAGCGCCCATAGTGCCGGACCATCTTCGTCGTGACCGCAGTCTCGTCGATAAAGATGAGGCGCGGTGCACGCAGCTTGGGCTGCTCGGCTTTCAGCGCGGCACGCTCGGCAGCGACGTCAGGTCGATCCTGCTCGGCGGCGTGCAGTGTTTTTTTTGAAGGTGATGCTGTGACGGTCGAAGAAACGCCAGATCGAACCGATGCCGGCCTTTTGCTTTCTCTGAGAGCGCAGACGCGCGCGGATCTCCTCGAGCGTCAGGTCCGGCTCCGCGGCGATCAGCTCGATCAGCCACTGCTTGTGCTGCTCCAACGGCGAGCGGCTGTGCCCGGTGCCGGGCTTGGCCTCAACGTTTCCGGTCTTCCTCCAACGATCCATCCATCGGATCGTAGTCGAAGCGCCGAGATTGAGAATGCGCGCAGCCTCACGTGCGCTTTCGCCGGACTCAACAAGCTCAACCGCACGCACCCTGAGGTCCTTGGAGTATCCCTTCGCCATCGCATGCCCCGCATGTTGTCGCGGGCAACACCGAATCTGATTTGCGTGCCCGTGGGAATCCCCTTTGACTGTTCCGATTCACCTCAACTGGAAACCGCTCTAGCTAGGCCTATCGCGCGAAAGGATCTTCATAAAGAGTCCGTCCGGCTGTCTCCGGCATGAAGCGCAGCGCGATCAGCCCAACAACGCATGTAGCCATCATGTAATAGGCCGGCATCAGCTCGTTCCCGGTAACAGAGATAAGGCCGCTGTTGATTGCCGGCGCCGTGCCGCCAAAAATGGATGTCGAAATGTTGTAAGCGCCGGCGAAGCCGGCGAAACGCACATGGGTGGGAAACATGGCCGGGAAAGTCGCCGAAATGGTCGCGAGTTGCGGTACGTAGAGCAGCCCGAGCAGAATGAAGCCGACACAGGCGCCGACGAGGCCCGTGCCCATGAGCATGTAGAGAGGGGCCACCAGCAGAAACAACCCGATCAGGGAGAAGCTCCACATCGGACGGCGCCCGATTCGGTCCGAGAGCCGGCCAGCAAATGGCAGGAACAGCATCATGAACAGCATGCCGAGGAGCGGCACCGCAAGCGCCTCATCCGGCGACAGGCCGATGCGGCTCTGAAGATAGGTTGGCATGTAGCTGAGCAGCGTATAATTGACGACATTGAGCGCAACCACCAGGCCGCCGACGACGAGCATAGGACGCCGGTGACGTGCCAGAAGGGCGATCAGGCCTGGTGAGGATCGTGCCTGGCTTGCGGTTTCGTGGGCACGGAAGACCGGCGTATCTTCCATTCTCGCGCGCAGATACGCGCCGACGAGGCCCATTGGCGCGGCGACCAGAAACGGAACGCGCCATCCCCAGTCGTGCATCGCCTGATCACCCAGAAAGAGCGAGAAAGATAACATCAGGAATGCGCCCAGCGAGAAGCCGGCCAGCGTTCCGAACTCCAGGAAACTCCCATAAAAGCCGCGTCGGTCATCGGGAGCGTACTCGGCCATGAACGTCGCGGCGCCGCCGTATTCGCCACCGGTCGAAAAGCCCTGTACGATGCGGAGAAGAACGAGCGACAGTGGCGCCCAGAAGCCGACGCTGTTGTAGGGGGGAATAAGCCCGACGCACAGCGTCGCGCCCGACATCAGCAGTATCGTTAGCGCCAACACGGACTTTCGGCCCACCCGGTCTCCCAGCGATCCCCAGAATATCCCGCCTAGCGGCCGTATGAGGAAGGAGATCGCGAACGTGGCCAACGCAAAAAGCACCGCTTCCCCGACGTCGCCGGGAAACAGTGCCGCGGAAATGTACGTCACGCCATACGCATAAATGCCGTAGTCGAACCATTCCGTCGCATTGCCGACGGCAGAGGCGGCAATCGCACGGCGCAACGTGGCGCGATCAGCAGTTGGATCAGGTGCGGAAACGGAGGCATTCACGATTGCTGTTCTCCGATCACCGCTGCGTCGGGCGTATTGGGGTCAAGCAGCGATGCAATCGGCGTCGTGCGTGGAAGAATCTGAAAGTCCTGCTGCTCGGGTGCAGGAACAGGTGGGGTTGCCGTCTGCCGCCACATGCCGAACGCGGCCGCGCCGCCGGCGCAAAGGGCGATGAAAAGGAAAAGCCCGCCGCTGCTCCAGCCTGTCATGAATATTGCTCCACCGATCGGCCCGAGCGCGGCGCCGACGGAATACAGCAGCACCAGCCGTCCGCTTGCGGCGATACGTTGTGCGGCGTGCAGACGGTCGTTGCAATGGGCCACGCAGAGTGGATAGAGCGCAAAGCTGAGGCCACCAAACATTGTTCCGAGAATCAGCAGCCACGGGCCGACCGACGAGAGAAAGGAGATGACCAAGCTGATACACAGGGTTGCCGCGAAACTGAGCACGATGACCTGGCGACGATCATAGCGGTCGGAAATGCGTCCGAGCGGCCATTGCAGGATCACGCCGCCAAGAATCACGATCATCATGAAGTGGGCTGTCTGCGATAAATCGAACCCTAGGCGTCGAACCTGCACTGCGGCCAATCCGTAAAATGCCCCTAACATCAAGCCGGTCGTCATTACTCCGACAGCACCGAGGGGAGATGCGGCAAAGAGTGTTCGGGTTCCGAACGCCGCGGCTTCGGCAGGCGGCGGCGCCGAGTTGCGTGTGAGACAAAGTGGAATGATCGCGAGCGAGATTAGCATTGAGGCTAGTTGAAACGGAACAGCAGGCAAATCACCGCTGGCTCCTAGCAGCAACTGTCCCACCGCCTGTCCGCAATATAGTGCAACCATGTAGGCCGCTAGAATGCTGCCGCGCGAGGCCGCGTCAGCGCGTTCGTTTAGCCAGCTCTCGAGACAGACGAACACGCCGGCGACGCAGAAGCCGTCGATCAGCCGCAGTCCCGACCAGAGCAGAGGATGGATGATTTGCGCGTAGCCGAGCGTGCTCGCGGAGAGAAGCGCAACGAACGCCGCAAAGGCGCGGATATGTCCCACGCGCCGGACGATACGTCCCGAGCGCAGGGCTCCGACGACCAGCCCGGCAAAATAGGCGGTCGCCACCGCGCCGATCACGATCGTGCCCTGTCCCGCCCGCTCGAGCCGCAAACTCAGGAGCGTCGCCATAAACCCGCTTCCCGCCATGAGCATAAAGATGGCGAGCAGCAGGCTACGAACCGGGGAGATTGCCGCAAGCATGACGATTGCGACGCGCGCCGTCAGGCCGCGCGCCGGCCTTCCGCTTCCCCGTCGGCCTCCACCGGGACACGATGCAGAACCCTAGCGCTACCATCGAAGTGGCAAACGGTCACGACGAACTGAACGTCAGCATTGCGAATCTGATGCCGCGTCGCAATCACGTCGATTCGTGCGTTATCGAGGGCTCGCAGCGCATCGAACACCAAGCCTGGCCAAGCGATGTCGCTGTCGGCTATCGCTTGACGCCATCCGTCCGCGCCGTCATCGGCAACAAAGCGTGCATAGATACCAGGCTCGTAGGTCTTCTTGTGCTCCAGCAGCAGGTCAGTCATCCCGGCACAGGCGGAGACGACAAAGGCGCGATTGTAAAGGTCCTCGCCCTTGCGCTCCGCGATCGGAACGTCGTCGAATAGCGTGCCAGTCGCGGCCATCGATGTGCCGCCGATCTTCTCGACACTATGAAAACCGCTCATGCGAGAGCATCCTCCATCAACGGGCCGTGCTGAGGCACGAGAGCTTTCGGGTCGCTGCGCGCGGCAACGAAGCTCGGCCGCGGTTTTTTGACGCCGAATGGCGCCTGCAGCCGGTTGCTCACGGCGTTATAGACGAAGAACGCGTTAGCGCGTGGAAATGGCGTGATGTTGCCGTTCGATCCGTGCATCGTGTTGCAATCGAAGATCACCACCGTGCCCGCCTTACCGGTCGGCGCCACGATGCCGTGGCGGTGCGCCAACTCGGTCAGACTTTGCCGGTCGGGCACGCCATACTCCTGCTTCTTCAGTGACGTGCGATAGTGGTCTTCCGGCGTCGCCCCAATACAGGTCAGGAAGACGCGGTGCGATCCGGGCATCAGCATCAGGGGGCCATTGTCCGGCGTATTTTCCGCCAGCAGGACTGACATGGAGAGTGCTCGCATGCGCGGCATGCCGTCTTCCACGTGCCAAGTCTCGAAGTCGGAGTGCCAGTAGAACTCCTTGCCTTCGAAGCCGGGCTTGTAGTTCAGGCGTGACTGATGGATGTAGACCTTGTCGTTCAGCAGGAACTGAGCGATGCCTGACAAGCGTGCGTCGGCGGCGAGGCGCCCGATCACTCTACTCTGAGAGTGGATCTCGAAGACCGAACGGATTTCTTGGCTGTCCGGCTCGGCGATGATCGTTTCCGGATTGAGGCCGTTAGGGCTCGATAGCAGTTTCTTTGCCTGCGTCTGCAGGTGGTCGACTTCCTCGGGAGAGAGGACATCCTTGAGCACGAGGAAGCCATCGCGATCGAACTGCTCGGCCTGCTGCCGCGTTAGCGGTGCGCTCTCGCTCCAGTCGCTATGAATAACGGGATCGAGACGCGGAAGCATCTGGGCCTCCGAGGTGAGACGGGATGGGTAAATGTCTGTCAATGCCTTTCCCTCTTTCAGTTGTTTCAGGAGTTAACGGCCGCCTCGCGCGGCGCTTCGACATCAGTCGGATAGGCACCAGTCTCATCGTGCACTTCCTGGCCGGTGACCGGCGGGTTGAACACGCAGGCCGTCAGGAGGTCAGTGTCCGGGCGAACGATATGCTGGTCGTTCTTGTTGAGTGCGTACATGATGCCCGGTGCGAGCTTGTGCGTTTCGCCGGTCCCGAGGTCTTCGATGGTCCCGGTTCCCTTCAGTATGAAAACCGCCTCGAGATGGTTCTGGTAGTGCATCTTGAGTTCTTCGCCCGCGTACATCGTCGTAATGTGGAAAGAGAAGCCCATGCCGTCGCTCTTGAGCAGAAGGCGGGCACTGTCCCAGCCCTTCGATTTGACGAGACGATCGGTCTTTTGAATGTCGCGGAGTTGACGAACGATCATTGTTCTTTCCTTTCGTTATTCGGCTGCAATGCCGTAGCTGCCGGTCCGCACCGCGCGGACCGACTCCTCGATGATGTCGAGGCCGGCCGAGAGAGCGGCGTCGTCGATAATGAGAGGTGCAAGCACCTTGACGATTTCGTCGTGTGCGCCGCTCGTTTCGATGATGAGTCCGGCGGCAAAACAGGCGCTGGTGATGGCATCGGCAGTTTCACCGGACCCGACGTCGATGCCGCGCATCATGCCGCGGCCGCGTGTCGAAAGGCCGAATCCAGAAGCGATGGCATCCAGGCGTCGTGCGAGCAATCGTCCCTTGCGCTGGACGTCCTGCTCGAACTCGTCATCCTTCCAGAAGTTCCGCAGAGACGCGGTGGCCGTGATGAAGGCGTGATTGTTGCCCCGGAACGTGCCGTTGTGTTCGCCGGGCAACCATTGATCCAACTCGGGTCGGAACAGTGTCAGCGCGAAGGGAAGCCCCATGCCGGACAGCGATTTTGCCATGGTGACGATGTCGGGCGTAAAACCCATGCCTTCAAAGCTGAAAAACGGACCGGTGCGTCCGCATCCGGCTTGAATATCGTCGACGATAAGGAGTGCGCCGTGGCGTTTTGCGATATCGGCGATTGCACGCAGCCAATCCGGCGATGCGGTGTTGAGACCGCCTTCGCCCTGAACCGTCTCGACTAGAATCGCGGCCGGCGCATCGAGCCCGCTGGAAGGGTCGGACAGCCGCCGTTCCAGCAGCGCGGCGGTGTCGAGATCCGGGCCGTGATAGCCATCGTAAGGCTCGTGGCTGACATGGCTGAGTGGTACGCCCGCGCCGGTGCGCTTGGCGGCATTGCCGGTGCAGGCCAGCGCACCGAGGGTCATGCCGTGGAAACCGTTCGTGAAAGCGATCACCAGTCCACGGCCGGTCACCTTGCGGGCCAGTTTGATGGCGGCCTCGACCGCGTTAGTGCCGGTCGGTCCGGTGAACATCACGCGGTAGTCCAGCCCGCGTGACTTCAGAATCAGCGACTCGAATGTTTCGAGGAACTCCGCCTTGGCGTCGGTATGCAGGTCAAGCCCGTGCGTGATGCCGTCAGTCGAGATGTAGTCGATCAGCGCTTGCTTCAGCGCGGGATGATTGTGTCCGTAATTAAGCGTCGAGCATCCCGACAGGAAGTCTAGATAGCGTCCGCCCTGATTATCATACATCCAGACATTGTCAGCTCGGCTGAACTGGCGCGGCATGGTGCGCGCATAGCTCCGCACGACCGACTCCCGGCGTTCGTAAATGGATCGGTTCGGGATATGGCTGGTCGGCTTGGGTCGTGTATGGCGAGCAAGTGTGGTTGTTGTGGTCATGTCGTCAGTTCTCCTGATCTCTGGCTCCGGGCTGTCGGTTTGGCAGGGGGCCAATGCGGGCCAGCCACTCTGTGGCGTGCTTACCGGCGAAATGCGCGTCGCACTCGAACATCACACTGCGGATCAGCGGAGCGCCCCACGCGCGGGCCAGTCCGTTGAACAATGCCCAGGATGGAGCGTTGTCGTCGGTCACTGTGGTGAGGAGATACTTGGCACTTTCGGCGGAAGGGCGATCCAGCAGCGCGTTGATCATGCGCTGAGCAAGGCCTTTGCCGCGCGCCGCCTTCGCGACCGCGACCTGCCAGACGAAGAAGCTGTTCGGTTCCGAAGGCGGGCGATAACCTGAAACCCATCCTAGAATTTGCGCGTGACGTTCCGCAACGAGGCAGGAGTCCGTGAAGTGCGTGCACTGGAGGAGGTTGCAATAGGCGGAATTGGAGTCCAGTGGCGCGCAGGCTGCGACCAGACGGGTAACCGCGGGGCCGTCAGCGGGCGACGGCTTTCTCAACTGGAACGCTTCGTTGACATCCGGAGCAGCGTCGAAAGCCACTGGCGAGGATCCACCGAAAGCATCGACCCGAGGGCCGGCTATTGCTTCAGATTTCGAATTAATCGCTTCATTCTCCGAAATATATAGCGCTTTCCTTATAGGAAAATAAGTGGCGAAATCTTGAAAATTGGCTTGAGATCTCACATCAAAAGCTTCGTAGATATTTCGTTATCCGAATAAAATTTGAAGGGCTGACTTGGAACCGGTTACGATTCGCCTCGGCGCGGCCGTAGCTATAAGAAAAGCCACATGAAATCAGAGATCGCCTCACTGACGCTGCGCGCCCTGCGAAGAGTGCTGCGGGCAACTGAGATCGGCAGTCGCCAGCTGGCCATTGCGACCGGCCTTACGACATCGCAATGGCTCGTGTTGCGAGAGATCGACGCGCGCGAGAAAACCACACCGGGTGTCATTGCGCAGGCGCTTCAGTTCGGTCAGGCAACGATCACGACGATCGTCGATCGGCTTGTGGCGCTCGATCTAGTGCAGCGCCAGCGTAACGCAAACGACAAGCGCCAGTTCCTTCTGACGGCGACGCCGGCAGGCAGGGACATCGTGGCCAACGCACCCGACTTGCTTCACCTGACGTTTACAGATCGCTTCGTCCAGTTGCCGCAATGGGAGCAGGCCATGATCCTTGCTGCAGTAGAGCGGCTGGCCATGCTGATGGACGCGCACAACATCGATGCCGCGCCATTGCTGGACAGCGGGGCCATCGATCGATCCCAACCCAGATAGGTCGATTGCCTCGACTGCGTGGACGGCTCGACAGAGCCGGATCTTCCCGCGCAGGTTAGTGGCCGACATATCATCAGAAGCCGACGTCGGATCGGATGATTGCGGAGTCGGACGAGCAGCTCGGGCCGCATCGAAACCTGCACTGAATGTCGGTATCGGTGGGCTGCGCATCCAGCAATCGCTCCGCGCAGGCGCTCGTTCCGGCGCAGCGCGGAGGACGAAGCCGGATATTGTCGTCGATCCGACTAGGCAGCTCGGGCGCATACGATCCTTCAGCCGCGCAGGCGCTGTCGACGCGACCGGCAGGACTGGAGCAGGCGGCCCATGCAGGCCGCCTGTAGATTAGTCTGAGAGCAGAAGAGCCCTATTGGCAGGGGTGCTGGAGTCCGTCGGATCCCTTGAAAAAGGTGCCGGGCCTGCAGACGATGCCGTTGTGCGACGCGTAACTGTTCCAGTCGCCGTTCCACGCATAGTAGTCGCCATACGCGGCGGGCCGATCGTAGGTGCCGTATGCGGCGTAGGAATTGCGCCAGCCGCCGAAGGGAGCGGTCGCGATCGCCGCGGCGGTTCCGACGGCAGCGCCGGCCACGCCGGCAGCGGCCCCCACCGGCCCCACGGGTTCGCGATAGGCGGCTCGCCGCTGATAATAGCCCCTCCTGCTGTCGTACGGGCTCCCGGCTCCTCGGTTGAGGCAGTTGGCGCTGGCGAATTGAGATGAACAGGCGGCCGGGTTGGAGAAGACCGCTTGCGCCGATGCGGGGCTCGAAACTGCCGACGCCACTATCACAGCCGCGCCAAGAACTCTTAGACTCATCATGGCTTGCTCCCTGGATTTGGTTTGCTGCGACACTTACGAAGCTTGGCATGACTGAATGCCAGGTCCGCAAGTTCCCGTTTTCTCGCACCTAACCAAATGCAACCTCCGGAAGTGGTTCCTGTGCATCTCGTGCGCGGCATCAAATCGACGTGACTTGCCGATCGATCTGGAATGCGACTTCAGCAGAAGCGGCATGGATGCGGCAGGGAGTCGCGGCGTAGCAAGGATGCTGCGATCAATGCCCAAACGATGGGACGGCAATTCCATTCGTCCGACGAATCCGGACAGAGTGATGAAAGGTTGCGTGATCGCGGAACTGCCCGATGACCGCGCCAAGTCGCGTCGGACGTGCGCGAGAGAGCACGACGGTTGGCACGAACTGCATAAGTTGTGTGATGCGAAAGCATCAACTGCCAACAAACGGCAGCGCGCGTTTCGGATCGCCACATTCGAGTTGATCTTCGTCCCGATAGTCGGATGATGATTTGCGATCTTGAATTGTAGCCGCCCCTGCTTTTGCACCGCGACCGAACAACTCGTTCTTTTCAATTTGACGTTGTTGAGAACGACAGGTTTGGAAGGCGGCGCAAATGAAGTGCTTTACCGGCTCGACTCTCCTTGGATCTTGCGCGCGCAATCGCATGGAACAGGCGTCGACGCGCGCTGCCCTGCAATCATTGGTCCAATTCTTCGGGAATAAGGCGGGACCATGTGTCGCGACCTGTCTGAGCCGGTTCCGGCTCGCCGCGCTTGCCTTGATTGCGTCGGCCGCTCTGGTTGATGCGGCCTCGGCTCAGTCCTGCACGGTCGCGCCGGATTCGACTGTCTCCGCAACGAGTGGAAGCTGCGCGATCGACGCGAATACGACGTTGACCGGAACGCCTGCCGTTCACGCAAGTTCGAGCGCTCAGATCACGACCAACAACGTCAACATCAATCCCTTCAATGGCGGCAGTATCGGTGGTTTGGCGGATGCTGCAGGTACGATCATCTTCAGTTCCGGGGCGAGCATCAACGGCAACTGGAGCACTGCCGCGTCGGCGCAAAGCGGCGGCCAGATCATCTTTCAGTCGGGTTCGATCATCAATCCGGCCTTCGGCGGCGGAGGAACTGCGCTGAGCGCTGATGGAACGGGCAGTCAGATCAGCGCGACAGGACTCACCATCGGTCTCAACGGCGCCGGCAACAACGTCGCTGCGAAGGCGGCCAACGCGGCGACGGTCAGTCTGCTCAACAGCTCAATCGCCTATGCGGTCGGCGGTGGCGGCAACACCGGCCTGTGGGCAACGGGCGCCGGCAGCCAGATTAGCTCGACGGGTACAACCATTTCGATGCCCGGCGGCGGCGGCAACGACGTTGGCGCGCGCGCGGACTCCGGTGGGTCGGTCACGCTGACCGGCGGCACTGTCAGCGTTGAGGGGAACGGCGGCGGCGAAACCGGCCTGTTGGCGCAATCGTCCGGAAGCACTGTCACGGCAAACGGCGTTGCGGTCACGGTTTCCGGCGGCGGTGGCGATGTCGGTGCCAAGGCACTCGACGGCGGCGCGATCACCTTGAGGGGAGGCAGCGTCGCCGCGACGGGCAGCGGCGGGGGCGAGATCGGCCTGCAGGCCAGCGGCACCGGCAGCACGCTCACGGCGAGCGGCGTGACGGTAACGGTTCCGAACAGCAGCGGAGGCCGCGGAGTGCAGGCTGACAATTCGGGCAGCGTCACGCTCGACGGCAGCTCGACGGTCACCACATCAGGCGCAGGCACCCATGCGGCCGGCGTGACAAGCAGCGGTACGCTGAGCATGACCGGTGGCTCACTCACGGCCAATGGAGCCGATGCCAACGCGCTCAACATAAGTGGCGGTGCAGCGACGCTCTCCGGAGTCACCATGACCAGTCCGAACGGTGCGTCGATCGCCGCCCCGGGCGGCATCAGCAGCGTAAGCCTGACCGGCGTGACTGCGGTCGCGAACAACAATCAATGGCTGAACGTCAGCGGCGGCTCCACGCTCAACCTCGTCGCGGACAGTTCGACCCTGCAGGGCGTTGCGCTCACCGACTCCGGCAGCACCTCCAGCGTCGCGCTGAAAAACAATTCGCTCTGGACCATGACCGGCAACTCGAACGTCACCAATTTGATCAACGCTTCGAGCATCATCCAGTTCACGTCCCCTGTCGGCGATCCGACGCAGCTGTCGAGCTACAAGACGCTGACGGCGGTGAACTATGTCGGCCAGGGCGGCACCATCGGGCTCAATACATATCTTGGCAGGGACGGTTCGCCGTCGGACAGGCTCGTCATCAATGGCGGCACGGCAGGCGGCAACACGTTCCTGAAGATCAGCAACACCACGGGCGGCGGCGCGCTCACCACCGGCAACGGCATCCTCGTCGTCGACGCGATCAATGGTGCGACGACGACGCCTGGTGCCTTCAGCCTGTCTCACCCCGTCTTGGCCGGCCCTTACCAATATTCGCTGTTCCGTTCGAGCGTCGACTCCAGCAACCCGCAAGCCTGGTATTTGCGCGACACCCTCGACTGTGTCGCGCATCCCAATCTGCGTGCCTGCGGCGGTGGCGGTCTCATCAACTGCTCCAATCTGCCCAACGTGCCTAGGTGCGGCGGCGGAGGTGGAGGCGGTGGAGGAGGCGGTGGCGGCGGAGGCGGCGGTGGCGGTGGAGGCGGCGGTGGAGGCGGAGCCGACGGCGGCGGCGGCGATATCCCCGACTACCGCGAGGAGACTTCGCTCTACGCGGCAATTCCGGCGATGACGCTGTTGTACGGACGCAGCCTGCTCGACACGCTGCATGAACGCGTGGGCGAGGAGGAGGACGAACGCTTCCGCGCCAATCCCGAGAACGCCAGGGTCGGATGGGGTCGCGTGCTTGGGGTCAACGGCGTGCATCAGGGCGACAGCTTTGGCGTGTTGGGTGGCGAAGCCGGACCGCACTTCAGCTATGATTTCCTGGCGCTGCAGGCGGGCATGGATGTCTATCGACACGACGGTCCCGACGGTTCGCGCGACCAGGCGGGGGCGTATTTCGCGATCGGCGGCGCGCGCGGGCGGGTCACCCATTTCGATGGCAGCCAGGGTGACAACACCTTCTCCGCCTACACGCTCGGTGGCTACTGGACGCATTTCGGGCCGACCGGCTGGTACATCGACTCGATCCTGCAAGGCACGTTCTACGACATCACGAGCAGCGCAAATCGCGGCATTCCGGCGCTCAAGACCGGTGCTCAGGGTGGGGCTGCGTCGGTGGAGGGCGGATATCCCTTCAAGTTCGCCGGCGGCTTTTTCATCGAGCCGCAGGCGCAACTGGTGTATCAGAACATCCACATCAACGACGCCAGCGACATCGCGGCGCAAATCCGCTTTGCGGACGTGGATTCGCTCGCAACCCGGATCGGTGCCCGATTTGGCCGAACATGGGCGGTCGATGACAGTCCGCGTACGCTGACAGCCTGGATCCGTCCGAGCCTGTGGAACGAATCCCTCGGTAACCCGAAAACGTTGTTCTCGTCGGACACCGGCTTCGTTCCATTCCAGGCCAGCCTTGGCGGCCTGTGGGGCGAGATCAATGCCGGCATCAGCGGACAGGTCACGTCGACCACGTCGCTTTATGCCAACGCTTCCTATCAGAGCCGGTTCGACGGTGGCGGCTTCTCCTACGGCGGGAAAGCCGGACTGCGCGTTAACTGGTAGCGCGCGAGGGCGTGACGTCGGCCCAGACAGGGTCGGCGAAACGCACTCGCGCAGGCATAGCGGACGAGGAAGTGCCTAACAGACCCTCACGCTTTGCTGAACATACGCGTAACCGTTCCACACGTTTCGCGTCTGATAGCAGGAGTTGTAGGCCGTCGCGGCTCCGATGGCTGCGCCAGTAGCCAAACCGGCTGCGGCAGCTCCGGCGCCCCAACCGCCTCGATAGTAACCGCCACCGCGGTAATAGCCGCCGCCGGCCCAACGTGCGCGGCCGCCGTGCCAACCGCCGGCATGCCATCGCGTGCCGCCGCCGTGCCAACCAGGCCGCATTCCTCCGCCGTGGAAGTGAGCCGATCGAGCGCCGGCTCCTCTGGGCCGGGCTTGGGCGTCATAAGGGAGTATCATTGCTGCAGATGCGATGAAGCTGAGAACCAGCAAAGCCTTGGTTGGTCGCATATCCGGACTCCTTGCAAGGGTGTCCCAACCAATCCCGCTGAACGTGCTTCGTTCCGTTGGTTCAACTGCGTGCCACGCTGGCACAAGATGCATGCTCAATACAGCGCGTCGTGGCTTCGGGGCGCAAGCGTAGCAAGCGGTATTGTCGAGCTCGATCCGTCGGACTTCGTCGGCGCTGGGCAGGTACGAACGTGTTCGTACCTTGAAGACCTCCCTGGGTGAAACAATGCTGACGCTTACTGCCGACGCGGCAAATTGGCGAACTGGTACGGCAGCTGGTCCACTACAGGGAACAGGGAGACGACTATGTGGAAGATATGTGTGCTTAGTACGTTGGTCTTGCTGGTTGCGGTTCCGGCAAATGCGGCTCCGAAGAATAGTGGCAAGAATGTCGATGCAATTCGCGCTGAATGCTTCAGGCAGGCGAATGAAGCCGCTGCCGCCGGCGGTGCGAACATGACAAGCGGGGCGACTGCCGCCCGAAACTCGGCGGGCTATTCCGCCTATCGGGATTGCGCGCGAAAGAACGGCATTCGCCCGTAATCCGCTTTGGTTTCCGCTAACCCATGGAAGGCCGCCTTCGGGCGGTCTATTCCATGCGCAGTGAAAAACGGCGACGGCGGCATGGCCGTCGAAAGCCGAAGATGCCGGCTGAGCGGCGCCAAAACTGCAGGGAACGTCAGCTTGCGACGAGAGCCTGGGCCTTGCGCAATCCGGCCACGAGAGTGTCGACAACCTGATCCGCCGCTCCGTTGCGGCGCAAGAAGCCGGCCGGATCATCGGCCAACGCTTTGTACCGCGACATTCCTTTCAAGGCCGTTTGGGTCGCATCGCGGCGCCCCAGCTCTGTATTCGCTATCGCAATCAACAGTTGGCTGAATCCGGAATCGCGCAACGATGCCGTCTCGGCCACGTCGAGCATCTGCTTGTATTCACCCTTCAAGTAAAGGTCGACCGCGATGAAATGAAGATACCAGGCTGGCGGATGCAACGTGCGCTCGATCGCGCGCTTGAGCATCGGCACGCCTTCCGAGAAGTTCCCGCGGATGGCGAGACGCCAGCCGAATTGGGCAAGAATGTCGGGATCGTTGGGGTTGAGGTCGATCGCCAGATGGCTGATGCGATCACTATCGGCGTAACGTCCCGTGAAATGGTAGGCCGCAGCCAGGGCCTTCAGCGCCAGGGGACTGTTCGGCTGCAGGGCGATGGCGCGCGACGTTGCCTCAAGGGCCTTGTCATACTCCGTTTGCGGATTGCCGTCGGCTGAATAGCCCAACCGTCCGGCGTCGAGATGCAGCCATCCAAGCATGGCCCATGAATCGCTATACTGCGGATCCCGCTGAACGGTTTGCTGAAGACACTGCATGGCCGGATCGAAGTCGACGCGCCGGAAAGTGCTGCGATAGGCCTGAGCGCGCAGGACGCAGAGATAGCTTTCCATATTCCTCGGTGGATCCGCGCGAATGTCGTTTCTAACCACGCCGTAGGATTGGCCGACGACGGTTGCGATTTCGCTCGCGAGCTCGCGCTGGACATTCATGAGCGACTGAGGATCGAACGGTCGAGCATATGTCCGCATCCATACAATCTCGTCGTTCTCGGCGTTGAAGACAGTCGTTGTGACTTGCACTTCTTCGGCGCTCGTTTGAACGCTTCCACGGACGACATAGGAAGCACCGAGAGGACGACCAGGTTGGGGCGCCTCGTCGCCTTTTGCGGAGAGCGCATTCGACGGCGACGTGTAGAGCCGGAATCCTCCGAAGCGAAACAGGTTGCTGGTCAGTTCCTGTCCCATGCCGATGGCGAAGAGCCGCGTGTTTTCCCCGGGAGTCAGCGTCGTGAATGACATCACGAGGACCGCGGGTTCGCGTGGCGTCATTGGGGCCGGAGGCGGTCTTGCTGCAAGCCATATCCAAGCCACCACGCCGGCTGCCAGCGCGGCAGCGACGGGCCCATAGCGCCTGATGCCAGGCTTGGTCGTCCAATTCGCGCGTGTAGCAGCAGCAGTTGTCGAATCATCGTGCAGTTCAAGAGCAGGCTCGCGAGATGGAGCGTCGGCAGTATGCATTTTGTGCCACTCAAAATAGGGCACATAGGAGCCTTTTGGAATTGTGATGCGTACCGGATCATCGCGGCCCGAATCCACGTAGTAGCTATCGAGGTCGCGGCGCAATCGTCGAGCTTCAAGACGGACGACAGGGTCAGCCTGGGGATCGAAAGAGTCGTCGCGCCGAAACACGGCCAAGGCAATTGTGTAGCCCTTCAGGCTATCAGCGCGGCCTGCAAGCGTCTCGTCGACAATGAAACGAAGGAAAGCTTGCCGCCGTTCGCTCGCCTGGAAATGCGGACTCGAGAGGATGCGGTCCAGCTCTTTCTCTACATGCGCCGGCGGCACCGCGGAATCATCACAACGCGGGATATCGGATGAGCCGCTGACGGCATCGTGAGCGAAGGGTACATCAGGCATCAACCGGCAACCCCAATCGTCGGTCGACGGTAGGCCTTCTCAGTACATGTTGCAACTCGTAAGCGAAGCAAGCAGCCGGCGCTGACGCGACAGCTTTCAATCATCGGAACAACGAGTTCCCGACTGCAGCGACAGCTGGTCGCATCGGCCTTGAAGCCGTCGCGCCTGAGACGGCGCGCTCAACGAGCGTCGCGCCGTGTACGAACATGTTCGTACCTTGAAGCCTCGATGAACCAGCAGCAAAGGTCACGTTGGCCACAAGCGAGTTCATCATGGAGGAGTTCCGCGCGATTGTGACCCGCTTTCCGCTGCGCGAACTTGACATTCGGCGCTGCTTCAATCGCGACGCGCAGTTTAGAGCGATTTGCGCAGATTATGATGAAGCTGTGAAAGCGCTTCGTCGTTGGCAACAAGCGGCAAAGCAAGGAGACCGCGAAGGAAGTCGGAAGGCCGCGGATTACGAACGGCTCGTTGCCGAACTGGAAGCCGAGGCTCTGGTTCATCTGAACCGGCCGTGATCGAGGGGGCGTTCGCATAACTGGAGCAGTGCGTGGACAACGCGATTTTCGTCAACCTTTCGATATCAGGCGTGCTTGCCGCGGGCATGCTGCGTGCTGCGATCGGTCAGACACAGATCCTGCGCAGCGAGGCCGCCGAACCGACCAAGCACGCAATCGGCCGCAACGAGTAACTGGAGGCAACCTTCTTGAATATTGCCGAGAGACCGATCGCGAACGTGGACGAAACCGGCGCGTCAGACAGCGTCTTCATTCCCGGCGGCACGTTTCGCATGGGATCGGATCGGCATTATCCGGAAGAAGCGCCGTCCCACATGGTGAGCGTCGACGGGTTCTGGATGGACCGCACTCCAGTGACGAACCGGCAATTCAAGCAGTTCGTGCGTGCCACCGGCCACGTCACCTTCGCCGAGGTCGCTCCGGACCCCAAGGACTATCCGGATGCGCTGCCGCATTTGATCTTCGCCGGCTCGCTCGTCTTCACGCCCCCGGATTATCCGGTCGATCTGCGCGACTACAGCCAATGGTGGACGCTGCTCAAGGGCGCGAATTGGCGCCATCCCTATGGCCCGAAAAGCAACATCAAATCGCTGGACGACCATCCCGTGGTGCATGTCACCCATGCTGACGCACTCGCCTATGCGCGATGGGCCGGCAAGGATTTGCCGACGGAAGCGGAATGGGAGTTTGCTGCGCGCGGCGGCCTCGATGGCGCCGAGTATGCCTGGGGCGATGAATTCGTGCCGGGCGGCGTGCATCAAGCCAATACGTGGCAAGGTCACTTTCCGTTCGAGAACCGGTGCGAGGACGGCCATGCGCGCACCTCGCCGGTGATGACCTATCCGCCGAACGGCTATGGCGTGTTCGACATGATCGGCAATGTCTGGGAGTGGACCAGCGACTGGTGGGCTCCGAAACACCGCGCCGATGCAAAGAAGGCCTGCTGCATTCCCCAGAACCCGCGGGGCGGCTGCGAGCATGACAGCCACGATCCGTCGCTGCCGCTTAGCAGGATACCGCGCAAGGTGATCAAGGGCGGCTCGCATCTCTGCGCGCCGAACTATTGCCGGCGCTATCGACCGGCGGCGCGCCATGCCGAGCCGATCGATACGTCGACCAGCCATCTCGGATTTCGCTGCATTACACGTTCAGGGAGAAAGTGATGACTGAGAAGACAACGACAGACACCTTCAGCCGCCGCAACCTGCTCGCGGCCTCGAGTTCGCTCGCCACCATCGCCGCCTTCTCGGCGATGGCGCCCATCGAGACCGCCCAGGCGCAAGGGACCACGCAACCCTCGAGCGCGGCCGGCGGCGCAAAGCCGAACATCATCCTGATCCTGTCGGATGATTTCGGTTATGGTGACTCCGGGCCCTATGGCGGCGGCGAAAATCGCGGCATGCCAACCCCGAACATCGATCGTCTCGCGAATGAAGGACTGCAATTCATGTCCTTCTATGCGCAGCCGAGCTGCACGCCTGGACGTGCCGCGGTGCAAACCGGCCGAATTCCAAATCGCAGCGGCATGACGACCGTCGCGTTCCAGGGCCAGGGCGGCGGCATGCCGGCGGCGGAATGGACGCTTGCCTCGGTTTTGAAGACCGGCGGTTACAAAACGTTCTTCACGGGCAAATGGCACCTTGGCGAGGCCGACTATGCGTTGCCGAGCGCGCAAGGCTACGACGAGATGAAGTATGCCGGCCTTTATCATCTCAATGCGTACACCTACGCCGATCCGACCTGGTTTCCCGACATGGACCCCGAATTGAGGGCGATGTTCGAGAAGGTCACCAAAGGCGCACTTTCCGGAAATGCCGGGCAGCCGGCGAAGGAAGATTTCAAGATCAACGGCCAGTACGTCAACACGCCGGACAAGGGCGTGGTCGGCATTCCCTTCTTCGACGACTACGTCGAGAAGGCCTCGCTCGAGTATCTGGACCGCAACAAGTCATCGGGCCCGTTCTTCATGAGCATCAACTTCATGAAGGTGCACCAGCCCAACATGCCGGCGCCCGAATTCCAGGGCAAGTCGATGTCCAAGAGCAAGTATGCCGACTCCGTGGTCGAGAACGACACGCGTATCGGCCGTATCATGGACAAGGTGCGGTCCCTCGGCCTCGACAAGAACACCTATGTGTTCTGGACGACGGACAACGGCGCCTGGCAGGACGTCTATCCGGACGCCGGCTACACACCGTTCCGCGGCACCAAGGGCACGGTTCGCGAGGGCGGCAACCGCGTCCCGTCCCTTGCATGGGGCCCAGGCATCAAGGCCGGCACGAAGAATTCCGACATCGTCGGCGGCCTCGATTACATGGCAACCTTCGCAAAGCTCGCCGGCGTGAAGCTGCCGGAGAACGATCGCGAGGGTAAGCCTATCATCTTCGACAGCATCGATATGTCGCCGATCCTGTTCGGAACCGGCAAGTCCGAGCGCAAGAACTGGTTCTATTTCACGGAATCCGAACTCTCGCCTGGCGCCGCCCGTGTCGGCAACTACAAGGCGGTGTTCAATCTGCGCGGCGACAACGGCGCAAAGACCGGCGGCCTGGCGGTCGACAGCAACCTCGGCTGGAAGGGGCCGGAGTCCTATGTGGCGACCGTTCCGCAGGTCTTCGATCTCTGGCAGGACCCCCAGGAGCGGTACGACATCTTCATGAACAACTACACCGAGCACACCTGGTCCTTGGTTTCGATCAATGCCGCGATCAAGGATCTGATGCAGACCTATGTGAAGTATCCGCCACGGAAGATTCAGAGCGAGACCTACGCGGGACCGATCACGATCCAACAGTATGAGCGGTTCGCGTTCTTCAGGGATCAACTTGCCAAGGACGGCTTCCAGATCGGCTTGCCTACCGGCAACTGATCGATGCAAATGGAGCGGCCCCCACTCTCGGGGGTCGTTCCTCTCTGAATGGCTGAACCGGAGGATGGAGATTCGTGAACGGAAGCTTGGTTGATCGCCGTACGATCCTGGCCGGTCTGCTGGTGTCGGCGGCCACGCTGTCGGTCTCCGGTCGTATCGCACGCGCGCAGAGTGATCCTCTTCCCTCCTGGAATGACGGCCGGCCGAAGCAGTCGATCCTGGACTTCGTCGCCGCGGTGACGCGGGAGGGCACGCCGGATTTCGTGCCGGCGCCGGAACGCATCGCGACATTCGACAATGACGGCACGCTGTGGTGCGAGCAGCCGATGTATGTGCAGCTTGCGTTTGCGCTCGACCGGGTGAAGGCCCTCGCCCCCAAACATCCGGAGTGGAAGCAGAAGCAGCCGTTCAGGGCGGTTCTCGACAACGACATCGCAGCGCTGGCCAAGGCCGGCGAGAAGGGCCTGGTCGAACTGGTCATGGCGACCCATGCCGGCATGACAACGGCCGAGTTCGCGCAGATCGCCGGCGACTGGATCAAGTCGGCGCGTCACCCGAAGTTCAACCGGCCTTATACCGATCTCGTCTACCAGCCGATGCTGGAACTGCTCGCCTGTCTGCGGGCCAATGGCTTCAAGACCTTCATTGTCTCGGGCGGCGGCATCGAGTTCATGCGGCCATGGAGCGAGCGGGTCTATGGCATCCCGCCGGAGCAGGTCGTCGGATCGAGCATCAAGACGAAGTTCGAGATCGACAAGGGGAAACCGACACTGATCCGGCTGCCGGCGATCGATCTCGTCGACGACGGACCCGGCAAGCCGGTCGGCATCAACTCGCATATCGGCCGCCGGCCGATCGCGGCCTTCGGCAATTCGGACGGCGACTTCCAGATGCTGCAATGGGCGACGCAATCATCGGGGAAACGCTTCGGCCTGATCGTGCATCACACCGATGCCGAACGAGAATATGCATACGATCGGAAGTCCTCATTCGGCAAACTCGACAAGGCGCTCGACGCGGCGAACTCCAATGGCTGGATCGTTGTCAGCATGAAGGACGACTGGAAACGCATGTTCCGCTTTGAATAGAGGCCGAACGATTGCGTAGGCATCGCTGACGCCCGGCGCCGCGGAGCACGCCGGCGCCGCCGGTGATGCAAGCGAGACGAAGAACGAGGAGGCATCATGACACGACTTCTTCCAGGATTGCGCCGGCTCACCATTGCGAACGCGGCGCTGGCGGTTGGCCTGATGCTCGGAGGCCCGGCATACGCGCAGACACCCGCGGACCAGAAGCCGGCCCAGGACCAGGCTGCCGCGCCGGCGCCGGCCCCGACAGCCAGCAAGCTTCCGAACGGACAGATCGAGCAACTGGTCGCGCCGATCGCGCTCTACCCGGACGCGCTGCTGTCGCAGATCCTGATGGCATCGACCTATCCGTTGGAAGTCGTCGAGGCGGCGCGCTGGTCGCAAGACAACAAGACCGTCACCGGCAAGGCGCTCGAAGACGCCATGCAGAAGCAGTCGTGGGATCCGAGCGTCAAGGCCCTCGCGGCGGTGCCGCAGGTTCTTCAGATGATGAACGACAAGCTCGACTGGACCCAGCAGCTTGGCGATGCCTTCCTCGCGCAGGAGCAGGACGTGATGAGCGCCGTGCAGACCCTGCGCCAGCGCGCCGAGGCCGCGGGCAATCTCAAGTCGACGCCACAGCAGAAGGTGACGAAGAGCGCGCCCCCCGCCGGTGTGACCGCGCCCTCCGGCATGCAGCAGGCGATCTCGATCGAGCCGGTCGATCCCGACCAGTATTACGTCCCGGTCTACGATCCCGGTGTCGTCTACGGGGCCTGGGATTATCCCGACTACCAGCCGTTCTATTGGTCTCCGCCAGGCTATGTCGCCGCGGGCGTGATCGGCTTCACCGCCAGCGTGGCCGTCGGCGCTGCGATCTGGGGCGGCTGCAACTGGTGGGGCCGCAACGTCTACGTCAACGTCAACCGTTACAACCAGTTCAACCGCACCAACATCAGAAACACCAATTGGGCCCACAATCCGGCGCATCGCGGCGGTGTCGCCTATCGCGATGCCGGCGTGGCGAGGCGGTTCGGCAGTGGCAATACCCCCGCCGCGCGCGAGGCGCTGCGCAATCGCACCGGTGGTCCCGGCGGCAGGATCTCGAATGCGGGTACAGGCCGGGCCAGGACCGCGGTCTCGCAACGCGCCGGCAATCGCGGTGCCTCGGTATCGCGCCGCACCAGCAGCAGGAGTGTCACGCATGCACGTACGGGTGCGGGCAATCGCGCGGCGGTCTCGCACAGGAGCGTCACGCGCTCGCGCGTCAGCGGACGTGTTCACGCAGGCGGCCGGCCGGCCGCGATTCGCGGCGGCATGCGGGCCGGCGGCTTCCACGGAGGCGGCCGCGTGGGCGGTTTCCGCGGAGGTGGCGGCTTCCGGGGAGGGGGCGGTTTCCATGGCGGTGGCCGGCGGCGCTGATCAGAGTGCCTGGGCTCGCGCGTCGACATCTACAAACCAAGGTTGCGTAAAAACTACAATACAGCTTCCACGAAGAAAGGTAACGTCCAGGCAGATTTCAGCGGCACGTTTCAAATGATTGGGTTGGATCATGAATTTTTCATCGACCTGCGCAAGTTCCAGGATGTTCGCCATGGCCTTCGCAACCGCCGCCGCCGTCGTCGTGGCAGAAAAATCCGCCAGGGCCGATCCACAGGTCCTGGCGCTGCCGTCCCTGAAGGTCTGGGAGGGCGACTTCGATGGCATGCTGAAGCGCAAACTCGTGCGCATCCTCGTGCCGACCGACAGGACATCGTTCTTCATCGACAAGGGCGAGACACTCGGCTTCGAAGCCGAGCTCGGCGCCGAGTTCGAGGGCTGGCTGAACAAGCGGTACGGCAAGAAGAAGCAGAGGATCTATGTCGGCTTCGTCCCCACCAGGCGCGACAGACTGCTGGGTGACTTGATCGCCGGAAAGGGCGATATCGCCGCCGGCCTGCTCACGGTCACGCCGGATCGGAGCAAGTTGGTTGACTTCGCTGATCCTTGGGCATCCGGCGTTCGCGAAGTGCTCGTGACGGGATCTGCGGCGCCGAGCATCGGCTCGCTGAACGAGCTCGGTGGAAAGACGATTTTCGTCCGGGAAGCCAGCAGCTATTTCGAGCACCTGAACGCGCTCAATGCGGACCGGGCAGCCAAGGGGCTGGAACGCATCGTCGTCAAGCCAGCCGACAAGAACCTCGAGGACGAGGACTTGCTGGAGATGGTGAGCACCGGCCTGTTGCCCTGGGCCGTCGTCGACCGCTTCAAGGCGCAGGCGTGGGCGGGCCTCCTGAAGGGGCTGACGGTGCGCGACGATATTGCGATCAACGAAGGCGGCGACATCGCCTGGGCGATCCGCAAGGACAGTCCGGCGCTCAGGAAGGAGCTCGCTGAATTCGTCAGTACTCACAAAATCGGAACTGAATTCGGCAACGACCTGCGTGCACGCTATTTCAAGACGGCGAAGCCGCTGAAGAACGCCCTCGCGCACGCCGAGGCGGAGAAGTTCAAGGCGCTGCGCGGATCTTTCGAGAAGTACGGGGTGCAATACTCCATCGACCCCGTCCTGCTCGCTGCACAGGGCTATCAGGAGTCAGAGCTCGACCAGGCCTGCCACAATGCCTCCGGCGCCACCGGCATCATGCAGATCAAGCCCAGTACCGCGAAGGAGAAGCCGATCGAGATCACCGGCGTCGCGGCCAGTGCCGACACCAATATCCACGCCGGCTCCAAATACCTGCGCTACCTGGCGGATACCTATGTCGACGCTTCGGTCACCGATCCGCGCGAGCGCGTGTTCATGGCCCTGGCGGCGTATAATGCAGGCCCGGGAAACCTGAAGCGTTTCCGGGACTATGCGAGCAAGCACGGCTTCGACTCGACCGTCTGGTTCGACAATGTCGAGAACGGCGCGGCTGCGATCGTCGGGCAGGAGACGGTTCAGTACGTCGGCAAGATCTACAAGTACTACATCTCCTACGAGTCGCTTCGCTCGCCCGCTCCGGCGAGCGCAACGGCCGACCCATCGCAGAAATGATCGGCTTGTTCAAAGTGTTCGCTGGCTTGGGTGGTGGACCAAAATCAAGAGGAGCTAATCATGAAACGCAAATCCTTCATGAACCAGATTGGGCTCAGCCTTGGCGCTCTCGTCATCTCGATTGCTTCTGTTCATGCCCAGGTCCCGCTCTCGACCTACATGGACTCGAAAGGGTTCATTGATGTGCAGGCTTTGACCTGCGCGCAACTCGCCAACACTTATCAGGAGGACGCCGACTTTCTCGCGATTTGGTACAGCGGCTGGTACAACGGCCTCGCGAAGAAGCATTTTGCCCATATTACGCGGACCAAATCCGGCGAGCACGAAGTCATTGTGTATTGCAAGGCCCACCCGGAACTCAAGGTGATCCAGGCCATCGACGTTCTCTTCAAGAACGAGAAATGATCGGCGGCTCCCCGAGGCAACCGGTGCGGCGAGACCGGGATGTCTCGCTGCACTGCCCGTTCACTCGCCAAGCATCGCAATGATCCGCATCAGGACGCGATGGTTGTGGCGACGTGGGCGGTCTGTTGACGCCCGGTGGCCATGGCCGTTCTTGTAGATCCGGGCGAGTTCTTTCGGCTGTTGGCGAAAGGCGCGGTTTCAAACGGCGTGTGCAAATGGAGAGGCCGCGGCAATGAAGGAGTTTTTGAAAACGACTTTAATCGGAGGCGCACTGTTTCTCCTGCCCGTCGCTCTTGTACTGGCGATTCTCAGCCACGCGATGCGTCTGGCGGTGAAGGCCGCGCTTCCGGTGTCTCATGCCCTTCATTTCGACCAGATCGGAAAGGTCGCAGGCATTGGAATTGTTACAGTCGTGGCAGTGGCTTTATTGATCCTGGTGTCGTTCCTCGCCGGCATCGTCGCGCGAACCAAAACCGGCTCTCGGATTAGCGCGTGGGTCGAAAAATCATTTCTTGGCAGCCTTCCACAGTACCAGATGGTGAAGAGTATGGCTCAAGGCCTTGCTCAGGCCGAAGGCGCCAGCGATGAGTTCAAGCCAGTGCTGGTGAACGTCGAGGGTGGCTGGCAGCTCGGATATCTCCTCGAGACACTCGAGAACGACTGGGTGGTTGTCTTCGTCCCGCAGGCGCCGACGCCGTTGGTCGGCATTGTCAGATATTGCTCGGTCGATCGCATTCGTCCTCTGAGCATGTCGATGTTGCTGGCGAGGGCAATCGTGACCAATGTCGGCATTGGATCCGCGGCGGCCCTCAAAGGAGAAGATCTGAGCAGGGCGGCAACTTGATTCCGCGGATCCACGTAAGTAACGAGGGAATCTGACCGAGCTTCCGTTAGGCTTGCGCGTTGAGCCATATAACTTGTGACTTGCTGCGTCCGTTGCCGGTGTCGCTTCGTCGATCAATCCCGCTATCGAATTCGGGACGGCGGCGGCAAGCTTCCGGGATGCCGCAACCAGACCATCAATTTGCGGGTGAACCCCCAATGCGAGGCAGGAACTTGGCCGGCTGTGAGCTCGTTTGCTCCGGCGGGCTTTTTTAGTCCCGTGCCGTCGATTGGCGGCGTATCGTACGATCAATTTCGCGTCTGAAGGAGCCTGCAACGATGGCCAGGAAATTCAAGGTCGGCGATCACGTCAGCTGGAATTCCGAGGCCGGCCGCGTCTCGGGCACCATCATCGCGGTCCACATCAGCGATTTCGACTACAAGGGGCACACCCACCGCGCCTCGGAGGCCGATCCGCAGTACGAGATCAAGAGCGACAAGACCGATCACGTCGCGGCCCACAAGGGCAGCGCGCTGCATCATGCCTAGCAAAGACGTGGCGCTTCCGTTCTTCACGATCGGTCATTCCACCCGCAGCCTCGAGGATTTCATCGCTCTCCTCGGCGCGACCGCGATCGAGCGCATCGTTGACATCCGAACGGTGCCGCGGTCGCGTACCAATCCGCAGTTCAACAAGGATACGCTGCCCAAGCCGCTTAAGGCCGCGGGCATCTCGTATGAGCATCTGGCCGATCTCGGCGGGCTCCGCGGCAAGGCGCGAAGCGTGGCGCCGTCCGTCAACGGGTTCTGGAGCAACGAGAGTTTTCACAACTACGCCGACTATGCGCTGTCGCCGCAGTTTCATGCGGCGCTCCAGCATCTGCGCGACGAGGGGCGCCGGCAACGCTGTGCGATGATGTGCTCGGAAGCCGTGTGGTGGCGCTGCCACCGCCGCATCGTCGCCGACTACCTCATCGCGTCCGGCGAGACCGTCGTCCACATCATGGGGGAGGGGCGCCTCGAGCCCGCCCGTCTTACCGAAGGCGCCGTCGTCCAGGGCGACGGCACGGTGGTCTATCCAGCTACGGGTGAACTGGATTTATGAAAGGAGTGAGGCTTGCGGCTGCACCGTCGCGCCGCGCCCACTCACTCCACACTGCGTTTCCAATAGCCGGTGCCGAGCTTGCCGGTGATCACGGCAATGGCGTCGCGGATTTCGTAGGAGCCGCCGTCGCTGTAGTTCCTCAGTCCTCTCAGCGCATGCAGCGTCCAGCGGCCGTTGGCGAAGCTGACGGCGCCTTCGTGCGGACGCGCGGCGCGGGAGGGCTCGGCGTGGAATTGATAGGTGCCGTCGGCCATGATCTTCCAGATCCAGCGCGACTGGCCGCGGCCACCCGGCACCATGATCTCCCAGGTGCCGACCAGCGCGGGATCGATCGCGCCGGCTGCTGTCGCCGATGGCGCTGACAATGCGGCGGCTGCCGGCGCAGCGTTCGCCTGTTTCGTGGCGGCGGCGTCGGCGGGCGGAGCGGCCACGAGGTAGATCGCCTTGCGTGACAGCGAGCCGTACACAAACGGCTGCTGCGCGTTGCGCGTCGCCTCCATCACGTCGTCGCGGACGTTGCGGAACATGAAGGTGACCTCGACGCCCGGCGTCTCGATGTTGTGGAGCAGCGCCGCGGCGAACGGGCTGTTGCGGCCGTCGCCGTCGAGCGCAATGGTGCCGTCGCGCGCGGCATAGGCGACCAGCACATTGCCGACCGGCTCGATGCGGCCGAGCCCGCTGCCGGCAGCGGCGCGGGTGGCGAGCGAGCGGCTCATCTTCGCCGCGAACGGATTGTTGCGGCAGGCATCGAGGATGACGAGGCCTAGGCTTGCGGTGTTGGCGACCTGCAGCATCACGCTTTGCAGGCTGATCGCTTCATTGGCGGCGTCGGTATCGCGCTTCAGCTCGGCATCGACCGGGATCAGCCAGTTGTCGCCGTTGATCTGCATGCCATGGCCGGCGAAGTACACCGCAGCCATGTCGGCGCCGGCGGCATTGCGACCGAATGCGATCAGGCCGCGCCGCATCTCGTCGAAGCCGGCATTGGTGATCAGCGTTACGGCAAAGCCGAGGCGTTGCAGCGCGGCTGCGATATCGCCGGCATCATTCGGCGGATTGGACAGCGCCGGCACGCTCTTGTAGGCGCCGTTGCCGATCACCAGCGCCACCCGCTTGCCGTCGGCCGCAGCCGGCGCGGCGAAGCCCGCCAGCGCCGCGGCAACGGCCAGTCCCGAGACAAACGCGCGGCGGTTCATGCTGGCCCCGATCGGAGTGACGGGTGCATGGTAGCGTAGCGGGCGCGACGCGGCCACGGAAATGGCGCGCGATCAGGCCGCCTGCTTCGGCGTCCAGACGCCGGCCGGCACCGGCTCGGCCGGCAACAAGCTGGCGCCGGCGGCGCCCGCGATCGACATCGTGATTTCGTGGATGTCCTGCACCGACCGCTGCATCGAGAAGCGCGGATAAAGCTCGCGCAAGGTGGTCGCGGCCGCCGCCTGCGCTGCTGAGGGATCGGCCAGCACGGCCTCGACGGCGGCGGCGATGCTGGTCGTGTCCTGGCCGAAGCTGAAGCGGGCGAGATGCGGCATCTCCGCGGCCGAGAAGCGGTTGGCGTCGAACACCGGCACGGTGCCGGCGCCGAGCGCGAAGAACACCCGGTCATGCACCGACAGGTCGATATTGGGATTGAGCGAGACCGCGGCAAGGTAGCTGCCGAGGCCTTCGCGCATCGCATCGAAGGTCATCGCGCCGAGCACGCGGGCCGGACGCCCGCTGACGTCGAGATCGCTCCAGCCGCCGCCGATGAAGTCGACCGGATAGTCGGCAAGCACGGCGCCCACCTCGCGGGTGCGCACGCCTCGTGTGTAGTTGTCGAGCCGTGTCAGGATCACGTTGAACAGGTCGCCGCCGGGCTTCAGATAGACCAGATGCTGCTCGGCGACGTCGACGATGATCTTCGGAAATGTGCCACAGGTCTTGCCGCGCGCCTCGGCGATCACGTCGAACAGCAGCGCGAACAGTTTTGGCGGCATCGTCTTGCGCCAGCCGCGCTCGAGCGCCAGCGGATTCCAGCCGGACTTGGCGAAGATCAGCCGGCCGTTGCGCCGCTCGGGCGGCAGGCTGCCGAAGAAGCCGGGATCGGGAATGCCCATATGGGTCGCGAACACGGCGCCATTGGCCCCCAGATGATCGCGGTTGAATGCGGCATGGTCCGGGAACACGTAGCCATGCGCGGTGTAGCGGCTCTCGAGCCCGTGACGCCGGGCGAAATAGCAGGGATGATCGCAGAACCAGGTGAAGACGGGAATCTGGGCGGCGTCCCAGAACAGCCTGCCGTCCTTGGTGTGGATATCGAGCCCGATACCGGAGAAGCCGAGCGCCATGGTCTCTGCGCGCCGCGGCAGCAGGGCGTTGAGCCGGGCCGAGAAATCCGGCGCCAGCAGATCGAGCATCTTGACCTCGTGCCCGAGCCGGTCGAACTCGGCGGCGGCCATCGCGAGGATGCCGCGCAGCGAATCATAGGTGGTCTTGCTGGAGTACAGGACGCAGATCACGGACATGGGACCTCCGCGCTTGATGGTGTTGCTGCTCGCGCGGGCATTTCCGTCGCCTTGCTTGCTGTCAGTTGAACGGCCGAGCCGGAAGTTC
Source organism: Bradyrhizobium sp. USDA 4541 (assembly GCF_024171085.1). Classification (NCBI taxonomy): domain Bacteria; kingdom Pseudomonadati; phylum Pseudomonadota; class Alphaproteobacteria; order Hyphomicrobiales; family Nitrobacteraceae; genus Bradyrhizobium; species Bradyrhizobium sp. USDA 4541. The sequence continues at coordinate 2,393,127 of NZ_JALJZF010000001.1, forward strand.
CGGGCTCGGAATTATCCTGATGGGCGGATTTATTTCGCCGGAAACGGCCGTGTCGTCACGTTGAAGCTGCGTCGGGCGCCGTCGCGATCCGACATGAGGGCGAGAGCGCATGCAGCTTGATGGCTTCGACGTCGTCGTGGTGGGGGCGGGTTTCTTCGGCGCTGTGATCGCCGAGCAGGTGGCGAGCAGGCTCGGCCGCTCCGTCTGCGTGCTCGACCGCCGTCCGCATATCGGCGGCAACGCCTATTCGGAGCTCGACCCCGACAGCGGCGTCGAGGTGCATCGCTACGGCACGCATATCTTCCACACCAATTCCGAGACCGTCTGGCGCTATCTGCACCGCTTCACCGAGTTCACCGGCTACCGTCACCGCGTCTTCACGGTGGCGAAGGGCCGCGTCTATTCGATGCCGATCAACCTTGCGACCGTGTGCGCGGCGTTCGGGCGCGCCATGACGCCGGACGAGGCCCGCGTCGTGATCGCGGCGGAGGCGGCCGCGCACGGCGCCGCGGGAATCGGCAATCTCGAGGACAAGGCAATCGCCTCGGTCGGCCGCACGCTCTACGATCTCTTGATCCGCGGCTATACGCAGAAGCAGTGGCAGACCGATCCGCGTGAGCTTCCGGCCGACATCATCGGCCGCCTGCCGGTCCGCTTCACGTTCGACGATCGCTACTTCGCCGATCGCTATGAGGGCATGCCGCTCGAAGGCTACACCGCGATCTTTCGCCGGATGCTCGATCATCCCAGGATCGCGGTCCACCTCGGCGTCGACTATTTCGACGTCGCCGACCGCATCAATCCGCGGCAGCTCGTGGTCTATACCGGTCCGATCGACCGCTTCTTCGGCTATGCCTGCGGCCATCTCGGCTGGCGCACCGTCGACTTCGCGCGCGAGGTGCACGACGTCGCCGACTACCAGGGCGCCGCGGTCATCAACTATGCCGACGCCGAGGTGCCGTACACCCGCGTCCACGAGTTCAGGCATCTGCATCCGGAGCGCGCGCATGCGCAAGGCCGGACGACGATCTATCGCGAATATTCCCGCTTCGCGGGCCGGAGCGACGAGCCGTATTATCCGATCAACACCGCCGCCGACCGCGCCATGCTCGCCTCCTATCACGCCATGACGGCGTCGCGGCCGAATGTCATTTTCGGCGGCCGGCTCGGCTCCTACAAATATCTCGACATGCACCAGGCGATCGGCGCGGCACTGAAGACGTTCGAGCTCGAGGTCGAGCCGTTCTTCGCGCAGCAAGGCATGCACCGGCGTGACGCGGCCGCGCGCCGCGAAGTCTTGTCGCCCTTGCCGGCGTGATCTAATCCTGCGAGCTGCGGGCAACGAACGCCATAACAAATCGCCCGCGGTCCCCGGTGAGGAAACAATGAGAAAAACCGTTATTGCCGCGGCTGCCGCCGCCACTAGCCTTGCTGTCAGCATCGCCCACGCCGCGCCGCTTCCGGAAACGTCGGCGCACCAGGCCGGTTTCTCGGAGCGGGGGCTGGTGCGGCTCGACGACTTCTTCGCGCGCGAGATCGCGGCCAAGCGCGTGCCCGGCGCCGTGGTGGCGATCGCGCGCGACGGCAAGCTCGTGCATTACAAGGCGTATGGTCAGCTCGATCCGGTGAGGGGCACGCCGATGCCGATCGATGCGGTGTTCGCGCTGGCGTCGATGACCAAGCCGATGGCGGCGGTTGCAGGACTGACGCTGATGGAGCAGGGCAAGCTGCCGCTGCAGGCCAAAGTCGCCGAGTTCTATCCGGCGTTCGCCGACATGAAGGTCGGCGTGCAGCAGGCCGACGGCTCGCTGAAGATGGAGCCGCAGGCGCAGCCGATCTTCATCCACGATCTCTATCGCCACACCTCCGGCCTGATGTATGGCGGCCGGCCCGACAGCTCGAGCGCACTGGCGCGGCTCTATCCCGACGGCACCGCGCCGGCGGTCGAGGGCGATACCCAGGCCTTCATCGACCGCATCACCCAGCTGCCTCTGGTGCATCAGCCCGGCACCGAGTTCGAGTACGGCTTCTCGATCGACGTGCTCGGCGCCGTGGTCGAGAAGGTCTCAGGCCAGCGGCTTGGCGAATATCTCGCGGCCAATGTTTGGAAGCCGCTCGGCATGAAGGATGCGACGTTCCACCCGGCCGAGGCGCAGCGCGCGCGGCTGGCGCGTCCGTTCCCCAACGATCCGCTCACGGGCAAGCCGCAAGCCATCAAGCTGCTCGATACGCCGACCAGGTTCGATTGCGGCGGCGGCTGCTCGTTCGCGACCGTCGGCGACTATCTGCGCTTCGGGCAGATGCTGCTCAATGGCGGCGAGCTCGACGGCAAGCGCATCCTCAGCCCCAAGACGGTGCATCACATGACGTCGAACCATCTCGGGCCCGAGATCAAGAACAACGTCGCGGCGGTCGAACCGCATCGCGGCGGATTCGGTTTCGGGCTGTCGGTCGCGGTGCGGACCAGCGAGGGGCTGTCGTCGGTGCCGGGCAATCCCGGCGAGTTCACATGGAACGGCGCTTATGGCACCCAGTTCTTCTGCGATCCGAAGGAGCGCCTTGTCGTCGTTGTGGGAACCGCAGCGCCGGGCGAGCTGCGCAAATATTATCGCGAGAATGTGCAGGACATCGTCTACGGCGCGATGGTGAAGTAACACCTCAGCAGGAAAGTCGAACCTCACGTTCCCACGTTTTGCATACGTGGAACGTGGAACAGCAAAAAGGTCCGTCGCTCAAGTGAGCGACGGACCTTAAATTTTGCGTGGCTACCAGCGCCTGTAGACGCCGGTCAGCGTACCGTTGTTGTTCCCTTCAGGACCCACGTCACCCTGGGTCGAGCTCGGCGTCGGGTGGTTGGTGCCGTTGAACGAACCGTACCAGCCCGGCTCCGCTGGAGAGTACATCACGTCAGGCTGCACGGCCTGATAGCGGGGGCCGCCGTAATATCTCGGACCAGGGTTCCCATAAGGATAGTAGCCTTGTGCGAACGCGCCTGCCGTTGTTGCGATCAGGGACGCCGCGGCGAGGGACAATATCTTGGTCTTTCGTTGCATTCACACTCTCCTTGCTGGTGTCCCGACCAACGACCGCCATGGAGCGGCGTTCCTGATCTGCCATGCATCTCGCAAGGGCAAATCTGCGCGAGCGTGGGGTCAGGTTCTTGTGAAGGGGCTTGTGTTCCGGGAGGGCACTGCCGGGCTCTGCCCGGCAGGATGCATCCGTCGCCGGCCCGTTATGCTTCTATGGCTATAACGGCGGATGCGCGAGCGGCGCCTCGAAAAGCCGGGGCGGTTCGTAAAAGGAAGCCCGCCACTGCGGCGGGCAAGGTCTCAGGGAGGAAAGCGCCCTGACAAGGGAGCGTGCAGCCAGTCTCCCCGATTCGTGCGCGGCTGCGAAGATCGTATAACTACTGTCATCAGGGCCGGCATTATGCGAATGCTGCTGCGGGCCGCGGCCGGTCGGCAAGGGAATGACAAGGCGCGCTAACACTGCGCAATTACAGGGGAAGTTTCATGAGCACGTCTGGAGTTTTTGCCCGCGTCGTCGCGGCGATCGGGGCCGGCGCCCTGGCGTGGCGGCGGATGCAGGGCGCGCAGCCCGCGCCCGCCTGGGGTAGCGCGCCAGAGATCCCGCAGGCCAAACCCCAGGGCGCGATCCCGACGCTCAAGATGCCGACGGCGCTGGGCTGGGACAACGACCAGAAGCCGGTCGCCGCGCCCGGGCTCAAGGTCAACGCCTTTGCCGCCGGGCTCGATCATCCGCGCTGGATCAATGTGCTGCCCAATGGCGATGTGCTGATCGCGGAGGCGACGCAGATCGCAGGAAAGCCGCGCAGCGTCTTCCACTACGCGATGCAGGCGACGATGCGGCGCGCCGCGGCGCTCGGCGTCAGCGCCAATCGCATCACGCTGCTGCGCGACCGTGACGGCGACGGCGTCGCCGAAAGTCGCGGCGCCTTCATGGAAGGATTGAGCCAGCCGTTCGGCATGGCGCTGGTCGGCGACACCTTCTATGTCGGCAACACCGACGGCGTCGTGGCTTTTCCCTACACTGCGGGCGCCGATCGCATCACCGCGCCGGGACGCAAGCTCGTCAGCTTCAAGCCCGACGGGCACTGGACGCGCAGCCTGCTGCCGAGCGCCGACGGCAAGAAACTCTATGCCGGCGTCGGCTCGCTCAGCAACATCGCCGAGAGCGGTTTTGCGGTCGAGGAAGGCCGTGCCGCGATCTACGAGCTCGATCTCGCAGGTGGCACCAGCCGCATCTTCGCCGGAGGCCTGCGCAATCCGGTGGGCATCGCGTGGGAGCCGAGCACCAATGTGCTTTGGACCGTCGTCAATGAGCGCGACGGCCTCGGCGACGAGACGCCGCCGGACTATCTGACCTCGGTACGCGACGGCGGCTTCTACGGCTGGCCCTATTGCTACTGGGGCAAGACGGTCGACGATCGCGTGCCGCAGGATCCGGCGATGGTCGCCAAGGCGATCCAGCCGGACTACGCGCTCGGCGGCCACACCGCCTCGCTCGGCCTGTGCTGGATGCCGCAGGGCACGCTGCCGGGTTTTCCCGACGGCATGGTGATCGGCCAGCACGGCTCGTGGAATCGCTCGACGCTGTCAGGCTACAAGGTGGTGTTCGTGCCGTTCGCGGACGGCCATCCCGCGGGGCCGCCGCGCGACATCCTTTCGGGCTTCCTCGCGCCCGACGAGAAGGTGTCGTACGGCCGCCCGGTGGGCGTCGCGCTCGGCCCCGACGGCTCGCTGCTGGTGGCCGACGACGTCGGCAACGTGATCTGGCGCGTGACGGCGGCGTAAGCGCCTGCACTTGCGGCAAGACGATTTGAACGGCGCGGCTTCGATCGGAGCCGCGCCGTTTCATTTGGAACAGAGCGTTAGCCTTGACTTACCGTAAGTGTAGACTTACGTTAAATCCAACAACGGACGACACGATTATGATCAGCGCCGAACGCGCGCTCGACGCGCTGGGAGACCCGACCCGCCGCCTGGTGTTCAAGCGGCTGCGTGAGGGCAATCGATCGGTGCAGGAGATCGCCGACGGCCTCAAGGTGAGCCGTCCGGCAGTGTCGCAGCATCTTCGGGTGCTGAAGGACGCCGGCCTTGCCGTGGTGCGGATCGAAGGCACGCGGCGGCTCTATGCCATCGACACCCGCGGGTTGGAGAGCCTGCGCGGCTGGCTCGACGGATTCTGGGACAAGACACTGACCGCCTTCAAGCAAGCGGCCGAACGCGAAGCCGCCAAAGAGAGGAGATCCCGATGACGATGCAAGCGACCTCCGACAATTACGATCCCTACAGCGTCCGCAAGGTGATGAATGTCGAGGCGCCGCCGGCGGTGGCCTGGCGGGTCTTCACCGAGCAGATGGGCACGTGGTGGCCGCTCGCGCATTACAAAATCGGCAAGACCAATGCGGTCGATGCAATCATGGAGCCGCGCGTCGGCGGCCGCTGGTACGAACGCGGCGACGACGGCAGTACCTGCGACTGGGGCAGCGTGCTGCTCTGGGAGCCCCCGTCGCGCCTCGTGCTGTCGTGGGATATCGCCGCGGACTGGCAATACGATCCGAACCTGAAGACCGAGATCGAGGTGCGCTTCATTGCCGACGGCAAGGACGCCACCCGCGTCGAGCTCGAGCACCGCAAGCTCGACCGTTACGGCGCCCGCGCCGCCGAGATGCGCCGCATCTTTGATACCGAAGGCGATTGGGGCCGGCTGCTCGCGATGTTCGCGGCACGCGCCGCGCAGGGGCCGAAAGCATGACCGCGCGCGGATCGGCAATAGCGCGGCGATGTCAGACAGTCCTGATCTCGCCGCCATCGATGCGCAGCACGGTGCCGGTCATCCAGCGCGCCGGCGGCGACACGGCATAGGCGACGAGGTCGGCGATCTCCTCCGGCGTGCCGAACCGCCTGATGCCGGCCTGCCTGAGGAAGCCGGCCTTGGCCGCGTCGACATCGAGCTGCCTTGCCGCTGCGATCTTCTCCAGCATCGCGAGGCGTCGGCCGGTCATCACGGCGCCCGGGGACACGCAGTTCACCTGCACGCCGTCGTCGATGCCGCGCTCGGCGAAGGCTTTTGCAAGTGCCTCGATCGCGGCGTTGATCGTGCCCACCGCGGCGGCGCCGGCGCGGGGTAGCACGGCGGCATTGCCTGACGTGAAGATGACAACGCCTTGCGACGCTTTCAGCGCGTCCCAGGCGCGGATCGTCAGCCGCCTCGCGCCGTGAAACTTGAGCGCGAGGCCGGCGTCCCATTGCTGGTCGGTCAGCTCGAACAGATCGAGCCCGGGCACTGAGCCTGCGACATTGACCAGCGCGTCGATGCGGCCGAAGCGATCCAGCGTGGCCTTGACGATTTCATCAGCGGCATCAGGCGCGGCGAGATCGAGCTCGAGCGCCAGCGGCGTGCTGCCGCGTCTTTCGATCTCCTGAGCGGCCTCGCGCAGCCTCTCGCCGCTGCGCGCGACGAGGACGATGGCGGAAAAATCCCGCGCGAGCCGCAGCGCGGCGGCGCGTCCGATGCCGGAGCTGGCGCCGGTCACGATGGCGACGGATGTAGTCATGTGTACTTCCTTGCAGTGGTCGGCGCGACTGAGTGGATGTGAGCCCGTCATTGCGAGGAGCGACAGCGACGAAGCAATCCATCCTTCCGTTGTGCGGAGCTATGGATTGCTTCGCTTCGCTCGCAAAGACGCGGATAGAGTTGTGGGTGCCGACATCCTTGAGTCAGCGGTTCAGGAACTCGCGGATAGCCTGCGCGATCTCGGCGGCGTGCGTTTCCAGCGCAAAGTGGCCGGTGTCGAAAAATTTGACGACCGCCTTCGGATTGTCGCGCTTGAACGCCTCGGCGCCCGGCGGCAGGAAGAACGGATCGTTCTTGCCCCACACCGCGAGGAACGGCGGCTGGTGGGTGCGGAAGTAAGTCTGGAAGGTGGGGTAGAGCGCGACGTTGCTCTTGTAGTCGCCGAACAGATCGAGCTGCACGTCGTGCGCGCCGGGCCGCGCCATGTAGTAGTTGTCGAGGTTCTGGCCGTCCGGCGACACCGTTTGCGGATCTGATGTGCCGTGGGTGTACTGCCAGCGCGTGGTCTCCGGCGTCAGGAACGCACGCAAGGCGTCGCGGTTCGCCGGCGAGGGATCCTGCCAATAGGCCTTGATCGGCGTCCAGCCGTCGCTGAGGCCTTCCTGATAGGCGTTGCCGTTCTGGGAGATGATCGCCGTGATCCGCTCCGGATGCTTGACCGCCAGGCGGAAGCCGGTCGGCGCGCCATAATCGAACACATAGACCGCGAAGCGATCGAAGCCGATCACCTCGGTAAAGCGATCGATGACGCCGGCGATGCTGTCGAAAGTGTAGTTGAACTTGTCGCGCGGCGGCATGTCCGACTGGCCGAAGCCGGGCAAATCCGGCGCCACGATGTGGAATTTGTCCGCGAGCTGCGGGATCAGATCGCGGAACATGTGGCCGGCGCTCGGGAAGCCGTGCAGCAGCAGCAGCTTTGGCGCGCCGGGCGAACCGGCTTCGCGATAGAAGATGTTAAAGCCGTCGACATCGGCAATGCGGTATTTGACCTGGGACATCTGTCACTCCTTGTGGTCGTGCGTTGGTGAGTTCCGGGACTTAGGATTTGATTTGCTTCGCGAGCCCGCTGATCGCTTCGGGACGCAGATAGAGCAGCAGGGCGCAGCACACGGTGGCAAAGCCCAGCAGCGGCATGAACGGGGCGATGGCGGCGCCGGCCGCGAACACCAGCACGGCGAGCAAGGTGCGGCGCTGCGTCCATGTCCGCACGCGCTCGGAGATCAGGCTCTGGTCTGCCTGCGTCAGCACCGCGCGCTCGAAGGCGAGATAGGCGAGATCGATCAGCAGGAAGATGACCGCATAGACCACCACCGGCGCGGCGGCCATGTGCGATCGCGCGACCCATGCGGTGGCAAACGGCAGCAGCGAGACCGCGAACAGATGCACGAAGTTCAGCCAGATCAGCCGTGGCGTCGGCTGCTGCACGAGATGCAGCAGATGGTGATGATTGACCCAGATCACCGTGATGAACAGATAGCTCGCCGCGTAGCTGATCGCGGTCGGCCATAGCGGCAGCAGGTCGGCGAACCGCGAGCCCTCCGGCGCCTTCAACTCGAGCACCATCACCGTGATGATGACGGCGATCACCGCATCGGAAAACGCGCCGAGCCGGTCGGCCGAGAGACGTTTCTCCTGCATGGCAGCTCTCCTGTCCGAAATCGTGGGAAGAGGTCAGTGCTCTGTAACGTTCTCGACCGCTTCCCGGATGATGTGGGTGACGAGCTTCGGCGCGGTGACGATCGGGGTATGATCGACGGGATGTGAACGCACGGTCGCCTGCATCCGCGCCGCCATGCTGCGCTGAGTCTCGGGCGCGATCATCCGGTCGTCCTCGGCAACCAGGAACCAGCTCGGGACGTCCTTCCAGAGCGGGCGGCCGACCGGCACGGTGATGCAGGCCGGTGAGATCGGCCGCTGCACCGCGGCGAGCACCGCAAGGTCCTCGGACCGCGCGCCTTGCGCGAAGGCCGCTGCGAAAGCGGACTCTGGGAGCCAGATCAGGCCATTGGCGTCGGGCGCGAGCTTCGGCGCGAACGGATGCGGCGGCAGGCGGTAGAATACGTCGGCGACCGTCTCGCCTTCATCCGGCGCCAGCGCCGCGACATAGACCAGCGCCTTGACGCGCGGCGAGCGGGTCTCGGCAATCACGGCGCCGGCATAGGCATGGCCAACCAGCACCACCGGGCCCGCGACGCGGTCCAGAGTGCGGTTCAGCGCGGCGACGTCGTCGGCGAGCGAGGTGAGGGGCAGCGGCGCCGCCACCGCTGTAATGCCCTCGGCGTCGAGCGCCGTGATCACCCGCGCCCAGCTCGAGCCGTCGGCCCACGCGCCATGCGCAAGCACCACGCTGACATCCTTGTTCGACATTGTCCGCTCCCTCGTTTCAGGCCCGTTTTGGCCATAACCTCTAAAATGCTATTTTACAGGTTATCGCGCTTATGGTCCAGGACGCGTAACTTGTCAAATGAATTTTATCAGGTTACTATTTCCGTGACTGAGGAAGCCGTCAGAAAGCCGCCAGGAGGGCGTCACCGTGCAATCCCATCCGCCCGCGATGTTCATCGCAGACAGCCTGGGCATCGATTTCATCAATTCGATCGCGACGCCGGTCGATACGCCGGTCGACTGGATCGGCGATGGCGACGGCCTGCTGCGCTGGCTCGCGCAGGCGCAGCTGGTGCCGCCCGAAGTGCTCGACGAGCTCAAGGCGCGCGCGACGCCGGGCGAGCTCGACGACGTCGCCGGTCAGGCCCGCGATTTGCGCGAGTGGTTCCGCGGCTTCGTGCGCAAGCATATGGGCCGGCCGCTGGCGCCGCGTGCGCTCAAGGAGATCGAGCCGCTGAACCGGCTGCTGGAAAGCGATCAGGCGTTCAGCCGGATCGTGGCGCATCGCCACAAGGACGGCGATGGCGGCCATGACGGTTTCGCGCTGGAGCGGACGCGGCGCTGGCGTTCGGCCGAAACATTGCTGCTGCCGATCGGGGAAGCGATGGCCAGGGTCGCCTGCGAGGAAAGCTTCTCCGACATCAAGGCGTGCGAGGGCCCGGCCTGCACGCTGATGTTTGCCGACCACACGCGGGCGCGGGCGCGCCGATGGTGCAGCATGGCGATCTGCGGCAACCGCGCCAAGCAGGCCGCGCACCGCAGCCGGATGAAGGACAGGGGCTGAGACCACCAAAGCATGATCCGGAAAAGTGCGTAGCGGTTTTCCGAAAAGATCATGCTCAAAACAAAGCCCAACAGGAGCCCAACAAAATGGCGGCACTTCCCCTGATCGTGTTCGACGTCAACGAAACCCTGCTCGACCTCGAGACCATGGAGCCGGTGTTCGCGCGCATCTTCAACGACAAGAGCGCGATGCGGCTGTGGTTCGCCAACTTCATCATGTACTCGGCCTCGCTCACCGTCGCGGGGTGTTACGTGCCGTTCACCGATATCGGCGCCGCGGTCATGAAGATGCTGGTCGACACCCGCGGCATCAGGATCGACGATGCCGACAAGCAGGAGCTGACCGAGAAATTCTCCACCATGCCGCCGCACGGCGAAGTGCCCGGCGCGCTGCGCAGGCTGCGCGCGGCGGGTTTCCGCCTGTTCACGCTGACCGACAATCTGCTCGAGGTGCAGACCCGGCAGCTGACCCATGGCGGCATCGTCGATCTGTTCGAGCGGCGCTTCTCCGCCGACGGCGTCAAGCATCACAAGCCGTCGCGGCAGGCCTATGGCTATGTCGAGAAGGAGCTCGGGGCAAGCCCTCGGAGTTCTGCCTGATCGCCTGCCACACCTGGGACACGCTGGGCGCGGTCGCGGCCGGCTGGGAGGCCGCGCTGATCAAGCGTCCCGGCAACGATGTCCTCGCCGTCGGCCCGCAGCCGCAGGTCGTCGGCAATGATCTCGACGATGTCGCCGGTCAGCTGATCCGCCGCTACGGCGCCAAAGGGTAACGACGCCTGACGGATTCCCGCGCAGAGAAGAGGGCAAAACGCCCCTCCAGGCCCGATCGCTCGGAAGCGCATAAAACCGGAATGAAATCCATAGCGGTTCTCAACCATGCCCCTTGAGCTTTCCTCAACTTCCGCGGCCGATGCTGCATCCGCCGCAGGGATCGAAGGAGCTCACAGCATGCCGGCCAAGGGACGAGCGACCGCCACCAACGCCACCGCGCAAGGGCGCGAGGACATCCTCAACGCGCGCGCCATCAGCACGCTGGGCGCCGGCGTCGTCAGCGCGATGAGCGCGGTCGGCGCCGCCGTCATCAAGAAGAACAAGCCGGCACTCGGCAAGAACGCGGACTGGTTCTGGCACATGTTCGCGAAATGCGAGGCCAGGGCCGCGCGCATCGCCGAGCAGGCCGCGCGCGATCCGGAGGCCTGCGGCGATGCCACCTTCATCGAGGTCTATGCCGCGCAATTGCCGAAGCTGATGACAGCGGCGCTCGAGAGCCACGAGAAGGCGCTCAAGGCGAAGTGATGCCGCGTCCAGAGAGTCCCGCAACGGTGCTTGCCCCGTTCTCGTTCCTCTTGACCTCTCAAATGCGCCAAGGCGGCAAAGTAGCGGCGGCTGTCGCCGACCGGACGGTCTTGCAGGTTAGGCGAAGCCGTCACCCGCCATCGCGCTGACCAGCCCTACGGCCCGGATCGGGCAGGCCGCCTGGTCCGGGCGCCAGCTTTTCTGCGACGGGGGCATGGCGATTTGGCGCTTCTTGGCGTAAAGCAGCCCAAATCGTCATGCGGCTGTGCCGCCTGCCGGGTACGCAGCTCCAGGTCGTCCCGCTCGACGTTCTGCGCCCGGACCAATCAAGGTTTCCCATCTCGTGCCCTTTCCGACCACAAGTTCGCCGCTCGCCCGCGCCTTGGCTGAGCGCAACTACGATCAACCGACCCCGGTCCAACTCGCCGTGCTCGCCGCCGACGCGGTCGACCGTGATCTCCTGGTTTCGGCCCAGACCGGCTCGGGCAAGACCGTTGCCTATGGCCTAGCCATGGCAAAGGACTTGCTCGACGGCGCCGAGCGGTTCGAGCCGGCCGCCGCCCCGCTGGCCCTGATCGTCGCGCCGACGCGCGAGCTCGCCTTGCAGGTCCAGCGCGAGCTTGCTTGGCTTTATGAACACGCCGACGGCCGCGTCGTCTCCTGCGTCGGCGGCATGGACCCGCGCCGCGAGCAGCGCGAGCTTGCCGAGGGCGCCCACATCGTGGTCGGGACGCCCGGCCGGTTGTGCGACCATTTGCGGCGCGGCCGTCTCGACATTTCGGAACTCAAGGTCGTCGTGCTCGACGAGGCCGATGAAATGCTCAATCTCGGTTTCCGCGAGGATATGGAATTCATCCTCGAGACCACGCCGGACACCCGCCGCACCTTGCTCTTCTCGGCGACGTTTCCGCGCGGCATCGTCGCGCTCGCCAAGCAGTATCAGGAGCAGGCGTTCCGGATCGAGGTCGCGGGTGACGAAGGCGGCCATGCCGATATCGAGTACCGCGCCATCCGGGTGGCCGCCGACGATGTCGAGCACGCCGTCGTCAACGTGCTGCGTTTCCATGAGGCGCCGAGCGCGCTGGTGTTTTGCAACACGCGTGAGGCCGTCAGGCATTTGCAGGCGGCGCTGCTCGAGCGCGGGTTCTCCGTCGCCGCGCTGTCGGGCGAAATGACCCAGAACGAGCGGACCCAGGCGCTGCAGGCGTTGCGCGACGGGCGGTCGCGGGTTTGCGTCGCGACCGACGTCGCGGCGCGCGGCATCGACCTGCCGAGCCTCGATCTCGTCATTCACGCGGATCTGCCGAAAGATCCGGAGGTCATGCAGCATCGCTCGGGCCGCACCGGCCGCGCCGGCCGCAAGGGTGTCAGCATCCTGCTGGTGCCGCCGGCACGGCGGCGGCGCGCCGAATTGCTGCTCGATCTCGCCGGCATCGATGTGGTCTGGGGCTCCGCGCCGCAGGCGGAGGAGATCCGCAAGCTCGACCATGATCGCCTGCTGCAGGATGCAGTGTTCTCCGAAGAGGCGACGTCAGATGATCTGGCGCTGGCGCAGGCCTTGCTCGCCGAACGCGCGCCCGAGGCGATTGCCGCAGCGCTCGCCCGGCTTTACCGTGCGCGGCTGCCTGCGCCCGAAGACATTCTCGATCCCGGCGAGGGACGCGGTCGGGACCGCGACGATCGCCGCGGCGAGCGCGCCTCGCGCCGCGATGATCGTGCCGCCGGGCCGCGATCGAAGACCGGCAAGTCCTCCGCGCGTCACGGCATGGAGGAGGCGACCGTCTGGTTCCGCGCCGCGATCGGACGCCGGAAGAGCGCCGAAGCCCGCTGGCTGCTGCCGATGATCTGCCGCCGTGGCGGCATCGACAAGCGCGACATCGGCGCGATCAAGATCATGGACACGAGCACCGAATTCGAGATCGCCGCGCGGGTCGCGGATTCCTTCGCGGTCAAGATCAAGCGTCCGGACAAGGAAGACAGCATCCGCATCGAGCCGCTGGCGGGCGCGCCGCAGGGAGAGGTGCGCGAGAAGCCGGCGCGCAAGCCCTGGCGCGACGATGGCGACGGCGGATACGGCGCGCCGCGCGCCGAGGGTGCAGGAAAGCGGCGCGGCGCGCCGGACCGAGAGGCCAGAGCATTTTCGAGCGAAGGCGCGAGCGGTTCGCGTCAGGAATACGCGTCAAAGAGGGAATCCAGGGACTCGTTCCGATCCGATCGGGACGGAAAAGGCTTCAGGCCGAAATCCGGCGACGAGCCGCGGTTCGGAAAGAAAAAGAAGCATCCGGGCAAGTCCAGCCACGCCGGACTCACGCAGTGGCCGGATGTGTCGGCGAAACCGAAGTTCGGCAAGAAGCCGAAGAAGAAGCGGCGGGGCTGAGTTGGCGTGCGGATGTGTGAGTCACAAGCCGTGCCACATCCTCACCGTCGTCCCGGCGAAGGCCGGGACCCATTACCCCGAATGCTCATTGTTGCCTAACGCTGGAGCCGCAGCTCGCTTCGACAACGAACGCCTGTGGTTATGGGTCCCGGCCTTCGCCGGGACGACGATGCGGAGAGGGCTTCGCGTCTAACTGATTGCTTGTGACGCCCGGTATTTTGCAGCCGCTTGGCCCCTCACGCCACCAGCGCGATCTTCGGCACGGTCGCGAGCACCGACTGGTTGCGGCCGTTGGCCTTGGCGGCGTAGAGCGCCTTGTCGGCGGCCTCGATCAGATCGGACCATTGCTGGCCCGCGGTCGGCCGCATGCTGGCCACGCCGATGCTGACTGTCGTGATCAGTTCGCCCGCGCACCATTGCTGGACCTTGCGGCGGATGGTCTCGGCCAGGTTGAAGGCCTCGAGCGCGGTCATGTTGGGCAGCAGCACGGCGAACTCCTCGCCGCCGAAGCGCGCCGGGCAATCGCCGGCGCGGCGCACCGCGTCCGAAATGCAGATCGCGATCCCGACCAGCACCTGGTCGCCGGCCTGATGCCCATAGGTGTCGTTGTAGGCCTTGAAATGATCGGCATCGATCATCAAGAGCGCGACCGGCTGGCCGTAGCGGCCGGCACGGCGCCATTCGCGCTCGATCTCGCCGTCGAACTTGCGCCGGTTCTTCAGGCCGGTGAGGGCGTCGGTGGTCGCCATCTCCTCGAGCTTGTCCTCGGCGTCGGCGCGGCGGACGATCTCGCGGGCGAGCACCAGCGTTGCGCTGAGCACGAACAGGATCAGAAACGCCATGATCGCGCCGATGCGAATGGCCTCGGTGCGCCAGAGGTTGAAGACGGCTTCGAGCGGCTTGCCGACCACCACGTAAAGCGGCCCGGAGCTGCTGCGCCTGACATAGAGCCGCGGTATGTCGTCGACCGGGCCCTTGCCGGAGAAGGCGCCGCCCACCTTCAGGTTCTCGGCCTTCCAGTCCAGCCGCTCCGCGAGGTTCTTGCCGATCACGTCGAGATCGAACGGCGTCCGCATGATGATGGTGCGGTCGTTGCGCAGCACGGTGATGGTGTCGCCCGGCATGAGGTTCAGCCGCCCGAACAGATCGTGGAAATAGCTGAAGCGGATCGAGCCGACCACGACGCCGAGGAAGCGGCCCTCGTCGTCGACGATGCGCCGGCTCAGCACGATGGCGTAGGCGCCGCGATGCAGCATCGGCCGGCTGATGTAAAGGCCGGCATCGGGATTGTCGCGCTGGACCGTGAAGTACTCCTCGTCGCTGCGGGTCTCCGGCCGTGGATCCAGGCTCGCTGCGTCGATGGTCAAATTGCCCTTGGTGTCGAACACCTGGATCGCGCCGAAATGTTTTGCGGTCGCGGCGTGATCGAACAGGATCAGCTGGCGCAGTTCCTTGCTGATATTGCGGATATCCGGCATCTCGAGATTGCTGGCGACCGCGCGCAGCGACAGGTCGTAGAGCTCGATGTTGCGGCTGATGTCGGCCTCGATCCCCGACGCCAGATTCTCCAGGGTGCGGCGGGCCAGTTCCTCCTCGCCGCGGCGCATGTCGAACATCACGCCGGCGCAGACCGCGGAGAAGCCGAGGACGGTCGCAACCGACGCCGCGATCAGCAGCTTTGCCGATAGCCGCCAGCGCCGCCTTGCGTCGTTTCGCCGTCGAAATGACATGTCCCGCTCCAATGCGCCGTCATGCAACGGGAAATCTTGTTGTCGCCTTAAATGGCGACAGCAGCCGCCGAATGGGTTAACGGGTGGTTGCCGGACTTTTGTCATCGAGGACGTTGTGAACGACTACGACGCATTGCGGGATTATCTGAAGAAGCAGCATCTGCCGGAATTCGTGCTGACCTTCGAGGAGATCGAGGCGATCATCGATGCGGCGCTGCCGCGCGCCGCGCACCGGGCCTCGTGGTGGGAGACGTTGCGCAGCCCGCAGGAGAAGATGCCGCAGCGCGAGGCCTGCATCGAGGCCGGCTACATCGCCACCCGCCAGGCCGACGGCAAGAGCGTCAGGTTCAAGCGCATGCCCAACCGTCGTCCCGGCGAACGCCGGGACCCATAACCACAGGGCGTTGTTGTTACGAAGGCAACCGGCCCCAGCGCGTCATGGATGGGCCGCGGCGTATGGGTCCCGGCTCCCGTGCGCAATTGCGCACGAGGCCGGGACGACAAGAGTTAGCTCGCGGCTTCCAGCCGTTCCTCGGTGAGCAGCCGGGTCGCCGCATCGGCGTCCATCGGCTCGCCGAAGGCAAAGCCCTGGGCGTATTCGCAGCCGAGCTGGTAGAGCTCGACGGCATCCGAATCCGTCTCGGCGCCTTCCGCCACCACCTCCATCCCGAGATCGTGCGCCAGCGCGATGATCGATTTCAGGATCACCGGGCGGGTGCCGCGGCTGGTGGTGCGGACGAAGGACTGGTCGATCTTGATGGTGTCGAACGGGAAGCGCTGCAGATAGGACAGCGAGGAGTGGCCGGTGCCGAAATCGTCGAGCGACAGCCCGGTGCCGAGCTCGCGGATCCGCGCCAGCATCTGGGCGGCGTGCTCCGGATTCTCCATGACCAGCGATTCCGTCAGCTCAAGCTTCAGCGTGCCGCGCGCCACCGAGGAGCGCGACAGCACGGTGCGGATATCGTGGATCAGATCGTGACGCAGCAGCTGCCGCGACGACACGTTGACCGACGCGAAGATCGGCTCGCGGGCGCGCATCGCGCGCTGCCACACCGCGAGCTGGCGCGCGGTCTGGTCCATCACGAACATGCCGAGATCGACGATCAGGCCGGTCTCCTCGGCGACGTTGATGAACTCCGACGGCGACATCCGGCCGAGCTTGGGATGATCCCAGCGCGCCAGCGCCTCGAAGCCGGCGATCGCGCGATCCTCCAGCCGCACGATCGGCTGGTACAGGATCGTGATCTCCTGCCGCTCGATGGCGCGGCGCAGGTCGCTCTCCAGCGTCAGGCGGTCGGTCTTGCGCGCCCGCATCGCCGGCTTGTAGACGTCGATGCGGTCGCCACCGATCCGCTTGGAATGATACATCGCAAGCTCGGCGTCCTTGATGATCTCGTCGGTCAGCGGCGCCGCCGGGTCGGACAACGCAAGCCCGATCGAGGCGGTCAGGAAGATCTCGCGGTCGTTGAACGCGATCGGCGCGCGGATGGTCTTGCGGATGGTCTCGGCGAAATTGGTGATCCGTGCCGGGTCCTGCTCCGACAGCAGGATCAGGCCGAACTGGTCGCCGGCCATGCGGGCCAGCGTGTCCTGCGGCTTGAGGATGCGGGTCAGCCGCCGCGCCAGCGTCAGCAAAATGGAATCGCCGACCGCGATGCCGACGGAATCGTTGACCTGCTTGAAGCGGTCGAGGTCGATCACCATCAGGGTCGGCCGCAGGTTCGGCATGGTCTTGGCGAGATTCGCCACTGCGCCGAGGCGGTCCATGAACAGCCGGCGGTTCGGCAGGCCGGTCAGGTTGTCATGGACGGAGTCATGAAGCATCCGCTCTTCGGAGTTCTTGAACTCGGTGACGTCGGTGAGGGTGCCGACCACGCGCGAGACCTCGCCGTCGGAGCCGACCACCGGCCGCGCCTTCAGCGCGAACCACATGAAGTGACCGTCCGGCGTGCGTAGCCGGAAATCCTGCACCAGGCGGCCGCGGCGCTGGTCGAGCACGCTGTCGAGCGCGGCGCGGAAGCGGTCCTGGTCGAGCGGGTGCAGCACCTCGAGCCATTTCGCCGCCGGGCCTTCCAGCGTGCCGCGCTTGAGGCCGAGCAGGGCCTCGGTCTCCGGGCTGGTGAACACCTTGTCGGCTGACACGTCCCAATCCCAGATCAGGTCGCCGGAGCCGGTCAGCGCCAGCGCCCGGCGCTCGACATCGGAGACGACGCCGGTGGTGGCGCCGCCGCCGGCAAAGGCGTGCTGCATCACCGTGAATCCGATCAGCATCACGATCAGCACCAGGCCGCCGAGCAGCGCCGGGCCGACGATGTCGTTGGTGACGGAGCCGGCGACCGTCATGCCGGCCGCGACCACCCAGACCACCAGCAGGAACCAGGTCGGGATCAGCAGCACCGCGCGGTCGAAGCCGTGGGTCGAGAGATAGACGATCAGCGCGAAGCCGGCGAAGGCGATCATCACCAGCGACATGCGCGCGATGCCGGAGGCGACCGCGGGATCGAACAGCGCCAGCGCGACCAGCGAGCCGAGGAAGACCAGCCAGCCGATCGTGATGTGCGAGTAGCGGACGTGCCATCTGCTCAAATTCAGATAGGCGAACAGGAACACCAGCAGTGTCGCAGCGAGGATCGCCTCGCCCGCCGCGCGCCAGACGCGCTCGGCGTTGTTCGACATGTCGAGCACCTTGCCCCAGAAGCCGAAGTCGACGCCGATATAGACCAGCACCGCCCAAGCCAGCGCCGCGGCGGCCGGGAACATGATGCTGCCCTTGACCACAAACAAGATCGTGAGCACGAGCGCGAGCAGGCCCGAGATGCCGATCACGATGCCCTGGTACAGCGTGAACGAGTTGACCTTGTCCTTGTAGGCGTCGGGTTCCCACAGATAGAGTTGCGGCAGCTTGTCGGTGCGCAGTTCCGCGACATAGGTGACGACGGCGCCTGGATCGAGCGTGATGCGGAACACGTCGGCGGTCGGGCTCTCCTGCCGCTCGGGACGATCGCCGACCGACGGCGTGATGGTAGCGATGCGCGACAGGCCGAGGTCGGGCCACAGCAAGCCGGACGACACGATGCGGTAGTGCGGCGCAACGATCAGGCGGTCGAGCTGGTCGTCGGTGTTGTTGGCGAGCGCGAACACCACCCAGTTCTGGCCGCCTTCGCGGGCGCGAACCTCGATGCGGCGCACGATGCCGTCGGTTCCGGGGGCGGTGGAGACCTGGATGCGGTCGGCTTCACTGCGCTGATGGTCGAGAACCGCCGTCAGATCGATCGCGGGCGCATCGCTGCGCACGCTGACCGCGTCGATCGCATACGCGGCAGGCGCGGCGGCAAACATCATGAGGCCCAGCGCGAGCAGCGCAAGGCACCTGATCAGACGCAATGTCAGTACTCCGCGATCGACAAACTGACCGGACCCGGCGACCGGCCCGGCGGTGGCGCGATAAATGACACGAAAGCGAAGCGAATCAAAGGGTTTCCGCCCCTGCTTCCGTCGCGAGGGTTAAACCGCCAACACAATTTTGCCAATATGTTCGCTGGTCTCCATGCGCCGGTGCGCGTCGGCGGCCTTTTCCAGCGGGAATGTGCTGTCCATCAGCGGTTTGACGCGGCCTTCGCGCAGCAAGGGCAGCACCTTCGCCTCGATCGCCGCGACCATCGCCGCCTTGTCCGCATTACTACGGGGGCGCAGGGTCGACCCGGTGTGGTGCAGCCGCTTGACCATCAGCTTGGCGAAATTGGCCGTGGCCTTCGGTGTTCCCGACAGGAACGCGATCTGGACGATGCGGCCCTCGACCGCGGCGGCGTCATAGTTCCGGTCGATATAATCGCCGCCCACCATGTCGAGGATGACATTGGCGCCGTTGCCGCCGGTGGCCTTCTTCACCGCCTCGACGAAATCCTCGGTCTTGTAATTGACCGCGTGATCGGCGCCGAGCTTGAGGCAGGCATCGGCCTTGGCCTGCGAGCCGACGGTGACGATCACCTTGGCGCCGAACGCCTTGGCAAGCTGGATCGCCATCGTGCCGATACCGGACGAGCCGCCGTGGATCAGCAGCGTCTCCCCGGCCTGCAGCGCGCCGCGCTCGAACACATTGTGCCACACCGTCATCAGCGTTTCCGGAATCGCGCCGGCTTCCTGCATCGACAGCGAGGGCGGCACGGTCATCGCCTGCGCGTCCTGCGCGATGCAATATTGCGCGTAGCCGCCGCCGGCGACCAGCGACATCACCTTGTCGCCGATCTTGTGCTTTGCGCCTTCGCCGAGCGCGACCACTTCGCCCGCGATTTCGAGGCCGGGCAGGTCGCTGGCGCCGGGCGGCGGCGGATAGGAGCCGGAGCGCTGCGCGACGTCGGGACGATTGACGCCGGCGGCCGCGACCTTGACCAAAATCTCGCCGGCCTTCGGCACCGGCACCGCGCGGGTCTCCGGCACCAGCACCTCAGGGCCACCCGGCTTGCTGATGGCAACGACGGTCATTTGCGCGGGCAGATTTGGCATGGCTGGTCCCTGGTCAGTGGAGAGGATCGGCGGATGGCATACCGCCTTTTCCACCGAAGCGAAACGCCATTAAGCCCCGAACCGCGCCGTGAGCTGGCTGGCTCGCTCAGGCGTGATCTTCTCGACCAGCGGGCCGAGCCTTGCGACCGGCGTGCCCGCGCCACGATCGAGCAGCGGAACGAGTGGGCCAGTGGGCCAGCGCGGTAGGGCATCGCTCTGACCGAGCGCGCCGAGCACGCGCGCCGCGAGGTGAGGCACGATGCTCCACGCCAGCGTGGCGCTGAGCGCGACAAGATTGAGCCCGGTGCGGGTGATGACTGCCGCGCGTGCCGGATCGGACTTGATCGCTGTCCAGGGTGCCGCGTGTTGCAGATAAGCGTTCGCGGTGTCCCAGATCGCGCGGGTCGTGGCCGCCGCCGCGCGAAATTCCAGCGCCGTGTGATGGCGGTGCAGCGCTGCGATGCGCTGCTCCAGTTCAAGCGCGAGTTGGCGCTCGGCATCGCCGGGAGCGCCACCATCCGGGATGCGGCCGTCGAAGGCGCGATGCGCGAAGCTGATGATGCGGTTGGCGAGATTGCCGAAGATATCGGCGAGATCCTTGTTCACGTCGGCGACGAATCTGGCGACGCCAAAATCGGTGTCGGCGCTCTCCGGCGCGTTGGCGATCAGCCACCAGCGCCAGAGATCGGCGGGCAATTCCGCCAGCGCCGCATCGGTGAAGATGCCGCGCTTCCTGCTGGTCGAGAACTTGCCGCCCTCGTAATTCAGCCAGTGGAATCCCTTGATCACATCGGCGGTCTTCCACGGTTCGCCGGAGCCGATCAGCGTCGCCGGAAAGCTCACGGTGTGGAACGGGATGTTGTCCTTGCCGAGAAACTGGATGTAGCTGACGTCATCGGCCTGCCACCACCATTGCCGCCAGTCGCGGCCTGGCGCGGCGTCGGCCCATTCCTGCGTCGCCGCGATGTAGCCGATCGGCGCGTCGAACCAGACATAGAACACCTTGCCGTCGAAGCCGTCGCGCGGCACCGCGATGCCCCAGGCGAGATCGCGCGTGATGCAGCGGTCGCGCAGCTCGGCATTGAGCCAGCCCTTCGCGGTCGACACCACGAAGGGCTGCCATCCGGTGCGGCTGTCGATCCATGCGCCGATGCTGTCGACCAGCTGCGACTGGCGCAGATACAGATGACGGCTGTCGCGGATCTCGAGCGCGCGGTTGCCGGATAGCGCCGAGCGGGGATCGATGAGGTCCGGCGGGTCGAGCAGCGTGCCGCAATGGTCGCATTGATCGCCGCGCGCGCCGGCGTCGCCGCAATGCGGACAGGTGCCGAGCACGTAGCGGTCTGGCAGGAAGCGCCGGTCGGCCGGCGAGAACACCTGTCGGGAGGTGCGTGCTTCGATCAGCCCGGCGTCATCGAGCCGGCGATAGAAGTGCTGCGTCAGCGCATGGTTGTACGGCGAGCTGGTGCGGCCGAAATGATCGAACGACAGACCGAAGCGCCGATAGATGTCGGCCTGGACGGCGTGCTGTGCGTCGCAGAACGCCCGGACATCCTGTCCGGCCTCGATGGCGCCGAGCTCGGCCGGTGTGCCGTGCTCGTCGGTCGCGCAGATGAAGAGCACGTCGCAGCCGGTCTGCCGGCGGAAGCGGGCGTGGACGTCGGCGGGCAGCAGCGAGCCGACGAGATTGCCGAGATGCTTGACGCCGTTGACGTAGGGCAGCGCGCTGGTGATGAGAATCTTGGTCATGGATTAAGGTCTTTCGCGTTCGGTGATGCCGACCCCGCAAGAATCAAAGCGGAAAATCAAAAAGCCCTCCCGCGTGACCGGAAGGGCTTGGGGTCGGCTCATGCCTCGCGCGCAGGCGCGCAACTATCCCGTCCGGTCAGATTCCTTGCGGTCGGGCCGGGGCATTCGCGTCAGATGTTGCGGGCACACGAAAGTCACTGCAAAATTCTCCTCTGGACGGATATCTATCATCGCTGGACGCAGGACGCCAGATCAGCATCGCGGGGAAGACACATGCCGATTGAGAATGAGGACCGGCCGCGGAAGAAAATCAGCCATGAGATCGGCCAGGATCTCTCGCTGCTGTCGGTCGAGGAGTTGACGGAGCGCATCGCGCTGCTCAACGCCGAAGTCGATCGCCTGAAAGAGGCGGTGACGAAGAAGCGCGCGTCGAAGGACGCCGCCAACGCGTTCTTCAAGTCGTAGCGCTGCGCCATCATTTCTGTCGTAGATGGGGTAACGGGCCGGCCGCCCGCTCGCTACGGCGCAATTTGGAAGCGCGCTCGCGAGCGGCCTGTTGGTTGGAAGGCGGTCGTCCCTCAAACTGATGGTGTTCAACGGAGTCGGGCAAGCCCGCTCCAAGCATCATTAAGGGACGACCATGTACCACTATGCAGGAATTGACGTGTCTTTGGAATGCTCGAGCGTTTGCCTTGTCGATGGGACAGGCAAGATTTTGCGCGAGACGAAGGTTGCGAGCGAGCCGGCGGCGCTGATCGCCTGGTTCCGGTCGCTGGGTCTGGTACTGGAACGGATCGGGCTGGAGGCAGGCCCCTTGTCGCAATGGCTGTATGCGGGTCTGCGAGACGCAGGGCTTGCGGTCGAGCTGCTGGAAACGCGGCACGTTCGCGAAGCCTTCAAGTCGATGCCGGTGAAGACGGACCGCAACGATGCCCGCCGGATCGCGCAGTTGATGCGGCTCGGCTGGTTCCGGCCGGTGCACTGCAAGTCGGTCGCGGCGCAGGAGACCCGCGCCATCCTGACGGCGCGCAAGCTGCTGCAATCCAAGCTTCGCGATGTCGAGAACAGCCTGCGCGGCATACTTCGCGGTTTTGGCCTGAAGGTCGGTGCGACCACCGAGCGCACGTTCGCCGGACGCATCCGCGAGCTCGTGACCGGCCATCCCGGACTGGAGTTGGTCGCGGCGGCGCTGCTCCAAGCCCATGCGGTGCTGCTGCGGGAGTTCAAGAGCCTGGACAAGCACACCCAGAAGCTCGCCAGGACGCATCCATCCGCCAAGCTCCTGATGACAACGCCGTCCGTTGGTCCGATCGTGGCGCTCACCTATGCCGCGGCGATCGACGACCCGAAGCGCTTCCGCTCCTCGAAGGCCACGGGAGCCCACTTTGGGCTCACCCCGAAGAAGTACCAGTCCGGTGAGACCGACTACACCGGCCGCATCAGCAAGATCGGGGATGCCTCCGTGCGCGAGGCACTCTACCAGGCAGCTCACGTCATGCTGACCAAGCCGGTCAAGAATTGCTCGGCATTGAAGAGCTGGGCGATGCGGATCGCCCGGCGCGCAGGCATGCGCAAGGCCAAGGTAGCGCTGGCTCGCAAGCTCGCCGTGATCCTGCATCGCATGCTCGCCGACACCAAACCGTTCAACCCGATGACCAAGGCCATCTAGCCAGGAGCAGCAATCGGTTCCGGGCGGGCCACGACACCAGGCTCTCCCCGAGCGAAGTCCCTCCGCTGGGACGATGGATCCGGTCAGGCCGCCATCCGGGAAGTGGCTCACGACCACGCAATCCGTAGATTGGCCGGCCGGCTCCTCAATGCACCCCATCAGGCGACGGCCTTCGCGCCGATCCCGTACAGAAGCAAGTGCCCGGCGAGTGGATGACGCGAAAAGGGATTGACTAACCAAGGCCCGTTACAGAAGCCCGGATGAAGCGAAGCGCAATCCGGGAGCCGCGCTATCCGCGGATGGACCGTTCCCGGATTTCGCTGCGCTCCATCCGGGCTACGCGGCTCCACCTCCCCTTGAAAAGGGGAGGTCGCTTTGCTCGCCAGAGCAAAGCGTGTGGGGATCAGCTCTCTTCACATACGCCGTCGCCTGCGGTTGACCCCCATCCCGACCTTCCCCTCTCAAGGGGAAGGAGAAGAGGCCTGTCCCAAACTAGGTCAATGGCCGACATGGCAAACAAAGTGTCAAGAAATCCGTTCATTTACGATCGGTTAAGCTTTCTCGATTATGACTGCATTGTCCTCGTTTGGACACCGAGTGGCTCCTGTCCACTCTGTTTGACGCCTCCCTGTTATCAACTTCAAAGCCGCCGGAAACGGCGGCTCTTTTTTGTGCGTCCTAGGGGCTGGAAACCATAAATCCGGTTGCGGCTGGACTCTTCGGCGCGCCCGCGCAATGATTTGTTCATCATAAGCTGGCGCGTCAGATGCCAGCGGGCGTTACGGTGGTGTGAGGGCGTTAACCATGGCCGATCGTTCCCAGAGCGAAGCCGGGCTTGTACTGTTCAGTGAACGGCTGACCAATTCTGCGGCATTCGGCGTGCTGTTCCGGGAAGGCATGGACCTGGTCGAGCAGACCGCCGCCTATCTCGACGGCGACGGACGTGCCGAGGCCAAGGCGCTCGAACGGTCCGTGAGCCTGACCTATGCCACCGAAAGCATGCGCCTGACCACGCGGCTGATGCAGCTCGCCTCCTGGCTGCTGCTGCATCGCGCGGTCAAGGAAGGCGAGATGACGCTGACCCAGGCCAATCGCGAAAAGACCAAGGTGAAGCTGTCGGCCGCCGATCCCGGCCCGGCCGACATGGTGACCAAGCTGCCCGAGCAATTGCAGCAGCTGATCGCCCGTTCGATGGATCTGCAGGCGCGCGTCCGCCGCCTCGACACCACGATCCACGCGCCGGCGCCGGACCGCTCGACGATCGGCAACCCGCTGGTGCCGCAGCTCAACCGCCTCAAGGCGGCGTTCGAGCAGTAATCCGGACAGCAAATCAGTGTGACGCGTCCGCGCGGCGTGGCCTGGTCCGCCGCGGCGACGTGTGCTGATCCATCACGCGCCGCAGCCTGATCGCCGCCGCCTCCAACTCCTCCGGTTCGAAACCGCCGAAGCCGAGCATCAGGCCGGGGCGTGGCGCGGCCTTGTACATCGGCGAGATCGGCCGCACCACGATGCCGGCGGCAAGCGCTGATTTTGCCAGTTGCACATCGTCGAGGTCGTGGGGCAGCCACAACAGCAGATGCATGCCCTGGTCGCTCGGCTGCAGCGTGACGTCACCAGGCATGTGGTGCGTCAGCGCCGCGATCAGCGTCGCACGCCGTGCGGCGTAGACGCCACGAATGCGCCTGATATGCGCTTCGAACAGCCCCTCGCGCATGTAGGCTGCCAGCACATGCTGGTCGGCGGTCGGCGAATGCCGGTCGAGCAGCGCCCGCGCGCCGGCGAAAGCGTCGATCAGCGGCGAAGGCGCCACGACATAGCCGAGCCGCAGCGAGGGAAACAGCACCTTGCTCAGCGTGCCCAAATAGATCACCCGCGATGGGGCGAGGCCTTGCATCGACGGGAAGGGATGCCCGGCGTAGCGCAGCTCGCTGTCGTAATCGTCCTCGACGATCCACGCATTGCTTCGTTGCGCCCACGCCACCAGCGCATTGCGGCGGGCCATGCTCATCGGCATGCCCAGCGGATATTGATGCGACGGCGTCACGAACGCCGCGCGTGCGTGCGGGCACGCGGCGGTGGCGGCATCGACGTCGATGCCCTGCGCATCGACGCCAACGCGCGTGGTGACGAGATCGAGATCGTCGAGCACGGCGGTCATGCCGGGATAGGCGGGATCCTCGGCCCAGACAGGATCGCCTGACGACAGCAGCACGCGGCCGGCGAGATAGAGGCCTTGCTGGGTGCCGGCCGTGATCACGACCTGCTCGGGCTCGCAATGCACCGCGCGGGATTTGCGCACATAGTCGGCGATCGCCTGCCGCAGCTCGATCAGGCCGCGCGGATCGCCATAGCTCGCCGGCGCCGCGGCGCGCGATGCGCGCACGCGGTTGCCGAGGCGGCGCCAATGGTCGTCGGGCGCGACCGCGCCGCCGGGGACCGCGATCGCAAACGGGACCTCCGGCATCGGCCTGAAGGCCGCCGCCACTTTGGCAAGCCGCGCCGCGCGCGGCGGCAACCGGATCGGCACTGATTTGTTAGGCTTGCGATTGACCACGACGGGCCGTGCCTGCTCGGCAAGCGTCGGCGCGACGCGGGTGCCGGCACCGACCTGCGATTCCAGATAGCCCTCGGCCAGCAACTGCTCGAAGGCCTCCGTCACCGTGCCGCGCGCGACGCCGAGCGAGGCCGACAGCGCGCGCGTCGACGGCAGAAAATCCCCGGCCTTCAGCTCGCCGCTCGCAATCGCGGCGCGCAGGGCCTGCGCGATCTGCCGCCCGACCTGTCCGGCGGCGCGGTCGATCGTGGCGAGCGAGGGGATGCTGATCGTGGCGCGCAGGCGGGGCATAGTGGACCAATTAGTTTGATCGAAAGTGGCCCTTATCATAGGCCACTTCGGCGCTATGGTGCGAGCAGCAATTGATGAGGTCTGTCAAGAGGTCCGCGATGTACCTGCCGCCGCATTTCAGGATGGATGAGCTCGGTCCGGTCCACGCCGCGATGCGGGCCTCGAAGCTCGCGACGCTGGTCACCGCAACCGCCGACGGCCTGATCGGCACGCCGCTGCCGCTGATCCTCAATGAGAACGAGGGCGACTACGGCACGCTGTATGGTCACGTCGCGCGGCCCAATCCGCAGTGGAAGCTGCCCGCGGTCGGCGAGGCGATGGCGATCTTCATGGGGCCCGACGCCTATGTGACGCCGTCCTGGTATGCGACCAAGGCCGAGCACGGCAAAGTGGTGCCGACCTGGAATTACGTCGCCGTCCACGCCTATGGCGCGGCCGAGTTCTTCGAGAATGCCGATCGTCTGCTGGACGTCGTGACCCGGTTGACCGAGCTGCACGAAACTTCGCGCCCGGAAGCCTGGCAGGTCAGTGACGCGCCTGGTGATTTCATCAAGGCGCAGCTGCGCGGGATCGTCGGCTTCCGGATGCCAATCACGCGGATCGATGCCAAGAAGAAGATGAGCCAGAACCGCAAGCTCGAGGATCGCGCCGGCGTGATCGCGGGGCTTGAGGCCAGCGACAATCCGACTGATCGCGAGGTCGCGGCAATGATTCCGGCGAGCTGAGACGCCTTGAACAAATTCCAGACCGTCATTGCGAGGAGCGATAGCGACGAAGCAATCCATCTATCGGCATATGCGGGCAGATGGATTGCTTCGCTTCGCTCGCAATGACGGCGGAGGAAGTTGCGCCCGCTCGACCCCTGCAGAGATTGACGCCCACACATGGAATTGTACCTCGCCTTCGCGATCACGACCGCGACCTTCGCGCTGATCCCGGGTCCCGCCATGCTGTATGCCGCGGCCCGCACGCTGGCAGGCGGCCGGCGCGCGGGGCTGATGGCCTCGCTCGGGCTGCATCTCGGCGGCTATGTCCATGTCGTCGCCGCGGCGGCCGGCCTCGCGCTGCTGTTTCATGCGGTGCCGCCGTTGTTCATGGCGATGAAGCTTGCCGGTGCGGCCTATCTGGTCTGGCTCGGGCTGTCGCTGTTCCGCGACCGCGACAATGCAAAGCGCCCCACACTTGCGCCGCTCTCCGCGGAGCGCGCCTTCGCGCAAAGCATCGTCGTCGAGGTGCTCAATCCGAAGACGGCGATCTTTTTCCTGGCGTTCCTGCCGCAATTCGTCGATGCGTCGGCCAGCCTGCCGGTCTGGGCCCAGCTGTTTCTGCTCGGCACAGCGGTCAATCTGACCTTCTCGGCGGTCGATATCGTCTGCGTGTTCTTCGCCAGCGCCGTGATGTCGAAGCTGCAGCGCTCGAAGAGGTCGCGGCGCATCATGCAGCGGATCGGCGGCAGCATCCTGGTCGCGCTCGGTGCGCGGCTGGCCTTCCAGGATCGCTAGAAGCAGTCATGTCCATCAGCGGCGATGGTGCGGATCAACGCTTCGCCAAGCTGCGCGACGAGCTGCTTCTGCAATGGCGCGACCGGTCAATTTCTGCCCGAGGCTTCAGTCGTGTTCGACGTCATGGGCGCGCCGGATGATCGCGGTGGTCGCGGCGGCGCAAGATCGTGGATAAAATCTCTCAGTGCGTCGGTATCGAACGGCTTGCGGAGTATTTTTAGACTTGGCGGAGCTGCTTTTGCGGCATCGCTGTAGCCGGTTGTAAGGGCGATCGGCAAACCGGGGTATCGCGACCGGACTTCTCTCGCGAGCCCGACGCCATCGATGGTCCCGGGCATGACGATATCGCTGAAGACGAGATCGATCTTTGTACCGGCGTCGAGCAATTTCAGCGCCGCTTCGGCCGAATCTCGATAGATCGTGTCGTAACCCAGATGCTCGAACAGCGAGGAAGTCACATCCGCCACTTCGGGGCTGTCGTCGACAACGAGAACCGTCTGCCGCTGCGGCTGCCTTGCTCTTGTTCTGGCAGCGGCCAGTTCTTTACTGGTGATCTGCTCGTCTGCGCAGGACGGCAAGTAGATTGTAATCGTTGTTCCCTGTCCAACCTTGCTGTCCGCCGTCACCGTTCCGCCGGCCTGGTGCGCGAAACCATAGACTTGGGACAAGCCGAGCCCGGTACCCTTGCCGACCTCTTTGGTCGTGAAGAACGGATCGAACATCTTGGACAGCAGGTTTGGCGGAATGCCGGTGCCGGTATCGCCAAGCGCGATCGCAAAGAAAGCCTTTGCGCGGCGATCGCCGCCGGTTTCCTGGTTCGCAGTCACCGCATGGACGGATAAGGTGAACGTGCCGCCGCTTGGCATTGCATCGCGCGCATTGACGGCGATGTTGACGATCGCAAGTTCCAGCTCGGCGAGGTCCACCTTGACCGACGCGACACCCTCGCCGACGTTCTCATTGTACACGATGTTCCCGCGCAGCGAGCTCTCGATCATGGTCCGCATGTTCTTGATGGACGCATTCAGATCGACGACCGTCGGGCTGAGATGCTGATGACGAGAGAATGTCAACAATTGGCGGGTGAGGCTTTCGCCGCGCTTGGCCGCGGTCTGTATGGCTTCAATTGCCTTGGGCAGTTTTGGATCAAGCAGGCGTGTGAAGATCTGGGCACTGCCTCCGATGATCATCAATAGATTGTTGAAGTCGTGTGCAATCCCGCCGGTCAGCTTGCCGATTGCCTCCATTTTCTGCGACATCGCGAGCTGTTCGCGTGCCTGAACCAGCTTCTCCTCCGCGTCGCGTCGCTCGGTTGCGTCCCGCAGAATACTGATGAAGCCGATCAGATTTCCTGAGTCATCATGGCTCGACGAGACCGAGCCCGTGATAAAGAACGGCGTACCATTCTTTCTGATGCGCCAACCCTCTACGTCGTACTTGCCTCTTTCGATTGCCGTCTCCAGCGCGTGTGTCGGCGAACCCGCGCGGCGTTCATCCGGCCGATAGAATATTCCAAAATGCTTGCCGATGATTTCTTCCGAGGTGTAGCCGATGATCTTTTGAGCGGTGCTATTCCAACTCGTAACGTGTCCTTCTCTATCAAGCGCAAAAATCGCATAATCGACGACGCCTTCGATAAGGGTTTGGAAGTGCCGTCTGATGCTGTCGAGCGCCGAAGCGTTCCGTTCAAGTTGACCGTTCAACTGGTCCTGCACGGAAAGCAGATGGGCTTCCGCGGTGTGACGCGTGGCGATTGCCGCTGCCAGGGCAAGAGAGGGGGCCGATACGGTGATCGAAAGCACGAGCAGTGACAACAATGCTCCGTTCGGATCCGTTTTCGGAAACGGATCATTACCGAACGCGAAACCCCAGACTGCGATTCCGGTGAAAATGAGCGCAGACCGGTCCAGATCAACGGGAGCAAAGCCAGAAAACCCAGCAGGCTGCGATGCGGCAACGCCACGTTGAGATCGTCGCTGACGAGGTCACTGCCGATGAGCGGGCTGTAGGCTACGATCCCAATGAGACCAGCGAGAGCGATAACTGCGATCGATTCCAACAGATCCCATCTGGAGGAAATCCGTAAGGGCATCATCGCCCAGAGCACGATGACCGGAGCAATCACCAGGATCGCGGCTGCGTCGGCAAGCCACCAGGTCAGCCCGGCGGCGACGGAATCGGGAAAGCTCGGTTCGTTGACGAAGATGGATCCGGCCAGGGCGGAGAATGAACTGATCATCGCGGTCGGCGCAAAGGAGACACCTGCAAACTTTGCGACACCGGATGGCGTGGCAAACGTCTGGCAACCGTTCGACCAGCGTCCGATCAGCCATGTCCCGGCCAGTGCAGCAAGGAGGGTGCCGATCCCGGCGGCGACAAATTCCAGGAGCGATCGGTCGGTTATCAGGTAAGGCGCGACGGCGCCCACCAGGATCGCGGGCCAGATCCGGTAGCCACGCAGCAGCATAAGCGCGAGCGCAACCCCGGTTGGCGGCCACAGCGGTGTCGCGGTCGGATTGATAGCGGGAAGGAAATGTGCGGAGGCCGCAAGGCTCCCGTAGATCGCGGTGACGATAAAAAGTTCGATCGAGTAGGTCACAGCGCTCCGAGCATCGCCAAAAGCGAAAATCCCGGCCTTATCGAACCTTGCCCGTTCCATCACAAGCCTTTGCGGTGGGCACCTCAAGAATGCGGTAGGGAACGACCTGGCACCCGGTTCCATGTCACCCGAAGGAGGGCGATCGTATTTTCGCCAAGTCGATGACCCCTGCCAAACACTCAACGCAGTTTTGACCAAAGCATGGCCGCTGGATCCAGAGTAGGGGGCGCCAGCAACTTCTGAACAAGAGACCATGGGGCAGAACCGCTGACCTAATGGCGTGGGCCTGCAAAATCGACCCGATCCCGCCGCGTGTCGGCGTCGTTCAAGTAACCGCTCCGGGTCAAAGGCGAATATCGGCAAGAGCCGTTCGAGCTCAGCCTTGGGCTAGACGCCGGAACGGTGCGAGCGGTGGGCGTTCTCTCGCCGCCATGTCGACGTCGATCGTGAGACACCGGGAGATTTATCCTCAACCCTAGGTAGCCAAACTCGGGCTGTATGGTACCGTGCCCTCGTCGGGACGGCATTTCCGTCCCGGATTTGGGAGGGCTATGTCATGAGATTGCCGTCGAGCCTTGTCGCGCCTTCAGCCGTCGCCGTGTTGTCAACTGTCTGGCTGTGCGGCCCGGCAGCGTCGCAAACAGACCCAGCCAAGCCGCTTCCCTCCATCACGGTCGAGGCGCCGAAGCCGGTGGCAAGGCCAAATCGTCCGACACAGGTGGTGACCACGGGGGTATCTCACCGGAGATCGAGAACCACCCAGACGTCGTCGTCAACCGCTCGAGCGCCGTCGCCGGCGCCGGATTCAGTGCTGGGCAGGATTGCCGCGCTGGAGAAAGTCGCCAGCAATTGCAACGGTGGCTGCGAATCGAGCCTCCCGCATGGCAAGGACCCTTGGGTCGGGTGCAGCGAGTCGACGGGCGGACAAACCCACGGACCGTTCTCGTCGACGTGCCGAGACAACCTCACCTACAAGTCCTACGTCGATTGCGTCGAGACCAAATGGTTCCTGGGCGAGTACCGAAACAGGGCCTGGTGGCTTTGCAGCAGCCTGCAGGCCGCGGGGAAGTTTAAGGTCGCCGAACTCAAGCGACCGAAACGTCCGCGCTAGGTTCGCCGTCGGAATCCGCGCGACGGCGCGAGCTACCATTTCATGTTCGTGATTGAGTCGTCGTTGCGGGTCCCGGAAGCAGGCCATCCGCGGCAATTCCCGCAAGGCGACTACGCCTTTGTTTCTTCCGGCCTCGCTAGAGGGGAGACGCGCTTGGCAAACTCGCGTCCCGGATAGTGCTGGCCGCTATAGGCGACGAGTTCGTCGATAAAGGATTTGGCATAAGGAGCCAGAAAGCGCTGCGGATCCCAAGCCACCGCAGTCCATCGCCCGATCGAGGCGCCCCTGTGAATCAGCGGAAAGGCGCGGACGCCTGCGGACGGGATTTGGACATTCGACGGCACGATGGCGACATCGTTGCCGCCTTTTGCCAGCGCGAGCAAGGTGTGAGGCGCTGCGCTTTCGAGGATCACGCGTGGCCTGATGTGTGCGACGTTGCAGGCGGCATCGAACCAGCCGCGAGATGCGAAGTCCCGCCGCAGGAGCAGCAATGACTCTTCGGCGAGTTCGGCAATCTCCAGCTTCCGCCTGCTTGCGAAGCCATGCCGCGGCGAAACCGCAGCAAGCATATGGACGGGAGCCAGCAACCGGCGGTGATAGCCGTCGTCGGCGGCCGGAATGATCGCGAGATGAACGTCGCCCCGCTGCAGACGATCCGGAACGCGGGCACCACCATCCTCGATCAAATCGATGGCCACGGAGGGGTGCCTGCGCCGGAACAGGGGGAGGAAATTGGCGAGCACCGTTTCCATATGTTGGGTGCTGCAGCCGACGCGCAGCGCGCCGGCCTTGCCGGTTCTCAGCGCGCGGGCACGCTCGCCGAACGATTCGGCATCCTGCAGGAGACGGCGGCCGCGCCGTAGCAGATCCTCGCCTTCTGAAGTCAGTTTGATCCCGCGGCCGACGCGATCGAACAACGGAATTCCGAGTTCGTCCTCGAGCGCCTGGATCTGGCGAGAGGCCGCCGGCTGGCTCAGACGCAGCTGTTGCTGAGCGGCGGCAAAGCCGCCTGCCGCGGCAACGACGACGAAGGTGCGCAGCTGGCGAAGGTCCATTTTCAATGCACCAAATGCATGAATAGATGGATAATAAATGCATTGGACACATTGAGCAAGCCGCGACATCCTTACGTCGCTCAGCCGAGATTTGTCCAAAAGGGAATCGCGATGTTTGACACCGAGCGTTTCGTTGCCGACTGCCGCGCAGCGTTCGCGGCGGACCCGTCTCACCGAGCCATTCATGAGGTCGTTGCCCGCGCGATGTCTGAACCGGCTGCGGTATTCAAGGGACTCGGCGAGCCGCAGCGTCCCGAAAGCCGCGCGCTCTTCCATTCCGAGACGCTGACCATCCTCAACGTGGTGTGGCCCCCCGGCTATATCGTGCCACCTCACGACCATCACATGTGGGCCGTGATCGGCGTTTATGGGGGCCGTGAGGACAACGTCTTCTGGCGGCGCATTCCGAGCGAGCCGAACAGGATCGAGGCTGCCGGCGCCAGGGCCTTGTGCGTGCGCGATACCGTGCCGCTCGGCACCGACATCATCCATTCGGTGATCAATCCAATCGACCGGCTGAGCGGCGCAATCCACGTCTATGGCGGCGATTTTTTCGCCACGGAGCGGAGCAAATGGGATTCGTTGACGCTTGAAGAGGGCCGCTCCGACCGCGAAGAAGCGCGCCGCAACTTCGAACGGGCGAGCGCGCGTTACGAAGCAAGTCTGCGCGAGGCCGCCGGCTGACTGCAGCGCGCTTAAAGAAGTAGCCCATCCATGCTTGCTTGCAGATGTATGACCCAAAAGTCGAGCCACACATTCAGTGTCGTCCCGGGCTTGACCCGGGACCCATAACCACAAATGACAGTAGTTGCGCGACGCTGGGGCCGCAGCCCTCTTCAACAACACAGCCCTGTGGTTGTGGGTCCCTGCTCCCGTGCGCAATTGCGCACTAGGCAGGGGCGACGATTGTGGATGGAAGCCGTGCCACACATTCGCTGTCGTCCTGGCCTTTGCCAGGACGACGCATCGGGAGGATCGCGGGCCCGTTCAGCCCGCCGGTCCGGAGCGGCCCCCAAAAACAAAAACGCCCCCGAGACGGGGGCGTTTTGCGTGTGGTCGCCGGGGCGATCCCGAAGCGGACTTTAGTCCTTCTTGAGGAAGCCCGAAAACTTCTTCTGGAAGCGCGAGACGCGGCCGCCGCGATCCATCAGCTGCTGGGTACCGCCGGTCCAGGCCGGGTGCGACTTGGGGTCGATGTCAAGGTTCAGCGTGTCGCCTTCCTTGCCCCAGGTCGAGCGGGTCAGGTACTCGGTGCCGTCGGTCATGACGACCTTAATCGTATGATAATTCGGATGAATATCGGCTTTCATGACAGTTCCTTCGGCGCGCCGGCGCCCGTCTCAAGATGTCTGGAATACGGGATTTGCGCGGGTCTATAACCCATGGAGCCCGCCAAAACAAGCCAAGAAAGGGCCTAAGCCCATCACCGGATTGGGACTTTACCGGATTTGCCAGCGGGGGGTCGGCGGGCCTATGTGGAGGGCGATAGAACTGGTCTAGATTGATGAGCGTAGCCGAACAGCTTGAGACCCCGCGCGGCGCCCCGCAGCCTCCGCGCGACGCGTTGCTCGATGAGGAAGCCTTCATCGAGAGCCAGATCACTGAGCCGGCGAAGAGCCGTGCCCGGTTGCGGCCGTTGCTTGCGCTCGCGCCCTATGTGGCGCGCTACGAGGGCCGGGCGATCCTCGCGCTGATCTCGCTGACGATCGCCGCGATCACCACGCTGATCGTGCCGGTCGCGGTGCGGCGGATGATCGACATGGGCTTCACGCCCGAAGGCATCGCGATGATCAACAGCTATTTCAGCGTGATGATCGTGGTCGTCGCGGTGCTCGCCTGCGCCAGCGCATCGCGCTATTACCTCGTGATGACGATCGGCGAACGCATCGTCGCCGATCTCCGGCGCGACGTGTTCGCGCATCTGATCTCGCTGTCGCCCTCGTTCTTCGATTCCGCGCGATCAGGCGAATTGGTGTCGCGGCTTACCGCCGACACCACGCAGATCAAGTCCGCGGTCGGCGCGTCGGTGTCGATTGCGCTGCGCAATCTGATGCTGTTCTTCGGCGCCGCCGCGATGATGGTGATCACCAGCCCGCGGCTGTCCGGCTTCGTGCTGCTCGCGATCCCGATCATCGTGATTCCGCTGGTGGCGTTCGGCCGCTGGGTGCGGCGGCTGTCGCGCACCGCCCAAGATACGCTGGCCGATGCCAGCGCCTATGCCTCCGAGCTGGTCAACGCGATCCGCACCGTGCAGGCCTATACTGGCGAACGGCTCGCCAGGACGCGCTTTGCCGGCGAGGTCGAGCAGGCCTATCAAGCCGCGCGCAGCTCGACCAAAGCGCGGGCGGTGCTGACGCTAATCGTCATCTTCATCGTGTTCGCCAGCGTCGTCGTAATCCTCTGGGTCGGCTCGCACGACGTGCTGGTCGGAACCATCAGTCCGGGCCGGCTCGGCCAGTTCATTCTCTATACGGCGTTCGCCGCGAGCGGCCTCGGCCAGCTCAGCGAGGTCTGGGGCGAGGTCTCGGCCGCATCGGGCGCCGCCGAGCGGCTGTTCGAGATCTTGCGCGTCAGGCCGCAGATCGCGGCGCCCGCGTCGCCGCGCGCGCTGCCGCAGCCGGCGCGCGGCGATGTCGGTTTCGACAATGTCAGCTTCGCCTATCCGACCCGGCCCAACGCGCTTGCGGTCGATGAAGTGTCGCTCTCGGTCCGGTCAGGTGAGAAGGTCGCGATCGTCGGCCCGTCCGGCGCCGGCAAGAGCACGCTGTTCCATCTGCTGCTGCGCTTCTACGATCCGAAATCGGGCACTATCTCGCTCGACGGCGTGCCGATCCGGCAGGCCGATCCGGCCGAGGTGCGCGCGCGCATCGCGCTGGTGCCGCAGGATTCCGTGGTGTTCGCCGCAAGCGCCCGCGAGAACATCCGGTTCGGCCGGCCCGATGCCAGCGACGCCGAGGTGGAGCGTGCCGCCGATCTCGCCCATGCCACCGAGTTCCTGCGCCGCCTGCCCGAAGGCTTCGACGCCCAGCTCGGCGAGCGCGGCGTGACGCTGTCCGGCGGCCAGCGCCAGCGCATCGCGATCGCGCGCGCGATCCTGCGCGACGCGCCGCTGCTGCTGCTCGACGAGGCGACCTCGGCGCTCGACGCCGAGAGCGAGACGCTGGTGCAGACCGCGCTGGAGGAGTTGATGCGCCACCGCACCACGCTGGTGATCGCGCATCGGCTGGCGACCGTCTTGTCCTGCGACCGCATCCTGGTGATGGACCAGGGCAGGATCGTCGAGCAGGGCACCCACGCCGAACTGGTCGCCGCGGGCGGACTCTACGCCCGGCTGGCCCGGCTGCAATTCGAGGGGATCTGAAAGAATTGGGGCTCGGCGCGCTCCGCCTATGCGATTCCTATGCAATCGGGGGCGCGCTCCCCTCGAAAACCTATTCCTGCGCAAGGATAGTCGCGCCGCGCCCGACCTCCATCGACAGCCGAAGGACGTCCGGCGCGCGGGGTGTTCGACTGATGCGCGAGAATGCGACCGAACCGGAGAGCAAGCTGCTCCGTGCCTGGCAGCTTGCCGTGCTGCGCTTCGCAGTGACGCTCGACGACGACGATCGGATGCACGCGCTCGGTGTGGCCGGCGAGGTCGACCGGCTGGGCGGCGCGGCCGATGACGCCTTCCACTTCTTCCGCAGGACGACCGCGGAGCTGTGCGCGGCGATCTCCGGTCAGGGCGCGGATCAGGATGCCGTCATCCGGCGGTTCCTGGCGCAGATCGACAATGTCAGGCTCAAGCGTGCGGTCGAAGCGGCGATAGCCAGGGACCGCACGCCGCCGAAACTCGTGGCGAGCCACGTGAAGCCCGGCGCCGATCTCTGGCGCGGGCTGCCGTCGCGGCGTGCAACCGGAACGTAGGAAGGGCCTCACTCTGCAATCGCCATCACGGCGCGGCGGATATTCCGTCACAGCATGTCGCCACACCCCTGGCCGGCTTGCTGCGATCAGTGCGATGCGCTTCTCTGTGCTCGACAGGAGACCGGTCGGTTTCGGAATGCGGGGAGTGGCGAGATGGGTGGCTTGGTGATCAGCGGCGGCCGGGTGGTGGATCCGGCCAGCGGGATGGACGCGATCGGCGATGTCGCCGTCGTCGACGGCAAGATCGCCGCGGTCGGCACCGGCCTCGGCGGTTCCGAACGGCAGATCGACGCGACCGGGCTCGTGGTGGCGCCGGGCTTCATCGACCTGCACGCGCATGGCCAGACCATTCCAGCCGACCGCATGCAGGCGTTCGACGGGGTGACGACCTCGCTCGACCTCGAGGCCGGCGTGTTGCCGGTCGCGTCCTGGTACAAGCGCCAGGCCGAGAAGGGCAGGGTGCTGAACTACGGCGCCGCCGCCAACTGGGCCTTCGCGCGCATCGGTGCGATGACCGGCTCGAATTCGGAGAGCTCGCTGGAATCGTTTGGTGCCGCGATGCGCGATCGCCGCTGGATCGAAAACGTCGCGACCGAAGGCGAGGTCGGCGGCATCCTGGAGCGCCTCGCCAACGCACTGAACGAGGGCGGCATCGGCATCGGCATTCTCAACGCCTATGCGCCGGGCGCCGGCGTGCAGGAATTGACCGCGGTGTGCCAGCTCGCGGCGGATCATGCGGTGCCGACCTTCACCCACGTCGCCTACATGTCGCGGATCGATCCCGAGAGTGCGGCGGAAGCCTATATCCGCCTGATCGGCTATGCCGGCGCCACCGGCGCGCATATGCACATCTGCCACTTCAACTCGTCGAGCAAGACGGATATCGAGCGCTGTGTCGCGCTGATCGCGAAAGCGCAGGCGCAGGGCCTGCCGATCACGGTGGAGGCCTATCCCTACGGCACCGGCTCGACCGTGCTGGCGGCGACCTTCTTCAGCGATCCGAAATTCGAGGAGCGCAACGGCCTCGGTTACGATTCGGTGCAGCGCGTGACCGACGGTCACCGTTTCGGCAGCCGCGAGGAGCTGCTGGCGGCACAGGCCGAAGAGCCCTCGACCTTGGTGCTGTGGCATGTGCTCGACATCGAGAACAACGCGCATCATCGCGATCTGCTCGATATGGCGGTGCTGTATCCGGGCGGCGCGATCGCCTCCGACGCGATGCCGTGGACGCTGTCGGACGGCCGTCCCTACAGCGGCGACGCGTGGCCGCTGCCCGACGATGCCACCTCGCATCCGCGCTCGGCCGGCTGCTTCACCCGCTTCATCCGTGAATGGGTGCGCGAGCGCAAGAAAGTGTCGCTGCTCGAAGGCATCCGCAAATGCGCGCTGATCCCGGCCGAGATCCTGTCGGCGAGCACGCCGGCGATGCGGGCCAAGGGCCGGCTGCAGGTCGGCGCCGACGCCGATGTTGTGGTGTTCGACTACGAGACGCTGAGCGATCGCGCGACCTTCTCGGCGATGAATCGTCCGGCGGAGGGCGTGCGGCATCTCGTGGTCAGCGGCCAGCCGCTGATCAGCGATGGTGTGCTCGATGTCGCGGCGCGTCCCGGCCGGCCGGTGCGCCGGCCTATCACGGGGGGCTGAGGTGCCGGTCCCGATCCTGCTGGTCGCGGGCTTCCTCGGGGCGGGCAAGACCACGGTCGTCAACCATCTGCTGGCGCATGCGCAAGGGCGGCGCATCGCCGCCGTGGTCAACGATTTCGGCGCCGTTAATATCGATGCGGAACTGATCGCCGGCGCCGGCGACGGCGTGGTCAGCCTGAGCAATGGCTGCATCTGCTGCACACTCGAGGGCGACCTGCTGCGCACGCTCGCAACCTTGCTGCGGCGTGATCCGCGTCCCGAATTCATCGTGATCGAGACCAGCGGGATCGCCGATCCCGCCGACATCATCCGCAACCTGATGGATCCCGTGATCTGGAAGGAGGCGCCGCTGGAGACCGTGCTGTGCGTGGTCGACGCGACGCAGCCTGCGGCGATGCTGAACGATGCGCTGCTGCGCTCGCAGCTCCGGGCGGCGGATGTGGTGGCGCTGAGCAAGGTCGATCTGACTGACGCCGCTGCGTGCGCCGCGATCCGCGACGCCGTGCGCGCGGTGCGTCCGGCGGCCGTGGTGGTGGATGCCTTGCATGGCGAGGTGCCGGCCGCGCTGCTGTTCCCGGCGGACCTCGATCATGTGCCGGCTCCGCGCGAGACCGCGCCGCGACGGCCGGCGTCCGATCGCTTCGAGACGCTGAGCTGGACCTCGGAGTGGCCCGTCGTGCTGCCGCGCTTGCAGCAGGCGATCGGCAGACTGGCGCCGAAGCTGGCGCGGGCGAAGGGATTGTTCGAGACGGTGGAGCAGCCCGGGCGGCTGACCGTGTTTCAACTCGCCGGCGGCCGCGCGACCTTGGCTGCGGGCGGCGTGCCGTCGCCCGGCGTGCCGCGCACGCGCATCGTGTTCATCGCCGAGATGGGTGCGCTGTCGCGCGCGGAGATTGATGAGGTGATGCAGGGATGCGTCGAGGCTCAGTGACGCGAACCTACGTTTCCCGTCATACTGAGGTGCGAGGGAAGCAGCGTCTCGAAGGATGAATCGGCCACCAGCCGGGCCGTGCATCCTTCGAGACGCGCGTGCCGCGCTCCTCAGAGTCTGACTCATAAATCACCCAACCTTAGCTGCAGCCGCGAGTCTGCGGGTCAGGAGCCTGATGTGTGCAATCAGCAGCCAGGCAGCTTCGGTTGCCACCGTCGCCTCGAAGTCCTTGGCGAGGCGGCGGCATCTGCCGAACCAAGCGAATGTGCGTTCAACCACCCACCGCCTCGGCAGAAGCTGGAAGCCTTTGACGCCTTGGGGCCGCTCGACGATCTCGACAGTCCATGGACCGCAGTCTGAGAGCGCGTCGAGGAGTTGATTTCCGCGGTAGATCCGGTCGGCAAAGACGTGGCGCAGCCGGGGGAAGTTCATCCGCACGTTCTTCAGCAGCGGTACGGCGCCATGGCAGTCCTGAACGTTGGCCGGATGAACATGAACCCCGAGGAGGAGGCCATTGGTATCCGTCACGATGTGCCGCTTGCGGCCGTAGATGCGCTTGCCTGCATCGTAGCCGCGCGGTCCGCCAGCTTGCGTGGTTGGCGCACTTTGACTGTCGATCACGGCTGCCGTCGGCTTCGGTGTCCGTCCAAGCTTTTTTCGCGCCCGGCGGACAAGCACGCTGACAATCCTCTGCCACCGGCCTGTATCCCGCCATCTATAAAAATAGCCCTGCACCGTCGAATAGGGCGGGAACTCCTGCGGCAACGCCCGCCACTGGCAGCCGGTCGAAACGATATAGAGGATCGCTTCGATCACACGACGCAGCTCCGTCTTACGCGGCCGGCCGCGCCGGTTCGCTCGCGGCAACAGGCGTCTGATCACCGCCCACTCCGCATCGGTCATATCGCTTGCATAACGCAGATCGTCCCGCCGATATTGCTCCCGAGTGATCTTGGTCCAGGGCATCGTGCTCTCCCTCGAATCTTTGCAAATCCGATGGAATCACACCCCACTGAGATCACTCACCCATTTTTCAGTCAGGCTCTCAGGATGACGGGTTGCTTTTCGGCGTCAGCCCTCGACGTCGCTGTGTCATCGCCGCAGCATCACCCGCAAAGCAGGTCTGCGACAATCGCATCGAATTGACAGCTCTGCAGCCAGCACCTATCGTTTTTGCCGACGGTTCCCTTCGGGGATCAAAAGGGAATGCGGTGCGAGGGTAACCCCAATGCCGCAGCTGTCCCCGCAACTGTAAACGGCGAGCCTTTCGTCAATTTGCCACTGGGCCATCAGGCCCGGGAAGGCGTCGACAGGCGATGACCCGTGAGCCAGGAGACCTGCCGTCAGTCGTGGTCACACGCGAGCACATCGGGCGGGGGCGTCCTGGTGGGATCGGAGCACTGCCTTTTTTGGCAATGCGCCAGTCCACGTTCGCGGTGACGTGCCACGTTACCGCGAGTCCTTTTCATGTCTCCGTCCTCTCCCGTTGCGCGCAAATGGCGCCTCGGTCTTCTCTGCTCCCTGTCATCATTGTTGTTGCCGGTCGAAGGCTCGGCACAAACGCCGCCACCAACCAGACTCGATCCGATTGAGGTCGCGCCTTCCGCTGCGGCAAAGCCGAAGCCTGCGGCGCGCAGCCGTGACATGACCGCTGCGGCGCGGCCACGGCCGAGGCCTGCAACAGCCGGCAACGCCCCGCGCGTCGCGGCGTCGGGCGTACCGGGATCGGCATCGCCGACGCTCAATGCCACCACGCAGGGCGGCACCGGCAGTCGTCTCAACCTGACGCCGCTGCAGACGCCGGCAAGCGTCGAGATCATCACGGCGCAGACCATCGCCGAACGCGGCCAGCATAATGTGCTCGATGCCGTCACCCAGGATGCGGCCGGGTTCGTCGCAACGCCGGCACCCGGCAACGGCGGCCTGTCGTTCAGCACCCGCGGCTTTGCCGGCAGCAACTCGGTGATGACGCTGTATGACGGCACGCGCTTCTATATCGGTTCCGGCACGCTAACGTTCCCCTACGACACCTGGTCGACGCAACGCATCGAAGTGCTGCGCGGTCCGGCCTCGGTGCTGTACGGCGAAGGCGCGATCGGCGGCGTCATCAATGTGATCCCGAAGAAACCGCTCAATACGCCCACTAACGAGGCCGAGGTTTCGCTCGACAGCAACATGACGCGGCGGCTCTCGGTGGACAGCACCGGTCCGATCAATCCCAATGTGTCGTACCGCGTCAATGCCACAGGCAACATGTCGGACGGCTGGGTCGATCGCGACAAGACCTCGAACGCGATGGTCTCCGCTGCCGTGCGGGTGCAGGCGTCGGACAATCTCGCCTTCACGCTGTCGGAAGACTACGGCGACCGCAGCCCGTCGCGCTATTTCGGCACGCCGCTGATCAACGGCTCGATCCAGGACGCGCTGCGCT
Organism: Bradyrhizobium sp. USDA 4541; assembly: GCF_024171085.1. Classification (NCBI taxonomy): domain Bacteria; kingdom Pseudomonadati; phylum Pseudomonadota; class Alphaproteobacteria; order Hyphomicrobiales; family Nitrobacteraceae; genus Bradyrhizobium; species Bradyrhizobium sp. USDA 4541. Next base: position 2,434,246 of record NZ_JALJZF010000001.1, read on the forward strand.
TCAAGAACTACAATGCAGCGGACAGCGCGATCCGCTATCAGGACAGCTGGACCCGGTTCAAGACCGAGTGGGACGTCGCCGACGGCATCAAGGTCAACAACACGCTGTATTACCTGACCAGCGAGCGGCACTGGCGCGACATCGAGAACTACACCTGGAATCCGAAGACCCAGCTGATCGATCGCACGAGCTATATCGAGATCTTCCACGACCAGAAGCAGCTCGGCAACCGGATGGATACGACCTTCAGCGGCCACGTGTTCGGCCTTGCGAACCAGGTCGTCGCCGGGTTCGACGTCAACCGGATCGACTTCACCCATACCAACAACTCGCCCTATGGCGGCGCGTCGTCGGTCAATCCTTATGTGTTCGATCCCGGATCGTTCTTCGCCACGACGACGGCGACCACGCGGGGCTTCAACGCGATCGTCAATCAATACGCGCTGTTCGCCGAGGATCGGCTCTCGCTGAACGATCAGTTGTCGCTGGTGACCGGGGTCAGGTATGATCGCCCCGAAGTGGACCGCACCGACTACAAGACGCCGGCAAACAGTTTTGAGACGACGCTATCGGGCACCAGCTGGCGCGCGGGCCTCGTTTACGAGCCGATCAAGAACCTCGCGTTCTATGGCCAGTACGCGGTCGGCGTCGATCCGGTCAGCAATCTGATCTCACTGTCGACCACGCAGAAGACATTCCAGCTTGCGACCGGCAAGCAGACCGAGATCGGGGTCAAGCAGTCGTTCTGGGGCGGCCGCGGCGAGTGGACGCTGGCTGCCTACGAGATCGTCAAGACCGGGCTCACGATTCCCGATCCCGGCAACCCTACCGGCGGCGTGGCATTGCAGATCGGCCAGCAATCATCCCGCGGGGTCGAAGGATCGATCGGGCTCGCGCTGAACGACGGCTGGCGCGTCGACGCCAATCTTGCGCTGTTGCGCGCCAGATACGACAACAACAGCCAGGTGGTCGGCGGCAAGATCGTCAGCTTCAACGGCAATGTCCCGGTCAACGTGCCGCAGCAGGTCTCGAATGTCTGGCTGACCTGGGATTTCGCGCCCAACTGGTCGGTCTATGGCGGCGTGCAGATCGTCGGTGCGATGTACTCCGATCTTGCCAACACTCAGCTGCGTCCGGGCTACAATGTGGTCAATGGCGGCGTCAGGTGGAAGCCGGATAACCGCACCACGGTCGCGTTCCGCGTCTACAACCTGTTCGACAAGGCTTACGCGGTGACCTCGAACGGCACCGGGCAGTGGCTGCTAGGCATGCCGCGTACCGCCGAATTGTCCGTCAACGTGAAGTTCTGACCATGCGCAACGCTCTGATCCGGCGCGGGCGGCGGTGGCTCTATATCGTCCATCGCTGGATCGGCATTGCGACGTGTCTCCTGTTCGCGATGTGGTTCATCTCCGGCCTTGTCATGATGTACGTGGCCTTTCCGCGCCTTACCGACAGCGAGCGCCTCGCCGCGCTTCCTGTCATTCCCTGGAGCAAGGTGCGGGTCACGCCTGATCGCGCGATGGCGATCGCAGGTGTCGAGCGTTATCCGCGTGACCTGCGGCTTTCGATGATGGACGACACGCCCGTCTATCGGGTGACCGGCTGGAAGGGAGGGACGGTCACCATTTCGGCGACCGACGGCAGCGTGATTGACCGGATCACGCCGGACCAGGCGCTGGCCATTGCCGCTCATCATCCGCATGCCTTGCAGCCTCGCTTGATCGAAACGATCACGCGCGACCAATGGTCAGTCACGTCGCGCTTCGATCCGTTGCGGCCGCTCTATCTGATCGGTCTCGGCGACGCCGATGGCACCGAGCTCTATGTTTCCTCGCGCACCGGCGAGATCGCGCTCGACACCACGCGTTGCGAGCGGATCTGGAATTGGCTCGGCTCGATCCCGCACTGGATCTATCCGACCGTGTTGCGCAAGGACGGCCCGCTGTGGCGGGATGTGGTGCTGTGGATCTCGGGTGTCTGTCTTGTCGTCGCGGTCACCGGCTTCTGGATCGGCGTCCTCCGCCTGCGGCTGATGCGCCGCTACGCTGATGGCGCCGTCTCGCCCTATCGCGGCTGGATGGCCTGGCATCACATCGCCGGCCTGGTCGGCGGCATCTGCGTCTTGACCTGGATGTTTAGCGGCTGGCTGTCGCTCAATCCCGGCGGCGCGTTCTCCGGCCGCGGCGTCACCCGCGAGATCGCGATCGGCTATAGCGGCCATGACACGGCCGACATCGTCGCCGGCTTCCAGTCGTCGCCATCGATGCCTGCGGTGGAGGCCCGCTTCGTCTGGATCGGCGGACACCGGTTAATGTTGCTCGACGACGGCAACGGCGGCCGCAGCATCGCCGATCCTGTGACCGGTGCGCGGATGACCCTCTCGCGCGACGAGGTCATCGCTGCCGCCCGACACGCAATGCCCGGCGCTGCGATGACATCAGCGCGGCAGCTCGATGAACCCGACGCCTATTGGTACACGCTGCACCAGGCGCGCGAGCTTCCGGTATTGCGGATCGGGTTCGACGATCCCGCCCGCACCTGGCTGCACATCTCCCCCGTCACCGGCGAGATCCTCGAGCGCAGCGATGACAGCCGCCGGTCCTACCGCTGGCTGTTCAACGCGCTGCACAGCCTCGATGTCCCGCTGCTGCTGCGCATCTGGCCGGCGCGCGACGTCGTGGTGTGGCTGCTATCGGCGGCTGGTACGATTATCTCGATCAGCGGGATCGTGATCGGGTGGCGCCGGTTGCGGCGGCGGGGGGTACGAGGCAGGCGCGTGTCGGCGGGCCTCGTGCGCACACCCCCGTAAGGCGCGATTACTTGGCGGTCAGGTGCACGTCCGGCGCCGGCCGATCGGGGGCCCATTCCAGTGCAAACCGCTGACCGGCAATGATCTCATAGGTCGAGAGCTTGGATGCGACCGCATCGCGGAAACGGAGATAGGCATCGCGCTGCCGCCCGTTCGAGCGGGCCGCGGCCAGATTGAGCCATTTGTAGGCCAGCACGAAATCCGTCGGAACGCCGTGACCCTTGTCGTACATCAGGCCGAGCTGGGCCTGCGCGAACGGGTCGCCCTGCACGGCGCCGCGATAGTAGCAGTCGGCGGCGGCTGCGTAGGCCTGCGGCACGCCGAAGCCGTGCTCATACAAGAAGCCGAGCATGCCGAGAGCGCGCGCATTGCCGCGCTCGGCGGCCGGCGCGAGCTCCCGAGCCGCCCGGACATAGTCGCCGCGATGGAAAGCGGCCGATCCGCGCGCGACGCTGTCGGCGCTCGCGACAGAGGCGGTCATCGCCCAAAGCACGATCGCAAGCGCAGCCGAGAGGCCTGTCCGTTGGGCGAGAACGCGGCGCATCCTGCTGCCCGGCTCAGTGATAGCTGGTGGTGATCGGCGCATTGGTCGATGTCGTGGCGATGCTGCCGCGCAATTTCGATCGAAGCTCCTCGGCCACGGTCTGGGCGTCGGAGCCGTTGCGGATGATCTGCGGGCGGATGAAGATGATCAGCTCGGTACGCTGGGTGCCGTTGCTCTGATGTCCGAAGGCGTCACCGAGGCCCGGAATCTGGTCGAGCACCGGAAGCGCGTTGCGGGCGCCGCTCTGCTGTTCGCTGATCAGGCCGGCCAGCAGCACGGTCTGACCGTTGGCCACCGAGATCTGGCTCTTGACCCGTCGCTCCGAAACGGTCGGCGTCAGGTTGACCGTGCTGCCGCTGCTTTGGGGAACGTTGCTGATCTCCTGCTCGACATCGAGCCGTACGGTGCCGTTCACGCTGACGCGTGGCGAGACCTTCAGGATGATGCCGGTGTTGCGATAGTCGATGGTGTTGACCACCGTGTTGCTCGTGGTCAGCACCGTCGCGCTGCCGGTCGAGACCGGGACGACGTCGCCGACCTGCAGGGTCGCGACCTGGTTGTTGATCACCACCAGCGAGGGATTGGACAGCACCTTGACGCTGGTGACGGCGTGCAGCGCATCCAGGATCAGGCTCGGCTGCGTTGCATTTCCGATCAGGAAGTTGAAGCCCGGGAAGCTCTGGTTGATGAAGGCATTGGTGAGCGACCCCGCGACCGAGACCGCGCCGGTGGTCGCGTCGGTGGTGGTCGCGGGAGCGGATGTGGCCTGGGTGCCGAGGATCGAGCCGGTGTTCGGCTTCAGGCCGAGGTTCTGGCTGGTGAGATAGGTCTGCACGCCATAGGACAAGGTGTTGTTGAGCGTGACCTCGGCGATCGTCGCGTCGATCGCGACCTGGAGCTGCGGCTCGTCGATCTGCAGCAGGGTCGACTCGATAATGCGGTAGTTGGCCTGGTCGGCATAGATCAGGAGATTGTTGTTCACGATATCGGGCGTGATGCGGACGTCCTGCATGACGGGCTGCCCGTTGCCGCCGCCGGCACCGCGTCCGGCATCCAGCGCGGCATTGTTGCCCTGGCCAGGATTGTTGGGATTGTTCGCTTGCCCGCCGGCGCCGAATCCCTGGCCAAGGCCCTGGCCTGTTGCGCCTGTCCCCGACGTGCCGCGGGATGCGAAGCTGCTCATGCCTGAATTCGCGCCGTTGTTGTTGTTGAGCGACAGACGGTCGGCGACGCTCGAGGTCGACGAGGTGCCGGAGCCGGGCGCGAGCTGGCTGTCGGCACTGTCGAGCAGGTTGCCAGACGATCCGCCAAGGAACATGTCGGTCAGGACCCGCGCAATCTGGCGCGCATCGCCGTATTTGACGCGGTAGACATGGACCGAGGTGCGCGCCGTGTCGTTGCGGTCGAGGCGCTTGATCCAGGTCGCGGCCGTGTGCAGCATGTCGGGCTTCTTGGTCACCACCAAAATCGCGTTCAGGCGCGCGATCGGCATGAACTTGATGATATTCTGGCTGAGGCCGTTCTCGCCGGAATCGACGATCTTCTCCAGCTCGGCAATGACAGGCGTGGGCGAGCCGCTCGAGATCGGGAAGATGCCGACGGATTGGCCGCGCATCCAGTCGACGTCGAAACTGAGCACGGTATCGACCGCGGTGCGGCGCTCGGCGCCGGTGCCCTGGATCAGCAGCAGGTTGCGTGTCGTGTCGGCGCGGATCGCGCCCGCCCTGGTGGCGAAGCTGTCGGTCAGCTTCATGAGGGTCTGCGCCGACACATATTGCAGGGGGACCACCGAGATGCCGAATCCGGGTTCGGGATTGGCCGCCGCGGCATCGACGCGGCCGCCGCCGACGGCGTCGCCGAGCGGCGTCAGGCGATAGCCTGCCGTATCCTTGAGCAGCACAACGCCGCTCAGGCGGAGTGCGTTTTCAAGCACGAACACCATGTCGGACTTCGGCACCGGGCGGACCGAGACCAGGCTGACCGTGCCCTGCACCCGCGGGTCGATGGTGTAGCCGACATGCAGGATGTCGCCGAGCACCACCTTGGCGACGGTCGCCACCGGCGTGCTCTCGAAATTCAGATCGAAGCCATTGCCGTTCGACGCCGGCTGAGGCCGCGCGTCCGCGACCGCCGTCACTTCGCTTCCGTCATACATCGCTGCGCGGACGCTGCCGCTCTGGCTGCCGCCCGTCGCCGCCAGTGCGTTCGCCGGTTGCGGCTGGCGCTGCGCCAGGTCCAGCGAGCGCACCTTGTCGGTGACGTCGAGTTGGGATGCGTCCACGCTCTCGCCGACCGTCGCAGAATTGCAGGACGCCAACAGCCCCAATGACGTCAAGGCAAAAATGGCTGCGAGGCCGCCACGGATCGTCGGGCAGCGGCCCACTGTGCCTACGCGTTGCATGAAGGCCCTTCGCTTTGACTAACTGAAATTTCGATTGCTTGCGACGATCGGTCCTGCCCCGGAGCGACTCTTAGCGATCGAACATGACAGAAATAAATTGGTTACATGATTGTCGTTCGCGACCTGCCCATCGCATCGCACCTAAACTGTGCAGCCGGCGCGCTGCTTGTGTCCGCGATGCCACCCTCAAAGTTTCTTGAGCGCGACGAATGATGTGACTTCGCACAGCTGTCACACTTCGGATCGATAACCGCACAATTGCCGGGAGCCGAACGCGACGGCACGCAGCGGCACTTGGCACGAACTGATCCGGGATAGTGTGGCGGGATATCGAGAATGGCCAACGACCTGTCCGTTCGGTTCGTGGATTATCTGCGTCAGAACAATCACCTGGCGCCGAGCGATGGAACGGCCGAGCGGACCGGGCAGGGCGCCGACGCAAGGCAATCGAAGCTGTGGGAGGTCACCAGCCTCTCGCCGACCGACTTCGCCGACGAAGCCGCGCGCTTCTTTGCGCTCGGCCGGTTGACGCTCCAGGAGATGACGTCGGCCGAGCCGCTGGTCGGGGCGTTCTCGCCGCGCTTCCTGCGCGAGACCATGGTCTATCCGTGCCGGGCGGTCGACGGGACCACGGTGCTCGCCGTCGTCGACCCGACCGATCAGGCGACGCTGCGCGCGGCACAGATCGTGCTTGGCGCTGATATCAATGTGAAAGTGGCATCGTCGGAAGACGTCGCCATCGCGCTGAACAACTCTTCCAGCACTGAAGAGGCCGAGGCCGCCGATAGCGCGGCGGCGCTGCCCCGCGAAGACGACATCGAGAGCCTGCGCGATCTCGCCAGCGGCGCGCCGGTGGTGCGCGCGGTCAACGATCTGATCGAAAAGGCGGTCGAGCTTCGCGCCAGCGACATCCATATCGAGCCGTTTTCCGGCGGGCTGATGGTGCGCTTACGGATCGATGGTCTGCTCCGGCCGGTCGCCGCGCTGTCGGGCGTGCTGCCCCAGGCGGTGGTCTCCCGCATCAAGATCATCGCCAACCTCAATATCGCCGAGCGCCGCCTGCCGCAGGACGGCGCGGCGCGGCTGCGGGCCGGTCGCACCGACATCGATATCCGCGTCGCGATCATGCCGACGCAGCACGGCGAATCCTGTGTCATCCGCATCCTGCCCAAGGATCGCGGCTTGCTGGTGGTCGAAAAGCTCGGATTCTCCGAGCCTGACGAAGCCAAGCTGCGGCGGCTCTTGAAGCTGCCGCACGGCATGGTCGTGATCACGGGGCCGACCGGCAGCGGCAAGACCACGACGCTGGCGACGATCCTGTCGATCCTCAATGAGCCGAGCCGCAAGATCCTGACCATCGAGGATCCGGTCGAATACGAGCTTCCCGGCGTCAACCAGTCCCAGATCAAGCCCGCGATCGGCCTGACCTTCGCCACCGCCCTGCGGTCCTTCGTTCGCCAGGACCCTGACGTGATCATGGTCGGTGAAGTCAGAGATTCCGAGACCGCGCATGTCGCGGTGCATGCGGCGCTGACCGGGCATCTGGTGCTGACGACGCTGCACACCGAGACCGCGGCTGCCGCGGTGCCGCGTCTGCTCGACCTCGGGGTCGAAGGCTATCTGTTGCGTTCGGTGCTGCGCGGCGTGATCGCGCAGCGTCTGGTCCGGCAACTCTGCGAGCGCTGCAAGACGGCGCGGCCGCTTGCAACAGCCGATTTCGCCGAGGACCCCCGGCTCGCCGCGCTCGGCTTCAAGGCCGACGAGATCATTCACGAGCCATGCGGCTGCGAGCGCTGCGGCGGGACCGGCTATCGCGGCCGCCTCGGCGTGTTCGAACTGCTCGAACTGTCCAATGAACTGCGCGAACTGATCGGGGAGCGAACCGACGGGCTGAAGATCGATACGATGGCGATCCGCTCGGGCATGACCACGATGCTCGACGATGGGGTCGCCAAATGCCGCGCCGGATTGACCTCGCCCGCCGAGATCCTCCGCGTCGCAACGGTGCGGTGACGCCGTGCCGAATTATCGCTATCGCGCTCTGACCCAGGCCGGCGAGATCGTGAACGGCACGATCTCCGCCCCGACGGCGGCCGAGGTGGCGCGGCGGATCGAATATCTCAAGCTGCTGCCGATCGAAACCACCGAGGACAAGCGCGCATCCGGCGCCGTCGGCGCCCGCAGCTTGTTCGGCGGGCCGAGCGCGGCCGAGGTCACTACGTTCACGCGTGATCTCGCACTGCTGCTCAAGGCCGGTGCGCGTCTCGACGATGCCTTGGAGCTGCTGTCGGGCGACGCGGACGTGGGCCGGATGCGTCCGGTGGTGGCGAAAATTCGCGCCGCCCTGCTCACCGGCGAGAGCTTCGCCGACGCGGTCGCCGATCATCCAACCCTGTTCCAGCCGATGTACATCGCCCTGGTCCGGGTGGGAGAAATCTCCGGCACGCTCGATTCTGTGCTGGAGATGCTGGGCACCGAGCGCGCGCGTTCCGAGCAGATGCGGCGCAAGCTGACCGACGCCATGCAATATCCGGCCTTCGTGCTGGTCGCAGCGTCCGGGGTGATGCTGTTCTTCCTGCTGTTCGTGCTGCCGCAATTCTCGACCGTGCTCGGCGATTTCGGCGGCAAGTCGGACACGGCGCTCGCCAGCTTCATCGCGGTGTCGGATTTCCTGCGCGCCAATGCCACCGCGGCAAGCCTGATCAGCGCGGCGACGATTGCGCTCGCATGGTGGCTGCTGCGGCAGGCGCGCGTCCGCGCCGCGCTGGTCAACGCCATCTCGCGGGTGCCGGGCATCAGCAGCGCCTTCCAGTTCTATCGCGCCAGCCTGTTCTGCCGCAATCTCGGCGTCCTGCTCGGCAGCGGCGTCAACCTCACCGCCGCGTTGCGCATCCTGGTCGACATCATGTCAGTGACCGGAAGCGAGGCGAACTGGACCGCCGCCGCCGACCGCGTCCGCCATGGCGGCAAATTGTCGGAAGCACTCGCCGTGGCGGACAGTCTGCCGCCGATGGCGGTCCGCATGCTGCGGCTCGGTGAAGAGACCGGGCAGCTGCCGGTGCTGGCCGGGCGGGTCGCGGAATTCTACGAAGCAAAATTGCAGCGCAGCCTGGACCGGGTCGTCGGCATCGTCGGTCCGCTGGCGATCATCACGATCAGCACCGTCGTCGGCGGACTGATCGTGTCGGTCATGACGGCGCTGCTCTCGGTCACGCAGCTAGTCGGTTAGAGCAGGGGTCATCGGCCATGATATCGCGCAACACCATCATAAAGGCATTCGCCACGCGAGTGGAACGCGCTCGCGCGCCGTCGCAAAGCCAGAGGCGTTCGGGGCAGGAGGGCTTCACGCTGGTCGAGATGCTGGTGGTGATCGCGATCATCGGCCTGATCATGGGGCTGATCGGCCCGCGCGTGCTCAACTATCTCAGCGAATCCAAGGTCAAGACCGCGCGAATTCAGTTGCAGAGCTTCTCCAGCGCGCTCGACCTGTTCTATCTCGACGCCGGGCGCTTCCCGTCCACGGCTGAGGGGCTCGCCGCGCTGGTGCGGCGCACGCCGGGGGTCGCGGCCTGGAACGGCCCGTATCTGAAGGGCGGCAACGTGCCAAACGATCCCTGGAACCACCCCTATCTCTATCGCTCGCCCGGCGAGCACGGACCCTATGACATCGTCTCCTACGGCTCCGATGGTCAGGAGGGCGGCAGCGGCACCTCGGCCGATATCTCGCTCGAGAAGACCACCGCCGCCAACAACAACGACCAGTAAGGATGCATCGCAAGCATGAGTGACGCGACGCAGCGCGGTTTCACCCTGCTCGAGATGGTGTGCGTGCTCGCCATCATCGCGCTGCTGGCGGCCGTGCTGCTTCCGTTCATTCCGCACCAGACCTCGCGATCGCGCCTGCAGGCCTATGCATTGCAGACCGCGACGCTGCTGAAGGCCGATCGGAATGCCGCCATCGAGCGCAGCACCAGTGTTGCGACGCTGGTCGATGCGCCGAGCCGGGTGATCCACTCCGGCGCGTCGCGCATGACGGTGCGGATCCCCGAAGACGTGCGGTTCGATGCCGTGCTGCCGCAGAGCTGTCAGCGCCGCGCCGCACTGTCGACGATCCGCTTCTTCGCCAATGGCGGTTCCTGCGGCGGCTCCATCGCGCTGACGCGGCTCGATGCGGGATATGAGGTCCGCGTCAACTGGCTTACCGGAAGGGTTGAAATCGTTGCTCGCGACGTCGCCGCCAACTAACCGCACTGATGCGGGGTTCACCATCATCGAGGTGCTGGTGGCGCTGGCGCTGGTGGCCGTCTCGATCGTTGCGATCGGCGCCGTCATGGGCGTCAAGACGCGCGGCGTGCGGGCGCTGGAGCAGCACGTGGCGCTGATGCAGGCGGTGCGCACCTTGATGACGGTCGGCATCCCGCCCCGCGCGGAATTGCAGTCGGGCACCTCGACGGGGCAGGCGGAGGGCTACCGCTGGACGATTGATGTCAGTCCGCTCGGTGGCGACTGGAAAGTGCCCGAGGGCAATGTGCCCTGGGCTCCGGAGCTGGTACGGATTCGCGTCAAATCTCCGGGCGGTGCGCTGTCCGACATTCGCACCGTGCGCCTGATGCCGAGGTCGTCGGAATGACCCGGGCATGGGCAGACCAGCGAACGGGCGAGCGCGGCTTCACGCTGATCGAGACCATCGTCGCGCTGGCGCTGATGGGGCTGTTGCTGTCGGCGTTCGCCAGCATCACGGCGCAGTGGCTGCCGAGCTGGAACAGAGGCCTCGACCGGATCCAGCGCAGCGAATTGATCGGGATCGCGCTGGAGCGGATCGGCGCCGATCTTGCGGCCGCGGAGTTCGTTGCCGCCAACCGCGACAGCCACAAGCCGCTGTTCGACGGATCGGAGTTGTCCGTGATGTTTGTGCGCACGTCGGTGGGGCCGAATGCCGGGCCGGGGCTCGACGTGGTGCGCCTTGGCGAGACGCGCGATCGCGGCGAGTTCGTCACGGTTCGCACGCAGACGCGGTTCACGCCGCTGGCTGAAGGGGTGTCGCTGTCGGAACAGGTCCATCTCGCCAGCCCGGTGGTGCTGCTGCGCGCGCCCTATCGGCTGTCGTTCGCCTATGCCGGTGCTGACCGGGCCTGGAAGAGCGCGTGGAAGGACGCGGACAGACTGCCGGCGATGATCCGGCTGACCGTGCGCGACGCGGCGAGCCAGCGCGTCCTGTCGGTTTCGACCATCGCGCCGGTCCATGTCCAGATTCCGAGCGACTGCACCAAGCCGGACGGCAATTGCGGCGACAAGCAGAGTTCCGGCAGTGACACCGATCAGGGGAAGACGTGATGGGCGCGTCCGGCAAGATCGGCCGATCGCCGGCCAATCGCGGTTTCGTCATCGTTGCGGTGCTCTGGATCCTGCTGGCGCTGTCGTCGCTGGCGATCATCTTCTCGGCCTATCTGGCCGCGTCGGCGCGCGCGCTGGCGGCCAGCGATCTGTCGTTGCAGACCGAGGCGCTGGTGTCGGCCGGGGTTGAGCTCACCGCCTATCAGCTGACGCTGGCGGACGAGAAGACGAGGCCGCAGCAGGGGACGTTTCATTTCGGTCTCGACGATGCCAGCGTCGATGTCACCTTCACGTCGGAGGCCGGCCGCCTTGATCTGAATTATGCATCGAAGGAGATGCTGATCGGCCTGTTCGTCGTGCTCGGTGCCCGCAAGGACGCCGCCGCCGAATATGCCGACCGGATCGTCGGCTGGCGAACCCGGCCCGCGCCGGGCAGCGAGAACGTGGAGGCGGCGCGCTACAACGCGCTTGGCTATTCGCCGCGGCAGGGGCTGTTCACCCATGTCAACGAGCTGGCGCTGGTCGCCGGCATCCCCGAAGCGTTTGTCGATCGCGTGTTGCCATTCGTGACGGTGTTTAACGGCGGTCCGGACGTTGATCCGACCATTGCCGCACCGGAAGTCGCTCTCGCCGTCGATAAGGCACCGGGGAAGGACCAGGACGGCTTCGGGGCGCGCCCGGCTTCGCCGAGCGGAATCGCTGCCGGAACGCAGGCCCCAAGCCAGCAAAGCGCGGCATCGACGGCGCAGAGCCCGTGCTACCGGATCGCAATCTCGATCCGCTTCCGCAACGGTCACCGGACCACATCCGAGGCGGTGATCGCACTCGGTGACAAGGTCGAGCCCTATCGGGTGTTGTCCTGGCAAAACGACGTCGAGGCGCGAATTACGGCTCTGCCGCGCAGGAGAGGTTGATGGCAATGCTTGCCGAGGCACGGCAATGGTTCGAGCAATGGATCGCCGCGGTCGCGACGGCCGTCGACGGCGTCGCCGGCATGTTCATGCGCCGGCGCAGCATCGAGCTCGACGAGAATGGCGATGGTACGTTCACCGCCCGCCTCGCGGTCTCGAAGGATGGCTCGCCTTCGATGCCGGTTTCGTTCCGGCTCGATCACGATGCGCCGCAGCCTCCGCTGCCGGCGGAGTGGAAGACCGCGTTCGACGGCAGCCGCATCGAGGTGCGTTTGCGATCGGATCAAATCGTCAGCCGCGTGCTCGATTTCCCGAGCCAGGCAAGCGACTTCCTCGACGGCATGATCCGCGCACAGGTCGACCGGCTGACTCCATGGAGCGCTGCCGATGCCGTGTTTGGCTGGAGTTCGCCGCAACCGATCGCCAATGACCGCATCGAAGTCGCGTTCGGCGCGACCGCGGCGGCGAAGGTCGATCCGTTGATCCGGATGGCGAGGATGCTCGGCGCCGCCTCCGTCGCGGTCTTCGCGCCGGCGGTTGGCGGCGACGGCGCCGCGCAGCAGGTGACGCTGCTCGACAAGTCGCTGCGCGGCCTTGCCGGGCCTTCGGTTCCGCGCCTGTTGCGCGTCGGCCTGGTCTCGACAGCGGCCGCGGCCGCGGGCTCGCTGCTGCTGAACATCTATCTCGGCGGGCGGCTGCAATCCGAGCAGGACGATCTGCAACACCGGATCGCGCAGCGCCGCGCCGCGCTGCGTCTCGATGCCAATGGCGACTCGTCCGGGCTCGGCCTGCTGGCCAAGCGCAAGCAGACGACGCCGTCGAGCGTCATGGTCCTGGAAGCGGTCTCGCGCGTGCTGCCCGACACGACCTATGTGACGGAGCTTCGCATCGAGGGCAACAAGGTGCAGGTGGTCGGACTGACCCAGGATGCGCCATCCCTGATCCGGTTGCTGGAGCAGTCGCCGCAATTCACCCGCGCGACGTTCTTCGCGCCGACGACGCGTGCGGCAAATGAATCGGCCGAGCGGTTCCACGTCGAGGCCAACATCACTGCTTATTTTGGGTCCGGCTCATGAGCGCAGCATCCCGATCGCTGACCGCTGTCAGCACCTCGCCAATGGTCGCGACCGCGAGCTATCTCGGCCTGTTCGTGCTGCTGCTCTTTGTCGTCATCTCGTCACTCTCCGACATCATCGGCCTGCGCAGCGATGTCGCGGCAGCGGCCGGAATGCTCGAGCAACTGGAGGGGAGATCCAGGGCGAATACCGCGCCCGGTCAGCCGCCGATGCCGACCGGCTCGGCCTATCTCGAGGGGGCGACCGTCACGGTGGCCGGCGCCACCTTGCTGCAACGGGTGTCGGGTGCGGTGATCAAGGCCGGCGGCAACGTGCTGTCGACGCAGCTCGACGTTCCGAACGCGCCGGCCAAGGCCGGCTTCATCAGCATGGTCGCGAGCAGCGAGATCGAGCAAGCGCAATTGCAGCAGGTGCTCTACGATCTGGAAGCCGGCATGCCGTTTTTGTTCATCGACCAACTGGTCGTGCAACCCGTCGCCGACGAGGCCGCCAAGAGCGCCGATCCCGGCAAGCTGCGCGTGCTGCTCGGCGTCTCCGGACAATGGCGAGGAGCGAAATGATGCGACGCTTCGCAGCGACCATCGTGCTGTTGGCAGTGTCGGCCTATTCGTCGCCGGCTGCGGTGCCTGCCCCGTCCGGCGATGCATTGGACGCCGGGATGCTCGACGATACTCGCCTCGGCGGACCGGTGCTGAGTTCACCGCCACCGTCCGAACCGGTGACGTCGGTCCGGGTGGTCCCGTCGCCGGCACCGACACCCCGGCCGCTCAGCGCAAATCCATTGTGGGGCATCCCGCTCAAGACACTGTCCAACACGCGCGACCGGCCGGTGTTCTCGCCGTCGCGGCGACCGCCGCCTGCCGTCGTTGCGGAACCGGAGGTTAGCAAGCCGGCGCCGCCGCCGCCGCGCAAGGTCGCGATCGAGCCACCGCCGCTGTCGCTGGTCGGCACGATCGCGGGAGATGACGAAAGCTTCGGGATCTTTCTCGATCAGTCGACCAAGACGGCGCTGCGGCTGAAGATCGGCGACGACTTCCAGGGATGGAAGCTGCGGTCCATCAACGGCCGCGAAGTCACGATGCAGAAGGACGATCAGGGGGCCGTGCTCACATTGCCCCAGCCCGGTGGCGACGAGAGCGGCGATGTCCGCCTGGTTCCGGTCAGCACGGAAAGGAAGCCCTTGGCCGCGCGGCGCCAGATGTGACCGCGCGTCGGACCGAGATGCTAGTTCAACGCGAGCCAGCTCTGAAGGGCCGGCGTCACGAGAAACCCGAGCGCCAGAAACGGGCCGAACGGGATCGAGCTCTGGCGCTTCATCTCGTGACCTGCGAGTTGCAGGCCGCCGGCAACACCGAGCGCCGCGAGTGCCGCGATCAGCAGCAAGGTCGGAACGCCTGTCGCGCCGACCCAGATCGCCGCGGCGGCAAGAAACTTGACGTCGCCAAGTCCCAATCCGTCGACATGCCGCAAGGCGAAGTAAAGACGCTGCAGTAGAAGGAACACGATGCCGACCAGGACCGCAATCGCCATGGCGGTGAAGGCGGCCATCGTGCCTTCGGTGACGACGACGTTGGCGAGACCGAGCGCCGCGATCGCAAGGTTCAGCCAATTCGGGATGATGCCGTGGCGAAGATCGATCAGCGCGACCGCGCAGCAAAGCATGCAAAGCGCGCCGTAAGATCCGATAAAATAGAGAGCTTCGCGATCAATCTGCATGACGACGGACAAGTGTGACGGGTGCGAACGTTGTGTTGCAACAACTCACGCGCGTTGAACAGTCCAATTTCAATCCGTCTGCAGCAGCGCCAACGAGTTTGCGAGATTGTGATCGTCATCGACGATCGCGAAGCAGAAAAGATGCGACAAAAAGTCTGCGCTGTCACAAATCCGCATAGGATACCGACAATAGTTCGCCCCGCTACATGCCGCGAGCCCTTCGTGGCAGACGAGTGGGTTGACTATGCACAAGATGCAAGTGGCGGCGTGCCTTGCTTTGCTGGTAGCGTTCGCAGGCGTGCGCGCCGCGAATGCCGGCGCTCTCGAGGAGGGCGCCGAGCGCTACCGGCCATATTTGATCGAGGGCGTCGCCGGTGCGCTGACAGGCGCGCGTGCACTGCGCGAGCGCGCCGCAGCGGCGGATTTGCCCGGAGCGAAGAAGGCCTGGCTGTCGGCGCGCGCCGGCTGGGAGCGCTCGGAGGTGTTCACCGCGGGCTTCGTGCCTGAGCTCGATGCGCAGATCGACGCCTGGCCCAACGCGGACAGCGGGTTCCACGCCATCGAGGCGAAACTGTTCGGAGCTGCCAGCACCGACGTTGCAACGGATGCGACCGGCCTTGTCGAGCATCTGAACGATCTCCACGGCAAGCTCAAGGATATCAAGCTGACGCCGCAGGGCCTTCTGGATGGCACGGTGCGGCTTGCCTACGAGGTCGGAGAGAGCAAGGCCGATGGCGGCGAGTCGCGCATTAGCGGCACCTCGCTGGACGACATGCGCAACAACATCGCCGGCATCGACTTCGCCTACCACACGATCTTCTCGGCGGCGCTCAACACGGTCGACGGCAAGCTCGACGAGATGGTGACCAACCGGATCGAGCAGCTCGAAGCGATCGTCGCTACGCCCGACCTGCCGCATGTCAACATTGCCGATCTGCGCCAGACCAGCGAGGAACTGGTGGTTGCGTTGCAGAGCGCCTCGGCAAAGCTCGGGCTGCAGCGGCCGACCCTGGAGGCCCAGGCGCGATGACATCGCTTCACCTGCGTCTGGCCACGCTGCTCTCCGGTGTCATCGCCCTGGCACTGCTCGGGCGTGCGGTGGCGTTTCCGGTCGACGGTGACAAGACCGTGCTGCCTGTCGCGACCGAACTGAACGAGGATGCGCTCGACAAGCCGCGCGAGGTGTTCCAGTCCGAGCGGACCGGAGCCAAGTCGTATCTGGTGAATCTCGGCGATCTCGCGTTCAATTCGCCTGGGCTGCTCGGTGACGTGGCGCGGCAGGCCGGCGTGACCTGCGGCACCTGCCACGTCAATGGCGCGAACAACGCCAAATTCTTCATGCCGAAGATGTCGAGCCGGCCCGGCACGTTCGACACCACCGGTCCGCTGTTCAATCCGAAGGCCAACAATCTGGCGTTCGATTCCGTGCGGATCCCGAGCCTGCGCGGCGCCCGCTATCTTGCGCCCTACGGCGCCGACGGCCGCTTCGCCTCGCTGCGCGACTTCGTCCACAACGTCATCACCAACGAGTTCGCAGGTCCCGAGCCGTCGCCGGCAACGCTCGATGCGATCGTGGCGTATATTCACGACATCGACTTCCTGCCCAATCCGAGCCTTGGTCCCGCCGGACGGCTGGCCGGCAAGATCAGCGACGCGGAGCGCCGCGGCGAGGTGCTGTTCGCAAAGCCGTTCCCGCACGATCCCGCGCTGAGCTGCGCGGGCTGCCACGTTCCGTCGTCCGGCTTTGTCGATCACCAGCAGCACGATGTCGGTTCGGGCGGACTGTTCAAGACGCCGACGCTGCGCAATGCCGATTTCAACGCGCCGTACTTTCACGACGGCCGCTTCGACAATTACGACCAGGTTGTCGATTATTTCGACCGGACCTTTCAGCTCGAGCTCTCGGCGCAGGACAAGGGCGACCTCGTCGCCTATCTCACGGCAGTCGGCGATGGCGTTCAGCCCTATGAGCGCGACGGTGCCGGTGCAACGTTGAAAGAGATCAACGATTTCTCGATGGTGCTCGCGACTGCGATTCCGGCAGGTGACAAGGACATCGTTGCGCTGGCGGTCGATACGATCGGCCGCGAACTGCGCGAGTTGACCGAGCAGTATCCCGACCGCAAGAACACCAGCGTCTCGGGCGGGGAGCAGCAGCGCGTACTTGCGCGCAACGGCCTCAAGGAGCTCGTGCTCACGCTGCGGCGAATCGAGATGGCGGTTGCGGCAGGGCGCAACGCGGATGCCGCAACCGAGTTCAGGAATTATCGCAATCTGATGGCTGCTGCAGTGCCGGCGCTGTTGGCCAGCGCCGAGCCGTGGTCGCTATTCAATCAGGGCGTGCATGACCAACATTATGCTGCGCTTCGCCAGGTGATGCGCTCCAGGCACCTTTCGCATTGATTGCGTTGTATTGAAGTGATTTTGCGATCTGCGCTGCGGGCGCGGATGCTCGATCAATTTTCGATCATTGGTTGCATGATTGAATCGTGGAGATGCACCGCGCGGCGGCAGATGTCTCCTTAGAAAATATTTGAACGTTTCGAAATTTCTTGCGCGCTTTCACGTAAGCGAAAACCATGCGTCATATTGTCGCACTAAGCAGTGTGTGTTGCTAACCGCAAACACCCTGAGGTCGACAATGAGTTTGAATTACAAAAAGCACTGGCGAACCAGCACCGCGCTCTGCATCGCGTCAACGGTGCTCGTCGCAACGGCCGCATATGCTGCTCACTATCCGGGCGGCCGCAGTGATTGGGACAAGCGTCCGCATCACAATCACCAGGCGCACGAGGAGGGCGATCGTGCGAATCATGGGAACCATGGCCATCATGGTGACGGCGATCACGGCGTGAAGACCGCGTCGCCGATCAAGCACGTCATCATCCTGATCGGTGAGAACCGCGGCCTCGATCACACCTTCGGCATCTACAAGCCGAAGGGCAAGGGACAGACCATCTCCAACCTGTTGTCGAAGGGCATCGTCAACGAGGATGGAACGCCGGGACCGAACTTTGCGCAGGCGCAGCAGTCCTCGGTCGCGGGCCAGCCCTTGTACTATATCGGCGCACCGACCATCGCGAAGTCGCCCTACAACGCGACCAACCCGATGCCGCAGCCGAACACGGCCGGCACGCCGACCGCGCAGAGCGACACCGCGCCCCCGTTCAAGACGATCGCCGAAGCCAGCGTCGAGAAGGACATGGACCCGGCCGATCTCGATATCCTCACCACCGGCTTCAGCGGCCTGCCGACCGGTGTGCTGGATACCCGCATTCCCGGCGCCGGCGGTCTGAACGGACCGTTCCAGTTGCAGGGTGAGCAGATCAGCGACGACGACTATACCGGCGACTCGACGCATCGCTTCTATCAGGATTGGCAGCAGGAAGACTGCAGCGCCGCCAACGCCACCAAGAAGAACAATTCGGGCTGCCTGAACGACTTGTTCCCGTTCGTGATGGCGACCTATTCGGCGTCCAACAAGAGCATGGCCAACTCGATGGGCTTCTACAATGCCCAGCAGGGTCAGGCTCCGGTCCTGAAGATGCTGGCCGACCGCTTCACCCTGAGCGACAACTTCCACCAGTCGTTCCACGGCGGCACCGGCGCGAACCACTTCATGCTCGGTACCGGCGACGCGGCCTTCTGGAGCGACGGCAAGGGCAATCCGGTGACGCCGCCGGCCAACCTGATCGCCAATCCGAATCCGGTCGCGGGTTCGGTCAACCGCTACACTGTCGACGGCAATTGGAGCAATTGCTCTGATGTCTTCCAGCCCGGCGTCAAGCCGATCGTCACCTACCTCAACAATCTGCCATACGCGGCGGAGCCGAACTGCAAGCCCAACCACTACTACATGCTCAACAACGTCAACCCGGGCTATCTGCCGAACGGCGCGCTGTCGGGCGGTAACAACGTGCCGCCGTCGTCGGTTCGCACGATCGGCGATGCGCTCATGGAGAAGAACGTCTCCTGGGCGTTCTATGGTGGCGCGTTCAACGACGCCGTGGCGCTTTCCAACGCCGCGGTTGCCGCCAATCCGTCGAACCCCAACCTCAGCGCCGCTGCGGTCGCCGATCCGGCGCACGCGCTCGGTGTTGCCTACTGCCAGATCTGCAATCCGTTCCAGTATGCGACCTCGATCATGGCCAACCCGGCCGTGCGTCAGGCTCACATGAAGGACACTGCCGATCTGATCACGGCGATCCAGAACAACACGCTGCCTGCGGTGTCGTTCGGCAAGCCGGACGGCCTGCTCGACGGTCATCCGCAGAGCTCGAAGGTTGATCTGTTCGAGGCCTATGTCCTCAACGTGCTCAACTCGCTGGACAACAATCCGGAGCTGAAGGCTGAAACCGCGGTCTTCATCACCTGGGACGAGGCCGGCGGCTATTGGGATTCCGGCTACCAGCAGTCCATCGACTTCTTCGGCGACGGACCGCGCATTCCGACCCTGATCCTTTCGCCCTATTCGACGGGCGGCAAGGTCAACCACAACTACGCCGACCACGTTTCGCTGCTGAAGTTCATCGAGCGCAACTGGGCTCTCCAGCCGCTCACGAACCGCAGCCGCGACAACCTGCCGAACCCGACCTACTCGAAGAACAACGAGTATGTTCCGACCAACAGCCCGGCATTGTCTGATATGTTCGACGCGTTCGACTTCAGCAAGCCGGTCACGTTGTCCTACACCGAGTGATCAAGCTCTCGCCCACGGCGAGGTCTTGACTGCATCCAAGGGCGGCGCCGATCGAACCAATGGTTCGGTCGGCGCCGTCATGTTGTGTCCCTGCCACCTGATCGACCGGAGACATGCGATGAAACGCAATGAGAAGACGTGCGCGATCAGCAGCAGCGTCGCGGCCGGCCTGCTTGCCGTCGCCATCCTGGCCGGCGCGGCGATCCCGGCCATGGCGCAGCAGTTTTCCGCCGACCTCGTCGCGAACAAGGACGACACGGCAACCGCCATGGGAGCCTCGCGGGTCTCGGGCGGAAAAGCACGGATCGAGACAAGCGCGCTGCCCGACGGCTTCTTCCTGATCGATACGGGCAAGCCCGCGGCCTATTTCGTCCGTCCGGCGGCACGGGTTTACATGGACGCGCGGCAATCGAGCCCGCTCACCCGGATGTTCATTCCGGTTGATCCGGATGATCCCTGCCGGCAATGGCTGGCGATGGCGCAGCTGTCCGCGCCGATCGACCTCGCGACGTGGCACTGCCAGCGCGATGGAACGGAAACCATCGCGGGGCACGACACAGACGTCTTTCGAATCGCCGCGCCGTCCGGTTTGAGCTTTGTCGGCTGGATCGACCGCGCGCGCAGATTTCCGGTACGGATCAAGACCGCGGATGGGACGGTGATCGCTGCCGATCACATCCGCGACGAGCCGCAGCCGGCGCAGACGTTTGAAATCCCCGCAGGCTTGCGCAAGTTCGACCCGCAAGCGCTGATCCGTCGGATCCAGCAGAGTGACGTATGGGTTGAGCCGCCGGCTTCGGAGTGAGCACGCCGTCCGTTAGTGCGACTGCTGGCTTGTTACCGGCAGGATCCGGCCGAGCGCAGTGTAGTGCGACTGATGCACGTTGCTGTTGAACAGCGACCAGGGTTCGGCCTTTTTCAGGGCGACGGGTACGTCGAAGTGCACCAGCTGCGCAAAGTTGCGATATTCGGCCATCGCATCGTCGATACGGCCGGCGGCGACATCGAGATCGATGCGGCGCAGGGTGAGAACGAGGTCCTTCAGGATCGCGCGCGCCGCCAGCCGCTCGTCCTTGCCACCGATCGAGGTGTTCCTGATGTCTGGGATGCGCTCGGTCAGTTCGCGCAGTTCGGCCCCGACCCCGGTCACGGCCAGTGACACCACCGCGGTGTCGGCAGCCGGGATCGCGACCTCGAGGACGCTCGAGAGCTCGAGCACCTCTCTCATCCGGAGCATGACGCCGTCCTTGTCGAACGGGCGTTCGCCGTCGCCGACCGCATTCAGATAGGCCACGAGGTCCTGGGTGTCCTGGGTCGATAGTTCGAGGTCGAACACACGATCGAAATGATCGACCACCTGTTCATAGCTGTCGTAGCGGCCATCGTGGAAATACGGGGCGTTGAAGTTGGCGTTCAGCAAAGTCGGGGTCTTCACCAGTCCACCGGATCCGACGTCGTGGCGCATCTGGTCGTTGAAGGTACCACCCGGAACATGACAACCGGCGCAGCTCAGCTCGGCCTGCTTCGGGAACGGCTTGAAGAACAGCGCCTCGCCGCGGCGCTCGGCCAGGCTCGCCTGCGCGGCAAGCCTGCCGCCGGGCGCAATCTTCGGATTGGGGAGGAAATCGATATCGTTGATATAGGCGACCAGGCCGTCGAGAACCTCGTCACGCGGCTTCGGACCGGAAAATTCATTGACGATGACATTGTAGACGAAGTCGCGCAGCGAGGTGATGCGTCCGTCATGTCCGTAGGGGGCGAGGAAGCGGGCGCCGCGCAGGCTCGGAATCCTCACCGGATCGAGGATGCTGTTGAACGTCTTCGCGTTGAAGACAAGGCTGGTCGTATCGAAGGTGCCCGGCCGGGAGGATGCGCCCGGAACGAACAGTTTCGGGTTCGATGCGCCGTTGACGTGACAGGTGCCGCAGCTCATCTCGGCCTGACGCGCCTTGCCGCCGAGGATGGAAGGCGAGTTGAACGCGAGATCGCCGAGATTGACCAAATAGGACTTTCGCCCACCGACGGCTTCGGAATGAAAGAGTTCGCGCGGCCGCGCCGGCGCCTCCTCGGAAAATTCAGTGCCGGCCGGCAGCACGGTCTGGTCGCCGCCGAGCGGGAACGCCGTCGCGCGCAACGGGAGCAGGGCAACGACGAGCGCCAGCCACGCGCCCCGTGCCGGTCTGACGCCGCGATCGGCGGCTGTCGCGCGATGTTTTCCGGAGCCGGACGCCAGAATATCCCAAGCCATCGCGCGAAAACGTCCCTGTCACAAATGTATATGCGCTGCCGCGCGTCGGAAGATGTCACGGAGGTGACAGTTTCCTGTCGGCAGGATCAATGACCATCTGACTGGATAGACGAATTTTGATTGCGGTTTGATGACGCGCGATCAGCGAAGCGCAACGCAGTCTGCGTTTGACACGATGAAAGTCTGTTGGTGCGCGAGCATCTTTCCGCGCGTTTGCGCGCGCGTCGAAAAACAGTCATCCCAGCGAAATGTGTTTTGCATAGCGTGTAGCTCCATTTCTATTTCTTTCTAAATCAGGAGAGCACTATGCGGCTTTGGGGAGCCATTCCGGCGCTCGCGGTTGTTGCTGGCGCCGTTGCCATCTCGCCGGTAGCAAACGCAGAGAATTTGGTCGAAAAGATCGTTGATGAGTTCAAGCACGAGATCAAGGACGAGCTGCGCGACCTGCGGGATCGTGGCCATGAAGGCGTGCACCAGTACAAGCACATCGTCGTCATCTATCAGGAGAACCACAGCTTCGATAACCTCTACGGTCACTGGGGCGACGTCGGCCGCGACCGGATCAACGGCACATCCTATGCCGATCAGGCGCACACCCTGCAGGTTCGGCAGGACAACCAGACCGTCTATGCTTGTCTGCTGCAGAACGACGTCAACCTGACTTCTCCGTCGCCGCAACCGACGAGCTGCACCGACAATACGGGCACGGTCGCGATCCTGAGCGCCTTCAAGAACAAGCCGTTCGAGATCAATGAATTCATTCCGACCTCGGCCACGACCTGCCCGAAGCCGCTCGGCGCTTTCGCGGCTCACGGTTTCCTCAACGGCACCGGCGCGCCCGGCGGCTGCACCGCGGACATCGTGCACCGCTTCTACAGCGAGCAGTACCAGCTCAACGGCGGCCGGCAGAACCGCTACATGACCGGCAGTGATGCGGCGGGTCTGGTGATGGGCTATTACGACACCAAGAAGCTGCCCATCTACACCTATCTCCACGGCAACGGCGCGCCGAACTACATCATTGCCGACAGCTTCTTCCAGGGCGCCTTCGGCGGTTCGTTCCTCAACCACCAGTTCCTGGTCGCCGCCGCGGCGCCGCAGTTCGTCGGTGCCCTGAATGACGGCAGCGCCAACGATTTCCACTCGATCGTCGATGCCAACGGCATGCCGACCAGCACGCCGCTCTACACGCCGCTCTCGACCGTGAAGGATGCGCAGCTGACGGCGAAGTGCAATCAGGCCGGCCTGCCGGCGGGCCTCGCCTGCGGCGACTACGCGGTCAACACCACGCAGCCGTTCTATCAGCCCTATTCCCCGGGCACCGCCGACATCAAGCGTCTGCCGCCGCTGCACACGCCGAACATCGGCGATCGGCTGTCGGCAAAGCACGTCGATTGGGCCTGGTATTCGGGCGGCTGGTCGAACGCCAACGGCGACGTCGGCGCTTCGGGCTGGACCAACGGCAACGGTACGACCTGCACCGACCCGAACCATGTTTCCACGGCGGTGTTCCCGAACTGCCCGGACGTGGATTTCCAGTACCACCATCAGGCGTTCAACTACTTCGCCAACTACGCGCCCGGAACGCAGGCCCGCAAAGATCGCCTGAAGGACGAGGCGGAGTTCATCCAGGCGGCGAAGACCGGCCGGCTGAAGCAGGTCAGCTTCATCAAGCCGATCGGCGAGGAAAACGAGCATCCGGGCTACACCAGCGAGTCCGAAGGCAGCCAGCATCTCGTCGATCTCGTCAAGGCGATCGTCGAGGGGCCGGATGGCAAGGACACGCTGATCGTCATCACCTATGACGAGTTCGGCGGGCAGTGGGATCACGTTCCCCCGCCTCCGTTCAACCGCCATGGTGCCGAAGCCAAGGCTGCGGACCAGTGGGGCCCGGGCACCCGCATTCCGGCGCTCCTGATCGCCAAGCGCTTCAACAAGTCAGGCGTCGCGCACGAGGACTTCGACACCACGTCGATCCTCAAGATGCTTGAAAAGCGCTTCGACCTCGACCCGCTGGTGACGCGCCCGGTGCGCAGCCTCTCGGCGGCGCTGAAGGCCGGCGAGGGCTGGCACTGACACGAGAAACGCTGCCGGCCGCCCGCGTCAACGTCCGACGCGGGCCGGAGTGCCGGCCACGCGCCCAAGGGATCGCTAGACGAAGGGATCGCTACAAGAAGCGATCGCTACATGATCAGATCGTGTAGCGGATGGGTCACGACGGCGTCCGGCGTATGGTCCGGGAAGAAATCTGTTTGGTGCTCCGGGACAGCCGGCCCCATTGCCGGCGTTCCACCAGTTGCAACTCCTTGCGCCAGCTGAAATCCGGCGGAATCGTCGTGGCGGCCGAACCATGCGAGGCTTTGATCAAACTGTGGAGGGGACGAAGCTCCCTGCTGTTCAAGGCTCGAAGGCTCCGCGAAATGAAAGGACTGCTCGGTCGTTCCCGACGTTCCGCCGTCTACAAAGGGCAAGATTGCCTGAGACAACGCCGCGTCCTCGTGGCTACTCGTTGACATCGGACTAACATCGGGTGCGGGAGCGCTGGCGCCGACCGGCGGCGCGGGGCTGTCCTGGCTGGCGGCGAATATGAAGGTGTCCATCCCCGCCGTGTGGCACTGAATATCGACCTGAAGGCTGCTCGTGGCCGAATCGCCGTCCGCATCGACCGCCGTCACATCGAACAGCAGATCCGCATTGATGCTCGTCTTTTCGGTATAGCTGATGTTGTTGATCGCGAAGGTGGGACACCCGGCTTCCACCCGATCGTAGTCGACCTGGACTTGATCGAACGACCTGTCAACGTAAAGCGTATAAGTCGTCGTCGTGGCATCAAAGGTGTAGGTGTCGATCAGCGAAGCATCCGATGTCTCCTGCACCACGAAGCCGGCACTGCCGCAGAGCGGCCTGGGAACATCGATGCAGAAGTCGTGAACGTCGGCGCTGCCATCAAGAACCTTGAGGATCACACCGGCGGTGCCGTAGCCCTGCCATTCCGTGAGATTGAAGCCGACCTGCGACTGCTTCTCGGTGAACGCGAGATTCAACTGCTCGGCCGGGTCCATCTGCAGTCCACTGTCGCCGACCGCAATACCGCAGTCCGATGCCTTGACATCGAGCGGCTGGCCGGCGCAGTCCGACCCGGTAATAACCAGTTGTCCGTCCGGAGCCGTCAATGACGGCGTGCCGCAGATCGGGGCATCAAAATCGGAGCCATGGACGGTGACGTCCTTCGACGGCCCGGCGTGCTCGAGATCAAAGCAGAATGTTCCATCCGGATTGATCAGTAACTTGAAATAAGGATCGTCCAACCTACCGCCGCAATCGGTAAGATACGCGTCGAGCTCGACGCCGCCGCCCACCTCATGGGTCGTATAGTAGAAGTTGTAATCATCGCCATGTCCGGTGACGTGCACCGCGGTGATGCCGTTGCCCAGGCATGATGTGGCCAGATCATATCCCGAGCAGCCGACCGGACCGTTGTGGACGGCAACGAACATCGCGGCATCGCCATCCGCGCCGAAATTGATATCGTAGGTACCTGTCGCAGTCTGATGATCCTGAGCGGCGACGAAGGTCTCCGGGAAGCCGCAAATGGTCGGGTGATCGTCCGTGATCGTCAGTTGCTTGCCGAGGTCGATGCACGCGCTCTGGAAGTCGCCGTCCTTGTCCGTGATGGTGGCAACCAGGCTTACGACGCCGGCGGTCAGCGACACGGCTTCGCCGCTGTCAGGGCCGGCGCAGGCCGGATGCGTCACCGCGCGATATTCGGTGAAGGTGACGCATCCCGTGGCCGGATCAACCGCGATGGTGAATGCCAGCGCGCCACTTGCTGTGCCAACATGGCCTTCGATGGTGTTGCCGTTCAGAACTAGCACGTCGGAGCAGCCGGTATGCGAATCGATCAGACCGGATGGGGTGCAGTCACCTCCGTTGATCGACAGTGCATAGTGAGTCGTCGCGCCGTCGGCGCCCTGGAGCGAGCTGAACGCCGTCGAGAATTCGGCGGAAATTTTCGTCAGCGCCGCGTCCGGTGCCGAGCCCGCGACATGGTCGTCCAGTGCCGTTGCCGTCAGGTGCGTCTCGCTCAGCGTCAGCGACGGAGCGGTGCAATTGGCCCGGATGCAGGGGCCATCGTCGCTGATGGTCAGCCTGCTGCCGAGGTCGAGGCCGGCGCTCTGGAAGTCGCCGTCCTTGTCCGTGATCGTGGCAGTCAGGCCCACGATGCCCGCGGCCAGCGATACGGCTTCGCCGCTGTCCGGGCTGGTGCCGAGCGGCTGCTCCACCGGCCGGTAGTCGGTGAAGGTCACGCGTCCCGTAGCCGGATCGAGCGTGATGGTGAATGCCAGTGTGCCGTTGGTCGCGCCGACGCGGCCTTCGATCGTGTTGCCGTTCAGAACCAGCAGGTCAGCGAGGCCGGTATGCGAGTCGATCAGCCCCGATGCCGTGCCGTTGCCGCCGGTGATCGTCAGCGCGTAGCGGATGGTCGCGCCATCGGCGCCTTGCACCGAAGTGAACGCGGTCGAGAAATCGGCGGAAGTCGTCGTCAGCGCCGCGTCCGGTGCCGAGCCGGCGATGTGGTCGTCCAGCGCCGTTGCCGTCAGATGCGTCTCACTCAGCGTCAGCGATGGGGCTGTGCCCGCCGCCTCGATGCGCGGGCCATCGTCCGTGATTGTCAGCTGCTTGCCGAGATCGATGCTTAGATCCTGGTACTGGCCGTCGCTCTCCGTGACCGTCGCGATCAGGTTGACGAGGCCGGTCCCCAGCGCGATCCCTTCGCCGCTGTCAGGGCTGGTGCCCGACGATTGTTCGACCGCGCGGTGCTCGACGAAGGTCACGCGGCCCGTGGCCGGGTCAACCGTGATGGTGAACGCGAGCGCCCCGCTTGCCGTGCCGACATGGCCTTCGATGGTGTTGCCGTTCAGAACCAGCAGGTCAGCGAGGCCGGTATGCGAATCGATCAGCCCTGACGCCGTACCGTTGCCGCCGGTGATCGTCAGTGCGTAGCTGACCGTCAGACCCGGTTCGGTGACGAATGCCGCCGAGAACTCGCCCGATGTCGTCGTCAGCGCGGCGTCCGGTGCCGAGCCGGCGATATTGTCGTCCAGCGTCGTCGCTGTCAGATGGGTCTCGCTCAACGTCAGCGATGGCGCGGTCCCAACCTCGATCAGCGGGCCGTGGATGGTGAGTGTCACCGTCTGCGGGGTTCCGCCGATCGTGGTCACCGTGAAGCTGTCGGTCAGCGTGTTGCCGACATGGAGGGCTTGCACGGAGCTGTTGGCGTTGTCGAGCGTATAGGTCCACACGCCGGCCGTTGTGAGCGTGAATGAGCCGTAGCCACCTGCGCTTGTCGTCGGCGCGTTCACGGCGGTGAAGGTATTGGCGGGATCGTCGACATCGGTGTCGGTGAGCGTGCCCTTTGCGATGAGCAGGCCGGGCGAGGCATGACTGACGCCGACCGCACCCACCACCGAGCCGGCCATGGTGCCGGAGATGATGGAGGCGTCGTCGGCGCCCAGGATGCTGATGTCGAAGCTCTCGCTGGCCGAAAGCGCGCCGTCCGAGACCGTGATCACGAAGCTCTGGGTCGTGTTGGCCTTCAGCGCGTTGATTGCGGTATTGTTCGGAACGAAGGTGTAGCTTCCGGTCGCGCTGTTGAGATAGAGCGTGCCAAAAGTACCGACGCTCGACACGTCGTATGTCGCCTGTCCCAGCACCGTATCGCCTGTGGCGCCTCCGCTGATGCCGAATTTCAGTGCGCCGCCCTTGATGCTGCTCGCGGAAAAGGTCCCGCTCGCCGCATTGAAGTCGTCAAATATCACCGTATCGATTTCAGTCGGCCCCGCTCCGAGGTTCAGCTTCGGCGGAACCGGCGGCAGCTTGAAGAGATCATTTTTCGCGAAGGTCGCTACCGGCAGCGGCCCGAGCGTATCTTGCACCGGCGACAGCGGAGACTGCTGAATAAAATTGATCGGCAGCAGGAGTTGTCCGCCTTCGAGAGCAGGCATGCCGGATCCTTTCGATGCCGGTCCTTTCTCGAAATAGGCAAGGGTCTCCTGTTGGGCCTCCCGTAATTCCTCCATGTGCGAAGGGGAATTCGTGGCATGGTTCACGCCGACGGAGGAGCCTCTTCTGCTCAGGATGATCGTCTCTTCGGGATCCTCGACGATGATGTGACGGGGGATCGCCTCCTTGGTGACGAGTTCGAACACGCCGTGGTGGAGGTCCTTGTATTTGATGTTGTCGTCGTCCAGGAGCGTGACGTTCGGCTCCGCGGCTCGGGCGTCCTCCAGCAGCGAGAAGGTCAGGGCGGCCAGCGACAGCATGCCGAGGCCGCTGGCGCGGATGGTGCCAACCGGTGTGTCCGCCGTCAGGACGCCAGACCCCGCGAGCCGGCTGCCGATGAGGCGGAAGAGGCTTCTGGTTTTCGCGAACAGGCCCGGCCGCAAGCCCCCGCCGGGGTCCTGCGCGATGTCCAACTCCAGCCGGGTGCCGGCCGGCAAATTGAGCACCCTGCCATCGACCAGGCGGATTTCGATCCGCCCGCCGGCTCCGACCTCGATGACGTCACCCTGGCGAACGGGATCGCCAGCTACGATTTGAATCGGTATGCCGCGGGCACCCGCGATCGTGCCGCAGCCGATCGCCGTCCGAACAGTGCCAACTAAGCGGGGCGGCTGGCCCAAAACGGCCGTGCACGCGTCCCCGATCTCTACGCCGGACGCAACTGACATTGGCTTTTTGCCTGTTAGGCAGTTCGAGCGGAAAGTGGCGCCGCAGTCTTTTTATTTTGGCTTGGTTCGGCCACGCGGCGAAAAACCCCGCGCCGTCAGCCATAGGCTTGTCCGCTGAAACGTCCTGATTGAAACCAAATTCGGCAGTAAAAATGGAATTCCAATACTGCGGGGAAGCCTTACGAAAAGGACAGAACAGCTGTCCTTTATCGCGCGTGCAGCCCCGCAAAATTAATAGTATGATTACCATGCAAATTGTCCACTTATTAATTTTTAGTCGAACTGCGTCAGGCATTTAGGCCTGTCTGCGACAACTCGTTTGGCACTCAAGGTCCTGCGGTCTCGGCCCGGTGGTCCCGGTCACCCATCGAGCCCCGGCACGACAAGACCTTTTCGAGGAGGGGATCGTGCGCATCCATCTGATTGTTCAATTGCTTGCAAGCTTCGTCCTGGCGCTCGCAACGCTCACGCCCGGCCAGGTGCAGGCGCAAACCGAACCGGACAATATCCAATTGAAATTCATCGGAAGGGTCGTAGCCGCCACCGGTTCGGTCACGATCGAGCATCCGAATGCAGTCGTCGTTCAGGCAGGGCTGCCCGGCAAACTGCCTCAGGCGCAGGTGGGCGACCCCGTGTATCTGGGCGACGTGGTGCAAACTGGAGCCGACGGACGCGTTGGGATCAATTTCTCCGACGGCACTTCGTTCAATCTGTCGAGCAACGCCAAGATGGCGATGACCGAGTTCGTGTACGACCCGAACGGCAAGTCGAACTCGACCTTGCTCAAACTGACCAATGGGACGTTCACCTTCGTTGCCGGCAACATTGCGAAGACCGGAGACATGAAGATCGACACCCCTGTCGCAACGATGGGCATTCGAGGCACCACGCCACGCATCGAGATATCGGACGATGGAACGGTGAGGTTCGCCACGCTCGTTGAAGAGGGCAAGAGCAAGGTCAGGAAGGTCGGGACTCGAACGCCGCAGCAACCTGAGCAAAACACCCTTCACAAGTTCAATCCCAACATCTGTCGAGGGTGCTAGGCCAGGCGCAGCCAGTTTCGTGCAAGCAAGGCCCGATATGAAACTTCGTGCAAGCGCCGGCGCAATTGTCAGCCTGATATCGCTCCTCGTTGCGACGCTCCCAGTGTTGCCGGCGGTCGCGCAGAACGCGAAGAAGGACAGCTATCTCCGCACTATCGGATTGTGCAGCGGCCTCGATCGCACACCGGCCGAGGCGCGCATTGCTGCCTGCACGGCGCTGATCGATGCGGGGCAGGACATGACCCAGGCTGGCCTCGCGATCGCCTATAACAACCGTGGTAACGCCTACGCCGCCAAGGGAGACTATGACGGCGCCATCCGGGATTTCGATCGATCGATCGAACTCAATCCGACCTACACCAAGCCGTTCAACAACCGCGGCGTGGCCTATCTCAGGAAGCGCGAATATGATCGCGCGACCGACGCCTTCGATCAGGCGATCAAGCTCAACCCGAACTACGGCGAGGCCTTCGCCAACCGCGCCGGCGCCTATTTGAAGAAGAACGATTATGCGCGCGCGGCGCAGGACTACGACGAGGCCATTCGCCTCGAGCCGAAGCTCGACGGGGTGTGGAACGGACGCTGCTGGAGCCGGGCCATCCTCGGCGAATTGCAGGCGGCGCTGGAAGATTGCAACAAGGCCCTTCAATTGGCGTCAACCAACGCCGCGACGTATGACTCGCGTGCCCTTATCTATCTGAAGACCGGCGAGCTGGGCGCGGCGATCGCCGACTACAGCTCCGCACTTCGCATCGATCCCAAGCTCGCAAGCGCTCTTTATGGCCGCGGCCTGGCGAAGTTGAAGCAGGGTGACAAGGCCGGCGGCAATACCGACATGGCGGCGGCCAAGGCGATCCAGGGCAGCATCGGCGACGATTTCACACGATACGGCGTGCGATAGGCGAGTGGTCGACGAGCCGCAGTAAGGTGCACCGGCTCGATGCTGTCGCCGCGGATGCGCCCGGCCAGCCGGCTAGTCCATGATCTCGACCGTCGCCGAACGGCCGGCGACCAGCGCGATGCGATCCGGCAGGTGGTCCAGCGCGATGCGCACGGGGATGCGCTGTGCGAGCCGAACCCAGCTGAAGGTCGGGTTGACGTTTGCGAGCAGGCTCGCGCCTGCCGCGCGGTCGCGATCCTCGATGCCGGCCGCAATGCTCTCGACATGTCCGGTGAGCCGCACCGGCTCGCCCATCAGCCGGATCTGCGCCTTGTCGCCGACGCGAATGCGCGCGAGCTTGGTCTCCTCGAAATAGCCCTCCACATG
This sequence comes from Bradyrhizobium sp. USDA 4541, assembly GCF_024171085.1. Classification (NCBI taxonomy): domain Bacteria; kingdom Pseudomonadati; phylum Pseudomonadota; class Alphaproteobacteria; order Hyphomicrobiales; family Nitrobacteraceae; genus Bradyrhizobium; species Bradyrhizobium sp. USDA 4541. The sequence goes on from NZ_JALJZF010000001.1 coordinate 2,465,031, forward strand.
CAGCGTGTCGGTGTCGACCAGCGCCATCACGCCCTTGCCTGCGGTGACGTAAGCGCCCGGCCGCAGGTCCATATTGGTGATGGTGCCGTTCACCGAAGCGTGCACCTCGCTGCGATCCAGATTGAGCTGCGCGACGGCGCGGTCGGCGACCGCCTGGTCATAGGCCGCCTTGGCCTGCAGCTGCGTCGCCAGAACCTGCTCCTGCTTCTGCTGCGACACCGCATCGGTGGTCAGCGAGCTGTAGCGTTTGAGGTCGGCGTCGGCTTGATCCAGCGTCGCGCGATGGCCGGCGACCGCAGCATCGGCCTGCTTCAGCGCCAGGGCAAAGCGGGCGCGATCGATCCGGAACAGGATGTCGCCGCGACGCACCGGCTGATTGTCCCTGACCAGCACGTCGGTGACGAAGCCGGAGACGTCGGGAGCCACCTGGATCACGTCGGCGCGAACCCTGCCGTCGCGGGTCCACGGCGATTCCATATAGTAGACCCAGAGCGCGCGAGCGACAGCGAGTGCAGCGATGACGGCGACCGCGGTCAGCGCAACCCGGCCGAGCCAGGCGAAATTCCCTTTCATGGCAGAAACTCCGAAAGATAAACCACGACGCCGAGCAGGCATACATACAGGGCGAAATTGAACAACGCGCGATGCCACACCAGCCGGTAGAACCCGAAGCGCTGCATGATCCGGCTCGCCACTGCGCTCAATGCATAGGCAACGATCAGCCACAGCAGCAGCGCCGGAACGAGCACGCCGTAAATGTCGAGCTCATATCTCATGCGGCAAAGCTCTCCTCGGGCTGCGATCGATACGCGGGTGCATCCGGAAACAGGCCGCGGCGGATGCCGACGAGGCCGAGCAACGCATCGTCCCGCGCGCGCTCATTGGGGTCCTTGACGACCGCGGTCAGCGCCGCATCGATGCATGACAACAGTTCGGCCGGCATTGCCTGGTCCGCACGGGCGCGAAACGCCGCCGCGAGGTCGTCCAGCATGTCGTCGATGGCACGCACGGTCACTGCGGCGAGGCCGTAGCGGGCCCGCCGGAGGTCGATGATGTTGAGCCCGATGCGGAGCTGGACCAGGCTGTCGGCATCGCGGCGGTCGCTCTCGGAGATGAAGGCGATCCGCTGGACCAATAGCCCGAGCCGATGCAGCATCAGGCCGGCAAACTGCGCGCGATCGCCGTGGCCGCGCCGTTCGGCCGCGACCGCGAGCGTCTGCCAACTCGACGCCATCAACCGCTTGGCGATCCATTCGGCGCCGACGCCGCGCGCGATCCGCGTCACGATCTCCGCGATCACAACACCGAGGAAGAAGGCGACCGACGTGTTGGCGAAACTGGCGAAATCCGCGCTGTAGGTCGATTGCAGCGCGAGCAGCGTCGCGGTGTTGGCGGCGAGCGCCATGCCGATCGGCGCGGTCTTGGGTCGTGCGATCAAAAAGCCGTACAGGAGGAAGGTCGGCGCCAGTGCCGCGATCAGGACCTCGACATGGGAGATGCCGGGCACCAGCGCGAACTGATAGATTGCGACGATGACGATCGCGACCAGTGAAAACAGGCCGAAGGCCCGGATGCTGCGCGCAGGCTCGTCCTGTGCGGCGAAGAAGGAGCAGGCGACCGCCGCCATCATCGGCGCCGAGGCGCCATCGGCCCAGCCGGTCGCAATCCACAGGCCGCAGCAGATCAGGATGGCGACCGCCGCGCCCGCGGCCGACCACAGCGCCATGCCGTGGTCGCGATGACGGACCGGTGCGGCCCCCGACTCCGGGTGGAACGCCAGCCGGACGCTGGAGATATCCCGGCCCGCGGTGATCGCATCGCCCAGCGCGCGGCAGTCGGCCGAAATGTCGGCAAGCTCGCGCAGCCGGAGCAGCAGGCTGATCGTGATGATGCGTTCCCGCGGCGCGATGCCGTCGAGCGCAGATTGCTGCTCGGCGATTGCGGTGCGGATCTGCTCGCCGGATTGCCGCTGGCGGTCCTCGTCCACGATCCATGCGGCGAGATCGCCGATCAGGCGTTGCAGCTCCGGTTGCCGTTGCAGCGCCGCTTCGCCAAGTGCGGTAAGCCGGTCTTCGATCGACGTGATGATCGGCAACAGCATCAGCATGCGCAGCCGGACCTCGCCGAGGCCACGCACGGTGCCGGCGTCGGCCAGCCGGTCATAGGCGACATGGGTCGCCAGCGTATCGATCTCGACAATGTCGGTCGCAAGACGGAGGCGTTGGGCCCGGCGCGTCTCGCCGGTCCCGCGGTCAAGCAGCACGTCGCGGGACAGACGGCGCGCATCCGACAGCCAACTCCTGATGCGGCCGCCGACCGCCGGCGCGACGCTGCGGGGAAACACCACCGTCGACACCAGGCTCGCACAGATGATGCCGAGCGAGATCTCCTCGACTCGTGCCAGCGCTACATCGAAGATGCTGCCCGGTTCGGCCACCGACGGAAAGCCGATCAGCGCGACGGTATATCCGCCCAGCATGAAGACATAGCTGCGCGGCGTGCCGTCGAGCAGCGATAAATAGAGACAGAGCCCGACCCAGAGCGCGATCGCGAGGCACAGTAGCTCCGGTGCATTGACCAGGTTCGGCACCAGGGCGACCGTGACGCTCGCGCCGACCAGCGTACCGATCACGCGGAAGAACGCCTTCGAGCTGGTCGCGCCGGCCAGCGGCTGCGAGGTGATGTAGACCGTCGCCATCGCCCAATAGGGACGCGGCAGATCGATCGCCAGGGCGATGACAAGCGCCAGCATCGACGCCGCGAACGTCTTCAACGCGAAGATGAGATCCGCGTGGCGGACCAGGAACGGCTCTTCCGCGCGCATGACTATTTCGCCTCTGGAGCAGTCCTGGCTGGCGCAGTCCTGGCGTCCTGCAGGCGGCTCGCCCGCTGCTCGATGAGCTGCAGCGTCTCGAAGGTTACCGCAAGTTCCGCGCTGCCGATATCCTTCAGCAGGCTGGCCCGTACGCGACGCAGCACCCGATTGATCTCCTCGACCTTGGCTCCGCCGGCCGCGGTGAGATGCAGCGTCTTGGCGCGCCGGTCGGTCGGGTCCTCGCGACGCTCGACCAGGCCTTCAGACTGCAGCAGATCGATCAGCCGCACCAGTGAAGGCCCCTCGATTCCCAGTTCATCCGCGAGCACGCCTTGCCGGACGTTTTCCCCCTGGCGGGACAACACCAGTAGCGGAATCGCCGTCGCGTAGGACAGTCCGTGGTCGGACAAGGCCTGATCCGACTCGCGGCGCCAGATCCGGGCCAGTCTGGTCACTAGGCGGCCGATCTCGGCGTGGATATGGGACTGTGAAGGCATGTAAACTAGATAGGATGCGAACTATTAGGATGCAACGATATAGTACGAACATCGCGGATGATCACGCGAATGCGATCCTGCGTGAGGGAGTGTCAGTACTGCTGCGGGATCGACCTCGATGCGCTGGTTATGCTCGGTTGCGGGCGGACCTTGAGCGCGGCGGGTTAGGAACACATCGGGATACAGATGCTTCTGTTCTTGAGGAGATTGTCATGAACAGAAAGCCGGTAACGCAGGATTCCGGACGCTCGAGCGACTGGGGTTCGCACGCGCAAACCGACAAGCCGTGGAAGGGAAACCCGGAGAAGGAGCAGCGCTCCGGAGATGCGAGGCGCTCAGGAGACGCGAAGGCCTCCGGAGACGAGAAGCCGGACCTGGAAAAGTGGCATGAATCGAACACGCATTGATGCGCGGAGATAGCCAATGTCCGCCTTTCATTTCGCGATCGTGAATGATGAGCGTGTGATCGATGCAACCGGTCAGCCGGTTGCCGACCGCGATGAAGCCATTGCGGTGGCCAAGCGGCTCGCCATCGACCTTGCGGAGACCCGACAGGAATATCTGGGCCGCGGCTACTACATCTCGGTGATCGGCAGCGACGCCCGCGAAATTCACCGCGAAAGCATCGACAGTGCCGCGAAGAGCGGATGAACGATGCCGCCCCGGCGGGCGGCAAGAGAGCAAGGCTTCGAGAACAAGGCTTTGAGAACAAGGCCTGGAGAGACCAAATGGATATGGGCCTTGAGATCATCTACGGCATCGGAGCGCTCGTGCTGCTGACCGCTTTGATCTTCGGCGTGCTTCAACACCATTTTCGCAGCAGGCGCACGGTGCAGGCCGGCGAGGAGGTCGTCCGCGAGCGATACAAGCGGAATGAGACCTGACGCAGCGCCGCTGGCGCAAGGAGGAGACGATGGGATTGGCTCAATATGCGGTGATTGCAGCCGGCGAGGAATGGGGCGTCCTGCACGACGGCAATCTCAACGGCGGATACGCCACCAAGGAAGCTGCATTCGAATCCGCGGCGGCCGCCGCGGCTCTGGCGATCAGGATGGGGCACGAGGTCCACGTCAGCGTTCCCGGGCGCGAGGAGGGTGAAGCGGCCCTCACCAAGCGACCCGCCTGATCCAAATCACAGCAGTACGGCTTGCATTCGATGTGACGACGATGCGCGCCAGCGCGCTCTACGGATCGAGCTCAGTATCCCAGTAGAGATAATCGAGCCAGCTCTCGTGCAGATAGTTCGGCGGAAACAGCCGGCCGTTGCGATGCAGCTGATGCACGGTCGGGGCGTAGGGCGTCTGCTTCGGAAACATCTTGGCCTGCTGCGGCGTCAGATTGCCTTTGCGCAAATTGCAGGGCGAGCAGGCGGCGACGACGTTCTCCCAGGTGGTCTGGCCACCCTTGCTGCGCGGAATGATGTGATCGAAGGTGAGATCGTCGCCCGACAGGCAATACTGGCAGCTGAATCGGTCGCGCAGGAAAACGTTGAACCGGGTGAAGGCGGGGTGGGTGGTCGGCTTGACGAAGGACTTGAGGGATACGACGCTCGGCAGCTGGATTTCGAAGGAAGGACTTCGTACCGCCCGGTCGTAATATTCGACGATGTTGACACGATCGAGGAACACCGCCTTGATCGCGTCCTGCCAGGACCAGAGCGACAGCGGGTAATAACTCAGCGGCCGGAAGTCCGCATTCAAGACCAGCACCGGCCAACCGCCTTGCGAGACATGTGCGTTCAAATAACGCTCCTGACTCCCACTAGCTGCGAAGCAGCATGCACTCACATACTACAGGCAGCGTGACGGGATTGTGAAGAGCAATGAGCGGCTTATCCGCCGCGCCCTGCCATGTTCCTGCCCCGATTGCCTCCCGCCCGCGAGGCCCGTAAAGGGAGCCGCAAGGCCCTGTCGGCCAGTGACGGACCCTGCCGATGACCACGACCTCAAGCTATCTCGAGGCGCCGCGCCGGTTGCGCGCGTTCGTGCGCGCGCACGAGACGAGCCTTGTGGTGCTGGCGGTGCTGATCGGCGCCATTGGCGGCCTCGTGGTGGCGGTCATGAGCGGCCTCGTCACGGTGCTGCATTCGGTGCTGTTCAATCTGCCGCTCGGCGACCGGTTGTCGAGCCAGCCCAGCATCGATCCCGTGCGCGCGCTCGTGGTTCCCACGATCGGCGGCCTGCTGCTGGGATTTGCATTCCTTCTGTTGCTCCGGGTGCGGCCGGCCCGCGAAATCGACCCGATCGAGGCCAACGCGCTTTATGGCGGGCGGATGTCGTTCCGCGGCAGCGTGATCGTGGCGCTGCAGACGATCTGGTCAAGCGGCGTCGGCGGCTCGGTCGGGCTCGAGGCCGGCTACACCCAGCTCTCCAGCGGCCTCGCCGCCTCGCTCGGGCGCGGCTTTCACCTCCGCCGCAACGACCAGCGAATCATGGTGGGCTGCGGTGCGGCGGCGGCGATCGCCGGCGCCTTCAGCGCGCCGCTCGCGGGTGCGTTCTACGCTTTCGAGCTTGTGATCGGCGGCTATACGCCGGCCAGCCTGACCCCGGTCGGCGTGGCGGCGGTGACCGGCTACTTCGTTGCCCATGCCTTCGAACCGCTGCCGCTCGGCGTCGGCGTCGGACCCGTCGGCGATGTGCTCGGACGGGATCTTGCGATTGCAGCGCTGCTCGGCATGGTCGCGGCCCTGACCGGCATTGCGATCATGCGCGGGGTGACGCTGTGCGAGGCGCTGCTGACCAAGAGCCGGCTGTGGCCGCCGCTGCGGCCGGCGCTCGGCGGGCTTGCGGTCGGCGCGATGGCGCTATTGACGCCGCAGGTGATGTCGTCGGGCCATGGCGCGCTGCGCTTCGCCGGCATCGTGGCGATGCCGCTTGCCTTCATCGCCGGCGTGTTCGCGCTGAAGGCGGTGGCCTCGATCATCTCGCTCGGCTCGGGCTTTCGTGGCGGATTGTTCTTCGCCACGCTGTTCATGGGCGCGCTCGGCGGCCGGCTGTTCGCCGCCGGCGTCGACATCGTGTGGCCGGGGCTGAACCTCGACCCCAACGCCTATGCGGTGATCGGCATGAGCGCGCTGTCGGCCTCGGTGATCGGCGGTCCACTGACGATGTCGTTCATCGCGCTGGAATCCACCGGCAACCTCTGGCTTACCACCGCGGTGCTGGTCGCGGTCATCATCTCGACCACGATCACGCGCGAGCTATTCGGCTATTCGTTCGCGACCTGGCGATTGCATCTGCGCGGCGAGACCATCCGCAGCGCCGCCGATATCGGCTGGATCCGCGATCTCACGGTCGGCAAGATGATGCGGCAGGACATGACGACGGTGAACGCCGCGATGCCGATCGAGGCGTTCCGCGAGGAATTCCCCCCGGGCTCGAAGACCCAGGTCGTCGCGGTCGACGGCGAGGGGCATTACGCCGGGCTTGCGCTGGTCGCCGAAGCGCATGCGCCCGATATCGAGGCCGACAAGGGGCTTGCCGCGATTCTGCGCTATGCCGATGTGGTGCTGCATCCCGGCATGAACGTGCAGGAGGCGATCGCGGTGTTCGACGCGGCCGAAGCGGAATCGCTCGCCGTGGTCGAAGGTGACCGCCGGCCGATCGGCCTGCTCACCGAAGCGCACGCGATGCGGCGCTACGCGGAAGAATCCGAGCAGCGCCGCCGCGAGGTGATCGGCGAGATTTGATTGCGCGGGAACGCTTTTCGACCCGTCATCCTGAGGAGCCGCGAAGCGGCGTCTCGAAGGATGCACGGCCACCAGCCGGGGGCCGTCGCCCCTTCGAGACGCGCGCGATGCGCGCTCCTCAGGGTGACGGTGATGGAGTGACGGTGGGAGACTGAATCTAAACCTTCTCCAGCTTCTGCAGGCACCGCGTCACGCGCACCGCGGCCGGCATCTCGGTGTCCGGAAAGCTGGTCTTCCAGTCGGTGACGCCGACTTCGCCGACATAGATGTCGCCGCGGGAATCCAGCGCGATGCCGTGCGGCGCCAGGAATTTGCCGGTCTCGACGCCGGGGCCTTGCTCGCCGCCGAGGCGCGCGATGCGCTTGCCGGTGTGATCCACGATCGACAGTCTCGGGCCGAGATTGGGCACCTTGCGATTCACCGCCATGCCAGGGCCGAGTTCGCCGATCACGAAGTTCGGCTGCTTGCCACCGCCGCAGCAGCACAGCGCGCAGGGCCGGTGCAGGTTGTTCCACTGCGTCTCGTATTTACCGTTGCCGTCGAACACCTGGACGCGGTGGTTCTCGCGGTCGGCGACATAGACCCAGCCATCGGCGTCGGTCGCGATGTTGTGCACGATGTTGAACTGGCCGGGGTCGGTGCCGGGCTCGCCCCAGGTTTTGATCAGCTTGCCATCCGGCGCGTATTTGTGGACGCAGGCATTGCCGTAGCCATCGGAGACATAGATCTCGCCCTTCGGCGACAGCGCGGTATGGGTGCAGCGGTGGAACGGCTCGCCGCTCATGAACGGCGCCGGCTTGTTCGGGATGCCGATCGTCAGCAGCACCTTGCCGTCGGTCGAGCATTTGCGCACGGTGTGGTCGCCGTCATCGGTGCAATAGAGATTGTCGTCGGCGTCGATATGCAGGCCGTGGGCACGCGAGAACACGCCTTCGCCCCAGCTCTTGATGAAATTCCCTGCGCGGTCGAGCACCACCATCGGATGGTCGCCGCGGTTGAAGACATAGACACGGTCCTTGCTGTCGACTGCGACGGACGCGACATCGGTCAGGCTCCAGCCGTCGGGCAGTTTTGCGAAGTTCTCCACCACGCGATAGCGGTGTTCGCCGGTGCCGAGGGTGGTTGGCATGTTGTCTCTCCTCTGAGCCGTCATTCCGGGGCGATGCGCAGCATCGAACCCGGAAGCTCGAGATTCCGGGTCTGGTCCTTCGGACCAGCCCGGAATGACGATGGTGGGGTTAGGAAAAATCCGCCCGTTGCCCGACGTCGCGCGGCAACAGGCCTTCCTCGATCGCCTTGATCTGCAATGCGAGATAGCGCGAATTGATGCGGCATTGCGCGAGGCTGCCGGCGATGAACCACAGGCCGGGCTGCGGCGTGCGGGTGTACATGTTGCGCAGCTCCTGGCCGTCGCCGAAGCCCCAGATCGGGCCGACGCGCGCGGCCATCGCCTCGCCGAACAGCTTCTTCACCAGCTCTTCCTGCGGCCGGTAGCCGGTCGCGAGCACGATCAGGTCGGCGGCAATGATCTCGCCGTCTTTCAGCCGCGCGCCCTCGCTGACGAAGGTGTCGATGTCGGCGAATTGCCGCAGCGCGACCGCGCCGCTCGCGACGAGATCGGAGCAGCCGACGTTGAAGTAATAGCCGCCGCCGCGGGTCAGGTATTTGAACTGCCAGCCGGTGCCGCTATCGCCGAAATCAAGCTTGAAGCCCTTGCGCGTGAGGCCGTCGAGCAGCGGCTTGTCGAGCTCTTTCGACTGCTCGGTCATCAGCACATGGCTGCGTTTGGCGAGCACGAGCGGCATCGAGGTCGCGATCAGATCATTGTCCTCGAGCGTACCTTCATTGTAGGCGGCATAGGCCAGCTGCGCCGACGGCTCGATATTGGTGATCAGCGTCGAGGAGCGCTGTACCAGCGTGACCTCGGCGCCCGAGGAATGCAGGTCCTGCGCGATGTCGTGGCCGCTGTTGCCGGTGCCGATCACGAGCGCGCGCTTGCCGGTCCAGTTCTCGCCGTCCTCGTAGCGGCTGGAATGCATCACCTTGCCGCCAAAATCTTTCAAGCCGGGGATGTCGGGCAGATTGGGAATGCCGCTGACGCCGGTCGCCATCACGACATGGCGCGGCTGCATTGTCCGTGTCGTGCCGTCGGCGCGGCGCAGCTCGACGGTCCAACGCCCATCCGCATCGTCATAGCTGCCGCCGACAAATTCGGTGCCGGTCCAGAAGTTCAGCTCCATGGCGTCGACATAGGATTCGAACCAGTTGGCGAGCTTGTCCTTCGGGATGTAGGTCGGCCAGTTCGTCGGGAATGGCATGTAGGGCAAATGATTGACCTGTACCTGGTTGTGCAGGGTCAGCGCGTGATAGCGCTTGCGCCAATTGTCGCCGACGCGCGCCTCGCGGTCGACGATCAGCGCGTCGATCTTGAGCTGCTGCAGCCGCGCGGCGATCGCAAGCCCGGCCTGTCCGCCGCCGACCACCAGCACATCAGGGTTGCGGTCGGCATATTCGGCGGATGCCTTGCGCAGGTCGAGCCAGTTGGGGCCGCGGAAGTCGCGCGAATAGGACTGCCCGCGCGGCCTGGTGTGGCCCTGCTGCTCCTCAAAACCCTTCAGCTCCTCGAGCGCCGTCAGCAAGGTCCAGGCCTTCAGGCGATCGTCGTCGGCGGCATCGGGGATCAGCCGCACGATGCCGTGGCCGCGGCCAACCGCCGTCTCGAATTTGAAGATCGCCTCGATCGCATGGGTACCAGCGCGCGTCACCCGTCGGGGCGGGGCGCGATCGGCATCGATGCGGAAGTCATGCGGCGCGCTGTGACGCGCATGCGCCGGCAGCTCCTCGATGATTGCGAAGGCCCGGTTGACGGTCTGGATGTTCCAGCTCAGCGCCAGCACGTCGCGCCAGTAGCTGTCGGGATGGAACAGTGGCTTCAGCAGCACATCGTCCGGGCTCGCCAGCGCATCTTCGAACTGCACAAGCCAATTGTCGGCGGCGACCGAAATATCGTCCGTCTTGTCGAGCATTGAGCGTTTCTCGCCATCGGCCGCCTTGCTGATATTTTCTTGGCGGCGTTCCCTTTCCGCGAAGCCTATACCCATTCGAAGGCGTGCAGAAAGGGCGCGACGAGATAGCGCCTATTCGGCCAGCGACAGGATCAGGCCTTGATCCGGTGGAACGCGGCCTTGCAGGGTATCGAGATAGGCCTCGCGCACCGCGGCCGGGCCGCGCCGCTCGACCACGTCAAGCCAATTCGGCAGATGCGGCACGAGCTCCGCCCATGCGGCGCCAAAACGCTGGTCGATGCCGCCGGGACCCCATTCCTTGGCGCGCTTGCGGATCTGGTCCGGGAGACCGGCTTGGCGCCTGGCAGCGTCGGCTCCTCCGGCTCGCTCGCACGGTGCGTCAGCCCGACCCGGCCGGAATAGACCATCTGCGCGCCGAAGTGCCGGTGCAGACTTTCGCGCAGCGCACTGTTGCCGGCCATGTCGACATAGGCTGTCGGCTCGGCCGCCGGGATCGCGGCGACCTGGTCATAGGTGACGACCTCGTCATAGCAACCGAGCGAGCTGACGAAATCGACATTGCCCTTGGAGGTCAGCCCGATCACGGGGATACCCCGCTTGTGCACGAGATGGGCGAGGCCGAACGCGGTCTTGCTCGAGGCCGACGACAGGATGACGCGGCGTGCGCCGTAGAACGCATTCTCGGCGAGGGCGTCGTCGACCAGGAACGACAGCATGAACAAGGGCAGCAGCAGTGCGCGGAAATCGCCCTGCTGGCCGGCATAGGTCGGATCGCCGGAGACGCGGGCATAGGCGTTGTAGACCGGCGAGACCTCCTGCCGGTGTGCCGCGCCATCGCGCAGGCCGCGCTTGTTGACGTCGGCCGCCTCGATCACCAGATGGGCCGCCATCGGGAGATAGCCGAACAGCGTTTCGCCGACGGCGATCATCGGATGTTTCGAGATCAGCACCTCGCCAAAGCCCCACACCGGGATGATGCCGTAGCCCTCGGGCGCCGGGAACAGATGCCAGTATTTCAGCTGCTCGCCGATCACGGCGTAGGTGATGTTGTTGGCGGTGAAGGCGAAGCGGGTCACCTTCACCAGCAGCGCATCGGCCGGCAGCGCCGCGGCATCGGGCAACTGCGTCTCGATCACCCTGCACTGTTGCAGGTCGTTGCGGATGACGATGAAGTCGGTCGAGTTCATGGCGATGATCCCAGCTTCCGATGCGCCGGCATCGTTGCGTCGATTGCCGGCCTTTTGCAACAGCAACTAAGTTTCAAACGCCGTTCGCTTCGCCGTTACATCGTTCAGCGAAGCTGTCCTTCGCGGTAGAGGTCGCGCAGCTTGCGCTTGAAGATCTTGCCGGTGGCTTCCCGCGGCAGCGCGTCCATGAAGCGGATATCCTTGGGCACCTTAAAGTTGGCGAGCTTGCCGCGGAGAAAATCCTGGATCGCGCTGATCGACAGGGTCGCGCCGGCTTCCGGCTCGACGCAGGCGAACAGCCGCTCGCCGTATTCGTCGTCGGGAACGCCGAACACCGCGCAGTCGCGGACGCCTGCCATGCCGATAAGGGCATTCTCGATCTCGGCGGGATAGATGTTGACGCCGCCCGAGATCACCATGTCGCGCTTGCGGTCGCACAGGAACAGATAGCCGTCCGCGTCGAGATAGCCGACATCGCCGACGCTGATCAGGCCGTCGTGATCGGCCTCGGCGCGCGCCTTGGCATTGCCGTGATAGTCGAAGTCCGAGATCAACGTCTGACGATGAAGATCTCGCCGGGCTCGCCGAGGTCGCATTGCGTCCCGTCGGGCCGGAAGATCTTGACGATGCCGCCCTCGATCGCGCGGCCGACGGTGCCGGGCTTGGCCAGCGCTTCGGCTGACGAATGCCAGACCGGGATGCCGGTCTCGGTCGAGCCGAGATATTCGTTGATGACCGGTCCCCACCACTCGATCATCGCGCGCTTGACGTCGACAGGGCAGGGCGCCGCGCCATGGACGATGAAGCGCAGCGACGACAGGTCGTAGCGGCGCCGCGTCTCCTCGGGCAGGCGCAGCAGCCGCACGAACATGGTCGGCACCATATGCATGTGGGTGACATGGTGGCGCTCGATCAGTTGCAGCAGATCCTCCGGATCGAAGCGCGGCTCGAGCACGATCACGCAGCCGTTGCGGAACGCGAGCATTCCATAGGAGTGCGGCGCCGAATGATACATCGGGCCGTTCATCAGGATCACCTGATCCTCGTTCGGCTTGACGCCGTAGGTGATGGCACCGACCCGCGCGGCTGCCGCCTGCTGCTCGGGCCGCATCGGCTTGCGCTTGACGCCCTTCGGCAGTCCGGTGGTGCCCGACGTGTAGAACATCGGCGCCGCGCCGATCGGTGCGTCGGTCAGTGGTTGGTGCGTCTCCCGCCAGACGTCCCAGTCGGTCGTGCCGTCGGGCACGCGGGTGAGCGCCGGCGCCACGCCATAGGCCGCGGCAATCTCCGGCGGCGTCGTCACCACGAGCAGCTTGATTGCCGGCGGTAGCCCGTCGCGGATCTGCGGCAGCAGATCGGCGTGGCAGACCAGCGTGTCGGCGCCGCTGTCGGACAGGATGTAGGCGACCTCGTCGGCCTTCAGATGCCAGTTGATCGGCACCACCGGGCTGCCGAGCGCGGCCGAAGCCGCGACCACCTCGAACAGCGCGAAATCGTTGCGCAGCATCATGCCGACCGGCTTGCCGCCCTGCACGCCGAGCGCCCGGAAGCCGCTGGCCGCCCGCGCGATGCGGGCGTGAATGTCGCCGTAGCTGATCTGTCTTTCGCCGCTGATGATCATGTCGCGCCTCGTCTTCTAGCGATCGTCCAGGATCTCGCCGAAGCTGATCCAGCTCTTGCCGTTGAACCGGCGCAGCCGCAACTGCTGGAACGGCAGGTAGTCGTCCGGCCCGGTCGATACCGTCATGCCCGGCAACAATAGCGGCAGCGGAACGTCGCGCAATGACGCCGCCTGGCGCATGATGTTTTCGCGGCTGAAATCGTTCTTGCAGGCCTTCAGCACGGCCATCAGCAGTGTCGCATAATGATAGCCCGCCGAGTAGTTCGAGTTGCTGAGGTCCGCATTGGGCAGGTACTGCTTCATGAAGGCAAGATAGTCCTTCACGGCGGGATCATCGGCCCATTGCGCATCCATCGTGTCCTTCTGGTTGCTGGACGAGATCAGGCCGACCGCGTTCTCGAGCCCGGCGGGCTCCAGGAACGAGATCGACGACGCGGAGGTCGGCACGAAGAACAGGTCCGGCTTCCAGCCGATCTCGGCCACGCCCTTGATCATCTGCGGCGTGAACTTGCCGAGCACGACACCGAACAGCACATCGGCACCGGACGCCTTCAGGGTCGCGAGCTGCGAGCTGATGGTGGGCGCTGAGGTCTCGTAGCTCGCTTCCGCGACGATCATGCTCGCGGCCTTGCCGCCGAGCGCACGCTTGAAGCCGGCGACATAGTCGCGGCCGAAATCGTCGTTCTGCGCAAGGATCGCGATCTTTGCGTCGGGCTTGGCCTGCAGCACATATTTGGCATAGACCACGCCCTCAGATTCGTAGGACGCCATGCCTGGCATGGTCCACGGATAGGTCTTCGGGTCGGCCCATTTGGTCGCGCCGCTCAGCACGAACAATTGCGGGATCTTCTTGCTGTTGAGATAGCGGTGCACGGCGTTGTTGGTGGCGGTTCCGAGCGAGCCGAACATCATCAGCACCTCCTCCTGCTCCACCAGCTTGCGGGTCTGCTCGACGGTCTTCGGCGGCGAATAGGCGTCGTCCAACGTGATGAATTTCACCTGCCGGCCGTTGATGCCGCCCTCCGCGTTGACCTTCGCGAAAAACGCTTCCTGGGCGCGGCCGATGGTGCCGAAGCCGGAGACCGGTCCGCTATAGGGCAGCGTCTGGCCGATCCGGATCGCTTCGTTGCCGTTGTCGGCGGCGGCCGTGCCGGCGATCGCGCAGACCGCAAGCGCGGCTGCCAGCGCGTGTTGCGCTCGTTTCATGGTTCACTCCCGGACTTTGTGAAACAGCGTCAGGCGCTGGCGCGCAGAAACTCGCTGCGCGCCGCGGCGAACTCGGACTTGAGCCGCGCCACCAGTTCGGCGACCGGCGGGGCATCGGAGATCTGGCCGATGCCCTGGCCCGAGCCCCAGATGTCGCGCCAGGCCTTGGCCTTCATGTTGCCGCCGGAGCCGAAGTTCATGCTGGATTTGTCGGCTACCGGCAGATTGCCCGGATCGAGCCCTGCCGCCGCGATCGACGGTCCGAGATAGTTGCCGTGCACGCCGGTGAACAGGTTCGAATAGACGATGTCGTGCGCGGCGTATTCAGTCAGCGCCCGCTTGTACCTGATATCGGCGTTGGCTTCCTCGGTCGCGATGAAGCGGGTGCCGATATAGGCGAGGTCGGCGCCGAGCGCGAGCGCGGATGCGATGCTCCAGCCGTCGGAGATCGCGCCCGACAGCAGGATCGTGCCGTTGAACCATTGCTTGACCTCGCGCACCAGCGCGAACGGCGACAGCGTGCCGGCATGGCCGCCGGCGCCGGCGCAGACCAGGATCAGGCCGTCGACGCCCTGCTCGGCGGCCTTGCGCGCGTGCTTCACGTTGATGACGTCGTGGAACACCACGCCGCCATAGGAGTGCGCGGCCTCGACGATCTCGGACGGCGGGCGCAGCGAGGTGATGATCACGGGTACCTTGTGCTTCACGCAGGTTTCCATGTCGCGCATCAGCCGGTCGTTGGAGGCGTGGCAGATCTGGTTGACGGCGTAGGGTGCGACCTTCTTTTCCGGATGCAGCGCCTGGTACTCGCCGAGCTCGTTCTCGATCTGGGTCAGCCATTCGTCGAGCTTTTCGGCCGGGCGGGCGTTCAGCGCCGGGAACGAGCCGACGATGCCGGCCTTGCACTGCGCGATCACGAGCTCGGGCCCCGAGACGATGAACAGCGGGGAGCCGACGACCGGCAGTTCAAGCCTGTTGGCGAGCGAAACGGGCAGCGTCATTTTCGGATCCTCCATGCGCGTCGCCCGGCCGGCAGCCGGGGCGGATCGCGATTTATTGTGATGGCTGGAGCGGTGGCGCTCTTGGCGCGGCAATATAAGGCTGGACGGCTCGGTCATGACGTTCAATATTGAACATCGGATCGACCAGAAATGAACGATGTCGCAAGAAGGGGAGCGGCATGGACTGGGAGCTTTGCAAGACATTCGTCGCGGTGGCTGAGACACGCAGCCTTGCCGGGGCGGCACGGCGGCTGCGCATCAGCCATCCCACCGTCGGCCGCAACGTCGCGGCGCTCGAGCAGCAACTCGGCACCCGCCTGTTCGCGCGTTCCAATGACGGCCTGTCGCTGACCTCGCATGGCCGCAAATTCCGCGAGCACGCCGAAGCGATGGCCGCGGCGGCCTTGCGCGCGGAGGCGGCCGCGTCCGCCACCGGTGGGCAGGCGCGCGGTGTCGTGAAGCTGTCGATCGGCGCGACGCTGGCCGCGCACTGGCTGATGCCGCGCCTCGGCCCGTTCCTGCGCGATCACGCCAACATCCAGCTCGAGATCATCACCCATCCGTTCCCGGCCAGCGTGCGCCGCCGCGAGGCCGACGTGGTGCTACGGCCGGTCGATGCGGGCGAGGAGAACCTGATCGGGCGCAAGATCGGGCGGCTCGGCACCGGCTTCTACGCTTCCCGCGACTATGCGGCAGGCCGCAAGCTGCCGGAGCGGCGGGACGAGTGGCGGGGCCACCATGTGATCGGCTTTGCCGACCAGGCCTCGAACGCGCATCTGGCGCGCTGGAGCGACGTCATCACCCGGCAGGGCACGCTGGTGATGCGCTGTTCCTCGCAGGGCGACATGCTGGCAGCGGCGCGGGCTGGGCTCGGGATTTGCGCGCTGTCCTGCCTGGTCGGGGCCGACTACCCCGATCTGGTGCGGGTCGCGCCGCAAAAGCTCTCGAGCCTCTCCGATCTCTGGCTGCTCGCCCATCCCGATCTGGTCGAGCTTCCCGCGGTGCGCGCCGTCATCGGCTTCGTCACCGACTGCGCGCGCGAGGATCGCGTCAGGCTGCGCGGCTAGAGCGTTTTCGAGCGAAGTGGATACCGGTTCGCGTGAAGAAAACGCGTCAAAACAAGAATCTAGAGCGCCGTTCCGATTCCATCGGAACGGGAAACGCTCTAGGTCGCGTTGTCAAGCACGCGCCCGCAACAGCGTCACCGCGAGCAGGACAAAGGCCGCGCAGGTCCACAGCGACTGCCAGTTCTCCGCCCCTTCGTTGAATCCTGTGTAGATCGCCGTTGCAATGAAAATGCCGGCAAAGATCGACTCCGCCAGTGGGCGGATTCCCTTCGTGGGAGGATTGAGCAGCGTCACGGCCGCAAAGGGCACCGCCGCCATGGTGAGAGGCGCGAAAGGGAAATCAATGAAGCGCGGGTCGAACACGAGACCGATTGCGGTCGCCGTGCCGATCACGACGGTGATCATCAAGGCCAGTCCGTGCAGGGTTGCCAGCACCGATTCAGTGTGGTGACCCTTCGGACCCAACACTTCGAAAAAGCTGGGCGGTGCGCGGCCCGACATCAGGGCGTTGGCGCTCAACACCGGCGAAGCCGTGGCCGCCACCAGCAGCGAGCCCCACACAAGCCAGCCTCCCGTTCCGTAGCTTTCATAGACCAATCTTTGCTCGGCGACGCCAAACAGGATTCCAGCCGTGGTCGCCGATAGCGCGACCGCAAGCCATGACGCGAATGCGGGCTTTCTCGGCTTGCGGCGCAAGGTCAGCCATGCCGCGCCGAAGACGAGGATCGCCAGGCCCATTCCGCTGACCATTTGCAGCTTCCAGAGCGGAAAATTGCTGACCGGTTGGCCCGGCGGATATTTCGGCATGCGCTGCTCGGAATCGAACAGGCCCCAGGAGCCGCCGACCGTGCCCTCGATCTCCCGCTTCCAGCCTTCATCATAGGCCTCGAACAGGTTGACGCGGAAATGCTGGCGCCGGGCAAGGTCGAGGACCTCCGAAACCACTCGCGCCTGATTGATGCGGGACGGCAGCGCGGACTCGCGCATGCGCCCCTCGCTGGGCCAGCCGATCTCTCCGATAAAGATTTCCTTGCCTGGAAAAGCCGCGGCGATCTGCCGGCGCATCTCGTCGGCGTGAGCGGCGGCATCTTCCGCCCGGATTGGAACATTTTCCCAATAGGGCAGGATGTGAACCGTGACGAAGTCGACGGCGTCGGAAAGCTCGCGATTGCTCAGCCAGAATTCCCAGACGTCGGCATAGGTGACGGGCACGGAGACCTGCGCCTTGATCGAGCGGATCGTGGCGGCAAGGTCGGAAGCCGACATTTCCTTGCGTAGCAAGACTTCGTTGCCGACCACGAGCGCGATGATGGTTTCCGGATATTCCTGGGCGAGGCGGATCGCGGTGGCGACCTGCGTTGCATTCTTCTTGCGGTCTCGATCGAGGAAGATGCCCTGGATGACCTTCAGCCCCGCCTTGGCCGCGAGTGCGGGAATCTGATCGAGACCAAGATCGGTCGCATAGGTGCGGATGCAGTCGGATATCTTCGCGAGTTGCGCGAGGTCTTCCGCGATCTGTTCCGGCGAGACCTGCGTCGCCGGCGAAAGCGATGTCTGATTGTTACGGAACGGCGCGTACGAGATGCATTGCACCTTGTCGTTCGGATCGATCGGCGCGCGCGGCAGGTCGACCGGGATGCCGAGCCACCACCACGCCGCGGCGATCGCGCCCAGGGATAACGAGAGAAGCGTCAGCGGGATACGGAAAGAAATCAGGTCCGTCTCCTTGCAATAAGGACGTGCTGCGCGTGCAAAATGGGCGAGGCCGGCAAATTGAAAAACTATATGTCTGCTGATTCTATATCACGCGATCACGCAGTTGGTGTGTTTTTCTCCACGACTACTTTGCACCGGCGATCACGCCCTCGCGATTTCTGAGCACGCGATAATATGCCCACCACAGATGCGCTGCGGCGCCGCGCAGCGGACGCCACGGCTCCGCAAGCGGCGCCATCTGCTTCGGCGTCGGCCGATCCTTCAAGCCGAGCCCGACCTTGACCGCTTCCTGCACGGCGAGGTCGCCCGCGGGCCAGGCATCGCCATGGCCGAGGCAGAACAGCAGATAGACATCGGCGGTCCACGGGCCGATCCCGGGCAGCGCCGTCAGCGTGTTGTGCGCCGCATCGGCCTCCTCATTGGCAAGGACGTCGAGGTTCAGCCGCTCCTCGGCGAGCTCGCGCGCGATGTGCTTCAGCGTCTTGATCTTGGCCGCCGACAGCCCGAGCCGGCCGAGCCGGTCGGCCCGCGCCTTGCGGATCGCGTCATGGTGGAACGGGTCGAACGCCGTGCTGACGCGCCCCCAGATCGCCGCCGCACTCGCGGTCGAGAGCTGCTGGCCGCAGATGATCGCGGCAAGCCCGGCAAATCCGGGCTCGCGCTGCCGGATCGCCGGCATGCCGGTCAGCTCCAGGATCGGGCGCAGGCGGCGGTCCTGGTCGACCAGTTTGTGGATCGCGTCGTCGAGGTCGGCCTGGGTTTCGAGGTGAATCAGCATTTGCGGGGTCTGCACCGGCTTGTCAGGCGCAGGCTTGACCCGCGCATCGATCTCCTATCGTAACAGAGTCTTGTCCGGGCGCATGAACCAGAGACGCCGGGCAAGCCCGGCAATGATGCGTGACCGATGACCATGCCACCCGTTTTCCGCTTCGCGCCAAGTCCGAACGGCTACCTGCATCTCGGCCACGCCTATTCGGCGCTGCTCAACCACGACCTCGCGCGGCAGTCGGGCGGACGCTTGCTGCTGCGGATCGAGGACATCGACGCGACGCGCTGCCGGCCGGAATTCGAGCAGGCGATTTATGAGGATCTGGCCTGGCTCGGCATCGCCTGGGAGACCCCGGTGCGGCGGCAGTCCGAGCATTTCGGCGCCTATGGCGCGGCGCTCGACCGCCTGTCGGCCCAGCGGCTGGTCTACCCGAGCTTCGAAAGCCGGGCCGAGATCGCGCGGCTGGTCGCGGAGCGCGAGGCCGGCGGCGCGTGGCCGCGCGATCCGGACGGCGCGCCGCTTTATCCGGGGCTGGCCAAATCGCTGTCGGCCGCGGCGCGCGACCGGCTGATCGGGCAGGGTGTGCCGTTCGCGTTGCGGCTCGACATGGCCTCAGCCCGCGCGCGCGCCGGTGAGCTGCGTTGGCTGGAAGCGGGCGAGGGGCCGGCTGGCGAGAGCGGAGACGTCGTGGCCCGGCCTGAGGCCTGGGGCGACGTGATCCTGGCGCGCAAGGAGACCCCAACCAGCTACCATCTCTCGGTCGTGATCGATGACGCCCTGCAGGGCGTTACCGATGTCGTCAGGGGCGTTGACCTGTTCTGGTCGACCAGCGTGCATCGGCTGTTGCAGGAACTGCTCGGCCTGCCCGCGCCAAACTACCGGCACCACCGGCTGATCCGAGACGCGGCCGGCCAAAAGCTGTCGAAATCGACCCAGGCGACCGGACTGCGCGAATTGCGGGCGGCTGGGGCGAGCCCGGCCGATATCCGCCGCCTGGTCGGCTTGCCGTAGATTCTGGCCAATTGATCGCATGATGGCGTTTTGCGCGGGCGCGCCGTAAACGTCGCCGTGACTCCGGCACGCCTGGCATGCCATGTTGTTGACCGGGGTGGGGATCACGGAGACCATGGCGTCAAAATCGCGCGCACGGCGCAGCAAGCGGCCATCCAAAAGGACGCCGCCGAAGGCGCGCGCCGCCAAACCGCGTGCTGCCAAGACACGAACTGCCAAAACACGAACTGCCAAGGCCCGCGCCGCCAAGGTGGCGGCCAGGCCGCGCCGCAAGCGGGCCGTGCCCAAGCCGGCCCCGAAGGCCGGTCCCGGCATGGTCGATGCCGCGCTTGCCGCCTTTGCCCATGAGGTGCGGACGCCGCTCACCGGAATCCTTGCGATCAGCAATCTGCTCGCGACATCCGATCTCGGCGAGCGCGAGCGGCGCTGGGTCGACACCATCAAGGCCGGCGCCGAACATCTGGCGAGCCTTGCGACCCTGTTCGTCGACGCCGCCCGGAGCGAGGGGCCGGGGCTCGAGATCCGGCAGGATTTCTTCGACCTGCGCACGCTGGCGCGTCACGCAGCGGATTCGCTCGCCGGCCGCGCGGCGGCCAAGGGGCTGCAGGCTTCCGTCGAGGTCTCCGACCAGTTGCCTGCCTTCGCGGTCGGCGATCCCGTCCGTCTGCGCGCGGCGCTGGAAAATCTGATCGACAACGCGGTGAAGTTCACCGAGCAGGGTAGCATCGAGCTGCGTATCGTGCCGGTGGGCATGGTCAAGGCAAGGTCGGGCGACAAGATCGGCGTCGCGTTCGCGATCTCCGACAGCGGGATCGGCCTGACGCTATCGGAGGTGAAGCGCCTGTTCCGGCCGTTCTCGCAGGCCAACGTCTCGATCGCCGCGCGGTTCGGCGGCGCCGGGCTCGGCCTGTCGTCCGTCAGGCAGCTCGCGCGCGCCATGGGCGGCGACATCGTCGCGGACCGGCGCGCCGGCGGGGGCACCACCTTCACGCTCAAGGTGGAACTGGCGCCCGCCGAAGGGCCGGCCGGCACCGCCTCCGGCGAGAGCGCGGCGGCGCTGCTGTCGCAAGGGCTGCGGCTGCTCAGTGTCGAGGACAATCCGTTCGGCCGCGTCGTGCTCAACACGATCCTGACCGAGCTCGGCCACCACGCCGAATTCGTCGGTCAGGGCGAGGCCGCGCCCGACCGGCTCGCGCAGGGCGCCTTCGACGCCGTGCTGATGGACATGGTGCTGCCCGGCATCGGCGGCATCGAGGCGATCAAACGCATCCGCGCGCTGCCGCCGCCGCACGGTCGCATCATGATTGTCGGGATTTCCGGCCGGGCCGAGGACGAAGCCGCGGCGCGCGCTGCCGGCGCAGACGGCTTCCTGGTCAAGCCTGTGTCCCCGCGGGCGCTCGCGACTGCGCTGCATGAAGCGACACGCCGTGTGGCAACCGCGACTTGATGATCGCCGCGTTCAACTCGCCGCCGAACACGAAGATCGCGGCGATGAAATACAGGAACACCAGTGCGATCACCACCGAGGCCAGCCCCGCATACATCGTGACGTAGTTGTTGGCGAAGCGTGCGAGGTACATGCCGAAGCCGATGCCCGAGAGCAGCGAGGCCACCATGGTGAAGATGATGCCGGGCAGGATTTGCGTGAAGCTGCGACGGCCCGCCGGCAGCCAGGCGTGCAGGATGAAAAGCGCGACGACCAGCGCCAGGATCGTGACGCCGTAACGGGCGGTGTTGAGCAGGCTCTCGTTCGATTCGACGAAGAACGGGATATAGCGCCGCGCCGCCTCGATGATCAGCGGTCCGAGCACGATCAGGAAAGCCATCGCGAGCGAGGTGAACGCCGCGACCAGCGTGTAGCCGATCGACTCCAGCCGCAGCCAGTACCAGCGCCGCGGCTCGATCACGGCGTAGGCACGGTTCAGCGCCACCCGCAGCGCCTCGACGCCGTTGGAGGCGAAGTAGACCGCGAGCACCGCGCCGATGGTCAGGATATCGCCGCGGGTGTTGGTCAGCACGTCGTGGATCTGGCCGGACAGCGCCTCGGCGACCTGCCGCGGCCAGACCTGCAGCATCAGCCCGACCGCCTGGTCGGCGAGTTGCTTGGAGCCGAAGAAGCCGGCCACCGAGGTCAGCACGATCAGGAACGGAAACAGCGCCATCAGCGTCGACAGCGCGATGTGGCTCGCGATCGCCCAGCCGTCGTCGGCGAGGAACGTGTAAAAGGCATCCATCACGACGTGGGTGACGTAACGAAGCTGCTTCACATTCCACCCGGCATTGTCGAAAACCGCTCGGCCCGAGAACCGACCCAGCATCTGATATTACGCGCTGAAAAGCCAGTTGGTTGCATGGCCGGGCTGTGTGGAAGTCCGCGTCCTGCGGTGTTATGTACCGCAAATGACATCTCTCCTCAGCACGATCATTCTTCCCATCGCCGTCGGCGCCGTCGCGCTGGTGCTCCTGCTCGGCCTCATCAACATGATGAAGGGCGGCTCGCCGAACACGTCGCAAAAGCTGATGCGGCTGCGCGTGCTGCTGCAGTTCGTCGCCATTGTCATCGCGATGCTCGCGGTCTGGGCGATGGGGCGCTAGGTGAGGTAGATTTGTCGGGCTATTCTCCACCTCTCCCGATCGGAGTGGTGGACTCGAACATCGAACACCGGAGCCTGCCATGGTTGTTCTCAATCGGATCTACACGCGCACCGGCGATGACGGCACCACCGCGCTCGGCTCCGGCGAGAGGCGGCCGAAATACGATCTGCGCATTGCCGCCTATGGCACTGTCGACGAGACCAATGCCGCGATCGGCGTGGTGCGGCTGCACCTTGCCGGCAGCCCCGAGGTCGATGCGATGCTGGGCCGGATCCAGAACGATCTGTTCGATCTCGGCGCCGACCTCGCGGTGCCCGAACGCGAGGGCAAGGCCGAACGTCTGCGGATGCTGGCAAGCCAGGTCGAGCGGCTCGAGCGCGATATCGACAGCCTGAACGACCTGCTCGCGCCGCTAACCTCGTTCGTGCTGCCCGGCGGCACGCCTGCCTCTGCCTATCTGCATCTCGCCCGGACGATATGTCGCCGCGCGGAACGGATGATGGTGGAACTCGCCGCCCAACCCGACGAGCCGGTCAATCAGGCTGGCATCCAGTATATGAACCGGCTGTCGGATTTCCTGTTCGTTGCCAGCCGCTTCCAGAACAGTAAGGGAGCGGGAGACGTGTTGTGGGTGCCGGGCCAGAACCGCTAAACTGGTTCAAAACCGGGGGACGGTTTTTTGGCTTTGGCGCGTTGACCGGGAGAAACGGGACCTTTAGGTTCCGCGCCAGCCAACCGAAACCCATAAAATCAAAGCGAAAGAGGATCGATGAAGGTTCTTGTGCCGGTAAAGCGGGTCGTCGACTACAACGTCAAGGTCCGCGTCAAGAGTGACGGGACGGGCGTGGAGCTCGCCAACGTCAAGATGTCGATGAACCCGTTCGACGAAATCGCCGTCGAGGAAGCGCTGCGGCTGAAAGAAGCCGGCAAGGCGACCGAAGTGGTGGTGGTGTCGATCGGACCCGCGCAGGCCTCCGAGACCATTCGCACCGGACTTGCGATGGGTGCCGACCGCGGCATCCTGGTCAAGGCCGAAGGCAATGTCGAACCGCTCGCGGTTGCCAAGATCCTGAAGGCGGTGGTCGAGGCGGAGCAGCCCGGCCTCGTCATTCTCGGCAAGCAGGCGATCGACGACGACTCGAACCAGACCGGCCAGATGCTGGCCGCGCTGCTCGGCTGGTCGCAGGCGACCTTCGCCTCCAAGCTCGAGGTCGAAGGATCCGACTTCAAGGTCACCCGCGAAGTCGACGGCGGCCTGCAGACCATCAAGCTCAAGGGCCCGGCGATCGTCACCACCGACCTGCGCCTGAACGAGCCGCGCTATGCGTCGCTGCCCAACATCATGAAGGCGAAGAAGAAGCCGATCGACGACAAGAGCGTCGCTGACTACGGCGTCGATGTGACGCCGCGTCTGGAAGTGCTGAAGACCGCGGAACCGGCAGGCCGCAAGGCGGGCGTCAAGGTCAAGGACGTCGCCGAACTCGTGAACAAGCTCAAGACCGAAGCCGGGGTTCTCTGATGACGACGCTGTTGATTGCTGAACACGACCACGAGACGCTGAAGGACGCGACCAACAAGGCGCTGACCGCGGCGAGCCAGCTCGGCGGCGATGTCCATGTGCTGGTTGCCGGTGGCGGCCAGGGCACCAAGGCGGCGGCGGAAGCAGCCGCCAAGCTTGCCGGCGTCACCAAGGTGCTGGTGGCCGAAGGCCCGGCCTATGAACACGACCTTGCCGAGCCGCTGGCCGCGCTGATCGTCGCGCTGGCTCCTAGCTATGACGCGTTCGTCGCGCCCGCGACCTCGCGCTTCAAGAATGTGATGCCGCGCGTCGCGGCCTTGCTCGACGTCATGCAGGTCTCCGAGATCATCAAGGTCGTCGCCCCCGACACCTTCGAGCGGCCGATCTATGCCGGCAACGCGATCCAGACCGTGAAGTCGAAGGACGCCAAGAAGGTGATTACGGTGCGCACCTCGACCTTCGCCGCCGCCGGCGAAGGCGGCAGCGCTGCGATCGATAACGCCGCTGCGGCCGCCGATCCCGGCCTGTCGACGTTCGTCGGCGAGGAAGTCGCCAAGAGCGACCGTCCCGAGCTGACCTCGGCCAAGATCATCGTCTCGGGCGGCCGCGCCATGCAGAGCCGCGAGAACTTCGCCAAGTACATCGAGCCGCTCGCCGACAAGCTCGGCGCCGGCGTCGGCGCCTCGCGCGCCGCGGTCGATGCCGGCTATGCGCCGAACGACTGGCAGGTCGGCCAGACCGGCAAGGTGGTGGCTCCGGAACTTTATGTCGCGGTCGGCATCTCCGGCGCGATCCAGCATCTGGCCGGCATGAAGGACTCCAAGGTGATCGTCGCCATCAACAAGGATGAGGACGCGCCGATCTTCCAGGTCGCCGATTACGGCCTGGTCGCCGACCTCTACCAGGCGGTTCCGGAGCTCACCGAAGCGCTCGGCAAGCTCGGAAAGTAAGCGACAAGACACCGGCCGGGTGGGTAAGCTCCGGCCGGTGTTATTATTTTCGAGGCAATGATCCGGAAACGTTTTTCCGAAAGGATCGTGCTCGACGGGGGAAAATGGGACCCGGGTATGATGACCTGTCATCACATCATGGTCCCGGGAAACGTTTTCCGGCGGATTGGGCAACCCGGAAGGCTTTACTTCGGGTATCGTTGGAATTGGGCAGGCGCGATGTGCGCGCCGTTCCGGTGGATGACAAGATGACGGTGGCAATCAAAAAGGTCGGCGTGATCGGTTCGGGCCAGATGGGCAATGGCATTGCCCATGTGGCGGCGCTGGCCGGCTTCGACGTGGTGCTCAATGACGTGTCCGGCGACCGGCTGAAGTCGGCGCTGGCGACCATCAACGGCAATCTGACCCGGCAGGTCGCGAAGAAGGCGATCAGCGAGAGCGACCGCAAGCAGGCGCTCGACCGCATCGCCTCCGCCGAGTCGCTCGACGCGCTCGCCGATTGCGATCTCGTGATCGAGACCGCGATCGAGAAGGAAGAGACCAAGCGCAAGATCTTCCACGAGGTCTGTGCGGTACTGAAGCCGGAGGCGATCGTCGCGACCAACTCGTCGTCGATCTCGATCACAAGGCTCGCCGCCTCGACCGACCGCCCGGAGAAGTTCATCGGCATTCATTTCATGAATCCGGTGCCGGCGATGGAACTGGTCGAGTTGATCCGCGGCATCGCCACCGACGACATGACCTTCGACACCGCCAAGGCGTTCGTCGCCAAGCTCGGCAAACAGGTCGCGGTGTCGGAAGATTTCCCCGCCTTCATCGTCAACCGCATCCTGTTGCCGATGATCAACGAGGCGATCTACACGCTGTATGAAGGCGTCGGTAACGTCGAGGCGATCGATGCCGCGATGAAGCTCGGCGCGCACCATCCGATGGGCCCGCTCGAGCTCGCCGATTTCATCGGCCTCGACACCTGTCTGTCGATCATGCAGGTGCTGCACGAGGGGCTGGCCGACTCCAAGTACCGGCCGTGTCCGCTGCTGGTGAAGTATGTCGAGGCCGGTTGGCTCGGACGCAAGAGCCAGCGCGGCTTCTACGACTATCGCGGCGACAAGCCGATCCCGACGCGGTAATCGTCGCGTCTTCAGATCAGTGCCCGCAGCAGCGCAAGCGTCGCGGGCACCAGACCGACAATCATCGTCACACCCGTTCCAAGTCCGAGCAGATGTGCTGTCAGCGCGAGGCGCGGGGTCCGTCCGTGAGGCGTCATTGCAGTGCCGCGCAGGCGCGCTTCAGCCGCCTTGCGGCCTCCTCGATGGTCGATGACGGGTTGGCGAAGCTGAGGCGGATATAGGGCGACAGCCCGAGATCCTCGCCGGGAAACACTGCCACGTCGGCCGCCTCGAGCAGATAGGCCGAGAAATCGCGGTCGGTCCGGATCACTCTGCCGTCGGGCGCGCGCTTGCCGATTATGCCGGCGCAGGCGACCAGCAGATAGAACGTGCCTTCCGGCGGTGTGCAGGACAGCCCGGCGCATTCGTTCACGAGTTCGGCAAAGCGGTCACGCTTGGCGCGCAGGATGGCGGCACGCGCAAGCAGCACATCCTGCGCGCCGTCGAGCGCGGCAATTGCCGCGGCCTGGCTGATCGACGACGCGCCGGACGTGGTCTGCGACTGGATCGTGATCATCGCGCGGATCAGCGCCGCGGGTCCGGCGGCATAGCCGATGCGCCATCCCATCATGGCGTAGCTCTTGGCGAGGCCACTGACGGTCAGCGTCCGCGGCTTCAGGCGCGGCTCGATTTCCGCAAGCGTCGGCGCCGGAGATCCGTTGAACACGATGTGCTCGTAGAGCCCGTCGGCCAGCACCCGGATTTCCGGATGCCGCAGCAGGACCGTGGCGATCTCGGACAGATCATCACGCGAATACAGCGCGCCGGATGGGTTGACCGGATTGTTGACGATGATCCAGCGGGTTCGCGCCGAGATCGCCGCCTGCAAATCCTCCGCGCGCAGCTTGAAGCCGTTGTTCTGCGCGCACGGCACCACCACCGGCGCCGCGCCGGCCAGCCGTACCTGATCGAGATAGGGCGCCCAATAGGGCGCGGGGATGATGACCTCGTCGTCGGGCGCCAGGGTCGCCAGCAGCGCGTTGAACAGCGCCTGCGTCGAGCCGTTGGTGATGACGATCTCGTCCGGGCCGTAGTCGAGATGATGGTCGCGCAGCAGCGCGGCCTGCACCGCCCGCTTCAGTTCCGGCGTGCCGTCGACATCGGTGTAACGGGTTTCGCCGCGCAATGCGGCTGCATGCGCCGCTGCGATCACATGGTCCGGTGTCGGGAAGTCCAGATTGCCCGACGACAGCTCGATGATGTCGCGCCCGGCAGCTCGCAGTTCGCGGGCGCGGCGGCGCAGCACTGATGCGGGCGATGCCGTGATGCCGCTCATGCGCGGTGAGAGAAGCGGTGCAGCGGTCATCGGACGTATTGCGCCTCACCGTTGCCGAACGACCAGTTCTCGGGGAGCACCTCGACAAGGTTGATGAAGATGTCCTCGGCGCGCAGGCCGGGGCTTTCGGTCAGCCGTTCCGCGATCCGTCGATAGAGCTTCTGCTTCTGCGCCACCGGGCGGGTATTGCTGACAGTAATCTGGATGATGATCAGATCATCGCTGCGCCTGATGCCGAGATAGTCGGCACCATAGAGGAAATCATCGTCATCGTGCTCGGAGATTGTCATGAAGCGATCGCCTTCCGGCACGTCGAAGGTCTCGCGCATGGCGCGATAAAGGCTTTCAAGAACGGCCTTGCGGTAGGCGGCGGGCTTGCCCCGTCGCAATGAAACGCGGGTCAGCGGCATGATGGTGGCTCTCCTAGTGGCGTGACGTGCCGCCGATCCTAGGGGCTCCTTGCTCATTGAAAAACGGTATGGTAATGCATTTCAATGATTTCATATTTAAATGAATGACCATGAAGGCACTCGACGTCGAGGCAGTCCAGGCGTTCGTCCTGGTGGCCGATCTCAGCAGCTTCACGCGCGCGGCGCAGGCGCTGGAGACCACGCAGTCCGCGGTCAGCCTGAAGATCAGGCGTCTGGAAGACGGCCTCGGCCGGCGGCTGCTGGAGCGAACGCCGCGGCTGGTTCGGCTGTCCGCTGAAGGGGCCGCCTTCCTCGGCGCCGCGCGCAATCTGGTGGCCGCGCATCAATCGGCGATCAGCTCGTTTGCCGTCGAGCATCGGCGGCTGGTCGTCGGCATCAGCCACCACATCGTCGGCTCGGAACTCGCCTCGCTGCTGAAGCGGATGAACAGCACCGATCCCGGGCTGGTGATCCAGCTGCACGTCGACACGTCGCGTTCGGTGCTTAGCGCATTCGACGACGGCAGGCTCGATGCTGCGATCGTGCTCCGCCACGACGCCAAGCGCCGCGATGGCGACGTGCTGTTCGAAGAGCCGTTCGGCTGGATGGCCGCACCCGATTTTCACCATCGACCGGGCGAGCCGTTGCGCCTCGCGACGCAAGCCGAGCCGTGCAGCGTGCGTGCCATGGCGGTCGAAGCGCTCGACGCCGCCGGCATCGCCTGGACCGAGGCATTCGTCGGCGGCGGGTTGTCGACGATCGGAGCTGCGATCTCCGCAGGCCTTGCGGTCGCGGCGCTGGCGCGCCGGGTGGCGCCGGCGGACACCGTCGATCTCGGGCCGCGGCTTGGCCTGCCGCCATTGCCGTCCCGCGACGTCATGCTTCACTCAAAACTGTCCGATGCGCGGACACGGCAAGCGCTGCGCACCCTCGGCGCGGCCTTCGCGGCGAACACGGCCTGAGACGCGGATCATCGCGCTAGCGGGAATTTCGAGGCCGATGCGTCAGCCTGACGCGGCCATCGATTACCCAAGCATTAACTTTCGCGCGTTACCTCAAACCCCAGTTTTGGGAGTGCCGCGTATGGACATGATGAGCATGGTCACCAGCATCCTGTCGATGCAGCAGGGTAGTCTGCAGGGTGAGATCGCAACCCGCGTGACCAAGCAGAACCTCGACGCCGAGAAGTTCGCGGTTCAGACCCTGCTCGGCACGCCTTCCACCGCGAATTTGTCGCCCGGCATCGGCGACAACCTCAACACCGTCGCCTGATCAGAACCCGGCTGCGGCTGGCTGCAGCGCGGCCTTCACCAGCTTGATCGCGTCGTCGCTCGCCCATTCGGCGGGACCGGCGATATTGGCGATTTCGCAGCCCTTGCCGTCGACCAGCACCGAGGTCGGCATGCCCAGCGCCTTGCCTATGTTCTTAAGGTCTTGAAAAGCCTTGGCTTTCTGATCCGAAAAATAGCCGAGATTGGTCAGATTGGCCTCTTTCAGGAAGTTTTTCGGCTTGTCCGGGTCGCGGGTGTCGATGTTGATCGCGACCACCTCGAAATCCTTGCCGCCGAGCTTGGTCTGCAGGCTGTCGAGCGCCGGCATTTCCTTGCGGCAGGGCACGCACCAGGTCGCCCACAAATTGACCAGCACGGTCTTGCCGCGCCAGTCCGAGAGCTTCTTCGGCTGGCCGTTGGCGTCCTCGAAGGTCAGGTCGGGCAGCATCAAGGGGGTGGTCGCCATGGTCAGCGCCGCGACCTCGCCGTGGGCAAGCGGGGCGATCTTCTTCGCAAGAGCCACCGCGCTGTTGCAGGCGATATCGCCGCCCGCGGGATGCTTGAGGCTGGAGACCCCCGCATAGCCGATCACAGCCCCGGCCAGCACGGCGCCGATCACCAGCGGGATGCGCCACTTGGCGGTCGGCCTGGCGGTCGGGTTGGGTTGGGTCGTCTCGGGCATATCGTTTGTCATCCTGGGTCGATGTGGCTAAGCAGTGCCGGGAATACGACCGGAACTGCGGTGCTGTTTCGCCGCCTCCGGCCATGAAACCGCAAGGCTGAAATACGAATTCGTGAGCGAGATGTCATGAGCAACAAGATGTGGGGCGGCCGCTTCTCGGAACGTCCCGACGCGATCATGGAGGAAATCAACGTCTCCATCGACGTCGATCGTCACCTTTATGCCCAGGACATTGCCGCGTCCAAGGCCCACGCCGCGATGCTCGCTGCGCAGGGCATCATCACGTCCGCTGATGCGAAAAATATCGGCAAAGGTCTAGACACGATTTTGTCAGAGATCGGCAAGGGCGATTTCGATTTCAAGCGCGCGCTCGAGGACATTCATATGAATGTCGAGTCGCGGTTGTCCGAATTGATCGGGCCCGCGGCGGGCCGGCTGCACACCGCGCGCTCCCGCAACGACCAGGTCGCGACCGATTTCCGGCTTTATGTCCGCGACACCATCGATGAGACCGATGCGGCGCTGGCCGCGTTCCAGCAGGCGCTGGTCGCCCGAGCGCTGGAGCATGCCGGCACGGTGATGCCGGGCTTCACCCATCTGCAGACCGCGCAGCCCGTGACCTTCGGTCATCATCTCCTGGCCTATGTCGAGATGGCCAGCCGCGACCGCGGCCGCTTCGCCGACGCGCGCAAGCGGTTGAACGAATCGCCGCTGGGCGCGGCCGCGCTCGCCGGGACCTCGTTTCCGATCGACCGCGCCGCGACCGCAAAGGCGCTCGGCTTCGACCGTCCGATGGCCAATTCGCTCGACGCGGTATCCGACCGCGATTTCGTGCTGGAGACGCTGTCGGCGGCCGCGATCTGCGCAGTGCATATGTCGCGCTTCGCCGAGGAGATCGTGATCTGGACCTCGCCCTTGGTCGGCCTCGTCAAGCTCAGCGACAAGTTCACCACCGGCTCGTCGATCATGCCGCAGAAGCGCAATCCGGACGCGGCCGAGCTGGTCCGTGCCAAGACCGGCCGCGTGATCGGCGCGCTCACCGCGCTGCTGATCGTGATGAAGGGCCTGCCGCTCGCCTATCAAAAGGACATGCAGGAGGACAAGCAGGGCGCGATGGAGGCTTTCGAGGCGCTGTCACTGGCAATTCGCGCCATGACAGGCATGGTCGAGGACCTGGTGCCGGACGAAGCAAAGATGAAGGCCGCCGCCGGCGAGGGCTACGCCACCGCCACCGATCTTGCCGACTGGCTGGTGCGCACCCTGAAAATGCCGTTCCGTGACGCCCACCACGTTACCGGGCGCATCGTCGGCCTAGCATCGAAGCAGGGTGTGGCGCTGCACGAGCTGCCGCTCAAGGCCATGCAGGAGGTTGAGCCGAAGATCACGGCCGACGCGCTGAGGGTGCTCAGCGTCGAATCCTCTGTGCAGAGCCGGACCTCGTTTGGCGGCACGGCGCCGAAGAATGTGATGGCGCAGGCCAAGGCCTGGGCCAAGCGGCTGGAAAAAGAGCGAAAATTGGGCTGAACCGGAAAATTTGGCCGTGATTTCATGGCGCTCCGCCTCTCGCCAGAGCACGCCAATGTTTGTATGGTGCCGCCCGAATTGGGGAATTCGTCGTGATTAGCAAGAACCGCCTGACCCCCTCGGGATGGGCCATCATTGTGCTGGGCGTATCCGCGCTGGCGCTCGGCGGCTGCGGCCGCAAGGGACCGCTCGACCTGCCGCCGACCGCGAACGTCGCGCCGGGCGCGGCACCGAGCGACACCGAGAGCGAGCGGGCGGCGCAGCCCAGCGTGTTCAATCCGACCTATGGCTCGGAGGCCGCGCCGGCCGCGCCGCGAGGCAATAAACGGCCCTTCCTCCTCGATCCGCTGCTCGGCAATTAGTATTTAAAAGCGTGTCATGAACCATTTCGACTATCGCAACGGCGTGCTGCATGCCGAGGCGGTCAATCTCATTGAGCTGGCGGAGGCCGTCGGCACGCCGTTCTATTGCTATTCGACCGCGACGCTGGAGCGTCACTACCGCGTCTTCACCGAAGCCTTCGCCGGCGAGAAGGCGCTGGTCTGCTACGCCATGAAGGCGAACTCCAATCAGTCGGTGCTGCGCACGCTGGCCAAGCTCGGCGCCGGCGCCGACGTGGTATCCGGCGGCGAGTTGAAGCGGGCTCTGGCGGCCGGCATTCCGCCCTCGAAGATCGTGTTCTCCGGGGTCGGCAAGACCGAAGGCGAGCTGCGCGCCGCGCTCGCAACTGACATCCTCTGCATCAATATCGAGTCCGAGCCGGAGCTCGAGATGCTGTCGCGTCTCGCGGTCGAGATGAAGAAGACGGCCCGCATCTCGGTGCGGGTCAATCCCGATGTCGACGCCGGCACCCATGCCAAGATCTCGACCGGCAAGTCCGAGAACAAGTTCGGCATTCCGATCGCCCGCGCCCGCGAGGTCTATGCCCGCGCGGCAAAGCTGCCGGGCATCAAGGTCACCGGTACCGATGTGCATATCGGCAGCCAGATCACCGATCTGGGCCCGCTGGAGGTCGCTTTCCGGCTGCTCGCCGAATTCGTGCAGACGCTGCGCGCCGACGGCCACGACATCTCGCATATCGATTTCGGCGGCGGCCTCGGCATCCCCTACTACATGGATCGCGCCGCGCCGCCGGCGCCGGACGCCTATGCGGCGATGGTCAAGCGCGTCACGCACAATCTCGGCTGCACGCTGATGTTCGAGCCGGGACGCATGATCGTCGGCAATGCCGGCATCCTCGTCACCCGCGTGATCCATGTGAAGCCGGGCGATGCCAAGAACTTCGTCATCATCGACGCGGCGATGAACGACCTGATCCGGCCGACGCTGTACGAAGCGCATCACGACATTCTGCCGGTGCGCCAGCCCGCGCCCGGCACCCCGACCATGGTCGCGGATGTAGTCGGCCCGGTCTGCGAGACCGGCGATTACCTCGCGCTCGATCGCGCGCTGCCGCAGCCGAAGGCCGGCGATCTGCTGGCGATCATGACCGCCGGCGCCTACGGCGCGGTGCAGTCCGGCACCTACAACACGCGGCCTCTGGTGCCCGAAGTGCTGGTCAAAGACGACCAGTACGCCGTGGTCCGCCCGCGCATCGACGTCGACGCCCTGATCGCGATGGACAAGCCGGCGCCGTGGCTGTGATGGCCGGTGTCGCGCTTCACTAACGGTGTCGTCCCTGCCTAGTGCGCAATTGCGCACGGGAGCAGGGACCCATAACCACCGCTCCTGATTGTTGTCCTGAGCTGGGGCCGCAGCTCAGCTAAACCACGAAGTCCTGTGGTGATGGGTCCCGGGTCGCGCGGAGCCTGTCATCGGGCGGCGCTTCGCGCCGACCCGTTGGCTTGCCCGGGACGACAGCGTTTATTTCGGCGAGAGCGTTACTTCGCGGCGTGCGCGCCGCCTTTACCGCCGCCGACGATCACGCCCGCGGCCTTCTCGATCGGCTTGATCGCCGCGGTGAAGTCCGACTCCGGTCCCTCGTCGCGGATGATGACTTCCCAGAGCCGGCCGACCGCCTCGGCGATTTCCATCGACAGCCCGAGCGCGCGCATTTCCTCGACCGCAAGCCGCACGTCCTTCACCATCAAGCCGGTGGCGAAGCCGAAGTCGAAGCTGCGCGGCAAGACCGAGCGCGGAAACTTGTCGCGGCTCGCGGTGTTCAGCCCGGAGCCGGCATTGATGACGTCGATCATCACGGCCGGATCGAGCCCGGACTTGACACCCATCACAACAGCCTCCGAGGTCGCCACCATCGCGGTCGCCGACAGGAAGTTGTTGGCGAGCTTCATGGTCTGGCCGGAGCCCGGCTTGGTGCCGATGAAGAACACCTTGCCGATGACGTCGAGCGCGCCCTTCACCAGTTCGAAATCGGCGCGCGGGCCCGACACCATCACTGCCAGCGTGCCCTTCTCGGCGCCGGCGACGCCGCCGGAGACCGGGCTGTCGATCTGCACGATGTTCTTCTTGGCCAACAGCTCGTGGATCTTCACCGCCATCCGCGAGCCGACGGTGGAGAGGTCGATGAAGCGTTTGACGCGCGTGCCCTCGATCACGCCGCCCGCGCCGGTCGCCACCTCGAGTGAGGCCTGCAGCGAGGGCAGGCTCGCCATCACGGTCTCGACGCGGTCGGCGATGTCCTTGGGCGAGGTTGCGGCCACCGCGCCGAGTGCGACCAGCCTGTCGAGCGCGTCCTTGCTGGTGTCGAACACGGTGAGCTTGTGGCCGGCCTCGATCAGCCGGCGTGCCATCGGGAAGCCCATCTTCCCGAGGCCGATGAATCCGATTTCCATGAGTCGTTTCCTCTATGTCGTTGTGTGCGATATGCGCGCCTCCCACACGATGTCGTCTCTGCGAAAGCAGGGACCCATAACCCCAGGACTAAGTTGTTTGGTGCAGTCGGGGCCACAGCCGTCGTAACCACGACGAGCTGTGGTTATGGGTCCCGGCTCGCGCTTCGCTTGGCCGGGACGACAACGAGTGGAGCTCGCTCACGCCTTGTTGTCGAGTTCGGCGAACACCTCGCGCGCGATGCGGAAGCTGTCGACGCCGGCGGGGATGCCGGCATAGATCGAGACCTGCATGAAGATCTCGCGGATTTCGTCGCGGGATACGCCGTTGGTCAGCGCGCCCTTGATGTGGGCCTTCAATTCGTGCGGCCGGTTCAGGATCGAGATCATGGCGAGGTTGAGCATGCTGCGGGTCTTGCGCGGCAGTTCCTCGCGGCCCCAGACCGCGCCCCAACAATATTCGGTGACCAGTTCCTGGAATGGTTTGTTGAAGCTGTCCGAATTCTTCAGCGCATTGTTGACATAGGCTTCGCCCAGCACCGCCTTGCGGATTTCAAGCCCCTTGTCGTGCGTTTTTTGGTC
Organism: Bradyrhizobium sp. USDA 4541; assembly: GCF_024171085.1. Classification (NCBI taxonomy): domain Bacteria; kingdom Pseudomonadati; phylum Pseudomonadota; class Alphaproteobacteria; order Hyphomicrobiales; family Nitrobacteraceae; genus Bradyrhizobium; species Bradyrhizobium sp. USDA 4541. The sequence goes on from NZ_JALJZF010000001.1 coordinate 2,499,402, forward strand.
CATATCGCGTTCCTCATGCGTTAATGCGATGGTTCGGCCGCGACGTTACGGGGTCGAACCGCCGCAGTCACGCCTTCGTGTTATGCGTATTTCCCGGTGTGGGTTACGTCCTGGAACGGGTGCCTCAAAGCCGCCGCCGTGCTAGGCTGACCTGCCGGCTACCCCGGAGATTTTATTGAGCGGAGCCAACATCGACCCCTCTGACCCGTCACGCGCCGTCCGCGACAGCGATGCGATCGCGCGGCTGAAACTGACAGAGGCTCTGCAGCGGGCAAGGTTCGCGATTGGGTGGGAACGGGCTTGGCCGCATCTGGCCCGGTTCCTGACGGTCGCAGGATTGTTCCTGGTCGCGTCCTGGGCCGGGCTGTGGCTGGTGCTGCCGTTTGTCGCACGCGTGGCCGGCGCCGGCCTGTTCGCGATTGCCGCGCTCGCGGCGCTGTCGCCGCTGGTGCGCTTCCGCTGGCCGAGCCGCGAGGAGGGCCTGAGCCGGCTCGACCGCGGCGCCGGCATTCGCCATCGTCCGGCGACCACGCTCTCCGACACGCTCACCAACAAGGACCCGTTTGCGCTGGCGCTGTGGCAGGCGCAGCGCGAGCGCACGCTGGCCTCGATCAAGCGCATCCGCGCCGGGCTGCCGCGGCCGCGCGTGTCGCTGCACGACCCCTGGGCGCTGCGCGCGCTGGTCATCGTGATGCTGGTCGCGAGCTATGTCGCCGCCGGCGACGAGCGCGGCCTGCGGGTCGCCTCCGCATTCGACTGGAACGGCATCATGGCGCCGGCCAATGTCCGGGTCGATGCCTGGGTGACGCCGCCCAACTACACCGGCAAGCCGCCGATCATTCTGTCGAACGCCAACAAGGACGCCAACGCGGCGGACACCACCCCGCTCGCGGTTCCGGCCGGCAGCACGCTCCTGGTACGCTCCAGCGGCGGCAGCATCGACGTCGTCGTCGGTGGCGGTGTTACCGAGGTCGCGCCGGACGGGCAGGCGCCCAAGGGCACCAACGAGCGGCATTTCAAGATCACCGGCGACGGCACCGCGCATGTCCGCGCGCCGGCCGGCCAGCCGCAATGGAAGTTCACTGCGACGCCGGACCGCCCGCCGTCGATTGTGCTCGCCAAGGATCCGGAGCGGCAGGCGCGCGGCGCGCTGCAGATGTCCTACCGGCTCGAGGACGATTACGGCGTCAGCGAAGCGCGCGCGCAATTCGCGGTGCGGCCGACCGATGCGCCGAAGGAGGCTGACGGCAAGAAGGATGCCGACGGCAAGGCGGCGCAACCACGGCCGTTGTTCGAGCCGCCGCAATTCGCGCTGGTGCTGCCGAATGCGCGCACCCGCAACGGCGTCGGCCAGACCGTGAAGGACCTCAGTGAGGATCCCTATGCCGGCGCCGACGTGACCTTGACGCTGACGGCCAAGGACGAGGCCGGCAATGAGGGCAAGAGCGAGCCGTTCAACATGCGGCTGCCGGAGCGCCTGTTCACCAAGCCGCTGGCGCGCGCGCTGATCGAGCAGCGCCGTATCCTGGCGCTCGACGCCAACCAGAACGGCCAGGTGTTCGCCGCGCTCGAGGCGCTGATGATCGCGCCCGAAATGTTCATGCCGGAGACCGGCTATTACCTTGGCCTGCACACCGTGAGCCGGCAGCTCGAGGCGGCGCGCACCGACGACCAATTGCGCGAGGTGGTCGCCAGCCTGTGGTCGCTCGCCGTCACCATCGAGGACGGCAATATCTCGGACGTCGACAAGGCGCTGCGCGCGGCGCAGGACGCGCTCAAGCAGGCGCTCGAGCGCGGCGCGACCGACGAGGAGATCAAGAAGCTCACCGACAATCTGCGCGCCGCGCTGGACAATTTCCTCCGCCAGATGGTCGAGCAGTTCCGCAACAATCCGCAGCAGCTCGCCCGGCCGCTCGATCCCAATGCCAAGGTGCTGAGCCAGCAGGATCTCAAGAACATGCTCGATCGCATGGAGCGGCTGTCACGCTCCGGCGACAAGGATGCGGCGCGGCAGCTGCTCGAGCAGATGCAGCAGATGCTGGAAAACCTGCAAATGGCGCAGCCCAATCAGGGCGACGACGACATGCAGCAGTCGCTCAACGAGCTCGGCGACATGATCCGCAAGCAGCAGCAATTGCGCGACAAGACCTTCAAGCAGGGCCAGGATTCCCGCCGCGACCGCATGCGCGGCAAGCAGGGCGAGCAGTCGATGGGCGACCTGCAGCAGGACCAGCAGGCGCTGCGCGACCGCTTGAAGAAGCTGCAGGAAGAACTCGCCAAGCGCGGCATGGGACCGGACCAGCGCGGCCAGAAGGGCCAGAAAGGCCAGGGTCAGAAGGGCGACCAGGCGCAGCCGGGCGATCAAGGCGGCGACCAGGGCGATGACGGCGATGACGGGCTCGACCAGGCCGATTCCGCGATGGGCGATGCCTCCGGGCGGCTCGGCGAGGGCAATGCCGACGGCGCGGTGGATTCGCAGGGCCGTGCGCTGGATGCGCTGCGCAAGGGCGCCCAGAGCCTCGCCGACGCGATGCAGCAGGGCGATGGCGACCAGCCGGGCGACAGCCCCGGCAACCGCGCCGGCCGCCAGCAGAGCGGCGGCAACCAGACCGATCCGCTCGGCCGCCCGTTGCATGGCCGGGAATTCGGCGACGACTACACGGTGAAGATCCCCGGCGAGATCGACGTGCAGCGCGTCCGCCGCATCCTCGAAGAGCTGCGCCGCCGCCTCGCCGATCCGTCGCGGCCGCAGATCGAGCTCGACTACATCGAGCGGCTGCTGAAGGATTATTGAGCGCCTCGTCCTTCGACTGTCGTCATCCGTGAAAGCTCGTGCCTACTCACGAGACATCGGCGCTTTGAATCGAACGGCCACGGCCACCTGTATGCCGCGCTTCCACTGGAATGACGCGGAATCTGCACGACGGTCGTAAGCCTGCGGACGTCAGCTTCTGCGGGCTACGCGCCCCGTATTCCAATCGGTGCGATCGGGACCGGGTGTCGTCCGCCCGTTGCGCACAATTTTCCTAAAATTGTCGGGTTCCCGTTGGTGCGCATTTAAGTCGCTTGCGTCACCTTACTTCGGAAAATTGGCAAGCGTCTCAGGAGAGCACATGAGGCACAGCCGTTTATTCATTGCATCGTCATACCGGCCATTGGGTATTACTCGCCGGCACCAACATCAGACCAGCTTGGTTCGACAATTCGTTCGAGACCAGTCGGGCAGCTATGTGATCATTTCAGCGCTGCTCATGCCGGTCCTGGTCGGCACGGCAGGGCTGGGTACCGAAGTGGGATGGTGGTACTACAAACATAAGAACATGCAGAGTGCCGCCGACTCCGGCGCGGTGAGCGCCGCAACGGCGGCAAGTGCAGGCGCCGACCTTTTGTCCGAAGCCAATGCGGTCACGGCAAACTACGGTTACGCGAACGGGGCGAACAACGTCACGGTCAGGGTGAATCAACCGCCGAAGACCGGCAGTCAGACGTCGAACCTGCAGGCGGTCGAAGTCATCGTGAGCCAACCGCAACAGCGGTTGCTGTCAGCCTTGTTCGGCTCGGCCCCGGTGCCGGTCACCGCGCGCGCGGTCGCGCTGCCGAATTCCGGGACGGGCTGCGTGCTTGCGCTCAACGCCAGCGCCAGTCCCGCGGTCAACGTGAGCGGCGGCAACCAGCTCAACCTGATCAAGTGCAACCTTTACAGCAACTCGGGTGCAAGCCCATCGCTCAACGTGGCCGGCAGCGCGACGGTCGCCGCCAATCAGGTCGGCGTCGTCGGCGACGTCTCCGGCACCAGCAACATCACGGCCACCAACGGCGTCAAGACGCATGTGAAGCCAATGGCTGACCCGTATGCGAACGTCTCTCCGCCGTCGAAGCCGAGCTGCACGAACGCCAAGATTACGGTCAATTCCAACGGAAAGACGAACTCCCTCAGCCCCGGCTGCTACTCGGGCAGTATTACGGTGAACGCCGGCGCAACGCTGAACCTCGATCCAGGCATCTATTACCTGGACGGCTCGAACTTGAGCGTCGCGGGCAACGCCACCATCACGGGCAGCGGCGTGACCCTGGTCTTTACGGGCTCGGGAAGCAAGTGGGGCACGGCTTCGATCGGCAGCAACGCGATCGTCGATCTGACGGCGCCGACCTCCGGCTCCACGAAGGGCATCGTCATGTATGGCGACCGCAACATGCCGGCCGGGACTACCTTTAATCTCACGGGTGGTGCCACCCAGAACTTCGGCGGCGCCATCTACCTGCCGAAGGCCGACCTCAGCTTCGGCGGTGGCAACGGCACAAGCACATCATGCACCAAGATCATCGCGGACACGCTGACGTTCAGCGGCACGTCGAACCTTCAGGTCAATTGTTCGGCGCTCGGCACCGCGACGATAGGCACGCAAACCGCGCAACTCATCGAGTGAGGTTGGCCCCGATGCAAATCCAGAGATCCTCATCCAACAGCCGTGGTCGATTGGTTTTCTCTCTGACGCGGCTTGTGCGCACCGCCGTTCACGACAGGGGCGGCGTCGCGGCCATCGAATTCGGGATCATGATCCCGTTGCTGTCCCTGATGGTCGTCTCGGTAACCGACATCGGACTCGCGCTCTATCGCAAGATGCAGGTCGAGAATGCCGCGCAGGCGGGAGCGCAATACGCCATCGTGCGCGGCTTTGACGAGACTGGCGTCACCAGCGCCGTAACAGCCGCCACGAATTCCACAGCCATCAATGCTTCGCCCAAGCCGTACCAGTTTTGCGGGTGCCCGACCAGTTCGGGGGTCAGCACCGTCAGTTGCGGTGCGGTCTGCCCCAGCGGCGCGCAGGCCGGAACATATGCCATGGTTTCGGCGCAAGGGACCTACTACACGCTGATCAATTATCAGATTGTGGCGGCCACCTACACCTATAGCGCCCAGTCCACTGCGAGGCTGCAGTGAAACTCACACCGCTATGGCGGGACAATCGAGGGGCCTCCGCGCTGGAATTCGCCCTGACCGCTCCCGTGTTCTTCCTGTTCATATTTGGCATCATCGAATTCGGACTGCTGTTCTGGACTCAGCTCGGGCTGCAGCACGGCTCCGAAATGGCGGCGCGTTGCGCGACCGTCAACAGCACGCTCTGTCCAAGCGGCAGCGCCATCACGAATTACGCCGCGCAGCAGGCGTTCGGCCTCACGCTCCCGGCGCAGACATTCACCTATTCCACGTCAGCCTGCGGCAACGTGGTCAGCGCGAGTTATGCATTTCAATTTGCGCAATTTCTCAATCTGTCCCCGGTGACGCTGACCGCCCGGGCATGCTTTCCGAGTTGAGCTCGTAACCCTAGTGTCCCGAATCCGAAGTTCGCATCATTTGCCGCACCTTCGGAGCGAACTTCGGATTCGATAAAGACACTAGCAAATTTATGATTCTAGTGTGCTTTATGAATGCGAAGTTCGTGAAAGTGGCTGCCGCGAAATCGCACGAACTTCGCATTCAGCACACTAGCCGGCCTTCCGCGCCGCCAGCGCGTCCGCGACTGCGGTGCGGATATCGGCCACCGAGAACGGTTTCGTCACCACGTCATGCACGATCGCCTCGAGGCCGGAGGCGCGTTCGCGCTGATGGGCGAAGCCGGTCATCAGCAGGATCTTCAGCGCAGGGAAGTCGCGCGCCGCGGTCAGCGCCAGCGCGATGCCATCCATCACGGGCATCTGGATGTCGGTGAGCAGAAGGTCGAACGCGCCTTCGTCGCGCGTCAGCACCTCCAGCGCCTCGGCGCCGTCCTGCGCGGTCACGGTTTCGTGGCCGTCCATGGCGATGGCGCGCGCCACCAGCGAGCGCATTGAGTCTTCGTCGTCGGCGATCAGAACACGCGTCATGGTGATTGGTCGGTTCCCGATGGAGTTGGCCGGCGGCTCACGCGCGGCCGCCGGTGAGATCACGCTTGTTGAAGAAGCGTACGTCGATATTGCGGCCTTCGGGCGGCGGCGAGGCGAGGCGCGACTTGAAGAAGGCCCGCTCGCCGGGATTGAGCACCGGCTGCTCCAGCACGGCGTTCCAGGCATAGATTTCGGCGCCCTGGGCGTCGCGGACCGAGAAGCGCAGCCGCGGCAATTCGACCGGCTTCCTGGTCTGGCCGACGATCATGCCCTCGATCACCAGCACCGGCTTGCCGTCCACGGTCTCGTTGGTGATCTTGAGATCCTTGAAGGCGAGCCCGCGCAGATTCACGTCGAGCCCGGCCATCTTGTAGAACAGCGCGGTCTGCGGCAGCAGCCGCACCACGTCGTTGCGCCAGACGAACAGCGCGATGATCAGCGCGGCCATGGCGCCGCAGGTGGTCGGCAGGGCGCCGATCACCGGCATGAACGGAATTCGGGGCAGGGCGGGCAGGCGGAACAGGCGGGGAAGCCGGGGCAGGCGGAAGCGGCCCCTGGTTCCCGCGTCCCCGGCATGGGCCACTGCATCCGCCTCGGCCAGCGCCGGCCATTCCGTGTCGGCGTCGCTGCCCTCGGTGGGCAAATCGGCCGAAATCGAGGGGCTCTCGACCATCGGGGTCGCGTCAGCCTCCTCCCGGCCCACGGCCTCCCATTCGGCGGCGAGGTCGGATCCGGCGGACTGATAGGCCAGAGTGGGCGCGGTCGCCCCGATGGCGTCCTCCGGCCGGGCCAGCCAGACCTCCCGGCAGCGGGAACAACGGACGGTACGTCCGGCCTCGCCAAGGGTGGCCGGATTGATGGCGTAGGATGTTGTACAATGCGGGCAGACAATATGCATGGAGGCCGAATCTCCACCGTGTGGATGCCCGGATGCTACTTAGCGACCGTTAACGAATCGGAAACCATAACCGAAGCACAAGCTTTCTGTGCGGTTCGCGGGCGCTCGGCCGGGGTTCGGGCCGTCTTCGCCGTCGGTGTAGGGTATTGGGCCATCGGCCCTCTCGAACGGAGCTAGCGCATTGGTTCGGTTCGAAAATGTCGGTCTGCGCTACGGGCTCGGCCCGGAGATTTTGCGCGACCTCTCGTTCATGATCCCGGCGCACTCGTTCCAGTTCCTGACCGGGCCGTCGGGCGCGGGCAAGACCTCGCTGCTGCGGCTGTTGTTCCTGTCGTTGCGGCCGACCCGCGGGCTGGTCAATCTGTTCGGCAAGGACGTCTCGCTGCTGAGCAAGGATCAGGTCGCCGACCTGCGCAAGCGGATCGGCATCGTGCTGCAGGATTTTCGCCTGCTCGATCACATGACCACCTATGAGAACGTCGCGCTGCCGTTCCGCGTGATGGGCCGCGAGGAATCGAGCTATCGCCGCGAGGTGATCGATCTCTTGAAATGGGTTGGCCTCGGCGAGCGCATGGACGCGCTGCCGCCGATCCTGTCGGGCGGCGAGAAGCAGCGCGCCGCGATCGCGCGCGCGGTGATCTCGCGGCCGCAACTGCTGTTGGCGGACGAGCCGACCGGCAGCGTCGATCCGACGCTCGGGCGCCGCCTGCTGCGGCTGTTCATCGAGCTCAACAAATCCGGCACCGCGGTCATCATCGCGACCCACGACATCACGCTGATGGATCAATACGAAGCGAGGCGGCTGGTGCTGCATCAGGGACGGCTGCACATCTATGAATAGGAGCGGCGACGAGAAAGTGTCGTTGGTCGATCTCGGGCGCGAACGCCCGCAGGTCCCGGCCACTGCGCGCAACATGTCGCCGATCGTGCCGCGGGCGTCGATTTCGGGCCGTGCACTGGTCGCGGTCGTCGCGATCATGACCTTCCTCGCCTCGCTGACGACAGGCACCGTGCTGCTGGTCAGCGCGTCAGCCGCCGAATGGCAGTCGGAAGTATCGAGCGAGATCACCATCCAGGTGCGCCCCTCGCCGGGCCGTGACCTCGATCGCGACGCGCAGGCCGCGGTGGACGCTATGCGGGCGCAGCCCGGCATTCTCGAGGTCCGTCCGTTCAGCAGGGAGGAATCCGCCAAGCTGCTGGAGCCGTGGCTCGGCAGCGGGCTCTCGATCGACGAACTGCCGGTGCCGCGCGTCATCGTGGCGCGGGTGCAGCCCGGCACCACGCTCGATCTCGCCGGCTTACGCGCGCGGGTGACGCAGGCGGCGCCGACCGCAAGCGTCGACGATCACCGCGCCTGGATCGAGCGCATGCGCTCGATGACCGGCGCCACGACGTTCGCCGGCGTCGGCATCCTCATCCTCGTGATCATCGCAACCATCATCTCGGTGTCGTTCGCGACCCGCGGCGCGATGGCCGCCAACCGCCCGATCGTCGAGGTGCTGCATTTTGTCGGCGCCGGCGACAGCTTCATCGCCAACCGCTTCCTGCGGCATTTCCTTCGGCTCGGCCTCGAAGGCGGGCTGATCGGTGGCGGTGCGGCGATGCTGGCGTTCGGCTTCTCCGAGTCGATCGCCAACTGGTTCTCCGGCACGCCGGTCGGCGACCAGTTCGCGGCCCTGCTCGGCACGTTCTCGCTGCGTCCGTCGGGCTATCTGGTGCTGGCGATGCAGGCGGTGCTGATCGCGGCGATCACCGCGTGGGCATCGCGGCGCACCCTGTTTGCCACGCTCGACGACATCGACTGACGGCGCTGCGAAACTCGAAATCATGGCGCCGCCTCGTGATCGCATTTCGTCGCCCAGGTGTGATTTCGCGCGCGTGCACGCGGCACTGGTCCCGGGGAAAACCGGTTTCCACTTTTCCGGATCATGCTTTAAAATCGCCCGGGGGGAAGGATAACCGCATCACATGAGTTTGCAGTCCGACGATACGTCGCCGAATGGCTTTGCCGCGCGCCCGCGCGGCTGGCTGCGCGCCGTTATCGTCGCGCCGCTGGCGCTTGCCTTCGTCGCCGCGGCGGTCGGCTTTGTCGGCTTCCTCTCGCAATTGCGCGGCGTCGAGACCGACCCGCCGCAAAATGCCGACGGCATCGTGGTGCTGACCGGCGGCTCGTCGCGGGTGTCCGACGCCATGGAACTGTTGGCCGCCGGCTACGGCAAGCGTTTGCTGATCTCGGGCGTACATCCGACCAACGACGCCAGCGACATTTCTCGCTCGGTGCCGGACAGCAAGGGGCTGATGAGCTGCTGCGTCGATCTCGACCGCTCGGCGCTGAACACCCGCAGCAACGCGGCGGAGACGCGGCGCTGGGCGCGCGAGCGCGGCTTCAAGTCGCTGATCGTGGTGACCTCGAACTACCACATGCCGCGGGCGATCGTGGAACTGTCACATGCGATGCCCGACGTCACGCTGATCCCGTTCGCGGTGGTCGGCGACAAATGGCGCGACGAGCCGTGGTGGACGAGCGGCGCGACGTTCCGTCTCTTGCTATCGGAATACGCCAAATATGTCGCCGCCGAGATGCGGGTGCGGCTGGCCGGTCTCGGCCTCGACCTGACCTCCGATCTCGCCGAGCCGGCTGCCGCGCCGCGCCGCCCGGCGACGGCGCAGGCGAATTGATGTATCAGGCACCGTCATTCCGGGGCGATGCGCGGCATCGAACCCCAATTCGTAATTGCGAATTGTGGAATCTCGAGATTCCGGGTCTGGTGCTGACGCACCATCCCGGAATGACGGTGTAAAGGATAGTGTTGAGAGAATGACTTCAATCTTCCTGCGCTCGCTGATCTTCAACGTGCTGTTCTATCTCGTGCTGGTGGTGCTCTGCATCATCGCGCTGCCGGCGCTGCTGTTGCCGCGGGGGGCGTTGATGGCGCTCGAAGTCGCGTGGGCCAACACCAGCCTGTTCCTGATGCGCGTGATCTGCAACATCAGGATCGAGTTTCGCGGGATCGAGAAGATACCGAGCGGGCCGCTGGTCGTCGCCTCGAAGCACCAGTCGTTCTGGGAGACGTTCGCGCTGGTGCGCTTCTTCGAGCATCCGCTGTTCATCCTGAAGCGCGAGCTGATGATGATCCCGGTGTTCGGCTGGTACCTCAAGAAGGTCGGCATGATCTCGGTCGAGCGCGGCGGCGGCCCGCGCTCGCTGATCAAGACGCTGAAGCGCGCGGCGGCCGAGGTGAAGCTCGGCCGGCAGCTTGTGATCTTTCCCGAGGGCACCCGTACCGCACCAGGGGCGCCGCCGAACTACAAGGCCGGCGTCGCGCAGATCTATGCCGAGAGCGGCGTGCCGTGCCTGCCGATCGCGCTCAATTCCGGGCTGTTCTGGCCGCGCCGCACCTTCATGCGCTATCCGGGGACGCTGGTGGTCGAATTCCTCGATCCGCTGCCGCCGGGATTGCCGCGCGATGAGTTCATGGCTCGCTTGCGCGACCAGATCGAAACCGCCACCACCCGCATCGTCGAGGCCGGCCGCGCCGAGCAGGCGAAATTGTTCGGCGGTGTGCCGAACGCGGCGAAAGGGTAGGGCGCAGCACAAGCCCTGGTGCGGTTGCTGCCGGGAATTTCGTGCGCGCGGTTTCGTCGGTCCCTTCAGAAATCGTCATGCCCGGGCTTGTCCCGGGCATCCACGTTTTTGGTTCGGCCTGAAGCAAGACGGTGGATGGCCGGGCACAGGCAAGCCGAAGCGATGCCGTCCTTCGGGCGGCTGCCCGGCTCATGACGATGCGGAGAGTTACCGTATCGCGAAAGGCGTCGCCATCACTGACCGGCCGCCGCGTCGGTGTTGAAGGTCTCGCCTTGCGGCACCCAACTCTTGCCGTCGAACGTCGCGATCTGCATCTGCGTGAACGGCGCATAGCGGTCCGGCCGCGTCGAGATAGCGATGCCGGGCAGCAGCAACGGCGCAACCACCTTGTTGAGGTTGGTTGCCTGCTTCAGCAAATTCTCGCGCGTCAGATCATCGCCGCACATCTCGATGACCTTCACCGTCATATAGGCCGAGATGTAGCCGGTGACGTTGCTGCCGTCGGCGATGTCGCCTTGCGGATACCACTTCGCCAGGAATTCCTTGAACTCCTTCACGTCGGCGGCGTTCTCCCAGGTGGGATCGGTCGGCGTCTTGAACGCCAGCGCGGTCAATAATCCCTTCGAAGCTTCGATGCCGGCCGGCTCCATGACGCCCTTGATCGATGAGGAGACGCTGACCACGTAGTTCAGCGGTTTCCATCCGAGCTCGTAGACCTTGCGTATCGCCTGCGCGCCGAACTTGGGCGTCGCCATCGTGAACAGCGTGTCGGCGCCGGAGGCTTTCAGGGAGACGATCTGCGAATCGACCGTCGGATCGGAAACCTCGTAGGTCACTTCCTTCACGATCATCGTCTTCGCCTTGTCGCCGAGGCCATCCTTCAGCCCCAATCCTTTCCGGCATCATCGTTCTGGGAGAACACGCCGAGCTTCGCGTCGGGCTTGTTCTTCAACAGATATTTGGCGAAGATCATGCCCTCCATCTGGTAGGGCGGATAAAGCTGGGTGGTCCACGGGAAGTTCTTCGGGTCGTCCCATTTTGCCGCGCCCGTCGAAATGAAGATCTGCGGGACCTTCTTCTGGTTCAGATACTTCTGGATCGCTGAATTGGTCGGCGTGCCGATGGTGCCTATGATCGCCAGCACCTCGTCCTGTTCGACGAGGCGTCGCGTCTGCTCCACGGTCTTCGGCGGCGAATAGGCGTCGTCCAGTGAAATCAGCTTGATCTTTCGGCCGTTCACGCCGCCCTTCGCGTTGATCATCGCGTAGTAGGCCTCTTCGAGACGCCCCTGGGTGCCGTAGGCGGACGCCGGGCCGCTATAGGGCATGGTCTGGCCGATCTTCACCTCGGTATCGGTGACACCGGGGCCGTATTTCTTGTCGGCGAGGGCAGGTTGGGCGGTGGCGAGCATCAGCGCGCAGAACACTGCGCGTGAGTAACGAAACGTCATGGCGAATCTCCCCAAGTATCGGCCACGCTCTTCGGCGTGTGCCGTGGGGCTGATGATCGCTGCTCCACCCTGCACGTCAAGTGCGACAGCTCGGCGCGCGGGTGCCGTCGTACCGCTGTGCGTCCGGGAGCGGTGAAGCAAGCGATGTCAGTGCGGAAAACTCACCGCATCACGAACGGATTGGCCGGCACGTCCGTCGCGGTCGAGATCCAGACGCTCTTGGTCTCCTGATATTCGCGGACCGCGTCGATGCCGCTTTCGCGGCCGACGCCGGAGTGCTTCATGCCGCCGAACGGCATCATGTAGCTGATGGCCCGGTAGGTGTTCACCCACACGGTGCCCGCGCGCAGTTGCTTCGGCACGCGGATGGCGCGCGCGAGATCCTTGGTCCAGATGCCGGCGGCGAGGCCGTAGATCGTGTCGTTGGCGATCCGGATGGCGTCCTCCTCGGTGTCGAAAGAGATGATCGACAGCACCGGTCCGAACACCTCCTCGCGCGCGATCCGCATGGTGTTGTCGACGTCGGTGAAGATGGTCGGTTCGACGAACTGGCCGCCCTTGATGCCGTCGCCGGTGGCCGGCTTGCCGCCGAGCAGGCAGCGCGCGCCCTCGGCCTTGGCGATGTCGATATAGTCGAGCACCTTCTTGTACTGCGCCGGCGTCGTGATCGGGCCGACATTGGTGTCGGACTGCATGGGATCGCCGATCTTGGCGGACTTTGCCAGCTCCAGCACCCGCGCGACGAATTTTTCCTTGATCGAGCTCTGCACCAGAAGGCGCGATCCCGCGATGCAGGTCTGCCCCGTGGCAGCGAAGATGCCGGAGATCGCGCCGGCCGCGGCGGCGGTGAGGTCGGCGTCCTCGAACACGATGTTGGGCGACTTGCCGCCGAGCTCGAGCGAGACGCGCTTCAGGCTCTTGGCTGCGGTCTCGTAGACCTTTGCGCCGGTCGTATCGGATCCCGTGAAGGTGATCTTGGCGACGCCGGGATGGGCGATCAGCGCGGAGCCCGCCTCGGGACCGAAGCCGGTCACCACGTTGAAGATGCCGTCGGGAATTCCGGCTTCCTTGGTCAGCGCGGCGAATTCCAGCGTGCTGGCCGAGGTGAATTCCGACGGTTTGACGACCACGGCGCAACCAGCGGCGAGCGCGGCGGCGCACTTCCAGGCGACGAACAGCAGCGGCGAATTCCAGGCGGTCAGCGCCGCGACCACCCCGACCGGCTCATGGGTCGTGTAGGCAAAGGTCTCCGCCTTGTCGATCGGCACCAGGCCGCCCTCGAGCTTGTCGACGAGCCCGCCGAAATACCACCACCACTCCGGATGGTAGCGCAACTGGCCGAGCATCTCGGCCATCAGCTTGCCGTTGTCGCGCACCTCGATCTCGGCAAGGCGCTCGGCATTGGCCGCGACGAGGTCGCCGAGCTTGCGCATCACCTTGCCGCGTGCGGAGGCCGTCATCTTCGCCCAGGGGCCGCGCCACATCGCCTCATTGGCTGATTTCACCGCCTTGTCGGCGTCGGCGGCCGTGCCGCGCGGAATCTTCGCCCAGGCCTCGCCGCGATAGGGATCGATGCTGTCGAACCATTCGCCATTGGCGGGGTCGACATACTGGCCGTTGATGTAGAGCTGATAGGTTTTCATGACATCCTCCCGCAAGGCGATGGTTCTGGTTGGCGGAACGCTATCACGCATTGCGCGACGCCGTCATAACGCAGTCGCGTGAGCCGGGTTGCAGCCGAGGCGGGCCGCTATCGGCCATGCGGCGCGGCAAGCTCGGCCGCGATGATCGCGCCGAGCGCCATGTCGCTCTGTTGTCCGAAGCCATGATGCACGACGTTGCCGTCGCGGCCGATGAGGATGCTGGTCGGCGTTCCCTGCATGCCGTAGCGCTGCATGGTGACCGGGATCGGCGTGCCTTCGCCGGCCTCGTCGACGCCGATCGGGAAGGTCAGCCGGTACTCGTGGATGAAGGCTTCCAGCGACACCTCCGTCATCGCCGCGTGGTGCTCGAATACGGTGTGCAGCCCGATCACCTGCAGGTCCGAATGCTTGAACAGCTCGAACGCGCGCTGGGTCTGCGGCGTGCCGTGCGCGACGCAGCCGGGGCACAGCATCTGGAACGCGTGCAGCAGCACCGGCCGGCCGCGCAGCCCAGCCAGGGTCAGCGGCTCGCTGGTGTTGAACCAGCGCGACGCGGCGATATCAGGTGCGAGAGTCACAGATCGGTTCCTTGCGTCCGCTCACGGCGCAAGGTTGGCAACATCGATACCGGTCTGTCAACGACCGGCGGCGCTTGATGCCGCGGCCCGGCGTGCGCGGCGCGCGGCGCGGCGGCGCTGGGTCCAGAGCCTGGCACGGTCGAGATAGAGATAGACCACCGGCGTCGTGTAGAGCGTCAGGATCTGGCTCAGGATCAGGCCGCCGAAGATCGCGATGCCGAGCGGCTGACGCAGTTCGCTGCCTTCGCCGAGGCCGATCATCAGCGGCACCGCGCCGAACAAGGCAGCCAGCGTCGTCATCATGATCGGCCGGAAGCGCATCAGGCAGGCCTCGTAGATCGCATCGCGCGACGACAGCCCGCGCTGGCGCTCGGCATCGAGAGCGAAGTCGATCATCATGATGGCGTTCTTCTTCACGATGCCGACCAAGAGGATCACCCCGATCATGCCGATGATGTCGAAATCGGTGTGCGACAGCATCAAGGCCGCCACCGCGCCGACGCCTGCCGAGGGCAAAGTGGAGAGGATGGTCAGCGGGTGGATGTAGCTCTCGTAGAGCATGCCGAGCGAGATGTAGATCGTCGCCAGCGCGGCGAGGATCAGGAACAGCTCGTTCGCCAGCGCCTGCTGGAAGATTTTCGCGGAGCCCGCAAACCCGCCGGAAATGCCCGCGGGCATGCCGAGCGCGTGCATCGCGTTCTCGATCGTGGTGGTCGCTGTGCTCAGCGAGACGCCCGGCGGCAGGTTGAACGAGATGGTACTCGAGACCAGGAGATCCTGGTGGTTGACGGAAAGCGGCGTCTCGCCGTGCTCGAAGCTTGCGACGCTCGACAGCGGGATCATGGTCTCCGCGCTGGTGGAGACCGCGGTACCGGTCGATGCGACGCCCTTTCCGGTGGCGCCGATCGAATTGGTGGCCTGGTTGCGCACCACATTGGCGGCGACCGCGCTGACCGAGCTTTTTTGCGAGGACGAGGCCACCGTGCCGGCCACGGCATTGGTGCTCTGCGTGCCGCTCGCCGAGCCGCCCGAGGTCGAGATATAGACCTCCTTGAGGGTCTGCGGGTCCTGCGAGAAACGCGGCGCGACCTCCATGATGACATGATACTGGTTGCGCGCGACGAAAATGGTCGAGACTTGGCGCTGCCCGAACGCGTCATAGAGCGTGTTGTCGAGCTGGCTGACGGTGATCCCGAGCCGGGAGGCGGCGTCGCGATCGATGATCAGATTGGCTTGCAGCGCCTTGTTCTGCTGGTCGCTGTTGACGTCGGCGAGCGTCGGCTCCTTCTGCAATGCCGCGACGAGCTTCGGCGTCCACTCGTTCAGCTCCTCGAAGGTCGAGCCCTTCAGCGTGTACTGATACGCCGCATTGCCCGAGCGTCCGCCGGCGCCGAGGTCGCCGATCGATTGCAGGAACAGCGTGGCGCCCGCGACGCTTGCCAACGGCTCGCGCAGCCGCTCGATCACCTTGTCGGCGCGCAGCCGGCGCTCGTCCATCGGCTTCAGCGAGGCGAACACGGTGCCGGTGTTGGTGCCGCCGGGACCCACGCCGCCGCCGCCGGTGAAGCCGACCGCGGTGTCGACCGCCGGATCCGACTTCACGATGTCGATGAACTGGGTCAGCTTCTGCTGCATCAGCTGGAACGAGGTGCTCTGGTCGGCCTGGATCGAGCCGACCAGCAATCCGGTGTCCTGCTGCGGCACGAAGCCCTTGGGCACCACCTTGTAGAGATGGAAGTTCAAATAGAGCGTCGAGCAGAGGATCAGCATCACCAGGAGCGGATGGCGCAGCGCGAGGCCGAGCGTCGCGCGGTAGCCGTTCAGCATCAGCTCGAAGATGCGTTCGCTGATCCGGTAGATCCGGCCGTGCGGCCGGCCCTCCTCCTTGCGCAGCAGTACCGCGCACATCATCGGCGTCGTGGTCAGCGAGACCACCAGCGAGATCACGATCGCGATCGTGATGGTCATGGCGAATTCGCGGAACAGGCGGCCAACCAGGCCGCCCATCAGCAGGATCGGCACGAACACCGCGATCAGCGACACGCTCATCGACAGCACCGTGAAGCCGACCTCGCGGGTGCCGACCAGCGTGGCCTCGAGCCGCGACAGCCCGGCGTCCATGTGCCGGGTGATGTTCTCCAGCACCACGATGGCGTCGTCGACCACGAAGCCGGTCGCCACCGTCAGCGCCATCAGCGAGAAGATGTCGAGCGTGTAGCCGAGTAGATACATCACGGCGAACGTCGCGATCAATGACACGCCGACCGCCACCACCGGGACCAGCGTGGCCCGGGCATTGCGCAGGAAGGCGAACACCACAAGGATCACCAGCGCCACCGCGATCAACAGCGTGATCTCGACGTCGTGCAGCGAGGCCCGGATTGTCTTCGAGCGGTCCATCGCGAGGGTGATGTCAACCGCAGGCGAGACCGAGGCCTTCAGCTGCGGCATCAGCCCTTTCACGGTGTCGACCATCTTGATGATGTTGGCGCCCGGCTGCCGGTACACGATCATCACGACGGCCGGCTTGCCGTTGGAAAGGCCGAGCGTGCGCACATTCTCGACGGAATCGATCACGTCGCCGACATCGGTCAGGCGCACCGCCGCGCCGTTGCGGTAGGCGACGACCAGCGGCCTGTAGTCGGCCGCCTTGCGGGCCTGGTCGTTGGCGTAGATCTGGTAGCGCTGGTTGCCGACGTCGATGCCGCCCTTCGGGCTGTGCGCATTGGCGCTCGAGAGCGCGGCGCGGACGTCCTCGAGCCCGATGCCGTATTTGTACAGCGCCGGCGGGATCAGCTCGACGCGCACCGCCGGCAGCGAGCCGCCGCCGACCGAGACTTCGCCGACGCCCTCGACCTGCGACAACTTCTGCGCCAGCACGGTCGAGGCGGCGTCATAGAGCTCGGCCGGCGTCAGCGTGTCCGAGGTCAAGGTGTAGATCAGGATCGGCGCCGAGGCCGGGTTGAACTTGCGGTAGGTCGGGTTGGCGCGCAGGTTGGTCGGCAGGTCCGCCCGCGCCGCGTTGATCGCCGCCTGCACGTCGCGCGCAGCGCCGTTGATGTCGCGGTCGATATCGAACTGCAGCGTGATGCGGGCAGAGCCGAGCGAGGACACCGACGTCATTTCGGTGACGCTGGCGATCTGGCCGAGGTGGCGCTCGAGCGGGCTTGCCACCGTGGAGGCGACGTCGGCCGGGCTGGCGCCGGGCAGGGTCGCCTGCACCATGATGGTCGGGATGTCGACGTCGGGCAGCGGCGACACCGGCAGCTTGAAGAACGCAATGATGCCCGCCACCACCAGTCCAAGCGACAGCAGCGTGGTGCCGACCGGCCGTCGGACAAAGGGGGCGGAGAGGTTCATCGAATTTGCGAGCGCTGTTTGCGGATCAGCTTCTATCCGTCCGCGCCGGGATGCAAAAGCCTAAATGTCACAGGGCGGCGCCATACCGCCGCCGCGATTTGCCGGATGCACCGCGGCGCACGCCGAAAAACGAGGATCTGGCAAAACCCGTTTACAAAGGCTGATCGATGATGGTGGCGAAGCGCAGTCGCAAGCACTGCGCAAAGGCCAAATGAAGAAGCTCAAGGCATTCCGCAAGTCGCCGGATAGTCCGCTCGGCGAGGTCGTTAAACGACGGTTGGCCAAGCGAACTAAGTAGAGCCTCGCGACGCAGCCTTACGCATCCCGGGCATCCTGCAGCGGGTGACGCGCCGCGTGGGCATCATGCAGCATCGTCGCTAGCTGGTGCAGCTGCGTGTCGCGAAAGCCCTGCTTCTCGATCGAGGCCACTGTCGAGAGCACATAGTCGCGGTTGTTGCCGGAGCGGCCATGGCCCTGCAGCACCAGGCGCTGCTGCTCGGCGAGCGACAGCCGCCCGGCATATTGCACATGACCGCGATCGACCACATAGGCCAGCGCGCTGACGCGCTCGCGCGCCGCATTCTCCAGCCACACCGAGCGCATCACCTCGCGATAGACGTTGGTGGTCTGCTCGCGTCCGCGCAAATAGGCGATGGTGTCGTGGCGCAGGCGGGCGGCGACGCGGAATGCGATGCCGCGGCAGGCGCCGCCGCGGTCGAGCCCGAGCACCAGGCCCGGCTTCTCCGGCGTGCCGCGGTGGTCGAACGAATAGACGCAGAGCGCGCGATGCTCGCCGATCAGCCGCGCCGGCACCTGTTCCAGGAACTCGAAGCCCGGCTTCCACATCAGTGAGCCATAGCCGAACACCCAGAGGTCGCCGTCGGTTTCGGAATGGGGAGGATTTGCTGACATCGCGCTGATGGGCTAGCAGAACGGGCCGTCGAAGCGAAGCGGATTCCGTGATGTTTCCAAGGCTTGCTGAAGGCTCGCTCAAGGGTTGCTCGGGGCTTGTTCAAGGCCCGCGGCCGCTTAGATTTTGACAAATTCGCCCGCCAAAGGACCTGCATGTCGGATCAGACCTCCGCCCCCCGCCGCCGCTCGCGCTTCGGCCTTTATGCCGTCCCCGTCGCGGTCCTGATCGCCGCGGTCGCATGGAGCGGCTTCTGGTTCTTCGCCGCCTCGCAGGTCGGCGTGCAGGCCGATGCCTGGCGCGCGCAGGAGGCGAAGGCCGGCCGGGTCTATGATTGCGGCGACCGTTCGGTGGCGGGCTACCCGTTCCGGTTCGAGGTCCGCTGCACCGATCCGAGCGTGATGCTGGTCTCGCAGACCGCCGCGCCGCAGATGGCGTTCGTGGCGCGGCTCGCCGAGATCCTGGTCGTGGCGCAGGTCTACGATCCCAAGCTCGTGATCGCCGAATTCAAGGGCCCGGCCACGATCGCCGAGCGCGGCGCGCAGCCGACGCTGTCGGTGAGCTGGAGCAAGGCACGCAGCAGCGTGGTCGGCCTGCCGGCGCCGCCGCAGCGCGCCTCGCTGGTGTTCGACGATCTCGCCATCGACCGCACCGGCGGCGCGGCGCCGGCGCCGCTGGCGCGGGTCAATCACATCGAGCTGCACGGCAGGCAGGTCGACGGCTCGGCGCCGGACAGTCCGGCGATCGAGGCCGTGCTGCAGATTGCCGGCGGCACCTTGCAGGAGGTGCATCCGCTGCTCGCCCAGCCGTTCAACGCCGACATCCATGCGCGGCTCAATGGCCTGAAGGATTTCTCGCCGAAACCCTGGCCCGATCGCTTCCGCGAGATCCAGGCCGCCGGCGGCAGCGTCGAGATCCAGCAGTCGCGGATCGAGCAGGGCGATGTGCTGTCGGTCGCGGCCGGCACGCTGCGCCTCAACGCGCAGGGTCGCATCGAGGGCGAATTGCAGATGACGGTCGCCGGCCTCGAGCGCGTCATCCCCGCGCTCGGCATCGACAAGATGCTGGAGGAGGGCGTGCCGCAGGCAACGCTTGATCGCGTCGCGCCCGGCGTGAAGAGCCAGGACCTCAGCAATCTCTTTGGCGCGCTGGATCGCGCCATCCCCGGCCTCGGCAAGGTGATCAAGCAGAACGCCAATGCCGGCATTTCCGCCGGCGTCAATTCGCTCGGCACCGAGGCTACCCTCGAAGGCAAGAAGGCGCGCAGCTTCCCGCTGCGCTTCGCCGACGGCGCGGTGTTCTTGGGGCCGCTGAAAGTCGCGCAGATTCCGCCGCTGTTCTGAGCGGATGGACGCTGCGGAAACATCCGTCATTGCGAGGAGCGATAGCGACGAAGCAATCCATGGCTCCGCATATGCCGCGCGATGGATTGCTTCGCTTCGCTCGCAATGACAGAGCTTACCGGTAAGGCCGCTCACTATCTCCTCGCGCGCTATCGTCGATTACCGCGATCTATTCCCGCCGCCGCGATGAGAAAAACGTGACCGGAATAATGCGCCCCGGCGCGAATATCACTCCCCGAGTACCGCTCTCTCGCCTGAGGAAGCAACCTCGTGTGGAGGAGAAGCGATGCGAATTCTCGGGGGAATTCTGCTCGGCAGCATGCTGCTGTCGGCAGGTCCGTCGTTGGCGGAGGACGATGCGTCCGAGCTGCGTGCGCTGAAGGCACGGCTCAAGCAGCTCGAGCAGAAAATGGAGACGCAGGCGCGCAAGGAGGAGGCGCTGGCCGCAAGACAGAACGCAATTCAGAACGCGCAGATGACGGCGAAGGCGCCGGTGCCGTTCGATCCCTGCGCATCGGGCAAGCTCTGCTACAAGGGCGTCACCTTCACCTTCGGCGGCTGGGTCGATCTCACCGGCATCTATCGCAGCCGCAACCTCGCCTCCGATTCGGGCTCGGTCTACAACTTCATCCCGTTCCCGCAGAGCAAGAACTACAACACCGGCGAGTCGCGCTTCACCGCGCGCCAGACCCGCTTCTCGGTGCTCGCCGAAGCCAACGCCACGGAGAACATCCACGTCGCCGGCTATGGCGAGCTCGATTTCGAGGGCGCGGCGCAGACCGCCAATTCGGTCGCGACCAATTCGTTCAATCCGCGGCTGCGGCAGGCCAGCATCGAGATCGACCGCAGCGATCTCGGCCTGCATGTCCTCGCCGGCCAATCATGGTCGCTGAACACGCCGAGCAAGGCCGGCATCGATCCGCGAGGCGCCGATACGCCGGGCGTGATCGATTTCGAGCTGGTGCCGGGCTTTCTCGGCGCGCGCCAACCCGGCGTCCGGGTCTGGCAGGATATCGGGCCGGAGTTCAAGCTCGCGGTCTCGGCGGAGAATCCGCAGACATCCTTTTTCGGCGGCAACAACCCGCTGGTCGGCACGCCGGCGGTTGGCCCGCAGGGCGTGCTCAATCCGAATCTGCTGGTCAATCTCACCGGTCCGGGCGGCAGCTTCTTCAACAGCCTGAACAATGTCAGCCTCAACCACGTTCCGGATTTCACCGTGAAGGGCGCGTGGGATCCGCGGCTCGGGCCCTACAAGCTGCATGTCGAGGCGTGGGCGCTCTACCGCGACTTCTATGATCGCTTCAACTTCGCCAATCACGACGTCAACACGGTCAGCTTCGGCGGCCACCTCTCGGCCGAGATCGTGCCGAAGCTGCTCGAGGTGCAGGCCTCCGCCTCCTACGGTGCGCTGGGCCGCTTCACCGCAACGCCATTCCCGGATGCAACCGTGCGCCAGGACGGCTCGATCCAGCCGCTGCCGATCACGGCTTTCCTGGTCGGCTCGGTCTGGCACACGACGCCGTCGCTCGATCTCTACGCCTATGCCGGGCTCGAACAGACCAAGGCGACCTTCTCCAATGTCGGCACGGTGCCGTTCGGCTACGGCAATCCGCTCTACAACAACCTCGGCTGCAACATCGAGAACTCGCCGGCCGCGACCTGCAACGGCAACACTTCGGAGGTGAGGCAGTACACCGCGGGCTTCTACGACACGATCTTCAAGGGCTCCTACGGCACCATCAAGGCCGGCGCGCAATATTCCTACACCCAGCGCTTCGCCTTCCAGGGTGTCGGCGGCGCGCCGAAGACCGACGACCACATCGTCATGACCCAGATCCGCTACTACCCGTTCTAGGGCGTGACGATGTCATTTCGAGCCGAGCTACGAACTCTGGTTACCTCGCCCCGCGCGCGGGGAGAGGTCGGAGCGCATCGTTAGATGCGCCCCGGGTGAGGGGGAGCCTCCGCAAACGTTGCTATCACCATCCATGCGGAGACGGCCCCTCACCCCAACCCTCCAAGAGCACGCTTCGCTTGTCTCGACCCCGTAAGAACGGGGAGAGGGAGTGCACCACCGGCAAAGGAACACCGCACATGAGGATCGTGACCAGACCGAAGCAGAGGGCCGTGATCGCGCGCGAACTGATGATGGTCAGCCGCGCCGCGCATGTGCTGCAGCGAACTGGCCTCGCGATGGCCGGTGCCATGGCCGGCACCTTCGTCGCCGCCCAGCTCGCCAAGGGCCATGTCGCTGTCTTCGGCACGCTCGGCTTCATCGCGACGACGATCGTGATCGGTGCAGTCGGCTTCTATCTCGGCATCGATGTTCCCAAGCCGGTGATGCGCGGCACGGGTCGCATCGATGCCGTCGAGCTGATGAGCGCGGGCGGCATCTTCCTTGCCGCGCTGGCTGCGCTGGTGTCGGTCTACGGCATCGTGTTCGACGAGATTCCGCCGCGCGCCTGGGAGTTCGTGATCGGCACCTGGTGGTTCGGCGGCGGCATCATGCTGGCGACCGCCGGTCTCGTCGGCCGTCAGCGGCTGGCGAACGCCGCCGCGATGTCGACGCGGCCGATCCGGGATCAACGGCTGCGGCGGTGAGCACGGTCGCAGACCTGCGGCCCGCTGCGCCAATCTGTCCCGTAGCTGCGATCGGCCGATGCGATACCCTCACCAAAAAATCGGGGAGGGACTTCATGCCAGCGAAATTCACCCGCCGTCACGTCATCGCTGCCGGAACCGCGGCCGCTGCGATGCCCTTCCTGCCGCGCGGCGCCTCGGCGCAAGCCGCCTGGCCCTCGCGGCAAATCCGCATGATCTGCAGCTACCCCGCCGGCGGGCAGACCGATCTCCTGGCACGCGCCTTCGGCGAATTCATCGCAAGGCAAGTCGGGCAAACCGTCGTCATCGAGAACAAGGCGGGCGCCTCGGGCTCGATCGGCGCCGCCGAGGTGGCGCGCGCCGCGCCTGACGGTCACACCATCCTGTGCTCGATCTCGACCACTTACGTGATGAACCGCGCGATGATGAAGAACCCCGGCTACGACATGGACAAGGATCTGACGCTGGTCAGCGTGATCCCGGGCGCCGGGCTGCTGCTGGTCGCGAGCCCGAAATTGGGCGTCAAGACACTGGCGGAATTCGTCGCCTATGCGCGCAGCAGCGGCAAGGTGAATTTCGGCACCTATAGCGCGGGCTCCGCGCCGCACATGACGATCAACGAGCTCAACAAGCAGTATGGCCTCACCATCGAGCCGATCCACTATCGCGGCGAAGCACCGATGTGGACCGGGCTCGCGGAAGGTACGCTCGATGTCGCGATGGGCAGCTACACCGCCGCGCAAACCGTCCTGCAAAGCGGTCGCGGCGTCGTTTTTGGGGTGCATTCGAAGAAGGTCGACGCGATCCCCGAGATCAGGACGCTGCCCGAGCAGGGCGCGACGTCGAAGTTCTTCACCGTGAGCGGTTCTCGGGCTGGGCACTGCCGAAGGCGACGCCGCAGCCGATCGTCGATCGGCTGTCGGAGATTTGCGTCGCCGCCAATAACGATCCGAAGGTGAAGGAGGTGCTCGCGACCTTCGTGCTGGAGCCCGCGATCGGCTTCAAGGACAGCAATGCGCTGTATCAGCGTGAATTGCCGGTCTGGATGGAGGCCGCGCAGTCACTCGGCCTGCCGCCGGCTTGAAGCGATCCGGAACTGAAGGATGGCTGCATCGACGGTCACCATTCGTCGTAGAACCACTCCCTCGGGATACGAGGCCGCGCTCTTGCGTATGGCGGGATAGACGTCCGCTCGGGCTTGCGCGCGGCCGGCGCCGGCTGCGTCGGAGCCGGTGACGCCTTCGGCTCGGAAACCTTCGCGAGCGCTCGTTTCATTTCTTCTTGGCTCGCCTTGAGTTCCTCAATGGCTTTGGAGCTCTCGCGGGCCATCTGTTGCTGGTTCGCCTTTAGTTGCTCGATATTTCGCTCAACATTTGCGAGGTCGCGTGCGATCGTTTGCAGCAGCTGCGTCTGATCGGGAAGGGCTGTGTTGGCCGTCGGCGCGGCGTCCTGCGGTGGTGCGGTCTGAGGCAACGGCGTCGCTTGGGGCGGAGCGGCGTCTGCCGCGGCGACCTGAACGGCAGGTGGAGCGGGCTGCGCCGGAGGCTGCGGATCATCCGGCGGCAATGCTGGAGTTGAAACGAGCTGCGGCGCCCAACGGGCGACAAGCAGCTTGGCTTCCCCGCCATATGACGACTGCAAAGCCAGGGCAGCGACCACGATACATGCTGCCACCGACAAGGCGGTGAGGGCGCGGAATACCGGTCTTCCGGGCCGCGATTGCGAGGCAAGTCCGGAAGAAGCAGGGCTGGGCCCGGAAGAAACGGGGTTGGGTCCGACCGAGGGCGGGTTTGGCTTTGCCGACGGGTGGGACGCGGCATCGCGCTCCATTCTTGCGAGCTGTTCACTCAAGCGCGTGAGTTCTTCATCGGCGCGCGCAATCTGCTTTTGGGCTTCCGCGAGTCGTTCGTCGGCGCGCGCGCTCGGGCTATCGTTCGATCCAACTGGGTTCGGAGTGGGCGTGGAGTTCATTGACGTTTCCCTTTCCGTCCAATGTCACCCAAGAGTGCCGACTCGGCTATCCGTCAGGGGCGATCAGCCTCCAGCACTCCCTTCAGTCTTGTCTAAAGAATGGCCGGATGATAGCGCGCCCGAGGTCTCGTGATAATGGGGCGGGATATTGGCCCGGGCTAGCCGAAGATCGGGTCCGCTCGGGTCAAAAGCCGACATCATTCTGCGCCGCTTGGGGCAATGCAAACGGCCCTGGCCAGCGTAGTCTCAGGCGTCCCGCTGGACCAACTCGAAGGTGATGCCCTCCGGGCCCTCGAACAGCCGGAGCTTCCGGCTGATGTAGTCCATCACCTCGCTCAGCATGGTGACACCGTTGGCCACCAGGTGCGCGGTGGCCGCCTCGATGTCGTCGACGCGGAAGGCGAGGTGATTGAAGCCCAGCTTTCGCAGATTGGTCGGGTGCATCCCCGGATCGGTCCCCGGGAGCGGGTCGAACTGAAGCAGCTGGATTTCGAAATCCGCTCCTTCGAGTGCGAGGGTGATGTGCTGCGCTCTCATGGCCGGCATGCCCATGTACCGGGCGGGAACGCCGCCGTCGATGGTCGCGACGTGAGTCTTCTTGAAGCCGAGCAGCGCGAAGAATTCGATCGCCGGGCCGGCATCTGCCACTGCGATAGTCACATGATCCGGACTGAGTATCATCTGATCGCTCCCTGTCATCAGCGACGCGCCGGCTTTCCTGCTGGAGGCTATCAGCTCGCTCCGTCCGCCGGTAGGCGGGTCGGCCCTGCGGCGACACAATCCGACGGGCAACTCCAATTGTAGGATGGGTAGAGCGAAGCGAAACCCATCGATTTAAGCCCGCGGCGCCAATGATGGGTTTCGCTGCATCGTTGCGCGAAGCTGAAACGACGAGTCCCGTCAACCACACCCGCCGCGGAGTATGGGTCCCGGCTTTCGCCGGGACGACGAATGGAAAGAGTCGCCCCGGCTACTTCTCCAAATTCGCATGCGGCCGGCCGAAGTCGGGTGCGGCGGAGTCCTGGCCGGTCTCGACGATGCCGCGGCGGATGGCGCGGGTGCGGGTGAAGTGGTCGAACAGCGCTTCGCCGTCGCCGCGCCGGATCGCGCGGGTCAGCTTCGACAGATCCTCGTTGAAGGTGCCGAGCATCTCGAGCACGGCGTCCTTGTTGGCGAGGAATACGTCGCGCCACATCGTCGGGTCCGAGGCCGCGATGCGGGTGAAGTCGCGGAAGCCGCCGGCGGAGAATTTGATGACCTCGGATTCCGTCACCTGCGCCAGCTCGTCGGCGGTGCCGACGATGGTGTAGGCGATCAGATGCGGCAAATGGCTGGTGATCGCGAGCACGAGGTCATGATGGTCGGGCGTCATGATCTCGACCTTGGCGCCGAGCGCGGCCCAGAACGTTCGCAATCGGTCGGTCGCCGCGGGATCGGTGCCTTCGGGCGGGGTGAGGATGCACCAGCGGTTGATGAACAGCTCGGCGAAGCCGGAATCCGGCCCCGAATGCTCGGTGCCGGCCACCGGATGCGCCGGGACAAAGTGGACGCCGTCAGGCAGATGCGGCGCCATGTCCTTGACGACGGCGCCCTTCACCGAGCCGACGTCGGAGATGATCGCGCCGGGCTTCAGATGCGGCGCGATCTCAGCGGCGACCGGGCCGCAGGCGCCGACCGGGATGCAGAGGATGACGAGGTCGGCATCCTTCACCGCCTCGATGTTGGTCTCGACGACGCGATCGACGATGCCGAGTTCGGCGACGCGCGCACGCGTCTTCTCCGAGCGCGCGGTGGTCACGATCTCGCCGACCAGCCCTTGCGCGCGCGCGCCGCGCGCGATCGAGCCGCCGATCAGGCCGAAGCCGATCAGCGCGATGCGTTGGAAGAGCGGGGCGGTGGTCACGATGTCACTTTCCGGCCAGGAAGTCGCGCAGCCCCTCGACCACGAGGCGGTTGGCCTCCTCGGTGCCGATGGTCATGCGCAGCGCATGCGGCAGCTTGTAATTGTTGAGTGCGCGCAGCACGAGGCCGCGCCGTGTGAGATAGGCGTCGGCTTCCGCCGCGGTCTTGCCCTTGTCGGTCGGGAAATGGATCAGCACGAAATTGGCGACGCTCGGCGTCACCTTCAGCCCGAGCTTGCCGATCTGCTCGGTCAGCCAGTTGCGCCATTGTTCGGTGTGGGTTCGCGACATCTGCACATGCGCCGAGTCCTCGATCGCCGCCACCGCCGCCAGCATCGCCGGCGTCGTGACGTTGAACGGACCGCGGATACGGTTGCAGGCATCGACGATATGCGCCGGCCCGAACATCCAGCCGATCCGCAGCGCCGCAAGGCCGTGGATCTTCGAGAAGGTGTGCGTCACCACCGTGTTGTCCGTGGTCGCGACCAGCTCGATGCCGAGCTCGTAGTCGTTGCGCGAGACGTAGTCGGCATAGGCGGCGTCGAGCACCAGCAGCACATGCGACGGCAGCGCGGCGCGCAGCCGTTTGACCTCGTCGAACGGGATGTAGGTGCCGGTCGGATTGTTCGGGTTGGCGAGCCAGACCAGTTTCGTGCGCGGCGTCACCACCTTGAGTATGGCGTCGACGTCGGCCGTGAAATTGGTCTCGGCCGCGATCACGTTCCTGGCGCCGTTCGCCATGGTGGCGATCGGGTAAACCAGGAAGCCGTGGGTGGTCGAGATCGCCTCGTCGCCGGGCGCGAGATAGGTGTGCGCCAGCAGGTTGAGGATTTCGTCGGAGCCGGCGCCGCAGATGATGCGGTCGGGATCGAGCCCGTAGGCGCGGCCGATCGCCTCGCGCAGCACGCGTGAGGTCCCCTCCGGATAGTCCTCGAGATGGTCAGCCGCCGCCTTGTAGGCCGCGATCGCCTTCGGAGACGGCCCGAACGGCGTCTCGTTGGCGGACAGCTTGAACACTTTGCGGCCCGGTTCCGGCACCGGGCTCTTGCCGGGCGTGTAGGGCGCAATATCGAGGATGCCGGGGTTCGGCACGGGGCGGGACATCATCAACTCCGAACAGAGCGTTTTCGAGCGAAGTGGATACCGGTTCGCGTGAAGAAAACGCGTCAAAACAAAAGCCTGGACGGGCGGCTGGCTCTTACTTCAGGTCCTGGCCGATCCGTTAGAGGGCACCGTATAGCGCGTTGCGTGGCTGCCGACGAGGGCCGACGAGCGGACCGAGGCGCCGGCCTTGATCAGGGCGAGCTTGATGGCCTCGAAATCGTGTCCGGTGACCGAGACCAGGAGCGCCGCGCCGTCGAAAGCGGTGTCGGGGACCGCGACGATCTCGGCGAGCGGCGCAAGCGCCCGGGCGACATCGGCGTTCCAGCCGGAGACGCGCACGCTCCAGGTCTGCACTTCGGTGACCATGGCGTCGTCGGCGACCCGCGAGATCACGAACACCGGCAGCGCGGCGGGATGGTCGGCGCGTTCGAGGAACGGCAGCCGCGCGATGATCTTCGGCGCGCCACTGGCCTCGAGCGCATTCCACCACGGCGTACGGCTTGCGATCGCGGAGACCAGCGCGAGGTCGCCCTTCGACTTCGCCACCGCCTCGACCGCGGCCTGTGCGCTGAAATGCGACACGTAAGGCACCACGAAGCCGAAGTGAAACCGCGCCGAGTCGCGCATGGCCGACTCGCCGACCGAAACATCGGCATGCACCGCGAACGGCGCCTGCACATAGGTGAAGGTCGAGATGATGACGCGCCAGATGCTCTCGATGGTGTCGAGCGGCAGGATGCCGCGATGACGCCGCACCAGCTCGCGCATCATGCTGGCCTCGCGTGCCGGGCGGAATGCCGAGCCGACCTCCTGGGTCTTCTTGACCTGGATCAGGCGGTCGATGATGTCGCCGCGCGCCATCAGCAGGCGGTGTACCTGCTCGTCGATCGCATCGATCTCCTTGCGCAGATCCTGCAGCGAGGGCGGCGACGGGGGTGGGTTGGACATGCTCTCAAACCTTGTCGTCGGGGCGGCCCGGTGCCGCGTCGGACAGGGTCCCTGATTAGGAAAGACGGGCAGCGAAAGCAAAGAGAAACGTCGCAGGCGTGCCTTGCGCATTCGGTTAACCAATTGGCCGTGGGCAGGGCTGTCTTGACGGCGGGGGGCGTGGGGACTACGTTCCCTGCGTCCCGTGGTCATTTGAGCCGGCCGGCTTGCAGCCACGTTAAACAACTCGCTAAACAGGCCGGGGACCTTATCAGCTCCCGGCCGAACCTTTGTTCAGGCCGGGTTTTTTATTGGCCTGAGGTCCGTCGAGCCCTCCCGCGCGGAGGCAGGGTCGCCTAGATGAGCAACGTGCGTCCGATACCGAGCCCACAAACCCCGAGCGATGATCGCGCCCATGAGGCCGACCATCCGTCGTCATTGGTGGCGAAGTTCGGGATGGACCAGCCGCTCAAGCTCGATTGCGGCGTCGATCTCGCACCATTCCAGATCGCCTACCAGACCTATGGCGAGCTCAATGCCGACCGCTCCAACGCGATCTTGGTCTGCCACGCGCTGACCGGCGATCAGCATGTCAACAACATCCATCCCGTCACTGGCAAGCCCGGCTGGTGGGAGACCATGGTCGGCATCGGCCGGCCGATCGATCCCGACAAGTACTTCATCATCTGCTCCAATGTGATCGGCGGCTGCATGGGCTCGACCGGCCCTGCGTCGTTGAACCCCGCGACCGGCAAGGTGTGGGGACTCGATTTCCCGATCATCACCATCCCCGACATGGTGCGTGCGCAGGCGATGCTGATCGATCGTCTCGGCATCACGACGCTGTTCTGCGTGGTCGGCGGCTCGATGGGCGGCATGCAGGTCCTGCAATGGACCGCGGCCTATCCGGAGCGCGTGTTCTCGACGCTCGCGATCGCCTGCTCGACGCGCCACTCGGCGCAGAACATCGCGTTCCACGAGCTCGGCCGCCAGGCCGTGATGGCCGATCCGGACTGGCGCGGCGGCCGCTATGTCGACGAGGACACCCATCCGCACCGCGGATTGGCGGTGGCGCGGATGGCCGCGCACATCACCTATCTCTCGGACGCCGCGCTGCACCGCAAGTTCGGACGGCGGATGCAGGACCGCGAGCTGCCGACCTTCTCGTTCGATGCGGATTTCCAGGTCGAGAGCTATCTGCGCTACCAGGGCTCGTCCTTTGTCGAGCGCTTCGATGCCAACTCCTATCTCTATCTGACCCGCGCGATGGACTATTTCGACATCGCCGCCGACCACAACGGCGTGCTGGCGAAGGCGTTCACCGGCATCCAAACGCGGTTCTGCGTGGTGTCGTTCACCAGCGACTGGCTGTTTCCGACCTCGGAATCGCGCGCGCTGGTGCATGCGCTGAACGCGTCGAGCGCGCGGGTGTCGTTCGCCGAGATCGAGACCGACAAGGGGCACGACGCCTTCCTGCTCGACGTGCCCGAATTCCTCGAGATCTCCCGTGCCTTCCTGCTGGCCGCAGGCAAGGCGCGCGGCCTGAAGGACGGCGGCCGGTCATGAGCATGCAGCAGACATTGCCCTTGCCGGGTATCGCGCCGGAGCGGACCGGCGGCTATCGCACCGATCATCTGTTGGTCGCCGACATGGTGCGGCCGGGCTCGCGCGTGCTCGATGTCGGCTGCGGCGACGGCGAATTGCTGCAACTGCTGGAAAGCCGCGGCATCGACGGCCGCGGCATCGAGCTGTCGCGCGAGGGTGTCAATGGCTGCGTCGCCAAGGGGCTCGCGGTGGTGCAGGGCGATGCCGACACCGACCTCGTCAATTATCCGGATGATGCGTTCGACTACGTGATCCTGTCGCAGACCTTGCAGGCGACGCGACAGCCCAAGGTGGTGCTGGAAAATCTGCTGCGCATCGGCCAGCGCGCCATCGTCTCGTTCCCGAATTTCGGGTTCTGGAGGATGCGGCTGCAGCTGTTGATCGGGGGCCACATGCCGCGCACCGAGAATTTGCCGGCGAGCTGGTACGACACCTCGAACATCCACTTCTGCACCATCAAGGATTTCGTGCAGCTCTGCGAGGAGATCAACGTCAAGATGGAGCGCGCGGTGGCGCTCGATCTCTACGGCCGTCCGGTGCCGCTCAACCTGCCGTGGTGGGTGTGGAACATGTTCGGCGAGCAGGGCGTGTTCCTGCTCAGCCGGGGTGGGCAGGGGAAGTGACGTCATGGCGTCATTCCGGGGCACGCGAAGTGTGAACCCGGAATCTCGAGATTCCGGGTTCGATGCTGCGCATCGCCCCGGAATGACAGGACTACACCGGCGCCGCCACCAGCGACCGCGGATCGCGTACCGGCCAACGGCCGGCCTCGACCAGCGCGATGAAGCGCTCGACCATCTCGTTGAACAGCGCCGGCTCCTCGAGGTTGAGCACGTGGCCCGACTTCGGGAAGAACGAGAGGCCGGCGGCCGGCAGATGCTGCTTCAGGAACATGCTGGGCGCGATGCAATTGTCGTCCTCGTCGCCGCACAGGATCAGCGCCGGCGTCGCGGCGCGCTTGATGGCGTCGGTCATGGTGTAGATCGAGGGCCTGCCGCCCTGGAAGCTGCGCATCGTGTTGGCTGAGCCTCTGGCGTCGTGGCGGGCGAGCGCGGCGTAGAAATCGGCGTGGCCGCGCGGATCCTTGACCAGGAACGGAATCCGGCTCGGCGCTTCGCGCGTCACCTTGGCGACCTCGACCGCGCCGATGCTCTCGTATTGCTCGGCATTGGCACGGCACTGCGCGCGGAAGGCATCGAGATGCTCGAGGCTTGAGCCGGAGCCGACCGCGGCCAGCGTCATCGACAGCGCGCGCTCCGGCGCGTTGAGGGCGATCTGCAGCGACGAATAGGAGCCCATCGAGAGCCCGACGAAATGCGCCTTGGCGATGCCGAGATGGTCGAGCACGGCGAGCGCGTCGGTATAGAAGTGCTGGTAGGTGTAAACGTCGGCACTCGCAGGCACGTCGGACGGCGTGTAGCCGCGCGCCGAATAGGCGATGCAGCGGTGGCCGCGCGCGAAGTAGCGCATCTGCGGCTCCCAATTGGTGTGATCAGCGGCGAACTCGTGCAGGAAGATGATCGGGGTTCCGCTGCCGGCCTCTTCGAAGTGGAGGCGGACATGATCTTTCGTCGTGGCGTAGGGCATTGAAATTCTCCTCTCGTTGGCCGCCTCCAGATTTGCAGTTAATTTTCGAGGCCGCAATGCGGCAGTTCCGGTTCCTTTCTCGTCATCGAATCATCGCGGAATGACCAAGAAATTGGTCCCGCAGTGCCGCATGAAATCTTCCTCGCGCCATCCCGATTTTCAAAACCACCGCCGTGTTCCCCCGGGAACGCGACGGGGAATTGGGGGGCGTTACAGAGGATCTAGTGAAGTATGGTTCAGTTGCTTGCGTGTCGCCGGTCACTTCGTGTTTTGGCGCTGGCTCTGTGTTCGCTCACTCTCGCCGTGATCTCCGCCGCACCGGCATCCGCCCGTCCGCATCATTCCCGTCACGCGCATTCGGCCCATGCCGGCCATCACGCGCGTCATTATGCCCGTCATCACTATCGGCCCGCAGCGCGGCTGTCGCGCGCCGAGCGCCGCGCACTCGCGCAGCCGGGCGGGATCATCGAAACCAACGCAGCGCCGTTGCCTGACCCCGTGCCCAACACGGGCGGCGTGATTGCGGCAAGCGGCTTCGGCTCGTCCGGCATCGTGGCCGAGGCGCGCCGCTATCTCGGCGGCAATCCGACCGGCCGCTCCAGCCTGTGGTGCGCCCGCTTCATGAACATGGTGCTGCAGCACACCGGCCGTCGCGGCACCGGCTCCGACATGGCGAGCTCGTTCGCCAAATACGGCACGCGCGTTTCGGGACCGCAGGTCGGCGCCATCGCCGTGATGAGCCGCCGCGGCGGCGGCCATGTCGGCATCATCACCGGCGTCGATGCCAAGGGCAATCCGATCATGATCTCGGGCAACAGCGGCCACCGCGTCCGCGAGACGCGGGTCTCGCGCGGCCGCATCTACGCCTATGTGATGCCGACCAACTGATCGCTCGAAAGCGGGCGGGGCGCGCACGCGCCTTGCCCGGCCTACGACGCTACAGGTCCCTCAGCGGCAATCGTGTCGCCGACGGCGGCGCCGCCATCGCTGATGATCTCGGCATAGATGCCGCACTCATTGTTGCCGAAACGCTGCATCAGCGTGTTCGGCACCGAGAGGTCGCGCGCGCCGGTGTCGGGATCGACATTGACCGCGGCGCAGCGGGTGATGCGCTTCACCACCCTGGCCCGGGCGCTGCCGATCGCGATGGTCTGGTCGAGCAGGCTGGCTTCATGCCAGGCCGGCCAGCCTTCGACATAGAGGTTGGCGCGGAAGCGCAGCGGATGGACCGGCGCCTGCACCATCTCCTCGATCGCCCGCAGGCTGGCCAGATTGATGATCGAGACCACCTTGCGCGGCACATCGGAGAAACTGTGCCCGGGGCTGACCAGCACCTTGGGCGGGCCCTTGATCTGGCCGGTATGACGATTGGCGAAATAGCGTTCGATCGCCGCGCGGCCTTCCGCGGTCTCGAGGTCGCCCTGGGCCACCATCGCGCCATCCCGGCGCAGCGTCAGCACATGGCTGTCATCGTCGAAATGGGCGCGCAGCGGCGCCAGCCACTCGTCCCGCTGCAGCATCAGGAAATGCGGCTTCGGCAGCCATTTCGGCACCGAGGGATCGAAACCGCTCGGGCCGTTCTCGATCGCATAGCGGCGATCGGAGCGGAGCGTCTCGCCGGCCTTGAGCTCTGCGTGCGGCAGCGGCTCGGGCGTGAGACCCTTGACGGGGTAGCGATAGATGCCGGTGATCCGGGCAGAGGAAGCGTGCGTGTTGTCCATTCGCCCGCTCTAGCCTGTTTGGCGTGCGAGGAGAACTGCCGCCCGCGGGAAGGTACTAGTCGGCGCGCGCCGCTCCAGGAGCGTCCAGCAGGCGTTGCATGAACACGAGATCGAGCCAGCGGCCGAATTTGCGTCCGACCTCCGGCATCCGGGCGACCTCGACAAAGCCGGCCCGCGCGTGCAGCCGCAGCGAGGCGAGATTGCCGCCGTCGATGCCGGCGATCATGACGTGCTTGCCGAGCGCGGTGGCCGCGGCGATCAGCTCGTCGACGATGATCCGGCCGAGGCCGCGGCCGCGATGATCGGCATGGATATAGACGCTGTGCTCGACGCTGTAGCGGTAGCCCGGGAAGGCCCGGAAGTCGCCGAATGTGCCGTAGCCGAGCACCGTCGTCCCCTCGACGGCCACCAGCACGGGATAGCCCAGAGCCAGCCGCGCCGTCATCCAGGCCAGCCGCTCGGCCTCGGAATCCTGCTTCTCCGTCCAGATCGCATTCGAGTTGGCGACCGCCTCGTTGAAGATCGCGGTAATCGCAGGGATGTCCTGCTCTGTGGCGGGGCGGATAATCATCGGTGGTTCCTTGACGGGCCTCTTGAACGGATCCCCATCGTCTATTATATAAGACGATATGTCAATTATAGAGGACAAGGCCGATGAGGCTCTCGGGCGGCGGGTTCGCGCCGAACGGGAGGGCCGCGGCTGGTCGCTGGCGGACCTCGCCGGGCGGGCGGGCGTGTCCAAGGCCATGCTCAGCAAGATCGAGCGGGCGGAGGCAAGCCCGACGGCGGCGACGCTGTCGCGGATCGCCACGGCCTATGGCCTGACCATGGCCGCGCTGTTCGAGGTTGCCTCACGAAATTCCCGCCTGCAGCGGGCCAAGGATCAGCCGGTGTGGCGAGATCCGAAGGCGGCCTATCTGCGGCGGCAAGTGTTCCTGCATCCGGCCAATCCGCTGGAGCTGGTGGAGATCGAACTGCCTGCGAGGCAGGAAGCCGGCTTCCCCGCCAGCGCCTATCACTTGGTCCGCCAGGTGGTCTGGGTGATCAGCGGCCGCCTCACCTTGATGGAAGGAGCGGAGCGCCACGAGCTCGCTGCGGGCGACCGCGTCGAGCTCGGTCCGCCGTCGGACATCGTCTTCCGTAACGAAACCGCTCAGCCTTGCCGCTACCTTGTCGCCATCGTGCGGCGCTGAGCTTCACCGGGCGAAATCGCAGGCTGTGGCTCTTCCGTTTTGGAACCAAGTGCCCACATCTGCGGCAAGCCTGAAAAATGATGGCGACGACCAGAGGCTGGTTGAGGAACGTCAACGCGGCCCGCGGAAACCCAATGAAGATGCCGGAACCATGCCTGAATGGGTGGTGACGGCAGGCCGAGGGAAAACGAATGAACATTGAGAAGTACACCGAGCGCGCGCGCGGATTCATCCAGTCTGCCCAGTCGCTCGCAATGCGCGACGGTCACCAGCAGTTCTCGCCGCTGCATCTGTTGAAGGTACTGCTGGACGACAATGAGGGGCTCGCCGGCGGTCTGATCGACCGTGCCGGCGGCAATTCCGGAGCGATCCTGAAAGCGACCGAAGAGGCGCTGAACAAGCTGCCGAAGGTCTCGGGCAATGGCGCCGGACAGGTCTACCTGTCGCCGGAGCTGGCGCGCGCCTTCGATGCGGCGGAACAGGCCGCCGACAAGGCCGGCGACAGTTTTGTCACCGTCGAGCGGCTGCTGCTCGGGCTCACGCTCGAGAAGGGCAGCGAGGCGGCCTCGATCCTGAGCAAGGGCGGCGTCACGGCGCAGAACCTGAACGCGGCCATCGAAGCGCTGCGCAAGGGCCGCACCGCCGACAGTGCGACCGCCGAGAACGCTTACGACGCGCTGAAGAAATATGCCCGCGACCTGACCCAGGCTGCGCGCGACGGCAAGCTCGACCCGGTGATCGGCCGCGACGAGGAGATCCGCCGCACGATTCAAGTTCTGTCGCGGCGGACCAAGAACAATCCCGTCCTGATCGGTGAACCCGGCGTCGGCAAGACCGCCATTGTCGAGGGCCTGGCGCTGCGCATCCTCAATGGCGACGTGCCGGAGAGCTTGAAGGACAAGAAGCTGCTGTCGCTCGACATGGGCGCCTTGATCGCCGGCGCGAAATATCGCGGCGAGTTCGAGGAGCGGCTGAAATCCGTGCTGCAGGAGGTCTCGTCGGCCGAGGGCGGCATCATCCTGTTCATCGACGAGATGCACACCCTGATCGGCGCCGGCAAGACCGACGGCGCAATGGACGCGTCCAACCTCCTGAAGCCTGCGCTCGCGCGTGGTGAGTTGCACTGTATCGGTGCGACCACGCTCGACGAGTACCGCAAGCATGTCGAGAAGGATGCGGCGCTGGCTCGCCGGTTCCAGCCGATCTATGTCAGCGAGCCGACGGTCGAGGACACCATCTCGATCCTGCGCGGCCTCAAGGACAAATACGAGCAGCATCACGGCGTGCGCATCACCGACTCCGCGCTGGTGGCCGCGACCACGCTGTCGAACCGCTACATCACCGACCGCTTCCTGCCGGACAAGGCCATCGACCTGATGGACGAGGCGGCGGCGCGGCTGAAGATGCAGGTTGATTCGAAGCCGGAAGAGCTCGATTCGCTCGATCGCGACATCATCCGGCTGAAGATCGAGCAGGAGGCGCTGAAGAAGGAGAACGATGCCGGCTCCAAGAGCCGCTTGCAGACCCTGGAGAAGGAACTCGCAGGGCTCGAGGAGCGATCGACGGCGCTGACGGCGCGCTGGAGCGCGGAGAAGAACAAGCTCTCCAATGCCCAGAAGCTGAAGAGCGAACTCGACGCGCTCCGCGTTGAGCTGGCCAATGCGCAGCGTCGCGGCGAATTCCAGAAGGCGGGCGAACTGGCCTATGGCCGGATTCCCGAGCTGGAAAAGAAGCTCGCCGACATCGAGGCGCAAGCGAACAGCAAGCCGAGCGGCGGCGAGATGATGGAGGAGGCGGTCACCGCCAACCACATCGCGCAGGTCGTCTCGCGCTGGACCGGCGTGCCGGTCGACAAGATGCTCGAGGGCGAAAAGGACAAGCTCCTGAAAATGGAGGACAGTCTCGCCAAGCGCGTCGTCGGCCAGGCTGAAGCCGTGCGTGCGGTGGCAACCGCCGTGCGCCGTGCCCGCGCGGGCCTGCAGGATCCGAACCGGCCGACCGGCTCGTTCATGTTCTTAGGCCCCACCGGCGTCGGCAAGACCGAGCTGACCAAGGCGCTCGCCGCTGACCTGTTCAACGACGAGACCGCGATGGTCCGCCTCGACATGTCCGAGTTCATGGAGAAGCACTCGGTCTCGCGGCTGATCGGCGCGCCTCCCGGCTATGTCGGCTACGACGAGGGCGGTGCCCTGACCGAAGCCGTGCGGCGCCGGCCCTACCAGGTCGTGCTGTTCGACGAGATCGAGAAGGCGCATCCCGACGTCTTCAACGTGCTGTTGCAGGTGCTCGATGACGGCCGCCTGACCGATGGTCAGGGCCGCACCGTCGACTTCCGCAACACGCTGATCATCATGACTTCGAATCTCGGTTCGGAGTTCCTGGTGAATCAGCCGGAGGGCGAGGACACCGCGGCGGTCCGCGATCAGGTGATGGGCGTCGTGCGGGCGCATTTCAGGCCGGAATTCCTGAACCGCATCGACGAGATCATCCTGTTCCACCGCCTGCAGAAGAGCGAGATGGGCCGTATCGTCGAGATCCAGTTCGCGCGGCTGACCAAGCTGCTCGAGGATCGCAAGATCGAGCTCACGCTGGACCCCAAGGCGCGGGACTGGCTCGCGGAGAAGGGCTGGGATCCGGCTTACGGCGCCCGCCCGCTGAAGCGGGTGATCCAGCGCAGCGTGCAGGATCCGCTGGCCGAGATGATCCTCGCCGGCGAGGTCAAGGACGGCGATCATGT
This sequence comes from Bradyrhizobium sp. USDA 4541, assembly GCF_024171085.1. Lineage (NCBI taxonomy): Bacteria > Pseudomonadati > Pseudomonadota > Alphaproteobacteria > Hyphomicrobiales > Nitrobacteraceae > Bradyrhizobium > Bradyrhizobium sp. USDA 4541. The sequence continues at coordinate 2,536,382 of NZ_JALJZF010000001.1, forward strand.
CGTGATCTCGGAGAAGGGCAACGTGCTGACCTTCAACGGTCAGGTGCCCAAAACCGCCGAGATCGTGCAGTTCGAGGCCCCGGTCTCGAAGCGCAAGCTGAACTGAGCGTTTCGATAGCGAAACCGGATGCGGCCTGGCGACAGGCCGCATCCATCGCCATGACATCGGCGGGCCGCATGCGACGGAGTTCCTGTTCGGCGGCCGGTTTTGTGAGCCCGAATTAATGAAACCGCCTCGGGACGGCGTTCGTTTTCATCCTGATGATCGGCTGGCGTGGCAAACGTCCCGCGCAGCTGCAAAGGGAAGTATTCGGTCCGAATCGCATCGCTGATTCGCGCGCCGCCTTGCATCATCCTGCAAAGCCACACCTCCGGTCGCCCTCAGCAGCAGGCGAATTGCATGAGCAGAGACCTCATTGCCCATAACCGGCCCGTCTATGACGATCTTCATCCCCGCGTCTACGGCGTAGCCGCCGGTGGTTCGCGGTGGCGGCATGGATATTGTTCGACCGTCAGGACGACGTCGAGCTGTCGCTGATGTTCGTCAGCGTATCGCTGTTCGTCGCGGTGCTGTTGCCGTGGGTGCTTTCGCTGATCCGGCAGAAATACGACGATCGGCACAACCTGCATCAGCGGTCGATTCCGTTCCGGGAGTGGCGGACCGGCGAATTCGCGGTCTGGGGCAGCACGATCAACAGCACCCATGCCACCATCGACATGCTGCTCCCGCTCGCATCCGTGGCGTTCGGGCTGACCGCGATCGGGATCGTGTTCCTGATCTGCGCCAGCCTCGCGCCGTCATTCCGGCGGGGCGATGGGCGGTGACGGCTCGTCGTCCTCGCCGGGCTCGAGTTCGGACAGGATATCGACCAGCTCGCGGGCGCGGCCGGTGGCCAGCGGCTTGCCGGCATTGATCAGCGGCTCGTCATTGGCGAGCCAGGCTTGCGCCTCGGCAAGCTCGGTGATCGTCGCCCCCGACGCGATAATCCTCGCGATCGTGACGTCGTCGGCGGAGCCGACGGCCTTCAGCACATCGTCGCGGGTGAGGCTTGCCATGCGCGCCTCCTCTGCAAGGTTTACCTAAGCGGACAAAGCCTGACGGGCGCGGATGGTTCCGGATGGAACGGCTTCCTGAGCGAGGTTTCCGCCGTCAGCGGTTGGTGGTGGAGCGCGTCTGCGACGTGGAACTGGTGGCGTCCGAGACGATTCGCGAGCTGCCGCGGCTGGACATCTGGGCCTCGATCCGGTCGCGCTCCTTCTCGAAGTTCGCCAGCATCGGGCCTTCGAGCGAACGGCCGCGCGGCAGCTTCACGCGCATCGGGTCGACGAATCGGCCGTTGACCAGGATTTCGTAGTGGACGTGCGGGCCGGTCGACTGGCCGGTCGAGCCGACGAAGCCGATCACCTGGCCCTGCCGCACCTTCTTGCCGATCTCCATGCCCTTGGCGAAGGCCGACATGTGGCCGTAGGCGGTCTCGTAGCCATTGGCATGCTTCATGCGGATATATTTGCCGTAACCGCCCTCGTATCCGACCTTCTCGAGCACGCCATTGCCGGACGCGAAGATCGGCGTGCCGTAGGCGGTGGCCCAGTCGACGCCGGTGTGCATCTTCACATAGCCGAGGATCGGGTGGCGGCGGCCGCCGAAGCCCGAACGCATGATCGCGTTGTTGACCGGCTTGCGTACCAGGAACTTCTTCGCGCTCTTGCCGGTCTCGTCATAGTAGTCGACGAGGCCGTCGTCGGAGCTCTGGAATCGGTAGTATTTCTTGGTTTCGCCGCCCACGGTCAGCGCGGCGTAGAGCACTTCGGTCTTTTCGGTGCTGGTGACGCCCTCGTCCTCGCCGGCAAAGAACACGTCGAACGAGTCGCCGGGCTGGACCTTGCGCTGGAAATCGACGTCGTAGGAGTAGATCTTGACCATGTCTTCGATGACGGTCGGCGGCACCTTGTTGCGCAGCGCGGTCTCGTAAATGCTCTGATAGAGCCGCACGCCGCTGCCATCATCCTCGTCATCGTCGCTGGAATTGTCGGCGGTCTCGGTGACGGTGTTCATGCTCTGCACGTCGACGGCAACGTATTTGCCGAGATCGGACAGCGCAGCGACGGCCTCGATGACGGATTCGTTGGCGACGATCACGCGATAGGGCTGCAGCCTGACATTCGGTCCGGGCGCGGCCGGCGCCATCAGGATCCGTACCTTCTGGCCTTCCTTCAGGCCGCCCTCGCGGCCACGCGGGCCGAGCGTTGCGGCGATCGCCTTCGCCTCGTCGGGCGTTGCGCCCTGATCGCGCAGGATCGAGGTGATGCTGTCGCCCTTCCTGACGAGGTGAACCCGCTCGCCGACCGGATTGCCGCCGGTGACCTGCTCTTTGGTCTTCGGCAGCAGGGTGACGTTTTCCGGCACCACGCGGGTCTCGAAGCCGGCATAGGGATCGGAGGTGTTGCCCTCGGTGGCGTAGGCCATCCTCATGTCGGGGCCGGCGCCGCTCGCGTCAGCCGCGGCATTGGCGAGTGAAGCGTAGCGCACCGAGCCGCCGGAGCCGCGCCAGTTGGCGGCGTCGCGGACCCGCATCAGCACGTCGTCGAGCGCGACGACCGCGGCGAGCTTGGCTTTCGGCAGCACGGAGCCGAGATCCTTGGTGACGAACGAGACCTCGGCGTCGGGCTCGGCCGCCGCATTCGGATCCTCGGCCGCCGCCGGCGTGTCGGAGCCGACATCGGTCAAGAGACGCTGCGCGTTGAACGCAGGGATTTTTGCCGACAGGTCGCTCGTGGTCATCGAGAGATTGCCGGAAATTCGGATGAAGGGCCGCACCCGCATCACGTCGCGATTGCCGACGCGGGTCACGGTCGACACGCGCACCAGGCTGCGGGAGGCGGAGGATTCGCTGGGCGGCGGCAGGCGGTCACCCTTGTGCAGGCTGACGACGCGATCGTTGCCGGTGAACGCGCCGCGGAGCGCGCCTTCGACACGCTCCGGCACCTTGGCGAAGGTCATCTCGCCGTCGAGCGACGCAAAAACGGCGCCGCCGATCAGGGCCGCGCCACATAGTCCAGTCAGAATGGTGCCGCTAAACCATTGGACGGAGACACGGCGACGGTCGATCACCGCGGCCTCGGTGCCGTCGACTGAAAGCGGCGGCTCGTGACCGAGATCGATCATCCCGGTCTCGCGCCCAATTCCGCTTCCGCGTGACGCCCGTTGGCTCAACCCGATATCCCCCCAAATTCCAGCAACTGCGATCGACCTCAGCTCGTCCTCGTCCCCACCTTGATCCCCCGAAGAGGAATCGCGGCAGTGTGGCGAGCCACACGCATCGAATTCGAGAAGCCGATGGCCATTAGCTAGCCGCGATCTCGAACGTCAATGGTGTGCAGATCTCTCGATGTTGCTCGGCCGCGAAGGGAAGAGGCGACGGATTTTTGGAGAAAATCGCCTGGTCCCCCAGAAAAACCGCCCCAGCCCCCACAGGTTACGAGCGGTTCAATGCATTCGTTATAGCCAGAACGTCGCAGGATTGTGGCTCAAGTGCGGCATTTGAGGTGGAAAAGCTTCCCTGAAAGCAGGTCGATGCGCGCCGCCCGGCCCCGGGGCGGTCGGAACCCGTTTTGGAGGGCCTCACGGGCCGCCCGGCGACGAACTTTTTTTAAAGTTTTTTGCCGCGTGGGCTGGGCGGCGAATTTTTACCTCCGACCTAAGCCACGGAAAGCACGAGAATTTCTTCGCACTGCACAAGCGATTTGGGCGTGCGACGATTTGTTGACAATGGCCGTTGACAATCCCGAGGGGTGCGGACTATAAACCAACCACTGAGCGCGGCGCCGCCGGGTCACTGACCAAGGCGAGCGAACGCGCCACTGATGCTCCTCACTTCGATGAGTGACACAACAGCCGACATAAATCGGTTGAAGTTCACCGTCGGCCGGTGAAGGGTAGAACCACCCTCCAAGGGTGTGGGGTCATCGGATCCCGGGCTGTTTGACAAGTGAAGATGAAGAAAGAGAAACGTGGACGGCGGAGTCCTTGCGTCTCTCGGAATACTTGAAAGCTTCGGCTTTTGACTTCTGAGAGTGGACGAAAGACTTCGGCGGTACACGTTTTAAAGGTTACACCATCGCTGCCAACGATGTGAATCGCAGGCGGCTCGTTGACTTCGGTCGACGAAGAATGGTGGGACCTCGTCAAACGTTGTGATCAGCCGGTTCAAGGTTTCAAGTCCAACTTGAGAGTTTGATCCTGGCTCAGAGCGAACGCTGGCGGCAGGCTTAACACATGCAAGTCGAGCGGGCATAGCAATATGTCAGCGGCAGACGGGTGAGTAACGCGTGGGAACGTACCTTTTGGTTCGGAACAACTGAGGGAAACTTCAGCTAATACCGGATAAGCCCTTACGGGGAAAGATTTATCGCCGAAAGATCGGCCCGCGTCTGATTAGCTAGTTGGTGAGGTAATGGCTCACCAAGGCGACGATCAGTAGCTGGTCTGAGAGGATGATCAGCCACATTGGGACTGAGACACGGCCCAAACTCCTACGGGAGGCAGCAGTGGGGAATATTGGACAATGGGCGCAAGCCTGATCCAGCCATGCCGCGTGAGTGATGAAGGCCCTAGGGTTGTAAAGCTCTTTTGTGCGGGAAGATAATGACGGTACCGCAAGAATAAGCCCCGGCTAACTTCGTGCCAGCAGCCGCGGTAATACGAAGGGGGCTAGCGTTGCTCGGAATCACTGGGCGTAAAGGGTGCGTAGGCGGGTCTTTAAGTCAGGGGTGAAATCCTGGAGCTCAACTCCAGAACTGCCTTTGATACTGAAGATCTTGAGTTCGGGAGAGGTGAGTGGAACTGCGAGTGTAGAGGTGAAATTCGTAGATATTCGCAAGAACACCAGTGGCGAAGGCGGCTCACTGGCCCGATACTGACGCTGAGGCACGAAAGCGTGGGGAGCAAACAGGATTAGATACCCTGGTAGTCCACGCCGTAAACGATGAATGCCAGCCGTTAGTGGGTTTACTCACTAGTGGCGCAGCTAACGCTTTAAGCATTCCGCCTGGGGAGTACGGTCGCAAGATTAAAACTCAAAGGAATTGACGGGGGCCCGCACAAGCGGTGGAGCATGTGGTTTAATTCGACGCAACGCGCAGAACCTTACCAGCCCTTGACATCCCGGTCGCGGACTCCAGAGACGGAGTTCTTCAGTTCGGCTGGACCGGAGACAGGTGCTGCATGGCTGTCGTCAGCTCGTGTCGTGAGATGTTGGGTTAAGTCCCGCAACGAGCGCAACCCCCGTCCTTAGTTGCTACCATTTAGTTGAGCACTCTAAGGAGACTGCCGGTGATAAGCCGCGAGGAAGGTGGGGATGACGTCAAGTCCTCATGGCCTTTACGGGCTGGGCTACACACGTGCTACAATGGCGGTGACAATGGGATGCTAAGGGGCGACCCTTCGCAAATCTCAAAAAGCCGTCTCAGTTCGGATTGGGCTCTGCAACTCGAGCCCATGAAGTTGGAATCGCTAGTAATCGTGGATCAGCACGCCACGGTGAATACGTTCCCGGGCCTTGTACACACCGCCCGTCACACCATGGGAGTTGGTTTTACCTGAAGACGGTGCGCTAACCGAAAGGGGGCAGCCGGCCACGGTAGGGTCAGCGACTGGGGTGAAGTCGTAACAAGGTAGCCGTAGGGGAACCTGCGGCTGGATCACCTCCTTTCTAAGGATGATCCTTCAGATCAGCTCACGCTATCTATCGGATCGTTTTAGAAACATTCAGGGGCCAACAGTTTCAGGATTGTTGAGCTCCATTGGCGGGATTTCGCCGTCTTCGTTTCTCTTTCTTCGCGGACGAACACGCGCCAGGGGCTGAGCGCTGTGCGATGTACCGACTTCAGGTCGAGTGCGCGCCGGCATGTCTCTCGTGTTAGGGGCTTGTAGCTCAGTTGGTTAGAGCGCGCGCTTGATAAGCGTGAGGTCGGAAGTTCAAGTCTTCCCAGGCCCACCATTTTGATCGAGTGCGGAGCATTCGTCTTCTGGTACGGGGCCATAGCTCAGCTGGGAGAGCGCGTGCTTTGCAAGCATGAGGTCGTCGGTTCGATCCCGTCTGGCTCCACCAGATGGAATT